>CBDHCA010000003.1:2367500-3149909 GCA_965260965.1 Sphingomonas sp. | reverse complement strand
ATGCCAACGCCCCTCGCGCCAGCCGGGCGCATCTTCGCGCTCGGCCGTGCCCGAGACAGAGCTTTGGATGAAGTGTGGAACTCCCTCGGCCCTCGCCGCCTCGATCAGGTTGCGCGCCTGCGTCAGCTCCAGATCGGAGAGGAGATCGCTCATATCGGGCATCTGCACGGAGAAGACCGCGCGAACGCCAGCGCAGGCCGGTTGCAGGCTTGCGGGATCGTTCAGGTCGCCCTTGACCAGCTCGACGCCGAGTTCCCGGAGCGCCGCGGCCTTCTCGCCCGAAGGATCACGGACCAGCGCGCGGACGGGAACGTCACGCTTCAGCAGTTCGCGCAGCACCGCGCCGCCCTGCTTTCCGGTCCCGCCTGACACCAGCACCGGTGCGTTCGCCTGATCCACCACGGCCATCTCCTATTGCAACAACTTCGTTGCTCTATCCGTCCGCTCACCGCAAAGCAACTCTCCCGTTGCAAACGGCTCGGCCCTGTCGGATAAGGTCATGATGCCGACGCGATCAGGCTTGCGGCGACGGGGCGAGCCCCTGGTCGCCAAGGTTTTGGAAGCGACGCTGGACGAGGTGGCTCGCGTCGGGCCGGACAAGCTGTCGATCGAGGAGGTCGCGGCGCGCGCCGGCGTCAACAAGACGACCATCTACCGGCGCTGGCCCAATCGCGAGGCCTTGGCGCTGAGCGCTTTCGAGGCCGCATCGTGGAGCGGAGGGCTTCCGGACACCGGCTCGCTGGCCGGCGATTTGCGCGCCTACTTGTACGCCTTCCGCGACGTATGCCGGACGCCGGCGATGCTGGCGGTGCTCCGGATGCAGCTGCACGGCGAGAACCATGGCGAGCTGGGCCGCCTCGTCCGGGAGCGCATCCGTGCCAGCCAGTGCGACGCTTTGCTGATGTTCACCCGCGCGCTCGCTCGCGGCGAGCTGCCGCCCGGCACCGACACCGCACTATTGCGTGACACGCTGCTGGGTTCTGCCCAGTATCTGGCGCTTGCTCACGACCAACCCTGTTCCGACACGAAGCTGGACGCGCTCGCCTCGCTGATCCTCGTCGGGGCGGGATGCGGGGATGGCCAGGAGCAAGCCCCTCGGGGCTAAGCCTGCTCAGCATTCAGAGGTCGGAATACGCATGTCCGCATGAGGCGGCTCAGGCCGCTGTGAGTGCCGCAAACCGTTAACGTACGTTTTTGGGCCTTCTCTCACCGCCCCCCTTACTGACAGACACTGAACCATCGGCGACCCTGCTAAGCCTGTCGCTCGCCGGCATTGTCAGCCTGTCCGACCGGATCACTATCCTTGGGAAGCTGGACAACGACCTGCGCCATCGCCTGCGTCATCTGGCATTTGCAGCAGATGACCTCGTCGGTCGTCCAAGCGAGCAGGATCTGGCTGAGCTACAGGTGGAGGGGATGATCGGCACGGCTGCGGCAAAGCTGATGGGGATGATCGAGGCGGGGGGTAGCGACAGCGTCACCGCCAAGCGAGCGCTTGAGCGGTTGTTCGTGGAATACCAGCGTGGACAGGACGCAGCATGAGCCTTAAAATTCGGCGCATCGCACTCACCAACTTCCGGAAGTCTCGCGATGAGTTCGTCGTCGATGGGCTGAGCGACGGCCTGAATGTCATCATCGAGCCAAACGAGACCGGCAAATCGACGCTGCTCGAAGCGATGCGCGCAGCCTTCTTCATCCGGCACAACACGGCCAACAGGTTAGCGCGCAGCTATGCTCCGCATGGCGAAGCAGCCGTGCCGAAAGGGTGAGATTGGCGTGTCGCCGCCGAATGCCTGCGCGGTGAAGGAAGGCACGAGCTGGGTCAGCACTTGGTTCAGATTGGGTTGGCCGACATGGCTGAGCAGCTCTGCTCCGAGCACCTTGATCGGGGCGGTGCTTTCTGCGGCGGTGACGCTTTCCGCGCGGGTGCCGGTGATGATGATATCGTCACCGACCTGTCCCGTTTCCGTTGTGGTTTGGATATCGGCAACCAGCGCTTCCTGCGCGGTGGCGGCGCTCACCCGAGCAGCGGAAAGGGCGGTGGCGAGTGCAATGGTTGCTTATCCAGCGATGGTCATGCGAAGAACTCCCCCCTGGTGGCGCCTTAAGATCTCTCCCGTGCGGCTCTTGTTTTTAGTTTTGACGCCTTCCGTTCATGCGCGCATGGAGTCGTTCAGGTGGGCGCTGCCCAGCTTCCGCCTGCGCTTCGGCCTCCGCAGCGGCGAGCACACGAAGCACATTGCCGGACCAGACCTTCGCCAGGGCTTCGCTGCCGTACCCTGCTTTGACGAGCGCGTCGGTGATCCGCGGGACGGCGCTCACATCTTCCATTCCGGCGACACCGCCGCCGCCGTCCCAATCCAGGCCGATGCCGACATGATCGACGCCGGCTACCTTCAGCGCGTGCAGCAGGTGAGCCATGAAGTCGTCAAACGTAGCCCGATCGGTGTCCGGATACAGGCGATCGATCCGGTGCCGCTCGGTGAGCACGGCTTCGCGTTCGGCCGCGGTCAGTCCGGTCTCGCGAACCTTCGCGAACAGCGCCGCCATCGCCTTCTGTCGCGCTGGATTGGGCGCGCTTGCGCGCAGATAGCTGCCGAACGAGTTGATCTGGATGACGCCGCCCTTCGCCGCCAACATCTTCAAATGCGCGTCATCGACATTGCGGGGATTGTCGTACACCGCCCTGCATCCCGAATGGGACAGCAACACCGGCGTCTTCGATAGGCGGAGCAGATCATCGAGCACCGCATCCGAGCTGTGCGATGCGTCGGCCACCATGCCGAGCCGGTTCATGGCCGTGAGCAGCCGAATCCCGAGCGGGCTGAGGCCGTGCCAGCGTGGACCATGCGGATCGGTCGAACTGTCGGCGAATTGATTGTTGGCGAAATGGGCGAAGCCGGACAGTCGCACGCCCATTTCATAGAAGGTGTCGATCAGACTGACGTCGTCACCCAGCGGGTAGGCGTTCTCGATACTCATATAGACGATCCGCTTGCCCGTGGCGCCGATCGCGGCGGCATCGGCGGCCTTGGTCGCGAGCATGAAGTCGCCCGGGAGCGCCGCGACCATCTCGCGGATGGCCAGGCCGCGCATCAGCGCGAAATCGCGCACCTTGGCGTAATGCGCGGCATCCAGCGGCCCTTGCGGCGTGTAGATCGCCCAAAATCCACCATCGAGCCCGCCCCGCTTCATCCGCGGCAGGTCCACCTGCGTATAATCGACATGCACGTCATGGGCGCGTCGGATCGACCAGCCCGGGATCGCCAGCGACGCCGGGGTGTCAAGATGGGTGTCGAGCGTCAGCAGCCGCTGGTGAAGCGCGCCGTTGCGGTCCACCTCGCGCGCCTGGCTCGCCACCGGTGCCGGGATCAGCAGCGCGCAAAGCGCCGGGATCAGGATGGTTCTGGTGCGCATCGATCAGATCCCCACCGACAGCGTGACTTGGATGGTCCGCGGCTCGAGCGGACGGAAGAACCCGTCGCTGCTCGTTGATGGCGAGATGAAGGAGATCGCATTCTTGTCGAACAGATTGTCGACGTTCACCCTCACTCTGATGTTCTTGACTGGACCGATCGTGATGCCGTCGCCGATATCGGCATAGGTGGAGAAGACCGTAAAGCCGGGCACTTTGGAGCCGGGGCTGTTGTCCAGCGTGGCCCAGCGGCTACCCGTGTATTTGCCTGAGACGTTCGCCACGAGCCAACTTGCCGGCTCCACCGTGAGCCCACCGGAGACCACCCATCTGGCGCTGTCGGGGAGGTACTTGTCCCGGGTACGGATCAGCGTCGCGCCATTAAGGAAGTCGTCCTGGAACTTCGCATTGTTATAGGTCGCGTTGATGTTGGCGTAGGCCAGCCCGTTCAGAAAGGCCGGCTTGTACGTGCCGGCGAGCTCCACTCCGTACGCCCGCGCTCGGCCGACATTTTGGAAGAAGGACTCCAGGATAGTTGATCCCGCGAGCGGTGCGCTGGTCGAGGCGATGCGATTCTTGAAACGCGTATAATAGAGAGCCAGCGATCCAAAGAGCTCACGTTGGTTGGTGCGGATCCCGAGCTCCATGTTCTGCGAGCGTTCCGGAGCGGGCGCCGGGACCACGGCGGCGCTGCCGTTCAAGGCCACTGCGTAGATGTCGTCCATGCCTTTGGGCAGGGCCATCTGCTCGGCATAGGAAGCGAACGCCTGCGTGCGACCGGTGAACCTGTATAGCAGCCCTGCCATTGGCAAGAACCAGTCCTGGTAATGAGCGGTGTTCGACTTGGGGCCGTAGCCGGCCACGGGAACGCCGCCGACCACGCGATAATAGTCGTTGTAATCGCGATAGCCGCGTTGCCGGTAATCGAGCGAGAGTCCCTTCACGCCCGCGTCGAGCGTCAACTTGTCCGGCACGATGTCGAGCGTGTTCTTGAGGAACACCTGCGTCGTGTCCCGCTCTGAGCGATAGTCCCGGCGTAGGAACACGACCTCGGCCAGGTTCGGCGCACCCGCCGGCGACCCGTCGACTGTGTTGTACCGTCGTTGGGTGCGGTGGTACTTGTCGGTTTCCGCCCACAGGCCGGCCGTCAGGTGATTGGGGCCGAAATCCCAATGTACCGTGGTGGTCAGACCGTAGCGCCCCCCGTTGACGCCCGAGCGGCCGTATTGCGTGCCTTTGGGCGCCGTCACCGGCAAGCCGACCGAGCGTTCTGCCTGGAAGCGGGCGTTGCTGTTGGCATAACTGTCTGGCGACACGCCCTCGCCCTTCTTGTCCTCGTAATAAGGGACGAAGTCTGCCGAGAAGTTGTCGGCGATGCCCAGATGGACCGTTCCGGCGTAGAGGCGGTCTTTGCGGATGTTGATGTTGAGCGTGTACAGGTTGATCAGATTGCTGTTCGAATTGGGCACGCCGGCGACCGTTGGCGGGCTTTTTGCTAGCAGCGCCGGCAGGTCACCGACAAAGCCGAAAGCCCGCCCGCACCGACCCGCCGCATCGACATTGGCGGCACCGGGGACGCAGTTCTCCTGCGCGCGGGTCAGTGTCGGCGAATCATAGTCCTCGAAGTCGTTGGACACGAACTTGAGGCGCAGATAGCTGGTTCCTCCCAAATCGGCATGAAGCATCGCTTCCCAATGCTCGCGGTTGACCGTGCCCGAGCCACGCCACAGATTGCTGTTCAGCTTGGTCCGGCTGACAAAGGCTTTAACTGGCCCGAGATTGCCGGTGCTGAGCCGGATGAAGGTCCGCTTGAGACTGTAATCGCCGAAACTTTGCGAGACGAAAACGCCCGGCCTGTCCTGCGGAGCGATCGAATTGTATTGGACGATCGGCCCAAGCGAGGAGTAGCTCGGCAAGCTGACGTCGCCGGCACCGACGGACGCCTGAACCGAATTCAGATTTTCGTTATCGACGTAGCGAAAGATCGGACTGCCGCCGAACACGTCGCTCCGCCCGGTCGGAATGCCGTCGATGACGAAGCCAATCTGGTCTAGGTTGAAGGCACGGGTTTGAACACTATTGCCAAACCCGTAGAGCCCGAGCGCGCCATCGGTCTGCACGTTGAAGCCGGGCAATTGCTCGAGCATCTTCAGCCCGGATATGCCGGCCGGGGCGGAAAGCAGCGCCTCCCGAGTGATGCCCACGGTGTTGCTGACATGGTTCTCGCCGATCGCCTCCGAGGCTTCGGACACGCGGCGGCCGCTGACCACGATGTCCTCGCTTTGACTGCTTTCGGGTTCGGCGTCTGCGTTTTGCACCGGCACCGATTGCGCTGTGGCAGGACTCGCCATCTGGACGGCGATCACGGCCGCGAAGCACGACGAACGGATTAGCGTGCAACGAAAACGATACATGCAAGTCTCCCCAGTCGGCGACGCCCCCCTTGGCGCGCCGTTCCAACTTCAATGGTCGGCAATCCGTCGCCGGACGCCTGTTCTGCTTGTTTGCCTCGCTGAGCGAGGTTTCAGTCGATCACGCCCAGATCTTGTCTAACGCGATGCAGAAGTCCTTCATCTCGGCCATCGACCCGACCGTAACCCGCGAGACCGTGGGCCAGATTGGCCAATTTCGCCCGATCTCCACCGACTGCGTCCGGAACGCGACCTGCATGTCCTTCGCCGGCTTGGACTTCCAGTCGACCATGAACATGTTGGCGTCTGTCGGCTTCACCACCAGGCCGCGCTTCTTGAGGTGATCGAGCGCGAAGCCCCGTGCTTCCTGCATCTCCTTGCGCCGGGCGGCGATCAGCGGCGCGGCGGTAAGGCTGGCGGTCGCGCAAGCCAGGCTCGGCAGCGGCAACGCGCCGGACTGCATGCCGCCGTCATACCGCATCATCCGGGCGAGCAGATCGGGCCTCGCCATGATGTATCCCATTCGCATGCCCGCCATGCCGAAGATCTTGGAAAACGTGCGCATGACGACTACGTCCTTCCCCGCAGTCGCCATGTAGGAGGCCACGGGCACGCCGGCAAAATGGGTGTAGGCCTCGTCGATCAGCACGATCGAGCCCTCGGGCTTGTTCGCCATCAGCCATTCTATATCAGCGAGCGGGGTAATCGTGCCGGTCGGGTTGTTGGGCGTACAGATATAATAGAGTCCGGCATTGGGATCGGCTGCCAGCATCGCGCGGACATCGTGGCTGTAATCGGCCTTCAGCGGCACGCGCTTGACCGGCACCTTGAGCCAATCGGCGGTCCGGCCGGCGAGTTCGAACGTCGGGTCGGCGGTGACTAGGCCGCGGGTAGGCGAGGTAAAGCTCACGACCGAGCGCGACAGCGGATCGCTCGACCCCGGCCAGGGCGCGATATGATCATAGGGAACGCCCTCGACCGCCATTACCTGTAGGCGCTTGCAATCATAGCCGCCTCTGCTCGCAAACAGCGCGGGTTTCTGCTCGGATTGGCTGACAACGGGCCTGACGGTCTGCTCACGCTCTTTGCCAATGTGTTCGCCATCATCCGGGGCTGCTCGCAATCGAGACCGGCGTACTCATGGTGTCCGCCAATGACGATCATGCCTGTGACCGTCACACCGGCACCCCGGCTTGGCGTAGCTGTTCCGTCAGCTCGCGCGTGTGTTCCGGGTCAAGCGTTCCCGCCAGGAATGCCCGCACATCGGACGGACGGGCGTTCAGCTGGCCGGCGAGCGAGCCCGCGTCATAGCCGTTGCGCGTCAGTGTGGGTTCGAGGTCGTCGATCGCGCGAGACAGCACCTGTTCGACGATCTCGGCCGTGACCGGGTTGGCGGCGAACCGGAAGCCCTGCTCGAACGCGAGCGTCAGGTGCATCTCGACCTGGAGGGGCGTTCGCAGCCGCTCGGCGAGTAGGTCGATCGCGTCCTCGTCCATCAGGTCGGCCACCTTGACGCCTTCGGCTGCGCACGCGCCGAGCAGCCAAGCGACATAATCGCGGCGCTGCTCGTTTCCGATCCCGTCATAGTCGAACGTGGTGGTACGGTAGCCGATTTCCTCCATCTGCGGGCGGCGCAGATCATTGCGCAGCCGGGGGTGGCCGACCAAGAGGACGGAGAGGAGCACGCCGGCGTCGGCGACCACCTCCATGAGCCGCTTGAGGCCGGTCAGCGTCTTGTGGTGAAGGTCGTGCGCCTCGTCGACCACGAGCACGACCGGGCGCTTGCCCTTCTTCATCAGGTCGCGGAGGTCGCGCTCGCGCCGTTCCGCCTGCCTGGAGATCTTCACCTGGGCGCGATCGCCAGGCGAGAGATCGTAGAACAGCGCCTCGATCAGCGAGGGCAGCGAGGTGCGGCGCTTGTCGACCGCCAGCGACTTGGCGACGGCGACCTTGCCCGCCCTGGTCAGTTCGTCCTCGATGCGGCGCAGCAGGTGCGTTTTGCCCGACCCGACCAGCCCGGAGACGACGACCAATCTGCCGGTTTGGACAGCCGCGCAGACCTCGCGCACGAGGTTGCGCTGATGCTCGGTCTCGAAGTTGCCGGCACCTTGGAACGGGCGGGCGAGCCCGTAGCTCGATTGAACGTCGGCGAGCATCAGCTTGTCCCCCGTCGCGCCTGGAACCGCTCGCGAACGCGGTCGGCGATGATGGCCTTGTCGAGCGTCTCGCCGAGCAGGGCGTCAATAAAGGCGCGGTCCGCCTCGGGCAGTGACCCCAGCGGTCGCCGGAGCTGGTCGACAATGGCGTGGCGCGCAGCGAGACCGGTCGGATACACCGTCTCGGCGACTGGCTCTGGGAAGGGTGTCTGCCGGACGGGAAGCCCCGCGGTCGAAGGCGGCAACGAGGGCAGCGGCCGATCGCCGCCCGTCACGGTCGCGCGCGGAAGCCCGAGCTGGTCGGCGAGCCGGACCACCTTGTCGAGACGCTCCTCCGTTCGGCTCTTCTGGTATTTGCGGTAGCGGTAGAGCGGCACGGCACCGCGCGACGGCTCATAGGGGCCATGCCGCTTGCCGTCATGCTCCACGAAGAGCTGCTGGTCGAACAAGCCCCAGAGCAGCATCACCGTCTCGCCGGCGAGTTCAGGCTCGACCTCGTAGGAGGTGCCCTCGACCGAGACGGTCGCATCGCCAGCGACGGTGCGCCGCTCGGGCTCGCGCGCGAAGGCGCAGAACCGCTCCCACGAGCACATGGCGCGCACGCCCTCGCCGGGCAGGTGTCGCAGCCAGTGCTCAATGCGCGCGTGCGGCTCGGAGCGGTGATCGCCATTGTTATAGGTGACCAGCGCGCGGCGCATCCACAGGTTCGCCTCTTCTTCGTCCTTGGGCTTGTGGAAGTGATAGAGGGTCTCATGCACCTCTTTGACGGTGCGGAACGGCCGCTCGACCTTGCCCTTCGCACGCGCTGCGGTGTGGCGGTCGCCGGGGGCGGGCGGCATGTGCGTGAGGACGCGGACGCCTAGGCTGCCCATTACGGACTGGAACACGCGCGACCGACTGACCGGGCCGTTGTCCATGTAGATCGTAACCGGCAGCCCCTGAAACGGCAGCTCGGGTTCGGGCTTGGCGGCGAAGGCGTTGAACAGGAAGCGCAGCGCGGACTCGGCGTCCTCGCCATAGACATTGCGATATTCCTGGTAGACCACGCCCGAGCAGTCATCGACGGCCGAGAATAACATCAGCGTCGGCTTGCCGCGGCCCTGCTCGGCCCAGAGCGGCGCCTCGACATGCTTGAGATCGGACGGGCTCATGTCGAAGTGCCACAGCTCATTTGATCGCCGCGCCTGGAAGCGTACGGCCGCGTGCGGGCGAGTGACGCGAGCGTAATCCAGCCCCGACGAGCGCAGCAGCCGATCGATCGTCGCCCGCTTGAGCCGGCCGGGCGCGACCTTGACCAGACCTTCGGGCGTTTCGACGCCATCGGTTTCCAGGAACTCGATGGCGCGGGCGGTCGAGACGTGCCGGCCCTTTTTGTTGGTGGTCCTGATCTTCAGCGCGGCGACGATCTCGGCGTAGCGCTCCATCTCCGCCTGCGGGGCGACGCGCGTCCCGCCATGGTCGGACCGGCGCACCGACTTGGGCCGGTTCAGCTCGCGCAGCGCGCGGTACATCGTCCAGATCGAGATGCCGTAGGCCTCGGCCGCACGCGCGACGATCTCAGTGCGACCGGGATCGCGCGGGGACAGCAGCGACAATCGTCGGCGAAGATCGACCAGCGCCTCTCCGGGCGGTCGCTTCGCCCGGTCAGCCATGGGCTGGGGCGGACTCCTTGGCCGACGCGCCGCTGCCGCGCTTGCCGGCGTAGCGATAGAGGGTCGCGACCGACACGCCAATGCGCTTGGCGATGTCGCGGACCGGCAACGAGCCTTCCTTCATCATCGCGCGCGCTGCGGTCACGTCGCTCGGTCGCATCGCCGATGGGCGACCGCCTTTGCGCCCTTGCCGGCGCGCCTCCACCAACCCCGCCGTTGTGCGCTCCCGGATCAGGGCGCGCTCGAACTGCGCGATGGCACCGAACACGTGAAAGGTGAGCATCCCGCCCGGCGTGGTGGTGTCGATGCTCTCGGTCAGCGATACGAGCCCGATCTTCTCGCGCTCCAGTTCCTCGGCCGTGGCGATCAGCTTCTTGAGCGATCGGGCGAGGCGGTCCAGTTTCCACACCACCAGCGTGTCGCCTGCGCGGAGCACGTCCGCCAGGATGCGCGCGAGTTCGGGCCGGTCATCGCGCGCGCCCGATGCCTTCTCGGTGAAGACCTTCTCGCAACCCGCGCGGCGCAGCGCTTCGAGTTGGAGCTCGGGATTCTGGTCGCTGGTGCTGACCCTGGCATAGCCGACCCGCATGAGCGTCCGATCTTCTCCAAACCCGTTGGACGCCTACCCTTTTGCAAAGCGTGTTTCCAGAACAGTTTTGACAAAGCGCGCCTCGCAGATTTACGTTGCCAAGCAAGCGAGGCGATCGGCTCGTCAGAAACCCTGGTTTTGCAGAACCGCCAGTTGGGCTAGGGAAGTTCTCAAGTACGGCCATATACCCGACTTCGCGTCAGTGATCGGTAAGAGATGGGCGATAAGACGCGCATTGCTGGTCGCTGCGGCGCTGACGGCTTGCACGCCCGTGCGAGAGCCGCCGTCTGTCGTTTGGTTCGGCAACCCTGCGCAGGTGTGGGCGCTGCAGACCCTGCAGGGCGAACAGGTGACAGAGCGCACCGGCTATATCGCCACAATAAGGATGAACCCCGACCACACCGTCTCTGGTACGGCGGTCTGCAACAGCACGTCCTCGGCGAAACTTCGATGGAACGTCACCGATCAAGGACGTCAGGGAACGTTCAATCGGCTCGGTTCCGGTGCCGGGATCACCACGACCGTGGGCTGCAACGATCCCGCTGCTTACGCTACGGCCGGCCGGTTCTGGACCCTGATGGAAGCGGCACGCAGCTGGTCCATCCACCACGACCAGTTGACGATTGTGTTCGAGGACGCTTCCGAAGCTCGCCTGGCGCTTCTGAAACGCAAGGACAGGTGATGCCCATTGGCAGAGGTCGTGAGCAGGCCATCTCCGTTTGCGAGCAGGCGCGGACGATGGCGAGCACATTGTCAATTAGTGTGAGCAGCGCAGCCTACCCGTTGTCAGCCAATGCGAGTAGGAAACCGCGCTGTTTGCGAGCAGAGGCCGCTACGTTTGCAAGCGCCTACAGCTAGCAACGCGGTCCAGGTTGCGACCACTACCCTTAGCAGCAGATCCCGCCTGTTCCGGAGTGTCGGTATCGTCACCGGTCTCTCCTCGATGCCGGGAATCGTTGCATTCGTCGACTGTGGCCGGAACACCTCGCGGCCCCGGTTGTCCGGCACCGGTGTCCGCCGCAGACGGCGGACACCGGTCTCGATTAGTGGGCCATCATCGCATCATCCTGCGCGGCCATGGCATCCGGATGCGCCTGCGCCAGCTTCTTGCAGCTTGCGTTCTTCGCCCGTGCGGTCTGCGACATCGCGGCGCAGCGCTTGGCGGTCTTCGCCTGGACTGCCGTCATCTTCGGCGACATGGCGTCGCTCGACATCTTGTCCTCGTGCTGCATTGCTCCGGATGTCTGCGCGAACACCGGGGTGGCGAACGTCAGGGCGGCCAGGCTGGTCAGGATGAGATGCTTCATGAGTAGGCTCCATCGTTGCGCGACGAGCATACGTCGCTGCCCCCAGTTCGTTGGAGAGGCGCAATCGGTCACAGTTCGGCGCGAAGAATCTGCGTCGCCTTCGCGTCATGCGCCCGGCGCGACGGTCAGATGAACGACGCGATCTCCTCCAGGGTCTTCTTGCGAAGTGCGTGGACCGGAACGGTTGCCCCCTCGGCAGGGTAGCCGACGACGAGCAGCAGATACGGCTTCTCCGACACGGGCCGCCCACACATCTCGTTTAAAAAATCCATCGGCTTGGGCGTGTGGGTCAGCAGCGCCAGCCCCGCCCCGTGCAGCGCGGCAATGAGAAAGCCCATCGCGATCCCAACTGATTCGGGTACATAATAGTTCTTGCGCTGATCCCCGGCACCAACCCCGCCGCGCCGCTGCCCGAACACGGCGATGATCCAGGGCGCTGTCTCCAGATAGGCCTTGTCCGCATCGGTCCCGAGCGGCGCCAGCGCGTCCAGCCACTCGGCGCCCGCCTTCCCGGCATAGAAGGCGCGCTCCTCCGCCTCGGCCAGCCGGCGCAATTCGGCCTTTACCGGGCCGGAGCCGATCGCGCAGAAGAACCAAGGTTGGTGGTTGGCCCCGCTCGGCGCCGTCCCCGCGGCCAATATCGCCCGCTCGATCACCTCGCGCGCTACGGGACGTGAGGAAAAGTCGCGCACGGTGTGGCGTCGGCGCATGAGGTCGTGAAACGCAACCGCACGTGCGACCATCTCATCCGCCGGCCGCTCCTCCCAATCCATCAACGGCACGGCTTCGTGCGGCATCTTCTCACCCCTTCCACGGCATCGATCCCTCACTCAAGCGCACTGGTGACACAGTCTCTTATGGAGGCGTAGGTACCCCCGGTTGCTCCGCTTTCCTTCGCGGCAACCACGAGCGATGCGTTGGCCAGTCCAGTTTTCAGGATCCTCTTCCACACCTTGACGCCATTTCAACGGTCAGTGAACCGGCTTTTTTTATCCTCGCCCCAGCCGAAAGTGAGCGGTCCTTCGCTGAAGGCGAAGCGGTTGAGATGATCCTCGAGCATGAGCCGCATCCGATCTGCGGTCTCCGCGTCGGGCACCTCCACCGTGCATTGCAGCACGTCGTCCGCCGCCGTCATGTTAAGCGCCGCACCGCCCGGCAGCTTGGCCTACGCCTCGCGATCGTCGAACCGGGCGCCAGTTTTGTGCGACAGATGCTTTGCGAGTTGCTGAAGATACAGCTCGCTGATTTTGGTCGGAATGCGGGCTACAACGGCGCTCACCGGAACGCCACCGTCGGGGTCCAACGGGCCGGGCCGCCATGCACGATGGCGCAACAATGATGTTTCTTCGCATATTCTTTGGTCCTTTCGTAGACACGACGTGGTTAAACCGCCGCGCGCTTGATCTCGGTACCAAAACTATCAACAAACTACCTCCTGCATGTCGACCGACTTGGCATTGCCCGCCGCGATGAACGTCACGTCGGTGACGCCTATCACGTTGAGCACCAGTCGAAGGTAGTGTCGCGATGTCGCGGATCGGCGAGCCTTTGGTATGGACGACGCCGCTCGCGATCAGCACCGTCGCCTTCTTGCCGGTAACGTGTAAATCGGCGTCGAAAGCGGGACCTCGCTGGAAGCGAGGCAACTACCTGATATCTTTTGGAAAGTATGGCTTAGGGAGGGGCCCCGATCGGCGCCGATCTGGACCCCCGGCTATGTAAAGCTTCGACGCAGATTCAATAGCTTGCCGGGAATTTACCGGGGTCCCTCTTTCGGCGCCGATCCACAATCAAACACCTAGAAGCATCGCTGAAGTGGCACGACGGACACTGGCTGATTTGGGCACCATCGTCGCTGGAAGCGTCTTCGATGCTGCCAGAACCACAAGAACCTTCTCCCTCATGACGAACGACAACGCCGCAGCGATAGTTAGCTGTGGCAAACTGCAATGATGCTCGGCTCGGCGCGAGATTATAGGCCCTTTCTGGCGCACGCTCCATAAGATTGCAGGTTGGTCAGCGCGCAGGCTATTTGAGAACGAGCTCGCGGTAGGTGAGACGGACGCAAGACAGAGACGAACCGGCGCACATTATGTGAGACGGAGTCGGTCATTGCGGAAGCGATTTACCGACCCTGCAACTTGACGTTGTGAAGCGGGCTTCTGGCACCGCTGAACCGGCCAAGTTCTCCGGTTCAGGTTCCGAGGTCAGGACAGAACAGCAATAGTACGATGATGCCGACTGGCCCTTTAATGGCCGGGTCCGATTGCCAATTTCTTCAATTCGCGAAGCGCATCATCAAGCCGCTCGTCGAGGCTAGGATTAGCCTGGTTCAGCCAGGCGGCCGTGGCGTGCACGAACGCGGCCATACCGACCCGCGCCGCGAGAGCGGCCGACAGATCAGGGATACCGCGCTCCTGCAGGGCAACTTCGAGCGCGTCACTCAGCGCTCCATGTTTCGCCATCTCGCGCTCTTGGAGCGCGGATGTGGCAGCAATTACACGCTGTCGCGGCTCCGAATAGGCGCGGTTGTTCTCCAGCATCGGCAGCACCGACCGGAACGCCCGAAACAGCGTGTCTAGAGGCCCGAGTTCATGAGGCGTTTCCGCAATTGCCGCGACGAGCGCCACTTTCAATGTATCCTGGCCGTCGAACAGCACCTCTCGCTTGTCGGGAAAATACCGGAAGAAGGTCCGCTCGGTCACGCCCGCGCGAGCGGCGATCTCGGCTGCCGTGGCTCCATCATACCCACGCTGGTCGAATAATTCCAACGCCGCACGTTGAAGGCGCGAGCGCGCGTCGTCCGCTAAGTTTGCCAACGCTCAGATCCTCCTTGTCAGTCTATGACACCCGGCCTATGTCAGATGCTGACAGCGCGAATGGTAGCCCGCCTTCGCCATTGCCGGTCAAGGAGAATTTCATGCGCGTGTTTCTGACGGGAGCCAATGGTTGGGTCGGATCCATCATCGCCCGCGACCTGATCGCCGACGGACATGACGTGGTCGGCCTGGTCCGCTCGGAAGAGAAGGGTGAAGCGCTACGCGCCATGGGCGGCACGACACTCGTCGGCTCCTTGATGGACTCGGACGTGCTCCGAAAGGGAGCAGACGAGGCTGATGGCGTGATCCATACCGCGTTCGGGCTCGATATATCCAAACTCGACGAGCTACTGGCGGAGGAGAACAACGCGATCGACACGTTCGGCGAGGTCTATGCCGGTTCCACGCGGCCGCTTGTCGTGACCAGTGGCTTGTTCATGACGCCGCCGGGCGAGGTCTTCGACGAAAGCGCCAGGCCGCCGGTGCTCAAGGAGTTCCCGCGCGCCGCGGAGCAGAAGGCGTTCGCGATCGCTGATCGGGGTGTCCACGCGTCGGTGGTTCGCAACCCGCGCTCGGTCCACGGTCCGGGCGAGACGCACGGCTTCGTGCCGATGCTCGCCGCCGTTGCGCGCGACAAGGGCGTGTCCGCCTATGTCGGCGATGGACAGAACCTCTGGCCATCCGTGCATCGGCTCGACGCCGCGCGCGTGTTTGTTCTTGCACTTCAGCGCGGCGCCCAGGGCAAGGCCTACCACGCCGTCGCCGAGGAGGGTGTGCCGTATCGGGCGATCGCTGAGGCGATCGGCCGACAGCTCGGGCTTCCCGCGAAGTCGCTGACGCCCGATGAAGCCGAGGCGCACTTCGGCGGCTTGGCGATGTTCGTTGGGGGCAACGGCCCTGCGTCGAGCGAGTGGACCAGAAAGACGCTCGGCTGGGAACCGCGCGAGGCGGGCCTGATCGCGGATATCGAACGACCTGATTACATGGGCCGGGCATAGGAGCGGCTGTCATGGCGCGATTGCAAGGCAAGGTCGCCCTGATAACGGGCGGAACGAGCGGTATCGGCTTCGCCACGGCGAAGCTGTTCCATGCAGAAGGTGCCCAGGTCATCGCCACGGGGTCGAGCGCCGCCTCCGTCGACGCGGCCCGCGGACGGCTGCCCGAGATCGATTTCATTCACTCCGATGCGGGCGACGTCGCCGCCACACGCGCGCTAGGTGTTTGATCCCACGGTTTGATGGTGCGATCCTTTCGTTGGAATGGAAGGAAGCCGTATGGGACAGGTACGTCATGGGTGCGCCACGACCACGCACTGTGGAGCGGCGTCGAAAACGCGACTCTGGTTAATTCTCGCTAAGCCCTTGATCTTTCGCTTAAGCTGCGTGTGGCAGGGGTCCGGATCGGCGCCGACAGGCACCCCTCCCTGAATTATATTTTTCCGAACGATGATAGTTAGTTGCGTCTCCTGCAGAGGGGTCCCAAGTTCGACGCCGATCCACAGCAGTCAGCCATGTGCTGACGGAGCGCGTCTTTGCGGCTTCCTTTTTAGCGCAGAGAAGGTCGAGGCTCATCGAGGCAGCGTCGGTCCGGCACTCCGTTAAAGACCCGCAAGCAAATCCTGAGGCACGCCACCATGATGGCGAGCAACGCAGACAGTTAGGAACAGCGCTCAAGATCGACGGCTCTCATCCAATCGACCGTCGATCAGGCTAGCACGATCCCACGGCTGGATTTGACCTGAAACCAATGACCAAAGTAATCCGTAAGCCCCCTCCCTTTAAGTCGTAATCGTCGAGCACTTCATCGTAGCGAAATTGCAAACACTATTCTGTCATGCCCTTTAACAATATACGCACGATATCACGAAGCTCGGCTTCACGATCCTCGTGCGCTCGCTGCGCAATAAGTGTTGGATGATGAAAGGCCACGGTCGCTTGATAGGCAATTGTCGCTCTTTTATATTCTTCACCATCCCCCAGTACTTCTTCCGCTTTCTTGAATAGCATTGCCAGATGTCGGATCAGAATGGTGACGTGCGAGCCGACATAATGCTTCCGCCTTGTCGATGCGATGTCAAAAGCTTCGAAAAGCCAAGGGTCGCGGACCGCCCGGGTACGCTTGACCTGATAAAGGGTGACGAGCCAGGTCGTTATAGCTTTCTGAGGATCAGCTTCACCGTCGGCAACCGGCGCAACAAGCTCGTGTGTTTCCTGCAGCCAGCGCTCTGCGGCCGCATCCAATAGCTCTGCCTTGTCGCTGAAATGAGCATACAACGCGGCATGGCTGACGCCGACGTCCCTGGCGACATCGATCAATCTGACCTTCGCGAAGCCCACGGAGCGGATGCGGACAAGAGTGGCGTCGACTGCCCGCTCTCTCAGTTCGCTCGCAGACAAGCCCGTGCGAGGCATCGCATCTTTCCTTCCAGGAACAAAAAGCTCTAACTTACATTTTGACATGGATGTAATAACCATGTAGCCCAACTGCTAGCATACCGAACATCTGGGCGCAGCAGAGGTGTGGCGTCGCGTTTGAATGACTTGGGCGGGTGCGCTTGGTTAAGGTCGCGTGACCGGAGGGTATCATGGACGAGATCGACGCGCGGCGACTTGGATTCAGCGGACTGGAGGTGCCCACTCTGGTTCTTGGCTTCATTGGCTTGGCCCGCGGCGCGATGGGCTGCGATCGCAAGTAGCGTACAACATGGCGGCGTTAGATATAACCCTGTCATCCGAAGACTTGTCCGCGCTTGATCGGCCGTTCAAGCCGGGTGCGATCGTCGGCGACCGCTATCCATCGATGGCTATGCAATGGGCGGCACGTTGAGGGATGATGATGCGGAGAGCAGGCCAATGAAAATCATCGCGCTCGAGGAGCATGTCCTCACCAAGCCGGTACGCGACGCCCTCTCCGATCCGGTGATTGCGGAGCCCGATGCTTCCAGCGCAATGAGTCGGAATACACCCATTGAAGCGACGCTGGAGGAGGTCTCCGCTGAACGACTTCACCGGATGGATGCGATGGGCATCGACGTGCAGGTGTTGTCGCTGACGGCGCCGGGCGTGCAAACGGTGATCACTGAGCACGCCGTCGAGCAGGCGCGGAATGCCAACGACTTCATCGCGCGGAGCGTGGCGATGAATTCTGCACGGTTTGACGGATTTGCCACCCTTCCGCTGTCTGACCCGACTGCTGCGGTCGTTGAACTCGGCCGTGCGACGCAAGAACTCGGCCTCAAGGGTGCGATGATCTTTCCGCGTGTTCGGGGGCGGCAGGTCGACCAGCCCGAGTTCTTGCCTGTATTCCAGGCAGCATCCAGGCTGCGCGTGCCAATCTACCTTCATCCGCAAACCCCGCCACAGCCGGTGCGCGACGCCTATTACGAGGGCTTTGGCGATCTGAGTTATCACTTCGCAACGTCGGGTGTCGGATGGCATCTCGACGCCGGCATCCAGCTGCTGCGGCTCATTCTGGCCGGTGTGTTCGATCGTTGTCCGGACTTGCAGGTTATCGTCGGCCACTGGGGTGAGGCCCTGCTGTTCTACCTTGAGCGCATCGACAGACTATCGTCGCTGGGCACTCGACTCGAGCGTCCGATCTCCGACTATTTCCGCAATAACGTCTTCGTGACGCCGAGCGGTATCTTCAGCCAGCGTTATCTTGCCTGGGCGATCGACGTTCTGGGAGCGGACCGCGTGCTATTTGCAGTCGATGACCCGTATATCGAGGTGCCGGACGGCCAGGCGCGGCGCTTCCTGGAGGAGGCGCCGATCGACCAGGCTCAGCGCGAAGCGATCGCGCATCGCAATTGGGAGCGGCTGATTGGCCGCACCGCATGACATCCGGAGCAAACCACATGGAATCGACCGACGGTCTCACCAACATCGACGTCGAAGACACCGCGGAGGGCGCGATCACTCGTCGAACCGCACTGCAGGTGGGAGCCGTGGCGTTCGCGACGGTGCCGCTGGCAGGTGCGCCTACCCCGGCAGCGGCCACGCCGGTCGCGGCGCCGCTTGCTGCTCAGCCCGCGCAGCCAAACCAGACCGTCCGACTGCGGAGCGAAGTCAATGGCCGCCGCGTCGATGTCGAGATCGACGCGCGCACATCGCTGCTCGACTTGCTGCGGGAGCGACTGGGACTGACCGGCGCCAAGAAGGGGTGCGATCACGGTCAGTGCGGCGCCTGCACGGTCCATGTCCAAGGACGCAGGGTTCTGTCGTGCCTGACGCTCGCGGCCAAGACGGAGGGCCGCGAGGTCACGACGATCGAAGGTTTGTCTGACGGCCAGGTTCTTCATCCGATGCAGCAGGCGTTTATCGATCATGACGCGCTGCAATGCGGCTATTGTACCCCAGGCCAGATCATGTCGGCCGTGGCCTGCGTGCGTGAGGGCAATGCCAACTCCAAGGCCAACATCCGAGAGTATATGAGCGGCAACATCTGTCGCTGCGGCGCGTATGTCGGCATCGTCGATGCGATCGCGGACGCGGCCACCAAGATGGAGATCAAGGCGTGAGACCGTTCAGCTATGTCCGTCCGACCAGCGCCGCTGATGCGGTGCGGGCCTACACCGGCGGAGGAGCGGGAGCGCGTTACATCGCTGGGGGAACCACGCTCTATGACCTGATGAAGCTTGATGTCGAACGGCCTTCGTATCTCATCGATGTGACCGGTGTACGCGACCTCGACCATATCGATACTGGCGGCGATCGGCTGCGGTTTGGGGCGCTTGCCCCGATGAGCGCGGTCGCGGCCGATACGATCGTGCGGCGCGACTATCCAATCCTTGCCGAAGCGCTGGCCAAGGCCGCGTCGCAGCAACTGCGCAACATGGCGACAGTGGGCGGCAACCTGCTCCAGCGCACGCGGTGCGTCTACTTCCGCCATGGCACCGGCAACCCGTCAGCCGTCGGTGTCTACCCTTGCAACAAGCGAGAACCAGGCGCGGGCTGCGCCGCGATCGGCGGCCTTGATCGCGGCCAAGCGGTGCTCGGGCAGAGCGATGCCTGTACGGCGGTGTCACCGGGCGATTGGCCGGTCGCCTTGACGGCAATGGATGCCTCGGTCGAAGTGCTGGGTCCAACCGGTGCGCGCACGATCCCGATTGCGGCGCTTTACCGCGTGCCGGGCGAAACCCCGCAAGTGGAATTCTCCCTTGCGCCCGGCGAGATGATCACCGCGATCACTGTGCCCAAGACCGCAGCGGGCCGTAACTCCACCTATCACAAGATCCGCGACCGAGAGAGCTACGCCTTCGCGCTCGCCTCGGCGGCGGTAGCGCTGGATATGAAGGGCGACCGCGTGACGAAAGCTCATGTTGCGATCGGCGGCGTAGCGACAAAGCCGTGGCGCGCGCCGGAAGCCGAGCGGCTGCTCGCCGGTCAGGTACTGACTTACGCTGTCGCCATTGCTGCCGGTCATGCCGCCGTTGCCGGTGCCCGGCCTGGCAGGGACAACGGTTACAAGATCGAGTTAGCTGCGCGCACTATCGCCGACGCGCTGATGATTGCCGCCGAGAGGAACGCCTGATGCCCGCAGCCCCCTTTCCCGATCGCGAGCGGATCGATGCGCGTGACAAGGTGCTGGGCGCGACCGCGTATGCCGCCGATGTCCACCTGCCAGGTCTGCTCTATGCGATGACCGTGCCGGCAACCATCGCCAAGGGCCGCGTCACCGGCGTGCCGGTGGAGCCGGCCATGCGGGTGCCGGGCGTGGTGCGGGTGCTGACCGCGGCAGATTTTCCGGTACCGCCGGCCAGCTCGCCCGCACCTGCCACCTCGACCGGCGGCTCGCCTGCGGAGCCACCTCCCGCTCCGCCTACGCCGACGATCGTCAACGACATCGGCTATCGCGGCGAGCCGGTGGCGCTGGTGGTCGCCGAGACGCTGGAAGCGGCAATCGAGGGTGCCGAGGCGATCCGTCCGACCTATGCCGAAGCGCCGTTCACCGCCGTGCTCGACGCCCCCGGCTCGAAGCGCGAGCCGTTCCGGCCGACAAAAGCAGGCGACGCTGCGCACGCTTTCGCGACGGACATGACCACCACGATCGAGGCGCATTATGTCGCCCCGGCGCAGCACCATAACCCGATCGAGATGCTGTCGACGACCGCCGACTGGAAGAATGGCAAGCTGACGGTCTACGAAGGCACACAAGGCGCCAGCATGGTGCGTCAGGCAATCGCCCGCTCGCTCCACCTCGACCAGAGCATCATCGAGGTGAAAAGTCCCTACATCGGCGGCGCGTTCGGTCAAAAGGGTTCTATCCAGCGCCAGAGCGCAATTGTAGCGCGTGCCGCCATGCTGATCGGCAGGCCGGTCAAGCTGGTGATGCCGCGCGGCCAGATTTTTCACAACGCCACATTCCGGCCGAGAAGCCGCCACCGCATCACGCTTGGTGCGGACGCAACGGGCAAGCTTGTGGCGATCCGTTACGACGCCGATCACCAGCAATCCCGCAAAGGCACGTTCCCGCCTGCTTATCATGAGACGCCGCCGCGGATGTATGCGGTCGCAAATTATGACGGCACGTCGAGCAACATCCGGATAGATACGCAGGACCCGGGCTTCATGCGGGCACCCAATCCGCACCCGGCGCACTTTGCGTTCGAGAGCGCGATCGACGAGCTCGCCTACAAGCTGAACCGTGATCCTGTTGCGTTCCGCCTCGACCACCCTGCTAACAACGATCCGATCGGTGGCAAGCCGCTGTCCTCATGCTTTTTGAACGAGTGTCTCACTGAAGGCGCACGCCGGTTCGGGTGGGAGCAGCGGACGATGACACCCGGCTCGATGATACAGCCCGACGGCACACTGGTCGGCTGGGGCGTCGCCGCCGGCGGGTACCCCGGACCGACCACGCCAACCATCGCCACCCTGCGCATCACCGCCGACGGCCGCACGATTTTCGCCGTTTCCGGGCATGAGATGGGGCAGGGCATCCGGACGATGATCGCGCAGATGCTCCAGCGCGAACTCGCGATTGGACCCGACAGGCTGGAGATTTTAATCGGAGATACCGAATACGTTCCGCAGCACCTGACCGCCGGCTCGTGGGGGACCAACAGCGTCGCTCCCGCGGTGGTCAAGGCGGCCGCGCAGATGAAGGTCAAGCTGGCCGAGCTCGCGGCCGGGCGCACCCTGACCGGCACAATCCACCAGCAGTTGGCAGCGACTCGTCGCCCCTATCTTCAAGTCGAGGTATCAACCATTGCGCCCGGCCAGGACGCCAGTGCTCTGGACAAGCTGCGCGCGGGCGATTTCGCCAGGGGCGGCCCCGCGTATCCGACCTTCACCACGGTGAGCTACATCGCGCACTTCGTGGAGGTGCATGTCGAGCCACGCACCCGCCGCGTCCGCGTGCCGCGGGTGGTCAGCGTATGCGACGGCGGTCGTATCGTGTCCCCGCGCACTGCCGCCAGTCAGGTTCGCGGCGGCGTCATCATGGCGATCGGTTCGGCATTGCGCGAGGAGACCGAGGTCGATCCGCGCTACGGCGGCTGGCTCAATGCCGACCTCGCCGACTATGTGGTGCCGGTGAACGCCGACATTGGCGAGATCGACGTCAGCTTTATTGATCGTCCCGACCCACTGCTGAATGCCGTCGGCGTAAAGGGCGTCGGCGAAGTCTCGATGGTGGGCGCGGCAGGCGCTGTCGCCAATGCGGTGTACCATGCGACCGGCAAGCGCATCCGCAAGATGCCGATCCGGATCGAAGACCTGCTATAACGGTCACCGAAGATCATGGGCTGCCTGCGCCGGCGCTTAACTTGCCTGCTTCGCATTGCGATTGCGGGTTGATGGAAGCGTCGGCGTCCGGGCGACTGCCAGCCGGCGCAATGGAACCTTCATGACTCAGCGATTCTCCTGCACCTCCTGTGGACGATGCTGTCACGGTCTTCGTCTGCCTCTTAGCGTAGAGGAAGCAACGGTGTGGGCCAAGCGAGGTGGTCTCGTTCAGATCATGTGTCATGCTGCCCCCGACGCCGACGACACAGGTGAAACGGTCGAGTACAAGCGTAAGCGTCGTTTCATCGCCAAAAGCGGGGATCTGCTGATCCGAGTGCAGGTCATACTGGTCGCACGCTTTGAAGGCGCATGCCCAAACCTGCAGCAGGATATGCGGTGCGGAATCTATGACCAACGCCCAAACGTCTGCCGGATATACCCGGCCGAGATAATGCCGGGCATAGTGGTGAACCCAGCGAGCCGACTTTGCCCACCGGAGGCGTGGAATGACGGCCAGCCGGTGTTCCTGACAGACGATAGCCAGGTTGTTGATACAGTTACCCGCGCTGCGATCGCAGCGACTCGCGCGGCCGGACTGGTCGATCTCAAGGCGCATCAGTCGCTGGTCGCTGCCCTGGGCATTGACGTTGCCGCACTCGAGAACGAGGGCTTTACCGTCTGGAAGATTGATCGTGCTCGATTGATTGCAGCTCTTGATGATTCAGTAGTGGCAGGAGCAAACGACAACACCGATGCTGTGTCCCAGTGGCGCTTCATGACGCTGCGGTCCGAAACGGCGAAGCTTATAGCAGCCGCAGGAGCGAAGCTGATGGCGGAGCTCCCACCAGAGGGCGTGCACTATCTGCCGCTATACTGACGGTGAAGACCAGAACCGCCAGCCTGACTAGGTGTCTAGGCGGCGTGGACAAATTTGAGCCAGTATCTGGCGGTGGCGAGGTGGACCATGCCGAGGAAGCTGTTCGCCAGCTGGTCATAGCGGGTGGCAATAGCCCGGTTGATCTTGAGGTGACCGAACATGCGCTCGATGCGGTTGCGCTGCTTGTAGAGCATCCGGTTATACTCGATCTTCACCCGGCGGTTTGATCGGCCAGGAATGACGGCTTCGATCTGCCGTTTGGCAAGGTCGGCGCGGATCGCGTCGGCATCGTAGCCCTTGTCGGCAAGCAGGGCATCAGGGGCACGCTCCGGCAGGACGATCAGGGCGTCATAGGCTTTGCAGTCTGCCGCCTCGCCGGCTGTCAGGTGGAAGGCGAGCGGTCGGTCGAGGGCATCGGCCAGGCAGTGAAGCTTACTGGTGAACCCGCCCCGCGAGCGGCCAAGAGCGCGTCGATGAGCCCCCCTTTATGGATGGCCCGCCCCTAAACTGAACCGTTGTCGTCTCACGACAGCGGGTCATTTGAGGAAGGAGCGAAGGTCATGGACGTATCGGTTCTCGGGATCGATTTGGGCAAGAACAGCTGCAGCGTGGTCGGGCTGGACGTGACCGGCAAGGTCGTCGTCCGCCGACGGATGCGGCGTGAGACGGTCATCACTTATGCGGCGGCCCTGCCGACATGCGTCGTGGCGATGGAGGCCTGCTGCGGCGCGCATCACATGGGACGGGCGCTGGCGCGACAAGGCCATGCAGTGCGGTTGATGTCGCCGGAATATGTCCGTCCCTACGTCAAGGCGCAGAAGAACGACGACCGCGATGCCGAGGCGATCGCGGAAGCGGCGACCCGGCCGACGATGAGGTTCGTCGAGTTGAAGACCGAAGAGCAACTCGACATGCAGACGCTGCACCGCATCCGTGACCAGCTCGTCGGCGACCGCACCTCGCTGATGAACCAGATCAGGAGCCTGCTCCTCGAGCGCGGTCACGTCGTGCCGCAAGGGCGCGCAAAGCTGGCCGTCCGGCTGGGTGAAATGTTGGATGGCGATGCGCCGGTGCTCGGGGCTCGCATCCACAGGCTCGTCAGCGATATGCGTTTGCGCTGGACCGCCCTCGACGAGCGGATCGCAGATCTCAATGCCGAGTTCACCGATGCGGCCCAGGCGGATGAGCGGACGCGGCGCCTGCTGACCATCCCCGGCATCGGCGCGCTCAACGCGACCGCGCTGGTGGCAGCCGTCGGCGACGCCCGGACCTTTGGACGTGGTCGCGACCTTGCCGCGTGGCTGGGCCTGGTTCCGCGTCAGGCGACCACCGGAGGCAAGCCGCGGCTGCTCGGCATCACCAAGCGCGGCAGTCGCTACCTGCGCAAGAACCTGATCCAGGGTGCCCGTGCGTCACTGCCGACAATGAGCAGGAGCGATACGCGGCTCGGCGCCTGGCTGCGCGGCTTGCTGTCGCGCTCCCACCCCAACACCGTCGTCGTGGCACTGGCGGCCAAGATGGCGCGCATCGTCTGGGCATTGCTGCGTCATGAGCGCACCTACGACCCGGTCGCGCAAGCGGCCTGAACGAGATCGGCCGATGCTACCCAAGCACCGGCTGGATGATGTCTGCGGGAGGTGAGTGAAAGATGGCCTGACAGTCGACCGGTGTCCTGGAACCCTATGGCGTAAAATGGCACTTGATGCCGGCCCCTTTATGAGGACCAGGACGCGCGGATCTCCATCTTGGCCAACGACCTAGCGTCGGAAGGCCGGATACGTTTTCGCAGACTGCTCAGAACATCAGACACAAACCGCTTGCCGACGGGGCGGGCCATACGTTTCCGCCCGCTGCCGAGACGTGGGCGCGGACTGTGGTGCTGTCGATGCTGTAGTGGCCGGTGTCCGCCATGATCTCGGCCAACATCACCGCCACGGTCTCCCAGACCCCGGCTTCACTCCACCGCCGGAACCGGCGGTAGATAGTGTTCCAGTTTCCGTATTTGGGCGGCACATCGCGCCACGGGGCACCGCACCGCAGCCGCCACAGTATGCCGTTGATGATCGAACGGCTCTGTTCCGGTGGCCTGCCTCGGCCTCGGTTTCTACGCTCAATCGGCAGCAAACCCTTCAGGATGCGCCATTCCGCCTCGGTGAGATCGCCCCGGCTCAAGCCTGCCTCCAAAAGGCAGCCTTGAATCAACCGTTTGGAGCATCGTCAATATGCTCGTCCAAGAAGGCTTTGCCGGTGTTCGCGGCTGCTGGTATTTAAAGCTGATGGAACAGAGGTCCGGCTACGATGCGCTCATGCACGAAGTTTGCGTCGAGCGTGGCTGGTGCGGAGGGATCGTCGATGGACGTCCGTCGCATGTCGATGATTTCATCCCTCGACATGGGCTTGTTATTGCGGATCAGTTTGTTGATTGGCTCTTCATAGCGGACGGTCTGGATCCAAAGGACGAACCGACAAAGTGGCGCGAACATAAGCAAGGTCTGCGAGATGCCTTCATCCGCCACATGGGGAGTGACGCAGTCGACGCTTCATCGCTGAAATGGGCGCTCGACTAGACGGCGGTTACCGCCGTGGAATTTGTCCACGCCGCCTAGTCCCGGCACCTGAGGGATCGGGTCGACGATGAACCAGTGTGGCTCTGGCGCCCAGAATTGGCGATGTATTCATGGGGTGTGAGGCTGAGCATCTTGAGGCAGCAAGGCCCCTGTGCATTATTCGGACACAGATTCACGGTAGCGGCTTGGTGAGCAACGGCATGAGGCCGTTGGCGTCGAGATCGAGGCGATCGGACCAGACGTAATCGCCGGTGAGATTGATGCGGTCCCAGCCGAGCGGCGAGAGCCGGGACAGCATAGCCGGATCGATCGGCGTCCCGCGACGGCGCATTTCTTCAACGGCGCGACCGAGATACCGGCAGTTGAACAGGATGATCGCAGCGGTGACCAGGTTGAGTGCAGCCGCCCGGGTTTGCTGGTTCTCCAGGCCCCGGTTGTAAATCGGCGTCGAAAGCGGGACCTCGCTGTAAGCGAGGCAACTACCTGATATCTTTTGGAAAGTATGGCTTAGGGAGGGGGCCCGATCGGCGCCGATCTGGACCCCCGGCTATGTAAAGCTTCGACGCAGATTCAATAGCTTGCCGGGAATTTACCGGGGTCCCTCTTTCGGCGCCGATCCACACTCACGAGCGACACGCGCGTCTTTTTGCGCGACGCTGGGTTCACTCGCTACGAGCAGAACCCGCATCACCGTCGTGCCATGCTGGTGGCGCTGACTGAGAAAGGCGGTGCCGCCTATCAGCAAGCGAGCGGCAGGCGGTATGGGCTCAGAAGGTTGGCGCTGCTCTCGCCCCCAATACGCTCGCCACCACTACCGCGCTGCTGCGGTGTAAATCGGCGTCGAAAGCAGGACCACGCTGTAAGCGAGGCAACTACCTGATATCTTTTGGAAAGTATGGCTTAGGGAGGGGGCCCGATCGGCGCCGATCTGGACCCCCGGCTATGTAAAGCTTCGACGCAGATTTAATAGCTTGCCGGGAATTTACCGGGGTCCCTCTTTCGGCGCCGATCCACAATCGTGAGCCTTGGCGGTTTCGCTGACCGAAGGAACTGACGTACCTGGTGGAAGCGCCGCCTTCGCGCGGTGCTGGGCCGTCACCTTTTTGACAAGCGCGATGCTGCATCCCGCGAGCTCCGCAGTCTTCGCAATGCTCATACCAGCATCGCGCAGACCGATGATCCGGCGGTGATGCGCGAGATCGGGCTTGCGCCCGGTGTAGCGCCCTGCCCGCCGCGCGATCTCGATACCCTCGCGCTGCCGCTCGCGGCGCGTTTCGTAATCATCGCGGGCCGACTGCAAAGCCACCCGCAGCAACATGTCCTGCACCGCTTCCAGCACGATCCGGGCAACGCCTGAGCTGTCCGCGACAAGCTCGGACAGGTCGACAATGCCCGGCACCGCCAGCCGAGCCCCCTTCCCTCTGATCGTAGCGACCAGCAGCTCTGCCTCGGCAAGCGGCAGACGGCTGATGCGATCTATCTTCTCGGCGACTACAACCTCACCAGGCTGAAGATCAGCAACCATGCGCAACAGCTCGGGTCGATCTGGCCGAGCGCCGGAGGCCTTCTCTCGGTAGACCGCTGCTACATAGAAGCCCGCGGCCCTGGCCCCGGCGACGATCGCCTCCTGACGGGCAAGGTCCTGCTCGTCCGTACTGACCCGCAGATACACGCGAGCTGCTCGGACCATCTGCTGCTTTGGCTGCTCGCTCATCATACCTCGGCTTCCTTGGGTACACCTATATTGGCGGCTTTTGGTGAGCTGGCCAATAAGGGCCGAGAGCGGCCTTTCGTAGCCTAGCTCATCATTGCGACCCTAAGTCGCTTCAGCGATGTGCTAGTCAGCCCCGGCTCCTTGGTCTGGACGCCCCACGTTACCGCCAAGGCGCCTACGATCACGGAAATAGCTGCGAGAACGGCGAGAACACTTCTCCCGTTTCCGCCGCGTAGCGGACCTTGGCGACGAGCAGTCGGTCGATGCCGATGCCTCGTTCGAGTGCCTCTTTCAGGTCGCGTCCATCGACGCCGATCACGCGCTTGCCGCGGCCGAACGCGTGCAGTCCCTCGGGCGTGAACCCGCCAAAGCTGATGAACACGCCGCGCGCCCAGGACGCCTTCTGATCCAGCTTGCCGTGGAAGGTGTGGAGCTCGGCCGCACCCACCTTGCGGTTCAGCCACTTCGCCTCAACGAGGTAGGTTTCGCCGGCGAGATCGAAGCTGCCGTCGAGCTGCTCGCCCGCCAGCCGGAACGGCTCGCGCGGGCGCAGCCGGAAAGCGTCCAACAACTCAGTAAGAAACGCCTCAAACGCGTAGCCGCGCGCGTGGGGTTTGAGGTCGCGGACGGCGAGCAGCTGACCGCGCAGCCTCAGAAAGTCGATCGCGTCGAGGAGCGGCGCTGCGATTACGTTCACCGGAGCGACTGGCGCGTTGCCCTCGAGCTTGGCGATCAGTGCCTGGATCTGCGCGGCCGCGCGCGGCATCGGATCGGGTCCCCCATGCGCGCGCAGCGCCTCGCGATGCTCCCACAGCACGCGAAGGGTGCGCGCCGCGGTGCCGTCGTCGACTAGGCTCAGAAAGCAGCGCAGTCGCTTGCCCTTGGAGATCCCATCGGCCGCGTAAATCGCAGAGTCGATGTCGATCTCAAGTTCGCGGTTGAAGAAGTCGGTGAAGGTGCGGTTCGAGAAATCGAGCACGTAGCCGCGCTCGCCGCCGCGGAAGACCTCGTCGACCAGGCTCAGCTCGATCGAGCGCAGGCTGCTCATGCCGCTCGGAACCCTCTCATGATGCCCTCAGCGGATCGCCACGACCTTGACCTCGGCCGCGACCGCGATCTCCTTCCACTTGCGGTCGGACGTCCAGGCGGGGAGCCCGTCGCGCTTGGCGAGCGCGAGGCAGAACCGGTCGCCGAGCGACAACCCGCCTTCGACGGTGTGGCGGCGCAGCCGCCCGGCCTCCCGCGCGAGAGCCGCATCGGCGGGAACGAGATCGACCGGTAGCGGGCGCAGCATGCGATCGACGTCCTCGTCGGGCATGCCGAGCTTGTGGTAATAGGAGGCGACCTCGGCCATGTTGACCACCGACATGCGCGCGCCGGCTAGCGCGCCTTCGACCTTCTTGGCACCGGCCTCACCGCGCAGCATCGCCAGCAGCGCGGAGGCATCGAGGACGACGCTCATTCGCCGCTCTCCGCGACGCGCGCGGCGATGAAGTCGTCGACGCTGGCGCCAGGGGCGTCGCGGTACCGGCGGGCGAGCGCCTGCGCCTGCGCCACGATCTGAGGGACGGTGCGCAGCACGACGCCGTCGTCGGTCTCGTCGAGATAGACCGCGCCGCCGCTGGTGAGCCCCAGTCGCTTGCGGATGTCGGCCGGCAGGCTCATGCGGCCGTTGGGCGTGATGTTGACTTGGACGGTCACATTGACACCATCATCTATCTCCGGTTCGTTATTTCAGGGATAGACCCCTTGTCAGAGATATTCAACAGCAACCATGACGTGACATATAAGATCGGCGGTGCCACACATACTCTCCCGCGCCATGTTCAGCAGAGCCACTTTCCATAATCGAGGCTTATGGTATGTACAGCGCGATTATTGAGCAGAACAGGATGCGCATTATGGTAATGACAGCGCGATTATTGGAGAGAACAGAATGAGCGGCGAGGGGGTGCAGCAGGAACGTAACACACCGGGTGAAAGTGACTTGTCGCATGGCTTGGATGAGTCAGTGCACGCATCCGGCACAAATGATGAACAAGCCATCTCGTTTGGCACAAACGATCCCGCCGAGCCCATTACCCAATCTGTGCCACTCGCCACTTCACCGGGGTCGTCGTCGGTGCTGGTGGTAAGCACCGATGGTACGGTCCCACGCCGACGATCCCGCGTCGACCACGGGCTCGACGTTCCAACCCCAGATGAGCGGTTGACGCGCATGCTTGGCCGCGCGGCGCCGGCCGACCTGCCGCCGGTCAGTGCGGTTGGCGTCGAAACTGCGCTCGAGGCGATGGCGGACGCTTCGAAGCTCGCGATCGCGGCCGATCTGGATTGCTGGCTCGATTGGTGTGCCGGCGAGCACCGGGACCCCTGCCCGGCCGATCCCGAGCATATCGTCCGGTATCTGCGCGCGCTCGAAGCGGACGGCAAGAGGCCCGCCACGCTGGCGCGCCGGGTTGCAAGCCTAGCGACTGTTCACCGGATGCTCGGGGTGACCGACCTTCCGACCGCCGCACCGATGGTGCGTAACGCGCTACGCGCCAACCGGCGTCGCCAAGGCGCTGCACAGCGCCAGGCCGCACCGCTGCGCTTCGGCGGCGCATTGGGTACCGCGGCGGGCTTTACGATCACGGCGATGCTGGAGGCATGCATCGGTGATCTTCAGGGGATGCGCGATGCCGCGCTGCTCTCAGTGGGATATGACGCGGGGCTCCGGGTCAGCGAGCTGGTGGCGGTCGAGATCAAGGATATCCGGCCCCAGCCCGATGGCTCGGGGCTGCTGTATTTGCCGCGTTCGAAGACCGATCAGGAAGGGATCGGCGCCTGGGCCTGGTTGTCGGCCGACACGATGCGCCGCGTGGCGGTATGGCGCGAAGGGAGCGGGATCAGCGAAGGGGTGCTGTTCCGCCGGGTTGGGATCGATCGGCGTCGCGCGCGGGCGAAAGAGCTTGCCGACGCGCGGTGGGCGGCGGTCGATGGCGAAACGGAAGGTAGCGCTGCGGCGCTGCTGATCACTTATACGGTGGGTGATCCACCGCTGACCCGGCAAGGGGTGTGCGGGATCTACCGGCGCATCGCGCACGCTGCGGCTGCAGGGGGGTTTGTCGAGATCGCGGCCGGTGACCTTGATAATGCGGTTGCTGCGCTCTCGACACATAGTCTGCGGGTCGGGTTGACGCAGGACCTGTTCGCCGCAGGCGAGGATGGCGCCGGGATCGCGCTGACGCTGCGCTGGTCGTCACCCTCGACCGCGCTGCGCTACGGGCGGCAGCTTCAGGTCCAAAGCGGTGTTGCGGCTCGTGTCCTGTCGCGCGTTCGAGGGTGACCGCGCCCGTACTGTAATGAGTGATACTTATGAAATTATCTGCGCGAAGGACGGTCAGCGAGGAGGTTACGCCATTTGAATAGCTCAACCTGCACATCGATACGGCGTGATCCCCTACCCTGCTCGCTCCGCCAATTCTCGTTTGAGTGTCGCTATCGAGTTTTCGAGCAAATATAGGTTCGTGAAGGATCGCGTGTGGCGGATCCCCTCAGCTCTCGGCTACACGACCCTGGAACAGGCCGAACGACAAATGGCCTAAACCCGTGTCCACGAAAACGAGGGAACATCACGACATCCTCGAACTCGTCGGCGGAAGCATCAACGATGCTCGCCTTCGCCTGGGTACGCTGCATGAAGCACTGGGTCTGGCTCCGCTGCTCGACCTGTGGGTTGGTGACTGCTCGGCCGGCATGCGGCAGCGGATCGCGATTGCCGCGGCGTTCGCGGGCGGTCACCCGCTCGTGATCCTCGACGAACCGTTCAACTGGCTCAATTCCGTCGCGATCTTCGACCTGCGCGAGGCCTTGCGCGACATGGTCGATGGCGGCCTGACGCTCATCACCGCCCTCCATGACCTCGGCATGCTCGCATCCGCGTGTACGCGGGACTCATGCTCGCTGATGGCAAGGTCGCGCTGTTGCTGGACGAGAACATGTTGCGAGCAGCCGCCCGGAACCCGCAGGCGTTCGAGCGGCAGACGATCGACTGTCTACGATTCGGATCGGCCACGTAGTTCGAGGCTCAGCTCTTACCGTACGTTCGGTAAAAGATTCTGCGATGACCGCAGGTCAGCACTTTGAATATCGCCACCGGATCATAGGGCGGTCGACCACCCCTGGAGCCCTCGCCATAGGCCAGCGCCTTCTCCAGTACCGGGCGGAATATCTCAAAGTTCACCACCTCGCTCATCGTCTCCAGTGGGTCGCCGCAATCCGACAATCGCTTCAACTGATCCGCTAGCCCGAACAATTCTGCCTGACGCGTTCGCCGTCTCCCTGGTCAGGAACACTGAATCATGTCCGTCGGCATCATGCCGGGTTATTGGGGTTGTCAACTTCGTCCCTCTTCTCTCCCCGATCAATAGGCGAGCGCACACCCATCGGCGCGCATCTCGCTAGCGGCGGCATACACGCGCACAGCCCCATCCATCCGGTGCTCGACGCACTCGTAGCGCCCGAAGCCGCCATCGGGTTTGGCGATCGTCCATCCGATATCGGCGAGCGCGCGCTTGGCGGTCTCAGGAACCCCGCTTTCCAGCCTGAGCAGGCCGGTCGACGGCAGACCAGGCGCGTCCTCACCCATCGATTGCGACGACCCTTCGTGATGCCAGCGCGGACTGTCACCGGCGGACTGGACCTCCAGGCCGTAATCGACCCTATTGACGATGATCTGCGTCTGACCCTGCGGCTGCATGTCCCCGCCCATCACGCCAAAGCTCATCCACGGTAAACCGCCGCGAGTCGCGAACCCCGGGATGATCGTCTGGAACGGCCGCTTGCCGGGCGCATAGATGTTGGGGTGACCGTCTTGAAGACTGAAGAGCTGGCCGCGATCCTGGAACATGAAGCCGAGCCCGTCGGCGACCAGCCCCGATCCCATGCCGCGAAAGTTCGACTGGATCATCGACGCCATCATCCCGTCCCGGTCCGCGACCGAGAAGTAGGTCGTATCGCCATGGCTCGGCGCTTGCCCAGGATGTACCGGAGTAAGGATGCGGTCGGTCTGGATCAGCTTCGCGCGCTGTTCGGCGTAGTCCTTCGAGATCAGCCATTCGACCGGCACCTTGGCGAAGTGTGGATCGGCGTAGAAGCGTGCGCGATCCTCATAGGCCAGCCGCTTGGCTTCCACGGCCAGATGGATCGATCGCGCCGATTGGAAGCCCGCGCCGCGCAGGTCGAACCGCTCGAGCATGTTGAGCATCTGCAGGGTTGCGATGCCCTGCGTGTTGGCGCCGAGCGCGTGGACGCTGACCCCGCGATAGTCCGTCATGTGTGGTTCGATCCACTCTCCGTGATGGGCCGCAAGGTCCGCGCGCGTCATCCATCCGCCGATCCTGCGGAAATAGCTCTCGATCGTCCGGGCGATCTCACCGTCATAAAAGGCGGCCCGGCCTCCTTTGGCGATCGCGCGGTAGGTTCGCGCCAGGTCGGGATTGCGGAACACCGCGCCCGCCTGTGGTCCGTGTCCGTTCTCCATGCCGTACGTACGCAACGCATTGGCGGTTTCCTCTAAGCCGGTGCCGGGACGCCGGAATGCAGCAAGGTTGGCCCGCATATAATATGCGATGATGTCGGGTACGGGTGCCCCGTCCTCAGCGAATGCGATCGCCGGCGCAAACAAGTCGGCCCAGGCCAGACGACCATAGCGCCGATGCATCATCCACCAGCCGTCGACGGCGCCGGGTACGGACACCGATACCGCTCCCAGCGGAGGTAGCGCGCCGTTTTTCGCACGGCTACGGACGGTATCGAGCGTCAGCGCGCGGGGACTGGCCCCTGATCCTGCCAGGCCTCGCACCTTTTGCACCTTGGGATCCCAGATCATCGCGAAACAGTCGCCGCCGATGCCGCTCGACGTCGGCTCGAGAAAGCCCAGGCACGCGTTGACTGCGATCGCCGCATCCACCGCCGAGCCGCCACGCTTCAATATGTCGATACCGGCCTGCGTCGCTAGCGGATGAGCGGTGCCGACCGCTCCATTCAAACCATAGGCCGCGGTGCGCGAAGCAAAGCTCGCACCCACCGGCCGGTCGCCACCGGTGACATCCGGGCGGGAAAAGCGGACCTCGGTCGGTAGCCAGACGTTCGGCAGCGACCCTTCGTGGTCTGCGGCCTCATCCTGCCCGGAACCGGCGGGAGCGGGCGCTGACGACGTTCCGACCTGTCCGAGAGACGGCACAGCCAGTGCGGTCGCGGGTAGCGCGGCAATGAAGGTACGACGGCGCATCGACTTCTCCTATCGGTCGTCTGGACTCAATGCCAGACGCTCATCTTGCTCTCCATCTCGCGACCGGTGACGGAGTGCGACAAGCCGGTTCGTCCGGACGCGCTTCAGCTTTTGATGTTGTTCGTGCTCCTGATGAACGTCGCCACGTCATCATGGAGGGCTTTGAGTGAATCCTGATGCGCGTACACCATGTGGCCGGACTGGTAGTAATTGTAGCTGATATTGTCCCTCAGGTTCGCCGGAATGGGCAGGTGATGCATTTCGTACCACCCCTCGTAGAACGGCGTAGCGAGATCGAAATAACCGCCCGCGAGCATCACTTTGAGTTTAGGGTTATATTTCATCGCCGACGCCAGATCGGGCATGACGTTGGTCGCGCCGCGGATCGGATAGGGTGCGCCGGGCTCCTGATGCTGAAAGTCCCAGTCCTTGAACACATCGATCTCGGGTTTATAGCTCTTGTCGTAGCCAAATTTCAGATCACGCCTGACGTAGTCGTTGAACGTCGAGACGTACGCCGATCCGATCGATGCCGACTGCGGATCATAGTCGGCCTTTTGGGATAGCGGGTCCATGTCAGGACCAGAAAAGCGCGTGTCGAGACGCCCCGTCGTGATGCCGCTGGCGTCCTGCAGTTGCTTCGAGAATTCCCCGCCGTCGATGCGCAGATCGGCTTTCAGGATGTAAGCGAGCGGCAATCCGGTATAGCTTGACAGCCTTTGGGCTACGGCGTTCTTCGTTTGCGGATCGAGTTCGCTTCCCAGCTGCAACGCGTGGGCATATTCGTTATTCGCGAAGGCCTCGACCTCACTGAGGAAAGGCTCCAGCGCGGCGGGCCGCGCGCCCGGCAGTCGGTTGTGATACCAAGCCGTCGCCGCATAGGTCGGCAGCGCAACGACATATGGCTCACCGATCCCGGGATTGAAGGTCGGCGTGTCGACCGACAGATCGAAGTTCAGGATCTGAGACAACAGGATGACACCGTTGAAGTCGATGTCATCGCCCGTCTCCAATTCGTTGACCAGGACCGCGGAGCGAGGCGTCCCATAGCTCTCGCCGAAGAGATATTTCGGCGAATTCCACCGGCCATATTGCGACAGGAAGCCCTTGATGAATTCTGCGAACGCGTGCGCGTCGGGGTCGACTCCGTAGAATGCCTTCTCCTTGTCCTTGCCGGCGATCCGGCTGAACCCGGTGCCCGGCGCGTCGATGAAGACGAGGTCGCTTTCATCAAGCAGACTGAAATCGTTGTTGACCAGCTTGTACGGAGCAGCCGGCGTATGCGTGTCGTCGGCGGTGATGACCCGTCGCGGTCCGAAGGCACCCATGTGCAGCCAGACGCTCGAGGACCCGGGGCCGCCATTGAACAGGAACGTGACCGGCCGGTCCTGAGCAGGGACGCCCTTCTTGAAATAGGCGACATAGAACATCGATGCCTCCGCCTTGATGTCTTTTTTTTCGTCCAGGTCCTTTGAGGACTCGGCGTGCCAGGCGGCATCGTCCCAGCCCTTGGGGTGGACGATGATCGTGCCGGCTACCGACTGATAGGGGATCGTCTTGCCTTCGACCGTGACGGAGCCGTTGCTGGTCGCGCTCTCGGGTTGAAAGATGACACCGTGATCGGGAGCGGCGCTATCGGTGGCGCTTGGCTTCTTTGTTTCCGTTGTCGAAGACTTCGTGGGAGCCTGATGCGATTCCTGCGCCGACGCGGCCGTCGCGATGAAAGCCAGCGATGAGGCGAGTACAAACCTGTTCATTGGGCGGAATACCTTACCACTTTGCTGCGCACCTCAGGCGGAGCATCAGGTCGATCAGTAAGAGCGACCGGCGGCTCGGTAGGATCACAACGAAGTATGACAATACATTCATTTGACGAGACGTTGTATCATTCTACTGGCGAGCCGTCGCGGCGACAAGCCCGTCATTGAAGCTAAGCCAGAACCTGGAGTCGCAATGAAATCTCTCCTTCTCGCTAGCGTGGCCGTCGTCGCGCTGTGGAGCACCGGTACCGCTGCTCAGGTGAACACGACCGGCGACAGGCAGGCCGCACAGACCGGCGCCGATTCCGGGCAGACGCGAACCGATGCCGCACCCGACAAGGTCGCCCCGAACGCCTCGGCGGACATCATCGTAACCGCCCGCAAGCTCGATGAGGCGCGTGCGGCGATCCAGCCCGCGCTCGGCGCGACGAGCTATACGATCACCAATTCTACGATCCAGGCGCTGCCGGGCGGCGACAACCAGCAGTTCAACCAGATCATCCTGCAGCTGCCGGGCGTCGTGCAGGACGGTTTCGGGCAATATCACGTCCGCGACGATCACAATAACCTGCAATACCGCATCAACGGCACCATCCTGCCCGAGGGGATCGCCGTTTTCGGGCAGACGCTGTCGCCGCGGCTGATCGACCGCTTCAGCCTGCTGACCGGTGCGCTCCCCGCACAATATGGTCTGCGCACCGCCGGCATCATCGATATCACGACCAAGAGCGGGCTGTTCAACAATGGCGGGGCGGCCTCGGTCTATGGCGGCAGCCGCAACACGGTCCAGCCGAGCGTCGAATATGGCGGCCATAGCGGCTCGACCAACTATTTCGTGTCAGGCGACTATCGCCATAGCGACCGAGGCATCGAAGGCGTTGATTCCTCATCCACACCGCTGCACGACGGGACCGATCAGTTCCAAGCTTTCACCTATGTCGACCATATCATCGACAAGAGCAACCGGGTCTCGTTCGTCGGTGGCTATTCCAACCAATATTTCCAGATTCCCAACCCGCGCGGGCTGCAGCCCGACGGCACCTATTCGGTCGGGGGGCGGACCGATTTCCTTAGCGACAACCTCAACGAGCGCCAGCTCGAGAAGACTGCGTTCGGTCAACTGGCGCTGCTGCACGATGCCGGCGCGCTGACCTATCAGGCGTCGCTGGCGCTGCGCTATTCGACGCTGCGCTACCGTCCCGACGTGCTGGGCGAGCTGCTGTTCAACGGCCTGGCGCAGGATGCGGACAAGAAGGACTTCGCTATCTACGGCCAGTTCGATGCTGCTTACCGGCTTGGCGACGCGAACACGATCCGCGGCGGCATTGTCCTGTCGCGCGACCGCGGGACGACGCGCACGACGACATCGGTGTTCAATCTCGACGATGCGGGCAACCAACTCGGCGAGCCGATCGCCATCGACGACAATAGCGGCAAGTCCGAATACACCGAGAGTGTCTATCTGCAGGACGAGTTGAAACTGCTGCCGGTGCTGACCTTCAACTTCGGCGGGCGGTTCGACCACTATAGCGGGTTTCGCAGCGAGACTGGCTTCTCGCCGCGTGCGAACCTGGTCTATCAGAAGGACGGATCGACGATCCATGCGGGCTATGCGCGCTATTTCTCGCCGCCGCCCTTCGAGCTGGTTGCGACCAACACGGTCGTCAGCTTCAACGGCACCAGCGCGGAGGCGCCGAGCCAGACCAACACGACCCCGTTCGCCGAACGGCAGGACTATTTTGACCTCGGCTATCAGCAGAAATTGGGTGAGGCGCTGACCTTCGGGGTTGATGGTTACTATCGCCGCTCACGCAATCTGATCGACGAGGGTCAGTTCGGCGCGCCAATCGTGCTGACACCGTTCAACTATCGCAATGGTCGCATCCAGGGCGTCGAGGCAAATGCGAGCTACGCGGCTCGAGGACTGCTGGTCTATGCCAATTTCGCCTATGCGATCGCCAAAGGTCGCAACATCGTCTCCAGCCAGTTCAACTTCAGCGGGCCGCCGGGCGATCCGACCACCGATTTGGGCTATATTCGTAACAATTTCATCTACCTCGACCATGACCAGACCTACACCGCGTCGGGCGGGTTCTCCTATTCGCTGCCGGACGGCGCGCTTCACGGCCTGAAGTTTGGTGCCGATGCGATCTACGGTTCCGGACTGAGGCGCGACGGCGACGTGCCCAATGGCGGACAGTTGCCGGGCTATGTCCAGGTCAATCTGTCGACCTCTTATCATTTCGACCGGCCGGGGATCGGCGTGCGCTTCGACATCATCAATGTCGGCGACCATGTCTATCAGATCCGCGACGGCTCGGGCGTCGGCGTCGGCGCACCGCAATACGGACCCCGCCGCGGCTTCTTTGTCGGCCTGTCCAAGGACCTGTGAGCGATGGGCCGGTCGCTCCAGTCGGAGAGGCCGGCCGCTTCGGGCAACCGGCGCGCGCGCATTCCCCGCTCGCTTGTCGACGGCCTCGTATTACAGGTGCTGAGCGGCTCATCCGTACCGCTGAGTTCCTATGCGCTCACCGAACGGGTCAAGGCGCTGGGCGGACCGAGTAATGTGCCGTCAATCTACCGCAGTCTCGATCGCCTCGTCGGGCTTGCCTTGATCGAACGGGTGGAAACCCTTTCGGCCTACTGCATCAAGACCGTCACCGACCCGGTGATCGCGATCTGCGCGCGATGCGGTTCGACGACCGCGTTCGATTTCAGCCAGGATCGTGCGCGGATCATACAGAGGCTTGCTCGAACGACCTTCTTACCCAGCCGGCTGGTCGTCGAGGTCATCGGACTTTGCGAGAGTTGCCGCACCTAGTCTCGCCGATTGACGCGACCTCGTGATCGGGAAGTTTGGGAGGAAGACAGAGCGAACGCCGAGCAGCTTGTGCCCGCCAGCCGTACTATGTAACGTTACAACATTAAGTCAGGGACCTACTCCGATCATGATGCTTCACTTGAATACCGACCAGCGTCTGTCGTCCTGCACTCGCGGCGAAGACGCAGAAGCGCTGGCGGCCATTCATGATATAGGCGTTATGCTCGCGATCTGGGAGCGCGACGCACCGGTCACTATCGGCGTCGAGGTCCCCTTCGAGGATATCCGTTTCGAAGCGGCGACCGAAGATGTCGGCAAGCGCATGCTCGCTGCCTTGCGCGCGATCGAGATTGTAAACGCACCGGCATTGAGTACCGACATAGGCGCGCTTGCCGTGCTCTACGCACGCTTGATGCAGTTCGACAAAGTCAGCGTTCGGCTCGACTGCATCACGAACAATGCCTGTAAGCGGTTTCATACCGACAACACGACCGTCCGCCTGCTGTGCACGTATCAGGGGCATGGCACGCAGTGGCTGGACCGCGAAGCTGCGGAAGGCGACGCTAATCAGTTGCGTGCTGGCGATGTCGGCCTGTTCAAGGGTAGGTTGTTGGTGAGCGACGGGCCGATCGTACACCGCTCGCCGCCGATCGAAGGGACTGGCGGGATTCGATGCCTGCTGGTCATCGACCCGCCTGCCGAGGGTCTTCAGATCGCCCGCGACCAATTCGAAGCGAGCCAGTTTCTGACCTCGTCGCTTGCCGACCAATCGACGGCGACCCCCGTGACGCTTCCCTGAAGCGCAGGTCTCGAAAGGGCGCACAGTCATGAGCAGGGACTTTTTGCTGGCGGCCATGACGACCACGCTCGTCGTGATTGCGGTCATCGCTGCGCTCCCCTCGTTTCGCGGAAGGATGCGGCAAGGTAACTCGAAGCTTGCTGCAATCGGGGATCCGCTTGCCAGCGGCATCTTCCTGGGCGCGGGGCTTGTCCACATGCTGCCAGAGGCGGGCCGCGCCTTCAGCATTTTAACCATCGGATATCCCTGGCCCTACGCCATCTGCGGGAGCGTGGCGCTCGGGCTTGACGCGCTGGAACGGCTCGGGTCAAGCGACAAAGGCTCGCGGTCATTGCCTCTATTCGCGGCCGGCGTACTGACGATACATAGTCTGCTGGCAGGAGCGGCTCTGGGCGCGACGCAGGACCACGCCGCGGTGCTTCTGCTGTTCCTGGCGCTGGTCGCTCACAAGGGTGCCGCGTCGTTCTCGCTGGCCCGCTTGCTTGCACAAGGCTCGTTCTCGCGAGTCGCCGCGGTGCTGACACAAGCGATCTTCATCCTCGCCCTGCCAATGGGCGTCATGTTGGGAGAAGTGGCATGGCATCAGGAACAGGCGAGGCCGCTTGCCATACCGGTTATCCTAACCGTGGGCGCGGGGACGTTCTTGTATTTCGGAGCGCTTCATCGACGTTCCGACGGACGCCGGCGACCGATCATCGCCCTCAGTGGCTTCGTGATCATGGCAATGGTCGCCGCGATTGGCTGATCTATGTGAGCTTCGCTTGTTAAAGCTCATCCAAATGCAGTAGCGACGCCGCCAATGCAGTATCACGATCACGACCGCCGAATCATCCACGACCATGTATTTCTAGGTCCATCCCACGGGCGCAACGAACGGCGGACCTGGCTCGTGATCGCGCTTTGCTCGCTCACAATGCTGTTGGAAATCATCGGCGGGTGGCATTATGGCTCAATCGCGCTTGTCGCGGACGGCCTTCATATGTCGACCCATGCCGGAGCGCTGTTGCTGGCAGCCGGTGCCTACACGTTCGCGCGGCGACATGCGAATGATCCACGCTTCAGCTTCGGCACTGGAAAGCTGGGCGATCTTGCAGGATTTGCCAGTGCGATCGTGCTTGGCATTGCAGCGCTGTTGATCGCAGTGGAGTCAGTTGGCCGTCTGCGGTCGCCGACCCCAATCCACTTTGCCGAAGCCATACCGATCGCGGTCATTGGCTTGGTCGTGAACATGGCAAGTGCATGGCTCCTCAGCGGTGACCATCATCACCACGGACACGGACACATAGGCCATGATCACAATCACGCCTCTGGTCACATCAGCGATCAGGGGTATCACCATGACAACAACCTGCGCGCTGCGATCGTCCATGTCGCCGCCGACGCCGTTGTGTCAATGCTCGTGATTATCGGCTTAATCTGTGCCCGAGCATTCGGATGGGTCTGGATTGACCCGGCTGCGGGATTACTCGGCGCAGTTGTCATCGCAGCCTGGTCCTTCGGGCTGATTAAGGACACCGGAGCGATCTTGCTCGACATGGTACCTGATCGGGAACTGGCGCGGCATATTCAAACAATTGTCGAGGAGAATGGCGGCCGGGTCGACGATCTTCACCTGTGGCGTCTCGGACCCGGCCACTTGGGATCGATCCTCGCGGTGACCTCGTCGAACAGCCAGGATGCGGATCACTACCGGGCGAAGCTCGCGACAATCCACCATCTGTCGCACCTTACTATCGAAGTCAGAGCCGCGACCGTTAACCTCCGAGCGTCCAAAGAGACCGAGGAAGTCGAGCGAGAGGGGCGCGGCGCTTTCTAGCGATGTAGGGCTTGCTCCCAATGACCTGATGTTCCACTGGAGCGGGTGTCACGTTACAGCATAACTCGGGGAGCATCTGCAGCAATGATGAGCGCGGTTGCCCCTTTATTGTTCGGGGTCGCGGCGGGATTAACGACCTTTGGCGGTGGTTTTTTGGCGCTACGCCTTGGTCATCGTATCAACCTGCTGCTCGGGCTGACCGCAGGCATCGTCCTGGGTGTTGCCCTGTTCGACCTGCTGCCCGAGGCGATGATGATGGGTCGTCATCAGAGCGAACGAGTTATGTTCGTCCCAGTAGCGTTCGGAATGGTCGGCTACATGCTGCTCGATCGTGCGCTCGATCGGCCGTCCACGTCCGAGCTTCGATGGCGGGCGCATCTGGGTCCGGCAAGCCTGACACTGCACAGTCTCATCGACGGCCTGGGTATCGGTCTGGGATTTCAGGCGTCATCGACAGCGGGCTGGCTGATCGCGGTCGCCGTTCTCACGCACGACCTGGCCGACGGCATCAATACGGTCAGTCTTTGCCTGGCTGCCAAGCGGCAGGGTGCCGCACGCTTCTGGCTTGGTGCCAACGGGATCGCCCCACTGATCGGAACAGTAATTGGATTGAGCGTAACTATCATGCCGTCGGTTCTCGCTGTCCTATTAGCATTGTTCGCCGGCTCTTTTCTATATATCGGTGCTTGTGAGCTTATTCCACGCAGCTATGCGCTCAATCCCCGGTTGCGCACTACCACGGCGAGCATGGCTGGAGTCGCGCTGATGTTTTTCGTGACTGCCTGGGCGCGATAGACATCAAGATTAGAGACGGCGCACGCCTTGCGTTGCACGCCGTCACCTGATTTGTGGCAGATTAGCCGTGACAGGGACAGCCCGCATGGTCGCAGCCGGACTTCATTTCGTGGTGATTGGCGCAAGTTTCGCCGCAGAACATGCGACCGTCTGCCTGAACCGCCTTGTCGGTGTCGACGACACAGACGCAGTCCGCGCAGGCGCACTTTACCATTTCGACGGCTTTGTTGCATAATTCTCTGGGCGGATAAGCTGCACTTTACTTGAGGTTGTTATGCGACCCGGACGGTCATCGGTGTTCCTATTGCTGAGAAGCGATTGAGGATTGTCGCACGGACTTTAAGCTCGGTAACCTGACGATCGGAGGTGCGAGCGGCAACGCGGTGGCCCAAGAGTTTGAAGCAGTGCATTTTGGTCTCGGCCAGACTGCGACGGTGATAGCCGCTCCATTTCTTCCAGATGGCGCGACCAAGGCGCCTGGTTGCGCGTAGCGCTTCGTTGCGAGCATCGACCCCGGGGCCGTCTTTGGTCCATGGTTGCCCATTACGGCGGACCGGGATGACCGCATCGGCACCGCGTTCGGCGATGGCGGCATGGCAGCCCCTGGTATCGTAAGCGCCATCCCCGCCGACGCTGAGGATCCGCTCGTTCTTTGGGATTTGCGCCAGAAGCCCAGGCAGCGTCGGTGCATCACCAATAGCATTCGTCGTGACCTCAAGGGCCCGGATATCCAGCGTTCCAGCATCAATCCCGAGATGCACTTTACGCCACTGGCGACGGTAGGATGCGCCATGTTTGCGCGTCTTCCACTCGCCTTCACCGGTTATCTTGATGCCGGTGCTGTCGACCAGCAGATGCAGCCCGCCTGAACTGGACCGGCCGCCCAACTCGACCCTCAGCGTCTTCTGCCGCCGACACAGCGTCGTGTAATCCGGCACCGGCCAGTCCAGCCCGGCCATCTTGACTAGGCTCGCGACCAATCCCGTCACTTGCCGCAGTGGCAGATTGAACAGCACCTTCAGCGTCAGGCACAACTCGATGGCGCTGTCCGAAAACAGCATCGGGCGACCAAGACGACCGCACGGCTTCGAAAGCCAATCCATGTCCGGATCGAACCAGACCTCCAGCGACCCGCGGCGCTTCAGGGCCGCATTATACTCGGGCCAGTTCGTCGTACGGTAGCGAGGGGCGGCAGGCTTGGGCATCGCGCCCATCTATCCCTCTCGATTCCTTCGCGGAATCCCCACCGTCAGTTCTGCAACAAAGCCCATTTCGACCGTAATGCTCATTCTTCATTCTCCTCGTTATGCTCGTCCTCGGGCTCGAGGACGTGATCCATCATGTTCGTCAGCATTGTCGCGACGTGGCAGTCCGGTAGATCATAGATGACATTACGGCCCTGCCGTTTCTGCCGCAGCAACCGTGCCGCCCGCAGCAACCGCAGGTGGTGGGAGACGAGCGACTGGCTGATGCCAACCTCCTGCGTCAATTCACCGACCGAACGCGGGCGATCGAGACAGGCTGTCACCAGCCTGAGCCGATTGGGCTCGCCCAGCAGGCGGAACAGCTCCGCCAACTCGATGCTTTGATCTGTCGTCACCAGCCTCTCAATACATGAACACGTGCTCATATATAGTAGGTATTGCGTGAGTCAATCCGTTTGGGCGCTCTATTTCGCCGGTCCGGCCTGACGCTGCACGACATGCCTCATGAGACGCAGTTAAACGACGATACCGGCTATCAGGGAACGATCAGTATGCGACCGTCGCGACATTGTTGTCGCGGTTGCGGTCCGGCAGCTTGTGATCGGGATCGAGTTCCGCCCGAACCACCTTGCCCGCCGGTACCGCGATCAGCATCGAGGGCTGACGTATCCAAGTCTCCACCGGTAGCCGGAGGTTGACGGTACGGCCCTCGGCATAAGTGACGCGTAATGTAGCAGGCATCACCAGTCGGTCGCGGGCGTCGACCCGTACCAGCGGCTCGCCACCCTTTGCCTGCTCGATCCCGGCAACCGCGATGTCCATCTGCCAGTTCTCGGCGTACCAGCCCCGCCACCACCAGGACAGATCCTCGCCGGCCTCGCTTTCGATCGCGCGAAAGAAATCGGCGGGCTTGGGGTGCCGGTAAGCCCAGACCGCGATAAAACGACGAAAGGCCGGGTCGAACCGCTCAGGGCCGAGGATTTCCTCGCGCAACAACTTCAGCCCGAGCGCCGACTTGAAATAGATGACGGGATGCCGGTACTTCTCCGTCACCGTGTCGGAGCGAGACAGGATCGGCGGCGCGTTCGGGTCGGCAAGGACCGGCAGAATCTCATCAACCGGATTGCCGCCGCCCGGTGCGAATTCGCTGTCGCGCTTGGGGCCGTATTCGCCGCGGTGAAATTCGTCCGACTCAAACGTATCAATGAATGTATTGAAGCCTTCGTCCATCCAGGCGTGGCGGCGCTCGTCGAAGCCGACGATCATCGGAAACCAGCTATGCCCGATCTCGTGCGCGGTGATCCAGAACAGCTCCTTGCCCGCATCGGTTATGCCGTCGAACACGATGCCGGGATATTCCATGCCCGCCGCCGGCCCGGCGACGTTGACGGCCGCGGGCCAAGGGTAAGGATACCATCTGGCCGAGAAGCGCTCCACCGCGTCCTTGAGATATTCGGTGGAACGACCCCAGCGCGCCTCGCCGGCGCTTTCCGGCGGATAGAAGGACATGGCGAGCGAGTGTCGCCCGGCCGGCAGGTCGATCCGCGCCGCGTCCCAGGCAAAGCCGCGCGAGGCGCTGAACGCGACGTCGCGGCTGTTATCCATCCGGTAATGCCAGGTGAGCGTGCCGCCCCGCTTGGGGCGCGTCGTCGGATCGCTCACCTCCTGCGGCGAGCGGATCGTGACGGTAGCTTCGCTCGACTGCGCCCGGGCAAGGCGCGCGCGTTGGGGTGCGGTCAGCACCTCCTGCGGGTTCTGCAGTTCACCGGAACCCGCGACCAGCATATCGGAGGGGACGGTAACCCAACAATCGAAATTGCCGTATTCGAGGTAAAATTCCTGAGCCAGATAGGGCAGCGTGTCCCATCCGCGCAGGTCGTCATAGACCGCCATGCGCGGATACCACTGCGCGACGGAGAAAATGTCGCCGCTCTTGGAGGTCAGCCAGCCGGTGCGGCCGCCGAACACCTCGGAGGGGATCACATAATGGTAGCGGATGTGCAGCATCGCGACACCGTGGGCGGGCAAAGGTGCCGCAAGCCGCAGTTGCGCGCGCGCATCGGTCACCAGCGGCTTCACCGGGGTCGTGTGGCCGCCTATCTCGACCGATACTGCGTCCAGAGCCATCCCCTCGGTCGAGCCGGCGGGCACACCCCCGCGCGACAGGCCGCCGCGCGAGCCGACGCGGTACAGGTTCTGGTCCAGCTGCAGCCACAGCACGTCGAGCGCGCTCGGGCTGTTGTTTGTGTAGGCTATATCGACCGTGCCGGAGATCGTCTTCGCCGCCGGGTCGAGCGTTGCGTGTATTCGATAGTCGACACGGTTCTGCCAATAGTCCGGGCCGGGCAGCCCATCGCCGCCGCGATAGCGGTTCACGGCCTGGCCCATGTCGAAAGGAGCAAAGGTCTCGCGCGGATTGTATGTTTGTCCCAAGAGCCCTGCGCCCGTCACGAGTAGGGCCAGACAGCAGAGCCTCAAGACTGCTCGATATACAGGTGCCACGCCGCCTCCAGCAGGTTTAGGTGATTGCGGCTAGGCCGGGCGACCTTTGCCCGCAAGCTGCCGTCAGCAACATAGGCCGTGTCCGAGGCGATGCGTGCAAGGAGTTGCTCGAAGTGCTTACCGGACCCGGCGGTCGGCGTTGGCAGTGCTCAAGCACGGTCAGGTCGTCATCAATCTGACACGCTGGGCGAGCAAACCCTTGCCATGGCTTTTGATCGCGCGAGCGCTCGCAGGATGGTTGCCGCGATTGCAATGGCCTTCGCCGCCGCCATGGTTTGGCAGCCAGCGTCGGCGGCCGAGCGTGAAGCACCGCTGGTCACCTCGCAGCCGCCGTCGCGTGATCCGGAGGTTGCGCGCTGGTTCGTTGATCCGGCAAGAAGGCCAACCCTGTCTCGCGCCGCCACCGCCGCGCTGTTGCGCAAGCGGATCAAATACGTATTCGTGATCTTCAACGAGAACGAATCGTTCGATCATGAATATGGTACGTTCCCAGGGGCGAACGGTCTCTACGCCGACGCCGCCGGCCCACGAGACGCCGCGCACACCTCGGGGTTTGATCAAAGCTATCTCGACGCCGCGACCGGTGGGCGCGTCGAGGTGCGGCCGTTCCGGCTTGGCCCACTTCAAAACGCGACAATGACGGACAGCGTCGATCACGGCCATGTCGGGCTCGCCCGCAAGCTGGACGTGGTCGACGGTACGGCGCGCATGGACGGGTTCGCGCAGGTCGAGTTCGATGGCAAGGCCGGCCCCGCTCCGTCGCCTGCGAACCTGGCGCGCGGCCGGCAATACGCAAACCTCGTCATGTCCTATGTCGATTGCGACACCATCCCGTTCCTGTGGCGCTACGCGAACCGCTTTGCGTTGTTCGATAACATTTTCGCGACCGAGGACACGCCCTCCACCCCCAACGCGATCGCGATGCTAGCCGGGCAGGCGGGCGAGACCCAGTGGGTGAAGCACGGTATGGCGGGCTACGCCGGGCCGGTGTCCGGAGCGATCAATGCGGAACGGTTTGCGGGCGCCGGCATCACCACGGGCGTGCCGCTCACGAGTGATCCCAACCCGTTCTGGGGCTCGCAGTTCGATCCGAACGGTCCACCGCGCGAACCGACCTCTCCCAAGGAGTATTACGGCGCGCGCGGCTCGGGACCGGCGAACGTATCCCCCAATCTGACCTTTGCGACCGTCCCGCTCGATGCGATGGGATCGGACATCCGCCGCCGGCTGGCGGACGACCGCAACCCGGCGGCAAACCAGGCCGATATTCAGCAGGACATCCGGGCCATCGAGGCGATGGGGCATCCGCCCGTCGCATGGCGCTGGTACCAGAACGGCTACGACCACGAGCCGACCGATCCGCCCGGCATCACGACGCACGCGAACTTCGTCGCGCATCATGAAGGTCCGCAATATTTCGGTTACCTCGCCGACAATGACGCGACCCGCCCTTCACTGCGCGGCGAGGGCGACTTCTTTGCCGATCTCGCATCGGGGTCGCTGCCGAAGGAAGGCGGCATCATCTATATCCGCGGCGGCTTCGGCAATCTCCAGCATCTGTCGCCACCGATTCAGAACAACGCCTTTCCAGGACCCCTCACCGTAGCCGACATCCAGGCACTCCGCGACGCGAAGAGCGGCGACGACGACCATCCGGGCTACGCCGACCGGCAGATCAGCGAGGCGATGGTCGCGCGCGTCGTCAACGCGATCGCCGGCGACCCGAAGCTGTGGGCCAAAAGCGCGATCGTCATCACCTATGATGAATCCGATGGCTTCTACGACCACGTCCCGCCCCGCATCCTGTCCTACGGACCAGACGGGCTGCCGCTGTCGCGTGGGGTGCGCGTGCCGCTGCTGGTGATCTCGCCCTATGCGCGCGCGCATGTGGTCTCACATGCTGAGGGCGATCATAATGCGGTGATCCAGGCAATCGAGGCCGTATTCGGCATACAGCCGCTCGCGAGCCTGCCCGATGAGCGGGCGGCGCTCGCCGCTGGGGACGCGCCCGCCTTCAACAGCTCTGGCCCGCCCGGCTTCCATCAGCGTCACCTTGGGCCACGCGACATCTGGTCGCCAGAGACGGACAGCTTGCTATCGGGGTTCGATCCGGCGAGGCTAACCGGTCGCGCGCCTGTCCTGCCGGGCTCCTACGCAATGATCCAGGACGAGCTGATCGCAGCGCTGCCCCATCATGCCGGCAGGGGGTGCCAAGCGATCGGAATCATCCCGGAGGATGTGAGGCAGGGCATCACGACCGCGGTGCCGTCAGGCTTCAACACGCTGCCATCGACATTGCCGCGCTTCAACGCGCCCAGCCGGTGATCCTGGCGATGCTGACGGCTGCGGTCACATTGACCTGCGGCGCGGCGACCAGGCCCGGCGTGGCGCAGCTCGGATCGGACGGCATCTGGCGCGGTCGGGCGGTGGAGGCGTGTCGCGCCGTGGCGGCGGCCGACGCCGGCCCAGAGACTTCGATCACCTTTCACGCCTACGATGATCCTGCGGCGCTTCGGGCGGCAGTGGAGGACGACATAGCGTTCCTGACCCCTGCCGAACTCGCAACGCTGCCGCTTGCGACGACGATGCGCGCGGGTCCGACAGTCTCGGTCGGACGGCAGTTGCTGGTCGTGCGCGCGGGTTCCCGGCTGGGCAAGGCCGAGGACCTCGGCGGTCGGCTGGTCTGCTTCATCATCGGTACTCGTGCCGAGGATGCGCTGGAAGCTTGGGCGGCGCGTAGTGGCATCCCCATCGAGCGGCTGGCGTTTCAGGAACCGGACGAGATGGCGGACGCCTTCGCTGTCGGCAAATGCGCGGCTGCTGCCGCTGACGAAGACGAAGCACCCAACCTCGCGGAAGCGCTGGGGCCGCCGCTTGCCGAAACTCCGGTGTTCGCAATGACCCCGATTAAGCTCGGACAAGAATGGGCAGCCAATGTCTATGAGGCGTTGCGGCAAATCCCTCAATCAACTTCTTCAACAGCCTCGACCGTTTGTCACATCCGTCCAAATTCTTGCGCGAACGGTAGTTACCGACCGCGGGCGCGTTAGAGCCCGACTCATAATTCGAGCTTGGCTATACGGCGCGTCATTCGCCTGATGGAGGAGATGACCATCCAGGCCTCGGACGATGCGATGGATGTTTCCCAGTCCTTGGCCAGGCGACGGCACCGGTTAAGCCACGCCAGGGTGCGTTCGACGACCCAGCGCCGGGGTAGAACGACAAAGCCTGTCAGGTCAGAGCGCCGGATGATTTCGATCGTCAGCCGATCAATGTGCGCGACCGCCGCTTCGAGCTTCTGTCCGGCATAGCCGCCATCGGCGAACAGCCTGGCAAGGGTGGGATATGCGTCGCAGGATCGCTCGATCAGATCCGGGGCCCCGTCGCGGTCCTGAACATCAGCACCATGAACCACGCCCTCCAGCATGTTGCCGTGCGTGTCGGTCACGATGTGACGTTTACGACCTTTGATCTTCTTGCCGGCGTCGTATCCGCGCGGCCCGCCCGCCTCGGTGGTTTTAACCGACTGGCTGTCGATGATGCTCGCGCTCGGTTCGGGCTTGCGGCCTTCCGCGCCACGCACCCATGCTACCAGTACCGCGTTGACGGCATCCAGCAGACCGCTGTCGCGCATCCGGTAGAAATGATACTGCACCGTCGTGAAGGGCGGGAAGTCCTTCGGCAGTTGCGCCCATTGGCACCCTGTCGCAGCGATATACTGGATCGCATTCCACAGCGTCCGCGCCTTGTGCTTGCGCGGGCGTCCCACCCTGGAGGTCCGCCTCAATAATGGCCGGACAACGGCCCATTCTTCATCGGTGCAGTCGCTTGCATAGCGCAGCCCGATTCTGTCATGCTCGCGGCGAGCGGTTTTGGTCCAGCCCATGTGATCCTCGTGGTCTTCGCAAACCCCCGGTGAAACACAAGCCACTGAAATCGCTCAACTCAATTTTCGGTCGGGCTCTAAACCATCGAAATGAGGGGTCCCTGTTGGACGCCGATCACCCCGCTAGGGGGTCCCTTTTGCACGCCGATCCACAGCATTCCTCGTCCAATCGGCGCACAGCACCGTGTCAAACGCGCATCACCGGGTCGAAGCGCGCCTCGCCCGCTGGCTGCTGATGTGCCACGATCGCGTCGATAGCGATGAAATCAAGCTCACTCACGAGTTCATGTCGATGATGATCGCCGCCCAGCGCACCGGCGTCACGGTCTGCCTGCACATCCTTGAAGGTGCCGGCATGATCTCGTCTCAGCGGGCGCGTGTCATTATCCTCGATCGCGAAAAACTGGTGGACCTCGCCGGCGACGCCTATGGCGCGCCGGAAGCAGAATATCGCCGCTTGATCGGTCCATTCGGTCGTTCGGCAGAGACCGTGCCGTAGTGCCGGGGTTCTTCGCTGCCGGCCAGATAGCATGGCAAATGCCCCGATCGTTCGCGGAACCGGCGTGTCATTGGTACGTCTATGTGTCATGTTCGATCATCCGCCAAAGGTCAGTCGTCGAGGGTTTCTGGGGGGAAGCGCGGTTGCGATGTCCGCAGCCGTTATTCCCAATGTGGCCGATGCCGCCCAGGTGGCGGATCAGACTCATCCGCGCACTCGAGCTGTCAAATTCCGGCTGAACGGTCGCGACCAGCAAATGACGGTCGATACCCGCCTCACATTGCTAGACGCACTACGCGACGATCGGACGCTGACCGGAACCAAGAAGGGCTGTGATCACGGTCAATGCGGCGCGTGCACGGTCCATGTCGACGGCGAGCGACAACTCGCCTGCTTCGTGCTTGCCGCCTCGCTTGGTGGTCGCGAAGTGACAACGATCGAGGGGTTGGCGAGTGGCGACACGCTTCACCCGATGCAGGTCGCCTTTATCGAAAATGACGCGTTCCAGTGCGGTTATTGCACCCCCGGCCAGATCATGTCGGCAGTGGCCTGCGTGAAGGAAGGACATGTCAGAACCGATGCGGAGATCCGTGAATATATGAGCGGTAATCTTTGCAGGTGCGCCGCCTATCCCAACATTGTTGCGGCTGTGCGCCAGGCAGCCCACCCGATCGAGAAGAGCTGATGCGCCCCTTCGATTATGAAGCGCCGACCGACCCGACCGCAGCAGTCGCGCTGGCACGCGGCGCAGCGTCCAGCCATATCGACTCTCCAGTACAATATATGGGAGGCGGCACGACGCTGCTCGATTTGATGAAGCTGGATGTTATGCGGCCGACGACGGTGATCGATATCACCCGCCTGGATGCCAAGCCGCTTCGGATGGTCCAGAAGACGTCGGCGGGTCTGCGCATCGGGGCTCTGGTGCCGATGGCACAATTGAGCGACGATCAGATGATCGCGCGGGACTATCCCGTACTTCGCGACACGCTATGGATGGCGGCGTCGGCGCAACTCAGGACCATGGCGCGGCTTGGCGGCAATGTACTTCAGCGAACCCGCTGCGCCTATTTTCGCGACACCAGCTACGCTCAGTGCAACAAGCGCGACCCAGGATCGGGTTGCGCGGCGCTCGATGGCTCCAACCGGCTACATGCAGTACTGGGAACGAGCCCGAGCTGCATTGCTATGTATGCTGGAGACTGGGCTCAGGCGCTAATCGCACTCGACGCGTCGATCGAGATCCTGGGCGTGGACGGGCCCCGCTCCATACGGTTTGCCGACCTGCACCGTTTGCCCGGCAATACACCTCATATCGAGACAAGCCTGGCACCCGGCGAATTGATCACGGCGTTCGTCATACCCGGAGGACCTTGGCCACGCTCTCTCTATGTCAAGGTACGCGACCGCGACTCCTACGCCTTTGCCAACGCAAGTGCCGCCGTGGCACTCAAGATGGATGGTGAGACGGCATTCGATGTACGCATCGCCCTGGGAGGCGTCGCGACCGTGCCGTGGCGCGCGCGCAAAGCCGAGGCTCTCCTGAAGGGCCGGCCATTGACTGCGGCATTGGCCGAGGCTGCCGGCAAGACAGAGTTTGCCGATGCGCAACCGCGTGAACACAACGCCTTCAAGGTGCCGCTCGGTCAAGCGACCATCGTGCGCGCACTTATGCAGGCCAAGGGTATGGAAGCCTGAGCATGTCCGATCCTACACCCCCTGTCCCCACGCCGCTCGCGAACATGGGCAAACCGATCCAACGCTATGAGGCAGTCGGCAAAGTAACTGGCAAGCCCATTTATGCGGCCGACCTGGCTGTCGCCAAACCACTCTATGCGTATTTCCTGACGAGCGGCATCGCCAAGGGGAAAATCACAACCATCGACACAAAGGTGGCCCAGAGCCTTCCGGGCATTGCCAAGATCTACACGCACCTCAATGCACCCGCGCGTGCGAATGTCGGCTATTTTCAGGACGGCGGTTACGTCTCCGATTCCAATATGCCGATGATCGGGCCGGAGATTCACAATGATGGTCAGATCATTGCGATGGTACTCGCCGAAGATCTGGCAACCGCGCGTGATGCCGCTCACCGGATCGTCGTGCACTATGCCGAAACCACGCCCACGGCGACCTTCGGCAGTCCTGGCGCTGCGATCGTTCATCCGGACTCGCTGTCGTCGAAGGAAAAGAAGACCGGCGATTTTGAGACGGCGTTCGCTGGCGCGCCTGTGCGTATCGATCATGAATACAGAACACCCATCATGCATCATAATCCGATGGAACTGTTCTCGACGACGGCGGCCTGGGATGGCGACAAGCTGCTGATTTATGAGCCGACCCAGTTCACCTATCAGCTTGCCAACGGTACCGCGGCAACGATGGGGACAGACGTTGCCAACGTCAGGGTGCATGATCCGTTTGTCGGCGGAGCGTTCGGATCCAAGGGGACAATGACCCAGCGCACCGGCCTTATCGCGAGCGCCGCGCGCGACATGAAGCGGCCGGTCAAGAACGTCGTGATGCGCGATCAGGGATTTACGCTCGCGACCTACCGGGCCGAGACGAAACACCATGTTCGGATGGGAGCGACCAAGGACGGCAAGCTGGTCGCCTATGGCCATGAAGGTTGGGAGGTCACATCACGGCCCGACGATTACTCGGTCGCGGGTGTCGAGACGACGGCCGAAATGTATGCATCGCCCAATATCTGGACGCGAGTCAATCTGGTAAAAGCGGATCGCAATACGCCCGGTTTCATGCGCTCTCCGCCCGAGACGCCTTATATGTATGCGCTGGAATCGGCGATGGATGAGATGGCGGTCGCGCTCCAGATGGACCCGGTCGAGTTTCGGCGTATCAACGATACGCAGAAGAGCCCGATTAGCGGCCTACCCTATACCAGCCGTTCGCTCATGAAATGCTATGATCAGGCGGCCGCGTCGTTTGGCTGGAAAAACCGGAACCTCAAACCCGGATCGATGCAGGCCGATGACTGGATGGTCGGCTTTGGTTGCGCGACCGCCTGTTACCCGACCAACATGATGGCGGCGACCGCACGGGTTAAGCTGACAGCCGATGGCCGCGCGCACGTCGAGATCGCGGCGCATGATGTCGGCACGGGCGCCTATACCGTCATGCAGCAGATCGCGGCCCGCGAGCTTGGCCTGAACCCCGAGCATGTCCAGGTGACGATGGGCGACACTGTGTTGCCACCTGGGCCGGTTGCAGGCGGCTCCATGACAACGGCCAGCGCGGGGTCGGCTGTCAAGATGGCATGCGACAAGGTGAAGGCGCGCTTTGGTAACAACATGCCGCCACGGGCCGATCTCGGCGCTGCCTTTGATCGGATCGGGTCCAATCGCGTCGAGGAATATGCCGAATGGTGGCCCGAGGGCAGCGGTCCGGATGCCGTAAAGAAGCTCTATATGGGCCATTCCGCGGGCGGAGACAGTGCGGACAAGAAGTCAAAGCCGCCGATGTATGCGTTCGGCGCGGTATTCGTTGAAGCGCGCGTCCACCGGCTCACGCGTGAGATCCGCGTGCCGCGCATGATGGGCGCGTTTGCCGCCGGGCATATCGTCAATCCGCGCACCGCGCGCAGTCAGTATCTGGGTGGCATGATCTGGGGTTTGGGCCAGGGCCTGCTGGAGAAGACGGAAATCGACGAGAAGCGGGCACGCTATGTCAACGATAATCTGGCCGAGTATCTGGTCGCAACCAACGCGGATGCTCCACAGGTCGACATTATCCTGGTTCCCGAAGTCGATGACAAGGTAAACCCGTTGGGGGTCAAGGGTATTGGGGAACTTGCCAACGTCGGCACTGCCGCCGCCATTGCTAACGCAGTCTATCACGCAACAGGCAAGCGCATTCGCGATCTGCCGATCACGATGGACAAGTTAATATAGATATCTATGCTAAAAAATGATCTCACCTTGTTCGCCGGGATTGCCGAGTTCGAGCGTCATCTCATCCGCAGTCGCACCGACGACGGCTGAGGCGCGGCGTGACGTGCGACAGCCCCCGCAAGATACGCCAGGACCAGCAGGCGCTCGCCAGCGATCTCGTCCAGGACGGCAAATCAATCAGCGAGGTCGCCAGGACCTTAAACGTTCATCCCGCCACCATCTATCGCTGCATCGACCAGAACTGAGTTTTCCGTTCCGCGTCGCAGCGTCCGACCCAACGCTCGGACATCATCGGTTCCGTCAGCCGCCATTCGGCCGCGCCGGCTCCCCGCAGATCAGCGATGCGCCCGTTACCCACATCGAATGAGCATAGCAGTCCTGGGCGATCGAACAGGTTTTGAGTTGTCCGGCGAAGGTGCCAGGCATCACGGCGGACGGTTCAACGTCCCGGGTACACCAGCCTTTTATACTTCGCTCGATCCGCACACCGCTTACGCCGAGTACAGGCCCCGTCTTCGAGCGCATCGAGCCATGCAAGCACTGCGTTCGCTTCACCGGTACGGACAAGATCGGCGGCACGCTTTTGGCCCAGTGCCGCGATCGGCTGATGCCTGAACCACAAAACGGCCTTGCCCAGCCCTCCGCTCATGTCCGCCGCGCGCGAGAGTATCGTGGCGATCGGGCCGAGCCGTGACTGGACTTCGGGAGAACCGATGTTGCGCGCCAGGGTGGTACGATGCAGCGATGCCATATCGGCGAGATCGCCCATGGTAACGTGCAACAGGTCGGCCAGACGACGCGGATCGATGATTCCCTTATCGTGATGCGCCAAGCTATCGATTACGGGGTCGATAGGCACACTCACCATATCGTCACCAAAGCATCGCCATCAGTTGGAATCATGTAGCGCAAGCCATTTCATCAGGCAAGGTAACTGCCTGATCGCTGCCGGCCAGCGCGATATGCAATGCACGGATCGCGCTCGCTCGGTCTCTGGCGCCGACAGTTTTCGGATTGCGGTCTTTCCATCGGAACGATGCGGCGGCTTCATCGTCGCATTGCATCAGCGACCGGCTGGTATAAGCCAAGCCGCTGATCGGATTCTTTTGGGTACCGTTGACGCGGCGGAACGCGATCGGGTCCACATCGAGCGCAACCGCCATCTCGTCCATCGTCGATTCCAGCGCGTACATGAAGGGCGTCTCGGGCGGCGAGCGCATGAAGCCGGGCGTGATGCGATCAGCCTTCACTAGATTGACGCGCGTCCAAACATTGGGCGATGCGTACATCTCAGCCGTCGTCTCGACGCCCGCGACCGAGTAATCGTCAGGGCGCGAGGCGTCTCCCCACCCTTCGTGACAATAGGCCAGTCGTCCGTGAAAAACGCGGATCGGCACCGGCCAGTCTGTCAGCGCGGTAGCGCCGCATCGATGCTGTCAGACGTTGGCGAACTGCAGCTGGGGTTCGAGCAGGACGAGCGTGATCAGGACACGCCAAAGCGCGGTGATCCATGCAATCAGGAGGCGCATGTTGTGCCCAGCAGCGACGAGCACGGCGTTGATCGCGTCCCCGGTTGCACCGGCGAGGTGGTTTCGCTCGAGCAGGCCATCGCTCTTGGTGTGGCCGATGATCGGCTCGATCGCGTTCCGTCGTCGCAGTTCGCGCCGGATGGTCGGTGATGCAATCCCGCGGCTGTGCGCGATGTAGACTTTGGCGGGACCGTCGTGTTTGTGGCCGCGATATCCGCGATCGACATAGGCGCGTTCGACGGCGACGCCGGTCAGGCGCTCGATCTGGACGATCTGTCCGGTGAGGGTATACCCAAAATGACGCGCTTACGATGGCCGTCCCGCGCTTAGGCCAGAGGCAGACCTTGCGGGTAGCTTTCGGAAATGGCACGCGCTGGCATAATGACATGAGGCAGCATGGAGTTTTACACGTGTCAATGACAATGGACATACGAGTAGCCGAAAACGGGCGCATGATCCTGCCGCAGTCGGTCCGCAAGGCGATGGGGATTACGGGTGAGGCTAAGGTCATCCTTACGGTCGAGAACGACGAGGTTCGCCTGACGCCGATCAGTCACGGCGTTGCTCGCGCCCGTACCCTCTATCGGCAGCACGCCAAGGCGGAGCGGACGACGGATGACTTCCTCGCGGACCGGGCTGCGGAAGTTGCAGGTGGAATGGGTGAAGCACCGGATGGGATTGCACCGGAGGACGACCAGTGACTTCCGCCGTGCTGGACGCCTCGGCCGTGCTTGCATTGGTGCGCGAAGAGCCTGGCGGAGACAAGGTGGCCGAGTATGTCGGCCGTGCCGCCATGTCAGCGGTGAACCTCCAGGAGGTCGTGAAGGAGCTGCTGGTCAGCGGCTTGGACATACCTGTCATCCGCGAGCTGCTCGGCGAACTTCGGTTGGAGGTACGTCCGCACGACGCCGACGCCGCCTATGCTGCGGCTGCTTTGCACGAACAGACAAGGGAGTTCGGTCGCGGCATAGGCGACAGGTCCTGCATGGCCCTAGCGCTTGCCCTCAGCGTGCCCGCGATCACCGCTGATCGGGAATGGCGCAAGGTGAAGGTGAAGGGGCTTAAGCTGGAGCAGCTTCGGTAAAAGTATCGCGCAGGAAGCTAAACCCACTGCACGAAGCCGCTGCGCGGCAGTGGTGTTGGGGTGAGGTAGCCCGCGCTCATTGATGTTTTGGCGGGTTCGCGACGGCGGCAGACGATGGAGTTCCTTCAACGAGAGGAACTTCCCATGGCGACCCTACCGACCGAACGGCCCGTTAGCCCGCTGCGCCAGCGGATGCTCGACGACATGGCGATGCGCTCGATGCGGGCGCGGACCCAGCACGACTATGTACGTCACGTTCGCGCCTTTGCGGCCTTCCTGGGGCGCTCGCCGGATACGGCGACTGCCGAGGATGTGCGACGCTTCCAGCTTCACCAGCGCGAACACGGTAGCGGGGAGTCCGTCATCGGCGCCACGGTGTCAGCGCTGCGCTTCCTGTTCGGGGTGACGCTCGACCGACCCGACCTGTCGCGCAACATCCTCGATATGGCCGCCCAGGTCTTGACTGGCAGGTGTCTGCGACCGTGAGCGCGATGCGGGCTTGCGTCATGGCGCTGTTGATCATCGGAGCGGTCCCCGCGGCGGCGCAGAACAGCACCGCGCCCGCACAAGCGGTGCCGCCCGCGATCGAGACGCAATCGGCGGCTACCTCGGACCGGGACATCACGGCGCGCATCCGTGGCATCTATGCCGAGATCGAGGCACTGGGCGCGGTACAGGTCCGCACCTCGGCGGGAGTCGTCACGCTGTCCGGCACCGTGCCCGGCGCGGGCGATCCAGCCCGGGCGGAGGCGATCGCATCGCGCGTCGCCGGCGTCGTCACCGTCGAGAATGAGGTCAGCCGCGACCTAAAGGTCAAGACCAACCTGTCGCCTGCGCTGGGCCAGTTCGGCAATACGCTGCGGGGACTGGTCCGCGCATTGCCCCTGATCGGGGTAGCGATCGGAATTGGCATCCTAATCGCGCTCCTCGCTATGCGCTGGCGTCGCGCAAGCGGCTGTGGCGCTGGATCGCGCCCAACGCGTTCCTGGCCGAGCTGATCGCGACCTCGATCCGGTTCATCTTCATCGTTTTCGGGCTGATCGCCGCGCTGGAGGTGCTCGGCGCTACCGCGCTTCTGGGCGCGGTGTTGGGCGGCGCCGGGGTGATTGGCATCGCGCTCGGCTTCGCGGTGCGCGACACGGTCGACAACTACGTCTCCAGCCTCATGCTGAGCCTGCGCCAGCCGTTCCGCGCGAACGACCATGTCGTGATCGAAGGCAATGAAGGGCGTGTCGTGCGGCTAACCTCGCGCGCCACCATCCTGATGACGCTGGACGGCAATCACCTGCGCATACCTAATTCGATCGTCTTCAAGGCGGTGATCCTGAACTACACCCGCAATCCGGAGCGCCGGTTCCAGTTCGACCTGGGCGTCGACGCCGACGACAACCCCGTGGACGGCATGGCGGTCGGCCTCGAGGCGGTAAACGCGCTGCTGTTCGTGCTCGACAGACCAAAGGCGAACGCCATCATTCAGGATGTCGGCGACTCGAACATCGTGCTGCGCTTCTTCGGCTGGGTCGACCAGACGCACACGGATTTCCTGAAGGGACGGAGCCTCGCCATAAAGGCCGCCAAGACTGCGCTTGAAGACGCCGGCTTCGCGCTGCCCGAACCCATATACCGGCTGCGGTTCGACGACGCCGCGCCCTTGCCGCTGAAGAATATGGGCGAGACTTTGGCGGTGCACCAAGCCAAGCCGGACCGGCAACCGGCAGAAGAGGGTATCGCCGATACCGCCCCTGATACGCATGTCGCGAACCTCGTCCAGGAGGAGCGGGCCGGCGGCGACAAGGAAGACCTGCTGGACAGTGCCAAGCCGATTGAATGATGACGGCGCTCGCCGCTCATGACTTAGGCGACCTTTCCGCTCAATTTCCGGTGACAGGTCGCGTTGCACGGTACATGCTGGCGCGAGAAAGCCGGGTCGGGCCGGTTCCGGCCTAATCGACCCGTCTTCGGTGAAAAGGAACAAGTGCATGGCCAAGGTTGTCATCCTCGGAGCAGCGCTCGCAGTCCTCCTGGTTGCCGGCTGCAGCAAGAGCCCGTCGGACAAGCTTGCCGACCGTGTGGAGAACGCCGCCGACGCCCGCGCCGACAACATGGAGGCGCAGGCCGACATGCTAAACAATCGTGCCGAGCAGGTCCGCGACAATGGCGAGGCGCGCTCGGACGCGATCAAGGCCGCCGACCGGAACGTCCAGGCAATGAGTCAGGAACAGCGCGACGCGATCGTCGCGAACGAGGCTGCCGCCGTCCGCTGACGTTGTTGCGGCCACGGGGCGCCTGACGTTCGGCACTGTCGGTCTGTCACCTATCCGGTCCGGCTCTGGAGATATCGAATGACCGACCGCTCGCTTCCCCTCGTTCGGAAGCTCGCGCTTGAACTGCGGCCGGACCCGCGGCGGACGGTGATCCGGCCTTTCCTCCCCACCGACCCGCCGGGCTTCGGCAAGGGCGGGGAGGATCGGCCGGCGCGGATCGCGCATCGCGTGCTCGCCTTTGACGACGCCGCCGTACAGCGACAGCAGAACCGCATCACGCAGTCGCTCGGGCAGGGTGCGCGCGGCGCGAAGACGACGCTGCTGCAACGCGGCGACGCGCTCTTGTCGCGGATGGGCGATGTCGGGCCGGTTGACGAGGCCCATCGGTTGCTGCTCGGCGCGTATTTCAGCGCGGAATACTCGTTCGAGGCCGCCGCCTTGTTCAATCCCAGCATCGTCGCTTACCCGCCCGGTGACCCGGCCGGAGACGACACGCGCTTCGTGCTGTCGCTGCGCGGCATCGGTGAGGGGCATTTGTCGTCCGTCACCTTTCGGACGGGCGTCTGGCGTGCGAACGGCGAGGTGGTGGTCGACGCGCCCGCAGAGACGGGCGTGCCGCCGCTGATCGAGGGCACAGACCCGCAGGCGGGCGGAACGACCCGCATCGACTGCCGCGGCAGCCGCGAACCGTCCGAAGCGGTGCTGTTCCCGGTGACCGACAGTCAGGGCCGCGGCATTGAGGATCTACGGCTGACCCCGTTCGTCTCGTCGGACGGGAGCCGCACTTTCCTGGGCACCTATACGGCTGTCGGTGCCGCGGCGATCCGGCAGGAAATCCTGCGGACGAACGACTTCTGCACGTTCAGCATGTACCCCGTCCAGGGCGACCTCGCCCCGGCGAAGGGCATGGCGCTGTTCCCGCGTCAGGTCGGTGGCCGCTACCTCGCGCTCGGCCGGCAGGACAACGAGAACCTCTGGCTGGCGCATTCCGATGACCTGATCACCTGGAACGGCGGCGAGCGGCTGCTCGAGCCCGCTTACCCCTGGGAAGCGGTGCAGATCGGCAATTGCGGGTCTCCGATCGAGATCGACGAGGGATGGCTGGTGCTGACGCACGGCGTCGGCGTGGTGCGAAACTATTGCATCGGCGCCGCGCTGCTCGACCGCGACGACCCGTCCCGCGTGCTCGGCCGCCTTTCGGCACCGCTGCTGGAGCCGGGCGAGGACGAGCGCGACGGTTACGTTCCCAACGTGGTCTATACCTGCGGCGCACTGGCGCGCGGCCGCGAATTGCTGCTCCCCTATGCGGTCGCCGACGAGTTCACCCGCTTTGCGATCGTATCGATTGACCGGCTGGTGGCGGCGATGACGTGCGGGCCTGATTAGTCGATGCCGCGGGCAGGCAGAGCGTTGCGGCAAGGGGACGGTGGTCCGAGCCGACCTCCTCCAGCACGCGCAGCAATCTGAAGGCAAAGGCGGGCGAGACGAACATCTGATCGAGCGGCCAGCCGAGTACGCTGAGCGAAGCCGGAAAAGTGGCGTACTGCCCGCGCCCGATCCGGGGGTCGGGATAGCCGCCCACCTGCTTGAACAATTGCGTGGTGTGCGACCAGGCGACATCGTTGAAGTCGCCCATCGCCACCGTCGGCAGGTGCAGGTCGCCCGTGCGCCGCGCCGCACGCGCGATCTTGGCATCGCGTGCGCCGGTGTCCTGCCCCGGCCGCGGCGGGCGGGGATGGAGGCCGACATAGCCGAACGGGCGGTCGTCCCGCGTCCGCAGGCGCGCGTAGAGCGTCGGCGTGTCGCGATCGGTGATGTTCTGGCCCTGGTGCTGCGAGGCTTCGTTCTCGCATATCGGGCACCCTTTCGCCGCCCCGTGCATTCCCCCGGCGTCAACGGCAGGGAGAGATCGTGATAACCCGCATCGATGCCGCCGTCCGACCCCATCCGGCACTGGCACTCGTGCTGGGCCTGGCGCTTGCCGCCTACGGTGGCTCGCCGGGCACGAATCAGGCCCCTGCTACCGACACGGCAACGGTCGACAACGGTTCCGCGCCCTTGCCGAACGTCAGCACGCCGATCTCGCCCGACCCCGCCACGCCCAAGCTCACCGCTGCCGCTCCGGCCGATGGACCCCTTGCCTGTTCCGCAGAGATCGGTCGCGCCGCCGCCGAGGCGCTGGCCCGCCAGTGCCGCCGGGTGTCGCCCGCCACCCACCCGCCGTGCAATGCCGCAAACAGCTGCGCGATGATCCGCGACGAGGTCGCGCGCGGCTGCGCGCTGCTGGGCGACGCTGCCGCCAGCACTGGGGACTGCCCCACCCCGCCCAGCGACGCCGCCGCGGCGGTAGACGCGGTGCGGCGCTACTATGCCGCCATCGACGCGCGCGATTACGGCACCGCCTACGCCCAGTGGGCGGATAGGGGCGCGGCCAGCGGCAAGAGCCGGCGCGCGTTCGAGCAGGGCTTCGCGCAAACGCGGCGCACGCACGTCAATGTCGGCCGGCCCGGTCGCGTGGAGGGTGCCGCCGGCTCGCTCTACGTCGCTGTGCCCGTAACGGTGGACGCGATGCTGGATAATAGCACGCGGCAGCATTTCACCGGAACCTATGTGCTTCGCCAGGTCAACGGCCCCGACAGTCCCGCGCCGCCGCGCGGCTGGCACATACAATCGGCGACGTTGAAGCGAGCGGGCTGACGGCCTCCGCGCGCGCCTCGGGAGAATTTTGTTGTCGCAGGTACCGGAGCGCCGGCTTCCTCGTTGTCCGATCGTGCGCGAAAAGGCGCTCGCGTGGAACCCGCTGCCACCTGTAAGCCGCCGGCCAGCACGACCCAGATGCCGCCGTTCAGCGCCGTTCCGTCGCTCTCCGAACCCGCACATCCTATTCAGGCGCCGCTCCATGGTTTGGATCGGCCGTCAGCCGCCGGACTGCTTTTCGTCCGAGCTCAGCAGAAGCCGTCGTTGCTTGCTGCTTTGGCTAGAGCCTCAACGAATCAATTTAATCTCTCGATAGCCATTCTGATTCGCGCAGCGAGTTGGGATAGAGAGAAGGGTTTGGATAGTAGGTCTACCCCTGCATCCAACTTGCCATCATGGATTACCGCGTCACGTGCATAGCCGCTGGTGAACAGCACCGGCGTTCCGGCTCGCGCAGTGCGGGCGTGGTCGGCCACGTCGCGACCGGTCAATGCGCCCGTGAGCACCACGTCGGTGAAGACAAGGTCGATGCGTCCCGTCCCGTCGAGGTGGCCAATGGCCTCTTCGCCGTCGCGGCTTTCGAGCACAGCGTAGCCAAGGTCAGCGAGTGCGGCGGCGCTGTAGCTCCGCACACCATCGTCGTCTTCGACGAGCAACACGGTCTCGCCCTCCGACGCGCGTTCGACCAATCCGTCCAGATCGCAATCCGTGCGCTCCGCCGGCAGCCGTCCGATTAGCCGGGGCAGGAACAGCGTCACGGTTGTACCCCGCCCGAGGCTCGACTCGATGCGCAGGTGCCCGCCCGACTGCTTGGCAACCCCTACGCCATTGAGAGACCTAGGCCCGTGCCCTTGCCCACCGCCTTGGTGGTGAAGAACGGCTCGAAGACGCGCGCCAGCGTCTCATCCGACATGCCCGACCCCGTGTCGCACACCGATAGCGAGACATATTGGCCGGGCAGCGCGTCGGTATCGGCATCGGCCTCGCCCACGACGGTATTGCCGGTCGTGATCGTCAGCTTCCCGCCGGGCTCCATCGCGTCACGCGCGTTCACCGCCAGGTTCAGAAGGGCGTTCTCCAGCTGGTTGGCGTCGGCCTCAACCGGCCAGAGATCGCGGGCCAGATCGACATGGACCGACACCTGCTCGCCCAGCGTGCGCCGCATCAGATCGGACATGCCTTCAACCAGGCGATTGGGATCGAGCGGCTTGGGCGCCAGCGGCTGCCGCCGCGAGAAGGCGAGCAGGCGCTGTGTCAGCGTCGCCGCGCGCGTCGCCCCACCCATGGCGTTGTCGGCGGCGCGGCGCAGGCGTTGCGCATCCGCGGGCAGCCCGCGCAGAAGCATCTCGAGGTTGCCCGTGACGATCTGGAGCAGGTTATTGAAGTCGTGTGCGATGCCACCGGTCAGCTGGCCGACGGCTTCCATCTTCTGGCTCTGGCGTAGCGCATCGTTGACCTGCTGGCACTCCGTCACCGCCGCCGCGACCCGCCCCTCCAACGCGGCGTTCAGCGCTGCCATTTCGGCAGCCTTTTGCTCCAGCTCGGCGTGCAGCGCCACCACGCCCCGGTTGGTGCTTTCCAGCTCGGCGTTGAGCTGCTCCGCCTCCTCCTGCTTTGCGCTCAGCGCGGCCAGGCTCTCCAGCAGCTCCTGGTTCTGCGTTCGCGCTTCTAGAAGGGGGTCGGCGACCGCTGTTGCGGCAAGCGCCTTGCCGATGCGCTGCAAATCATCGCGAACAGGTTTGCGCCCGCGCGGCAGGCGCTTGGCGAAGGTGACGATGGTACCGGCCGGACCGCTGGTCAGGTCAAATGCGTCCATCAGGCGCCGCGTGCCGACGATGCCGACGCCCATGCCGGTTTCGCTGCGGTAGCGGCCGTCCAGGATGCGCTGCACGTCGGCGATGCCTCTACCGCGGTCGCGTACGAGCACGATCAGGCGGGGGTCGTGGTCGACCGCCACCGAGAACTCGACCCGGCCACCCCCGCCATAGCTCAGCGCGTTGCGCGCAATCTCGGACACCGCCGTCGCGACGCGGGTCTGATCCTGCTTGTCAAAGCCGAGCAGGTCCGCGAGTTGCCGGCCCCGCTGGCGCGCTGCGATGATGTCCGCCTCTTCGATGACAGCCACGGTCAGCTGCGGGACGACACTCATTGCCTGATCCCTCGCGCGACCAGCACTGTGACGTCGTCTCGCCCGCGGTTGTGGTCGCGGTAGAGCACGCCGGCGATCAGGGTTGGATGTCGCGACGCGAGACCCGGATAGTCGTCGAGCCGCCAGCCGGTGCCGAGACCGTCGGAGGCGAGCACGACCAGCGGCTGCCCCTGCAGACGGTAGGTAAAGTCGCGGATCCGCTTGGCGACATGACCGACCGTGCCGTTGTTCGACACCATGCGCTGGACGCCACCGTCAGTACTTACGATGGTTGCGGCGATGTTGCCGACGCCGGCAAACAGCACCTCGCACTCGGCGTAATCGACCCGGGCGATAGCGATCGCCGCGCCCCGCGTCGGCCGCAGTGCCGCATGCATCGCGGTAAGCGCCTCGGTAGGAGTGGTGCCAAGCGTTTGGTGGAAGCTGCGCACCGCGGCGAGCGACGCCTCGGCGGCGAAGTGACCGTGACCCAGGCCATCCGCCACCATCAGGATTAGTTTGTCCGGCAGCGCATGGCGGCACCAGGCGTCGCCGCAGGCCTCCTCCCCGTGCATGGCGACGCTGACCGCGCCATAGTCGGCCAGGTTGGGATCCGCGTCCTGCGTAGGTGAGCCGGCCTCCAGGCGCGCCAACACCGCCGTCCCAGCCCCCGGCCGCGAGTAGATGTCGCTGAAATGCGAGCCGCGCCTGATCGCTCCCAGTCCGTTGCCAGCGCTACCTGCGGTCGAGTGCCCGTCGCGCGACGAGGCGCCGACATCCGCCATGCCCGGACCTCGGTCGAGCGCCAGCAGCTCGACCCCGCTGCCCGTGCTATCATCGTGGCTGCCGACCAGCAGCTCGCCACCGCCACCGTGCTTGAGCAGGTTGGTGGCGAGTTCGCTGGCGACGATCGCGACCCGGCCAGCATCCTCTTCGCCGAACCCGTGCGCGTGCGCCGTCGCGACCGCAACGCGGCGCGCTTCGGCTACCCGAGACTGATCGCGTACCTCGATCGACCGCATACTATTTCCAGCGCGCGATGGTCACGCGTGTTCCAGCCCCAACCGTCGAGTGGATGCTGAACTCGTTCGACAAGCGGCGGGCGCCGCTCAGGCCGAGTCCCAAGCCGCCGCCGGTCGTGAAACCGTCGGTCAGCGCCTGCTCGATATCGGCGATGCCGGGCCCGCTATCCTCAAAGGTCAGGCGTACGCCGCGCCGCGATCCCTCGGCCAGCATCTCGACACGAACGCTGCCGCCACCGCCATAGTCGAGCGTATTGCGCGCGAGTTCGCTCGCCGCGGTGACGATCTTGGTCTGGTCCACGAGGCCGAGCCCGGCCTCGATCGCGCGCGCCCGGACCTCCTGGCGGACCCTGACGACATCGTCGGACTTGGCGATCGGCAGCGTGTCACCCCGCGAGCCGCTCATCCTCGTCCTCCGGGGCGCCCGCGTCGTCCTCCTCGTCCTCCTCGTCGATCGAGGTGCGGATCAGCGCCATGCCGCGCTCCACGTCGAGCGCGGTCTTTACGCCGTTGAGCGATAGGCCGAGTTCCACCAGGGTGATAGCCACCGCCGGGCGCATGCCAACGACGACGGTATCGGCGTCGAGCAGCCGCGACACCGCCGCTATGTTGTCGAGCATGCGGCCCATGAAGGAGTCAACGATCTCCAAGCCGGAGATGTCGATCATGACGCCCTTGGCGCCGGTGGCTACGATCCGCTCCGACAGGTCCTCCTCCAGCGCTTTCGCCAGCCGGTCGTGAATGTCGACCTGGATGCTGACCAGCAGCGCGCGGCCAAGCTTCAGGATGGGAATGCGGTCCATCAGCCGGCCACGGCTCGCCGGACCACGCTGCGGCCCGTGCGCTGGAAAGCGAGCTGCAGCGCCTCGGCCAGCGTCGCCTTGGAGACCACGTCCAACTCGACGCCGAGATGCACCATCGTCTGCGCGATCTGCGGCCTGATGCCCGACACGATGCAGTCGGCGCCCATCAGCCGCGCGGCGGCGATCGTTTTCAGCAAATGCTGCGCGACCAGCGTGTCGACCGTGGGCACGCCGGTGATATCGATGATGGCGAGGTCAGCGCCCTGGTCGACGATCGCCTGCAGCAGATTTTCCATAACGACCTGGGTCCGGGCCGAGTCGAGTGTGCCGATCAGCGGCAGCGCCAGGATGCCGTTCCACAGCTTGACGACCGGCGTGGAGAGCTCGGCGATCTCGTCCTGCTGGCGGCGGACCACCTCCTCGCGGCTCTTCTGATAGACTTCCGTGGTGAATAGACCGAACTGGTCGATGAGCCGGGTCATCTGCCAACCCGCGTCGGCGACGGTCGCGGCGTCGTCGGGAAAGGCGGCGGTCAGCCGCTCAAAGAGCGGCTCCTTCAGCGAGAAAACGAATGTCGCGGTCTCAGTCGGCGTGAACCCCTGCGCCGCACGAGACCGAGAGACGCCGTCGAGCAGCTCGCGCACAGACGTGAAGCCGGGGTCGACCACGTTCTCGGCACCGTCCGACAGGCCGCGGTTGAGCGCAGCGAGGAAGTCGCGGCATTGCGTCCGCAGCTCACTCTCCTTGATTCTGCCACCGCCGGTCGCACCGCTTTCGACCAGCAGCCGCTGCCAGCGGTCAATGACGGCATCCGCCTCCCGGTCGGCGATCCCGGCGATGATCGAAAGGCTCTTATCCATTTACATCCCCTTGCTCGACGTTGATCTAGCGGGCGGAACGTTGGATGTCCCGCCTCATAGGAACGCCTTCAACACTTTATCGAAGGTCAACCACCAGCGTTCAGCATCTCCGCCGGCTTCCCGACAGCGCCCCAGCGTGAACGGCTTGGCCGGCAGCTCCATCCCGCGTCGAGGTGGCCGTTGCCAATTGCAGCATTCTCGGCAATCGAGGAGCCCCCTAGAGTCCTGGCCGCCAGCGCGCGGTCGGAGACACGGGCGTCGCCGCCCGGTAGCCCAGTGGCAGAGCGGTCGGCTCGGACCGACGGAAGCTGGTTCGAGCCTAGCTCGGGCGGCACGAGCTTGGCATCCGAAAGCCAGCGATTGACCCACATTCGGCCATTCGCATGCCATTTCCGTCCTCCCAACCTCGTTGGGGTGGACGCCCCCTGACGGCATCGATGTGCCAGAGTGGAGGTGTTGAAGCACCACTGCAGGAGGCGTCCATGGGTGAGGTTAGCACAGTCGGCATCGATCTGGCCAAGTCGGTTTTCCAGGTTCACGGCTCGGATGCGAGCGGTGGCGTCGTGTTCCGCAAGAAGCTTCGGCGGGACCAGGTTCTGGCGTTCTTCTCGACGTTGCCGCAGTGCGTGGTGGCGATGGAGGCGTGCGCCAGCGCTCATTACTGGGCGCGCGAGATCGCCGCGGTTGGACATGACACGCGGCTGATCCCGCCGGCGTACGTGAAGCCGTTCGTGAAGCGGCAGAAGAACGACATGGCTGACGCGGAGGCGATCTGCGAGGCGGCACAGCGCCCGACGATGCGGTTCGCCCAAGGGAAGAGCGCGCAGGCTCAGGCCTCGGCGGTGGTGTTCCGGACCCGCGACCTGCTCGTGCGTCAACGTACCCAGTTGATCAACGCCCTGCGCGGGCACCTCACTGAGTTCGGCTACATCGTTCGGCAGGGTGTCGGGCACGTCGGCAAGCTAATCGAGGTGGTCGGCGACCCCACTTCCGACATCCCGGCTCAGGCGCGACCCGTGCTGGTCGTGATCGCGCAAGGGCTGGAAGCGCTGCAGACGCAGATCGCCCTGCTCGACCGCGAGATCGCGAGCCGTGCGAAGGCTGATCCCGTGGCGAAGCGGCTGATGACGATTCCCGGCGTCGGCCCGGTGATAGCGACCGCACTGGTGGCGCTGGCGCCCGCTGCCAGCACCTTCCGTCGCGGGCGCGACTTCGCCGCCTGGCTCGGCCTCGTACCCCGACAGCACTCCAGCGGCGGCAAGGAGCGCCTGGGGCGGACAACGAAGATGGGCGAGCGTAGCTTGCGCAGGCTTCTGATCATCGGCGCGAGCTCGGTGACAAAGGTTGCAGCGCGCAATCCTGATAAAGCCAGCGCCTGGCTGGCCGGCATGCTGGCTCGCAAGCCGCGCATGCTGATCACTGTCGCGCTCGCGAACAAAATGGCGAGGACCGTCTGGGCACTGATGGCGCACGGCGGGTCCTACAGAGCTCCGGCCGCAGCGGCGTAGCCGCCAAGGCTTGAGGCGTCAGGGACGCAAGGAAGGTCAGTAGAGAGGTATGGCGCAACGGTCAGAAGACGGGGTCGGGAAAACCAGTGAAATGTCCTAGCGCCTCGAGCGCGCAACTTCGGTCTGGACCCGATCCGCGATCTCCATACAGGCCAGCAGCCGTGATGATGGCTGCATCAACAGGCCGGACACACGGAAGCACCTGAACCTGCGCAGCCAAATCTTTCGACAACCCCCTCGCATCCGATGGGGCGTCCACACACGGACATTTGTTCATCTCCGCGCTACGGCCGCTCTCGGCGGCCGTGATTTGGCATCGGCGAGGAGTCTGGATCTGAGTGGCGCAGCCGGCGCGCGCTAGCCGGCCCGCCATTCACCGTCATCCGTCGACACATCAGGCTCTTGCGCACGAAGGTGGTCGGAACCTTAAAGTGGCTCGTTGACGATTTCGAGCAGTCTGGCGCGTATGTCCGTTCCAGGACGCGCCAAGTCCACTGTTGCGAACCGAATGCGGTGCCCCTGTATTGTAACGCTCTCGTCGACGTGGCGGTCGAGTGAGGGGTGGAGCAGCACACCTCGCGCGCCGTCCGCCCGCGGATCGCCCCTGTCCGCCTGCGAGCGGAGGTATGCGTACATTTGATACAGGTGCGAGCTCTTGAACGACTCTCCACCATACTGACGCATAGTGAGTACGCCCGTGAATTTTGTGTCGATCACCGTTCGGCCATTGTCATGGTCCAGGATCATATCAGCCTCCATGCCGGGCAGGAGCGCAGCCAATCCGGACGTCGGCTCGGCAACAGCCCAGCCGAGCGCGGGATGCGCGCGCACACTCAACTGGTTCCCGAGCTCGTGTCGATAAAAGCCCGCGACCGCCTTCTCAAAAATGCGGCGAAGCAGCCGTTCGTCGCGGTCGAGTCGCGTGACTTGGACGTCGCCTGTCTCCTCAGCGGGGACGACAAGATCGAGGGCCATCGCCGCGACCGCGACCATCAGCCGATCGCCGGTGTCGTGGCGGAGGATCTGGTCTGTCGAGAGTTCTGTGCGGGTTGGCCGCACGTTCCCGACACCCTGCTGCGCGAGGGTGCGCGCCAAGGTGCCGCAGCGTCTCGACAGCTCGGTTTCCATGACGCTGGTCGCCATGCGTTCCAGCGCCGCACGGACCAGTCTGTTGCGGTGCGTGTCGTGAGTTAGTTCCTCGAACTGGCAGGCGACCAGCCCACGTCGAAGCAGCAACCTGCTATCCGTCGTCAGCCAGTCGATGCGCCCTCTCACGCGCGGCAGGACGGCATGAGCTCCTTGATAGCCGCGTGATAGGCTACGGCGCAGGCGGCGCTCCACAACCGTCGCGAGCAACCTTGCCAACAGTTCGGGCAACTCGGTTTCTTCGTCGATTTCCGAGTTCGCTTGATCAAGAAAACCGGCGAGGTCCGCAGCGTACACAAGCAGCATCCAGAGGTTGCGGACGGGAACGCCGACATGGCTGCGCCAAACCACGCTTCTACCAACACCCGAAGAAACGTTCACTGGTCAGTTCTGGAGACGAAGCATGACTGTCCGCTCCCCCGCCCTCTTCGCGTCATCAAACCAGTACTCGCCAAGTAGCGGTCCAATCTCTGTCTCAACGATCTCATGATACCACTCCCGCCAGTCAGTCTCCGACTGCGCGACAGCGCCGACCGGAGTGACGAAGCTATGGCCGACTTGAAATTGAGGGCCGAGCGTCCGGTCCTCAGCGATCGCAACATTCAACGCCATTAGGCGTCCGGCGACTTCGGCAATCAACGTCGGCGGCATGCCCCGAGCAGCGCACCATGCGCTCCAACGCGTGCCAAGCTCGGGTGCCAGCGTCAGAAAAGCGAAGCGTCGGCGCAGTGCGAGGTCGACCAAAGCCAGCGAGCGGTCGGCCAAGTTCATGGTGCCGACGATGTGAAGGTTCTCCGGCACAAACACGCGCTCGTCGAGCGACCTGGGATAAGCGAGACGCAGGGCCTCATCCGGGCCGCGCTTGGTGACCTCGACGAGCGTCAGCAGCTCCCCCAGGATCTGCGCTGGGTTGCCGCGGTTGATCTCCTCAATGACAAGGACGAACGGGCGACTTGGTTCCGCCGCTGCCGCCTGCACCGCTTCGAGGAAGGCCCCGTCGGCGAGCCGGAGCCCGCCCCGCCCGTCCGGACGCCAGCCGCGTACGAAGTCCTCGTAAGAGAGCGAGGGCTGAAATTGCATGGCGACTAGCCGGTCGGCATCCCTCGCGCCGATCAGCGCATACCCGAGCCGCTTCGCCAACCAGGTCTTGCCGGTGCCAGGCGGTCCCTGCAGGATAAGGTTCTTCTTGCGCCGCAACAGCTCCACTGCCGCCTGAATGCGGTTGAACGGCAGAAAGCAGCCTTCGTCCACGATGGACTGCGTGTCGTACGGCGGCGCGGGCACTGTCGGCTGCATAACCGCCGGCGCAACCTCCTCACCGGAGTTCGCTTCGCCTCCCACATCAGGCTCCGGCGCGATCCGCCACGACTGTTCGAAGTCGGTGGGCAGCGCGGCCGCGTAGTCCTCACCATCGTCCGTCAGCACCAAACGGCCGCCAGCTGTCGAGCCATCTAGTTGAACCAAGCCGACCAGTCTCGCCCAGGACACAATGTGGGAGCCAGGCTGCGTCGACGTCCATGTAGGAACGAGATCCTGAAGGCGCTTGGCGGCATCACTGTGCCGCAGCGTTCCCGGTTCGCGACCGACCATGAGGAGAAGGTGTCCCATCCCGAACACTCGTCCGACTAAAGGTGCCCGCAGCACCTGGACCGGGTCGTTGGCGATCAGCAGCTCCTGCCCGCGTTCGGTAGGACGATAGCTGCCGTCCTCAAGTCGGATCAGTCCGAGTCCGCCCATCGCTTGCGAAATCATATTGGCAGCGGAGCTGGCGTTGAGCTGAGACGCCTCGTTTAATATCACGTCGACCAAATCCTCACGGCCGATACCCTGTTCGGCCTCACGGACCATTGCGACGAGTAGGCTGACATTGTCCTTGACCGCCGGCAAACCCCGGCGCTGCGCGTTCGCGGGAAGGATGGAGAGGGGCGGGACGGCGTTAGCCTCGCGCCGCGGCGTCGGCAGGGCGACGGCCCCCTCGTCGGCCCGGTCTACCTTTGCCTGCCAGAGGAACCAGCAAAAAATGGACTGGTCGACCTTGTCCTCGACTGTTTCTGCAGGACCGACCGCCTCGCGCACCCGCTCCCTTAAGCCTGGGTGCTGGGCTACATAGCCACCCGGCAGCCGAGGCGCACCCAGCAGCCGCTGCACACCAAAGACCCGGCCCGCATCCATGAGACAGGTCATGTCGTCTGGAAACATGGCGGCGAGCAGGCGTACCAGCCGCGCCTTTGGCCGTCGCGTCGTGTAGCGGGGATGCACCCGGGCGAGTACATCATCAAAAAGCGACTGCAGCCGCCTGCCGCGATCCTCAACGACAAGGCCGTCCAGCGAGCTGCGCGCGTCAAATAGGAGGTGCGCCAATTCCGTGTCCGGATAAGCGCCGACGAGCGTTACCGACTGCCCAGGTCCGATGCCGGAAACATTTGGCGCGTCCCAGAGCGTCTCTTGGAAGGTGGGCGCGGACCATGCCGCCTTATCCGCTTCCATCACCCTGCGCACTTGGTCGGAGTAGTGCTGGCGCCACTCCTTGGCCCAATCCTCATCCCTGTAAGATGCGAAATCGCCTTCGAAAATGTTCCGTAACTCGGCTGCGCTGAGGTTGTGCATTCCGGTCTCCCTTGGTGTGGCCTAGCGCGAAGCGCTTGAGCGGCCAACGCTTCACGTTGTCGGCAAGCTCGTGCAGTTGGCGCGTCGACGTGACCCCGCTACGGTCTTGGCCAAAGGAGTCGAGATGCCGTCGCTTGCTGGGGATATCATCAATCGCGTGCGCCGATTGCCCAAGCCGACCGGCGCGGCAGAGGCACTGCAGCCGCTCTTCGAGGCCGTCAGCAACGGTATGCACGCGGTCGATGATGCCGGTGAACGCCAACCTGGCGTCGACCGTATCGACATCGACATCATGCTCGCGGGGTCGCCCGGCGAGCACGAGTTCATCGTCACCGATACGGGTGTCGGCCTGGACACCGATCGGTTCGGCGCGTTCCTAACGACGGACACCGACTTCAAGAGCAACCGGGGCGGCAAGGGCATTGGGCGGCTGCTCTGGCTGGACGCCTTCAACACAGTGACCGTCACCAGCACCTACCGGGAGGACGGCAAGCTCTACCGTCGCTATTTCGAGTTCGCGCTCGCGCGCGATGAGCAGATCCAGCAGCATGCGATCGAGGAACTGACATTCGGATCCGCGCAGATCGGCACCACGATCCTCTTCCGTGGCCTCAGGGGAAGTGCTTACCAATCCAAGTTTCCGACCCGCGCCGACACGATCATCCGCCACTTCGGTTCGCACTTTCTCGCGGAATTCATCCTCGGCCAATCGCCGCCCGTGATCGTGACAATCGGCGAGCGATCGGTCGCTTTTCCGGGCGCTATCCGGGACTTGTTGATTGAGGAGCGGGGCGGCTCGGACGTCGCGACCGAAGCTTTCGGCAACCTGCATGTCGACCACTTCATCTTCAACAAGGCCGCTAGTGCCGACTTCGACGGCAACCATCAGCTTCACCTAATTGCCAACGGTCGCACGGTGTCGACGCGCAAGATCGATGGCTTGATTGGCCTTGGGCGCTTCGGCGACGACGGCCAGTCCGTCTATCACGGCTGCGTCACGGGCGAGTTTCTAGACGAGCGTGTCAATCAGGAACGCACTAATTTCAACTTCAACGAAGAGGTCGCCGATCAGATCACCAAGGCCTGTTCACGAGCGGTCTCGGAGCAGGCAATCGGGACCGAGGTGGCGGCTTTCGATGCGACGCGGCTGGAGACAATGCATTCCTTCCTCAGCGAATACCCCTCGTTCGGCTTTGCCGCGCCCAGCGAGCTGCTGGAGCGAACGCCGCGCAATGCTGTCAAGGCCGAGCAATTTGCTGCGGCGCTGATCCCAACGCGGATACGCCGCGATGTCGATCGCAACCGCCGCGTTCAGGACGTCGTCGCGAAGCTCGGCTCGGGCGAGGCGCTGTTTGGCGACTTTGCCGAGCTGGTCCGCGCGGCCGCGGCCGACGTGAAGGCCGAAGAGCAGCGGCAACTGACGGAATACGTGCTGCGCCGCAAGCTGGTCCTGAATGTTATGGACCTTCTCATCACCCGAGTGCGGGAAGTCGATGGAGCACAGGACGCCTTTCACCTGGAAGAGACGCTGCACCAGTTCATCTGCCCAATGCGCGTCCGAGGCGACGATCCGTCACGCATTGAGGTATCGGACCACGACCTGTGGGTCGTCGACGAGCGGCTTACGTTCGCTAAATATTTCGCATCGGATGTGCCCGTCTCTCAGCTTGTGGCCGACGTGACCAGCGCCGAGCGACCCGACGTCCTCGTCTGGGATAGGCTGCACGGCCTCGGCATGGACGGCGACGAGCCGCTCAAACGCGTGATGCTGATCGAGTTCAAGAAGCCCGGCCGGCGCGATTACGACGAACGCTACTCGCCGATGAACCAAGTTTCGCGCTATCTCACCCAACTCGTGAACGGCGAGATCGAGGGGTTAAACCGGCAGCGGGTGCGGCTGGCGGCCGACTGCGTCTTCTACTGTTGCGTCGTTGCCGACATCGTCGGCAACCTCGACGTCCATACGTCGGCTTGGAAAACGACCGCCGACGGTCGAGGTCGCTGGACCGAACTCAGCGGCCGATTTCGTGGCTCGATCGAGATCATCGAATGGGCAGACTTGGTGAAGGATGCCCGCGCGCGGAACGCCGCTTTCATTGAACTTGCGCGGTGAACTGGTTTCTATGCGGCTACTTTCTTCCGGCGTACCGGTAAGCAAATCCAACCGTCGCGCCCGGAATACAGAGTCTAAAGCAATCGGTGACTCACGTGGCAAGCTGTCGCACGACAGAAAACAAATTTAAGTGTCAGATATAGTACCGAAACGGTAGAGGCGGTGCGGAGGCCGTACGCGGAGACGCCATAAGGATCTCGCCAACACGGTCCGCGAACTTGAGCGTGACGGGCAAGCCGCTAGCGAAATCGCAGGCGTTATAGTTGACCTTGGTCAGCGCGAGCACATCCCCCATGACCTCGTTGATATCACCGTCTCCATGGGAGATCTCAATACTGAGCGGCTTCGGCGTCTCGAAACCTTGATAGGCTGCAAGCCGAGGAACGTAGCCCCGCGTCCAGAGCAGTCCGGCGCGATAATTCACCGCGAGAGCGGTCCCGCGCAGAATGGGGGTCGAGGCCGTGGGCCGGAACAGCCGCATCTCGTCTTGCGGCTTGATCCTGACACCGATTAGCTGTGTCTGCGCCGGGACGGCGCTGCTGAAGCCCGCCCACTCCTCGTCCGAGAAGCGTTGGCGACCATGAATGAAGAGCTGTTTGGGCGGGCCGTCGTGCTTGGCGGCATAGCCGGCGACGACCGAACCCATGAGCGACGCTGCCGCCGCACGGGAGAGATGGTATTCTCTGTCGCGGTCGGAATACCACGGCCCGAGCGCGCCTCGAAAGACGAGCCCGTCGCCCGAGTTGAGGAACATCTGGGCAGCGCAGCACGCTTCGCCCGTCGTCGCTGGTGTCTCATCCTTCTTGAAGACGAGCCCGACATAACAGACACCCGCCCGCACCCCTGCCAAGGCCCAAGGCTTGGCATCCATCTTGAAGTAAAGCGTTGTTGCGAAGTTCCACGCCACGGTTGCCTCGTCCTGCAACCCGCGCCGACGTTCTCCCGAGGTCTCCAGGTTGCGATCGTGCAAGGTGCTCTCCAGGACGAGTTGGAGGGCGATCTTGTCTTGGAGCAGTTCGGCCTTGAGCTGGTGATGGAAGTTGCTGGAGAACAGGTACGTTTCCGCGTCCTGCATGGTCGAGGGGAACAGGTCCCCACCGCTAAAGAAGCGTTTCGCCGCCTTCTCGGACACCAACGTCGACGCCGTCCGCTCGTCCTTGGGTGGAGGCGCCACTTCGGGTCGTCCATACCGGTACACGACGTCAGGCACCACGACGAGCCAGAGGTCGGGCTGCCGCTCCTCGTTTCGGAGGTGTGTTCTGATGGCCTCCGCAAAGAGCAGTACGGTCGACCGCACCGCGTCGGCGCGATTGGACTTTTTGATGCATTTCTCGATCTCGACGTTGTCGACCGCGAGCTCGGCTAACCCCTGCGCCGGCAAGCTAACACCGAAGCAAGCCTCGAACCCCGGCCATGCCGGAGCCCAAAGGGTAGGCTGGCCATCCTTGCCCACCTTGCCCGGCACATGACCGGCGAGGCGCGCCAGCCAGCGCCGTGACAGGCCGATGCCCGTCGGCGTGCCGATCACCCCGAGGCGCACCTGCGACCGGCCGCCGGCGTCCTCGACAGGGCCGAACAGGAACAACCCGTCCTTCGGTGCTTCCATGGTCTGCCCATGGCCGAACATGAGCAATGGCTCAGGAGTGTGGATCGGCCGGATCACGCCGCATCCTCTTCGGCCACAGTGAGATCTTCATCATGCGCGGTATCGAGTTCTTCCGAGAGCTCGATGGAGCCATCTGCGGCCTCTTCGCTTACGCGCTCCTCGTCGGCCGCGAAGGTGAGCGGGAAGGCGACCTCAATGGGAATCGAGTGGATCGACAGCTTCTCGCTCCCGACCGCCAGACTGAACTCGTCAGTCCCTTCGCTCAGCCAGCCCAGCGCCGCGAGCAGCATGTCTCTCCATTTGTCGTTCCACCAGGAGCGTGTGAGACGAAGACGCAGCCGGTGGAGCTGCTCGCCGGGAAGGGGCGTTTTGCCGTCGGTCGTCACGGCGACGTTCGCGTGTACGCGGATCAACGGATGCGGCCAGAGTTTCGGCTGCGCGACCAGGCAGAGGTGCCAGCGACGTTCCTTGAACTTGCCGCTGAGGACCCGGTCGATGCGTTGGCTGCGAGGCAGGGTCAGCTTCACCGAGCCCGCGATCAGGCCGTCGGGGAAGAACCAGCCCCGGGTGCGCCCTGAAAAGTTGACCGGCAACAGCCCACGCCGTTGCATAGCGTTATCCCAATGCTGCCGCAGCAGGTTGACGACGATCTTGCGCGCTTCGGCTGTGGACCCGAACTGCTGTGTGTAGCTCCCGTCGACCACGGAGTTGAACGGCAGGCACGCTCGTGCCTTGAGCGATGGCGGGTGGCCGTCGATGTCGGCCATCGCGTCGGCGTTGCAGAGCGCGACGATACGGTTGTCGTGCCGGACGTGAGGCACCCGCGTCGTGACGGCCCAGGCGTCGAGCTGCCCGATCGTGCCCCGGGGTTCGAAGATCCACAGGTCCGGCCGCTTGGACGACAATTCGAACCAATTGGAGAACAGCGTCTCCGGCACCGCCGTGACAGCCTTTCGCCCGTGCTCCTGTGCGTCGACGATTTCGCGTAGCAGCCCGGTCGCCGGTCCAGCGCTCCTGGGCACGCCCGCTTCCTCGAGCGTTTCCAGAACGGGCTTCAGCACCGCGGCCCAGTTCGGATGCGCGTCGAACGCGTTGCGACGGAGCAGCTCGGGCGGGAACTCGCCGAAGGGGATCGGGCCGACCCGGATCGGGATCATGAAGTCGGGATCGTTCAGCTGCTTGCCGATATAGTCGCCAAGCGCCAATTCCTTCATCACTCCAGATTTCCGCACATGCTCGGACACCAGGACGATCTGCTTGATTGCGTCTTGCCGCAGCGTGCGCTCGATCACGTCCCAGAAGTCATTCCCGCCCTTGAGCGAGCGGACATCGACCCACACGCTGTAGCCCGCCATGGTCAGGCGCGCCGCCAGCCAGCGCGCGATCTCGTTGTCCTCCGGATTTGCGTGCGTAATCAGGATCGTCTTGCGCATCATCGCGACGCTTTCGGCGTCAGCCATGGGAGCGAGAGTCAGAGCGGAGGCCATGTCTTAGGCTAGACCGGTCGCGCAAAGAACAGAAGGCGAAACTTATGCCTCCAGCGCCGCCTTGAGCGCCTCGACCGCGGTAATGGCCGCAATGATCTCCGCCTCGTTCAGCGCGATCGTTGGATCATGCGATAGCGGGTTCAGCACGCGCGACTGGTGAGATCCGATCGCGTCGAGCGCCGCTTGCATCGGCGGGTCGACTTTGGCGCGAAGGCCCTTCTTCAGATCCTCGAATGAAATCTTCAGCGGCTCGGGGCGATACGGAAATGCTATCTTCTTATCCTCGCACTGCTCCCGCAACAGCCGCTCGCAGGCCGACCGCGCATAATTAGCGGCTGCGGGATAATGCTTCTCGACGATAAACCGCTTTGCTTGCGCGATCGCGGCACTGACTGCGCTCGTATCAAGCTTGCGCAGCAGCGGCGCTATGCTCGCGTCCGCCGCCACGGCCTCGAACATCTCGTAACAGGACCACCGGTTGCGCGGGATCTGCGCACGAACGATCTCGAACCAATAGCGGTCGTGCGTCAGCAGCACGATCTGCCAATCGGGAAAGCGCGTTTCCAAGAGCTCCAGCAACGGCCGACGGTTGCCGTAGTCGAGGCCGACCAGCACGTCATCAAGCACCAGCAGTTTGAGCCCGAAGAATGCGCCGCTCGGCACACAGGAAAGCCGCCCCCCAAGGTACAACGCGAGCGCGAGCGCCGACAAACGCGCTTCGTTAAGAAAGGTCTGCGGGGCGTCGAGCTCGTGCAAGCCGCGAAAGCGAAGCGAGGGGTAAAGCTCCAGCCCCTCAAATACGCGCTGCTTGATGATGCGCGCATTGACGTATCGGACCGTTCCACGCTCCCAAGGCAGCAGCTCCATATCGCCATGTCCAAGGTCGGTGAGGAGCGCGTTGACCTGGGTCAGCAACGCATCGGTCGCGGTCTGCAGCGCCTGGTTGAACGTCGCGCACGCCTGCTCAATCGGGGGTAGGTGGGTGTCGCCCCAGCGGTGTTTGGCCGCCGGACGCACCGCTTGCCAGCGTTCTTCCAACGTCTGCGTGCTTGTCGCTTCGCGGAAGTCCGGGAGCAAGTCCTCTACGACATTCTTAAAGAAGTTCGGCCGCGTCTGCCCATGCAGCGCATTGGTCTTGAGGAGCGCATGATAATCAAGAAAAGACGCCCGGAGTGCAGCAGCGGCAATCCGCGGCTCGGCGGGAACCCGGCCGGGGTGTTGCGCCTTGGTCCAGGCGACCGCATCCTTGCCGTCGTTGAAGGTAATCGCGATTTCCGGCGGCGCGTCGTCCCGCTTGGGGCGGTGTTGCCCCCGTTTGAGCGCATCGCGTGACGGCTTGCGCGCGAACAGGTCGCGGAGCGCACGGTAGAGTGATGATTTGCCCGCCCCGTTCTCGCCGTAGATGATTAGGTTCTTGCCGCCGACTTCGATCTCCTCGCGGGCGCTGAACGCGCCGTAGGAGCGGATCGAGATGCGGTTGATCTTGAGCGGCTTGGGCGGCTTCGCCTTAATCGCCATCACCGCCCCTCGATGATGCGGACGGCGTCGAGGGCCTGGAGGTCGAACAGCTTGGCGTAGAGCGGGTGAGCGGGGTCGGTGAGGTGGCTGCTCCAGTCGTCGGCGGCGCGGGCGAGCCCGTCGCCGGACAGGCTCTCGAGCCCCCGGAATCCCGCCGCCTCGGCCGCCGCGAACACGCCGCCGGCGTCCTCAGGGAAGAACAACTCATAGACCATGGCGTTCACCAGCGCCTCCAGGCGCAGGCGTTGTGCTCCGGTCGTTGCGGCTGCAGCGGCCAAGGCGGCGGTGGCAAGCGTTTTGGATTGAGCGGCGTTTGCGGGTGGAACTGGGATCGTGCCGGAATACCGCGGCTCGAAATCCAAAAACCCGCCTTCCTTGGAGGCGAAGGTTTCGCGCGCGAACCAGTCGGCGACGGACGAATTAATGATCGCTGTAGCCACGTCGACGGAGGGCGGGATGAAGATGGTGGCCTTGTTGTTGCAGTAGAAGCCCGCCTCGTCACGGGCCGCCTCACCGCGCGCGACGATCGCGGGCACGATGACCTTAGGCTCCTCAAACGCGGACCAATAGGCGCAGGACCGCAGCTCCCAGAAATAGTGCCCCTGATCCGCACGCTTGATGAGCGTGGCGCGCCGACTCCTTTCAGTAAACCAAGCGTGAATGGCGGGCAACGTGCGCGCGAAGACTTGCTCGGCTTCCTTTTCGGGCAACCCGGACCAAGGATGCTTCTCGTTCTCGGAGGAGGCGATCTTGATCAGCCATTGACCGGCCGGTTCGACCGCCCACCGCTTGATGTCACGACCGCGTAGGAACGGCTTCATCCATTCCGCATGTCGCGGGTCGAAGATAAGGTCGGCGTGCTCGGCTTCGTTGAGCACGAAGGCATCGTTCAACCCGGTTTTGACGCCGTAGTAGAAGCGTCTGCCACACCAATCTCCGAGCGGTACGCCGACCTGTCGCAGCCGCTTGAGGAGATCGCGTTCAGCCTTAGGCCGAAACTGCCATCCTCCCGAGTGCAACGCTGCCTGTGGCATGGCGAAACCATTTGTTTCGACCCGCTCGGCGAAGCGGGTCTGGTCCCAGCCACGGCTCCAATTAAGAACCTGGATCATCTCGTTCGCCTGCGGTGGGTTCGCCGCGCTACGGCGGGTGGCGACCAGGATTGTTGGATAGGCGATCGCCTCAAAAACCGGCGCATCGCCAAAATCGACTAGCTTGAGAATACGTGCGCGCTCGGGCAGCCAACGACGCAGCCCCGTTCCGTACTCAACCCTGTACCACTTGTTAGAGGTTATGAATGAAAGACCACCTCCGGGTCGTAGCAACGTCAATGCGCGCTCGTAGAAGTAAACGAACAGGTCGGCTTTCCCCGCGAAAGCTCCCGGCCAGTCGCGCTTCAGGTCGGCCTTGGCCAGCACGCGCTTGCCCGCGACGGTAAAGCCCTCGATCTTTTCCTGGCGCACATAGGGTGGGTTGGCGAGCACCAGGTCGAACCAGCCCTCGTCCGCCGACGGCGGCAGCCCGAACATCCATTCGGCGTCGAAGAACGGCGCCGACGCGTTGGGGTCGAATGGGTTCCACTCGGCCAGCTTGCGCGCCTCGTCGGGCGGATACACGTCCTCGCGCGCGACCAGCGCGGCGATCTCGTCGCGCAAGCCCGTGATCCGGTCCTGCGCCGCCTTCTTGGCGCGGCTGTTGGCGGCGGCGAAGAAGGCGCGGTTGGCGGTGCGCAACCGCTCGGTCGCGGCGATCAGCTCGCCGGAGATCAGCCCCCCCTGCCCGCGCCGGTGCAGCGGCGTCAGCGTGTTCGCCGCGACGAACTTCGTCTCCAGGTTGGGCAGCGGGGTGACGCCGCGGTTCTCGGCCGCGTCGTCGACGCGCTGCGACACCGCCAGGCTGATGAAGCAGCGCAGCTTGGCGATCTGTACCGCGATCGGCTGGACATCGACGCCGTACAGGCACCGCTCGATCAGGAAGAGCTTGCGCGTGTAATCCTTATAGTGGCCGCTCGAGAACGCGCGGTCGAACCCCGCGAGCGCCGCGTCGGCTCGCTCCATCGCCTCGTGCCGATCGGTCGGGCTGAGCAGCCCCTCGGCGCTCTCCTGCTGGTCGAGGTAGCGTTGACGGTTCCGGAGCCGCCATTGCTCGCCTTCAGGGTCGAGCAGGCCGAGCAGGTGAACCAGCTTCTGCAGCAATCCCAGCGGGAACGCCCCCGATCCGACCGCAGGGTCGATCATCCGGCACCGCTCGATCGCGGCGACGATCGCGTCGACCTCGGCGGCGCTGAAATCATGCGCGGTCGCGGCGTAGGACAAGGCGGCGCGCAACCGATGCTCGTTCGGGTCGACGGGATCGGTCGCCCCCTCCCCCGCCATCGCGGACTCGATCCGGGGTCCCGCTTCCGGAGCCAGCGCGAGTTCGCCCGGCGATGACCCAAAGTCGAGCCCCGGCGCCTTGGCGCGCATCCCGCGCTCGCCTTGCCCGCGCGGCATCTGCGGCAGCAGCCACGCGACGAGCGCCTCGTCGACCATGAAGTCGACCACCTCGCGCGGGGTATAGAAGCTGCCCGACTTGGCGCGCGCGGTGCTGGCGGTGTCGACGTTGTACGAGGCGAGCAGGTTCTCGAACACCTTGCCCAGCAGCTCGGGGTCGAGCGCCGCCTCCTCCTCCAGCGGCGTGTTCTCCTCGACGGTGAACTTATACCGCTCGAACAGGTCGATCAGGCCGGGGACCGGGCCGGGGCGGCTGCGCTTGCCGAGCCAGGTGCTCATGTCGAAGCTGGGGGCGCCGCCGAAGAACAGCCGGTTGGGCAGGCGCGGCTGTTTTGTCTCCTGGTCGGAGAAGCCGTCGACGCGGAGCACGATCGTCTTGCCCTCGGGCTCGGCCAGGGCACGCCGCGGATCGTCGTCGGCGACCAGCGTGTCGAGACACTGGAACAGCCCGCCGTTGAGGAACGGCGCGGGCGCGAATGCGTCGAGCGCCGCCTGCGAGTCGCGGAACATCGCCTCGTGCCGGTAGCGATCGTGGCCGAGATAGTCGGGCGACCCCCGCGCGGAGTCCTTGCGCCACCCGCGCCGCGCGCCTTCGGTGTTGAGCGTCGCGAAGAACAGGTTCTGGAGGATCGCGAGATAATAGCCGTGCCCGCCGGGCGTCGCGGCGGGCGGCTCGACCAGCAACTCGGCGAGCCGATCGCGGTCGAACAGCGCGGCCGGGACCAGCCCCTTCTCCTTGACGAACCACACGAACATCAGGCGGGTGAGCAGGCGGATGAGCGCGACCTTGGTGGCGTCTTCGCCCTTGCCCTGCCCTTTGGGAAAGCTGACGCCGCCGTCCTCGGATGCTGCCCATGCGAACCAGCGCACCAGCTCGTCGTAGAAGCGCTTGTTGAGCTCGGCCGCCGACAGCGTTTCCAGCCAGGCGTCGTACAGGCCGCGGAAGTCGCCAACCTTGCGCCGCGCCGCCAGCTGGGCAAGGGACAGGTCGCTGAGGATCTCCAGATGCGCTCGGTGAGGCGCGGCTAGGTCGATGTCCTTGATCAGGCTTACGCGGCCACCCACTACGTCTCGGGCGGCGTCGCGGGCGCTCGGGCGGCGATCTATCACCGCCAGCGTCGCCTTATCGCCGACGCGGAACAGCAGGATCGCGGGCATGGAGAAGGCTCGGTTGATGAGCCGCGTTGTCTGGACCAGCTCACCGCGTGTCCAGTCACGGCCCTCGCCGTCGAGCGACAGGAACACGAACGAGTCGAACGCCCCGCGCTGAAACGCCTCGCCCGTTGCTGGGTCCCACCCGCGAGACAGTGCTGACAGTTCGTCGCCAGTCAGCTGGAACACGAAGCGGATCTCCCGCCAAGCGTCCGAGTGTGGAAGCTTGGCGAGGTCCAGGCCGATCGCGTCGGCGAAGCGCGCCGGATCGGCGGGCGCGTCGAGCGTCTTCGGGCTGCGATAACCAAGTGCGTCAAGCAGGCCGCGCACGCCCGCATCCAGCCCGCCCGATCCGAGCGTAACCAGCGCAGTGCCGATCCGTGTTCGCAGGTCGAGCGATTGCGGCATCAGCCCTCCCCTCTGCGCACGACAAGCCAGGTTATCAGGTCCCACTCGCCCCGCGCGCGCGCCTGCGCGGCTTCGCTCGGTACTCGCCCTCCCCGCGCGCCGGTCAGCGCCTGCAAGGTCCGCGTCGCCGTGTCCTCGCCCAGTGACGCGAGCGCGGCGTCGATCAGCGCGTCATACCGCCCCAGCTCGGCTCCCTGCCCCGTCTCCTCGTCCCAGACGCGGCACAGCGCCTCGAACGGCTCCTGGCGCCCCAAGCAGAGCGCGCGCCACGCCTCCAGCACCGCGCGCGGCCTGCCGATGCCGAGCCGCACGGTCCCGTCGTCGCGGACATAGACAAGATGATAGGGGTCGAGCGGGTTGATCCGCGCCTGGTCGGGGTCCGGGTCGGCGGGACGACGCCGGAGGCAGAACAACGCCCCCGGCTCCAGCCCGTCGACCGCGGGGACGATGGCGTGCAGCCCCAGCGGCGCGGCCCTCAGCGCCGCCTCGTCCGCGCGCGCGAAGGCGAGCAGGTCGGCGCGGAAATCGTCGAGCTGGAAGTCCGCCAGCGTCACCCCGCCGGCCGCTTCCTCCAATTCGAACACTTCGTCGCGCAGGCGGAGCAACTGCCGGTCGCGCCAGCGATCCTCCTGCTCGGCCGCCTGGGTCTCGGCGAGCAGATTGTCCTCGCCAGTCGCGGACAGATCGACCAGCGCCATGCGCGCCTCGACGCGGTCTCTCAGCCGCAGATAACGGTTGAGATCATCGGTTGGCCAGAAGTTGACCATGCGGATCACGTCGTTGCGACTGCCAATCCGGTCAATTCGGCCGAACCGCTGTATCAGCCGCACCGGGTTCCAGTGAATGTCGACATTGACCAGCAGATCGGCGTCCTGAAGGTTTTGACCCTCCGAAATGCAATCGGTGGCAATCAGCAGGTCGATTTCGCCACTCTGATCCAGCCCGCGCATTGCGTCGCGGCGTTTGGCGCGCGGCGCAAAGTTCACCAGCACGTCGGCGAAGCTCTGCCGTCCGAAACTGGCGCGCGCGCTGCTACCCGTCACGAGGCCCGCATAAATGCCGAGCTCGCGGGCAAGCGGCAGGAGTTGCTCGTAAAGGTGCTGGGCAGTGTCGGCATAAGCGGTGAACAGGATCAGCTTGCGGTTCGCCGTGCCGTCGCGCGTGAAAGTGGGGGCGGTGGCCTTGTCGCGAACGATCGCGCTCAGACGCGCCAGCTTGGCGTCGCGCGCCGGCGTGACGCGGTGCGCCGACTGGGCCAACCATGCGATCCGGTCGCGATCGCGACCGAGCGCATCCACCCAGCCGTCGCGGTTCACATGATTAAGATCATAGCGCAGCGCTCCGCCGACCAACGCGTCCGCTAGCGCCTCGTCGCCTTCCTCGTCATTCAGCTGCGGTTGCTCGACCGATGCGTGATCGAAGCTCGCCAGATTAGCAAGCCGCACATCGATCCGCGCCAGCATCCGCTCCATTGTCAGGGCGAAGGAGGCGACCGAGCTTTCCAGGCGTTTCAGGAAGCCCGTCTTCATCATCGCGACCAGGTATTTCTCCCTGTTCGCCTGATCGAAATTGCCACCGCGGTCGTAGCGGGCGCGATGCTCGGGCAGCACGAAGCGCAGAGGATTGTAGAGCGCAAGCTCGAGTTCTCCGATCGCGCGGTCAACCTCCTCAAAGGGCGGGAACGCCCCGGCAAGGTCGACCGGAGAGAAGATCGACTGCGGTGCCGCGCGTGTCGGAAAGCGCCCGACCTGATCCATTGAGCCGGCATAGTGCCGCTCGATATGCCGCCGCGATCGCGCAATGGTCACGCCGTCGAGCAACCCGAACAAGGCGGGCGGCAGCGCCGCGAGCAACGCGCCCGGATCGCCACCGCCGGTCGCCGTCCAGTCAGCGAAGCGACGACGCGCGACGCCGACCAGTCCCGCCAGATCGGGCACGCCCAGGTCTCGGAAAGCATCCGACGAACCTGCGGAGATAAGGTCGAGCTGGGCTTTGAGATCGCGCAGGTCGTTATTCACCGGGGTCGCCGACAACAGCAACACCTTGGTCTTGGCGCCACTACGGATGACATCCTCCATCAGCCGCTCGTACCGGTTCCGCCGTCCTTCCCGGCCGCGCGCGTTGTTGCGGAAGTTATGGCTCTCGTCGATGACGACCAGGTCGTACGCGCCCCAGTTCACCGTCGCCAGGTCGATGCCGTCGACTCGGCCGCGCTCGCGCGACAGGTCGGTGTGCGACAACACCGTGTAGCTGAAATGATCATCCCTGAGCGGGTTCAGCTCGCTGTTGTTGACGCCAAGATAGGCGGTCCAGTTTTCCCGAAGTTTCTTGGGGCACAGCACCAGAACCCGGCCGTTGCGCTTTTCAAACCATTTGACGACGCCCAGCGCCGTCAGCGTCTTACCGAGGCCAACGCTGTCGGCGAGCACGCATCCGCCGTGGCGGTCGATCTTCGCGAGTACCGCGCGCAGACCATCGCGCTGGAACGGAAACATCATTCGCCAGACTGCAGTGTCCTGGAACGAGGCACGCGCGAGCTTGTCGTCCTCCGAGGCTTGATCGGCGAGGAAGCCTTCGAACAGGTGTAGCAGAGTCTTGTGATACACGAATTGGGGCACCGCGTGGCGATAACTGGCCCGCAGGTGGGTCAAGACCTCGTCGCGGACGTCTTGTGTCAGTGCCTCGTTGCTCCACAGCTCATTAAACCAGCAGAGCAGGTCGTCGCGGTCGCGATCGCCATCGACGACGAGGTTGAGCTCGATGTTCGACGCCTCGTCCAGCCCTAACCCTTTTACAGTGAAGTTGGACGACCCAATCAGCGCGTGCTGGCGACGACCGTCATCGACGTGGATCAGCTTGCCATGCAACAGCCCGGCACGCTTGACGGATCGGATCTGAACACGGTCTTCGATCCATTGCGCGCACCGCGCCGCTAAATTGCGCGCGCGCATCTGCGCCGACAGACGCAGTCCTGTTTCTTCCAGCGAGAAAGCGGGCGGCACCAGCTTGGCTGCCTCCCCCTCCTTTAAAAACCGCGGCTCGCCGAACAGGAAGCGCATGGAGCCAACCGCATCGAGCGTAGTTCCCAACCGATCGTATGCCGAGGTCGTAAAATATGCCGACACCACGGAAAGGGCGCTGTCACGGATTGCGCGTTCCACGATGAAATCGGCGGCTTTCCCGCGCCCGCGATTGTCTCTAATCCCTGAATTATGAGCCGTCACATTCGCCCCCGCACGTACCCGGTACTGATCGCTGCGACGAGCGATCTGCTCTGCAACCACGAGGCTTCTACATAAAACGATCGGCGACGCACATCGAGTGATTGGATTTGGTGCCTAGCACTACTTTGGCAGGTTTGTAGTTTTTGGGATTTCCATTTTGTTGTATCAGTGATTCATGGGGAGCCAGCATGTGGAGGCTGGCGATGGGCAGTGATTGGCGGGATGATCTGGAGGCGTGGCTGAGGCCATTCGTGGCGGCGCTTGGTCACAAGACGCGGGGGCGGATGTGTCCGTCGTATGTTGCGGGGTTGATCGGGCCTGGGGATCGCAAGAGCATTCAGCCGATGGCAGCGCGCGACGATGCCGTCAGTTACGATCAACTCCACCACTTTGTGGCGAGCGGCGTCTGGGACGCGGAGCCGCTGAAGGCCGCATTGCTGGCCGAAGCCGATGCCCAGGTCGGCGGCGGTGATGCCTGGCTGATTATCGACGACACGGCTCTGCCGAAGAAGGGGCGCAGCTCGGTTGGGGTGGCCCCGCAATATGCTGGCGTGCTCGGCAAGAACGCCAACTGCCAGACGCTGGTGTCGGTGACGCTGGCGCGGCGGGAAGTGCCGATCATGGTGGGCCTGCGGCTGTTCCTGCCTGAGAGCTGGATTAGCGATCCGGCCCGGCTTGACCGGGCCAAAGTGCCCGAAGAATGTCGCGATTATCGCACCAAGCCCGAGATCGCGCTCGATGAGATCGACCGGGTGCGAGAGTGTGGTGTTCGCTTCGGCTGCGTGCTGGCCGACGCTGGATACGGGTTGTCCGCGCCGTTCCGGCAGGGCCTCTCCGAACGCGGCCTCACCTGGGCGGTGGGCATCCCTTACAAGCAGAAAGTCTATCCGGCCGATGTCGCCATGATCTTCCCTGTCGCCGGACGTGGCAGGCCCCGCCAGCGGCATATCCCCAATGTGAAGTCCGTCACCGCTCAGGCCCTGCTGGATGGCACCAGGTGGCAGACCGTCAGTTGGCGCAAGGGAACCAAGGGCCGTCTCGCGGCACGGTTCGCCGCCGTCCGTGTGCGGGTCGCCGACGGGCCGACCCAACGTATCCACGACATGGGTGCGCAACATCTACCTGGCGAGGAGGTCTGGGTGATCGGTGAACATCGATCGACCGGCGAGCGCAAATACTATCTCTCCAACCTGCCTGCTGATACGCCGATCAAGCAACTCGCCGGGGCCATCAAGGCACGCTGGGTCTGCGAGCAGGCCCATCAGCAACTCAAGGAAGAGCTTGGCCTCGATCACTTCGAAGGGCGGTCATGGCAAGGTCTGCATCGACACTGTCTCATGTGCATGATTGCCCTCGCCTTCCTGCAGTCCCAGCGGCTCAAACAGGCCAAAGGGGAAAAAAAGAATCGCCGGACCTCCACCGCAGCCCAGCCTGCCGGCAGTGCGGCAGGCCATCCTCCAAACACTCGCTCAGCCGCCGCCAACGCAATGCCCGCACTGCCGGAAAATCATCGAGTGTGAGAAGGTGCCAAAGTAGTGCTAGTGCCCCCACCAAGCTGGCGGGTTCATCGGCGGGTCAGCATCGTCGAGGAGAAAAAGTTCCTTGGTAGAGCTGCCGGATCGCCCCACACCAAGGGGCATTAAAACGCCAGGCACCGTGAATGAATGAATGGCCGTTATCACCGGCTAACACCCGAGAGCGGACGGGCCGTCATCCACCAGAATCATCCAGAAAGCAGCCGGTCACCTGCGGAACCAGATTGCGACGTCGTCAAGCAGACGATGTAACGTCAGGGACGGCGTTGCCGACGTTTGGCGCGCCTTGCCACTGCCCACAGGTATTCGGTCGCAGACGATACGGGAAGGGAAGGCATTCAACAATGGCAGCTGCGGAGAGTTAGTCGTCGGAAAACCGCGCCGCCAGCCGCGCGCTCGCGCCACTTTTCGCCGCGAGCTTGGCACCATAGCGCATCACCGTTTTCGGATCGCGCCAGCGATAGGCCTGCATGATCGCGGGCAGCCCCTCCCCGACGGCAAAATTGTCCTGGGCAACGCCGACCCGGATTGAATGGCTCGACACCGCCGCGATCCAGCGCGCGACCTCAACCTCGCTCATCGCACCAAGCAATCTCTTGTCGAACGCCCGCCGAATCAGTCGCTTGTAGATCAGCGTGATCGAGTTGGGGTGAAGCGCCCCCTGCCCCACCGTCCGCACCGAGCCGTCAAAATATGTTTCGACGCGTCGAAACAACGCCCCGCGATCGATCCCGCCGCGCTCGCGCCAGCGCGCGATTGCGCGCATCGTTGCCGGTGACAGATAGGCAAGCGCCCCTGCCCGCTCCCGATCGGTCTTGCTCGCGCCAATCGAGAGCGTCTCCGCGCCGTCGGCGTCGGGACCGTCGACATCGCCCACGGTAATCGCCACCAGCTCGGAGCGCCGGCAGCCAGTGTCGTAGGCAACCCGGAGCAGTGCCTCGTCGCGCGCGCCCAGCATGTCGCGCCGGACCGCCTTGAGCAAGGTCGCCAGACAGATCCCACTGGCCGGTCCGTCGAGGTCGAGCACGTCGCCTTTGAACCGGATCGCCCGTGCCTGGCGCTGCTTGACCCCGAGCGCCTTGCGCGCCGCCCTGTGCTCGAGCCGCACCAGCGGCGCCTTGGTCGGGTCATCGCGGCCGGCCATTTGGTACGCCCAGCCGATGTGGACGAGATAGCGACCGATCGTCGCGGCCGAACGCGTTGGGGTGGAACACGCGGCTTCGCTGGTGTCCTGACCGGAGAGCGCCCGCACATACGCCGCGACCGTGTCGGCCGAGGCCGCGCGCACCGCCACCCGCGAGCGCCGGCACCAGGCATCCCACAGCCGGATGTCCGACAGGAACGCGCGGATCGTGTTCGGCGACTACCCGCGCGCGGCGGCTTCGACCAGCGCGGGATCGAACAGCTGCCGGTCGGGCGCGAGCGCAATGACCTCGTCGACGATGGCGAATAGCCCGCTGCCGCCCGCACGGATCGCCGGAAGATCGCTCGCCGCCGCCATGGCCGGCGATTTGGCCGAGCGGCACCCTTATAGCAAGGGTGTTGATAAAGTCCCATTATCAAGACTGCTAGCCATGGCACGGTGGACTGGACCGCCATGTTCCGGATACAACTGTGCCATGCCGAGGCCCCTGCCCGACCTCTCCGCGCCTGAATGGACGCAGCATTTGGCCGCCTTGCTGGAACGTGCGAGTCTCGCGATCGGCCGCCTGGATGCGCGGGTTTGCGCCACTTTCACCCGCACGGCATGGATCGAGCGCGCGTCTTGGATCGGCTTTGCCGAGGCCCGCCGCGGCCAAGGTGCGGAAATCGACGATATCGACGTTTTCGGCCTCTCGGCGGGCGCTAATTTGCCTCAACGTCGGCCACTATCGTTTGCCGAGGACTAGCTCATAACGCTTCGCGATTGGCAAAGCGACCTCACCAGCCGTCGCGCGCCGCACTGGCGCGAGGTGATCCCTGTGACGCTCGACCTGCCGCCCGACTGGGGCGAGCGCCCTGCCTTCCTTCGTGCGTTGGAGCTTCTGGCGTTGCATACCAGAGCCGACCGGAGCACGGTCCCGTGGCTCGGCCTCCCCATACTCCTGAAGGCGCTCGGCGTGACCAAGGCCCCCCTCCCCTGCCTTGTCGCCGCCGACAGGGCGCTGCGGCTCGTCCCGCGCGACCGTGACGCGACCACCGTGCGCTTCTTGAAGGCGCTGACCACCTCAGCCGGTGCGGGGCTCGCCAGGCTGAACGGCGTAGAAGGTAAGCGTGTGCGCGCCGCTCAGGTTATAGGCCGGGCATCACGGCCAGGCAGGCTTGTTGATCTTGCTGCGCTGCTTCAACGTCGGCCGTTACTAACTCCGCTGGGGGTGTCGCGTACGCTCGGGCTCAGCGTGTCGGGTGCGGGCAAGCTGCTCGCGCGAGCAGGCGCCGATGGGCTGTTGGTCGAGATCAGCGGGCGGCAGGCGTGGCGCGCCTATATTGCTCCCGACCTGGCGGTCGCCTTCGGCTATGCGACCCGGCCGATCGGTCGCCCGCCTTCCCTCCCCGGCCCCGGTTCGCTCGATCCGGTGCTCGCACGCTTCGACGCCGACATGGCCGCGTTTGACGCGTCACTGGGCGTCAGCGCCACCGACGCTGTGGATGGCTAGCGGGCCAAGTAAAGTCTGGCGGGGGGCGATCTCGTCCACTGGCTGTGGCGCCCCGGCTAGCGGGATGCCGGCGGCAAGACAGGCGAGTTCCGGCGACATTTCATTGGCGCGCAAAGAAGGGTTTTGCGCCAGCACCTTTTCGACAACGTCCTCGATTGCCGCGGCGCTGATGCCAAGGCCGGCGCCAACCAGCAAGGCGGCGGCCCGTCGGCTCAGCCCCACCGCGATCCTCACCTCTTCCAGCCTGTCAGTCATCGCCCTTCCCCAAGCCGGCGGCATGCCCCGAAGGGCATGCCGACACGAACCGGGTGCTGAAAACCTAGAGCAAGCTAGGCGCGAACGCCTTTAGCCGGGTGGCTTGGACATACGCGTCCGCCACCCGGTCGCCTTGGACCGGCTCTTGCTCTACGGGTTTTCAGGTCCCGCTCGCGTCTCCGCGAGGCCTACGTGCTACTCACGACAGGCCGCGGGAGCAAGCCAGACCGGCATTCATCGAGCATCCTCGTCAACAGATCTTCGCGACCGGCTTGCTGAACATATAGGGAACAGTCGCACTGTTATGGCTTGGGCAGAAGACCCTCGATAGCGCGCAGGATCTCAACCGCTGCGGCTCCTGAGCGGGGCAGCACTTGGATTGTCACCCCCCCTCCCCTCGCGAGACGGCTGTACCTGATCATGGGCTTGCCGGACTCGCTACGAATTTCTTCCATTTTGGAGATGGCGGGCCGGGCCGTCGGTTTCGCTTCGGTCGCCTTGATCAGCCGCTTCGCTGTTTCTGCGCCCCCAATCGCGGGTTGCCCGGCGCTGCGGGCCGCCGCGAGCCTAGACGCCTCAGCCAGCATCAGATCGAGCGCGCGCTGGTCGGCAACGAGCGGCTTTATGTCGCGCGCAATTCGAACGGTGATGTCGTGCCGGTCGGCGAAGCCCGCGACGATGCCATCGGGCAGCCGCGCCACGTCAAGGAGACGGCTCAGCCAGGAACGCGAAATCGCGAGATGCTCGGCCATGTCCGCTTGCGAGTTGCCGTAAAACGTGGCGAGCGCGCGGGTGTACTCCTGCGCCCGTTCCCAATCAGTGATGTCCTTGCGGCTCCGGTTCTCGATATCGGAGACGCGGAACGCTTCCTCGTCCGTCAGCTGTTGGACGGTAATCAGATACTCGAACTCGGGATGATGGTGCGTGCGTAGCCAATTGACGGTCCACCAACGACGCACCCCGGCGATGATCTCGTACTGATGCTCGGAATCGTCATCCAGCCGCCGCACGATCGCCGGGATGCGCTGCTTTTTTGCCGACTTGAAGGCGTCGATCAGGTCTCGGCAGCTTTCCTCGGTGAGGTGGTCAACGTCGCGGTTGTGCATGGGCCAAGGAACGCAAAGCGCGGGGTCGACCCACTCGGTGCGATCGGTGACCATCTTTCCCGCAGCGAGGCGTGCCAACGAGGCCGTCCGACTCGACATGATCCCGAGCGATGGTGTCGTCCGCTCCTCGACAGCGTCTGCCTCGAGATTGTCGGTCAGCAGTGCGCCGAACCCCTTGTTCCCCTTGCTCACACCACCTCCCTAATTGCTGAGTGTTGCCGCGCCACGCTTCCGCAGCTCACTTTTCCGCGGCTTGCGCCGTAGGCGGACCAGTGGCTGAAGCTTACGAGTTGCCACGTGGCAACCGTGCGATAGTTCAGCCCGCGGAGGTAAGACAGTCGCGTTTCGCTGTGCCTGCCCGAAACGCCCGTCGCCTGCTGGAGTCTAGGGCGCGAGTACGAGTATAAGTCACTGTTTCTACTGGGTGTCTCGGTGGGATTGCCACGTGGCAACATCACGCGTCCAACCCTCCTGCCCGGCTCGGCCACGTCCGCAGCACATCCTTCTCGATCTCGGCACAGACCGCGTCGAGATGGCTGACGCAGCGGGAGTGAACCTTGTGTGACGTCACCGGCGCATCGAGCTCGTAAACGGTCTTCATGCGCGAGCTGGCGTTGTCGATCTCGGCGCTCGCACGGATCACCGGCTCGAGCATCGAGCGGCCGAAGACCGAGCGCATCATCTGCAGCAGCTCCGACTGGACCGACTTGCTCTCATCGACCCGGCTGCCAACCATTCGGATGAAGTTGTAGGCGGGGCGGCCGCGCCCCCCGGCGCTCTCGAGCTGCTCCATGGTCGTGCGCGCCATGTCGAGGAACGACACCGTCGACGAAAAGTCGATGACGCTCGGTGGCACCGGAATGACCATTGCGTTGGCCGCTTGCAGAACCGCCATCGACACCATCCCAAGGGCGGGCGGCGGGTCCATGATCACCACGTCATAGTCCTCGACCACACTCTCGATAGCCTCGGCGATCAGGCTAATGATCTCGAAGCTCCTATGCTGAGCCAGATATGCGGCAATCTCGTACTCCAGATTGTAAAGCTTCAGGTTCGCCGGAACGAGATCGAGACCATGGAAGTGAGTCTTACGGATGATCGACCGGAAACCCTGCAGGTCCGGCTTATGGAAGTGGCCGTAGAGCGTGTCGTCCTCGCTTAGATCGATGTCCGGGCGGTAGCCGAACATCATCGTCGAACTGGCCTGGCTGTCACAGTCGATCATCAGCACGCGGTAGCCGTGAATGGCAAAGTGCTGCGCCAGGTGCAGCGCGATCGTCGATTTTCCGACACCGCCCTTAAAGTTGCACACCGATATTATTGCGGGTGGGTCGTCCTGAGACCGCCACGGCCGCGTGCCGAATACCTCGCGCATCGCGTCCAGCTCGGCGAGGGAGTAGGGCACGCGGTGACGGGACTCCTTGCGGTCGCGGGTCGGCAGCCTGCCTTCGCGTTCCGCCTCTCGGAGAGCCGAGGCCGTTCGCCCGACCAACGACGCCGCCTTGGAGATGGGGAAGGTGGGTCCACGCTTCTGTCCGGTCTCGGGATCCAGCGCCCCGTCTCGGATCCGCTTCAAGATCATCATCGATTTGCGGTAAAGCGCTCCGAGATCATCGCTGTGGAGAGCATCGGGAGTCGAGATTTCTTGCGGCAATGTGGCCATCGAATGCACCTGGACGTGGGTTTCGAGCGACGAACTACGCTCGTTGGCGATTTTGAGCAAGATCGGCCAACGGAAGTTACAGCCAGACCGATGATCTCGGGTCCGTTCAGCCGGCTCAGCGCCGTCGGACCGGGGCTCATGCCCTCGCAAGTGATGCACTCGCCCCGCACAGCGCTGGATCGTCGCTCGGCGATTCACTTGAATGTGTTGTTGCGCTGCGGGACAGATGATGTTCGAGCGGCTGAGGCATGGACGAGCGCTCGCTGTTGATAACTTTGCAGCGGCACCGATGATGTCAGTGCCTCCCGCTGATCTCGGTGCGCAAACCCGATGATGTCGGTTCAGCCGCGCCGATGATGTCGGAGCGCATACCTACTATGTAAGAATCTCCTAGAAATCCGATTCGCGAACCGGCTTAGATTTTAAGGGAAAAGAGAAGGGGAGATGGCTCTCACGTTGAGAACCGCTCCGAGATCATCGGTCAAATTGGAGGTTCTACCCATGCGAAACCGCCAAAATCGCCAATAGGGTTGCTTTCTGTCCCGAAAACTGTTGAGTCCTCGGCCATGGTCCCGACACCGGGGCGAGGGCAGATACGATGCAGAGGGATGAAGCGAGGCCGATAGGTCACCAATATGCGCTGGCGATGCTAGACGGAGGTGCCGAGCGCGTCCGCGATCTCGCCCTTCACGCCGGTAGCCAGACGACCCTCGACGCTTTTCTGCGTGTTCAGAACGAGGAGCCGGTTCCGGCTTTCCTACACTCAGCCCTATGCGCGATGTCGCTACCGACCAAGCGGCCGAAGGACGACACCGTGCCGATCATCCGGCAGGACGGCAAATATGCCCTAGCAATTAGCCCGCGACCGGTCCTCCAGCAGGTCGACGGCAAGATGATCTCGCGCATCCTGGGGGTGCCGTATGGCTCCTATCCACGCGTCGCACTCATTTACCTCCTCTCCCAAGCGCTGAAGAGCAAAACCCGCGACGTCTATCTCGGTCGCAACTTCACCGAGTGGATGCGGCGGCTGGGCTACCAAACCGTCTCCTATGGGCCACGCGGAACGGCCAACCTCATGCGCGAGCAGGTGGATCGCCTTCTCGCATGCGAGTGGCAAATCCGCTGGGACGAGACGACCGACGGCGACAGTGCGTTCGCAGTGCGCGACGTGAAGATTTCCGATGAATATGCCGGCTCACTCGACCGAGATGGTGCCTTCGCCCGAGAAGTGCGAATGTCGGAGGTCTTCTACAAGCATCTTGTCGAGCATGCAGTCCCGCTGAACGAGGTCGCCGTTCGCGAGCTCAAGGGCATCCCGACAGCACTCGATCTCTATACCTATCTCGCCTACCGCCTGCCGCGCATCAGCGGCGACCGCGGGCAGATGATCAGCTGGGACCAGCTTGCCAAGCATCTCGGGAACGACGCGGACAGCAAGCGCTTCCGCCAGACGGTACGCGAAACCATGCAGATCGTCTCCGCCGTATACCCCAATGCCAACGTCGACGTTTCGGGGCGCAAGGTGGTCCTACACGCATCGCCAGCCCCGCTCGAACAGCGGCTCTACGGCCGTCACCTGCGCTTGGTCGGACCCGCCGAACCGAAGGCTCGCAGATCATCGGTCGGAGTGCCCGCCCAGGCGCAGGTCGCCCCCGCGAAGCCGAAGGTCGAACTGGTAGCTTTCCCGACCGGCTCGCTCAGCTACGGGGAGCGCGAACTTACGTTCCGCCAGATCGGCCTGACCAAGGGCAGTCCCTGGGACGTGAATCAGATGGCGGGCGAGTTCCGCAAAGGCTGTCCGGATTTCGCCCGACTGCGGTCCGACACCGAGTGGCTCAGGATCTGGGAAGCGTTCGTCGTTAAATATGCGGAACGTCGTCGCAATCGTGACGATTAACCGATGATCTCGGTGCCGTTCCAGGAGCACTGATACGTTGCTTACGGCCGTTCGGCGGGACCTCGCCGCTAGCACCGACGGTTCACCCATGCGCGGCCAGGGTCGGGGTACGTGGACGGGCCCGCGACGGTTGAGCGCCTCCTCGGCGGCGACATACCAACTTCGCCATTCCGAATGGCTTTGCGGTTCCGGGCAGCGAGAGGGGAGGATAGAGCGAGTGCCGTGGCGCCGTGAGGAACGGCCGCCGAGCGGAAACGCGGAGAACGGTGATGAGCCGACACGAACTCATGCCTTTGCCAAAATGCCCTAATGTCGGGCTCGTCGTTGTCGGATGGGACCGACCGCTCCAGACCTTCTACGTCCAGGTTCATGCCCGAGCGGAAATGATGGCGGATCCGGACGAGGATCAGCTGGTCGTGTGGCGCGGCACGAACTTGGGCGAGCTGCCCGAACCCGCCGACGCGCTGGCGATCGCCTCCCGGTACGCACGAATTCCTCCAGATCTCGGCAGCAGATCGCGGATCGACCGCCTCGCAACGTCTGCCTCGCCGGACGGAGTTGCCCAGCAGCGGATGAAGGATTGGCTTTTCGGCCCTGTGCGCTGACTGCACCGCCGGCACACCGTCGCGGGGCAGGGTGGCAGCGCAGGATCCCTCTTGGCTGTACGGTACTGCCCTCCGAACCTCGTACGCAGCAGCGTCAACTTCGCCCGCACCGTGATACAGGACAAAAAGGGAAGGGAGGCAGTGGCGGCGAACAGGAGAAGACTCCATGCCCCTGACCGCTCGAAAGCCCTCCCAGCATCTGGTCGACCTCGTTGGCGCGCTCGGCGGCCATTGGCATGGCCATACCGCGATGTGCCGATGGCCGGCGCACGTCGACAAAACGCCCAGCCTGTCGCTCCGGCAAGGCGACCGAGGAATCCTTGTCACCTGTTTTGCAGGCTGCCCGCCCGAGGAAGTGCTACGCGAACTCCGGCGTATGCCGCTCAGCCGACGCTACGCCCCGCCGTCCGAAGCCTGCGGAGAGGTCGCCGGCAATGCTGTCCGCCTATGGTCCGAAGCCCTACCGACCACCGGGACGCTCGCCGAGCGCTACATCGCCGGCCGACATTTGCGACGGAACCTACCAGACTTGCGGTTCCACCCGCGCTGCCCGCTTGGCCCGAAGCCGAAGACCAAGTTCAAGCCGGCGCTGCTCGTCGGCATACGGGCCATCCGGCAGATCGTCGCGATTCAGCGGATCTTTCTCGATCCCGTCACGGCCATGTATACCGCCAAGGTCATGCTTAGCCGGCCGGGGCAGGGCGCCTGGCAAGGCACCGTTCCGGGTGAGACGCTGGCGCTGGCCGAAGGGTTCGAGACGGCGGCGGCCTTCACGGCGCTGAGCGGTATCCCCTGCTGGGCGTCGCTTGGCGCGCGCCGCCTCGACCAGCTGCTCATTCCGGCGACGGTCACGAATTTGCTCATCGCGGAGGACAATGACGCCGAAGGCCGACGCGCTGCGGCGCGGGCTGCGGCACGATATGCGCGCCCAGGCCTGACCATCGAACGAACGCCGCCACCGGCAGGGTTCAAGGACTGGGCGAACGTCTTGGATGCCGGTGCTGAGAGGGGCTGGATGCGCGACCCAACAGCTGAGGTCGCCGCAAGCGACCGATGGCCACGTCGAGCGGGGGTCGGCGTCTAGGCCGGTCTAGGCTGGTCTAGGCCGGTCGCGCGGCGTGCACCCATCCCTGAACCGCTGGAGGGAAGGGAGGAGGGGAGGGTGATCGGACGTGATGTCCGGCGATAGCCCATGTCGGGGCAGCGCCCCATCCACAGTCCACGAGGAGACCGGCCTTGAGCTTATCACACCCGAGCCGCGCCACGACGCTGCCCCTCTCCAAGATCAGGCCGGGCTACAATCCCCGCCGCTACTTCGACCCGAAGAAGCATGACGAGCTCGTCGCCTCGTTGCGCCTCCGGGGCATGATCCAAGCCATCTTGTTGCGTCCTGCCAGAGGCATTGACGACGTCTTCGAACTGGTCGCGGGCGGACGCCGCTATCGCGCCGGACTCGAAGCCTTCGGTCCCGATGGTGAGGTGCCCGTCGTCATCCGCGAGATGACAGACCAGGAGGCGCTCGAAGCCGCGATTGACGAGAACGATGTCCGCGACGACGCCTCCGAGACCGAACAGGCGGATGCCGCGGTCCGCGCTCTCGCAGCCTGCCATGGCGATCGCGTCGAGGCGGCGGCTCGGCTCGGCTGGTCGCGTGCGAAGCTCGACCGCCGGCTCGCGCTGGCCGAACTCTCCGACATGGTAAAGCTCGCGCTCGACGAGCGCCGGATCAAGGTCGGGCACGCCGAACTGCTCGCGGCGGTGCCCGGTGACAAGCAGGACAAGGCTCTCGAAACCATCCTGAACTCCGGTCTAGATGTCGCCAAAACGCGCGACCTACTCATGCGCGTCACGCAGGCTCTCGGCGCCGCCGTCTTCGACAAGAGCGAATGCACGACCTGCCCGTTCAACTCGGCGGCGCAGCGGACGCTGTTCGAGACGCACGTCGAGGCCGGCCACTGCACCAACCCGGCCTGCTTCCAGCTCAAGACCGAGGCCGCCGAACAGGCGGATCGCGAGCAACAGGTCCGCCCCGCCGAGACGACAATCGCGGCGTCCCGGGCTCCCGCCAACGATGCGGACGAACCGGACGAAAGCGGCGGCGAGCTCGACCTGTCGCCAGACTCGTCAATCTCGGCGGTGACCAATAGTCCCCGCCTGCCGGGAACACCCGCGCCGCAACCGGCGGGCAGCGCGTCCAGCGGTCACAAGACCACCGTCACCGCCAAGTCGATCGCGGCGCGGACCACCGACCTACGGGAGGCTATGTGGCGGACTGCCGTCGCTCGCGCGCTCGCCGGCCATGTCGCGCACGCCCATACGGCGATCCTCGTTGCGGCGATGACCGGCACGCTCTCGCAGATCAAATCCGAGACGCTCAGAGCGCGGGCGGGCCTTCTCGTCGGCGCGACGTTTGCCGACCTCGACTATGCCGGCAAGATCACGGCGATCCGCGCGCTGTCCGCGACTCAGGGGTCGACCGTGCTCTCCGCGATCGCCGCCGCCTACGCTCGTGACGTGACCACGTTCGGGCATGTCGCCGACCTCGCGCGTGCCTTTGACGTCGACCTGCGCGACACTTGGACGGTCGATCAGCCGTTCCTCGAACGCTTCACCAAGGACGAGCTCCGGTTCATCGCGCAGGAGTGCGGCCTCGTTGCGCACATGGGCGAGAAAGCGTTCGCCCGGCTGCTCGGCTCGAAGAAGACAGATCTCATCGCCGGCATGCTCAGGCCCACCCGGTTCGACTGGGCCGGCCGCCTGCCGAGCGCGATGACGCTGGACGCCCGCTACGGCCCGCCGCCCGCAGCGGTGATCGCGGACATCGCCGCCTGACCTTGCCCCTTCACACTAACCCAAGGACCACTGCCATGCTGATCGCAAGCCTTCTCCCGCTCCTCACCCGCTATTCGCTCGGTCTCGACCTCGTCGCCGGCCCTGACGAGACCGTCACGCTGACCGTCATTCCGCGCCGGTCCGAGGGCGCAACCCACAAGACAGAGCCCGGCGAAATCCGGCCGATCTCGATCACTGCGCGCGCGCAGGAGATCGATGCCGAACTCGCCCGAGGGGCGGACGGCGCGCTCGGCCAGCTGATCGTGTCGCGCAAGACGCTCGCCGACCAGCTGGCTGAACAGCGCCAGGCGGCCGAGGACGCCAAGACCGCCGCCGCCGTGGCGGCGAAGGCGAAGCCTGCGGCCACAGCGTCCAAGCCGTGCGCGCCAAGCGCCGCGGTCAAGGTGCCGGAACCGACCAGTCCCCCGGCGGACGCGAAGATCGGCGAGCCCGCCAGCCTCTGGTGACGGGCACTCGCCGATTCTTACCACCCCCGACTTTGCCAAGGAGGCCCCCATGCAGATCCAGCAACTCGCCCGAACGTACCGCTATGACGGCATCGACCTGCCGGTCCCGCCGCATCTCGCCGACGATCCGGCGGCCCTACGCGCCTACCATGCCACCCTGTACCCGGCGATCCTCAACGCCGAGACGGTCGACGGGGGCGTGTCGAACGGCGCCCACGTCACCGAATATCGCCGCGCCGTCGGCACCAAGGGCTGACGGTGACGGCCACCCGCGCAGCCATCCCGGCTGCTCCCCGCAAGACCCTCCTCGAATGGATCGAGTCCGATGATGGCGACACGAGCAATTCCGCACGACCCGCCTGCGCCGGCCCGATACAGGCCCTTCACGCGCGGGTCGGGCTCGACCCGAACGACGACCGCGGCAGTGCGCGCGAGCCGCTTGCCCCGCCCGCCGGCCTTCGTCTGCCCGCGCTCGGCTGATCTCGCCGGCCGCGCCGTCGCTCTGTCGGCCGACATCCCCGTCCACTTCGACGATCCGCTGGCGCCGCATCATAAGCTGATCGGCAGGTGGGTCGCCGCACGGGAGGCCACGCCAAAGACCTTCACCCGCGTGCGTGCCCGGCGGCATATCGAACGCGTTTTCGAGACTGCCGTGCTGGACACCCTCGGCGGCCTCGACATGGTCGACTTCCGGACTGTCGTCCTGCGCGGGCCCGAGGGCGAGCCGGCCGCGATCGCCTTGGTGTGCGAGAGCATCGGGCAGATTGATCTCGGTTGGATCGAATCCAGCGATGCCCCGACCGCGTGGCGCGCATCGGCCTATCAGGCGCTCGAGCGGACGCTCGGGATTGCGCTGCCGATCTTCGGCTATGCGGATCTCTTCGAGGAGATTTCCCACTACTATTGGGATGGCGAGACCGACGATGACGCCGCGCGCCAGGCGCTGATCGACTATCACGGCGCAGACCCCGAGGAGGTCAACGAGCTCACGCTTCCATCCGAGATGGAGGCACGTCGTCCGGACTGGATGCTGGCCGCGAATGCCGGGTCACCGAAGCGGCTCCCGACCGGGTTGCGCCAGGGATTGTGCGAACTCATGCGAGCGTACCGGGAGCTGCGCCGGATCCCGCCCGATCGCAACGCATGGTTTTTCGATACCGGGACGCTCTACGACTACCTGCCCGGCATTGAGGAATGCTCAAGCCTGCCGCCGCTGACGCTCGTCCCGGTCGAGCAGTTCGCGTGCGAGGTCGACGACGTCGCGCGCCACGGCATGGAATACGGCTTCATGGACGTGTCGGGCCTCTGCCCGATCACGGAAGCGAGGCACATCGACAGCTGGTTCGCGTCGTTGCGGGTCGGCGCCCAATTCCTTGCTGCCGCGCAAGCCTTGATCCGGCTCGATCCAACCAGCCTGTGAGGTCACTATGTCGAAACACAGCACCCTTTTCGAAACGAGCGGCGGCGGCCTCGTGCTGACCAATGCGATTCTGCTCTACCGCGACCAGGCGCCCAGCGACGGGCATTTCGCCGGCGGGCGCCGGCGTAATGCGGCGGCCTTCGCCAGCATCCATGCCATCGAGCAGGACGACGACGGCCCTCCGACCATCGCGGCGGGTAAGCCGCTGACGCGGGCGCATCTGCGCCAATGGACGGAGGCGCTCGGGCGAACGGCCGGACCGGAAATCCTGCCCGACAACGTGCTGGTCGCTCATCCGGACATGCTGGCGTGGTGGGTGCCTGAGCAAACCCGTGCGGCTTATTTCGCCCTCTCGTCGCCGCCTGCTGGGCTCCGAACCCTGTCGGGCCGCGTGACGGTCCCCGTGCCATACCCCGCGCATCTGTTCGTCGCGACCCGGCACGGTCTCGGCGTCTATGCGCTCGCCGCGAGTCAGCGCCCGACGGCTGAGACTGCGGTGTTGCACTCTCCCATCCTCAACGTCTTCGTCGACGGACAACTCTGCTGGGGCAACATCGCGCGGCCGCGCGCGCTCACCGTCGCCTCGATCCCGGAATTCGAACGTGCCGTGTTCGAGTCCTGGTCGACGCACCCCAATCCTGGGCAGGAGGCGACCGCCACAGGTAAGGGCGGCCTCCAGACGCTCTGGGACGACCTCGCCACGCGCAAGGCCAAGCGCTTCCCGGTAAAGCGGCTCAAGCCGTTCGGCACCGCCACCCGCGGACAGCGGCGCCCGAGAGAATCGGCCCCGGTTGCCGCGATCACGGTCGGACAGCTCATCGCCGCGCGGGGACGGTCATGACCGTCCTCGCCGACGATCCGACGGCGGCGGCGGTAATCGACGCGGTGCCCTGCTATCCAGTCCCCCCGCATGGGCGATCGCCTGCCGTGGATGCGCTCAGGGCCAGCCGCGCCGGCCGTGGTCTCGTGGTCGGCGCCGACGGCGTCATGCTCATCCTGCGCCGGCCTTGGCTCGCGCTCGATGTCCCGGTCACGCCGCCGCTTGCCGCCAGCCTTCCCTATGGGCAGACCGGCGGGCCGCGCGCCGACCTTCGTTGCGGGCTGATCCCGGCCGAACATCTGGTCCGCATACTTGATCACTTGGCGGCAGCGTTGCCGAACGAGGCAGCCGCGTTCGTGCTCTGGAACGAGGCCACGGGCGCGTTCGCGGTCGACTGGCCGGTCATCGAGGAGGCGACACCCTCGCGCGTCGTCTATCGCACCCCGGCGCTGGCGCCCGGCTGGCACCTCGTCTGCGACATCCACAGTCACGGCACCGCGGCGGCCTTCTTCAGCGCGACCGACGATGCCGATGATGCCCACGCGACGAAGATCGCGCTCGTCGTCGGGCGCCTTGGGGACCCCGACGGCCCGACGATGGCGTCGCGTCTCTGCGCAGACGGCCTGTTCCTGCCGCTGCCGCGAAGCCCTTTCTCGGGAGGTTACGATGAGCACTGACACTCACAGCCGCCACTATCTCCCCGCCAGCTTCGATCGCCGCGCGATCCGGGTCATGCTCGTCGGATGCGGCGGCAATGGCGGCCAGATGCTGATGGGCCTCGCCTCGCTCGATACCGCGCTCAAGGCGATATCGTCGCGCTCGCTGCACGTCACCGTGGTCGATGACGATGTCGTGTCGGAGGCGAACCTCGGCCGCCAGCCCTTCTATCGCTGCGACATCGGCAGCTCGAAGGCTCGCACGCTCACCGAGCGCATCAACCTCGCACATGGCCTCGACTGGACGGCGGTGCATGGTCGCGCGCCCGGGTCGGTCGGGCTCGACAACATCGACCTCCTCATCAGCTGCGTCGACACGGCCTCCGCGCGTCGGCAGCTCGGCGACGCGGTGGGGCAGGCTTCGGCCACGCCAGCTTACTGGATGGATCTCGGCAATCGCGCGAGCGACGGACAATATCTCCTTGGCTGCCCTACCAGCGCGCTGCGGATTGATAAGCCGCAGCTTCCGACCGTGCTCGAAGCCTTTCCCGAACTCGCTGACGAGAGCTTGGGCGATGACGACGCCCCGTCCTGCTCGGTCGCCGAGGCGCTCGAGCGCCAGTCGCTGTTCGTGAACCGAGTGGTGGCGAGCCACGCGCTCGCGCTGCTGTTCGATCTGCTCGGCCGAGGCTCAATCGGCCACGCGGGCGCCTTCATCAATCTCACCAGCGGCCAGGTGGCGCCGATCCCGCTGCCGCGCTGCGGCTGAGGAGGAGAGGGGGAGGGGTGGTGGCGGATCAGCTGCCGATGGAGCCCTCCTATGATACTCGACCCGGCCCCGCGCCAGGCGCACTCGCTCGACACCTCCGTCGTGGCGCCACTTCGCACTCCGCCTCTCCAGCTCAGCCTCGACTTCGACCAGTTGCTGGCGCCCGCCTTGGTCGTGAGCCTCGCCGGCGGCGACCGGACGCTCGGCAATGCTCCGAACGCGAGCGCCGCCGCTCTCAGTCCGCCGCCACAGCCGGTCGACTTCTCCCCGGCGCCGGGTCGCGCGCTCGCGCTTTCGTGGAAGGGCCGCGCCCACGACAATGTCGAGGCGATCAGGCTCCTGAACCTGCTCGACCGCGAGCAGCGGCCGGCTACGCGGCAAGAGCAGGAGACCATCGCCCGGTTCGTCGGCTTCGGCGCGTCCAAGTTGGCGAACGGCGCCTTCGCCGACCGCTCGGGCGAGTATCGTCCCGGGTGGGCGGAACTCGGGGCGGCACTGGTCGCCGAAACAACCGACCTGGAGCTCCAGTCCCTCAAGCGCGCGACCCAATACGCCCATTACACCCCTGAATACATCGTTCGCGCGATGTGGGACGCAGCGCAGACCCTCGGCTTTTCCGGCGGTCAAATCCTCGAGCCGGGATGCGGCAGCGGCCTGTTCATGGGGCTCCGGCCGAGCGCCCTGTCTGACGAGACACTGTTCGTCGGCATCGACAACGATCCGGTGACCGCCCGCGTCGCCCGTGCGCTCTTTCCCAATCAGATCATCCGCTGCATAGACTTCGACAAGGCCTCGCTGCCGCGCGATTTCGATCTCGCGATCGGCAACCCGCCCTTTTCCAACCTCAGCATCCGCGACAAGACCGAGCTCGGCAGGCTCGGGCTCTCGCTCCACGATTACTTCATCGCCAAATCCATCGAGCACCTCCGGCCGGGCGGCATCGCCCTGTTCGTGACGTCGCGGTACACGCTCGACAAAAGCGACCCGATCGCGCGCTCCCACATCGACGGCATGGCCGACTTCCTAGGCGCCGTCCGCCTGCCGGCCAAAGCCATGAAGGAGGACGCCGGCACCGACGTCGTCGTCGACGTGCTGCTCTTCCAGAAACGCTTCTCCGATATGGCCCGACACGACCAGGCGTGGATCAAGGTCGGCGAGGTTCCGGACAGCGACGAGGGCTTCGGGCCGCTGCGGATCAACCGCTATTTCCTCGACCACCCCGATCACGTGCTCGGAACCCACGAACGGCGGAACGGACCTTTCGGCCTTGATTATAGCTGCGCTGCCAAAGACGGGCTCGACCTCGCGGCGACGCTTGGCACCAGCCTGTCCGCCATCGCCTCCCGTCATCAAGGCGCCTTCCGCCCCATCGAGCGCGCGAAATTGCTGCGCGACCAGCTCGATGTCACCCTCGACGTCGCCGTCGGTACCGCCGCCGACGAAGCCGAGTTCAAGGAGGGCAGCTATCTCCTCTCGGGCGGTGTTCTGCACCAGATCGTCGACGGACTGCCCGTGATCGTCGAGGTCAAGACCGGCCGCGGCGGGTCGGGCCTGTTTCCCAAGCACGCCGCCATTATCAGGGGCCTGATCCCCATCCGCGATACCGTCCGCGCGATCCTGCGCGCCCAGCTGAATGACGAGCCTTATGCCGACCTCCAGCAGACGCTCCTCACGTCCTATCGCCAGTTCGCGAAGAAGCATGGGCCGATCAACCACAGCGTCACCACGATCCGCACGGATCCGGAGACGGGCGCCGAGAAGGACTATCAGCGCCGGCCGAACCTTCAGCCATTCTTCGACGACCCCGACGTGTGGCTGGTGGCGTCGATCGAGGCTTATGACGAGAAGACCGATACCGGCACCCCGGGCGCGATCTTCACCGAGCGCGTGGTCAAACCGCCGGTGGCGCATGACATCCACTCCCCCCAGGACGCGCTGGCGGTTTCGCTGCACGACCGAGGCCGGGTCGACGTCCCCCTGATTGCTGACCTGCTCGGCGTCACCGAGGCCGAGGCAATCACCGAGCTGGCGGACGAGATCTACCTCGATCCCGTCCGCAGTACTCCGCGTCTCGACCATTGGGTACCCGCCGACGAGGCGCTCTCCGGCCCCGTCCGGACCAAGCTAGCGCTCGCGCGCGAGAAGTCCTCGGCCGATCCGCGCTTCCTGGGCGTCGCAACCGCGCTCGAAGCCGTCCAGCCAGTCGACCTTAAGCCGAGCGAGATCACCGCGCGCCTCGGCGCGCCCTGGATCCCGACCGACGTCATCGAGGTCTTCATCGCCGAGACGATGGAGGTCACGACCAAGATCCACCACACCATCGCGATCGCCAGCTGGACGGTCGACAAGGCGCCGTTCCTCGGTCATGTCAGCTCGACCTCGGTCTGGGGCACGCCGCGCCGCGGTGCGGCAGACCTGCTTGAAGACGCGCTCAATTCAAGCATTCCCAAGGTCTATGACGTCTTCCGCGAAGCCGACGGGTCGGAGCGTCGCGAGCTCAACACGACCGATACCGAGGCGGCGAAGGAGAAGCTTGCCGCGATCAAGTCGACGTTCGAGACCTGGGTCTGGCAGGACAGCGAACGGGCCGACCGGCTGGTCCGCATCTACAACGATGCGTTCAACAACCTCGTGCCGCGCTCCTTCAACGGCCGCCATCTCAAGCTGCCCGGCGCTTCGACCGCGATCCACATGCGCGATCACCAGAAGCGGGTCATTTGGCGGATCATCGCCTCCCGCGCTACCTACGTCGCCCATGCGGTCGGGGCAGGCAAGACCTTCAGCCTGTGCGCCGCGGTGATGGAGCAACGCCGGCTGGGGCTCGCCAACAAACCGATGATCGCGGTGCCCAATCACTGCCTCGCGCAGATCGCGCGCGAGTTCCTGATGCTTTACCCGACCGCGCGCATCCTCGTCGCCGATGATACGAACTTCGTGCGTGAAAAGCGCCAGCGCTTCCTCGCGCGTGCCGCGACCGGCAACTGGGACGCGATCATCATCACGCATGATGCTTTCAAGTTCATCCCCGCGCCGGCATCGTTTGAAAAGGCACTGATCCAGGACCAGCTCGCCAGCTACGAGGTGCTGATTTCGGGCATCGACAGCGACGATCGCGTGTCGCGCAAACGCGTCGAGCGCCTGAAGGAGGGGCTCCGGCGCCGGCTTGAGGGTCTGCAGGCGCGCAAAGATGACCTCCTCCATATCGGCGAGATCGGCATCGACCAGATGCTCGTCGACGAGGCGCAGCAGTTCCGCAAGCTAACCTTCGCGACCAATCTCGGCGATCTTAAGGGCGTCGACCCCGAGGGTTCGCAGCGCGCCTGGGATCTCTATGTCAAAAGCCGCTATCTTGGCGACATCAATCCGGGGCGCGAACTGATCCTATCCTCGGGCACGCCGATCACCAACACGCTCGGGGAGATGTACACGCTGCAGCGCTTCATGCAGCCCGACGAGCTCGCCGCGAAGGGTCTCCACGAGTTCGATGCGTGGGCGTCGAACTTCGGTGACACGCGCACCGAGCTCGAGTTGCAACCAAGCGGAAGCTACAAGCCGGTCACGCGCTTCTGCGAGTTCGTCAACGTCGCCGATCTCATGGCGATGTACCGCACCGTGGCCGACGTCGTGCTGAAGGACGACCTGCGCCAATATGTCCGCCTGCCCACCGTTCGCGGCGGCAAGCGGAAGATCATCGTCGCGCGGTCGGGCGCGCCGTTCAAGGCCTACCAGCGAGTGCTCGCGGAGCGCATCAAGGCGATCGAGAACCGCACCGGCCGCCCGCAGAAGGGCGACGACATCCTCCTGTCGGTGATCACCGACGGGCGCCATTCCGCCATCGACCTCAGGTTTGTCGACGCGAGCGTCGGCAATGAGGAGGGCAACAAGCTCAACCTCCTGATCGACAATGTCCATCGCATCTGGCGGGATACCAGCGACAATCGGTACACGGACCCGGAAACCGGCAGGCCTTATCCACTGCCGGGGGCGGTACAGATGGTCTTCTCCGACCTCGGCACCGAAGCGGCGTTCGAGACGCGGGGCTTCTCGGCCTATGTCTGGATTCGCGACCAGCTGATCGAGATGGGTGTCCCCGCTGACCAGATCGCCTTCATGCAGCACTACAAGAAGAACAGCGCGAAGCAGCGCCTGTTCAACGACCTCAATCAGGGGCGCAAGCGCATCCTGATCGGTTCGACCGGCACGATGGGGACCGGGGTCAACGCGCAGCAGCGCTTGAAGGCGCTCCACCATCTCGACGTCCCCTGGATCCCATCCGACATCGAGCAGCGCGAGGGCCGGATCGAGCGCCAGGGCAACCAGAACGACGAGATCGAGCTCTACGGCTACGCCACCAGCGGGTCGATGGATGCCACCAATTGGCAGATGCTCGAGCGCAAGGCCCGCTTCATCGCCATGGCGATGTCGGGCGACCGCTCGATCCGCCGCATCGAGGACGTCGGGTCCAACGTGAACCAGTTCGCGCTGGCGAAGGCGCTGGCTTCGGGCGACGATCGCCTCATGAAGAAGGCCGGTCTCGACGCCGAAGTCGCGAGATTGCTCCGCCTGCGCGACGCCCATGTCGACGACCAGTACAATATCCGCAAGACCATCAGGCGCACCACGGACGCGATCGAGGGTGCTCGCCGCAAGATCGCCAGGCTGGAGGCCGATATCGCGCGACGGCTTCCCAGGCGCGAGGGCGAGGCCATCTTCGATGTAGGCAACGACACGATCATCACTGACCGCAAGGCCGTCGGCGAGCGTATCCTGGCGATCGCCGCGCAGGTGCGCAGGCGCGGCATGATCGACCGCGAGCCACTCGGCACCTTCTACGGGATCGAGCTCGAGATTTCAGGCTACGAGGGCATGGACGATGATCGGGCCTCGTCCATCGAGACTGGGATCACCATCCTGCACAGCGGCGAGCAGCGTGGGTTCGAGGTCTCCGACAAGACGCGATGGAACAGCCTTATCGGCCGGCTCGAGGCCTCACTGCGTAATCTCGACATTGAACTCGCCGGCGTCCGGGCTGGCCTCGAAGCCGACGAGAGACGTCTGCCCGCCTTCGAAGCTCGGCTGGGCCAAGACTTTCCTGACGCGGCACTGCTCGATGACAAGCTGCGGGAGCTGGCCGAACTCAAAGCGGATCTCGCGACCACCAAGGGCGAGTTCGACGCCGCAAACGATGCGGAAGCGCCTCTCGCTGGACCCCGCATGGACGGCGGCGCTCTACTTTCGGAAGCTGCGTAAACGCCGGGTGTATCGCGGTTCAGGCGGTTCGCGTGACCGCAACGCGCATGTCGGGATTCTACCGCAATCTCTGGTGCGCTGGGCCGCGCAGGGGACATAATCGTGCGCCTGATAGCGTGTGCGGCCTTCTCGGCTGCGCCGCGGCCGGAGGAGGTGAGGGGGGAGGCGTGGGTGTGCCGCCGCATGTCGTGGCGGGCCGAAACCCCGGAGACCCGCCATGTCCCGCTACGACCGAGCCGCGCCGCGCCACGACCTGCCATCTCCCGCGCAGACGATCACCGATGCGGTCATCGCTCGCCTCGAGGCCGGCGTGCGGCCGTGGAAGAAGCCCTGGACCGGCGCGCCGCCGCTCCGTCCGCTGCGTGCATGCGGCACGCCTTATCGCGGAATAAACGTCTTCTGGCTTTGGCTGATGGCGGATATGCTCGGTTACACTTCGCCGTTCTGGATGACGTACAACCAGTGCCAGGCGCTTGGGGGGCAGGTGCGGCGCGGCGAGCGTTCGACGATCGCCGTCTTCTACAAGGCTTACGGCAAGCAGGTCGAGGACGAGGCGACCGGGGAGAGCCGCGACGAGACGCGCCGCGTGCTGCGGCAATATGCCGTCTTCAACGCCGACCAGATCGACGGCCTGCCGGACCGGTTCCACCCGGTCGCGCAGTTACGGCCTTTGGATGGCAGCGACCTTGAACGCCTGGCCGCCATCGACCGCGTCTTCGCACCGCTCGGCGCCGACGTCCGGCACGGCGGCGACAGCGCCTTTTACGCGCGCGCCGACGATTACATTCAGCTGCCCGAGCCCGCCGCCTTCGACACGGTCGAGTTCTACGGCGCGACCAAGGCGCACGAATATGTTCACTGGACAGGTGCGGACGCCCGGCTCGGCCGCACGTTCGGCGAGCGGTTCGGCGACAACGCCTACGCCGCTGAGGAGCTCGTCGCCTTATCTGGACAGTCTGCACCGGCTGTCACACTCCACTGATAGGTCGATGCAGGGCGAAACGCAGGTGGTCATCAGGCCGGACGAAGCGCTAACCCAAAGAGCTGGCGTAGTCCGGCCTGATGGCCGCCGTCTCGCCGAGCGACGCCGTTGATGCAGCGGATCGGGTGGGGGGTCCGGGGGGAGGGTTGCATGGCCTGTGGATGACTCGATTACCCCTTCGGGCATCATGCTCCTGGAGCGGCGCGAGGCCGACGGCCTTGACGCACATGTGCCGATAATCCTCAGCGACGGGGCGCTCTACGATCCCGATCTCGATCGCTTCTTCCTCGATCTCTCGCTCAGCGGCACGCGCTCGCGCCACTCGCTGCGCGCCTGCGGTTACGACGTGGTCGTCTGGCTGCGCTTCCTGGCCGATGCTCGCGGCAAGCACGTCTGGCAAGCCGAGCGTGCCGACGTCGATGCATTCCACCGCGCCCGACGTCGCGACGACGCCGGCTTCCGCATCTCGGCGGCGTCCTGGAACCGCTCGATCGCGTCCCTCGCCAAGCTCTACGCTTGGGGCGAGCGCGAACGCCTGATCACCTCAGCTCCCTTCACCCATCGCACCGTGTGGCGGCGCGGCCATGGTGGCCGTCGCGCCCAGCTCACCTCGCGTAACGAGGCCTATGAGCGCGCGGCCAAGCGCTCAGATGTGCGGTTCATCGAGCTTTCCGCCTTCCGCACCTTCCGTGATGTCGGGCTGCGCGGCCTCGCTGCCGATGGCAGCGAGCGACCCGGCGCGCGCGACCGCAACGGCACGCGCAACGCGCTCTTCGCCGAGCTTCTCGTCACGACCGGGCTCAGACTCGAGGAGGCATCGTTCCTGCTCGCCTTCGAGCTCGCCGGCCTCGTCGCGGCGGGTCCGTCGTCGCGGCAACGCCGCCTTGAGCTTGCCGCGGCGCTGACCAAGGGCGACTACGGCCGCACGGTCGTGCTGCCGAGCAGGCTGGTCCCGCAGATCTCCGCTTATATACAGGTCGAGCGCGCCACTGCCTGCGCCAAGTTCGCTGCCCGCGAGGGATGGTGGCAGATCGACCGGCCCATTTTCATCCGCGCGCCAGCGCCGGGCACGCGCACCCTCGTTCTTCGCGACGGCGGGACCATCCCCATCGAGGTGCTCACCCCCGACGAGCGCGGTCGCGTCGTCACCTGCGAAGACGATGGCGCGCCGCACGAGGCCGCGGCGCTTTGGGTGACCGAGGTCGGGCAGCCGGTCCAGCCCAACTCGTGGGAGGCGATCTTCGCCCGCGCCGGGCATCGATGCGCGAACACCGGCGTTCCGGTCCGCGTCAGCCCGCACCAGCTCCGCCACACCTTCGCCGTTCACATGCTGGCGATGCTTATCCAGCATCGGCTACGGGAAGCCGCAGCGCCGGCGGGTTCGATGCAGGCTTATCGCGAGCTGCTCGGCGACCCGCTCCAGCAGGTTCAACGGCTGCTCGGCCATGCCAGTCTCGCCACGACCTACATCTATCTCGAGCAGATCGCTTCGCGCGCGGATACGGTCGACGCCGCAGTCGAAGAGCTGCTCGCGCTCCTTCCCTCGGCGCGGACGTTATGAGCGCCCGCCCGCGCAAGGGACAGCGCGTAGCGTTCACGCGCGAGGATGGCTTTGAGGTGGAGGACCAGGATGGGGTCGCCGGCCTGCGGTTCATGATCGAAGCGCGCTATGGCGGCACCATCCTCGTCGACCTGGTCGATGTCAGGCCGCGTCCGCTTGCGATCGCGTTCGCGGGCGCGCTACGGCGCGCTGCTGGCCCGGGCGGCGCCTTGGGCGCGGCCAGCACGATCAAACAGCACCTCCAGGCTTATCGGAGGTTCTTCGCTCACCTGCACGAGCATGCTCCAGCGGTCCGTGGTCCCGCCGATCTGCGCGCGGAGCATCTCGACTGTTACGATGATGCGCTGGAGGCGAGCGGTCGCAGTTCTCTCTTCCGTCACACACTGATCGCCAAGCCGATCATCGCGCTCCGCAGCATCGATGCCGATCGTCCTGAGCTGCTCGATGCGAAGCTGCGCGACCGGCTCCTCTATACCAGCACCGGCGCCGTTGGCCGATCCCGCCCGCGAGACGCGTACAGCCCCTTCATCGCGCGCCAGCTTCGCAATGCGGCGCGCTCCGACTTGACCGCCGTGCTCCAGCGCCTGCGTGCCGGCCCGGTCCTGGAAGGCGATCGAGCACTTCAAGATCTGACCACGGCGGCGCACACCATCATCGCGGAGCGCGGCCTGCTCACCGAGCATGATCCGGAGTACAGCCTGCTCTACCATGCGCGTTGGCGTCGCGGGCTGGCCAGCAAGGCGCTCGCGACGACCCTCCATGCCGCGCATCACCTGACGGCACCGGACATTATCGCCTTCATCGTCCTGATCTCGCTCGAGACCGGCATGGAGGTCGAGTGCGTCAGGGCGCTCGAGGCCGACTGCCTGCGCAACCCACGTGCCGGCACGGTCGAGGTCGCCTATCTAAAGCGCCGCGCGCATGGCGCCGAGCACAAGACCATCCGGGTCCGCGATCGCGGGTCCACTACGCCCGGCGGCTTGATCCGCAAGGTCGTCGAGCTGACCGCGGCGGCGCGTCGCCACCACCGTGGATCAAGTCTCTGGCTGCATTACAAGCTGGGCAAGCTCGACCAGCGCGTCGGGCATATGCGGGAGCGGACCGATGCGTGGACCGCCCGCCATGGCATCGTCGATGACGAGGGACAGCCGCTCCGGCTGCTCCTCTCGCGGCTGCGCAAGACCCACAAGGCGCTCTGGTATCTGAAGACCGAAGGGCACATGGCGCGCTTTGCGGTCGGCCATACGCGCGAGGTGGCGGCCCGCCACTACGCCGATCTGCCTTCGCTCAGACCCTTGCACGAAGCAGCCGTCGCCGACGCCTTCACCGAGGCGGCCGCGGCCGCCGCACCGACCGTGCTGCCGCCGGAGGCCGAGGCCGGATGGCGCGCCGCGCCGACCCTACCCCGCGATGCGGCGGCGGATCCTGACGCGGAGGCGCTACTCGGCGGTGAGCAGGACGTATGGCTCGCGGCGTGCGCCGGCTTCTATCACAGCCCTTTTGGTGTAGCCGGTGCGCCGTGCCCGCAGCCCTTCTGGGGATGTCTCGACTGCGGCAACGCGGTGATCACCGCGCGTAAGCTGCCGGCGATCCTCGCTTTCCTGACCTTCATCGAGGATCAGCGCGCCGGCCTGTCGTCGGGCGACTGGCGGCTCAAGTTCGGCCGCGCCCACGCGCGCATCACCGGGCAGGTGCTCCCCGCCTTCTCCGACGATGTTATCGCCGAGGCCCGGCTCGCGGCTGCGACAGCGCATCTCTACCTTCCGCCTGAGGCGCGGGCATGATCTCCGCCGCCCCGCAGGCGCGCGCGGCCGACGACGCTCGCCCCGTTCTCGCTTCTGCCACCCTGCAGTCCGGCTTCGATCGCGATCAGCTCTCGCGCTACGCCGACCCGAGCTGGGATCTCGGCCCGGCCGTATTCCGCGAGAACGCGCGGCGCTGCCATATGACGGTGCATTTCGACGCGATCGAGGATGCCGAGGTTCGCGAGGCCGTGCGCGCTTTCCTTTATGCCCGCCTCAACGTCGAGCTCCCCGGCCACCGCCAGCGGCTCCCACCGGCGAGCGTTCGCAGCATCTTCAACCGCGCCCGCCGCTTCTTCGAGTTCGTCCGCGCCAGGACCGGCGCGCTCGACCTCGCCCAGATCGACCAGCGCCTGCTCGACGCCTATGTACGGCACCTCAAGGCCGACCGGGGGCGCAGCGCCCCGCAGATTGGTCACCTGCTGGAGATCGTCGCCGATCTCCACGCCTACCGTCATTATCTGCCCACGGGCGGGCTCGCGTTCGAGCCCTGGCCGGGCCGCTCGCCATTCCAGGTCGCGGGTGGTCGCCACACCCGCGAGAACCGCACGCCACGCCTCCCCGAGGCAGTGATCACGCCGCTGCTGGCCTGGTCGCTCCGCTACGTCACCATCTTCTCGATCGATATTCTCGCAGCTCGGGCCGAGCTTGATCGCCTGGAGGCGCTCCGGGGGGCGCTGCTTGCCGCTGACGCCGGAGTTGGCCCGCGCGAGCGGAGGGCGCGGCAGCGCGAGCGGCTCGCGGCGTTCTTTGATCGACGTCGCGATGAGGCTCGCGGCGTGCCGGTTTGGACGCACGCCCACAACGGGGCGGTCCGTCGCGACGCGCACACCGGCGCGACATCGCCGCCGATCAACGCCCAACTCCTCCATTTACACATCGGCATCGACGCGGTCGCCGAGCCGTCGATGCACATCCAGCTTTCCGGCGGCGCTGCCGACCTGATCGAAGAAGCGGTCACCGAGCTGGGCACCGAGGTCGGCGGCATGGATACGCCGATCGGGCTTTTGCAGGAGACCAGGGCGCCGTGGAGGCAGCGCTTCGACGCGAAGACGCTGCTCCACGAGGAGCGGATGCTCCAGGCCGCCTGCTACATCGTCGTCGCCTATCTCACCGGCATGCGCGACTGCGAGGTGCAGGCGATGCGCCGCGGATGCCTGACGATCGCGCGCAGCGAGGATGGCGTCATCATGCGCCACCGCGTTCGATCGACCGCCTACAAGGCCAGACCCAGCCGCGGCGAGCCCGAAGACTGGGTGACCATCGCGCCCGTCGGCGAGGCGATCACGGTGCTGGAGGCGCTGTCGGCGCGCGCGGTCGCCGCACGCGGCATCGACACGCTCTGGCCGGTGCTCTCGCTCAAGGCCGGCACCACCCCTTACGTTTCGGCCGAGATCGTCCGTCAGCTCAACGTCTACCGCGATCATCTAAACGCTTTGTTTGGCGACGCGGACGCGCCCGCCATCCCGTCCGGCCCCGCCGGAGAGCCTTGGCGGATCACCACCCGTCAGTTCCGGCGCACCATCGCATGGCACATCGCCAACCGGCCGTTCGGCGTCATCGCCGGGATGATTCAGTACAAGCACGCCTCGGTCGCCGCGTTCGAGGGCTATGCCGGTGCGAGCGCCTCGGGCTTCCGCGCCGAGGTCGAGGAACAGCGCCGCCTCGGGCAACTCGACGATATTCTTGTCTACTTCGACGAGCATCGGATCGGCGATACCCCGTCCGGTCCTGCTGGCCCGAGGATTGCCCGCGTGCTCGATGACGCGGCCGACCAGCTCACACCGCTTCCCGGCATAGTCGCCGATCGCGCGCGGCTTCGCGTGCTGCTCGGCAACATCGCCCGCACACTTCACGTCGGCATCCTCGCCGACTGCTTCTTCGACCCATCGACCGCGCTATGCCTCAGAGATGCCGCCGCCGACGCGTCGGCGCCGCTGACCGCGCTGTGCCAACCGACGCGCTGCCCCAACGCCTGCGTCACCAGCCGCCACCGTTCCGCCTGGACCAAGGCCGCCGACGACGCTCGTCAGCTTCTTCGCGAGAAGCGCTTGTCCGAGCCGCAGCGCATCGCGCTGCGGCAGGATCTCGCCCGCTTCGAGGCCGTCCTCGACGGGATCGGCGGTCCCGCCGAGGCCTGAAGAGGGAGAGGGAGGCGAGGTTTTCGTGACGGTGTGTGGAGGGTGAGAGAGGCTCGCCCCGCCCGTCGAGGAGGTCTTGTCCCATGTCCCGCAGCACTCAGTCGGAGCGCGCCGACGTCTACACCCGCATCACCGCCGAGATCGTCGCCGCTATCGAGGCCGGCGCCGGCGACTGGCGCATGCCATGGCATCACGACGGCGCGGCCGTCACCCGCCCCGAGAACGTCGCGTCGACCAAGCGATATCGTGGCGTCAATGTGCTGGCGCTCTGGATCGCGGCACAGGCCTACGGCTACGCCAGCGGCATCTGGGGAACATATCGCCAGTGGCAGGCGGTCGGCGCCCAGGTGCGTAAGGGCGAGCGCGGCACCACGGTCGTGCTCTGGAAGCAGGCCTCGCGCGCTGACGACGACCATGATGACGGTGAGCACAGCCACACCCGCGTCTTTGCCCGCGCCTTCACCGTGTTCAACGTGGCGCAGGTCGATGGCTTCGAGCCGAAGCCCATCGCGCTGCTGCCCGAGGGCGAACGGCTCGCCCAGGTCGACGCGTTTGTCGAGGCGCTCAACATTCCGGTCAACTACGGCGCCTATGACGCGCATTATCGGATCGACCTCGATCAGATCTACATGCCGGAATACGCCTCTTTCAGCAGCCCGGCCGCGCATGTCGGCACGCTGATTCATGAAGCCGCGCACGCGACGGGGAGCAAGAACCGTCTCGACCGCAACTTTGGTGAGCGGTTCAAGCACGACTGGCTGCCGATCGAAGAAAGCTGCGCTGAGCTGACCGCATCTTTCGTTCTCGCCGACCTTGGGATCGCGCACCATCCACGCCCCGACCACGCCGCCTATCTCGCGTCCTGGCTGCGCATCCTCAAAGACGATCCCCGCGCGATCTTCACCGCCGCCAGCAAGGCCCAGCAGGCGGCCGACTGGATGTGGGCGCAGCAACCCCAGGCCGAGGAGCTGGCGGCATGACCAGCATCTTCGCCCGCAGCGGGAAAATTCAAAATAGGGCTGGACTGTCAGGATATTGCGCCGAGCTAGGGGCGGCGTTCGTCAGCGGCGCGATCGGCATCAAGCTTCACGACCGCGAGGACCACGCCGCCTATCTGGCGAGCTGGCTACAGGCGCTGCGCAACGACAAAAGATGCATCTTCACCGCCGCCACGCAGGCGCAGGCCGCGGCCGACTGGCTCTTGAGCCGGATGGGTGCGGAGAACGCGGTCGAAATGGAAGAAGCTGCATAACCGCCCCTGCCCTCCGGCCCATGGCGGGTCGGAGGGCGATGGCCTATAGCGGACCGATTGCCGGGGCGGCCGGGCCGCGCCGTTCCCTGTCGTGACCGGCACCGACGCCTGCGGCGCCGATGATCCGCTTACACGGATCGCGGCCCTATGGCGAAGGGGTCGAGACGCGAGCAGCGGTTGACCGGCTTTCAACTTTTAATTGAATCCTCATGCGCCCACGCATATATCAGACGCAACATGGCCGTCCCCTCTGTTGCCGCTGGCATCAAGGGGCGGCCTTCTTCATATCTGGGCCGGATGCTTCCGCCCTACACCAAACCCCACCTCAGTTTCGCCGACCAGCTCGCGCTCCTCATGCAGCGCGGCTTGGTCGTGACCGATCAGGCCAAGGCGGTCCTCCACCTTCAGCGGATCGGCTACGGGCGCCTCACGCCCTACTGGCAGCCCTTCCAGCAGCTCGTTCCCGATTCCAATGATGCGACGCTGACCGTGCGCACCGAGCAATTCCAAGCGGGCGCCGAGTTTCGCCATGCCGTCGATCTCTACCTGTTCGACAAGCAGCTTCGCCTCCTTTTCCTCGACGCGATCGAACGGATCGAGGTCGCGCTGCGCGTGGATCTCGCGCATGCCATGGGCAAGCGTGATCCTTGCGCGCACCGTTCGCCCGCCTTTCTCGACGCCCATCGTGCGAACCAAGGAATGCCTGGAGGGGGCACCCGGCACCAGAATTGGCTCGCCAAGGCCGATGGCGCGATCGCCCGCTCGAAGGACGACTGGATCAAGGAGTTCTATGCCACCTACAGCCCGCCCGTGCCGATCTGGATGGCGGTCGAGGCATGGGATTTCGGCACCTTGTCCTGGTTGCTCGAGATGGCGCATCCCAACGATCGTGCCGCCATCGCCAAGCGCTACGGCCTTCTTCCCAATACGCTGGTGAGCTGGATCAAGACGCTCGCCTTCGTGCGCAACATCAGCGCGCATCACGCCCGTCTGTGGAACGCAGGCATCATCAATCAGCCGTTGGTGCCCAAGCCGTTCGAGGCACCGCAGCTCGTGCACATCGGTAGCGACCTGGAGCGGCGGACGCGTGTCTATGGTGCCGCAGCCGTGGCCAGCTACTTCGTCAGGCGGATCAATCCCGGGACATCCTGGCCGTCCCGCATGAAGGCGCACTGGCAAGCGTTCCCGGCGATGCCGTTCGCAAGTCCGATCCAGGGCGGGTTCTTGGCCGGTTGGGACGCAGAAGCGATCTGGGCCTGATCTGAGCGGCCTGCGGGCGCGACCCTGCCGGGCACGGCTCTATCGGCGCTTGCGCGCCGACCGAGCCACCGTGCCGGCGTCTCGGCCCATCCGGGTGACGATCCTCGCGTGAGGTGTGCCACGTGGCACACCTATGGCCCCCGCCGATGCGCGGCACTTAGCCGGTAGAGCGCCGCAGCCCTCCCCCGGAGGCCCGCCGGCGCGGGGAACACCAAGGGCTGCTGCCCTTTCGTTCCCGAAGCAAAATCGACAGCCCCGTGTGGTCCGCCAAGCGCGGCACCCGACGCCTTGTAGGCGTCGGCCGCGCTAGGGCGGCCTGCCCGCGCCAGGCCATCGATTTAGCTCCTCCCTCCCCATCCCGCTCCTCGCCGGAGAGGCAGACCCGGTTGCAGCGGCAACCGGCTGCGCCTCGAAAGAAGGAGAAAGGACAATGGCTTACACTCGATACACCGGCGATCCGTATTGGAAACGGGCGAAATCCCCCGGCACCAGCGCGGACGGCACCCCCTATCACAAGGGCGAGCGCGTGTTCTTCTATCCGCGCACCGGCGTCACCTACGCGGGCGGCAGCGCGCAGCGCGCCTCGGCCGAGTTCGACGAACTCGCAACCCTCGAAGGCTGACCCCTCCCCAGCATCACGACACATCAGATTGGAGTATCATCATGGCTATCATCCATCCCAAGCTCGCCCAGCTTCGCCTTTCCCCGCTCAACCAGCGCCGCGTCAAACCATCTGCCGTCGAGGCGATGGCCGACGACATCGAGGCACACGGCCTGTTGCAGAACCTTGTCGCCTATGAGGACGACGGCCTGTTGTGGGTCTTCGCCGGAGGGCGGCGCTATCGTGCGCTCAAAATCCTCGTGAAGCGCAAGCGGATCAAGAGCAGCGATACCTTCCCGGTCGAGTTGCGGACCAAGGAAGAAGCCATCGAACTGTCGCTGGCCGAAAACTTCCAGCGCGAGGACATGCACCCAGCCGACAGCATCCGCGCTTTCGCCGCACTCCGCGACACCGGCATGGACGCCGAGGACATTGCCGCCCGGTTCGGTCAGGCGGTCAGCTTCGTCTACAAGATGCTCCGCCTGTCCGCGCTTGCCCCGGCGCTGATCGACCTGATCGCCAAGGACCAGTTGAGCCTTGAGGCGGCGCGCGCGCTCACCCTCACCGACGATCACGACACTCAAGTGAAGGTCTGCAAGGCGGCGAACGGCCAAGCCCACACCATCCGTCGGATGCTCACTACCGAGAAGGTGGACACCACCAGCGGCGCGTTCCTGTTTGTCGGGCGCGAGGCGTATGAAGCCAAGGGCGGCACGGTCACCGTTGACCTGTTCTCCGAAGGATCGGAGGGCTTTGCCGACCAGCCCGAGCTTGTGCAGGAACTGGCAGAAGAGAAGCTGGACGCACTCGCGGACGAGTATCGCGCCATCGGGTGGCACGAGGTCCGCGCCGAACCGGAACGCCCGTACGACCTCTACATGAAGGGCAGCATGTACCCGGCCACTCGCGAGCCGACCGAAGCCGAAGCGGAACGGCTTGCCGCCATCGATGCCGAGATCGACGCCATCGCACAGGCCGAAGGCGAAGACAGCGAGCGGATCGAGCCGCTGTCTGACGAGCGCGACGCGATCACCGAAGGCTTGCGCGCCTTTACCCGCGAGCAGGTGGCCGTAGGCGGCGTTGCGCTCTGGGTTTCGCGCGACGGATCGCTTGGGCGTAGCTTCTACCGGGCGAAGGCCGAACCCAAGCCGAAGGCGACCCGTGACGGCCCGACGCCGCTCTACGCCAACAGCCTGTTCGCCGATCTCACGCGCATCAAGACGCGGATCGTGCAGGAGGCGGTCGCGGCCGACCCGGCATTGGCGCTCGACATCATGCTCGACACCCTCGCAGGCCAGTTGCTCCACGGCGCGCACAGCTTCCAAATGGCGTTGGAGGTTCAGGCCAAGACCGTCACCACCGACGTTCCGGACGAGTTGATGGCCACCAGCGACGTTCTTGCCGTGGAGGACGCGATGGCGACACGCTTCGCGTCGATCCCGACCGAAGGTCGGTTCGAGGCAATCCGGGGCATGGCGAGCGATGACAAGATGGCGTTGCTCGCCGGGCTTGTCGCGATGATGGTCGACGGCACGGTGTTCGCGGGCGGTGCTCCCGGCCAGCGCCACCATCATTTCGAGCAGATCGCGCGGGCGAGCGGGGTGGACATTGCCGCGCGTTGGACCGCCCCTATCGGTCTGTTCGACAAGATGCGCCGCGCCGCGTTGATCGACCTGTTGCGTGACGAGGTAGGGGCGGCGAGCGCGGAGAATTGCGCCACCATCAAGAAAAAGGCCGACCTTGCCGTCAACGTGTCCGAGCGGTTGCCCACCGGTTGGCTTCCCGCCCCGATGATGATCGGCGCGTTCGACCGGAGCGAGGCTGATCCCGATGGCTTCGATCCCGAGGCGGATGCCGATGACATCGAGCACGAGGACATGATGGACGACCAGATGGCATGAACGCAGGATCGGGGTCCGGTGACAATCGGACCCCCTTCCCCCTCTTTCGTATGCGTGAGCGCGGCCCCGTCGCTGGCGCGCCAGCCCTGGCGGACTGGCGCGCCCGCTGCCCTTTCAGGCCCGCGGGCGCCGCCCGGCCAAGGCCGGGCGGCGCCGTGGCGACTTCACAAAAGGCCGAAAGGTCGGGAGAATCCCGCTTCGGCCGCAGTCAGGGGCGGCAGCCGATCGAGTTTTGCGAGTAGATCGCCCAATGCGCGACGCCGATAGGCGTTGAGCCAGCGCCGACGGCGATGCTCGGCAGCGTCATGCATCATGTGGCATCGCTGGCAGAGCGCGGCGAGGTTGCGGGGGCCGTTGTCGCCGGGATCGTGGTTCAGATGCGCGCACGCGATATACACCCGCGTGGTGCGGACGATCGCCGCGACATCGCGGTCGGGTACGCGGATGCGACGTCCTCGCCCGTCCCGCCAATGCCGGCGATCGGTGTCCCACCAGCGACCGTCGCCGAGGTGGAAGACGCGCGCGCCATGCGGACGCCGGCAATGCTCGCACCGGCCCTTGGCGCGACCGAACCGGATCAGCCGAGACAGCTCGGGCCAATCGATCGGGTAGAGCCAGCGATGTTCCGGCATGATCGGCATGGCCGGATTCTGAATCAAAGGCCTCGAGAACGAAAGCAGAAAATCGCGTGTTCGCTAAGGTGGCTGCGCGGATCGCGCAGCCACGCTCGGCTCAGCCGTTCAGGGCATCCTTGACCGCCTTGGCGGGGACGAACGTCAGCTTCTTCGATGCTGCGATCTGAATAGTCTCGCCGTTCGAAGGATTGCGCCCTTCGCGTGCCGGGCTGTCCTTGATCTTGAACTTGCCGAAGCCGGATAAGGACACCTCTTCGCCCTTCGCTGCGGCCGAGACGATCGCGGCCATCAGATCGTCCACGACCTTGCGGGCATCGGCCTTGCTCAGATTGTGGTTCGCAACCAGCGTCTCGGCGAGTTCGGCATTGTTCATGGTGTTCTCCCTATCAGAGCGCCTGGATAGCCGCACGATCTCCGATTGGCGACCGGCTCCGTAATGACCGCCAGGGCGGACGCTCATTCGATGGCGGCTTCGCCGCGGGGAACGCCAAGGGCGCCGCCCTTTCGTTCCCGAACGACAATCGTGCCGCCCGTGTAATCCGCCGAGCGCGGCACCCGGCGCCGAGGGCACCGGCCGCGCTAGGGCGGCTCGCCCGCGCCAGCGACAAGATTCTCGCTCCCCCTCCCCATCCCGTCCTCGCCGGACAGGCAGGGCCGTGAGGCCGAGCGGCCTTGCGGCCCATGCCAGAAGGAGGATCAATCATGCACACCCCCGAACAGCTCGACACCATCCGGAGACTGAACGACGCAGCGCGTCAGTTCCCCGGCACCGCATCCATCGCCAACGTGACCATCGGCTTCCATGCCCTTCCCGACGCGGATCGCCTCGCCGCCCTCGCGGCAATCGTCGGGTTCACCAACTTCGATTGCGACAACGACCCCTATGGCGAGCATGATTTCGGCGCGGTCTATCAGCTCCCCGGAAGCCACTGGACCCAACATCGGCCGAATGGCGAGCAGGCCGTTTCACAGACGGTCTTCTGGAAGATCGACTATTACGATCCCAGCCTCACTTTCGGCAGCGAAGCGCCGTGGGACGAGCAGCAGACCAAACGCGTGCTGACCATCATGCTGGCGAGCGAGTATTGAGCTTCCCGACGCGGACGATCCGCGCTTGCGACAGTGCGGATCGTCCCAGTCGAAAGGCGAGGAGCCAAGTGATTTATTGAGGAATCGCGGCACTGAGCGTAGTATCCAAGACGGAAAGGATGACGCGATGACCCAGATCGAACTCGACACGCTGCGCGAGCGCATCCGCGCGATGGACTTCGAGCGCGGCACCCCGGAGCAGGTGGCGCTTTGGCGCGAGGACGTCGAGGACGCACGCGCCAACCTCGTCATCGAGGACATGACGCCCACCGCCAACGAAGACGAGATGTTCGCCATGATGCTCGAGGAAGGCGTGCCGCCTGCCCTCATGCCCTCGATCATCCTCAGTCTCTACAAGACCGGAACCCATCAGATCGCTGCCTGACCTTGGCCAGCGATCCCTATACCTATCCGGGGACCGACACGCTCCGGAACCGGCTCGGCATCGCAGACGAACAGTCGCTCGTCGCAGCCGAGCGGCGCTTTACGCTGGCGCGCGGCGCAGAGGCCGCGCGCCTGTCTTTCCCGGCGACGGCCGATGGCTATCGCGCCCTGCACAAGCACCTGTTCCAGGATCTCTACGACTGGGCGGGCCAAGACCGCACCGTCAACATCGCCAAGGATGGCTCCAGCTTCGCGCACGTGCCCTATATCGCCCGCGAATTGGACAAGCTGTTCGCCGACATGGCGACGAAGAACTGCTTTCGGGGCCTCTCGCGGGACGAGTTCTTCGACCGGCTCGGCAACCATATCAACGAGATGAACGCCGTTCACCCCTTCCGCGAGGGCAACGGCCGTACGATGCGCCAGCACGCGGCGCAGCTCGCGCGCGACGCCGGCCACCCGATCCGCATCGCGTCGATCGACAAGACCGCCTGGATGGACGCATCGCGACACGGCTTTCTCACCGGCGACCATCGCGGCATGGCGGCGGTCCTCGCTGCCGCGGCAATCCGGCGCGACCTCGCCCCCGAGGCGCGCGTCGGCCCTGCCGGGATGGCCATGCTGCCTCAGCGAGCCCCGCCGGAGGGCCAACGCTACCGTGTGACTCTAAGCAAAGCCCGCGAAGAGCTGGAGCGTTACTTACCGGCCGCCCGCCAGCAGGCGACCGATCGGTTGCGCGGGCTCATCAAAGAGGGGGCATCGTCCACCGAGATTGCGAACGCGCGCACGGAGCTTGCCTATGTCCGGCACGCCAAAGGGCCGGTCTACCAATCGCACTTGCTCACCTATCTCGGCGTCCGTCAGGTCGATGCTGTCATCAGCCCTCAGCAAACGCCGCTCGAGCGCGTCCGTGAAATTGGCGCGGCACTCGGCGTGCAGATCAACGCCCAGCAGCCGACGCACGTCAAGCGTGCGGTGCGCGCGCTGGAGCGCCCCGTCCTGCCACCCGGACATTCGCCGGGCCAAGAGCGGCTTGCTGAGCAATTTATCAAGAACACGCCTGAAAAGAACCACGCCGATCCACGCCTTGCGCTTGCGCAGGCGATCGTCGAGGCCGCCATGCAGACGGCACGGGATCGAGGCGACAGCAGAAGCATGATCGGTACGATCGGGGAGTCGACACGCCAACTCGTGGCCGATCGGATTAAAAGGGGCGGTGCCCTTGATGCAGAGATCGGCCGCGTCCCCGATCGATCCGCATTCCTTCTGCCACGACAGAAAGAGCGGGGCCGTTGACGGGTGCCGTTGGAGAAAATGTGCAACAGGCGTGTGATTGCGGTCCCCCTTTCGGCGCAGGGTAAACTAAGACCGGTAAGATGTGCCGCGCGGTCGACTAAGCCTTTAAGCTTTGATTTCAGCCGGTGACCTGATCCTCGATGGACCGTCAAGGAGCGGCATATCTTTCGCTTATTGCCCAGCAACGTAAAGAATGCCTTCACCTCTAAGTGCCGTGCGATGATCAATGGCGAGGAGCCCAAGGCGCAATGCGCGAGCCCCAAGCGAGGAGAGAACCATGAAGCGCATCCACCAGCATATCGGCGGCTTCTACGTCCGAGCGTCAGCACTGATGACGCTTGTGCTTACAGGATTCCTTTTCGCTGCACCAGCGACCGCCAGTCCGTGCACAACGAATTGCCTAACCCCCGGCGATTACAGCCTCAGCCTCACCTCGGGAGGGACTGACCGGGAATATCTGCTTCACGTACCCAGCAGCTATGACGGAAGTACTCCGGTCACCCTGCTGATCGACGCGCACGGGAGCGGCGAAACGTCGTCGAGCCAGCGCGATCGTTCGGGGCAGCTTGAGCAGTCGAACAAGCGCGGCTTTATCGTCGCTTGGCCGCAAGGTGTGCTTAACAGCTGGAACGCCTATGGTTGTTGCTCTGTTGCCAATGCTACTAACGTTGATGATGTAGGCTTCATGCGGAGCATTATCGAAACGTTAAAGGCACGGGCGAACGTCGACAAACACCGTGTTTACTTCACGGGGTGGTCGAACGGTGGCGGGCTTGCTCAACGTATGGCGTGCGAAGCGGCCGACATCGTTGAAGCGGTAGCCGCAATCTCTTATCCACTCAATGGTCCGGAGCAGTGTCACCCTTCCCGTCCGATCTCCTTGACAGAGTTCGCGGGCACCGCTGATGCACTTGTTCCGTATTACGGCAGCCCGCTATTCCAACCAGCAAGGGCAAGTTTCGCCGACTGGAAAGAGAAGAACGGCTGCACCGACAACCTGACGCGGAAGCAGCTGAACGGCGGCTCGCGCGACGAGACATATGAGGTGTGCAAAGGTGGCGTCCGAACCGGCTTGGTCACGATCTTTCTCGGGCAGCACAATCTTTACGACGAGAAGGATCCGGTGAAGAATGCGGCCAACGGACATGGAATTAGTGGCATTGATGTAGCCGAGTACATTTGGGAGAATGTGTTCAAGTGATGGCCAGATTTGCCGTATGGTTAGATCTAGTGATGACCGTCGGCGCGTGCTCGTCAACACGACCGGACGATAAAGACGCTAAGAGCCCAACCGAAAATTGAGTTGAGCGATTTCAGTGGCTTGTGTTTCACCGGGGGTTTGCGAAGACCACGAGGATCACATGGGCTGGACCAAAACCGCTCGCCGCGAGCATGACAGAAGCGGGCTGCGCTATGCAAGCGACTGCACCGATGAAGAATGGGCCGTTGTCCGGCCATTATTGAGGCGGACCTCCAGGGTGGGACGCCCGCGCAAGCACAAGGTGCGGACGCTGTGGAATGCGATCCAGTATATCGCTGCGACAGGGTGCCAATGGGCGCAACTGCCGAAGGACTTCCCGCCCTTCACGACGGTGCAGTATCATTTCTACCGGATGCGCGACAGCGGTCTGCTGGATGCCGTCAACGCGGTACTGGTAGCATGGGTGCGTGGCGCGGAAGGCCGCAAGCCCGAACCGAGCGCGAGCATCATCGACAGCCAGTCGGTTAAAACCACCGAGGCGGGCGGGCCGCGCGGATACGACGCCGGCAAGAAGATCAAAGGTCGTAAACGCCACATCGTGACCGACACGCTCGGCAACATGCTGGAGGGCGTGGTGCATGGTGCTGATGTTCAGGACCGCGACGGGGCCCCGGATCTGATCGAGCGATCCTGCGACGCATATCCCAACCTTGCCAGGCTGTTCGCCGATGGCGGCTATGCCGGACAGAAGCTCGAAGCGGCGGTCGCGCACATTGATCGGCTGACGATCGAAATCATCCGGCGCTCTGACCTGACAGGCTTTGTCGTTCTACCCCGGCGCTGGGTCGTCGAACGCACCCTGGCGTGGCTTAACCGGTGCCGTCGCCTGGCCAAGGACTGGGAAACATCCATCGCATCGTCCGAGGCCTGGATGGTCATCTCCTCCATCAGGCGAATGACGCGCCGTATAGCCAAGCTCGAATTATGAGTCGGGCTCTAAGACCGGTGTGGTCATAGTACAAGCACGCGCGACGACCGCAGGAGGCAGTCAGAAGCAGGCGACACCGGCCACCAGCGTTGCCGTAGCAGGGACTAGGCAAATCGACGAGCCAGCTATCCATGCGGACCGAATACTGCCTGCCGAGTTGAAGGAGGATGGCGGTCTTGTCCCGCTGCCCCTACCCGAATCTACGCGCTGACGATCGTTAGGCCGTTGACCATGGATTGATAGGCGCCTGGCGACGGGATCGAGCATACTCAAGCCAATCTGCATTCAGCGCATGCGACTCAGAATTTGGGATCATATGGCCGTCAGCGCAACAAGAGCGCCTCGGGAGCGATGTGGTGCAGAATAGCTCCTGCACCACGCTACTACGCCCGCGCAGCGACGCTCGGCTTTGACTTCGTCCAGAAGCGAAACAGTCGGGCGGCGGCTCCGTCATTTTTCAGTAAAGCCCCTCCTGGAAAAGGCGGTGTCCGGGCAGCGCGTCTCCACCACCCGTTCAGCCTCGGAACCGAAACCGATCTGCGGTGCGCAGAACAGGTTTCAGTGGCTTGACCGTAAACGGCGTCTGACGACCGCCCCGCGCCCTCGCATCAGGGTGCTTAGCGGCGTGGAGCGCCGGCAGCGAGCCATGCACCCATCAATTCAAACGCCGAATACCGTAGCTGCCATTGGGATGCCGTCCCAGAAACGCCTGAGTTCGGCATCGGGATCGGATACAACTTGCGATTTTACGTCAAAGACCATCGTTGCGCGGTTCGTGGCGTCGTACGCGGGCCAGGCAGATGAATCGGCCGAGGGAGCCCCCGAACGCGCGAAGTAAACGATCGCATCCGACATCCGCGTCGCGAGATGAGCGCATCACAATCCGGGGGCAACCGGCTCGGGCTGGGATGGTAACGCAAAGGAGCGGATGATTGCCCATTGCTTGGCGCGTCGAGGCCGAGCTGGCGCTCAGGGCTGGAGCGCGGTAAGGCAATCAGGTCAGCTTATCTAAGCTCGGCTTTGTACGTTTTTGATCAGGTCCAGGTCCAGAAGACGCTGTTGTTTGCGATGTGATCGAGGGCTTGATCGAGGGGCAAGACGCATCCGCCCATGTCGTCGATATCTTCCCATTTTCGCCGATGTGACCAGTAGCCGAGCCTGACTTCGTCATTGGTGCCGACGGGCTTGAGGCGAGCGATCGGCGCCTCGGTTTCGAGCAGGTAAAGGTGGAAGGCGCCTTTGTCCTCGTACCAGCCTACGCCGCCGCCATTGGCCGCATCGAACGCTTCGATCCGCAGGGCAATTTCGTCGTCGTTCATCGCGTAACCCTGGCTGCCTTCGGGTCAAAGCGTATCCGATTCAGCTCGTCGCATGGCAACAGGCGTAGCGTTGCAACCTGTGCGGCTGGGGATTCGAAGCATGCGATGCTTGATCCAGACAAGGCCGTTATCGGCGACCCCGTTCCCTTGATATTGCGCGGGTGGCTGCAGACGTGGCGCCCCTGCTTCACTGCCCCAAGCTGGGAGCATGTGCTTGTTCTGGTGATGGGCGCCGTGCTGGCAACGGGCAAGCGGACCGTCACTTCCTGCCTGCGCGTGACCGGCCGGGCTGAGGCCGCCAACTTTGCAAGCTATCATCAGATCCTCAACCGCGCCCGCTGGAGCTCCCGCGCTGTTGCCAGACAACTGCTGGGCATTGTGGTCGATCGCCTTGTGCCCGACGGCCCTGTGGTCATCGGTATGGACGACACCATTGAGCGCCGATGGGGACGCCGGATCAGCGCACGGGGAATATACCGGGACCCGGTGCGCTCCAGTCACGGCCATTTCGTCAAAGCCAGCGGGCTGCGCTGGCTGAGCTTCATGGTGCTCACTCCGGTGTCATGGACCAGCTTGATCAAGGCGTTGCCGGTCCTGACGCTGCTCGCGCCTTCGGAGCGATCCAACCGTCGACGCGGCTGCCGTCACAAATTGCTGACCGACTGGGCCCGGCAAGACGCACTGCAACTGTCTCGTTGGCTGCCAGGGCGTCAGATCATCTTCATTGGCGACAGCAGCTTCGCCGTCCACGAACTCGCCCATTCCATTATGCGACGGGCAACGCTCATCAGCCGGCTGCGGTTGGATGCGAGCCTGTTTGCACCGCCCGCGAAACGAACATCACGCACGATGGGGCGGCCCGCGCAAAAAGGCCCGGCGCTGCCGAAGCTCAAGACCCTGCTGTCCAACCCGGCGACACGTTGGACAAGGATCTTCGTCTCCGCCTGGTATGGCCATGTCAGCGGCAAAGCGCTCGAGATCACATCCGGGATCGCCTTGTGGTACAGGCCGGGCACCCCGGTGTTGCCGGTCCGATGGGTCCTGGTTCGCGATCCCGACGCAAAGCGCGATCCGCAAGCCTTCTTCAGTACCGACATCACCATCGAGCCAGCCGAGATCATCGCCCTGTACGTCCGCCGATGGCAGATCGAGGTCACGTTCGCCGAAACGCGCGCTCACCTGGGCGTCGAGACACAGCGCCAATGGACCGACAAAGCCATCGCTCGAACCACGCCGGCACTTTTCGGATTCTACAGCCTCGTCTCGCTGTGGGCCTGTGATCTTCTCACCAGCACGAGCACGCCCTATGCCGCTGCGTGGTATCGAAAGACCAGTCTGACATTCAGCGACGCCATCGGCGCCGTCCGGCTTCAGCTCTGGGTCGGCGACATTAATCAACGCTCCCCGCCGCACCCGGAACCGCAGATAATTCCTCCCTCTCGCCTCGTCCGCATGGCGAACGCGCTGTGCTTCGCAACGTAATCGTACAAAGCCGAGCTGAGAGCCCGACTCATAATTCGAGCTTGGCTATACGGCGCGTCATTCGCCTGATGGAGGAGATGACCATCCAGGCCTCGGACGATGCGATGGATGTTTCCCAGTCCTTGGCCAGGCGACGGCACCGGTTAAGCCACGCCAGGGTGCGTTCGACGACCCAGCGCCGGGGTAGAACGACAAAGCCTGTCAGGTCAGAGCGCCGGATGATTTCGATCGTCAGCCGATCAATGTGCGCGACCGCCGCTTCGAGCTTCTGTCCGGCATAGCCGCCATCGGCGAACAGCCTGGCAAGGTTGGGATATGCGTCGCAGGATCGCTCGATCAGATCCGGGGCCCCGTCGCGGTCCTGAACATCAGCACCATGCACCACGCCCTCCAGCATGTTGCCGAGCGTGTCGGTCACGATGTGGCGTTTACGACCTTTGATCTTCTTGCCGGCGTCGTATCCGCGCGGCCCGCCCGCCTCGGTGGTTTTAACCGACTGGCTGTCGATGATGCTCGCGCTCGGTTCGGGCTTGCGGCCTTCCGCGACACGCACCCATGCTACCAGTACCGCGTTGACGGCATCCAGCAGACCGCTGTCGCGCATCCGGTAGAAATGATACTGCACCGTCGTGAAGGGCGGGAAGTCCTTCGGCAGTTGCGCCCATTGGCACCCTGTCGCAGCGATATACTGGATCGCATTCCACAGCGTCCGCACCTTGTGCTTGCGCGGGCGTCCCACCCTGGAGGTCCGCCTCAATAATGGCCGGACAACGGCCCATTCTTCATCGGTGCAGTCGCTTGCATAGCGCAGCCCGCTTCTGTCATGCTCGCGGCGAGCGGTTTTGGTCCAGCCCATGTGATCCTCGTGGTCTTCGCAAACCCCCGGTGAAACACAAGCCACTGAAATCGCTCAACTCAATTTTCGGTTGGGCTCTAAGCTCGACTTTCCGCATTTTGAGTCCGGTGAGTCGCATTGGGGCGCTGGTTGATTCCGTGAACGGTGGAACCGTCACGGAGACGACAGATGGGCGCAGCGGTCGACCGGCATGACCGGCTGGAGGAGTGGCTGGCTCCATTCCGGATCCTGTTTACGCGGCCGACCTGGCAGCGCGTGCTGGTACTGGCGACCGGTGCGATCCTGACGACGCATCGCCGGACGGTGGCAGCCGCATTACGGGTCACAGGACGCGGGGAGGATGCGGGCTTTTCGCGCTATCACGACGTTCTCAGCCGGAGTCGATGGTCCGCGCGGGCGGCTGCCAGGCTGCTCCTTGTGCGGTTGGTTGCGACGTTTGTTCCCGCCGGCCCGGTGGTGATCGGGCTGGACGATACGATCGAGCGGCGCTGGGGCGCAAAGATCGCGGCACGAGGCATCTACCGGGATCCGGTGCGCTCGAGCCATGGCCATTTCGTCAAGGCCAGCGGCCTGCGCTGGCTGTCGGCCATGCTGCTGGTACCGGTGCCATGGGCAAAACGGGTCTGGGCGCTGCCGTTCCTGACCGTACTGATGCCGTCGCAGCGTTGGGCCGACCGGCGTGGTCTCCGCCACAAGTCACTGGTTGATGGTGCCCGGCAGATGCTGTTGCAGATCGCCCGGTGGCTGCCCGAGCGGCGCATCGTGGCCGTCGCCGACAGCGGCTTCTCCGCGATCGACCTGCTCGACGCCGTGCGCGGCCACGTCTGTGTGGTGACGCGGCTGCGGCTCGATGCGCGTCTGTTCGTGCCAGCTCCGCCACGCCGATCAGGCACGAGAGGCCGCCCGCGGCGGACCGGCGAACGGCTCCCGACGCTGGCGCAGCGCCTCGCCGATCCTGCGACTTCATGGTCGACGCATATCGTCACCGACTGGTACGGCCAGGGCGAACGGCGCGTTGAACTCGCCACCGGCTGCGCGGTGTGGAGCCATCCCGGCCGCCCCGTCGTGCCCCTGCGTTGGCTTGTCGTGCGCGATCCCACCGGACGGTTCAGGCCTCAGGCGTTCCTTTCCACCGATCCTGATGTCCCGCCCGCCGACATGCTCGGCTGGTTCATCCGCCGCTGGTCGATCGAGGTGACCTTCGCCGAGGTTCGCCGTCACCTTGGCGTCGAGACGCAGCGTCAGTGGACCGACCGCGCCATTGCCCGCACTACCCCCATGCTGCTGGCGCTGTTCTCGCTCATCACCCTGTTCACCGACGACATCCACAAGGCCCGCACCATCGTCGTGCGTTCGGCACGCTGGTATGCCAAGGAGGCCGTCACCTTCAGCGATGCGCTCGCTGCCGTCCGGCGACAATTATGGACTGACCAGACTTTTGCCATGTCCCAACAGGACCGGCACCCGCGGAAATCAACCGACGGAATACTCGACCACCTGATCGATCTTGCCTGCTACGCCGCCTGAAATGCGGAAAGTCGAGCTAAGGCAATGGGGGCCGCCCGTTGACGGCTTTCCTGCCCAGAACGGGATCTTGCCCTTGCTCATCGGCTATGCCCGGGTGTCGACCGAGGACCAGCACCTCGACCTGCAGCGCGACGCACTGGCGCGGGCAGGTTGCGAGAAGACGTTCGAGGATAAGAGGTCGGGCGCGAAGGCCGACCGGCCCGGCTTGGCCGCGGCGCTCGAGTACGCGCGCGCGGGCGATCAGCTCGTCGTCTGGCGCCTCGACCGGCTTGGCCGCTCGCTCCCCGACCTGATCGCACTGGTGCGCAAGCTGGACGAGGTCGGCGTGCAGCTCCGCTCGGTGACGGAGGGCATCGACACCGCCACCATCAACGGCAAGCTCACCTTCCACCTGTTCGCCGCCTTGGCCGAGTTCGAGCGCGCGCTGGTCCGCGAGCGGACCAAGGCCGGGCTGGAAGCGGCGCGCGCGCGTGGGCGCATGGGCGGGCGCAAGCACCGGCTGTCGCCCGACAAGCGCCGCCACGCGGTCGAGCTCTACCGAGCGAAGGACAAGACGGTGCGCGAGATCTGCAAGCTCATGGGCATCTCCAAGCCCACGCTCTACGCCTACGTCGCCGAATCCGACGCCGAGGCGGCAGGTGCCATGCCGGAGCGCCGGGCCGCGTGACCCGTCGACGCGCCGCTCCGGATGCGATCGCCCCCGCCGATCTCGTCCGGTTGCGCGTATCGTTGCGCGACGTGAAGCCTACTGCCTGGCGGCGGATCGTTGTCCCCGCCGCGATCCCGCTCGACCACCTTCATCGCGTGATCCAGGCGGCGATGGGCTGGGAGGACGCGCATCTCTGGTCGTTCCACCTTCACGGCGTCGATTACAGCCCGGAGACGGGGCAAAACCCGCGCGTACCGTTCGCCCGGTTCCGTCTTTGGCCCGGCGAGCGCTTCACCTACGTCTACGATTTCGGGGACTGGTGGGAGCATGAGGTGCGCATCGAGGCGGCGACAACGGCCGATGCATGTGGCGCCGTGCCGCGCTGCGTGGGCGGGAACGGCACCTGCCCGCCCGAGGACTGCGGTGGTCCGGCAGGTTACGCCGACGCCGTTGGCGAGGCGCTCGGCTTGAGCGGGGACCTGGATATGGCCGAGCTGGCGGAGTTCGGCCGGGACCTGCTCGCCGCGCACGATACGGGCGACTTCGGCGTGATCACGGACGATCCCGACCGCTTGGACGATCTGGATCGCATCGTGCGCCGGTCGGAGCGGAGGCTTCGGCTCACCGAGCCGTTCGACAAGCAGGTTGCGAACGAGCGAGTACGAGCACTGGCGGGGGCTGACGAGGAGCTTTCACCATGACCCTGCGCTGCACCGTACAGGTCGAGATCGGGCCGCCAGCCGGAGAAGGCCGGCTCAGCACCGCCGCGGCGATCAACCGCCTGGACGAACTCGCGCCCGAGACGCTCGGGCTGACGCTCGCCGAAGCGCACGAGCTGCTCCGCGACGTGCAGGCTCGCCTCGTTTCCGCTCAGATCGAGCGGTGGCAAGCCGCGCACCGCGCCTGCCCGGCGTGCGGAACCGCTCGCGGGCTGAAGGAGCGCCGTCCTCTGGCAATGCGCACAGCCTTCGGCGAGCAGATCGTACAAGCCGAGCGGCTGAGGCGCTGTTTATGCGGCGGCGACGACGAGACGAGCGCGACGGTGACGCCGATCGCGACCCTGCTGCCCGAGCGCACCACGCCCGAGCTCCTTTACCTCGAGACACGCTGGGCGTCGCTCGTCTCCTTCGGCCTAGCGGCCAGGATGTTGAGCGAGCTGCTGCCGCTCGACCGCCCGATCGGTGCCGAGCGCGTGCGCCGACACCTCCACGGCGTGGCGGAGCGCGAGGAAGCGCAACTCGGGCCTGAGGAGGGCTACTATTTCGACGGGTGCCAGCGTGACCTGTTCGAGATGGAGCAGCCGAATGGCCCGGTGGTGGTCGGCATCGACGGCGGCTACGTCCGCGACCGCGAGGGTTCCTGGTTCGAGGTGATCGCCGGCAAGGGGCTGGGCTCGTTCGAGCGCGACGCCGCCGTCGACGAGGCTGGCGGCACCGCACCCGACGCCGCCCCACCTGGCCGCTGTTTCGCGTTCGTGCAGGCGTTCGACGATCGGCCACGCCGGCGCATGTTCGAGATGCTGCGCGGGCTCGGCTACCAACCCAACCAGAAGCTGGTCATGCTGTCCGACGGCGGCGAGAGCGTGCGCACGCTGGGCCGGCGCCTCGGCCCGGAAGCTGAACACGTGCTGGACTGGTTCCACGTCGCCATGCGCGTGACCGCGCTCGGTCAGATGGTGAAGGGCGCCGCGGCCCAGGACCGCTGGCGGGATGAGCGCTTGGGTGACCTCGAACGGGTGAAGCAACTTCTCTGGCACGGCCACGCCCGCGAGGCGGAAGCGAGCATCGGCTGGATCGAGGCGGACGTCGAGGCCGAGCACGAAGACGCCACCGGCGAGCGCCGGGCCAAGCTGAAGCGGCTAGGGGCCGCGGCCCGCGAGTTCCAGGTCTACATACACCGCAACGCGGGCAGCGTGATCGACTATGGCGAGCGCTTCCGCGCGGGCGAGCGCATCTCGTCCGGGTTCGTGGAAAGCGCGATCAACCAAGTCGTCGCCAAGCGGTTCTCCAAGCGACAGTCGATGCGCTGGACCAGGCGCGGCGCGCATCTCACGCTTCAGACCCGCACCCGCGTGCTCAACAACGACTTGGACGTCGCCTTCCGACGACGCTGGCCAGGGTTCCGGGCGGAGCAGGCGGCATGACGCTCCTTTGCCTTACCATCCCAGCCCGAGCCGGTTGCCCCCGGATTGTGATGCGCTCCAATTTGCTGCGCAAATCGGCTCCCCCACGTCCCGCTCCGCGGCCGCTTACGCGGTTCTGTGACCCCGACCCCGGCCGATCGTCCAGCCGTCCCCGTCTTCAAACGAACAGACGGAGATTCACATGTCCGATCACACCACACGCACCCAAGCCTGGCTCGCGGATCTCGCAGCGATCATTGCGGAGATCGAGGCCAACGGGATGCCCGCCCCGCGACCCACCACCAAGCGTGCCCGCAAGCTCAAGCCTCTCTGGGAGGAATGAGCCCGGGCACCGGGCGGCTTCGGCCGCCCGCCAGAGGGGAGGCTGCTCCCCTTTGCTCGCGTCTTGCCCCCCGATCTGCTACACATTTCAGCCGAAGGAACACGATCATGGCCGATACCCTCCTCTCTCATGAAGAAGTCGCTGCTGCCAAGGCGCGCCGCATCTCGTTCCAGGGACTCCTCGCGATCGAGAGCAACCCACTGACGCCCGACGAAGAAGCGATGTTCGAGATGTTCGAGCGTGAGTGCTGGTCTCACGATCACTGCCGGCAATACATCCTCGACCACATCGGCGATCGGGGTCAGATTGCCGCCGAATGAGCGGCGACGACCCCTATGTCATTCCCGGGACACGGGTGCTCCAGAACAAGCTCGGCATCACCGACGCCGCCCAGCTCGACCAAGCGGAACGCCTTCTTACCGCGCAGCGCGCGCGCGAAGGCGTTCCTGCCGGCAAGTTCGACCTCACTCACGCCAAAGCCATTCACGGCCACCTGTTCCAGGACGTCTACGCCTGGGCCGGCCAGCTCCGCACCGTCGAAATCTCGAAGGACGGCAGTCAGTTTCAGCCGCGTCATTTCCTCGAGAACGGATTCGCCGACATTGACCGCCGCCTGCAGGGCAGCGCGTTTCTGAAGAATCTCGACGTCGACGGTTTCGCCGCCAAGGCTGGCGAGATCATCGGCGACGTCAACTACGCTCACCCCTTCCGTGAAGGAAATGGGCGCAACCAGCTCGAGTATCTGCGCCAGCTCGCCGGTCGGGCCGGGCACCGCCTCGATCCCGGCAAGTTCGACCGCGATCAGTGGATCGCCGCGTCCCGCGCCGCCCACCAAGCCGACTATGGCCCGATGGCCGGGGTGATCCGAAACCAGGCGATCGCACAATCCTTCCTCGACAAGACTCCCAGGGAGCGGCTCGCCGATCCCCTCCTCCGCGATGCCCAACTTACACTCCAGATCGGCTTCAGGGACGCAGAGCAGCAGCTCGGCCGCAAGATCGCGCAGATGCCCGAGGTGGGAAGCAAGATGATCGCCGCCATCGCCAACCAGCTAGGCGAGGGACACCGCTTCGATGCGCCCGCAATCAAGCCGGCCAGCCAAGCCGCCACGCCCGCCCCCACCCAGCAGACGATCAAATCCCCGAAGATCGACTAACCTTCGTCTGGATGAGGGCAAGGCGCTGACTTCACGCTAAACAACGCTAACGGGCAGAGCCGTAGCTGTCGGGACGGTCTGACCTCATGCTCAGTTTGTCGCGGCTTCGCCAGCGACACCGCGAACGATGACGCCATCCCGCTTGAGGACGAGCGCCTCGCGATCAGGTGCAGCTTCGTGCCGATCATCGCGCTTCAGGCGCCGGGCAAGATCGGCGACCGCATCCCCGGTATGCGGGACGGGTTGGAGATCGGCGAGGCGATCGCGCCCACCATGGCGCTGCGGTCGCTTCTTCGCACCTCGCGCCGACCTTTGACTCGTCAGACCCACAGCACGGTCGCGCAGCCCGTACGAGCGGCTTCCAAACTTCGGACGCTTGTTCATTCGGAGCTGGCGGGGTCCTCATCTAGCGTGGCAACCCCCATCAGCGGGTGCATGACGAACGTCCAGCCGTCCCCGCCGACGATTATTAGCCGCAGCGACTGGCGATCTGCGGTGCCAAGCAGCGATGCCGCTCCTGAGGAGGCAGGCAAAGTAACCGTCGTGCCATTCTGACGAATGCCGGTCGCCCAGCCACGCCGTCAATCGCGGATCTCGGTGACAAGACGCTCAAGCGCTGTCTCAAGCGCAGTGCGCGCTCGAAGGCCGACAACCCACGCGTGACCAACGGGTCCCAACTGCGGCATCACTACGGTGCTTTGACTGGAGGTCGCGCGCGGCTGTTTAGCGAACCGAGGAAATTTCTCCTTCGGTCGATCGAGAGGACGCACGCCCTCCATACTCATCATCCGTGCAAACTCGTCCATGGTCGCTCCTCTGGTCGCTGCGCCCAGCGTGCGCGGATCCGTTCCGATCCTGCCATGGTTGTCGAACGTGCCGTCTCGCCGCTGTTTCCCGTCGTGGAACATGGGGACTGGCGTGGCCTAATGACGTGGAATCGGCGGCGGGCGCTCTTGGCCAATTGACATCATCGACCGGTACGGTTCACCATTTGCCACGAGGTGACCCGTCACGGCGGTATCAACGATTAGAGGGACAGGAAGATGGCACGCACGGCGACGAAGCGCGGTAAGGACGAGACCAAGGCAGCCGAGAAGAAGGTTGAGAAGACCGGTAAGCCTGTGGGTGGTGCGCGCGGCGGCATTACGGCTCCCGTGACCCCGTCTCCCGAACTGGCCGAGATTGTCGGCGACAAGGCCCTACCCCGCAGCGAGGTCGTCAGCAAAGTTTGGGAGTACATCAAGAAGCACGATCTGCAGGACGCCAAGGACCGGCGGCAGATCAATGCGGACGACAAGTTCGAGAAGGTCTTCGGAAAAAAGTCGGCGAGCATGTTCGAGATGAACAAGCATCTCAGCCGTCACCTGACGGCCAAAAAGAGCTGATTAGATCGGTAGGGGCTGGCCTGACCCAATGCACGGCCGTTCAGCTGAGACTGAACGCTCGCCAACTCCGGCCATCCGTTCAGTTTATATCGGCAGCAGCTATGCAATTTTTGCGCATCAATGGCCTTTGATCGATAGAGTGGGGCGCGAGTGACTACGTGCCGCGCACGAGATCCCGCAACCAACCTCCGGTCGGCTCCGACAGTGAATCGGCCAGAAACGTGATCAGTGCCTCGACCCGGGCCGGGCGCAACGGGCTTGGCGGTGTCATCAGATGAAGTCCGACCGGCGGCGGGGTCCAGTCCTCGAGAATCGTGACAAGCGCCCCGGACTTTAGATGCTCACTGATGATAAAACCCGGTAACCGCGCTATACCCAACCCCGCGACCAGCGCAGGCACCATCGCCTCGCCGCTATTGGCGCGAAGCTGACCGGTCGGGCGGATCGATACTTCCTCCCCGCTTGCCTCCGTAAAGCGCATCGGCCCCACGATGTTAGTATAGCCGAACAGACTGTGCTCGCCCAAATCGGAAGGATGATCGGGCCGCCTGCGCTGAGCCAGATAGGTCGGACTGGTAACGATATGGGTCCTGATCCCGCATAGGCGCCGCGCGCGCAGACTGCTGTCAGGCAAGTCCGCAATTCGAAGTGCAACGTCGTAGCCGTCGGCGACGATATCGACCCGCGCGTCCGACAGATGAAGTTCTACCTCGATTGCCGGATGAGCGGCGAGAAAATCGGCGAGATGCGGCGACAAATGGCGGATCCCGAAACTCATCGGCGCCGCCAGCCGCACCCGCCCTTCCAGCGATTGCGCGGAATCTCGTGCCGCTTCTTCGGCCGCACGCGCTTCACCCAAGATACGTCGGGCATACTCGACCAGCGGGCGCGCCGATTCTGTCAGCGTCAATTGCCGTGACGTACGGTGAAACAAAGATTGACCGAGGCTTGCCTCCAATCGCGCGATTGCCCTCGATACGGTCGCCTTGGACAGATCGATCGCCTCGGCGGCGCCGCTGAACGAATCATGCTCGACAACGGCGGCGAAAATCGCCCAGGCTTCCAAGTCAGGCAGGCGCATCGATGATCTCCTCGGCGATGAGGTAAGCAAGAAACAATCGGTTTCCAGCGTTTCGCTCCAGCGCCGTCGACGCTCCGTCCGCGTGATGATCTCCATCCGTCCCATCCCGAACCTCCTTCCAGAGTCCGAAGGGAGACTCCTCGGCGATCGAGAATAAAGGTTAGGTCGGAAAGGGCATCACGTCCGACAGCGGACGCTTACCCGCAACCGCGTCAAAATGACAGCAGCCGACCCGGGCGAGGAGGATAGACTTGATCCGAGTGCGATCGTCCTGTGCTTCGATCAACCTACGGCTTTTTCCAATGGTTGGACTTGTAGACCGTCTCAGTGTCTTCCGCGAAGTTGAAACTCGCGGCCGTCCACATGCTCTTGCCCTAGGCATCGAGCTTGGCAGCCTCGTTAAGCATGGGGTGAACACGGCTTGAAATATAGGTCTGGTAGACGGTGTCCCTTACGTCGGAGAGCTTCGCCGAGAAACTCGCAGCTTTGCCGATCCAGATCAGATCGTTGTTGTCGCGGATGCCAGAGCGTACCGCACGCACTTCGCCAACATCGATACCCGAGCAAGCCCGTAGCTCGAGCCCGGCGTTCTTTATAGACTTGAACTGCGCAGTCGCCGAAGGCTGGATAATCTTCCTCACTTCCCAGTGGATTTCTCGCCCGCACGTAGCCGCCGCGCTGTTCTTCCCGTCGCCAATGAAGACTCCCATCACCCTGTCGCCGTCGAAGCTGAGCACCTTGCCGCCGTGCTTGATGATCAGCCGGGTCGAGCAGTCAAGGAACGCGCGAATGATCTTGGCAGTGGTGCTCCAAGGGCAGATTTTCGCTAGCTTGGCCGATCCCGCCAGGTCGGCGTAGAGGAAGGCTGCGTCGATCTTCACCGCGCCGTTCCCGAGCGCCACATCGTCGGTGGAGGGGACAACGCGACCGTCACGCTCTTCAAACGTCGTCCCGAACAGCGTGTCCACACGCTCCTGCAGGAAGTCCTCGTCTACCGCCACGTCCGTCGTGATCCTTTCGGTCCTCGGAGCTATCCGTTCATCGGTCCGAGCGCGAGCACGTGATCGCGCAGCTTGTTGCAGGCCGGACCCATGAGGGCCGCATTGCTGGCACCCTTCTCGAAGCGGTATGGGATTGTGGTTACGCCAGCCAGGTCGCTGGGTAGCTTCACATCCTTGCCCCTCGGCTCCATTAGGATCGCGCGCGTCCGGCCGAGGCGGCCCATAAACAGGCCGAGCTCGAACACGACGTTGTCGCGCGCAGCTGGCCACATCTCCTCCCGGCTCTCAACGAAGTCGTCGGCGTGGGCGATCGCAATTGCAAAGTCTGCGTTGTCCACCGCTGCTTCCAGGTTATCCAGCGTGTAATTGCCAACCTTGAAACAACCCGCCGTCCAAAGCTCGACGAAGAACGGGTCATGCTCAAATGCGTTCTCGATCATTCGGGCGATCGGCAGCGCTTCGACAGACGAAATAATAAAGATGCGCACTCGCTCACGGAACGCGCCGATGTTGGCATTGCGCTGCAGCAGTCTGCGGGACAGCTCCTTGGCAATAGACCGGTAGATTGCCGGATTTCGCCCCGCTACGTCGGAGAAGGCCGGCTCGGACAGCCTCAGGGCGAGCACCGCGTCCTCTGCGATTACGCTGGCAGAGCGTCGCTGGGTAGGCTGTATCGCGGCCATCTCACCCACGTGATCGCCGCTGGACCTCTTCGCCACACGGCGGCCGTTTACGACAACGTCGCACACACCGCCAATGAGTAGTAGGACGTCGTTGGTTACATCGTCTTGCTGGATCAGCAGGTCGCCTGGGGCAAACTCCACAAGCTCGCCGGCGTCCGCCAGCTCAGCAGCCAGTTCCGGGGCACCGGTAATGATCTTCTGCCTGCCCAATTCTTCCAACAGCAGTCTGCGCCCCGCATCACCGGTGAACCGCTCGATCAAGGCACTCTCCCGTCGTCCACCGCCGCGAATAGCGCATTCCGGAAAAACGATGAAGAGGCGCGTCATGATCTCCCTGGTGAACGCCGCCACAAAGTCCGCACGTCACCGGGTCTATGCCAGAAGGCGCGCTAACGACGTTCTCGAGGCACGCCGGCAGCCCTTTGACCCCTAAGCGTTGAGCAGCACGCCTACGTTCACAAAGGGAATCGTCTGCAGACCGAACCCGCTCGCCTACCCACAGAAACGTCGCGGCTCCAAATGCTGATGTTCTGGACCAGTTCGACACATGTGCGCTATACGTTCGTTCCGCTAGATGTCTGCCGGGTTCGCCGGCGAACGGAGGATTAAACGCGATGGCATGGAATGAGGACCGCGCACGGAGCCGCATTCGCCGGTTCATGGATAGCGTGCCCGAGGGACAAATTGTCGTCGAGGACTTTCGCTCCTACCTCGCCGAAGCGCGCGTGCGAAAGGGGATGTTCGCCGCCGACGCTCTAGTTGGGACGTGCGGCTGAGCGGAACAGGAAAGTGCCATAAGCCTCAGTTCTGGTCGATGCAGCGATAGATGGTGGCGGGGTGGACGTTGAAGGTTCTGGCTACCTCGCTGATCGACTTGCCTTCGCGCACGAGTTCGCGGGCGAGCGCCTGCTGATCGTGGCGCATCTTGCGTGGACGCCCGAACGTCACGCCCCGCGCCATGGCGGCGCGTCTGCCGTCGTCGGTGCGGCTGTGGATGAGGTGACGTTCGAACTCGGCGATGCCGGCGAACACGGTGAGGATCATGCGCCCCGACGGGCTGGTGGTGTCGGCCCAGGGCTCGTCGAGCGACTGTAATCCCGCCTGTTTCTCGGTGATACGTTCGGCGATGGCGAGCAGCTCGCTGGTCGAGCGCGCGAGCCGGTCGAGACGAGTGACCACCAGGACATCGCCCTTGCGAAGCTTATCGATCAGTTCCTCGAGCTTGGGCCGATTGCGCTTGGCCCCCGATATCTTCTCCTCGAACAGCAACTCGCAACCGGTGTCGCCAAGACGCCGGCGTTGCAGGTCGAGGTCCTGATCCTGCGTCGAGACGCGGGCATAGCCGAGCTTCATGGGGCGCTGCCGGTGCTACTGCAAATCATATTGCAGAATGCGGCGCTTCCGCGCAGGTGTTTTGCGAAGCGCGAAGCCGCGGATTTCCGTGCCCGCGCCGCTCTTCGCAAAACTTGGGAGTTCCGCGCGCCATGCCGACCCGCCACCTCTCCGATGACCAGCGCCGAAGCTTCGCCCGTTTCAGCGGCGACCCGGCACCCGAGCAACTCGCCCGGTTCTTTCATCTGGACGGGACCGATCGCGAGGTGATCGGCGAGTTGCGCGGCGAGCATAACCGTCTTGGCTTCGCGGCCATGCTCACCGGCGTCCGTTTCTTGGGCGTGTTCCCCGGCGCGGTCGACGACGTGCCCTGTTCCGTTCTGGAGACGCTGCGCGAGCAACTCGGCCTCGGGCAGGCGGTTTCCTTGGACGGCTATTTCGAGGGCCGGAGCCGCGTCCGGCACCTGGCGGCGATCCGCGACCGCTTCGGCTTCACGGACTTCGGCGATAATGCCCGAGCGCGCTTTCGCCTGACCCGCTGGCTCTACGCGCTGTGCTGGAGCGGCGACGATCGGCCCGGACCACTGATTGACCGGGCCGCCGCCTGGCTCATTGCCAACAAGGTGCTCTTGCCGGGCGTCACGATCCTCGAACGCTTGGTCGGGAGCGTCCGCGACCGTGCGCGAACCCGGCTCTGGAAGCACCTGGTCGCCAGCCTCGGCCATGACCAGCGCTCGCGCATCGCCCGGCTGTTCGACGAGGGCGATACATCCGCGTTCGCCGCCCTGGACGCGCTGCGCACGGTTCCGTCGAAGCGGGCCTCGACCGAGTTCTTCCGGCACCTCGACCGGCTTGAAGCGGTCCGGGAGTTCCACCTGCGCCCCTCCATGCCCCCAGGCGTTCCCGCCGCGACGCTGGAGCGGCTCGCGCGCGTCGCGCGGATCAGCAAGCCGTCCGCCATCGCGGCCCTCCAGGAACCGCGCCGGACCGCCACGGTCGCGGCGTTGTTCCACACGCTGGAAGCGGCCGCGCAGGACGACGCGGCCGAGCTTGCCGAAGTCTTGCTCACGGACCTCGTCAAGAACGCCGAGGCCGGCGGCAAGCAGGCCCGGCTCAGGAGCCTGCGCGATCTCGACAACGCCGCGATGCTCCTGCGGGACATGGGGGGCCTGGTGATGGCCGACGACGCCTTGCCCCTCGATCAATGGCGCGACGCCCTCTTCGAGCGGTTGCCGCGGGTCGCGCTGGAGGCCGCCATGGCCGAGATCGACGCCATCGCGCAGCCCGCCGAGGCCAAGCCTTACGCCCAACTCCGCGCTCGCTGGCGCCGCGCGCGACGGCTGTTCTTCAACATCGCCACCCGCATCGAGATGGACGCGGCCCCGGGCGGGCAGGCGGTCAAGGCGGCGGTCTCCTATCTCAAGGCCATCCCGGACTGGTCGGGACCCAAGCTGCGCGACGCGCCGACCGAGGTCGTTACCAAGGCATGGCGCCGGTATGTTCTCGACCACGACGAAAAGGTCGACGACCCCCGCGCCTATGTCTTCGCCGTGATCGACGCCTGGCGCCTCGCCATCAAGCGCCGCGACGTGTTCGCCGAGCCCGGCATCCGGTACGGAGATCCGCGCCGGGGCATGCTCGAAGGCCAGGCCTGGCGAGAGTCGCGGCTGATGGTCGCACGCGCGCTTGGCCGGTCGCTCGACGGCGCCGCCGAGATCGAAGCTCTGTCGCGGCGTCTCGGCGACGCATATCGCGAGGTCGCGGCTCGCGCTCCCGACAACCCCGACCTGCGCTTCGAGACGGTGAACGGCAAAGCCGAGATCGTCGTCAGCCCGCTCGACCGCCTCGACGAGCCCGAAAGCCTCCTCGGGCTCCGCAGGGCCGTCCAGACCCGGATGCCCAAAGCGGGCATGCCCGACATCCTGCTCGAAGTCATGGCGCGGACCGGCTTCGCCCGGAGCTTCACCCATCTGAGCGAACGCCACGCCAAGGTCGAGAACTTCGAGGTCAGCCTTTGCGCGGCCCTGGTCGGCGAGGCCTGCAACATCGGCCTCGAGCCGATCGCGCGGCCCGACATCCCGGCACTCCGCCGGGACCGCCTGTCCTGGCTCGGGCAGAACTTCATCCGTCCCGACACCATCGCCGCCGCCAACGCCGCGATCGTCGCCGCGCACGCCCGCCTGCCCATCGTCGAGCATTGGGGCAAGGGCGAGGTCGCCTCCGCCGACGGCATGCGCTTCACCGCGCCCGCGAACGCGATCCATGCCGGGGCCAACCCCAGATACTTCGGCCAGAAGCGCGGCGTCACCTGGTATAACATGCTGTCCGACCAGTTCAGCGGCCTCGGCGCGCTCGTGATCCCGGGAACCCTGCGCGACAGCCTCACCCTTCTCGCCCTGTTGCTCGAACAGGAGACCGAGCTTGAGCCGATCGAGATCATGACCGACACCGCCGCCTACTCCGACGCCATCTTCGGCCTGTTCTGGCTCTTGGGCTACCAGTTCAGCCCGCGCCTCGCCGATATCGGCGGCGCCAAGCTCTGGCGCATCGACAGGCAAGCCGACTACGGGCCGCTCGACGCGACCGCGCGCGGAACGGTCAACACCCGGCTGATCATCGAGAACTGGCCCGACCTCATCCGGCTCGCCGGATCGCTCAAGCTCGGCCACCTGAAAGCGGCCGGCGTCATGCGCACGCTCCAGGTCAAGGACCGGCCGACGACGCTCGCCAAGGCCCTCTCCGAACTCGGTCGGATCATCAAGACGCTGCACGTCCTGCGCACGATCGACGATCCCGCTTTTCGTCGCCGCACCCTTGTTCAGCTCAACCGCCAGGAACTGCGCCACAAGCTGGGGCGGCGCATTCATCACGGCGAACGCGGCGAGATCAGGACCCCGCTTCGCCAAGGCCAAGAGGAACAGCTCGGGGCTCTCGGCCTCGCCCTCAACGCCATCGTCCACTGGAACGCCACTTACATGCAGGAAGCGCTCCAGCACCTCGCTGACAGCGGACCGGCTCCGCAACCCGCGGACATCACCCGCCTGTCTCCCATCCTGTGGCGCCACATCAACTTCCTGGGCCGCTACGAGTTTCTCCTGCCCGACGCCGTCGCCAATGGCGGCCTCAGACCGTTGCGCCTCCCTAATTCCGAATGGGACTTCTGAAAAGAACTACCCAGCCCTTATGGCACTTTCCTGTTCCGCTCAGCCGCACGTCCCTATCTGCACGGCGGTGCCTATGTGCTCGGGACGGCGGCGGCGTACCGGCATTTCGTCGACCGTGTCGCGGCGGCGTCCGGAATGGCGGCGTTCGTGGCCGATTACGCGCTGGCGCCGGACCAGCCCTTCCCGGCCGCGTTCGACGACGCTATGGGCGCCTACCGCGCCCTGGCCCGCGGCGGCCACGCGATCGCGGTGGTCGGCAATTCGGCCGGCGGGGGGCTCTGTCTGGCGCTCGGGTCGGCGGTGCGGGCGGCTGCCGAAACGGAGGACCTGCCGCCGCCGCTCGGCCTGGTGGCGTTCTCGCCTTGGACCGACCTGACCCTGACCGGCGACAGCCTGACCACCCGCGCCCGGCGCGACCGGCTCCTGACCCGCGACGTGCTGGCCGCCGCGGCGGCCGATTACCTGCACGGCCATGACGGCCGCGATTGGCGCGCATCCCCCTTGTACGGGGACTTCGACGGTCGCGTGCCGGCGCTGATCCGTGTCGGCGCGGACGAAGTGCTTTTCGATGACAGCCGCCGGAAGCACCGTCGACCTGCATGTCTGGCAGCGGATGACGCACGTCTTCCTGACCAACACGCGCCTGCAGGCCGCCACGGCCACGCTTCAACTCAGCAGCGCGTTCCTGAGGCGTATCCGAACGCGATGATCGGCGGACATCGCCCGGCATCGACCCGACGACGCCCGCGTCATCGCACGCTTCCCGGAACGACGCCGGCAACAGCGACAGGTTCAACCGAACGATTGAGCGACGTCCGACGCTCCAGCGCCAGCACCGCGAGCAGCGCCACGGCCGCAGGCGCGGCCGCCGCCGCCAGCGCCTGCTGCGCGTGCGCCACGGAGGCCACCACCAGCGCGCCCGCGAGCGGCGCGAAGGTCGCGCCCAGGCGTCCGGCCCCGGTGGCGTAGCCCGACGCGGTCGCGCGGATCGCGCTCGGGTAGAACTGGTTGACGACGGCCGTCAGGCAGAATTGCGAACCCACCATCGCCGCGCCCGCCAACCCCACGAGCGCGAAGAACGCGGCTCCGATCGCCGGCGTCACCGCGAGCGCGATCGACGCCACGAGCGCGACCCCATAGGCGACGCCGAGCAGCCGCGTCGCGGGAGCCTTGCGCAGCAGCGACGCAAGCAGCACGCCGCCGACGATGCCGCTGAAGCTGAACGTCGATACGGCCATCAGCGCACGCCGCGCATCCTGACCGCTGCCCACGATGATCGACGGCAGCCAGTTGATAAAGAAATACACCATGGCCAGGCCTGAGAAGTTGACCAGCCACAGCAGCAGCGTCGCGCGGGCGCGATCCTCCTGAAACAAAGCGGCGACGCGCGACTGCGGCGGGGCAGCCTCGCGCAATGCAAATCCGGCCGGGGTGGCGGCGAACGCGCCCCCCAGCCGCCGAAGCAGACCCGCGAGCTCGGTTGTGCGCGCTGGCCGGCGCGCGAGCAGCAGCGGCGATTCGGGGAGCAGAACGACGCAGAGCACCAGCACGACCAGCGTCGCGATCCCGCCCGCCAGGAAGGTGATCGGGTATCCATAAGTGGGAATCTTGCCTCCCACCCAGGCGCTGCCGACCGCGCCGCCAAGCGGATAGCCGCAGTTCACCAGCACGATCGCGGTCACGCGCAGGCGCGATGGCACGATCTCCATCGCCAGCGCGATCACGTTGGGCAGCGCCAGCCCCAATCCGATTCCCGCGACGAAGCGCATCGCGACCAGCGTCGCCATGTCGGGCATCCATGCGCCCGCCGCCGTCGCCAGTCCCGCGATCAGCATGCCCAGAATGACCCCGGGTCGCCGGCCCCAGTGATCGCCGAGCGGCGACAGGAGGAAACTGCCGACCACCAGCCCGACCACCGACGCCGTCAGCAGCAAGCCCACGGAACCCTTCGAGAGCCCCCACGCCTTCGCCACGAGGGGCGCGGCGAGCGCCATCACCTGGATGTCATACCCTTCGGCCATTCCCACCAGCACGCACAGCGCCAAGGCGAGCCACATAAAGGCCGAAGGTCTCGCGGCTGCGAGGACGTCATCCACCCATATGGGATCGCTTTCGCCCTTGACCGCGCCAGCGGGCCGGTCGGCGACACTCACCGTGCATGCTCGGCGCGCAGCAGCGCCGCGCCCGCGACCATCGCCCGCAGCTTGGCGTCGGCCACCTCCCGGTCCAGATATTTCATCCCGCAATCGGGAGCCAAGATCACGTCCTCGGCCGCGACATGGGGAAGCGCGCGGCGCACCCGATCGGCGACGAGTTCGGGCGACTCCACCTCGTTGGTCGACAGGTCGATGCACCCGACCATGATCTTCTTGCCGCGTAATCCTTCCAGCACCGCGCAGTTCAGGTGCGACTGCGCCGTCTCGATCGACACCTGCACGCAGGAGCAGCCGGCGAGTTCGGGCAGGAAGGAATAACCGCTCGGCCGTTCGTGAATTACATGGGCGTAGCCGAAGCAGATGTGGACCGCCGTCTCACCTTCCACATCGTCCAGCGCGCGGGCGAGCGCCGCCAGCCCGTACTCGCGCGCGGCGTCGGGCCGCGCCTGCATATAGGGCTCATCGATCTGAACGATGTCGCAGCCGGCGGCGAACAGATCGCGGATCTCGTCGCGGACCGCCTCGGCATAGTCCATCGCGGCATCCGCGGGATGGCGGTAGTAGTCATTCTGCGCCTGCTGCGTCATTGTGAACGGCCCGGGCACGGTCATCTTGATCCGCCGGTCGGTGTGGCGGCGCAGGAAGCGCGCACTCTCGACGTCGACGGGTTCGCGGCGCCGGATCGGACCGGTGATGCGGGGCACGGGATTTGGCTCCCCGGATCGGTCGAGCGCCACGCCCGGATGGTCGAGATCGACGCCGTCCAGCGCGTTGGCGAATCGATTGGAATAGCTTTCGCGCCGCATCTCGCCGTCGGTGATGATGTCGAGACCGGCCGCCTCCTGCGCACGGACGGCCAGGATGGTCGCATCGTCCTGCGCCTCGCTCAGATAGGCGGGGTCGACCCGCCACAATTCGGTCGCGCGCACGCGCGGCGGAAACCGGCCGCCCAGCCGCTCGCGATCGATCAGCCAATCGGGTTGTGGGTAGCTCCCGACCAGGGTGGTGGGAAACAGCATGCTTCTCTCCTCGCGCATTTTGCCTGCTGATACGCTGCCACAGCGAGGAACGGCAATACCGTTTTCCCGTATTATGAACTTTACGTGTTGAAGTGACGGGGGTCGGCATCGTATAGCGGTGCGGGCGAAGGTCGAGGATGAGGCAGTCGCAGCAGGCGAGGACCGGGTGAGCGAGCAACAACGATTCCTGGTGATCGGCGCCGGTCAGGCCGCCGCACGCGCCGCCAAGGCGATGCGCTCCGCCGGCTTTGGGGGCGCGATCACGATCATCGGCGCCGAGCCACATGCGCCCTATGAACGCCCGATGCTGTCGAAAGCGCTGCTGCTCGCGGCCGAGACTCCTGTACCCTTTGTCTTTCCGCCGCAGATCTACGCCGACCTCGACATCGAGCTCCGAACGGGCTGCGCCGCCTTGGCCATCGACCGGCGCGCCCGAACTGTGTCGCTCGCCGATGGCTCGACTGTCCCGTATGACAGGCTGATGATGGCGACCGGAGGTCGGTTGCGGCGGCTGTCCATCCCTGACGTCCCATCGGACGCAATCCTCTATTTGCGCGACCTTGACGAGTGCCGCGTCCTCGAGGCGAAGCTGCGGAAAAAGCCGTCGCTCGTGGTGATCGGCGGAGGCTTCATCGGGCTGGAGGTGGCGGCCAGCGCCGCCATGCTGGGCTGCCGGGTTACGGTGATCGAGGCGGCGGATCGGCTGCTCCCTCGGCTCGGCTCGCCGGAGGCGAGCGCGGCGGTGCTGGCGCATCACCGCGAGATGGGCGTCGACATCCGCCTGAACGCGAGCGTTAGCCGCGGCGAAGACGGCGTCCTGTTCCTGAACGACGGCTCGACGGTGGACGCGCAGGTGATCGTCGCCGGGATCGGCGTCGTGCCGGAGACCGCCCTGGCGGAGCAGGCCGGGCTTGCAGTCGACGACGGCATCCTCGTCGATGAATTCGGCATGACCTCCGACCCGCTGATCTTTGCCGCGGGCGACGTTACCCGGCACTACCACCCGCTGCTCGGCCGCCGCATCCGGCTCGAATCCTGGCAGAACGCCAACATGCAGGCCGAGGCCGCCGGCCGCGCAATGGCCGACGTGCGGACGCCCTATCAGGAAATCCCGTGGCTCTGGTCCGATCAGGGCGACCTGAACCTTCAGATGGCGGGCGCCCCCGCCGCCGTCGACCGGACGGTTGTGCGCGGACGGGCGGAGGGGGCGGAGGGCGCCTCGATATTCCAGTTCGATGGACAGCGGCTGGTCGGCGCCGTGACGCTCAACCGCGGCAAGGACATGACCATGATCCGCCGGCTGCTGGGGCAGGACGCGCTGGCGCTGCCGATCGAACAACTGGCCGACGAGACGGTGCCGTTGCGCGGGTTCATGCCCGCCAGGGCGGCCGCCTAGCCACTCTCACAGTTTCCATCGCACAAGGACCCGACCATGAGTTCGACCCGGATCGACATCGACCTGCCTTCAGGCGAGCGGATGCCAGCCTATCTCGCCCGCTCCGACGGCGAGGGCGCGACCGCGGGCGTCGTGCTGCTGCAGGAAATCTTCGGCATCAACGCCAATATGCGTGGTGTGGCGGATGATTACGCGTCACGCGGGATCGTGGCGATCGTGCCCGACCTGTTCTGGCGGCAGGAGCCGGGCGTCGATCTTGATCCGTCGAACGCGGCCGATCGCGACCGCGCGACCGAGTTGATGAAGGGCCTGGACCAGCCCCAAGCGGTCGAGGACGCGCTCGCCGCGGCGCAGTATCTCCGCGCGATGGACGGCGGCCCGGCGAGGATCGGCGCGGTCGGCTACTGCCTGGGAGGCAAGCTCGCCTTCCTGATGGCGACCCGTCCGGGCGTCGACGCGGCGGTGTCTTATTATGGCGTCGCCATCCAGGCGTCGCTCGACAAGGCCCACGCGCTGCAATCTCCCCTGCTCCTGCACATTGCGGGCGAGGACCATCTCTGCCCGCCCGAGGCGCAGGCAAGGATCAAGGAAACCTTCGCGCCGATCTCGAACGTGACGGTCATGGACTATCCGGGCGTCGGCCATGCCTTCGCGCGGTGCGGCGGCCAGGGCTATGACGCCGCCTCCGCCGAGCGGGCGAACAACGCCACGGATGCATTTCTCCAGCAGCATCTGGGCGACGCAGGGTGACGCTGGACGAGGTCCGCCAGGCGGTCGCCGACGCGAGCCGCATCCTGGCGGGCGAAGGCCTGCTGGACGCGTTCGGCCATGTCAGCGCGCGCAACCCCGACCGGCCGAACCGCTTCCTGTTGTCACGGTCGCTGGCGCCCGCGCTGGTGACGGCCGAGGACGTGGTCGAGCACGACCTGGATGGCCGCGCGGTGGACAAGCCCAACGCCCGGCTGTTCCTCGAACGGTTCATCCACGGCGAGATCTATCGCCGTCGCCCGGACGTGCAGGCCGTGGTCCACAGCCATAGCATCGCGGTGCTGCCCTTCACCGTCGTACCCGCCGTCCCGGTCCGGCCGATCTTTCACATGTGCGGCCACCTGCACGGCACGCCCAAGCCGTTCGACGTCGCCGATCATGCCGGGCCGGCGAGCGACCTCCTGATCCGCGACGCCGGGCTCGGCGTCGCCCTCGCCGAGCATCTCGGGCAGGCGGCGATCGTGCTGATGCGCGGCCACGGCTTCACTGCGGTCGGCGACGGCGTCCAGCAGGCCACGTATCGCGCAATCTACACCGCGCGCAACTGCGAGGTGCAGCAGGCGGCGATGCGGCTGGGCGATCCCGTCTTCCTCAGCGAGGGCGAGGCGCGCGCCTGCGACCGGGCGGTGAGCGGACAGGTCAACCGTGCCTGGACGCTCTGGCGGCGCGACCATGCTCCATCCCCCCCAACCAGCGAGAGCAATCCATGAGCAGCATCGACCGACCGCTCGCCGCGCGACTTCACCACATCGCGCTCGGCTCCCCCGACCCGCGCGCGCTGGCCGCTTATCACGAGCGCCTCATGGGATTGTCGCTGCGCGATACCGAACGCGGCATCCTGGGCGAGGCGGCCGGGCGCCGTACCTATTTCGTGCCAGGCGAGGCCAAGTCGCTTGCCTTTGCCGGCTTCGCGCTCGACGGCGAGGACGATCTCGACGCGCTCAAGACGCGGCTGCGCGCGGCGGGCTGGCCGTTCGAGAAATGGCAGGACGGCACCGAATTGTTCGAGCCCGGCGTCGTGGTGGTCGATGACCCCGACGACCACCGGCTGTTCTTCGGGATCGCGCGGCGGCCGGATACCGACGCGGGCGATCACCTCGCGGCAAGGATCCAGCACGTCGTGGTGGCGAGCCTGAACGCCCAGCGGCTGTCGGACTTCTACCAGTCGGTGCTCGGCTTCAAGCTGTCCGACAACGTCGTCGACGAGGCGGGCGCGCTGCGCACCGCCTTTCTGCGCTGTAGCGAGGAGCATCACAGCTTCGCGGTATTTCAGGGGTCGAGCAACCGCTTCGACCACCATTGCTACGAGGCGGGCGACTGGGGGCTGATCCGCGACTGGGGCGATCATTTCGCCAGACAGCACGTCAAGGTCGAATGGGGTCCCGGACGGCACGGGCCGGGCAACAACCTGTTCCTGTTCATCCACGATCTCGACGGCAACTGGCTTGAAATCTCCGCCGAACTGGAGATCGTGGCCCCCGACCGGCCGGTTGGCGAATGGCCGCACGAGCAGCGCACGCTGAACAGCTGGGGCACCGCGCCGCTCAGGACCTGAGCCACGCGTTCCGGCAAACGAAGGACCACCACTTGATCACCGAACCCGTACTGATCCTGGTCGCCTCGATGGGCGGCACCGCTTCCTTTGTCGCCGACGAGATGGCCGACGCGCTGAAGGCGAAGGGCGTCAAGCCGTTCATCGTGCCGATGGAGAAAGCCGCGCTCAAGATGTTTGAGACGCGCAAGCTGTTCGTCATCTGCTCGTCGAGCCACGGGACGGGCGAGATCCCGGACAATGGGCAGCCCTTCTTCGACACGCTCTCGTCCGAGCGGCCGGACCTGACGGGCGTACGCTATGGCACGGTGGCGCTCGGCGACATGACCTACTCGGCCAGCTTCTGCGGCGGCGGCGTCAAGTTCGACGAACTGTTCGCCCAACTGGGCGCGACCCGGCTGGTCGACCGGCTGGAGCACGACAAGCAGAGCGGCACTTTCGCCGAGGAGGAAGCGGTCGATTGGCTCGACGAGTGGGTCGCCGCGGCCGACGGCGATGCTGCGTAGCCGTCAGGCGGCCGGCTCAGCCCGGACCGCCTCGAGCAGTCCGGCATCGATCTCGCGCGCAGCCGCTTGCACCAGGGCCGAGGTGCCGGCGACCTCCTCAGGCGAGGTGGAGGCTTGCGGCACGACGATGCCGATGCTGCCGACGATCTGACGGTCCGGCTGCCAGATCGGCGCGGCGATGCCGATCATGCCCTTGTCGAGCTCGCCGCGCGTGATCCAGACACCCGCTGTGCGTATCTTCTTGAGCGAACCCCGGAATGCGTCCCAGCTGTCGCCCAGCCCGGTCGCGGCGATGTCGGCATGCTCGTCACGCCACAACGTGCGCAGGATGCGGACCGGCAGGTTCGCCAGGATGACCACCGAGGCCGATCCGCGGAACAACCCCATCGGCCGCCCACGTTCGTAACTGACGGCATGGGCGGGCTTGTGCTCAAAAGCTTGGTGAACGCACATGACCTGCTGGCGGAAACGGCGGCATAGCAGCGCGACGCCATCGCCGCCATTGCGCTTGACAAGGCGCGTCATCACCGGCCGCGCGACCTGAAGCAGCGGATCCTGAAGTCGAAGCTGCCTGTCATAGGCAATGATCGCCGGGCCTAAGATATACCGCCCCCCCGATGTCGGGTCGAGCAGGCCCGCGCGGTATAGGCTGTTGAAGTAGCGGTAGGCGGTGCTGCCCGACACATCGAGCGCCTCGGCCGCGGCCTCCACGGTCCATTCCGGCTGCTCCATCGTGAACAGCGGCAGAACCGCGAGCAGCTTGTCGGCCGTGCTCACCGGGACGCCGCTCCACCACGCCATCCGGTGCGGGTGCGATTTGTTCGATATGTGAACCGTGAACCAGGCGATATTGTCATATGCCGCAAGTTGAAGCGCACAACTTGCACTGGCAAGCGCAATTTGGTTCTTGCTTGTCAGACGACGTAGGGCTCCAGAATGCTTCCCCCCGCCAAGGCCGCGAGCGCGAGTGTTCCACACACGCTGCGGAACGCGTGAAAGCGACCCCAGCGGCGAAGGTGGCCAGCGACTTCATCAACATTGGGGTCCCCCGGCCTGAAGGCGTGGATACGCCTGTTGACCGGGATGATCAGCGCCCACGTGAACGGAACCACCGCAATGAGCAGGAGGGCCGCCAACAGATCCATCAGTCCCGCGCCCACCAGATAAGACCAGATCGCCATCCCCGCACCAACGACCGCCAGCAGCGGCATGTACGGGTCCGCATGGCGCAGCGAACGCTGCATCTGGTCGATGCCGGCGGCGCTTTCCGCCCCGAGGCGCGCGGGATGATCAACGATGCTCTGCATCATCGCTCCCCCGGCGAACAGGCCGGCGCATACCAGGGCGAGTGCGTGCGGAAGTGGTGGGGTCACGTTGATCTCCTCTGTATCGGCGCTGGATCGATCACCAGACGGCGCTCTCCATAACCGCCGCTGCGGCGATCGGGGTCGTCGCGTCGCTGCAATCGGCCGTCGGACGCGCAAACAGGCTCGCAATCGAGGACGCAACCGCCCTCGCCTCCTCGGGTGCAAAGGCGGTCATGACGTAGCGGTCGGGGCGGATCAGGACGATCTGGCCCGAGAGCGCCGCCAGTGCAGGCTCGACCTCACCGACCACCACCAGGCTCGTGCCCGCTGGCGCCGCGCGCGGATCAGTCGCGAGCGCCACAGGCGCGACCGGCACCGCGCCGAAGTCGAACGCGGCCAGCGCATCGCGCGCCGACTCTGAGGAAATGTCGACACTCAGCAGCACGAAGCCGCGCGGAACGGCGTCGTCGAGCAGCCGCTCGTTCCCGTCGGACGCGCGCACCATTGGCTGCGGGATCAAGCGCCCAACAAGTGGATGCGCGGACCGGATCAGGAACCCGTCTCGGAAGGACGGCTTGGGCTTGTACTTCATTTCGCCGAAATAGCTGCGGAGCGGCGGCCATAGCCCGGCCACCCGGAACGCGGTCTGGGTGGCCCAGCCCCGCCACCGGCTCGCCGGCCCCATGATCCGGCCCATCCTGAGCGCGAGCTCGATCATCCCGGCGACGTGCCCGCGCCGTTCCAGCTCGTACGTGTCGAGCAGCGATGGCGCGAGCCGGCCGCGCACGACCGCCGCGAGCTTCCAGGCGAGGTTGTGCGCATCGCGGATGCCGCTGTTCATTCCCTGACCCGCGAACGGCGGCGTCAGGTGTGCCGCATCCCCGGCGAGAAACACGCGGCCCAGCGACCAGCGGCTCGCGAGCCGGGCGTGAAACGTGTACACGGTCTGGCGCACGATCCGGCTGCCCGGCGCGACGCCGCGGGACTCGAGCAGTTGTCGAACGTTGGCGGGCCGGAGGACGTCTGTGTCGCTTTCGTGCGGGAACAGCTTGAATTCGAACCGCCGGGTCCGTTCGGGGCCGGGCAGCGCGATGCAGGGCCGCCGGATGTCGCAGAACACCACCGTGTCGCGCTCGGCGGGCGAGTCCGCCAGGTCGACAATCAGCCACCGCTCGGGCGAGGTCTCGCCTTCGAGCGACAGGCCGAGCGCCTTGCGGATCGGACTGCTGGCGCCGTCGCAGCCGATCAGGTAGCGCGCGCGCGCGCGCTCGGTCCCGCCCTCGACGCCCAGCCTCAGGTCAACGCCGTCATCGTCCTGGACGAAGCCGGTTAGGTCCGCGCCGAACCGGGTCCGGACATGGGGAAAACGCGCCAGCCCGTCGCGAAGCTGCTGCTCCAGCACCGGCTGGCGGAACGCGTTGCGGCGCGCATAGCCGTACGGCTTGCCGGTCGGCAGCACCGTCAGGAAGCGCGCGCCGCCCGGCGTCAGGTAGCGCGAGCCATAGCCGGGAACGACCTGCTCCAGCACCCGGTCGACCACGCCGGCGGCCTGCATCGTGCGCAGCGACTCGTCGTCGATGGAGACGGCGCGCGGTTCCTGCACGGTGGTCGCGTTGCGTTCGACCAGCAGGACCGACACCCCTTCCAGCCCCAGCAGGTTGGCGAGTGTGAGCCCGGTCGGGCCCGCCCCGACGATTGCGACATCAAAGGTTCGCGCGTCCCCGTCAGCGTTCATCCGCCACGCCGTTCGACAGCAGACCGACGCCGGGAATGTCCACCTCCACTGTGTCGCCCGGCTTCAGGAAGAGTTGAGGCTCGCGCTTGAAGCCGACGCCGCCCGGCGTGCCGGTGGCGATCACGTCGCCCGGCGACAGCGGTGTGAAGCTCGAACAATATTCGATCAGCGTGGGGATGTCGAAGATCAACTGGTCCAGCCCGGCCGACTGCATCGTTTCGCCATTGACGCGGGTCTCGATCCGCAGCGAGCGGTAGTCGGCAATCTCGTCCGCGGTGACCAGCACCGGGCCGAAGCCGCCGGTGGCGGGAAAGTTCTTGCCGGGCGTGAACTGGATGGTGTGCCGCTGCCAGTCGCGGACGGTGGCGTCGTTGTAGCAGGCATAGCCTGCGACATGCGCCATCGCCTCGTCGCGCGCGATGTAACGGCCGCGACGCCCGATCACGACGGCGAGTTCGCCCTCATAGTCGAGGGCGGTTGAGACGTGCGGGCGGATGATGGGCGCGCCGTGGCCGATCTGGGTGTCCGCAAATCGCGTGAACACGGCCGGGTGCCCGGTCGCCTCGCGTCCCGTCTCCTGGCGATGCGTCTCGTAGTTCAGCCCGATGCACAAGACTTTTCCCGGATCGGGCAGCACCGGCAGCCATTCGACGTCGCGGGTCGCAATACGTGGTGCGTCGTCCACGGCGACCGCGACCTCCCCCAGCGCGTCAGCCGCCAGCACAGCCCTGATCCCGTCATAGCGCGCGGCGAGCGCCGTGCCGGTATCCGCGATCCCGTCCGCGACCACCACGCCCCAGCCGATGCGACCTTCCCGCTTGAACGTGGCGAGCTTCATGGCAAACCGTTCTCCCATTGCGCGATCGGCGGCGAGCGGCGCCATCCTGTGCGATCGCTCATCCGCTCTTGTGCGTAGCAATATTATCAATATAAGAGATTTACGTCGATCAGGACAAGCGCCGATTTGCACGAAAGCACGGCGCTTACGGACAGGAGCGGGTGTTGGAGCTGAAAAGCTGGAAGCAGGGCCAACCGCGGATCGAACGGTCGATCACGCTGCAATTCATCGGTGATTGGGGCCAGGCGAACTTCCACCGCATCTGCTCGTGGCTGTGTCAGGAGTTTTGCGACCGGTCGGGTCCGCGCTCGCGCGTCGGCATCTGGAACACCGTCGACGGTGGCATTGACGCGCTGGCGGCGGTATTCGACGGCGAGGTCGACCTTTGCATCGCCACGCCGGCGGGCGCACTGCCTGCGGCGCTGACGGGCACGGGCATGTTTTCGCGGCCCATGCCGTCGCTGCGCGCGCTGGGCGTCCTGCCGCAGAACGACAAGATGGTGCTCGCGATCGCCGGCGAGCACAACATTTCCTCCTTTGCCGAGTTGCGCGAGAAGCGGCCCCCGTTGCGCATCGCGACCTCCGTCGACGACGGCTTTAACCTGATCGGCCATGTTGCGCGGCGCTTTATGGAGGCGCATGGCATTGACGAGGCGACGCTCAACGGATGGGGCGGTGGGTACGTCAACTCGACACGGCCAGAACAATCGCTGTTCCGGATGCGCGACGGCGAGGTTGACGCGGCGCTGCAAGAGGCGATCATGACGCCTTGGTGGCGGGAGGCCATGGAGGCGCGCGCCGGGATCGCCTTGGCGGCGGAGCCCGAGGCGCTCGCCCGACTACAGCGCGAACATGGCTGGGGTCGCAACGATCTCGTCGCGGGTTTTCTGCCCGGGCAACCCGATGCACTGCCGGCGCTCGACTTTGCCGACTTCGTCATCGTCGTGCGCGACGATATGCCCGATGACGTCGCGCATCTCCTCACCTGGTGTCTGATTGAAACGCGCGAGGCGATCGAGCGCCAGTTCCGCCATATCCCGCCCGAGCGCAGCCCGCTCAGCTACCCGCTCGACCCCGCGCGCATGGCGCGCCCTTCGCTACCGCTTCACTCCGGCGCTCGTCGTTTTTACGCCGAAGCCGGTCTAATCTGATTTGAACAGGAGGTGAAACCCATGGCCATAGACCACGCCCGCGAAATTCCGCCGCCCAATCCGGACAAGCCGCCGCTCCAGGCCAATGTCTTCCACGCGCTGCGGTCCGCCAACACCGCCCTTGTGCCGATGTTCCCCTATGTCGGCGATGGCGACATCGTCCCCGGAGCCACGATCATGTGGGGTGGCCCCAACAAGCAGATGAGTGCGTTCAACCACACCAACACGGTGGATGAGGTCGCGATCTGCTTCGCGGCGAATAAGTCGCGACTGCGTGCGGGCTTCGTACACGTCGGCTCGCGCACCCACATCGTCGGCAACTTTTTCGAGGACGACACCGATCCGGAGAATTTGACCGCAATCGTGGTGACGCAGCGTCAGGCCGAGGCGGGGGTTCCGCAAGAGGAGTCGCTGACCTTCTTTTGCAAGGAATGTCAGACGACGCTGATGCATCACCGCTTCTCGTCGAAGAACGATGCCGATGCGGACTCGGGCATACCCGGCTATCAGCCGCCGCTGGAGACGCTGACGGAGGGCGCGATCTGCCTTTATCCTTACAACGAGGACAAGGCGGCGCGGACCTGCTCCAATTGCGGCACGGTCAACGATCCTTTCCCGCTCTCCAACTGGGGCTGGGACTATTACCAAAAAAACTTGGTCGCGGCCGAGGCGAGTCGTCGCCAGTTGCTCGCCCGCACCGCCGACCCCGTCGCTTAAGGAATATCCGATGCCGCGCAGACGAATGCTCGATACGTTCGACACCGCCAAGGACCTCGGGCCTTATGACGAATACCCGGTGCTGTCGGAAGGCGTCGACCCCCAGCTGCATCTCAGCGTCAACGACCGGCCGCAGCCTTTCCATCTGACCTGCGAGAAGGACTGCGTTCTGGTGCAGATGTCGGGCAAGGCCCGACTTGAGATGCGCGACTCGAGCGTGCGCCATTTCAACCTCGTTCCCGGCGACTACGCGTATGTGCCGGGTGGGACACCGCACCGCATCGTGCCGAGCGAGCCGTCGATCCAGTATCGCTACAAGGCCGAGCACGCGGGGCTCGAGGCGGTGACCTTCTACTGCGACGCTTGCGGAACCATGCTGCTCAAGGACACGTGGGACACGACCGAGGAAGTGCCGCAAGCAGCATATCTTCGCGTCGTGACCACTTTCAACGCTGATCAGAAGGTGAGGACGTGCTCGCATTGCGGCCACGTCAATCCGGCAGTCGATCTCGCCGACTATCGCTGGAATGCGATCGTCGAGGAATTGGCGGCCCCCGCCGAAGCGGAAGCGGCTTGGTAAGAACGATGGCGGCGACGGCCTGAGGGTCGGCGCCGCCGTTGAAAGGGCCCACCCGACCCAAATTGACATTTTTCCCATATTACGCATTTTCTCACTTGCGAATCTTGTTTCAATCGTCATATCCTGCTGCATTATAGAGCGTAGCTCCACTCCCATTAGAGTGGGAGCATCCGCCGGCTAGGGAGAAAAACGTGAGCCATTTGATCCGTTTGGTGGGAACATCCCTGATCGCGCTAGCGGCAGCCGACAGCGGCGTCGCGCTGGCCCAGACGGCTTACGTCCCCGCGCCGCCCACGACGCAGAACTCAACCGAGGGTACCGACCAGGGCCGTTCGGGTCGCGAATCAAGCCAGGTAGATCAGCCCGCAAGCGACGTCACCACCTTTGAAAACGACATCGTCGTGACCGCCACCAAGCGCGAACAGAACCTTCGCGACATCCCGGCCTCAATCAGCGCGCTCGGGTCAGGCACGCTGCAGCAAAAGGCGGTACTAAATCTTGTCGACCTTAACGCCACGGTGCCGGGTCTGCAAATCTCGCCTAATAACACCGATGTCGCGATCAACTTGCGCGGCGTGGGTCACTCGCTATTCTCGCCTTCCGCCGAGAACTCGGTCGCGCTGCATCTCGACGGCGTCTACCTCAGCCGTCCCTCCGCCGGTCTGTCCGCTTTCTTTGATGTCGATCGCGTTGAGGTGCTGCGCGGACCGCAAGGCTCGCTCTACGGTCGAAACGCAACGGGCGGTGCGATCAACGTCATCTCGAACGGGCCGACATCGACACTGTCGGGCTTTGGCTCGCTGCTGATCGCGAATTATCAGCGCGTCGATATCGAGGGCGCAGTCGGCGGACCCATCGCCGGTGACGACCTGACGATGCGGATCGGCGGCTACTACCATCGCCGCAACGACGGCTTCGGCACCAACCTGCGCGACGGCGCGAAGGTAGACGACCTCAACGAATATGGCGGCAAGGCCGCGATCAAGGCGCGGCTGGGGGATCAGCTCACCGTGACGCTGCGCGGCGACTATTACCATGCGAACGACGGCTTCGGAGAGTATCACGCCTTTGGTCCGGTACGTCAGCCCTTCCCCGGGGCGCAGCCCTTGGCTGAGCTGCTGGGTGGAACGCGCTCGCCCGATGTGCGTGACACCAACTATGATACCGACAATCATCGCCGCATGGAATTGTGGGGCGTATCGGGCGAGGTCAATTACAAGCTGAGCGACGCCGTGTCGATCAAGTCGCTTACCGCCTATCGCCGCACCAAGTCCTTCTACCAGACCGATATCGACGGCACCAACCTACCTATCTTCAGCCCGTTTTTCATCAATTCGCGCGCAAACCAGTTCAGCGAAGAGCTGCAAGTCAACGTCAAGAAGGGGCCAGCTTACCTGATCCTGGGCGGCTACTATTTTCACGAAAAAGTCGACTCGACCAACTTCATCAACAGCTATTTGGCTACCGGCCTTCCCGCCTTTGGCATCCCGCGTATTCTGCCCGCTCCGTTCGGCGTATTCGATCAGGAAGCCACGCTGAAGACCCGCGCAAAGGCGGTGTTTGGCAATCTGGACCTGAGCCTGACCGACCGGCTCAGCCTCGGCCTCGGGATGCGATACAGCACCGAACGCAAGAGCAATCGCGGGTTCGACATCGCCTTCTTCCCGAACTTCGCCTCCTATCCGGGGGTGGGCTACGACACGGTGGACGCGTCTCGCGACTCTTCCGGCGCAACACCCAGCGCCAACGTCAAATATAAGCTGACCGATACGCTCAACGTCTACGCCAGCGTCAGCCGCGGCTTCAAAAGTGGCGAATGGATCTCGGGCACGAGCCAATACGCACGACCAGAGCGCGTGTGGGCCTACGAGGCAGGCCTGAAAGGCGCTCTGTTCGATCGCGCGCTCAACTTTAGTCTGGCGGGCTTCTACTACGACTATACCGATCTGCAGGTGCAGCGCATCCAGACGCCGCTGTCGATCCTCGAAAACGCGCCCGGCGGCAAGCTGAAGGGGATTGAGGGCGAGGGATCGCTGCGGTTGCCAGCCGGCTTCTCGGTCGATGGCAACTTCACCTATCTCGACACCAAGATCGAGGGGTTCATCACGCAGGACCCCAACATCATCGGCACGCCGACCCGGGATCTGACGGGCAATCGCTTCCCGTTCGCGCCCAAGTTCGCCTACAACGCCGGCATCGAGAAGCGGCTTGATCTGGGCGCTTTGGGAACGGGGGTCGCGCGGTTCGACTACCAGCACACGTCCAGTACTTTCCTCGACATTTTCAACTCGACAGACGCCGCTTATCGTCCGCCGTACACAATCCTCAATGCGAGCTATCGCCAGAAGCTCGCAAGCGGCCTCTCCGTGCTGCTGTGGGGTAAGAACCTGACGAACAAGACCGTCAAGCTCTACGAGATCGAGAACCAGATTTTCAATCTGATCGTCCGCGACCCATCGGGCGTGCCGGTGCCGGTCGCGTCGACTGCCGTCGGCAATCTCAACGAGCCGCGCACCTACGGCGTAACCTTGCGCTTCGATTTCTGACGAAGCGCAGCGGACCACGAGTGGTCGATGGAGCAGGGCGAACAGTTGCCGGCGTGATCGCGACCGGACGCCGCCCGCCCGGCCGGCCGGTAGCAAGGAAGGAAGCTAGCTGATGAACACCGCCTCCGTCATCGGCGACAACCGCGCGACCGCGATGGACGCGTTCCGCGCCGATCTCGCCGCCGACCACCTTCAGCCGCTCTGGGACATCATGCGCCGGCTGGCGGCCAAGGAGCCAAATCGGGGCGGCGCGCCGATCCGCTGGTCTTGGCCGGAACTGCGCCATCACGTCGCGCGCGCGGGCGAGCTCGTCACCGCTGAGGAGGCGGAACGTCGCGTGCTGGTGCTGGAGAACCCCGCCTTCCCCGGCGAGGGTCGCGCGACCAACTCGCTCTACGCCGGCATTCAGCTGATCATGCCGGGCGAGGTCGCGCCCAGCCATCGCCACACCGCCTCCGCGCTCAGACTCATCCTGGAGGGCGGCGGTGCCTATACCGCGGTCGACGGTGAGCGGGTGATCATGTCGCCGGGCGACTTCATCGTCACCCCGGGCGGCACCTTCCACGACCACGGCAACGACACCGACACGCCCGTGATGTGGCTCGACGGGCTCGACGTATTCGTAGTCAACCTGCTCAACGCGCCATTTGGAGAAGATCATCCCCAGGACCGGCAGCCGGTGACGAAGCCGGACGGCGACTCGCTCGCTCGCTACGGCAGCGGATTGCTACCACACGGTTATCTCCGTCGCGGCGGCGGTGCGCCGATGTTCTGGTGGCCGTACAGCCGGACGCTGCCCGCGCTTCGCGCGCTCGGCGACGCCGGGCCGGTTGATCCCGCGCTCGGCCTTCGAATGGACTATGTCGACCCGACCACGGGCGCGTCGCCGATCAGGACCATGACCGCGTCGATGTCGCTCTTCCCGGCCGGGTTCCGGGGGGAGCCGTACCGCTCGATCTCCGGCGCGGTGATGTCGGTGGTCGAAGGACGCGGCCGCGTCACCATCGGCGACGTGACCTGGGAAGTGGGTCCGCGCGACGTGTTCATCGTCCCGAGCTGGAACTGGCATCGAATCGAGGCGGACGAGGAACTGATCCTGTTCGGCTTTTCGGACGAGGTACTCCAGCGTCACCTCGGCTTCTGGCGCGAGGAGCGCCTCCCCCTCACGGACACCCAGGCACAATGAAACTTTGCCGATATGACGACCGGCTCGGCCTAATCGAGGGCGACACGGTCCGCGACGTCACCGCGGCGCTCGCTGTGCTGCCGGACGCGCGATATCCCCTGCCCCGCCACGACCTCCTGATCGAGCATCTGGAGGCGGTCGTGGCTGACGCCCGCGACACGAACGGAGACACGCGGCAGCTGTCGGAGGTGCAGCTGCTCAGCCCGATCGCCAACCCGGGCAAGCTGGTCGCCGCACCGGTCAACTACAAGGCGCACCTCGAAGAGGCGATCGCGGACGAGGCGACGTTCAGCCGCGCGCACGTGCGCCAGATTCAGGAAACCGGGCTGTTCCTGAAGGCGACAAGCTCGCTGATCGGCGCGGGCGAGCCGATCCGCATCGCACATCCCGACCGGCGCACCGATCACGAGATCGAACTGGCGGTGGTGATCGGCCGGACATGCCGGAACGCGACCCGCGACGACGCGCTGTCCTACGTCGCCGCCTACACGATTGGCCTCGATATCACGATCCGCGGCCCGGAGGAGCGCTCGTTGCGCAAGTCGCTCGACAGCTACTCGGTGCTCGGGCCCTGGCTCGTCACCGCCGACGAGTTTGGCGATCCCGCCGGGCGCGCGTTGCTGCTCAGCGTCGACGGCGAGGTCCGCCAGCGCGCGAATACGCGCGACCTGATCATGGACGTGCCCGCGCTGATCGCGTTCGCCTCCTCCTATTACACGCTGCACCCCGGCGACGTCGTTTATACCGGCACGCCTGAGGGGGTCGGGCCAATCAAGCCCGGGGAGACGATCACGGCGTCGATCGACGGCATCGGCGGCATGACGGTGAAGGTGGTCGGCGCATGAGCGCGCACCGGCCTATCCTCATCGTCGGCGGCGGCATCGGCGGGCTGGCCGCCGCGCGCGCTCTCTCACTGGTCGGTCGACCCTCCATCGTGATCGAGCAGGCTGAAGCCTTCGCCGAGATCGGCGCGGGTATCCAGGTCGGTCCCAACGGCTTCCGGATGCTCGAAGCGCTCGGTGTCCGCGACGCGGTAAGCAAGGTCGCCGCCTATCCGGACGATCTCGTGGTCATGGATGGCGTCAGCGCGGAGCAGGTGACGCACATTCCGGTCGGCCAGGCGTTCCGCGACCGATTCGGCTTTCCCTATGCGCTTGTCCACCGCGCGGACCTGCATCGCGCGTTGCTCGACGTCTGCGCCGACGACCCGCTGATAGAGCTGCGCCCGGGCACGACGGTTGCGTCGTTCGAGGAGCGGGGTGACGACGTGGTCGCGACCACCGGGGGCGGACTAGCGATAGAGGGCACGGCGCTGGTCGGCGCCGACGGGCTGTGGTCGAACACGCGCCAGGCGATCGTCAATGACGGGGCGCCCCGCGTGTCCGGGCACATCGCCTATCGCGCGGTGCTTCCCATCGAGGACATCGAGGAACGGTTTCGCCGCAACGCGATGACACTTTGGGCGGGGCCGCACAACCATCTGGTCCATTACCCCTTGCGCGGGGGCAAGCTGTTCAACCTGGTCGCGGTGTTCCACTCCGACAAATATGTCGAGGGCTGGGACCGGCAGGGTGATCCCGATGAGCTTCACCGGCGCTTTGCCGGCAATTGCGAGGTCGTGCGCACGCTGCTCTCCAAGGTCGAGACCTGGAGAATGTGGGTGTTGTGCGACCGCGAACCGGTCAAAGGCTGGAGCCGGGGCCGCACGACCCTGCTCGGCGACGCGGCGCACCCCATGCTCCAGTATCTGGCGCAGGGCGCGGGCATGGCGATGGAGGACGCGGTGGTGCTCGCACGATCAGTGACGGAAGCGGGGGACGATGTCCCCGAAGCCTTCCGGCGCTATGAGGCCGAGCGCTACCTGCGCGCGGGCCGGTGCCAGATCATGGCGCGCATTTATGGCGGCTTCTATCACGCTGAGGGCGTGACGCGCGAGCTCGCCACGGGCTTTCTTTCCGATCGCACGCCCGAAGACAGTTTCGAGAGCCTCGCTTGGCTGTACGACTATGACCCCGGCCAGCTGACTCCCGCGAGCGCCTCCTATCCGCCATGACGGCCGGGGATGGTCCGCGCACGCTGTTTCGCAAAATATGGGACGCCCACGTCGTCACTGCGCTGGACGACGACAGAGTGCTGCTGTTCGTCGATCGGCACTTCGTCAATGAGGTAACGAGCCCACAGGCCTTCGAGGGTCTGCGCCGTACTGGCCGGTCCGTCCGGCACCCGGACGCGACGTTGGCCGTCGCCGATCACAACGTCTCCACGGGGGACCGCACTGGCGGCTTGGCGGCGATCGGCGACGCCGCGAGCCGGGAGCAGATCGAGGCGCTGGAGCGCAACGTCGCAGCGTTCGGCATTCCCTATGTCCGGCTGGCCAGCCGGGCGCAGGGGATCGCGCACGGCATCGGCCCCGAACTCGGTCTCACCCTGCCCGGCAGCACGATCGTCTGCGGCGACAGCCACACATCGACTCACGGCGCGTTTGGAGCGCTGGCGTTCGGCACCGGCACCTCGGAGGTCGAGCACGTGTTCGCGACGCAGACCATCGTGCAGCAGCCGGCAAAGGCGATGCTGGTGCGGGTGGAGGGACGGCTTGACCCAGGGATCACGGCCAAGGACCTGATCCTTCACATCATCGGTGTGGTCGGCGCCGGCGGGGCGAACGGGCACGTCATCGAATATGCCGGCGAGGCAATCACCGCGCTCGACATGGCCGGGCGCATGACGGTGTGCAACATGTCGATCGAGGCGGGCGCGCGCGCCGGACTCATCGCGCCCGACGAGACGACTTACCACTGGTTGCGCCGATGCCCTCTCGCGCCCTGCGGGAGTGACTTCGACGCGGCGTGCCGATATTGGCGGGGCTTGAGGTCGGACCAAGATGCCGTTTTCGACAGAACCGTGGTGATCGACGCCTCGCAAGTCGAGCCGATGGTGACATGGGGAACTAGCCCCGCGGCGGTGATCGGGATTAGCGGGGCGATACCCGGAACAGCGGCGATCAGCGACTCGCGAAGCCGCCGCCAAGCCGACGCCATGCTGGCCTGTATGGACCTGCCACCCGGCCGATCGATCGTTGGCTTGCCGATCGACGTCGCCTTTATCGGCAGCTGCACGAACGGCCGGATCGAGGACCTCCGTGCTGCGGCGGCGGTGATCGGCGGGCGTCGCGTCGCCCCGCACGTCCGTGCACTCGTCGTACCGGGTTCCGGCCAGGTCAAGGCGCAGGCCGAAGCCGAGGGGCTTGACCGGACCTTCCTGGCCGCCGGCTTCGAGTGGCGCGAGCCCGGATGTTCGATGTGCCTTGGGATGAACCCGGACCAGCTCGCGCCGGGCCAGCGTTGCGCGTCAACGTCCAATCGGAATTTCGAGGGGCGGCAGGGTCCGGGCGGTCGGACGCACCTCATGTCACCCGCAATGGTCGCAGCAGCCGCGCTTGCAGGCAGGATCGTGGACGTGCGCGAGGCAGTGCCGTGACGCCGTTCACGCGCCTGGACGCCATCGCGGCCCCGCTCGCGCTCGCCAACGTCGACACCGATGCGATCATTCCGGCCCGTTACTTGAAGACGATCAGCCGAGAGGGTCTTGGCGAAGGGCTGTTCGCGGCGTTGCGCCAGGCCCCTTCATTCGTCCTCAACCGCCCGCCCTGGGACCGGGCGGGGATCGTGGTCGCGCTCGACAATTTCGGTTGCGGTTCCAGTCGGGAGCACGCCGTCTGGGCGTTGCTGGACCGGAACATCCGTTGCGTCATCGCGCCCAGCATTGCCGACATCTTCTTCAGCAACTGCTGCAAGAACGGGATCCTGCCCGTCATGCTTCCGGCAGCGGACGTTCAGTATCTGCTCGCGGAAGTCGGCACGCCCGCCACCGCCCGGCTCGTCGTCGACCTGCCCGCGCAGACCGTGGAGACATCGGCGGGACGCCGGTTCAGGTTCGACTTTGACCCCGGTCGCAGGAAGGATTTGATCGACGGGATTGACGAGATCGGACGATCGCTCGCAGAGGAAACGTGCATCCGACGGTTCGAGACCGATCGGATCGCCAGCCAGCCGTGGATTCGGCCAATCACGCAGGCGGCTCTGGACGCGACGGCGATCTGACCAGCATCGACGGGCGGAGGGCGTGCGTCAACCCGTCAGGCTTGGAGGATCACCGTCCGGTCGACCGGCGCGACGTCATTGGGAGGCGAACCCTTTCAGGCGGCGGAGACCGAAGGCTTACGATTGCCGCCCTCCTCGCTCGCCAGGAGCCACTGGCGCGCTTCGTCGTAGTTTCGAAAGATCGAATGATCGGGCTCCGATCCGATCCGCTCGGCTTGGAAGCGGTAAAGCGCACTTTCGACAACCACGGCAGTCTTCGTCGCCCGGCAACTCCCGCTTCTCGCGAACGCCTGAAGACCCTCAACCACCTCCCTGCTCTGCACACCGTGCTGACGAACGTCGATCAGAAACAATGGGCGCAGCCCCGAACGACGCACCGCTTCCTGCTCTGCCTGCACGCAGGCCTTGAAGCGCTCCAGAATCGCCAACGTCCAGAACTGATAGGCTGCGGCGCGGATCAACCCGCTCGGCCGATCCACTTCGATGGTAAATGGCGCGCTATTCACGTCGATCCCCCGGAAACTCTCATGCCGTCATGATATCGATCAATTAACATCTCTTTTTCGACCGTCTGGAATGGTTCGTCCGCAATGCGCCAAAGTCGCAGCGCCGCCCGCCCGGGACCGGTACTATTTCGCCCTAGGCGACCGCCAATCGGGCGGCCTGCCCCTGCGCGAAGCCGCCCTCATCCGCCTCGTAATTATGGACGAAATCGTGAGGCACTTCGGGACCCCAGTTGGCGAGGCTGTCCTCCATAGCATAATTAGTCGGCGTCCAGAGCGAATAGTCGTCAATGTGGTCCATGTCCGAATAGTATTCGAACCACGATCCCCATGGATCCTGGATATAGTGAAAGAAGTTAGAGCCGATCGTGTGCCGGCCAAAGCCCCAATCGCCGCGCCCAGACTTTGCCAGCAGCGCGCGACCGCCGCGACCGACCTCGTCGGGGTCGTGGACCTGCAGGCTCATGTGATGAAAGCCGACGCCCGGCGACTTGGCGAACGCGACGACGTGGTGGTCCGAGTCTTTCCTGGCGCAGCAGAAAGCGACGACGTCCTGCGCGTGGTCGGCCAGCCCCATGCCGAGCGCGTCCGTGAGGAACCGGACGCTCTCCGGCACGTCGGGACTGAACACCATGATGTGGCCCAGGCGCAGCGGCTTGGCCGGTGGGTAGGCGCTGCCTGGCAGCACCGCCGAGCGCCGCGTCCGCACCACACGGCCGGGGGCGTTGATCTCGTACGGGTCGCGGGCGCTCAGCTCGGGGTCGGCCGCGCGCTCCTGCAGGTGGATCAGCATGCCGTGCGGGTCCTCCACCCACAAGCCGTTATCCTCGAACCCCGTAGGCGCGGTCGTCACCCTGCCGCCATGCTCGCCCACCTTGGCCGCAATCCCGTCCAGATCGTCCGCCCGCAGCGAGATGTGGTGCAGCCGCTTGCGCTGCGCGCCGCCGAGCAGCACGATCGTGTCGCGCTCCTGCACTTCGCAGCGCAGCCGGGCGACGTCGCCGTCGACTGTGCCCACCATCCCGGCATCGGTGTAGAACTTCACGCCGGTTTCGATCTCCGGCACTTCCAGCGTTACCGACAATGCGCCCAGAACGGCCATCCCAGTCTCTCCTGCTCTTGTTTGATCTATTCCGCGACCCGGTTCTCGATCGCGCCGATCCCGTCAACCTCGCACCGGACCACGTCGCCCGGTTGCAGGAAGCGTTGCGGCTCCATGCCGATGCCGACGCCCTCGGGCGTGCCGGTCGCGATCAGGTCGCCCGGCTCCAGCGTGAACGCGGTGGAAAGATAGGCGATCTGCTTCCACAGATCATGGATCATCTGCCCGGTATTGTTGTCCTGGCGCAGCTCGCCGTTCACCCAGGCGCGTAGGCGCAGGGCATGGGGGTCAGGAACCTCGTCGGCGGTGACGATCCATGGGCCGATCGGCCCATGCGTGTCGAAAGACTTGCCCATGGTGAAGGTCGGCGTGTGAAATTGCCAGTCGCGCGCCGACACGTCGTTGGCGACGAAATAGCCGAAGACGTGCGCGGGCGCATCCGCTTCCGCCACGCCCTTGGCACGGCGACCGATCACCGCGCCCAGCTCCACCTCGTAATCCAGCTTCTCGGTGATGCCCGGCTCGATGGCGTCGAATGGGCCGCTGATGCAGCTCACCTGCTTGTTGAACCAGGTCTGGTGCGCGGACCGCTTGACGCCGAGCTTGTCCGCCTCCTCCAGATGCTTGGCGTAGTTCATCCCGATCGCCAGATATTTGCCCGGCCGCTCGATTGGCGCCAGCAGGCGAACCTGCGTCAAGGCGTGACGTCGCCCGCCAGCCGCCGCCTCCACGCGCGCGCGCCACCCGTCGGCGTCCTCGATCAGCGCCAGCATCGTCGGATAGACGATGCCGCCATCGGCGAGGTCGACGACCTCTTCGCTATCGACCAGGCCAAGCCTCGGGCCGCTGCCTGCTTCAAACCGCGCGAGCTTCACGCCAAGTCTCCTCGTTCCTCGATACCGTGCAGACGGCGACCCCGGCCGCCGCCAGATCGGCGAGCAGGTCATCCACCAGCGCCCCGAGCCCGCCCTGCGCCGCCACGCCGCCATAGACGTAGTAATCGGGCCGGACGATCATCGCCGCCCAGCCCTGCGCCGTCAGGAAGTCGTCCAGGCGGCCATCCAGATCGCGAACGCCGTTCTCGCCGTCGCCCAGCGTCACGAACTGCGCGTCGACCACCGCGAGCGCGTCGATGGCTTGGCGCACCAGCATGTCTCCCCCGTCGAAGCCGCGGGTGACGACCACGAAGCCGCCTCCCGTGACCTGATCCAGCCGCACGCGCTGGCCCTCGCGCAGCACCTCGACATGCGGCGAGAGCAGGCCAGCACCCGCCGCGACGGTGCCCTCACGGTCCCGTCGTAGCAGCCCGTCGACCATGCTCGGGAAAGGCGGCGGCGGCTCGGCGGTGCCGCCCAGGAACTCGGCATCGCGCGCGGCGGCCGCCTCCGCGTCGGGCAGGCAGATGATCTTGCCGAGATAGATCGACATCTCGGCGATCTGGCCAACATGCGGCAACCGCTCAGGCTGATACGTGTCGAGCAGCCGGTCATCCGCCTTGCCGTCGAGGATCAGGCCCAGTTTCCAAGCAAGATTCCAAGCATCGCGCATTCCCGAACACATGCCCTGCCCCATGAAGGGAGGCATGACGTGCGCGGCGTCGCCAGCGATCAGCAGCCGCCGGTCGCGCCACCGCTCGGCCAGCAGCGAGCGGAAGTTGTAGACCTTGTGGCGGACGAGTTCGATGTCGTTCGGCCCCGCCCAGGGGCGCAGCAGCTCCCAGACGCGCTCCTCGCGCTCCAGATCCTCGACGCGCTCGCCGGGCAGCCGCATGAACTCCCAGCGCCGGAACGTCCGACCCTCGCGCACCCCGGCGGGGACGATCGTCGTCGGGCGCGCGGGATTGCAATACTGGCCGGCGGCGGGGATGCCGAGCCCTTCGATCGTGACGCCTTCTTTCAGCAGCACGTCGATGACCAGCCAGTCTGCCTCGAACCCGCGGTCCTCGCGCCCGCCGCCGATCGCCTCGCGCACCAGCGAGTTCGCTCCGTCGCAACCGACTACATATCGGGCTGACAATTCCTTCACCTCGCCCGTGTCGCCATGGCGCAGATGGACGCGCGAGCGGTCGTCGTCCTGGTCGACCGCCGTCACTTCCCAGCCGAGGTGCAGATCGACGGTCGGCAACGCGCCCACCGCCTCGTCCAGCGCCTCCTCCAGCGTCGGCTGGTGGACGAAGTTCACCTCCGGCCCGCCCGAGATCGACGGTGCCGACCAGTCGATCACCAGCAACTCGCGCCAGTCGGCGTTGAACCATTGATATAACGGCCCCTTCTGGGTGACGCGCGGCAGGACATCGCCCATCCCGTTCGCCGCGAGCACGCGGTAGAGCTCATGGTCGACGCACACGGCGCGCGGCAGAGGGTATCGCCTCGACCAGCGCTCGCAGACCGCCACGGAGCGCCCCTGCCGTCCCAGCATCAACGCCAGCGTCGCGCTGACGGGGCCGTAGCCGATCTGGATGATGTCGAAATCGGGTTCCGCCAATTCTGTCCACTCCTCACGGCCCCCGGCGGTCGAACGCCGCCACGCTGATCGTCATCTTGACACTTTCGCCAGTATGAAGTCAATTACCTCAACTGCGCACAGCAGTGGCGAGCGGAGAGGATCGGTTCATGACGACCGGTATCGCGAGGGAACCGCGTCGAGCGGCGGTGGAAGGTCGATGCGCAAGCTGCGACGGAAGCGGCATTCGCCACGCTGGCGGGAGCAGGGATATCGGCGTTGCCATCCTGCTCTGTTCGACGTGCGGCGCGCTGCACAGCACATGGCACCGCTGGCTGACCGTGGCATGCTGGTCGGTGTCGGTGCCTATTCTGCTGCTGGGAATTCTGCTGTTCTGACGCGGCATTCAGCCGCGCTCCGGCGCAGTGGAGACGACTGGCCTGAATGCTGCCGGGTCGCTAACTGACCAACCATGCTTGCAGACGGAACTCGAGACGGCCCCAAGGTCGACGGAGCGCTTCCCGTTCAGGCGAACAGAAGCGCCGACCCGCGTCGCGAGGACCACCGGACCCGCGTCGGACGGGAACGACGCGAACGGATGCGCAGTCAGTTGCTGCAGTCGGTGCTTGCCGTATGCGCCGGACGCGGCCCCGCGGGCGCGGCCGTGATCGACGACGTCGTCAGGCACGCGTCGGTGTCTCGCGGCACCTTCTACAATCATTTCGAGTCGATCGAGCAGGCGGTCTCGGAACTCGGCCTCCAGCTCGCCGACGAGATGACCGACGGTATTCTGGCCGTCTACGACGTGCTCGAAGACCCGATCCTGCGCACGGCCACCGGTTTTCAGATGTTCCTAGTGCGGGCTGCCATTGAGCCGCAATGGGGCGAGTTCATCGCGCATATCGGACTGCTGAGCGACGGCCACCTATTCACCAGCAAGATCCGTTCGGATATCCAGCTCGGCGTGGAGACGGGCGACTATGTCGTGCCCTCCGCCGACATCGCCACGGACCTGCTGATGGGCGCCAAGATCGAGGCGATCAGGCGCGTGCTCGAGGGCGCCTCCCTCGACTATGTGCAGCGCATGACCTCCATGGTGCTCAGGAGCTTCGGCGTGACGCCGTCCAAGGCCGACAAAAGCGTGATCGTCGCTTATCGGCGCCTCGAGCGCGAGGCGCCCGGCAAGATAGCCTGGTGGCGCTCGATAGCCTGACGCGGAACATTGCCGCGCCTATTCGGCGGTCCAGCCGCCATCGATCACCAGGCTTGTCCCGGTCATCATCGCCGACGCGTCACTGGCGAGAAACAGGACCGCGCCCATCAGGTCCTCGACCCGGCCAAGTCGCCCGAGCTTGATCTTGGCGAGCACGCTTTCTCGGAACGCCGCATCCTCGAAGAAGGGTCGCGTCATCGGGGTCTCGATGAAGGTGGGAGCAATGGTGTTCGATCGAATGCCGTCCGGGGCCAGATCGAGCGCGAAGGCCTTGTTCAAGCCCTCCAGCCCCCATTTGGACGCGCAGTAGAGCGAGCGGTTCGGCCCGCCCACATGACCCATTTGCGAACTCATGTGGATGAGGCTGCCGGCCACACCGTCCCGCTGCATCGCCTTGGCGGCCGCCTGCGCGACGAAAAAGGCCGCGCGCAGGTTCAGGTCGAGCACAGCGTCGTAATCGTCCGGCGTCACCTCCCACAGCGGCTTGGGCCGATTGGTGCCGGCGTTGTTGACCAGGATGTGAAAGGCGGGCCTCCCCGCGAAGAAGGCGGCCACCGCCTCGAGGTCCGAAACGTCGAGAACCGCCGCGGTCGCGCCCGGCATCTCGCACGCCGCCGCTTCCACCTCCGCGCCGGTGCGGGCGACCAGCGTGAGCTGCGCCCCCGCCTCCGCCAGCGCGGCCGCGGCGGCGAGCCCGATGCCCCGCCCCGCCCCCGTCACCACCGCGCGCCGCCCGTCGAGGCGCAGCGACGGCGTGCGCGGCAGCGTCACCGTGCCGTCTCCAGCGGCTCCGCCCTGCCCGCGTAGGGAATGTTGCGCCCGCCGTATCGGCGCACGCGCAAATTGGCCTGCTCGCCATGACCCGCGAAGCCTTCCAGCGCGCAGAGCCTGGAGCAATATTCACCCACCAGCGTCGACGCCTCGTCGGTCAGCACCCGCTGATAGGTGCAGGTCTTCAGAAACTTGCCCACCCACAGCCCGCCCGTGTAGCGCGCCGCCTTGCGCGTGGGGAGCGTATGGTTGGTGCCGATCACCTTGTCGCCATAGGCCACGTTGGTGCGCGGCCCCAGGAACAGCGCGCCGTAATTGGTCATGTTGTTCAGGAAGTAGTCCGGATCGCGGGTCATCACCTGGACGTGCTCATTGGCGTAGTCATCGGCGACGCGGACCATTTCCGCCTCGTCGTCGCACAGCACGACTTCGCCATAGGCATCCCACGCCTTGGCGGCGACGGCGGCGGTAGGCAGGATCGCGAGAAGGCGCTCGATCTCGCGCATCGTATCCTCGGCTAGCTTGCGGCTGTTCGTGATGAGGATAGCGGGGCTGTCGGGCCCATGCTCGGCCTGGCCCAGCAGGTCAGTCGCGCACATTTCGCCGTCGACCGTCTCGTCGGCGATCACCATCGTCTCGGTAGGGCCGGCGAACAGGTCGATGCCGACGCGGCCGAACAGCTGGCGCTTGGCTTCGGCGACGAAGGCGTTGCCCGGGCCGACCAGCATGTCAACCGGCTCGATCGACTCGGTGCCGAGCGCCATCGCGCCCACCGCCTGGATGCCGCCCAGCGCGTAGATCGCGTCCGCGCCCGCCATCGCCTGCGCCGCGACGATCGCCGGCGCGGGCCTGCCCTCGAACGGCGGCGCGCAGGTGATCACGCGCGGCACACCCGCTACCTTCGCGGTGATCACGCTCATGTGCGCCGACGCCAACAACGGATACTTGCCGCCCGGAACGTAGCAGCCGGCAGCGTTTACTGGGAGGTGCCTGTGACCCAGCACGACGCCGGGCATTGTCTCCACCTCCACGTCCGCCATCGAAGCGCGCTGAATCTCGGCGAAATTGCGGACCTGCGCCTGAGCGAACTCGATGTCCTTCAGGTCCTGACCCGTCAACTGGTCGATGCAGTCCTGTATCTCGCGATCGGACAGGCGATAATCGTCGCGTTCCCAGCGATCGAATTTGTTCGACAGCTCGCGTATCGCCGCATCACCGCGCTCGGCGATATCAGCCAGCGTGCGCTCCACCGTGTCGCGCACCTGACGGTCCATTTCCGCCCGCTGCTGCGCCGCCGCACCACGCTTCAACCACTCAGCCACCCTGACCTTCTCCTAACCAGCTTACGCGAAAACGCAATTTAGTTGTGTCCGGTTTTTCCATAATGTGGGAATGCTGTTATTGTCTAATGTATCTGCCGCTTACCGGGCGATTGACCGTACATAGCGCCGATTCGGAAATTGCTGGCGATGGTGGTCACGCGAGGCCTCCACGATAGCGCAAGCCTAGGTGTAGGCGCTTGCAAACGTAGCGGCCTCTGCTCGCAAACAGCGCGGTTTCCTACTCGCATTGGCTGACAACGGGTAGGCTGCGCTGCTCACACTAATTGACAATGTGCTCGCCATCGTCCGCGCCTGCTCGCAAACGGAGATGGCCTGCTCACGACCTCTGCCAATGGGCATCACCTGTCCTTGCGTTTCAGAAGCGCCAGGCGAGCTTCGGAAGCGTCCTCGAACACAATCGTCAACTGGTCGTGGTGGATGGACCAGCTGCGTGCCGCTTCCATCAGGGTCCAGAACCGGCCGGCCGTAGCGTAAGCAGCGGGATCGTTGCAGCCCACGGTCGTGGTGATCCCGGCACCGGAACCGAGCCGATTGAACGTTCCCTGACGTCCTTGATCGGTGACGTTCCATCGAAGTTTCGCCGAGGACGTGCTGTTGCAGACCGCCGTACCAGAGACGGTGTGGTCGGGGTTCATCCTTATTGTGGCGATATAGCCGGTGCGCTCTGTCACCTGTTCGCCCTGCAGGGTCTGCAGCGCCCACACCTGCGCAGGGTTGCCGAACCAAACGACAGACGGCGGCTCTCGCACGGGCGTGCAAGCCGTCAGCGCCGCAGCGACCAGCAATGCGCGTCTTATCGCCCATCTCTTACCGATCACTGACGCGAAGTCGGGTATATGGCCGTACTTGAGAACTTCCCTAGCCCAACTGGCGGTTCTGCAAAACCAGGGTTTCTGACGAGCCGATCGCCTCGCTTGCTTGGCAACGTAAATCTGCGAGGCGCGCTTTGTCAAAACTGTTCTGGAAACACGCTTTGCAAAAGGGTAGGCGTCCAACGGGTTTGGAGAAGATCGGACGCTCATGCGGGTCGGCTATGCCAGGGTCAGCACCAGCGACCAGAATCCCGAGCTCCAACTCGAAGCGCTGCGCCGCGCGGGTTGCGAGAAGGTCTTCACCGAGAAGGCATCGGGCGCGCGCGATGACCGGCCCGAACTCGCGCGCATCCTGGCGGACGTGCTCCGCGCAGGCGACACGCTGGTGGTGTGGAAACTGGACCGCCTCGCCCGATCGCTCAAGAAGCTGATCGCCACGGCCGAGGAACTGGAGCGCGAGAAGATCGGGCTCGTATCGCTGACCGAGAGCATCGACACCACCACGCCGGGCGGGATGCTCACCTTTCACGTGTTCGGTGCCATCGCGCAGTTCGAGCGCGCCCTGATCCGGGAGCGCACAACGGCGGGGTTGGTGGAGGCGCGCCGGCAAGGGCGCAAAGGCGGTCGCCCATCGGCGATGCGACCGAGCGACGTGACCGCAGCGCGCGCGATGATGAAGGAAGGCTCGTTGCCGGTCCGCGACATCGCCAAGCGCATTGGCGTGTCGGTCGCGACCCTCTATCGCTACGCCGGCAAGCGCGGCAGCGGCGCGTCGGCCAAGGAGTCCGCCCCAGCCCATGGCTGACCGGGCGAAGCGACCGCCCGGAGAGGCGCTGGTCGATCTTCGCCGACGATTGTCGCTGCTGTCCCCGCGCGATCCCGGTCGCACTGAGATCGTCGCGCGTGCGGCCGAGGCCTACGGCATCTCGATCTGGACGATGTACCGCGCGCTGCGCGAGCTGAACCGGCCCAAGTCGGTGCGCCGGTCCGACCATGGCGGGACGCGCGTCGCCCCGCAGGCGGAGATGGAGCGCTACGCCGAGATCGTCGCCGCGCTGAAGATCAGGACCACCAACAAAAAGGGCCGGCACGTCTCGACCGCCCGCGCCATCGAGTTCCTGGAAACCGATGGCGTCGAAACGCCCGAAGGTCTGGTCAAGGTCGCGCCCGGCCGGCTCAAGCGGGCGACGATCGATCGGCTGCTGCGCTCGTCGGGGCTGGATTACGCTCGCGTCACTCGCCCGCACGCGGCCGTACGCTTCCAGGCGCGGCGATCAAATGAGCTGTGGCACTTCGACATGAGCCCGTCCGATCTCAAGCATGTCGAGGCGCCGCTCTGGGCCGAGCAGGGCCGCGGCAAGCCGACGCTGATGTTATTCTCGGCCGTCGATGACTGCTCGGGCGTGGTCTACCAGGAATATCGCAATGTCTATGGCGAGGACGCCGAGTCCGCGCTGCGCTTCCTGTTCAACGCCTTCGCCGCCAAGCCCGAACCCGAGCTGCCGTTTCAGGGGCTGCCGGTTACGATCTACATGGACAACGGCCCGGTCAGTCGGTCGCGCGTGTTCCAGTCCGTAATGGGCAGCCTAGGCGTCCGCGTCCTCACGCACATGCCGCCCGCCCCCGGCGACCGCCACACCGCAGCGCGTGCGAAGGGCAAGGTCGAGCGGCCGTTCCGCACCGTCAAAGAGGTGCATGAGACCCTCTATCACTTCCACAAGCCCAAGGACGAAGAAGAGGCGAACCTGTGGATGCGCCGCGCGCTGGTCACCTATAACAATGGCGATCACCGCTCCGAGCCGCACGCGCGCATTGAGCACTGGCTGCGACACCTGCCCGGCGAGGGCGTGCGCGCCATGTGCTCGTGGGAGCGGTTCTGCGCCTTCGCGCGCGAGCCCGAGCGGCGCACCGTCGCTGGCGATGCGACCGTCTCGGTCGAGGGCACCTCCTACGAGGTCGAGCCTGAACTCGCCGGCGAGACGGTGATGCTGCTCTGGGGCTTGTTCGACCAGCAGCTCTTCGTGGAGCATGACGGCAAGCGGCATGGCCCCTATGAGCCGTCGCGCGGTGCCGTGCCGCTCTACCGCTACCGCAAATACCAGAAGAGCCGAACGGAGGAGCGTCTCGACAAGGTGGTCCGGCTCGCCGACCAGCTCGGGCTTCCGCGCGCGACCGTGACGGGCGGCGATCGGCCGCTGCCCTCGTTGCCGCCTTCGACCGCGGGGCTTCCCGTCCGGCAGACACCCTTCCCAGAGCCAGTCGCCGAGACGGTGTATCCGACCGGTCTCGCTGCGCGCCACGCCATTGTCGACCAGCTCCGGCGACCGCTGGGGTCACTGCCCGAGGCGGACCGCGCCTTTATTGACGCCCTGCTCGGCGAGACGCTCGACAAGGCCATCATCGCCGACCGCGTTCGCGAGCGGTTCCAGGCGCGACGGGGGACAAGCTGATGCTCGCCGACGTTCAATCGAGCTACGGGCTCGCCCGCCCGTTCCAAGGTGCCGGCAACTTCGAGACCGAGCATCAGCGCAACCTCGTGCGCGAGGTCTGCGCGGCTGTCCAAACCGGCAGATTGGTCGTCGTCTCCGGGCTGGTCGGGTCGGGCAAAACGCACCTGCTGCGCCGCATCGAGGACGAACTGACCAGGGCGGGCAAGGTCGCCGTCGCCAAGTCGCTGGCGGTCGACAAGCGCCGCACCTCGCTGCCCTCGCTGATCGAGGCGCTGTTCTACGATCTCTCGCCTGGCGATCGCGCCCAGGTGAAGATCTCCAGGCAGGCGGAACGGCGCGAGCGCGACCTCCGCGACCTGATGAAGAAGGGCAAGCGCCCGGTCGTGCTCGTGGTCGACGAGGCGCACGACCTTCACCACAAGACGCTGACCGGCCTCAAGCGGCTCATGGAGGTGGTCGCCGACGCCGGCGTGCTCCTCTCCGTCCTCTTGGTCGGCCACCCCCGGCTGCGCAATGATCTGCGCCGCCCGCAGATGGAGGAAATCGGCTACCGTACCACCACGTTCGACTATGACGGGATCGGAAACGAGCAGCGCCGCGATTATGTCGCTTGGCTGCTCGGCGCGTGCGCAGCCGAAGGCGTCAAGGTGGCCGACCTGATGGACGAGGACGCGATCGACCTACTCGCCGAGCGGCTGCGAACGCCCCTCCAGGTCGAGATGCACCTGACGCTCGCGTTCGAGCAGGGCTTCCGGTTCGCCGCCAACCCGGTCACGGCCGAGATCGTCGAACAGGTGCTGTCTCGCGCGATCGACGACCTCGAACCCACACTGACGCGCAACGGCTATGACGCGGGCTCGCTCGCCGGCCAGCTGAACGCCCGTCCGTCCGATGTGCGGGCATTCCTGGCGGGAACGCTTGACCCGGAACACACGCGCGAGCTGACGGAACAGCTACGCCAAGCCGGGGTGCCGGTGTGACGGTCACAGGCATGATCGTCATTGGCGGACACCATGAGTACGCCGGTCTCGATTGCGAGCAGCCCCGGATGATGGCGAACACATTGGCAAAGAGCGTGAGCAGACCGTCAGGCCCGTTGTCAGCCAATCCGAGCAGAAACCCGCGCTGTTTGCGAGCAGAGGCGGCTATGATTGCAAGCGCCTACAGTTAGGCGCCCCATAAACTGATCACAGTGTTTGCGTTCAAGTTAATTCTTTTTATATGCGGCGTCCGGCACCTTTCCGGACAGGTGCAGGCGACGAATGTCTTGCAAACGTCAGAGGGCGAAGTCGGACAGCGAGCGCCAACGCGATGCCCTTACCTTCCCCCAACCCCGTCACCCTGAACCCGTTTCAGGGTCCATCGCGGATTAAGAAAAACATCGCTCAGATGCGCACGCCGCTGGACGCTGAAACAAGTTCAGCATGACGATCATTTGGTGGTTAACAAACATTCGTGACGAACCGGCGAACCGTTGTGAACAGCGCCGAGACGGCATACATTACGATGAAAGATCAGGCCGACGGGATACACTGGCACAAACGCCTCCACTTCCGTGATGCCGCCGACTGAACCGATCCCGCATCTGAGGGCGATCAAGATCGGTGCCGCATAAACCAGCCCGACTTCAAGGCCAATCTTGCGCGCAGCGTGATCGTGGATCGCTGGCGTGAACGTCCGCAAGGGTGGAAAGCGCTCGGGCAGCTCTCGGGGAAGTCGGATCGGGGAGCCGACATTCCGCACCGGCCTTTTGCAGCGCTCAAGCCGTTGACATCACAGGGGCGAGGCGACTGGCGCGAAAGGGAACCCTTCCGCGACAACGCCGACGGGGGATAGCGTCCAACGTCGGACCTACGCCACCATCACGCTTACGGTTTTCAGATATCTGGCACACCTTCGAAATCAAGGAGCGCCGGCACATAGTTTGGGGAAAGGCTGCGGCCTAGCCGATCGTAGACCGCGGCAACGTCGGCGCGCGTGGCGACCTGGCGCAACGCTGCCTCGTCCAGTGAATCGATTGGCATGCTCTTTGCCGCCCGAGCCCGCGCGGTCGTGAGCTCCACCAGAGCGTCGGTTCGGGTTTCATCGTTCTCCGCGCGCTTGATCCAGAGCGCGGCTTGGGCGCCGGGAGTCGCCACGCAACCTACTGCTATCTTCACCGCGTCGTCGTTTGTGGCGTAGACAGTCTGGACCCGGAGCAGTTCGCGGTCGGCTTCGGCCTTGCGTCCGGCACCGGCGAGCGCGCAGGCCCGGAGCGCCACGAAGTAGCCGAGCGCCGGTTGCGCTTCGACCCCACCCGCGTCGGGCGTGCGCGCGTCCAACACGCTGAGAGCGCCCGCATAATCCTTGGCCATGAGCATCTGTATCACCAGATTCGGCACGATGTTAGCGACGCTCCTGTCCGAGGCATCAGGGCCGCCAAGCGCCGCCTTCATGCGCGCGATCCCCTCCTCCCGATTGCCCGACTGGCCCAAAAACCTCCCGAACCGGACGACCACAGCATTGCGATACCAGGGGTCGGTCTGAACCGGGGGCGCGGCCAGCCACGCCCTCAGCTCACCAATGGCCTGATCGCGATGCCCAGTTCGTGTGAGCGCCGCCGTGTAAGCCAGGAAGTCGTCAGGAGAGCGGCTTGTCTGATAGGCCGCCCGTGTCCCGTCGAGGAGCGCCCGACGTTGAACCGACAGATCGGACCCCGCCCAAGCCTCCACTTGGGGCCATATCGCGGCGTAGCGGCGGTCGATCAGCATGGCCACACCGGCTTGGGGCGAGAGAATGGAAGGCAGCATCGCTAACGCGTCCGCCACCCTTCCCTCAATGATCATGTGGCGCACGACAGGAACCGCCACTTCGGCGAACACCTGGGGGTTGTTGCGCCCCCAGCCGCTGGCCGCAAGCGACGCCAACAGGTCGTCCAGCACCTTATCCGCCCGCGCGTAGCGCAGCGGGCGTAGGACCATTCCCATGGAGGAAGGCGGGATTTGCCGAACCGCATCCGGCCCAAGCTGAGCGGCGCGGATCAGGAGCTTGGCCGCTTCGACCGGTCGCCGCTGTTCCGCTTCGTCGAACGCGCTTCCGACAAGCACGCGCGGATCGTCGGGCAGAAGTTGGCGGCACTGCTCCAGCGACGCGCGCGCCTCGTCGTACCGCATCAGGAACTGGAGCACTTGCGCGCGTGTGCACAAAACGGCCCCGCGGAACGGCGTCGGCTGGTCCAGCATGGCAAGGGCCTGATCGACGAGCGCTAGCCGCTGCGCGGGGGAGGTCTGGGCACCGGATTGGGTAAGTAGCTTGAGAGCGGGGAGTTCGGAGTCGAGCGGCTGGGGATCCGACCGTTGGGCCGACGCAGGCACCGGCATCATTGCCAGCACAAGCCCGATCCATCGCGCGGCTGATTTCATACGCCACCCCTCGATCGGCGCTTCAGCCGGTCCACTGATGGTGTAACGGGCGGTGGATGGTTCCGCAACAGCACGGAGCCCAGCTGTTCGTCACAACAAGGCGAATAGCACGCCGACCACCAAACTAAGCCATTGCGGGCATTGTTGCGAAAGGGACCCCTTTTGCAACGCCGGCTACGACCGCTATCAGGCCGGCCGATCCCAGCCTGAACGGCGACAAATGGGACAGGCCGTGTAAAAACACGTTCGCAGGATCGAGCCGGTGGTTTCGAGGCGGCGCGTTGGCCAGGCGTGCTTCGTCCTTCAGGTCTGCATTGCTGCGATCAGTGGCTGGACGCCGAAGATCGCAATCAGCCTTTTGAGATTATAGGCCAGGATGTGGAGGCTGATCTCCGTTCTGACGTTTTTCAGGGTCTTCATGAGGAAGTGTGTCGATCCCATCCAGGCTTTCAGCGTGCCGAACGGGTGTTCGACGGTTTGCCGCCGGATCCGCATTGCGTCTGGCCTGCGGTCGAGCCGCCGGCCCATCGCTTCGACGACGGCTTCATGCTCCCATCGCTTGATCCGGCGCTCCTTGGTCGTACATTGATCATGCAGGGCGCATGTCTGGCAGTTCGACGTCCAGTAGCTATGAAGCGTCATATCGGCTTCGACCGACGTGTAGCGATAGGTCAGGCGCTCGCCTGCAGGGCATCGATAGATGTTCTCCTGCTCCACATAGACGAAGTCCTGCTTGCCGAAGCGGCCCTGAGCTTTGGCGCCTGACGTCAGCGGCCTGGGTGCGAAGGCGGTAACGCCGATGCTCTCGCAGGTTCGGATCTCTTCGCCCTTGAAATAACCCTTGTCCGCAATGGCGTCCAAGGCATCGACGCCCATGGCGTCCTTGGCTTTGGCCGCCATGGTCGAGAGCTGGGCACGGTCACTTCCGATATTCAGCAGTTCGTGGGCGACGATCAGGTGATGATGGGCATCGACGGCCGCCTGGAGATTATAACCGACGATGCTCGTGCCGCGGCCCGCGCTCGTCATCGCGCGGGCATCGGGATCGGTCAACGACACCTGCTGGTCGGGCGCGAGCCGGACTTCCTCTTCTCGCGCTTGAAGGGCGCGCATCTGGTCGCGTAACCTTCCGATCTTCTCCTTCAGCCGCGCCGCTTTCGGCTCGGCAATATCGCTCTCTTCCCGATCGGCACGATCAAGCTCTTCGAGATAGCGGTCGATGTTATCCTGCACCTGCTTCATGCGCGACTGCACCTTCGCCGCCGTATAGTTCTTGTCGCGATTATTGACCGCCTTCATCTTGCTGCCGTCGATCGCCACGACCGCGCGTGTGAACAGGTTCAACTGCCGACACAGGACAATGAACTGACTGCACACCGCCCGGATGGCGGTGCCATTGGCCTGACGGAAATTGGCGATCGTCTTGAAGTCAGGAGCCAACCGCCCCGTCAGCCACATCAACTCGACATTGCGCCCGGCTTCACGTTCGAGCCGCCGGCTCGACTGGACCCGGTTCAGATAACCATAGAGGTAGAGCTTGAGCATCGTCGCCGGATGATACGCCGGGCGCCCCGTCTCGGCCGGTGTCATCCCGGCAAACCCCAGCGCCTTCAAATCCAGCGCATCGATGAAAGCCTCGACGGCCCGAACCGGATTGTCCTCCGATACGTAATCATCAAGCGATGCCGGCAGCAGAAAGTCCTGTCGGCGGTCTGCGCCTTCGACGAAACGGCCCATCTCAAAGCCTCCCGCAACCCAGCAAAACACTACCATATTCCAGCGTTTTTACACAGCCTCGGGCGAGATCAGTCGCGTCCACTCCTCTCGTCATCCCGCGACCACCGCGCATAACGGTACCGCTGATCCGGGCGCGCCCGTTAGTCGCACCCGTTTATTTGTGAACTTCCAAACGCAGTCGCCCTAGTGCAAGCGCCCGGAGGCTTGACGTTTTCGCCGACACCGGTACTGACACCAATGTCAGTAAGGGCTCGATCGATGCACACCATTCCGGGGACGGCGGACAAGTACAGGCGCGACTGGCGCGGTGCGGCGCGGGCGCTCCGCACGTTGCTGGCCAATGGTGAGGACACGACGCAGGTGTTCGTCATCATGCGCGCGCTCAACGCCGACGCCACGCCGCGGGGCTATGCGCGGCTGATCGCATCGACCGATGGGGGGCGCATGGCCTATGACCGGATCGAGCTGGCGGAGCGATTCTGCGATCCAACGTTTCTCGCCTCGTTCGCGCCGGGCACCGTCGGCGCGTCCTACAGGCGCTTTCTGGCGGATACCGGCTATTCGGCGGCCGGGCTGGCGGAGGTGTCGAACTTGGACAAGGTCCCGCTCATCCATCATCCCCATGCCTGGTTCGGGCGGCGCAGCCGCGACGTCCATGATATCTGGCACGTCCTGACCGGGTACAAGGCGGACGAGACGATGGGAGAGGCGGCGCTGGTCGCCTTTTCCTATGCGCAGACCAAGGGGCTGGGCTGGGCCTTCATCGCCGCCGGCGCGGCGCTGCGCAGCCTGCGCGAGACACGCAGTACCGCGTTGGCCCGCGCGGTCTGGGAGGGCTGGCGCCACGGAAAGCGCGCCGCCTGGCTGCTGGGCGAGGATTACGAGGCGCTGATGCACGAGCCGATCGACGCCGCGCGCAAGCGCCTGGGGATCGAGGAACCGCGCGCCTACCGGGCGGCGCAGGCCAGTCTGGGCCAAATGGCAGGCTTCGCCAGCCGGACAAAGCTCGCCGCCTGACCTGACGTTCGCGCGCCGGTTGGGCTAGGCGTAGGGTGATGCTGTCGCGCCTTGTCCTCACCGATGTCCGCAACCACGCCGCGCTGACGCTGGAGCAGGGTCCGGGGTTCGTCGTGCTGACCGGCGACAACGGTACCGGCAAAACCAACATCCTGGAGGCCGTATCGCTGTTGGCGCCGGGTCGCGGCTTGCGGCGCGCGGGGCTGTCGGCGATCGCGCGCGTCTCGGGGCCCGGCGGCTTTGGCATCGCGGCGACGCTCGGCGACAGCCGCGCCGAACTCGCGACAGGGACGCTGCCATCGGCGCCGGACCGGCGCGTCGTCAGGGTCAACGGCGCGTCGGCGTCGGCATCGGCACTGGGCGAGTGGCTGACGGTCCTGTGGCTGACGCCCGCGATGGACCGGCTGTTCGTCGACGCGCCGGGCGAGCGTCGACGCTTTCTCGACCGGCTGACGCTGGCGCTGGTGCCGGGGCATGGCGGTCACGTCGCGCGGTATGAGGCGGCGATGCGTGCGCGCAACCGGCTGCTGGCCGACGCCCGGCCCGACGCCGTCTGGCTGGCGGGACTGGAAGCGGAGATGGCCGACCATGCGCGGGCGGTCGATGCGGCGCGGCAAGAGACGCTTGTGTCGCTGGGCGCCAGGCTGGAGCGCGAACCCGCCAGGCCGTTCGCGCGTGCGCGGATCGCGCTGGAGGCATCGCCCGTCGGCGACGGACTGGCGGCGCTCCTGCGCGATGGCCGCGCGCGCGATGCGGCGGCCGGTCGCGCCCTGGCCGGCCCGCACCGTGCCGATCTGATCGTCACGCATGCCGACAAGGACGTGCCGGCGGCGCTCGCATCGACCGGCGAGCAGAAGGCGCTTCTGCTGGGCATCATGCTCACTCACGCCGAGCTGGTCGCGGAGCGGACCGGGCGACCGCCGGTACTGCTGCTTGACGAGGTCGCGGCGCACCTCGATCCGGTCAGGCGCGGCGCGCTGTTCGAACGGCTTGAGCGGCGCGGGCAGACATGGATGACGGGGACGGAGGCGGCCCTGTTCGATGCGATCAGCGACGATGCGACGCGGGTCGTGCTGGGAAGTTGAACGACGGCGGCGCACGGCCATTTCGCTTCCGTTTCGGGTGGTCTGCGCCTATATGCTGAACATGGCAGACAGCAGTGAAACTCCCGCCTCTCGCGCGAACGGCAATGACTATGGCGCGTCCTCGATCAAGGTCCTGAAAGGACTGGATGCGGTGCGCAAGCGGCCGGGCATGTATATCGGCGATACCGATGACGGGTCGGGCCTGCACCACATGGTGTTCGAGGTGAGCGACAACGCCATCGACGAGGCGCTGGCCGGGCATTGCGACCGGATCGACATCGTGCTCAATCCCGATGGTTCGGTATCCGTCACCGACAACGGCCGCGGTATCCCGGTCGACATCCATGCCGGGGAAGGCGTGTCGGCGGCAGAGGTCATCATGACCCAGCTTCATGCGGGCGGAAAGTTTGAGAATACGTCGGACGACAACGCCTATAAGGTCTCCGGCGGCCTGCACGGCGTGGGCGTGTCGGTGGTCAATGCGCTCAGCGAGTGGCTCGACCTGACCGTCTGGCGCGACGGTGAGGAGCATTACATGCGCTTCGCCTTCGGCGACGCGGTGGCGCCGCTGAAGGTGGTCGGACCGGCGGCGCCGGGGCAGAAGGGGACCCGCGTCACCTTCCTGCCCAGCCCGGCGACCTTCAAGATCACCGAGTTCGACTTCGACAAGCTGGAGCATCGCTACCGCGAGCTGGCCTTCCTCAATTCGGGGGTGCGCCTGTTCCTGACCGATGCGCGGCACGACGAGCCGAAGACAGTGGAGCTGTATTACGAGGGCGGGATCGCGGCGTTCGTCAAATATCTCGACCGCGCGAAGACGCCGCTGATGCCCGAACCGGTGGCGATCGCCGGCACGCGTGACGATGTGGCGATCGACGTCGCGCTGGAGTGGAACGACAGCTATTACGAGAACGTCCTGGCGTTCACCAACAACATCCCGCAGCGCGACGGCGGTACGCACATGGCGGCGTTCCGCGCGGCGCTGACGCGTACGCTGAACAACTATGCCGACAAGTCAGGGATGCTGAAAAAGGAAAAGGTCTCGCTGACCGGCGACGACATGCGCGAAGGGCTCACCGCGATCGTATCGGTGAAGCTGCCCGATCCTAAGTTCAGCTCGCAGACCAAGGACAAGCTGGTCTCCTCCGAAGTGCGCCAGCCGCTCGAATCGCTGATGGCGGACAAGCTGGCGGAGTGGCTGGAAGAGAACCCGGCGCATGGAAAGGTGATCGTCGGCAAGATCATCGACGCGGCGGCGGCGCGCGAGGCTGCGAAGAAGGCGCGCGAACTGACCCGGCGCAAGGGCGCGATGGACATCGCCTCGCTGCCCGGCAAGCTGGCCGACTGCCAGGAACGCGATCCCGCCAAATCGGAGCTATTCCTCGTCGAGGGGGACTCGGCCGGCGGCTCCGCCAAGCAGGGCCGCGACCGGCATTTTCAGGCGATCCTGCCCCTGCGCGGCAAGATCCTGAATACGGAACGGGCAAGGTTCGACCGGATGATCTCGTCGAAGGAGATCGGGACGCTCATCCAGGCGATGGGAACGGGGATCGGGCGCGACGATTTCAACGCCGACAAGCTCAGATATCACAAGATCGTCATCATGACCGACGCCGATGTCGACGGCGCACACATCCGCACCCTGCTGCTGACCTTCTTCTACCGGCAGATGCCCGAGCTGATCGCGCGCGGGCACCTCTTCATCGCGCAGCCTCCACTGTACAAGGCGACGCGGGGACGCTCAGAGGTTTATCTGAAGGACGATGCCGAGCTGGACGACTATCTGGTCGAGGCGGGGGTCGCGGCGAGCGTGTTCGAGACGAGCGGGGGCTCGCGCTCCGGCGTGGACCTGCGTGCGCTGGTCGACCACGCTCGGCGGATGCGCACGCTGATGCGCTATGTCCCGCGTCGCTATGACGAGCGGATCGTCGAGGCGCTGGCGCTGGGCGGCGCGCTGGATCCGGCACTTTCTCGTGATGCGCGCGATGGCGCGGTGCAGGCGGTGACGCGCGCACTGGACGCAGGCGACGAGGATTCGCGCTGGACCGCGCGGCTGACCGAGGATGGTGGTATCCATTTCGAGCGGCGCTGGCGCGGAGTGACCGACCACCACATCATCGAGGCGAGTTTCCTGGGCTCCGCGGAAGCGCGCAAGCTGCACACGCTGGCGACCGAGCAGTCGGAGAGCTTCGCGCAGCCGGGCAAGCTGGTCCCGACCCGCGGCGCGGCGGCCCAGCCGGCCGTCGATGAGGACATGATCGGCGAGACGGTGACGGTCGCGCGCGGCGAGACGCTGGTGTCGCGACCCAGCCAATTGCTGGAGGCGGTGCTCCTGGCCGGGCGCAAGGGACTGGCGATCCAGCGCTACAAGGGGCTGGGCGAGATGAACGCCGATCAGTTGTGGGAGACGACCCTCGATCCCTCCAACCGCACGATGCTCCGCGTGACGGCAGACGAGACGAGCGCAGCGGACGAGGTGTTCTCCCGCCTGATGGGCGAAGTCGTCGAGCCGCGGCGCGAATTCATCCAGGACAATGCCCTAAGCGTCGCTAATCTGGACGTTTGAGTTGGTAGAAGGTGCCCGGGTAGGTTGTAGATTCGCCACCAATTGGCTGCAAACATATTACCGATCGATCACGAAATCCTTGAGCAGGGGGCTTCGCTTGAAGCTTGGCAGCATCGTTGGCGACCTCAGCGCGCGGCGACTATTGTCACCTCTTCGAGCAGTACCCTCAACGTGCCGACCGGCCACGCTCTTACGAGCACCTTCGCTATCTCATTGTCATTCGCGGCTTGATGCTCCGCCTCAATCGATTGCGGCCGCGAGCGTGCGGCCCTAGGGTCTGTTGAGGTTCACTTGGAATTGATGACGGCAGCGGCGAGATAGATAGCGGCGGCAAAGCTGGTGTCAGTTTTGTCGGCTTGCATGGTGATACGCTTGAATTCCTTGAGCTTGCAGAAGAAGTTTTCGATCAGATGCCGCCATTTGTAGATATCGAGATCGATGGCGACGGGCTTGGCGCGTCGTGGATGCTGGGAAATGACGATCTGCGCACCACGCTCGTTGAGGTCGGTGATGATGGCGTTGCTGTCGAAAGCTTTGTCTGCGATCAATTCACCGAAATCGACGCCTTTGATGAGCGGTTCGATGCCGACGGTATCAAACCTGTTTCCAGGCATGAGAACGAAGCGGACCAGATTGCCCAGCGCATCGGTCAAGGCGAGGATCTTGGTCGTCATGCCGCCTTTGGAATGGCCAATGGCCTGGCTGAAAGTCCCCCTTTTGCGCCCTGTCCGTGACGATGGACCTTCACGATCGTGGCATCCACCATCGCATATTCCATGTCCGGCTCCTCCGAGCAGGCGTCGAACAACCGCTTGAAAACATCTGCTCTCACCCGATCCCGGTAGCGCCGAAAAACCGTGTTCCAGCGGCCAAACACATCCGGCAAATCCCGCCAAGGACTACCCGTCCGCACGATCCACAAAATCGCCTCGACAAATAGTCGGTTATCGCCACCGCTACGCCCCGGGTCGCCAGGCTTGCCAAGGCAGTGAGGTGCCATTCTCGCCCATTGGGCGTCGGTCAAAACACATCTGTCCATCGACAGCTTGAATCAGAAAATCCCAGGTAGCGGAATCCTCAATCTCAACAGACCCTAGAACGCGAGCGCACGGTCGCTGACGAACAGATTGTGCTGCCGCTCATGCGCGAAGGTGCTGGCCGCGCCGTGGCCGGGGATGAAGGTCGTCGCATCGCCGAGCGGCCAGAGCTTGGTCAGCACCGACTCGATGAGCTGCCGGTGATTGCCTTGCGGGAAATCGGTCCTGCCGACCGATCCCTGGAAGATCACGTCGCCAACCAGCGCCAGCTTCGATTCGGGATGATGGAAGACGATATGCCCCGGCGTGTGTCCCGGCGTTTCATAGACATCGAGCACTATGTCACCGATCTGGACCGTGTCACCCTCGACGAGCCAGCGGTCCGGGTCGAAGACGACGCCGCGGATGCCGTAGTTGCGGCCGTCCTCGTCCAGGCGCGCCAGCCAGAAGCGATCGGCCTCGTGCGGGCCGATAATCGGCACACCCAGTTCGTCGGCCAGCGGCTTCGCCTCTCCGGCATGGTCGATATGGCCGTGGGTCAGCAGGATCTGATCGACGCTCACCCCCGCCTCGGCGATTGCCGCGCGGATCCTGGGGAGGTCGCCGCCCGGGTCGACCACCGCCGCCCTGTTGGTGCGCGTGCACCAGATGATGCTGCAATTCTGCTGGAGCGGTGTCACGGGCACGATGGCCACACGCAGGGGAGGATTCATCATGTCCCGTGAGATAGGACCGGGGCACGGTGCGGGCAATCACGGCTTGCGGCCGGGCCTTGCGCGCGTGCATCACATCGCATGATGATCGGCCCGACCCCCTATGTTCTGCTGGACGACGCGCGCGAAGGCGGCGCGGCGGCCAGACTGTACCGCGACCCGGTACGGATCGTGGTCGCCGCGCGGTCGGGCGATATCGCCGAGGCGTTGGCGGATGTCCGGAGAGGACTCACCGCCGGTCTGCATGCCGCGGGACTGGCGGCCTATGACGCAGCGCAGGCCTTTGGCGTGGCGGCGCTGGCGAGCGCGGCACCCCCGCTGTGGTTCGGCCTGTTCGAGGGGTATCAGGCAATCCCGACCGATCGCGTCGCCGACCTGCTGCCCGATCCGGCCGGTGCGTGGACCGGTGCGCCTGCACCGCTGATCGACCGCGATACCTATGATGCGCGGCTGGCCGAGGTGCTCGCGCTGATCGCGGCGGGCGACATCTATCAGGCGAACCTGACCTTTTCGGCGACGGTCGCGATCGTCGGTGATCCGCTGGCCGTCTATGCGCGGCTGCGGCAGACGGCGCGCGCGGGCTATGGCGCCATCATCGACACGGGTGAGCGTCGGCTGCTGTCGCTCTCGCCGGAATTGTTTTTCTCGCTCGACGCCGGGCGGATCACCTGCCGGCCGATGAAGGGTACCGCCGCGCGCGTCCCGGACGCGCAAGCCGACCGCACGGCGGCGGCCACGCTGGCGGACGATCCCAAGCAACGGGCCGAGAACCTGATGATCGTCGACCTGATGCGCAACGACCTCGCCCGCGTGGCGACGGCCGGGAGCGTCGCCGTGCCGGAGCGTTTCACGGTCGAACAATATCCTACCGTCCATCAGATGACATCCACCGTCACCGCCACGCTCGCGCCGGGGCGTGATGCGATCGACATCCTCGCCGCGCTCTTTCCCTGCGGATCGGTGGTCGGCGCGCCCAAGCACCGCGCCGGCCAGGTTATTGCAGAGGTCGAGCCCGACCCACGCGGCGTCTATTGCGGTGCGATCGGGCATATCTGCGCGGACGGCGATGCGATGTTCAACGTCGCGATCCGGACGATCGACGTGACGCCGGACGGATCGGCCAGGATCGGCCTCGGCTCGGGCATCGTGGCGGATTCGTCTGCCGGCGACGAATGGCGGGAGTGTCTGGCGAAGGGCGCGTTCGTGGACGCCGGGCAACGGCGGTTCGATCTGCTGGAGACGATGCGCTTCGATCCTCAGGAGGGGCTGGCGTTTCTCGACCGCCACATCGCCCGGCTGAAGGCGAGCGCCGATCTGTTCGGCTTCCGGTTCAACCGGCACGAGGCGCGCAATGCGTTGCAGGCCGCGACCTTTCGCCTGCGTCGGCAGTCGAGGGTGCGGCTGTTGCTGGCGCCCTCCGGCGCTACCTCGATCGAGGTTTCGCCGATGCCCGAGCCGGTCGACAGGCTGCGCGTGGCCGTCGTCCCGCTGCCTGTCGCGGGGCACGACTTCCGGCTGCGCCACAAGACGAGCGACCGTGGGTTCTACGACGATGCACGCGACGCATCGGGCGCGGACGAGGTCGTCTTCGTCGATGCGGACGGTTTCCTGACCGAGGGCAGCTTCACCTCGCTGTTCGTCGAGCGTGGCGGCCGGCTGGTCACGCCGCCATGTTCGCGCGGGCTGTTGCCCGGTGTCCTGCGGGCAGAATTGCTGGCGACCGGAGAGGCGGTCGAGGGAGACATCACCGAGACCGATCTCGCGCACGGATTCCTTCTCGGCAATGCCCTGCGCGGACTGGTTCCGGCAGCGCTGCGATTGTGACTCGACGCGACCGTTGGCTATAGCCGCGCGTATGCAGATCTCGACCGCCCTCGCCCGCATCGCTCCCTCGCCGACGCTGGCCGTCACAGCGCGCGTCGGCGAGTTGAAGCGCGCAGGTGTCGATGTCATCGGCCTCGGCGCGGGCGAGCCGGATTTCGATACGCCGGAGTTCGTCAAGGAAGCCGCGATCAAAGCCATCAGGGCGGGCAAGACGAAATACACCAATGTCGACGGGACGCCCGAGTTGAAGGCCGCGATCGTCGCCAAGTTCGCGCGCGACAACGGCCTTTCCTACACGCCCGACCAAATCAGCGTGAATGTCGGCGGGAAGCAGACGCTGTTCAATGCGATGGTCGCGACGATCGATCCGGGTGACGAGGTCGTGATCCCCGCGCCCTACTGGGTGAGCTATCCCGACGTCGTCCAGTTCGCCGGCGGCACGCCCGTCATCGTCCCTGCAGGCGCAGAGATGGGCTACAAACTGTCGCCGCAGGCACTGGACGCCGCGATCACGCCGCGCACGAAATGGCTGGTCCTCAACTCCCCCTCCAACCCGACCGGCGCCGCCTACAGCATGGACGAGCTGCGCGCGATGGGCGAGGTGCTGCTTCGCCATCCCCGGGTCTGGGTCATGGCCGACGACATATACGAGCATATCGTTTATGACGGCTTCCGCTTTGCCAGCATTGCCCAGGCCTGCCCGGCGCTCATCGACCGCGTGCTGACCGTCAACGGCTGTTCCAAGGCCTATGCGATGACCGGCTGGCGGATCGGCTTTGCTGGTGGACCTGGCTGGCTCATCAAGGCGATGGCGACGCTGCAGTCGCAATCCACGTCCAACCCTTGTTCGATTGCCCAGGCCGCGGCATGCGCGGCGCTGACCGGCGACCAGTCGTTCCTGGCGGAGCGCGCCGCCGAGTTCCAGCGGCGGCGCGACCTGGTCGTCGACATGCTCAACCGTATCGACGGCATCCACTGCACCGTTCCGCAGGGAGCGTTCTACGTCTATCCATCGGTCGCGGGGTTAATCGGACGCACGACGGCCGCCGGTCAGCGCATCGACGACGATCAAGCGCTGGTCGGTTATCTGCTGGACGAGGCGCGCGTGGCGGCGGTTCAGGGTTCCGCCTTCGGCCTGTCGCCGGCGATGCGGATCAGCTACGCCACGTCAGAGCCGCTGCTGCGCGAGGCCTGCACGCGGATCGGTGAAGCCTGCATGGCGCTCCAGTGAACACCCGGCCAATGATTCGTTAATCGTCCGTTTCGTAGATGGAGATTGAAGCCGGATCGCGAAGTCACGATTTCACGATCAGGCGAAGACGTCCGCGATCGGCGGGCGTCTCGAACGAAGATCGATGGAATACACTTTATGCGCACGATACTCAAATCCAGCTTCCTGTGGCAGTTCGCCGGCGGTTTCCTGCTGGGCGCGGTCGGGTTGCTGACGTTGCAGCCCGCCGATGCCGCGCACCACGTGGGCGGCTACGACACAGCTTCGCCGCAGCGCTGAGTTACCGAGAGCATTTGATCGAGATCAAGGTCACGCAATACTAACCAATTGGCCTTAATCCGCTTCCTCGTCATCAGGAGGTGCGGATGCCCGCAGCGGCAATGAAGCGACAAAGTGCCGGCACCGACCTCTTCTCGCGGATCGGCGCGTTTCTCGCGCATCACGGACTTGGACCCGATCCCGCGCATTACCGCTTCGCCCACAGGATCCTGACCTACCCCGACGGTCCGACGGCGCTGGCGGTCAGGCGCATGAGCGACAACGGCCTTCGCCTGACCCGTGCCGATATCGAGCGGATGGGCGGGACCGCGGTCGCCGGTGCCCCTGTCGGACAGGAAAGCGCGTCACCGGAGCGATCGGCGGTCGAGGAGCGGGTCGATACGCTCGTCGCGGAGACCCGTGCGCAGGTCGAGGGCTTCGCGGACATGGTCCGATCGATGCATGACGACACGGCGGAATTCGGCCGCGATCTTGCCGAGCACCGCATGTCGATCAGCGCGGCAGCGACGCTGGACGCCATCGACGAGGTCATCCGGATCACCGACACCATGCTGGGCCGGATCCGCGATACTGAGACGCGGCTCGCCCGGACGAGCGAGGAGGCGGAACAACTGCGCGAGCGGTTGCTGGATGCGCAGGATGACGCACGCCGCGACTCGCTGACCGACCTGCCTAATCGTCGAGGCTTCGAGGAAGCCTATGCTGCGCGTGACAAGACGGCCGGGCCGTGGTGCCTGGCGATCTGCGATATCGACCGGTTCAAGCGCTTCAATGACGAACACGGCCATGCCGTTGGCGACCGCGTGCTCAAGGCCGTGGGGTCAATGCTGGCCGACGGGGTGCGGGCGGGACATCAGAACAACCTGATCGCTCGGTTCGGCGGCGAGGAATTCGTCGTCCTCACCGCAAGCCCGTCAGTGCGGGACGGCGCCACATTGCTCGACACCGTCCGTTCCGACGTCGGCAGCCGGAGGCTTCGGACCCGCGATACGGACAGGCCGCTGGGACAGGTCACGATCTCCGCCGGCATCACCTGCATCCGCGACGACGAGCCGTTCGATGTCGCGTTCGATCGTGCCGATCGCCTGCTCTATGCCGCGAAAGCCGGGGGTCGCGACCAGGTTAGGGCGGGCTAGTAAAAGGCCGGGATCGTCTCATGCCCTGCCGGGTGTCGCCTTGCCGTCGGATGGACAGTCGCCGCTGCGCTGCGTCACTTCGCCACCCGAGAACCACCGTGTCGGCCTGGCGTCGGAGGTGTCGTGATAGCATAGTTCGCCCCTTCCGGTGACCGGATCGACCAGGAGCGCCCAGTTATGCCCGCCGCAGTTGTGCGCCTCGCATCCCCATGCACCGATCTGCCGGCCGAATCTGAAGATGGGCGTTTGTGGTCCCTGATCGCTTCGGACCAGGTGGCTGATGGTCTGATTTCCAACCGCGTTGTCCAGCGCGGTCGCGACTTCCGTGCGATCGTAGAAATCGACGCCATTGATCGCCTCGCGCGGATAATGGCCGACATAGGCATCAAGCGGTGTCGTGACGGCCTGACCCGGCAAGGGCGCCGGCCGTTTTGGTGGCGGCGGACGAAAATTGCGCGCCGCAACCTGCTCCGAGGCATTGGCCTGTCCGGCATCATGCCCGCTGCACCCCGCCAACAGAAATATCGCCATCGTCCAGGTCGGCGCTGATCGCATCGTCGGTCCCTCGATTTTTGTCTATGGCATGGCTCGAAGCCGAACGCCACGGACGCGAATTGGGTTGCAAGAGGTTGAAAAACGATCAAGATCGGAGCGGATGGACGGCGATCTGAACCGATTTCTGACGGCCCAGCAAGGAACGTTCGAACAGGCGATGGCCGAACTGGGCGCCGGCAGGAAGCGCACGCACTGGATGTGGTTCATCTTCCCGCAGATTCACGGACTTGGTCAGAGCGTGATGGCATACACCTACGCCATTCAATCACCCGAAGAGGCGCGAGCGTACCTAGACCATCCGATTCTCGGGATGCGCCTTCAGGATGCCTGCACGACCGTTACCGCGGCGCAGGGCGAAGCCGCGCAAATCATGGGTGAAATCGACGCGGTGAAATTGCGATCGTCGGCGACGCTGTTTGCAAGCGTTGCCGACGATGCTGAACCGTATCAGGCCGTGCTTGACCGTTTCTTCAACGGCCAGCCCGACCCCGAGACGGTGCGGCGGCTCTAAAGCCGCCGCGGTTGCGTTACGCCGTCGCGAGTTCGGCTTGCGCGTTTACCTTGCCCTCTGCCATCTTGGTCAGCTTGTCATCGGCGGCATATTCCTCGTCAAGTGTCTGCTGAAGAATGGTGGCGCAATCATCATGCCCAAGCTGCTTGGCCCACGCGACCAGTGTCCCGTAGCGGGTAATCTCGTAATGCTCGACCGCCTGCGCCGAGGCGATGAGCGCCGCATCCAGTACCGCCTTGTCGTCGATGTCGCCTGCGACCTCATTCGCTTCCTTGATGATCCCGTCGATCGCCGGGCATGTCACCGCCTTCGGCTTCTGGTCGTGCATCGCGAAAACGCGCTCCAGCCGCTCGATCTGCCCCTTGGTTTCACGCAGATGCGTCTCGAACGCCTGCTTGAGCGCGGGGGCCGTAGCCTTGTCCATCATATTGGGCAACGCCTTCGTGATCTGGTTCTCGGCGTAGTAAACATCCTGAAGCTGATGCAGGAACAGGTCGTCGAATGTCTGGATGTCCTTGCTGAAAATTCCCATGAAAATCGTCCTTTCGATTGCGGGTCGGAGTAAAGCGGGCTTGCAATCCCCATCATTCCAATCAACGCACCACACCGCCATGAAGTTGCCGTCCCGATCCGGCGCAGCGAAACCCGTTGTTCCGATGAGCGCCGCGCCGTAGAGCCTCAGAGGTCTTTTGCGGGAGGCCAGTTGATGCATAACCGGTTGATGTCGGGCCTGGCCCTTGCAGCGATGCTGGCCGGATGCGGGGGAAATGATGGCGGCGGCGCGACCAACACGGCCGGGATCGGTCCGGTGGCGGCGGCACCGACCCCCACGCCGGCTGTGGGCTGCTCGCTGCTCGAACGGCAGAACTGGGCCGCGGCGCAGTTGCGCGAATGGTATCTGTTCCCGGAGACGTTGCCGACCAGCCTCGATCCCGCCGGCTATGCGACCGTCAGCGACTATGTCGACGCGCTGACCGCCACCGCGCGCAGCCAGCGACGCGACCGCTATTTCACCTATCTGACCTCGATCAGGGATGAGGACGCCTATTACGGCTCGGGCGCCAGCGCGGGTTACGGCATCCGCATCAGCGCCGATGCCGCGGGTCAGCGCATCTTCGTCAGCGAGGCGTTCGAGGGCGCGCCCGCGCTTGCCGCCGGAATTGACAGGGGAACCGAAATACTGGCGGTCGGCGAGACCTCCGCTACCCTGCGCCCGGTATCGGACATCATCACCACCCAGGGACTGGGCGGCGTCACCGACGCACTCGGCCCACCGACTGCGGGCACGACGCGCGTCCTTCGCATTGCCGATGCCGCCGGCACGCGAGAGGTCAGCGTCGCCAAATCGGACTATGAGCTGACCCCCGTCTCGGCGCGCTTTGGCGCGAAGATCATCACCGAGGGCGGCCGCTCCTACGGCTATGTGAACCTGCGCACCTTCATCTCGACCGCGGATCCGGCGCTGCGCCAGGCATTCGCGCAGTTCAGGGCGGCGGGAGTGTCCAGCATCGTCGTTGATCTGCGCTACAATGGTGGTGGGCTGCTCTCGATCGCGCAGCTGGCGGGCGACCTGATGGGCGCCAATCGCATGGCATCGGAAGTCTTCAACTATACCAGCTTCCGCCCCGAGAAGGCCGACCGCAACACCACCCGCTTCTTCGGCCCGCAGCCCGAGGCGATCGCGCCGATACGTCTCGCGTTCATCGGGACCGGCGGGACCGCCTCGGCCAGTGAATTGCTGATCAACGCCTTCACCCCCTATCTACATGCCAATTCCGGCCTCATCGGCACGAACACCTATGGCAAGCCGGTGGGGCAGATCGCACTGGACAGGCCGGAATGCGACGACCGGCTGCGCGTCATCGCACTGGCGACGCAGAACGCGGACCGGGTCGGCGATTATTACGACGGCCTTGCCGGATCGGTCGCGGCGAGCTGTCAGGCGGCGGACGACCTGCAACATCCGCTGGGCGATCCGCAGGAGGCATCGACCCGTGCCGCGCTCGACTTCCTCGAAGGTGTCAGTTGCACGCCGATCGCGGCTGGGGCCGCATCGGCGCAATCGCTGCGCCAGGGCAGGCGCGTTCTTCTAAGCCCCACTCGCCCCTCGACCGCCCAGCGCGAGGTCCCGGGACTGTTCTAACCACCCCGGCGCGTCGTCGCGGCCGCGCGGCGCGCGCTGCGTTCACAGGTGCGGCTGCCCGTTGGATGCGGACAGACCGCCGTCGACCGGCAGGACCACGCCGGTCACGTATCCCGCTTCTTCGCTCGCCAGGAACAGGACGACGCGGGCAATGTCCTCGGGGGTCGCGATGCGGCCCATCGGGATGCGCTCCATGAACTTGGCCATCAGCGTGTCGTCGCTCTGTATGTCCTTCGTGATCTCGGTATCGGTCAGGCTGGGCGCGACCGCGTTCACGCGCACGCCTTGCGCCGCGTAGTCGAGAGCCATCGCGCGCACCATGTTGCTCACCGCGCCCTTCGTCGTGTCATAGGCCATCATCCCCCAGTCGCCGCCGATGCCGGAAACCGACGACACCATGACGATAGACCCCCCGGCCTTGCGCAGGGACGGCAGCGCCGCCTTCGCCATGTTGAAATACCCGCCGATGTTCACGCCAAGCAGCCGCGCAAAATCATCCGCGCTCGTGGCTTCGATGTCGCCCATCGTGAAAGTGGCGGCGTTGTTGACCAGCACGTCGAGTCCGCCGAAACGCTGATCGGCGAGCGCGGTAGCACTCTCGCCGGTGGCGGGGTCCGCGACGTCGCCGGGGTGAACGACCGTCCGGTCGTCGGGCAGGTCGGCCGCGACCGCCTCGAGCTTCGCGCGCGTACGCCCGATCAGGATGACATTGGCGCCCTCGCTGGAAAATGTTCGAGCGACACCCGCGCCGATCCCCGATCCCGCGCCGGTGATGATGACTGTCTTTCCCTGAAAACGGGTCATGTTCATGATCCTCATGGCTTCCCCCCGACAACGTCAGCCTCAGGTCGCGGGTTGCATGGCATGGCGGCGAGCGGCCGTCAGGCGGAGAATGCCAGCCGCAGACCGGCCCGTGGCCAGCGTGTCCGGTAAAGCTTGCCGGTCGAGGAGGCCGTGATCCACGCGTCGCGCATGTCCGGCCCGCCAAAGCAGATATTCGTCGTGATCCGGTCGGGCACCGGCAGATGCTGCGTCTGGCCGGCGGGCGAGAAGATGGTGATACCACCGTTGATGATCGTCGCGACGCAGACATCGCCGCCCTCCTCGACCGCGAGACTGTCGAGCAGCTGAAAGCCGGGGAGGGTCTGCACGATCCGGCCCGGCATCACCGCGGATGGCCCGGCCGCGACCTGTCCCGGGCCGGTCACGTCGAATGCCCAGAGCCGGCTGCTCATCGTGTCGGCGACATAGACGACGCGGCCGTCGGGTGAGAGGCCGACGCCGTTCGGGCCGCGCAAGGTGGCGGCGCGCCGGATCTCGGGCCGGTCGACGCGGGCATAGATCAGCGCGCCGAAGCGCGCCCCTTCCAGATCCTCGGTGCCGTGATCGGTTAACCACATGCCGCCATCGGCGTCGAAGACGAGATCGTTGGGAGCAAGCAGCGGCTTGCCGTCGCAGCTTGTATAAAGGGTCTCGAACGTGGCGGAGTCGAGGTCGACCCGCTGGATCGAACCGCCTACATGGGCGGGCGGCAACCCCGCCGGGATCGTCAGCCCGTCCTGCTCGGCATAGGCGTAGCGGCCACCATTGTTGCAGACATACAAGGCGCCGTCGGGGCCGATGGCCGCGCCGTTGGGACCACCACCCAGCTCGGCGATGACCGACACGGCCCCGTCCGGCGCGACGCGCGACAAGGTTCCGCGCGCGGTCTCCACCAGGATGATCGACCCATCGGACATGGCAACCGGGCCCTCCGGGAAGGAAAGCTCCTGCGCGACAAGTTCCAGTTCCAGTTCCACGCGTTTCTCCGGCAGCCAGGGAAGATCCTCTCGGTCGGGTCCGCTATAAAGGGCATCCGGCCCGGCACCATCGCAAAGACGTACGCTCACCGTCCGACCTGATCGACGCGCCTGCCGATCTGTCTTATCGGCAGGCGCGTGACGCTCGCAGCAAGAGGAAAGAGTCGAATGGCGGATGCCGCAATGATGAGCCTTGGCAGGACCGGCTTCATCCTGCCCGATACCATCGCATGGAAGTCCCCGCCCGGCGCGCCTGACAAGTCCTATGAGAACTTCACCTTCTCGGGCGATCATCATGAACCCGGACCCTATATGACGCTGATGCGCTGGCATCCGGGATATATGAGCGCGCCGCACACCTATCTGACCGACCGGCTGGCGCTCGTCATTTCCGGCACCTGGTGGATCGGCGACGGTGCCGATTATCTGCCGGACGAATGTCGAGCGGTGCCCGCCGGCAGCTTCGTCTTCCGGCCCGCGGGCACCCCGCATTATGACGGTGTGATCTCGGGTGCGGGCGAGCCCGCCGTCATCGTCGTGAGCGGCCTGGCACCGCTGGGTCTGCGTTTCTCTGATCCGGACGCGCCGGGATTACGCGCTGCCTGACAACCGCCGGCGCGGACCGGACGGTTCCGGCAGATGGAGCCTATCGGTACTTCGGGACGTTCCATCAGAAATCCTCCCATCAAACAGGAAGTTCCGATGAAGATCCACGCCCTGCCCATCGCCGTGACACTCGCCATGGTTTCCTCACCGATCCTCGCGCAATCGACGCTGCCGGCCCCGACCCAGGCCCCCTCTCGGCAGAACGGACTGCTGGGCGGTGTCGGCGGACTGCTCGGCCGCGGTGCGCTGCCGAGTGTCGGTTCGGCCGGGCTCGGCAATGTCGCGGGATTGCTTGGCTATTGCGTCAAGAACAAGATCCTGGGCGGCGCGAACGCGACATCCGTTCTCGGCCAACTCGGTAACCGGCAAGGCGTGACATCGACTCCCGGCTATGCGGCGGGACAGGCCGGCACGCTGCAGACCGGCGGCTCCACGCTGTCGCTCGACAGCCTCAAAGGACAGGTTAAAACCAAGATGTGCGATCTTGTGCTGAACCGTGCCCAGTCCTTCCTGCCGAGGCAGCGCTGATCGACGACCGGGGTCGTCCGGATGTACAGACCAGTGAGACGGCGCTCCTGTCCTGCTCAAAACGGAGCGCGAAGCCGTGCAGGTCCGCGATCGCCTTGACGAGCGCCAGCCCTAGGCCGGCGCCGTCACGATCATGGCGACCACGGTAGAAGCGCTGGGTCACCAGTGCCAACTCCGCCGTGCCCACGCCGGAACCCTCGTCGCTTACGGTGATTACCGGAAAATCGTTTTCCAGCCCGAGCGCCACGTCGACGGCGCCGTTCGGAGGGCCGAACTTGACCGCGTTGTCGATCAGGTTCGACACCGCCTCCATCAGCAGGTCCGCATCGCCCCGGATGCTCAGGTCGAGGTCGCAGTGACAGGAAAGGCGCACTGCCGCGTCTTCGGCACTGGGGCCGTGCAGGTCGCATGCGTCCTCGACGATCCGGCGCAGATCGACATCGGCGAAATGGCTGCGGCGGGCATTGTCCTCCAGTTCGCGGATACGCAGGAGCGCGGCGACGACGCCGAGCAGCTTGTCGATCTCGCCAAGCGCCTCGTCCGACGCGGTGCGGAAGGCCGACGGACCGGCAGCCTCGCCCATCGCTCGCTCCACGCGGGCGCGCAGGCGGGTCAGCGGCGTGCGCATCTGATGGGCGATGTCGTCACCGACCCCGTGCAACTCCGCCACCAGCTGTTCGATCCGGTCGAGCATCGCGTTGATGTGCGCGCACAGCAGGCCGAAGCTGTCGGGCCGGGCCGACACCGGAAGGCGCTCGCGCAGATTGCCCGCCATGATCCGTCCTGTAAGCCGGCGGACGGCGTCGACCTGGCGGGCGGCGCGGCGCCCCGCGATCATCCCGAAGGTGATCGCGAGCAGCAATGCCGGAATGATGCTGAGGAGAAGCGAGCGCTCGACGACCTCGTTCGCATGTTCCGCGTCGTCAAGGTCGATGCCGGTCAGCAGCCGATGACCATCCGGCATCGGACAGACAGCCATGCGGGCGATGTCGCTCGTCTTGCCCGGCAACCTTGTCGGGGTGAGCGAGCGTTTTGCCGAACGGCTGTTCGGTGCGCCGGCCGGCATCCGCGCGACGTTGCCGTCGACCAGCCGCCCGTCGCGGTCGAACAGCGCCAGGAAGCGGTGCCGATGGATGTCGCGGGCAAGCGTCTCCTCGATTTCCCGCGTCCGCCGTGCGGGGGGCATCGCGGCGTATCGGCTGCAGTCGGCGGCGAATTCGGCCTCCGCCTCGCGCACGTGCGCCTCGGTCGCCAGCCACCAGAACAGACCCGCGACCAGCAGCGACTGGGCCATCAGGAGCGCCGCGATCACGCCGCCCCATCGCCAGATCGAGCGGGCGCGCGGATCAGCCATGAACATCGAACCGATAGCCCTGCCCACGGACATTGCGGATAAGGTGCCGTTCTTCCGCACCGTCGACCTTGCGACGCAACCGTCCGATATGCACGTCGACGACATTGCTCTTGAGTTCAAAGCTGTAGCCCCAGACGTCGCGCAGCAGCATCGAGCGGGTGACGACACGACCCGGCCGGCGGACGAGATATTCCAAAATCAGCAGTTCGCGCGGCAGGAGCTGGAGCGGCCGCCCGCCCCTGGTCGCGCTGCCGGCAAGCAGGTCGATGTCGATCGGCCCGACGATCAGGCGTGTGTCGCGCGTGTCATTGGGCCGCCGCATCAGTGCCTCGACGCGCGCGAGGAGTTCGACCAGCGCGAACGGCTTGGTGAGATAATCGTCGCCGCCGGCCCGCAGTCCCCGCACGCGCTCGTCCAGGTCGCCCAGCGCGCTCAGGACCAGTGCTGGAATACGCCGTCCTTCGGCACGCAGCGCCGCGATCACCTCCAACCCGTCGCCGTCGGGCAGCATGCGGTCAAGGATCAGCAGGTCGACACCGTCACACCGGGCCGCCGCCAGCCCGGCTGCCACGCCGGTGCGATGCTCGACCTCGAAACCCGCCGAGCGCATCGCGAGCGCGATCTCCTGCGCCGTCCCGGCATCGTCCTCGATCAGCAGAATGCGGGTCATGGATGGTGCACTCGGCGCACGCGGCCCCTCAGGTCAACGCTGAATGAAAGTTCATAGTTTGTCATCGGATTTAGACGACGTAGGGCAGGCGCTTCCGATAGTGGCACGGGCAGCAACCGGGAGAGCGGCCAAAGCCGGTTTTCGTGCTATCGCAGCAGCTTGGAAGGGTTTCGGGAGATCGTCCTTGGTATCGGCACGCAGCATCATGGCAAGGGCCGGCCCGGGCAGATCGCTGCGCCAGCGTGCGGTTTCTGTCATGATGATCCCGGCCATCGCGCTCGCCGCCTGTAGCGGCGGCGGCGACACGGGCCAGGACGGCGGCGGCGGCGGCGGCGGCGGTGGCGGCGGTGGCGGTGGCGGCGGCGGAACGAACTCCAACGCCTCGAAATCGTCGGACCAGCAGGGAAACAGCGCACAGCCGCAGGTGGTGAACGGCGCCGTGCAGATGACCCGGAAGGGCATGGCCAATGCAGGCGTCAAGCTGGCGAAGGCGGTCGCGGCGGAACCGTTGCCGGTCGTGTCGGTACCCGCGATGATCGCGCCGCCGGTCGGTGCCCGGCGGGCGGTCGCCGCCCCCTATCCCGGCGTCGTGCGCGAGGTGCGCGTCATCGAAGGGGAGGCGGTACGCCGGGGGCAGGTGCTTGCGGTCATCATCAGCCCGACCGTGCTCCAGACCGGCGCCGAGTTGCAGCGCGCCCGCGCCCAGCTCGACGTCAACCGTTCGGCCGCGTACCGGACGCGCAAGCTTGTCGAGGCCGGTGTGGTCGCCGGTGCACGCGCGGAAGAGGCACGCGCGAACCTCAGTCAGGCCGAGTCGACCGTGGCGGAGAACCGGCGTCTGCTGAAGCTCGCCAACGCCGATGCGCGGTCGGGCACCTATACGCTGGTGGCGCCGTTCGCGGGACGGGTAAGTTCAATGAATGTTACACTCGGTCAGCCGATCGACAACAGCTCGGCGCCGTTCGTCATCGACGAGGTTGGCCGCTATGCGCTGACCGCACAGCTGCCGCAGGCCTATGTCGGGCAGGTGCGTCCGGGCATGGCCATCCGCGTCGCGCCCGATGTCGTCGGCACCATCACCGCGGTCGGAATGACCGTCGACCTCGACACTCGCGCGATCCCGCTGAAAGCCCGGATCGAAAAGGCGCCCGGCGTCTTGTCCGGCAAGTCGCTGATGGCGACCATCCTTCGGCAACCGCCCGCGGGAGCGGTACAGGTGCCGTCCGATGCGCTGATTAAGGTCAAGGGCAGGTGGGCCGTTTTCGTGCCCGCGGCGCAGGGCTTCCGCCCCCGTCCCGTTGATCTTATCGGCCGCAACACGAACCGCGCGGTCGTCACCGGCCTGCCGAAGGGCGCGATCGTGGTCGGCTCGGGCGTGTCCGAACTCAAATCAGCGCTGACCAGCGGCTGACATGCTGAGCCGGCTCGTCGAACTGGCCTTGTCCGCGCGGCTTGCCGTCATCGGCATCGCGCTGGCGCTCGCGGTCGGCGGATGGCTGTCGTACAAGTCGCTGCCGATCGACGCCTATCCGGACATGTCGCCGGTACAGGTGCTGCTGGTGCTGAAATCGCCCGGCATGACGCCCGAAGAAGTGGAGAAGCGCGTCACCCGCCCGATCGAGACCGACATGCTGGGCATCCCCAAGCAGCAGACGCTGCGCTCGACGAGCAAATACGGGATCGCGACGTTCACGATCGACTTCGATCCGGGCACGGATATCTATTGGGCCCGCCAGCAGGTCAACGAGCGGCTGCAGAGCGCCAAGCCCGATCTTCCGTCCGGCGTGACCGGCGGCCTGGCGCCGATCGCGACGCCGCTCGCCGACGTACTGATGTTCACGGTCGAGGGACCGCAATCGCTGATCGAACGCCGGACGATCCTGGAATGGACGATCCGCCCGCAATTACGCACGGTGCCCGGCGTCGCCGACGTCAATATGCTCGGCGGCAAGGCGCAGAGCTTCGTCGTGAAGCCCGACACGGCCGCGCTCGCGATGGCAGGGATGACGATTTCCGATCTCGCCGACGCAATCAGAATGGGCAACCAGAACGGTGGCGCGGGCCGGCTCGACGAGGGTGAGCAGTCGCTGATCGTGCGCACGATGGGCGCGGTGACGCAACCGTCCGATATCGCCCGGATCATCGTCAGGACCGGTGCCGCAGGCGTGTCGCGCGTGGGCGACTTCGCCACCGTGGAGCTGGGCAGCCTGACCCGCTACGGTGCGGTCACGGAGTCCGGCAAGGGCGAGGCGGTGGAGGGCCTGGTCGTCGCGCTGATCGGCGCGAACGCGAAAAAGGTCGTCGCCGCCGCGCAGAAGAAACTCGATTCGATCGAGCTGCCGCCGAACACGCATATCCATATCTTCTACAACCGCGAGACGCTGGTGAAGCGTGCCGTGGCGACGGTGCGCGAATCACTGATCGAGGCGGCGGTCATCGTCGTCGTGCTGCTGCTGATCTATCTCGGCAACTGGCGCGCGGCGCTGATCACCGCGGTCACGCTACCGATGGCGGCGCTCATCACCTTCATCCTGATGAAGCTGGCCGGACTTTCGGCCAACATCATGAGCTTGGGCGGGCTGGCGATCGCGATCGGCGTTCTGGTCGACGGCTCGATCGTCGTCGTCGAGAATGTGGTCGAGCGGCTGAACGATCCCGACCTGCCAGACGACCAGCGGCTCCACCGCGTTTTCCAGGCGACGATCGAGGTCATCAAGCCGGTGGGCGCCGGTATCGTCATCATCGCGCTGGTGTTCACGCCGCTGCTCAGCCTGCAGGGCCTGGAGGGCAAGCTTTTCTCGCCCGTCGCGATCACCATCGTCTTCGCGCTGACGGGTTCACTGCTGTGCGCGCTGACGCTGGTGCCGGTGCTCGCTTCCTATGCGATCAAGCGCGACGAGAAGGACAAGGCGCCCTGGATCATGCGCAAGATCCGCCCCGGCTACACCGCCGCGCTCGACTGGTCGTTCGGACACAAGATCATCGTGTTCGTCGCCACCGGCATCCTATTCGGCGTCGCGATCCTTGCCTACAACATCGTCGGCAAGACGTTCCTGCCGACGCTCAATGAAGGCTCGGTCGTGATGCAGCTGACGAAGCTGCCGACCGTCTCGCTCGACCACAGCCTCGCCGACGACCTTGCGATTCAGCGCGCGCTGATAAAAAACGTGCCCGAGATTACCGGCATCGTCGCGCGCACCGGATCGGACCAGCTCGGACTCGATCCGATGAGCCTCAACGAGACCGACAGCTATATCCAGCTGAAACCCAAGAAAGACTGGCGCAAGGGCGACCGCGAATGGCTGGTCGGGCAGATGCGCAACGTCATGAGCGGTATTCCGGGGGTGAACCCGGTCTTCACCCAGCCGATCGAGATGCGCATCGCCGACATGATGAGCGGCGGCGGCGGGCAGTTGACGCTCAAGATCTTCGGCAGCGACGAGACCAAGCTGGCCGATTTGGCGGGCAAGATGCGCGACCTGATGAAGAAGACGAAGGGCTCGACCGACGTCTCGACGACCGCGACCGATCAGAACAGCTATCTGCAGCTGGACATCAACCGGCTGGAGGCCGGACGCGTCGGGCTTTCGGTCAGCGATTTCGAGGATGCGCTGAAGTCCCAGCTCGAGGGGCTAGAGGCGGGGACGGCGCACGTCGGAATTCAGCGCATCCCGATCATGATCAAGGGCGACGATACGATCAAGGACAATCCCGAGCTGTTCCAGAACCTGCCGCTGCGCACCGCGACGGGCGCGTTCACGCGCGTGGACGACATGGCGCAGGTCAGCCGCCAGTCAGGGCCGCTGATTATCGAGCATGAGGGAGCCGAACGCTATGCGATGGTGCAGGCATCGGTCAGCGGGCGCGACCTGGTCGGCTTCGTCGACGAGCTGAAGAAGAACGCGGTCAAGCTTCCCTCCGGCTACCGGTACGACTGGGCGGGGCAGTACAAGAACCAACAGGACACGATGAGCCGGCTGGCGGTCGTCGTGCCGATCGCGATCGCGGCGATCTTCCTGGTCCTGTACCTGACGCTGCGCTCGCTGCGCGGCGCGATCCTGATCCTCGCCAATATTCCCTTCGCGATGGTCGGCGGGATCATCGCGCTGCTGATCGCGAAGGCGTATCTGTCGGTGCCGGCGTCGGTCGGGTTCATCGCGTTGCTCGGCATCGCGGTGCTCAACGGACTGGTGCTCGTCGATTATATCCGCACCATGCGATCGGAAGGTCATCCGCTCGCCAAGGCCGTGCGCGAGGGGGCGGAGCGGCGGCTGCGACCGGTACTAATGACCGCGAGCATCACCGCGGTCGGGCTGGTGCCGGTGCTGTTCTCGACCGGCCCGGGATCGGAAGTGCAGCGTCCGCTCGCGATCGTGGTGATCGGCGGTTTGTTCACCTCGACGATCCTGACGCTGATCCTGCTGCCGATCCTCTACGAGCGTTTCGGCGAGGGCAAGAAGGAGCGGCAGGACGACGAGGAAGCGCCGTCGGATGCCGAGGCGCAGCCCGCGTGATCCGGTTGGAACTGCTGTGCGCGCCCGAGGATCGCGAGGGCGTGATCGAGACGCTGCGGCCCTTGCTGGACGAGAGCGATCGGCTGATCGAGGTCGCGGCCGGCCTGCACCCCGCCTCGCTCGAAGACAGACCCATCCACGAGCGGGTGACGGGACGGCTAGAGCGCATCCTGCTGCTGCTCGAGATTGACGACGAAAAGCGCGACAAGGTGTTCGACGCGCTGAGCGATCTCCATCTGCAACAGCGCGTGCGCTGGACGTGTCGGCCCGTCTCCGACAGTGGCCAGCTCGGCGGTTGATGCGTCTCGGCGCCCTTCTGCTCGCGGTCGGTGCGCTGCCCGCGTCGGCGACGGCGCAGGACGCAGGCGGGTCCGTCACGTCAGCTCAGTCGGCGCCGAGCCAGTCGGCAGGCCCGACCGCGCAACCCGCGGGTCCTCCCGCCGGTCCGGACATCATGCAAGGCGGGCAGGGTCAGTCCGGCGGGACGCAGATGTCGCCTACCCCATCTCCGTCAGGCGGCGGGACCGAGGGTCTGCCCGCGTTGAGCAGCGTCGATGCGACCCTGGACGGCGTGCCGTCGGTCATCGCCGCAGGCGCGCGGCTTGAGGCGGCGCGCGCGCACGCCCGTCAGCTCGGCGTCGGTCCGTATGAGATCACCGTCGAGGCGCATTATGATCGCCGCTTTCTCACCGCGACTCCCGACAACCGCAGCGTCAACGAGCTGAACCTGATCGCCTCTCGCGCCTTTCGCCTGCCGGGCAAGGCGGCACTCGACCGCAAGGCGGGCACCTATGAGGTCATCGCGGCGCAGAACAACTATGCCGACGCGCGCCACCAAGTCGCGCTGGCGCTTGCATCAGCATGGTTCGACCTGGTCTCCGCCGGCGAGCGCGTCGCGGTACTGGAGCGCAGCGTGAACGGGGAGCAGCAGTTACTGCGCGCGGTCGATCTCAGGGTGGCGTACAAGGACGCCGCGAAGCTGGACGCCGACCGGACGCGGCTGGAAGTCGGGATGACGCAGGCGCAGCTTGCCGGCGCGCTGACCGACCTTGCGCACGCGCGCTCGGTGCTCTCGGCGGCCTATCCGACGCTCATCGATCAGGTCGTGCCGCCGACCACCGTTCTGCTGTCGCCGGATGTAGCGACGCTGCGGGCGTGGCACGACCGCATCCTGTCCGACAGTCATGAGCTTCGCGCGGCTCAGGCCCAGTATGACCAGCAGGCTACGCTCGCCAGACGCGCGGCCCTGGACCGGGTCGCCGATCCGACGCTGGGCGCGCGCGCGTTCACCGAGCAGGGCGGCAATGAAAAGGGATTGGGGGTCCAGCTCTCCATTCCGCTGGGTGGTCGCTACCGGGCTGCGGTCGCGCAGCAGGCGGGTGCGGGCGCGAAGGAATCCGCCGCGACGCTGGCGCAGGTGCATCGCACGGTGCAGGTGACCGCCGATGCCGACCTTGCCGATGCAAGCGGCCAGCTCGCCGCCTACGCGATCAACCAACGAGCCGTCACGGCTGCGCGAGAGGCGAGCGCGCGGCTGACGGAGGGTTATCGACTGGGCGGGGTCGATCTGGCGGACCTGCTATATGCGCGCCGCCAGCAACGCGACGCCGAACTCGCGGAAGCCGAGGCGCGGGCGCGGGCCGCACGCGCGGTCACCAAGCTGCGCATCGATGCGCACATCCTGTGGGCCGCGCCCGATCCCGAGGATTGAGGGCGTGCCTGCTTTCGGCTTCCGCGTGCCGGGGAGCGTGAGGCTGCTTCGGGTGACGATCAGCAGCGCGTGGTTGCCGCCGGACCCGGATCCGCACCTGCCGGATCGGGCGGTGGCCGCTGCGCGCTTCCCGCGCTCCCGCACCGAAGGATGCGTCTTGGAATCCGGCAAGGCATCATCTATATTCTCCTGATCAGGAGAGCCATATGCCCCTCGCCATCGCCTATCCGACGTCGCCCGCAGCACCGGCGCTTCCCGTCGACCTGAGTTCCAAGGTTGAGCGCGAGCGACTGAGCCCGGCGGCGCTGCGCGGGTTCTTCGCCATCGTCGATCGGTGGAGACTTCGCGACGAGGACGCGCGCCTGCTGCTGGGCGGCGTCTCGAACGGTCCCTATTATCAGTGGCGCAACAAGCCCGAGCGTACGCTCGACACCGACCGGCTGACGCGCGTCTCCTACCTCATCGGAATCTTCAAGGCGCTCAATATCCTGCACGGCGAGACGCTGGCCGATGAATGGGTGCGGCTGCCCAACAGCAACCCGGTCTTTCGGGGCCGAACGCCGCTCGCCTATATGCTGACGGGCGGTATCCCCGCCATGCAGACGGTGCGCCGGTTGCTCGACGCGCGGCGCGGAGGGCTGTGAGCGGACCACCGACAACACTCGTTCGTGCCAACGACACGCACCGGCTGATCCCCTCACGCTATTCCGTCGGCGGCGACAGCGTCCTGGCGCGGATCGCCGCGGGTGACGACGACCTGGATGCGCTGTTCGATCTTGACGGGGCGACCAACGACCGGCTGCTGGGTCATGCCGACCGCCTTCCCGGCATCGACCTGCGCGAACTGGTCTTTGGTGTCCCCTACGCCTCAATCGTCAATGCCGCCTTCTGCCATGCTCACCCCCTCGGCTCGCGGTTCAACGGTCCCGATCGGGGCGCCTGGTATGCCGCGCGCTCGATCAGGACCGCACAGGCCGAAGTGGCGTTCCACAAGGCGGTCGCACTCGCAGAGATCGGTCGCTTCTACGACAGTGTGACGTATGACGACTATCCCGCCGACATCAGCGCGGTATTTCATGACGTGACCGATCGCGAACGCTGGGCGGATATCCTGTCGCCGACCAGCTATGTCGAGAGCCAGCAACTGGCCGCCGGCCTTCTCGCCGCGGGCAGTCTCGGCATCGTCTATCCCAGCGTGCGGGATCGACGCGGCACCTGTTTCGCCATCTTCCGGCCAGCGCTCGTCGGCAATGTGCGAAGGGCCGCCACCTGGCGGTTCACCTGGAACGGATCGCCCAGACCGGCGGTCGAGCAGGAACGCGGAGGATGATCCGATGCGGGCACGGCCATAACCCGCCGGTCGAGCGCTCCGGGTCCGGCGCGTGCATTGTGGCGAGCATGGTGTAGTGCTCGTCCTCACCGACGGTGAGGCAGGCGTTTGCGCCTTCCACCTGGCGAGCGCGGCCCGGCCGATGCGTGACGCCGCAGCGTCGCGCACATGACGGTTCGGTGACGAGGTCGTACCCTATTTCAGGGGGCGACACACCGGCTCGAATGTACGGAAACCGACCCTGTGTACCTCAGGATGCTCCGTGCCAATGCAGCAGGGCCGTGAACAGCGCATAGAGACTGCCCGACAGCAGCATCGCGACCGGCAGGGTCAGTAGCCACGCGGTCGCCATGTTGCGGACGGTGCGCCATTGCAGACCGGACCCGTTGGCGACCGATGCCCCGGCAACCCCCGACGACAGGATATGCGTGGTCGATACCGGCATGCCATAGGCTTCGGCGAGCAGGATGGTCCCGGCCGCGACGATCTCGGCGGACGCGCCCATTCCGTATGTGAGATGCGTCTTGCCGATCCGCTCCCCGACCGTCACGACGATCCGCCGCCAGCCGACCATCGTGCCGAGGCCCAGCGCCAGCGCGACCGATACCTTCACCCACGCCGGAATGTAGCGCGTACCCTGCTCCAGCCGATCGGCATGCGCGTCGATGGCCTGACGCTGCGCAGTAGTCAGTCGCGATGCCTGCCCATCGTGATCGATGAGCCGCGTGACGTCGAGCACCAGATACATGTCGCCCCGCAGATTTGGGGTCGCTGCCGCGGGGACCTGCCGGAGTGATCCATAGCCGGCGATCCGCCGGGACACGTCTCGCGACACCGTCGCGATCGCCGCATAGGTACGCGGGCCATCGACGCGGCGCCGCTCGAGCGCGTGCATCAACACCGCTCGCGCTTCACCCGCCGAAACGACGATACCGCCCGCCTGCGCGGTATAGGCCCGCTCGGCGGCGCGCGCGGTCTGGACGAAGGCGGGCGTCGCGCTGTCGGGCGCCGTCCTGTTCAGCGCATAGGCGGTGGGCGCGACGCCGATCAGGATGAGCATGATGAGCCCCATGCCCTTCTGTCCGTCATTCCCGCCATGCGCGAAACTGACCGCGGTGCAGGTGAAGATCAGCAGCGCGCGGATGCCGCGCGGCGGCGGGGTCGCGGCTTTGGGTTCACGGTAGAGTTCGGGCGCGGGCAGCAGGCGCCGCATCACGAGCAACAGAACGAGCGCGCCGACAAAGCCGACCAGCGGGCTGAACAGCAACGCCGAGAGCACCTTGGTCGCCTGCCCCCAGTCGACGCCTGCCGCGCCGTCACCCCGGGCGAGCATTCCGTGCACGACGCCCACGCCCAGGATCGAGCCGATCAGCGCGTGGCTGGACGAGTTGGGGAGACCGACCGACCAGGTCGCGAGGTTCCAGCCGATCGCCGCCAGCAGCAGCGCGAAGATCATCGCGAACCCGGCCGCGCTGCCCATGTTGAGTACCAGATCGACCGGCAGCAGCGTCAGGATCGAATAAGCCACCGCGCCCGACGACAGCATCACACCCAGGAAATTGAAGAAACCCGACCATACGACCGCCAACGGCGCAGGCATCGCATGCGTGTAGATCACGGTCGCGACCGCATTGGCGGTATCGTGGAAGCCGTTCACGAATTCGAAGGCGAGCGCGATCAGTAACGCCGCCCCGAGAAACACGAACGCGCCGATCGCCAATTGCTCGCCGACATGGCGCGTGTCGGCAAGGATGCTGACCCCGGCATAGACAAGTCCCGCGGCCAGAACGACGAAGAATATCCAGCGGCCGAGCGGGTGAAGCTCGCCGCCGAGCACCGGGCGCGCGGACAGCGCGGTAGGCGATGCCGCCGTGATGGTCGTCATGCCCGCCTTGATGCCCTTGTTCTGCGACTCTTGTGTGACAGCGCGGTCGTGATTGGATCAAGCGGCCATACGATGTGGGCGCGACAGCGGGACCAGCGCCTGCACGAACTGCCTGGTGCTGGCCGGCCAACTGAACCGTGCCGAATAGGCGGCACACACCGTCCGGTCGCGGGTCAGCGCGGCGGCTACCGCCTCGCCCAGATCATCGGCCATCGACGCCACCCGCGCGTCGAGGACGTCGAGCGGACCGTCGACGGGGTAGGCCGCGACGGGCGTACCGCACGCCAGCGCCTCGATCATCACCAGCCCGAACGTGTCAGTCCGGCTGGGAAAGACCAGCACATTCCCTGCCCTGTACGCCGCCGCCAGGTCATGTCCGCTGCGTGCTCCCAGAAAGTGCGCCCGGGGATAGCGGCGGGCGAGCGAAGCGCGGGCGGGGCCGTCACCGATGACGACCTTCGAGCCGGGATGGTCCAGCGAAAGGAACGCCTCGATATTCTTCTCGACCGCGATGCGCCCGACATACAGCAGGATCGGGCCGGGTAACGCCGCGATCGCGGGATCGCGCGGGCCATCCGAACCGAAGACCGAGAAGTCGATGCCACGACCCCATAGCCGCACGTCGGGCAGGCCATGCCCGGCGAGTTCGCGCGCGACCGATGGCGTCGAGACCAGCACGGCGTGGGCGGGTCGATGGAACCAGCGGATATAGCGCCAGATCCAGCTCGGATCGGCACCGGTCCGCTGCGACACATAATCGGGAAAGCGGGTGTGATAGGCGCTGGTGAACGCAAAGCGACGCGCCAGGCACCAGTTGCGCGCTGCCAGGCAGACGGGACCCTCTGTCGCCAGATGGATGGCGTCGGGCGCGAACCGCTCCAGCATCCGTCCGACCGCGGCACTTCGCGCGAAGGCGAGGCGTATCTCCGGGTAGGTCGGGCACGGCACCGACAGGAACCGGTCCGGGGAGAGGATCAATACCTCGTGCCCCAGTGCCAGCAGTTCGTCGCGTACCGCGGTCAGGGTCCGGACAACCCCGTTGACCTGCGGCACCCAGGCATCAGTGACGATCGCGACCCGCATCAGGCTGCCGCCAGCGTGACCGGCGGCTCTGCGCGGCGCGCCATCTCGTGCGCCCAGTGGAGCAGTTCCATCCGTCCGTCGCGATGCTCGACCAGAGCGGTACAGCTCTCCACCCAGTCGCCATCGTTATAATAGGCCAGTCCCGCAATCTCGCGCATCTCGGCGGTATGGATGTGCCCGCACACGACCCCGTCAACACCGCGCGAGCCTGCGGCGCGCGCGACGACCTCCTCGAAATGCGAGATGAAGGCGACGGCGTTCTTGACCCTGGCCTTGGCGTGCTTGGACAGCGACCAATATGGCAGGCCCATCCGCCGCCGGACGATATTGACGGCGCGATTGGCGGCCATCAGTGCGGTGTAAGCGGTGTCGCCGACGTGCGCGAGCCAGCGATGCGCCAGCGTGATCGCATCGAACTCGTCACCGTGCAGGATCAGCAGCCGGCGACCGTCCGCCGTCTCGTGAATGGCCTTGCGCCGGATCGCGACGCCGCCGAAATCCATTCCCGCGAATTGCCGGAACACTTCGTCATGGTTGCCGGGAATATAGACGACACGAGTGCCGCGCTTGGCGCGCTTCAACAGCCGGCGGACCACGTCATTGTGCAGCGGCGGCCAATAGAAGCGCTTCCTCAGCCGCCAGCCATCGATCATGTCGCCGACCAGGTAGAGCGTGTCGCTGTCTACATGGTCGAGAAAGTCGATCAGCATTCCCGCGTTGCAGCCGCGCGTGCCGAGATGGACATCGGAGATCCAGATGGTGCGATAGCGTGGCCGGATGATCGCCACTCCGCTGCACTGGCCGTCCTGTCGCGTCACGATCCGCCTCCCGCTCGCCTTGACTAGGCCAGCCTAGCGCGACTTTGTTACGGCAAAGTCGCAACAAGATGACAGCATTGCGTCATAAACGCTCCCTCGCCCGAGGCAGTAAAGTTCGTGTCCGATGGCTGCCAACCGGTCAATCGTCAGCGGAGCCACGCTCCGATCGATGCGTTGCATGATCGTGTGTCATGGTTTGTCATGGTTTGCGCGAGGACCGATCCGATGGACCCTGTCTCAACGACCGCGCATGATGGTGTCCGAGCGCAATCGGAACAGCGCATCGCCGGCATCGGCAGGTCGCAGCAAAGGATCGACGGTCCGCTGAAGGTCTGCGGCGTGGCCGAATTTCCCGGCGACACGATCATGCCCGACATGGCGTATGCTGCGCTCGCGCTCAGTCCGATCGCGCGCGGGCGGATCACCGCCATTCACCGCGAGGCCGCCCGCGCGATGCCCGGCGTGCTGCTCATCCTGACCCACGAAGAGGTCGGCGAGGCGATCGCCCCGGTCGGGCATCTGATGAGCGGCGGCTGGGCGAACAGCAGCTGGCGTCCGCTCGCGTCGCCCGAAGTGCGTTACGCCGGTCAGATCGTCGCGCTGGTCGTGGCCGAGACGTCCGAAACGGCCACCGCCGCGGCGGCCGCGCTCCGCTTCGGCTATGCCGGCGAGCCGCCGGTCGCATCCCTCGCGGACCCGCGATGTACCACGCGGCCGCTGGCGGAGATCGACGCAAAACACCACGATCGACGCAAGGGCGACATGGAGGCCGCGCTCGCGCGGGCCGCGGTGCGCGTCGACGGCCGGTACACGACGCCGATCCAGCATCATAATCCGATCGAGCTGCCGAGCACGACATGCTCATGGAAGGGCGACAGACTGACCGTCTTCGAACCGACGCGCTACATCGGCGCGGCTCAGCACGGCCTTGCTGCCCAGCTTGGACTCCAGCCGGATCACGTCCGGGTGATATCGCACTTCATCGGCGGTCATTTCGGCTCCAAGCTCGCCCTGTCCCAGCACACCCCGATCTGCGCGCTGGCCGCGCGCCGGCTCGGTCGTCCCGTGAGACTCGAGGTCAGCCGCCGCGACCAGTTCACCGTCGCCAACCACCGCACCGAAACCCGGCACCGCGTCCGGCTGGGTGCCGCGCGCGACGGACGGCTGCTGGGAATCCGCCACGAAGCCGCAACGGTGACGTCGCGGTTCGATGATTTCGCTATGGAGGGCACGGACGTGTCCACCGCGCTCTACGGCGCCGAGGCGGTAGCGGGCGAGGAGCGACTCGGTCGCGTCGACCGTAACACACCGGGGCCGATGCGCGCACCGCCGGAGGTGCCGTTCCTGTTCGCGCTGGAAAGCGCGATGGACGAGCTGGCCTGCGCGCTAGATCTCGATCCGGTTGAACTGCGGCGACGTAACGACACATCTGCCGATCCGGTGACGGGCAATTCGTTCACGACTCGCCCGCTGATGCGATGCTTCGACGCTGCGGCAGAAGCATTCGACTGGTCCAGGCGCAGCCTTCGGCCACGCGCCACGCTGCGTGACGGCTGGTGGGTGGGCCACGGATGCGCAGCGGCGGCGCGGCCGGTGAAGATCGGGCCGGCGGCGCTGCGGCTCGTGCAGGATGGTAGAGGCGCTGTACGGATCGAGACCGCCCATCACGAGATCGGCAACGGACTTTACACGCTCTTGGCGACGATCGCTTCCGAGCGCCTGGGCGTGCCGCTCGACCAGGTAACGGTGGCGCTGGGCGACAGCGCGCTGCCGTCGGCCGGGATCTCGGGCGGCTCCGCCACCACGACCAGCTTGGCGAACGCGCTGGGCGAGGCCTGCGACGCTCTCGGGCAGCAACCCGGCGGAGCGCGTGAGCTCTTGTTCAATTACGCGCCAGCGAGCGCGGGAGGCGGGGCGCTCGATGCGTTGCGCGCCGGCCACATCGAGCTGCTGACCTTGCCGCAGGACAGGCTCTCCTGGGCGTTCGGCGCGCACATGATCGAAGCGCACGTTCATGCCGCGACCGGCGAGATCCGCATCGCTCGCCATGTCGGCGCCTTCGCGGCGGGACGCGTTCTCAACCCGCTGACCGCGCGCAGCCAGTATCTCGGCGGCATGGCATGGGGCCTGAGTTCCGCGCTGCTCGAGAAAACCGAGGTGGATCCGCGCACGGGCGTCTACCTGAACCGCGACCTTGGGGACTATCTCGTGCCCACCGCGGCCGACATCACCGGACAGACCGTCATCATGGTGCCCGACGAGGACCGGGCGGTGAACCCGGAAGGCGTCAAAGGCCTGGGCGAGATCGGCATCATCGGCGTAGCAGCCGCAGTCGCCAATGCGATCTTCAACGCCACGGCTATGCGCGTGCGAGACCTGCCGATCAGGGCCGACATGCTGCTCGACTGATTGCTCGTCGTCCGAGCGTCACATATCGATCTTGAACCACAGGCGGGCGAAGATCGCCCGGCGAACCGATGCCGGAAAGGCGGAAACATGCTATGAGCCGCACGATGGCTTCGCCGGAACCGATAAAGACCGCCGCCGCAACGAACTCCGGAGTCGGCCGGAAGCCGAGACAGGCACTGTTCACTCCGCCGATTCCGCCACGGTCTCGCGACTGGGCGCCGATCTGGACCGCGTTCGTCGGCAAGCGAGCGAACAACAGCGTTCACGGCTGGCCCGACGACGCGTTCCATGCGTCCTGGAAGACGAGGCGCGTCTTCGGCTACACTGTCCATGTCGTCTCAGACCCGGATGCGATTGGTCGCGTGCTCCTCGACAACAAGGCGAACTACGAGCGTCCGGCCATCGTTCGCAAACTATTGTCCCGCGCACTGGGTCACGGACTCTTCAACGCCGAAGGTGACGAGTGGCGGGATCAGCGCCGAATTGTCGCGCCGACCTTCGCGCCGACGGCGGTCACCCGGTTTGCAGGGGACATCGCGGCCGTCGTGCGGGATCGCATCACTGCGTTTCCGTCGCGGTCGCGCCGGATCGACATGGCCCGCGAAGCGACGGAGACGACGATGGCCATCATCGCGGCAACGCTTTTCGGCAGTGACCCCAGGTTGACGACGATGGCCGCAGGCCATCATATCACAGCGATGCTCGACGCCGCCGGTCAGGCGCGCATCTCGGCGCTGCTCGGGCTGCCGTCGTTCGGGCCCGGCACCCGCCGTGCCCGTGAAGGCGGTCGGTTTTTGCGCGAGACCCTGGGCGCCATGGTTGACGAGCGCGGACCGGCCGGCGGCCGCGATGACTTCTTCGGAGGCCTGATTGCGGCGCTCTTCGCGCGGTACCCGGCCGCAAAAGCGCGCGAGCTGGCGATCGACAACGCCGTCACCTTCTACGTGGCGGGGCACGAGACGACCGCGAACGCACTTACCTGGACGATCTACCTCCTGGCGGCGCAGCCCGGGCTGCAAGAGGAGCTGCGCGCGGAAGCGCGGATTGCGCTTGCGACCGGCGAGCCCGGCGATCTCGATACGCGCCTGCCAAGGCTGCGTGCGACGCTGGAGGAGGCGATGCGCCTCTACCCTCCGGCACCGCGATTGGATCGCGAGGCACTCGCCGACGACGAGCTGGGTGGTCACCGGGTCGCAAAGGGCGACATCGTCTCGATCTGGCCGTTCGTCGTGCATCGGCATGCCGCTCTTTGGGACAGGCCGGACGCGTTCGATCCCGGCCGCTTCTTGCCCGAGCGACGGCCTTTGCTGCACCGTCATCAGTATCTTCCGTTCGGGGCCGGACCGCGCGTCTGTGTCGCGGCGCGCTTCGCGATCGTGGAAGCGCTGATCGTGCTGGCTCACTGGCTCGCCGCGCGCCGGTTCTCGGTCACGCCCGGCCAACGTCCGGTGCCGGTCGGCCGCGTCACGCTGCGACCCGAAGGCGGAATGCCGCTTGTCGTCAGCGCGCTTCAGGACGACTGACCGGCGACCGGCAAGGTCGAGAAAGCCCGGACCCGAAACATTACCGTTGCAACCGCGCGTAAGCGTCGCCGGCGTGCGGTTTGCGCCTCTTGAAACAATCGCTATCCTATCGGGAGTGGTTCGTGCGAAATGGCGCGATGCATCATCTCGTCATCGATCGACGCCCGCAGCAGCAATTTTCCCACAGGGAGCAGTGTCGTCCGTGACCACGGCCGACATTCTCATCATCGGCTCGGGCGCGGCGGGATTGACCGCGGCGCTCAACCTTGCCGATCGCTTCCGCGTGACCGTGCTTGCCAAGGGAGCGCTCAACGACGGGTCGACCGCGTGGGCGCAGGGCGGGATCGCGGCCGTGCTGGAGCCGGGCGATACGTTCGAGGAGCATGTCGAGGACACGATGGTCGCGGGTGCGGGCCTCAACGACCGCGGGGTCGTCGAGTTCGTCGTCGAGCGCGCGCCCGCCGCCATCGCGCGGCTGCGCGAACTGGGCGTGCCGTTCGCGACCGAAGGGGATACGCTCCACCTGACGCGGGAGGGCGGGCATTCGCACCGCCGGATCGTTCATGTCGCGGACGCGACCGGCTGGGCAGTTCAGGAGGCGCTGCAACGCGCCGCCGAGGCGCATCCCAACATCACGCTCGTACCCGACCGGGTCGCGATCGACCTTGCAACGAGCCGCCACGAAGAGCGCTATTCGGGGGCCGGGCATGTCTGGGGAGTTTATGCGGTCGCCCGCCATTCGGGGCGTGTCGACCTTTACACCGCGCGGGCGACGATCCTGGCCACCGGCGGCGCGGGGCGGACCTACCTTTTCTCGACAGCGCCGCGCGGCGCGACGGGCGACGGCATCGCGATGGCATGGCGAGCGGGCGCACGCGTGTCGAACATGGAGTTCATGCAGTTCCACCCGACCTGCCTCTACAATCTGGATGCCAAGAACTTCCTGATCACCGAAGCGGTGCGCGGCGAGGGCGGGCAGCTCAAGAACCCCAACACCGGCCACCGCTTCATGCCCGATGTCGACCCGCGCGCCGAACTGGCGCCGCGCGATGTCGTGGCGCGCGCGATCGACGCGGAGATCAAGCGCTACGGGCTGGACTATGTGCATCTCGACATCTCGCGCCAGCCCCCCGCCTTCGTGCGCGAGCATTTTCCCAATATCCATGAAAAGCTGATGGGTCTCGGGATCGACATGACGACGCAGCCCATCCCGGTCGTGCCCGCGCAGCATTATACCTGTGGCGGGATCATCGTCGACCGGCACGGCCGTACCGACCTCCCCGGGCTGTATGCGGCGGGCGAATGCACGCAGTCGGGGCTGCACGGCGCGAACCGGCTGGCATCGAACTCGCTGCTGGAATGCTTCGTCTTCGGCGAGGCCGCCGCTCGGCATATCGCGGGCACTTGGGACGACCTGCCGCCGCCGCCCGTCATCCGGCCGTGGGACGCAAGCCGCGTGACGCACTCCGACGAGGAAGTCGTCATCAAACAGAACTGGACCGAGATACGCCGGTTCATGTGGAACTATGTCGGTATCGTGCGCACCACCAAGCGACTGGAACGCGCGGCGCATCGCATCAAGCTGCTGACGGGCGAGGTCGAGGACTATTACGGGCATTTCCGGGTGACGCCCGACCTGATCGAGTTGCGCAACCTGCTGCAAACCGCCGACCTGATCGTGCGATCGGCACTCCAGCGGCGCGAGAGCCGCGGGCTGCATTATACGCTCGACTATCCCGACATGCTGGCCGACGCAGTGGATACGGTGCTGGTTCCTTGAGCGCGCCTTGCCGTAACCGCCCGTCGGTTCGTCGCAATATCGGCTGTGGCACGTTCCCGCACGCTGCGCCGACGGTCAGGAGCCTTTTAAGACTCTAGGGGGCAAATGAGTAACCATGCGTTCGACTAGCCGGCCCGGCCGACTGATTCTGTGTGCCGTGATCGCGGGACTTGCGGCGTGCAATTCGACCACGCGCCCAAGTCAGAGTTCCACCGCGCCCATGCGCAAGCCCAGCGCGACGGTCGCGATCCCCGTGCCGCCTGCGGCTCCCTCGCGCGCGCCGGCTGCCCCCCTCCGGCTGAGACAGGCGATCGACGCGCTGGCGGCGAACTTCCAGGGACGCATGGGCATCGCGGTCCGCGCGGTCGACGATGGATGGACGGTGGAGTCCGGCGGGCGGCAATTGCTGCCGCAGCAGTCGGTCAGCAAGTTATGGGTGGCGATGACGCTGCTCGACCAGCGTGATCAGGGTCGGGCGCGGCTCGACGACCCGATCACGGTGCGGCCGGAGGACCTGACGCTGTTTCACCAGCCGATCGCCGCCCTGGTAAAGGGGGACGGCTACCGTACGACGGTGGGCGACCTGCTGACCCGTGCGTTGACGCACAGCGACAATACCGCGAACGACCGGTTGCTGACCTATGTCGGCGGACCGAAGGCGGTGCGTGCGATGATCGCCGCCAAGCAACTGGGCGCGATCCGATTCGGCCCCGGCGAACGGCTGCTCCAATCGGGGACTGCCGGGTTAAACTGGCAGCAAAGTTATGCCCGGGACAACGGCTTCATGGTCGCGAGGTCGCGGCTGAACCCGGACGTGCGCCGCGCCGCGCTCGACCGCTATACGGCAGACCCGCCCGACGGGGCCGCACCGCTGGCCATCGCCGATGCGCTCGCGCGTCTGGCGCGCGGGGAACTGCTCTCCGAGACGTCGACGCGCATCATGCTGGGCACGATGGCGCAGTCGGTGACGGGGCGCGCCCGCCTGCGCGCGGCGCTGCCGTCGGGCTGGGAGATCGCGCACAAGACCGGCACCGGCCAGGATCTGGGCGCGCGCAACGCCGGGTTCAACGATGTCGGGTTGTTGACCGCGCCCGACGGCCGCCGCTACGCGATCGCAGTGATGATCGGCGACACCACCGAGCCGATCCGCAGTCGCCAGCAACTGATCCAGGCGGTGGCCGCTGCCGTCGCCGACTATGCCCAGGCGAACGGGATCGCCAACTAGCATTGGAGGGCGCACGGGCTTGGGCTAGAGATCGGCGATGCCCCATCTCTACCTAGTCGATGGCTCCGGCTATATCTTCCGGGCCTATCACCGCCTGCCGCCGCTCACGAACCGTCACCACGAGCCGGTCGGCGCGGTCTACGGCTATACGACGATGCTGTGGAAGCTGGTCGACGAGCTGCACGCCGCGGATGGCCCGACGCACTTGGCGGTGATCCTCGACAAGTCGTCCACCACCTTCCGCAACGAGCTTTACGATCAGTACAAGGCACACAGGCCCCCGCCGCCCGAGGATCTGGTTCCGCAATTCCCGATGATTCGCGACGCGACGCGCGCCTTTTCGCTGCCGTGCATCGAAACCGAAGGGTTGGAGGCGGACGACATCATCGCCTGCTATACCAAGGCCGCGCTGGCGCAGGGCTGGCAGGTGACGATCGTCAGTTCCGACAAGGATCTGATGCAGCTGATGACCGATCCATCGGTCGACATGTACGACACCATGAACAACCGGAAGTTGGGTCCGGACTATGTCGTCGAGAAGTTCGGCGTGGGGCCAGAGAAGCTGGGCGACGTCCTGGCGCTGATGGGGGACAGCGTCGACAATGTGCCGGGCGTGACCGGCGTCGGCCCGAAGACAGCTTCCAAGCTGATCGCCGAGCATGGCGATCTGGAGGGGGTGCTCGCCGCCGCGCCGGCAATGAAGAAGGGCAAGCTGCGCGACAACCTGATCGAACAGGCGGACAATGCGCGGCTCAGCAAGGAACTGGTGACGCTCAGGTGGGACGAGCCGCTCCCCGATCCGCTCGACGAACTGGCGCTACAGGGCATTCCCGATGCGCCGCTGCGCGCGTTCCTGGAGCATCACGGTTTCCGGTCCCTGCTGACCAAGCTCGGGCAGGTCGCCGATGCGCCGATGCCCGAACCCGCCGCCGAGATCCCGGTCGACGACGATCCGCCCTGCGATCACGACGCCTATGAAACCGTCGTTGATCAGTCCGCGCTTGATCGCTGGATCACGGTCGCGCACCATCAGGGTTGGGTCGCGATCGATACCGAGACAACCGGCGTCGACGCGACGCGCGCCGAGCTGGTGGGGATCAGCATGGCGCTCGCGCCCAATCTCGCCTGCTACGTCCCGCTCGCGCACGGAGGCAATGATCTGCTCGCCGACAAGCCAGTACAGCTCGACCGCGACGAGGCGCTGTCGATGCTCAAGCCCCTCTTCGAGGACGCGTCCGTCCTGAAGATCGGGCACAACCTGAAATACGACATGATCGTGCTCGCCCGGCATAGCATCGCTATCGCGCCGCATGACGACACGATCGTCATGAGCTTCGATCTGGACGCCGGCGCGCACGGCCACGGCATGGACGAGCTGGCCACGACACACCTTTCGCATTCATGCATCGCGTTCAAGGACGTGGTCGGCGCCGGCAAGTCGCAGCGTGGCTTCAACGAGATCGACCTGGCCACCGCGACCCGCTACGCCGCCGAAGACGCTGACGTAACGCTGCGCCTGTGGAAACGACTGAAGGCGCGGCTTCCGGTCGAGCAGGCGACGCGAATCTACGAAATGGTCGATCGTCCGCTCGTCCCCGTCATCGCGCGCATGGAGACGCTTGGCATCAAGGTCGACCGCGACCGGCTCGCCGCATTATCGGGCGAGTTCAGCGGTCGGATCGAGACGCTGGAGGCAGAAATCCACGGTCTCGCCGGGGCGCCCTTCACGATCGGCAGCCCCAAGCAGCTGGGGGACGTGCTGTTCGAACGGATGGGGATCAAGGGCGGGCGGCGCGGCAAGTCCGGTGTCTATTCGACCGACGTGAACGAGCTCGAACGCATCGCCGCCGACAAGGACTCGCCCGGCGCCGTAATCGCCGCGCAGGTGCTCGACTGGCGACAGCTGACGAAGCTGAAGAACACCTATACCGACGCGCTGCAGGCCCAGATCAACCCCGCGACCGGGCGCGTCCACACCAGCTACTCGCTAACCGGGGCGCAGACCGGGCGGCTGTCCTCGACCGACCCCAACCTCCAGAACATCCCGATCAGGACCGAGGTCGGCCGCCAAATCCGCGACGCCTTCGTGGCAGAGCCGGGCAATATCATCATGGCCGCCGACTATTCGCAGATCGAGTTGCGGCTGGCCGCGCACATGGCCGACGTCCCCGCGCTCAAGCAAGCGTTCGCCGACGGGACCGACATCCACTCGCTGACCGCCACCGAACTGTTCGGCGAGGTCAACCGCGACACGCGCGCGCAGGCCAAGACGATCAACTTCGCGATCCTGTACGGCATCAGCCGCTGGGGACTGGCAGGGCGGCTCGACGTCACGGCCGATGAGGCTCAGGCGATGATCGACCGCTATTTCGAACGCTTCCCCGGGATCAACCGCTATATCGCAGAGACGCTGGAAGAGGTGCGCGCGCGCGGATTTACCACCACGCTGTTCGGGCGCAAGACGCATTTCTCCCGCATCAAGAGCAAGGTTCAGCATGAACGCCAGGGCGCGGAGCGTGCCGCAATCAATGCACCCATCCAGGGAACGAGTGCCGACATCATCAAGCGTGCGATGGTCCGCATGGAGCCGGCCCTGGCGGAGGCGGGACTCAAGCAGGTGCGCATGCTGCTCCAGGTCCATGATGAACTGGTGTTCGAGCTGCCCGAAGGCGACGTGGAAGGGGCACGCCCGGTGATCGAGCGCGTCATGGCGAGCGCGGCCGAGCCCGCTGTGAAGCTGTCGGTGCCGCTGGGAATTGAGATCGGCACGGGCGCGAGTTGGGGCGCCGCGCATTGAGCGGCGATCAAGATTGACCGATCGAGCCGACATAGACACGCTCGCCAAGGGCGGGCGCACCAATATCGCGGGCTTCGCGCTCAGACTGCTCGCGCGCATCCCGTTCCTGTTCATTGCCGGGCGCCTCTACGGCCCGGACCTGGTCGGGCGTTTCGCGCTCGCCGTCGTCGTGGTCGAACTGGCGGCGCTCATCGCCACGCTGGGGCTGAAGCGCGGACTGGCACAAGCACTGTCGTCGACCGGCCGTCCGCATGTTATGGTGGTGTGGGATGCGTTGGCGGTCGCCTTCGTCGCGTCGCTTGTCGCCAGCGCGGTGCTGATGACTTTCCCGCAGATCATGTATCCGAACTCGGCGATCACCGGCCTCGACCGCTTCTTCCCGGCGATCATCGTCGCCAGCGCCTGGTCGGACGTCAGCCTGGCGGCGCTCGCCTACCGGCTGAACGTCCGTGCAACCGTCACCGCGCGCGCGATCGTGGAGCCGTGGACGATTTCGATCGCGGCGTGGATTCTGTCCTATATCACGCTGCGCGACGGACTGGTGCTGAGCTACATCGCCTCGATGACGGCGGCACTGGTCGCATCGATGGTGCCGTTCATCAGGAGCTATGGTTTCCCGCGCGGCTGGTCCCCGCACATCCGCCCGTTGGTGGCGCTGGCGCGCGCCAATGTTCCGCTCGCGGGCGCGGATGCGCTGGAGTGGGGGACGCGCAATGTCGACCGCTTCATCCTTGGCGTGATGTTCGAGCCGCGGATCGTCGGCATCTATTACATGGCGCAGCAGGTCGCGAGCCTGCCGCAGAAACTCAAGACCAGCTTCGATCCGATCTTGGGGCCGGTTATCACGCAGAGCCTGGCGGCGAACGACCGTATGGCGATCGCCAATCAGGTGCGACAGGTCGCGTTCTGGATCATCGCCGCGCAGGCCTGCCTCGCGCTGATGGGATCGATCCCCGGCGAAGCGGTGATGGGCGTCGTCGGGCCGCAGTTCGTCGCGGGGACCGCGGCGCTCGCCTTCCTGTTGACCGCGGAAGTGCTCGCCTCGACCGGCGCGGTGTGCGAATCGGCGCTGGTCTATACCGCGCGCCATCGAAACCTGATGATCTCGGCTGGGATGCTGACCTTTCAGATCGGCCTGAGCTTCGCGCTGATCCTGATCGTCCGGGCGCTGGGCTGGCCGTCCGACTGGCAGGCGGCGGGACCGGCGGTCGCGCTGATGCTATCGCTGGGCATGACCTCGCTCATCAAGGCACGATTGCTGCGCCATATCCTGAACGCGTCGGTTTCGCCGTTTCGCTGGCCGCTCGTCTGGGCGGTCGCAGCGGCGATCCTGGTGGGCAGCGCCTTCACGGCGCTGCCCAAGCGGCTGGAATGGGTCGAGCTAATACTGGGCGAGCCGGCGATCGCGGCGACCTATCTGTTCATCCTGTGGCGCTGGGCGTTCGGATCGGCCGACCGCGCGCTGTTCACCGTCAAGCCCTCACCCGAAATTGCTCTGCCGCATCCGGGCGTCGCTACGCGCTCGGCGCTCAGTGGCGGAAGTGGCGCATCCCGGTGAAGACCATCGCGATGCCCGCCTGATCGGCGGCAGCGATCACCTCGTCATCGCGGATCGACCCCCCGGGCTGAATCACCGCAGTCGCCCCGGCCTCGATCGCGGCCAGCAGCCCGTCGGCGAACGGAAAGAACGCATCGGACGCCACCGCCGAGCCGATCGTACGCGGCTCCGACCAGTCCGCCTTCTCGGCAGCGTCTTTCGCCTTCCACGCCGCGATGCGCGCGGACTCCAACCGATTCATCTGCCCCGCGCCGATTCCGGCGGTCACCCCGTCTCTCGCATAGACGATGGCGTTCGACTTCACGTGCCTGGCCACCGTCCAAGCGAAGCGGCAGTCGGCCAGTTCCTGTTCGGTCGGCACGCGCTTCGTCACGACCCGCAGTTCGGCCGGTTGCCCTGCATCCCGCGACTGGACGAGCAGCCCGCCGGCGATCGTCTTGAAACCGAAACCTTCGCGCGACGGATCGGGTAGTTCGCCGGTCAGCAGCAGTCGGAGATTTTTCTTTCTCGCAAACACCGCTCGCGCCGCCTCGTCCGCTTCGGGCGCGGCGACTACCTCGGTGAAGATGCCTGCGATCGCCTCGGCCGTCGGACCGTCGAGCGGCCGGTTGACAGCAACGATGCCGCCGAACGCGGAAACCGTGTCGCAGGCCAATGCCGCTTCGTAGGCGGCGAGCACCGTATCGTCGACCGCCACTCCGCACGGATTGGCGTGCTTGACGATGACCACGGCGGGCGGACCGTCGCGAAACTCCGACACCAATTCGAGTGCCGCGTCCGCGTCACTGTAGTTGTTGTAGCTAAGCGCCTTGCCCTGAACCTGCGCGGCTTGGGCGATACCGCGACCGAGCCAGTCCGCGCTGTAGAGTGCTGCGGACTGGTGCGGATTCTCCCCATAGCGCAACTGTTCGCGCAATGTCGCCGCGAGCGGTATCGTGGGGGGGAAGGGGGTCGCGCGAAGTGCCTCGGAACCCAATGGATGGTTATAAGCGTCCGTCCAGGCGAACCAATTGGCGATCGCAGCGTCATAGGCAGCGGTCGCGGCGAAGGCCTTGGCGGCCAGATTGACACGCGTGGCCAGCGTCGTCTCGCCGCCCGCGACCAGCGCATAATCCTCCGGATCGGTAATGACCGCGACATAGGCGTGATTCTTGGCGGCCGAGCGGACCATGCTGGGGCCGCCGATATCGATATTCTCGATAATCTCGTCACGGCCCGCGCCCTTCGCGATGGTCGCCTCGAACGGATAGAGGTTGACGACGACCAGATCGATCGCGCCGATGCCGTGATCCTCCATCGCGCGCGCGTGCGCCGGATTGTCGCGCACCGCCAGCAGACCGCCGTGAACCCTGGGGTGCAGCGTTTTTACGCGGCCATCCATCATCTCGGGGAAGCCGGTCAAATTGGTGATGTCGCGGACCGGCAGCCCGGCGTCACGCAGCGCCGTCGCGGTGCCGCCCGTCGAGATCAACTCGGCACCTCGCGCCGCGAGTTCGAGCCCAAGCTCAACAATACCCGTCTTGTCGGATACCGATAGAAGCGCGCGGCGGATCGGGACGGTGGTCATGGGGGTCACCCTCTGGCCATTCAGCGCGCGCGCTTCAAGGCCCAGCCGACCGCGACGCCGCCGGCAAAGGCCTCTCCGGTCAACACCACCTGCCTCGTCGGCAGCGGCCGACCGTCGGCGTCGATCCAGATGCTGTCCTCAACCGAAACCGACGCCCCGCGACAGCGCAATTGCCACAGCGGCCCCCCGGACAGGCGGAGCATCGCACCCGACGCGTCGGCGGTCGGCGACGCGTCGACCCCGCGCCCCAGGTGGAAGCGGATCGCGAACGCGGTCGCACCGGTCCCACGTGCGGGGCCGCGAGGCAGCAGCGAGTCCTCACCGCGCAATTCGCGCCCGTCGCTCGTCAGCATCAATTGACGCCGGTGGATGAAGCCGTGGCGGCGAGCATAGCCGTCATGAATAGCCTCGATACGGCTTCCGGCGTCGCTTTCCTGCCGGCTGAGTTCCACCTCGGCGACGCCGCAACCCAGTGTGCCGTCGGGATGCAACGCGGTCGAATTGCTGTCGGCGAGCACCAGCGTCGAATGCGCCGCCGTCGACCGCAGCGCCTGCCTGACTTTGGGCGGCAGCGAGGCGGCGGTCGACGCGCCGCCGCAATTGACGATGATCCGCTGCGCGCCGTCGGAAAACTCGAAAGCCAGGGTCGACGCACATCCGCTTGCCGCCACCCGCGCGACCGGCGGCGGCGCGGCATCGAAGATTACGACCGCGCTTGCGGCGGCGAGACGCTGATAACCCCAGTCGCCCGCCTGACGCAGCGGACGGGTACGCACCTCCGACGCCGCGACGACGCCTGCGATCGCCGCGTCTCCCACCGGTCCCCCGCCCTGCCAGCTGGACGCCATCGCGTCGCCGTGCATCGTCCCCAGCATCGCCGCGACCATCCGCGTCATCAGCGGCTCGATGAACTCGGGCACCACGAACCCCACCGCCGCATAGCATTCCCGCAGGCTCGCCAGCAGCCCGACCGAATCCAGCAGCATCGCGGGGCTGCGCGAAACCGAGCCGCCATCGGCGAACAGCGACATGCCCAGCGCACGCCGCAATCCGGCCTCCCCGAACAATCGTCGCGGCTCGCCGCCTGGGAGCAGCAGCCCGGCCGCGACCACGCCGCACCATGCCGCGATCCGTCCGGCGCCCGGCGGCGCCTTGTCCGCGCTGCCGTCCAGATGCCGCGCGCCGCGCGCCAGCGTGTGCAGCACCTTGGAGCGATAGACGAGATCGCCGGACGACAGGATCAGCGAGGAATGCGCGCACCACGCCAGAACGCGGCGGCCCCATTGCGCGGGAGCCCATGCAATTCCGCCGACCCTGTCCGCATGCGCGTCGAGCCATAGCGCCATCAGGAGTTCGGCGACCACCGCTCCCTGCGCGCTCGTCGTGACGCTCGCCAAGTCACGCAGCCAGCCGAACCCATGCAGATAATCAGCAAATGCCGAACTGAAATCGGGCCGCGCATAGTCGACCGCCTCCAGCAGGCGCTCTTCGCCGCGAAGACGGACGACGCCGTCCATCAGCGACCGGCCGCGTTCGGCGTCGCCGGGGATGGGATCGTCGGGAACCGCGACCAATTTAGGCGGATAGCGTCCGCGCAGCCGCAGAGCGTGGAGCGGCGTGCGCCAGGTCAGCCGGTGGAAGCGTTCGGCCAGCCGCTCCGCCAGCGACAGCCCGTGCTCCCCATCGACGCGAATGAGCCGCCGTCCCTCCTCGACGCTGTCCGGTCCTGCACTGGCACCCGTATCGGCTTCGTTCACGCGCTCCTCAGGGCCGCGATGTTCGCCGCATAGCGAGCCGGGCCGTCACGAAAGACTGCGGTTCCAGCGACCAGCGCATCGGCGCCCGCTGCAATGCACCGGCGGGCGTGCCCCGAGTCGATGCCGCCATCGACCTCCAGGTCGACGGCGCGGCCAGACTTGTCGATCATGCGCCGCACCGCCTCGATCTTGCCGAGCTGGCTGTCGATGAAATGCTGGCCCCCAAAGCCGGGGTTTACGCTCATTACCAGCACCAGGTCGACGGTGTCGATCAGATAGTCGAGCATCTTGGCGGGTGTCGCCGGGCACAGCACCACGCCGGCGCGCTTGCCGAGCGACTTCACATGCTGAACGCTGCGATGGATGTGCGGCCCGGCCTCGACATGCATCGTGATAGTGTCGGCTCCTGCCTCGGCAAAGGCTTCGAGATAGGGGTCGACCGGGGCGATCATCAGATGGACGTCAAAGGGCTTTGCCGTGACCGGCCGGATCGCCTTCACGATCGCGGGTCCCATCGTGATGTTAGGCACGAAATGCCCGTCCATGACGTCGATATGGATCCAGTCGGCGCCCGCCGCGTCGATCGCGCGCACCTCGTCGCCCAGCCGCGCGAAATCGGCGGAAAGGATTGAGGGAGCGATGCGGACGGATTGCATGACGGGTTCACCTAGGACCCTGTCAGTTGCGCCGCAACCGCGCGACGAAGAAACCGTCGCATCCGCCGTGGTCGGCGAGCAGCGCGGGCGTCGTGCGCACCCAGCCCTCAGGCGCTGGGTGAATCCCGTCGGGTAGTTCACCCGCTTCCGGCGGGAGCAGAACGTAATCCGACCGGCTGCCAAGGAAGCGGCGGACCTGCTCCTCGCCCTCGGCCGGCTCCAGTGAGCAGGTTGCGTAGACGAGCATGCCGCCCGGCCGCACCCAGTCGGCGGCGCGTGCGAGCATCCGCTCCTGCATTTCGGCGAGCTCGGCGATCAGCGCGGGACGGACACGGTGGAGGACATCGGGGTGGCGCCGCACGATACCGGTGGCGCTGCACGGCGCGTCCAGCAGCACCGCGTCGGCGGGTGCATCCGGCGCCCAGCGCAGCAGATCCGCCACGACGATTTCCGCCGCCAGGTGCGTGCGCAAAAGGTTGTCGCGAAGTCGCGCGAGACGACTTTTCGACGTGTCGAGCGCGGTCACCCGCCAACCGGCCGCAGCAAGCTGCATCGTCTTGCCGCCGGGCGCCGCGCACAGGTCGAGCACGTGCCCCGCCGCCTGCCCGAGCAGACGGGCGGGGATCGAGGCGGCGATGTCCTGCACCCACCAGGCGCCTTTGGCGAAGCCGGGCAGGCCGGTCACGGCCTCACGCCCCGCCACTCGAAGATGTCCGGGCGCAAAGCTCTGCGCATCCATTGCTGCCCGCCACCGGGCGGACGCTGCCGGGTCGGCAAGCGTCAGGTCGAGCGGCGGCGGAACGGCGATGGCGCGAGCGATGCCCGCCACAACTTCTTGCCCCCATGCGGTCCGCCAGCGTTCCCGGGCGGCGACTGGCAGTGCCGGTACCTCCGGCAGCGTAGCGCCGGCGCGCATCAGCGTCCCGAACACGCCGTGGACCAGGCGGCGCGGCCCTCCCTCGACCAGCGGCAGCACCGTCGCGATCGCAGCATGCGGCGGTGTTGCGAGTGACAGCACCTGCACAAGCGCGATACGAAGCGCCGACCGCGCCTTCGCATCACCCGCCAGCTTCTGCTGCGTCGCCGAATCGATCATCGCATCGAGATCGGGTAAGCGCCGCAATGTTTCCGCCGCGATCGCATGCGCCAGACCTCGGTCGGGACCGCCGGGCAAGGCGCGGGTCGCGCCGGGCAATGCCTGTTCCAGCGGCTCCCCGCGGCGGAGCACCGCATCGAGCAGGCGCAGCGCCGCCCGGCGCGCGGGCGTGCCCAGCGGGTCGGGACCGCCGGGTGAACGACGCGGGCGCTCGGCGGAGCGCTCTGGTTGTCCGGGTCTGGTCATGCCCCCATGTGGAGGTGGTTAAGCCATCCCGCAAACCGGAGTATCCGCGATGGGCAAGCGTCCCGATCATCTGAAGCCGCCGGCGCATCTGTCGGCGAGTCCGCCGGTGCCCGCGCCCGAACACAAGGCGGAGCCGCAACAGGATCCGCTCGGCAAGAATCCGACCCGCTACGGCGACTGGGAAATCAAGGGGATCGCGATCGACTTCTGACGCCTACGCCTTGACCCCCGCCCCGCGTACGGCCTCGGCCGACGGGTCGAGCGGCCAGCGCGCGCGTGCCGGCGTATCGAGCGGATCGACCAGCCCTAGCCCGAAGCGCTCGACGCCCGCCCAGGCGATCATCGCCGCATTGTCGGTGCATAGCCACGGCGGCGGGGCGATGAACCGCAGTCCCTCGCGCGCAGCCAGTGCCTCCAGAGCCGCCCGGACTGCCGCATTGGCGGCAACTCCACCAGCGACCACGAGTGCTGTTACCGCGCCCAAACGCGCCAGCGCGTGTTCGGTGCGATCAATCAGGCAGTCGACGACCGCCATCTGGAACGACGCGGCGACGTCGGTGGCGGCATAGTGAGTCGCGGCACGCGCCACCGCGCTTTTCAGACCCGCGAATGAGAAATGCGGCTCGTCGGCGCCCTTGAGGGGACGCGGTAGCGGGACGGCGGACGGATTTCCCGATGCCGCCGCGCGCTCGACTGCGGGTCCGCCAGGAAAGCCCAGTCCGAGCAACTTCGCCGTCTTGTCGAAGGCCTCCCCGACCGCGTCGTCGATCGTCGTGGCCAGCCGGCGATAACGTCCGACCCCCTCGACCAGCAGCAACTGGCAGTGGCCGCCCGACACTAGGAGCAGCAGATAGGGAAAGTCGAGATCGCGCGTTGCGAGGCGCGGACTGAGCGCGTGACCTTCCAGATGATTGACCGCAATCAGTGGCTTGCCCGCCGCATGCGCCAGTGCCTTGGCCGTGACCAGCCCGATCATTACCCCGCCGATCAGCCCCGGCCCTGCCGTAGCCGCGACCGCGTCGACATCGGCGAGGCCCAAACCCGCGTCCGCAAAGGCGGCGGCGACCAGCGGCTCCAGCGCCTCGACATGCGCTCGCGCGGCGATCTCCGGTACGACACCGCCATAGGGCGCATGCGCCGCCTCCTGCCCCGCTAGACGATGCGCCAGCACCCGGCCGTCACCGGTCACGAGCGCGGCTGCGGTCTCATCGCAGGATGATTCGAGGCCCAGGATCAGCATCGGCCTTCTTCTATGGACCAAAGCTGGCTGAAACAACGCATCGCGCTTGTCGAACGGGCGGCGCGGCGGCAAGGATCGCGCATGGCTCGCTTCAGGATCGGAACGCGCGGATCGCCGCTGGCGCTGACCCAGGCGGGCATGGTGCGCGATGCGCTCGCGGCGGCGCATGGCTGGGATGCCGACGAGGTGGAGATGGTTGTCATTCGCACCACCGGGGACCGCGTCCAGGACCGCGCGCTGGCTGAGATCGGCGGCAAGGCGCTGTGGACGAAGGAACTCGACCGTGCGCTGCTGGCGAACGGGATCGACGCCTGCGTCCATTCGATGAAGGATGTCGAGACGGTACGACCGATGACGATCGCCATCGCCGCGATGCTGCCGCGCGCGGACGTGCGTGACCGGCTGATCGGCGCCGAGAGCGTCGCGGCGCTGGCGGACGGCGCGACGGTGGGAACCAGTTCTCCCCGCCGCCGCGCGCAGCTGCTGCGCATGCGCCCCGACCTGAACGTTGTCATGATCCGCGGCAATGTCGACACGCGGCTGGCGAAACTGGCGGCGGGCGAGGTCGACGCGACGCTGCTGGCGGCGGCCGGTCTGGATCGGCTCGGCAAGGGCGACTGCGGCCGGGCGGTCGCGACCTCGATCATGTTGCCCGCCCCCGCGCAGGGCGCGGTCGGGATCGAGATCCGCCACGACGACTCGAAGGTGCGCGCACTTGTCGCCGAGATCGACGACACCGACACACACCTGTGCGTCGAGACGGAGCGCTCGCTGCTGGCAGCGCTGGGCGGCGATTGCCACTCGCCGATTGCGGCACTTGCCCAACTGGCGGGTGCTACGCTGTCGCTGCGCGCCGAACTGCTTGCCTCCGACGGCAGCGACAGAGTGACCGGCATGATTGAGGGAACCGCGGACGAGGATCTGGGCGTCGCGCTTGCCCGTGACCTGCTCGACCAGGCGTCGCCCGGAGTGCGCGCGCTGTTCGCAGGGTGACGCGTTCACTGGTCGTCGTCCGGCCCGAGCCGGGCAACAGCCGGACCCGTCACCGGATCGAGAGCAGTGGTTACCTGGCCATCGCGCTGCCCCTCTTCAATATCATCCAGATCGGTTGGACGCCGCCCGATCGCCGCAACTTCGACGCACTGATGCTGACGAGTGCCAACGCCGTGCGGATGGCTGGGGGCGCGCTGGACGAGTATCGCACGCTGCCGGTCATCGCGGTCGGTGCGGCGACGGCGAAGGCGGCTCGTGCGGCCGGCTTGCGGGTCGTCCTCACCGGAAATCGCGATGCGACCGCGCTGATCGAGGCCGCCCGAGCGCGAGGGTTCCGAAATCCCCTGCATCTCGCGGGACGCGACCGCGCCGGTACCCATCCCTCGGTAGTGAGTGTGACGGTCTATGCCAGCGAGCCGTGCGACGTCACGGACGCCGTTATCCGCGATTGCGCCGATTCGGTCGTGCTGCTGCATTCCGCGCGTGCCGCCGAGCGGTTGGCAGTGCTGGTGGATGCCGCCGCCGCGCAACGCCGTCGCATCCGGATCGCCGCGCTGTCGCCGCCTGTCCTCTCGGCAGCAGGCGACGGCTGGGCGACCAGCGTCTACGCCGCCGCGCCCTCCGATCACATGCTGGTGGCGCTGGCGACAAGGCTCGCCGATTGACCGTCGGCCATGCGGTGCGGATAAGCAGCGCATGAACGAGCCTCTGCCCCCCATCGGCCGGCACCGATCCGCGAACGCGATGATCGTCGTTCTGGTCGTGCTCTCCTTCCTGATCGGTATGGCGGTGATGGGCTATGTCGCGCGCCAGCGCCATCGGCTGGTTACGGATCGACCAACTGCCGTGCCGCTCACGGCGATCAAGGAGGGCGCGACGCCCGATTTCGAACCCGCCGCATCGCTCGGTATCGGCGGTGAAGCGCCGCCGGTCGTCGCGGTCACCGATCCGGGCGCACTGATGACGCGTGAGGCGGCGCTTGCCGCGCAACTGTCGACGCTGGAAACTCGGACCGCCGCGGTCACCGCCGATGCCGCAGTTGCCGAGACGCAGGCGAGCCGCGCCGAATCACTGCTGGTGGCGTTCGCAGCGCGCCGCGCGGTCGATCGCGGCCAGCCGCTCGGTTATCTGGAAGAACAGCTTCGCACGCGCTTCGGGCGAAGCCGTCCGCGCGCGGTCAATGCGGTAATCATGGCCGCGCGCGAGCCGGTAACGCTCGAGGATCTTCGGCAGGGATTGGATGTCATCGCCGCCGACGTGTCGAGCAGTGCCGCAGGAGACCGAAATTGGTGGGACGGGCTGCGCCGCGAACTTGGGACGCTGATCGTGCTGAGAAAAGCAAACACGCCGTCTCCGATGCCTGCCGAACGACTGGACCGCGCGCGCCGGCTGCTGATCGCGGGGCAGGTCGATGCCGCCCGCGCCGAGATCGAGCGGCTGCCGGGCGCCGACAAGGCGACGAACTGGATGGCGGCGGCGCGTCGGTACGTGGTCGCCCGGCAGGCACTGGACGCGATCGAGAGTGCGGCGATTTTGGGTCAGGGCATCAGTCCCCCCGTCGTTCCGGCAGCGCCGGCCGGGGTGAAGCCGAAGGCTAAACCGGCGGCTCGACCGACAGCCGCTCCATCAGTGCCATAGCCCCCTGTGGCGCGCGGACCTTTGCGCCGTTGATGAAGAAGACGAAGGTCTCGCGGGGTTTCTCCGGCGGTTTCACACCCGTGACACAAGGCAAGTCGGACGGCGCCTTGCCGCTGGCCCAGCCCCGCGCGATATCGGCCCAGCGATCGAGCGCCAGCGGCGCATAGCCGGCGACGAAGCATTCCTCCGCCTGTTCCAGCCGGGCATAGACGAAGTCGCCCGTGACATCGGCGATTGCCGAATAGTCGGCCGAGTCGGCATAGACGACGGCGACGCCCGCCCTGCGCGCCATATCGATGAATGCGGGCACGGCGAAACTGTCGTGGCGCACCTGCACCGCGTGCCGAAGCGCGACACCGTCATGCTTGTCCGGCAGCAATTTTAAGAACGCTCCGAAATCATCCGCATCAAACGTCTTCGTCGCCATGAACTGCCACAGGATCGGACCCAGCCTGTCGCCAAGTTCAACAATGCCCTGACCGATGAACTTCGCGACCGATTCGCCGACGTCAGCCAGTACCTTGCGGTTTGTGGTATAGCGCGAAGCCTTCAGTGCGAAGATGAAACCTTCCGGCGCCGTCGCCGCCCAGGTAGCGAAGCTCTTGGGCTTGAAGCTGCCGTAATAGGTGCCGTTGACCTCGATCGCGGTCACCGCGCGGCTGGCATATTCCAGTTCGCGTTTCTGCGGCAGATCATCGGGATAGAAGCTTCCGCGCCACGGTTCATAAGTCCATCCGCCGATCCCGATCCGGATGGGCGCCGCGTCCATTGTCAGGCCGCGGCCCTGACCGACAATCCTTCTTCCTCGACCAGCAGCACGCGCAGATGCTCGGTCATCGTGTCGCCGTCTGCCGTGGCAGGATCGAACCCGCTGGCCCGTGCATAATGGCCGAAGCGCGCGGCTCCGCTGCGCGATGCACCGACGAACGCCATTGACCAGTTGGCAAAGATCCGCCGGTCGACCCGCTCGAAAGCGAGGAGTTGTACGTCGCCATGCCGATCATCGAGCTGGATCCGCTCGAACACGCGCTCGATCGATCCACGCGCCCCCTCCAGCACCTGCGCGAACTGGCCGTCGGTGAACATCAGCGCGCCGGTCACGCCGGCTTCGGCATTGTTGCGCTGAGACTTTTCAAGGATGGCATCGACACTGGTACGGACCTCCTCGTCCAGTCCCATGATCGCGTTCCGACTATAGTAGACTAGCCGATACAGGTCAGGCTCGGCGGGCGGCACCACCTCGGCGGTAATCAGGTCGCCACTCCCCTCAATACCGTCCGTGCGCAGCCGATCGAGCAGCGCCTTGACCTCGTCCGCAGGCACCGGGCGGCTGATATGATAGCCCTGGGCCGAGCCGCAGCCGGTTTCGGCGACGTGGCTCAACTGCGCGCTGGTCTCCACCCCTTCCGCGATGGTCGCCATGCCCAGGTGGCGCCCGATCGCGGTGATGGCGCGGATGATCGCGTCACCTTTCGCCGTATCGCCGGAGCGGATGAAGCTCTGGTCGATCTTGATCGTGTGAAAAGGAAAGCTGTGCAGATAGCTTAGCGAAGAATAGCCGGTGCCGAAATCGTCCATCGACACTCTGACCCCCAGATCACGCAGCGCATGCAGCGTCGCCACGCATCCCTGCGTATCCGCCATCAGAACTGATTCGGTAATCTCGATTTCCAGCCGATCGGGCGTGATTCCGGCGTTCGTTATGGCACTGGCAACAGTGTTGACGAGCTTACCGCTCGCCAGCTGCTTGGCGGAGACGTTGACCGCGACCGAAACCGGCATCGGCCATCCCGCGGCATGCTCGCACGCCTGGCGGACTACCCATTCACCGATCGGGATGATGAGCCCAGTTTCCTCGGCGAGCGGGATGAAACTGGCGGGCGACACCAGCCCGCGTGTTGGATGCCGCCAGCGGATGAGCGCCTCCACGCCGGTGATCGACCCGCTGACCAGATCCATCTGCGGCTGGTAATGCAGCTCGAACTGGCGGAACGCGAGCGCGCGCCGAAGGTCGATCTCCAGCGCGCGGCGTTCCTGCATCTCCTCGTCCATCGACTGTTCGAAGAAGGTATATCGGCCGCGACCCGCGTTCTTTGCACGGTAGAGCGCGATATCGGCCTGCTTCATCAGCGCCGTCGAATCGTGGGTAGCGCCGGCCAGCGCCACGCCGACGCTCGCGCCGATGTCGATCATGTGCCCGTCGATAACATAAGGCCGCCCGACCACGTCGACCAATCGTTTCGCCAATGTCTCGGCGCCGTTGGGCTGCGCGGCTTCGGTCTGCAGGACCGCGAACTCGTCCCCGCCCAGCCGCGCGACCCGGTCGGTCGTACGCAGCGAGGCGCTCAGCCGATCGGAAACCTTGCGCAGCAGGCTGTCGCCGACAGGATGGCCCAGCGTATCGTTGATCTTCTTGAAATGATCGAGGTCGATCATCAGCAGCGCGGCATTGCAGGCCGGATTGGCGACCGCGCGCTCCAGCTCGGGCAGCAGCGCGCTGCGATTGCCCAGCCCGGTCAGCGGATCGCAGGCCGAAGACGCGCGCGCCGCAGCCTGACCCTCCACCCAGTGGCTTACGTCGTGCAGGTGGCACAGCACGCCGCCGGCCAGATGATGCAGCGACAGCGCGAAATGGCGCTCGTAGAGGGTGATCGGCTCGCGCTCGCAGTCTCGCGCGGCGGTGACGGCGATCCCAAACAGTTCGTCGAAGCCGTGCCCCTGCACGCTCTCGAGTCGCATCGCCGAGAGGAAATGGGGATTGGCGTCGACCAGGATCCCGTCGGCATCGAACAGCGCGACGCCGGTTGGCAGCATCGCCAATACATGAGACGAATCGGTCGAGATGTCCTTGTCGTATTTCATCTTCACCCCCGTCAGATGACTGGCCTTGCGACTCGGTAACGGCGATAGTTTAACGATGCACTGTCATTGAACCATCAACGTCCGGCATGGCGCAGTGTCGCGCGGCCGACTAAGTAGATGCACTATTCTTCCCCGGCAGAATCACCCTATACCAGTTCTGCATAAGGACCGACCAGATACCAGCCATGAACGATGCCATCGAGGCCAGGCGCGCCGAGATCGTCTCCAGCCATGACCACGCCGCTGCTCGCATATCGGGACTGCTCGACGACCTGACCCAATTCGCGGCAAAGCTCTGCGCGGCGCCGATCGCGCTCGTCACGCTGATCGAGGGCGAGCTTCAGCATTTCGCGGGACGGCAGGGGATCGAACTGACCGGGACGTTACGCTCCGAATCGTTCTGCACGCATGCATTGCATGGTGGCGATATCGTCGAGGTGCCGGACGCCCAGCGCGACAACCGCTTCGCCGATCTGCCCATCGTCAGCGGTCCGCCGTTCGTCCGCTTCTATGCCGGAGCGCCGCTGCTATCGAGCGACGGTACCGCGCTGGGAACCCTGTGCGTGCTGGACCCTGAACCGCGCGAGGGATTGACCCCGTTGCAGCGCGAGGGACTGAGCGTGCTGGCCAAGGCGGCGATGGGGCGACTCGACGACCGCCGCGCGGCGCGCGAGCAGGGGGTGATCGAAACCGAGTCGCGCCGCGTCCTGGAGGAGAGCGACCGTCGCTTCCGTACGCTGGCCGATACCATGCCGCAGATGGTGTGGTCGACGCGGCCGGACGGGTTCCATGACTACTACAACGCCCGCTGGTACGAGTTCACCGGCGTTCCCGCAGGATCCACCGATGGCGAGGGCTGGGCCGATATCTTCCATCCGGAGGACCAGGATCGGGCGTGGGCACAGTGGCGGCAGTCGCTCACAACGGGTGAACCCTATTCGATCGAATATCGCCTGCGCACAGCGGGCGGCGACTATCGCTGGGTGCTGGGGCGTGCGCTGCCCGTCCGGGATGAGAATGGCGGCATCACCCGCTGGTTCGGCACCTGCACTGATGTTCACGAACAGCGGCTGGCGCAGGAAGAGCGCGAGGTCGTCGCTCAGGAGCTGAGTCACCGGATCAAGAACATCTTCGCGGTGATCTCCGGCCTGATCGGGCTGGCGGCACGCAACCGGCCCGATTTCGGCTTGATCGCGACGGACCTGCGCCAGCGGGTCACGGCGCTGGGACGCGCCCACGATTTCGTCCGCCCGCACAGCATCCAGTCGCGGCCCGACGAACGGCCGAACACTTTGCATGGGCTGCTGGGCGAACTGTTTGAGCCCTATCAGCAACCCGACCGCGAGCGGATCATGGTCGAGGGCGACGACGTCCCGATCGACGATCGCGCGGCTACGCCGCTGGCGCTGCTGTTCCACGAACTCGCAACCAACGCGACCAAATATGGCGCGCTCTCGGTGGTCGACGGCTTGGTCGCGGTATCGGTCGTGCGCGTTCACGCCGATGTCACCATCCGCTGGGTCGAGCGCGGCGGCCCGGCACCGCGGGATCCCGGTGACGTGAAGGGCTTCGGGACTCAATTGATCGAGCTGAGCGCCGTACGTCAGCTTGCCGGCGCCATTTCGCGCGAATGGCCGGACACCGGACTGGCGGCGACGATCTTGATCCCGACCGCTTCGCTCAATCGCGTCTGACTTGGCGGTGCCGAACGCTGACCGTCAGGCCGCTCGCCTGCTTGCGACGAAATCGCCGTGCGTGCAGGCGAACCCGGCCTCGGCATGCGCCGCCGCCGCGATGATCGCCGCCTCGCAAAAGGGCTTGCGGATGTAGCCCAGCGCGCCGTGCAGGCTGCCGTCGCGGCAACCGATCTGCGCGGGATTGGCGGTGACGAAGACCACTCTAACAGCATGCTCGCGCGTGATGGTGCGCGCGATCTCGGGGCCGGTGGCGCCGTCGCGCAGGTTCACGTCGACAAAGGCGATGGTGCAGCCCGGTGCCGCCGAAAGCGCGCTCGCACGATCGGCTGCGATCGCGACCACGTCGTAGCCGGCATCTGCCAGGATCCGTTCCAGATCGAGGGCGACGAAGATCTCGTCCTCGACGATCAATACGGTTTTCCCCATTACGCTCCCCACACGGCACAAAGCTTAACCTGGGTTTACGTCATAGGTTCCCCGCGCAACAGGAAAATCGCGTGTTCGGCCATCGCATTGGCGCCAGCGGCCGGGCGCTGGCGGTCGCCGGCCAGGAACCAGGACCGCTCCACCGCGGCTCCATGCGTGTAGACGAAGGCGCGGAAGTCGTCGATCGTGACATGGTGGATGTTGGGCGTGTCGTACCAACGCTCGGGCAGCAGCCGGGTCACCGGCATCCGCCCCCCCCACAACAGCGATGCGCGTATCCGCCAATGCGCGAAATTGGGGAAGGAGACGAACGCGCGCAGGCCGACCCGCAGCAGCTGGTCGAAGACATGGTGCGGATGGCGCGTCGTCTGCAGCGTCTGGCTGAGGATCGCATAGTCGAAGCTGCGATCGGGATAGTCGGCCAGATCGGTATCGGCATCGCCCTGCACGACCGACAGTCCGCGCGCAACGGCGGCGGCGACGTTGGCTGGATCGATCTCCAGCCCGCGCGCGTCGACACCCGCGCCGTCACGCATTGCCGCCATCAAGGCACCGTCGCCGCAACCGACGTCCAGGACCCGCGCCCCTCGGGCGACATGACGCGCGATGATCGCCAGGTCGGGCCGCAGCGTCACGGCATAGCGCTCAGGAAGCCGTGGACGACGCGGTTGAGTTCGGGTGAGTCGAGCAGGAACGCGTCATGCCCATAGGGACTCGACAACTCGACGAAGCTGGCGGCCGCGCCCGCTGCGTTGAGCGCGCGCACGATACTGCGCGACTCCCCGGTCGGATAGAGCCAGTCGGTATCGAAGCTGACGAGACAGAAGCGCGTCGCTGTCCCCCGAAACGCACCCGCCAGCGTCCCGCCATGCTCTTCGGCCAAGTCAAAATAGTCCATCGCGCGGGTAATGTAGAGGTAGGAGTTGGCATCGAACCGGTCGACGAAGGAAATTCCCTGATGCCGGAGATAGCTCTCGACCTGAAAGTCCGCGTCGAAGCCGAAGGACTTGGCCTCGCGGGCCTGGAGCCGGCGCCCGAACTTCTCGGTCAGCCCGGCCTCCGACAGATAGGTGATGTGCGCGGCCATGCGTGCCACCGCCAGCCCTGCGGCGGGTGGGTCGTCGTAGCCATAATAATCGCCGCCGCGCCATTTCGGGTCGGCCATGATCGCCTGGCGCCCGACCTCGTGAAACGCGATGTTCTGCGCGGTGTGACGCGCGGTCGATGCAATGACGATCGCGGCGCGAACGCGTTCGGGGTAGGTCGCCGCCCATTCCAGCGCCTGCATCCCGCCCATCGACCCGCCGATGACCGCGCTGAGCGTCCCGATGCCCAGATGGTCCAGCAGTATCGCCTGGGCGCATACCATGTCGCGGATGGTGATGACAGGAAAGCGCATCGCATAGCGCTCGCCCGCCGCACCTGCGCTCGCAGGGCCTGACGACCCCATGCAGCTTCCCAGCACATTCGCGCACACGACAAAATGCTGGGCCGGATCAACGGGCTTCCCCTCGCCGACCATGCGTGTCCACCAGCCCGGCTTACCGGTGCGCGGCTGGATGCTGGCGACATGCTGGTCGCCGGTCAGCGCGTGACAGATGAGCACCGCGTTGGACGCGTCGCGGTCGAGCGTGCCGTAGGTCTCATAGGCGATCTCGACGGGCGCGAGCGTCGCGCCGCCATCGAGCCGCAGCGGCCCGGCCAGCGTTACCGTGCGCGACAGGCCAAAGCGCTGGTCCGACATGGGACGCTCGCGTGGCGCCCGCTCCGGCGCTTGTCAACGTCCCGGCGATGTGTATGCCCTCTGCCATGAGCGCCCCCGCCCCGAAGCCCTATGTCATGGCCATCGCGCCCTATGTGCCGGGGCGGTCGACGACGGACGACGGACGGCGTGTGGTCAAATTGTCGGCGAACGAGAACCCGCTGGGCACCAGCGCGCATGCGCGCGCGGCGTTCGAGGCGGCGGACCGGTCGCTCGAACGCTATCCCGATCCCGGCGCGACCCGGCTGCGCGAGGCGATCGCGGCGCGATACGGACTCGACGCAGGACGGATTATCTATGGCACCGGCTCCGATGAGGTGCTTCACCTGGCGGCGGGCGCCTTTGCAGGTCAGAGCGACGAGATCATCCATGTCCGGTTCGGCTTTGCCGTCTATGAGATCGCGACGCGGCGGGTCGGCGCCACGCCGGTCGTGGCGCCGGACCGCGATCATGCGACCGATGTCGACGCCATCCTGTCCTGCGTGACCGAGCGGACGCGCGTCGTCTTCGTCGCGAACCCCAACAATCCCACCGGCACCGTCGCCGCGCGCGACGAGATCATGCGGCTGCATGCCAATTTGCCCGCATCGGTGTTGCTGGTGCTCGACCAGGCCTATGCCGAGTATCTGGCGGACGGCGACGATGATGGCGGCATGGCGCTGGCGTCCGACGCGGCAAACGTGCTGGTCACACGGACCTTTTCCAAGATCCACGGGCTTGCCGCCGAGCGGATCGGCTGGGGCTATGCTGCCGCGCCCGTCATCGACGCGCTGCACCGCATCCGTGCGCCCTTTAACGTGACGACCGCGGGGCAGGAGGCGGCTATCGCCGCGCTTGCGGATGTCGCGTTCGAGCGCGCCGCGCGCGAACATAATGAACGCTGGCGCGGCTGGTTCGCCGAGCAGATCGCGAGCCTGGGCAATGCGGGCCTGCGCGCTGTGCCGAGCGCGGCCAACTTCGTGCTTGTCCTGTTCGAAGGATCGCTGAGCGCGGAGAGCGCCTATCACGGCCTGATGGACGCCGGCTATCTCGTCCGCTGGCTGCCCGGGCAGGGGTTGCTCGACGCGCTGCGCATCACGATCGGCACCGAGGAAGAGACGCGTGGCGTTGCCGCCGCACTGCGCGCGCTTGTCGAAGCCTGACATGGAGCCGGCGCCCGACGCGCCCTTCTCGCGGGTGACGATACTCGGGCTAGGGCTGATCGGCTCGTCGCTTGCCCGGGCCATCACCGCGACGATGCCCGGCGTCGCCGTGACCGGGCATGACGCCAGCGCCGACGTCTGCGAGCGAGCGAGCGCGCTCGGCTTCTGCTCGGATATCGCCGAGGACGTTACGATCGCGGTCGGCCATGCGGACCTGGTGATCCTGTGTGTGCCCGTCGGCGCGATGGGCGCGGTCGCCGCCGGCATCGCCGGGCACCTGCCGGCGAGCGCGATCGTCAGCGACGTGGGCTCGTCCAAGGCTGCGGTCTCGCGCGCGTTGTCCGAGGCGCTGCCCTGGGCAACGATCGTCCCCGCGCATCCGGTCGCGGGCACCGAACAGAGCGGGCCCGATGCCGGCTTCGCGACGCTTTTTCAGGGCCGCTGGTGCATCCTGACGCCCCGCGACCGGACCGATCCGGCGGCCATCGCGCGCGTCCGCGACTTTTGGGAAAGGCTGGGCGCGGAAGTCGAGATCATGGCGCCCGAGCATCATGACCGTGTGCTCGCGGTGACCAGCCATCTGCCCCACCTGATCGCCTATACCATCGTCGGAACCGCGGACGATCTGGCGACCGTCACCCGCGGCGAGGTGATCAAATATTCAGCCGGCGGGTTTCGCGACTTCACCCGTATCGCCGCATCCGATCCGACCATGTGGCGCGATGTGTTCATGTCCAACCGCGAGGCGGTGCTGGACATGCTGCAGCGCTTTTCGGAGGACCTGAGCCAGCTCCAGCGCGCGATCCGATGGGGCAAGGGCGACGAACTGTTCGCGCTGTTCACCCGCACCCGCGCCATTCGCCGCAGCATCGTCGAACAGGGACAGGATGACTCCGCAACCGATTTCGGGCGCAGGCACGATTAGACGCGCCTCTCCAGCGCGTTGATCTCGGCGTGGACGCGCGCCTCGATCTGGGCGCGGGGCAGGCCCGGCATGATGACCTCCCCGAAACGCAGGGTGATCGTGCCCGCATGTTTGGGTCCAGTGCGCGGCCAGAGCCGGCCACTGTCGCAAGCGATGGCGACGGTCGGCATCTTGAGCGTCGCGTACAATCCGGCAAAGCCTGACTTGATCGGCGGTTGCTCACCCGGCGGCACGCGCGTCCCTTCCGGAAAGATCAGGATCGAGCGGCCCTGCCGCTTGGCGGCCTGTGCCTCACGCATCATCCGGCGCAGCGCGGCCGAAGACGCGTCGCGGTCGACGATCAGCGCGCCGTAGCGCCGCGTTGCCCAGCCCCAGACAGGAATGTCCGCCAGTTCCTGCTTCAGCGCCATCGCGGGACCGTCCAGCAGCGATTGCAGTTCCAACGTCTCGAACATTGCCTGATGCTTGGCGGCGTATAGGACAGGTCCGTCGGGAATCGTGCCCTCGATCCGGATCCGGATTCCCAGCAGTACGCGTGTCGCCCACCGGTGAAAGCGGGTCCAGACCGTCGCATGCGCGATCACCGCGCGCTGCCCGAACAGTGCCGAGATCGGCACCGTCGCAACGATCGGCACGGATATTCCATAAAATACAATGTTGAAGATCAGCGTGCGCACCCATACGATCATGCGGCCATGCCCACACGGTCCGCGACGTCCCAGCGTTGCAGCCACAACAGGACGCGCCGCAGCAGCAGTTTGTGATATTCATTGATCAGCGTCAGCAACCTGGGATTGGTAGGCACCCCGTCACCTAGGATGACATATCCCCGGCCGAGCGCCGCTGCGAGTTCCATCCGCGCGCGCGCTAAATGCCAATCGGAGGTGACGAGGCGGATGCTGCGGTAGTGATGGCTGCGAACCCATTCGGCGGTTTCCTCCGCATTGGAACGCGTGTCGACCGCTTCGCGTCCCAGATCGATGCAGCAGACGAACAGTGCCGAGGATGCCCGGTATTCGCGCGCAAGGTCACGCGGGCGTACGCCGGGTGCGACGCCCGTCACCAACATGCGCTTCGCCTGATGCAGGTGCAGCATCGCAATGCCGCGATCAATCCTCCCCGCCCCGCCCGTCGGCACTACAATCGCATCGGTCGTCCGCTTCTCCAGCGGCGGCGCGAGCGCGAGCATGAAGACCACGAAGCCCAGGCACCAGCCGATGACCAGGACAGCGACCAGGCGCAGCATCACAGCGTTCGCCGAAGCGACGCAAGGACCGTCACCCGCGCCACCACCACGGCAAAGCCGAGAAAAAACGCCGGCAGGCAGGCGAGCGACAGCCAGTCGAGCGCATCAAGCGATACACTGCCCAGCAGGTCGGAGCCTAGGGCGGCAAGCTGGCTGCCCAGAATGACGGCGACGGCCAGCGCGGCAATCGCGCCGGCCAATCCTCCCAGCGCCGCATCGCGCGCGATGCGGCGCTGGAAAAGCCGCGCGATCTGAACGTCGGTCGATCCCAGCATGTGCATCACCTCGATCGTCGCACGGTGCGTTTCGAGTCCCGCCCGAACCGCCAGAAGAACCACCGCCGCCGTCGCCGCCACGGTAAGCAACATCAGGGCACCGGCCAGCGCGGTCACGCTGATCATGATCCGGAGGACGGGCGACATCCACTCGGCATGCCGGTCCGCCCGCGCCTCACCCGGAAAACGCTGCACCATCTTCTCCACCCGCGCCGCCGCGCCCGTGTCGCCGGCGGTCAGATCGACGTCGATGAGCGTGGGTACCGGCAGGTCGGGATCGGCGGCATCGCCGCCTAGCCAAGGTCGGAGCATCCGCGTCAGTGCCGCGCGGTCGACAGGTATCGCGCTGGTGACGCCGGGCACCGCGCGCAGACGCGCCAGAAGCGCAACGGCTCGTGCGTTACCAGCGCCATCGTCGAGGAGCTGGACCGTCATCCGTCCTGCGAGCTGACGCGTCAGTTGCACGCGGGCATGAATCGTCGCGAGGCCGAGCGCGGTCGCGAGCACGGTAAGGAAGAGCAGGACGGCAAGTACGCCGGTCATCACGCGTACACCGCCTGCATCGTCGAGGACACGCCGCTCCGGTGCGCGGCGGGTCATGCGGCGGGACGGCCGGGCGGATAGCGCAGGCTGCCGGTCGGATCGAGCAGTCGCCCGTCATCCAGCCGCATCATCTGCGCGCCGGACACCCGGGAGAGCAGATGGAAGTCGTGCGTGGCGACGATGACCGTGGTTCCCAGCCGGTTGAGTGATTCAAAGAGATGCAGCAGCCGCTCCGCCATGTCGGGATCGACGTTACCGGTTGGCTCGTCGGCGACCAGCACTTCGGGCCGGCCGATGACCGCGCGCGCGATCGCCACGCGCTGTTGTTCGCCTCCCGACAAGGTGGCGGGACGCGCGGAGGTCCGGTCACTCAGCCCCACCCATGCCAGCATTTCGGTGACCGGCCGGGCGATGTCGTCCTCGGCCATGCCGGCGACCCGCAGCGGCAGCGCGATATTGTCTGCGACGGACAGGTGCGGCACCAAGCGGAAGTCCTGGAACACGACGCCGATGCGGCGGCGAAAGCCGGGCAGCCGCGCGCGCGGCAACAGGACTGTATCCTCACCGAACAGGCGGATCACGCCGCGACTTGGCCGCTGCGCGAGGTACAAAAGTTTCAGGAGCGAGGTCTTGCCCGCGCCGCTTGCCCCGGTCAGGAAATAAAAGGCGCCGCTACCTAGTGTGAAGCTGATGTCGGACAACGTCTCGGTCTGTGTCCCGTAGCGGAGGCCGACCTGTTCGAACTGGACGATTTGCGCCATCATCCGTGCGCTTGCCACGAAGCGCCCGGCCGCTTCAAGCTTGCCAGCCCCCGGAGCAGCGTGCTTAGCTTGGCCGGTCCGTCCATTTGCGCGATTTGCGCGGTCGCCTGGTGATCCGTCGATGATCCTCGAATGCCCCGCGTGCAATACCCGTTATCTGGTTCCCGACGGCGCGATCGGCGTGGACGGTCGCACGGTGCGCTGCGCCAGTTGCCGGCATAGCTGGCATCAGGCTCCGGCCGGAGCCGAGGCGATCGAAGCGCCGCTCGAACCACCTGAAGACCCGCTCGCGGCGCCGATGGCCGAGGTGCCGGCATCCTTCGACGAGCCGCTACCGACACTTGTCGACATGCATCCGCGCGCCGATGCACCTGCCGAGCCAACGACCGCTACGCGCCTCGCCCGCTCCCGGCTACGGCGCAAGGCAAGCGCGCGATGGACGCTGCTCGCGGTCATCCTGGGTCTGCTGATGCTTGCTGCTATCGCCGCGATCGTCTGGATCGGCGCGCCGGGCATCACCGCCCGGCTCGGCATCGCGTCTGCCGAGACCCCGCTCGTCATCCGCAGCAATCCGGTCGAGCGCCGGGAACTCGACAATGGCAGCACGGTGCTCGCGGTGAGTGGGCAGGTGCTCAATCCCTCACCGGCTCAACAGCGGATCCCCGATATCCTGGTCAACCTGCGCGATCGCAAGCGTCCATCAGGGCACGTCGTCTATAGCTGGAAGATCACGCCGGAACGTCGGTCGCTGCCGCCGGGCAAGGCGATCATGTTCAATTCGGCGAAATTGGACGTTCCTGCGGACAGTCGCTGGCTGGAGTTCACCTTCGCCGGCGATGCAGGAGTCGTCGGGTCCTGATCCAAAGCAACTTTCCGCGACGATGTTCGTTACGGGTACACTTTGATGGGAGATCACCGATGCGTACCACCGTCCTTGCCGCCGCGATCGCGTCCAGCGTCATGCTCACCGGATGCCTCGGCGATGGAGGTGGTTATGGCGCCGATCCCGGCTACGGCGCTTATGACTATAACCGGCCCGATCCAGCCTATGGCAGCTATGACGCTGGACGTTATTATCGCGATGATCCACGATACCGCGAGCGTCGCCTGTCCTCCAATGATCGGGTCTATCGCGGTCAGGATGGGCGCTACTATTGCCGTCGCAAAGATGGGACTACTGGTCTGATCGTTGGTGGCGTCGCCGGCGGCGTTCTAGGCAACATCATCGCACCGGGCGGCTCTTCGACACTGGGCACGTTGCTGGGAGCAGCAGGCGGCGCAGTTGCCGGCCGAGCGATCGAACGCGGGCAAACCAAATGTCGGTGACGAGTCGAGCGCGCGGCACGTTCAGGCCAACAATCCTGATCACGGTTCTCGCGCTCTGTCCGCTTAGCGCCTGCGGGAGTAACGGAAATGACAAGCTGGCCTCCAGAGTAGAGGACGCGGCGGACAACCGCGCCGATGCTCTTGAGAACCGCGCTGACGCGCTTGAGGCACAGGCCAACGCGCTCGACCGGAAGGCCGGGCAGGTGCGCGTCACGGGACAACGACGCAGTGATGCGATCGATGCCGCCAACCTCAATACCCAACTCATGAGCAATGAACAAAAGGACTCGATCGTTGCAAATCAGACGCCAGCCGTACGCTAACAGTTCGCTGGTCTGTCGGGAGCCGGAGGGTCAGACCCGTTGGCTTTCCGGAAATGCGGGGTGGCAACTCGGTGGGTAGTCAGACGTGGGCGCATTGCGGTAATGCCGCAATGCAACATGTCATCTTTCGTTTCATCATCACCGGCCTTCAATAGCTGGTCAGCCAGCCCGCGCACCGAGGTGCTCGCCGGGGTCGTTGTAGCGCTAGCACTGATTCCCGAAGCGATCGGCTTTTCCGTCATCGCCGGGGTCGACCCGCGCGTGGGACTCTATGCGTCGGTCGCCATCGCTATGGTCGTGGCGTTTACAGGCGGACGTCCGGGCATGATCTCGGCGGCGACCGCGGCAGTCGCGGTCGTCGTCGTTCCGCTCGTTCGAGAACATGGCGTCGATTACCTCTTCGCGGCGACGATCCTGATGGGGTTGATCCAGATCACCGCTGGGCTGTTGCGACTCGACCTGCTGATGCAGTTCGTCTCGCGCTCGGTCATCACCGGCTTCGTAAATGCGCTCGCGATTCTGATCTTTATGGCGCAGTGGCCGCAGCTGATCGGGGTCGACTGGCAGACCTATGCGATGGTCGCGGCGGGACTCGGCATCGTTTACCTGTTGCCACGTGTGACACGGGCGCTCCCCTCGCCGCTCGTTGCGATCCTGGTATTGAGCGCCGTCTCGATCGGGCTGGGCGCGCACGTCAATACGGTGGGCGACATGGGGCGACTGCCCGAGGGTCTGCCCGGCTTTGCGCTGCCCCAGGTGCCGCTGACGCTGGAAACGCTAAGGATCATCCTACCCTATTCGCTGACGATGGCGGCCGTCGGGCTGCTCGAGTCGCTGCTGACCGCGCAGATCGTCGACGACATGACGCATACTGACAGCGACAAGCGTCGGGAATGCGCGGGTCAGGGCAGCGCGAACATCGTCGCCGCGCTGGTGGGCGGCATGGGCGGCTGCGCGATGATCGGCCAGTCGGTCATTAACGTCACGTCCGGGGGACGCGGAAGGCTCTCGACCTTTACCGCGGGCGCTTTCCTGCTATTCCTGCTGGCGGCGCTGGGTCCGTTCGTCGGGCGTATCCCGATGCCTGCGCTGGTCGCGGTCATGATCATGGTGTCGATCGGCACGTTCAGCTGGAACTCCATCCCGAATCTCAGGCGGCACCCTGCCACTTCGTCGGTGGTCATGCTGGTTACTGTGTTCGTGGTCGTCGCAACCCATGACCTGGCTCAGGGAGTGCTGGCGGGCGTGCTGCTCTCGGGCATCTTCTTCGCGGGCAAGGTGCGGTACATGTTCGAGGTCGAGCGCACCGTCGAGGGCGAAGTCGCCACATACCGCGTGACGGGCCAGATCTTCTTCGCTTCGGTCGACCGCTTCACGCGCGCCTTCGTCGTCCCGGAACAGACGCCACACGTTCTGATCGACGTGAAAGCCGCGCATTTCTGGGACATCTCCGGAGTGGCGGCGCTGGACAAGGTCATCGACCGGCTGCGGCGCGAGGATGCACGAGTGCAGGTCGTGGGCTATAACCGCGCCAGCGCCGATATCGTCGGCCGCTTCGCGCTGCACGACAAAACCGGTGTCGAGAGCGGCATCGTCCCACATTGAGGCCCGGCTTTTGATCGTTGCGGCGGACGGGTCCCTTTGCTAGGGGCACTCGCCTACCGGCTGCCGGGCTTGCCCGGTTTCGAACACGTGCGGTCGTGGCGGAACTGGTAGACGCGCAACGTTGAGGTCGTTGTGGCCGAAAGGCCGTGGAAGTTCGAGTCTTCTCGACCGCACCACTTCCGGTCAAAGATGGGCACCGTGCCCTCGAGGCACGGGATGCCGCTGGTGACGCCGTTCTCGAGCGCGGCCTTCGGGCCGGAGATGAGTACCTGGTCCTTCGACACCGCTACCTCGGACACCAGCATCCGCAAATAGGCGATACATAGCGTTGGGTCGTCGTCACGTAGCTTCTCGGACAGCAGCTTGCCGAACTTCGCGACCTTCGCGTCAGTGATGCGACGCGAGCCCTTGGCGAGCTGGGTCTCGAGCGCGTCGATCCGCGCGGTGGCGGCGGCAAGTGCGGCGCGGTTGTCGCCCATCCGCTTCGCGAAGATCGGATCGCGCGGCCGCATCTCGCCGGTCTCGACCAGGATCAGCAGCCGCTCGATGGCGGAGCGCAGGCGTGTCTGCTCAACGCGAGCATGGACCAGCTCGTCCTCGCGCTGCGCGCGCTTCTGGTCGGAGAGGTTGACCACGTCGGCGAGCAGCGCCTGCAGGCGGGCGGGGGCGAGCAGCTGCCGTTCGACCGTGTCGAGGACGATGCCGTCGAGTTCCTCGCGGCGGACGCTGGGTCCGTCGCAGGTGCGGCCCTGGTTCACGCGGCCGTTGCAGACGTAATAGTGGTAACGCCTGCCCTTGCCGGTCCGCATCGTCAGGCCGCAGGTGCAGCCCGGCATTCCGCAGCGGGCGATGCCCATCAACATGGTGGTCCCGGCCGCGATGTGCGGCGCGGTCTTGCGCGGGTTGCGGCTGGCGCGCAGCGCCGCCACCCGCTCGAACTGGTCGAGCTCGATGATCGCCGGACAAGGCACCGCGATCCAGTCCTCGGGATCGGGGGTGTTGCCTTCGTCGTCGGCGGTCTTGTCGTAATAGGTGCCGGTGTAGACGCCGCGCGAAAGGATGCCCGCGACGTTGCTGTTGGAGAACTTCGCCCCACGCAGCGTCGTGCCGCGCGCGTTGAGGTTGCCGACGATCCAGCGACCGCCGCGGCCCATGTCCGCCCAGTCGACGATCTCGCGGACCACCGACCCCTCGGCCGGCACGATCCGCAGCTTCATCCGCTGCTTCTCGCCGTCCTGATGGGCGACATAGGTTTCGTAGCCGTACGGGACGGGGCCGCCATTGTATTAGGGTCCAAACCCAATCAGCGGCTTGAAGGAGCGCGGCTTTCCTGATTCACGGGCGTCGTGGATCAAGGAGAGGGCGGATGGCATTGTTCTGGTTGTCGGACGAAGCATGGGCGGCGATCGAGCCGCATCTGCCGAAGAACCAGCCTGGTGCCCGGCGGGTGGACGATCGGCGGGTGATCTCGGGCATCCTGCACGTTCTGAAGGTCGGTAGCCGCTGGTGCGACTGCCCTGCCGATTATGGTCCGTCGACCACGGTCTACAACCGCTTCAACCGCTGGTCGCACCGGGGCTTCTAGCTGAAGCTGCTCGATGCCCTGGTGGATACCGGCGCGGTCACGAAAAGCACCTCGATCGACAGCACCTACGTCAAGGCACAGCGCGCGGCGTTCGGCGCAAAAGGGGGCGCTCGACACAGGCGATCGGCCGCTCGCGCGGTGGCTGGACCACAAAGGTCCACGCGCTCACCGACGTCATCGGTCGCCCCTACGCGCTGATGCTGACGGCCGGCAACGTCAGCGATGTGAAGGCAGCACCGGCTCTTCTCGAACGCGCCGGGCGCATGCGCTACCTGCTCGGCGACAAAGGCTACGATGCCGACCGGCTGCGGCGCTCGCTGCGCGATGCAGGGGCTGTCCCCGTCATCCCAGGCCGACGCAATCGCAAGCGCGCCATCCGCTACGACAAGGACCGGTATCGCGGCCGCCACCTCATCGAGAACGCCTTCTGCTGTCTCAAGGACTTCCGCCGTGTCGCCTCCCGCTACGATAAGCTCGCCGCCAACTTCCTCTCAGGCGTCGCGCTCGCAACCGCCGTCGCGTTCTGGCTTTGAATGAGTCTCGGCCCTAAGGATTCCCATTTGGCGTGGGGTCATCGCAGAATGTCTTTCCGGGCGTACGCTAAGGGCGATTGGCTGATCCCGTGGATCGCAGCGGCCTGAACCGCTCGCGGGGTTTGTCGATTTCGCTCCACAGATAGTCGCTGGTGAGGCTGATATGCTCCCAGCCCAGCGGGGCGACGTGGGCGAGCAACGTGTCGGGCACGTCAATGCCCCGGTCGCGCAGGTGACGGACGGCACGATCGAGATAGACGGTGTTCCACAGGATGATGGCCGAGACGATGAGGTTGAGGCCGGAGGCACGGTGCCGCTGGTTCTCGAAAGTGCGGTCACGCAGTTCGCCGAGGCGGTTGAAGAAGACGGCACGGGCGAGCGCGTTGCGGGCTTCGCCCTTGTTGAGGTTGGCGTTGGTGCGTCGGCGCAGATCGGCATTGTCGAGCCAGTCGAGCATGAACAGTGTGCGTTCCACCCGCCCGATCTCGCGCAGGGCGCGTGCGACCGGGTTCTGGCGCGGATAGCCGGCGAGCTTGCGCAACATCACCGATGCCCGGACGGTACCGGCCCGGATGGAGGCGGCGAGCCGCAGCGTCTCGTCCCAGTCTTCCTCGATGGCGCGGACGTTGACCGGTCCGGCGATGAGCGGGCGCAACGTCGGCCAGGATGCAAGGTCGCTCATAGCATAGAGGCGGCGTTCGCCAAGGTCTCGGATACGCGGCGCGAAGCGGAAGCCGAGCAGGTGGCACAGGCCGAACACATGATCGACGGCGCCGGCGGTATCGGTCGCATGTTCGCGGATCACGATGCCGCTTTCATGGTCGAGCAGCCCGTCGATGACGTGAGGGGCCTCGCCGGCATTGGCGGCGATGACCTTGCTGTGGAAGGGCGCGAAGCGGTCGGAGACATGGGTGTAGAACAGTACGCCCGGCTCGCTGCCGTACGGGCGTTGTGATCGGCGCGTGCCTCACCACGTCCGCCGGCACGAAAGAACTGCCCATCCGACGACGAGGTGTCGCCCGGTCCCCATAGTCGGCTGAGCGGATGGGCATGGTGATGATCGACGATTGCGGCGAGCGCGCCGGAATAGGTTTCGTCGCGGATATGCCATTCGGCGGTCCAAAGCAGCCGGGCATGGGTCAGGCCGCGCGAGCTTTCCGCCATGCGGGCAAGGCCGAGGTTGGTGCCATCGGCGAGAATCGCGCCCATCAGCGCAGGTTGGTCGCTTGCCGCCATGCCGGTGCGCGCGTGGACGAAGCGGTCGGCGAAGCCGGTCCAGACGGCGACTTCGGCGAGCAGGTCGGTGATGCGGATGCGCGGCAGCAGGCCATAGAGGCGGGCCTTCAGTTCCTCCGCCTCGTCGGGGGTGGAGCGCCGCAGCGGCGAGATTGTAAGGCGGCCGTTCTCGATCCCTGCATCGGGCAGCGTGCCTTCGGTCGCGGCGCGTTCCACCTCGTCCATGCGCTGGCGCAACCGATCGCGGTGCGCTGCGATCCAGTCTACCGCACTGCCACTCACCGCCAAGCCGAATCGCCCTTCGGCGCGCATGGTCGCGAAGGCCGGGGCCGGCAGAAGATAGTCGTCGAGCGTGCGATAGGCGCGGCTGCCATCCACCCAGATCGCGCCCGACGCGAGCCGGTCGCGCAGATGGACCAGCACGGCGATCTCCCATCCACGCCGGTTGAATACGCCATCCGATGAGAGGACGACCCGACGCCACTTGGGTTTGAGAAACGACACGGGCGCTTTGCGTGGCAGGATGGTGCGACCTTCCGCGTAGAACGAGCGCAGCAACTCGACGGCGCCGAGCAGCGGATCACCCGCGCGTGCGGTCTGGAAGCGGAACGCCGCGACGAAGGTCGGCAGGAAGCGGCGGACCGCCGGATAGCGCTCCACCACCTCGTCCAGACCGTCCTCACCAGGGCGGGTCAGTTCCTCCGCCGCGCGCACGCTCTGTTCGAGTGCCGCCCACCCGATCCGCTCATCGACCAGCGCCAGTGCATTGCTGCCTGTGCTCCGCGCATCGAGCAACGTCCGCCCGAGGCGGATATGCAGCCGGGCCGTGTCGCGGAACAGCCGGGCCTGGTCGATGAGGCGTTCCGACCGGGTGCGGTCGGCACGTCGGAACATGCCGCCCACCAGCTTCTCGACCATCAGGATGGCGGCGTCGGTCAACGCCACCTCCATCTCGATCGCGAAGGCGACCAGCGTGGCAAGGCGACGCCGGTTTTCGAGCCGGGTCAGATGCTGGGCGGTCATGATCGCCGCTTCGCGCGCGATCACCGCATAGCGACTGGCATGAATGCGCCGCGCCCGTTCCGCCTCGATGCCGATATTGCGGACATGATCGAGCCGTTCGACTATCGCCTTGAGGTTGCCGGCACCGGGGGCTTCCGGCCAGTCGCGTATCCAGGCCAGGGACGAGCGGGTGGGCGTTCCCCCGATCCGCAGCAGGGCATCGAGCCGTTCGACCTGATCCGCCGTCAGATCACGACCAAGCCGTGCGAACGCCTGCCGCCTCGCCTCCGCTCGCGCGACCAGAGCAATCCGTTCGAGAAGCGCCGGCACCGGCAGCACCACGCCCGCGCCACGTAGCCGCTCGACCATTGCCGCGACGATGGCGTCACAACGATCGGTGGACGTGGCCACCTCGCTCGCAGTTGCGAAGGCCATCGCGCGATCGGCGCGTTCGAAAGCGCGCAGCCCGAGCCGGCGTTCGATCGCGGCGCGATGTTCGCGCAGCGTCGTGTCGCGTGCCGCATAGTCGGCAAAGGCGTCCGGCTCGCAGCCGGTCTGCGTGGCAAGGACGGTGAGCATTGCAGCAGGCGGCATCTCGCCGGGTTCGAATGCCCGGCCGGGATGGCGGAGATAGCCGAGCTGGACCGCATAGCCGAGCCGGTTGGCGGCGCGTCTCCGCCGGAATACCTCGACCAGATCCTCGGGACCGAGCGTGTATAGCCGCTCGATCGTGGCGGGGTCCGATGGCGGGTCAAACAGCATGGTGCGCTGCGCCGGCGACAGGATTTGCGTGACCATCTTGACCCAGTTCCTCCTGCCGTCACACAATCATCCCGTGATGACGTTGATGCGACATAGCCGGAGTGACTGGTTAAGTGACAGGAAGCGGCTGCTTTGCGGTACTGCACCAATCTGTCACGTGGACGCACGTTAAAGTGACGGCGCGGATCGGCTATGCGCGGGTATCGAAGGCGGACGGCAGCCAGGTCATCGACCTCCAGCGCGACGCGCTGGCGAAGGCCGGCGTCGATTTGGAGCATCACCTTTATACCGACGCTGCATCGGGCAAACGCGACGACCGGCCGGGGCTGGAGGCGTGTATCAAGGCGCTTCGCACGAACGACACGCTGGTGGTGTGGAAGCTCGACCGGTTGGGGCGCGACCTGCGCCACCTCGTCAATTTGGTCGGCGACCTGACGAAACGCGACATCGGGCTGAAGGTGCTCGCTGGCGAGGGTGCGTCGATCGACACCACCACCGCCAATGGCCGGCTCGTCTTCGCGATCTTCGCAGGGCTTGCCGAGTTCGAGCGAGAATTGATCGTCGAGCGCACCAAGGCCGGGCTGGCCGCGGCGCGTGCCCGCGGTCGTACGGGCGGTCGCCCGTTCAAGATGACCCCCGCCAAGTTGCGCCTCGCCCAGGCAGCAATGGGCAAACCCGAAACCAAGGTCGCCGAGCTGTGCGCCGAACTCGGCATCACTCGCCAGACCCTCTACCGCTTCGTCGGACCGAAAGGCGAGTTGCGCAACGACGGGCAGCGGATGCTCGACCGGCGCAAGACGAAATGAGCCGCCTGTTCCGTCATGACCGGCTGATCGCCTGGAACACGATCCGCGCGACGTTTACGGGTTGGCACGACCGGGTGATCGCCGCGCTCATGCTGCTAGCGGCGTTGGCGGTCGTCCGCGCGTGGTTCATCGATCGCCCCTGGACGATCGCGACATGGATCGCGACATGGGCGGCACTCGTTGCGGGCGCGATGATCGGTATGGGCGCGGGACGCCTTGTCGGCACGCGCATCGCCTTCCACGCCTTCGACGGACTGCTCGCCGCCGATGCTCTGCACCCGCAGATACGTCGGCACTATGTGGCGGCATGGCATGGCGTTGAACTGGCGATGCTGGCCATGGTGACCCTGATCGCGCGTCCTTTGCTGTTGGTCGTCAGCGTTCCCGCCTATCTTGCTGGGGTACTTGTTGCTGGGCTGACGGATGGCTTCAAGGTTCCAAAGCACATCGCCGGCACGACGCGACCGGGATGGACGCTCCGGGCATGGTCGCACCGCCCGATCGCCGGGGTGGCGGCCGCGACGGTGCTGCTCCTGTCGCTGTTGCCGGCACGCACGCTGGGCACGAATGCGCTGATGGCGGTCGTCGGCATCGGGACGGTGTTGCTCGCACTGATTCTGACCAGCATCGATGACGCCATCGTCCGCTTCATGACCATTGCCGGACACGGATCACGGCACATCATCGTTCGCCACACTAGGGGATTGGCGTCATTCCTCGCCGTGGCAGTGCCGGCATGCTGGGTCATGCTCGGCCCGATCGCGGCCGGCATCGTTGCTGCCGTGTGCGCCGCGATGCTGCTGCTCGTGAGCCTGCGCGTACTTGCCTACCGGCTGCACGCCAAGCGGTTCGCCGATCTCCTCGTCTCCATTCTCGCAGGACTGCTCATGGTGGTCGCGTACTTGATGTCCGTGGCCTTGCCCGTCATCGCCCTCGCCATGCTCTGGCAGCTGCAACGTCGGGGCGGACAAAGACGTGGCTGCTGGCATGAACCCTGCCGTCAATCTTTCGGGGGCAGCCGTCGAGCGGAGCGGGCAGCACGTCGTGTAGGGCGTCGACCTCACGATCTCGCACGGATCGTGGTTCGGCCTCATCGGCGCCAACGGATCGGGCAAGACCAGCCTGCTGAGGGCGCTTGCCGGCAGACTGCCCTTCGCCAGCGGATCGTGCCGGGTGGACGGCAAGGAACTGGCCGGGGATCGCGTCGGGCGGGCACTGCGCGTTGGCTTCTCTCCTCCAGCCGACAAGCTGCCGGATGCCCTGCGTGGGCGCGATGTCCTCGAACTCGTCGGCGGGAGCATCTACGATGTCCGTTCGCGTCTGGGTAAACTGCATGAAGCGCTGGGTCTGGCTCCACTGCTCGACCGCTGGATCGGCGACTGCTCAGCCGGGATGCGACAGCGGATCGCGGTTGCCGCAGCATTTGCGGGCGGTCACCCGCTCGTGATCCTCGACGAACCGTTCAACTGGCTCGACCCCGTGGCGATCTTCGACCTGCGCGAGGCCTTGCGTGAAATGGTCGCTGGGGGCCTGACGCTCATCACCGCCCTCCATGACCTCGGCACGCTGGCATCCGCGTGTGACGCGGGACTCATGCTCGCCGATGGCAAGGTTGCGCTGGCGCTGGACGAGGACATGTTGCGGGCAGCCGCCCAGAACCCACCGGCGTTCGAGCGGCAGACGATCGAACGCCTGCGATCCGGATCAGCTACGTCGGACGCTTAGCGTACGCTCAGAAAGGGATTCTGCGATGACCCCGGCGTGAGGCGTGATTCAGGGCTGCTTTTGGGAGGTAGCCTTGGGTGTGATGGATCGGCTGGTGTTGAGCGACGGCGCCTGGGATCGGATGGCGCCACTCATTATCGGTCGCCCCGACCAGAAGGGGTCGACCGGCCGCGACAACCGGATGTTTGTCGAGGCGGTCTTATGGATCGTGCGGACGGGATCGCCGTGGCGTGATCTTCCCGAGGTGTTCGGCGACTGGAACAGCGCGTTTCGTCGCTTCAGCCGGTGGAGCGAGAAGGGTGTGTGGTGGCGAATATTCGAGGCGATGTCGGACGATCCGGACTTCGAGTATCTCCATCATCGACAGCACCGTCGTTCGCGCTCACCAGCATGCTGCCGGGGCTAAAAAGGGGGGTCTGAAGATCAGGCCATCGGCCGCTCGCGCGGCGGCCTGAGCACCAAGGTGCACATGGCCGTTCGGGGGCTTGGCTGTCCCGTGCGCTTCACGCTGACCGCCGGGCAGAAGGGCGATGCACCACAAGCCGCCGGTCTCATCGATGGGTTGCCTGCCGAAGTGGTCATGGCCGATACCGCCTATGACAGCGACGCCCTGCGGCAGGCGATCGCGGACAAGGGCGCCACGGCCGTCATTCCGAATAACCCGTCGCAGACCTTCAAGCACCACCTCGACAAGCATCTCTACGCTCAGCGCCATCTGGTCGAATGCTGCTTCTCCAAGCTCAAGCAGTTCCGCCGCGTCGCTACCCGCTTCGAGAAAACCGCTCGAAACTACCGCGCTGTGATCACACTTGCTGCCATCGTCCTATGGCTCAGGTAACTGTCCACACAACCTAGGACGCGACGTGGGGTGACTGCGGGAGGAGGCCGCTGCGGATGTGGAGGTCTCGCTGCGGGAAGGGGATTTCGATCCCGTTTTCCTTGAAGGCGCGCCACAGATGGTTGAGCACCTCGGACTGGACATTGCCCACCCCGCCCTCGGGATCGGTGATCCAGACGAGGATTTCATGGTCCACCGAGCTGTCCCCATAACCGGTCAACCAGACATTGGGTTCCGGGTTCGGCAGGACGCGAGGCGACGCGCGCGCCGCCTCGATCATCAGCTTTTGCGCCAGTGCGATGTCGCTGGTGTAGCTGACGCCGACGGGGATGCGGATGCGCACGTTGCGGCTGCTGTAGGACCAGTTCTCGACCGCCTGGGTCATCAGCTGCTCGTTCGGGATCAGATGCTCCTTGCCGTCGCGGGTAACGACAGAGACGGCGCGCACGCCGATCTTCGTGACGGCCCCGAAGGTGTCGCCAACAACGATCACATCGCCGGGCTTGACCGAGCGGTCCATCAGCAGGATCAGCCCGGCGATAAGGTTGCCGAAGGTCTTCTGAAGCCCGAAACCGACCGCCAGCCCGGCCGCGCCGGAAAACACGGTGAGCGCGGTCAGGTCGATGCCGAGCAGGTCGATGCCGAGCAGCGCCGCGACGATGACGACCATCAGCCCGGCCAGCTTTTGCACCAGCGCGCGCTGCGACACGTCGAGCGCATGCATCCGCCCGATCGAGTGGTTGAGGATGCGGTTGGCGAGCCGGGCCAGCAGATAGAGGATGGAGGCGATGACGACGAAGTTGACGACGCCGAGCAGCGAGATGCGGTTCTTGCCGACGGTCAGCGCCACGCCCTGCAATGCGGTTGTAAGCGGTTGCAGCCCGCCCAGCGTTCCCGCGATGGTGGCGACGAAGATGACGATCGACAACACGGCCGCGGTCGCCTCGCCCAGTCCGGCGGCGGTGGTGATGCGATAGGCAAGCATCGCGACCGCCAGCCCTTGCGCGACCGCGATGATGACCAATCCGATCGGGCTGAAGGTCATCGCGTTGTCCGCGAACATCAGCAGGATGATGATGAGGCCATAGCGCACGATCGCGCGCGCCAGGCGGCTGCCGAAATCGTCGGAGCGCCCGGTCCAGCGGCGGACCAGGGCGCCGATACGGTGACCCAGCCGACGCCCGAGAAACCAGCCGATCCAGCCTACCGCGCCGACCACCGCCAGCGCGACGATGATCGACGTGACATCGGGCGACTCAGGCGCAGGCAGCCCCACGTCCTTCAGCCACGCCTCCCACCGCATCGCCCTCTCCCTATCGTTCGCGTGTCGCGGCGAAGCGTAGCTTGGGATAGCGATCGGCGACATAGCCCACTTCCCAAGCGCTCTTTGCAAGGAAGACGGGATTCCCGTCGCGATCCTTTGCCATCGCGGCGCGGTTGATCTCCGCGAAGGCCTTCAGTTCCGCCGGTTCGGCCGCGATCCAGCGCGCGGTATCGAAAGGAGCGGGCTCGAGCATGGCGGCGACCTTGTATTCGGCCTCCAGTCGGCTCAGCAGGACATCGAGCTGGAGCTGCCCGACCACGCCGATGATCCAGTTGGACCCGATCTCGGGATAGAAGACCTGCGTCACGCCCTCCTCGGCCATGTCGTCGAGCGCCTTCCTCAACTGCTTGGTCTTGGTGGGGTCCTTCAGCGCCACGCGGCGCAGGATTTCCGGCGCGAAATTGGGGAGGCCGGTGAAGCGTACGTCCGCGCGTTCGCTGAGCGTATCGCCGACGCGCAGCGTACCGTGATTGGGGATGCCGATGATGTCACCGGGAAACGCCTCGTCCGCGACCTCCCGGTTCTGCGCGAAGAAAAGGATCGGTGAATGGACCGCGATCGGCTTGCCGTGTCCCGTTGGGGTCAGCTTCATGCCGCGTTTGAACGTGCCCGAGCACAGCCGCATGAAGGCGATACGATCGCGGTGCTGCGGGTCCATGTTCGCCTGCACCTTGAACACGAAACCGGTGACTTCGCTTTCGTTCGGAGCGACGGGCGCCGGCTCGGCCGGCTGCGGCCGGGGAGGCGGTGCATGGGTGGCGAGTGCGTCGATCAGCTCGGCCACCCCGAAATCCTTGAGCGCGGAACCGAAATAGACGGGCGTGAGGTCGCCGGCACGATAGGCGTCGGCATCGAAGGCGGCATAGCCCGCCTCGGCCAGTTCGACCTCATCGGCGATCGCTTCGGGCAGGGTCGGGGCGTCCTCGGTCTCGCCCAGGAACGTGCGGCTGTCGCCTTCCGGGCGGCTGATGCGGTCGGCGGCGATGTCGTAGACGCCCTGGAACTCGCCGCCCATGCCGACCGGCCAGCTCATCGGGCAGACGTCGAGCGCCAGGACGTCGGCGATCTCGTCGAGCAGTTCGAACGGGCTGCGACCCTCCCGATCGACCTTGTTGACGAAGGTGATGATCGGGACGTAGCGAAGGCGGCACACCTCGAACAATTTGCGTGTCTGCGCCTCGATCCCGCGCGCCGCGTCGATGACCATCACAGCCGAGTCGACCGCGGTCAGCGTTCGATACGTGTCCTCGGAGAAATCCTCGTGCCCGGGCGTATCGAGCAGGTTGAAGGTGATGCCGTCCCGCTCGAAGGTCATCACCGACGACGTGACGGAGATGCCGCGCTGCTGCTCGATCTTCATCCAGTCGGACCGCGCGCGCCGGTTGGCGCCGCGCGCCTTGACCTCGCCGGCCAGGTGGATCGCGCCGCCCACGAGCAGGAGCTTTTCGGTCAGCGTGGTCTTGCCGGCGTCGGGGTGCGAGATGATCGCGAAGGTACGGCGGGGAGAGGGAGTCATGGATTGGTTCTGCTTCGTCGTTCGTGAAGAGGCGAGTATCCATCTTCGCGAAGATAGCGATCTAACGGAGACGGGTGATTCTAGGGGTTCCCGCCTTTGCAGGACTGACGGGGCGATCCGGCTATGGCACCAGCGTGATGCTCATCGAGATGCGCTTCTCCTCGCCCGGGGCGACGACGAATACGCCGGGCTTGTCCTTCAGCTCGCCAGTAAATCCCTCGGGATCGGCGATGCCGTGCCAGGGTTCGACGCAGACGAAATGCGCTCCCGGCTTCGTCCAGACGCCGAGCCGCGGCGTATCGGGAAAGTTGATATCGAGTATCGGCCCCTGTGCGGCGCCGTAGGTCACGCGGCCGGACTCGACCGGGTCCCACACAAGCGCGTCGTCCTTGAACAGCGCGTCGCGCAACAGCAACTCGCGCCCGTCGAGCGGGCTTTCGCGCATTCCGTCGGCGATCAGTCCATCGCCTCCGATCCGCCGCAAGCGTGCCGGCTCGTCCTGGGCGAAGGTGATACGGTGCGCCTCACGTGGTTCGCCGAAGGGCAGCGGCCAGGCCAGCGCGGGATGGAAGCCGAACTGCGCGGGCATCGGCGCGTCGCTCCGGTTCTTCACACGGGCCTCGATGGTCAGCCGGTAGCCCTCGACGGCGAAGGTGATATCGAGGACAAATTCGAAGGGGTAATGTTCGCGCGTCACATTCGACGCAGCCAGTTGCAGCACCGCCCGGTCCTGCTCGTGCCTGGCGGTTTCGAACATCAGGTCGCGCGCGAAGCCGTGCTTGGGCATCGGATATTCGGTGCCGTCCACCCGCACGACATTGCCGTTCGTCACGCCAATGACGGGAAACAGGATCGGTGCGTGACGCGGCCAATAGGCCGGATCGGCATCGGTCATCAGCTCGCGGCCGTCAGCATCCTCGATATGCGTCAGCTCGGCGCCGAACGGATTGATCGCGACCGATAATCGATCGGACGCGATACGGATCATCTCGCGGTCAGCCACGCAGCGTCGCTCCCAGTTTGGCGGCGGCGGCAATGATCCTGTCGGCTATCGCCTTCAGCCCCTCGTCGGTGAAGCTGCGCTCGCCCGGTTGCATTACGATCTCGACCGCCATCGACTTCTCCCCATCCCGCTCGAAGATATCGAACGCGCGCGCCGACGTGATCGCCGCCTTGTCGGCGCCGCGTACCGCACGCACCAGTGTATCCGATTGAAGGTCCAATGGCACGGAAAAGGCGAAGTCGCGGCGCACCGCCTGCAACGAGGGCGGTGCATAGGCCTGCCGCATCGGACCCGCGTCGCGGCGCGCGGGGATGGCGTCGAGACAGAGCTCGAGCGCCGCGACCGGATGGTCCAGATCGAACGTGCGAAGGATGCTGGGATGCAGCATGCCGAAGGTCGCGAGGATCGTCTTGGGGCCAAGGCGCAGCGTGCCAGACTGTCCGGGATGCCAGGCATCGCCGGCGTCGCCCATCGTCTGAAGGCTGTCGGCCGGCGCGCCGGCGGCGGCGAGCAGTGCCATCGCCTCCGTCTTCGCATCGAAGGCATCGAACGCGGTCGCCTTGCCCGTCCGCCAGCCGCGCGGTGTCCGGTCGCCGGCCAGGACCGCACCCAGCGTCGCTCGTTCCGCGTCGGGCAGATAGCGGCGACCGATCTCGAACAGGCGGACGCTCGTCTCATCACGCCTGAGGTTGCGGCTTGCCGCCGACAGCAGGCCGGGAAGCATCGCCGGGCGCATGATGCTCATCGCCTCGCTGATCGGGTTGGCCAGCGTCCAGTCGCCATCGCCAAAGGGCGCGGCTTCTTCCGCCGAGATGAAGCTCCACGTCACCGCCTCGTGCAGCCCGCGCGCCGCCGCCGCGCGTCGGATCCGGCGCTCCAGCTTCTGCTCGGGCGTCGCGGTCGGGCGTGCGACACCGGCCGGGCGGTCGAGTGGCATGGACGGAACGTTGTCGATCCCCTCGATCCGGATCACTTCCTCGACAAGGTCAGCGGGGCCGTCGATGTCGGGGCGCCAGCTGGGCACGGTGACAGGCCAGGCGCGCTCAATCGTGGCGAAAAGCGCATCGCTATAGGCGTCGGCATGGTCGATCGCGCCGACCGAGAAGCCAAGCGACAGCAGGATTCGCGCCTGCCGCTCGGGGGCGATGTGCAGCCCGCCGAGCTTCTGCGCGAGATGCGGGTCGTAGAGGACGATGCGCTTGTCGGTGGGCGGCGTACCGCTGCGCGTCACGCCGCTGGCGGTGCCGCCGCAGAGATCGACGACCATGCGCGTGGCGATCGCGAGGCCGTCGTCGAGAAAGGCGGGATCGACCCCGCGCTCGAACCGTTGCCGCGCATCGCTGGTCAGCGTGAGCGCCTGGCCGGTGCGGGCGATCGAATCGGGGTCGAAATAGGCGCATTCGATGATGACGTCGGTCGTATCCGGCTGCACCCCCGATGCCGCGCCTCCCATGATGCCGCCGATGTCGTGGACCGTCACGTCATCGGCGATGACGGTCATCGTCGGGGCAAGCGTATAGGTGCGGCCGTTCAGCGCCTCGACCTGCTCGCCGTCCTTCGCGCGGCGCGCGACCAGGCCGCCACTCAGCGTCGCGCGGTCATAGACGTGGAGCGGCCGACCGAGATCGACCGACACGTAATTGGTGATGTCGACCAGCGCGGAGATCGGTTTCTGGCCGATCGCGCGGAGCCGTCGCGCCATCCACTCGGGCGCGTCGCCGTTGCGGACGCCCGAAACCGATTGCGCGTAGAAGGCGGGGCAGCCCTCCGCGTCGTCGGTGCGCACATCGGGACCCGTGCCGTCGCCCGCCACCGGGTCGATGACGAGCGGCTTTAGCGTGCCGAACCCGGCGGCGGCGAGGTCGCGGGCGATGCCGCGCACGCCCGAGCAGTCGGGGCGGTTGGGGGTGACGCTGATGTCGATCACCGGATCGGTCATCCCGGCATATTCGGCATAGCTCCGGCCCACCGCGCTTTCGGCCCCGGCAGGCAGTTCGATGATGCCCTCATGCGCGTCACCCAGTTCGAGCTCGCGCACCGAGCACATCATGCCGTGCGAGGTGACGCCGCGGATCTGCGTGACCGCCAGCGTGAAGTCGCTGCCGGGCACATAAGCGCCGGGCGGACCGAACACGCCGATCATATTTACACGCGCGTTGGGCGCGCCGCACACGACCTGCAGCGGTTCGCCCCCGGCATCGACGGTCAGGAGCTGCAGCTTGTCGGCATTGGGGTGCGGCTGAGCGGTCAGCACGCGCGCGACCTTGAATGCGGCCAGCGCCTCGCCTGCATTCTCGACGCCCTCGACCTCCAGGCCGATGCGGGTCAGCGTACCGACGATGGCGTCTAACGACGCGTCTGTGTTGAGATGATCCTGGAGCCATCCGAGTGTGAACTTCATGCCGACACTCCCGCGCTCAGCGTCGGGACATCGAGCGCGGCGAAGCCGTAATGGCGGAGCCAGCGCAGGTCGCCGTCGAAAAAGGGGCGCAGGTCGACCATCCCGTATTTGAGCATGGCGAGCCGATCGACCCCGACCCCGAAGGCGAAGCCCTGCCATTCGGTCGGGTCGAGGTCGCACGCCGCGATCACCTTGGGATGGACCATCCCGCTGCCGAGCAATTCCATCCACCCTTCATCGCCGCCGAGCACGCGCTTGCCGTCCTTCAGCGTGAAGCCGACATCGATTTCCGCCGATGGTTCGGTGAAGGGGAAATAGCTCGGCCGCAGGCGCAGAACGATATCGTCGCGCTCGAAGAACGCCTTCAACATCGTCTCCAGCGTCCATTTCAGATGCCCGAGCGTGATCCCCTTGTCGATCACCAGCCCCTCGATCTGGTGGAACATCGGCGTGTGCGTCGCATCCCAATCGGAGCGGTAGACGCGTCCCGGCGCGATAATCCGCACCGGCGGTTTCTGCGCCAGCAGCGTGCGGATCTGCACCGGCGAGGTGTGGGTGCGCAGGAGCAATTTCTGCTCACCGTCGGCCTGTTCGGGAAAATAGAAGGTGTCGTGCATCGCGCGCGCGGGATGGCTCTCGGGAATATTGAGCGCGGTGAAATTGTGCCAGTCGTCCTCGATCTCCGGGCCGGTCGCGACCGCGAAGCCCAGATCGGCGAAGATCTCCGCCAGTTCGTCCATCACCTGCGACACCGGATGGACGGTACCCATAAGCGGGACATCGGCCGGGAGCGTCATATCGAGGCGCTCGGCCACGAGTTGCTCGTCGAGCGCAACCTGCTCAAGCATTGTCTTTCGCGCTACGATCGCGTCGCCGACCGCCTCACGCAAGGCATGGATAGCGGGACCTTGAGTCTGCCGCTCGTCCGTTGTCATCCTGCCCAGCGTCTTGAGCAGCGCGGTGACACGCCCTTGCTTGCCCAGCGCCTCGATCCGGACCGCATCCAGCGCGTCGAGCCCCGTCGCCGCTTCGATCGCCACGAGCATGTGATCGCGGATATTGGTCACGTCGGTCGGAGGCAGGTCGGTCATCGGTTCCTCGTAGAACTGCGCAGGTGCGTTAACGAAAAGGGCGCGGGTGGCAATCCACCCGCGCCCCTTGCTTCGTCGCGCCGGTGAAAATCAGGCCGCTTCGGGCAGCGCAGCCTTTGCCTGGGCGACGATCGCTGTAAACGCCTCGCCCTCATGCATCGCTATGTCGGCCAAGACCTTGCGGTCGAGTTCGATGCCCGCCAGTTTCAGCCCGTGCATGAACTGGCTGTAGGTCAGCCCCTCGGCGCGGACGCCGGCGTTGATGCGCTGAATCCACAGGCCGCGGAAGGTCCGCTTCTTAACCTTGCGGTCGCGATAGGCATATTGCCCGGCCTTCTCGACCGCCTGCCGCGCGACGCGAATCGTGTTCTTGCGGCGGCCGTAATAGCCCTTTGCCTGTTCCAGTACCCGCTTGTGCTTGGCGCGGGTGGTGACGCCCCGTTTGACGCGTGCCATGTCCTAATCCTTCTCGCTCAGTTCAGGCCGTATGGCGCCCATGCCTTCACCGTGGCGGTGTCGGCCTTGGACAGCACGGTCGTGCCTCGGTTCTGGCGAATATACTTGCCGTTGTGATGCAACAGGCGGTGGCGCTTGCCGGCGACGCCGTGCTTGAGCAGGCCGGACGCGGTGAGCTTGAAGCGCTTCTTGACGCCGCTCTTTGTTTTCAGCTTGGGCATTTTGGTCCTTTCGTAAAGGGACTGCTGGAAACCGCCGCGGCAGCCCATACCGGCCGGGCGGTTCGTCATGCGCAGTCGCCGATGAAGCGCGCGCCATAGCCGAGGTCGCCGACAAAGGCAATCAATGGCGGTGCAGCGCCTCCAGCACGTCGTCGACGCGTGCGGGATCGCCGATTGCCAGCACATCACCCACGCTGTCGGCGCTCAGCGGATCGCCGCGCCAATCGCACATCCGCCCACCCGCGCCCTCGACGACGGGGACCAGCGCGGCGAAGTCATGCAGCTTCAAGCCCGATTCACAGACGATATCGAGGTGACCCGAGGCAAGAAGGCCGTAATTATAGCAGTCGCCGCCATAAAGCGGGCCGTGGCGACCGGCGTCCTTCGTCGCGGCGACCAGCGCCAGATACAGGTCGGCCGCGGCGTCGGAGAAATAGTGTGGGCTCGATGTCGCGAGCGCAGCCGTCGCCAATGCGGGACATGCCCGGGTTGTCGTCACTGAACCGTTGAAGGTTGTCGGTCGTCCGGTCACGCCGACCCAGCGTTCGCGCTGTAGCGGCTGGTCGATGATTCCGATCGCGGGCCAGCCGTCCTCGACCAACGCCACCAGCGTGCCGAAGATCGCGCGACCGGCGACGAAGCTGTGCGTGCCGTCGATCGGGTCGAGCACCCAGGTTCGCCCGGACGCGCCTTCCTTCACGCCATATTCCTCGCCGACGATGGCATCGCGGGAAGCCTCCGCATCGAGGATATGGCGCATCGCGGCCTCGGCGGCGCGATCGGCAAGCGTTACCGGCGAGCGGTCGCCCTTCGTCTCGAGGCCGTGCTCGACGCGGAAAAAGGGACGAATGGCCTCGCCGGCGGCATCGGCAAGACGACGGGCGAGGTCGATATCGGCTTGGCGCACGGGCATTCCCCTGCCCTAGCTTCGCCCGCCCGAAAGGCCTAGCGTCGCCCAATCATCCAGGGAGTCCGTCCAATGCGCCACCTAATGACCGCCGCCGTCCTTCTTGCTGCAACGCCGGCAATGGCCGCGCTCGCGCCGGGAGCGAAGGCCCCCGATTTCACCACGCGCGGCGCGATGGCGGGCAAGGTGTTCAAGGTGAACCTGGCCGAGCAACTGAAGAAGGGCCCGGTGGTCCTGTATTTCTTCCCCGCCGCGTTCACCGGCGGCTGCAACGCGGAGGCGCATGCCTTTGCCGAGGCCGTGCCGCAGTTCAAGGCGGCGGGCGCAACCGTCATCGGCATGTCCGCCGACGACGTCCCGACGCTCCAGCGCTTCTCGACCGAGAAATGCGCCGGCAAGTTCGCCGTCGCCAGTGCCGGACCGTCGGTGGTGAAGGAATATGACGTCGCATACCCGAAGCAGATCATGGGGCGCCAGGTCACGTCGCGGGTCAGCTACGTTATTGCGAAGGACGGTCGCGTCGCCTTCGTCCATGACGACATGAACCCCGCCGACCATGTCACGCTGACGCTGGCGGAAGTGAAGAAGCTGAAATCCTAGGCGGAAAGCCGCTCTAAAGCGAAATCAGACGAGCTGAAATCGCCCAACCGCTCTAGGATGTGTGGACTCTAAGGATTCCCATTTGGCGTGAGGCGTGATTCAGGGCTGCTTTTGGGAGGTAGCCTTGGGTGTGATGGATCGGCTGGTGTTGAGCGATGGCGCCTGGGATCGGATGGCGCCACTCATTATCGCTCGCCCCGACCAGAAGGGGTCGACCGGCCGCGACAACCGGATGTTTGTCGAGGCGGTCTTGTGGATCGTGCGGACGGGATCGCCGTGGCGTGATCTTCCCGAGGTGTTCGGCGACTGGAACAGCGCGTTTCGTCGCTTCAGCCGGTGGAGCGAGAAGGGTGTGTGGTGGCGAATATTCGAGGCGATGTCGGACGATCCGGACTTCGAGTATCTCATCATCGACAGCACCGTCGTTCGCGCTCACCAGCATGCTGCCGGGGCTAAAAAGGGGGGTCTGAAGATCAGGCCATCGGCCGCTCGCGCGGCGGCCTGAGCACCAAGGTGCACATGGCCGTTCGGGGGCTTGGCTGTCCCGTGCGCTTCGCGCTGACCGCCGGGCAGAAGGGCGATGCACCACAAGCCGCCGGCCTCATCGATGGGTTGCCTGCCGAAGTGGTCATGGCCGATACCGCCTATGACAGCGACGCCCTGCGGCAGGCGATCGCGGACAAGGGCGCCACGGCCGTCATTCCGAATAACCCGTCGCAGACCTTCAAGCACCACCTCGACAAGCATCTCTACGCTCAGTGAACCGTCCCGGGTTTCCCGGAGGCTCCCACTTGTGAGTAGGAGCATCTGGAATGAGCAAGACGACGAACAAGTTTTCGCCCGAGGTCCGCGAGCGTGCGGTCCGGATGGTGAGCGAGCACCGGGCGGATCACCGCTCGGAATGGGATGCGATGGTGTCGATCGCCGGCAAGATCGGCTGCACGGCGGAGACGCTGCGGCGCTGGTGTCGTGACGAGGCTGGCCGGCGTGCAGGGCCAGCGTTGCTGGCGGACGATGACCGCGCCCGGCTGAAGCTGCTGGAGCGCGAAGTGAAGGAGCTTCGCCGAGCCAACGAGATCCTCAGGAAGGCATCGGCGTATTTTGCGATGGCGGAGCTCGACCGCCACGGGCGATGAAGATGGCGTTCATCGACGCCCATCGAGAGGAGTTGGGGATCGAGCCGATCTGCCGGGAACTGGCGGTCGCCCCCTCCTCATATCATCAACATGCTGCTCGCGTGGCCGACCCGGGCAAGCGATCCGCTCGCGCCCGGCGGGACGACGAGCTGAAGGGCCATATCCGGCGCGTCCACGAGGCCAGCTTTGGCCTGTATGGGTCGCGCAAGGTGTGGCGCCAGCTGCTGCGCGACGGCGTCACCATCGCCAAATGCACGGTCGAGCGGCTGATGAAGGCGATGGGGCTTGCCGGTGTCCGACGCGGGAAATCCTGTGTCACCACCGTTTCCGACCGAAAGGCACTGTGCCCGCTCGACAAGGTCAACCGGGCCTTCAAGGTTCAGCGCCCGAACGCACTGTGGGTGGTGGACTTCACCTACGTCCACACCTGGGCAGGCTTCGTCTACGTGGCGTTCGTCATCGACGCGTTCGCCCGCCGGATCGTCGGCTGGAAGGTCAGCAGCAGCGCGACCGCAAGCTTCGTGCTGGATGCCTTGGAGCAGGCCATCCATGCCCGCCGACCCACGGCTAGCGATGGTCTTATCCATCACTCGGACAGGGGCTCGCAATACCTCGCTATGAGCTACACCCAGCGCCTGGCCGAGGCAAAGCTGGTGCCCTCGGTCGGCAGCGTCGGGGACTCCTATGACAATGCCCTCGCCGAGACGATCAATGGCCTCTTCAAAGCCGAGGTCATCTGGCGTCAACGCTCCTGGCCAAGCCTTGCGGCCGTCGAAATGGCCACGCTGCGCTGGGTCGACTGGTTCAACAACCATCGCCTCTTCGAACCCATCGGCTATGTCACTCCCGCCGAGGCCGAGGCGAACTACTATGCTGCCAAACAAGAACTCGATATGGCAGCATGACCCCAACCAAACTGCCTCCGGAAAATCCGGGACGCTTCACTCTCCTTGATCCACGACGCCTGTGAATCAGGAAAGCCGCGCTCCTTCAAGCCGCTGATTGGGTTTGGACCCTAGAATGTCGGACCCGCGACTGCGGCGCGTTTCGGCTTGGAAGCGATGTCCGCCAGCATCTTCGTGATTGCAGGATTCCGGCCGTCCCGCTTCGCGTATTCGCGTGCGGACATGCCAGCGATGTTGTCGGTCTGGTCCGGATCGGCACCCGCCGCCAGCAACTCGCGCACCATCGCCGGGTCGCGGCGCTGCACCGCGCGAATGAGCGGGGTTTCTCCGCTGGCATTGGCGAGGTTGGGATTGGCCTTCGCTGCCGCCAGGATCGGAATCATGGCCACTTCTCCCTGGTCGACCGCCAGCATCAGCGGGGTATTGCCGCGACCGTCGCGCAGATTGGGATCGGCGCCTTTTTGCAGCAGGAAGCGCAGATAGGTCTCGTCGCCGCGCTTGACGACGATGTGGAGCGCTCCTTCGCCCGAGTCGATAGCGCGGGTATCAATGATCTGGCTGCCCGGCCGGTCGAGCATCGCGATCACGTCGTTGCCCTTCGACTCGCGGATCGCCTGCAGGAATTTGTAGCTCTCCGATTGCTGTTGCGCCGCTGCCGGCGCAGCCACGACGAGGGCGGCAAGTAAGAGGGAGCGGGCAGAGGACATCGGCGATCCTGTGTTGGACTATCGGCACGAACTTGCGTCGCGAGCGCTAACAGATCAAGGCTGAGGGCGTCATGAACATTAACCAGAAGATCGCGCTGCTGCTCACTGCCGCCTCGCTAGCCGCCTGTAACGGGCAGCAGACGACCACGCCGGAGCGGGCACCGCTTGCCGGCGCCAGCATCGGCGGACCCTTCACGCTCACCGATCAGGACGGCCGTGTCGTGAGCGACCGACAGTTCCGCGGGCGCTACCGTATCATGTATTTCGGCTATACCTTCTGCCCTGACGTCTGCCCGACCGACATGCAGAATGTCGGCGCGGGGCTGCGCCTGCTGGAGAAGAGCGATCCGGCCAAGGCGGCGAAGGTCGTGCCGATCTTCGTCACCGTCGATCCGGATCGCGACACGCCGACGGTACTCAAGCAGTTCGTCGGCAATTTCCACCCGCGCATGATCGGCCTGACCGGCAGCGAGACCGCGCTGGCGAAGGTCGACAAGGAATATGCGGTCTATCACGCCAAGGGTGATCCCTCGCCCGGCGGTGGCTATCTCGTCAATCATACGCGTCAGGCCTATCTGATGGGGCCGGACGGGCAGCCGATCGCGCTGGTGCCCGCCGACGAAAGCCCACAGGCGGTAGCCGATATGCTGGAGCGCTGGGTCGCGTGAGCCGCTTCTGGGAGGATGTTCCCATCGAGCGGCTGGACCGCGGTCAGTGGGAGGCACTGTGCGACGGTTGCGGCAAATGCTGCATCCACAAGCTGGAGGACGAGGACAGCGGCGACCTGGTCGCGACCAACGTCGCCTGCCGCCTGCTCGACCGGCGCAGCGGGCAATGCTCCAATTACCGCCACCGCCGCGCCTACGTCACGGAGTGCGTGCGCCTGTCCCAGGGCAATGTGCGCTCGATCGACTGGCTTCCCTCGACTTGTGCCTATCGGTTGCGCGCGGCGGGGCAGGCGCTGCCCGATTGGCACTATCTCGTCTCGGGCGACCGGGAATCCGTTCACCGCGCGGGTGAATCGGTCCGCGGCTGGACCGTCAGCGAGGACGACGCCGGCGACCTTGAAAATCACGTCGTTGACCGGACACTGTGATCGACGATTTTGACGTTGTGCGGCATCCGCGCGCTCGCCGGATCCGCCTGTCGTTCGATCAACGCACTGGTCGTGCCCGGCTGACACTGCCGCGCCGTGCCGCGCTGGCCCCGGCGCTGGAATGGGCAAGCGAGCGCGGGGAGTGGCTCGCGTGGCAGCGTCTCGGCACACCCAAGGCGCAACCCTTTGTCGATGGCGCGGTGCTGCCGGTCGACGATGCGGCATTAACGATCCGCTGGCAGCCGGGGCGGGGCAGAGCGGTCGTGCGCGATGGCGACCAGCTTGTCCTCTCTGGTCCGGAAGATACCATATCGCGGCGGATCGAGGCGTGGCTCCGTCGCACCGCGCTCGATCGGCTGTCCGCCGACACTACCGTTCTGGTCGAACGCGCAGGATTGCAGATCGTGCAGGTGTCGGTCGGCGACGCGACGCGACGCTGGGGAAGCTGCGGCGCGAACGGGCGCATCCGCTATAACTGGCGCCTCATCCTGGCGCCTGGCTGGGTTCGCCGGGCGGTCGTCGCGCACGAGGTCGCGCACCGCGTCCACATGAACCATTCGCCGGCCTTTCACGCAGCGACTGCAGAACTCCTCGGCTGTGACCCGACGCCGGCGACCGCGTGGCTGCGCGCGCATGGCGCCGCGCTCTACTGGTTTGGAAGACCGGGCTGAGGCTGCTGCTGTTGCGGGCGCCGCGACGGGATGGGCGATGGTTCCCGGCGCAGGTCGAAGCGCGGCTCGGGCGGTGCCGCGCGCTGCCGCCGCCCCGTCACCCGGTCCAGCCAGTCCTGGTCCAGCGTCGGCGCGGTGGGCGCGCCCGGTGCGTCCTGCGGCTGCTCGGCGCCGGCGGGCGGTCTGTCGGGTAGCGGGCGGTCATAGTCCGGCTCGCCGCGGTACGAGGGTTCCGGCGTGAGCGGATTGCCATTGGCATCGACGCCCGCATTGCCGCCGAACCCATCGTCGGGCTGGCCGAAATAGGCCTCCTGGTCCGGCTCCTCCTGCCAGTCTGGCAGCGTCACCTGAGTCTGGAACTGCTCGATCGGACGATCGGCGGTCGCGGGGCGCATGAACGCCGCGAACGTGCGCGCCGGGGCCGAGCCGCCATGCAGTCCCGGCACCGGCCGCGCATCGTCCCGCCCGACCCAGACACCGGTGGTCAGCCCGCTTGAGAAACCTAGGAACCATCCATCCTTCGAACTGCTGGTCGTGCCCGTCTTCCCCGCGACCGGCCGACCGATCTGCGCCTCCCGCCCGGTCCCGGTATTGACCGCGGTCTGCAGCAGGTCGGTCATCTCCGCCGCGACATAGGGCGCGACAAGCACATGGCTGCGGTCGACCTCATGCGTATAGATCGTCTGACCGTTCGCCACGACTCGCGTGATGCCGAAGGGCGTGACGGCGACGCCGTTGTTCGCCACGCTCGCAAAGGCGCGCGTCATGTCGATCAATCGAACCTCCGACGTCCCCAGCACCATCGAAGGATGCGTGTTCACCTCGGTCGTGATGCCAAAGCGCCGCGCCATGTCGGCAACCGTGCCAAAGCCGACCTCATATCCCAGCTTCGCCGCGACGGTGTTGATCGAATAGGCAAAGGCGGTCCGCAGCGATACCGGACCGCTGTTGCGGCGCGAATCGTTGCGCGGGCTCCAGCCGTTGATCGTGACGGGCTCGTCGACAATCGTATCGTCCGGCTTGTGTCCGGACTCCAGCGCGGCGAGATAGACGAACAGCTTGAACGACGATCCCGGTTGGCGCTGCGCCTGTGTCGCGCGGTTGTAGATCGACGAGACATAGTCCTTGCCGCCGACCATCGCGCGCACGGCGCCATCGCGGTCAAGCGACACGAGGGCACCCTGCGCGCCCTTGGGCGCATTGGCGCGTACGGCGGCATCGGCATCGCGCTGCATCGCAAGGTCCAGCGTCGTCCACACATCCAGTGGCGCTTCGGTCTCGTCGATCAGCGTATCGAGCTGCGGCAATGCCCAGTCGGTGAAATAGCGCACCGAATTCTGCTTCGGCTCGGGCGCCAGCTGCAGTTCCCGAGGGTTAGCATTGGCCGCCTCGCCCGGGGAGATCATGCCGGCGCGCACCATCGCCTGGATGACCACTCCCGCGCGCCCGATTGCGGCCTGGGCATCGGCGGTCGGAGAATAATTGGACGGCGCCTTGACCAGCCCGGCGATGATCGCTGCCTCGGGCAGCGAGAGGTGGTCCGCGCCGTGCCCGAAGAATTTGCGCGACGCCGCATCGATCCCATAAGCGCCCCCGCCATAATAAACCTTGTTCAGGTACAACTCGAGGATCTCGTCCTTCGTGAACTTGCGCTCCAGCGCCAGCGCCAGGATCCCTTCGCGAAACTTGCGGCCGAACTTCTTCTGGTTGGTCAGGAAGACGTTGCGCGCAAGCTGCTGCGTGATGGTCGAGCCGCCCTGCACCCAATGGCCGCGTTCCAGCCGTACCATGACCGAACGGGCGATGCCGATCGGATCGATACCGGGATGCGAGCGAAAGCGGCGATCCTCGACCGCGATCGTGGCGTCGCGTATCACCGCCGGGATCTGGTTGTAGGACAGCCATTGTCCATAGCTCGGCCCCAGCGACACGATGACCGTGCCGTCCGCGGCGTGGACGCGGATCATCTGCCCGTTAGGCGACGATTCCAGTTGCTGGAACGAGGGAAGCTGCGCCCGGGCGACATAGACCGCGATGGCCAGCGCAGCGAAGCCGATCAGCGCCAGCACGAGCAGGACCCTGAACAGGATCGTCAGCCGGCGTCGCCAGGGAGAACGGGAATGAGGACGCCGGGCCATCTGGAAGGCTTGCCATACGAAAGAACGGATGAGCCGACAAGACGGCGTGCGGCGTCCAGCGGCAGGAGAATCGCTGTCGCGATCGCGGCGATCGGCGGCAACGGGTCAGGTGTTCATCGCCCGCGGGTCAGCAGCCAGGCGAGTAGGTCATACGGGATCGCCGCCGCCTCGCGCAGCCACATGTGACGGCGATACCGCTGCAGCGCAGGGCGGCGATCGCGCGCGAACACGACCGGCCGCGACGCCAGCCCCTCAAGGGCGAAGAGCATGCGAATGCGCGGCTGGTGATAGTTGTCGCTGGCGATGATGATCTCGTCATAACCGCCCGCCCGTGCGAAGGCCGCGGCGGCACGAACCTGCGACAGCGTGTCCATGCTCTGCTCGTCCAGATGCAGCCGGCCAGGGTCGATGCTGCGGACGAGCGCGGCGTACATCACCGATGCCTCCGACGGCGCGTAGCGACCAATGCCGCCGCTGAGCAACAGATCGGCGCCCGGCATCAGCATGGCCGCGCTCGCCGCATAGAAAATGCGCCGGCGCAGCGCGGGGCTGGCGGTCCCATCGCGCCGCACGCCCGCGCCGAACAGAACGATCAGCCGGCGGTGCCCGGCTTTGTCGGACGAGTCCGCTTCACCATCCATCGAGAAAGGCGACAACATTGTGACCCAGCGCATCGACGGCGTAGCCGCCCTCCATCAGAATCGCGCTCGGCCAGCGGCACGCCGCGATACGGCGGGCAACCGCGGTGAAATCCTGCGTTTGGAGCGCGAACCGGGAGATCGGATCGCCTTCCCAGGTGTCGGCGCCGAAGCTGACGATCAACATTTCCGGCGCGAACGCCGCGACTGTCCCCAGCGCCTGGTTAAGCGCCGTCAGGAAGGCGTCGATGCGTGTTCCCTGCGCCAAGGGCAGGTTGAGCGTCGCGCCGTGGCCCGCGCCTTCCCCGACCTCATCGGCATGCCCCCAATAGAAGGGATAGTCGCTAGCCGGATCGGCATGGATCGAAGCGTAGAACACGTCGCCACGGTCCCAGAAGATATCCTGCGTCCCATTGCCGTGATGATAGTCGATGTCGAGGATCGCGATGCGTGCCGCACCTGCTTCACGGGCTGCCTGCCCGGCGATGGCAGCGGTGTTCAGGTGGCAATAGCCGCCGGCATAGTCGGCGCCTGCATGATGGCCGGGCGGCCGGCACAGCGCGAAGGCGGCCGGCGCGCCCTGCAGAACGACATCAACCGCTGCCACCGCGGATTGCGCGCTCCAGTAGCTCGATGTCCAGGTATGAGCGGTGAGCGGCGTGGTCGCGTCGAAGGTGTAGCGCCCCAGCAGCGCGTCGATCCGGCGCAAGGTTAATGAACGGCGACGCGTGACGGGCCACGCATAGGGAATCGCATCGCCGGGCCGTCCGGCCTCGCGCCACAGTGACGCTGCTTCCTCAAGAAACGCTACATAATCGCGGTCGTGCACCGCCAGGATCGGTCCTTTCCCGCGATCCGGCGGAACCTCTGTCGCCCCGATCGCGGCGAGGATCGCATCGGCGCGCGCCGACGTCTCGGTATAGGCGGTAAATCCGCCATTGTGGAGTTCTGTTGTGGGCGCATGCAACCGCTGGCGGGGGTCGAAGAAAGCGCGCATCAATGCGGCGCGCGGGGCGCGAAGCGCAGCACCAGGTATCCGGCGAGTGCCGCCAGCAGCGATCCGCCCAGCACGCCGAGCTTCACGCGCTCGACCATTTCGGGATGGGTCGGAAATGCTAGGTCACCGATAAACAGGCTCATCGTGAAACCGATCCCGGCGACGAGCGAGGCACCATAGACCTGCGTGCGCGTCGTCCCTTGGGGAGGCGCGGCGAAGCCGGCGCGTTCGGCCAGCCATACCGCACCGAATATGCCCATCTGCTTCCCGAAAAACAGCCCGGCTGCAATCCCCATCACGAGCGGATCGAAGACCGAGCCAAGATGCGCGCCCGCCAACGATACGCCGGCATTGGCGAAGGCGAAGATCGGCACGACGCCGTAGGCGACCCAGGGTTGCAGCGCGTGCTCCAGCCGGTGCAGCGGCGACGTCTCGGCCTCCGGCGCTCCGGGCGTCCTTGAGATGGGGATCACGACCGCCGCCGCGACCCCTGCGATCGTCGCATGGACACCGGAGAGCAGCAGTAGGAACCACATCGCGGCAAAGCCGAGCAGATAGGGCCAGAGCAAGGCGACGCCCCGCCGGTTGAACGCATACAAGATGGCCAGTACGCCCGCCGCCGCCGCCAGCGCCCCCAGATCGAGCTTGACCGTATAGACGATGGCGATGATCGCGACCGCGCCCATGTCGTCGACGATCGCGACCGCCGTCAGGAACAGCTTAAGCGAGCCCGGAACACGCGACCCCAGTAGCGCCATGATCCCGATCGCGAACGCGATATCGGTCGCCGCCGGGATCGCCCAGCCGCGCGCGAGACCCGGCGTCGATCCGGTGATGGCGAGATAGACCAATGCCGGCATCGCCATGCCGGCCGCCGCCGCGACGAAGGGCAGCCGTCGGCGGCGCGGGTTGGCGAGTCGTCCATCCACGAACTCGCGCTTGATCTCCAGCCCGACCAGCAGGAAGAACAGCGCCATCAGCCCGTCGTTGATCCAAAGATGGACCGTCATCGGCCCCAATGTCGGCGACAGAACCGGACCGGTTACGGCGTGGAGCGCCTCCTCATAAAGAATTGCGGTCGGGGCGATGTTCGCCGCGAGGATCGCGATGACGGCCGCGGCGATCAGGACGACGCCGCTTCCCGCCTCGCTCGCGATGAAGTCGCGCGCCATCGACACCGGGCGGATCGGCGGCGGAAGTGGCGGCAGGACGGGTTCAGCGTTCAAGAGCGTTCGCGATCAGCGTGCGGGTGTTGTCGATGCCGTAGAGCGCGATGAAGCTGCCCATGCGAGGGCCTTGCGAGGAACCTAGGAGCGTCTCGTACAAGGCGCGAAACCAGTCGCGCAGCCCGACGAATCCGCCGGTCTTGCCGATTTCATAGATGATCGTCTGAATAGCCTCCGCCGAGGCATCAGGGGCCAGACCGGCCAGGGCGGCATCGAGCCGCTCCAGCGCCGCAACCTCGATGCCCTCGGGCGCGCGCCGGTGAAGCGTCGGCACCACGAAGTCCCGGACATAGGCGAGCGCGTGATCGATCAGCCTATCCAGCGCGGGATAACGATCGGGGGTGGCATCGGGAACGTAATTGCCCAGATACCCCCAGACCTGTTCCTTGCTCGCCTCGCCCATCACCCCGACCAGGTTGAGCAGCAGCCCGAAGGTGACGGGCAGCGTCTCGTCGGGCACGTCGCCGTCATGGATGTGGTGTACGGGGTTGCCGAGTTTTTGCTTGATCTCCTGCGTCGGATAATTGCCACGGAACTGCCAGTAATCATCGACCGCGCGCGGGATGACGCCCATGTGCAGCGCCTTGGCCTTTTTCGGTTCGCGGTAGATGTAGAAAGCAAGGCTCTCGGGCGGTCCATAGGTCAGCCATTGGTCCAGGCTGAGGCCGTTGCCCCGGGATTTGGAGATCTTCTCGCCCGCCTCGTCCAGGAACATCTCGTAGTTGAAGCCCTCTGGCGGGCGCCCGCCTAGCACCCGCGCGATCCTGCCCGACTGGATGACCGAGTCGATCAGGTCTTTGCCCGACATCTCGTAATCGACGCTCAGCGCTACCCAGCGCATCGCCCAATCGACCTTCCACTGCAGCTTGGCAGCACCACCCAGCGCCGATTGCTCGATGCGCTCGCCGTCCTCCTCGAAGGCGATGATGCCGGCGTCGGCATCGATCACCTCGACCGGGACCTGCAGCACGATGCCGGTCCGCGGACTGATCGGGAGGATCGGCGAATAGGTCGCGCGCCGCTCCGCCCTCAATGTCGGCAGCATCACGTCCTGAATCGCGTCGAAGGCGCGCAGCACGCTGCGCAACGCATCGTCGAACGCGCCGCCATTGTAGCAGTCCGCCGCCGACACGAATTCGTAATCGAAGCCGAACTCGTCCAGAAACGCCCGCAGCCGCGCATTGTTGTGCGCGGCAAAGCTCTTATGCGTGCCGAACGGGTCCGGGATGCGGCACAGCGGTCGGCCCAGATGCTCGGCCAGCATCGTCGCATTTGGGATATTATCGGGGACCTTTCGCAACCCGTCCATGTCGTCCGAGAAGGCGACCAGCCGGGTCGGCGCATCCGAGAGCATCTGAAAGGCGTGACGCACCATCGTCGTGCGCAGCACCTCATTGAACGTCCCGATATGGGGGACTCCCGATGGGCCATAGCCGGTCTCGAACAAGATCGGCGCACCGCCCGGCTTGCCGGCGGGATAGCGTTTGAGCAGCTTGCGCGCCTCCTCGAAAGGCCAGGCCTTGGACTCGAGGGCGGCGGAGCGAAGAACATCGGTCATGACTCCGGCATCTGACGCCTTCGCCGCGCCCACGCAAATGCTATGCGGACGCGACGGGCACGCTGATCGCCCTTGAGGCAAGCGGCAATCTCACGAATACAATCCTGTCCGAGCTGACGATTGGAGGCGCCGGCCTCTGGCGTTTACGGTTCGTTCCGGTAGAGCGGCCGGATGCTTCCGCATCCTGCACTCCACGCCAGCCATGCCGGCATCTGGCTGGCCGATGCGCAGGGTACGCGGCCCGTCGGGCGTGGGGAGGCGATCAGGGTTGCAGCGGATACGCCGGTGCTGCTGCTCAACGCGCCGGTCGTCGGACAGCGGCTGGGCCATGCCGATCTGTCGGGTCTCGATCTGCTGGAACTGTACGCCTTCATTCATCCGGCGCGCTTTGCAGTGCCGACGCCGGCGGGTCTGGCGCGCGCGGTCGATCTGTCGGCGCCCGAGCGCGATGCGGATGTCGCGTCGTTCCTTCTGGAGGCGGCGGACGCGCTGCTCGCGGTGACCGATGAGGAGTGGCTAGAGCGCGAAGGCGCCTGGACCGCGGCCCGCTCGCTGACGCGACTTCGCTGGGCCTGGGCGCCGGTTGTCGTGCCCCGGTTATCGCAGCCTGCCGCCGATGAACGCTGGCTCTTCTCGCGCTTGCCGGAGTGGGAGGACCGCGCTCCGCGCCCGGCGCCGCGCACGATATCGGTCGAACCCGCAGAGGCGGAGGAACGGCTGGCGAGGATCGTCGGCGGGACGGCGGAGGAGCGCCCCGGGCAACGCCGTTATGCCGCCGCGGCCACCGGCGCGTTCACGCCGCGAGCGATGCGAGACGCACCCAACATGGTTATGGCGGAGGCCGGGACCGGGATCGGCAAGACGCTGGGCTATCTTGCTCCTGCATCCCTGTGGTCCGAGCGCGCGGGCGGCACGGTGTGGATCTCGACCTATACCAAGGCGCTGCAACGACAATTGGTGCAAGAGACGCGCGCGGTCTTTCCCGACGACCGCGTGCGGCGCGAGAAGGTCGTCACGCGCAAGGGGCGCGAGAATTATCTGTGCCTGCTGAACCTGGAGGATGCGATGCAAGGCGGGTTCGGTGGCCGTGCCGCGATCCTGGCGCAGCTCGTCGCGCGCTGGGCTGCCTATAGCGCGGACGGCGACATGGTCGGCGGTGACCTGCCCGGCTGGCTGCCGACGCTCTTCCGCCGCAACGGCCCCGCCGCGCTGACCGACCGGCGCGGCGAGTGCGTCTATGCGGGCTGCCCGCACTACCGAAAGTGTTTTATCGAGCGCGCGGCGCGGGCGGGTGCGGAGGCGGACCTGGTGGTCGCCAACCATGCGCTGGTGATGGTCAACGCCGCACGCGGGCGCGAACTGGTGACGCGCCCCACGCGCTACATCTTCGACGAGGGGCATCACCTCTTCGATGCCGCCGACGCTATGTTCAGCGTCGCGCTGACCGGATCGGAGACAATCGAGATACGGCGCTGGATCCTGGGACCCGAAGCCGGTGGTCGCGGGCGTCGCCGGGGGCTGGCGGCGCGTCTGTCCGACGTCGCCAGCTATGACGAGGCGGGCGCCAGGGCGATCGCGGATGCGGTGGAGGCGGCGCGCGCGCTGGCGTCCGATGGATGGCTGGCCCGGCTGGCGGAGGGGCAGCCATTCGGTCCGATCGAGGCGCTACTGGCCGCCGTGCGCGGGCTGACCTATGCACGCGCCGAGCAGGACGGCGACGCAGGCTATGGACTGGAAACGGAACTGGCCGAGCCGACACCGGCGCTGGTCGAGGCGGCGGCGCCTGGTGCGGCGGCGCTGGACGCGCTGTTCCGCCCGCTGGTAGCGCTCGGCCGGCGGCTGGAGGCATTGCTCGCGGAGGCGCCCGATTGGCTCGACACGCAGGCGCGTGCGCGCGTCGAGGGCGCGGTCGCCTCGATCAGCTGGCGCGCGGAGACGGTGTCCGCGTGGCTGGCGCTGCTGGGCCGCATCGGCGGACCAGCCGATCCCGATTTTGTCGACTGGCTGGCGGTCGACCGGAGCGAAGGGCGGGAGTGGGACGTCGGACTGCATCGCCACTGGCTCGATCCGACACGGCCCTTCGCCGAGATCGTCCTGAAGCCTGCGCACGGTGTATTGGTAACGTCCGCCACGCTGACCGGTGGTGGAGACTGGGAAGCCGCAGGGGCACGGATCGGCGCGCCGCACCTGAGCCGCGCGCCGATGCTGTTCGAGGCGGCGAGTCCGTTCGATTACGCCGCGAACGCCGAAGTGCTGGTCGTGACCGACGTGCCGCGCGGTGACCTGGGCACGCTGGCCGGGGCCTATGCGCGGCTGATCGTAGCGGCGGGCGGCGGGACGCTGGGGCTGTTCACCGCGATCCGGCGATTACGCGGCGTGCATGGCCGGATCGCCGATCGGCTGGCGCGAGAAGGGCTGCCGTTGCATGCGCAGCATGTCGACCCAATCGACACGGGGACGTTGGTCGACATCTTCCGCGATGATCCGCATGCCAGCCTGTTCGGCACCGACGCGCTGCGCGACGGTGTCGACGTGCCGGGAGCATCGCTCCGATTGGTGGTGATGGAGGGTGTGCCTTGGCCGAAGCCCGGTGTGCTGCACGCGGCCCGGCGCCTGGCCGGGGGCGGCAAGGCGTATGACGATCGGCTGGTGCGCGCGCGGCTGGCGCAGGCCTTCGGCCGGTTGATCCGCCGCGCGGATGATCGCGGCGCCTTCGTCCTGCTGGGAGCCGCGGTCCCGACCCGGTTGCTGAGCGCTTTTCCGGAGGGTGTCCCGATCGCGCGGCTGACGCTGGACGAAGCGGCGCTGCGCGTCGCATCGCGGCTTTCCCCGGCCGGCCGCTTACGGCATGAGGCGGATTCTCCGGACACGATGTCTTCCCGCCTGAAGGATGCCGCGCCATGAAGACGCTGACGCTGCTGCGCCATGCCAAGTCGGGATGGGACGACCCCGTCGAGCGAGACTTCGACCGGCCGCTCAACGCCAAGGGCATGCGCGCGGCCGTGCTGGTCGGGCGGCACATGCGCTCGCTCGAACTCGCTTTCGACCATGTGATCGCATCGCCGGCGGTGCGCGTCATGGAGACGCTCGACTATATCGGCCAGGGGCTGGGGCGGCGGCTGGCGCCGGCATGGGACCGACGTGCGTATCTGGCATCGGCAGCGACTTTGATCGATATGGTGCACGACCTGCCTGTCGAGGCACGGTCGGTACTGCTGGTCGGGCACAATCCCGGGCTGGAGGAATTGGCGCTCACGCTGGTTAAGCCGGAGTCCGACGGCCTCAGATCGGCGCTGGAGCAGAAATACCCGACCGCGACGGTTGCGGAGCTGCACCTGCCGGCCGAGCAGTGGGGCGACGTTCAGCCTGAGTCGGCGACACTGGCGCGGTTCGTGCGGCCACGCGACCTTGATCCAACGCTCGGACCCGATGAGTTCTAACCTTCCAGCTTGCCGCCCAGTGCGGCGAAGGCGTTGAAGGGTCGTACTTCGTCCTCGTCGATCACGCCCGCTGCCTTCAATGCCTCGGCTGCAGCCGGCCCGCGCGGAAAAGGGTCGAGCGCCAGCGCCAGCGTCTCCGCCGCCGCTTCGCCAAGATCGATCGCGCCGCGCTCGATCGGTAACGTGTCGATTTCGTCGGCGTCCAGTTCAATCTCTCCTTCGGCCGGCGCGCCGGTCTCCTCCACGAAGCGGAGCGCGACCGGCTCGTGCACGTTGGTTGCGATCGGGTCGCCCGTCACCGAACAGGCCTGCACCACGCTGGCCTCGACCCGTCCCTCCGCAAGGATCGCCTCACCGGCGCAGCGAAGCGCGAATTGCGCCGTCAACCGGTCGATCGCCACAAGATCAAAACGCAGGGCGAGCGCGCGGCGCTCAGGCTCGCCGGCTTCCAGCGTGACAGTGCGCGGCACGGTGCCGATCGTATCGACGCGTTCGGGACGGCTGAACTCGGGCATCATGGCAGTGTGCCGCTTACCAGTTCACCTACCGATACACGCGTCAGTGCAGCGCGAAGCGCCAGAAGCGAGCCGCTTACATGCGCCAGCGCCTCCGGGTCGGGCGTCTTGCCGCGGTAGAGGTTGCGGACGAGCGCGCCATCGAGGCTCTCGTCGATCACGCCGTCTCGATAGGCGCCCAGTCGCCCACCCAGCATCGCCATCATCCGCCCGATATGCTTGCCGACCGTAATGTCGCCAACCCCGATCTGGCGAAGCTGGCTGTCCATATCGTCGACAAATCGCTCGGCCAACCGCGCCGAGGGTTCGGCGCCCTTCGGCGTGGTTTCCAGGCGCAGCAACACGAAGCCGAGCACCGCCGCCACCATGTCGAACCGGCCATCGACGGTATCGGGCACCTGGCCGTCCAGATACCAGTGCGGCAGGCGCGCGCGCGCGACGATGGCGTTGTAGAGGGGCAGTGTCTCGTCGTCACGCCTGCCAAGCAATCGTCCCAGCCAACCCACGCGTCCTGATGCTCCGATCCGGCCGCACGGCTTGCCCGTCCACCGCTCCTGGCATATCGACGTTGGCGGCAGCCGTTGCAATCGGCCGCCCCGTGGAGTCTTACGTCGATGCAGTTTTTTTCCTCTCGCCTGGCGATTGCCGCGGCCGTGGCCATGGTGACCGCGGGCGGCTGCACACCGCTGCGATCCCATCAGGGCTACGTGGTCGATGCCGATCTGGTCAATTCGGTGCAGCCTGGAGTGGACAATCGCCAATCGGTGCTGGCGACACTCGGCAAACCCAGCTTCGCCAGCCAGTTCGATCAGGGCGACTGGTATTATGTCGCGCGCGACAGTCGCAACTACGCCTTCCAGACGCCCAAGGCGCGCGACCAGATCGCGCTCCGGATCATGTTCGACAAGTCGGGCACGGTGAGCGAAGTCCGTCGCGGTGGAATAGCGCAGATCGCGTCGATCAGCCCGGATAGCCATGCGACCCCGACCTTGGGACGCAAGCGCAGCTTCTTCAAGGATCTGTTCGGCAATATCGGCACCGTCGGCGCGCCTGGTGCCGGGGCGGGCGGGGGCGATCGCGACCAGCCCTGATCGAGATACCAGCCCTGATCGGGACAGTTGCATCATTTCGGAATATTGTCGGTATCCAGGCACCCAGGAATAACGTCCCCAATCGGTCTTGGTGGGGGCGGGCGTTTGGGGGAAATTATTTGGGCGACCGACGTCGTCCTTCGCGAAGCCACGCTGTTCGCGGCGATCGGCCTATTCATTGGGGGCATCGACGATCTTGTCGTCGACCTGATCTTCCTGCTCGGCGCGTCGCGTCGCTCGGCGCGCTGGTCGAGCGTCGCCGACCTGCCCGCCCCCCGCATCGCCGCGCCGCTGGCGATCTTCGTCCCCGCCTGGGACGAGGCGCCGGTGATCGCTGCGATGCTTCGCGCGGCCCTCGCCCGGTTCCGGCACGATAATTATTGTGTCTTCGTCGGTCTCTATCCCAACGACCCGGCGACGATCGACGCGGTCAACGCGGTCGCGGCGGGCGACGCGCGGATCCGTCCGGTTGTAGGAGAGCGCGCGGGACCGACGACCAAGGCCGGCTGCCTCAACACGCTATGGCATGCGATGGTCGCGGAAGGATCGTTCAAGGCAGTCGTGCTGCATGACGCCGAGGATGTGGTTCATCCCGACGAACTGACGATCTTCGACTCTGCCATTGACCGATATGCGGTCGTGCAATTGCCCGTACTGCCGCTCGTCAAGCCGGGTTCACGCTTGGTCTCGGGCCATTATGCCGACGAGTTCGCCGAGGCGCACGCCAAACAGATCGTCGTGCGCGCGAGGCTGGGCGCCGGCATACCGCTGGCAGGTGTCGGATGCGCGATCGCCGTACCGATGCTCGCCGCCATCGCCGAAGCACGGGACGGCGAACCGTTCGACGCCGCAAGCCTGACCGAGGATTACGAGCTGGGTCTGGACATCGCAGCCCGCGGCGGGCGCAGCCTGTTCGCGCGGATTGCCGGCGACGATGGCCGCATCGTGGCGGTGCGCGCCTATTTCCCTGCGACGATCACGACCGCGGTCCGGCAAAAGGCACGCTGGCTGATCGGGATCGCGCTGGCCGGCTGGGACCGTATCGGCTGGGCGCGCCCGCTGGCGATCGGCGACCACTGGATGCGCATGCGTGACCGCCGCGCGCCGCTTGCGGTGCTCGTCGTCGCGGTTGCCTATGTCGCGCTGGTCGCCTGGGGTCTCTCAGGCGTGCTGCACCTTCTTGCAGGAGGAGCAGCGGCAAGGATCAGCCCGATATTGGGCATGCTGTTGGCGTTCAACTTGGCTTTGCTGGCTTGGCGCCTCGTCATGCGCATGGCGTTCACGCAGGGCGCCTATGGCTGGCGCGAGTCGCTCTGGGCGGCGCCGCGGCTGGTCGTGGGCAATTATATCGCGCTGCTCGCGGCAAGGCGGGCGATGTGGCGCTACGTGCTGATGCTCGCCGGTCGCCCGCTGCGCTGGGACAAGACCGGGCACGAATTTCCCGACCTGGCGACGGTGCTGAAATGATGGCAGGCCGTCCCTTACGCTTCCTGGCAATCACCGGTGGCGGCTGGATCACGCTGCGCGTTGCGATGCTTTGGCCGGCGATCGATCCCGGTCCGGCGCTGATCCATGCCGTCGTTCCCGCCGCGCTCGCCAAGCGCGATCCCGCGCTTGCCGGCCCAATGATGGTCAGGCGAAAATCGGTGGCGATGCCGCACAGTCCGGTGACCGACCGCTCGCCGGCCGCTCGCAAGCCTCGATTCGTAGAGCCGGAGGCGTCGTTAGTAACGAACGACCACGTCGCGCCTGAAATCGGGGCGGTTCCCTCCGCGACAACACGGCTGCCCAAACTGCCTCCGCCGCTCAGGCCCACGCCCTTTCCGACGCACGCGTCGCGGTTCTCGGCGAGCGCATGGCTGATCGCGCGCGGGGGGTCGAACCGTGCATCGCTGGGAAGTCAGCTCGGCGCGTCACAGGCTGGCGTGCGCGCCCTGTATGCGCTCGACGATGCCCGTCATCTCTCGCTCGCGGCACGCATCGCGACGCCGCTGCAAGGGCGGGGCCGGGAAGCGGCGATCGGGGTGGAATGGCGGCCCGGCAGACTTCCCGTCCGCCTGATCGCGGAGCAGCGCTTCGCGATCGATGGCGGACGAGGGGGGCCGGCGCTGCTTGCGGTTGGAGGTATCGGACCGACACGGGTGGCCAGCAAGTTCGATCTCGAGGCGTATGGCCAGGCCGGCGGAGTGGTGCGCGATCGCATCGAGGGGTTCGCGGACGGTGCCGCCCGCGTCACGCGTCCGGTCTCCCGTATCGGCGCGATCACGCTCGATCTGGGGGCGGGTGCCTGGGGCGGCATCCAGCGGGACGCGGGGCGGCTAGATGTCGGCCCGACCATCGGTGCACGCATCCCCGTTGCCGGGCGTGCGGTCCGCGTGACGCTCGACTGGCGTGCGCGTGTCGCCGGCAACGCGCGCCCCGGCTCCGGCCCTGCACTATCGGTGGGAACCGACTTCTAGCCCAGCGTGGACCGGTGTAACGGTCACTGCGTGGACGTCTATCTTCCCATCGCCAATCTTTCGGTCAACGCGCTGCTCATCGTGCTGCTCGGCACCGGCGTCGGGTTGCTGTCCGGCATGTTCGGAGTAGGCGGCGGGTTCCTGACGACGCCGCTCCTGATCGTCTACGGCATCCCGCCGACGGTCGCCGCGGCGTCCTCCGCGAGCCAGGTGACCGGCGCCAGCGTCTCCGGTGTATTCGCACATTTCCGTCGTCGCGGCGTCGACGTGAAGATGGGCGGCGTGCTGGTGGCGGGCGGCATGTGCGGGTCGGCGTTCGGCGCCTGGCTTTTCCGTCTCCTCCAGGCATCCGGCCAGATCGATACGGTCATCGCGATCATCTATGTCCTGCTGCTGGGATCGATCGGCTCGCTGATGGCGAAGGAGGCGGTGCAGACGATCCTGCAGACCCGTACCGGTCAGTCGGTTGTGTCGAGGAAACGCCGCCACCATCCGCTGGTCGCGGCATTGCCGATGCGGGTCCGCTTCTATCCGTCCGGCCTCTACATCTCGCCGATCGCGCCGCTGATGCTCGGCTTCTTCACGGGCACGCTGACCATCCTGCTGGGGATCGGCGGCGGCTTTATCCTGGTACCGGCGATGATCTACCTGTTCGGCATGGCGACGCAGGTCGTGGTCGGAACCAGCCTGTTCCAGACGCTGTTCGTAACCGCGCTGGCGACGATGGTGCACGCGACGACGACGAAAGCCGTCGACATCGTGCTGGCGGCACTGCTGCTGGTGGGTTCAGTAGTGGGCGCTCAGGTCGGTGCACGGCTGGCGACGAAGGTGAAGCCCGATTATCTGCGGCTGGCGCTGGCGATCATGGTGCTGGGCGTCGGCCTCCGAATCTTCCTCGGCCTGGTGTGGCGGCCCGACGAGATCTTCTCGGTCGCGCTGTCGTGAAGCGGCTGCTGCTCCTCGTGCCGTTGCTGATGGGCCAGGCCAAGCCGGTGCTCGTGCCCGATGTGTCGCAGCGCAATGTAGAGATCGCCTACAGCTTCACGGGCGCCGACCTGCTGCTGTTCGGCGCGATCCTCTATCCGCGCGGTCGTGTCCCCGAGAGCGACGAGCGTACCGATGTGGTGATCGTCGTTAAAGGCCCGACCCAATCGATCATGGTGCGCCAGAAGGAGAAGGTCGCCGGCTTGTGGATCAACGCGGCGCGGCTTCGCTACCGCTCGGCGCCATCCTTTTATGCGATCGTGTCGTCGCGTCCGATCGACACGCTGGTCGATGATCGGACCCGCGCCATCTATGAACTGGGTCTCGACAGTCTCCAGCTTTCGCCCGCCTCCAACGCGCCGCTGGCCGAACAGGAGCGGTTCGAGCGCGGGCTGGTCGACTTGAAGGAGCGTTCGGGCCTGTATGTCGATGCGCCCCGCGCGGTCGAGATCACCGACGGGGTCCTTTACCGCGCGCGCGTCAACATCCCCGCTCGTGTGCCGGTCGGCCGCTTCACCGCAGAGACCTTCCTGATCCGCGATGGCCGCGTCCTGGCGGCCGCGACGCGCGGGATCGACATCCGCAAGTCGGGGTTCGAGCGATATGTGGCGCGGGCCGCGGAGCGATCATCGGTGCTTTACGGCATCGCCGCGGTCGTCCTGTCAGTCGGATTGGGCTGGTTCGCGGGCTGGGCCTTTCGCCGGATCCGCCCCTAAAGCAATCTTCACGATCGCCGTGGCATGGCTCGCTACACCGATGCAGAGGCGATTCAATGAACTTCATCCCAGAGTCCGACACTTTCCAGATGATGTCGTCCTCCATCGATCCGCCGGGTTCGCTTGGCTTCGTGCTCAGCGTTGCGGGATCTGCCAGCCGGATCGCGCTCGACCCGGCCGCCATGAAGGCGATGGCCGAGCACCCTGATCCGGTCCGGGCCAGTGGCGGCTCCGTCGGCAGCCAGATCAAGATGCGCGTTGCGGGTGCCTGGCTGCTGGCGAACGTGCGCAGCCTGTCGCTGAACCCCGGGACCGACCGGATCGAGGCGGAAATCGACTTTCTGGGTGAAGGCGACGAAGCGCTCTCGACGGGCGCGCTCACCAATTTCAGGCGCGGTGTCTCGCGCTATCCGCTCCCGGGTTGCCCGGTTCATGCGATCACGACCGCCGACCTGAATCAGGTCTATGCCGCCGATGACCGTGCCAATATCGAGATCGGGACGGTCTATCCAACCGCCGACGTACGCGCCGCCTTGTACGTCGATGCGATGCTGGGCAAGCATTTCGCGCTCGTCGGCTCGACGGGTACCGGCAAATCGACCAGCGCGGCGCTGATCCTCCACCGGATCTGTGACCTGGCTCCCGAAGGTCACATTCTGATGATCGACCCGCACGGCGAATACTCGGCGGCATTCCGGGACAACGGGGCATTGTACGACGTCAATAATCTGCAGATGCCGTACTGGTTGATGAATTTCGAGGAGCATTGCGAGGTCTTCCTGACGACCAGCGGGTCGGAACGGCATTGCGATGCCGACATCCTGGCCAAATGTCTGTTGGCGGCGCGGCGCAAAGGACGGATCGGGCAGGAGATCCCAAAGCTGACGGTCGATGCGCCGGTGCCGTATCTGCTCAGCGACCTTTCGGCGCTCATCGCGAGCGAGATGGGCAAGATGGACCGCGCCGGCGATACCGCGCCTTATCTGCGGCTGAAGACCAAGATCGACGAGGTCAAGGCAGACCCGCGCTTTGGATTCATGTTTTCGGGGATGCTCGTCGCCGATACCATGGCGGACTTCCTGGCGCGCATGTTCCGTCTGCCGGGCGGCGGCCGGCCGATCTCGATCGTCGACGTGTCGGGCGTACCGTCGGAGATCACCTCGGTCGTGGTCGCCGTGCTGGCGCGCATGACCTTCGATTATGCCATCTGGGCACGCAACGAGCCGCAGCGTCCCATCCTGCTCGTCTGCGAGGAAGCGCACCGCTATATCCCGCGCGACGCCGATGCCGAAGGGTCGTCGGTCGGGCGCATCTTGAGCCGGATCGCCAAGGAAGGCCGGAAATACGGCGTCTCGCTCGGGCTGATCACGCAGCGGCCGTCGGACCTCGCCGAGGGTGTACTCTCCCAGTGCGGGACGATCATCGCGATGCGTCTCAACAATGATCGCGACCAGGCATTCGTGCGCGCCGCTATGCCGGAGGGCGCACGCGGCTTCCTCGACTCTATCCCGGCGCTCCGGAACCGCGAGTGCATCATCTGCGGCGAAGGCGTCGCCATTCCGATCCGCGTGTCCTTCGACGGGCTGGAGCAGCAGCGGCGACCGGCCTCCGGCGATCCCCTGTTCTCGCGACTGTGGCGAGATACGGGCGGCGAGGCGCAGATGATTGAGCGCACCATCCTGCGCTGGCGCGCGCAGGGAAAATAACGCGCGCGAAGCCATAGCAAGGAAAACCGTTGCAAGTCGGCGGCATACCGCGCCATCGTATACAGGTGCTGCGCCAATATGAGCTGGTCGACCGGGTCCTCGACTATGACCCGAATGCCGATGAGGCACTGTTGAACCGTGCCTATGTCTTCTCGATGAAGGCACATGGCGCGCAGACGCGGGCATCGGGCGATCCGTATTTCAGCCATCCGATCGAGGTGGCGGGCATCCTGACCGACCTGTATCTGGATGCCGAGACGATCGCTACCGCCATCCTGCACGATACCATCGAGGACACGGTCGCGACCCCAGCCGAGATCGCGTCACTGTTCGGGTCGAACGTCGCGCGGCTGGTCGACGGCGTCACCAAATTGTCCAAGATCGAGGCGCAGACTGAAAGCGAGCGCGCGGCGGAAAATCTGCGCAAGTTCCTGCTCGCCATGTCGGACGATATCCGTGTGCTGCTGGTGAAGCTCGCCGACCGGCTGCACAACATGCGTACGCTGCATCATATCGCCCGCCCCGAGAAGCGCCGCCGCATCGCCCGCGAGACGATGGACATCTATGCCCCGCTTGCCGAGCGGATCGGCATGTACGAGTTCATGCGCGAGATGCAGACGCTGGCGTTCCAGCAACTGGAACCCGACGCCTATGAGAGCATCAACCGCCGTCTGGAACTGCTCAAGGAGGGCGGTGGCGACCGCATCGCCAAGATCGGCGCAGGCCTGGCCGCGCTGCTGAAGCGATCCGGGCTGACAAGCGAGGTGTCGGGAAGGGAAAAGCACCCCTATTCGATCTGGCGCAAGATGGCCGAGCGCCACATCAGCTTCGAGCAGCTTTCCGACATCATGGCGTTCCGCGTCATCGTGCCCGGCATCGAGGACTGCTATGCGGCGCTGGGCCTGATCCACCGCCGCTGGCCGATGGTACCGGGGCGGTTCAAGGATTATATCTCGACGCCCAAGCGGAATGGCTATCGCTCGCTCCATACCTCGGTCATCCATGCCGAGAATACGCGCGTCGAGATCCAGATCAGGACGCCGGAAATGCATGCCGAAGCGGAATATGGGCTGGCCGCACATTGGGCCTATAAGGAGGGCAAGGTTCGCGCGCAGCCCGGTGCCGGCTGGATCCGCGACCTTGTCGAGATCCTCGATACCGCCGCTAATCCCGAGGAACTGCTCGAGCATACCCGCATGGCGATGTACCAGGATCGCATCTTCGCCTTTACGCCCAAGGGCGAGCTGATCCAGTTGCCCAAGGGCGCGACGCCGATCGACTTCGCCTACGCCGTCCATACCGATCTCGGCGATCAGACGGTGGGCGCCAAGATTAACGGCAGGGTCGTGCCGCTGCGTACCACTATCGAAAACGGGGATCAGGTCCAGATCCTGCGCTCCAGCGCGCAGGTCCCGCTAGCCCGATGGCTCGACTTCGCGATCACCGGCAAGGCGCTGGCGGCGATACGACGGCATCTGCGCCATACCGAGCGGGACGAGCAGGTGAAGCTGGGACGCACGCTTTACGACATGATCGTGCAGCGCCTGCCGGCGCAGATCGGCAGCGACGCGCTCGGCCACGCGCTCATGCGGCTCAACCTGACCGATCAGAATCAGCTCATGATCGCGATCGCTCGGCGCTCGCTGTCCGATGCCGCGGTGATGGAGGCGCTGATGCCCGGCGCCGGCGGCGGCGATGTCTCGGACATGGCGCCGCAGTCGAGCGCGATCTCGATCCGTGGACTGACACCGGGCGTCGCCTATGAACTGGCCGATTGCTGCCGCCCCGTCCCCGGCGACCGGATCGTCGGCCTGCGTCGCCCGGATGCAGGGATCGAGGTCCATGCGATCGACTGCCGGGTGCTCGCCGAACTGGCCGAACGATCGGAGGACGAGACGGATTGGGTCGATGTGTCATGGGGTGATAAGACCGAGGGCGCGACCGCGCGGATCGCCGTTCAGGTCAAGAATGAACCCGGAGCGCTGGGCACGATCGCGACGATCATCGGCCAGCACAAGGCCAACATCATCAACCTTCGCCTCGACAATCGCGATACGGGGCTGCACACCAACGTCATCGACGTCGAGGTACGCGACCTGCACCAGCTGATGCGGGTGATGGCCGCGCTTCGCGCAACCGACGCGGTGACGGCTGTCGAGCGCGCCTGACCTACCATAGGCGGCGGACGCCGAAGCCATCGAACATCACCTCGTTGGAGACGAGCCAGCACTGCTCGATCTGCGCTTGGGCGATGAGCAGTCGATCGAAGGGGTCGCGATGATCCAACGGTAATCGGCCGGCATGTTCTCCGTGAAGCAGCGAGATCGGCAGCTCCTCAAACCCTTGCTTGCGTAGATAGCCATGAAGATCGAGCAGGATCTTGGTCGCGCTCAGCAGCTTTCCCAGCTTGAACTTCAGCGTCATTTCATAGGCGGAGGCCGCGCTGACCAATATTTCATTGGACGAGTCGGTGAGCGCGGCCCTCGCCTTCGCGCCTAGTCGCTCGTTATCGTCAGACCACCACAGCAGCGCGTGCGTGTCGAGCAGCAGCTTCAATCTTCGTACCCCTCCCAGCGGCGTAGTTCATCCTCGGGCAATGGATCGAAGAAGCTGTCGCTCCACTCAATCTTCCCCTTCATTGTACCCGGCTTGCGCTCGATCTTCGGCACAAGCGGTACCAGCTTGACCTTCGGCTCGGCGCCTTTGGCGATTACGATCTCCTCGCCGTCCAGCGCGCGGACGATGAGTTTGGACAGGTTCGTCTTCGCCTCGTGGATCGTAACCGTCGCCATACCGATTCTCCTTGGTCTTCTTGTTAGCTAAGACAGGCGGTTGCGGCAACAAGTGCCATGACGCCGTCGGCGTGTCGCGCTAATGCGGGCGACGATGCAACGCCCCGCTCTGTCCGTCATCATCCCCTGCTACAACGAGGCGGCGTGCTTGGAACTCCTGCACGCGCGCGTGTCGGCGGCGGCGCAGGCGGCGGTCGGGGACGATTATGAGCTGTTACTGGTCAATGACGGCTCTCAAGACGGCAGCTGGGAGGTAATGCAGCGCCTCACCGGCATCGATCCCCACCTCGTCGCGATCGACCTGTCCCGCAATCATGGGCACCAGCTGGCGCTGACCGCCGGGTTAGACCTGTGTATCGGTGAACAGGTCCTCATCATCGACGCCGATCTTCAGGATCCGCCCGAGTTGCTGGGACAAATGCGCGAGCGGATGGCTTCGGAACAGGCTGATGTCGTCTATGCGGTGCGGCGTCAGCGGGCCGGGGAGACGATGTTCAAGCGCGCGACGGCAGCCGCCTTCTACAGGATGCTGACGCGGATGACCGATACGCCGATCCCGCTCGACACTGGGGATTTTCGGCTGATGTCCAGGCGGGCGCTGGATGCGCTGCTGAGCCTGCCGGAGCAGGCGCGCTTCATCCGCGGCATGGTCGCATGGATCGGTTTTCGGCAGGTACCCATCACCTATGACCGCGCCGAGCGTCAGGCCGGCGAGACCAACTATCCGCTCGCCAAGATGATGCGTCTGGCCTTTGATGCCGTCACCGGTTTTTCAACGGCGCCACTGCGTTTTGCAAGCCATGCCTCGGTCATACTGGCCGCAGCCTCGTTGCTGCTGTTGTTCTATATCGCTTGGGGGTTTTTCGAGGGGTCACCGGTGCAGGGCTGGACCTCGACGATGCTGGTCGTCGTCGTCCTGAGCGCGATCCAGATGTTCGTGCTGGGCATGATCGGTGAATATCTGGGGCGGCTGTACATCGAATCGAAACGGAGGCCGCTCTACCTCGTCGCCGACGTCGCCGGGACGCTCCGGGGTCGCCCGACCCTCGGCTTCGCCGCGAATCAGACCGCTGAAGCAAGCGCGACGAGCGAGACACCCGGCGTCATCGGCACGCGTCCGACCAAGTGACGCTCCAGGCGGAAGATGCACCCGAACAACGCGTTGAGCGGAGCAGGCGGCGGAGAATCGTCGCTGTCCTCGCGGCCCGTCAGCCTGCCCATGAAGCGAGCGGCGGCGGCGACCGGAAAGAGTAGCGAGTTGAAATAGGTCATCAGGTCGACCCGAAGCCCGGCGCGTTCGATCGCGCCGCGCAGCAACGCCTTCGAATAACGGCGCTGGTGGTGATTGACGACGTCGTGCGCCGACCACAGCCACGCATGAGCGGGCACGGTGATAAGGACCCGGCCGCCGAGCGTCAGGCAGTCGCGCATGGCGCCGAGTGCCGTCACATCGTCCTTGATATGCTCGATAACATCCAGCACTGCGATCAGGTCGTAATGGTTGCGCGCCACGCCGGGGAGGTCGGGCAGCGGCGCATCCGCGATGGGACGGCCGAGGCGTTGACTGGCCACGTCGCGTGCCGCCGGGTCGATCTCGATCGCGTCGACATCGCCGAACCTGCCCAGCATCGCGAGATTGTGGCCGGTGCCGCAGCCGATCTCCAAGATCCGCGAGGTGTCGGGCAGACCACCGTAGCGTGCAAGATAATCCGACAAGATGTCACGCCGCGCGCGGTACCACCAATGTGTCGAATCATGCGCCGCCATGCGGTCGTAGACGATCCTGTCCATGCTAGCCGAACACCAATTTCCGGTTCAGCGCGAATGTCGCGAATGGTGTGATGACGAAGCACGGAATCAGCGCCGCCCAAGCGGCCCCGTGCAACAGAGGTCCCGTGATGACCCAGGTGAACGCCAGATTGAGCACCATCCCCAGCGCCTGCACGACCAGGAACTTCATCTGACGCCTGCGTAGATTGTCACGGCTGCCATGCCCCCTGAAGCTCCATTTGCTATGCAGAACATATCCGACAGAGGCGGCCGCGAAGAAAGCCGGTACGACCGCGATCACCGCCCGCCTTTCCCCGAAAACATACCAAGCGAACGGCAGATAGACGACGGTGTAGATCAGGCTGGCTAGTCCTCCGGAAATCGCAAAGCGGACCAGCTGCCCCAACACGCCGCTCGTCCGCCAGTGATCCACCCGCACAATCAACACCTAGGCGCCCTTCCCCGATCGCCCGCTTGGCCCTAAAGGCTCCGGCGCGGGAGTGGAACCGGAAACGGTCATCTGAGGTGGTGCATTGAAGGAGACATCCCGCATAGACGCCCTTGGGGCGATGATCGTACGCGACCTGGACCGGCACTGCATCCAGATGACGCTCGCAGCCTGGTTGGCGGTCACAATCTGGTTCATCTGGCAGCGCTGGGGCGGCATTTACTGGTTCGCGCTCGGCGACACCGACGACAATATGCGCATCATGCAGGTCCGTGCGCTGCTGCACGGTCAGGACTGGTTCGACCTGCGCCAGTACCGGATGGATCCCCCGACCGGTGCCGACATCCACTGGAGCCGCCTGGTCGATCTGCCGATCGCCGTGCTTATCCTGTTCTTTCGCCTGTTCACGACCGAGTTCTGGGCCGAACGGCTGGCGAGCGGACTCGCGCCGCTGCTGCCACTGTCGATCGCGATGTTGGGACTGACGGCAACGATCAGGCGGCTTGTCGCGCCGCTCGCGTGGCCGATCGCGCAGGTCTTTCTGGTGTGCTCGAGCGCGACGATGCTGATGTTCATGCCGATGCGCATCGACCATCATGGCTGGCAATTGGCGATGCTGAGCGTCACCGTCGCGGGACTATGTGACCCGCGAGGCAAGCGGGGCGGAGCGCTAGTCGGGGCGGCGAGCGCGGTGTCGCTGACCATCGGGCTGGAAATGCTCCCCTATGCGGCAATGGCGGGGGCGATCATCGCGTTGCGCTGGGTGTGGAACGCGGTCGAGCGCGACCGGTTGCGGATGTATGCGCTGACACTGGGTGGCGGCTGCCTGATCGGCTATCTCCTCTTCGCCTCGTACGCGAATCGCGTCTGGCGATGCGATGCACTGACGCCGGTGTGGCTGTCCGTCATGGTCGCAGCCGGTGTGCTGCTGCTCGCGTTGTCGCTCATCAGCCCCGCCAGTCGCGGCGCACGTTTTACCCTTGCAGTGGTGGCGGGCGCGATCATCGTTGCAGGGTTCGCCTGGATGTTCCCGCAGTGCCTTGGCCGTCCCGAGCAGGTTTCACCCGAGTTGGAGCGCGGCTGGCTGAATAATGTGCGCGAGGCGAAGCCCATCTACGCCCACCCGTTTCGCATGGCGTTTCCGGTGGTCGCGCTTCCAATCGTGGGCCTTATCGGCGCGATCGTCGCGACGTCGCGGGCGCGTGGCACGAGAACGGTCATCGGCTGGAGCGCCGTCGCACTGTTCACGACCTTCGCCTGCGCGATGCTGCTATGGCAGGCGCGCGCGGGGCCGGCGGCTCAGCTTCTCGCCATTCCCGGTGCGACTGCGCTCGCCATGCTGCTTCTCCCCTGGCTGCTCGCACATCGATGGATGCCGGTGCGGGTCTTCGGAACCGTCGCTGTGTTCATGATCGTATCGGGGCTGTTCGCCGGGCTGGTCATCAGATATCTGCCGGTCGACCGGCCCAAGCCCTATGTGCTGCGGGTCAATCGTGCCAACGCGCGCTGCGCCACGATCCCGGCGCTGCATCCGCTCGACCGCTACCCTGCACAGACGGTCTTCACCTTCATCGATCTGGGGCCGAGGCTCATCACGCTTACCCATCACAGCGCCATTGCCGGTCCCTATCATCGCAACGGCGATGCGATTCTGGACGTGCAGCATGCCTTTTCGCGCTCGCCAGGCGAGGCGCATGCGATCATGAAGCGGTACGGCGCGACACTGCTGCTGGTGTGTCCCAACATGGCCGAGTCGACGATCTACCGCGCGCGGGCGCCAAACGGCTTCTACAGCCGTCTGGCAAGGAACGAGCGGCCGACATGGCTGACCCCGTTGCCGCTTCCCAAAGGTTCACCGCTGCGGTTGTTCCGGATCAACTAGCGAAGCACTCCTTCCAGCCCGTCCATGACGAATTGCACCGCGAGCGCGGCCAGCAACACTCCCAGCAGGCGCGTGATCACCGCTTCGATCTTGGCGCCCAGAAACCGCATGATCGGCCCCGCCGCGAGCAATGCAACCAGCGTGAGAGCAAGGATGGTAGCGAGCGCCGCCAGGATGATCAGGCTGCGCTCCAGCCCCTCGTTGCGGCTGGTGAGCAGCATCACGCTGGCGATCGAACCCGGTCCCGCGATCATCGGCATCGCCATCGGGAAGATCGACACATCGTCCTGCTCGGGATCGTCTGCGACCTTGGCGGCGCGATCCTCGCGGCGCTGCGTGCGCTTTTCGAACACCATCTCCAGCGCGATCAGGAAGAGCATGATGCCGCCCGCGATCCGGAACGAGCCCAAACTGATGCCCAGCCCGCGTAAAAGATCCTCTCCGAACAGCGCGAAGACGAGCAGGATCGCGGTCGCGACGCCGACCGCGCGGATCGCCATCGAACGACGCCCTGCGGGCGTCGCACCCGCCGACAGCCCGGCATAGATCGGCGCGCAGCCGGGCGGATCGATCACCACGAAGAAGGTGATGAGCGACGAGATGTATAGTTCGATCAAAGCCCGGCGCCCATGTCCAGTCCCTCGCGTCGGCACGCCGAGACGAGCGTATTGCGCAGCAGGCAGGCGATCGTCATCGGGCCGACGCCGCCGGGGACGGGCGTGATCGCTCCCGCTACGGCGCTGGCGCTTGCGAAGTCGACATCTCCGACAAGACCGGTCTCGGTCCGGTTGATGCCGACATCGATGATCGTGGCACCGGTCTTGATCCAGTCGCCGGTGATCATTTTCGGGACGCCGGCTGCGGCGATGACGAGGTCGGCGGTTCGAACGTGCGCGAAGGCGTCGCGCGTGCGGCTGTGCACGATCGTGACGGTGCAGCTTTCTGCGAGCAGCAGCTGCGCCATCGGCTTGCCGACGATGTTCGAGCGGCCGACGACCACCGCCTCCAGACCCGCCAGATGTTCATGCCGGTCCCTGAGCAGCATCAGGCAGCCGAGCGGCGTACAGGGGACAAAGCCCGGCAGACCGGTGGCCAGCCGCCCGGCGTTGACCGGGTGGAAGCCGTCGACATCCTTCTCCGGGTCGATCGCTTCTATGACGGCGCCGGTTTCGATGTGCGGCGGCAGCGGCAGCTGCACGAGGATGCCGTCGATGGCGGCATCGGCGTTCAGCATCGCTACGAGCGCGAGCAGCTCACCCTGACTCACATCGGCGGTCAATCGGTGCTCGACACTCAGCATCCCCGCTTCGCGCGTCGCGCGGCCCTTGTTGCGGACATAGACGGACGACGCGGCATCGTCGCCGACCAGCACGACCGCCAGTCCGGGCGTCCGCCCCGTGGCTTCGCCGAAGGCGGTGACTTGCGCTGCGATACGTTCGCGCAGACCGGCCGCGAACGCCTTGCCGTCGATGATCTCAGCCGCCACGCCCGTGGCTCACATCGCGTAGGGCGTGACGTACAGCCGCGGAATGACGACGTTCATCAGGATATAGAGGATCAGCAGCACGACGAGCGGGGACAGGTCGAGCGCGCCGAAGTCGGGCAGCACGCGGCGGATCGGGCGGTAGAGCGGCTCCGTCATCCGCTCCAGCGCGTACCAGACGGAGCGGACGAGGTCGTTATGCGTGTTGATGACGTTGAACGCGATCAGCCAGGACATGATCGCCTGAACGATGATGATCCACCAGAGGATGGTCAGGAGAATCTGGATGATGTCGAGGAGCATGTTCAAGACGAGAGAACCTTCAGGTGATGGCGCAGGGGTATGCCGAGTCTATAAACGGACAGTCAGCGCCGGACCAGCGTGCCCGCGCCGCGTGCGGTGAAGATCTCGAGCAGCATGCCGTGCGGAATGCGCCCGTCGAGGATGACGGCCGCGTCCACCCCGCCCTCGACGGCCGTGACGCACGTCTCCAGCTTCGGAATCATCCCGCCGGTGATGGTGCCGTCCAAGCGCAGCGCGGCGATGGTCGCGGGGTCGAGGTCGGTCATGAGCGCGCCCTGCTTATCGAGCACCCCCGCCACGTCGGTCAGGAGGAAGAAGCGTGCCGCCCCCAGAGCGGCGGCGATGGCACCGGCCATCGTGTCGGCGTTGATGTTGTAGGTATGCCCGTCCGCCCCGATCGCGATCGGGGCGATGACGGGAATGATGCCGGCTGCCGACAGCGTGTCGATTATCGTGCGGTCCACTCCCACCGGATGGCCGACGAAGCCGAGATCGACATGACGTTCGATCCCCTGAAGCGGATCGGCGCCGCGCCCGCTGATCTTCTCCGCGCGGACCAGCCCCGCGTCCTTGCCCGAGATACCGACGGCGCGGCCCCCCGCCTGTCCGATCCAGCCGACGATCTCCTTGTTGATCGAACCGGCTAGCACCATTTCAGCGATCCGCGCGGTTTCGGCGTCGGTTACGCGCAGGCCGTCTATAAAGCGCGACTCGACGCCGAGTCGCCTCAGCATCGATCCGATCTGCGGGCCGCCGCCATGCACGACGACCGGGTTGATCCCGACCGCCTTCAGCAGCACCATGTCCTCGGCGAAGTCGCGCGCAAGTTCGGGATCGCCCATCGCGTGCCCGCCATATTTGACGACGAACGTCTTGCCCGCATAGCGTTGCAGATACGGCAACGCCTCGGTCAGCGTCTCCGCCTTGGCGAGCATCGCAGGTGAGGGAGCATGATCGAACATGTGCCGCCCTTAAAGCGGCGGACGCGCAAGCTAAAGGGCAGGAAGGAGGTACCGGACGTTCACAACATTCACACGAGACGCGTGACCGAGCGAGGCCCACCAGATGGTGGGCCTCGTGGGCTGCACCGGATCAGGCCGGCATCGGCCCGTAGCGCTTGTGCCCGTTCACGTCGTAGCGGTCGAGCATCATCACCTTGTCCCAGACGCGGATGAAGTCCCTGACCATGCGTCGCTGCCCATCGGTTGCGGCATAGACGTCCGCGATCGCGCGCAACTGCGCGTTCGAGCCGAAGACCAGGTCGTTGCGGGTCGCGGTGAACCGTGTCTGTCCGCTGGCGCGATCCTTGAGGACGAAGCGCGCGCCCTGCTCATCAGCCTTTTCCCAGACCAGTTCGTTGTCCGTCAGGGCGACAAAGAAATCGTTGCTGAGCACGCCGACCCGGTCGGTGAACACGCCGTGATCGGAACCGTCATGGTTGAGACCCAGCATCCGCATTCCGCCCGTCAGAACGGTCCATTCCGGCGCGGTCAGCTTCAGTAGATTCGCCTTGTCGAGGAACAGTTCCTCGGTCGCCACGCCCTGCGATATGTCATCGAAATCATCGGCGACATAGTTGCGAAAACCGTCCACGACCGGTTTGAGCCATTCGAAGCTTTCCTCGTCGGTCCGATCCTGCGTGGTATCGACGCGGCCGGGCGTGAACGGAACGGTTGCGTCGACGCCCGCGTCCCTGGCCGCGCGTTCGACCGCGATACACCCGCCGAGTACGATCAGGTCGGCGAGCGAGACGTGCTTGCCGCCGGTCTGCCGGTCATTGAAGTTCGCCATCACGCCACGCAACCTGTCGATCACCGGCACGGTGCGCTGGTTGACGATCCAGTTCCGTTGCGGCGCGAGCGCGAGCCGTCCACCGTTCGCACCGCCGCGCCGGTCGCTGTCACGGTATGTCTGCGCCGCCGAGAACGCGGTGAAGGCGAGGTCGGAAACCGACAGCCCGCTATCCATGATTGCCTGTTTGAGCGAAGCGATGTCACCACTGTCGATCAGATCATAGTCGCGCCCGGGGATCGGATCCTGCCACGTCAGATCGTCCTCGAGCACGACTTCGGGTCCGAGGTAGCGTTCCTTCGGCCCCATGTCGCGGTGGGTCAGCTTGTACCATGCCTTCGAGAATGCCTGCGTGAACGCGTCGAAGTCGTTCAGGAACTTCTCGCAGACCTTGCGATAGTCCGGATCGACCTTGAGCGCGATGTCGCTGGTCATCATCATCAGGTCATTCATCTGGCCCTCGATATGCGCATCGGGGGTCTTGGGTGCGTAGGGATCGCTCGGCGTCCATTGCAACGCGCCCGCAGGGCTCTTCGTCTGCACCCAGTCAAATTTCATCAGGTTCTCGAAGTACGTATTGTCCCACTGCGTCGGGTTCGGCGTCCAGCTTCCCTCAATGCCGTTGGTCATCGTATCCGCGCCGTGGCCCGTTCCCCGGGGATTGTTCCAGCCTAGACCCATCGCCTCCATCGGCGACATTTCCGGCGGAGGTCCGATCTGGTCCGGGGGCGTCATGCCGTGGCTCTTCCCGAACGCGTGGCCGCCGGCGATGAGCGCGACGGTTTCCTCGTCGTTCATTGCCATGCGGGTGAAGGAGACGCGGATGTCGCGCGCCGAACCCATCGGATCGCCGCCGGCGTTCGGCCCTTCCGGATTAACATAGATCAACGCCTGATGCGTGTTCGCCAGCGGATTTTCGAGGTCGTAATCGGCGTCGCCGTTCTCGCCGCGCCAGCGCTTGTCGCGCAGGACCATGTCGTCATAGGATTCGATGTTCTTGGGATCCCAAATCTCCGGACCCCAATAGGTCGCGTCGTCCGCTTCCCATGCATCGAGGCGCCCGCCGCCGAAGCCGTAGGTCGGAAAGCCCATAATCTCTAGCGCGCAATTGCCGGTCAGCACGATCAGGTCGGCCCAGGACAATCCGCTGCCGTATTTGTGCTTGATCGGTTGCAGCAGTCGGCGTGACTTGTCGGTATTGCCGTTGTCCCACCAACTGTTGATCGGCGCGAACCGCTGCATCGCCGCACCCGCGCCGCCGCGACCGTCGGCTATCCGGTAGGTGCCCGCCGAATGCCAAGCCATGCGGATCATCTGCGGGCCGTAATTGCCGTAGTCGGCGGGCCACCATGCGACCGAGGTCTGCAGCAGTTGCTTGATGTCGTTCTTGAGCGCCTGGAAATTGAGGCGGTTGAACGCCTCGGCGTAATCAAAATCGCCGCCGAGCGGATCAGCGGGCAAGCCGTTGTGATGGAGCAACTCGACCCGGAGGCGGTTCGGATACCAGTTTTCGAGCGTAGGCGACATGCCGAGCGCACCGCCGATCCGGTCGCCGCCGAAAGGGCATTTGCCGGTCATCTCGTAGGTTTCGGTATAGGTCTTGTCGGGGCCGTTGGAAAAGGCGGAGCGGGGTTTCATCTCGTTCATGGGAGGTTCCTCAGGTTACATGAGTTAGGTAGCGGTTCAGAATGCGGGTTCCGCATCCGCGTCATCCGCGTTCTCATCGCCCATCGTTTTGGCGAAGACGAACCGGTAGAGAAGTGCCGCGACGACGGCACCCGCGAACTGGGCAAGCATATAGGGGACGGCTTCGCGGAAACGACCCAGCCCGATCGCGGGTCCGAGCGTGCGCGCCGGATTGACGGCACCACCGGTGACGGCGCCGAAGCTCATGATGCAAAAGGCGATGGTCATTCCGATGGCGAACGGCGCGAAATTGCCGGCAACACCGCGCAACGCGGTGTTGAGGACGATCGTCATCAGGAAGAACGTGCCGATCGCTTCCAGCCACAACCCGCCGGCGATCGAGGTGATATCCATATTGATGACGGTCATGCCGAGATGGTTGGCGGCATCCGTGCCATAGATGGAGGCGAGTGCCAAACCGCCCGCTGCACCGCCCGCGAACTGCGCTAGAAAGATCGGAATGGCCGCGAGGGCTCCGCCTTCGCCGGCCAGTACGACGCCCAGTGTCAACGCCGGATTGAGATAGGAATTGCTCTCGTTGCCGAAGGCATAGGCGAACGCCATGATGACGAACCCGTGTGCGAGACCGATCGCCGCGAAATTGTTCGGAGCAAGCGCCACTACCGCACCGGCGCCAATGAATATCAGCGCGAACGTGCCGATGAACTCAGCGATCAGCGCCTTCGTCAAATGCATGAGCCGTCCCTCGCCGCAGAGTCCCGCCGGGTCGCGAGCACCAAGCTAAAATAACGGGACTTGGCGAGAAACGATCCGGCTAGGACTATAAAATCGTTTTCATTTTCCTGAACTTACCCTAACTTTTACAAAGGGAGGCGTCATCATCGCACTCGGTACCTAGCGTCACGCCCGTCCAGTCGTCGCCCCAGCCCCACGAACAGGTAGATCAGCGGGGGAACCAGGAGGGCGGACAGGGTCACCTTGGCGAGCATCTGGCCCAGCAGCAATTGCCCGATCGGAAAGACGCCGGCGAAGGCGATCGTGACGAACAGCAGCGTGTCGACGACCTGGCTGCCCATGCCGGCAATCGCGCCGCGCAGCCAGAGCAGGCGGCTACCCTGACGACCCTGCGGCTCTTTGCCCCTTAGGGCGGCGAAGATCGTCACGTTGAGCGTTTGCGAGACGCCATAGGCGATTATCCCGCCCAGCCAGATGCGCGGGGTGCCGCCCATCATCAGCGCGAAAGCGCGCGCCCGATCCGGATCCATGTCGGGCGACGCGGGAACGGCCAGGACGATCGCGGCGAGGAGGATCGACGCGATGAGGGGGACAAAGCCGAAGCGGACCAGCCGGTTGGCGACGGCGCGTCCGTGGAGCTCGGCGACCGCGCTCGACACGACGACCAGCAGGAGGAAGGCAAAGATCCCGGCCTCGACTGCCAGCGGACCGATGGAGACCTGCTTGTTTCCAAGCACGCCGGCGATGCAGACCATGCCGCCATAGAAGACCGAGTAGGCGAACAGCGAGGGCGAGATGCCCACGGTCGGAGCTTGCTGCATGCGCCCCGCTAGCGCATCGCGCAGCGGCGTGTAAGAGGTGGGGCGGATGCGTCGGGGGGTTGGGACATGAGGTTGATGGTCGGCGTCGCCGGCATCGTCGTGATCCTGGGGCTGGCCGTCCTGTTCTCCACCGACCGGGGCGCGATCCGCCCGCACGTCGTCGCCAGCGCGTTTGCGTTGCAGGCGGGGATCGCGGTGCTGGTGCTCTATGTCGACTGGGGGAAGCAGGTGCTGTCGTTCCTGTCGGGGGGCGTCGCGAACCTGCTGGGCTATGCCAATGCTGGGACCAGTTTCCTGTTCGGCGCGCTGGCGAGCGACCCGCTGGGGCGCAATTTCGCGATCCAGGCGCTGCCGGTCATCATCTTCTTCGCCAGCCTGGTGTCGATCCTGTACCATCTTGGCATCATGCAGTTCGTCGTGCGCTGGCTGGGGGGTGCGATCGAGTGGGTTATCGGCGTGTCGAAGGTGGAGTCGCTGTGCGCGGCGGCCAACGTGTTCGTCGGGCAAAGCGAGTCGCCGCTGGTCATCCGGCCCTATCTGGCGGCGCTGACGCCCGCGCAACTGTTCACGGTGATGACCAGCGGCATGGCCGGGGTCGCCGGCACGATCCTGGCCGCCTATGCCTCGATGGGCATCCGCATCGACTATCTGCTGGCGGCGAGCTTCATGGCCGCGCCCGGCGGCATCCTGATGGCGAAGATCATCATGCCCGACCGACGCCGGGTCGCCGAACTGGACGAGGTGGCGCTCGCGGGGCACCGGCTCAGCGGGCAGGGTCCCGCCGCGCTGCTGCCCGAGGGGCAGCGGGTGGCGGTGACGATGGCGGAGGCGAGCCATGACGAGGAAAAGCCCGCGAACATCATCATGGCGGCGGCACAGGGCGCGCAGACCGGGGTCAGGCTGGCGGTCGCGGTCGGGGCGATGGTGCTGGCCTTCGTCGCGCTGGTGGCGCTGGCCAACGGCCTGCTGGGCGGGATCGGCGGCTGGTTCGGCTATCCCGAGTTGAGCTTCCAGGGGCTGCTCGGCTATGTCTTCAAGCCGATCATGTTCCTGCTCAACGTGCCGTGGCACGAAGCCGGGATCGCCGGCGGACTGTTCGGGGAGAAGATCGTGCTGAACGAGTTCGTCGCCTATATCGACCTCGGCAAGCAGGCAGCGACGCTGAGCCCCCGCACGGTCGCGATCGTGACGTTCGCGCTGTGCGGCTTCGCCAACTTCTCGTCGATCGCGATCCAGATGGCGGTGACGGGCGGGCTGGCACCCAATCAGCGGCCGATGATCGCCAGGCTGGGGCTGCGCGCGCTGCTTGCGGGATCGCTCGCGAACCTGATGAGCGCGGCGCTTGCTGGATTGCTGATCGGCTGATGGCGCACGACCATCATGTGCCGGGTCACTCCCATGCGCCGGCATCGTTCGACCGTGCGTTCGCGATCGGCATCGCGCTCAACGCCGTGTTCATCGCCGCCGAGGTCGGTGCGGGGCTGTATGCCGACTCCGTCGCGCTGCTGGCGGATGCGGGGCACAATCTGTCCGACGTGCTGGGCCTTGGCGTCGCCTGGGGCGGCGCGGCACTGGCCAGAAGCGCGCCGACGAAGCGGTTTACCTATGGTCTGAAGGGGTCGACGATCCTGGGGGCGCTGCTGAACGCGCTGCTGCTGCTGGTGGCCCTCGGCGCGATCGTCCTGGAGGCGGTACAGCGGTTTGGCGAGCCGGGAACCGCGGCCGGGCCGACCGTCGCGGTGGTGGCGGCGATCGGCATCGTCGTCAATGTAGCAACCGCCCTGCTGTTCGCGCGCGGACGGCACGGAGACGTCAACATCCGCGGCGCGTTTCTTCACATGGCGGCCGACGCGGCGGTATCGGCCGGCGTCGTGGTCGCGGGGCTTGTCATCTGGCGGACGGGGCTGGGCTGGATCGATCCCGCGGTCAGCATCGCGATCGCCGTCCTGATCTTCTGGCAGACCTGGGGACTGCTGCGCGAGACGATGTCGATGGCTTTGGCCGCGGTCCCTTCGGGGATCGATCCCGACCGGGTGGAAGCGGCGCTCCGCGATCTGCCGGGGATCGCGGGCACGCACGACCTGCACATCTGGCCGATGAGCACGACCGAGACGGTGCTTACCGCACATCTGGTGGCGCCCTCAGGCCATCCGGGCGACCGTTTCCTCGCTGACGCGCAAGCCATGTTGCACGACCGTTTCGGGATCGGCCACGCCACCTTGCAGGTCGAGACGGGGGACCAGGATTGCGAACTGGCCGACGAGCGCCGCGTCTGATGCACTAGATCCGGTCGGCGGCGTGCCCCTGCACTAGGGTCGGGGCCGGACCGGTCGCGGGGCGAAGTGCCTCGCGCTCGCCCTCGGGCACCGCAGCGGTCGGATCGGGACGGAAGGCCTCGGGCGCGCGGTCGTTGGAGCCGGGATGTGTGTCGCGCATCAGATCGGTCGGGACGTGCTCCGCCGAACCTTCTCCTCCGCCGCGCGCGCCGGCGCCCCGGCTCAGATGCCGCCCGCTCAGCACGGCGACCCCGAGCAACGCCGCCGTCCCCGCGACGAAGCTGCCGAGTCCCAGTCCGATCTTGCCGATAGTGTTCATGCCTGCTCCTGTTCGTGAGACTTAACGCGAGCGCTCCGAACCCTGTTCCACGGCAGTTGCACGCGGTGGGGCGAAGCGCTAAGGCACCTTCCCGACATGGCGGATGAGGCACGGGGCCGTAGCTCAGATGGGAGAGCGCTGCAATCGCACTGCAGAGGTCAGGGGTTCGATTCCCCTCGGCTCCACCACCCCGCGCCGATCTGGCGGTTTGTTACGAGTGCCGCGGCCCCTCGACTTTGCTCGGGAGTGTCTTGGCGAAGCGCTGTTTGGACTTGCTTTGGAAAAGTGGAGAGTTCCCTTGAGATGAGAGGTGAACCCGATGACGAAGCAGAAGTGATTTACGAAGGAGTTTGAGGACAAGGCGGTGCGGCTGGTTGGGACCAGCGGCCGTACGAAGCGGCAAATTGCGGAGGATCTTGGGGTCGGGCTGTCGACGCTGACGCGCTGGATGAGCAAGAGTCGCGATCGCGCGGTCGCAATGCCGGACGCGGCCGGCGCGCAGGACGTCATGGCTGAGCCGAAGCGCCTCCGCCGGGAGAACGAGATCTTGCGGCAGGAGCGGGACAACTTGAAGCGTGCCACCGCTCTTTTGCCCTGAAGGGACTGAGGAAGTGCAGCCATGCCGGGGGCATGGCGAGAGCCGAAGGGTGAGGTTCGCGCTCGTCGATGAGGCGAAGAAGGATTTCCCCGTACACCGCCTCTGCCAGGTGCTCGGCGTCAGCCAGAGCGGCTATTTCGCCTGGAAGGATCGACCTGCCAGCAAGCGCCAGCACGGTGACATGGTGATGCTGGCGCATGTCGGTTCGGCGTTCGCGCTGTCCAACGGCACCTACGGCAGTCCTGGCATGACGCGCGAGCTGAAGGATGATGGCTTCGCCATCGGCCGACGACGAACGGCGCGGCTGATGCGTGAGAACGGCTTGGCGGCAAGGCAGAAGCGACGGTTCAAGGCTCTCCTGAGCTTGTCGAAGGGCGGACAACGGACAGCGAACATAGCTGGCCGATCGCGCCCAACATCATCGATCAGGATTTCACCGCGACGGCCTCGAACCAGAAATGGGGCGTGGACATCTCATATGTCTGGACGCGGGAGGGATAGCTCTATCTGGCAGTCGCGATCGATCTGTTCTCCCGCCGCGTCGTCGCCCCTCGACAGGCTCGGGAGGGCCGTCGGCAACAGGCTGCATCGCAATCTGGCGCTCGCTGCCCTGCGCAAGGCCCTGACGATGCGGCGCCCACCCGAAGGGCTGATCCACCACTCGGATCGCGGCAGCCAAGGCGGATTCAACCGGTTGTCGCAACGCTTCGAAAAAGGAGGCGGGCGGTGGATATCAAGAAGCGGCGTTCGGACGGTGCACCCGGTCAATATTGCGGTCGCCGGGGCGGCCCGCGGTCGCCAATCGGGAAGAGCGTGAACTGTTCTGGCGGTATGTAGCTGCCGGGATGAGCAGCGAGGCGGCAGCGGTGAAGGCAGGAGCGTCACAACCGGTTGGCAGCCGCTGGTTTCGGGAGGCGGGCGGGATGCCACCAGCGCCGTTCAGGCCATCGGCGAAGCCCTTGTCGGGCAGATACCTGTCGCTGGTGGAACGCGAGGAGATCGCATTGCTGCTGGTCCAGGGGCATGGCGTATGTGAGATCGCCCGCCGGCTTGGCCGTGCTGCCTCGACCATTTCGCGCGAGATCCGGCGCAACGCGGCAACCCGCGGGGGCAATCTCGACTATCGCGCAACAACAGCGCAGTGGCATGCCGAGCGGGCGGGGCGGCGCCCCAAAGTTGCGAGGCTTGCAGCAAACGACACCCTGCGACGCTGGGTGGAGGATCGGTTGAGCGGTGCCGTTGCCAGACCCGGTGCCCCGTCTGTCACCGGGCCATCGGTATCATCATGGAAAGGACGACGACATGGGCCGCGTCAGAGCCGGCGCCAAGGTCGATTGGGGTCAAAAGTCTGGAGCCCGGAGCAGATTGCCGGGCGTCTGCCCATCGACTTTCCGGACGACGACAGCATGCGCATCAGCCACGAAGCCATCTACCAGGCGCTGTTCGTGCAAGGACGTGGGGCCCTGCGCCGTGACCTCACCGCATGCCTGCGTAGCGGACGGACGCTGCGCGTGCCGCGGGCGCGGATCGGCCGGCGAGGCAAGAGCTTCGTGTCGCCCGAGATCATGATCAGCGAGCGTCCCGCCGAAGCCGACGACCGGGCGGTACCGGGTCATTGGGAGGGCGACCTCATCCTCGGCCTAGGCAGTTCGGCGATCGGCACGCTGGTCGAGCGCACCACGCGCTTCACGATGCTGCTGCATTTGCCGCGCATGGAAGGTCACGGGGCTGCGCGGGGCCTCATCAGGAACAGGCAAGCGCTGGCCGGACACGGTGCCGAGGCGGTGCGGGACGCCATCGCGCGCACCATCACCACCTTGCCCGAAGAGCTGCGACGGTCACTCACCTGGGATCAGGGCGCCGAGATGGCGCAGCACGCGCGACTGAAGGTCGATGCCGGCGTCGATGTCTATTTCTGCGATCCGCAAAGCCCTTGGCAACGGGGTACCAACGAAAACACCAACGGGCTGCTGCGACAATACTTTCCCAAGGGCACTGACCTGAGCGCACATAGCGCCGAGACCCTCGCGGCTGTTGCTGCAACTCTCAATGGCAAACCCCGCAAAACGCTGGGCTGGAAAACACCGGCCGAGGCGCTTGACCAATGCCTCGCGCAGATCGAAAAACCCCGCGTTGCGATGACCGATTGAATCCGCCTTGAACGCCCCTGTCGCTATGATGGATCAGCCCGTCCTTGGGACCAGGCCGGCGGGCATGGATCGCCTGCTCCAGGGCATCAAGGACGAAGCCGGCGGTGGCCGCTTTGCTCACCTTCCAGCCCACGATCCGGCGAGCGAAGGCATCGATCACGAACGCCACGTAGACGAACCCTGCCCAAGTGGACGTAGGTGAAGTCGACCACCCACCGAGCGTTGGGCCGCTGGACCTTGAACTCCCGGTTGACCTTGTCGAGCGGGCATGGCGCCTTTGGATTGCTGACCGTCGTGATCGTCTTCTTCCCGCGCCTGACGCCCGCCAGCTCCATCGCACGCATCAGCCGCTCGATGGTGCACTTGGCCATCTTGATCCCTTCGCGCCGCAACTGGTGCCAGACCTTGCGCGTGCCGTTGAGACCAAAGCTGGCCACATGGACCCGCCTGATATGCTCTCTGGTCTCGTCATCGCGACGGGCGCGGGCCGACCGCTTGCCCGGATCGGCAAGGCGCGCGGCGTGTTCGTGGTAGGACGATGGGGCAACTGCCAACTCGTGGCAGATCGGCTCGATCCCAAGGTCCTCGCGATTGGCGTCGATGAACGCCATCACCATCTGTCGCGGCGGTCGAGCTTCGCCTGCGCAAAATACGCTGATGCCTTACGCAGAATCTCGTTGGCGCGGCGCAACTCTTTCACCTCGCGCTCTAGCAGCTTCAGCCGATCCCGGTCATCACCAGCCTGCGCCGCGGGCCCCGCTCGTCGACTCGCCTCCTCACGGCACCAGCGGCGCAGCGTCTCCGCAGTGCAGCCGATCTTAGCCGCGGCCGATGCATCGGCCAGCCTTGGTGAGGCTATGCTTCGCTGTGAGTGCGCTGTGATCCACCAGTAGGTTTAAGTCAATTCATGCAAATCCATTACGTTTATGTATTTGCATAACGATTATCGATGGATACCGTAGCGACAAGAAGAGTTGGAACCCACGAGGAAAGCGAGGATGCCGTGCCTAGGATTCGCGAGCGGTTCCTGAACAGGATCGGCTTCGCGAAGTTGCCCCATTTTATGGTACAGACGAAATGAACCGCTCGAGACGCCACGATCCCGAAGACCATTTTCGGCATCCATCAAAGTTTTTAGACGCGGGTGAGGGAATGGATGAACGCGCTGGTAGCGGGATCTCGCGATGACCTATGTTGTCTTTCCTGCTGGGCGTGATTGTCGGCGTCGCCTACGCGCTCCTTCGGGTCACCCTGCCGGCGGGTCGCTGGTAGCGCTGGTCGGCCTACTCGGCATGCTGGCCGGTGAGAACGCAATAACTTGGCTGAGAACCAAGCTCGCATCGCATTGGCCGGACGCGCGGCCGGAGAGCGGGGCGCAAGTCGTGTTGTCCCTCGCGTCGGAAACGAGGCTGAAGGTAGCCAACCCGGCGTGAGCCAGGAGAACTGAGGAGGATCTATGAGGGAGAGTGGTTCCAAGGTATTTGCTGGGGCGCGGGCCGAGCCGCTCGAAGTCCTCGAGTTGAACGTCAACGGCAAGGTCCGTATCCTTAGCGTCGCTCCCTGGACGACGCTTCTCGACCTTCTACGCGAGCATCTGGACCTTACCGGAACCAAGAAGGGCTGCGATCACGGCCAGTGCGGTGCCTGTACGGTCTTGGTTGACGGCAAGCGCATCAACAGCTGCCTGGTGCTTGCGGTTACCCGACCCGCCGCGCACGTCACGACGATCGAGGGGCTGGCCGAAGGCGACGAACTGCATCCAATGCAGCAAGCGTTCATTGATCACGACGCCTTTCAATGCGGATATTGCACGCCGGGACAGATCTGCTCAGCGGTCGGCCTGATCGCGGAAGGACAAGCGCGGACTCGCGACCAGGTCACCGAGCTGATGAGTGGCAACCTGTGCCGTTGCGGCGCCTACACCAACATCGCCGACGCGATTGTCAAGCAGCTCGGCCGGGAGGAGCAGGTATGACGCCGTTCGCCTACGCCCGCCCGGCAGACCTCGCCGATGCCGTTCATCGCGGCGGGCAGGCCGATACCAGATATCTCGCCGGAGGCACCAACCTCGTGGACCTGATGAAGTATCAAGTTGAGCGCCCGGCTCGCGTGGTCGATATCAACGCCCTGCCGCTTCGGGCGATCGAGGACAGGCAAGGCGGTGGTCTTCGGCTGGGAGCGCTCGCGACCAACGCCGACACGGCCTATGACGAGCGGGTCCGGGTCCGCTACCCGGTGCTGGCCGCCGCCATTCTCGCCGGTGCCAGCGCCCAGCTCCGAAACGCGGCAACCAACGGCGGCAACCTCAACCAGCGCACGCGCTGCTACTATTTCTACGACGCCGCCACGCCCTGCAACAAGCGCGAGCCGGGTTCGGGGTGCGGCGCGATCGGAGGTTTCAATCGCATTCACGCAATCCTGGGCGCGAGTGACCAGTGCATCGCGACTTTCCCGTCCGACATGTGCGCGGCGCTTGCCGTGCTCGACGCCGAGGTGCGAGTCACCGGGCCGGAGGGCAACCGGGCAATCGCGTTCGGCGACTATCATCGCCTGCCCGGCGACGAGCCTTGGCGTGACAATGACTTGCGTCCCGGCGAGATCGTCACTGCGATCGATCTGCCCCCAGAGGGGTTCGCGGCCAATCACACCTATCTCAAGCTCCGCGATCGCCAGTCCTACGCATTTGCGCTCGTGTCCGTGGCAGTGGTGATGCGAGTCGATGGCGGGGTGGTGCAAGAAGGCCGGATCGCCTTGGGAAGCGTCGCCCACAAACCATGGCGGGTCGCGGAAGCGGATGCCCTGTTTGCCGGTCGGCCCGTCAACGACGATTTTGCGGACGTGACCGACGCGCTGCTCACCGGTGCCGGGGGCCACGGCGCCAACGACTTCAAGCTGAAGCTCGCTCCGCGTGCGATCCAGCGCGCCTGCACCCAAGCCGCGCTGGGCACGCCGCAGATTCAATCAGACAAGCGCATCGCCTGAGGAGGTCCACCCATGCCCGATACCGCAACCGCCCCGCTGTCTCCCGACGTCATCGCACAGGCTCCGCGGCGCGTCGAGGCTCGTGACAAGGTCACGGGACGGCTTCGATATGTTGGCGACTTAAACGGACCGTGCGTCGGCATCGGCGGCCAAGAGTTGTTGCACGCAGTTGCGATCACCGCCGCCCAGGCGAGCGGATGCATCTTGGGCTTCGACGACGCGGCTGCTCTCGCGGCACCAGGCGTAAGACTCCTGATGACGCATCGCAATGCGCCCAAACTTAACAAGGTGATGTCGCTGGTCGGCGCGGAGATCGCCGAGCTTCTGCCCCTTCAGGAGGACATTATCCGCTATGGCGGTCAATGCGTCGCCATTCTGGTCGCGGACACGCTCCAGCATGCAGTCGGGGCTGCCAGCCTTGTTGTCGTTCATTATTCCGAACCCGATCCCGATAAGGCGTTCACCCTGGAGCAGGGACACGAGCGGGCAGCGGATGCCAAGAGCGTCGGAGCCGGGACGCCTGGACAGGTAAAGGTGGGCAAAGCCGAGGACGCCTTCGCCGCCGCTCCACATCAGGTCGATCTTACACTCTCCACCTCCGCGCATCACCACAACGCCATAGAGCCGGGCGCAGCAGTGGCGGTCTGGGACGACGATGGGGGGCTCACCGTCCACGTGCCGACGCAGTTCAGCTACAACGACGCGGTGATCCTGGGCGAAGCGTTCGGCTTTCCGCTCAAGGAGCGGCTGCCGCGGATGATTGCGCAGGTGCTGGGCAAGTTCGAGTTCAACAACAAGGTGCGGGTGGTCGCGCCGCCCGCGGGCGGCGCGTTCGGCGGCAAGAACGCGAACGGGCACCTGCTGCTGGCAGCGATGGCCGCCAAGCTCGCAGGTGGGCCAGTTAAACTCGTCCTCGACCGCAGCAGCGTGTTCACCATGATGTCGTTTCGAGGTGAGTTGCACCAGCGGGTGCGGCTCGCGGCCGACGAAGACGGAAGGCTGCAGGCACTGATTCGCGACGCCGTCGTCGCGCAGGGCGCCAAGGGCAGCTATATCGAGCCGGTGGGCGAGATCGTCGGTAAGGTCTATGCCTGTCCCAACATCCACATCCACACGCAGTCGGCTCGGCTCGACACGGGGGCGCCCGGCTGGATGCGTGGGCCCGGCGCGGGTGCCGATGCGATCGGACTCGAAACCGCGATCGACGTGCTCGCGCATCGGATCGGTGCCGATCCCCTCGAACTGAGGCTCCGCAACCACGCCGACGTGGAGCCCGATACCGGCCACGAATGGTCGTCCAAGTCGCTCAAGGCCTGTTACCAAGCGGCTGGCGAGCGCATTGGCTGGTTCGATCGCGACCCGGCGGTCAAATCGATGCGAGAGGGGCGCCACCTGGTTGGGTTCGGCGTGGCGACCGCGATGTATCCCGTGCAGCATATGCCGGCGCTGGCGCGCTGCATTCTGGGCAGCGACGGCCGCGCCGTCGTCCAGACGGCCGCGCACGAGATCGGACAGGGGATGATCACCGCACTCACGCAGATCGGCGCCGAGGCGCTCGGCTTTCCTGTCGGTGAGGTCACGCTGGAATATGGCGACACGCGACTGCCCTATGGCGGAATGACGGTCGGTTCGATGACGACGCTCACCAACGGCGCGGCGATCCATGACGCGGCGGCGGCGGTGAGGAAGGCGCTGCTCAAACGCGCCGCGGCGGATCAAGGCTCGCCGCTGCACGGCATGAAAGCCGCCGATCTTACAATCGTCGATGGCATGATCTGCTCGGAAGACGGCAGCGCGGCAGAAACGGTAGCCGACCTGATGGCGCGGCATCCGGAAGGCCGGATCGAGCATGAGTCCGTGACCGGCCGTACCATGGGTCACAGCAAATATGCGCGCTTCAGCTTCGGCGCGCAGTTCGCGAAGGTGCTGGTCGATCCCGACACCGCGCACATTAAGGTCGTCAACTACATCGGCGCCTTCGCCGGCGGCCGTGCGATCAACCCGATGCTGGTGCGCAGCCAGCTGATCGGCGGCATGGTCTGGGGACTTGGCCAGGCGCTGATCGAGGAAACCGTGATGGACGCGCGGACGGGGCTTTGGGTCAACCGCAACCTCGGCGAGGCGCTGGTGCCGGTCAACGCCGACATTTCCGGGATCGAAGCACTCATCATCGAGGAGGACGACACCCGCGCCCACCCGCTCGGCATCAAGGGCATGGGCGAGATCGGCTCGATCGGCGGGCAGGCGGCGATCGGCAACGCCATCTTCCACGCCACCGGGGTGCGGCTGACCGATCTGCCGTTCCGGATCGACAAGCTGCTAGCTGGTATGAATCTTGGGTCCTTTGCCCGAAGGGCGGCGTCATGACCGGCCGACCGCCCAGGCCGCCGCGCATCGACGTCCACGCCCATTACCTTCCCGACGATTACCGGAAGGCAGCGCTGGCTGCGGGCGAGCAGCATCCCGACGGGATGCCGTCATTGCCGGAATGGAGCGAGGCCGACGCACTCGCGCTGATGGACACACTGTCGATCCGCACCGCCATGCTTTCGATCTCCTCGCCGGGCGTGCATTTCGGTGACGACCAAGTCGCGCGCGAGCTGGCGCGTTCGGTCAACCGGCAAGGCGCCGAATTGGTCGCCAAGCACCGGGGCAGGTTCGGCCTGTTCGCGGCATTGCCGCTGCCCGATATCTCGGGTTCGATCAGCGAGGCGATCCATGCGTTCGAGGAACTCGGGGCCGACGGCGTGGTCATCGAAACCAACAGTGGCGGAGTCTATCTCGGCGACCCCACACTCGATCCGCTGATGCAGATGCTAGATCGCCGACGGGCGGTGGTGTTCGTCCATCCGACCTCGCCGAGCTGCGCCGGATGCCTCGGTCTATCCTTCGACCAGCCCCGCCCGATCGTCGAGTTCATCTTCGAGACCACGCGCGCGGTCACCAACATGCTCTACCGCCGGATCATGCAACGCTATCCGGGCATAAGGGTAATCGTGCCGCACGCTGGCGCCGCGTTGCCGGTGGTGGCCGAACGCATCGCCGATCAGGCGCACAACCTCAGCGTGGATCCGCCGCTGACCCGTGACGACGTATTCGGGATGCTGCGCTCGCTCCATTACGACCTCGCTGGCTCGCCGATCCCGACGCTCGCCCGCGCGCTGCTCGACATCGCCGATCCGGGGCGCATCCATTACGGCAGCGATTGGCCCTTCACGCCACGCGAGAACGCAGTCACCCTCGCCGACGAGATCGACGGAGCCGATGTTTTCGACGACGATCTGCGCCGGCGCGTGCTGATAAACAATTCGCTCGAGCTGTTTCCAAGGCTCAAGCGGTGAACCTCGAGCGTCACACGGCCGGCACCACGGCGATGCCAGTCGAAGGCAACGAACTCCGCGCTATTACAGCGGCCAGCGCTGGCGTGAATAGCGCATCGATAGAGCTCGAAATCAACGGCGAGCGTTATGGCCTCATCACCGAGGCACGCGCCACGCTTTTAGACGTGCTCCGCGAGAAGTTGGGGCTGGCCGGCACCAAGATGGGCTGCAACCACGGCCAGTGCGGCGCCTGCACGGTGCATGTCGACGGCCGCCGTGTGCTTGCCTGCCTCACGCTGGCCATGACCCTGCGCGGCAGCAAGATCGTGACCATCGAAGGCGTGGCAGCCGGCGACGACCTCAATTCCATGCAGCAGGCCTTTATCGACCACGACGCTTTTCAATGTGGTTACTGCACGTCGGGTCAGATCATGTCGGCGCTGGCGCTGGAACATGAGCCGATTGGTGCAAGCGATCTCGACGTCGCCGAAGCGATGAGCGGTAATCTGTGCCGGTGCGGCGCATATCTGAACATCGTCGCGGCGATCCAGTCCGTCCGCAACGACGCCTAATGAGGAACTTCGCCTATCTTGCCGTGGATCGGGCAGACACGGCCGTGGAGACCGCAGCACGACTGAGGAACTGCCGTTTCCTGGCCGGCGGCACCAACCTTGTCGACCTGATGAAGGAAGGGGTCGAGACGCCCGCCGCTCTGATCGACATCGGCGGCATTCCCGGCCTGGCGGATATCGGGTCGCTGCCGGACGGCGGCCTCAGGATCGGCGCATTGGTCAGGAACGCCGATCTTGCCCGGCACCAGCAGGTCGAACTCTGCTTTCCAATGCTCTCGCTGGCACTGCTATCCGGAGCCTCTGCGCAGATCCGCAACATGGCGAGCGTGAGCGGCAATCTACTCCAGCGAACACGATGCTGGTATTTCGTGACGCCGGGCTACTCTTGCAACAAGAAGCATCCCGGTGACGGGTGCGCCGCGCTCGACGGCGTCAACCGCGAACACGCGGTGCTGGGGACCAGCGTCGCTTGCGTCGCGACCCACCCGTCCGACATGTGCGTCGCGCTGGCGGCGCTCGATGCGACGGTAGTCGTGCTGGGGACGAACGTCGAGCGCCGGATACCGTTTGCGGACTTTCACCTGCTGCCGGGGGACACCCCCGAGCTGGAGACGGTTCTTCGACCCGGCGAACTCATCACAGCGGTGGAGCTCCCGGCCGATCCCCTATTTGCGCGATCGACCTATGTGAAGCTCAGGGATCGCTCCTCCTACCAGTTTGCGCTCGCATCGGCCGCCACGGCGCTGAAAATCGCGGACGGCCGGATCAATCGCGCGCGGCTCGCGCTGGGCGGCGTGGCGACCAAGCCCTGGCGCGCGCGGGAGGCCGAAGCGTTGCTTATCGGCCGCGAGCCGTCCCGTGCCTCGTTCGCCCTCGCGGCCGAAACAGCGCTTGCCGAAGCCGAGCCGCTACGCGACAACGCGTTCAAGATCGAGCTCGCCAAAGGTGCGATCGTCCGCGCCTTTCTCGACCTGGTCCGACCCGCATGAGTGTCCTCGGCTCCCCCGTGTCGCGCGTCGAGGGGCGCCTGAAGGTCACCGGCGCGACACCCTATGTGGCGGACGCAAGCCAGGCGGGCATGCTCCACGCCGTTGTTGTCTCCAGCACCGTGGCCAAGGGTCGCGTGCGCCGACTGCGCAAAGAGGCTGCTTTGCGCGGTGCTGGCGTGACGGCGGTGCTCGACAGCCGCGATGTCGCTTATCCGGGACAGGTGCCGAAGGACATGATCGAAAAGGGCGGGCTGGTGGAGCGCCGCCCGCCGATGCTCGACGACCGCATCCACTATGCCGGACAGCCGATCGCCCTTGTGCTCGCCGAGACGCTCGCGCAAGCCACGGAGGCAGCGATGCTCGTCGAGGTCGACTATGACGTTGAATCTTGGCGTCTGACGCTCGAGGACGGGCTGGCGGACGCCACCCGGCCCGACTGCTTCGATGGCGAGCCTGGCCTCCAGCATTGCTCAGGTGACACCGGCGGCGAGCTGTCGCGTGCGCACGCGAGCGTCGCGGCCCACTATTCGACCGCGATCACGCATCAAGCGCCGATCGAGGTGCCGGCGGCGATCGCCGCCTGGAACGGCGGCGACCTCGTCGTCCACTCGACGACGCGCAACCTCGGCGGCACACGCCAAATCCTCGCCGGCGTGTTCGCGATTGCGCCCGAAAAGGTGCAGGTCGTCTGCCCGTTCGTGGGCGGCGCTTTCGGGTCCAAGGGGTTCCTGTTCGACTATGTCATCATGGCGGCGGTGGCGGCCAAACTGGTCCGGCGGCCCGTTAAACTGGTGTTTACCCGACGGGGGATGTTCGAAGACCACGGGCATCGCCCGCGCACCGTAATGGAGGTGGCACTCGGCGCGGACGCCGATGGCCGACTAACGGCGGTGCGCCACCTTATCGATACGCAGACCTCCGAACTGTCCGACTTCACGGAGCCGGCCGGGCGGGCGACAATGCACCTGTACGCGACGCCCGCCATGGAGGTCCGCAACAGGCGAGTGGTGGTCAACACCAGCAGCCCCTGCCCGATGCGGGGACCCGGCGAGTCCTCCGGCGGCTTCGCGGTCGAATCGGCGATGGACGAACTGGCGGAAAAGCTGGCGATCGACCCGGTCGATCTGAGGCTGCGCAACCTGCCCGATCGCGATCCGATGTCCGGCAAGCCCTGGTCGACCTATCACCTTGCCGAATGCCTCGACACAGGCTGCCGGCGCTTCGGCTGGGACCGGCGAGATCCGACGCCGGGCAGCATGCGCGTAGGCGACGAGATCGCCGGCTACGGCATGGCGTGCGCCGTCTATCCCGAGCTGAGGGGCAAGGCGGCGGCGCGTGCGACGCTCAATGCGGACGGCAGTGTCACGGTCTCAAGTGCGACTCACGATGCCGGTCACGGCACCTACTCGGTGATGACGCAGATCGCGGCCGATCGGCTCGGGCTGCCGGTCGGGCAGGTCAGGTTCCGGCTCGGCAACAGCGACTATCCCGAAGCGCCGCCGTCCGGCGGTTCGAGGACGACCTCGACCGTGGGGTCCGCCGTCGCACAGGCGTGCGCCGACCTGCTCGCGGCGATCGGGCAGCGTGCGTCACTCGATGTAGCATCGCCCGTCTTCGGCATCGATCCGAAACGCATGCGCCTCGCGGCCGGCACCATCTCGACGGTCGATCACCCGGATCGCGCTGAGTGCTGGTCCGCGCTTGCGGAGCGTTGGGCGGGCCGTCCGATCACGGTGGAGGCCACGTCCGGCCCCGATGAGCAGATCAAGCGGCACGCGATGTTCTCATTCGGCGCGCTGTTCGTCGAGGTTCGCTTCGATCCGGTGACCAAACGGCTGCGGGTACACCGCTACACCGGCGTGTTCGATGTCGGCCGGGTACTCAACCCCAAGCAGGGCCGCAGTCAGGTTCTGTCGGGCGTCGCGTTCGGCATCGGCATGGCCTTGACCGAGCGAGGGCTTCACGACGCGCGCGAGGCGGGCGGCGGCCGATTCGTGACCGCGAGCATGGCGGACTATCTGGTGCCGGTCGCGCGCGATATTCCCGAAATGGACGTCCATTTCCTAGACCATCCGGATTTCCTCGCCAACCCGATGGGCGCGCGGGGTCTGGGCGAAATCGGCATCGTCGGCGTCGCCGCGGCGATCGCAAACGCGGTCCGTCACGCCACCGGACGCCGCGTTCGTAATCTGCCGATCACTGTGGAAAGCCTGATGCACGCATCGGAAGTGAACGAATTCGCGGCACCACACAAGTAAGCCTTCCGACGCCACACGCTGCTGCCATTGGACGACTGTCTCTACGCACTCCAGGGGACGATCCCGCGTATCACGCGCTCGTCGCTGCACCGCTGCCTCCAGCGCCACGGCATCAGCCGGCTGCCCGAGGTCGAGGGTGACAAGCCGGCCAGGCGCAAGTTCAAGAGCTACCCGATCGGCTACTTCCACATCGACATCGCCGAGGTGTGAACCGAAGAGGGCAAGATCTACCTGTTCGTTGTGATAGACCGGACGTTCAAGTTCGCGTTCGTCGAGTTGCACGAGAAGGCGCCGACCTGAATGTCGAACATCGCCTTACCAAGGCTCTCCCGAGCAAAGTCGAGGGGCCGCGGCACCCGTGGACGAATGGTCGAGTCGAGCGCATGAACCGCACCATCAAGGACGCCGCCGTCAAGCGCTACCATTACGATAGCAACGATCAACTCCGGCAGCAACTCGGCGACTTCGTCGCCGCCTACAACTTCGCCCGCAGGCTCAAGACCCTGCGCGGCCTCACGCCCTGCGAAGCCATCTGTAAGGCATGGGCCGACCAGCCCGCACGCTTCACGTCAAACCCGCCCCACCAATTGCCGGGACCAACATGTAGATCGCGCTGCCGAAACGGTCAGATGATCGTGCCCGCATCTGGCGTAGCGGTAGGCTCCCTCCGGTTTCGTCGAGACGAGGCTGAACTATCCTGAACACGGATCAGCCGCTCGATACGATGCAGGCCGCATAAAGGGCTTTCGATCAGAAAGTCATACACTACGTAGCGCGCACGGCGGTCCGGAGTGATGGGAGGTGCGCCTGTGTTCATCGCTGATCGTTGTCGAGGACGATCAGCGGTTCGTGGCGTTCCTGGAGGTCATCGTGTTCCGTCCAGCGCCCTCGCCCGTCGTCGCTGGATGGAACTCCCGATGCCCAACGACTCGCGATATTTGGCGACGGTTCGCCTGGCGATGTCGAAGCCCTTTGCCTTTAGTTCGGCGACGAGCGCGTCGTCGGACAAAATGTCGACGTCTTCGCCTGCAATCAGGATGCGGATTGCGGCTTTCACGGCTTCCGCCGACACGGCATCGCCGCCATCGACGGCAGTGATGCCGCTGGTGAAGAAATATTTGAGTTCGAACAGACCGCGCGCGCAGCTGAGATATTTGTTGCTCGTTACACGGCTGACGGTGGACTCGTGCATCTCGATCTTGTCCGCGATGCGCGCGAGCGTCAGTGGCTTCATGTGCGCGACGCCATGTACGAAAAACGCCTCCTGATGGCATACGATCTCCGTCGCGACGCGGATGATCGTGCGCTGCCGCTGGTCGAGCGCCTTCATCAGCCAGTTGGCGCTGGCCATGCATTCGGTTAGCCACGCTTTCGACGCCTTGTCCTGCGGGCCGGACGCCAGTTCGGCATAATACCGGCGGTTGATCAGCAGCCGCGGCAGCGTCGCCGCGTTGACTTCGATACGCCAGCCGGCGGGGCCGCGCTTGACGAACAGGTCGGGGGTCACCGCCTGCGCCGGCTCTCCGCCGAACCGGCAACCGGGCTTGGGGTCATAGCCGCGCAGCTCGCGGATCATGTCGGCCATGTCCTCATCATCGACGCCGCATAGCCGCTTGAGCCGTGTCAGATCGCCGCGCGCCAGCAGACCGAGGTTGTCGATCAGCAGCGCCATGCAGGGATCGTGGCGATCGGCTTCGCGGGCCTGGAGCGCGAGGCACTCCGCCAGGTCACGCGCGCCGACTCCGGTCGGGTCGAAGGTCTGGATCACGCGCAGGACTGACTCGACTCGAGATTCCGCGATCCCCAGCCCTTCGGCGATGCCGTTGAGCGTCGTTCGCAGATAGCCGCACTCGTCAATCTGATCGATCAGGTGATGTGCGATGAACAGTTCGATGCCCGCGAGCGTCGTGCCGGCCTGCGCCATCAGGTGATCGACGAGGCTGGTCGCGCTGTCCGCGAAGGCGTCGGGATCGGATGCGTTCTGCCCGGATCCGGCTTGCGCGCCTCCGGTCAGCGAGAGTGCGCCGTCCATGCCGCCACCGCCATCCGTTATGCTGTCCTGCTGATGGCTTTCGGTTGCGTAATCAACGTCCAGCGCAGGTTCGGCAGTGGTCGCGCCGCCGATGAGTTGATCCGCGCGGGCCGGTAGCGGCGGCTCGGCGGGCGCCGGTTTCTCCACGACCACGCCGTCGCCACGTTCGAGCAGCGGATTGCGCTCGATCTCCTCGGCGATGTGTCCCTCGATCTCCAGGTTTGACAGTGTCAGCAGCTTGATCGCCTGCTGGAGCTGCGGTGTCATCACCAGCGATTGCGTCTGTCGCAGGTCGAGGCGCGGGGCGAGCGTCATGGATCGCTACAGCGAGAAGCCCTCGCCCAAGTACAGCCGGCGGACGTTCGCGTCGGCGACGAGCTCGGCGGGCAACCCGCTGAACAACACGCGGCCATCGTAGATGATGTAGGCGCGATCGACGATATCGAGCGTCTCTCGAACGTTATGGTCGGTGATGAGCACTCCGATATCTCGCCGCTTCAGGTCCTTCACCAGATCGCGGATGTCAGCGATCGAGATTGGGTCGATGCCCGCGAACGGCTCATCTAGGAGCATGATGGAAGGGTCGGCGGCAAGTGCGCGGGCGATCTCGGCGCGGCGGCGTTCGCCGCCCGACAGGGCCATTGCCGGTGAGGCACGCAGCCGGGTCAGACCGAATTCGGCCAGCAGCCGCTCCAGCTTGTCGGCCCTCGCCTCCTTGTCCGGTTCCGACAATTCCAGGACAGTCGCGATGTTGCCCTCGATCGTCAGCCCGCGAAAGATCGAGGTTTCCTGCGGCAGATATCCCAAGCCCAAAATCGCGCGGCGATACATAGGGAGCCCGGTGATGTCATCGCCGTCGAGCATGATCCGGCCCGAATCGGGATTCACCAAGCCCATGACGGAGTAGAAGCAGGTCGTTTTGCCCGCGCCATTGGGTCCGAGCAGGCCGACGACCTCGCCGCGCCCGACGGATACGGATACGTCGGCCAGCACAGTCCGTTTGTCGTACGCCTTGGCGATCGACACGACCTGCAGCCCTTGCGTGACCAGCGGTTCGGTCTCGGGAGCGGCCGCGTCGGTCGGGGAAAGCGTTATCGCGTCCATCGCGGTACTGCCTCGCAAGAAATGGTTAGCGCTTCGTTACACGCGCCGCGCCTCACCGGGAACCGGCAAGCGCAAGAAGTACCACAGAGCCTATTTGCGGTCGGGCACGGAGAAGGTACCGGTGACCCGGCCACTGGGGGCCATGGTGGTGGTCCCGGTACCGCTGCCCACCGATGATCCGTCGATCACCGCACGGCCGGTATCCAGATTGATCGTCAGGCGCCCGCCATTGACCGTATTCGATCCCTGCGTCAGCGTAACCGCACCCAGCATGGTGATGACGCGTCGATCGAGATCGTAGATGCCGTAGCTGGCGCGGGCGCGCTGATCGGGACGATCGACGACGACATTGCCCGAGGCGTCCAGGCGCGAGACCTGTGGACTGCCGTTCACGACCTGTCCGGTGTAGGCGACGGTCATCCGCCGCGCAGTCAGCGTCATCTCCGCCTGCTTCACGTCCACATTACCGGACAGGACAGCGCGATTAGCCTTGTCCTGCAGCTCGATGTGATCGGCGGCAAAATCGATTGGCGCAGCGGAATCATGCCGCTGCTGTGCGGCGGCGGTGCCGCCTGCCATTACAAGCACAAGCGCGACGAGACGGTGTACCGCGCTCATTTCCCGCGCCCCGGTTCGATCCGCAGTTGCGCACGCCCGTCCAGCGTGACGGTATGGGTGGCCATGTCGGCCTGCATTTGATTTGCGCTGAATGCGCCCTGCGGCGTCGTGCCCGTCACCGCGCTCTCGCTTCTAATGGTGCGCTGTTTCAGGTCGACGGTAGCGTCATGTGTCTTTAGATCATAGCCACCCGCGGCGGTGAAGTTCAGCGGACCGTTCAGCTTCACCCGCTCGCTGTCCATATCGTACACACCCGAATTGGCGCTGACCTGTGCGGGGCCGTCGGGAAGCCGGACGCGGGCGGCGAGATCGCGCAGCTGCACGATCGGCTCGGCCGAGCTGCGCTGGATCGCGGACCCGGCGGTGAGGGTGAAGGGCTGGCCCTTTGCATCCTCGCCACGATATTGCGCTGCCTCGATCCGCAGCCGTTCGCGCGCGATGTCGACCTTGTTCTTGTCGAGGAGGAAGCTGGCATCACCGCCTGCCGTCAGCGGGGCCAGTACCAGAAACGCCGCCAGCACGCCGATCGATGCGGGAAGCAGCCAGCGCAGCAGGCCGATCAGCCGGTCGTGGCTGCTGCCTGGTGCCGCCCAGGCCTCGCGCGCGGTACGGGGAGCAAGGGCCGGCTCAGGCATGCGCGAAAACGTCGATCTCAGGCCAGCCCGACAGGTCGAGCGCGCTACGCGTTGGCAGGAAGTCGAAACAGGCCTGAGCCAGCGCATCGCGGCCTTCGCGCTCCAGCCGGCGATCGAGCTCGGCGCGCAGGCGGTGGAGATAGCGCACGTCGGATGCTGCGTATTCCTTTTGCGCCTCGCTAAGCGTCGGCGATCCCCAGTCGGAGGATTGCTGTGCCTTGGATAGGTCGACGCCCAGTAGTTCGCGGACCAATTCCTTCAGCCCATGCCGATCGGTGTAGGTGCGGATCAGCCGCGACGCGATCTTCGTGCAGTAGACGGGCGCCGCGACTACGCCCAGATAGTGACTGATCGCCGCGACGTCGAAGCGCGCGAAATGGTACAGTTTGACCCGTGAGGTATCCCCCAACACCGCGCGCAGATTGGGGGCGGCATAATCGCTGTCGGCGGCGAAGCGCACCAGATGTTCGTCCTGGCCGCCATCAGAGAGCTGGACTACGCACAGGCGGTCGCGCGGCGTAACGAGGCCCATCGTCTCGGTATCGACGGCGATCGCGCCCGTTCCGGTCGCGCCGAGGCCGTGGAACAGGCCGTCCGGAATGTCTTCTTGATGCAAGTGAACGGTCATGGGCGTGCCGTAGCGGGCAACTGCCCAACGCTCAATGGCCGGCGCTTGGGCTGGCGGGCTGTGTGCCCCTTGTGCCACGCTTCACTCCCGGATTGAAGCCTGCAAGGATGAATGGCACAAATATCGTTCGCAGGCGGCGCACCGATGCGCTATGAGGGATTTAGGCGCAAACTGGCTTGGCGCCCAAGTACCTGCGTTCGTCGTCCGGCGCGGGGTTTCTTGGACGGGATTGTTGGGCGGACCGGGAAGACGAACAGGGCATGAGTTTCGATAAAGGTGGCCGCGGCAATCGCGGCGGGCGGGGCCGCGACAAGCGCGACAATTTTGGCGGCGACGACTTCGGCGGTGGCAGCGGCGGCTTTGGCGGCGGTGACCGATTCGGCGGCGGCGGTAGCAGCTTCGGTGGCGGCGGTGGCGGCGGCTTTGGCGGCGGTGACCGATTCGGCGGCGGCGGCGGGGGGTACCGAGGTGGCGGTGGCGGTGGCGGTGGCGGCTTCAGCGGCGGTCGCGGGATGCCACCCCAGGTCGTCGGTGAAGGCTCCGGAACCGTCAAATTCTTCAACGCTCAAAAAGGATTTGGCTTCGTCGTGCGCGATGACGGCGGGGAAGATGTCTTTGTGCACATCAGCGCGGTCGAGCAGGCGGGATTGACCGGCCTGGCGGACGGTCAGCCGCTGTCGTTCACGCTTGTCGATCGCGGCGGACGCATTTCGGCGACCGACCTGAAGATCGATGGCGAGCCGATACCGGTTTCCGATCGTGCGCCCTCGCGTGACCGAGATGCCGGTCCGCGCAGCAGTGGCGCGCCGCAGCGCGAGCTGACCGGTGAAAAGGCTACTGGTACGGTCAAGTTCTTCAACGCCATGAAGGGATTTGGCTTCATCCAGCGCGACGACGGCCAGCCTGACGCGTTTGTGCATATCTCGGCGGTTGAGCGTGCCGGGATGGCAACGCTGAATGAAGGCGACCGGCTGGAGTTCGAGCTGGAGGTCGATCGGCGCGGCAAATATGCGGCCGTCAATCTTCAGGGCGCTTCTTCCTGACGCTGCGCTTATGATCCTGCATCACCCACTTGATCCGTGGGTTTTGCAGAATCGGGGAGGAGAGGTATGGTCAGTCGACCATGCGACGGAGCGTATCCAGCCTGTCAGCTTCCGCTGCCGGCTTGTCCAACCTGATGCGCGCAATTCGCGGGAAGCGCATCGATATGCCGGAATTGTGGCGTTTGGAGAGGTGTATCGAGTCGAACGCGATCTCAAGCACCATCGATTTCTCTACCTCACGAACAGGCCCAAAGCGCTTGAGCGTGTGGTTGCGAACGAAGCGGTCGAGCAGGCGCAATTCCTCGTCGGTAATTCCCGAATAGGCCTTGCCGACGGGCAACAGGACGCCATTCTCTGTCCAGCAGCCGAACGTATAGTCGCTGTAATAGGATGACCGCCGCCCGTTTCCGCGCTGCGCATACATCATCACGCAGTCGGCAGTGAGCGGATCCCGCTTCCATTTGTACCACAATCCGGCGCGCCGGCCGGCCACATAGGGCGAATTGCGCCGCTTGAGCATCACCCCCTCGATCGCTGTATCTCGCGCCCTGGCGCGCACCGCTTCAAGCTCTGTAAAGTCTGCCGCCTGGATCAGTCGGCTGAGATCGAAGCGTTCGGGATTCAGCGGCTCTACAAATGCCTCGAGTCGCTCGCGCCGTGCCGTCCAGGGCAGATCGCGTACGTCCTGACCGCCATCGAAGAGAATGTCATACAGACGGATAAATGCCGGATAATCCGCCTGCATCCTGGCTGAGACGAGCTTGCGGCCCAACCGCTGCTGCAGCGCATTGAAACTGGCTGCTCCGGCGCCTTCCCCGAGCGCGCTGCCCTGCGCCGCGCCCCTAACCAGCAGTTCACCATCAATGACGCCAACACCGGTAAACGCTTGAGCGACATCGGGAAAGCTGCCGGTCACGTCGTCGCCCGTCCGGCTGTAGAGCCGCGTCTCACCAGCGACGTTTACGATTTGGACTCGGATGCCATCCCATTTCCATTCGGCGGCATAGTCGGCCAGATCGAGCCGCAAATCCTCGAGCGGATGAGCGAGCATGAAAGGACGGAATATCGGCAGATCGGTTGCGATCGGCTGATCCCCTGCACCCGTCGCCCAGGCGAAAAGCGGCGCATAAGGCGGTGCCAAGCCATGCCAAACCTCTTCAACCGCATCGACGTCCAGTGCGAAGGCCTGAGCGAGCGCGGTCTTGGTAAGCCGTGACGAGACGCCGATCCTAAGCGCACCGGTCGCCATTTTGAGGAGGGCAAATCGCTCTTCCGCATTCATCCTGTTCAGCATCGACGCCAGCACCGCCGGCGCGTCCGAGCGGGAGATGGTCGCCAATGATGCAACGGCCGCGCCGATGTTGATCGGTTCGGCATCGATAGCGGGGCCTGACGAGGGCCAGAGCAGTGCGATCGTCTCGGCGGTGTCGCCGACATAGTCCCGGCTCATGCGGAACAGTACCGGATCGACCCGTTCCTCTATCAGCGCACGAATCAGTGCCGGCTTGATCGCGGGCAGGTCGAGTTCGCCGGTTAGCGCCGCGATCGCCCAGCCACGGTCGGGATCCCGAGTCGCGAGCAGATAATCGCCAATTAGCTTCAGCTTGGCATTACGCGAACGCGTGTAGATGAGCGAGTCTAGAAGCGCGGCGAAGGCGAACATGCATCGCTAACGTTGCGAGCGGGGGGAAGGTTCGCCTTCGCGCGGAGAAGAGGTTCGGTTTGTCTGCACGGGCTCGCGGCTTGGACAAGTGGACTGCCGCTGGTTGATCATGCCGCTGCGAGAAGTGGCTGTGCGAAGTATGCCTGGTCGGGCGTGCGGCCGGACGGCATTGTAGAACCCGATGTAGCGGTCGATGCCGACGCGGGCTTCGGGGACCGAGACGTAGGTGTTGAGGTATACCTCCTCGTATTTCACCGAGCGCCAGAGGCGCTCGACGAACACGTTGTCGCGCCAGCAGCCTTTCCCGTCCATGCTGAGGGCGATCTTCTCGCGGTGAAGGACGGCGGTGAAGGCCGTGCTTGTAAACTGCGACCCCTGATCGCTGTTGAAGATGGCGGGATTGCCGTAGCGGGCCAGCGCTTCCTCCAGCGCCTCGATGCAGAACTCGGCGTCGAGTGAGATCGACATCCGCCATGCCAGCACCCGCCGGGTGAACCTCCTGTGATCTTCCCCCGGTTTAGCGGACACCGATGATAGGCTCTGCGGAGCCAGGAGGTATTTTGATGGCGAGTACGACGAAGCGTCGGTTCACTGACGAGTTCAAGCGCGAGGCGGTGGCGCTGTGGGAGACGAGCGGTCGGATGCAGACCGAGGTTGCGGCTGAGTTGGGGATCATGCCGACGATGCTGCGCCGCTGGCAGCGCGGGTTGCAGGAGAGCAGCGCCTCGCCGGCAAGCCCGGCGGCGAAGCCGCCAGTATCGACGATGGCGTCGCCAGCGGATCAGGCGTCCGAGAGCGCGCGATTGCGCCGCGAGCTGGACCGGGCGCGGATGGAGCGCGACATCTTAAAAAAAAGCCGTCGGCATCTTTGCGGAGATGCCACGGTGAAGTTCGCTTTCATCGAGCAGCATGCGTCCACCTGGCCGGTGAACGTCATGTGCCGCATGCTCGGCGTGTCGCGTAGCGGCTATTACGATTGGCGCGACCGCGCATCGAGCGCGCGGACGACGGCGAACTTGGCCCTGCTGCACGATGTCTGCCGTCTCCAGGCGCGCCATCAGGAACGATACGGATCGCCCAGGATACATGCCGCCCTCCGGATGGAAGGCCATCGATGCAGCCGTGGTCGCGTCGAGCGGCTGATGCGTCGGTACCGCATCCGTGCGCTGGCCGGCCGCCGGTTCCGGCCCTGCACGACCGACAGCCGCCACTATCTGCCGATCGCGCCGAACCTGCTGGCACAACGGTTCTCGGCACCCGCACCGAACCGGATCTGGCTCGCCGACATCACTCGGCGTAATTGATCGCCCGCGCTTTCCGACGGCATGCTGAGGCTGCCAAAGCGAGGAGAGCATGATGGAACGCTACTATGCAGGACTGGACGTCTCGAAGGACGAGACCGCGATCTGCGTTCGGGATCACGACGGTAAAGCGGTTCTGACGACGAAGAAAGCGACGGACCCTGACGCGATCGCTGGCGCCTTGTCGGCCAGCGGGCTGCCGATCATCACGGTCGTGATGGAAACGGGCCGGATGGCGAACTGGCTTTATCACGAGCTAGCTCGCCGCGGCGTGCCGATCGTGTGCGTCGATGCGCGCCAGGCGCATGCGGTGCTCAGCCAGATGCACAACAAGACGGACGCCAACGATGCCGCGATGTTGGCCGATCTGGCCCGTACCGGCTTTTACCGCAAGGTCATCGTCAAGAGCCAGACCGCGCAGGAACGCCGCGCGCTGCTGCGAGCTCGGGAGGTCGCGATCAAGACCTGGATGAACGTCGAGAACACGATCAGGGGATTGCTGGCCAGCTTCGGCGTGGTGTTTCCCAAGCACCTTCGCACCTTTGAACAGCGAACGATCGATGCCGTCGCGCGTGCGCAGATGCTGTCCGACATCATCATGCCGTTGCTCCGGATTCGTAGCGAGGCGCTTCGTCAGGTTGCGCAGCTGTCGAAGGCCATGCTGCGGCATACGCGCGAAGACGATGCGTGCCGGCGCTTAGGGTCCAAACCCAATCAGCGGCTTGAAGGAGCGCGGCTTTCCTGATTCACGGGCGTCGTGGATCAAGGAGAGGGCGGATGGCATTGTTCTGGTTGTCGGACGAAGCATGGGCGGCGATCGAGCTGCATCTGCCGAAGAACCAGCCTGGTGCCCGGCGGGTGGACGATCGGCGGGTGATCTCGGGCATCCTGCACGTTCTGAAGGTCGGTAGCCGCTGGTGCGACTGCCCTGCCGATTATGGTCCGTCGACCACGGTCTACAACCGCTTCAACCGCTGGTCGCACCGGGGCTTCTGGCTGAAGCTGCTCGATGCCCTGGTGGATACCGGCGCGGTCACGAAAAGCACCTCGATCGACAGCACCTACGTCAAGGCACAGCGCGCGGCGTTCGGCGCAAAAGGGGGCGCTCGACACAGGCGATCGGCCGCTCGCGCGGTGGCTGGACCACAAAGGTCCACGCGCTCACCGACGTCATCGGTCGCCCCTACGCGCTGATGCTGACGGCCGGCAACGTCAGCGATGTGAAGGCAGCACCGGCTCTTCTCGAACGCGCCGGGCGCATGCGCTACCTGCTCGGCGACAAAGGCTACGATGCCGACCGGCTGCGGCGCTCGCTGCGCGATGCAGGGGCTGTCCCCGTCATCCCAGGCCGACGCAATCGCAAGCGCGCCATCCGCTACGACAAGGACCGGTATCGCGGCCGCCACCTCATCGAGAACGCCTTCTGCCGTCTCAAGGACTTCCGCCGTGTCGCCTCCCGCTACGATAAGCTCGCCGCCAACTTCCTCTCAGGCGTCGCGCTCGCAACCGCCGTCGCGTTCTGGCTTTGAATGAGTCTCGGCCCTAATGACCATTCCGGGTGTGGGAGCGGTCAGCGCCGTCACGTTCGTCGCGACCATTGACGATCACGCGCGGTTTCGCCGATCCCGCTCGGTAGGCGCCTATGCCGGACTGACATCACGACGATTCCAGTCCGGCGAAATGGATTATGGCGGCCGAACCTCGCGACGTGGCGACCAGATGTTGCGCACCGTCTTGTACGAGGCCGCCAACAGCCTGTTGTGCCGCGCGAAGACCGCTAGCGGACAGGGGTTGAAGGACTGGGCCACAGCGTTGAAGAAGCGCACCAGTCACAAGAAAGCGGTCGTCGCCCTGGCGCGCAAGCTCGCGGTCATCATGCATGCCATCTGGCGCGACGGCACCACCTTTGAACTGAAGGAGGCTTGAGATGAAATAGCACAGGCGCCAACACCGGCACCTGTCATTGTTGCCGTGTCGGTCGAGGCGGCAGGCAGTCGACCCAACCCGTGAGATCTACGTGCGAGCACCTGGTGCATCGCGAACATCACCCTCGGGACGTTGAAGCCTTGAATGCCGAGATGAAGCGCTCACCAGAGACGACTTCGAAAAGAACCTTGCAGTCGACCGATAACAGCCGCAATATCATCAAGCGCGGGCGATCAATTAAAGAACCTACATCGCGACCGGCGAAGGCTGGCTGTATCTCGCCGCAGTGCTCGACCTGGCGACCCGCAAGATCGTCGGGTGGGCCATGCGCGACCACATGCGTACCGAGTTGCCGCTGGCGGCCCTGATGATGGCCGCGCAGCGGCAACGACCAGCACCCGGTCTCATCTGTCACTCCGACCGTGGTTCGCAATACGCAGCCGGCGTCTATGTCGACCATCTGGCCACGATCGGCGCGACCCCTTCGATGAGCCGCACCGGCAATTGCTACGATTGTGATAATCTGCTGCGGCTTGATGGCCTGACCCATGCTACGATTAATGCCCCGATGGAGAGCTTCTTCCACACCCTGAAGGTCGAACTCGTCCATCAGTGCCGATGGGCGACGCAGGCCGAAGCCAGGTAGGCGCTGTTCGGACACATCGAGGGCTACTACAATCGGCACCGCATCCACTCGGCCCTTGGGTATCTCACGCCCGAGCAAGCCAAGCAGCGCATGACCGGCTAACCCAGCGTGTGAAGCGTCCCGGGGGAAGATCAACTCGTTGTGCAATCCTGCGGCGGACACGTGCATGTCGAAGTATCGAGCAATGCCATTTGACCCTCCCCGAGCCAATGGGAGCGGCGCCGGAGTGCAACATAGCCATTCGACCTCACCGGTGCTCGCTTATTCTGCCTCTACCGGTTCAGAACTGAGCTGACCGATCACTCCTCGCAACGACGAGCGGCAATGGTTCATCGTGCAGACCCGGGGATTGCGACATGGCGGCGGCGTATGGGACGCCTGAAGCTGTCGCCCGGTCATGGCTATTCCAGAGAGATCAACACGTTGATCGATCGAATGCATGCGATCAGGTCTCCGATGGCGGACGAGTCGCGGCGGCGCGGCCGTTCCGGGTGCTGCGCGGATTGCCTCGGTGATTTGGCATTGATGATGAACCATCTGGGCGCATACTATGCCGGCACGCTGCCTTGTTGCCCCCGATTTCGGAATCGCACCGCTTGACGACGAGGCGCGGCAATCGCACCATCATAGCGACGCGAAGGGGATGGTAATGTTCCGGACGGTGACGACCATAGCGTTCGGGTTCGGCTTCTACCTGCTGTTGGCCGGTGCGGTGGGTGCCGAGCAACTCGTGTCAGCCGCAGTAATGACGGTCATCGTGCGCATATGGTCGACAGTGCTGAGGGTGAAAGGCGGGCCGCGCCGGTTTGCGTTCACGACAGCGCATGTCTGGCCCTGGGGCAGGGCTATCGCGCGCATCCCGGAGGATACCGCGCGGATCGGATCGATGCTTTGCAAGGCGGCGATTATCGGCGGTTCACCGGGCCACGCGGCGGTTCGAGCGTTTCGCTATGGCCCGCTCGACGATCCAGTCGAGGCGGCACGGCGTGCCAGTGCGGTAGTCGCGGGATCGCTCACGCCGGATGCTTTCATCGTCGATATCGCACCCGGGAAGTCCAGCGCGTTGCTGCACAAACTCGCGACCACGCCCGCATCGGATCGTGCCGAGTGGCTTGCATGACCACGGCATGGCTCTACGCGAGTGCCGCGTTGCTGGTCCCCTTTGCTCTCGCGCTACTCTCACTTGCGCGTGGTGCACCCCCGGACCGGCTCGCCGCGGTGCAGCTCGCCAGCACCATGGCGGTGCTGGTGCTGGTCGCCATGGATTTCGCGTTCAATCAGCCCGCCGCGATCGACATCGCGCTTTCACTCTCGCTGCTGTCGCTGCCCGGCACATTGGTCTTCGCGCTCTTCCAGGAACGTTGGCTTTGACCGCCATACTCGCGGGATTTCTGACGATCGGTGTCGCCGCGGCGCTGCTTGGAACGGTCGCTTTCCTGCGGCTCGCGACGCCGTTCGAACGGCTGCATGCGGCAAGCTTCGTCGCTATCGCATCAATCGCCTGCTTCGTCGCCGCGGCGTTCGTGACCGATGGAGTCAGCGGTCGATCGCTCAAGACTTTGTTGATGCTCGTTGTCCTGACGCTGACGGGAGCCGTCACGAACCACGCGGTTGCCCGCGCTTTGCATATACGCGGAGGGGAACGGCGATGAGCGTGCTGATCGCTGCAACGTTCCTGCTCGTCGCCGCGGCAGGGACGCTGGTCGTGCTGACGCGCGACCCAAGGCGGCAGGTGTTCATGCTAAGCGCGAACGGGCTGGTTCTAACGGTGATGTTCTTCGTCCTGCAGGCCCCCGATGTCGCAATCAGCGAAGTGGGCGTAGGCGCCGCGATCGTACCGCTGCTATTCCTGGTGGCGTTGACCGCGATCGCCAACGATCGCGAGCGACGCGAACCATGAGCGCAGCATGACCGTACGCGCGCGCAGCATCCTGCTGCTGATCGCGTTCGCGGTGGCTGCACCCGAGATCTGGGCCGTTGCGGTCGCGCTACCGCCGTTCGGCTGGCCGACGAACGACTATGGCTCGACCGTCAACCTTCTGATCCCGCCGCTCCGGCATGTCGCCAACATGGTCACCGCGGTCAATTTCGACGTGCGCGGGATCGATACCGTGGGCGAGGAGATGATGCTCGTCGGCGCGGTTACCGGCACCGTGCTGTTACTGCGCGGCAGCCGCGGCGAAGATGCGACCGATCGCGCGGACCGGAAGCGCGGGCGAGCGGGCGTCGAGCGGTCCGATGCCGTCGTCGTCGTCTCACGCCTCGCAGCAAGCGTTGTAATGATCTTCGGCATCTACATCGTAGCGCAAGGCACCGAGACGCCAGGCGGCGGTTTCCAGGCCGGTGTTCTGATAGCGACCAGCTTCGTCCTGGTTTATCTCGGCGAAGGATATGCGGGCTGGCGGCGGCTGATCCCCGGATCGGTCATGGCATTTCTCGAAGGGGCCGGCGGATTTGTCTTCGTCGCGGCGGCGGCGGTGCCGCTATTGATGGGCCGGGCTGCGCTGGAGAACGTGCTGCCGCTGGGCACCTTCAGGTCGATGACGGGGGGCGGCATGATGATCCTGGGGAACGTTGCGGTCACCGTCGCCGTGGCGGGCAGCTTCGGCGCGCTGATGCTCGAGTTCATGGAGGAAACGCGCGAGCCGTCGAATGATGATCCGGCCGAGAATAACGAGGTCGATGATGCCCCGGACGTAACAGCGGAGGACACGGCATGAGCATCTTGCCCTGGCTCGTCGCCGCCTGGCTGTTCGGCGTCGGTTTCTACGGAATCGTTACTTCGCGCGATCTCGTCCATCTCGTCGGCTGTCTGACGGTATGCCAGTCGTCGACCTACGTGCTGCTGCTGGGGCTCGGCTATCGATGGGGCGGGGGACCGCCGATCTTCTATGATCACCCTCCGGGTACCGCCGCGGTCGATCCGGTGATCCAGGCGCTGGTGTTAACCGATATCGTGATCGGCGCCGCGGTGTCGGCGCTACTGCTCGTTCTTGCAATCCAGGTGCAGAAGCGCACCGGTACAACCGATCCTCAACGCGTGCGCGCGCTCCGGCCGACCAAGTGACATGGCCCGAACTGCTGTTGCCGATAACGGTGCTTGCGCCGCTCGGGGTCGCGGCCTTGCTGATCGCGACCGCGCACATGCTGCCCGCAAGGATTGCAGATGCCGCAGCGCTTTTCACCTCGCTTGCGGTGATGGCGCTTTCAGGCTGGCTCGCCCAGACCGCGCTCGCCGCAGGAGCGCCGATAACACACTGGTTCGGCGGATGGCGACCGGGCGTCTTCGGCACGGGAGACCTGGTCCTCGGCATCGCGTTCCGTGCCGATCCGGTTAGTGCCGGCATCGCCGCATTCGTAGGATTGTTGTTTTCCGCGGCATTCGTGTTCGCGTGGGGTTATTTCGACCACGTCCATTCGCATTTCCAGGTGCTAATGCTCCTGTTCCTGGCAGGAATGCAGGGATTTTGCCTCACCGGCGACCTGTTCAACCTGTTCGTGTGGTTCGAACTGATGAGCATATCCGCTTTCGCGCTCACGGCCTACCCGTTGGGGCAGAGCGCGCTGGATGGAGCATTCAATTTCGTCGTTACCAATACAATAGCGGGGTTCATGATGCTCGCCTCGGTCGGGCTGGTCTATGCGCGACTGGGCACGCTCGACATGGTCCATATGGGCGAGATGGCTGCGACGCTTGGACTCGATCCCGTGCTGGCGGGGGTATTCGTGCTGTTGACGGCGGCGCTGCTGACCAAGGCGGCGATCGTGCCGTTCCACCTCTGGCTCGCCGATGCGCATGCGGTCGCGCCTAGTCCGGTGTCGGTGATCTTCTCCGGCGCGATGGTGTCGGTCGGATTATTTGGTTTTACTAAGCTGCTGCTACTGGTCTTCGCGAAGGACGCGGCGCTGATAGCGCTGGCGCGCCCCGCGTTGATCACGATGGGGGGCACGACAGCGGTCGTCGGCGGGCTGATGGCGTGGGGCCAGCGGCACTTGAAGCGGCTGCTCGCCTTCTCGACGATCTCGCACCTAGGCATCATGCTGACCGGCGTCGCGACGCTTGCACCCGCGGGCGTTGCCGGGTTCGCACTCTACCTGCTGGGGCATGGGCTGGTGAAGGGCGCGCTGTTCATGACCGCAGGTATCATGCTCGCGCTCGGAGCGTCGGGTGACGAGATCACGCTGTACCGTATGGGGCGGCGCTACTGGCCGGCGGGCGTCGTCATGGGAATTGGCGGGCTGATGCTTGCGGGGCTGCCGCTCGGCCCGCTCCATCGTGGCGACGAACTGGTCCATCACGCGCTCGGCGAGGGCGCAATAGTCTGGGCGATCGACATCGGCACAATCTTCACCGGCGCGGCGGTAATTCGCGCGGCACTGCGCATCTTCGCCGGTCTCAGCGGCGCGCCAGGCGTAGAAGCGGCCGCGCCAACGGAGCGCGAGTTCGAACGATCCGACCGCTCCTTTGCGCTGATGCTTACCCCCGCGGCGCTCTTGATGCTGCTCGCGCTGAAGTTGCCCGCGGGTGTCGAAGCGCTGGCGGCGTCCGGATTTTCGGTGCTGACCGGCAATTCCGCGCTGTCCGTCATCCCACCACCTGAATCCTTCCCGATCGGTGCGTGGCTGACGGTCGGCTTCGCGCTGCTGATCGTGGGTGTCGCGCTCTCGCGCAAGCGCCCGACGCGGCCTGCGGCGCGCGCGCTGTTCCGAATCGAGAAAGCGCCGATCGACGCCCTGGAATTCATCCACTCCGGCCTCGTCGGTGATTACGTCGCCTGGGTCGCAATCGGCCTTGCGGGGCTCGCCGCGTGGCTCGGCTGGCGGTGAGCGAGGAGTAGCGGCGATCGCACTCGAACTCCTGCTCTTTGCGATCGGTGGCATCGTGCTGGTGATGAGCCTGCTCGCCGGGCTGATCGGAAACCGCACCTGGGTCTCCGAAGTCACCGTGTGCCTGTTGATCGGCGCAGCGATCGGCCCGCTGCTGAGCTATGTCTCCGAAACGCAGCTGTTCGGTGACGACCGTGCAAAGACGCTGGAGGAGGTCGCACGGTTGACGCTCGGGATCGCGGTGATGGGAACCGCGCTACGGCTGCCGATGTCGTACCTTCGCAACTGCTGGCGCGACCTTGCCGTCGTGTTGCTGCTGGGTCTGCCGTTGATGTGGCTGACGGGGGCGGGAATGGCGGCACTGTTCCTGGGTGTCGGGGTGCTGCCCGCGCTGTTGATCGGTGCGATGGTCGCACCGACGGACCCCGTCGTTGCCGCCTCGATCGTGACGGGGCGTGTCGCCAGCGCCAAGGTGCCCGATCGCGTCCGGAACCTGATCTCAGCCGAGAGCGCCGCAAATGACGGGCTGGGCCAGTTGTTCGTGATGCTGCCGATCCTGTTGCTGACCGAGCCGCCGCGCCAGGCAATCGCCGACTGGCTGCTGCGCACCCTCTGCTGGGAAATCGGCGGGGCGATCGCGATCGGCGCGATACTGGGATGGCTGGCCGGCCACCTGTTCGTCTGGGCGAAGCGCAAGCCCTATTCCGAGGACGAGTCGATGCTGACGATCGGCCTGGCGCTGTCGCTGACCGTACTGGCTGGGCTTGAACTTGTCGGCAGCGACGGCATCCTGGCGGTGTTTGTCGCCGGACTGATGCTCAATCGCGGCATTTCCGATCTGGAAACGCGCCAGCATCATCTGCACGGCGCGATAACCAGGTTCTTCGATTTACCGGCCTTCGTCCTAATCGGCGTTCTGTTGCCCTGGGGCGCCTGGGTAGCGCTGGGGTGGAAGGGCGTCGGACTCGCGCTCGTGCTGGTCCTGTTCCGGCGCCTGCCGTGGTGGCTCGCGCTGGCACCGATCATCCGGGATCTCAGGCGTCGCGACGAGACGTTGTTCGCCGGCTGGTTCGGTCCAATCGGAGTTGCCGCAGCCTATTATTCGCTGCTTGGACAGGAGCGCACGGGCATCGACATTCTCTGGCCGATCGCAAGCCTTGTCATCGTCTTGTCGGTCGCGATTCACGGGATCAGCGCGACCCCCTTCGCGAACATGCTCGGTGCGCGTCTAGACGACGACACGCCTGACGAAACGCGCGAGGGCTGAACGCCTTCGCCCAAGTCACGTTAATGCGGGGGGCATCGGGGTAATGCCGTGCCCGTCCTTGTGTTGTCGCATGGGAGAGGGTGGCCGGATACGCGGACCGCAAGTGGAAGATGGTCGACGTGCAACTGGCTCGAGGGCTGTTCGCGATGAACGGGTCCTGGCAGCGATGCGCGCGGTACCGCGTGAGCGCATCGTCATGGCCGATATCGCGGAGTTCACCTATCAGAATTGCTCTCTGCCGATCGCCGAAGGGCAGACGATTCCTCAGCCCTATATCGTGGTCCATACTAGGGCCCGGTTGTACGCCCAGCGCCAACAGGCGCGGTAAAATGCCGGAAAACGCATGTTTTTCGGCGGTGATGGCGAAAGCCCGAACTGTTAGAGCAGGATGACATTAGTTTGCAGCGTTTCGTGAGTTGATGAGGTAGGCGTGTCAATCGGCGCAGGAACGGGGACGGGGATCGGCACATAAAAGGGTACCACCCTTTCGCCGTCGTTCTGGGGGATGTCGGTGGAGGGCGTAGCCCGGAGCCGACATTCCCCAGAACGACATTGCCCCAACCGCCAGCTCTCGTTGCCTGTCTCGACGATGTCGCAGTGATGGGTGAGCCGATCGAGCAGCGCCGTGGTCATCTTGGCATCGCCGAACACGGTGGGCCATTCGCCGAACGCCAGGTTGGTGGTGACGATGACCGAGGTGTGTTCGTAGAGCCGGCTGACGAGGTGGAACAGCAGCTGCCCGCCAGCGCGCGCGAACGGCAGATAGCCCAGCTCGTCAAGGATCAGTAGGTCGAGCCGCGACAGATGCTCGGCGAGCTTGCCGGTGCGGCCTTGGAGGACCTCCATCTCAAGCCGGTTCACCAGATCGGTCGTGTTGTGGAAGCGAACGCGGGCACCGGTGCGGATGCAGCTGCGCGCGATGGCGATACTCAGATGCGTCTTGCCCGAACCCGTACCGCCGACCAGCACGACATTGCGCTGGTTGGCAATGAACGCCCCGGTGGCGAGATCGCGGACCAGCGCTTCGTTGATCGGCGTGCCTGCGAACTCGAAGTCTGCGATCTCCTTGGCGAGCGGCAGCTTGGCACCCAAGCGAGCTTTTGCTCGCGTCCGCTCGCGGGCGTCATCTGGTACTTGATCGAGCGAGCATGCTTATCGGCGATCTCGGCCTGCAGCAGATCGACGACGACGTGCTGGACGGGATACTGACGCTTGATCGCATCGGCGATCACCTCGTCATAGGCATGGCGCATACCGCGAGCTTCAGGTCGCCCATCAGCTCCAGGATCTGGTGACGCTCCATCATCATGCCGCCTTGCGGAGCGGGGTCAGCAGGCGATCGTAGCGGCCTGCATCGGCGATCGGCTCGATATCGAGCCGGAGATGGTCGGGCGTCGCGATGGTGGGCTCCACCGGCGCCGATCGGGACCGGGCTAGGATGTTGAGCACGACATCGGCGCTGGCGACCCCATCCGCGAGTGCTTCGGCAGCGGCGCTCTCCACGGCATCGAGACCATCGACGGTAATGGCGGTGAGGATCTTGACCATCTGACGGTCGCCATCGCCGATCTCCTTCAGGCGGCCGCGCAGACGCTCCAGTCCCGGCGGCAGCGCAAGCTGCTTGAAAGGCGCGCCGTTCCTCAGCGCGCCCGGCTTCTTCGCCAGCACCGGCACGTAATGCCACGGGTCGTAGATCGTCTGATCGCGACCATAGCGCCGCGCATGCTCGGCAACGATATCGTCGCGCACCGGGGTCCCCATGCGGCTCGCCGCATGGGGTGGCATTGGCGGATGACGATCCGGTCGGCATAAGCGTGGACCTCCGCCGGGCGACCCAGTGCACGGGCCGCGACCGAGTACTTGTTGTAATCGAACCGTACGAGCAGCGTCTTGGAGACGGTCGCGGTCAGCGCATGGAAGCCGTTGAAGACGGTCGTCGGCAGCCGCATCAGCGACGCCTTCTCGTCGTCGAACACGTCGGCGACGCTCCGCTCGCGCAGCTCGGGATGACGATGGGCACCGGCGTGTTCGATGCAGCGATCGAGCAGCCACGCGTTCAGCTCCTCGTAGCTCGCAAAGCGCAGCCGCGGCGTGAAGAAGCGCTCGCGCACCAGACCGACCTGGTTCTCGACCTGTCCCTTCTCCCAGCCCGCGGCCGGCGTGCAGGCGGTCGGCTCGACGAGATAATGGCTGCACATCTGCGCAGAACCGACGGTTGAACCGGCGCTCCTTGCCGAGGGTCCCCCATCGCGCTTGCGCGATGGGATGGGCCGAGGAACACCGCGGCCACCGCCGTCGACATGTTGTCGTAGATACCGCGCGTGCAGACCCCGCCGAAGAAGGCGAACGCTCGTGCATGCGCATCGAACACCATCTCCTGCGTCTCGCGCGGATAGGCCGCCATGAAGAACATCCGGCTGTGGGAAAGCCTGACGTGAGTGGGGCCATGACAATGCTCCCCCGGAGCATCGTCCCGATCATCCGGGGGATGATCGGCGGTCCCACTCCTTCACCGTCGTCGTCACGCCCGCCATGACGACCACCTCGTGGCTCCAGTCGAACTGGTACGCCTCGCCGGGATCAAAACTCAGCGGCACGAACGCAGTTGCCGTCCGCCCCGCTTCCTCGCGCTGCCAGCGACGGGCATGGCGGCGAACGGCATCATAGCCGCCCTCAAATCCGAGCCCGCGCAGCACCTCGTATAACCTGATCAGCGTCAGACGCTCGCGGCGCGGCTTGCGCTCGTTCTCCGCCAACATCTGCTCCAGCGCGGCCACATGGCCGCCCAGCTTCGGCTTGGTCTCCGCAACCCGCATGTAGGTGAACACGGGCTCCTCGGTCTCGATCGCCTTGCGCACCGTCTTGCGCGACACATGCAGCCGACGCGCGATCTCCCGCACCGACAGCTTCTGCACGAAATGCGCGCGCCTGATCCGTCCTATCGTCTCCACGGTCGTCATCTCCACCCCGTCGCCAGCCAACACAACAGGCGAATATAAATGACCCGGAGGGTGGTCCCCGTTTAGGTGCCGATTACCGGGTCAGGTGGTCCCAATCTCAAACCGAAACACATCGATGAGGTGCCGGCCGTCAGCATCAGCGCGTAGGGGCGACCGATGACGTCGGTGAGCGCGTGGACCTTTGTGGTCCAGCCACCGCGCGAGCGGCCGATCGCCTGTGTCGAGCGCCCCCTTTTGCGCCGAACGCCGCGCTGTGCCTTGACGTAGGTGCTGTCGATCGAGGTGCTTTTCGTGACCGCGCCGGTATCCACCAGGGCATCGAGCAGCTTCAGCCAGAAGCCCCGGTGCGACCAGCGGTTGAAGCGGTTGTAGACCGTGGTCGACGGACCATAATCGGCAGGGCAGTCGCACCAGCGGCTACCGACCTTCAGAACGTGCAGGATGCCCGAGATCACCCGCCGATCGTCCACCCGCCGGGCACCAGGCTGGTTCTTCGGCAGATGCGGCTCGATCGCCGCCCATGCTTCGTCCGACAACCACAACAATGCCATCCGCCCTCTCCTTGATCCACGACGCCCGTGAATCAGGAAAGCCGCGCTCCTTCAAGCCGCTGATTGGGTTTGGACCCTGGCTCTCGTCCGACATTGCGACGACAAGTCTGATTGCGGGGAGCAGCGTGGCCATCGAGATAGGCTTCGTCAGGGTTATTCGCCCCTCCGGCCCAGCAGGCGCAGGCGCAGCGCGTTCAGCTTGATGAAGCCGGCGGCGTCGCGCTGATCATAGGCGCCCTGATCGTCCTCGAACGTCACGACCTTTTCCGAATAGAGCGAGTGCGCTGAGCGGCGGCCGACGACGCTGGCCTGTCCCTTGTAGAGCTTCAGGCGAACGGTGCCCGTCACCTTTGCCTGGCTCTGGTCGATCGCCGCCTGCAACATTTCGCGCTCCGGCGCGAACCAGAAGCCGTTATAGATGAGTTCGGAATAGCGCGGGGCCAGCTCGTCCTTCAGGTGCGCGGCGCCGCGGTCGAGCGTGATCTGCTCGATCCCGCGGTGCGCGGCGTGGTAGATGGTGCCGCCCGGCGTTTCGTACATGCCGCGGCTCTTCATGCCGACGAAGCGATTCTCGACCAGGTCGAGCCGGCCGATGCCGTGGGTGCGGCCGAGGTCGTTCAGCCGGGCGAGCAGCGTCGCGGGGCTCATCCCCTCGCCACCTAGCGCCACGCCGTTGCCGCGCTCGAAGTCGATGGTGATATACTGCGCCTGGTCGGGCGCGTCCTTCGGATTAGCGGTACGCGAATAGACGTAATCCGGCACCTCTTCCCAAGGGTCCTCCAGTACGAGCCCCTCGGACGAAGTGTGGAGCAGGTTCGCATCGGTCGAGAACGGTGCCTCTCCGCGTTTGTCCTTGGCGACGGGGATCTGGTGTCGTTCCGCGAACTCGATCAGTTTGGTGCGGCTGGTCAGATCCCACTCACGCCACGGCGCGATGACACGGATGTCGGGAGCGAGCGCGTAATAACCGAGCTCGAATCGGACCTGGTCGTTGCCCTTGCCGGTCGCGCCGTGCGCCACGGCATCGGCCTCGACCGCACGCGCGATCTCGATCTGGCGCTTTGCAATCAGCGGCCGCGCAATGCTGGTGCCGAGGAGGTAGGTCCCTTCGTAGAGCGCATTGGCGCGCATCATCGGGAAAACGTAGTCGGCGACGAATTCCTCGCGAAGATCGTCGATGAAGATGTGTTCGGGGCGCACTCCCATCATCTCCGCCTTGGCGCGCGCCGGCTCCAGCTCCTCGCCCTGGCCGAGGTCGGCGGTGAAGGTGACGACCTCGCACGCATATTCCTGCTGCAGCCACTTAAGGATGACGCTGGTATCGAGTCCGCCCGAATAGGCCAGGACGACGCGGTTGATACTCTCGTTCACAGATGGTCCTTTGCGTGAGCCAGGCGACGTTCATCGCCGATACAAGCGCAGGGTTTAGCGAGGCAACCGTCATCACCACCTCCGGAAACCACCATGCGCCACATCGCCTTCATGATCCTTCTCGCTGCGCCGGTCGCACCGGCACTTCCTGCCGCAGAGACGCGTGCTTCGGCTTCGGCCAAGTTCGCGAAGGAGTTCGCCGCGTCGGACACGAACCATGACGGCGCGCTCAGCAGGACGGAAGTGGAACAGCGCATTGCCGGGATGCACGTGAAAGGGCGTAAGCTCGACATGGTCCATGCTAAGCGGTTGTCCGGACTATGGTTCGACCGCGCCGATGCGAACCACGACGGCAAGGTGACGGAGACCGAGGCACAATCGCTGCTAACGGCTACCTTCGAGCGGTACGACCGCAATCAGGACGGCCGCATCGAACCCGGCGAGCGCTCGGCGGCGAAGAAGGCGGTCGTACGTTGAACAACACCTGGGGTAATATTGCGACTTGATCGCATTTGTCTGCAGGTCTAACAGGCGCGAATGAGTTGCATTAACAGCCTGTAGTTGGTGTGAAGCGGTCATCGATCCGCGGCTGGTATCTGGTCCATAAGTGGGCCAGCCTTGTGTGCACTATATTCCTGCTGACGCTCGGCGTGACTGGGCTGCCGTTAATCTTTCACGACGAGATCGATGCCTGGCTCGGGCACGGAGCACAGGTCTTCGCCGGGCCAGGGTCTTCAAGTGACGATGCGTCGCTGCTGCCGCTCGACCGGATGCTCGCGATAGCACTCCGCGCGCGTCCCGGCGAGGCGCCACTGTTCATGGCGTTCGCCAACGACCGTCCGTTGCTGACGGTGACAACGGGGCCAGTGCCCGACGCGCCGGCCGACCGGATGACACTTCAGATGTTCGATCAACTGACCGGTGCCACCGTCGGTGCGTCGGACGGGGGCGGCGTGACCGATTTCCTGCTGCGGCTACATACCGATTTGTTCCTGGGACTATGGGGCGAGTTGTTCCTGGGCGCTATGGGGGTGTTCTTCGTCACGGCACTGGTGTCGGGTGTCGTCCTGTACGCGCCCTTCATGCGCAAGCTGGACTTCGGCACGCTGCGCGTGTCGCGCAGCCGACGGCTGAAGTGGCTCGACTACCACAATCTGCTGGGGATCGTCGCGCTCGCCTGGGCGACGGCCGTCGGTGCGTCCGGCGTCATCAATTCCTTTGCGACACCGATCATGCAAGTCTGGAAAACGAACGAGCTGGCCGCGATGACGCGCGCCTATGCCGGGCGCGCGGTGCTGCCTCCTACCAGCTACGGGTCGCTGGACCGGGCAATGGCGGCGGCGCGGCGCGCGGTCCCAGGCTATGCGCCGCAGTTCATCGCCTTTCCCGGTGGGGCGTTCAGCAGCCCGCATCATTATGCGGTCTATTTTCAAGGCGCGACGCCGCTGACCCGGCGCCTGCTGACGACCGCGCTGATCGATGCGGAGACCGGCAACGTCACGGACGTTCGTCCGATGCCGTGGTACGTGCGGGCGCTGTCGCTGTCGCAGCCGCTGCATTTCGGCGATTTTGGCGGGTTGCCGATGAAGCTGCTCTGGGCTGCGCTGGACATGAACGTCATCATCGTGCTGGGGTCGGGCGTCTATCTGTGGTTGGGCCGCCGCACTGCAACGCTGGATCAGCGCGTGCGCGAGGTCGAGCGCGGCGGCGTATCGCAGGCCGCTCCATGCGCCTGACGCGTTTCACCTTCGCGGTTCCGATCCTGATCGCGCTCGCTTGCCTGCTCGGTCTGTTTTCAGCGCTGACGGGGGACGGGTGGCGCGACGCGTTGTCGTGGGCCGCGTTGGCGCTGCCGCTTTTCGCCATCGGCTGGGCGATGCGCCGCCGGACCTGACTTCAAAACGATAAAAGGGAAATTCCAATGCCGATCATGACGCGCCGCCGCTTGTCCCTCACGCTCGCGGCGATCCTGGCGACGACGCCGGTATTCGCACAGGAAGCGCCCGGTGCCGACGAGACGCCCGGTGACATCGTCGTCGTCGCACAGCGCGCGAACGAGACGCAGGTGCTGCGCGGCGGGCAGGTCGGTGTGCTCGGTGACAAGGATTCATTCGACGTCCCGTTCAGCGTCAAGAGCTACAACGCGGCGCTGATCCTCAACCAGCAACCGCAGACATTGGGGCAGGTGCTGGACAACGATCCGTCGGTGCGGACGACCTATGGCTTCGGTATCGCGGGCGAGCAGTTCGTCATCCGCGGGTTCACGCTCTACGGCGACGATATCGGCTATAACGGCCTCTACGGGATCACCCCCCGCCAGTTGATCGCGCCCGAACTTTACGAGCAGGTTCAGGTGCTGAACGGCGCCAGCGCGTTCCTCAACGGCGCTGCGCCCGGTGGATCGGGAATCGGCGGCAATGTCAATCTGGCGGCCAAGCGCGCGGGCGCGCGCGACCTGGCGCGGGCGACGGTCAATTACAGCTCGTCCTCGCATGTCGGCGGTGCCTTCGACGTCTCGCACCGGTATGCAGGAGGCGCGCTCGGCGTGCGGATCAATGGCGCGCTTCGTTCGGGCGATGTTGCGATCGATGACGAGTTCCGACGCACCGCCGTCCTGGGCGGGGCAGTCGATTACCGTGGCGACGATGTCCGCCTGTCGCTCGACCTTGCCTATCAGCGGGTGAAGGTGCGCCGGCTGCGCCCGAAGGTCACGCTGGCGACAGCCGCTGTTCCCGCAGTGCCCGAAAGCAGGAACAATTACGGACAGCCCTTCACCTATTCAACGCTGCGTGACGTGTTCGGGACGGCGCGCGCGGAGTGGGACGTGGCGCCGAACGCAATGCTCTATGCACAGGCGGGCGCTCGCGATGGGTCGGAGCGCGGCATCTACGGCGGGATCACGGTCAGCAACGCGGCGACGGGCGAGGCGACGGGCAGCGCGCTGTTCGTGCCGCGCACCGACAACAACGAGGCGGCACAAGCCGGATTGCGGGTCAAGCTCGCTGCTGCCGGCATCACCCAGGAGATAAATTTCGGCGGCAGCTACCTATGGCAGGCGAACCGAAACGCATTCGACTTTCGCCAAGGCTTTGCGACTAATCTGTACGCATCCGTCCCTGTTGCGTCGCCGCCATCGGGCTTCATCGGCGGCGATCTCGACAATCCCTATCCCACCGCGCGGACCCGGCTCGGCAGCGCGTTCGCTTCCGACACGGTCGGGCTGCTGGACGATATGCTGCTCGTGACCGGCGGGCTGCGCCTGCAGCAGATCAGGACGCGCGGCTATTCCTATCTCGGCGGCGACCTGACGTCGACCTATGACGAGGATGCGGTGACACCGGTCGTCGGCATCGTCGTCAAGCCGGCGGCAGGGCTGTCGCTGTTCGCCAATCGCATCGAGGGCCTGGCGCAGGGGCCGATCGCTCCGATCGATCCTACGATCATCAATCCGGGCGAGATCTTCGCCCCCTATCGCTCGACCCAATATGAGGTCGGTGGCAAGCTGCGGGTGGGGCCGGTCAATGCCAGTCTTGCGCTGTATCGTACGAGCCAGCCGAGCGCCTATGCCGCGCCCGATCCGCAAGGCTCGGGGCTCCTGCGCTTCGGTCTGTTCGGACAGCAGCGCAATGAAGGGATCGAGTTCAGCATGGACGGCGAACTGTTGCAAGGCTTGCGGCTGATCGCCGGGGGCACCTACATGCGCGCCCGGCTGCGCGAGACGGCGGGAGGGTTGAATGACGGGAACAAGGTGCCCGGCGTCGCCGACTACACGGCCAACGTGAACACCGAATGGGACCTTCCCTTTTTTCGCGGCGCAACGCTGACCGGTCGGCTGATCCAGACCGGGCGCCAGCAGGTGAACCCCGCCAATACGCTTTCGATCCCCGCGTGGACGCGCGTTGATCTGGGCGCGCGCTATGTCGCGGCGGTGAGACGCGTCCCGCTGACGCTGCGCTTCACAGTCGATAACGTCGCCGACAACCGCTATTGGGCGTCGGCCTTCGATGCGTTCAGCGCGGCATTGCTTCAGGGAGCGCCGCGTACGTTCAAGGCGTCGGCATCAATCGACCTTTAGCGCTGCGGTTAGGATCAGTCGCGCGGACGGAAGTCCAGTGCCACCGAATTCATGCAGTAGCGCAGCCCGGTCGGGGGTGGGCCATCGGGAAAGACGTGTCCCAGATGGCTGTCGCAGCGCGCGCACCGCGTCTCGGTCCGGGTCATGCCGTGGCTGCGATCGGTGTGGTCGCCGACCCGGTCGGGCTCGATCGGCTGGGTGAAGCTGGGCCAACCGGAGCCCGACTCGAACTTGTCGGCGCTGTCGAACAGGTCGTTGCCGCAGGCCGCGCAGCGATAGATGCCGTCGGCCTTGTTGTCATTGTACTTGCCGGCAAACGCGCGCTCGGTCCCGGCCTCGCGCAGCACATGATATTGCTCCGGCGTCAGGCGTTTGCGCCACTCGGTTTCCGACAGGTTCATATGGTCCATGCGCTGAATCTCGTGTCGTGGCGGCGGCGGGTCAAGCCGTCATTGAGCGATCCGCGTCGCATGCGCGACAAACTGGATCAATGGGCCGCGCGCCGCCGTCACGAGCGCGGGGCCGAGCGGACCTTCGGCCAGATGGCGCACGATGTCGGCGACGCCGATCGGACGCGCGAGGCGCCGGGCGAAGCGGCGTTGCCACGTGTCCGCGCCTGCTCCGTCGGAGCGGACATAATCCGCGGCCGCGGTGATCCCGCTGGCGATGGCGATTCCCATGCCCTCTCCGGCCAGGGACGGGATGACCCCGGCCTGATCGCCCAGCCGGTAGAGATGCGGCGCTCCCGCCCGCAAACGCCAGCCATAGGGGACGTTGGCGGTCGCATCGATCGTCGGTTCCGGCGTGAGATATGCGAGCCGTTCGGCGAGGCGCGGCGATGCCGCACCGAGCGATGCCAGCAGTGCTCTCGGGCTGCCCGCCTCCGTCAGTCGCGAGCGATGCACCGCCATGCACAGATTGACGCGCCCGTCCTCCTGCATCGCCAGCCCGGCATAGCCGCGATCGAAGAGGTGCAGCTCAATCCGGTCACCGACCAGCTTCGCCAGCGCAGGCGAGGGCCCAAGATGCACGCGCAGACCAAGCACGGGATCGGCTCCCGCGGCTTGCGACGGCCGCGCCAGCCCGCGCACATCGTGCTTGCCGCTGGCGAGGAACAATGCATCGCCCGCAATGGTCGTGCCATCGGCGGTACGCGCCTCCAGCCCCTGGATGGCGCGAACGGCGACGCCGCGCTCGATTGCCGCGCCCGCGTCCGACGCTCGTCCGATCAGCATGCTGTCGAGCCGGTTGCGCGATACGCTGAGCGCCGGGCGTGGAAGTGCTGCCTCACGCATCCGGCTCCCGGCGAACAGCGTCACGCGGGTGATGCGTTGGCGGTTCAGGTCGTCGGCGTCGACACCGACGATTGAAAGCGACTCCAGCGTGCGCCAGCTCAGGAACCCGCCGCACAGCGCATCGCCTGTCTCCCGTGTGCGCTCCAGCAGCAGATGCTCCCGCCCGGCACGCGCCAGGCCGATCGCCGCACAGGCACCGGCCGGTCCGCCGCCGACGATCAGCGCACGCGTTCGACGCACAGCCGGAACGGGAAGGCGCGGAAGATCCGGGCGTCGTCGATACCCGCTTCCGCCAGGATCGCCGGCCACTCGCCCGGCCGGTAGGACCGCGCGATCGACACGCGGCCATCATGACGCACGATCGGATGCCAGCTGGCGATCGCCGCCAGCAGGGGAAAGCCGCGATACGCAAAGCCGTGACGATGCAGGTCGTTGACCAGCCACCCGCAATGGGCGTGCGCGTCCATGAAACGCAGGAACGAGACGAGCTCAGCGCGCGTCATGTGATGCGCGACCAGGCTGCTGATGATGACGTCCCACTCCTCGCCGTCCAGTGACGCATAGTCGCCGGTCAGGAAGCGGATGGACGACGTGCCGGGCGTATGCGCGCGCGCCGCCGGCGCGCTGCGCGGATTGAGATCGATGCCGGTCAGATCGACCGCGACGCATTGTCTGGCACTCCAGCGCTCTATCCGGCGCAGCATGTCGCCGTCCCCGAAGCCGACGTCCAGGATCCGCATTCGCGTGCACCGCGACGAAACCTGTTTGAGAAACGAAAGCGTTGGGCGCGACGCCATCGTGACCGCGTTCACCTTCGCCAGGTCGCCGACGACCGCGGCGTATGTCGCCGGGTCGAGATCGTCCGCATCCATCCGTTCCTCGGCCTGGGTCCGGACGGACAGGCTCATCGAGCGCTCCGGAAGCCGAAGCCCTCGGCGGCCAGCCCCGGTCCGAAGGCGAGCGCGACGCCCTGCTGAACGGGAGGACCCGCCAGGAGCCGTTCAAGGACGAACATCAGCGTCGCCGACGACATGTTGCCCTTGTCCGCGAGAACCTGCCGTGAGGCGGCGAGCGCGGTGTCGGGCAGATCATAGGCGGTCTCGACCGCATCGAGGATCGAGCGCCCGCCGGCATGCACCGCCCAGCCGTCGATCGCTTGAGGACTGCGTCCGCCGGTCGCGGCGTCGGCAAAGGCCGGTTCGGCCAGCGCCGCCGCGATCCGCTGCGGCACCGCGCCGGACAGGTGCATGAGGAATCCGGTATCGGTGATGTCCCAGCGGATGAGATCGTGACTGTCGGGCAGCGCCGTCGCGAAGGGAGTTTCCAGCGCGAAGCCGCTGGCATCGGCGCTGACGAGTGCCGCGGCGGCGCCGTCGCCAAACTGCATCATCGCCAGCAGCGACTCGATGTCGCCGGTGTCCTGCATGTGCAGCGTGCACAGCTCGACCGTCACGACCAACACCCGCGCGGCGGGATCGGAACGGACGATGTGGCGCGCACTGCGGAGTGCGGCGACGGCGGCGTAACAACCCATGAAACCCACCAGCAACCGCTCGACCGATGACGCGAGGCCCATGCGCCGCGCGATGATCTGGTCGATACCAGGCGCGACGAAGCCGGTGCAACTGGCCACGACAACGTGCGAGATACCATCGAGCGACACGCGCTGTCGCAATGCCTCTATTGCCTTCAACGCAAGCTCGGGCGCCGTGTGCGTATAGACCGCCATCCGAGCCGCCGTGCCGGGGAAATCGGCATCGCCGTAAAAGCCGCCTGGTTCGATTGGTGATCGGCCCAACGGCGTTCGTGACAAGACTGTCCAGCGGTGAGCGATCCCCGCGCGCTTGGCCATCCGGTCGAACACCCGGACAGACCGCTCGTTCAACCGTGTCCGTGCCCAGCCGATAAAGTCATCATGTATGTCGTGATCGGGAACAGCGCTGCCGATGGCGTTCAGATAAGCAGACAAGGACGCCCTTTCATGGCTACAAGGCGACCAGACCGGCCCCCCCGCTCCATATAGGATCGGACGCTATCAATTTCTTATGATCGTAGATATTGCGCCAGCGCCGTCACTCCGCCGCGAGTGCCACTTCGACAAGCGGATGGTCCAGCCGGATAAGCATCTCCTTGGGCACTACCTGCCAGAATTGTGGCACGATGCTGGGCCAGTCGTCGAGCATTGCGCGCGACCAGCGGCTGTCGGTCGCGGCGGCATGGTCGCCGATCAGTTCATGCAGCAAGCCTTCCCAATGCGCCGATGCGAGGCGCTGCCAGACGATGCTTTCGGGATTGGCACGGTCGGCGAGGCGCGCGTCCGGATCGAAGATGAAGGCCATCCCGCCGGTCATCCCCGCTCCGAAATTTGTGCCGACCTGACCCAGCACGACGGCGATGCCCCCGGTCATATATTCGCATCCGTTCGCACCGCACCCTTCGACGACAACCGTCGCGCCGGAGTTGCGGACCGCGAACCGCTCGCCGGCCTGGCCCGCCGCCAGCAGGCGTCCGCCGGTGGCGCCGTACAGGACGGTGTTGCCCAGGATCATATTGTCCTGGCTGGCGAGCGGCGAGCTGACCGCCGGGCGCACGATGATCTGCCCGCCCGACAGGCCCTTGCCGACATAGTCGTTGGCATCGCCGAACACCTCCAGCGTCACGCCCTTGCACAGGAACGCGCCAAGGCTCTGGCCGGCGGAGCCGCGAAGCCGGATCGTGACATGCCCATCGGCCAGCTTCGACATACCGAAGGTGCGCGTGATCTCGCTGGACAATCTCGTGCCGACCGCGCGGTGTGTGTTGCGGACCGAATAGGTCAGCTGCATCTTTTCGCCGCGCGAAAAGACAGCGGCGGCATCGCGGATGATCTGCGCGTCCAGGCTGTCCGGCACCTCGTTGCGGAATGTCGGAAGCGAAAAGCGCCGCTCGGCATCGGTCGCGTCGACCTTGGCGAGGATGGGGTTCAGGTCGAGATCGTCCAGATGCTCGGCGCCGCGGCTAACCTGACGCAGCAACTCGGTACGCCCGATCACCTCGTCCAGACTTCGTACACCCAGCCTGGCGAGGAGATCGCGTACCTCCTCGGCGATGAACGTCATCAGATTGACGACCTTTTCGGGCGTACCCGTGAACTTCGCGCGCAGCCGCTCGTCCTGAACGCACACACCGACCGGACAGGTGTTGGAATGGCACTGGCGCACCATGATGCAGCCCATCGCCACCAGGCTGAGCGTACCGATGCCGAACTCCTCGGCGCCCAGGATCGCGGCGATCACCACGTCGCGTCCGGTCTTGAGGCCGCCATCGGTGCGCAGCCGGATACGACCGCGCAGACCGTTTAGCGTCAGCGTCTGGTTGACCTCGGACAGTCCCATCTCCCAGGGGGTGCCGGCGTATTTGATGCTAGTCTGCGGGCTGGCGCCGGTGCCGCCGACATGGCCCGAGACGAGAATGACATCGGCATGCGCCTTGGCCACCCCGGCCGCGACGGTGCCGATCCCGGCCGACGAGACAAGCTTTACGCAGACGCGCGCGCGCGGATTGATCTGTTTCAGGTCGTAGATGAGCTGCGCCAGATCCTCGATCGAATAGATGTCGTGATGCGGCGGCGGGCTGATGAGCGTGACACCAGGTGTCGCGTGCCGCAGCCGGGCGATGAACTTGGTCACCTTGAAGCCGGGCAATTGCCCGCCCTCACCGGGCTTGGCGCCCTGCGCGACCTTGATCTCGATCTCGTCGCAGGCGTTCAGATATTCGGCCGTCACGCCAAACCGGCCGCTGGCGATCTGCTTCACGCCGGAATTGGCGTTGTCGCCATTGTCATAGGGCTGATAGCGCGCCGCATCCTCGCCGCCTTCGCCCGATACCGCGCGGGCGCCGATCCGGTTCATCGCGATGGCCAGCGTCTCATGCGCTTCCGGTGACAGGGCGCCCAGCGACATGCCCGGCGTCAGGAAGCGCTTCCTGATCTCGGTGATCGCCTCCACCTGATCGACGGGCAAGGCGTCGTCCGGGAAGTTGAACTGTAGAAGATCGCGCAGATAGACAGGCGGCATGTCGGCGACACCGCGTGCGAACTGGAGATAGGTCGAGTAGCTGTCGGTCGCGACCGCGCTCTGTAACAGGTGCATCAGCTGTGCCGAATAGGCGTGCGTCTCCCCGCCGTGCCGCTGGCGATAGAAACCGCCGATCGGCAGCGTAACGACCGCGCTGTCATACGCGGCCTCATGCCGCAGTACGGCGTTCAGGTGCAGCGAGGCAAAGCCTTCGCCGGAGATCTTGGCCGGCATGCCCGGGAACAGGTCGTTCACCAGCGCGCGCGACAGGCCGACCGCCTCGAAATTATAGCCGCCGCGATAGGACGAGATGACCGCGATCCCCATTTTCGCGATGATCTTGAGTAGACCTTCCTCGACGGCGTGGCGATGTCGCGCCAGGCATGCGTCCACCGACAGGTCGCCGAACAGGCCGCGCGCGTGGCGATCGAGGATCGCGGCTTCCGCCAGATAGGCATTGACCGTCGTGGCACCGACCCCGATCAGGACTGCGTAATAATGCGTATCCAGGCATTCGGCCGTGCGCACATTGACGCTGGCGTAGGACCGAAGCCCCCGGCGCACGAGGTGCGTGTGCACGGCGGCCACCGCCAGGACGCCGGCGATCGCGATCCGGTCCTCGCTCACGCCCTCGTCGGTCAGGAACAGCTCCGACTTGCCCTGCCGGACCGCGGCCTCCGCTTCCTCGCGGATACGCTGGATCGCGGCGCGCAGTCGCTCCGGTCCGCCGCCTGCATCGAAGGTGCAGTCGATCGACGCCGCGCTGTCCGCGAAATGCACCTGCAGCCGCCGCCAATCGGCGCCGGTCAGCACCGGCGAGTCGAGCACCAGGACCGGCGCATGGCGATCGGCCGCCTCCAGGATGTTCGCGAGATTGCTGAAGCGGGTCTTCAGGCTCATCACATGGCGTTCGCGCAGCGAATCGATCGGCGGGTTCGTGACCTGGCTGAAATTCTGGCGGAAGAACTGGCTGATCAGGCGCGGCTTGTCCGACACGACGGCCAGCGGCGTGTCGTCGCCCATCGATCCGATGGCTTCCTTGGCGCCGTCGACCATCGGAGACAGGATCAGTTCCATGTCCTCCAATGTTTGCCCCGCCGCGACCTGACGACGGGCAAGTTCGGTACGGTCGAAGCGAACGACCTCGTCGCATGGCGGCAGATCATCCATGGTCAGGAACTCGCCGATCATCGCCGCATAGTCGGCTTCTCCCGCGATCCGGTCCTTGATCATGCGGTCGCCCAGCACCTCGCCCGCGTCCAGATCGACGGCGATCATCTGTCCCGGCCCCAGCCGCCCCTTCGCGATGATAGTCGATTCAGGGACGACCACCATCCCGCTTTCCGAGCCGACGATCAGCAGACCATCGTTCGTCCTGGTATAGCGTAGTGGCCTGAGCGCATTGCGGTCCATGCCCGCCACCGCCCAGCGTCCGTCGGTCATCGCAAGCGCCGCCGGTCCATCCCACGGCTCCATCACGCTTGCCAGATAACGGTACATCGCCGCGTGATCGGGCGGTGTGCCACCGCGTTCGTCGAGTGACTCGGGCACCAGCATCAGCTTGGCCGTCGGCGCGTCGCGACCCGACCGGCAGATCGCCTCGAACACCGCATCCAGCGCTGCGGTATCGGAGGCAGCGGCGGGGATCACGGGCTTGATGTCCTCGGAATGTTCGCCGAACGCGATGCTGGCCATGCGGATCTCATGGCTGAGCATCCAGTTCTTGTTGCCGCGGATCGTGTTGATCTCGCCATTGTGCGCCAGGCAGCGAAAGGGCTGGGCCAACCACCATTGCGGGAAAGTGTTGGTCGAATAACGCTGGTGAAAGATCGCGACCCGGCTCTCGAAGCGGGGATCGCGCAGATCGGGATAGAAGGCGGACAGGCTTTCCGCCAAAAACAGCCCCTTGTAGACGATCGAGCGACACGACAGCGAGCAGATGTAGAAGCCCTGGATCTGCGCTGCGATCACCCGCTTCTCAATCCGGCGCCGCACCAGATACAGGTTCTTCTCGAACTCGTCCGCGTCGACGTCGCCGGGGGCGGGGCCGGCGATCATGATCTGCTCGATCTCGGGGCGTGTCGCCTGCGCCTTCATGCCGATGACGGACACATCGACCGGCACCTGCCGCCAGCCATAGATGGTGTAGCCGGCATCGATGATCGCGCTCTCGACGATCGTGCGGCAGCTCTCCTGCGCATTCAGGTCGGTGCGCGGCAGGAAGATCATGCCGACCGCTAGCCGCTGTGGCAGCGGACGGTGGCCCGATGCCGCGATCGCGTCGTCGAAGAAGCCGCCGGGCAGGTCGAGATGAATGCCTGCGCCGTCGCCCGTCTTGCCGTCCGCGTCGACCGCGCCGCGGTGCCATACAGCCTTCAGCGCATCGATCGCTGACTGCACGACACGGCGCGACGGCTTGCCGTCGGTCGCCGCGATGAGTCCGACGCCGCAAGCGTCGGACTCGAATTCCGGGCGGTACATTCCATGTTCAGTAATATGAATGCGGGGATCGGTCATGGGTTCACGTCCAAAAGGCGGCGCTCGGCGACAACTCGCTCGGCCCGCTCTGCGGCATCGAACAAGAACGGAAGCGCGTCGAAGGCGCCGAAAAATCGGTCGTAACGATCGGAACTGCCGAGCGGGTATTCGTGGACCAACTCGTTGGGCAGTTTCACGACAGCCAGCCATCGCTTGGGTTCGTCCAGAATCTGTAGTTCCGCCATGCGATTAGCGACATCGAGCGGGTACAGCCCCTTCAGCCGCACACCTAGAGTCCTCAGTATCGCACGAAAGAGGCCGGACAGCAGGCCCTCCAACTGCTCGAACTCCTTCAACATCGCGGTCGCCGCCATCCGCTGCAGGGGCGTCATCGCCTCGAACTCGGCATCGTTACCCGGCATTGCTCCGATCATCGGAACGGTCGCACGCGCCGACCGGACGACCAGAGCGGTCGCCTTCAGCTGATCGGCAACGACTTCCTGTTCAGGCGTCACAGGATGATCCCATCCCGATAAGCGATGCGTTCGAAGCCGCGCGGTGAGCGACCGTCGCGCTGCGTCAGGATCAGATCGACCTTCTGAGGTTCGATCCGGCGGAACAGAACATCCTCGAACGTCCCTCGCGCGCGCCATTCGTCATCGAGTGGATCGGCCTCGACGTGAAGATCGATGTCACCACCTCGTTCAGAATCATCGACTCGGCTTCCGAACAGGCGCACGACCGCCGTCTCGCCGAACACCTCGCGAGCGCTCTCCTTGATGGCCATCACCTCATCGCCGGTTAGCCTCACGCCGCCGCCCTTTCGCCCGCCGCCTTCGCCTTGAGCCAGCGGTGCATGCTCGCCGCTACGTCGCGGCCATCGCGGATGGCCCAGACCACCAGGCTCGCGCCGCGGACGATGTCGCCGGCCGCGAACACGCCGTCCAGGCCGGTCATCATCGTCTTGGCATCGACCAGAACCGTGCCCCAGCGCGTAACACCCAGGTCGGGCGCCGCCAACATCGTCGGCAGATCCTCTGCGTCGAAGCCCAGCGCCTTGACCACCATGTCGGCCTTGAGCGTGAAAGCGCCATCGCGCACCGCTTCCGGGCTGCGGCGGCCGCTCGCATCGGCGGCTCCGAGGCGCATTTGTCGCGCGGTGACCATGCCGGCTTCGTAGGAGACGGGCGCGGAGAGCCAGACAAACTCGACCCCTTCTTCCTCCGCATTCGCCACCTCACGAGGCGAGCCGGGCATGTTCGCGCGGTCTCGGCGATAAAGGCACTTCACTGACGCGGCACCTTGCCGCGTCGCGGTGCGTACGCAGTCCATGGCGGTGTCGCCGCCGCCGATCACGACGACGTGCTTGCCCTCGGCGCTTAGCGTTCCGTCATCAAAGGCCGGGACTGCATCCCCAAAACCCTTGCGGTTGGACGCCGTCAGGAAGTCGAGCGCGGCGACCACGCCGGACCCTTCCATCTCCAGCGAGCGAGGCTTGTACACACCCGTCGCGATCAGTACCGCGTCGTGCCGCGCACGCAGCTCGTCCAGCGTCGCATTCTCGCCGACCGTGAACCCGGCGTGAAAGACGATCCCGCCCTGCTTCAATCGGTCGATGCGCCGCCTGACGACCGGCTTTTCCAGCTTGAAACTGGGGATGCCGTAAGTCAGAAGGCCACCCGCGCGGTCGTGCCGGTCATAGACCTGCACGTCATAGCCGTACCCGCGCAGATATTCTGCTGCAGTCAGACCGGCCGGTCCCGCACCGATCACCCCGACCGATTGTCCGCGCGACCGACCCGGAATCAGTGGCTCTACCCAACCTTCCTCCCAGGCGGTGTCAGTAATGAACTTCTCGACGGAGCCGATGGTCACTGCGCCGTGCCCGGCGAACTCGATGACGCAATTACCTTCGCATAGCCGATCCTGCGGACAGATGCGGCCACAGATCTCGGGCATGGTCGAGGTCGCGTTTGACAATTCATACGCCTCGCGCAGCCGTCCCTCTGAAGTGAGGCGAAGCCAGTCGGGTATGTGATTGTGGAGCGGGCAGTGGACCGTGCAATACGGTACACCGCATTGCGAGCAACGCGATGCCTGTTCCTCCGCACGCATCGGCGCATAGCGTTCGGCGATCTCGCGAAAATCACCAGTACGTTGCGCGGCTGCGCGCTTTTGAGGGTGCGCCTGCTCGCGCGTGACAAACTGAAGCAGGTCATTGGCCATTGTCATGCCCTCCGATCGCCTGATAGCGGCCACCATCGCCGGGAGTCACGAGCAAAGCGACAATTACGTCAGTTAGGTTTACTCATGACGGGATTAGTCGGCCGGATAGCCGAAGGCCAACTATTTTCTCGCCCCAATCACGTCCGGACCGGACCTATTTGATATTGAGCGCGACGAGTGCCCCGAGTCCGACGGCGATCCGATACCAGCCGAAAGGCGAGAAGCCATGCCGCCCGACCAGATTGACGAACCAGCGCACGACAAACAACGCGACCACGAACGCGATTGCGGAGCCGAGCAGCAATTGCCCGTAACTGGTGCCGATGCCGTGCGTTAGCGCAGCGCGGTTCTTGACGACCTCCAGTGTACTGGCGCCCAACATCGTAGGAATGGCGAGGAAGAACGAGAATTCTGCCGCTGTGCGTCGTTCCACGCCCAGGAATAGCGCCCCCAGGATCGTGGCGCCTGACCTGCTGACCCCGGGGACCATAGCTAGGCACTGGATAAAGCCGATGGCGACCACCACCGGTAGCGAAATTTCAGCGACGCCGCGCACATCACCCGGTCGCACGACCCGCTCAATGACGATGATCGCGACGCCCCCCACCGCCAGCGCGACGGCGACGACCGTGGCATTGCCCAACAAAGCCTCGACCTGCCGATGGATCGCCAGCCCGATGATGGCCGCCGGCAGGAATGCCACCAGGATATTGCGCGCAAAGCGTAGCGCGCCCGCCTCCCGGCGTATCACGCCGACGACCACCGTCCACACCGTTCGCCAATAGAGCGCGACAATCGCCAGGATCGCGCCCAGCTGGATGACGACATTGAACAATGCCCATTGCTCGGCCTCAAAGCCCAGCAGTCGCGTCGCCAGGATCAGGTGGCCGGTCGAGGAGACGGGCAGGAACTCGGTCACCCCCTCGACGATGCCTAGGATGATGACAGTCAGGATTTCGGACAAGCTGGCACTCCGGGTCGCCGGGTCGTCCGGCCGGGAAGATCAGGCGGCGTTGGCGATCGCGGCGCGCCGGCCGAACCGGCCCTGTCGCCGGTAGCGGACCAGCCAGTCGGGCGCGACCGAAGCCATCGGTGTCGGCTCGATATCGAACGCCGCCAAGCCAGGCATGCCGTTAGCGACCACATTATCCTGCTGCAGCATGCGCCATTGGTCCTGCGTGATCGGCGCACCGGGCAGGAACCCAAGCCTGGCGATCAGCGCACCGATCGGGTCGGGCACTTCCACAATAGTCCCCGAGCGCCCGGTTGTCTCCGCGATCCAGCGATTGAGATCGCCCATCGAGATGACGTCTGGCCCGCCAAGTTCATAGGTGGTCCCGACAAATCGGTCAGTTTCGGCGGTCGCGCGCTGAATCGCCTCGCCCACGTCACCAACGAACACCGGCTGAAATTTGGCATCGGCCCGCAGCACGGGAATGACGGGCAGCTTCTCGATCATTGCGGCGAAGCGGTTGATGAACTGATCCTCGCGTCCGAAGACGATCGAGGGACGAAGGATGACCGCCCCCGGATAGGCTTGGCGGACCGCTGCTTCTCCCTGGCCCTTGGAACGCCCGTATGCAGAGGTGGAGTCTGGGTCGGCGCCGATAGCCGAGACATGGACGAACGCCGCGACGCCTACGGTCGCGCATGCCTCCGCAATAGCGCGCGGACCATCGACATGCGCCATCTGGAAGTTGCCGCTCAGCACCCCGACCATGTTAACGACTGCGTCCGCCCCTTGGACGGCCCGCAGCACGGTATCGGGACGCCCGATGTCGGCAGCGATGAACTGTGTCTGTCCCAGCCCGCCGAGCGGCTTCAGAAAATACGCTTGGCGGGGATCACGCTGCGCGACCCGTACGCGCACACCCGCCCCTAGCAGTGCCTGCGCGGCATAGCGGCCAAGGAATCCCCCGCCGCCGATCAGCGTCACCAGCTTGTCCTTCATCGCCTGTCCCGTCGCCTGACCTGCGCGCCCCTTGCCCCAAGCGCATGGTCGTTGACAAGGCTCGCCCGCCTCTCTTACAGGCCGCCACCTACCCCGTGCCCAGATGGCGGAATTGGTAGACGCACCAGCTTCAGGTGCTGGCGATCGCAAGGTCGTGGAGGTTCGAGTCCTCTTCTGGGCACCACTCCGATCAAAGTTGGGCACTCGGCCCAATGTCGGAAGCTTGTGCTGATCGATAGTTTTTCAAACGCAACGCAGTGCTTCCCGACATCTCTGCCGACAATGCTCGAGAAGCATCGGCGCACGACCCGGCGAGCGATAGCGGTCAGGACCACCTTGTCGAGCGTTTGCCTGTGGGTCGGTTTGCCTATGGGTCGGCGGCAGAGTACCGGCACGGGAGGACCAATCGCCATATCCTCTTGTGGCCGAGAGCCTAGATTAGAAGGTTATACGATCCCATCCACAGTTGGTCTAGGCTGGTGAAGTACGTAAGGCGCATGATGCTCATAATGTGTGTGCTCGCGCTCGCGGCACCCTTGGCGGCCGAGCCTGTCACGTCCGAAGTCGCCACGCTGACAGCGCTTCGTGGTGCGGACGCACGGCTGGCGGGGATCGCGTACCGCCTGACGACGGCAAACACGGCATTGTGTCGATCGCTCGCGCCGACGCCGGGTTGGGCGATCCATGCGCTCGGGCAATATGAGCCGGCAATGCGCGAGGCCGCACGGCAGGTCTTCGGCTTCGAGACGCCGATATCGGTCGAGCTGGTGGTGCCGGGCAGCCCGGCGGCGCGGGCGGGTCTGGTCGCGAATGACGGGCTGCTGAGCGTCGACGGCACGGCGTTCGACCAGCGCCCTCCCGACAAGACAGCGGACAGCGCCGAGCGCGACGCCGCATCGGCGCTTCTCGCGCAGGTACCCGCTTTTGCGCCGCTGGTGCTGGAGGTGGAGCATGCGGGGCAGCGAAGACGGGTGTTGGTCGCGCCCTCACCCGGCTGCCGCAGCCGGTTCGAACTGCTGCTGGGCCCCGGCCTCACCGCGCAATCCGACGGCGATATCGTGCAGATCGGGGTAGCGTTTTTGGAGCGCTACGGCGACGACGCGATCGCCGTCATTGTCGCCCACGAATTGGCGCACACGATCTTGGAGCATCGTCGTCGTCTGGAGGCGGCTGGTGTGTCGAAGGGGCTGTTTGCGGACGTTGGACGCAACGGCCGCCTTAACCGCCGCGCGGAGGACGAGGCGGACCAGTTGAGCGGCGTTCTGCTGCGCAATGCCGGATATGATCCCCGCGCTGCTGTGCGGTTCTGGCAGGGAGCGGGGTCCCAGATCGACGGCGGGCTGTTCCGCAGCCGCACGCATGGCTCCGCAAAGACGCGCGCCGATGCCATCAGTGCCGCGATCGATGCAATCCCGAAGGATGCGCCGATGCCCTACGTCCCGCGGCTGCTGGCAACGCGCGACCAGCCGTTCAAATAGCGGCCAGCGCCTGGTCGAAATCCGCGATCAGGTCGCCGGCATCCTCCACCCCGATCGAGATGCGCACCAGATTGTCGGTGATGCCGAGCACCCGTTTGCGATCGTCGGCGACGGAGAGGTGGGTCATGCTGGCGGGATGGCTTGCCAGCGTCTCGGTGCCGCCGAGACTGACCGCGAGCTTTGCGATCCGCAGCGCATCGAGAAAGGCAAAACTCTCCGGCTCGCCGCCTTTGAGGTAGAGCGAGAAGGTGGAACCCGCGCCGATGCAGTGGCGGCGGTAGATGTCGCCCTGGCTGCTGTCCTCGTCTGCCAGGAAACCGAGATAGCCGACCCGCTCGACCTTGGCATGATCGCGCAGATAAGCGCAGACCTTTCGCGCATTCTCGCCCGCGCGGCTCATGCGCAGTTCCAGTGTCTCCAGAGACCGGAGCAGCATCCACGCGGTGTTGGGATCAGTGATCGTACCGATCGTGTTTCGCATCGCGCGGATCACGTCCATATGCGCCTTCGATCCCAGCACCCCGCCCGCCACCAGATCGCTGTGGCCGCCGGCATATTTGGTCAGCGAGTAGATGACAAGGTCGGCGCCGTGCTTGAGCGGCTGATGCCACAGCGGCCCCAGGAACGTGTTGTCGATCGCGATCGGCGGGCCATCGTCGCCCAAAATTGCGGCCCGGGACGCGGCGACCGCCTCGATGTCCACCAGCGCGTTGGTGGGGTTGGCAGGTGACTCGAGATAGATGAGCGCGACGCGGCCCTTCGCGGCCTCGGTCATCACCGCGTCGACCTCGGCGCGAGACGCACCGGCGGGGAAGTCGAGCCACTTCACCCCGAACTTGCCTAGCACGCGCGCGATCAGCGTCTCGGTCGCGGCATAGAGCGGGCCGGAATGGATGATTGTATCGCCGGGCTTGACCATCGCCAAGAACAGCGTGGCGATGGCGGACATGCCGCTGGAGAAGGCGAGCGCATCTTCCGCCTCTTCCCAGACGCCCAGCCGGTCCTCCAGTATTTCCTGGTTGGGACCGTTGAAGCGCGAATAGACCAGGCCCTCGGCGCCGCCCGGCCGCTTGCCCGTCACCCCCTCGAAATGGCGCTTGCCGGCGGCGGCGCTGGGAAAGACGAAGGTAGAGGTCAGGAAGATCGGGGGTTTCAGAGACCCTTCGGAGAGCGCAGGGTCGAAGCCGTGACCCATCATCAGCGTCGAGGGTTTGAGCTTGCGGTCGCCGATCCGCTCGACCTCGGGCTTGGGGGAGCGGCGCGCTTCCACGCCGGTCATATCAGCTTCGGTCTCGCCCACGGTGTCGGTCATCGTCATCTCCTTGATTATATCAACGCACGAGGACGCTATTCGAGGCCGATCAAGCTGATCTGGCGGCCGTAGTCGGGCTCTCTGAAATGGGTGGCGCGGCGATAGCTGTAGAAGCGGTCGGAATCAGAATAGGTATCCAGGCCGATCGCTTCGATACGGGTCAGGCCGGCCGCGGCCAATCGATGCGCGACATAGCCCTCGAGGTCGAATTGATAATGATGCTCGCGGCCGGACGCGAAGAAGCGTTCGTTCTCGGCATCGGCCTGGATGAAGCGATCCAGCAGGCGCGTATCGACTTCATAGGAAGCGCGGGAGATGGCGGGCCCGGTCGCGGCCACGATGCGTGCGCGGTCGGCGCCGAGCGACTCCATCGCGTCGATGGTGGTATCGGTGATACCAGCCAGTGCTCCCTTCCACCCTGAATGGGCGGCGGCAACGACCCTGGCGTCACGGTCGGCGAAGAGAACCGGAACGCAATCCGCCGTCAGAATGCCGAGCAGGAGGCCGGGGCGAGCGGTAACGAGCGCGTCGGCATGCGGCCGATCATCGTCGTCCGGCGGGGCACTGACCGTCACGACATCAGCGGAGTGGATCTGATACACCGTCACAAGTGTCGCGCCGGGCAGGACCGCAGCGACCGCGCGTCGGCGGTTCTCGGCCAAAGTCTCGCTGATCTCGGCTTGCCCTCGTCGTCCGAGGTCGAGGCTGGCGGTGATGCCCGTCGACACGCCGCCGCGCCGACCGAGAAAGCCATGCGGGATGCCGCTCAACATCGCCGCGCGGACGATATCCATCGTCATAGCCACAGGCGCATGATGTCATCCTCATCGGCATGAGTGCCGACCATGAAAGCATAGGTGCCGACACGCTCGAAGCCGCGCTTCATGTAGAAGCGCTTGGCGCGGTGATTGTCGACGAAGACCGAGAGACGCAGCATATCGGCGCCGCGCTTGCGTGCGCTCGCGATCGCCCAATTCATCAAGGTGCCCGCGATCCCCGTCCCCTGCCAAGGTGCCAGCACATAGAGTTGTCGCAATTCCACTGCTTTTCCTTCCGGTTTGAAGGGCAGCGCGGGCGGGCCGAGTTTGGCGAAGGCGATGGCTTGCGCGGCATCCTCGGCGATCCGAACGGCGAACGCCGAGTCGGCAAGCTCATCGCGCCACGCTTTGGTCGAAAGCCGGGCGAGGAAGGCGGCGAGGTCGTCTGGTGCGTAAAGATGCCCGAATGTTTCGGAGAAGGTCCGTTGACTGAGCACGCTCAGCAGCGCCGCGTCGGTGATGACGCCGTCGCGGTAGCCGATCACGAGAAACCCGCAGGAATCGGCCAGCCGGGTGCGGTAACGGCGAGCGCCTGAAAGAGTGTGCCCATGCTGTCCATCAGCCGGGCGCGATCGGCCATGAACGACTCCACCCGCTCGGGCGCGGTCTTCGCCAGCACGGCGGTACGAAGGTCGATACCCAGCGCTCCCAGCAGATCGCGCTGCGCAACAGGTCCGTACACCATCCCGTTCCGTGCCGTGGCCGCGGCGGCGAGCGTCGTCATGTCGACATGCGCGGTCAGGTCCTGCTCGCCGGGCGCCTCGAACGGATTGGCGAAGCCGTGTCCGCGCACCGCCTGCAGCGTGTCACCGACTGCAGGACCGGCATAGCCATAGTCGATCGCGAGCAGGACGCCCCCTTGCGCGACGATCCGGTCCGTCAACTGCCGGATCAGGGCGATTTGTGCGGGCGAGGTTTCGATAATCGAGCCAGGCAAAGCATCGCGCAGATGCCCGGGCACGATCTCGGGTGGAACCGAGTTGCCCACGACCGGCAGGAACAGGGTGTCCTGGCATGCTACCAGCCGCTCGTGCCAGCCATCGGCGCCACGGATCAGCTGGCAGATCGGCAGCGCGTCGAAAAACTCGTTGGCGACGAAGATGAGGGGTTGGTCGGTCGGCAGGGTCTCGACCGCATCATGCCACCGCGCGTCCGCCAGACGCTGCCTCTGCATTGCGCGAAGCACCGGGCTGGTCTCGACCAGATGCAAATGAGGCTCGAACCCCGCACGGTGCATCGAGCGTCGCGCGTCGACGGCGAGCGTGCCGCGGCCCGGACCCAGCTCGACCCACGCCACATTGGGCCGGTCCGCACGATCCCATAGGTCCGCGCACCACAGCCCGATGAGTTCGCCGAACATCTGGCTGATTTCAGGCGAGGTAGTGAAGTCGCCCGCGGTGCCCAGCGGGTCGCGGCTCGCATAATAATACGAGTTGGCGGCCTCCATGTACCGCGCGACCGAAACGGGGCCGGCCAGTGTAATCGCGCGCGCCAGCCGGTCGGCGAGCGCGCCGTCCGCCGCGTCGTCAGGCAATGCTCTCGGTACCCGCTATCGGCTCGACCCGCCGCCGACGCGCCGCCGAGGTCGCCATCAGATAGGCGCCGGCAAGCAGCATTGGGATGCACAGCCACTGCCCCATATGCAGCCCGGTCGCCTGTGCGAACGCGCGAAGCTGCGCATCGGGTTCTCGGAAGAACTCGACCGTGAAGCGTGCGAGGCCATATCCGATCAGGAACAGGCCGACGAGCTTGCCGGGATCGTAGCGCGCTTTGGATCGCCAGAAGGCGAACCAGAGCAGTGCGAAGAGCAGCACGCCCTCCAGCCCCGCCTCGTAGAGCTGGCTGGGATGGCGCGCGGGTTCGGCCATGCCAAAGGCGACGGTATGGGGGAAGATGATCGCCCACGGCACGTCTGCGGGCTTGCCCCACAACTCGCCATTGACGAAATTGGCGAGTCGCCCGAAGAACAGGCCGAACGGCACACAGCAGGCGACATAATCGTGGATGCGCAGCCAGTTCAGACCCTGCTTTCTGGCAAAGACGATGATCGCCAGCGACGTTCCGATGACACCGCCGTGAAATGACATGCCGCCGTCCCAGAGACGCAGGATGCGCAGCGGATGCACGAGCATGTCCGGCGCGTAGAACAGGACGTAGCCGATCCGCCCGCCCAGGATGATGCCAAGCGTCGCGTAGAAGACCAGGTCGTCGGCATGGCGCCGGGCCATCGGCGCACCGAGGGTCGCGAGCAGCTTCAGGAGATACCACCAGCCGAGCAGGATGCCGGCGATATAGGCGAGGCTGTACCAGCGCAGCGTGAAGAAGCCGATCGAGAATACCTCGGGCCTGAGTCCGAGATCCTCGAATCGGATATTCCCGCCAGCGGCGGCGAGCATGGGCAGGATCAAGGCTTTCCCCTTACGGCTCCGCCCTGCATAAGGCCGGGAAAGACGAACGTGAAGCGGAGAGCGTGATGCGGACCGAACTAGACGGTTACATGGATGCGGTGATGGGGTCGTTGACGGCGGAGGGCGGTCCGCTGGCGCTGCGAAGCGTCGAGCGCTTCGGAGTCCGGTTGCCGATGATCGCGGCCGCGCCGCCCGCACTCCCCCAGTATTTTTCGCATTACTGCCAGGAAAACGCGGAGAAGACGTTCCTTGTCTCCGGCGATGAACGATTGAGCTTCGCCGATGTGTATGAACAGGCGGTTCAAGTCGCTCATGCCCTGGTCGGTACTCACGGTGTCGTGAAGGGTGACCGGATCGGTATCGCCATGCGCAATTCGCCGTCGTGGATCGTCCTGTACATGGGCATCCTGATGGCGGGCGGTGTCGCGACGCTCCTGAACGGATGGTGGCAGTCCGAGGAACTGCAGGCAGGGATCGACGAGGTGGAATGCCGCCTGGTCTTCGCGGATGCCGCACGCACCCGGCGCCTGGGCGAGGTTACGATCGCGGCTCCGGTCGTTACCATCGACGATGTCCTGCCGCTGGCGGAGGCGCTGAGGCCGTTGACGTCGGACGTCGGGGCCGAGGTCGCATTGCCCGAGATCGCGCCTGAGGATGTGGCGACGATTCTGTTCACCTCCGGCTCGACCGGCCGTTCCAAGGGAGCGGTCGCCGACCACCGGTCTGTCGTGCAGGCGACGTTCAACTATCTGGGCCAGATCATGATGCTGATGGGCATCGCGCAGCAGACCGGTCTCCCGATCCCGCAGGGACAGCCGTCGACCCTGCTCAATATTCCCCTCTTTCATGTGACGGCGGAAGTGCCGGTCCTGCTGCAGAGCTTCGCGATGGGACGCAAGCTGGTGATGATGCCGAAATGGGATGCCGAGGAGGCGATGCGGCTGATACAGCAGGAGGGTGTCACCTATTTCGTCGGTGTTCCGCTGATGAGCCTGGAGATCCTGAACCATCCGCGCCGGCACGAATACGACCTGTCGACCGTTGCCGATTTCGCGGCCGGCGGCGCGCCGCGTCCCGTTGAGCATGTGCGGCGGATCAATGAAGAGATGGGCGGTGGATCGCCGCTCATCGGTTACGGGCTCACCGAGACCAATGCGGCCGGCACCGGCAACTGGCGCAGCAATTACCTCAACAAGCCGGCATCGGCTGGCAAGCCGTCCCAGCCGCTCATCGACATGGCGATCCTGGACGATGCCGGGCGTCCCCGGCCCTCGGGAGAGCGGGGTGAGATCTGCATCCGGTCGATCTGCAATTTCAACGGCTATTGGGGCCGGCCGGATGCTACCGCGCAAGCGATTACCGAGGACGGGTATTTCCGCACAGGCGACATCGGATATCTCGACGAGGACGGCTACCTGTTCATCGTCGATCGCAAGAAGGACATCATCATCCGCGGCGGCGAAAACATCTCATGCCTGGAGGTCGAGGCGGCGCTGTATCATCATTCGGAGGTGATCGAGGCCGCGGTGTTCGGACTCGCGGATGAGCGGCTGGGCGAGGTGCCCGGCGCGGTCGTGCATCTGGCGCCGGGCTCGAACCTCGACGAGCAGGACCTTCGCACGTATCTCGGCGAGCATATCGCCGCGTTCAAGGTGCCGACGCGGGTCTGGGTCTCCACCGAGCCGCTGCCGCGCCTGGGTACCGAGAAGATTGACAAGGTCGGGCTGCGTGCCCGGTACCGGGCAATGGCCGAGGCCTGAGCCGCCGCGCTTCGTGATCTGCTAGGCGTGGAGAGCGAGAAGGGAATCGATCGCCGCCGGTTGCTGGTTGGTGGCGGCATCGGTGCAGGGCTGGTCGTCGCGTGGACCGTATGGCCACGGCGCAGCCCGTCGGGCCTGTCCGCCGATCCGGGCGAGCAGGTCTTCGATGCCTGGCTGAAGATCGCGCGCGACGGCTGGATCACCGTGGCGGTGCCGCAGGCCGAACATGGTCAGGGCGTCTATACGACGATCCCGCAAATCGTCGCCGATGAACTGGGCGCGGACTGGCGGACGGTCGGGGTCGAGCCAACGCCGGTCAGCGGCGCCTACGCCAATCCGGCAGGGCTGGAGTCGCTGTTCGAGGGGATGCTGGACGGTCCGCTCGCCCCGCCTGCGCCGATGCTGACCGCGGGATCATCGTCGATCCGCATGTTCGAGGAGCCGGCGCGCGGGGCGGCGGCGACGGCGCGTGCGCTGCTGATGAAGGCGGCGGCGCGGCGCTGGGACGTCGACTGGAAGGCGTGCCGGGCGGAGGCCGGGTTCGTCGTGCATGGCGCCGAGCGGCTTCGCTTCGCCGAGCTTGCGGAAGCGGCGGCGGCCGAGACGCCGCCGGACCATCCACCGGTCGGGCTGGCACGGGCGGGCAGGCTGATCGCACGGTCGGTGCCGCGGCTCGATGCGCCGGCCAAGGTGGATGGCACCGCGATGTTCGCAGGCGATGTGCGGCTGGCGGACATGGTGCACGTCGCAGTGATGAGCGGACCGGCGGGGAACACGCGTCTGCTGTCCGTGAATCACGATCCGGCGTCGCGCATTCGCGGGGTTCTGCAGATCATCGAGCATGGCAATTGGGTGGCAGCCGCCGCGACGACCGGCTGGGCGGCGCAGTGCGCGCTGGAGGCGATGAACCCGCGTTTCCAAATCAGAGGCGCCGTGGCGGACGATGCGATGATCGCGGCGGCGCTAGCCGGGGCACTCGACGAACCCGGCAGTCGCATGGCGGCGGTGGGCGACCTGGACAGCGTGTTCCGGGGTGCGGCGATCAGGACCGCGGACTACAGCGCCTCCGCAGGATCGCACGCGGCGATCGAGACGCGCAGCGCGGCCGCGCAGTACCGGGAGGGTCGGCTGGAGCTGTGGGCGCCGACGCTGGCGCCCGGGCTGGCGGCGGCCGCCGCCGCGCGGGCGATCGGGATCGGCGCCGCTGACGTCGTACTGCATCCGGTGATGCCGGGCGGCTCGTTCGGGATCAACCTGGAGACCGACGCGATCGAGCAGGTCGCGATCATCGCGGTAAGATTGCGGCGGCCGGTGAGCCTGGTCTGGCCGCGGAGCCAGGACACACGCGCCGACCGCTGGCGCCCGCCCGCCCGCGCGAAGATGGCTGCACGGCTCGGCGCGGGCGGCGCGATTCTGGGATGGCAGGCGCGCATCGCGGCGCCGGCGACCGGCGCCGAGCTTGCACGGCGGATGATGCCGGGCCGGCGGGCCGAAGTCGCGCTGCGGACGAGCGGCGGGGACGCCTATGCCGTGGCGGGGGCGGTGCCGCCCTATGCGATCCCGGCGCTGGCGGTCGATCATCATCCGGCGGGGATCGTAGTGCCGACGGGGCACCTGCGCGGCGGCGCGCATGGTTACACGGCGTTCTTCACCGAATGTTTTCTGGACGAGCTGGCACGGGCGGCAGGGGCGGAGCCGCTGTCGTACCGGATCGGGATGCTGGGCAGCAATGTCCGGCTGGCGCGATGCCTGTCGAGCGCGGCGGCGCTGGGCGGTTGGGACGGCGGCGCCGACGGCAGCGGGCAGGGGATCGCCGCACACGCCTTTCGCGGAAGCTATATCGCGGTGATGGCGGAGGCGCATCCGGGCGATGGGGGACGCATCGTGGTCGACCGGTTGGTGGCGGCGGTCGATTGCGGGCGGCAGGTGAACCCCGATATCGTGCTGCAGCAGATCGAGGGCGGGCTGATCTTCGGCCTGGCCTCGGCGACCGGGGCCTCGACGGCATTTGCCGGTGGCGTGCCGACGGTGCACGGTCTGGGAGGGATGCACCTGCCGCGGCTTGCCGACAGCCCGGACATTCTGGTCGAGATGATCCGTTCGGACGCGGCGCCGGGCGGCGTGTCGGAACTGGGCGTGCCCGCTGTGGCGCCGGCGGTCGCCAACGCGATCCGCGCCGCGACGGGTGTGCGCCTGCGCGACTTGCCGTTAAGGGTGAAGGGGTGACGCCCCCCCCCGACCATCCCGCGATCCCGGCACCGAGTATCGGCGTGCTGCTGATCAACCTGGGGACACCGGAGGGACCCGACCCGAAGTCCGTCAAGGCCTATCTGCGCGAGTTCCTGTCCGATCGGCGAGTCGTGGAGATCCCGGCGCTGGCATGGCAACCCATCCTGCGCGGGATCATCCTCAACACGCGGCCGAAGAAGTCGGCGCACGCCTATGCCCAGGTATGGCGCGAGGACGGGTCGCCGCTCGCAGCGATCACGGCGGCCCAGGCGCAGGCACTTGCCGGGGCGTTCGGGCCGGAGATGACGGTCGACTGGGCGATGCGGTATGGCCGGCCGGCAATCGGCGACCGGTTGCAGGCGATGAAGGATGCCGGGTGCGAGCGCATCCTGATCGCGCCGCTCTACCCGCAATATTGCGCGGCGACGACCGCGACCGCGAACGACAAGGCGTTCGCGCATCTGGCGACGATGCGCTGGCAACCGGCCATCCGGACGCTGCCTCCTTATCACGATCATCCCGACTATATCACGGCGCTGAAGCGGTCGGTGGAGGCGGCGCTGGCCGCGCTCGACTTCGTGCCCGACGCGTTGGTCGCCAGCTTTCACGGCATGCCGCGACGGACGCTGGCGCTGGGAGACCCCTATCACTGCCATTGCCAGAAGACGGCGCGGCTGTTGTCGGAAGCGTTGGACAGGCCGTTGACCATCGCCTTCCAGTCACGGTTCGGGCCTGCGAAATGGCTAGGACCGGCGACGGACGAGACGCTGGCCGAGCTGGCGCAGTCCGGACGGCGCCGGGTCGCGATCCTGGCTCCGGGCTTTTCCGCCGATTGCCTGGAGACGCTGGAGGAACTGGCGATCCGCGGGCGCGAGAGCTTCACCCAAGCCGGCGGCACCCACTTCGCCTATCTGCCCTGCCTGAACGACAGTGACATCGGCACCGCAATGCTGCGCAGCATTTGCGCAGCGGAACTTGAAGGCTGGGCCCGCGCTTTATAGAAAAGACGAAGAAAAATGGGAGAGCTTGGCATGGCACGGGTCGCGATCGTCACCGGAGGAACACGCGGGATCGGGGAAGCCATCAGTCGGGCTCTAAAGTATTCGGGGATCACGGTCGCCGCCACCTATGCCGGCGATGACGAAACCGCGCGTAGCTTTACTGATGAGACCGGCATCGTCGCCTATCGATGGAATGTCGCCGATTACGAGGCCTGCCAGGAAGGATGCGCGCGTGTGGCAAGCGATCTTGGTGATGTCGACATGGTGGTGAACAATGCCGGTATCACGCGCGATGGCACGATCCTGAAGATGGGGTATCAGGAGTGGAAGGACGTAATCGACACGAACTTGGGCGGATGTTTCAATATGGCCAAGGCGACGTTTCCGGGCATGCGACAACGCAAATGGGGGCGAGTCGTGAACATTGGCTCGATCAACGGCCAGGCCGGACAATATGGTCAGGTGAACTACGCGGCCGCGAAGTCAGGTATCCACGGCTTTACCAAGGCTCTGGCCCAAGAGGGTGCGCGGGCGGGGGTCACCGTCAATGCGATCGCGCCGGGATATATCGATACCGACATGGTGGCGGCGGTACCCTCCGAGGTGCTGGAGAAGATCGTTGCCGGCATTCCTGTCGGCCGACTCGGCCAAGCATCGGAAATCGCGCGGGGGGTGGCGTTCCTGTGCTCGGAGGATGCCGGGTTCATCACCGGATCGACACTGAGCATCAACGGCGGCCAGCATATGTATTAGGAGAAGTCGAGTTTTGACCGACGCGGACCCTGCTGCCTGCCGGTCTGCCCTGATCACGGTCGAGGCCGCGCACCGCATCCTTGAGAGCCCTTCGACTTCGCTCAGGGCGAACGGCCGGTAAAGGGTCGCGCCGAATTTCGGTGCAACGCATCATGTCGGCGGTAGCGGCACCAAACGGCACGCAATCCTCCCGAAAACCAAAACGGCCGCCGATCGAGTGATCGGCGACCGTATTGCAGCATAAACCTAAATCAGGCGAAGCTGACCTTGGTCTTGCGGCGGCTATAGCGGGTCGCGCCACCAATCATGCCGAAACCGAGGATCAGCATGCCCCACGTCGCAGGCTCAGGCACCGCAGGCGTAAACGTTGCATTGCCGCCATACGAACCTGCACCATTAGACGTGCCAGAAACAACGATCGTGTTGAGCTCGCCAAACATGATCGGAATGTTGCCAATGCCGAAAAATTCACTCTTGCCATCGGCGCTGACCGACTTCATCGCCGACATACCGTTGATTATCACGGAGTCGATATCCAAGTCCGTCATGCTTCCAAGCAGTGCCGTGCTGGTTGCAAGCGAGCCGCTACCGGTGCCGGTCTGATTGATGCGAAATGAAAAAGTGTCAGAAAAAGCTCCGACACCAATTCCGGAATTGCCGAAAAACGCGTTTACGGGACCTGACGCTATGTTACCAGACACGGTAAAATTAGGACTCCCCGGTGCAAAGTCCGTTGCATACGCTGCCGGTGCGAAGGCGGCTACGGCGGCGAAACTGGCGAGGCCAAGTGCTAAGTGCTTCATAGAGATACCCTTTTTGCTAGTCTTACCAAAGCTCGACCGACAATCGGCCTTACGCAGGTACTTTTGGTTAAACATCCGTAAAGGGGTTTGTTCCGATTCCACGAAAAGGTCAACTGGTAAACGATGAGCTTTCCCGATATGGCACATGGCGTCGACGAATATTTTAGGGTTTTCCTGGCGGCGTGCCGGACGGGAAAGGCGTCAGGAACAATTCCGACGGGTTGGGGTTGGTGACATTATGTTGAGCGATCCATTCATCGACCACCTGATCGACAGTTTCGAGGACGGCAGGATGGCCGGCAATCGGCACAGCGTGGACGGAGTTCTCGTCAGCACGACGTGCAACGCGTCTCCAGTCAACGAGGCGTGGATCGATGGTTGGAATACGGGATTAATGGAGTGCACTGATGCTCGCGCGGTTCAGGCGTCATCAGTGCCTGGTCGTATGGGCTCAACCTCGATGCAACATCGACAGTGGTTGTCGGCGGACTCGGACGGGTTAACCCTGAACATTCAACGGTAGCAATCGCGCTCGCTCAACCTACGAGAGTGTTCGACATTCGCATCACCCCGGCACCTTGCGGTTCGCATGTGGGCGTGATCGGGGCCTCACCGGAGTCTTGCAACCGAGTGAAGATCCCTTCCTCCTCGCGAGGAGAAAAGAAATAATGGTAGAGCGAGCGGCCGGGCTTAGCCTGCGCCGCAGCCGCCAGCAAGTTGATCTTCTCGCGAATCGCTGCGACCTTCAGGCGCATCAGCACCGACGGCGCGGCGACGCTCTTATTCATTCTGGTTTCGCCGAGTCGCTCGAAGCCGAGCATGGTCTCGTAAAAGCGGCAATGCCGGGGGTTCACCTCGATGAACAGGTCGGTGCACTGATGCTGCCGGTAGCCGTAGATGAAGACGATGTGGAAGAACGAGGCCAGCAGCGGCTTGGAGGGCGCCGCACTGTCGAATGCGAGCTTCGTCAGTTCGCAGACCTTTGCGCCGGGTTCGCGACGGATGGCGTCGATCTCGTCGCGGAAGAGCGTATCGACCGCCAGTCCCGTCGGCGAATCGACCGCCAGTGTGATCGTGCCCACGGTCTCACAACAGGCGGCGGCGGTGAAGGTGATGTGGTTGGGCGTGATCGGGATGACGTGGTTGTCGCCATATCCCCGCCAGGAATACATCTTGTTGATGAGGAGCCGTGCATCACTGCGCTGATCCGCCGAGTCGACCAGGCGGACCGTAACGTTTCCTTCGGCGAAACGATCGGTAGAGACGGCGCCGAGGTTTTGCCTGCATGAACAGTCGGTGCTCTTGACAATGGATTCCGGAAGCGTTGCTGTCCGTTGGCCGGTGTTGTTCTGCCACATCGCTGAATTCAACATATACGATCGCTCCGGCACAAATAGTTAAGGCATGTTAATACCCAGGTCGGCCGGGGTATGATTGGGCAAACTATCGTAGAACCCTTGACGCCATGTTGAGCGGTATGATGCACCATTAGGTTCATCATTAGCGCGTTACTAACCAAGACATGACCCACAGCAACGGATACGGTCCATCGGCATGCACAGCAGAGCAATACTAGGCTTCATGACGGTCCCACCCTTGATGGTCGACCTATGCCGCGGGCGAAGTTAAAGTCCATCTATCGAGTGGGTTATTACGACAAGCCGTTGCATCCGCGCGGTCAGATTAACGATTACTCATTTTTCCGCTGCGTCCGAAAACCATAAAATGGTCCAAAAGTAACATGATACCGCCACACGGCGTATGATTATGTCGTGGTTGCCCGACGGAGTGTCGCATGGGTTCAACACTAAGACGGTTCCAAGAGTCCCGAACCGCGGCGTTGCCAGAGAAGGCGGCGCCGATTTAGACTATGGATGGACGCTGCCGGGCGAGCCGACGGCGGGAGAGCGACGTGATGGTGCCGCGCCTTGCAATGTTCGTCCTGTTGACGTGCTACGCGCCGCCAGCGCTCGCGCAGGAACGCGAGTCGCCGCTCTACGCGTTTCAGGAGGACGGTCGGCCGCGTTGGGCGACGCCCGAGAATCGAAGCGCGGGCAAGGGCGCGGGCGGGCAAGAGAACAGGGGCGCGAAGGACATGCCTTCGACACGATCCCCGCCGGGGCCGCACTGACGCTGGCCGACATTCACGGCGCGGGCATCATCGACCGGATGTGGATCACGACCGAGGACCGCTCGCCCGAGATGCTGCGCGGCCTGCGCCTCGACATCTTCTGGGACGGCGCGACCAGGCCCGCAGTTTCGGTGCCGCTCGGCGACTTCTTCGGCGCAGGGGCGGGTGCGCTGGTGCCGATGGAGACGGCATTGCTCGCGAGTCCCGAGGGTCGATCATACGTGTCCTACGTACCGATGCCGTTCCGGACGAGCGCGCGCGTCGTCGTGACCAACGAGTCGGGCAAGCAGCTGAACCTGATCTTCTGGGATGTGAACTATCGGCAGATGCGGACGGTGCCCAGGGAAGCACTTTACTTCCACGCCTATTGGAGTCGGCAGCGCTCGACGGACCCGAGCCATGCCTTCCAAGTCCTGCCCAGGGTGGAGGGCCGCGGACGGTTCCTCGGCAGCATCGTCACGACGTTTACCGATCCGGCCTATGGCAACACTTGGTGGGGAGATGGCGAGGCCAAGGTATATCTCGACGGCGACGCCGTGCTTCCGACGCTGGTCGGCACCGGCACCGAGGATTACATCGGCACCGGCTGGGGACAAGGCGGCTACGTCAATCGCTTCCAGGGGTCGCTGGTCGCCGACGAGCCGCACGGGCGATGGACCTATTACCGATTTCACGTCCCCGATCCGATCTTCTTCGACCACGACGTTCGCATCGACCTGCAGCAGATCGGCGGCACGCCAAAAGAACGGGTGATTGAGATGCTGAAGGCCGGCGTAAAGCTGACGCCGGTAACGATCGATCCCGGCCAGCGCCCCGGGTTCCGGCAATTGCTGAGTTCGGGCGCGCGCGTCACCGACGCCGGCCTGCCGAGCGGATGGACCAATTTCTATCGCAGCGACGACGTGTCGGCGGTCGCGTTCTTCTATCTCGACAGACCGGTCAGCGGGCTGGCGGCATTGCCACCGGCGGGCGACCGGCTGTCCGGCCTGCGCCCACCCGTTCCGACCATGAAGACGGCGGCCGAGCCCGGCAGTCCCCTGCCCTAACCCGGCCGCGATCGCTCAGGCGCCACGAGCCTTCAGCGCGTCCTTCATCTGCGGCCAGGTGACGACGCCTTGCAGCGGTTTGCCGTCCATCAGGAAGGTCGGCGTGCCGGTGACGGTGCCGGCGGCCTCCGCGACCTGGGTCTGTTTCGTGAGCGCGTCGATGCGGCTCATATCACCCAGGCAGGCGCGCGCCTTGTCCTCGGGCAGGCCGCGCTGCTTGACGAAATCGACGAGTCCCATCTGCTCGCCCAGCATCGTGATCGCCTGTTGCGGCTTTGCGGCCTGAAGCTGTTGCTGCTCAGCCGGGGTCATCGCCTGCACCTTGTCTAAGAACTCGCCCTGATGCTGGTACATCTGTTCAAGCATCGGGAAGAAGGGCCCCGCGCCCCCGCAAGTACCAAGGAGTGCAGGCGGCAGATCTGGCGCGCCGTGGACCAGGAACTCGCGATACTCGAAGCTGACCTTGCCGGGTGCGACATAGTCCTTGATGAGCGGCTGGTATCCCTCGGTCGCGAACGCCTTGCACGTCGGGCAGAGGCGCGAGCCGTACTCGACGAGCTTGAGCGGCGCGTCGGGATTGCCCATGCGGTAGCCCTGGTCGGTCCTTGCGACCGTCTGCGTCCAGTCCTGCCCGGCCGGCGCGGCTACGGCGGCGACAGGCGTGGCGTCACTGGTGTTCGACTCCGACTTGGAACAGCCCGCGATTGCCAATCCGAGCGCGAGGAGGGGAAGAAGCTTCATCATGTCACTCCAACGTGAAACGAATTATCGGGCGCCCGCCGCGCGCAACAGCGGCTGGAGCCGGACCCAGTCATGCGCGTCGGTCAAGCGGCCGTTGATCGAAAAGCTGGGCGTGCCGGTCACCGCGCCCGGCATGGTGGCGCTGAGCGCGACCAGCCTGTCGATGTCGGCGCGGTCGGCGAAGCAAGCCTTGAGTGCCGACGGCGCCATGCCGCGCGCGGTCGCGATCGCGCTCAACCCTGCCCCGTCAGCCAGCGCCGCAAGCTGGGCACCGAGCGGATAGGGCGCGATGCGCGCGGCATTGCCCTGATCCCATTCGGCACCTCTTGCGAGCCAGTCCTCCTGCGCGGCGAAGATCGCATGGTGCATGCCGGCGAAACGCGGGGCGCCGCCGCAGCGCGCGACGATCGCGGCGGCCAGATCCAGCCGGTCGCGGATGACCGGACGAAGTTCCAGACTGGTCGAGCCGGAGCGGATGTAGCGCCGGTCGAGGATCAAACCGGATGCGGCTGCGAACGCCCCGCAATGCGGGCAGGTGTAGCTGGAATATTCGACAAGCCCGACGCGCGCGGCTGGATTGCCGATTAGGTACGCGCCGTCCGGCTTGATCGTGGCCACCGACGACCAGTCGCGGACCGGCGCCGCGGCAATGAGGAACGCGGTTCCCAGCAGAGCAAGCAAGCGGATCATGTGATACCCGGCGGTCCCTGCGTCGCCGCGACGCCGGCGGCAAGCGCCTCCATGACGGCGCGTAGTTCCGGGTCCCCGATCGCCTTCAGGCTGGAGCTCATCTCAACCGGCACGGGCTTGATCGACGGCGGTGCGCGGCGTGGTTCGACAGCGGCGACCTCCCCCTGACGAATGGCGACGCGCTCCACGGCGGCGTAGCCGAAGAAGCGGTTGACGCGCTCGGCCAGTTCAGGCGCGACATGCTGCATCATCGGCGCGTGCGCACCGCGCACGACGAGCGTCAGCACGCCGTCCTGCTTCTTGCCCTGCGGGAAGCGGATCGATTCGGGGCGACTGACCGCGGCAAGCCGCTCGCCCGCGATCTCTGCCCAGCGGCTGACGATCGAGGACTGCACGAAGCCGAACCGGCGGAATGCCGCGCGTCCCACGTCGGGCAGCAGTTCCGATACCTGCCGCGACCGGTTGGCGCGGGGGTTTTCGTCGGGCGGGCGACGCTTGCTCACGGCCGTGTCCATGCCATAGCGGAGCGGTGAACGCCAAGTGCTCTTCCGTCGCTCCGCTGCTGCTCGCCTGGTACGACCGGCATGCGCGGGTCCTGCCGTGGCGAAGTTCGCCCGGCGAAACACCCGATCCCTATCGGGTCTGGATCTCTGAGGTGATGCTGCAACAGACGACGGTGGCGACGGTCGCCCCGCGTTTTGCGGCTTGGGTGGCGCGCTGGCCGGATGCGGCAAGCCTTGCCGCGGCGCCCGAGGCGGAGGTGATGGCCGCATGGGCAGGGCTCGGCTATTATGCCAGGGTCCGTAATCTGGTCAGGGCAGCGCGTGCAATCGTCGACATGCATGGCGGGCGCCTGCCGCAGACGGAGGCCGGGTTGCGGATCTTGCCCGGCCTCGGCGCCTATACGGCGGCAGCGGTGGCGGCGATCGCCTTTGGCGAGCGCGCGGTGGTCGTCGACACCAATGTCGAACGGGTCGTCGCGCGACTCTTCGCGATAGCGACGCCGCTTCGCGCGGCACATCCGGCGATCCGGGACGCGGCTGAGCGGATCACGCCGGACCTGCGCGCCGGCGACTTCGCGCAGGCGATGATGGACCTCGGCGCGGATATCTGCACGCCCCGAGCACCGAAATGCCTGCTCTGCCCGCTGAGCGGCCACTGCGCTGCCAATGCAGCCGGTACGCCAGAAGCCTTTCCGGTGAAGCGCGCAAAAGCGGCGCGGCCCATTCGACACGGGACGGTCTTCTGGCTGGAGCGGAACGGCCGCGTACTTCTGGTACGACGCCCGGAAAAGGGACTGCTGGGCGGTATGCGCGCACTGCCGACAGGTCCTTGGGCCGACGCGGCGCCCGGACTGACCGAAGCGCCAGGCGCCGCGGACTGGCGGGTCCTCGATCGACGCGTGACACACGGCTTTACCCACTTCGTGCTGGAACTGACGCTTGCGGTAGGCAAGGGGGAGGCGCATCTGCCCGGCGAATGGTGGCCGATGGAAGAACTGGACAAGGCGGGTCTGCCGACGGTCTTCGCCAAGGCGTCAGCGGCGATCAGGAGAATATGATGCGGATGACGAGACTGATCCCGGCTGCGGCGATTGCGGTCGCGGCAACCGGGGCGTTCGCCGACCAGGCGCAGCAGCGCGCGCCCATCTCTCCCTCGCCTGCCCGCGAGCGTATTCCGGTATCGGCGATGCTGCCCGGTACGCAAGCGCTGTTCGACTCGTATGTGAACAGCGGCAAAATGCCTGGCATTGCCGGCGCATTCGGGATCGGCGACCGGGCGCCGGTCTTCATCGATGCCGGCCGTGTCGCAGAAGGCGATACCGCCTCCGCCGCCGGCCCCGACTCGCTATGGCGGGTCTATTCGATGACCAAGCCGATCACCGCGATGGCGGCGATGATCCTGATCGAGGAGGGCAAGCTGGGCCTCGACGATCCGCTGGCCAAATATATCGCTGCCTTCGCGCACATGCGCGTGCTAACCAATCCTGACAATAGCCTCGCCAGCCGCCCGGCGACCCGGCCGATCACCATCCGCAACCTCCTGACGCACACGGCCGGTCTTGGGTACAACATCATCATCAAGGGGCCGCTGCTCAAGGAATATGAGCGGCAGGGGATCCTGCCGGCGGCGGTCAACGCGCAGATGGAGCCGATGATGCGCGCGCGTCGGCCTGGGACTCTCAAGGCCTTTGCCGAGCGTGTTGCGACGCTGCCGCTGATCGCGGAGCCGGGGACGAAGTGGAGCTATTCGATCGGGCTGGACGTGCTGGGCCGCGTCATCGAGGTCGCGAGCGGTCAATCATTGGAGACCTTCCTTCAGACCAGGATGTTCGGTCCCCTAGGGATGACGTCGACCTATTGGCAGGTGCCGGCGAGCCAGGTCGGGCGACTGGCCACGAATTACGCTTTCATCGGCGACAATCGTGTCGTGCTTGATCCGGCAAAGACATCGGTCTTCCTGCAACCGCCGTCCTTTCCCTATGGCGGGGCGGGGCTGGTGATGTCGGCGCGCGACTATGACCGGTTCCTGCACATGCTTCAAAACGGCGGGACGCTGGACGGCGTAACGATCATGAAGCCGGCCACAGTCGCGCTAGCCATGTCGAACCTGCTGCCCGAGGGTGTGACGTTCGGTGGGATCGCGGGTGGCACCGGCGGGACCAACGCCGCGGTGCCGATGGGCTTCGGCGCGGGCGGATCGGTCTATCTGGCCGACAAGCCGGGTGGACTGTCAAAGGGGACCTACGGCTGGGGCGGAGCCGCGGGGACGATCGCCTGGGTCGATCCTGTCCGGCACATCCGCGCGACCGTGATGGTCAACTACTTCCCCGCCGACAAATGGCCGACGCGCGAGCAGATTCCGGCCGCGCTGGCCAAGGATGCAGTGCGAATGGAGCGCTGATGACGCAGTTGCCGAGGCCGGGCTTCACCGGCGGCACGCTCGACCGCGCGGACCGGCTTCGCCATGACGGCGATGCGCTGGCGGCGGCGTTCGGCGACCGGCGCGCGCGGTTGCTGGTGCTGGGGCCGGGTTACCAGCCCGAGACGAGCGACGATGGCCTGCTCGGCTGGACCAGCCTTGCGGCCGCTCCCGAGGATGCCGAACTGATCCTGCTGGGGCTGGACGACAATAGCCCACGGTTCGCGACGATTACCGGAGAGCCGGGCGGTCAGCCCTTCCGATCGCCGGCGCTGATGGCTGCGCTCGACCGGTTGCAACCAGGCGAGGCGGCGATCTGGGCAGCAGCGCGCAGCGTGCTCGACTGGCACGCACGCCACCGCTTCTGCGCGAATTGCGGGAGCGATACGCAGGTCTTTCGTGCCGGCTGGGGCCGGTCCTGCCCATCATGCCGTGCCGAGCACTTCCCTCGTACCGACCCGGTCGTCATCATGATCGCCGAACATACCGGTCGCGCGCTGCTAGGGCGGCAGCCGAGCTGGCCGGCGGGCCGCTATTCCGCGCTGGCGGGGTTTCTGGAACCCGGCGAATCGATCGAGGAAGCGGTCGCGCGCGAGATCGCGGAGGAAGCGGGAATCGCGGTCTCGGGAGTGCGCTACATCGCGAGCCAGCCCTGGCCCTTCCCTTCGCAACTGATGATCGCATGCGTGGCCGAGGCACGCGACGACGCGCTCACCATCGACCCATACGAGCTGGAGTCAGCGATCTGGGTAGCGCGCGATGAGGTTCGCGCGGTTTTGGCCGGGAAGCCCGGCCCGTTCCTCCCGCCGCCGCGCTATGCCATCGCGCGCACGCTGCTGACAGCATGGGCCGGTCTGGAATAGCATCGCCAGCATAGCCGTCGGTCATCATACCCCGACCAGGTTGCGCAGCGCCGCCCATTCGCGCATCGAGGGGTCGTTCGCTCCTTTCGGATCAACGACGTCGATATGGCCGCCGCTGAACTGGCGGTAAATGATGGCGCTCATGATCGCCGCATACAGGCACCATACCGAGGTGAATGCATAGCCCTTGACGATCATGACGATCGTCAGACCAACAATGTTGGCAATCCCGAACCAGCGCACGACCCGGTGGCTGGACAAAAGAAGCGCGCCGCAGGTCGCGACTACATAGGTACCCGCGATCCAGCCGGTATCGGTCATCATATTGCGGTAGGCGATCGAATGATGCTCGACAAAGGCCTGGCTCGGCAGAGCGACGACCGCAAAGGTCGTCCAGCCGAAGACGATCGCGCCCACCAGCGTCGCTGCCGCAACCGCGATACGACGCCGGCCGGGCGGTTCCATCAACAGCACCGCCAGCGGCATCAGCAGCGGCAGGACTCCTTGCGCGTAGAGCATGAACAGGAACACGCAGTGTTGCATTGCGACGCGACCGATGCTTCCGTCCAAGCCAAGCCAGACAAAGCCTTCGGTAAACTGGTGCAGCGCAAAGAGCATCGGCGTGGCGGCGAACAGGAGCGCGCGCGGCTGATCGACATGACGCAGCGTCGCGATGCCCACCGTCGCGATGACGCCAGAGGCGACAAAATTCGCGGTTGCCGAAAAGCACATCGTCGCGGTCTCCCTTGCCGGTTTCATGCGAGGCAAAGGAACCGGATGCAACCGCGGACGATGTTCCGGTCAGCCCCGCGCCCGTGCCTGACGGTAAGTGCCAAGTAGCCGTATCCATTTGGAATGGAAGCCAAGTTCCTCGATCGCCCGGTCCAGTGCGGCGTCGCCGGGCGCGCCCGCCACATCGGCATAGAATTCGGTCGCAGCGAAGCTGCCGCCGCGCTGGTAGCTTTCCAGTTTGGTCATGTTGACCCCGTTCGTCGCAAACCCGCCCATCGCCTTGTAGAGCGCCGCCGGGACGTTGCGTACCTCGAAGACGAGCGTCGTCATCCAAGGGCCGTCGCCTGCGAGCGGGGGGGCGGCACGAGCGAGCGTCACGAAGCGCGTGGTGTTGTGGTCGGCATCGGCGATATCGGTCGCGAGGAGCTCGAGACCGTAGATCGCGGCCGCTCCCGGCGGCGCGAGCGCGGCGGTCGCGGGGTCGCGGTGCTCAGCCACGACGGCCGCGGCGCCGGCGGTGTCGGGATAGGCGACGGGTTTGATGCCGCGGGCGCGCAGCCAGTGGCGGCACTGGCCCAGCGCCTGCGGATGGCTCATTGCCTCAGTCACCCCGATGAGCATGCCCGTTCCCATCAGGGCATGGCGGATCGGCAGGAAATGCTCACCGGTGATGAGAAGCCCCGACTCCGGGAGCAGGTAATGCATGTCGGCGACTCGCCCGTGCAGCGAGTTCTCGATCGGGATCACCGCGCAGGCGGCATGGCCATCCTTCACCGCCTGGAGGGCGTCGGCGAAATCAAAACAGGGGAGCGGCAGCCCGTTGGGAAAGGCCTCGATCGCGGCGACATGGCTGTTTGCGCCGGGTGCGCCCTGAAAGGCGACCGCGCGTGATGGATCGGCGGCGGCGGCGGCGGTCATCGCGGCGACGAGCGTGCGGGCCGGTTCGGCGAATTGCTGCATGACGGCACCAGCGCTATGGCGGGTTCGACGCTTTGCCAAGCGTGCTTGCGATAGGTTGGCGCCGAACCTATGGGACAAGCAGGGTTTCGTTCGGGGCAGACGCAAGAGACACATGGACAATCGGACCAATACGATCGCCGGCTGGGTTCTGGCGGGTTGCGGCGCAGCGCTTGGCTTCGCGATTGTCGGCAATCTGGTCTTCGAGGGACATCGACCGGAGAAGATGGGTTATCCGATTGAGGGCGTGGAGGAAGCCGGCGGTTCGAACGAGGCTAAGGCGATCCCGATCGCCGCGTTGCTGCCGACCGCCGATGCCGCCAAGGGAGCGGAGGTTTTCAAGAAATGCGCGGCCTGCCACTCCGTCAACCAGGGCGGCGCGAACGGCATCGGGCCGAACCTGTATGCGACGGTCGGCGAGGGGATCGCACAGGGCAAGGGCGGCTATGCCTTTTCCGACGCGCTGAAGGGCGTGGGCGGCAGCTGGGACTTCGACAAGCTCAATGCCTGGCTCACCAGTCCGCGCAAGTTCGCCAACGGCACCAAGATGACATTCGCCGGGCTGTCGAATCCGGAGGACCGTGCGAATGTGATCCTCTACCTCAACCAGCAGGGATCGAACCTGCCGCTCCCGCCACCGCCGGCCGCCGGACCCAGCGCCGAGGACAAGGCCGAGCCGGCCACGGCCAACGCCGCCGTCGCCGCGGCCGAGAGCGGGCCGAGCACCGCCGACATCGCCAACACCGGCACCGCCGCATCGGGCGCACCATCGGTCGATCCGGAAGCCGCGCGCAAGGGAGCGCGGGAGGAGTAGTGACTACCCGGCTTGCAGTGACGTCGAGGCGGATGCCGGGCGGGTTCAGGCGGGCGGTGAGGGATCCCGTTTCGCCCGCTCCTCGTAGAACAGCCGTACGACTTCCCATGCTTCCTCTGCGGTTTCGACAAAGGTGAAGATCGCCAGGTCCTTTTCGGACACGACGCCTTCCTCGACCAGTGCGTCGAAGTTTATGACCCGCTCCCAGAATTCGCGGCCGAACAACAGCACCGGGATCGGCTCGATCTTGCCCGTCTGGATGAGGGTCAGCAGCTCGAACAACTCGTCGAACGTGCCGAAGCCGCCCGGAAACGCCGCCAGCGCGCGGGCATGCAGCAGGAAATGCATCTTCCTGAGCGCGAAATAGTGAAACTGCAGCGATAGCGACGGCGTGACGTAGGGGTTGGGCGCCTGCTCGTGGGGGAGCACGATGTTCAGTCCGATCGAGTCCGCCGCCACATCGGCCGCGCCGCGATTGGCTGCCTCCATGATCGACGGACCGCCGCCCGAGCAGACGACGAAATGCCGCCGCCCTTCCTCGTCGCGCGGCAGGCGGCTGGCGATCCGCGCCAGTTCGCGGGCGATGTCGTAATAGCGGCTCTTGGCGACCAGCCGCTCGGCGACTTTGCGCGCCTCGTCGTCCGCCGCCAGATCGAGCAGCGCCTGCGCCTTGGCGGGTTCGGGAATGCGCGCGGAGCCGTAGAAGACGAAGGTCGAGGCGATTTTCGCCTCCTCGATCAGCAATTGCGGCTTCAGCAGCTCAAGCTGGAACCGCACCGGGCGCAGGTCTTCGCGCAGCAGGAAGTCCATGTCCTGGAAGGCGAGGCGATAGGCGGGATTGGCTGTCTGCGGCGTCGAGACGGCGCCCTTCGCCGTTTCCGCCTCCTGCTTGGCGCCGCGAAAGACGCGGCTGGGTACTCGTGTGTCGGTCATCGGCGGCGGTTAGGCGAAAGCGCCCGCCGCGGCTAGCGGCAGAAATGCGCGGCGTCGTCTTCCAGGTGGAAATGATTGTGATGCGCGGCATTGTAATCGGGTGACAATACCGTGCCGAAGCGGCGGCAGGCGGATGCGCGGATGGTGCGCAGAAAGCGCTGCACCTCGGGGTCGGAGGACTGCCAGCCGTTCAGCACGGTGATCCGCCGCCCGTCCTTCAGCAAAAATGCGCCGACATCGACCGCGTTGGCGATCGCATGGCCCGAGCGGCGCCCGGCGTTACGAGGCGAACCGACGACATTGCGGCAGGCGTAGGTGCCCATTCCCTCCACCTTGGCCAGTTCGCTGCCGAGCATCTGATAGGCGGCGGGCGCGACGGCATTGCGCGTCCAGGCAACGAACGCCCGCGCCGCGCCGCACCGCATGGCGGAAATCCCCGTCACGGGCACGCCGATGTCGAGCAGCTGGACAGCGCCGCTAATGCTGCATCCGGCGCCGAAATCCCGGTCGGGCAACGCGCGGAAGTTCACGCCCTCGCGCCGGAGATCGGCATGGCACTGCGCGGTCTCGCGCGGCGGCGGGCGCGTGACGTCGGCGCGCGGCGGCTGAGGACGCTCGACACGGCCGCATCCGGCGAGCAGGAGGGCGAGCAACAAAATACGCTTCACGCGCGCCTTCATCGCGGATGCCGCCGCGCTTGTCAGCACAAGTTTCGCGCCCGGTTGCCGGGAGGCGGCAACATCGCTAGGGCCGCGGGCGGGCCACGCCGTCCCAACGCGGCGCGCGCTCTCTGTAAGGAGAGACTGACATGACCGACCTTCCGCCGAAGCCGGCGACCAAGCCTGCGCGTCCTTATTTCTCTTCCGGCCCCTGCGCCAAGCCGCCAGGCTGGAGCGCGTCGGCACTCGCGAACGACAGCTTGGGCCGATCCCATCGCTCGAAGCTCGGCAAGCAGCGCCTCAATTATTGCATCGACCTGATGCGCGAACTGCTCCGCCTGCCCGATACGCACCGCATCGGCATCGTCCCCGGCTCCGACACTGGCGCTTACGAGATGGCGATGTGGACGATGCTGGGTGAGCGCCCGGTGACGGCGCTGGCCTGGGAGAGTTTCGGCGAAGGCTGGGTCACCGACGCCGTCAAGCAGCTCAGGATCGAGCCGAATGTCGTGCGCGCCGACTATGGCAGGCTTCCCGATCTCGGCGCCGTCGACTGGAGCCACGACGTGCTCTTCACCTGGAACGGCACGACCAGCGGCGTGTGCGTGCCGGATGGCGGCTGGATCGCGAAGGATCGCGAGGGACTGAGCTTCGCGGACGCGACCAGCGGGATCTTCGCCTACCCGCTCCCCTGGAACCGCGTCGATGTCGCGACCTTTTCCTGGCAGAAGGTGCTGGGGGGAGAGGCGGCACACGGCGTCCTCGTCCTGGGGCCGCGCGCGGTCGAGCGGCTGGAGCGCTACACGCCGACCTGGCCGCTGCCCAAGCTGTTCCGCCTCACTGCCAAGGGCAAGCTCAACGAAGGCATCTTCAGGGGCGAGACGATCAACACGCCTTCGATGCTGGCGGTCGAGGACGCGATCTTCGCGCTCGAATGGGCGAAAACGCTGGGGCCGCAGGGTCTGATCGCGCGGTCGGATGCCAATGCCGCCGCGCTCGATCACATCGTCGAAGCCCGCGCCTGGCTCGGCTATCTGGCCGACGACCCCGCCTCTCGGTCGAAGACCAGCGTCTGCCTGACCCTCGCGGACGCGGACGAGGCGATGATCAAGCGGATGGCGACCATGCTCGAGGCGGAGGGCGCGGCGTACGACGTCGCCGGCTACCGCGACGCGCCGCCGGGCCTGCGCATCTGGTGCGGCGCGACGGTGGACACCGCCGATATCGAGGCGCTCGGGCCATGGCTCGACTGGGCGTACGCAGCGGCGAAGGCCTAACGCTCGCCCGCTTCGCGTAAGCGGGTTTTCGGAGACAAAAAATGCCAAAGGTTTTGATCAGCGACAAGATGGACCCTCGCGCGGCGCAGGTCTTTCGCGACCGCGGCGTCGAGGTGGACGAGATCACCGGCAAGACGCCCGACGAACTGAGAGCGATCATCGGCGGCTATGACGGGCTCGCCATCCGCTCCGCGACGAAGGTCACGCCCGCGATCCTGGAGGCGGCCACCAGCCTGAAGGTCGTCGGCCGGGCCGGCATCGGCGTCGACAATGTCGATATTCCCGCCGCCTCGGCGCGTGGCGTCGTCGTGATGAACACGCCGTTCGGCAATTCGATCACCACCGCCGAGCACGCGATCGCGCTGATGTTCGCGCTTGCCCGGCAACTTCCCGAAGCGGACGCATCGACGCAGGCCGGCAAGTGGGAAAAGAACCGCTTCATGGGTGTCGAACTCACGTCCAAGACGCTGGGGCTGATCGGCGCGGGCAATATCGGATCGATCGTCGCCGACCGCGCACTCGGGCTGAAGATGAAGGTCGTCGCCTTCGACCCGTTCCTGACGCCCGAACGCGCGGTGGAAATGGGCGTGGAAAAGGTGGCGCTCGAAGAACTGCTGGCACGTGCGGACTTCATCACGCTTCACACGCCGCTGACCGATTCGACCCGCAACATCCTGTCTGCCGATGCGATCGCGAAGACGAAGAAGGGCGTGCGCATCATCAACTGCGCGCGTGGTGGGCTGATCGACGAGGCGGCGCTCAAGGCCGCGCTCGACTCCGGCCACGTCGCCGGCGCTGCGCTGGACGTCTTCGCTGAGGAACCGGCAAAGGCGTCTTCGCTGTTCGGCACGCCCAATTTCGTCTCGACCCCGCATCTAGGGGCGTCGACGACGGAGGCGCAGGTCAACGTCGCGATACAGGTCGCCGAGCAGATGGCCGATTACCTGATGTCGGGCGGCGTCACGAACGCGCTCAACATGCCCAGCCTGTCGGCGGAGGAGGCGCCCAAGCTGAAGCCCTATATGGCGCTTGCGGAAAAGCTCGGATCGCTGGTCGGGCAACTCGCGCACGGGGCGATCGACCGGATCTCGGTGCATACGGAGGGCGCGGCCGCCGAACTCAATGCCAAACCCATCACCGGCGCGGTGCTGGCCGGATTCCTGCGGACGCAGACCGATACCGCCAACATGGTCAATGCGCCGCTGCTGGCGCGGGACCGGGGTATTGAAGTGCGCGAGGTGCGCACCGAGCGCGAGGGCGATTATCATACCCTGATTCGGGTTGCCGTGAGGACCGGGGGCGGCGAGCGGTCGGTTGCGGGAACGCTCTTCGGTGACACAGCGCCGCGCCTCGTCGAGCTGTTCGACGTCAAGGTCGAGGCCGATCTCGCCGGACCGATGCTCTATGTCGTCAACGAGGACGCACCCGGCTTTATCGGCCGCCTCGGAACCGAGCTGGGAGAAGCGGGCGTCAACATCGGCACCTTCCATCTCGGCCGGCGGCAGGCGGGCGGCGAGGCGGTGCTGCTATTGTCGGTCGATGAACCGGTAACGCCGGCGCTCCTGACCTCGGTCAAGGCGCTGCCGGGCGTGCGCGTCGCAATGGGCTTGTCGTTCGCGCGATGACCGCGCTGCTGCCAGAGGGGTTTCGCGATCGGCTGCCGCCCTATGCGGACGCCGCCGCCGAACTCGAGCGGCGGGTGCTGGCGGCCGCGCGGCTGCACGGTTATGAGCGCGTCGACCCGCCGCTTGCGGAGTTTGCCGACGCGCTGGCGGGGCGGCTGAAGGTCGCGGGCCTGCGCGATGCCGTTCGCTTCGTCGATCCGGTCAGCCAGGCGACGCTGGCGATCCGGCTCGATCTGACGGCTCAGGTGGCGCGGATCGCCGCGACCCGCATGGGCCATCATCCACGGCCGGTACGGTTGAGCTATGCCGGCTCGGTGCTCAGGTTGCGCGCCGGGCAACTGGCGCCTGCACGTCAGCAGCGCCAGATCGGGTGTGAGCTTGTCGGACTCGACTCGGTCGAGGCCGCCCGTGAGGTGGTCCTTGTCGCGGTCGAGGCGCTGGAGGCGGCGGGCGCCGCTTCCCCGTCGATCGATTTCACGCTTCCCGATCTGGTCGAGACGCTGGCGTCCGGGCCATTGCCGGTGCCGGCCGAGCAAATCGCCGCGCTTGATGATCGGCTGGATGCAAAGGATGCAGGGGCGGTCGCTGAGATCGCGCCGGCTTACCTGCCGCTCATCGCCGCGGCGGGACCATTCGATACGGCGATCGAGCGGCTGCGCGCGTTCGATACGGCCGGAGTGCTGGCATCACGCATCGACGGCCTCTTGAGGATCGCAGATGTGCTGGGCGACCGCATCGCGCAGACGCTCGACCCGACGGAGCGGCACGGATTCCAATTCCAGTCCTGGCTGGGCTTCTCACTGTTCGCGGGCGATCAGGTCGGCCGTGGCGGAACCTACACGATCGTCCACGAAGACGGGCAGGAAGAAGCCGCAACCGGCTTCTCGCTGTATGCGGACGCGCTGGTCAATCCGATGCAGTCCGCGCGCCGCCGCTTGTTCGTGCCTTTCGGCACGCCGACGGCGACGGGTAGGGCATTGCGGGAGGCCGGCTGGGTCACAGTCGCCGCGCTCGATGCGGGCGACACGCCCGAGGCGCAATTGTGCACGCATTGCTGGCAGGGCGGAGAGGCGAGGGCACTGACGGACCACCGATAAACTCATGGACCGGCGGCATGGTGCTGCCTTAAGCGACGCACGGGAATGACGGGAGAGCGAAGTGGCCAATGTGGCAGTCGTCGGCGCTCAGTGGGGCGACGAGGGCAAGGGCAAGATCGTCGACTGGCTGGCCGAACGTGCCGATATGGTCGTCCGCTTTCAGGGCGGACACAATGCCGGGCACACTCTCGTCGTCGGCGACCAGACGTACAAACTGTCGTTGCTGCCATCGGGCATCGTGCGTGGCACGCCATCGGTGATCGGGAACGGCGTCGTCCTCGACCCTTGGGCGTTGCGTGACGAGATAGCGCGATTGGCCGAGCAGGGCGTGAAGGCCACGCCCGACATTCTTCGGATCGCCGACACCTGCGCGCTCATTCTTCCGCTGCACCGCGATCTCGATGCGCTGCGTGAGGATGCGAGTGGTGCGGGCAAGATCGGCACGACCAGGCGCGGCATCGGCCCGGCCTACGAGGACAAGGTCGGCAGGCGCGCGATCCGTGTCTGCGATCTGGCGCATCTGGACGATCTAGAGCCGCAGCTTGATCGGCTGTGCGCACATCACGACGCGCTGCGCGCGGGATTTGGGCAGCCGGCGGTCGACCGGGTTTCCCTGCTGGGCGAATTGCGCGCGGTCGCCGATTTCGTCCTGCCCTTCGCCAAACCGGTGTGGCGCGATTTGAACTTGGCGCGCAGTGCCGGCCGCCGCATTCTTTTCGAAGGCGCACAGGGTGTGCTGCTGGATGTCGACCACGGAACCTATCCGTTCGTAACCTCATCCAACACCGTCGCGGGCGCGGCAGCGGCGGGGTCGGGACTGGGGCCGTCAGGCGTCGGTTTCGTGCTTGGCATCGCCAAGGCCTATACGACGCGGGTCGGATCGGGACCGTTCCCTACCGAACTCGACGACGCGATCGGCGAACGTCTGGGAACGCGCGGACGTGAGTTCGGAACAGTGACGGGGCGCAAACGTCGGTGCGGCTGGTTCGATGCCGTGATGGTACGCCAATCCACGGCGGTCAGCGGCATAACCGGGATCGCGCTGACGAAGCTCGACGTGCTCGACAGACTGGAAGAAGTCAGGATCTGTACAGGCTATCAATTGCGCGGCAAGGCACTGGACTATTTTCCAGCCCATGCCGCCGATCAAGCTGACGTTCAACCGATCTATGAAAGTGTCGAAGGATGGAGCCAGTCGACTGCGAGTGCTCGCTCCTGGCTGGATCTGCCCGCGCAAGCCATCAAATATATCCGCCGGATCGAGGAATTGATCGCGTGCCCGGTTACATTGGTGTCAACCAGTCCGGAACGGGCTGATACAATATTGGTTCGTGACCCGTTTGCCGATTGACAGGGAGGGCGGGATTGCTCCCGCCCGCCAGCCGCGTGGCCTATTGCGGGGCCGTCGCGGTCGTGCCGCTGGTAGTGGCAGTAGCCGAACCCGAACTCCCTGTGCCGTCACTCATTGAACTGGGCGTCATCGACCCTGTCGTGCTGGTCGATGTTCCCGGCGTCATCGAACCCGAACTGCTGGTGCCGGTGCTCATCGAACCGTCGCCGGCCGTTCCGGTCCCCATCGTTCCGGACGTGCTGCCGGTCGTTCCCGTGCCGTAAGAACCTGTGCCCGTAGTTCCGGTACCCGTACCATAAGACCCCGCGCCGATTGAGCCTGTACCCATCGTGCCAGTGCTGCTGCCCATGGTACCACTGGTGCCCGTGCCGGTGCTCCCGGTGCCCATCGTGCCTGCGGACGTACCGGTTCTACCCCTGGTTGAACTACTGCCTTGCGTGGTGCCGGTCGACGACTGACCACTGCTGGGCACGCTACTCGATGCCATTCCGGTTGAGCCACTGCTCTGCCCCATGGCACTGCCGGTTCCGGTAGACTGGGCGGATGCCATCGCGGGCATGGCGATTGCAGCGGCGGTCAGCATGATGATCGTACGCATGGCTATTCTCCTGAAAAGTCTCCGTAAAACGAGCCAGGTCGGCGAGATGTTCCATCGGTTTCCCCACATTGGGCGCGGTGGAGCAACGCTTGGTCGGCCAGTACGAGCGCGACCATCGCCTCAACGACGGGAACGCCGCGTATCCCGACGCAGGGATCGTGCCGTCCCCTGGTGGCGATCGTCGCGGCGTTCCCCTTGCGATCGATCGTCTCGACGGGCATCAGGATCGAGCTGGTCGGCTTGAACGCCACCCGCACGCGGATCGGCTGTCCCGTCGCGATGCCGCCGGCAATGCCGCCCGCATGATTGGCAAGAAAGGTAGGTCCGTCGTCACCGGGACGCATGGGGTCGCCATTGTCCTCGCCCCGCAGGGTCGCAGCTGCAAAACCGTCGCCTATTTCTACCCCCTTGACGGCATTGATCCCCATGCACGCCAAAGCCAGTTCGGCGTCCAGCTTGGCATAGAGCGGCGCGCCCCAGCCCGCCGGTACGCCCGTCGCCTCGCAGGCGATGACCGCGCCCAGCGAAGAGCCCGCCTTGCGTGCATCGTCGATCAGCGCCTCCCAGCGGGCAGCGGCGCCGGCATCAGGGCAGAAGAAGGGATTGGTGTCGATCTGATCTTCGTCGAAGTCGGCGGGATTGACGGTGTCTCCGCCGATTGCCTCGACCCACGCCCTGATTGTCACCTGAGGGATGACGAGCCGCGCGACGGCCCCCGCGGCAACCCGGCAGGCCGTCTCGCGCGCCGACGACCGCCCGCCGCCGCGGTGATCGCGAAAGCCGTATTTGGCGTCGTAGGCATAATCCGCATGGCCGGGTCGATAGGCTTTGGCGACCTCCGAGTAATCCCTGGATCGCTGGTCGACATTTTCGATCATCAGGCTGATCGGGGTTCCTGTCGTTTGTCCTTCAAAGACGCCCGAGAGGATGCGCACCTGATCAGGTTCGCGCCGCTGCGTCGTGAAGCGCGACGTGCCTGGGCGACGACGGTCAAGCCAAGGCTGGATGTCCGCCTCACTCAGCCTAATGCCCGGCGGGCAGCCGTCGACCACGGCGCCGATCGCGAAGCCATGCGACTCGCCCCAGGTCGTGAAGCGGAAGACATGGCCGAAGCTGTTGAAGCTCATGCTGCTCGCATCACCGTCGTCCGAATGTAAGAAGAAGCGCAATCCAGCTTACGAAAGGCGATCGGCATCACGCCAGCGCGATGTCGGGAGCGTCCTCGGCCTTCATGCCGATGACATGATAGCCGGCGTCGACGTGATGAACCTCGCCGGTTACGCCGCTTGCCAAGTCGCTGAGCAGGTAGAGACCGGCGCCGCCGACATCCTCGATCGTGACGTTGCGCTTGAGCGGGGAATTATACTCGTTCCACTTCAGGATCAGGCGAAAATCACCAATCCCGCTTGCGGCCAGCGTCTTGATCGGTCCGGCGGAAATCGCGTTGACGCGGATGTTGTCACGCCCCAGGTCGACCGCGAGGTATTGGACACTCGTCTCCAGTGCCGCCTTGGCCACTCCCATGACGTTATAGTGCGGAATGACCTTTTCCGCACCGTAATAGCTGAGCGTCAGCATCGCGCCGCCTTCGGGCATCATCCTTGCCGCACGCTGCGCGACCGCGACGAACGAGTAGACGCTGACGTTCATCGTCATCAGGAAATTGTCGAGGCTGGTATCGACGAAGCGTCCGCGCAGCTCGTTCTTGTCCGAAAAACCGATGGCATGGACCACGAAGTCGATCGTCGGCCATTGCTCCCCCAGCGTCGCAAATGCGTCATCCAGTACGGCCGTGTCGGAGACATCGCATTCTATCAGCCGTGCCGTGCCCAGTTGCTCGGCCAACGGGCGCACGCGTTTTTCCAGCGCCTCGCCTTGATAGGAGAAGGCGAGCTCCGCGCCTGCCTCACTCAATTTCTTGGCGATCCCCCATGCGAGCGACTTCTCATTCGCCAGCCCCATGATGAGGCCGCGCTTGCCAGTCATCAATTCCGTCACGCCGTTACCGCCCCTTCGGTTGCTATCGGCGCGTCGTGTAGCGGTTCCGAGGGCGGTTCTGCCAGCGCCGCGTTCAACTGCGCGCCGAAGACCAGTCCCAATCCGATCAGCCAGAAGAACAGCAGCATTACGACGACGCCCGCCAGGCTGCCGTAGGTGAGGTCATATCCGCCAAGTCCGCTGAGTGCGATGGGAAGCAGCGCGGTCAGAGTGATCCACCAAATCGCGGTAAACAATGCGCCCGGCCATTTGAGCGCCGGCGAGTAACGATATTTGGACGGGGTCACCGAATAGAACAGCATGTAGAGCGCCCCAAACATGATCACACCCGGAATGGCGCGCGACAGTCCGACCCATCCGGCCAGATTCTCGGCAAAGGGCAGCAGATTGTAGATGAACTGCTCAGCCGCGGTCAGAACGCCCTGCACCAGGAAGGCGAGCATCGCGATGACGACGGACCCGATGATTGCCGCCGACGAACTGAGCCTTGACCGCCACATCGGCGTCGAACTCTTGGTGCCATAGGCGCGACGGAAGATGTCGCGGATCGTATCGACAAAACTGCCGACCGTCCACAAGCCGATCAATCCTCCCAGCCACAGCAGCGACCCGGTACGTGAGGCGATCACGTCCGAGATGGGCTTGCGAAGGATATCCGATACATTGGGTGGCAGGACATGAAGGAAGGACTCGACCGCGCGCTGGGTCTCGGCACTCTGGCCCAGGATAGACAACACCGCAGCGGCCACGATGAAGAAGGGAAACAGCGTCATCAGCGCCAGATAGGCCAGATTGCCGGCGTGGATGAACCCATCGTTGAACGTACCGAGTCCGGCGCGCTTGAAGACTTCCCACAGCGCGCTCCCCGGCTTGACCTTCGCCAGTTGCCGATCGACGACGCGCCGCGCGCCGTGGTGTTGTTTCGCGCGATCCTCCGGCGTAAGCGCCGTGCCATCCGTCATCGTCATCAGACTCCCATGCCCGCCCGCGGGTTCCCCCGGGCCTCCTCCCAGCCCTCGACGAACGCGGTCAGTTCGGGGTCCGCGGCGGGCAGGTCTATCATCAGCGTTACCAACTGGTCGCCACGCGACCCGTCCTTGCGCATAAAGCCCTTGCCCTTCAATCGCAGGGTCCGGCCCGACGACACGCCCTTGGGGATGGTCAGCATCACCGCATTGTCGACGGTCGGTGCACGCACCTTGCCGCCGAGCACCGCCTCACCCAGCGTGACGGGCAGGTCGAGCAACACGTCGTCACCCTCGCGGCGAAAGAAGGGATGCGGCGCGATCTCGATCGTGACGATCGCATCGCCGGCGCCCCCGGGACCCTGCTCGCCCTTGCCGGCAAGCCGCATCTGCGTTCCATCCTCGACCCCGGAGGGCAACTTCAAGTCAATAGTGCTGCCATCGGCCAGCGTTACCCGCTGCGGCTCCAGCGTCGCTGCCTCATCGAACGCGACGCGCAGGCGATAGGCGACGTTGGCGCCCTTGGGCTGCGGACGCCTGCCGAAGCCGCCGGAGAAGCCACCGCTGCGCCCGGTATTGAACAAACCCTCGAAAATATCGCCCATGTCCGCGGATTCGCCACCGAAGTTGAACGACTCGCTGCGAAAGCCGCCGGGGGCGGCGCCGGGTCGCGGCCCCGCTCCGCCGCCAAAGCCGAACGGAGAGGTCGGATTGCCTTCGCCGTCGATCTCGCCCCGATCGAACCGCGCGCGCTTGTCCTTGTCCGACAGCAGGTCATAGGCGACGGTCACCTGGCTGAAGCGCTCCGATGCCTTCGGATTGTCCTTGTTGCGGTCTGGATGAAGTTGCTTGGCGAGCTTGCGATACGCCTTCTTGATGTCCGCCTCGCTGGCGTCCCTCGCGACGCCCAAGGTCTTGTATGGGTCGGCCACTGATATCCCCGTTCAGGTCGATTGAGCGCCTATGTGGGGCAGGGCGCGATCCAGCGCAAATCCGTCGGACACAAGAATGAACGCGGGCGGCAGCCGGGCGTTGGGCTGGAAAACAAGGAAATGCGAATGACCGACAAGCAGCCTGTGCAGCCAGTGAATGACGAGGCCGATTCCTCCGACGGCGTCAACGCCGTGAAGAAGGGCAGCGGCGGCGAGAGCGCGGGCGGCGCCTATCGCAATCCGAACGGTCCGGACACGCCGGCCCAGAGCGGGCCGATGGGGCATGGCGGGCAGACGCACATCGACTATTCGGGGCCGGACGAGAACGACGTCAATGCACCGACACGCGACGAATGAGACATGCTCAGACCGGGACAGTCGCAACGTCGATCGGTGCCACATCGACGCTGACCTCCATCGACTGCGCACCCGATCCTAGTACAACCCCGTCGACGGGCGCGATTTCCGCATAGTCGCGGCCGATGGCGACGACGATATGGTCCTCGGCCATCCAGATGCCATTGGTCGGATCGAACCCGATCCAGCCGCGCTCCGGCCCGCACCACAGCATCACCCAGGCATGCGTCGCGTCCGCGCCCACCAGCCGTGGTTGGCCGGACGGCGGAATGGTACGAATATAACCCGAGACATAGGCGGCGGGCAGCCCGGCGCAGCGCAGGCCGGTTATCATGATTTGCGCGAAATCCTGGCAGACACCGCGGCGCTGCAGGAATGCGTCGCGCGGCGGCGTGTCGACCAGCGTGGCGGCAGCGTCGAAGGCGAAATCGCGCTGGATAGCGCGAGCGAGCGAGATGCCCGCTTCCATGATCCCGCGATCCGGCGCCAGCTCCCGGCGGCACCATGCGGCGATATCGGGGTCGAGCGGGATGAGCGGTGACGGATAGAGATAACCCGCCGGACTGGCCGGCCCGAGATCCTGAACAGTCAACGCCGCTGCCGCGATCTCCCTCAAGGTCGGGTCATCATCGGCGGGAATCGGAATCAGCCGGTCGACGGCCACCCGGGCGCGGCTCTCAATGGTCAAGGTCTGGACTGCGGTGTCCACGACAAGCCGTGCGACATTGGCGAGTCCTGCCTCGGCATGCGCATGACCGATGCTGCCTGCCGGCTCGATGTCGAGGGTATGGGATTCGACGTGCTGGCCCGACCAGTGGATCGGTTTCAGTCGCAGATTGCACCGCGCGAACCTGACGGCGGCACCATAGTCGAAGCGCGTCGTGTGGCAGATGTCGTAGATCATGCGAGCACCAGCCCCTCAGCGCGCAGCGGCTCGGCGCCTTGCAGGAAATATCGACGCGCGATCGCCTCCGACAGGCTCGCCAATTGCCGTTCCATGCCGCCGAGCGTCTCCGCCTCCAGCTCGGCTGCGGTCGTCGCGGCCAGCGCGGCGGAGAGCGCCGTCGCCTGCGCCTGCTGCGGCTCGGCCAGGCCGTCGTCGGCGAGGACGGGCAGCCCGTCCAGATGCAGCGTGATGCGCTTGACCTGATAGGCCAGCGAGCGCGGATTGCCCGGATCGAGCGCGATCAGGTCGACGACCGGTACCCGCGCCAGACCGGTCGGATAGCGTTGGCGATAGCTGATCTGGCTGTTTGCGAGGTCCAGCAATACCGACAGGTCATCCGCTACGGCGTCGGCCATGCCGAACAGGCGCAGCGTGCGCGCCGCTGCCATCGCCCGCTCGCACCGGCGCCCCAGGTCGAGAAACGACCACTGGGTCGTACGGCCCATATGCTCGGCGCACAGCCCCGAGATCGCCGCATAACGCCGCTGCAGCGAGGCGGCCCGGTCGAGCAGGCCGGGATGGCTCGGGAATGGCGCCTCCAGCAGGCGCATCATGTCGGTGGACAGCCGGTCGCGCAATCCGTTCGCGATGCTTCGCGCATGCGCATTGATTGTCGCGACCGACTCGCCGCCTCTGTCCTCGATGGCGGCGCATGCGAAGGAGATCAGGTCGGCGCCCTGTAAGGAAACCGGATGCTCCGCAGCGCCCGATCCGACGATCAGCGCGACCAGCCGCCCGAGCGTCTCGCCGGCCAGCGCTGCGCCGCCATCGGCGTCGATCGAATTGCCCAGCATCACCCGGATCGCGCCGAGCAGCGCCTCTCCGCGCTCCAGATAACGGCCGAGCCAGAAGAAGTTATCGGCTACCCTGCTGGGCAGCATGCCGGGATTGCGGTTAATCTGCACCGATTCGTCGGGCGGCAACAATGTGATCGGCGCGACGGGGTCGGGACCGTGGACGCAGACATCAGCGGACCACAGCCCTTCGCCTAGCATGGCGGCACGCGCGTCGGTATGCTCGCCGATGCGCGCGAAGCCGCCGGGAAGCACGGTCCACTCCCCGCTCGCCCCGCGCGCAGCAAAGACGCGCAACGCGAAGGGGTGGGCGATCAGCGCGTCACCACAGACGACCGGCATCGTCGACAGTTGCGCAAGTTGCTGACCGACATAATCCTGCGGACGCCGGATCATATCGGTCAGAAGCGCGTCGCGCGCCGCACCGTCCAGTTCAGCACCGGCAACCGCCTTACCGCCGGGAAGACCGAGCGGGGCTGCGTGAAAGGCGGGTGCAACGAACAGCTGGTCGAGATCGTGCACGACCCGCTCGCGCTCGTCGGGCCGCCCGCACCACCAGGTCGCGATCGTCGGGAGCAGCAGTTCCTCGCCCAGCACGATACGCGCCAGCGTGGGCAGGAAGGCGCTGAACGCGCGTGCCTCCAGGACCGCCGCGCCCGGCGCATTCGCGATGGCGACATTGCCCGCGACATGCGCGTCGATCAGGCCGGGAACACCGGTCCGCGAATGCGAATCGAACGCCAGCGGGTCAAGCATGCGCGGATCGACCGACCGCCACAATGTGTCGATTCGCTTCAGCCCGCCGATCGTGCGGATGTAGAGCCGGTCGCCCAGTACCGCGAGGTCGGCGCCCTCGACCAGCAGGAGTCCCAGATAGCGGGCCAGATGTGCCTGCTCGGCATAGCTGGAATCAAATCGCCCGGGAGTCAGCAGCCCGATGCGCGGGTCGCTGCGCCGGCACGACGCCGACAGTCCATCGCGGAACGCGGCAAAGAAAGGCGCGTGACGCTGGACGTTCAGTCGCGTCTGCAGCCCGCCCAGCGTCCGGCTGACCGCCAGCCGGTTCTCCAGCGCGTACCCGGCACCCGTCGGCGTCCGTAAATGATCGTCGAGCACCCGCCATGCTCCGTCCGGTCCCCGCGCGAGATCCACCGCGATGAAATGAAGGTGTCGCCCTCCCGGCGGGGTCAGCCCGATCATCGGTCTCAGGAAGAATGGGCTGCCCGTCACCAGCGCCGCAGGCAAAGCGCCGCTCTCGACCAGTACGGCCCGATCGTACAGATCAGCGACCACCGCCTCCAGCAACGTCGCGCGCTGAGTGACGCCGCGCGCAATGCTCTCCCACTCGCGCGCCTCGATCAGTAGCGGAACGGGAGACACCGGCCAAGCCCGCTCCTCGGCCTCGCCCGCGCGCCGATACCCGGTCCCGATGTCCGCCGCATGCCGCTGCACACGCTCGCGTACATGCTCCAGGTTCCCGCCGGCGATCGCCGCCAATTCCTCGAAAACGCCGACCCAAGCCGGGCTGGCCTCGCGCGGTAGAACGTCCCCCGACCCAGCTTGCGCACGGTAGTCCTCCAGCCACCGCCGCGCATGCGGCCCGGCGTTCGACGAGGGGGCGGCAAGCGTCGCCATGCAGCGGTTCGTGCTCCAGCAGGAGAGGAAGCCGGTGTGGTCCACCGTTCCGCGCCCGAGTTCAAGCCGCAATCGCGCCCGGCCGCTTGCAGACCGTGACCTTTAGCCCTCAAATGTCCGGCAGTATCTGGTCCGCGATACCCCAGTCGGTCAGCGCGACGCCTTGTGCGTGGGACAGCAGCGCGTCGCGGTCGCGCACACTCCAGTACGCGGCGGTGTCCAGGTCGCGCAGTTCGGTCCATGAGACCGGCACCGCGACCGGCGCGCCGCTACGCGCGCGGGCGGAATAGGGCATCACCGCAGTCGACCCGCGTTCATTGCGCAGCCAGTCGATGAATATCCGTCCCTTGCGCTTCGCCTTCGACATCGTGGCGACGAAGCGCTCCGGATCGGCGGTCGCCAGTGCTCGGGCGAAGCGATCGGCGAAGCTTTTGACCGCGGGCCAGCGCGCGTCGGGCTTCAGCGGCACGACGACGTGCACGCCCTTGCCCCCCGACAGCATCGCGAAGCTCGTCAGGCCGATCTCCGCCAGTTGCTCGCGGACATCCTCGGCCGCACGCTTCGTGTCGGCAAAGTCCAGCCCTTCGTCGGGATCGAGATCGATGACCAGCCGGTCGGGCTGTTCGAGCGTGGTCGTGCGCGATCCCCATCCGTGAAACTCGATCGTGCCCATCTGTACGCAGGCGACGAGGCCGTCGGCATTGTCGACATACAGATAATCTTCGGTCGCGCCGTCCTTTTCGCGGATCGGTACATGCCGTACGAACTCGCCGAACGATCCCGCATCGTGCTTCTGGAAAAAACATTTCTTCGCGCGACCCTGCGGACAGCGGACCAGGCTGATCGGGCGATGCGCAGCCCAAGGCAGCATGACGGGTGCGATTGCCGCGTAGTAATCGGCCAACTCGCCCTTGGTCACATCGGAGTCGGGAAAGATCACCCGGTCCCGGCTGCTGACGTTCACATGCGTCACGGGAGTATCGACCGGCGTTGGCGTCTCGGCCACGACCTGATCTACGGGCTTGTCCTCACGCAGCCCCAAAAAACTCGAATGGCGCAACACGCCGTCGGGCGTCGTTTCGGCATAGGCGACCTCGGCGACCAGTTCGGGCCTGATCCACCGCGCGCCGCGCACCGCTGCACGCGGTGCATCGACGGTTGCATCGTCGCTCGCCAATTCGTCCATGCGCTCGCTCAGGTCGTCCATACGGGCCTGATCGAAGCCGGTGCCGACCTTGCCCGCATAACTGAGCGTTCCGTCTTTAATATGCAGCCCCAGCAGCAGCGATTTGAAACCCCGCTTCTTCGTCGACGGAAGCCAGCCGACGATCACGAATTCCTGTCGGTGGGTGCATTTGGTCTTGACCCATGCGCGTCCGCGCCCGTGGCGGTAGGGTGCATCGGCCAGCTTCGAGACCACGCCCTCCAGTCCCTCGGCACACATCCGCGCCAACAGCGCCTCGCCAGCGCCCAGCACATGCTCGGCATAGCGCAGCCGGTCACCGTCCGAGACGACGCTGCGCAGCCGCTGCTTGCGCTCGACGGTCGCCAGCGCCGTCAGGTCCTCGCCATCCAGTTCCAGCAGATCGAACGCGAACAGCGTCATATCACCGCCGTTGGAGATGGCATCCTTGAGCGTCGAGAAGTCGGGGCGGCCGTCCTTGAACGCGACGATCTCCCCGTCGATCAGCGCACTGTCCACGTCCAGCGCCGCGCATGCATCGGCGACGGCGGCGAACTTGTCGCTCCAGTCCAGTCCCGAACGCGTGAAGACCGTCGCCTTGCCACCCGCCACCGCGACGAGCGCCCGATACCCGTCATATTTGATCTCGTGCAGCCACCTGTTGCCGGTCGGCACGTCGTCGACCAGTGCGCAGAGTTGCGGCTCCCGAAAAACCGGCATCGATGCCTTGCGAGTCCGCCGTTTGGGCATGACGGGTTTTCCCGCAGCGATCTCCTGCATGGTCCTGCCGGTCGTAACGCTGCTCAGCCCCTCATCGACCAGCGTGTCGGTGCCGCCCGTTTCGGAATCCTCAATCTTGCGCAGCAGCCAGTTCTCGCGCTTCTCCTTTGCGCGCGGCTTCAGGCGGATGAGCAGCCACTCGCCGCGCATCCGCTCGCCCTGCAGCACGAAGTGAAGATGGCCCTTCTCCAGATCCGCCGCCGACTTCCCCTTGATCGGCGACCAGGTGCCGCGATCCCACAGCATCACGGTGCCGCCGCCATATTCGCCCTTCGGTATGGTCCCCTCAAAGTCTGCATAGGACAATGGATGGTCTTCGGTCCTGACCGCGAGGCGTTTCTCGGCTGGGTCGATGCTGGGGCCGCGCGTCACGGCCCAGCTCTTGAGGACGCCGTCCATCTCCAGCCGGAAGTCCCAGTGAAGCCGCGTCGCGTCATGCTTTTGCACGATGAAGGCGTTGCCCTGCCCCTTCGCCAGCGACCCCGCCGGTTCGGCTGTCTTCTTGAAGTCGCGCTTGGCGTTGTAGAGCGAGAGGGGATCGTCAGGCACGTTTCTTGGCCGCCGGCTTGCGAGCGGGCGCCTTCGCCGGCTTCGACTTCGCCTCACCGGGCTCCATCGATTTCTTGAGCGCCGCCATCAAATCGACGACGTTAGCGCTCGAGCGGCCCCCATCGTCCGCGTCCTCGATGACCTTCTTGCCGTTCGCCTTGCGCTTGCGCTCGATCAGGTCCCTGACCGCATCGACATAGCGGTTCTTGAACTCGTCGGGATGGAACGCGCCCGCCTTCTTCTCGATCAGCGCCTCGGCCAGCTCCAGCAGTTCATCGTCGGGCTTGTCGTCGCCGATGTCGCGGAAATAGCCCTGCGCCTTCTGCACCTCGTCGGCGTAGCGCAGCGTCTCCAGCACCATGCCGCGCCCGCACGGCTTCAGGCTCACGACATATTCGCGTCCGCGCATCGCCAGCTGTCCCAGCCCAACCTTTTTCGTCTTCCTCAACGCCTCGCGCAGCACGATGAACGCCTCCTCCGCCAGATCGTCGGCGGGCACGACGAAATACGGCTTTTCGTAATAGAGCACGTCGATCTCGCTCGCATCGACGAACTGCGTCAGCTCCAGCGTCTTCTTGGATTCCAGCTTCACCGCGTCGATCTCGTCCTGCTCCAGCAGGACGAACTCGCCCTTCGACACCTCATAGCCCTTGACGATCTCGTCGACATCGACCGGGCCGACGCCGGTCACGACCTTTTCGTAATGGATCGGCTGGCCGGTCGGCTCGTGGATCTGCTTGAAGGAAATCGACGCGCCGCTGCGGGTGGCGGAATAGATCTCGACTGGGATCGACACCAGCGCGAGCCGGATCTGTCCCTGCCAATAGGCGCGTGCGGCCATCATCGTTCCTTGTTGCGGATGCGATTCAATCATCGGCGCGGGGAGTCGTTCCGTCGGCGCGCGTCATGCGCTATGGGGTGGCGATGTCCGATGACCCCCTTGCCCTGTTTGACTCTTGGCTAGCAGACGCCGAGGAGTCGGAGCCGAACGATCCCAACGCCGTCGCGCTGGCGACCGCGGACGCAAACGGACGGCCGTCGGTGCGCACGGTGCTGCTGAAGGGCCATGACGAGCGCGGCTTCGTAATCTACACCAACCGCGAAAGCCGCAAGGCCGGCGAGCTGGCGGCGAATCCGCAGGCGGCGCTCATGTTCCACTGGAAGACGCTCAGGCGCGCGGTCAGGATCAACGGCTCAGTCGAGTTGGCGAGTGACGATGAGTCCGACGCGTATTTCGCCAGCCGCAGCCGCGCGTCGCAACTGGGCGCCTGGGCGTCCGACCAGTCGCGCCCGCTGGACAGCCGTAAGACCTTCGAGGATCGGCTTGACGAGGTGACGAAACGGTTCGAGGGACGCGACGTGCCGCGCCCACCGCACTGGGGCGGATACCGCGTCAAGCCCGAGACGATCGAGTTCTGGCAGGACCGCGCGCACCGTCTGCACGAGCGCCGGCTCTTCACCCGCGTCGCGGGCGGCTGGGACGAAGGCCTGCTCTATCCGTGACCCGCGACGAACGCCGCCGTCTGCTCCCCTTTGCAGTGCGCGCCGCGCTGGCGAGCGTCGCCGTCGCGACGTTTCTGCTGCTGCTCAAGGGCTATGCCGCATGGCGGACAGGGTCGGTCGCAATGCTGGGATCGCTTGCCGATACCGGGCTCGACCTGCTGGCGAGCCTGGTCACGCTCTACAGCGTCAAGCTTGCCTCGACCCCGGCGGACCAGGATCATCGGTTCGGGCATGGCAAGGCGGAGGCGCTAGCCGCGCTGTTCCAGGTCATGCTCATCACTGCCTCGGCGGTCGCGATCGGCTGGCGCGCGCTCGTCTCGCTGGGCGTTCGCGATCCGACGCATGACGCCGGCTTCGGCATCGGCGTCTCGCTGGCGGCGATAGCTGCTACAGCCCTGCTTCTCGCTTATCAGCGACGAGTCATCCGCCGGACGGGGTCGGTCGCGATCCTGGCCGACAATGTCCACTATCAGTCTGACATGCTGCTCAACGTCGCGGTGATCACGGCGCTCGTGCTGGACCAGTTTATCGGCTGGCACGGCGCGGATGCGCTCTTCGGCATCGCCATCGCGGGCTGGCTCGCATGGGGCGCATTCAAGGCTTCCTCGAACGCGATCGACCAGCTGATGGACCGCGAGTGGTCCGAGGAGCAGCGCGCGCGCTTTCTGGACGTCGCCGCGCGCCAGCCGGGGCTGCGCGGCATCCACGACTTCCGCACCCGGCGATCCGGCGCACATGATTTCGCGCAGTTCCACATGGAGGTCGATCCGCGGCTGACGGTGGCCAACGCGCACGACATCGTCGAGAATGTCGAGGCGGCGCTGTACAAGGCCTTTCCCAAGGTCGAGGTGCTCATCCATCTAGATCCGGAGGGGCATGTCGACACCGACAATCCGCTGGTCGAAACCGACGTCACCCCTCACTGGTTTGCGAAACGCGTATGAAATTTCCCTTTGCCCAGATCGACGCCTTCTCTGACCGGCCATTTTCCGGCAACCCGGCCGCGGTGATCCCGCTCGACGCCTGGCTGGACGATGCGACATTGCTCGCGATCGCGGCCGAGAACAACCTGAGCGAGACGGCGTTCCTGATCTCGTCGCGGAAGGAACACGCGGACTTCGATCTGCGCTGGTTCACGCCGACGGCAGAAGTCGCGCTGTGCGGCCATGCCACGATGGCCAGCGGGCACTATATTTTATCGAATGAGTGGGATCGCGACGATGTTCGCTTCTCGACGCGGCAGGCGGGCATGCTGGAGGTCGCGCGCGACGACGACGGCTACCGAATGGCGCTGCCGGCATTGGCGCCGGAACCGCGCCCGCTGCCCCGCATCACCCAGGCGCTGGGCGTGGAGGGCGTGGTCGAGACGCTGTGGCATGACAAGGGCTATGCGCTCGTGGTGGTCGAGCGCGAAGCGACCGTGCGCGCGGCGAAGCCCGACCAGCGCGCGCTGGCGGGCGAGGGTGATCTCGTTGTTATAATCTCCGCGCGCGGGGAGCAGACCGATATCGTCAGCCGGGTCTTCGTCCCTGCTTACGGCATCGACGAAGACCCGGTGACCGGCGCGGCGCATGCGGTGATGACGCCTTACTGGAGCACGCGGCTGGGACGTGAAGACCTCACCGCCTATCAGGCGAGCGCGCGCGGTGGACAGCTGACATGCCAGTTGAACGGCGACCGCGTCCTCTTGGGCGGCCGCTGTTTCACGGTGATCGAGGGTAGCTTCCTGCTACGGTAGGTGGCGGGCGCGCGACGATCGCTCAGGCGGCCAGCGCGAGCGTAGCTTCGGTTTCCTCGATCCAGCCCCCGCCGAGCACCCGCTCGCCGGCATAGAGAACGGCGGCCTGTCCGGGCGCGACGCCATATTCCGGTTCGGTGAAGCTCAGCCGGTCGCCCTCCAGCCGCGCGACCACGGGCTTTGCCATCGACCGGACCTTCGCCGTGACCGGCCCGCGATGATCACCGCCGATCCAGTTGAGTCCGCTCAGCCGGGTCGCGTCGACCGCCAGCGCGCGGCGCGGGCCGACGACGACGCGGCGTGTCTCTGGCTCCAGCCGGACGACATAGAGCGGCTCGGTGCTGCCGCCGATCTCCAGCCCGCGCCGCTGTCCGACGGTGAAATGGATCAGTCCGCGGTGCATCCCCAGCCGCGCACCGGTCAGGTCGACGATTTCTCCGGCGGTATCGGCCTCGGGGCGCAGCTTCCTGACCAGCGCGGCATAGTCTCCATCGGGGACGAAGCAGATGTCCTGGCTGTCCGGCTTGGCGGCGACACCGAGCCCCAGCTCCGCGGCGATTACGCGCACCCGCGCCTTGGGCAGAGCCCCCAGCGGAAAGCGAAGATAATCGAGCTGTGCCTGCGTCGTCGCGAACAGGAAATAGCTCTGGTCCCGCGCGGGATCGGCGCCACGGTGCAGTTCGGCGCCGTCGCTTCCCGCCATGCGGCGGACATAATGGCCGGTCGCCAGGCAGTCCGCGCCCAGATCGCGTGCCAGCGCCAGCAAGTCGGTGAACTTGGGACCCGTGTTGCACTGGACGCATGGGATCGGTGTCCGCCCGGCCAGATAATCGTCCGCGAACCGGTCGACGACGCTGGCCCGGAACCGGTCCTCATGGTCGAAGACATAATGCGCGATCCCCAGCCGGTCGCACACCGCGCGCGCGTCGCGAATGTCGCGTCCGGCGCAGCAGGATCCCGCGCGCCCGACCGCCTCGCCATGATTATAGAGCTGCAGCGTGATGCCGATCGTCTCGGCACCACTGCGCGCTGCGAGCGCCGCGACGACTGAGCTGTCCACCCCGCCAGACATCGCCACGACGATCCGACGCGCGACAATTTCGTTCAACTGGAAGTCGACATCCTCGATCATTTGCGCGACATAGGGGCGATGACGGGTCGCGCAAAGTCACGCCGATAATGTGTTCGATGTGGTTCACGAAGCGTTGCACTCGATTTTACCCGGTCTTCACCGCCGTATCGCTAGGGCTGTTGCCCCATCCTTGCGAAGGCCTGATGACCGTTGGACCTGCACTTCCCCTCCTTCGACGATGCCGTCGAATTGCCGCTCGTATCGGTGGACCTGTCCGGGACGCTGGCGGTCCTGATGGTCGGCGTGGCGGCACGGCAGACGGCCAGTCGTACCGCCGCGACACAAGCGGGTCTACGATGCGGCTGCATCGCCCGGCCGTTGCTGGCACCCGTGGACGGCGCCTTCAACGGACCCGTCGCCTCTGCTCTCACCCTCTGGAGGCGTCCGTGAACGGGCCGTTTACCGCGTGCGGAGAGCGGTTCTTCAGTCCGCTCGATTATCCGAGGACTTCCGTCAAGAGAGGGGGCCCCCCGCCCCGATCGAGGTTGAGTATATGATCGAGAACCAGAAGATTCGTCCCGCCCAAGTCATCGGCCCGTTGGGTGAACAACTGACTGTCGATACGCTGCCGCCGCCCACTACCACGCGCTGGGTCGTCCGCCGCAAGGCGGAGGTGGTGGCAGCGGTCAATGGCGGGATGCTCAGCGTCGACGAGGTCTGTGAGCGCTACGGTCTTACACCCGAAGAGTTCGCCGGCTGGCAGCGGGCGTTCGATCGCATCGGGGTTCACGGCCTGCGGGTGACCCGCATTCAGCACTACAAGGAACTCTTCGAGAAACAGCGCGAATACTGACGAACCTCGCTCCGCTCGCCGCAATGACGATACGAAGGCGGAACAACATCGGTCGATCAAGAGTCTTTACCCCATAGCCCGGCGCATCGGGCTCAATGGAGGGAAGATATCATGATCAGTTTCATCATCTGGCTCATCGTGGGCGGTGTAATCGGTTGGCTCGCCAGCATGATCATGCGGACCGATGCGCAGCAGGGCGTGTTCCTTAACATCGTGGTCGGGATCATCGGCGCGTTCATCGGCGGGCTGATCGTCACCGGCGGTTCGATCAACAACGCACCGCTAAACATCACGACGTTCCTGGTTTCGCTTCTCGGCGCGGTCATCCTTCTCGCAATCGTCAATCTGGTGCGCCGCGGCAGCGTGCGGTGATTACCGGCAAATGAGACAGGGCCGCCGGCGACATTCGCCGGCGGCCCTTTTCGTGTCAGCGCAGCAGGAAGCGGACGGACAGGGTTACGGTGACGTCCTTCTCCCCCGCAGCGATGGGCGTCGGCGTTTTCGCCTCCGCCATACGCGCATACATGACCGGCCGCGGGCGGTCGCCATCATCGGATCCGCTCTCACTGATCGAGACGATCCGCGCGACCTGCAATCCGGCGGCCTTCGCATAAAGCTCGGCGCGTGTCCGCGCGCGCTTCATCGCATCGAGTCGCGCTTCGTCCAGCGCCGACTCGGGCTTGTCGATCGACAGATCGGGTCCGTCGATCCTATTGGCGCCCTCGGCCACAAGGGCGTCGAGGATGTTCCCTGCGCGATCCAGCTTGCGAAAGCGGATCGAGACAGTGTTGATCGCCTGATAGCCGGTCAGCACCGGCGGCATGTTGTGGCCGTAGCGATATTGCGGTTGCAACTGGACACGGTCGGTCGCAATGTCACGATCGACGACCTTGGCACGCGTCAGCGCGCGCAGCACTGCGGTCATCCGCTTTGCATTGTCATCGAGCGCCGCCGTCGCCGTCGCCGCTTCCGAGACCACGCCTGCCCGGATCGTCGCGAGGTCGGGCACGCGCGTCGTGCTGCCTTGTGCGGTGACGTCCAGGACCGTGCCCGAGGCAGGGATCATCGGCGCGACGGATGGAACCTGGGCGATGACGGGGGTGGAGGCCAAGCCGGCGATCGCCACCCGGATTATTGCGCGCAGGGCAAGGTGCATGATGAACGGTCTCCTTGACAATGGTTCGGATCACTCCGCCTAATGCACTTTGCCTCTCGGGCGAAGAAGCATCATCCTTGCGCGATCGGCGTTGGTGGACCATGCACGGTGGGTTGAGCAGGGTGCGTTACTACGCTAATACAGCGCCGATGCCGCCGATCTCGCGGGTCACTGGGCAGGACTGACGGATGAACTACGAAGCCGGATCGATCGAGGGGCCCGAGCAGCTTGCGCTGCCCGATCATGCCGCGCGACCAAGCTGCCGGCGCTGGTGGATCGCCGCGATCGTCGTCCTGCTGGCCGCCGTCGCTGCCTGGTACGCGTTCGGATCGTCGTCCGGGAAAGGCGGCGAGAACGCGCAGCAGGCGGAGCAGCTTCCCACCGTCTCGGTCATCGTTCCGGGACGCCAGACCGTCGATCGGACCATCGCCGCGAACGGTACGATCGCCGCGCGTCGCGACCTGCCCGTCGGTGTGGCGGGTGAAGGCGGACTGGTCACACGCGTCCTCGCCGATTCGGGGCAGTGGGTGAAGGCCGGACAGGTCCTCGCCTCGGTCGACCGCTCGGTCCAGAAGGAAACCGCCGCGTCGCTTGCAGCGCAGGTCAGCGTCGCGCGCGCGGACGAGGACATCGCCCAGTCCGAACTCGACCGCGCCAAGCAGCTGGTCGACCGCGGCTTCGTCTCGACCGCGGATCTCCAGCGCAAGACGGCGACCCGCGATGCGGCGGCGGCACGCGTGAAGGTCGCGCAGGCTGCGCTGGCGGAGGCGCGGGCACGCACCGGCCGGCTCGATATCCGCGCGCCGACGGCGGGTCTGGTTCTCGCACGATCGGTCGAGCCGGGACAGGTGGTCAGCCCGGGTTCCGGTGCGTTGTTCCGCATGGCGATGGACGGCCGGATGGAGATGCAGGCCGCGCTCGCTGAATCTGACCTCGCCAGTGTGCGCGTCGGATCGCGCGCGAGCGTGACCCCGGTCGGCAGCGATCAGTCATTCCAGGGTGAGATCTGGCAGGTTTCACCGGTGATCGATCCGCAGACGCGTCAGGGGATCGCGCGCATCGCGCTGGCCTATAATCCCGCGCTGCGTCCGGGCGGCTTCGCCTCGGCCACAATCGCCAGCGGCAACAGCTCGGTCCCGTTGCTTCCAGAATCCGCGGTCCAGAGTGACGCCAAGGGCAATTACGTCTATATCGTCGGTCCGGATGATAAGGCGGCGCGGCGGGCGGTGACGGTCGGTGAGGTGACGGATCAGGGCGTATCGATCGCCAGCGGTCTGAACGGGACCGAGCGGGTCGTCGCGGCGGCGGCGGCTTTCCTGACGCCGGGGCAGAAAGTCAGGCCCGTCGTGCAGAAATCGGGAGGATGACGCGGTGGGTTTTCGCAATATCTCCGCGTGGTCGATCCGCAACCCCATCCCGCCGATCGTCCTGTTCATCGCGCTGACGCTGGCGGGCATCGTCAGCTTCATGCGCATGGACGTGAACGCGGACCCGGATATCGATTTCCCCGTCGCCTTCGTCGTCATCAACCAGCCAGGCGCCGCGCCCAGCGAGCTGGAGACGCAGGTAACGAAACGCGTCGAATCAGCGGCTCGGTCGCTGCAGGGGATCGACGAACTGCGCTCGACGGTCGAGGAGGGCCGGTCGACAACGGTAGTGCGCCTGCAGATCGGCACGCCGATCGACCGCGCGGTCAACGACCTGCGCGATGCGGTCACGCAGATCCGGGGCAACCTGCCGGACGGTATTCTGGAGCCGTATATCGGCCGCTACGACACCTCCGACAACGACATCGCCGACTTCTCCGCCACGACCAGCGACATGACGGTGGAACAGCTGAGCTGGTATATCGACGACACGGTGACGAAGGAACTGCTGTCGGTTCCCGGGCTTGGCGGGGTCGAGCGGCACGGCGGGGTCAGCCGCGAGATCCGCGTGATCCTCGATCCGGTCCGGTTGCAGGCACAGGGGCTGACCGCAAACCAGGTTAACCAGCAGTTACGCGCGGTTAATCTGAACGCTACCGGCGGTAAGGCCGAGATCGCGGGGTCCGAGCAGGCGGTCCGCGTGCTGGGCAACGCCGCCGACGCCTATGCGCTGGGCCAGACGCAGATCGCGGTCGGCAATGGCCGGACGGTCAGGCTGTCGGACATCGCCGATGTCCGCGACTCCTACGCGGAACAGACGTCGCTGTCGGCGGTCAACGGGCGTCAGGTCGTCTCGTTCGACTTCAAGCGGTCCAAGGGCGAATCGGACGTCACCGTCTTCCGCGCCGCCGAAAAGAAGCTGAAGGAACTGGAGGCGCGCAACCCCAAGGTGCATTTCCAGCTCCTCTCCACCAGCGTCACCGACACTGAGGAAGCGTATGAAGGCGCGATCCACGCGATGCTCGAGGGCGCTGTGCTCGCGGTCATCGTGGTCTTCCTGTTCCTGCGCGACTGGCGCGCGACGCTCATCTCCGCGCTCGCGATCCCGCTGTCGGCGATACCGACCTTCTGGTTCATGGAGTTACTGGGGTTCAGCCTCAACAACATGACGCTACTGGCGCTCAGCCTGGTCGCCGGCGTGCTGGTCGACGACGCGATCGTCGAGATCGAGAACATCGTCCGGCACATGCGCATGGGCAAGAACGCCTATCAGGCATCGATCGACGCCGCCGACGAGATCGGACTCGCGGTGCTGGCAACCACCATGTCGATCGTCGCGGTGTTCATGCCGGTATCGGTGATGCCGGGCATCTCGGGGCAGTTCTTCAAGAATTTCGGCCTGACCGTTGTTGCCGCCGTGTTGACCAGCCTGGCGGTCGCGCGGCTGATCACGCCGATGATCGCGGCCTATTTCCTGGTCGATCATGGCCATTCGCAAGAACCAGACGGACGCGCCATGACGCTCTACATGCGCCTGCTGCGCTGGACGCTCGACCAGAGCACGGCGGTACGGCTGAAGGCGCAGGGCGGTTGGCGCCGGCTCGTCTCTCGCCTGACCGATCACCGAGTCTGGATCATAGGTATTGCCCTACTGGCGTTGCTCGCCACTGGCTTCGTGTTCGTGCAACTGCCTCAGGAGTTTCAGCCGCCGCGTGACAGCGATCGCAGCACCGCCAGCATCGACCTGCCGCCCGGCACCACGCTGAAGCAGACCAAGGCCGTCGTCGACGAGGTCGCGACCATCCTCGCTGCGCAGAAGCCGATCGTCACCTCGGTCTATCAGCGCAGCTTCGTCGGCAGCGGTCGTGTCACCGCGACGCTGGCGGATGATCGCAAGGAGTCGAGCATCGCGTTCGAGCGGCGTCTGGCCCCGCGGCTCGCCGCAATCCCCGATGCGCGCGTGGCGTTTCAGAACAACAACAACTGGGGCGGCAGTTCACGCGACCTCAGCCTCACGCTGGGGGGTGATGATCCGAAGCTGCTGGAGACGACCGCCGATCGCATCGTCGCGCAGATGAGCAAGCTGAGCGTCATTCGTGCGCCTCGCCCGGAGGGCGGACTGCAACGCCCGGAGATCGTGATTCGCCCAAGGCTCGGGCTGGCGGCGGACCTGGGCGTGACGACCGCGACCCTATCGAACGCGATCCGCGTCGCGACGTTGGGCGACATCGACCAGAACAGCGCGCGTTTCTCGCTCTCCGATCGCCAGATCCCGATCCGGGTCGCGCTGGCGCAGAATGCGCGTGAACGGCTGTCGACGATCCAGAACCTGCCGGTGCCGACGCAGACTGGCGGGTCGGTGCCCCTGAAGGTCGTTGCCGACATCGGTTTCGGCGCAGGTCCCACTCAGATCGACCGGATCAGCCAGCAGCGTCAGCTGACGATCGGCGCCGACCTGGCGCCCGGCGTCGTCGAGAGCCAGGCCCTGAAGCAGATCAACGCGCTGCCCGCCCTGGCCAACCTGCCGATCGGTGTCACACGGCTGACCGTAGGCCAGTCCAAGGCGCAGGCCGAGCTCGTCACCAACATCATCACTGCGGTCGCCGCCGGTTTCTTCCTGCTCTTTGCAGTCCTAGTGCTGCTCTACCGCCGGTTCCTGCCGCCGTTCGTCAACCTGTTCTCGCTGTTCCTCGCGCCGCTCGGTGCGTGCATTGCGCTATGGATCGCCGGGATGCCTGTCTCGCTGCCGGTCTATATCGGGCTGCTGATGCTGCTGGGCATCGTCGCCAAGAACTCGATCCTGCTGGTTGACTTCGCGCTGGAGGAAATGGATCACGGTGTTACCAAACGCGACGCGGTGCTCGACGCGGGGCACAAGCGCGCACAGCCGATCGTGATGACGACCGTCGCGATGGTTGCGGGAATGGTGCCGACCGCGCTCGCGCTGACCGGGGACGCCTCGTTCCGCGCACCGATGAGCGTCACCGTCATGGGCGGTCTGATCCTCTCGACGGTGCTCACCCTGCTGATCGTGCCAGCGGGCTTCAGCCTGGCGGTAGGCTTCGAGCGGCGCATCGGCAGCAGGCTCAGCCGCCGGCTTCTGTCCTATCGACCGGGCGATGACGAATCGACGATCATCGACCTCCACGGCCCCCGCCCGGGCCGGATCGGCTATGGAGGTGACGCACCGCAACCCGCAGAATAGGGCTCGCGCTTGTGATGGACGACGCCGATGACGTCCCCAATCAGCAGGCGCCGACAAGCGACGAGGGCGACCCTGTCGAGCGCTGCCGCAGGATAGAACGGCCACTACGATGATGATGATGTGACGGCTTTCGTCATGCGGTCTGACGGCAACCGCCCGAAATCACCGATGTCCCCGTCGTTTACAGCTTCGGGCCGCAGGTGACGCGGTCGCGCGCAATGGCCTTGATGGTGCAGCGCGGGTTGCCGTCGATGACGACCGTGCCGAGTCCGGTATTTGCGACTTCGGCGGTGTAGCGCGCATGTGCCCGCGTTGCTCCTGGTCCGTCGAGCCGGACGAAAAGATCGTCGGCCTGCAGCGCAGCCGCGTCGATGGTGCCGACGCCGTTCGTCACCAGGCGAGCCCGCGAGGTGCGCCCGCCAATCTCGATCATGCCCGCTCCGATCACGGTTACGTTTAGGACCCGCGTGTCGGCCACGGTCACGGTAATGGCGCCCGCACCGCTAATCGACAGGTCGGCCTTGTCTGCCTTCATCCGGCCGATCGTCAGCCGCGCCCCGCCGAAGACCGCTGCTGAGTGAAGTGACGGCGTTGTCAGTGTAATCACCGGGGGTGCGTCAACCGCTGTCCGGCGCTCCCCGTCCTGGATGCCGCTTCTTGGGCGCACCGTCAGCGTCGTGCCATTCAGCGCGACGTCGACCGCTTCCGTCGCACCACGGTCGCCGGTCACAGTCCCCCCGGGTGATCCCGTGCCGATCCGGACCTGAAGCGGCCCTTCGACCCGTATGCGGTCGAAACTGCCCAGCCCGATATGTCGTTCGGCTGCGGACGTCGCCGACGGGGAAACGAGCAGCAGCAGCGCGGTGACGCGGATCATCGCGCTTCGTGGCCCCGAAGCCCGGTGTAGATCAACTGCAGCGCACCGTGCCGCTGCCCATCTTGGTCACCTTGCAGGTGGCTCCGCCGCCCAGCGTTACGTCGCCCGCGCCGACGATTGTGACCTGCGCGTCGCCATGAACGGTGCCTCGGATGTCACCGGACCCGGCGATGGTGATGTCCGCTCCTTGCGCGACAAGCGGCTGCAGGCGCAGCTTGCCCGAGCCGCCGATCGATACGTCCAGCGCCTTGGTGGTGCCGGCGGCCATGACATTGCCCGAGCCGCCGATTGCAAAGCTGGTCTTGGCGACCCGCATGTCCTGTATGTTCAGGTCGCCCGACCCGCCGATATTACCCTCGAAGCTCTTGCCGCGGACATGATCGATCACGATCGAGCCGGAGCCGCCGATCGATGCTTCCCGGATGGCGGGCATCGTCACGACGAACCGGACCTTGTCACCGCGTCCCCAGCTGATCCCTCGGCGTCGCTCCAGCTTGAGCCCGCGCCCGTCACGCACGACGCGCAATTTGTCGAGCGCCGAGGACGGGCCGGTCGCGCTGACCGACCAGTCGGGTCCGACGCGAACCTGCACATCGCCCACGGCGCCGAGGCCGATCGCATCGAAGTCCCGGATCGCCCACCGACGCTGATCGCCCGTCCCGGTGGCGGTCACTCCAGACTTGCCGTCGTTGTCGCTGTCATACGATGCCGAGCAGGCGCTGACCGGCGTGAGGATCAGCGCAAGGACGGCTGGAACGACAAATCGCATAACGACCTCCTATGTGTGTTGCCTTGGTAATACACATGTTGAATCGGCAGTCCAACGAAAAAGGGCGGCCGTATCAGACCGCCCTTCGTCTTGCCGTTGCGGAGAGGTCAGGCCGCCGGCTTTTCCTTGTTGTAGATCGCGGCCGATGCGCGGAGGATCTCCAGGATCTTCTCCTGAGCGGTCGGCTCGTCGACCTGCTCCATCGCCGCCAGTTCGCGCGCCAGACGGCTGGTCGCGGCTTCAAAGATCTGGCGCTCAGAATAGCTCTGCTCGGGCTGATCGTCGGCGCGGAACAAGTCGCGGACCACCTCGGCGATCGACGCGAGGTCGCCTGAGTTGATCTTCGCCTCATATTCCTGCGCGCGCCTCGACCACATGGTGCGCTTCACCTTCGGCTTGCCCTTCAGCATCTCCATCGCCTCGCGCATGGTCTTGTCCGACGACAGCTTGCGCATGCCGACCGACTCCGCCTTGTTGGTTGGAACGCGCAGCGTCATGCGCTCCTTCTCGAAGCGCAGCACGTACAGTTCCAGGCTGGTGCCCGCGATCTCCTGTTTCTGCAACTCGACCACACGGCCGACACCGTGCTTGGGATAAACGACATAATCACCGACATCGAAGGACAGCGCCTTGGCAGCCATTCCGTTGAGCCTTTCCGGGAAGATTCCGCCATGCGTCTGTCCGGTCTGATTCCAGCCGGTGACCCGAACGGCAGAATATGATGGGTTGACGTCTCCGCCACGAGCACGCGCTAACCGCGCCCGTTGATTAAGTCCTTACCACCATCGCAACAAAATTACCAGTGCGGCGAATCATCCGTCGCACGGCGAGCGGTCGTCAGTCGCCCGTTCCGGGTTCGGGCGTGAAATACTTGTCATATTTGCCTTCTTCGCCCTTGTGGTCATCGGCATCGGTCGGGGTCTGATCGGTCTTTCGCGTCACATTGGGCCATTGACCCGAGAAGGTCGTGTTGAGCTCCAGCCACTTCTCCAGCCCGGACTCGGTATCCGGAAGGATCGCCTCCGCCGGACATTCCGGTTCGCACACGCCGCAGTCGATGCACTCGGACGGGTTGATGACCAGCATCGTCTCCCCCTCATAGAAGCAGTCGACCGGACACACTTCCACGCAGTCCATATACTTGCAGCGGATGCAGGCGTCGGTCACGACGTATGTCATTGCGAACACTCCCTTGCCGCACCCCTGCGCGGCGGCGAACGCGATGCTGCTATGCCGGGCGGGACAAGGCGTCAATCGCTGGCGCACTCCTGCGAGCGGTTCGCATCGCCAAGCTCGGTATAGCAGGTGCTTGCCTCGGGCGCCGGCCCGCGGCGCGCGGGCAGCGTCTCGATCCTGAGGACGCGGACCCGGTCATGCGCCACGAACGTCAATACCTGGCCGGCACGTACGCTCGCGGCGGCGCGAGCCACCGGGCGTCCATCAATCCGCAGATGCCCGTCGAGGGCCAGCGTCTGCGCCGCGCTACGCGTCCTCGCCAGCCGCGCGAACCACAGGAACCGGTCGAGCCGCATGACCGGCTTCTCCGGCTCGGCGTCAGCCATATCCGACCAGTTCGCCCAGCCCGGCAAAGGCGCCGCCGCGCGCGCTCGGCAATGATGGCTGCCTGATGGCCGGACGGCCGCGCCACGCCCAGCGCTCCCCGTCCTCGCCACCGCGCCGTACAAATCCCAGTTCCGCCATCAGCCGCTGGATGGTCGCGGGCTCCAGGCCCATCGACACCGCAAGCGCGGAATCGAGCGTAAATGCCTGCCGCCCCGTGCGCTGCTCATGGACAATGCGCGCGAGCCGCTCCACCAGATCGACACGAACCGCCTGCGCGGCCAGCGGCCTAAACCCCGAAGCGATGGTGATGCCACCGCGCGGGACGACCGTCGCTCCGTCGGGAAGCGCCGGCGGCGGGCCACCGCGCAGGCCCAGCAGCACATGTCGCCAGCCCTGCGCCCCGGGCTTGAGCAGCCGTGCATCGAACAGGTCCAGCGCGCCGAGCGTGATCCCGATCCGGCGCAGCCGATGCCGTTCCTCCCCCGACAACGCATCGACATGACCACTCAGCGCCAGCCGCGCGGCGATCCCGGCGCCCGTTTCGAGCGCGCCCGCCACCGCTCTCAGCGCGGGCGTCGCCTGCGGATCACGCGCCGCCGCCGCGAGGCGCGCGATCGCCGGCACCCGCCGGTCGAGCATCGTCGCGACCCAGCGCTCCAACCGTTCCCGCGCCCCGGCCAGCGTCGCCGCCGATAGGCAATCAAGGTCGCGCGAGAGCACGAGCTTCGGCCGCGCCAGCGACGGCCCCGACGACAGCGAGGCGACTACATGCCCGCGCCAGAGCAGCGCGCCGTCCTCGCCAAGCACGATCGCGTCGTCCTCGCTCGCCACGAGTTCACGCCCGCGCCGTTCGCGTTCCCCCGCGAGCCTCTTGTCGGCGGCGGCGAGCAGCATGCGCTTGTCGCCCGCGCGTGCGCCGACCTCGACCGAGAAGCGAAACCCGTCGAGTCGACCGATCGGATGCTCGTCGACGCTCACCTCGCCATCGGCGGCCACCACCACCGGCAGCGCCGCGACGTCGTTCCCGATGCGTCGGATCAGCGCGGTCGTGCGCTTGTCGACGAAGCGCTGCGTCAGGCTGGCGTGAAGCGCGTCCGACAGGCGCTCCTCGACGGCTCGCGTGCGCTCCGCCCAGTGTTCCGGATCCACCAGCCAGTCGCCCCGATGCGCGATATACGCCCAGCTCCGGGCCGCCGCGATCCGCCCCGCCAGCGTCTCGACATCGCCCGTGACCGTATCGAGCCGCGCGATCTCATCGGCAAACCACTGGTGCGGGATATGCCCGTGTCGCTCGCTCAGATGCCCCCACAGGCGGGCGACGAAGCGCGCGTGCGGATCAAGGCCCAGCTTGCGGAAATCGGGCACGCCGCATGCCGCCCACAGCCGCGCGACCATCGCCGGTGAGCGGGCGCGCTGGCGGATGTCCGGCTCGTCGGCCAGCCACTTGAGTACCGCCAGGTCGGTCGCCTGCGCCGCCGCGTGCAGCGGGCCACCCGGCTCGGGACGCGCCTCCAGGCTGGCGATCAGCGCGTCGACGCTCGATGTATCGGGCTCACCATCGCGCCAATAGAGGTGATCGAGCCGGGGAAAGCGATGCTCCTCAATCGCCAGCACCTCTTCGGGCAGGAAAGCGCCCGGTCCCTCCTCCGTCAGCGCGCCGAACGTGCCGTCGCGCTGATGCCGCCCCGCCCGTCCGGCGATCTGCGCCATCTCCGCCACCGTCAGCCGGCGCGCGCGGCGCCCGTCGAACTTGTGGAGCGAAGCGAAGGCGACATGGGCGACATCCATATTGAGTCCCATGCCGATCGCGTCGGTCGCGACCAGATAGTCGACCTCGCCTGCCTGGAACATCGCGACCTGCGCGTTGCGCGTGCGCGGCGACAGCGCGCCCATCACCACCGCCGCGCCGCCGCGCAGCCGCCGCAGCATCTCCGCCACCGCATAAACCTCCTCGACCGAGAAGGCGACGATCGCCGAGCGCTTGGGCAGCCGGCTGATCTTCCTCGCGCCCGCATAGCTCAGCGTGGAGAATCGCGGACGCCCGATGATCTCCGCGTCCGGAACCAGCGCCTTGACCATCGGCCGCAGCGCCTCCGATCCCAGAATCATCGTCTCCTCGCGGCCGCGCGCGTGCAGCAGCCGATCGGTGAAGACATGGCCGCGCTCCATGTCCGCGCCCAGTTGCGCCTCGTCCAGCGCGACGAACGCGACATCCTCGGCCGGCATGCTCTCGGCGGTGCACAGGAACCAGCGCGCGTCGCGGGGGCGGATCTTCTCTTCGCCGGTGATCAGCGCCACCTGGCCCACGCCCTTGATCGCCACGACGCGGTCGTAAATTTCGCGCGCCAGCAGACGCAGCGGAAACCCGATCATCCCGCTGGAATGAGCGCACATCCGCTCGACCGCGAGATGCGTCTTGCCGGTATTGGTCGGACCCAGGACCGCGGTCACGTGATTGCGGTCCACGCCGGATGCGGGCATGTGCATCGGCTCAACATCGGACCTTCGCGCGCGCCATGCAATGGCGTCGTCGCGCCGCCGACGCGCTTGGTCGCAATGTCCGGCATCGCGGGTCCGGTTAATTTGACTTTAGCACCTGCTCTGCACAACCCGTGCGGCGCACAAGCGGCATAGGGTCTGACACGTGTTTTTGGGCACCGGGCAAGCACTGGAGGCGACAGGCGGCGGCGGGGCACGCGCCTTCGGCCGTGCGTCGCCGCCCCCACCGACCGTAGCCGAGCGTCTGCTGCGCGCGGATCTGGCGCTCGATCTTGGCGCCCGGATCGGCAGCCGCGAATGGTGGCGAGGCCTCGCCACCTGCACCGCGCTGTGCGCCGCGACCTGGATGCTGTCGCCGGGAATGCCCCGCGCCTTGCCGGGCGATGCACCGGTGCCGCTGGCCGGGGCCGAAGCGGATGAGGCACGCGCGCTTGCGATCGCGCCGCTGGCGCTGGGGTCCGGCACCGGGCGACGCATGGGTGCCAATGACCTTGTCGCGCCGCTGCCCGAGACGCCGGAGCGTCCGCGCATCGAACTCTCCACGACGCTGGGCGATAGCGACTCGCTGGGACGGGCGCTGGAGCGCGCTGGCGTCGGGCGCGCCGACGTCGATGCCGCGACCGCGCTCATCGCCGGGATCGTCGACCCGAGCGCGATCACGCCCGGCACGCGGGTCGCGCTGGTCCTCGGCCGACGCGCGGACCGCACGGTCGCCCGCCCGTTGGACCGACTGAGCCTGCGGGCACGCTTCGACATGGGAGTCACGCTGGTCCGGGGAGCGGGCGGGCTGCAGATGACGCGCCAGCCGATCGTGATCGACACGACTCCCTGGCGAATCGAGGGCTTGGTTGGCTCCGGCCTCTACCGCTCGCTGCGCGCCGCCGGTGCACCGGCCAAGATCGTCGAGCAATATCTGAAGGCGATGGCCTCTCGCCTCTCTCTGGGGAGCGACGTCGCCGCCGCCGACCGGTTCGACCTGATTGTCGAGCGTGACCGGGCGGCGACCGGAGAGACGCGCATCGGCAAGCTGCTGTTCGCGGGGCTTGAACGGGGCAAGGCCAGGCGGCTTCAGCTCGTCCGCTTCAATCCGGAGGGCGGCACGTCGAGCGACGAGTGGTTCGATGCCGGAGGCCAGGCCGAACACCGCGGCCTGCTTGGAATGCCTGTCGCCGGTCACATCACCTCGCGTTTCGGGATGCGCTTCCATCCAATTTTGGGCTTTACCCGCATGCACAAGGGACTCGACATCGGCGCACCTTATGGATCGCCGATCTACGCGACGATCGCGGGCGTGGTCCGCTTCGCGGGGCGGACCGCCGGCTACGGCAATTTCGTGAAGCTGGCGCATGCCGGTAATCTGGGCAGCGGCTATGGCCATATGAGCCGAATCGCGGTCCACGATGGCGAGCGCGTCGCGCGCGGGCAGGTAATCGGCTATGTCGGATCGACGGGCATCTCGACGGGGCCGCATTTGCATTGGGAGATCTGGCGGGGCGGCACCGCGATCAACCCGCAATCGCTCTCGATGACCAGCGTCGCTCAGCTGTCGGGAGAAAAACTGCGCGCGTTCAAGGACAGGGTGGCGAAGTTGCTGGCGGTGAAACCGGGCAGCTGATCGCTACATCAGTAGCTGGACTCTACATCAGCAGCTTGGCACCGACCAGCAGCAGCGTCGCGGCCAGGAGCGGACTCAGCACGCGGTCCGAGACGCGGGTCGCGATGAAGCTGCCGATGATGATGCCGGGCACGGATCCGACAAGCAGCGAGGCCAGGAGCGAAAAATCGACCGATCCGATGATCCAATGCCCGGCGCCGGCGATCAGGGTCAGGGGAACGGCGTGCGCGATGTCCGATCCCACCAGCCGCTTGATCGGCAGTTTTGGATAGAGCACCAGCAACGCGGTAATTCCCAGCGCGCCCGCCCCGACCGAGGTGAGCGAGACCAGCACACCCAGGATCGCGCCCAGTGCCACGGTCAACGCCATGATCCGCCCCTCGGCGATCGCCTCGAACCGCGGCGCCATCCGCGCGATGATCCGCTTGCGGAACAGCATCGCGACGGCGGTGATCACAAGGACCGCGCCCAGAATGAGCGACATCGTGCGATCCGTCGCCTCAGGACGCTCGGCGGCATAGGCGAGCACGAGCAGCGTCGCGGTGGTCGCCGGAATGCTGCCCATTGCCAGCCGGCGCACCACCCGCCATTCCACCGTCCCGCGCGATCCGTGGACGGCGGTCCCCACCGTCTTGGTGGCGGAGGCGAAGAGCAGATCGGTACCGACCGCGGTCGCGGGATGGAAACCGAAGAGCAGGACGAGCAGCGGCGTCATCAGCGAGCCGCCGCCGACGCCGGTCAGGCCGATGAGCGTCCCGACCAGCGCACCCGCGAGCGAGTAGAGCAGGTTGATCTCCGGCATCTATGCGTCGCCGACGCCCATGCTCGCCAGATAGCGCTTCACGCCTCGCGCCGCCTGGCGAAGGCGCTGTTCGTTCTCGACCATCGCGATCCGCACATAGCCTTCTCCGTTCTCGCCATAACCGACCCCTGGCGCGACGGCGACGCGCGCGGATGACAGCAATTGTTTGCTGAACTCAAGGCTACCCATATGCGCCAGCGCCGGCGGCAACGGTGCCCAGGCGAACATCGACGCCCTGGGAGAGGGGATCGGCCAGCCCGCACGCCCGAAGCTCTCGACCAGCACGTCGCGGCGATGACGATAAAGCGCGCGGTTCTTGTCGACGATGTCCTGCGGTCCGTTGATCGCCGCGGTCGCCGCCGCCTGTATCGGCGTGAACGCGCCATAGTCGAGGTAGGACTTTACGCGGGTCAGTGCGGCGATCAGCCGCTCGTTGCCGACCGCGAAACCGATCCGCCACCCGGCCATGCTATAGGTCTTGCTGAGCGAGGTGAACTCCACCGCCACGTCGCGTGCGCCCGGCACCTGCAGGATCGAGGGCGTCGGGCGGTCGTCGTAATAGAGCTCGGAATAGGCAAGGTCGCTCAGCACCCACAGCCCCTGATCACGCGCGAAGGCGACGACGCGTTCGTAAAAGGCCAGGTCGACGACCTCGGCGGTGGGATTGGAGGGATACCCCATGACCAGCACCGAGGGCCGCGGGACGGTAAACGCCATCGCCCGCTCCAGGCTCTCGAAATAGGCCTCGTCCGGGGTCGTCGGCACCGACCGGATCGTCGCCCCGGCGATGATGAAGCCGAAGGTGTGGATGGGGTAGGACGGATTGGGGGCCAGAACCACGTCGCCGGGCGCGGTGATCGCCTGCGCCAGATTGGCCAGCCCTTCCTTCGAACCCAGGGTCACGACGATCTCGCGCTCGGGGTCGAGTTCCACGCCGAAGCGCCGCGCGTAGTAGCCCGCCTGCGCCCGCCGGAGCCCAGATATTCCTTTCGACGCCGAATAGCCGTGCGCGGCGGGGTTGCGCGCGACTTCCGCCAGCTTGTCGATGACGTGCGCGGGCGGTGGCAGGTCGGGATTGCCCATGCCCAGGTCGATGATGTCCTCGCCCGACGCCCGCGCCGACGCCCGCATCGCATTCACCTCGGCGATGACATAAGGAGGCAGGCGGCGGATGCGGTAGAAATCGTCGTCCATTCGGGCGGCCTCTTGGTTGTGCGCCGACCCTAACCGGATTTGCGGTGCGGGTAAAAGCGCCCGCTCATGGCCTTCGCACCGGCGGGCGATCATAGTAGGATGCGTGGACGGATCGGAGAGGATGCGACATGGCGGAGGATGAGAACCAGCCCGTAGGAGACCCCGGCCGATGGCTGCGCGAGCTTGCCGATACTCAATTGACGATGATGGAACAGGCGCTGGGCGGCATGCGCGACGTGACCGGCAGCGTGCCGGGCGTGAACGACGCGGCGACGGTCGAGCGGATTGGCGCCTTCTGGCGCGACGGGCTGGCGCTGTGGCAGCGGCTGCTGGGTCCCGCCGCCGCGCCGGCGCCGGACGCCGGGGGCCGGCCCGACAAAAGGTTCGCCGACGAGGCGTGGCGGACGCCGATGTTCGACGCGGTGCGGCGCAGCTATGAGATGGCGACGGAGCATCTGATGCGCGGGATCGACGCGGTCGAGGGCATCGACGCCGCGCAGCGTCAGCGGCTGCGCTTCTCCGCGCAGATGCTGGTCGACGCAATGAGCCCATCCAACTTCCCGTTTGCCAATCCCCAGGTGATACGCGAGGCGATGGAGACCGGCGGCGAAAGCCTGCGCTCGGGCATGATGAAGCTGGTCGCCGATATGGGTCGCGGTCAGTTGACCCACAGCGACGCGGCGGCGTTCGAGGTCGGACGCAACCTGGCGACGACACCCGGCAAGATCATCAAGCGCACGCCGCTCTACGAGCTGATTCATTATGCGCCGACGACCGAGCAGGTTCTGGCGACACCGCTCATCATCTTCCCGCCCTGGATCAACCGCTTCTACATCCTGGATCTCACGCCCGAAAAGAGCTTCATCCGCTGGGTGGTGGAACAGGGCGTAAGTGTCTTCATGGTGTCGTGGAAATCTGCTGACGCCTCAATGAAGGATGTCGTCTGGGACGATTATGTCGCCGCGCAGATTGGCACGATCGATACGGTCCGCGACCTGCTGGACGAGCCGGCCGTCCATACGATCGGCTACTGCGTGGCAGGTACGACGCTGGCCGCCACACTGGCGGTGCTCGCGGACAGGGGGCAGGCAGACAAGGTATCAAGTGCAACCTTCTTCACCGCCCAGGTCGATTTTGCCGATGCCGGCGACCTGAAGTATTTCATCGACGACGAGCAGCTCGCACTCGTCTCCGCGCTGTCGCCCGAGGGATATCTAGACGGCCGTTACATGGCCGCTGCTTTCAATGCGCTGAGGGGCCGCGACCTGATCTGGAACTATGTCACTAACAACTATCTGATGGGCCGCGACCACAGCGCGTTCGACCTGCTGCACTGGAATGGCGACACGACCAACCTGCCCGCGCGGTGGCATCTGGACTATCTGCGCGACCTGTACCGCGACAATCTCCTGGTCTCGCCGGGCGCGCTCTCGGTTGCGGGCACGCCGATCGACCTCAGCCGCGTGATGACACCGGCTTACGTACAAGCCGGCCGCGAAGATCACATCGCGCCACCGCAAAGTGTCTGGAAACTGACGGAGCACTTCGCCGGCCCGATCCGCTTCGTACTCGCCGGCTCAGGGCACATCGCCGGCGTCGTCAATCCTCCCTCGTCAGGCAAATACCAGTATTGGACCAACGACCAGGCGGCCCAGACCCTGGAAGAGTTCGTCGCAGGGGCGAGCGAGACGAGGGGGAGCTGGTGGCCGGACTGGTCGAAATGGCTGCGCGGGCAAGGCGACGCCGTGGTGGCGGCAAGAGAAGCACGCGTCCCTGGCGAGGGGCAACTGGCGGCGATCGGCGAGGCACCGGGAGAGTATGTGCGCGCAAGGTGAGTCTTTGCTGCACTGCACAATATCCTTAACGAAAGCGCTTACCGTGCTTATTGTGCAGTGCAACATGAGGAGCGAAGCGTGGGTGACATCGAGACACTGCCGGTAACGGAAGAGGTCGAAGCGGCAGCGGTCGCTCAGGTTCTTGCCGCCGCCGATCCGGTCGCATCGTCGCGCGTCGCGGCAGCTGCCGGGAAACGGCCGGCAGGCGACCCCGCCCGCCAGATCATGCAGACGTCCGCCAAGGTAACGGCGGCACCCAACCCCGATATCAAGGAAGACGAGATGGCAGCCAGCACCGACTCCTTTCAGGACAAGACCACCCAGATGATGGGCGACATGGGCGAGCGCGCGAAGGGCACGTTCGAGAAGACCTCAAAGATGGTCGAGGACGCCGCCGCCTTCACCAAGGAAAATGTCGAGGCGATCGTCGAGTCCTCGCGGATCGCCGCCAAGGGACTTGAAACGCTGGGGCAGGCTGCAGCTGATTATTCGCGTCGCAGCTTCGAGAGCAACAGCGCCGCGCTGCGCTCGCTCTCGGGCGTGAAATCGCCCGCCGAGTTCATGCAGATGCAGGGCGACCTAATGCGCCAGTCATTCGATGCGATTGTGCAGCACACCTCGCGCTCGACCGAACAGATGCTCAAGATCGCGGGCGATGTTGCGCAGCCGATCTCCAACCGCATTGCGGTCGCAGCGGACAAGATGAAGGCCGCTGCCTGATCCTCGGGTATTGATCCAGGCCGGTCGGGGCGGGTGTCGATCGTGACATCCGTCCTTTTTCGTCGTGCTTGCCCTTGCCCCGAGGCGCTCGGGTGCCATATTTTGGCAACCATCATGCAAGTCGATCCGACATTCATGGCGGTGCGCCGCAACGATGACCAGGATGCCGACGGCGGCACCGGGACCGGCGTTGCAACCCGCACGCGCCCCAAGACGAAACAGCCCACCCCCTACCGGGTGCTGATGCTGAATGACGATTATACCCCGATGGAGTTCGTCGTCCTGTGTCTGCAGCGCTTCTTCCGGATGGACATGGAAGCCGCGACCCGCGTGATGCTTCACGTTCACCAGAAGGGCGTAGGTGTCTGCGGCGTCTTCACCTACGAGGTCGCCGAGACAAAGGTGAGCCAGGTGATGGACTTCGCCCGGCAGAATCAGCATCCGCTCCAGTGCACGCTGGAGAAAGCGTAACCGTAGCCGCATGGCTTTGACGTCTCCTCGAGCTTGACCCGGGTCCCGCTAACCCGCTTCGCTGTTCGGGCATCGCGGGCATGGATCGCAGTCCGGGGCGACGAGGGTCCTTGTCCGACCGCTACTGTCGCGCAGAAACCCTGTCCTACTCCCTCATTGCTGTGTCACAGCGGCAATGCTTTTTGACCTCTGCCGATCCTGCCACCACCTAGTGCGACGCCCGCTGCGATTCGGGGCATACCCGTTAACCGACAGCGCTTTTCGTGCGAACTTTCAACCACGGCATGCTCAAGCCAACAGCAGCCTCAGTTCGCGGGCGGAAGCCAGTCGAGATCGACACCGCGGCGCCGGTCGACATAATTGGAGGTCGCGGCCAGCGCGGCTTCGTCGATGAAGCGCATCATGCCGTTGGCGCGAGCGATCATCCCCTGATCCTCCAACTGGCGAAGCATGCGGTTGACATGGACCGAAGTCAGTCCGGTCGCGTCACCGATCTCTTCCTGGGTCAACCCAAGCACGAAGTCGTCGCGCAGATCCGGATCAACAGTACGCTGCCGGTCCCTGATCTCCAGGAGGAGCGCCGCGATCCGCTCTACCGCCGAACGCCTGCCCATGCCCACCATCCGGTCGGTCAGCGCGACGTGCTCGATCTGACCCAGCATCGAGACAAGCGCGAACAGGCGCGGATGCCGAACTGCGAGATTGCCGAGCGCCGTGCGCTCGAACGGGCACACCTCGCATTCACTGAGTGCCACGATCGTCTCCGGTGCCTCTCCATATGCCAGCCCCGCCTGGCCGATCAGGTCGCCGCGAAACAGGAAGCGCAGGATCTGACGGCTCCCGTCTTCCAACAGCACATAGCTCATCATCGTCCCGCGTCGGACAATGAAAAGCTCCGGTGCGGCATCATTCTCCCGCAACAGGGCCACCCCGCGCGTCAGGGTTCGACTACGTTCTTCCAGCCGAGAAAGTGCCCCCCGTTCGCCCGGCGTTAGGGAGACGTAATTTTCCAGATGCTCGGCAAGACATTCGGATGGCATGCGGTTATGTCCTCCCAGATTTCGCATAAAATCAAAGAGGCACAGCCCCTGCACTAACATTAATCAAGCCATGCCCAAGGCGGCGCCCTTGCTTCGGAATGATGCTCGGCTAGGGTAAGGCGATGGATCGTATCATCATCCGGGGCGGACGCCGCCTCGAAGGGCGCCTGCCGATATCGGGTGCGAAGAACGCCGCGCTGACGCTCATGCCGTGCGCGCTGCTGACCGACGAGCCGCTGACGCTCAGGAACCTGCCGCGGCTCGCCGATGTCGACGGTTTCGGCCACCTGCTCAATCAATTGGGTGCATCGACCGCGATCGAGGGTACGCGGCCCGAGGATTTCGGGCGGGTGATGACAATCCGCACGACAAAGCTGACCTCGACCGAAGCCCCTTATGACATCGTGCGCAAGATGCGTGCGTCGATCCTGGTGCTCGGGCCGCTGGTGGGGCGCGGCGGAGAGGCAACGGTCAGCCTGCCGGGCGGCTGCGCGATCGGCAACCGACCGATCGACCTGCATCTGAAGGCGCTGGAGGCGATCGGCGCGCGGATTGAACTGACGGCGGGCTATGTCCGCGCCCATGCGCCGGGCGGACGACTGGCCGGCGGGCGCTACAGCTTTCCCGTCGTGTCGGTCGGCGCGACCGAGAATGTCGTGATGGCGGCGGTCACCGCCGGGGGACCGAGCCGGATCGAGAACGCCGCACGCGAGCCCGAGATCGTCGATCTGTGCCGCTGCCTGATCGCGATGGGCGCGCGGATCGAGGGGCTCGGCACAGAAACGCTGGAGATCGAGGGCGTCGACCGGCTCCACGGCGCCACCTACAAGGTCATGCCCGACCGGATCGAGGCCGGCTCCTATGCATGCGCGGCGGCGATTACCGGCGGCTCGCTGGAGCTGGTCGGTATCGAGGCGGACGACATGCGCGCGACGATCTCGGCGCTGGCGGATGCGGGGGTGACGGTGGACGAGGCGCCCGGCACCCTGCGCGTCACCGCCGATGGTCCGCTCGCGCCGCTCACGCTGTCGACCGCGCCGTTTCCGGGCTTCGCGACCGACATGCAGGCGCAGTTCATGGCGATGCTGGCACGCGCCGACGGCGCGAGCGTCCTGACCGAGACGATCTTCGAGAACCGCTACATGCATGTCCCCGAACTCGCGCGAATGGGTGCCGACATCCAGGTGCGCGGGCGTACCGCGGTCGTGCGCGGGGTCGAGCGCCTAGCCGGCGCACCGGTCATGGCGACCGACCTGCGCGCGTCAATGAGCCTGATCCTGGCCGGGCTGGCGGCGCAAGGGGAGACGCAGGTGTCGCGCGTCTATCACCTGGACCGCGGCTATGAGCGGCTTGAGGAGAAGCTCTGCGCCGTCGGCGCCGACATCGAACGCGTGGGGGACGGATGATGGCCGGTATCGACGACACCGTCATCGAGACACCGGACGGACCGATGACCTTTGCCGAGTGGAAGAAGAAGCACCCCGTCCAGCTTCCCTCTCGCCGAACGAAGGGCAAGAAACTGCCGAACAAGGTAAAGCTCACGAGCGACGAGTAGCGCCGCCGCCACGTCTTTCCGCGGCGCACCATTTGCGTTATGGCAGCAGCTAATCCACCCATCACGAAACGAGAAGCATCCATGAGCCTGCGCAACGTGGCCATCATCGCGCACGTCGATCACGGGAAGACCACGCTGGTCGACCAGCTGTTCCGCCAGTCCGGCACCTTTCGCGACAACCAGCGCGTCGAGGAACGCGCGATGGACTCCAACGACCTGGAGAAGGAGCGAGGAATCACGATCCTGGCCAAGTGCACCAGCGTCGAATGGGATGACCATCAGGGTCACAAGACGCGCATCAACATCGTCGACACACCCGGACATGCCGATTTCGGCGGCGAGGTGGAACGCATCCTCTCGATGGTTGACGGGGTCATCCTGCTCGTCGATTCCGCCGAGGGCGCGATGCCGCAGACCAAGTTCGTGACCGGCAAGGCATTGGCGCTCGGGCTAAGGCCGATCGTCGTCGTCAACAAGGTAGACCGCTCGGATGCACGCATCCAGGAGGTGCTGGACGAGGTGTTCGACCTGTTCGTCAGCCTGGAGGCATCGGACGACCAGCTCGACTTCCCGGTTCTCTATGCCAGTGGGCGCAACGGCTATGCCTCGACCGATCCCGATCTGCGCGAGGGGACGCTGGCGCCCCTGTTCCAGACGATCGTCGACCATGTTCCCGCCCCCTCGGCGGATCCGGACGGGCCGTTCAAGTTCCTGGTGACGCTCCTCGACCGCGACAATTTCGTCGGCCGCATCCTTACCGGTCTCGTCGCGTCGGGCACCGTCAGGACGAACATGCCGATCCATGCGCTCGACAATGACGGCCAGGTCGTCGAGACGGGTCGCGCCTCGAAGATCATGGCCTTTCGCGGTTTGGAGCGGGTCCCGGTCGATGAGGCGAATGCAGGCGACATCATCTCGATCGCAGGCATGACGGCGGCGACTGTCGCGAACACGATTGCGGACCCCGGCGTCAGCGAGCCGCTGCACGCGCAACCGATCGATCCTCCCACGCTTTCGATGCGCTTTGCGGTCAACGACTCGCCGATGGCCGGACGTGAGGGGACCAAGGTTACCAGCCGGATGATTCGCGATCGCCTGTTCCGTGAGGCCGAGTCGAACGTCGCGATCAAGGTCACGGAGGCTGCCGACAAGGACTCGTTCGAAGTGGCAGGACGCGGCGAGTTGCAGCTCGGCGTGCTCATCGAGACGATGCGGCGCGAAGGGTTCGAGCTCGGGATAAGCCGTCCGCGCGTCCTGTTCCGCGACGCCGAGGGCGGCGGCAAGGAAGAGCCTTATGAGACCGTCGTCATCGACGTGGACGAGGAATATTCGGGCACGGTCGTCGAGAAGATGGCGAGCCGCAAGGCCGAGCTGACAGACATGCGTCCCTCGGGCGGCGGCAAGCAGCGGATCACCTTTTCCGCGCCCAGCCGCGGGCTGATCGGCTATCACGGCGAGTTCCTGTCCGACACGCGCGGGACGGGGATCATGAACCGGCTGTTCGAGCGCTATGGTCCGCACAAGGGCCAGATCGAAGGGCGCAAGAACGGCGTGCTGATCTCCAACGGCTCGGGCGAGGCCAACGCCTATGCGCTGGGCCCGCTCGAGGAACGCGGCGTACTGATGGTCGGGCCGGGCGAGCCGCTCTACGAAGGCATGGTGATCGGTGAGAACGCCAAGACGGACGACCTCGAGGTCAATCCGATGAAGGCGAAGCAGCTCACCAACTTCCGCGCGTCGGGCGGCAAGGACGACGCCATTCGCCTGACCCCGCCGCGCAAGCTGACGCTGGAACAGGCCATCGCGTATATCGACGATGACGAGATGGTCGAGGTAACGCCCAAATCGATTCGGCTGCGCAAGCGCCATCTCGATCCGCACGAGAGGAAACGCGCGAGCCGCGCCAAGATCGCTGCCTGACCAACGCTATGACCGACCGCCTGCCCCTTCAGGCGGCTCGCCGCCCTACGGTTGATTGGGCGGCGTCGCGGCGGGGACGCTGATAAGGGTTCCGCCCGCTTGCTCGATCGCCTGCATTCCCCGGATTGTCAGGTCGCTGCCGAGCGCGAACTGGTCACGCAGATCGAAGGGATAGACGCGCAATTTATAGCGCGTCCCCCAAGGTGTCTGCGCGAGCACGACCTTCACGTCGTGCGCATAGCTGACAAATGCGCTCGTCGCGCCGACGTCGATCAGGGCCGCCCTGGTCCGAGAGGCATCATGTCCCGGTGCCACGTAAAATTCGGCGACGCACTGCAGCGTGCGAGCGCCGTCATTGGCGTTGACGATACTGTCGGTCCAGATTCGCTCATGGGGCACCGTGATGACATTGTCGTCAGCGGTGACGATCTGGAGTGCGCGCAAGCCGACCTCGCGCACCTCGCCATAATGGTCGTCGATCGTGACCCAGTCGCCAGGTCGGTAGGGACGCTCGACGATCGCGACGATGCCCGCGATCAGGCTGGAAACATAGTCCTTGAACGCAAAGCCGATCGCGACACTGGCGGCGCCCGCGATCACCAGGAAGTTCTGGAAGGTGATGTTGAAGATCAGCGGCACGATCCACAGGATCGCGAAGGTCAGCAGCGCCACGCGCGCGATCGGCACCGCGCCCAGCAGGTAGAGCCTGAGCTGCGTCGGCCCGCGCTGCGCGAGATAGGGCAACGTTCGGCGGATGACGACGATCGCGAGCCAGGTGAGCGCGATCGTGAGCGCGATCGAGCCGACGTCGATATCCTGAAGATTGTTGATGAGCTTGGTCGTCGCCTTGCCCGTCTTTGTGGACGCCGTGTCGGCAGCCGCCGCGGCGGCAACGAAGAAGATTCTCACAGGCTAACGACCGGGAAGCCAGCCGATGACAGGCCGGACCGGATCGAGGGATAGGCGGCGGTCCGGATTCGAAAGAGATCTTCGGCACGATTGACGAAGCCCGAGCGGACAAGGCTCGCCAGGATCGCTTCCTGCCCCTCCATCGCCAAGGTCAGGCGAAGTTCGGCGCGTGTCAGCGGTCCGTGGATCAACAGCGTATGCAGAACTAGCATGGCGACCTGGGGATGATGCCCCGGCAGCACCAGTTCATTGAGCGCGGCGACCCACAAGGTCTGCTGATGCTCATGTTCATCGGCGGTCGGGACACTTTCATCCTCATTGGATCGCAGCGCCTGTCGCCACAGATGCCACGCCACCCACGGAATACCGCGCGAAAGCGCGGCCAGCTTCTGAAAGAAGGCCACGCGCTTGTCACTGTTGCCCGACAGAAGGAAATCCCCACTCCTGGCCAGCCGGAAGCGCATCTCTTCATCGCCCGATTGCGAGAGGTCGGCGAACCAGGGTTGCAGCCGCGTGGAGTCGAACGGGTGGAAGGTCAGCGGTTCGGGCAGGATCAGGTCCGCCTGCACCGCGTGACTGAGGAACGCCCAGGCCCAGGACGAACATCCGACCACGCAGCGCCGCGGCGTCGTCTCCAGCGCCGCCAACAACGCGCGGATCGCGATCAGGCCATCGGCATGGCGCAGGAACCATCGCTCAAGCTGCGGAATGACCAGCAGCCCCTCGCCCTCCACACCGATCGTGTCGGAGTAACCGAGAATCGTTGGACGGCGCGGCGCCGAAAGCAGCGCATACCCGTCCTGTCTCGCCCAGCTACCGACGACGTCGTTCTCGTCACACGGCGGAACTAAGATCAGCGTTAGCCTGGTCGAGGACAGGCCTTCGGTCTCCCGGGCGCCGATAAACGCCGACAATTCCTCGATTACCGGTCCACAGGCCGGCGGCGCAACGACCCGGTCGAGCAGTCTAAGCGTCGCGCGCTCCAGCTTATCGGCCGCCACAAAGGGGCGCTGTGCCTCGTGCTCGAACAGCGCACGCGCCTGCGCCCATTTGCGTCTTAACCACTCCTCGGTGGGCAATGCAGGAGGATCGTAATCGGTCAGCGCGACGAGCGGGAGGGGCGCGTCGTCCGTTATCGTCTCGGAGGTTCCCGTCATCGCGTTGATTACGTGCGTGTGCAACACGCAGCGGTCAAGCGTCATCTGGGCCGAGCGATCCGGGCGCCCAACGGATCGGAGCGCAAGCAGATCGTCTGGCGTTCGCCCAAGCGAATTAGAGAAACAGATCGTGGCTATTCTCGTCATGGGAGCAACCGGGACCGTCGGGTCCGCGGTCGTCGAAGCGCTCGTCGAACGCGGTGCGAAGAACGTGCGTGCGCTGACGCGTCATCCAGGCAAGGCGACGCTGCCCGAAGGCGTCACCGCCGTCGGGGGCGACCCGATCGAGCCGGGATCGATGCGCAACGCCCTGCAGGGCGTGAGAACGCTGTTTGTGTTGAATCCGGTCGTTGCCGACGAATTGACCCGGTCATTGACCACCCTGTCGTTGGCCCGCGACGCCGGGATCGAGCGCTTCGTCTACCTGTCGATGCTGAACGCCGATAAGTTCCTCGACACGCCGCACGGCTCTGCCAAGCTCGCGACCGAGCAAATGGTCGCCGGATATGGCCTGCCGACGACGATTTTGCGGCCAGCCTATTATTATCAGAACGATGCGATGCTGAAACTGCCGATCCTTACTCTGGGTCAGTATCCGATGCCCATCGGGAGCCTTGGTACGGCTATGATCGACGTCCGCGACATCGGCGAACTTGCCGCAATTGAACTGATACGCCGGAACGAGGCGGTGGAGACGCTGCCTTGCGAGACGATCGAGATTGCCGGACCGAATCGCTTCACCGGTGCGTCGATCGCCCATTTATGGAGCGAGATCAGCGATCGGGCCGTCGATTATGTCGGCGACGATCTGAATGCCTTCGAGCAGCAGATGAGGCACATGGTCGAGCCTTGGCAGGCGCTCGACCTAACGCTGATGTTCGGCGGTTTCCAGCGCGACGGAATGATGGCGGCTGACGGCACGAATGAAGAAATTGCCCGACGCATCGGGCGGCCGCTCCATCGTTACCGCGACTTTGCAACCGCCACGATGGGCGAATGGCGCCATTCGCCCGCCGATCTTGCGGGCACGGCCAGAAGCGCAGTGTCGGGAGCCATCGACACGGTACGTGATGCGATCCGCACCCATTGATCCTGGTGCCTGGTGCAGGAGACGCTGACGAGCGACCGGACTGCGATGCGCTTATCATAACGCCGACAATAACGATTTTATGCTATGAGTTTTCACGGGTAAATCGTTTGGCCAGCAACGGATCCGGTTCTTGGTGGCTGGCGACGTTCTCGTAATCCTTATACGGGCGTAATCACCCGGCCGTTCCGATGAAGTGACGATGAAACATCTCGGCATGCGCCGCATCCCCTCCGGCACGTTCGCCATGGGATCGAACACCTTCTATGAGGACGAGCGACCGGTACGCGAAGTAGCGGTCAACTCGTTTTGGATCGACGAGATCCCCGTTACCAACGCTCAGTTCGCCCGTTTCGTGAAAGCGACAGGGTATGTCACCTTTGCTGAGATTGCCCCTGACCCGGCGGACTATCCGGACATGGACGCCGCTCTCGCCAAGCCGGGCTCGATCGTCTTCACGCCGCCGACCGGACCTGTAGCACTGGCGGGCGATCCGGTCTGGTGGCAATTCGTCGTGGGTGCAGATTGGCGACATCCGACAGGTCCGCACAGCACTATCGACGCGCTCGGGCGGCACCCGGTCGTGCATATCGCATTGTCGGACGCCAAGGCTTACGCGGCTTGGTCGGGTAAGGAACTGCCGAGCGAGGCGCAATGGGAATATGCCGCGCGCGGGGGTCTTCATGGTGCTGACTATGCATGGGGTTCGGACTTCATGCCGGATGGCCGGCGCATGGCGAAGACCTGGGACGGTCTATTTCCCTGGCATAATGCGGCCCGCGCCGGACTCGAGCGTACCAGTCCCGTCAAATCCTATCCCGCAAATGGCTACCGGCTTTACGACATGATCGGCAATGTGTGGGAATGGACCACAGACCCATACATCGTGAATGCTCGCGTGAGTGACATTCGGCGTTGTTGCGGTGGTGCGCCCGCGCTGGCCGTTACCGATCGCTACATCGCAAAGGGCGGCTCCCATCTATGCGCGCCTGAATATTGCCAACGATACAGACCGGCAGCGCGTTGGCCGCAGCCGGTCGATACCACGGCTTCACATATCGGCTTTCGCTGCATCGTACGCGATTAGAACGTAGCTGACTGCTTCATGCCACCAGTCAGAACTTGTTGGCTTGGTATTTGTCATATAGATATCTTGACAATCTCGGCTTGGTGCGTCTTTTCTTATGACGGCTCTACGATTGCCGATCGGCACGTCCGGATCAACGCGGGCTAAGCAGGCGGAGCGATGTGCCAAGGGGGCGGATATAATGACATCATCATTGACACTGCTGTTTCGCTCACGACTGCTCGTCGGCGCGGCACTTACCGCCATCGCGGCAACCGGGGTGCAGGCCCAAACAGCGCCGCCAGCCGAGCCTTCCGCGCTTCAGGCAGGAGCACCCGATGAGCAGGTTTCGCGCGATCAGACCGAGACGCTGAGCCTGCAGGAGCAGAATCAGGCAGCCGATATCGTCGTGACGGGAATCCGCCAGTCATTGGCGACGGCAATCAATGAGAAGCGCAACGCCGTGAACGTCGTCGACGTCATCAATGCGCAGGATGTCGGCAAGCTCCCCGATCAGAACCTTGCCGAAGTCCTCGAGAACGTAACGGGTGTCCAGATCGACCGCGCGCAGGGAGTAGGCAGTTCGGTCTCGATCCGCGGCTCGTCGCAGAACCTGGTCCTGATAAACGGTCGCGTCACCACCCCGGCCGGTGATGCGCGCGGTGGGATCAGCTTCGATGATGTGCCGGCCGAGCTGATCTCTTCGGTGCGCGTCACCAAGGTGCCGACTGCGGACCAGGTCGAGGGATCGGTGGGCGGGATCGTCGATCTGCGCACCTATCGCGGCCTTGGGCTCAAACAGCCACTGCGGGTCATTCGCGGGCAGATGGAATATGCCGAGAACGCGGACGCCTACAATCCGACGGTATCGGCGATCGTCGGACAGAGTTTCGATACCGGAATCGGTGAGATCGGGTTCATACTGTCGGGCAATTATCAGCGCCAGATCGTGCGCGAGGACTCGCTCAACGTCCGCTATAGCTCGCGCAACACGGTTGATTTGAACGGTGACGGGTTGCCCGACCCGTATCTCAAGCCCGATTACGCGCAGCAATTCTTTTCCGAGCGCAACCGCGAGAACAAGACGCTGAACGGCTCGCTCGAATGGCAGGCGACATCCAGCCTGCAATTGTTCATCGACGGCACCTATGTAGACCAGACCAACAAGGGCTTCATGCCCGGCGTTTTTCTGCAACAGCCGCTTGGCCTGTCCGAGCTGCCGTTCCAGTCGACAGCGACGATCGTTGACCGAACGTCGAGTGGCGTAGCTTATCGTCAACTGGTATCTGGCACGATCGGCGGCACGCAGTTCCGCCCGACCGGCGAGAGTCCGCTGCGCGAAACAACGTCCTACATTGCGGCTGGCGGCGGTGAGTGGATCAAGGGTGACATCACGATCAAGTTCGAGGCGAGCCGGGCGGGATCGGACACGACCGATGCCAATTTCCAGTATGTCAGCCAATACAGTGATCCGGCCAGCCCCAATTTCGGGGCGGCATCAGGTCGGATCAGTCCGCCGTTCCTGTTCGACATCACGGGCAAGGACCTGTTCTACGCGGTCGATACGAGTAGCCCGCTTGCGGCAAACCTCTCCAATCCAGCCTACTTCCAGTCCTTTATCGCGCGCGACAATTACACTTATTTCCGCAATACCGAGAATGCGCAGCGGATCGACGGCGAGTGGCGCGTGGGGTTGGGTCCGGTGAAGTCGATTGAACTGGGCGCACGCCTCAACCAGACCGACTCAAGGCGCCGCAAGACGACCCAGATTTCTCGCCAATTTCCCGGAGTAGTTGCCTCGACCCGTCCGGACCTCTTCATCCGCGCACCGGGCGATTTCTTCGATTTTACCGGCCGCAACTATACTACCGGCTTCGTCGTAGCCGGAGCGTTCACTGAAGACCCGTCGGCAGCGCGGGAAGCGCTCGGCCTCTCGCAAACGCCGCCCGAGGATCTGGGCGCGCGCTTCTCGGTAAAGGAGCGCACCTATGCCGGGTATCTGAAATTCAATATCGACACGGCGATTGCCGGCATCGGCTTACGCGGTGAAGTAGGCGCGCGGCTGGTCCACACCGACCAGACCGCGTCCGGTCTCTCACTCGCAAACGGAGTCGCGACCGATGCGATCGCCAAGCAGAAATATACCGAGGTCTTGCCCGGCGTCATTGTGACCGCCGAACCAGTCCGCTCGGTCCTGCTGCGCGCTTCCTATGCCAAGTCGCTGCGCCGTCCCGATTTCGCTCAATTGGCGCCGACTGTCGTGTTTCCGGTGATTGCAACGTATGTGAGCCAGGGCAACCCCAATTTGAAGCCGCAGACCGTCGACCAATATGACTTGGCCGCCGAATGGTATTTCGACCGCAACAGCCTGTTTTCGGTCGGCGGCTTCTACAAGAAGTTTCAGGATCTGATCACGACCGTTGCGGTTCCGCCGGTCCTCGCCGATCCGGCGGTGGGGCTGTTTGTCGAGAGCAACTGCATCGGCGGTGTGTTTAATCCGATCGCGGTGGACTTCTCGGGCGCGCGCGGCGTGTGTGTCGGAATCAACCAGCCACGCAATTCGGGCAATGCGACCCTGAAGGGAATCGAAGTCGCGTTCCAGCACAGCTTTACCTATCTGCCCGGTCCGCTCAGTGGACTTGGGCTGATCGCCAACTATACCTATCAGAAGGGAAAGCGTGACACGCAATTCACGCTTACCGGTGTCGCCGCCAACGGGCAGCCCGCGACGTTCACCCTGCCGCTACGCGATCTCTCGAAGAACAACTACAATATCACCGTTTTCTACGAAAAATACGGAATCAACGCACGCGTCCGTTACACCTTTCGCGACCCGTTCCTGCGGACGGAAGCGACGGACCTCAGCAACAATCTGCCTTTCTACCAGGATAAGCGCCACCAGCTGAACGCATCGGTATCGGTGGACATCAATCCAAGCTTTGCGGTGACTTTTTCCGGCATCAATCTCACGAACCAGCCCAATCGTGAACGTGCGATCTTTGCGGACGGGCCGCTCACGCAAGAGCGGATCGCCGACCGGCGCTATGTCGTCGGTGTTCGCGGAGCATTCTGATGAGGAATTGTGCGTTTAATCCGTCGCGTCGTAGGGTCGCACGTGCGCTGCTGCATGGGGCCGCCCTGATCGCATCGCTCGCCGGCAGCGCGTCGATCGCGCAAAGGGCACCCGGCGCTACACCGGCAGCCGCACCGGCGCCCCTTACCCGCTCGCAAGAGCACCCTAACATCATGGTCATCATGGTGGACGATGTCGGTTATTCGGACATCGGAGCGTTCGGGGGTGAGATCGACACGCCCAACCTGAATGAACTTGCGCGTCATTCGCTGCAGTTCAGCAACTTCTACAACATGTCGCGCTGCTGTCCCTCGCGTGCCAGCCTACTGACCGGCCGCTACCCGCACCGTGTCAACATGGGCGAGAACGGCAACAGTCTGGCAAAGGACGTGCCAACAGTCGCCGAGGAACTGCGCGATGCGGGCTATGCGACGACGATGATCGGCAAATGGCACCTGACGGCCGCAGTGCCGATCAAGGAGCGGACCGAACAACTCAAATGGCTGAACCATCAGGCGTATCCGGATCGTGACTTTGGCGATCGCTCTACCTATCCGGCCGCGCGTGGGTTCCAGCATCACTGGGGAATCATCTGGGGAATTGCCGACTATTATGACCCCTTCAGCCTGGTCGACGACTTCACGCCGGTGAAGACCGTTCCAAAGAGCTTCTATCTCACCGATGCATTTACCGATCACGCCGTGAGCGAAGTGAACCGCCTCGGCCGCGGCAAGCAACCGTTCATGATGTATCTGGCCTACACAGCCGCGCACTGGCCCTTGATGGCGCCTGAGGGGATGATCCAGAAATACCTCCCTCGCTATACCGATGGGTGGGAAAAAATGCGCGCCAACCGCTATACGAGACAGGTTAAGCTCGGGGTGATCGACCCGACAACCAATCCGATTGCAACGCTCGACCACCAGTATGAAAACAACGCCGGCCTCGCATGGCGACAACTGACGCCCGCCGAGCGAACCGTGCAGGTCCGGAAGATGGCGACGCACGCGGCCATGATCGAGATCATGGACAAGGGCGTAGGGCGCGTGATCCGGGCGCTGAAGGACAATGGCCAGTATGAGAATACGCTCATCCTGTTCCTGTCCGACAATAGCGCCTCGCCCGAAATCATGACCTATGCGGATTACGATCGCTGGAGCGAAACCCGCGACGGCAGACCGGTGCAATATGGTGAATATCCAGACGCTGCGAAAATCGGGACGGATGAGACGATGGCCGGGATCGGCAGCTATTGGGCCAGCGCGGCGAATACGCCGTTCCACTGGTGGAAGGCTGAAGCCTATCAGGGCGGTACGCATACGCCCTTCCTTATGAGTTGGCCCGGCCATATGGGTCCGCGTGAAGGACGCAAAGTAGGCGATGCCGGGCATATCATCGATGTCACTCCAACGATACTTGCAATCGCGCATGTGACGCCACGCCCAAATCGCGCACCGATCGACGGTGTTTCACTTGTCGGCACGCTTAATGGACGGGCAGTTTCCCGTTCACAGCCCCTCTATTTCGAGCATGAAGGATCGCGTGCCGTGATCGATGGGCGGTGGAAGCTGGTTGCACGTGCGCCCGGGCCAACTTCGCCCGTGTACAGGCCGTGGGAATTATATGATCTGGCCAAGGATCGAACCGAGACGAAGGACATAGCCACTGCCAATCCGGCGATCACTACGCGACTGGCGAACTCCTGGGAAAATTGGGCGACAGATGTTGGTGTTCACCGACGAATTGAAACGGCGCCGGTCATCGGAACGGCGTCCCGTTTCCGTTAATCTTGACAGCGAGATGCTGCGTACTTCGCCCACTGTGTCTCTTCTATTACACTATCTCGCCGGTAAGACGCTGGCAGATCATGTCGAGCTGTTCCAGCGTTGCGTAATTGAGCGTTACCGTACCACCCCGGTTGGAATGGCTGACCCGCACCGTCAGCCCTAGTAGGTCGGCAAGATGATCTTCAAGAACGATAAGATCGGCATTGGCGGCCGGTTGGCTCTGCCCGCCAGGCAAAGTTCTGCGCCGCTTAGGCTTTGCGCCTTGGGCGAGCCTTTCGGTGTCACGAACCGAAAGACCGCGCGCGATGACCTGATTGGCCAGCCGTTCCACCTCGGGCGCTCCAAGGAGTGCTCGTGCATGGCCCATCGACAGCGAGCCCTCGACGACATGTGCCTGCACGACATCGGGCAACTCCAGCAGTCGCAGCAGATTGGCGATATGGCTGCGCGACTTGTGGACGATCCTCGCCAACGCCTCCTGGGTGTGGCCATATTCGCCCGAGAGCCGCTGATAGGCCTGCGCCTCCTCGATCGCGTTCAGATCCTGGCGCTGGATGTTCTCGACTAACGCTATCTCGAGCGTCTCGGAATCATCGAACTCACGAACGACGACCGGGACTTCCGGGACCCGCGCGCGTTGTGCTGCCCGCCAGCGCCGTTCGCCGGCAACGATCTGATAACCATTGCCATGCGGGCGCACAACGATCGGCTGGATCACGCCGCGTGCGGCGATCGACCCGGCGAGTTCATCGAGCATTGCTTCGTCGAAGCTGCGCCGCGGCTGATCGGGATGCGGCGACAATGCCCCTACTGGCAAGGTCCGCAGACCGGCGGAAACCCGCGCGGGATCGGCGACCGGTTCTTCACGAGCCATCTCCCCCAGCAGCGCATTCAGCCCCCGGCCAAGGCCACTGCGTCCACGCCTGCCCTCGGTCATGCGGCGCACGCCATCTTGGGAAGCCGATTGATCATCTCGCGTGCTAGAGCGATATATGCCTCCGACCCTGCGCATCGGTGATCGTAGATCAGTGCCGGCAGACCGTGGCTGGGCGCCTCGGACAATCGGACGTTGCGGGGGATGACGGTTTCGAAGACGACGTGCCCGAGTACGGCGCGAACATCCGCCGACACCTGTTCACTCAAGCGGTTGCGGCGGTCATACATCGTCAACGCGACGCCCAGTATGGCGAGGTTGGGATTGAACCGGTCGCGTATGCGCTCAACGGTCGACAATAATTGCGACAGGCCTTCAAGCGCGAAGAACTCGCACTGCAGCGGTACGAATAGACAATCTGCCGCAACCAAGGCGTTAATGGTCAGCAGTCCAAGCGATGGCGGGCAATCGATCAGTATAATGTCCCAAGCGGCACTTGCTGCCTTCAAAGCATGGTTTAGCCTATGGGTACGCGCATCGAACTCTATCAGCTCGATTTCCGCCCCCGAAAGATCGACTGTTGCGGGAACAACATCGAGGCAGGGTACGCTGCTGGGAACAACCGCATCGGCGAGCGTTGCCTCGCCAATAAGCACATGATAGCTGGAGCGGATGCGGGCGGATTGAACGATACCTAGCCCCGTAGACGCATTGCCTTGCGGATCAAGGTCGACCATCAAAACGCGCTTGCCCGTCGCGGCTAGCGCGGTAGCAAGATTGATCGCGCTGGTCGTCTTGCCAACCCCCCCCTTCTGGTTGGCCACGGCGACACAGATCATGACGCTATTGAACCATCGACGATGAGAATTGCCGATGACTTATCAGTCAAGCTTTGTTCCACGTGAAACACTGCTCGCTTGGCGCTGAGCATTTTCTTGTCCTCATCGGTGAAACGCCCCCTCGGCAGTAACCAGCGTGTCGTTGGTTTGACGCAATGAGCGGCGTCGTGCAAAAGCTTTTCAACCGACGCCACGGCCCGCGCCGATACGATATCGAATCTTCCGTGGACGCGTTCGATACCCGACTGTCTCACTGTTGTCCGATGCGCGATGCCGAAGCGATCGCAGCAAGACTGGAGAAATTCAGCTCGCCGCCGTCGCGGTTCAACCAGTACTAACCGGTGATCGGAGGCAAGCGCGACGACCAAGCCGGGAAATCCACCTCCAGTGCCAATATCCACCCAATCGAGGGAGGACCGGTCGCAGACAAGGTGACCCAACAACTGGATGGAATCGGCGACGTGACGAATCCAGACGGTGCCGATGGTCGATGGCGCGATCAGATTCTGTCGCTCATTTTCCGAGACAAGCAGGGCGATGAACTGCGTGATCCGAGTGACCGCCTTGATCCCGCCGTGGTGCTCGACAAGCGCGATGGCTTCGTCGTCCGTCACGCCGCGCGCTTGCGTGCGTGCAACACCAGAGCCGACAATGCCGCAGGCGTAATTCCCTTTATCCGCGACGCTGCGGCCAAGGTCGTAGGCCTTGCCCGACCCAGCCGCTCGATCATCTCACTCGATAGACCCGGAACACACTCGAACATCATGTCCGCAGGCAGCATGATCCGCTCGCCCTGGCGCAGTCGCGCAACCTCTTCCGCCTGCCGCACAATGTAAGGCGCGTAACGCGCGTCTTCCACGACCTCCGAGACGAGTGCCGGTTCGAACTCGGGTGCCGTACTCATCACGTGCACTGCCTCAATGCCGGGCATTCGAATCCATTCCTCGCCCGATCGCACGGACTGGTCCAGGGAAACGGGGGCTCCTGCTTCATTTAGGGAAGCCGCTGATAATGGCTGCGTGAGTCGCTCTCGAACTACCGAGAGCGCTACTTTTCGTCGATTCTGGTGAATTGTGCGCTCCCCACCGAGTACCCCCAAAAGACTGGCGATATCGCCAAGCCGCGTCTCGGCATTGTCCGCTCGCAGCGCTAACCTGTATTCGGCGCGCGCCGTCAGCATGCGGTAGGGTTCCGACACGCCCTGCAATGTCAAGTCGTCGATCATGACCCCGATATAGCTGGACGCGCGGTCGAGGATCAGCGGTTCTTCCCTGCGAGCGAAACTCGCGGCGTTCATGCCGGCGACCAGCCCCTGGCCCGCCGCTTCCTCATATCCTGTCGTCCCATTGATCTGCCCCGCGCAGAATAACCCGGGGAGGGCGCGCAAACCCAGCGCCGGATTCAGTGCGCGCGGATCGAGATAGTCATACTCGACTGCATAACCCGGCAGCATGATGCGCGCCCGCTCGAGTCCCGCAATACTGGTGACCATTGCCTGTTGCGCATTAACCGGCAACGACGTTGATAGTCCGTTGGGGTAGACGACAGGATCATCGAGTCCCTCAGGCTCCAGAAATATCTGATGCCCGTCTCTATCTCCGAAGCGGTGAACCTTGTCCTCGATCGATGGGCAATAGCGCGGTCCTGATGCGTCGATCGCGCCGCTGAATAGCGGTGAGCGGTCAAGCGCCCTGCGGATCACGTCGTGCGTCTGCGTGTTAGTTCGCGTTATCGCACAGGCCACTTGCGGCAGCCTGCGGCCTTGCGTCAGCGGTGACATCGTCCACGGATAGAGGTCAGAGGGTTGCTCGGCGAGCCTCGCCCAATCGATCGTGCGCCCGTCCAGCCGCGGCGGGGTTCCCGTCTTCAGGCGCGCGATAGGAAGTCCCTGACCCCGCAGCTGCGCGGCAAGTGCTGTCGCGGGCCGCTCGTCGACCCGACCACCAATCGTGCGCTCCTCGCCACGAAAGATCCGGCCGCCGAGGAACGTCCCAGTCGCCAGAACAACCGCGCGCGCTGGCAGCAACGAACCGTCGGTCAGGATGACGCCTGCTACGCCACCGGCCACGATCGCGAGTTCGCCTACCTCGCCCTGCCGGACGGCCAGCATTGGCAGCGCCCCCAGCATGGTCTGAACCGCTGCGGCATAACGCCTGCGGTCGGCCTGCACACGGGGCCCGTGCACTGCGCTTCCCTTGGCCCGATTGAGCATGCGGTAGTGAATTCCAGCCGCGTCGGCGGCGCGGGCCATCAGTCCGTCGAACGCATCAACTTCGCGGACGATATGTCCCTTGCCGATCCCGCCGATCGAGGGATTACATGACATCGCGCCGATGGTCGCGAGCGACTGCGTGAGCAATAACGTCCGGACGCCGCATCGCGCGGCTGCCGCGCATGCTTCGGTTCCGGCATGGCCTCCACCGATCACGATCACATCATACATAGCAGCGCATTATCGTCAGGGTTCTAGCAGGTCAAAAATGTTTCACGTGAAACATCACTTGCCGATGCAGAACCGAGTAAACAATGCATCCAATGTCTGTTCGGTTGCATCGAGACCCAGCAGGCCGGCGCAGATCGTATGCGCCGCCCGCAATCGTTCCGCGATCAACAATATATTGCGATCATCGCGTGTCATCAGAATCGCAGCGGCCCGATTCAACGATACCTGGTGCTCACGTCGCAGCGGCAATTGGTCAAGCGCCGGAAGCAATGCATCCACTCGTTGCGCCAGCAATTCCCAGAGGCGGTCGATCGCGTCCTCATCCCACGCGCGAACCGACATAAGCTGCCCAGTGATGCGTTCCACGCGGCCCGGTGCATCCGCGCGAGTATGGAGCCAGATCATCGCTTCCCGTGGAGGAGCATCATCCCCCAGCCACAGGGCGATATCCGCCTCATCTATCGCCGCCAGCGCCCGCTCGATGCCCATGGTCTCAACCGCATCGTCCGTCGCGCGAAGGCCAGCGGTATCGGTGAGCAGATAGGCGACACCGCGCCGTTGAACCGGGACATCGATCCGGTCGCGGGTGGTGCCTGCGATCGGCGACACGATTGCGGCGTCCCGCTCGGCCAGGGCGTTCAGCAGCGTTGATTTACCGCTATTGGGCGGGCCGGCGAGTACGATGCGCACACCATCGCGCACTCTCTCAACTGAGGGCGCGCGTGTGATTCGTGCTATCTTGCGTCCAATCGCCTTAGCGGCGGCTGCCAGTTCGGATGCCGCGACATCGTCGACATCCTCTTCATCCGAAAAATCGATCGCCGCTTCAACCCTTGCGGACAGCAGCGTGATTCGGTCCATCCAGGCCCGCAACTGACGGCTAACCCGCCCTTCCGACGCCATCAGTGCAGCCCGGCGTTGCGTCTCCGTTTCGGCTTCCAGCAGATCAGCTAGCCCTTCCGCCTCGAGCAGGTCGATTCGGCCATTCGTCAGTGCACGACGGGTGAACTCTCCCGGTTCGGCACGCCGCAGTCCGGGAATCGCCGCGAGCGTCGCTTCCACCGCCGTCACGACCGCGCGTCCGCCATGACAATGCAGCTCGACCAGATCCTCGCCCGTCGCCGATGCGGGTCCTGGAAACTTCAACACTAGCGCGCGGTCCAGCAACGCACCGCTCGCATCACGCAAAGCCCGCAACCCAGCTTGTCGCGGCTGCGGTACCTGCCCGGCCAATGCGTCTAACGCCGCTATCGCCTGCGGCCCGCTTATCCGGATTACGGCGATCGCCGCTGGCGGGCGACCAGTCGACAGCGCGAAGATCGTCGGCACGTATCAACCGCCCTTCGTATCAGACGCCTCGAACAGGCGGCGCCACATCGCCATGCTGGCGTCGCCCACCGGTGCCCAGTTCCGCATCATCGCCTCCAGCATCTCGGGCCGCGCGCCCTGCCCCTCCATCATATCGGTAATCGCCCGCACATAGCGATCATGAATGGGCGTCAGATCTGGCAGACCCGCCACCGCCCTCGCCTCCTCTGGCGTACAGTCAATCTCGACATGAACCTTCATCGTTCCTACCCTTTCCCGACGATTACCCAAAGGAGCCTAGCTTATGACCGATACGATGACGATCAACTCCGTCGACGGAGCCGGAAGCTTCACCATTTATCGTGCGCGACCCGCCGGCAAACCACGCGCCGCGATCGTGGTCATCCAGGAGATTTTCGGCATCAACGCGGGCATCCGCCGCAAATGCGACGCTCTGGCGGAGGCAGGCTATCTCGCACTGGCGCCCGACCTTTTCTGGCGTCTCCAACCCGGTATTGAACTCGATCCCGACGTCGAACCTGAACTCAAACGAGCCTTCGACTTGATGGGCAGATTCGACCAGGACAGGGGCATCGCCGATATCGAGGCGACGATCCGCACCGCCCGCGATGAACTGGGTGATGGCGGCAAGGTGGGGGCAGTCGGCTATTGCCTAGGAGGTCGCCTAGCCTTCATGACGGCCACGCGTACTGATGTCGATGCGAGCGTCGGCTATTACGGCGTCGGCATCGACGAGCTACTGCGCGAGAAGCGGGGCATTGCGCACCCGGTCATGCTCCACATCGCGGAGGACGATCATCTGGTTGATCCTACGATGCAGGAGGCGATGCACGCCGGACTCGACGATCAACCCAAGGTCACGCTGCACGACTATCCCGGCGCAGATCATGGCTTCGCGACAGAATTTGGTGAACGCCGTAAAGACGACTCGGCCATACTCGCGGACGAACGCACCGCGAGGTTCTTCGCCGAACATCTGCTCAGCTGAACAGCGTCAACACGCCGACGTCGGGCTCGATTACGCCCTCATAAATCATCTTGACGGCGACGATCATGATGACGGCGAGCCCGACGAACCCGATCCACCGATAGCGCTCGATATAGCGCGCGATCAGATTGGCGGCGATCCCCATGATCGCCACCGATAGCAGCAAGCCGATGACCAGCACGCCGGGATGCTCACGCGCGGCACCCGCGACAGCCAGGACATTGTCGAGGCTCATCGACACATCCGCCACCGCCACCGCCAAGGCAGCACCGGCGAAGCTCTTGGCCGGCGCCAGTCCCCCGTGATGCGCATCATCCCCGGCCGCGGCCGGCCGGCGCAGATCGCGCCACATCTTCCACGACACCCACAGCAGGAGCAACCCGCCGGCAAAGACCAGGCCGACGATCCCCAGCAGCCAAGTGACGACCAGCGCGAAAGCGATCCGCAATACAAGCGCCGCGACGATGCCGATCAGGATGACCCGCTTGCGCTGAGCCGCCGGCAGCCCCGCCGCAAGCGCACCGACGACAATCGCATTGTCGCCGGCAAGCGCCACGTCGATCAGGATCACCCACACGAACGCCGACAGCGTCGCGGGCGATCCCAGATTCGAGAAGTCAGCAACGACGTGCTCCCAGATCTCGGCCAGCGAACCAGGACCTGTGACGACAACGGACAGAAAAGGAAGGATCATCGCCGTGGTCTAGCGACGAGGAAGGGGAAGGTGAAGGGACAGCTTCGGCCAGCTACGGCCGTCCGTTCGCGACCCCCTCGACGACGCGCCGCATGCCGGGCGTTACTGATTCATGCTGTCGAAGAATTCCTCGTTGGTCTTGGAGTCCTTCATCTTGCCGAGCAGGAATTCCATCGCATCGACGGTGCCCATCTGCATCAGGATGCGGCGCAACACCCACATCTTGGACAGCTTGCCCTTGTCGACCAGCAACTCCTCCTTGCGCGTACCCGACTTGCCCACGTCGATCGCGGGGAAGATACGCTTGTCCGCGATCTTGCGGTCCAGCACGATCTCGGCATTGCCGGTACCCTTGAACTCCTCGAAGATCACCTCGTCCATCCTGCTTCCCGTATCGATCAGCGAGGTAGAGATTATAGTGAGCGAGCCGCCCTCCTCGATATTGCGCGCCGCGCCGAAGAACCGCTTCGGCCGCTGGAGCGCATTCGCGTCGACGCCACCGGTCAGCACCTTGCCCGACGAAGGCACCACTGTGTTATAGGCACGGCCAAGTCGCGTGATGTTGTCGAGCAGGATCACCACGTCCTTCTTGTGCTCGACCAGCCGCTTTGCTTTTTCAATCACCATCTCGGCGACTTGGACATGACGTGTCGCTGGTTCGTCGAAGGTCGAAGACACAACCTCGCCGTTCACCGTGCGCTGCATGTCGGTGACTTCCTCGGGCCGCTCGTCGATCAGCAGCACAATTAGATAGACCTCCGGGTGGTTGACGCTGATCGCGCGCGCGACGTTCTGCATCATGATCGTCTTGCCGACGCGCGGTGGCGCTACGATCAGGCAACGCTGACCTTTGCCGAGCGGAGTCACCACATCAAGGACGCGACCCGTCTTGTCCTTGATCGTGGGGTCCTCGATCTCAAGCTTGAGCCTCTGCTCGGGATAGAGCGGAGTCAGGTTGTCGAAGTTCACACGGTGGCGCACCGCGTCCGGGTCGTCGAAATTGACCGAGGTCAGCCGCGTCAGCGCGAAATAGCGCTCGCCGTCCTTGGGCCCGCGTATCTCGCCTTCCACAGTATCGCCGGTACGCAGGCCGTGCTTCCTGACCTGGTTCGGCGAGATGTAGATGTCGTCAGGACCCGCGAGATAATTCGCCTGATGACTGCGCAGAAAGCCGAAGCCGTCAGGCAGCACCTCGATCGTGCCCTCGCCCATGATCTGCTCGCCCTGCTCGGCCTGCACCTTCAGGATCGCGAACATCAGGTCCTGCTTCCTGAGTGTCGAGGCACCCTCGACCCCCAGTTCCTCGGCCATCGCAACCAGCTCGGCGGGGGTCTTTTTCTTCAGGTCTTTGAGATGCATGGATGGATGTTCCGAAACGGTCGTCAGGAAAGCTCGGTCGGCGAAGGCTTCGCGGCGGTACCAGGCTGGAAGAGGACGCCGGAGAGGACGGGCGAAAAGCCACTTGTCGACGCTTGGAGGCGACCTAGGAGCGCGCCTGCGCCAAGTCAAGCTATCCTCAAAACATTGGTCGGACGATCACGAGATAGACGATGACGATCACCGCGACGCCCGGCACTTCGTTGAGCAGCCGGAGCGTGCGTCCACTGACACTCGTCGCCCCGCGCGCCAGCTTCTTTGCGTATCCCGTCATCCAGCCATGATAGGCACTTAGCAACAGCACGATCGCGATCTTGACGTGTAGCCAGCCCAGCCCAGCCGCACCATCGGCGATGCCGATGTTGAGCGCCAGCGCGATGCCCAGTACCCAGACCGCGACCATCGCGGGCGTCAAGATGATGCGTCTGAGCTTGCCCTCGCGCTCGACCCATAACGCAGCTTCGACCTCGCGCGCTCCAGCCAGCGCCTCCTGATGATAGACGAGATAGCGCGGCAGCATGAACAGCCCGGCTACCCAGAAGATGACGAAGATCAGATGCGCCGCCTTCACCCAGTCATAGGTGCCGCCCAGCCAGCCGCTCACCCGCGTACCCTTCCCAGCACATGCTCGACATGCGCGATCGGTGTCTCAGGCAGGATGCCGTGCCCCAGGTTGAAGATGTGCGGTCGCCCGGCAAAGGCGCCCATGATACGCTCGACAGCCTCATCGAGCGCGCGCCCGCCGGCGATCAATGCGAGCGGGTCGAGATTGCCCTGCACCGGCAGTCCGCCCGGCAGCACCGCGTCCGCCCAGACTGGATCGACCGTCTCGTCCAGCCCGATCGCATCGACACCGGTCCCGGTCGCGTAGGCCGGTAGCTTACCGCCTGCGCCCTTCGGGAAGCCGATCACCGGAACGCCGGGGTGGCGCTCCCTGATCGCGCTGGTGATGCGCTGATTGGGGGCGATCACCCACTCCTCGAACTGCGCCGGCGACAGGCTGCCGGCCCAACTGTCGAACAGCTGCACCGCTTCGACTCCGGCGGCGATCTGTCCGCTCAGATACTCGATCGTTGTCGCGGCGATCGCATCGATGATGCGGGCGAAGCTGCCGGGATCGCGATAGGCGAAGGCGCGCGTCTCGCCCTGATCCTTCGATCCTCGACCTGCGACCATATAGGTGGCGACTGTCCAGGGCGACCCGGCAAAGCCCAGAAAGGTCGTGTCGGATGGCAGCGCGGCCATAACGCGCCTGACGGTTGCATAGACAGGCTCGAGCCGCTCGGGCACGCTTTCGAGCGTCTCGAGCGTCCGGTCGATCAGCGGCGGGGTCAGCCGCGGCCCCTCGCCGACCCCGAAGCTCAGATCCTGTCCTAGCGCCCACGGTACCATCAAGATGTCCGAGAACAGGATCGCGCCGTCGAAGCCAAACCGACGGATCGGCTGTAACGTAACCTCGGCGGCGCTGTAGGGATCGGTCGCCAGTGACAGAAATCCACCCTTGTTGGCTCTAAGCGCTCGGTATTCCGGCAGGTAGCGTCCGGCCTGGCGCATGAACCATATCGGTGGTTGCGTTCCTCGATTGCCGCGCAGGACCTTCAGCAAGGGTTTGTCGGAATGGATCAGAGCTACCTCTATACGTCTCTCATTAAGAGACTCTCGAAGGGATGTTGCTGTTGTTGCGCGTGGCGAATCGTGGCTTATGACGGTTTCCCCATGCTGCCAACAGCTTGACGAACCTGGCGCGGTGCATGTCCAAGGAGTCGCTCTGGTCGTTCTCGTGACTCACAGGCTGTTGACGATTCCGCGGTCGGTGGATTGGTTTGTGGATTATCGGTGGTTTTTGCACCGCCGACGCTCGGCTTGGCGATGCGCCCGGCTTGTCCTATCGCGGACTCGCATGTTGTCCACCGTTTCATCCCCGGCCCGCTGATCGTGCGGCTTCATCTGCACCTTCTCTCTGATTCGACAGGCGAGACGCTCGAAAACATCGCAAAGGCCGCGCTCGCACAGTATGACGATGTCGAGACAACGCGCCATTTCTGGCCGATGGTGCGCACCGAGGAGCATCTGGAGCGCATCCTCCAGGAAATCGCGCATAATCCGGGACTGGTCATCTTCACACTCGTCAACCCTGCGACCCGCCGCATTCTCGAGGCGCGCTGCGGGGCGCTCGGCCTGCCTGCGGTCGCGCCGCTCGATCCCGTCAATGAAGCGCTGTCGACCCTGCTCGGGCAGACCGCCAAGGCACGACCCGGACGCCAGCATGTCCTGGATGCCGCCTATTTCGCTCGTGTGGAGGCGATCCATTATACGATCGCGCATGACGACGGCATTCTGTCGGAGGAATGGGAGGAAGCGGATATCGTGCTGGCAGGCGTGTCACGATCGTCCAAAACGCCGACCTCCATCTATCTCGCCAACCGTGGCTATAAGACGGCGAATATCCCGATCGTAGTCGAATCGCCTCCGCCTTCGATCCTCTTCGGCCTGCACAAGCCGCTGGTGGTCGGTCTGACGACGACCGCAGATCGGCTGGTCGCTATCCGTCGCAACCGCCTGTTGTCGCTCAACCAGGCGCCCGAGACGGCCTATGTCGACGAGGACACGGTCACGCGCGAACTGACTTATGCCCGGCGTATGTTCGCCGACAATGGCTGGCCGGTGATCGACGTCACAAGGCGCTCGATCGAGGAAACGGCGGCGGCAATCATCGCGCTTTGCAACGATCACCGAAGCGACCGGCCGGTTGACGCATGAGGCTGGTCTTGGCCTCGCAAAGCGCATCGCGTCGCGCGATGCTGACGGCAGCGGGCGTTGCTTTCGAGCCGGTTGCGGCGCATGTGGATGAAGACGCGGCGAAGGCGGCGCTAACGCATGTGTCGCACCGCGACCTTGCCGACGCGCTTGCCGAGATGAAGGCGCTCAAGCTCAGCAAGCAGCACCCGCAATCACTGGTATTGGGCGGCGATTCGCTGGTCGCGTTGGCTGATGGGTCGCGGCTTGACAAGCCGCGCAGCCGGGAAGAAGCGCGCGATCATCTACGTGCCATGTCGGGTTCCCGTCATGAACTATGGAGCGCGGCAGTCATAGCCGAGGAAGGTTGCGCCGTCTGGCGTCATGTCGAGGTAGCCCGGATGCAGGTCCGAACGCTGTCTGACCCCTTCATAGAGGGGTATCTCGATCGGGAATGGCCATCGATCGCCAGCTGCGTCGGCTGCTACCGGATTGAGGGTCCAGGCGTGCAACTGTTCGACCGGATCGATGGCAGCCATTTCACCGTGCTGGGCATGCCTTTGCTGCCCGTGCTCGGCTATCTGCGCATACGGGGCGTAGTCGAGGCGTGACGATGCACGTTGCGCCGGCAGACCGACCCTATGCCGAGGTCATTGGTGATCCGATCGGTCACTCCAAGTCACCGCTGATCCACGGTTTCTGGTTGGACGCGCTGGGAATCGCCGCAGACTACCGGGCCTGTCATGTCACGTTAGACGGTCTGGCCGAGTATCTGGAAACCCGTCGAGAGGACCGGCACTGGCGCGGCTGCAACGTCACGCTTCCACACAAGGTCGCGGTACTCGACCATCTGGCGGATCCTTGCGACGTGCGCGCCACGATCGGTGCCGCTAATCTCGTTCTGCGGGCAGAGGACGGCAGGCTCGGCGCAGCAAATACCGATGCGGGGGGATTTTACGTGCCGATCGCCGGGCTAGATTTGACCGGCCAGCCCGTTGTGGTTTTAGGAGCGGGCGGGGCCGCGCGGGCGGTCCTGTTTGCTCTGTCGCGGATTGACTGCGGACCGGTCACCGTACTCAATCGCACGCCGCTCAAGGCCGCAGCCTTGTTGTCCAGCTTCGGGCTGAAGGGCCAAGCGCTGCCGCTCACCGCGCCGTTGCCGCCGGCCGCGCTGGTGGTCAATGCCAGTACGCTTGGCATGGCGGGCCAGCCGCCGCTCAATCTCGATCTGTCACCACTGCCCGATGAAGCCGTGGTCTACGACATCGTCTACACGCCGATTGAGACGGGCCTGCTGGCGGCAGCGCATGACCGCGGCCTCAATACGGTCGACGGGCTGGAGATGCTGGTGGGGCAGGCGGCCATCGCTTTCGAGGCGCTGTTCGGGGCTGAGCCGCCACGCGACCGCGATGGCGAGCTCCGGAACCTGCTGCTCGCATGATTGTGATCGGACTCACTGGCTCGATCGGCATGGGCAAATCGACGGTCGCAGCGATGTTCGCTCACCAGGGCATACCAGTCTTCGATGCCGATGCGGCGGTCCACCGGTTGCAGGGCAAGGAAGGGCGGCTCGTTACCGCGATCGAGGCCGCCTTTGCCGGAACGACGGGCTCTGACGGCGTCGACCGCTCCTTGTTAAGGGCGATGGTGATGGGTGACGCAACCGCGCTCGAGCGACTGGAGGCGATCATCCATCCCGCTGTCGCTGAGGAGCGCGCCGCTTTTTTGAGCGAGCACCGGGATGCGCCGCTGGTCGTGCTCGACGTGCCGCTGCTGTTCGAGACGGGCGGCGACAAGTCCGTTGATTGCAGCGTCGTCGTCTCCGCCGCGCACGATGTGCAGCGGAAGCGCGTCCTGACCCGACCAAACATGACCGAGGCGCGACTTGATCAGATTCTCGCCCATCAGATGCCCGATGCCGACAAGCGTGCGCTCGCCGATCACGTTATCGCGACCGACGTGCCGCTGGACGAGACCCGTGAGGCCGTAAGCCGCCTGATCGCTTGCATCACCAGAGGCGAAGCGCGATAAACTGCGGATGCGCGAGATCGTGTTCGATACTGAGACAACCGGGCTAAGCTTCGCTGATGGTGACCGCATGGTCGAGATCGGCTGCGTCGAACTGTTCAACCGGTGCGAGACGGGCCGCACCTTCCATGCCTATTATCATCCCGAACGAGCGATGCCGTCCGACGCGTATGCGATCCACGGTCTGGGCGATGCCTTTCTGTCCGACAAGCCGTATTTCAGGGACATGGCCGAGGCGCTGCTCGCGTTTGTCGGCGAGGCGCCGCTTGTGGCGCATAATGCCGCGTTCGACTTCGCGTTCCTGAACGGCGAGCTGGTCCGGTGCCGACAGACGGCGATCGCCGGGCACCGGATGGTCGACACATTGCAGATCGCGCGGAGCCGCCACCCGGGCGCGAAGCACAGCCTGGACGCGCTGTGTTCACGCTATGGCATCGACCGAAGCCACCGTACGCTGCACGGCGCGCTGCTCGATGCTCAGTTGCTTGCGCAGGTCTATGTAGAGCTGATGGGCGGACGTCAGATCGGCCTGGGACTGGCTGGCGATACCGCGCTCGTTGCAAGGGCACCGATGCCCGCCGTGCCCGCCGTGATCCGCCCGCCGCGCGTTTTCACGCCTAGCGAGGGAGAACTGGTGGCCCATACGGCGTTCTTGAAACAGATTACCGATCCGATTTGGGACCATACCGCCGCGCGGTGACGCCCGGTTCGGACGACAGGATGGAGTACGATATGGATATCCGGATTTCTGGTCATCAGGTCGCCACCGGCGACGCGCTCAAGACGCATGTGAGCGATCGGCTTCAGGGTATCGCCGACAAGTATTTCTCCCGTGCGATTTCCGCCGAGGTCACCTTCGGCAAGGGCCCGCACGATGTCGGGTTCACCTGCGATATCGTCGCGCACGTGATGAAGGGGCTGGTGCTCAAGGGCCGTAATAATGGGCAGGATGCCCACCCCGCCTTTGACGGCGCTGCCGAGAAGATCGAGAAGCAACTCCGCCGGTATATGCGCCGGCTGAAGGACCGGCATGCCGACGAGGTGATCGAATTTGCCGAAGCCGGCGGCTATGACGCCGGTTACACGCTCTTCGCCGAACAGACGGGCGATGACGAGCAAGAGACTGACGCGCCGCTCATCATCGCCGAGACCCGCGTCGATATTCCCGACGCCAGTGTCTCCGATGCGGTGATGATGCTCGATCTGCGCAACACGACCGCGCTGCTGTTCAAGAATGCTGGAACTGGGTCGTATAACATGGTGTATCGCCGGGGCGACGGCACGATCGGATGGGTGGAGCCGCAGCGCGCCGGTTGACCTTTCGCGCCCAGACCCGGCGCGCTAGACGGCAGCGGGGTACAACGAGAGACCGATGAGCGATCTGAGCGACTTGCTGCGATACGACATGGTTCTCCGTGACGTGACGGTCCCCAACAAGAAGGCATTGTTTCAGCACCTGTCTACAACGGTGGCGCCGATGATCGATATCGGTGCCAGGACCATCGCCGACGGGCTGAACGAGCGCGAGCGGCTGGGGTCGACAGGCTTCGGTGCGGGCGTCGCTATCCCGCACGCCAAGCTGAGCGGCTTGGCGCAGGTGACCGGCGTTGTCGCCCGGCTGGCACAGCCCATCGCGTTCGATGCCGTCGACGATCTGCCCGTCGATCTGGTGTTCGCGCTATTGTCACCTAGGGAAGCCGGCGCCGATCACCTGAAAGCGTTGGCACGTGTGTCGCGGCGGCTTCGCGACCGCGCGTTCCTGGGCAAGTTGCGGGGTGCCGCATCGAACGATGCGCTCTATGCCCTGTTCACCGCCGACGACGCCCGCGATGCCGCCTGAAGGAGCGGCCGCGCATTACCGGGCGCTGGAGTCGCTTTATGCGAACGCGCCGATCAACCGCTTTTTCGAGTCCAGACTGAGCGTGATTGACGCCGGCGCCGCGCGGATTACCTTCACCATCGACGAGCGGCATTATCATGCCGGCGGCGCGGCGCACGGGACGAGCTATTTCAAGATGCTCGACGATGCCGCTTTCTATGCCGCCAACAGCCTGGTCACGGACCGGTTTCTGCTGACGACCGCGTTCAACCTGTTCTTCACCAGGCCGTTGAAAGCGGGACCCGTCACGGCGGAGGGACGGTGGATCAGCGGTCAGCGCCGCATGTTCGTGGCGGATGCGCGGCTGGTGGATGCCGATGGGGAAGAGGTGGCGCGCGGTACCGGCACTTTCATGCGGTCGCGAATCACGCTGGCAGCGCTGCCCGGATATCGGCCGGCGTGAGCGCCCGGCTGCCGACGCACCTGCTGATCGGGGCGCTGCTTCGCCGGGTCAATGACGATGGCGGGTTCGCTGCGGTGCGCGCCCGCGGCGACGCCACGGGTGGCGGCGTGCTGGTGCTCATCGTCGACCGCGACGGTCCGACCCGTGCCTTCGAGCGCGGCACGGGCATGCACGGAGACATGGAACTGATCGAGACGACTCCGCGCGGTGACGTGGAGGATTACTGGCGAAAGCGGGTAGGAAACGACCCCGACCTATGGGTCATAGAACTGGATGGCGCAGCGTCGCAACGCTTGGCCGTGGAAACGCTTCTCGCAGGTTGACCTTCCGCCGCGCTACGAAAAGGAGGAGCAATCGCAAACGCGTTGTGCCGTATCCGGGTGCGATCCGATACGGTGACGCAGTCGGGGGGATGCCCGGGCGATCGACAACCAGTCGATCGGGTCCGTGGTCCGACCGCATGACTATTGCAGTGGATGACCGTTTTCTCACGAACCGCCACCCTAGCGGCAATGGCAATGATGCTCACTGGCCTGATCGGTCACAGTGCACCCGGCCTTGCCCAGCGGCTCGATCCCATCGGTCTAACCACGCCTAGGTTGGCGCTCTCAGCATCAAACATCCCGACCCTCCCGTCGGTTCCCGAGGATCAGACGATCGTCACGTCCGACACGATCGCCAATGCCGAGCCAATCACCTATGACTCACTGAGCGACGCCGTGGCATCGGTCGACAACACTGACAGCGACGACGAGAATTTGCGCTGCCTCGCGGGCGCGATCTATTTCGAGTCGAAGGGCGAGCCGCTGTCCGGGCAGCTCGCCGTCGCCGAGGTCATCATCAACCGGGCACAGTCGGGGCGGTTTCCGTCCGATATCTGCAGCGTCGTGAAGCAGCCGGGCCAATTCTCGTTCGTGCGCGGTGGCGAGATGCCGACGGTCAGCACTGCTCGCAGCGCCTATCGCACCGCCATCGCCGTCGCAAAGGTCGCGATCGACGACATGTGGGACAGCCCGGCCGCCAAGGCACTGTTCTTCCATGCGCGTCGCGTCTCGCCGGGTTGGCACCGGACGCAGATCGCGTCGATCGGCAACCACGTCTTCTATCGCTGAATCTGTTGCCCCCCAAGCACCGGGGCGACTTGCGCTGTTGCCCGAATGTTCTAAGCCGGACTGATGCCCGAAGCAGCCGGTCAGCCACCCCAATCCTGTATCGATAAACCCGGCTTACCGCTCTGTGCGGCGGACGTGGCACGCGGCGTGACCCGCATGCTCCTCCGCGCCGACTTGTCGGCGATCGGCGAAGTTCCCCTGGATAACGGTCGCCGCGCCGATCTCATGGCGGTCGATGCCAAAGGAGGTCTGGTGATCGTCGAGATCAAGGTGGCGCGGAACGATCTGCTCGGCGACAGCAAATGGCCCGACTATCTGGCACATTGCGACCGATATTATTGGGCGGTTCCCGCCGGTTTCGATTGGTCGCCGCTCGAAAGCGCGGCCTTCCTGCCGGAGCGCACCGGCGTGATCGTCGCTGATCGCTACGACGCCGCCGTCGTACGCGAGGCGCAGGCGGTCACTCTCCCGGCGCACATCCGCAAACGTACCACGCTCGCCTTCGCGCGCCGCGCGGCCCGGCGGTTGACGGCGCTGGCAGACCCGGAAGTGCTTCCGGCGTTCCGTTAGAGCGCTTTTGACTACTTGGAACCAAAGACCGTCCGGCCTGAGCGCAGTCGAAGGCCATGCGTTCGGCGCGGTATTTCTACTTCGCTTGGCACGAACGATGTTTGGCCCGGCGTTTTTCAGTCCCGCGCTAGTCTAGGGCCGAGACTCATTCAAAGCCAGAACGCGACGGCGGTTGCGAGCGCGACGCCTGAGAGGAAGTTGGCGGCGAGCTTATCGTAGCGGGAGGCGACACGGCGGAAGTCCTTGAGACGGCAGAAGGCGTTCTCGATGAGGTGGCGGCCGCGATACCGGTCCTTGTCGTAGCGGATGGCGCGCTTGCGATTGCGTCGGCCTGGGATGACGGGGACAGCCCCTGCATCGCGCAGCGAGCGCCGCAGCTGGTCGGCATCGTAGCCTTTGTCGCCGAGCAGGTAGCGCATGCGCCCGGCGCGTTCGAGAAGAACCGGTGCTGCCTTCACATCGCTGACGTTGCCGGCCGTCAGCATCAGCGCGTAGGGGCGACCGATGACGTCGGTGAGCGCGTGGACCTTTGTGGTCCAGCCACCGCGCGAGCGGCCGATCGCCTGTGTCGAGCGCCCCCTTTTGCGCCGAACGCCGCGCGCTGTGCCTTGACGTAGGTGCTGTCGATCGAGGTGCTTTTCGTGACCGCGCCGGTATCCACCAGGGCATCGAGCAGCTTCAGCCAGAAGCCCCGGTGCGACCAGCGGTTGAAGCGGTTGTAGACCGTGGTCGACGGACCATAATCGGCAGGGCAGTCGCACCAGCGGCTACCGACCTTCAGAACGTGCAGGATGCCCGAGATCACCCGCCGATCGTCCACCCGCCGGGCACCAGGCTGGTTCTTCGGCAGATGCGGCTCGATCGCCGCCCATGCTTCGTCCGACAACCACAACAATGCCATCCGCCCTCTCCTTGATCCACGACGCCCGTGAATCAGGAAAGCCGCGCTCCTTCAAGCCGCTGATTGGGTTTGGACCCTAGTGCTCTCGGAGAATGCTTCTCGTGCGGCGGCAAGAGTTACCGCATGCCTACGCGGCATCCTCTCGAAGCAACAGCCGCTCTGACGCGGGCATGTGAAACCCGGTGCAACTGACTCGCCCGCCCCGCGCCTCGACCTCAACGCGCACCCAAGCCGCCAGCACTGCCGGGTCGCGTTCGCCGAGCAACCGCGCCCGCTTCGCCACAACGCCGACGTCCCCTGGGGTCACGCCTTCGAGGGGCGGCAATCCTGCTGGTAGCACCGCGCCGAAGGTAGCCGTGAACAGCGCAGCCGCCCGCGCCGGGGTCAGTGCGCGGAACCGCACCGTCAGTGTGAAGCGCCGCTGCGTTGCCGGGTCGAGCGTATCAGCGAATTGGTCGTAGCGATGAACGGCGCCGGGTGGTGTTCCATCCAGCGCAACAGCTCGTTGACCATACTCGCCTCCCACGACCGTTCTACGCTGCGGCGATCGAACAGGAAGGTGTCGGCTTCGTCGATCAGCAGCATCGTGCCGCGCTCGGCGCTCTGACGGAAGGCATCGGCGATCGCCGCCTCGGTGCCGCCGACCAACTTGCTAAGGAGGTCGGACCCGCGCTTCTCCTCAACCTCAATCCCGAGCTGCGCTGCTAGGTAGCGCACCCAAGCGGACTTGCCGCTGCCTGATGGGCCGGCCAGGAGCAGGCTCCACCCCCGTCCAGGTGTCGCCGCTAGCTGTTGGCCGAGCGTCGTCAAGTCCTGATCCGCCTGCGCGAACCCGGGATCATAGACGCTCGCTGGCGGCAAGACCGGGCGCGGCGTCAGCCCGAGCGCGTCGAGGATGCTGCGCCCGGCGGTTTCGACGGCGTCCGCCCCTTGGCCTGCCAACCGCGCGGTCGCGACGGCATTGCTGAGCACGGCAGGCGCGGCAGGCAACTGCGCGATACGGTCCACCTCGGTCACCGTGAGCGGCACCGCGAGCCGCGCAGCCGCGCGCGCGACGACGCGCGCGCGCACCGATGCCGGCGGCAGGTCGAAACCGATCGCTAGGTGCATCCGCCGCACAAGGGTGTCACCGAGCCGCTCGGGATCGTTCGTGATCCAGATAGTCGGCGCGTGCACCTCTTCGACCATGCGGTTGAGCCACAGTTTCGAGCGCTGATCGCGCCCCTGCTCGGCAAGCACATTGAGAACGTCATCCGCTTCGTCCACCACGACGATGTGCCGCCGGCTGCCCCGGGTGAGGCCGCGCAGGATGCTGAGGTGTGCCAGCCGCTCGTGCCGAGCGGGCTCATCGCCGTCTTCATCCGCGAGACCGGCGAACACCGCGACCAGCCCTAGGCGGTCGGCGATGGCGCGGGCGAGCTCGCTTTTGCCGGTGCCAGCAAGACCGTGGAACAACACATTGATCCCGGTATTGCCCCGCGCCGCCCGTCCGATCACGTTGGCCGCAAGCCTCGGCAGACTGCCGAGATGAGCGAAATCATCCCATTCCAACGTCGACGGCAGCGCTGGCGGTACCATTCGCGCGGCGAGCGCGGCGGGGTGCTCGCCTGCATTGCGGCGAGCCGCTGAAGAAATCCTCCTGGGCTGAGGCTGCCGTCGTTGTCACGGCGGATGAGGCCAGTGACAATTTGGCGCCCGCCATGCCCTACGCGCGCATCAATTGCGGAGGCACGGTGCCCGGTGAGCGCGGCAAGTCGCGTGACGGTCGGCATATGGCTGCCGGGGAGTGCGCGCATTAGCTTCTGCCAGCCTTCGAATAGAGTGTAGCGCGCGAGGATCCCAACGATCACCGTCTCGATCTGATCGAGCCGTAATGTCGCGGCGAGCCACGCGATGCGCCGATCGAGCGCGCCTATGCGTCTCCCGAGTGGCATGCGTCGCAAGTCAGCAACAACATTAAGCAGCACCGACGGCGAGTCCGCAACGCGACGTTCGCTGAAGCTGAGATCAAGCGACGACATATCATCAGCAGCGGGATCGATGCCCAGCACGTCGGCCGCATCGCGCACAAATTGGAGCAACGACCAGGCTGAAACGGGGAACATTGCCGGGGCCAGCCGGTCAACGACGCCCAGCAAAGTTCGGCGCAGCAGCGCCCGCTCAGCGCCGGAATGATCGATCGAGCCGCTGGGCTCTACATCGCGAAGGTAATGATTGCGGTGAGGCATGCACGGCTCCTGTCGATGAGATGGCGGGGCATCATGCCCCGCCAGAATCGCGCGACGGGCGCCGGTTGACCCTTACATTGCGCACCAAGTGCGTCAGGAACGGTCGTGAGAGCCTGCTAGATCACTGATCGTCGCATTCATCGCGGCCGTTACTGCTTTTTGCTTTGGCTCGATGGGCGTGAACTGGGGGTGAGGGAAACCGAACGCGATTGCTTCTCCACCGTGATGCCGATACATGCCCGCGTCATATTCACCGGCTCCTTCGACCCGTAACGTGCCATCCCGCAAGGTGCCGGTATAATCTGGCCAGAGATTCCAACCCTTCTTCGTGAATACGAACACGCGATCGGGCTCCAAATCAGCTATCAAACGTAAAGCGCGGTCGGGCACGGCAGCACGCTGCGCAGGAGTGCCAGCAGAATAGCGCTCGTCCTCATCGCCGACTGTGGTCGGCAGCGTGTTTGCAAACGTCACACTGTTCCAGAATTCTTTAACACTATCGTGTTTGAAGTAACTTGCGATAGCATTGAAGAAGAGAATTTGGCCATCTAAGACCCATTGGCACATGACCGAATTGGTAAAATCTGGACTGTCCTGCTCGCTATCGCTGTAGCGACCCCAATGCGAAAATCCGACGACCAGAACTTTCTTGCCTTCTATGGGCTTTGTTGCATAATTCTCTGGGCGGATAAGCTGCACTTTACTTGAGGTTGTTATGCGACCCGGACGGTCATCGGTGTTCCTATTGCTGAGAAGCGATTGAGGATTGTCGCACGGACTTTAAGCTCGGTAACCTGACGATCGGAGGTGCGAGCGGCAACGCGGTGGCCCAAGAGTTTGAAGCAGTGCATTTTGGTCTCGGCCAGACTGCGACGGTGATAGCCGCTCCATTTCTTCCAGATGGCGCGACCAAGGCGCCTGGTTGCGCGTAGCGCTTCGTTGCGAGCATCGACCCCGGGGCCGTCTTTGGTCCATGGTTGCCCATTACGGCGGACCGGGATGACCGCATCGGCACCGCGTTCGGCGATGGCGGCATGGCAGCCCCTGGTATCGTAAGCGCCATCCCCGCCGACGCTGAGGATCCGCTCGTTCTTTGGGATTTGCGCCAGAAGCCCAGGCAGCGTCGGTGCATCACCAATAGCATTCGTCGTGACCTCAAGGGCCCGGATATCCAGCGTTCCAGCATCAATCCCGAGATGCACTTTACGCCACTGGCGACGGTAGGATGCGCCATGTTTGCGCGTCTTCCACTCGCCTTCACCGGTTATCTTGATGCCGGTGCTGTCGACCAGCAGATGCAGCCCGCCTGAACTGGACCGGCCGCCCAACTCGACCCTCAGCGTCTTCTGCCGCCGACACAGCGTCGTGTAATCCGGCACCGGCCAGTCCAGCCCGGCCATCTTGACTAGGCTCGCGACCAATCCCGTCACTTGCCGCAGTGGCAGATTGAACAGCACCTTCAGCGTCAGGCACAACTCGATGGCGCTGTCCGAAAACAGCATCGGGCGACCAAGACGACCGCACGGCTTCGAAAGCCAATCCATGTCCGGATCGAACCAGACCTCCAGCGACCCGCGGCGCTTCAGGGCCGCATTATACTCGGGCCAGTTCGTCGTACGGTAGCGAGGGGCGGCAGGCTTGGGCATCGCGCCCATCTATCCCTCTCGATTCCTTCGCGGAATCCCCACCGTCAGTTCTGCAACAAAGCCCCTTCTATGCCCGCTTCGTAATTCACGCCGATCCACGGTTGATGATCCACGTTATGTCTCCTGGATTCGATTAAGGCGCAGGCGTTGATCCGGTTTGCTGCCCACGTTCATCGTATGTGTAAATAAACGTAACTGCTCACGAGGTTGGCTGAGAGGGGTTGCCGTGGGGGCGGGTATCTGATTCATCCTGTCCATGCCGCTTGCGCCACACGTTAGACTGAGCGACGCCGAAAAGGACGCGCTGCTGGCCCAGCAGCAGGATCTGATCGAGCGGCTGGCCGCGCGGGTCACAGAGCTTGAGGCGCTGGTCGGGCTTGCGCGCGGGACATCGAGCAACTCTCATGTTCCGCCGTCGAAGGACAGGTTCGGCCGGGGAAAGGCCAAGGTTGGCAAGGCGTCGAACAAGCCGCGTCCGCCGCGCGAGGGCAAGACGCGACCGCTGACGCAAACGCCGGACAAGACCGAACGCGTCGTCGCCGCTGCCTGCGGTCACTGCGGGACAGACGTGTCGGGCGCAGTACAGCGCTGTCGGCACCGTTACGACCACATCGACCTGCCGCCGATCCGGCCGGTAGTGACGCGGGTGGAACTGTTCGGCGGTCGCTGCGGCGGGTGTGGTCGGCGCTACCGTGCCGGGGCACCGGTGGGGATGGCACCGGGCACGCCCTTTGGTCCCGGCATCCGTTCATTGCTGACTTACCTCCACCACAGCCATCACGTCAGCTTCGAGCGCCTGTCGCGGCTCGCGGCCGAAATGTTCGGCCTGACCATCTCCGAAGGTGCCATCGCCAACATCTTTCGCCGGATCGGGCAGGACATGGTCACCGCTACTGGCGCGATCCGCGAGCGGTTGCGCACCGCCCGGATCATTGCTTCGGACGAAACGACCACCCGGACGAACGGTGTCACCCAGTGGCAGTGGGTGTTCATCTCCGACGCGGCCGTGCTGCACGAGGTTGCTCCGCGCCGGGCGCGCAGTGTCGCCGAGACGATGCTGGGCGATCATCGCCCCGATGTCTGGATATCGGACCGCTATGGCGGGCAGCAGGAACTGGGCAGCCGCCACCAGGTCTGCCTCGCGCATGTGCTGCGCGATGTCCAATATGCCATCGATTGCGGAGACACGATCTTCGCGCCCACGGTTCGCGACCATCTACGATGGGCGATAGGGGTCGGCAGGCGACGACATCGGCTGAAAGAAACCACCCTCGCCAGCTATGCCGCCAGGGCCGACCTCACGCTGTCCCGGCTGATGCGCGCGCCTGTCGCCCATCCGGCGGGCAAGGCGCTGCTGAAACAGATCAAGGCGTGGCGGACCAAGTTCTTCGTCTTCCTCACCGATCGCGACGTGCCTGCCACCAACAATATCTCCGAGCGCGAGATCCGCCCCTCGGTCGTGTTCCGCAAAGTCACCGGCGGCTTCCGCTCCGACTGGGGTTCCGGCATCCATGCCGGCTACCGCTCGGTCACTGGGACCGCCCGCCTGAACGGGCAATCCGCCCTCGGCGCTATCCGCGACCTCGTCGATGGCAGGTTCGCCGTCACCTGATCACGCCGTCACGCGCCAACCCGGTGAGCAGTTACACCGCCAGACCGCATCATAGCTGACCCGCACGTCACGTGCCGCCAGCTCGGCGACGATCGCCCGCAGCGTCAGGTCCGGTCTTTCGATGATCCGAGCCAGCAACCATTCGCGCTCGCCGGCAAGAACACCCCGCCTGCAGCCGCCCATCGGGCGTGCCGAGGCATCGCCGGTCGTGCGGTGCCGCTGCGACCAGCGCACCGCCGTCGCCACGCCAACCCCGAAACGCTCAGCCGCCGCCCGGCAGGTCGCCCCGACCCAACAAACGACACAACACGCTCGCGAAGATCCTGAGAATAAGGACGCGCCATCGCTGCTGGCCTCCTGCCCAGCCAGCAGCTTGAATCACAATTCCCGAGCAAACGGAGTCCCGAATCCGTCAGGTCCGGTCATGCTCTAGGCGGAACAGCTCGCCCCGCCCAGTACGCAGAAGCGTACGCAGTGCGGATGATTGAGCGCGATCGCGCCATTCGCCCCCGCCAGAGTCGCGCCCATGTCGAAGCCCGGATCATCCGGGATCAGCGTGCAGGCGGCGACCCGCGCAGCCGCCTCGCCGCGACGATGGACAACCATCCGGCTCGTCGCGCACATGACATCGGCGGGAGACTTGCCGAGGATACTCCAGCACGCGGTCGTGATCTCGGGCACGTCGGCGTCGGCGTCCATCTCCGGAAAGAGCACGAGCCGCGCCGCGTCGTCGGCATCGACCGCGATATCCCCGGCGGCGAACAACCTTCGATAGCCCGCGCGCGCGTCGCTCTCGTCCTCGCCGGCCAGATGCCGTCCCGCCACCGCAATTGCAAAACCATGATCGGACAGCCAGCGCAGCCCGCCCAGCGCCGCTTCCCAGCTGCGCGGCCCCCGTTCGCCCTCATGTACCTTTTGACTGTGATGATCCAGACTGACGCGCAGCACCAACCGGTCGCCATGCCGCTCCCGAAGCGCCAGCAGCGCGCGCTCGTGCCGGCGCATCGGCCGCATCGCGTTCGTCAGCACCAGTACCGCATGCCCACGCTCCAGCGCCTCACCCAGCATCGCCATGATTTCGGGGTTCATAAACGGCTCGCCGCCGGTGAAGCCGATCTCGCGCACCGGCAGCGCATCGCGCTCGACCTCGTCCAGGAACCGCCGGGCCTCCGCCGCCGTCAGATAGACCAGCGCGTCATTGGTCGGCGAGCTTTCAATATAGCAGGTCGCGCAGCTGAGGTTGCACAGCGTCCCCGTGTTGAACCACAGCGTCTCCAGCGCGACCAGCGGCACCGACGCACGCGGCTCTCCGGTGGCGGTCCGGTCGGGATCCACGAACTTGCCCGCCGGAAGCGCGGCGGCGGCAACCCGGAACGGCGACGGCCCGGTCGGCGTCGCACGGCTCACCCCCGCCATCGCCGCATCCTCGCCAGCGTCCCCGCCCAGCGCTTCGGCCATGCACCGAATACCGTCGGCTCCCAGGCCGAAAACGCCGCCGCCTTCGCGATCTCCGAACGCGTCGGATACGCCACGATCGCCGATCCCAGCGCGAAGGTCGACGCCTTGTCGGCGATCACCTGCGTCCATGGAAGCAGCAGCTCGCCCGCGCGTGCGCCTACGATCACCACGCCGACGACCTTCCCGCGGTGCCGCACCATCTTGATGAAGCCGGTAGTGTCGCCCTCGGTGACCGCGCGGTCGTTATGCGCGAACTCCTCGCGCGTCACCTCGACCGTACCCAGCCGATCGCGCGCCGCTTGCTCGGTCAGTCCCACCTGCGCCAGTTCGGGGTCGGTGTAGGTCACCCACGGCAGCGCGCGCCAGTCCACCTTCGCCGGCCAACCCAGCGCGATATGCAGCGCCACCTGCGACCCTTCATACCCCGCGACATGCGTGAAGCGCGGACCCCCGCGGCAATCGCCGATCGCGAACACCCGCTTGTTCGACGTACGCCGCATCGCATCGGCGATGATCCCGTCCTCGTCACACGCGACCCCCGCTGCCTCCAAATCCAGCGCCTCGATATTCGCCCGCCGCCCCGTCGCCACCAGCAGGTCGCTTCCCACGAGCCGTGTCCCGTCCTCCAGCACGAGCGCGACCGCACCCCCGCTCCTCTCCACACGCTCCACGCGCCCGGTAACTAGACGCACGCGCTCCTGCTTCAGCCGGTCGATCACGACCTGCGCCGCCTCGCGATCGTCGTGCGAAAGCATCTCGCGCTGCTCGACCAGCGTCACCGCCGCGCCCAGCCGCCGGAACGCCTGAGCCATCTCCATCCCGATCGCGCCGCCGCCCATGATCAGCAGATGCTCGGGACACGCATCGATCCCGAACACTGTCTCGTTGGTCAGATAGGGCACCGCGTCCAGCCCCGGCAGGTCCGGCACCATCGGCCGCGAGCCGGTCGCGATTACGATCCTCGGCGCCGAGAGCCGCCGGTTCCCCGCCCGCACCGTTCGCCCGTCCAGCAACCGCGCCTCGCATCGCAGCACCTCGACCCCCATCGCCTCGAACCGCTCCTGCGAGTCGGCCGGCGCCAGCGCGACGATCGCGCCGTCGACATGCCCGCGCACGCCCGGCCAGTCCACGGCCCCCTCGCCAAGCGTCACGCCCATAGCGGCACCCGCGTGATGCGCCCGCGCCGCCGCCGCGATCAGCGCCTTGGACGGCACGCAGCCGGTGTTGAGGCACTCGCCGCCCATCGCACCCGCCTCGATCAGCGCCACGCGAAGGCCGAACATCGCCGCCCCGCCCGCCGCGGTAAGTCCTGCCGATCCGCCACCGATAACGATCAGATCGTGCGAGAACGCTGCCATTCACCTCCCTTACGCGCCACACTCGGCCCCGCCAATGCGCATCAGCGGACATGCGGATAGTGCCGCCCCAGCCGCTTGCGCGCGCCGAACGCCCACATCATCCCGACCTTGAGATACACCCAGTTCGCCCTCAGCGGCCCCCACGCCGCGATCCGCCTGTCCGACGTCTGGACGACCCGCCCGATCAGGCGCACCCGCCCCAGCCGGGCCAGCCGGATGCACAGGTCCGCCTCCTCCATGATCGGCACGCCCGGGTCGCATCCGCCGACCGCCAGGAAGTCGGCGCGGCGAAAGAACATCGCATGGTCGCCGAACAACAATCGCACGCCGCGCACGAACAGATGCGGCCGCATCAGGAGCGGCGCGTACCAGGTCTTGATCCAGTTGTGGAAACTCGTGCCCCAGCGCGTCCGCTCGGCTCCGCAGATCAGCGGCGTGAAACCGGCCAGCGCGGTGCGCCCGTCCGCCATCACCCGCTCGATCACCGCGATCATGTCGTCGGGCGGCAGCGTGTCGGCGTGCAGCACGCACACGATGTCGCCGTTCGTCGCCTCGACTCCTGCATTGACCTGCACCCCGCGCCCGCATGGCGACGTGATCACCCGCCAGCCCGCCGCATTCGCGATCGCCGTGCTGGCATCGCCCGATCCGCCATCGACCGCGATGATCTCGACCGGCGCAGGCTCGAGCGCGCGCAGGACACGGACCAGCCGCGGCAATGCCGCTTCCTCGTCCAGCACCGGCACCACGATCGATACGGTCATGACCGGAACTGCGGCCAGCGTGCCAGGTCCTCGGGCCGGTCGATATCGTCCAGCGTCTCCAGCATCAGCGGCGCGATACCCCGCGCACGCATGCGATCGAGCGTCGCTGCCAGAACCCGGTCCGTCCCCCACGCCATGTCGTCAAAAAGCCACGGCATCGGCTTGGCCAGTCCCAGCAGCCAGTATCCGCCATCCGCCGCCGGGCCGATGACGGCGTCATCCGTCGTCAACGCTTGCGCGGCCCGGCGCAGGTGCGTCGCCGTCATCCCCGGCGCATCGGTGCCGATCAGCAGCACGGGCGGCATCGCCCGCGCCAGCCGTGCGCCGAGGTCGCCCTCGCCCTGATCGACCACCAAGACATCCTCGCCCAGCCAGTCCTGAAACGCGTGCAGCGGCGCGCCGGTCACGTGCACGCGCCAATCGAGTCCGCTCGACCGCACCGTCCGCAACGTGTGCTCGACAAGCCGCCGATGCACCACCGCCGCGCCCTCGGTCCCCACCGCCGGAACCAACCGCGTCTTCGCCGCCCCCGGCTCCGGATATCGCGTGAAGATCGCAACGGACGCGCCGACTGACATCGACCTGTAATAGCCTCTCGTCCCGCAAGGCGCGACGCATCAATGCAAACCCTCGCACGCTGCCCGGCGCAATTGAGGCGCAGCACGCCACGCGGATCGATCGACAATTTCCGAATGGGGACGCTACGCTCGACCCTATCTCGGCATCCACAACCGCGGCTCACATCGCCGTTCGGCTTTCTGCGTCACAGGATCGAGGAAATGGCGGGCGGGAGTCCGTCGGACTTTCCGGCCAAGACATTGAATGTTACATGGTATTTCCAGCGTCAATTTCCACTGCCCACATTTCTTCCAACATTTATTGAATGTGACCGCCTCGGTTGCTTGATAATCGGCACGCGAGGACGAGGCTTCTGCGTGACGTGGTGGCGGCGCTTATCCACGCATTGAAAAGCGTCAGCTTGCTCGCACTGCCCAACCCTATGTCCCGGCATGGCCTATGCCTCAATGTTGAGAACAACTGGTTCAGGTTTGCGCGCGCGTAGTCGTAGAAAACCCTACCAGCGCCTACAGAGGTGGCTCGGGGAATCTGAACAGTGGGGATGAGTGGATTGCCGATCTGACAGCGGCGATGCTGGCCGTGAGCAGGAGGCAAGATGAGCAAGCGACCGCGCCGGAAACACAGCCCGGCGTTCAAGGTCAAGATGGCCTTGGCCGCCATCAAGGGCGGGAAGACGCTGGCCGAGCTGGCGCAGCAGTATGACGTGCATCCCAACCTCATCAACCAGTGGCGGTCACGGCTGCCGGAGGGAGCGTCCGACGTGTTCGGCGTGGTGGATTTGCCCCGTCAAAGTTGAGAGGCATTGGCTGAGTCTGCGGTCTGTCGTTCAAACTGTGCGGGGCTGAGGTAATCGAGCGCGGAATGGCGCCGGACGGGGTTGTAGAAGCCGTCGATATAGCGGGCAATGGCTGTCGCGGCTTTTCGGCGCGGGTGCAGAAGACGGTGCGCCATACGAGTTCGGATTTGATGGTTTTGAAGAACGTCTCGACCATCGCGTTATCAAAACAATTGCCCTTGGCCGACATCGAAATGGCGATGCCATAACGGCGTAGCTCGGCTTGGCAGTCGATAGAGCAGTATTGGGCGGATTCAATCGGTCATCGCAACGCGGGGTTTTTCGATCTGCGCGAGGCATTGGTCAAGCGCCTCGGCCGGTGTTTTCCAGCCCAGCGTTTTGCGGGGTTTGCCATTGAGAGTTGCAGCAACAGCCGCGAGGGTCTCGGCGCTATGTGCGCTCAGGTCAGTGCCCTTGGGAAAGTATTGTCGCAGCAGCCCGTTGGTGTTTTCGTTGGTACCCCGTTGCCAAGGGCTTTGCGGATCGCAGAAATAGACATCGACGCCGGCATCGACCTTCAGTCGCGCGTGCTGCGCCATCTCGGCGCCCTGATCCCAGGTGAGTGACCGTCGCAGCTCTTCGGGCAAGGTGGTGATGGTGCGCGCGATGGCGTCCCGCACCGCCTCGGCACCGTGTCCGGCCAGCGCTTGCCTGTTCCTGATGAGGCCCCGCGCAGCCCCGTGACCTTCCATGCGCGGCAAATGCAGCAGCATCGTGAAGCGCGTGGTGCGCTCGACCAGCGTGCCGATCGCCGAACTGCCTAGGCCGAGGATGAGGTCGCCCTCCCAATGACCCGGTACCGCCCGGTCGTCGGCTTCGGCGGGACGCTCGCTGATCATGATCTCGGGCGACACGAAGCTCTTGCCTCGCCGGCCGATCCGCGCCCGCGGCACGCGCAGCGTCCGTCCGCTACGCAGGCATGCGGTGAGGTCACGGCGCAGGGCCCCACGTCCTTGCACGAACAGCGCCTGGTAGATGGCTTCGTGGCTGATGCGCATGCTGTCGTCGTCCGGAAAGTCGATGGGCAGACGCCCGGCAATCTGCTCCGGGCTCCAGACTTTTGACCCCAATCGACCTTGGCGCCGGCTCTGACGCGGCCCATGTCGTCGTCCTTTCCATGATGATACCGATGGCCCGGTGACAGACGGGGCACCGGGTCTGGCAACGGCACCGCTCAACCGATCCTCCACCCAGCGTCGCAGGGTGTCGTTTGCTGCAAGCCTCGCAACTTTGGGGCGCCGCCCCGCCCGCTCGGCATGCCACTGCGCTGTTGTTGCGCGATAGTCGAGATTGCCCCCGCGGGTTGCCGCGTTGCGCCGGATCTCGCGCGAAATGGTCGAGGCAGCACGGCCAAGCCGGCGGGCGATCTCACATACGCCATGCCCCTGGACCAGCAGCAATGCGATCTCCTCGCGTTCCACCAGCGACAGGTATCTGCCCGACAAGGGCTTCGCCGATGGCCTGAACGGCGCTGGTGGCATCCCGCCCGCCTCCCGAAACCAGCGGCTGCCAACCGGTTGTGACGCTCCTGCCTTCACCGCTGCCGCCTCGCTGCTCATCCCGGCAGCTACATACCGCCAGAACAGTTCACGCTCTTCCCGATTGGCGACCGCGGGCCGCCCCGGCGACCGCAATATTGACCGGGTGCACCGTCCGAACGCCGCTTGCTGTCCATGCTGCGCCTCCATTCTCGAAGCGTTGCGACGATCGGTTGAGTCCGCCAATATTGCGCTGTGGACTACCAGGCCGAGCCGCGCCGCCATCGCATCCGCATCTCCATGTCAGGCAAGCCTGTATCGAGCGAAGTCGAGAGGGGAAATCGCTTTGACAAACCTGTCCTGAGCCCGTCGAAGGAGCCATGGTCGAGACGTTCTTCAAGACGATCAAGTCCGAGCTCGTCTGGTGCACCGTCTTCTACACCCGCGCCGACGCAGCAACCGCCATTGCCCGCTATATCGACGGCTTCTATAGTCCCGTCCGGCGTTACTCGGCGCTAAACTACCTCAGCCCCGCACGCTTTGAACGGCAAACCGCGGATTGAGCCAATGCCTCGCCACTTTAGCGGGGCAAGTCCATGCGCGGCTTGGTACGGAAGTTCATCCGCTCGCTGCTGCGTTCCTCAATGGCGCCGACTTGATCCTCAAAGCCGAGCATGGAACACCTTATTCAACCTCTGTGGATATGTACGCCTTCGCGACGTACAAGGCGATATAGGGTGCGGTTTCGTCACCTCGGGAGCTTGAACCGGACGCCCGCTATCTCGCACGGGCGGATCGCAGGCGATAGTCCGGTGTGCTTAGGCGGGTGCGACTTGCGGACTCGTCGATGAACCATCGCCGCACTCGCGGATTGTTTCGGGTATGATATCGATTGCCAGCATGCGCCAGGCGTCCGAGGCGACTCCTGCCGGCCTCAGGCGGATGCGGGCGCTGGCGACCGGACTGTTGCTGGCAATGGCGACGCTGTTCCTGTCCGTCCGGCTGGCAGCGCCGGCCACCGGCGGATGGGGTTTCGTGCGCGCATTCGCGGAAGCGGCGATGGTCGGCGGCCTGGCCGACTGGTTCGCGGTCACCGCGCTCTTTCGCCATCCGCTCGGCCTGCCGATCCCGCACACCGCGATCGTGCCGCGCAACAAGGACCGGATCGGCGATACGCTGGCCGCGTTCCTGCGCGATAACTTCCTATTGCCGCCCGTCATCGCCCGGCAGATGCGCCGCCTGGACGTGGCGGGGGCGGTGGCGCGGTGGCTGACCGACCCGCCCGAGGGTGCGGGCGGCCGCTTCCGGCAGGGCGCGTCGCGAATGGTCGCACAAGTGCTCGAGGCGCTGGACCCCGCCCGGCTGGGCGGCATGGTCAAGGCGGGCATCGGCGGCCGGTTGCGCGAAAGCGAGGTCTCGCCGATCCTGGGCCAGTTGCTCAAGGCGACGATCGCCGAGAACCGCCACGCCCCGCTGATGGAGGGGGCCGTGCGCTGGGCCGCGAGCGCGCTGGCGGCGAACGAGCATCTCGTGCGTCAGATGGTCCATGACCGGGCCGGGTCGCTGCTGCGCTGGACGGGCCTTGACGAGACCGTCGCCAACAAGCTGATCGACGGGCTCGACCGGCTTCTGGGCGATATGGTCGACGATGTCGCCCATCCTCTCCGGCTGAAGGCCGAGGAGGGGCTGGATCGCCTTGCCTGGGACCTTCAATATGACCGGCGGACCCGCGACCGGATCGAGGCGACGAAGGCGGAGATCATCGACAATCCCGCGATGCAGCGCTGGCTGGACGGATTGTGGGAACAGGCGCGCGCCGCGCTGCTCAGGATCGCGCGGGATCCGGAAGCGGCGATGGCGGGACAATTGGGCGACGTCCTGCGCCAGATCGGCGAGACGCTGCAGCACGACCGGCGCCTCGCCGTCACCATCAACCGCTTCGTGCGCCGCGCGGTCATCGGGCTGGCCGCCGACTATGGCGAGCAGATCGTGCGGCTGGTGTCGGAGACGGTGCGCGGCTGGGACACGGGCACGATCACCCGGCGACTGGAAAACGCGGTCGGCCGCGACCTGCAATATATCCGCATCAACGGGACGGTCGTCGGCGGCCTTGTCGGCCTAGTGATCCACGCGGTCGACGTCGCCCTATAGGCCTTGCCGATCGACTCTCAGCCACCATTCATCTTGCCGCGCGAGACCGTTTCGACCAAAGGTGCCGGCGATGAGCGCGATGGCCGATTTCGAGCAGGACGGCGACGGCGGGAAGCTGGTATTCCACGGCGACCTGACGCTGTCACGCCTGGGGACGCTGCCGGAGCGGCTGGATGCGCTGGACGGGCAGACGCAGTGCATCGACCTGAGCGATATCGGGCGGATGGACACGGTTGGCGCCTGGATCGTGCACCGGCTGGCCGCGCGGACAGGCGCCAGGATCGAGGGGCTGGGCGAAGACGACCAGCACCTGCTCCACCAGGTCGAATGCGCCGATCACACCACCGAGTCGCGGCCGGCGCACCATAGTTCATTCAAGCGCGTCCTGGGCGAGGTGGGCGATGCGGTCGTCACCGCCGGGCAGACGCTGATCGGGCTGCTGGGTTTCATGGGCGCGACCGCCATTTCCTTTGCCCACCTGATCCGCCATCCCTCGCGCTTCCGCTTCAACGCGACCGTCGAGCAGTTCGAGGTGGTCGGCGTCGCCTCACTGGGCATCATCGGCCTCATGAGCGTGCTGATCGGGGTCGTCATCGCGCAGCAGGGCGCGGTGCAGCTTCGCCAGTTCGGCGCGGAGGTCTTCACCATCAACCTGGTCGGGCGGCTGACGCTGCGCGAGATGGGCGTGCTGATGACGGCGATCATGGTGGCCGGGCGGTCCGGTTCGGCCTTCGCCGCGCAGCTGGGCACGATGAAGCTGACCGAGGAGATCGACGCGATGCGGACGATCGGCGTGTCACCGATGGAGGCGCTGGTCGTGCCGCGGACGATGGCGGCGATCCTGCTGATGCCGCTGCTGGGTTTCTATTCCTCGCTCATCGCGCTGATCGGCGGCGGGCTGCTGTCCTGGGGAACGCTCAGCATTCCGCCGGTGACCTTCGTGTCGCGCCTCAGGGAGGTCGTGCCGATCACCGACCTGTATGTCGGACTCATCAAGGCGCCCGTGTTCGGCGCGATCATCGCGGTCGCGGGATGCTTCCAGGGCATGCAGGTCGAGGGCAATGCCGAGCAGGTGGGGCGGCGCACGACGTCGGCGGTCGTCCAGTCCATCTTCCTCGTGATCGTGCTCGACGCGTTCTTCGCGGTGTTCTTCACCTGGGTCGGGTGGAACTGATGGCGCGCGAGCACGGCAGGGATGATGACGACGACATCGTCGTCTGTGTCAGGGGACTGCGCAACAGCTTCGGCGATCAGGTCGTGCACGACGATCTCGATCTCGATGTCCGGCGCGGCGAGATCCTGGGCGTCGTCGGCGGCTCGGGCACCGGCAAATCGGTGCTGATGCGTTCGATCATCGGGCTGCAGGTGCCCGACGCAGGGGAGATCACGGTCTTCGGCGAGCAGGTGCTGGACCGCGACGACGCCGAGACGATGGACATCCGCAGGCGCTGGGGCGTCCTGTTCCAGGGAGGCGCGCTGTTCTCAACGCTGAGCGTGGGCGAGAATGTCGAGGTTCCGCTGAAGGAGTTCTATCCCGATCTCAGCCAGGTGCTGCTCGACGAGATCGCCTCCTACAAGGTGGTGATGACCGGACTCTCCGCGGACGCGGCGCCCAAGTTTCCGTCCGAACTGTCGGGTGGCATGCGCAAGCGCGCCGGTCTCGCGCGCGCTCTGGCGCTCGATCCCGAACTGCTGTTCCTCGACGAGCCGACCGCCGGCCTCGATCCGATCGGCGCGGCGCAATTCGACGAGCTGACGAAATCGCTGCAAAAGACGCTCGGGCATACCGTGTTCCTGATTACCCACGACCTCGACACGCTCTACGCCATCTGCGACCGCGTCGCCGTCCTCGCCGATCACAAAGTGATCGGCGTCGGCACCATCCCCGAACTCCTGGCCCTCGACCACCCGTGGATCGACGAATATTTCAAGGGACCGCGCGGGCGCACCGCCGAGGCCGCGCGGGAGGCCGCCGAACACAGTGCCGACGTCGACACCGACGCCGGGCAGCATCCGGCCGGGGACGCAGACAAGCCGACGGGTCGCAAGCCCCGGCAGATGGCCGCCGACGACAACGCAGCAAGGGCAAGCTGATGGAAACCCGTTCGAACCACGTCCTGGTCGGTGCCGTTGTGCTGATCCTGCTTGCGGTGCTCGCGATCTTCACGGTGTGGATCGCGCGGCTGGGAGGATCATCCGAGAAGGACTATGACATCTTCTTCAAGCAGGCGGTCGACGGCCTGGCGAAGGGGTCCCAGGTCACCTATTCGGGCGTGCCGTCCGGGCAGGTCAAGGACATCGCATTGTGGAAGAACGATCCCCAGTTCGTGCGGGTCAGGATCAGCGTCGATGACGAAACGCCGATCCTGCAGGGAACGACGGCGACGATCCAGGGCAGCTTCACCGGTACCAGCACGATCACGCTGGACGGCGCGCGCAAGGGCGCCGCACCGATCGTCTGTCCCGACCAGCCATCGCCACGCGATTGCCCCTATGGCGTTCCGGTCATCCCGACGCGGCAGGGTGGAATCGGCGCCATCCTCAATTCCGCGCCGCAATTGCTCGAGCGGTTGTCGACGCTGACCGAACGACTGACGTCGCTGCTCTCGGACCGCAACCAGGCATCCATCGCGGGCATTCTGGCGAACACCGACCGGCTGTCCGACGCGCTGGCCAACCGGGGTCCCGAGATCGCCGCGACGCTGGCGCAGACCCGCGTGGCGATCCAGCAGGCGGGGAACGCTGCCGAGCAGATCGGCAGCCTGGCGCAGACGACGAACGGCGTACTGGCGAACGATATACAGCCCGCCATGGCGAACCTGAACAAGGCGATCGAGTCGGCGCAGGCCAGCGCCGACAATCTGAACGGTGCGATCAGCGACGCGCGGCCGGGCATCACCACCTTCTCGACAGAGACGATCCCCCAGGTGAACCAGTTGGTTCACGACTTGCGCATCACATCGCAGTCACTCGCATCCATCGCGCAGAAGGTCGACCAGCAGGGCGCCGGCTCATTGATCGGCAGCCCGAAGCTTCCCGACTACAAGGGCAAATGAGGGACGGATCATGACGAGGAAGACGCCGCTCATCCTATCAGCACCGCTGATCCTGGCGGGATGCATAAGCTTTGGTGCCAAGCCGCCGCCATCGCTGCTGACGCTGACCGCTGATGCGGCGGTTCCGGTCGGGCAGGAGACATCGACGGCGGCGGCCAAGCCGATCACCGTCCTGGTCCCGACCGTATCGCAGGCCCTGGCGACGACCCGGGTTCCGGTGCGAACCTCGCCGACGACGATCGCCTATGTGAAGGATGCCGCCTGGGCCGAACCGCCGGCCAATCTGTTCGCGCGGTTGATGGCGGACACGCTGACCGCGCGCGGCGGGCACATCGTGCTGTCCAGCGCGCAGGCGATCAGCGAACCCGGCGCGCGTCTGGGCGGAGAGCTTCGCAGCTTCGGCTTCGACGCGGCGCAGCGGCAGGCGGTTGTGATCTACGATGCGTCACTGACGCGTCAGGGGCAGACGACGGTCGAGCAGCGCCGCTTCGAGGCGCGCATACCGACAAGCGAGATCGACGCCGGTGCCGCGACAGCCTTGAATCAGGCAGCGAACCAGGTTGCCGCACAGGTCGCCGACTGGATCGGGCGGTAGCCGCTACTCCTCCGGCCGGCGCCTGATCGGCACCGGAACGTTGCAGACATCGACGCCGCCCGCGGGCCGGATGAAGAACGCATCGCGCCTATTCGCGCGGGCATCGGTGTAGTGCGCAAAGGCGGCGCTCTCGGTCGAGAGATACTCGAAATGTGGTTGCTCCGATGCGGGCAGGTCACTTGCAAGGCGGACCGACTCGATCGGCACGCGCTCGGCCGGGTCCGTATAGAAGCCCAGGTCGCCCTTCCCGCGCGGCAGCGATGAGAGATGCTCCATCCCCTCGATCACCCGGCCGACCAGCGCGATGTTGCGATCGAGATGCCGCGGCGGCGTGCCGATGACGGTATAGAGTTCGGCGCCCGTTCCCGTATCAGGCGGCATGTCGCGACCGACTCCTACCATGCCGTAGCAGTGGACGGGCCAAGCATCGTTATCGGAATATGCGAGGGGCCAGCCCTGCCCGAAGCCCGTACCGGCAGCATAACCGTCATGAAGCAGCATCTGAAACGTCGAGCGTACCGGCGTGGGCGTTTGCGGACACACATCCCGGTCGCAGGCTGCGTGCAGCGGTGTTTGTACGGCGTATTGGCTCTCCGGCACCTTTGCCAATCCGCTCGGCAGCGGCTTTGCCTCCGTTGCATCCCCCCACTGGACGACGTAATTGTCCTGCACGCGGTTGATGCTGGTGTCGTCCCACCAATGCGCGGCGGCGAGGCGGCGGATGTTGCCGATCCACCCCTGCGAAAACGGCGGCGTCATCAACTGGATGACGACGCGCCGCGCCACGCCCGTCGCATCGGGCGCCAGCGTCATGACAAGGAGGTCAGACGCCGGGATAGGGGTCCAGTCCGCCGCGGGCGCCGCCGCGACGATCTCGTTCGGTGAGGGCGCGGCAGCCCGGGGCGCGGGTGCAGCGGCGGTGAGCAGGGAGGCGGCGATCAGGGCGTATCTCATTGTCGCATCATGCTCGTTTCAGCCCGCCCGGCAAGCTTGCAAGCGCACCGACAGCCGCCTAAAGCGCATCTCTTCCAGCGCAACGCGGAGCGGTGGCCGAGTGGTCGAAGGCGCTCGCCTGGAAAGTGAGTATACGTCAAAAGCGTATCGAGGGTTCGAATCCCTCCCGCTCCGCCATTCGGCCATTCGCGACCAGCCGCGACCGTCCACGAAACCCGCTGAAACCCTAGCAGTAGCGGGCTTTTCACGATCGCTACCGTCCGTTGACAATCGCCACCAACCGGGAATGTACGTGGGAAAGGATGTTGGCAAGGATAGGCGGGTGGCATGGGCAAGCTGAACACGACCAAGGTGGCGGCGCTAAAGAGCGCGGGCCGCTACGGCGACGGCGACGGGTTGATGCCGGTCGTGGGCGCGACAGGTTCCGCGTCATGGGTGCTGCGGATCGTGGAGCCGGGGAGCAAGGGCAAGCGCCGCGACTATGGCCTTGGATCGGCGAAGGACGTGCCCCTTCCCGATGCGCGCAAGCGCAGCGCCGCGTTCCGGGCGACGGTCAAGAATGGCGAGCTGCCCAAGGCATGGTGGCTAAAGGAAGCCGACGCCAAGCCGACATTCCGCACCAGTGCCATTGAGCTGCACGGCCATCTGCTAAAATCGTGGAAGAACGGCAAGCATGGCGACCAGTGGCTATCGACGCTGGAGGCGCACGTCTTTCCCAAGATCGGCAACCGGCCGGTCGACGCAATCGGTACTGCCGACATCCTAGCGGTCCTGCTACCCATCTGGTTGACGGTGCTTGAGACGGCGCGGCGGGTGCGGCAACGCATCGGTGCCACGCTCGATTGGGCACACGTCAAGGGTCATCGCCCCGCTGAGGCGCCGATGCGTTCGGTATCCAAGGCACTGCCGAAACAACCCGAGCGTGACGGGCACCATGCCGCAATGCCCTTTGTCTACGTGCCCGCTTTCATGCGGCGGTTGCGGGAGAAAGAGACGTGGGGACGGCTCGCACTGGAGGCGGCGATCCTGACGGCGGCGCGGAGCGGAGAGATACGCGGCGCGACCTGGGCAGAGGTCGACCTGGAGGCGGGTCTGTGGACGATCCCGGCCGATCGGATGAAGGCGGGCAAGCCGCACGTCGTACCATTGAATAAGGGTGCTTTAGCGGTGTTCCGCCGGGCGGCGGCGCTGCGAACGGTCGGCATGCAATTCGTCTTTTCCGGCGCGCGTGGCGACAAGCCCATGTCGGACATGACGCTGATAAAGGTGCTTCGCGACATGAAGGCGGGTTGCACGGCGCATGGTTTTCGATCGTCGTTCCGCGATTGGGTATCGGAAACGACGTCGTTCCCTGGCGAGCTGGCAGAGGCGGCGCTTGCCCATGCGATCGAGAACAAGACGGAAGCGGCATATCGGCGCGGCGATCTACTGGAGAAACGGCGCGGGTTGATGGACGCATGGGGAAGCTATTGCGACGGCGCGGGCGGCAATGTCGTGCGGTTGGCGGTAGCGTGAAGCTTCATTACCTGTGGTGCCACGTGCCACCGTTGTCCCTTGCGCAAACGACCGAGACTGTTGAAAAACTAGCGCTTGCCGCCGTCGTCGCAGGGTGATTCACTCCAGAAAGGCAGGCGGGAGTGCGGTTGATGATGGGTCGGCAGATGGCGCAAGGGTCGCTGTCTTACGGCTTTCGGCTCGACGATCACATACCCGGCGACCATCTTCTGCGTCGCATCGACGGGCTGCTCGACTTCGGCTTCGTGCGTGAGGCGCTGGCGGACAGCTACAGCGCGGCAGGGCGGCCGTCGATCGACCCCGAGCTGATGCTGCGGATGCTGCTGGTTGGTTACCTGTTCGGCATCCGATCCGAGCGTCGGCTGTGTCAGGAGGTGCACCTCAACCTTGCGTATCGCTGGTTCTGTCACCTCGATCTCGGCGACGCGGTCCCCGACCACTCGACCTTCTCCAAGAACCGGCATGGCTGCTTCCGCGAGCGCGATCTGAGCGCTTCGGTCAGGATGGTGATGAACGCGGCCATGGCGAGCGCGAGCAGCCCGGAGAGCGGCAGGCGGGCGGGCGGGCGGGCGCGGTGACCAAGGTCGGCGTCTCGGCTTCGGCCATTGGCAAGGCGGTCGTGCGCCTGGAGGCACGGCTCGCCGTCCGCCTCTTCCACCGCTCCACCCGCTCGCTGACGCTCACACCCGAGGGATCGCTATTCCTCGACCGCTGCAGCCCATCTTCTGCGAGATCGAGGCGGCCGAACTGGAGCTGTCGCAGACCCGTCAGGCGCCACGCGGGCGCTTGCGCGTCCAGCCTGCCGCTGATCGGGATGCAGATGATGCCGGCCGTGATGGCGTTCATGCGCGCCTATCCTGAGATCGAACTGGATCTCGACTTTACCGACCGGCTGGTCGACGTGATCGACGAGGGCTTCGATGCCGTGATCCGCACCGGCGAGGCACGCGACAACCGTCTGATGATGCGTCGTGCGGGTGCCTTCTCGCACCGGATCGTCGGTTCATCCGACTATCTGACCACCCACGGTACGCCTTCGACGCCCCAGGATCTGATTGGCCACGCCTGTCATCATCACAAATATCCCTCGACCGGTCGGCTGGAACGCTGGTCGTTGACGAAGGACGGTGCCGACTTCGGCCTGGGATTGCCGGTGACGTCGGTGGCGAGCACGCTGGAGCCGCAGATCTGTCTCGCCGAAGAAGGCTTCGGTCTCGCCTGCCTGCCCCAGTTCGCGATCAGGGCGCAGCTTCCGCGTGGCTCGCTGGTCAGCGTGCTGAAGGATCACCTGCGCGAGGTCGGTGCCTTCCACATCCTCTGGCCCGCCAGTCGCCATCCGTCGCCCAAGGTGTCGGCGTTCGTGTCCTTCATGGCCGACAACCTCCTGCGCGAGCCGCAGGCGGTGCCGTGCCGAAGTGCAGCGGTCGCATGAAAGATGGCGGCCGGATCATGTTGGTTCGAACTGGGCAAGCAAATTGGCGTACCGATGCAGGTTCCGGGAAGCAGCGGCCATGCCGAGATCGAAGGCGCTGCACCGTTACGTTCAGACCGATCCGTGGTATGGAATTGCGACAGGTCAGACGCTGCACCGCAGCCGAAAGCCGCCAAAACATCGCTGGGATGCGCCGTGCGCTGCTTCCCCCATGCTTCCCCGGTCACGGGGACCGAGCCGAGGAAGCAGAGTACGGCCCCGAAAAACCGCTCTAACTGCATGACAATACAATTGAAAACTGGAGCGGGCGAAGGGATTCGAACCCTCGACCCCAACCTTGGCAAGGTTGTGCTCTACCCCTGAGCTACGCCCGCTCTGGCGTCACAGCCCGATGGTGCGGGCAGGTGAGGCGCGGCCACTAGCATCGGGGTAAGGACGCCGCAAGCCCATGCGGGGGCGGAAGCAACGAATTAAGCGGTTGCCGACTCGCTTATTAGAACATAGCAAGAACATATGGCCGACTCGACCGCCCTTCTTGCCCGCCTTCGGCGCATTGCCGCAACCGGTATGGCCGGTGAGGTATCGACGCCCGGTGCCGATCTATCCGCAGACGCGGATGCCTGGTTCAGCCGCGGACTTGCGCGTGGTCGGCTGCATGAGGTGTATGCCGATCAGGATGACGCATCGGCGGGCGCGGGATTTGCGGTTGCGCTTGCCACGACGGCAAATGCCCTCCCCATCCTGTGGCTGCGTACCGAGGCATGTGTAAGGCGCGCGGGACTGATCCATGCGCATGGTCTGGTCGAATTGGGGCTGGACGCTCAGGCGCTGTTGCTGGTGATGACACCCGACGAGACGCAGATGCTGCGCGCCGCCGCCGATGCCGTGCGTTGTGCGGGACTGGGTAGCGTACTGCTCGAAACATGGGGCACATCCAACGGCTTTGACCTGACGACGACACGCCGCCTGATGCTCGCGGCCGAGTCGTCTGGCGTGACGGCATTCAGTCTGCACATTGCAGCTGATCCCGTGCCCAGTGCGGCGCAAACCCGGTGGCGTGTCGCCGGCACGGCATCGGCGGCATTGCCGGCCGATGCGCCGGGCGGCCCTGCCTTCGACGTAGAATTGTTGCGCCGGCGCGGCGGTCCTGCCGGACAGCAATGGCATCTGGAGTGGAATCGTGACACGCGAACTTTCGTCAAACCGGCGCTATCTGGCGATCGTCTTCCCCTGGCTTTCGATCGAGCGACTGCGCGGCACGCGCCCGCATCTCTTCGTCGCACGGGATGATGCACCGATCGCGTTCGTCGAACAGCAGGCGGGCGGCATCCGCCTGCAGGCGCTCGACCGTGCGGCGGTCCAGGCAGGACTCGCTCCGGGACTGACGCTGGCCGACGCGCGCGCTCGCGTTCCGGAGCTTGAGACGTATCCTCATGATTGTCGCGCCGATCTTGAATGGCTCGAACGGCTGGCGGATGGATGCCACCGCTATACGCCGCTCGTCGCGCTTGTTCCGCCCGATGCACTGGTGCTCGACATTGCCGGCTGCGTGCACGCTTATGAGGGCGAACGTCGGTTGGCCGCCGATCTGGAGGAGCGGCTTGCGCGGCGCGGCCTGCTGGTGCGCCATGCGTTCGGCGATACTGCCGATGCCGCGCTCGCGCTGGCCCGCCATGCCGGCGCGCCCGCACCCGATGAGCGCGGCGCGATCCGTCGATTGCCGGTCACGGCGCTCGGACTGGCTCCGGATGCGACGGCGGCGCTGACGCGCGCGGGGCTGAAGACGGTGGGTGATGTGATGGCCCGCCCGCTGGCCGGGATCGCCGCGCGCTTCGGGGAGGAGGCGGTGGCGATGATACGGCGGCTGAGCGGCGAACTGGCCGGACCGATCGTGCCGAGAAAGATCGTCGTGCCGATCGGGGTCGAGCGCCGTTTCGCAGAACCGGTCGCGCGCGTCGACTACATGCTGGAGGTGCTCGCGGCGCTTGCGAAGGAGGCTTGCGAGCGTCTTGGCGAACGGCATCAGGGCGGACGACGCTGGGAGGCGCGGCTGTTCCGCAGCGATGGACTGGTTCAGCGGCTGCGCGTCGAAACCGGGCAGCCCACCCGCGACGTACCGGCGCTGATGCGGCTGTTTCGCGAACGGATCGACGGGCTGGCCGATCCGCTCGACCCCGGTTTCGGCTATGACATGATCCGGCTGGATATCAGCCTGGCGGAACGGCTCGATGCCAGCCAACTACGGCTCGAAGGCGGCAAGATCGCGAATGAGGCGGTCGCCGAACTGGTCGACCGGCTGAGCACGCGGCTGGGTCCCGGCCGGGTCCGTCGCTTCGCGGCGCGCGACAGTCATATACCCGAACAGGCCGAGTTGATGCTCCCGGCCACCGCCACCCCGCCGCCCGGCACATGGACCGCTCCCGACCCGGGCCAGCCTCCGCTGCGCCCCATCTACCTGTTCGATCCCCCGCAACCGATCGAATCGATCATGGCGGAGGTGCCCGACGGGCCGCCGCTGCGCTTTCGGTGGCGACGCTTAGTGCATGAGGTCGCACGGTCGGAGGGGCCCGAGCGGATCACGGGGGAATGGTGGCGCCGCAAGGATGCCCCGACCCGCGATTATTTTCGGGTCGAGGACCGGCGTGGACGGCGGTTCTGGATCTTCCGCCATGGCCTGTATTCGGAAACGGAGTCACCGCGCTGGTATCTCCACGGACTTTTCGCGTGACCGGCTTGCCTCCTGCTGCTTGCTTGACGGTGTTCGCGGAGATGGTCGCGGCAACCAACTACTCGTTCCTTCATGGCGCCTCGCATCCCGGCGACATGGTGGCGCGCGCGGTGGAACTGGGCCTGGCGGGGATCGGTATCGCCGACCGCAACACGGTCGCCGGTGTCGTCCGCGCGCACCAGGCACTGCGCAAGGCGCAGGCGGGGCTGCTCGGCGCGAAGCTGCCGCCGCTGGATTTCAAGCTGGCGGTGGGAGCACGCCTCGTTTTCACCGACGGTACTCAGGACATCGTCGCCTATCCTGCGACCAGGCTCGGCTGGGGTCGCCTCACCCGGCTTCTGACCACCGGCAATCTGCGCGGCGTCAAGGGGAGCTGCCTGCTGGGCCTCGGCGACCTGCTGCGCCATGTCGATGACCTGCTGCTCATCGTGCTGCCCGAATCAAGCGCCTGTCCACAGACGCCCCGTGCCCATGCGATGCTGCCGTCCGGGCGTACTAATTCCGCGCTGGCCACGACACTGGCAACCCTGGCGGACGCGGCACCCGGACGCGTCTGGCTTGGCGTGACGATGCCGCGGTCGGGACAGGACGCAAGGCGGCTGGCACAACTTGGCCGGCTTGGCGATGCCGCGGGCGTCCCGCTGCTGGCGACGGCCGATGCGCTGTACACGGCCGCTGGCGAGAAACCTCTCCATGACATCGTCACCTGCATCCGCCAGGGGACGACGGTCCAGCAGGCCGGTCGCCTGCTCGGCGCCAATGCCGAGCGCCACCTGAAGGATGGCGACGATATGGCGCGCCTGTTCGTCCCGCGTCCCGACGCGGTCGCGCAGAGCATCGCCTTTCTGTCGCGGATCGACTTCTCGCTCGACCAGCTATCCTATGAATATCCGCATGAGCCGGTGCCCGACGGCTGGAATGCGCAGGACTGGCTGGAGCATCTCGCATGGGAGGCGGCGCGCGAGAAATTCCCCGGCGGCATCCCCGAACGGCTGACCAGGCTATTGGACGAGGAACTGCCGCTGATCCGCGAGCGGAAATACGCCCATTACTTTCTGACCGTCCATGACATCGTGAAATACGCTCGCTCGCTCGAACCCCCGATCCTGTGCCAGGGCCGGGGGTCGGCCGCGAATTCGGCGGTGTGCTGGCTGCTGGGCGTCACCTCGGTCGATCCGATGAAATATGATCTGCTGTTCTCGCGCTTCGTGTCCAGCGAGCGCGATGAACCGCCCGACATCGACATCGATTTCGAGCATGAACGCCGCGAGGAGGTGATGCAGTATATCTATCGTCGCTATGGCCGCCACCGCGCGGCGATCGCGGCGACCGTCATCCATTATCGTCCTCGCAGCACCGTGCGAGAGGTAGGCAAGGCGCTGGGGTTGAGCGAGGATGTGACTCAGCGCCTCACCAGCACCGTCTGGGGCAGCTTTGCCGGCCGCTTCGAGGAGCAGCGACTCCGAGAAACCGGCTTCGATCCCGATAATCACGAGATCGCGCGACTGCGCGAACTGGTCGACGGACTGCTCGAATCCCCGCGTCACCTCTCTCAGCATGTCGGCGGCTTCGTATTGACGCAGGGCCGGCTCGACGAGACCGTGCCGATCCATCACGGCGCGATGGAGGGCCGCACCTTCATCGAATGGGACAAGGACGATATCGATGCGCTGAAGATCATGAAGGTCGACATATTGGCGCTGGGCATGCTGACCTGCATCGCCAAGGCCTTCACGCTGATGCGCGCGCACGGACTGGGCGACCATGCGCTCGATACGATCGCGACCGCCGAGCATCCGGCGGTCTATGACATGCTGTGCAAGGGCGACAGCATCGGCGTGTTCCAGGTCGAGAGCCGCGCGCAGATCAACATGCTGCCGCGCCTGAAGCCGCGTGAGCTCTATGATCTGGTCGTGCAGGTCGCGATCGTCAGGCCGGGGCCGATCCAGGGCGATATGGTCCACCCCTATCTCAGGCGCCGTGCGGGCAAGGAGCCGGTCGAGTTCCCCTCCCCCGATCCGCGCTTCGGCCCGCCGGACGAGCTGAAAAAGCTGCTGCGCTTCACCTACGGCGTGCCGCTGTTCCAGGAACAGGCGATGAAGCTGGCGATCGTCGCGGCCGAGTTCACGCCGGGTGAAGCCAACCAGCTGCGCCGCGCGATGGCAACCTTCCGCAATGTCGGCGGCATGGAGAATTTCCAGCAGAAGCTTGTGAACGGCATGGTACGCCGCGGCTACACCAGCGAGTTCGCCGAACGCTGCTACCAGCAGATCGAGGGGTTCGGATCCTATGGATTTCCCGAATCCCATGCGCTCAGCTTCGCGCGGCTGGTCTATGTCTCGTCGTGGATCAAGTGTTTCCAGCCCGCCGTGTTCACCTGCGCACTGCTCAATTCGCAGCCGATGGGCTTCTATGCGCCTGCACAACTGGTCCGTGACGCGATCGAGCACGGCGTTACGGTGCGCGCCGTCGACGTGAACGCCGGCGGCTGGGACAACAGCCTGGAGCCGGAACTGGGCGGCGCCCACGCCATTCGCCTCGGCTTTCGTCAGGTCGACGGCTTTCGCGAGGAGTGGGCCGCGATGATCGCTGCCAATGCTCCCTTCGCCAGTGTCGAGGCGGTCGCGCGCCATTTGCCGCCCAGGGCAATGCGCCTGCTAGCCGATGCAGACGCATTTCGCTCGATTGCCAAGGATCGGCGTCAGGCGGCATGGGACGTGCGCCGCACGCCGCCCAGGCAGCTTCCCCTGTTCGCTGCGGCGGATGCGCCCGAGCTTGCCGCCGAGGCGGATCCGGCCTTGCCGCCCATGCCGCTGTCGGAGCAGATCGCCGCCGACTATCAGACGACAAGGCTTTCCCTGAAAGGCCATCCGATGGCGTTCCTGCGCGATGCGTTCGCGGCGGAAGGCATTCTCTCCTGTGCGCAGGCCGACGCGCTCAAGGACGGCCGCCGCGCCCGTGTCGCCGGGATCGTGCTGGTTCGACAGCGGCCGGGCAATGGCAAGGCGATCTTCGTGACGCTGGAGGACGAGACGGGGATCGCGAATGGATTGCTATGGGCGCGCGATTTCGAGGAGCACCGGCGCGCGGTGATGGCGGCGCGGCTGCTGGTCCTGGAGGGCACCATCCAGCGCAGCGAGGAGGGCGTCGTCCATCTGATGGCGAAGCGCGCCTTTGACAGGTCCGCGATGCTGCGTCGCCTGTCCGAGGATCACGACCCCAATCTTGTCCTGTCGCGCGCCGACGAGTTCATCCATCCTCAGCACCCTCGCGGCCGCGATCCCCGGCACGCCGCCGTGCCCTCGCATCACCGCCATCCGCGTGACGTGCGGATCCTCCCCAAGTCGCGGGACTTTCATTAGACTCCGCCACGCCCCAAATAGGCGGCGAAAAGGAGTCGCACTTGGCCACGCTTGGAATGTCCCCCGCAGAGAAAACCGCCGTCGAGGCATTTCGCCGCGACGTCGTCGAGCCGTCGATGACCAGTCTGGTGGTCGTCGATTTCTGGGCGGAGTGGTGCGGACCCTGCAAGGCGCTCACGCCCATCCTGGAAAAGGTGACCGCCGCCTATGCCGACAAGGGCGTGGTGCTGGCCAAGATCGACACCGACAAGAACCAGTTCATCGCCGCGCAATTCCAGATCAAGTCGATCCCGACCGTCTATGCGATGTTCCAGGGGCAGCTCGTCGCCGACCTTACCCCCGCGCGCACCGAGTCCCAGCTTCGCACCATGCTCGACCAGTTGCTCAAGCAATTGCCGATCGAGTCCGGCGCGACCGATGCCGAAGCCGAGCTGGCGCCCCTGATCGCGATGGGCGAGGAGGTGCTGGCAGAGGGCGACGCCGCGCGTGCGCTGTCGATCTTCGACCAGCTGGCCGAGATGGCGCCCGACTATCCCGCCGTCCTATCTGGCCGCATCCGCGCGCTGGTCGAGACCGGCGCCCATGACGAGGCGAGCGCCGCAATCGATACACTACCGCCCGAATTAGCCGGCGATCCCGCGATCGCCCGTGCGGCGGCCGCGATCGCGCTCGCACAATCGGCGCAACCCGTCGACGACATGGCGGCGCTGGAAGCGGAGGTCGCATCCAGCCCCGATGACCTCGACGCGCGTTTCCGCCTGGCGAACGGCCGCATGGCCGCCGGGCAGCGCGATGCCGCCGCCGACGATCTGCTCGCCGTCATCCAGGCGGATCGTGACTGGAACGAGGGCGCGGCGCGCCGGCAATTGTTGAAGCTGTTCGAGGTCGTCGGCCTGGAGGACCCCTGGGTCTCGCAGCAGCGCCGACGGCTGTCCGCGGTGCTGTTCGGATGAGTACGCGGCTATCGGTTTTTCCGCTCGCCGGCGCGCTGCTTTTCCCCGGCATGCACCTGCCGCTTCACGTCTTCGAGCCGCGCTACCGGGCGATGGTGTCCGACGCCATGGCCCGCGACCAGCGCATCGCGATCATCCAGCCGCGGCCTCAGATGGCCGGCGACGAGGACTTCGACGAGGACCATCCACCGCTGTTCGACCTCGGCTGTGTCGGCCGCATCGCGGAGGTTCAGGCGATGGACGATGGCCGCTACAATCTGGTGCTGGAGGGACTGTCGCTGTTCCGCGTCGTGCGCGAGATGGACGTGACGACACCGTTCCGTCAGGTCGAGGCCGAGATCCTCCCGGTGCCCGAGGACGAGACGCTCTCGCTCGGGCGCCGTTCCTCGCTTGAGATCGAGTCGCGCCGCTTCGCCGAAGCGCAGGGCTACAGCGTCGACTGGGACGCCGTGACGCAGCTCGACGACGCCAGCCTGGTCAACGGCATCGCCCAGATCGCCCCCTTCGACGTCGCCGCCAAACAGGCATTGCTCGAGGCACCGGACATTGAGGAACGTGCGGAGCTGACGATCCAGCTCATGCAGTTCTTCGGTCGCCACGACGGCGATAACCGGGTCACGCTGCAATGAGTCTCGATCCCTGGCTGCTTGAACGCCTCGTCTGTCCCGCGACGCGCACGCCGCTCATCTATGATGAGGCGGCCGGCGAACTGGTGTCGGAGGCGGCGGGTCTGGCCTATCCCATCCGCGACAACGTCCCTGTGATGCTGGTCGAGGAGGCGCGGCGGCTGGACGATCGGGGTTCGCACGGCTAACGAGCGCGTCATGAGCTTCAAGGACCCATCCTTCACCGATCGAACCGCCGCCTCCGCCGCCGCCAAGCAGCAGGCACTGGACAAGTTGCGCGCCAAGCCGCCGCTTCCGCCCGAGGAGGTCGCGGCACGACGCGCGACTCAGGAAGCGCGCGAGGCGGCCAAGTTGGAGGCCGCCGCCGCCAAGAAGGTCGAGCGTGACCGCGAAAAGGCCGCGCGGGCGGAGGCGCGCGCTGCTGCCGCCGCCGCCGCGGAGGAGGCGCGTCAGAAATCCAAGCCGAAGCCGATCATGACCGAGGAACAGCGAAAGGCCATTCGCGACGCCCGCTACGCGGCGCGCAAGGCCCGCAAATAGCGCGACTGGATCAGGCTAGAACGCCCTGCAACAGGCGAGGCAGATCGCCCGACTCGCCCCGCGCTTCCGCCATGAACCGCTCCTTGAGCGGCGGGATCGCGTTGACCGCCGAGATACCGAACCGGCGCACCGCGCTCGCCGTCCGTCCGGGCAACCCGAACAGCCGCGCCAGCCCGTCGGTCGAGGCCGCGATCATGAACGTGTCTAGCGAGCGCCAGCGCTGGTAACGGTCGAGCAGTTGCGCATCGCCAAGGTCCAGCCCCAGCCGCTTCCCCTCGACCAGCACCTCGACCAGAGTCGCCACGTCGCGAAAGCCCAGGTTCAGTCCTTGCCCCGCGATCGGATGAATGCCGTGCCCCGCGTCGCCGACCAGCGCCAGCCGCGTGTCCGTGATCCGAGCCGCATGATGGAACCCCAGCGGATAGGACGCGCGCACGCTGGCGACCGACAGCGTTCCCAGAAAACCGCCCATCCGCTTCTCCGCCTCCGCCAGGAAGGCGCGGTCGGACAGTTTCAGCATCGCCGCCGCGTCCGCCGCCTTCACCGTCCACACGATCGCCGAGCGATGGCCCTCATCGTCATCGGGCAGCGGCAGCAATGCAAACGGCCCCGACGGATAGAAGATCTCATATGCCGTATGCTCGTGCGACCGGGCGTGGTGGAACGCGCCGATGATCGCCGCATGATCGTACCGCCAATTGGCCACGGCTATCCCGGCTTGCTTGCGCGTCGGTGAGTTGCGCCCCTCCGCCGCCACCAGCAGCGGTGCGCGAACGGTCGATCCATCGTCCAGCGTCGCGCTGACGCCCGCTGACCCACGCTCGACATGCGTCGCGCGCGTCTTCATCCGCAGGTCGATCCCGGCCGCCTTGTCGGCGCTGTCGTACAGCGTCCTGCGCAGCAACCGGTTCTCATACATGACACCCAGCGCGCCATCATCCGCCGCCGGCTCGAAATCCAGCATGCCCGGCGCCAGCCCGTCGCTGACCCGGATCGAGGTGATCGCGCACCCCTTGCCGGCCAGCTCGTCGCCGACGCCGATCGCCGACAGCATCCGTCCGCTCGCGCTCGCCACCGCGGACGCGCGTCCGTCGAACGCATCGGCCAGCGTCACGGTGGGATCGGCTGGATCGACGATGATCGCGCTCAGCCCATGCGCGTCCAGCGCGGTGCCGAGCGTCGTGCCGACCAGGCCACCGCCCAGAATGATGACGTCCGCTGTGTCCATCCTACCTGCATAGCCACAGCGGTCCCGACTGCCAACGCTGGCGTCGCGCCCTGCCATGCTCTACGATACGCGTCGGACAGATCGGGGGGCGACAGCATGGCAAGCCGGGCACAACCCGCCTTGTGGCGCGAAACGGTGAAGGCGGGCGCGGTCCGGTCGGGCGCGCTCATCACTGCGGTCCTGCTGTTCGCGCTCGGTGCGGCGCTGGCGCTGGCGCTGGTCAGCTATCACACGGGCGACCCGGCACTGAACACCGCCGCCGGGGGACCGGCGCGCAACCTGTTCGGCACGCCGGGCGCGTGGCTTGCCGACGCGGCGCTGACACTGTTCGGCCCTGCCGTCGCGCTCCTGCTGCCCATCGCGCCGATTGTCGGATCACGGCTGTGGCGTGACCAGCCGGCGGGCCGCTGGAGCCGGATGACAGTCATGGCGACGATCGGCGTCATGCTGATCGCGACCGCGCTCGCCTTCGTGTCGGACAGGGCCGTCCTTGTCCTGCCCGCTGGCTGGGGCGGCATCATTGGCCTTGCCATCGTCGGCGGGGTGCGCTCCGCTCTTGCCGTCATCGACCAGCCTGACGCGGCACTCTGGGCGATGCGCGGCATCGGCACCGCAGCCGGCGCGGCCGGGATCGTCATCTGGGCGCGCAGCATGGAGCTTCAGCTGGGCGATCTGGCATGGCGCAGACGTCGCCCGATGCGTAGTACCGATGAAGGCGAAGATGAACCGTTGACCCTGAGCCGCAAGCCGGTCAGTCCGCGACCTGTCGCTGAACCCGACCCGCGGCCCGCACCGGTGATTGCGGACCGGACTATATCGCCGTCAATGGCGAAGCCCAAGGATCGGCAGCTCGACCTGCGAGACGACTACAAATTGCCGCCGCTCGATCTGCTATCGGAGGCCCCGCCCAGTGCGGCAGGCACGATCGATAAGGCGGCGCTGGAGCGCAACGCCCGGCTGCTGGAGACCGTGCTCGACGACTTCAAGGTCAAGGGATCGATCGTCGAGGTCCGCCCCGGTCCGGTTGTCACCATGTACGAACTGGAACCCGATCCGGGCATCAAGGCGAACCGCGTCATCCAGCTCGCCGACGACATCGCGCGCAATATGAGCGCCATCTCCGCGCGCGTCGCCACCATTCCCGGGCGCACCGTGATCGGAATCGAGCTTCCCAACGCCAAGCGCGAAACCGTGTCGCTCCACGAACTGGTCGGGTCGCAATCGTTCGAGGACCAGTCGGCCCAGCTTCCCATCATCCTCGGCAAGAACATCGCGGGCGATCCGGTGATCGCCGATCTCGCGCCGATGCCGCACCTGCTGGTCGCCGGCACCACCGGCTCCGGCAAGTCGGTCGGGCTGAACGGCATGATCCTGTCGCTGCTCTACCGGCTGACGCCGAACCAGTGCCGGCTGATCATGATCGATCCCAAGATGCTGGAATTGTCGATGTACGACGATATCCCGCATCTTTTGTCCCCGGTCGTGACCGATCCCGCGAAGGCAGTGCGCGCGCTCAAATGGGCGGTCGAGACGATGGAGGACCGCTACCGGCAGATGTCCTCGGTCGGCGTGCGCAGTCTCGCCGGCTTCAACGACAAGGTGCGTCAGGCGCGCGCCAAGGGACAGCCGCTCGGGCGCCGCGTCCAGACCGGATACTACCCCGATACCGGCCAGCCGATCTATGAGGAAGAGAAACTCGAATACGACGTCCTCCCCCAGATCGTCGTCATCGTCGACGAACTCGCGGACCTGATGATGACTGCGGGCAAGGAAGTCGAGTTCCTCATCCAGCGCCTGGCGCAGAAGGCCCGCGCGGCAGGTATCCACCTCATCATGGCGACGCAGCGCCCCTCGGTCGACGTCATTACCGGCGTCATCAAGGCGAACCTGCCGACGCGGATCAGCTTCCACGTCACCTCCAAGATCGACTCGCGCACCATCCTGGGCGAACAGGGCGCCGAGCAATTGCTGGGTCGCGGCGACATGCTCTACATGCCGGGCGGCAAGGGCATCGTGCGCGTCCACGGCCCCTTCGTCAGCGATGATGAGGTTCGCGCCGTCGCCGACCATTGGCGCGCGCAGGGACAACCCGACTATATCCAGTCCGTCACCGAAGAGCCAGAGGATAGCTTCGCGCTCGACGGCGCACCCACCGGCGAGGATACCGCCGAGGACCAGCAATACAGAAACGCGATCCAGCTGGTCTGCGAGTCGCAAAAAGCCTCGACCAGCTGGCTCCAGCGCCAGCTACGGATTGGCTACAACTCTGCGGCGCGCCTCATCGAGCGGATGGAGAAGGACGGGATCGTCGGCCGCCCCGACCATGTCGGCCGCCGCGAGGTGCTGCGCGACGCGGAAGGGCATGCGATCTAGGCTTCGGGCGTAGCGCAAAGACCGGGCCACCTCCTTCAGCGTGCGTGTCTTCGGACGGCCTTCTCTCATCCGGGTCGCAGATCGTGCCGAAGACATGCCCGACCACTCGGCTACTCCGCCGCTTCTGCGACCGGCGCCGGTTCCTTCCACACCAGCACCGGTTGTCTTGCCGCGCGCGTCTCGTCGAGCCGCGCGCGCGGCGTGAAGCGGGGGGCGGTCTTCAGTGACGGGTCGCCGGCCTCGGCGCGCTCTGCGACCGAGCGCAGCGCGGTAATGAACTGGTCGAGGGCAGCCTTCGATTCGGTCTCGGTCGGCTCGACCAGCATCGCACCGTGGACGACGAGCGGAAAATAGACCGTCATCGGGTGGAAGCCCTCGTCGATCAGCCCCTTGGCGATATCCAGCGTCGAGAAACCCTCGGCCAGATTGTCGTCGCTGAACAGCGCCTCGTGCATGCACGGGCCGCTTGCGGCGAAGGGGGCATCGAGCGTGGCTTCGAGACTACGAAGCACATAATTAGCATTCAGCACCGCGTCCTCCGCGACCTGCCGCAGGCCGTCCGCACCGTGGCTGAGGACATAGGTCAGCGCACGGGTGAACATGCCCATTTGCCCGTGGAACGCGGTCATTCGCCCGAAATGGTTCAGCGGCCCTCCGAAATGCTCGCCGGCGAAGGCGTCAGCATCTTCCTCCTCAATGAGGTGGATCACACCGTCCGCGGTGCGCGCGGTGTAGGGCAGCGGCATGAACGGGCTCAGCGCTTCCGACAGCACCACCGGCCCCGACCCCGGCCCTCCCCCGCCGTGCGGGGTCGAGAAAGTCTTGTGCAGATTAATGTGCATCGCATCAACGCCGAGATCGCCGGGCCTCACCCGTCCGACAATCGCGTTGAAGTTGGCACCGTCGCAATAGACGTAGCCGCCAACCGCATGGACGGCATCTGAGATCGCCTTCATGTCGCGCTCGAACAGCCCGCAGGTGGTGGGGTTGGTTATCATGACCGCCGCCACGTCCGGCCCAAGCCTGGCCTTCAGCGCGGCGAGATCGACGCGGCCTTCGGCGGTGGCCGGAATGTCTTCGACCGCGAAGCCAGCGAAGGCGGCGGTGGCGGGATTGGTGCCGTGGGCGCTCTCCGGCACCAGCACGACCTTGCGATGCCCCTGGCCGCGATCCTGCAGCGCCGCCTTGATGCACAGGATGCCGCACAGTTCGCCGTGCGCGCCAGCCTTGGGTGACATGGCGACGGCATGCATCCCGGTCAACTTGACGAGCCACATCGCAAGCTCGTTAATAACGGCGAGCGCCCCCTGCACGGTGGCGACCGGCTGGAGCGGATGAACGTCGGCGAAGCCCGGCAACCGGGCGATGCGCTCGTTCAGCCGCGGGTTGTGCTTCATCGTGCAACTGCCGAGCGGGAACAGCCCGAGGTCGATGGCATAATTCTGACGGCTGAGCCGCGTATAATGGCGTACGGTTTCCGGTTCGGACAGGCCCGGCAACCCGATCGGGGCGGAGCGCGCCAGCGAACCGAGGCGACTGGCAGCGTGCGATGGTTCGGCGAAGTCGACACCGGTCGTCCCGGTGGAACCGATCTCGAAGATCAGCGGCTCCTCGAGCATCAACGCCTTGTTCCCGGTGGTCGTCGGGCTGCTTCCTGCGTCGCTCGCGGGCCGCTCAGGGCGCCAGCCGCCCGGATTGGCCGTCATGCCAGTTCTTCCTCAAGCGCGCTCGCAAGCGCCTCAACATCCTCGGACGTGGTGGTTTCGGTCACCGCGACGACCAGCCCGTTCGCGAGATCGGCGGCATGGGGATAGAGACGCCCGAGCGACACGCCCGCCAGGATGCCGCGATCGGCAAGGCGGCGCACGATAGGGCGCGCCTCGCGCGACAGCTTCAGCGTAAATTCGTTGAAGAAACTGTCATTGACCAGCTCGACGCCGGGCACCTGCCCAAGCCGGTCCGCGGCCGCGACCGCCCCGGCGTGGTTGAGCACCGCCAATTGCCTCAGCCCCGCCTCCCCAAGCAGCGTCATGTGGATCGAGAAGGCGAGCGCGCACAGCCCGCTGTTGGTGCAAATGTTGCTCGTCGCTTTCTCGCGGCGGATATGCTGCTCGCGGGTCGACAGCGTCAGCACGAACCCGCGGCGCCCGTCGGCATCGACCGTCTCGCCGCACAGCCGCCCTGGCATCTGGCGCACGTACCGGTCCTTGCAACCGAACAGCCCGACATACGGCCCGCCGAACTGCAGACCGACGCCGAGCGACTGACCCTCGCCGACGACGATGTCCGCGTCCATCTCGCCGGGCGAACGGATCGCGCCCAGAGCGACCGGCTCGGTCACGACCGCGATCAGCAGCGCCTTCTTGGCATGGCATGCCGCCGCCAGCGCGGACAGGTCGGCGATGCGGCCCAGGATGTCGGGATACTGGACGACGACGCAACTCGTATCGTCATCGATCTTGTCGAGCAGCCGCTCCTCGATATCGGTTTCCGGCACCAGCCACGGGTCGGTCGCGCCCAGCACATCGCCGGTGTAGCGCGCCATGGTCTTCGCGACCGAGACATAGTGTGGATGCAGCCCCGCCGACAGGACCGCCTTGCCGCGCTTGGTGATCCGCCGGGCCATGATGATCGCCTCCCAGCAGGCGGTCGAGCCGTCATACATGCTGGCGTTCGCGACATCGGTGCCCAGCAGCCGCGCGACCTGCGTCTGGAACTCGAACAGCATCTGGAGCGTGCCCTGCGCGATCTCCGGCTGGTAGGGCGTGTAGGCGGTCAGGAACTCGCCGCGCTGGATAAGGTGATCGACGCTGGCGGGCACGTGATGCCGGTATGCCCCGCAACCGAGGAAGAATGGGACCTCGCCCGCGACGGTGTTCGCACGCGCCAGCTTTGTCATGTGCCGCTCGACCGCCAGCTCAGATGCGTGGTGGGGCAGGCCCTCGATCGGCCCCGCCAGCCGCGCCGCCTCCGGCACATCGGCGAACAGCGCATCGATCGATTCGGCGCCGATGACCGATAGCATCGCATTACGGTCAGGCTGGGTCAGCGGCAGATAGCGCACGGGCGGTACTTTCGGATGCAGGTCACAACTTCGCGACGAATGCCTCATAGGCGGTCTCGTCCATCAGGTCGCCGAGCTCGGACATGTCGGACAGCGTGATCCGGTAGAACCAGCCATCCTCTTCGGGGTCAGTATTGACGAGCGCCGGATCGTCGGCCAGCTCGGCATTGCCCTCCAGCACGGTGCCCGACACCGGCGAATAGACGTCAGACGCCGCCTTGACCGACTCGACAACCGCCGCCTCGTCGCCCTTCACCAGCGTCTTGCCCTCCTCGGGGACGTCGACGAAGACGATGTCGCCGAGCTGGCCCTGCGCATAGTCGCTGATGCCGACAGTGCCGACATCACCATCGACGTCGATCCATTCATGATCCTGGGTAAAATAGCGGCTCATCTCACTTGCCTCCCTGACGGACGTAGCGGTGGGGTATGAAGGGCATGGGCGTGACGATGGCGCCGTGAACGCGACCGCGCTGGACCAGCCGAACCCGGCTGCCCGGCGCAGCCATCGTGGCGGGAACATAGGCCATGGCGATCGGCTTGCCGACCGACGGCGCGAAGCCGCCGCTGGTCACGCGCCCGACCGTGCTGTCCTCGTCATCGACGACCGTCGCGCCTTCGCGTACCGGCTGGCGCCCGTCGATCACCAGGCCGACGCGGCGTGCAACCGGGCCGTTCGCGTGTTCTGCCATGATCCGCCCGGCGCCCGCGAAATCGCGCGCCTCGCGCCGGCGCCCGGCAAGCGCGAAGCCCAGGTCCGCCATAACCGGCGTCGTGTCCTCGTCCAGGTCGTGGCCATAAAGCGGCAGTCCCGCCTCCAGGCGCAGCGAGTCCCGCGCACCGAGACCGATCGGCCTCACCTCCGGCTGCGCGATCAGCGCCTCGGCCAGCGCCTCGGCGCGGTCGGCCGAGACCGAGATCTCGAACCCGTCCTCGCCGGTATAGCCCGAGCGGCTGATCCACAGTGACGCCCCCTGCCACTCGAAGGCTCCCGCGTTCATGAACACCAGCGCCTCGACTCCCGGCACGACCCGCGTGAGTGCGTCGACCGCCCTGGGTCCCTGCAGCGCCAGCAGCGCCTGCTCGTCCATGAGGTTCATGGTGACATCGTCGGGCAACTGCTCGATCATATAGCCGATGTCGTCATACTTGGTCGCGCCGTTCACGACCATGTAGAGTTCTTCGCGTCCCTCGACCATGCGGCGCGTGATGATGAGATCGTCGACGATCCCGCCGCCCTCCGCCAGCAGCAGCGAATAGCGCATGCGGCCATCCTTCAGCCCCATGATGTCGCCGGGCAGTATGCGCTCCAGAGCCGCGGCTGCGCCATCGCCCGAAAAGGTCAGCTGACCCATGTGGCTGACATCGAACAGCCCGGCGGACTCGCGCGTCCACAGATGCTCGGCCATGATGCCGTCATACTGGAGCGGCATCTCGTAGCCGGCAAAGGCGACCATCCGCCCCCCCTTCGCGCGGTGCCAGGCGTCGAGCGGCAGCATCTCGATCGCGGGGGCATCGTCCCCGCCATCGGGGTCGCCCGCGAGCGTCTGCCCGCGTGCCGTCATCTGGTCGGCCGGGTCTTGATGGACGATCTCGCTCATGCACCGTCTCTTGCCAAAGGGCGGCCGTCCGGGTCACCCCGTCGCGGCCGGAACCCCCTCTGTCACGGAACCTGAGAGCTTTGCCCGGACGGCGCTTTACGCGCATCCGGCTTACCCCTTCGGTGGCCGCCGATTGCCCGGCGACGCTTTCCAGAGTGTCGATCAAGCCTGCGCGGTCCCGTTTGCCTGAGAGATTCCGGGGCGGTTGCTCCTTCGGCGGCTTCCCCGGGGGGGAAGCGCTCTCCCGCGCACGCCCATGACGGTTGCCCGCCATCGACGAGTCGCGCTCTGGCGACCGGGCGCGCGCTAGTCAATCACCCATGTCACCGCGTGACGTTATACTTCAGCTGATCGTCGGTAAGCTGGAAGCCCACCAGTGCCTCGAAGCTGGCGCTCAGCACCGCCTGGCGGACCTGCGGGAGGGTCAGCGGATCGATCGCGGCATCCTCGTCGCCGGCCTTGCGCTTCTCGGTCAGCTTCTTGCGGACATCGTCGGGCAGGGTGACCGCCGAGCGCGATATACTGGTGGAAGCACTTCCCCGCGCGACGGTGCGCGACTGACCCGCGTCGAAGTGTAGGCTCACCTGTCCGACCCGCTTGGCGACGACGGCGCTGCCGCCGCGAACGATCGTGATGAAATAGGGCAGGGTCACGTCGCGCGCGGTGCTGTTCTGCATCCGGCTGGCACGGACCTCGAAGGTGACCGTCGTCGCGATCTGATCGCCGACATCGGCGCAGTTGCCGCGCACCTGCGTCATCACAGCGCTCAGGTCGATCGCGCCGGCATTGCGATCGCCGGGCAAAGTGAACAGGGTCACGTCACCGGTATAGGCGGGTACGCCGACGACCGGACAGGCGGAGCGGATCGCGGTGACACCGCCGCTCGCATCGAGCTCGCCCTTGCTCGCGCAACCGGCGAGGGACAGCGCGGCAGCGGCAATGATGGCAGGAGCAAATCTCACGGGCAAACGCACCTTCTGGGCAAACGACACGGACGACGGTGCACGGCACTGGCATCCACGCCGCCATAGGAAGCGCCTTGGAGGCACGCAAGCAATGGCGTAGAAGGGATGCCATGTTGAAACCGCCGCTTGCCCTGCTGATCGCTGCCCCGCGCGGTTTCTGCGCGGGCGTGGACCGCGCAATCCGGATCGTCGAACTCGCAATCGAGAAGCACGGGCGCCCGGTCTATGTCCGCCACGAGATCGTCCACAACCGCTTCGTCGTCGACTCGCTGAGCCGCCAGGGAGCGATCTTCGTCGAGGAACTGGAAGAGGTGCCCGACGGCGCGCCCGTCGTCTTCTCCGCGCACGGCGTGCCCAAGGCCGTACCGGCCGAGGCGCAGGGACGGGGACTCGACTGGCTGGATGCGACCTGCCCGCTGGTGTCCAAGGTCCACCGTCAGGCCGAGCGGCTGGTGGGGGCGGGCCGGCACATCGTGTTCATCGGCCATGCCGGCCACCCCGAAGTGATCGGCACCTTCGGCCAGGTGCCCGAGGGTGCCATGTCGCTGGTCGAGACGACCGGCGACGCGGAACGGTTCGCGCCCGCCGATCCGGACAATCTAGCCTTCCTGACCCAGACGACGCTATCGGTCGATGACACAGCGGCGGTGGTCGCGGTGCTCAAGCGTCGATTTCCCTCGATCCAGGGACCCCGCGGCGAAGATATCTGCTACGCCACCTCCAACCGCCAGGCTGCGGTCAAGGCGATCGCCGACCGATGCGATGCGATGCTTGTGATCGGCGCGCCCAATTCGTCCAATTCCGTCCGTCTGGTCGAAGTGGCCGAGCGTCAGGGGACGCGCGCACGACTGGTGCAGCGCGCCGATGAACTGGACTGGACGTTCCTGGAAGGCGTCCGCACCCTCGGCATCACCGCCGGTGCATCGGCGCCCGAGCTGCTGGTGCGCGAACTGGTAGATCGGCTGGGCACGCGCTTCGAAATCACTGAGCACGAGGTCGAAACCACGCGCGAGACGATAGCGTTCAAACTGCCCCGCGGGTTGGAAGCCGGCGCGGACGCTGCCGCCGCCTAGCTTTGGCCGTCTACACTCAGGTTTCCGCCGAGGCGCTCACGGCGTTCCTCGAATGCTATGATCGTGGACGGCTGATCTCCGCCAAGGGGATCGCGGAAGGGGTCGAGAACAGCAACTATCTGGTCGACACCACGCAGGGCCGCTTCATCCTGACCCTGTACGAGAAGCGCGTCGCTGCGGCCGACTTGCCGTTCTTCGTTGCTTTGCTGGCTCATCTGGCCGAGCGCGGCCTGCCGGTCCCGCGCGCCCTTCCCGGCCGAGACGGGCAGGTCATCCGAAAACTGTGCAATCGCCCCGCCTGCCTCATCGAGTTCCTGCCGGGCGTCTCGCTCACCGACCCCACGCCCGTGCAGGCGCATGCGGCAGCCGCCGCGATGGGCCGGATGCACCGCGCGCTGGAGGATTTCGCTCCGGCGCGGGCCAACACGCTGGGAGTGGAGACATGGACGCCCCTGCTGGAGCGTTGCGGTGTTGCGCTGAACGGTATCGCCGACGGACTCCGCGAGTCGCTAGCCCGCGCGATCGAGCATGTGGAGTCGCGCTGGCCGCACGGCGCCGCGCATCAGGTCATCCATGCCGACCTGTTCGCCGACAACGTGTTGATGATGGACGAGCGGGTCAGCGGCCTGATCGACTTCTATTTCGCCTGTACGGACCTTCGGCTGTACGATCTGGCCGTTATGCACAGCGCCTGGACGTTCGACGCCGGAGGGCGGTGCCATGATGAACCGGTCGGCCGCGCGTTGCTCGACGGCTACGCCATGACGCGCGGGCTGGACAAGGACGAGCGCGCGCTGCTTCGCGTGCTCGCGATGGGCGCCTGCATCCGCTTCACGCTGACCCGTGCATGGGACTGGCTGAACACCCCCGCCGATGCGATGGTGACGCGCAAGGACCCGCTTGCCTATGCCCGTCGGCTGCAATTCTACGATCGTGAAGGCGCAGGGGTCTTTCGATGACGAAGGTGGAGATCGCGACCGATGGCGCGTGCAAGGGCAATCCAGGACCGGGCGGCTGGGGAGCGCTGATCCGTCATGGAACGACCGAGAAGGAACTCTCCGGAGGCGAGGCGGTAACGACCAACAATCGCATGGAACTGACCGCGGCGATCCGCGCGCTGGAGGCCCTGACGCGGCCATGCGCGGTCACGCTGTCGACCGACAGCCGGTACGTCATGGACGGGCTGACCAAATGGATTCACGGCTGGCAGCGCAACGGCTGGCGCACCGCGGACCGAAAGCCCGTCAAGAATGCCGAGCTCTGGCAGGCGCTGCTCGCCGCCGCCCAGCCTCACTCGATCGACTGGCGCTGGGTAAAGGGCCATGCCGGTAACGCGGATAATGAGCGGGTCGACCGGCTGGCCAGCGACGCGGCAGTCGCTGCAAGCGGAAGGTAAGGCGCCTAGCTGATACCACGCTTTTCCAGCTTTCTGGCAAGAGTGCGGCGATGCATGCCGAGGCGCCGCGCGGTCTCGGACACGTTGAAGTCCGTCTCCGCGAGCGTCTGATGAATGCGTTCCCATTCCAGCGTCTTGATCGAGGTCGGCCGGTCGGTCAGCGGCGTGTCGGGGTTGCCCTCGGTCGTGCCGAACGCCGCCTCGATCTCGTCGGTGTTCGCTGGTTTGGCGAGATAGGATGTCGCGCCCAGCTTGACCGCCTCGACCGCGGTCGCGATGCTGGCGTAGCCGGTCAGCACGACGATAACGGTGCCGGATTGATGCGCGTGCAGCGTCCGGACGCAGGTAAGGCCGGATGCCTGGCCCAGTTTCAGGTCGACCACCGCATAGTCCGGCGTCGCCTGCGCCAGAAGTTCCTCCAGTCCCGCCGGTGAATGGGCGACGCGCACCGAATAATCTCGACGCTCAAATGATCGCTGCAAGGTCCGCGCGAAGGCAATATCATCCTCGATGATGAACAGGAGGGGCGGCTTGGTCACAGCGACCCTTCCGTCATTTCCAGCGCGTTGATGGGAATGTGCAAGGAAACCAGCGCGCCGCCTTCGCGTCGATTGCGCGCCTCGACACGCCCGCCCAGCTTGCGCACGACGTTGTTGACCAGGAACAGCCCCAATCCCGCGCCAATCCGGGGCTTTGTCGAATTATACGGTCGGCCCAGGTCGCGCATTACGTCGGGCGCGAAGCCCGGACCCTCGTCGGTAACGCTCAGAACCAGCATCCTATCGTCGCGCGTCAACTCGATCTCCATGCCTCCCGGCGACGCCTCTGCGGCGTTGTCGAGGATGTTGAAGACGACCTGCTGCAACACCGTGTCCGACGCGATGACGACATCCGGCTCCACGCGGCGACGGTAGCGCGCCTGAACATAGCCTCGCGCCTCTCGCCAGTCCGCCACCACCCGGTCGAAGAAGCGGTGAACGCTGGTTGCGGCCGCCGCTTCTCCGCGCGCCTCTCCCGACGCCATCAGGATGCCGGTCACGATCGCCTTGCAGCGCTGGACCTCGGCCTGCATCTCCTCGACCTCCTCGGTCAGGCTGGGGTCCCGACGGACCACGGGCATGCGGTGCCAGTCGCCCAGGATAACCGACAGTGAGGCGAGAGGAGTGCCCAGCTCGTGCGCAGCACCCGATGCCAGCAGGCCGATGCGGACCACATGATCCTCCTCCACCGCCTGCCGCCTGAGATCCGCCAGATGCCGGTCGCGGGCACGCAGATTACCGTTGATGCGCCGCACGAACCAGACGAGCAGCACCGCGACCAGCGCGAAGCACACCCACATCCCCCGGATATGAAGCGCGAACAGCGGTGTCGTCCCCGGCGACTCGGCGATTGGGCGGTACATCACGGTCAGGACGGCGAAAGCGCCACTGGTCGCGCCCACGACGACCCAGGTCGACCAGCGATCCAGCAGTACCGACGCCAGCACGACCTGCAACAGGAACAACGAGACGAAGGGATTGGTCGCGCCGCCGCTCAGGTAGAGCTGCGCCGACAGCGCGCCGACATCGAGCAGGAGTGCGGCGAACAGCGCACTGTTGGTCACCCGCCACTTCGCCCGCATCAGCAGCAGGCTGACGGCGTTCAGCGCTACAAGTCCCGCCAGCACGCCCAGCATCGCGAGCAGCGGCAGGCTGATTTTCAGCAGATATTCGCTCAACCCGATCGTGCCCAGCTGGCCAGCCACCGCCAACCAGCGCAGATAGACGAGTTGCAGCATGTTGTCATAACCCGCCGCGTCCGCCGGCCTTGGCGCGATCGCGTCGGGATCGGCTGGCGTGCGACTGAGCGTCAGGCCGGAGACGATCAGGTGCTGCCTCCTTCCTGTGCAACCATTCGCCGCGTCTGGCGCACGAAGACGATATAGCCACCCACGACCATCACCGCGAGCACATACCAGGTGATCGCATAGACCAGGTGATTGTTGGGAAAGCGGATGATGGTCAGCCCGCCGACAGGTCCGCCCGTCGGAGAGGACGCCGCATCCGCGTCGATGAAATAGGGCGCAACGCGCCCCAGCCCGCGCCGGGCAGCGATCGCCGTCACGTCGCGCGAATGCCAGCGATCGGCCCCGGGGTCATTGGCTTGCAGGAAGCCGCCCTTCGGCTCAGTGATGCGCAACAACCCCGTCACCGTGACGGGCGCGGCGGGCAACGCTCCTGGGCGATCGCGATCGGCGACGAAGCCGCGATTGATGAGCACCGTGAAGCCGCGCGCGGTCTTGAGCGGAGTCATGACCCAGAAGCCCGGCCCGCGGATCGTCGATGCCTGGACCAGCGTGTCGCGTTCCGGCGAATAGACCCCATTCACGCGCACGCGCCGGTATTCGTCACGGGCGCGGCCGATCGCCGGCCACGCGGCCGGACCCGGCGCCGGCATCGGCGCCGCGTGCACGCGCGCATCGACCCGCGCGATCAGCGCGCGCTTCCATGCCAGGCGGTGAACCTGCCAGGTGCCGAGCCAGACGAGCCCGGCGAAAGCCAGCAGCGCGATGGCGCTCCCGATGACCAGCCGGACTTTTTGCCGGCCGGTCGCACCGCTCACGCCGGAACGCCCGTCACTGGACCGAGTCCATAACCATCTCGGTCGGCATCATGTTCGCGTTCATGTGGTACATGACCCAGAGCGATCCCGACAGCGAGATGCCGATCACGACGACGGTGAAGATCAGCGCCATCATCGACCAGCCGCCTTCGGCCCTGCTGTTCATGTGGAGGAAGAAGATCATGTGGACCAGAATCTGCGCGACCGCGAAGATCATGATGATCGCGGCCATCGCCTGTGTCGACAGTGCCATCGTCATCACCAGCGCGAAGGGGATGGCGGTCAGGACGACCGACGCGACGAACCCGATCCAGTAGCCACGGTAGGAGCCATGCGCCGCATCCTCGCCGTGATGGTCGTCGCCGTGAAAGACATCGACCGGGTTGAAGTCCGTGCTCATCGCAACATTCCCATCAGGTACACGAAGGTGAAGACCCCGATCCAGATGATGTCGAGGAAGTGCCAGAACAGGCTGAGGCACATCAGCCGCCGGCGATTGGCCGGGATCAACCCGTGCCGCCGCACCTGCGCCAGCAGCACGACCAGCCAGACCAGGCCGACGGTCACGTGCAGCCCGTGCGTCCCGACCAGCGTGAAGAAGGAGGACAGGAACGCGCTGCGCTGCGGCCCCGCCCCTTCCGCGATCAGATTGGAGAACTCGTACAGCTCGATCGACAGGAACGCGAGGCCGAACAGACCCGTCAGCACCAGCCAGTTGCTCATCGCGCGCTGACGGTTGTCCTGCATCGCCAGCATCGCGAAGCCATAGGTCAGTGATGAGAACAGCAGCATCGACGTGTTGAGCGCGACGAGCGGCAGTTCGAACAGCTCGCGCGGACCCGGCCCGCCGGCATAGCTCGTCCCCAGCACGCCATAGGTCGCGAACAGCATCGCGAAGATCAGGCAATCGCTCATGATATAGATCCAGAAGCCCAGCATCGTGCTGGCGCCCTCGGGATGCTCGTGCTCATGCTCCAGGTGATAGACGTGCGGCGGCGTACCGGAGGCGATGGCGGTCGTGCTCATGCCCGCGCCTCCATCAGCATCGCGCGGGTGCGCGCGCGCTCGGTCTCGACCACCTCCTCGGCCGGGATGATCCGGTCGCGGTGATAATTGAACGTATGGCCGATCGCCGCGCCCAGGATGCCGACGAAGGACAGGGCCGCCAGCCACCAGACGTACCAGATCATGCCCACACCGAAGGCGACGCTGAGGGCCGCGATGACGACACCGGCGCCCGTATTGGCGGGCATCAGGATCGGCTGGAATCCGTGCCGCGGTCGCTCATACCCGTGCCGCTTCATGTCGTCCCATGCGTCCAGATCATGGACGACCGGCGTCAGCGCGAAATTATACTCCGGCGGCGGAGAGGACGTCGACCATTCGAGCGTCCGCCCATCCCACGGATCGCCGGTCAAATCACGAAGCGTCGCCTGGTCGCGGATGCTGACATAGAATTGCATGACCATCGCGAAAATGCCGACCGCCACCAACGCCGCGCCGAACGCCGCGACGACGAACCAGATCTGAAGTGACGGATCCTCGAAGACGCGCAGCCGCCGCGTGACACCCATCAGCCCCAGCACATAGAGCGGCATGAACGCGAGATAGAAACCGACGACCCAGCACCAGAATGACACCTTGCCCCAGAACTCGTTCAGCTTGAACCCGAACGCCTTGGGGAACCAGTAGTTGATCCCGGCGAACATTCCGAACAGCACGCCGCCGATGATGACGTTGTGGAAGTGAGCGACCAGAAACAGCGAGTTGTGCAGCACGAAGTCCGCCGGCGGTACCGCCAGCAGCACGCCCGTCATCCCCCCGATGACGAAGGTTATCATGAACGCGACCGTCCACATCATCGGCAGGTCGAAACGGATGCGTCCGCGGTACATGGTGAACAGCCAGTTGAAGATCTTCGCGCCGGTCGGGATCGAGATCACCATCGTCGTGATTCCGAAGAACGCGTTGACGCTCGCTCCAGACCCCATGGTGAAGAAATGGTGGAGCCAGACGACATACGCCAGGATCGTGATGACGATCGTCGCATAGACCATCGAGGTATAACCGAACAGCTTCTTGCCCGAGAATGTCGCGGTGACTTCCGAGAAGATCCCGAACGCCGGCAGGATCAGAATGTACACCTCCGGATGACCCCAGATCCAGATCAGGTTCACATACATCATCGGGTTGCCGCCCAGCGTCCCGGTAAAGAAGTTGGTCCCCGCGTAACGATCGAGCGACAGCAGCGCGAGCACCGCGGTCAGCACCGGAAAGGCCGCGACGATCAGGATGTTGGTGCACAGCGACGTCCAGCAGAACACTGGCATGCGCATCATCGACATGCCGGGCGCGCGCATCTTCACGATCGTCGCGATCAGATTGACACCCGACAACAACGTCCCGATGCCTGCAATCTGCAATGCCCAGATATAATAGTCTACGCCGACTCCCGGGCTGTAGCTGATCCCCGACAGCGGTGGCATAGCGAGCCATCCGGTCTGCGCGAACTCGCCGACGAACAGGCTCATCATCACGATCACCGCGCCGGCGGCGGTCATCCAGAAGCTGAAATTGTTGAGAAACGGGAACGACACGTCGCGCGCGCCAATCTGCAGCGGGACGACATAATTCATCAGACCCGTCACCAGCGGCATCGCCACGAAGAAGATCATGATGACCCCATGCGCGGTGAACACCTGGTCATAGTGATGCGCGTTCAGATACCCTTCGGACCCGTTGAACGCCATCGCCTGCTGCGCGCGCATCATGATCGCGTCGGAAAAGCCGCGCAGCAGCATGACGAGTCCCAGGATCACGTACATGATCCCGATCCGCTTGTGATCGACGGTGGTGAACCACTCGTGCCACAGATAGCCCCACAGCTTGAAGTACGTGATCGCCCCCAGGAGCAACACGCCGCCGATCGCGACCGCCACGAACGTGCCGATGACGATCGGCTCGTGGAGCGGCAGCGATTCCAGTGTGAACCGGCCGAAGACCGGACTGACGTTGAGCGGAGAGAGAGCCATTGAACGGGTCCTAGTGGGCGGACGAATTGGAAGCGGGGACGGTACGGATCTGGCGCGTGACGGTTGCACGTTCACGGTCCTCACCGGGCACGCCGAGCGCTCCGGGCGCGGCGGGGCTGCGCTGCTCGACATCGGCCGGGCTGTCTGGCGCCCCTTGACCGGCGCTGCCCGAGTTCAGCGGCCGGACCGGCGCGGCCCTCGGGCTGCCGCCGGCATTACTCTTCTGCGACATGCTGGAGGTGTCGCCCATATCATGGCGCATCAGCTCCTGCATGCACACATCGCCCGGGCGCACGCACTGGCCGACGACCGCATCGAACAGGCTGGGGGCGACCGCGCCGAAGCGCATGACGGGCACCTTCTCGCTCGGCTTGACGAGCCGCAGATAGTTGGCGCGGGTCAGCTTGCCCGGCGCCGACTCGTTGCGCTTCACCCACTGCTCGAACCCGACCTCGGGCATGCCGTAAAAGCGGAAGCGCATGTCGGAGAAGCCCGCGCCCGAATAGTTGGACGAGAAACCGGCATAATTGCCCGGCTTGTTGATGACCGCGTGGAGCTTGGTCTCCATCGACGGCATCGTGTAGATCATGCCGGCCAGCGTCGGGATGTAGAAGGCGTTCATCACCGAAGACGAGGTCATCCGGAAGACGATCGGGCGATTGAGCGGCGCGGCGACCTCGTTGACGGTCGCGAACCCGTATTCGGGATAGATGAAGAGCCATTTCCAGTCGAGCGAGACGACCTGCACCTCCAGTGGCTTCATCGCCGCGGTGACCGGCTTGCCGGGCGCGATGCGCTCGATCGGTCGATACGGATCGAGCAGATGCGACCCCGTCCATGTAACCGCGCCCAGACAGATGATGATGAGCAGCGGCGCAGCCCAGATTAGCAATTCGAGCTGCGTCGAGTGATTCCATTCCGGCTCGTAACGCGCGTCCGTGTTACCCGCCCGGTACCGCCACGCAAACAGCCCGACCGCGGCCAGCACCGGCAGCACGATCAGCAGCATCAGGACGGTCGCGATGATGACCAGATTGCGTTGCTGCCAGGCGACATCGCCAGCGGGATCGAGGACGACCATGTCGCAGCCGCTCAGCGCGAGCAGCGTCAGCACGGCGGCGGCATGACGAATACGGATAGCCATGCACGCGAGATAGGCGAACACGCCGCGCCGCAACATTGGACATTTTGTCCAATCGCGGTCCCACGCGGATCATGCCTATATACGCGTTGACCCCCGTGCAGACGCCGCCACCATGCGAGAGCCGATGACCGCCCAGATCGCCCCCAACTCCGCGACGTTCGAGCGCGATGCCCGTGCCATCAATACCGCGCACAGCGAGATCGCGCCCTCCGAGATCGCGATCGGCGTCGTCATCGGGCGGACATCGGAGTTCTTTGACTTCTTCGTCTACGCGATCGCCTCGGTGCTGGTCTTTCCCAGCCTGGTCTTCCCCTGGCTCGACCGGCTGTCCGGCACGCTCTGGTCGTTCGCGATCTTTGCATTGGCGTTTGTTGCGCGCCCGGTCGGCTCGCTGATCTTTCTCGCGATCGACCGGGCGATGGGACGCGGCATGAAGCTCACCATCGCGCTGTTCCTGCTTGGCGGCTCGACCGCGGCGGTAGCGTTCCTCCCCGGCTATGAGACGATCGGCATCTGGTCGGCGGTCCTGCTGTGCCTGTTCCGCATCGGCCAGGGGGTGGCGCTCGGCGGCGCATGGGACGGGCTCGCTTCGCTGCTGGCGCTCAACGCTCCCGCGCACCGGCGCGGCTGGTACGCGATGATCCCGCAACTCGGCGCGCCGCTGGGGCTGATCGTGGCGAGCAGCCTGTTCGCCTTTTTCGTCGCGACGCTCTCGCCGGCGGACTTCCTCGAATGGGGCTGGCGCTACCCGTTCTTCGTCGCCTTCGCGATCAACGTCGTGGCACTGTTCGCGCGGCTGCGCATGGTGTCGACGCCCGACTATGCGGCGTTGTTCGAAAGCCGCGACCTGCAGCCGAGCCGGGTGCGCGATACGGTGCGCGAGCATTGGCGCACCATCGTCATCGGCGCGTTCGCCCCGCTCGCCAGCTTCGCGCTCTTCCACATGGTCACCGTATTCCCGCTGTCCTGGGTCTTCCTGTTCACGCGGGAAAGCGCGACCCGCTTTCTGGTGATCGAGGTAATCGGCGCGGTTTTCGGGGTAATCGCTGTCGTCGCCTCCGGACTGATCGCGGACCGGGTCGGGCGCCGCACGCTCCTGGGTGCGTCGGCGGCGGGGATCGCGGCGTTCAGCGGGTTCGCTCCGCAATTGCTGAACGGTGGTGATAGCGGCGAACTGGCGTTCGTTGTCATCGGCTTCATCCTGCTGGGCCTCGCCTTCGGCCAGTCGTCGGGCGCGGTGACCTCCAACTTCGCCAATGTCCGCCGCTATACGGGCGCAGCACTGACTTCGGACCTCGCCTGGCTGTTCGGCGCGGGCTTCGCGCCGCTCGTCGCGCTGGTACTGGCGAGCGAGTTCGGATTGGCAGCGGCCGGGCTCTATCTTCTGTCGGGAGCACTCGCCACGTTGATCGCGCTCGGCGTCAACAAGGAACTGGCGAGCCGGATTTCGTGACGACCGCTCGTTAGCCGATCATTAGCGATCAGATGGTATCACGCCTGTCGGGGAGACGGGGATGTCGGACGAATTTTCAATCGACTATGACACGGCGTGCAATTTCATGCGCTTCACGGTGCGCGGCCTTTGGACGATCGCGACGGTTCAACGCTATCAAGAGGCAATTCTTAATGCCTGCGACAAGATGCATCGGCGCGGCTGCATTTCCTCGGAGATGCTCGTCCTAATCGATGCGCGCGCTTTGAACGCACAGCCTCAGAACGTGGTCACGGCCTATGACGAGATGATGGCGGATGACCGCTTTACGGTCCGACGCGTCGCCACCATTGTGTCAAGCGCGTTGTTCAAGATGCAGGCCGAACGACTTGCAAGATCCAGTGAGCGGACGTTCAAGGACGACGATTCAGCGCTTGAATGGCTGTACGAAGGCGTGCCGGAAAGGCGCCGGCTACACGGTCTCGCCGCCTGAGACGTTGCCCGCGAACGAAAGCTTCTTTCGGTGCGAGTGGCGAAGCCAAGGGGGATCGAGAACTCGCTCCTCATGCTCGCACCCTCGACTTTGCTAAGGAGAGCTTCGCCGTGCTGGCGGCGATCCGCATCCACGCCGATGTCACACCTCCATAAAGTGTCCGGACGCAGACGCGTCGAACCCCGCCGCGTTATCGCATCGTCACGCCGGCGTCGTGCCCGTCAGGCCGGAGCGCAAAACGCGCATAGCCGGTCAAGAACGCAACCGTAACGCTAGGGCTTGGCGATGGCCGGTGTCGGCTTCGGCGCCATTCCCTTGGCATAATCGATGGAGACGCCGGCCCTGAGCGCCTTGCGGCGGGAATCGATCGCCTTGGCGACCCGCTCCGCCTGGATGCGTTGACGCGCGATTTCCTGAACGGCGTCGGGAGGCGTGGGCTTGGGTTCGCGCTGATTGATGCTGATCGCATCGGCCGCATCGCCGCTGATGGCGACGAGCGGCTCACCGGGTTTCAGGTTGCTGATCTTGGTCATGATCGCATCCGGAACCGTGGCCGTGTCCAGCGCCAGTGGCTGCTGCTGAAACTGGATGTTGCTGGAGCGTAGGACCTGAAGCAGTTCATCCATCGTCATCGTGTTCTTGATCTTGGCGATGACCGCTTGGTCGCTTGGCATGGCAAAATGAATCTGCGTCCCGTTCAACACCGCGCGATCATTTCCGATCTCGGGATGATTCGCGGCGTATTGCAGGACGTCCTGCGACGATGGCGGCGTGCGCAGTCCGGCCAGCGCGCGTTCCAGATAGGCGCGTTCCAGGACCTGCGACCGCGCCCGGTCGAGCGCGACGACGACGGCGGGCGTCTGCTGCAGCTTTTCATCCTCCGCCGCCTTGACGAACAACGTGCGGTCGACGAGTTGCTGCAGGATTACGGGAGCCGCGCTTTCGCGTTGTTCCGGCGCGATATTTCGCGCCTGAAGCTCGGCGTCGAGCTGGCTGCGCGTGATCTCGGTCTTGCCGACCTTGGCGACGACCTGTCCGGTCGGCGCCTTGTCGCCGCCACCGCAAGCGGTGAGCATGGCGGCGCCCGCCAGGATGAGCATTCCGGCACATGTGCCGGGAAACCTGTTGTACATTCTCCCTCCCTATGTCGTATCGAAAGTCCAAGCGTGATGCGCCCGTTGCACAATTTGGAGACTGAGTGAATGGAAACGGTCTGGGATTGGCTGGCGCTGGGTCTCTTTGCGGGACTGGTCGTCCTTTTGCTGCAACGGTCGATGGAGCCTGAGCCATCGGATCGTCTGTGGCAATATCTTCCTGCGGCAGTAGGATGCGCGGGCGCGAACGCACTGGGCAATAACGACTATGGCATCATTGCCGCGTTGCTGCTGGCGGGGACAGTCGCGTACATCTTCTATATCCTAAAGCCGTTCGGCCGGCATGGCAGCTGATCGCCGGACGCTGTAGGGCTTGATGATGCATATTCACGTCGAGAGGTAGGACCAGGGTGCAGGCAACAGCATTGGGCGGCGCGCTGGGATCGCCATCGTCGCGCCACGCCTCCGATGTCGATGGTGGGCGGGCGGACGTCGGCCGGAATCACTGGCTGAGTTGGCTGGCCTTCGTGATTCTGGCGATCCCCACCTTTATCCGCATGGCGACGTTGTCCTGGTCGACGGAAGGCGGCGCGCATGGACCGATCGTGCTGGTGACGGGTGCCTGGCTGTTTTATCGCTCCCGCGGGCAGCTTGGGCCGGCACGGCCGTTTGCGCTGCCTGCGTTCGGAATCCTGCTGCCGATCCTGGGTATGTGGATGTTCGGGCGGATCACCAGTCTGCTGGCGGTCGAATCGCTTGCGCTCTACGGCGTCGGACTGACGCTTCTGGTCGCGCATCACGGTGTCGGCGCGCTTCGTCGCTTCTGGTTCCCCCTGTTCTATTTCCTGTTCCTGATCACTCCGCCGGAGAACTGGATGGTGGTCGGTACGCAGCCGCTGAAGCTCGCGATCTCATCGCTGGCGGTCGATATCACCTCGGCGTTCGGCATGGTCGTCGGGCGAACGGGCGTCATCATCCAGGTCGACGGCTATCAATTGCTGGTCGCGACAGCATGCTCGGGCGTGAACTCGCTATTTGGCATCTGCGCGATCACCAGCCTGTACGTCTATCTGATGCACGGCAGCGAGCCGCGCTATGCGGCGATCCTGGTCTCGGCGCTGCTGCCGGTCGCGATCCTGGCCAATCTCATCCGCGTGGTCCTGCTGATCCTGATTACCCATTTCTTCGGCGAAAGCGTCATGGAGGGCATCATTCACACGATCACGGGCATGGGCATGTTCATCCTCTCGCTCGGCATCCTCCTGTTGCTCGACCAGGCGCTGCACCCGATCGTACGGCGAATGGGATGGGCGGCATGACGCCGATCTCGCGCGCACTGGCGCCATCGCAACTCTCGCGCCGCGATCTGCTGGTGGCTGGCGCGATCCTGGGGGCGGAGGCCATCGCCTTTGCTCGGCGGCCCTGGAAGCCGGTCGTGGCAATCAGGTCCGGCAAGCTGGCCGATGTCGTCCCGAAGCAGTTCAGCGGTTGGACCGATTCTGGTTCGACGGGGCTTGTCCTGCCGCCCGAGCAGCAAAAGCGCAGCGAGCGTGTCTATACCGACGTGCTCGCGCGCAACTATGTCGATGCCGCCGACGGGCTGGTTATGCTGCTGATCGCCTATGATCCGACACAGAGTGGCATGTTGCAGGTCCACCGGCCGGAGGCTTGCTACCCCGCATCGGGGTTTCAGACGACCGGCACGGTGCCCGTCAGCATTCCGCTCGGCGGCAATATCGCGGTGCCGGCATTGTTCATGACCGCGACCAATGGGCCGCGGGTCGAGCAGATCCTTTACTGGACCCGGATCGGTTATTCCTTTCCGCTGAGCTATGACGAACAACGCGCGGCGCTGATGCGGCAGAATCTGCGCGGGTTTGAACCCGATGGAGCGCTGGTCAGGATGTCGCTCATCGATCCTGATCCGGTCATGGCACTTGCCCATCTCAAGACCTTTGCGGCCGCGTTGTTCGCGGCCTCGGGGCAAGAGTCGCGGGCATTACTGGTCGGACCACCGGCCTGATCAGAAAAATCGCTGATCAAAACGACAGCGAGCGCGATCATCGGATCGCGCTCGCCTGATATTCGCAGCGAGGACTTTCGTCCCGCTTGATTATGCCAGGGCGGACACCCGTATGGAGCGACGGCGACGAAGGCCGCCACCGACAAGGCCCATGCCCAGGATCATCATGCCCCAGGTCGCCGGCTCCGGAACCGCACCGACATCGAATGCCACGTTGCCGCCATACTGGCCCCGGCCACCCGAATTACCCATGATCGTCAGGACATAATTTCCCGGCGTCAGGCTCGTCTTGACCGACGCGCGGTCCTCATTGTCGGGTCCACCGTTCGTGATCAGTGAGAACGGGGAGACACCATTCGGCCCCGAAAGCGTCACCGACGTGAAGTCCAGGTCGCTGATGCTGCCGATCTTGATCGTAGCGCTGGTCAGCGTCGACGCGAAATTACCCGCCTTGCTGATCGAGAACGCCAGTGTGTCGGTGAAACTGCCCTTCTTGATATTGGCATTACCGAAGAATCCGGAATTCACATCGCCCGAAGCGAAATTCAGGACCGCAGCATGCGCGGGCGTGACGGTGCCAAGAGCCAGAACGGTGGCGAGCAATAGCTTCTTCATCGAGTTCGTACTCCAAACTGGGAGACTAAGGAGCCGGACATTCGACTCGGTCGAGCCGACCTAGACACACGGCCAATGGTTGCCAATGCGTTAACTTTCGAATCAGATGTGCCGTTTTTGTACTGTCCTATAACGGCACAATTCTCCGGAATCTCAGTAGAGCCAGACGCTCCACTGAGCGGTCGCGACCCAGTCTTCACCGCGGGGCTGAACCACATAGGTCGTCGCCCAGTGATCCGCGCTGACCGTCACGAATCCGACTGCGCCGTCCCATACCGGATTTGAGAGCGTGAAGTTGGGAACGCAGCTCGAGGTGAATTTGTTGATCAACCACCAGCGGGCAACGGTATTCGGTGCCCACTCCGAATGGACCGGCGTACTCGCCGCCGGCAACGCCAGCGACAACCGCCGGGCGGCGAGATCCAGCGAATGCTGCTCGTCTTGCGACAGTTTGTCCGGCCCGACATCGGGTTCGCGCAGATAGGCGCGCTGATCCTCGATCTGGTCACGGTACAACTCGTTGTCACTCAACCCGGCGGGAGGGCGGAGCGATTGCGCCGTCCGCCACGCCAACGGTCGACGCGAGGCCGGCGGAGCGCCATCCATCGAACGAAACACCGCCAGGGGAGCGCCTCGCGTCCGACCATCGACGCACACCGGCCGACCGTCCGAAGCCAGAACCCTTAGCGTCGCCCGGACGATCTTTTCCTGCGTGTCGAGCGGCGCCTGCGAACAACCCGCCGACGCGAAGGCCGCGAATGCCGATGCGGCACGAACACCTGCAGCGAGGCGCGTTCGCGCCGATCCTATCCCCGTCACTACGTCCACCACCGCTGCGAAATTACATGTCCCGAAGTCATACACCGCTAGCGAAGCACGGTTCGACCGTCAAAAACCATCGACGAATCGACTCGGATGTGCATAAAAGCCGGATGGCTCTGACATTCCAATCGATCACGAACGCGCGGACCGAACAGCGTCTCCTCGTGGGGGCGCTCGTGGCGTTCGGTTTCCTGTTGTCGACGGCGGCACGCAACGAGCGCGCGCTGTTTATCCTCCCGCTGCAACCCGCGGCATTGACCGCCTTGGCTCGGTCGCCCGACGCCGGCCCCTACACGATCAGCTTTCCCGGTCGTGGTGGGCGGTCGGGTTTTGCGGCTCCGCGGACGGACGCCCGCTACGGAGTTCCCGGATTACGGGGCGCCGTTCCGGCCGCCGTGCCTGCGGCGACACCCTTCCTTGCGGGTCCTGCCTTGCCGCTTCTTGCCGCTCTCGCGCCGGGTGTTCTGCCCCGGTTCGCGGGCTTGACACCACCGCTCGGCGACACGGCCGCGGGCGCTCCGGTCGGAGACACGGGCGCGCCCTTCGCGCCGGGTCTGCCGGCAACGAACGGCGCACCAGGCAGCGGGTTGCCCGGGACCGGAACACCGGGCACGGGTGGTCCAGGCACAGGTGGTCCTGGCACGGGTGGGACGTCCGGCCCCGGCGTCGGCTTGCCGGACGGGTCGGTGACGCCACCGGTTCCGGAGCCGATCGAGTGGACGCTTCTCGTCATCGGCCTGTTTGCTGTGGCCGCAGCGCTGCGTAGGCGCCGCGCTCAGTCGATCACCATCTCGTCGCCGGTCAGTCGAACGCTGTCGAACTGAGCCAGGGCGTTCTGACCTAGCAGCGACACACCGTCTTCTTCGCCGATGATCGCGGCGTCCACGCCTTTCAGCCGATGATGCCCGATTCGGACGTCACGTAGCCGCGTCCAGCGCATGCGCGCACTTCCGGAGGCGGTGCTTAGATGACTCGATCGACCGGTCGATCCCGTTCCGATGCGACGCGCATCCCGCTTGGACAGGACGACGACATTCGCGCCCGTATCGACAACAAAACGCACCCGGGATCCATTGACGGCGGCATTGACGTAGAACAGCCCGTCGTCCGAACGCCGAAGCGTTACTGCTTTAGTAGGCCGCGCCGATGATTCGGGCGCGACCTTTGGGACATCGAGCACGGCGGGCGGAAAGCTGATCTGAACGCCGCCCGGCAACGGCAGGACCGAGCGCCAGCTTCCTTCCGGCATGATCGCGGCGGTCGAAGCAAAGGCGAAGAGGCAGATCGTCCGAAGCATACGGCAAGATACTGCCGGCAAATAATTGCCGCCTTACGACAGCCGGTTAATGCCGGGTTAGGCAGAAACTTTCTGTTTGGCGGGTACTGCTTCCTCGTCCCGCTGTCGGGACGTATGCGAAAGGCGCCGCAACCGGTCGGCGAACAGTCGCTGCAACAATGCGAAGGCCGCGAACACGCAACCGCCGAGAACATACTCCCCGGCCACGACAAAATAGGGCCAGCGCATAGACTCCGCCGATGAGAACAGAACATAATAGGGGTTATCGAAGCGGTATCCGACATAGCGATAGAGTCGGATCAGTTCTCCCGGCAGCCCTTCTTCCCTGAGAATGCCGCGTCTGAGCTCGGTACTGCTAACCGATGGACGCTCTTCTGGAGCGAGCTCGATGAAGAAGCGCACAGTGCGCCCGTCGGGACCGATGCCATTCATCGGCGCGAAGCGTGTACTTCTGCGGACGAGCCATAGGTCCTGATCGAACGCGGCGGTTCGAAGGTAGTTTATTGAGCCGACGAGCTGCGTCGGACCTTGTCGGATTTCACGGCTCGGCGTGGTGGCGACCTCGACGACATGCACCTCACCCGTCGCGGAGGGAAGGGTGAGCATCGTGAGCAGGGAGATGACGGCGACGACCAGGCAGGCGCCACCCAGCACCAGGAAGACGCCCCGGATGACAAGTGCAGTCTGGATCGGATCGGGCACGGAGTCGACAACCCCGCGACGCCGCCGGACGCGTCGCCGCACGACGACGAAGCCCCAGATCGGTACCAGCATCAGCAACAGGTACAGCATGTACGTCGCCGACGGATAATAACGACCGAACGTGTCGAACTGCCATTCGGCTGCCAGCGCGACGATCCCGCGATAGGATACGGTCAACCACAGGACGATCAGTCCGATCAGCGCACCGATGCCGATCAATATGTCTCGCAGCCCGACCCTTCTGCGAAACCACGCAGCCCTCATCCCTTACCCCCCAACGCAGTCACCGCGCCTGCAAAGCCCCTTCCTCGGCTCCTCGCAGGCTATCGAAACAAGGTTAACAATTCCTTAAAACAGACGTTCTCTCACGAAGAGCGTGTCATCGGGCTGGATCGGCGAGTCGAGGTCGAGCTTCTTCAGCTTCTTCTTGCCGCGGTAGATCGTCACCTTGTTCTCGCTGCCGCCCAGCGTCGGACCACCGGCTCGGGCTAGCGCCTGCCTGATCGTCATGCCGGACTTGATCGGATAATTGCCCGGTGACTTCACCTGGCCATAGGCGAAGAAGGTCGGCGCCTCGGGAATCAGCAGCGTATCGCCTTCCTGCAGCCGGGTCGCGCCACTCCACTGGCCCTCCAGCGTGTCGAACTCGATGCGGTGCTCCTGCGTATCGCCGCGACGACGCAGCAGCGCGAAGTCGGCGCCGTCGGGACGCGCCCCGCCCGCGCGCGCGACCAGCATCGCCACCGTCATGCTGCGATCCAGCGGATAGATGCCGGGTGTCGCCACGTTGCCGGAGACCGTCACGACGTTGCTGATGAACTGCGTCACGTCGACATTGACGACCGGGTTGATCAGATAGCCGCCCTTCTCCAGCGCCGTCTGGATCCGCTGGGCGAGTTCGCGCGCGGTATAGCCCGTCGCCCTGATCGCCCCCGCATACGGAACGGTGACCGTCCCGTCTTCCTTGACCCTGGTGCGCACGACCTGGTTCTGCGCGCCGAAGATCGTCACCTCGACCTCGTCATTGACGCCCAGCACATATTGCTCGGGCGCCGACGACTTCGGGCCGGGCGTCGGAGCCTGCTGCGCGGAGGATGACGGCGCGGGTGCGGGCGATGGCGGCGCGGCTTGCTGACCGGACGCACAGCCGCTGCCCAGCAATAGGAGCATCGCGGGAAGCAGGGTGGAGAATCGTGAAAACACTATCGGTACTCCATCAGAACCGGACGGTGACGCTACCGCCACCCCCTAGCGAGCTATAGTTGAAGAAGGAATTATCGGACCGCCGCCGCCGATAGGCGATGTCCACGCCCAGGGTGAGCCTTTGCCGCAGTGCGAACCGATAGGCACCCCCGAACTCTGTCGTTGTGTCCGCGCCGCGCGGAATGAAGCCGGGCACGACGTTCTCGCCGCGGAAGCCGCGATGGATATAGGCGGCCGACCCGCTGATCACGCTGCGCGGCGACACACGCAATTGCGGTGACACGCGCAGGATGTCCGTGACGGAATAGGTCGCCGAGATCGAGGTTTCGCTGGTGATCGAGCGCGAGCCGACACCGACGATGCTGAGCCGTGGCGATGGCCGGTAGTTCAGTTCGACCGAATAGCCTGCACCGGTATATCCGCTGACATTGTTGCGTACCGGGCTGACGTCGACGATGCTCGCCGACAGCGTCCCGCTCAGCCTCGGCGCAACGTCGCGAATCAGTTCGATGCCGGCCGACTTCACCTCCGCGCCATCGCTTATGCCGAGCAACTCCTGCAGCTTGGGACGGTCGATCTTGCGGTAGGTGCCGAACAACCGCACCGTGCCGAGCGACGGCTTGTTGTAATCGACGCCCGCAGTGACCGAGCGCGAACGGTAGTTGGCGGTAAGGCGACGCGGGTCGGTGTTGGTGCCGGTGTCCTGGCGCACCTCCAGATAGGGCGAGAAACCGAACTCGCGATTACAGCTTATTCCGGCGGCATAGGAGATCAGTTCCGCCGTATTGTTCCTGATCGTCGTCAAATCGCCCAGATCGGCCTGCAGACGCTGGTAGGATACCGACGGCCGCACGAAGCAGGTTGCAGTGATCGGCACCGCGGCATTGCCGGTGACCGCCACGCGTACCTGATTGAGGAACTTGAAGCGCGAGTTGAAATCATACCCGACCGACGCACCGGCGGCGAGCGTCGTCCGCCCTATCGTGCGCCGGACATGGCCTCTCACCTGCGGCGTGATGCGTACATTGTCGGTCGGCCCGTTATAGCCTCGCGCGGCTGTCGTGCGCAGTACGTTGCTGTCGTAGAAGGTGTTGATCGAGACCTCGGCGCCCAAATTGTCTTCCGCATTCTGGGCGCGTACCGGGCCTGCCAGTCCCAATGCCACGAGCAGCGACGCTGCGCTTGCTGCCGTACGACGATCATGCGGCAACAGCCGGCCCCAACGCGCGATACTCCCCAAAAGAACGCCCCCGATTGCAAACGCCATTAATATCCCAGGATAACCGGACCGGCGATAAAAGTCGCCGCTCAATTTCACCATCGCCTTCCCGTTGGGGGAGCGCTGCTGAACGCGCCCTTGCCGGAGTCGGGATTTCATGAGCACTTCACGCCTTGATAACGGCCGCTAAGATAGCAGGCACCCGCGTGGATCGCGCACTCACCGAGACAGACCTGAAGAAGAACGTGATGACCAGTTGCACGCCGACCCGTCCGATCAGCGCGATCCCGTCTGCCCAAGACCGGGGCGGACACATCCCCACTCCGGGGAGCCAGGGCACGACGGGCGGTCGGGTTAGGCGCCCATCACGCGCTACCACCGCGGCAGCCGGTAGAATTCGAGTTCAGGTCTGATGTTCAAGCCGACTCTGGCGCCGACCAATCTGGGCGCGACGTCACTCAATCGGACGCGCTATGCCAGGCCGGCCCGCTGGCGTCTGGATATCGATGACTGGCGCGTACAGACGCTGATTGCCGCCATCACATTGGGCACCGTTCTCTACAACATGGTGCTGGCTTTCGTGAACGCGCACGGGGTCGGTATGACCTCGGCGTCAGTCGCCGCGAGTGAGATGCTCCTGCTGGGTTGTGCGGGCGTCATCCTTCTGCTTGGAGGACTGGACCGGGAAGACTTTGCGCCATTGGTCCTGTTTTACGTGTTTCTCCTGCTGTGCGTCGGACTCTCGCTGCTCAACAGCTTCGTTTACGTCAATTCGTTGCGCAACGTGTTGATCATTTCATTCTTCACGATGCTCGGCAGGCGAACACACGAGACAACCTTCGTCCGGATGATCGTGGTTGCGACCCTGCTCGTGTTTGCTGTTCTCCTTCTCGAGATCTTGTCGACCTCCACCTATGTTCAGCTGTTTGAACCGGGGTTATACTATCAGAATACGCGAGGTATGGAGGTTCAGGATTACAATAATACAGGATTATTTCAGGGGTCACTCGGGTTTGAATCGCGGTTCAGCTTTGGTCTTCTCGATCATCGAGCGACCTCGTTGTTTCTGGAGCAAGTGTCGCTCGCCAATTACTCGGCGGTGCTGTCTATCGTTCTGATCAGCCTGTGGACCCGACTGTCCTGGCCGGTGCGGATTGCGCTGATATCGGTGATGACGCTGATCGTGCTGACGAACAGCACGCGCACCGGTAGTGCAATCCTGCTATCTGCGCCGATCGGATATTTTCTCTATCCCCACCTGCCCCGCTTCGGAACGCTGCTCATCGCTCCAATCGCCCTGGGTTTCGGCTTGCTGGTGATCGCGACGACCGGTTTCGTCGAGGGAGACAATTTGGCGGGCCGAATGACCGTGACCGTTCAGGCAATTGCCAACATGGACCTCTCGGCGCTGGCCGGCCTCCAACTGTTTATGTCGGAGCGCATGCTGGACAGCGGGTTCGGCTATGTAATCATCTCCAGTTCGGTTTTCGGGCTGCTGGCTTTGTGGATTTACATTGCCGAGGTTCTTCCCCGAACATCGGCAGAGCAGAAGCGCTGTGCCTTTGGAGTCGGCGTCTACATCTTTGCAAATATGATGGTCAGCGGGACATCGATTTTCTCGATCAAGACCGCCGCGCCATTGTGGCTGATCGTCGGCTTCCTGCTCAGGCCTCCTGTCAACAGGCAAGAACTGGTGAAGGCATGACGGCTGGGCGACGGCAACGGCAACGGGCCGGCAGGCGAGTGCTTGCAGCGGTCCTGGCCAGCGGCCTCACGCTCGGGTCGGCGGCGGATTGCGCGACCGGTCCCGTTCGCTATCAAGGCGTCAATCTGGGCGCCGGTAGCTTTGGGTCCAAGAAAATTCCCGGAGTCGCCGGCAAGGACTATCGCTATCCCACCGCGGACGAGGCCAGTCCGTTCCTCGCGATCGGCATGAATGCGGTGCGCGTGCCGATCCTGTGGGAACGAATCCAGCCGATCCCGCTGCAGGATCTGGACAAGGCCGAACTGCGGCGCCTCGACGAGTCGCTGGCCCGGTTGGACGGCTTCGCGCTCGTTATCATCGATGTGCACAATTATGCTGCCTATCGCGGCAAGAAGCTGACCGGGACCGACGGCGCGGAGCGGCTGTCGGATCTATGGAGCCGGCTTGCCCGTCATTACCGGAGCAGGAAGAACATCGCCTTCGGACTGATGAACGAGCCCAACGGGATCAGCGCGCGGGAGTGGCGCGGCATCGCCGAAGCCGGCATCGCCGCGATCCGTGCGACGGGCGCACGCAACATGATTTTGATGCCGGGTACCAGCTGGTCGGGCGCGCACAGCTGGATGAAGGGCGGCGCGGAGTCGAACGCCGCGGTGCTGGCCGGACTGAGCGATCCCGCCGACAACCTGGTCTTCGAGATGCACCAGTATTTCGACAGCGATTCCTCGGGAACCGGCCCGTCCTGCATCACCCCCCAGCAGGCGACCGCCCGGCTCGACGATGCGACGCGGTGGCTGCGCCAAGAACATGCGCGGGGACTGCTCGGCGAATTCGGCGCATCGGCCGATCCAGCCTGCCTCGCGGTGCTGGACCAGGTGCTGACGAAGCTTGACCGCAACGCCGATGTCTGGATCGGCTGGACCTACTGGGCAGCGGGCGACTGGTGGGGTAAATACTTCTTTAATGTCCAGCCCGCTAAGAGCGTGGACAAACCGCAATTCGCCGTATTGCGGGAGCATGTTCCCGCAAGGGGACGAAACACCAAGAGGTAAACAGGGGGTTTGCTTGTCTGCCGATGGCAATTTGCATAAGGGAACGCGCATCCCCGTCGATAAAGTGCGAGCAGCAATTGTGTTGAAGTCCGTAGGGCGAATGCTGGAACGCGTGCGCGGCTGGTTCGGGGGTTCGCCACGAGCACTGCCGCACATTCCTGCGCGCGACGTGCCGGCCGTGCCCGCCAGGCCCGCCGCCGCGCCGCTTCACGAACCCACCGCCCATACGGCACGCGAGTCCAACCTCAGGCGTCGCATCGCGACGGTGTTCGATCCCAGCCATCCGGTCGAGACGCGCCGCGACCTGATCGGGCGTGAGGTGGAACTCGACGATCTGCTGACCGCCGCGCTCGACCTGCGCCAGCATGTCGTGCTGCACGGCGCGCGCGGATCGGGCAAGACGTCGCTCGTGCGCGTATTCGGCGATCATGCCGATCAGCGCGGGACCTTCGTGATCTACATGGCGTGCGAACCGGAATCGACCTTTGCGCAAATCATGGGGCCCTATCTGCGCCACTTCCCCAGCGCCGCGCTTTCCATGCGCCGCGACGAATTCGAGCGCAAATTGTCACGCCTGCCGGAGGATTTCGGCCCGCGTGCGCTTCTCGACCTGCTGCTCGAGATCAGCAGCCGGCCGATCGTCCTCATCCTCGACGAGTTCGACCGGGTCACCAGCTCGGCGATCAAGGAAGAGGTCGCCTCGTTCATGAAGCTGGCGTCGGACGCCCGGTCGGATATCCAGTTGATGCTCGTCGGGATCGCGAAAAGCGTCATGGAACTGATCGACGGCCATCCCTCGCTGCGGCGCCACATGAGTGCGGTCCCGGTCGGGCGGATCAGCAACGAGGGCGTGACCGCGCTCATCGACTATGGCGAGCGCGCCACGGGCCTCCAATTTACCGGAGAGGCACGCGCGCTCATCGCCCGGGCTGCGTGCGGCTCGCCCTATCACATCCGGCTCTTCTGCCGCCATGCCTGCATCGCCGCGATGGTGACTTGGGATGCGGTCGGTCGCATGGTGGTCGACGATCGCGCGACGCTCAAGGGAATGACGGCCGCGCTGCGCCATTGGTCGCAGACCAACGAGCGCGATGCGCGCCTCTTCACGCGACTCGCCGCCGACCCGATGCTGACCCGCGCACTGGAGGCGTTGGCCCGGCGCGCCGCGGTCGAGGACGGCCTGACGCTCGACGAGGCGATGGCGGACAATGTGGATCGGCGGATCCTCGATCTGCTCGGCGACGCGCTGTCGCGCGATGGTCAGGCCCTGGACCGGCTGCTGTTTTCGGACACGGTCGCGCCGCAGTTCCTGATCGTCAGCATCATTCTTAACGAGTATAGTGCAGACCAGGTGCATGGACAGCCGGTCTCAGTTGAAGGGGCGTTGAAATGATCCGGGACTTCATTGCCACGATCAAGGCGCGCTGGCGCCTGGAACTCGGCATCGTGCTGGCGGTCATGCTGCTGGTGTTCGCGTGGATCTGGACCACACCCAAGACCTACTCGGCGACCGCGTCGCTGCTCTATGACGTGACGCAGCCCGAGCCGGTCGCGGGCGGCGGCAGCGCACAGAGCGACGACGAATTGCTTGGGACCCAAGCCGACGTAATTCGAAGCGAGACGATCGCGGCGGCCGTGGTCGACCGGGTCGGTCTCGCCTCGTCACCCGACCTGGTCGACCAGTGGCGCCGCGCAACGAACGGTTCGGTCGAGTTCAACGCCTGGATGGGCAAGCGGCTCCTCGGCAACCTGGTACTCAACCCGATCAAGGGTTCGCGCGTGCTGGGCGTGGAATATCATGCGTCCGACCCGGCATTCGCCGCGCAGATGGCCAACGCCTTTGCCGGGACCTATGTCGAGGAACGACTGCGCATGCAGACCGACCCCGCAAAGACCTACACGCAGTGGTTCGAGGAACGGACGCGCGAGGTTCGCCAGAATCTCGAGAAGGCGCAGGGTGCGCTCACGGCGTTCCAGCGGCGCACCGGGATCGTCGACAGCGGATCGCTCGATGCCGAGGCGAATCGCCTGACCGCATTGTCAAGCTCGCTGGTCGGAGCGGAGACGTCGGCGGCGACCGTGGGAGCCAAGGCCGGTGCGGGCGCATCGCAATCCAACGACGTGCAGTCATCGCCCGTGGTACAGCAGCTTCGTTCGGAAATCGCGTCGCAGACCGCACAGATCGCTCAGATGCGCGCAACCATGGGTCCGAACCACCCCGCGATGCTGGCCGCCAACGCCCAGCTTGCCGCCCTCAATCGCAAGCTGGCCACCGAGATCGGCGAGGCGACCCGCGCGCTCAGGCTGGCCAGCAACTCGGCTTCCGCAACGGCAGGCGATTTGCGCTCGAAGCTCAACGAGCAGCGCGGGCGCATGTTGGGTCTGGCCGCCGACCGCAGCGAACTGATAGGGTTGCAGCGCGATGTCGACTCCGCCCGCGCCGCCTATGATGCGGTGACGCAGCGCCTGATGTCGATGCGACTGCAGAGCAGCGTGCCGAGCACCAATGTGAAGCAGCTCGATACCGCACTGCCGCCGGTCCTGCCCTCCAGCCCCAACGTGCCGATGCGTGTCGTGCTGGGCCTGGCCTTCGGCGTCCTGCTGGCGCTGGGTGTCGTCGCACTGCTGGAGTTCCTGCGGCCGCGTGTCCGCACCGAGGAAGGGCTGGAGCACGCGACGAATATCGTCGTGCTGACCAATGTGAACTTCTCCGGCTCGACCACCGAGCGCCGTCTGATCGAGCAGGCCGCATGAGGCTGCGTTCTTCGATCAGCGCAAGCCGTGAGGACGTCGTCGACGCCGGATCGGCGCGCCACGATCCGCTCGACACGCTGACCACGGCCCAGTTGGCCGAAGTCACCGCGTTGCAGGGCGGCGCCGATCTCACGCCCGAGGAAGCGGCGATTTCGCTCGGCTATGTGTCGCCCGACATGGCCGGACCCGGGATCGCCGTTCTGGACCCAGGCGACGACCGGGTCGACGCGATGGTCACCGCGGCCTTCGATCTGGACGACCCCCTGGCCCAGTCGGTGCGGTCTTTACGCGGCGCGATCACCGCACTGCGGCTCGCAGAAGGACGGCCGGTGCGCACGCTGGCCATCCTGTCCGTCGAGGCCGCGACGGAAGCGACGATCATCGCCGCCAATCTGGGCGTCGTCTTCGCGCAGGCGCGCTATCAGACGCTGTTGGTGGATACGAACCTCCGCTCTCCATCGCTTCACGCCCTGTTCCGCACCGCGAATGACAGCGGCGTGTCCTCGCTGCTCGCCGATGACATTGACGGGCGATCGCTGCCCCAGTCGACCGCCCTGCCCGCCTTGTCGGTGCTGGGATCAGGTCCATCGATCGTCAATGCACCGGAATTGTTCGAACGCCACGTCCTGGCGAGAAAGCTCGTCATTTTCGAGGACTCGGCCGAAATGGTCATCGTCGATGCCGGCCAGGCGGAGACCAACGCGCCGGTCATCGTCGACGGACTGGATGCCGCGGTCATCGTCGTGCGCCAGCATGTGTCCTCGCTCGGGTCGGTGCAGCAGCTCATCTCGGCCATCGAGGAACGCGGCACGAAGGTTTGCGGGACGATCTTCTCGACATGAAGCCTGTATTTGGGACGTGCCCCCGAATCGTGATCGAATCTGATCGGCAGGGCGCATCATGAAACACGCTGCCGTCGCACCGCGTTCGCATCGGGGAGAGCCGGTGGAGACGCGGCGCATCGGTGACGTCGCGGTGGCCACCTGTGGTCGCGGAGCGGCAATCGAGTCGGTGATCGATGCGGTGGAACGGGGCTCGCAACAGGTTTTCGGATTTGCCAACGCGCACACCGTCAACCTCGCCCGCACCAAATCCGGGGTCGCCGATCTGCTGTCGACGATGACGCTATTCAACGACGGGATCGGCGTCACGCTCGCAAGTCGCCTGCTATATGGGCGGCCTTTCGAGGAGAATTGCAACGGCACGGATCTGACATCGGACCTGCTGGCCGCGCTCCCGCGGCCAACGCGCGTCTTTTTGTTGGGCGGCCTTCCAGGCGTCGCTGAACAGGCGCGCAGCGTCATCCACCAGCGCTTCCCGATGGCCGAGGTCGTGGGCACCGCGCATGGCTTCTTCGAGCGCGGACAGGGTGAGGAACTGGCTAGCCGGGTCCGAGAATCAGGTGCCGAACTGGTCCTCGTCGCGATGGGACAGCCGCGCCAGGAGGAATGGGCTGTACGCCATGCGCCGGCTTGCGATGCCGTGATGGTGTGCGTCGGCGCCTATGTCGATTTCGTCGCGGGCCGCATCGCACGGGCACCGGCGTTCATCCGTGCGGCCCGGTTGGAATGGCTCTACCGCATGTGCCGTGAACCCCGCCGTCTCGCGAACCGATACCTTGTGGGAAATGCCACCTTCCTGGCCGCAACCGTGCGACAGCGTCTGGCACGCGGCCCGAACCAGGCCGCGATCCGCTCGCATTGATTGCGGACGGGGCATGGGTCCGGCGTGTCGGGTCAGGAAACATCGTCCATCACGATGTCGCGCAGATGGTATGGATCGGTCGCTTTATCCATCGATACCATGATCCCCTGCTCATCGGTCACCAGCGTCAGCGGTCGGTCGGACGTTGCCGATACGAGCACCGGCGTGTCCGGGAGGGTGGGCGACGATACCAGGTTCTGCTGAACATAACGTGCCGCGCTTGCCTGCGGCGCGCTACCCTGCACGATCGTGATCGCGCGCGCTTCCTCGGTCGGCTCCACCCTTTCCGAGCACCCTGCCGACCCGAAGGCCAGCAGGGTCAGCGCCGCAGCACCCAGCGTTCTCATCGCCCGCTGATCGCCTTGGCATAGGCGCTGAGCGACGTCTTGGCGCGCGTGCCCTTCTTGGGTTCGACCTTGAAGAGATAGTTCTCGTTCCAGGCACGACCGCCGCCCCACCATGTCACGCCTGCCCAGGTTTCCGGGTGCGACTTGATTTCGTTCACGGCCGCCCGGCCAACCGCTTGGCAGCTATCGGGCACGCCACGATAGTTGCCGAACGCGCTCTCACCCAGGAACAGGCGGTACCCACGCTTCGCCGCAGCCTCGCGCGCGCGATCGAGATTCAGCGTGTCGATGCATTCCGCAACAGTTCCGCTCGACCATCTGTCGAAATAGAGATGCGGGCTCAGCAGCGTGCGCCCCAGCGGATCCTTCAGCCCGCCGATCCGGTCGAGCGCACAAGCGGCCGAGGAACAGGGCTTGGAGTCCGCCTCGTTATTGTCGAACTTATATGCGGCCGAATAGGCGGGCCATTCCATGAGCAGCATGTTGTTCAGACCTGCACGGCGAAGCCCCGCCACGATCTCGTTCGCCTCACTCGCCCACTGCGACCAGTCGTTCGTCTGATCGGCGTCGTTGAAACCCCTGGGTTCGTTCATGACGTCGATCAATACATGGCTGTTCTTGGCATAGGGTCCGACAGCCTTTGTCCAGAACGCGACCTGCTCGGCCGGCTGGGGCCACTTGTAGTCGTGACGGTCCAGAATCACGTAGCCACCCCGCGCGGTGATCTTCTGGATGATCGGATGAAGCTTGGCCGGGTCCATCTTGTCCCGAAACGGAACGCGGATGACTTTGAACCCCTGATCGATGTACCAGTCGATATCGCTCGCGTTCGGGCACAGTACTCCGCTGTTGATAAACTCACAACCCGACAGGTTGATTCCCATCTGACCTCGCAATTCGGTCGTATTGCTTGAGCTTGCGGACGATACGGCCGCGGCAATCATCATTGTCAGTGTCAGTGGCATCGCATTTCCTTTCGATGCCCTTCGATAGCGCCGACTTTTCAACCGGATGCTTCCAAGGCTGGTTAAGCTCCGATCTACCAACAAGCGCCATGCGCCAAGGCGGGACGGACCGAAGCGCCAACCATGTTTGGGTACTTGACCTGATCGGGTCGAAGGGTATCGAACGCGCTAATGCTGAATGATCAGCGCAGGACCGGCCGCCATGCGTGTGCCAGTCCTTTCAATCGGGGGTATCGATGCGGATCACAATGATCGGCTCGGGCTATGTCGGCCTGGTTTCTGGCGCATGTTTCGCCGATTTCGGGCATGACGTCGTCTGCGTGGACAAGGACCAGAGCAAGATCGATGCTCTGCTGGACGGGCGCATGCCGATCTATGAGGAGGGGCTGGAGGATCTGGTCGAGCGCAACGTCGCGGCCGGGCGACTGCGTTTTACCATAGACCTCTCCGAGGCGGTGCGCGAGGCGGAGGCGGTCTTCATCGCGGTCGGAACACCGTCCAGGCGCGGTGATGGCCATGCCGACCTCTCCTATGTCCATGCCGCGGCCAGGGAAGTGGCGGAGTCGATCACGGGCTTCACCGTCATCGTCGACAAGTCCACGGTACCCGTCGGAACCGGTGACGCGGTAGAGCGCATCATTCGCGAAACCAACCCGGACGCGGATTTCGCGGTCGTCTCCAATCCTGAATTTCTGCGAGAAGGCGCGGCGATCGACGACTTCAAGCGACCCGACCGCATCGTCATCGGCGGTGACGACGAGCGCGGCATGGCCGTCATGCGACAGGTCTATCGTCCGCTGCACCTCAACCGCTCGCCAATCATTGAGATGAGCCGGCGCGCGGCGGAATTGACCAAATATGCCGGCAACGCGTTCCTCGCGACCAAGATCACCTTCATCAACGAGATCGCCGATCTATGTGAGAAGGTGGGCGCGGACGTGCAGGACGTGGCACGCGGGATCGGACTCGACAACCGGATCGGACCAAAATTCCTTCATGCGGGTCCCGGCTACGGAGGCTCCTGCTTTCCCAAGGACACGCTGGCACTGCTCAAGACCGCGCAGGATCATGAAGCGCCGCAGCGGATCGTGGAGGCGGTTGTCGCGGTCAACGACAACCGCAAACGCGCGATGGGCCGCAAGGTCATCGCCGCCATGGGCGGTGATGTTCACGGCAAGACGGTCGCGATCCTGGGGCTGACCTTCAAGCCCAACACGGACGACATGCGGGACTCGCCTGCGATTGCGGTCATCCAGACCTTGCAGGATGCCGGTGCGAACATCCGGGCGCACGACCCCGAGGGGACGGACCAGGCCAGGAAGATGCTGGAGAACGTCACCTATTGCGACGACGCCTATGCCTCGATCGAGGGCGCCGACGCGCTCGTCATCGTGACCGAATGGGACGCGTTCCGCTCATTGGATCTGTCGCGCGTGAAGGAGATGCTGGGCCAGCGCGTCTTTGTCGACTTGCGTAACATCTATCCGCGCGACGAGGTCGAGGCGGCCGGCCTTTCCTATCACGCAATCGGGCGTTGAACATGGGTGCGCCGGTTCTCGTCACCGGTGCAGCAGGCTTCATCGGTCACGCCACCGCGCATCGATTGCTGGATCGTGGCGAGCGCGTCATCGGTATCGACAGCCTGAACGCCTATTACGATCCGGCGCTCAAAACCGCGAGGCTGGCGACCTTCGAGGACCGGGACGCGTTTGCGTTCCACCGGATGGATGTAGCCGACGTTGACGCCGTCTCGCGCCTCGTGCGGGACGAGTCGATAACGCGCGTCGTGCATCTGGCCGCACAGGCCGGCGTACGCTACTCGATCGACAATCCCTTCGCCTATCAGCATTCCAATCTGGCCGGTCATCTCGCGGTGCTGGAGGCGTGCCGCCATGCACCGGGCTTCGTTCATCTGGTCTATGCCTCATCCTCCTCGGTCTATGGCGACAAACCGATGGGCGACGCAGGCTTTACCGAGGATGATCCCGCTACCGCACCCGTATCATTTTATGCCGCGACGAAGCGCGCCTGCGAGTTGATGAGCCACAGCTACGCCAGCCTCTACGCGCTGCCGCAAACGGGACTGCGCTTCTTCACGGTCTACGGTCCCTGGGGTCGGCCCGACATGGCCTATTTCGCTTTCGCCGAGAAAATCATGCGCGGCGATCCGATCGAGGTCTTCGGCGAGGGGCGCATGGCTCGCGACTTCACGTATATCGACGACATCGTCGAGGGGATCCTGGGTGCGCTCGACCATCCGCCCGAAGGTAGTCAACCACGCGTCCTTAACATCGGCGACAGTCATCCCGTGGGGCTGATGCAGATGATCGAAACGCTGGAGCAGGCGCTGGACAGCAAGGCCGACATCATCATGCGCCCCATGCAGCCTGGGGACGTAACCGCTACCTATGCGGACGTATCACGCCTGCATGCACTGACCGGTTATGAGCCGAAAGTGATGCTTGCCGAAGGACTGGAACGCTTCGTGGCCTGGTACCGGGCGTATGCCTCAATGCATTGATCGCCATATCAGCGGTTGTCCACGGTCCTTGTATATTGGGTCCGATTGGCCGACCGCGTCTTGCGACGATCCTCCTCGAGCGCCTTGCGTAACGCCTCGCCGTGAAGAGGGACGGCAATCTCACCGCCCCCCCTGTTCGCGACTCGCGGTTGCTCGGCAGATCTGGTCGTCGTACGACCCGTCCTACCCTTGTCCGCGTCGACGATCTTCGCCTTGGCGGGTCGAGGCGACGCCGGCTTTCGCGACGAGGAAGCCGCGCGGCGAAGGCGCGACGGTGCCGTACGGACCGTCGACGGCGCGCGCACCGAATAGGCGGTGGGCGAAACTGGTTTTCGGCGGGAAGTCGTCTCCGCCTGCTTCGGGGCGTCCAACGTCGTGGTTTCAGGACGCGGCGGGACGTGTGCCAGGCCCAGCCAGTAGAAGACCAGGGCGATGACGATTGCGGCGCTCGCAAGCGGCGCCAGCCGGGCATTGCGCCTTGTGCCGACCGGCTCGGGATGCCGCGCGCGCGTCAGATCGGCAATCCGCCGCTCGAACTGTTCGCGCTGCTCGGCCAGCGCGAACAGCGCGGTCATGCTCGACAACCGCGTACCGTAATGCGCGCCGTCGATCTGCTCCGCGCGCTGTAACGCGGCGTGATCGTCGTCGGTGATCGTCGGCTTTCCAATCATGCACCCCTCCATACCCACCCAACGCGCGGCCGGGCCAGAGGGTCATTATCCGGCCAAGGCACCGTCTCCGATTGTGTCGCAGTCCGGGATTAACAGTCTGTGGAGGGGAGCTTATGGTCTGTTGCAAGGCCATCAACCTCACTCATCCTCGTCCTCGAATCCTACCAGCGCCAGCGCGCGCGCCTTGATCTGGCGCTGCTCACACCAGTGGACCAGCGCGTCCTCGCGGCCATGCGTCACCCATACCTCGCGTGGGGCGATTTCCTCCAGCGTCATGGTCAACTCGTCCCAGTCGGCATGATCGGAGATGATGAGCGGCAGCTCGACGTTCTTCTGCCGCGCCCGCTGGCGCACACGCATCCAGCCGCTGGCCATCGCCGCGATCGGGACGGGCAAACGCCTGGACCAGCGGTCGTTGAGCGCCGATGGCGGGCACATGACGACATGCCCGGCGATCTCGGCCTTGGGTACCCCGGTCGCCGGGATCAGTTCCCCCAATCGAACGCCGTGATCGGCATAGAGGTCGCACAGTCGTTGCAGCGCGCCGTGGATGTAGATCGGTGCTGTATGCCCCCGGTCGCGCAGCTCGGCGATCACCCGCTGCGCCTTGCCCAGCGCATAGGCTCCAACCAGCACGCAGCGATCCGGATTGGCATGCAGCCGCGCCAGCAGCTTGTCGATCTCGTCGCCGGTCTCCGGATGGCGAAAGACCGGCAGTGCGAAGGTCGCCTCGGTCACGAACACGTCGCACGCGACCGGCTCGAACGCGGCGCAGGTCGGGTCCGCGCGGCGCTTGTAGTCGCCCGACACCACGATCCGCTCGCCGCGATAGTCCAGCACGATCTGCGCAGAACCCAGCACATGCCCCGCGGGCACGAACCTCACCGCGACGTCACCGAGCCTTGTCGTCTCTCCGTACTGGACGGGGCGTGCCGACTGCTCACCATAGCGCACCGCCATGATCGCCAGCGTCTCGGGCGTCGCCCAGACCTCGCCGTGCCCGCCGCGCGCATGATCGGCATGGCCGTGCGTGACCAGCGCACGCGGCGACGGCTCGGACGGATCGATCCAGGCATCGGCCGGGGCCACATGGATGCCGTGCGGATGCGGTTGCAGCCAGTTGCCCAGTCTCGTCATGTTGGCACTACGCGCCGATGCGGGGGATCGTTTCGCAAGCGCGCATCGTTTACCGGGCAGGCAACAGGGAGGTCGTACGTGGTCATCGGTGGCATATGGGGCGCGATGCTGATCCTGGCGCCGCTGATCCTGATCGGCGCGTTCATCTGGTCGAGGCGACAGAACAGGGACATGCCTACCCGCTCTCTGCGCGAGACCGAGGATGCCACGCGTGAACTCTACGAGGAAAAGCAGCCGGAGGCGGACCGCCCGCCAAAGTGAGCACGCCCTGCTGACCGTCTTGCCGCCGGTCCTGGCGGAATGGTTCGCAGGCCGCGGCTGGCGGCCCAGGCTTCACCAGCTCGACATGCTGCACGAGGCGCGAGTCGGCCGTGACGCGTTGCTGGTCGCCGCGACCGGCGCGGGCAAGACGCTGGCGGGCTTCCTGCCGACGCTCGTCGAACTGATCGAGTCGCCGGCCGACGGCCTTCACACGCTCTATGTGTCGCCGTTAAAGGCGCTGGCGGCTGACATCGAGCGTAATCTGATGGGGCCGATCGAGGAGATGGGACTCGCCATCCGCGTCGAGTCGCGTACGGGTGACACCTCCAGCGACCGCAAGGCACGCCAGCGCGTCAAGCCGCCCCAGATCCTGCTCACGACGCCCGAGTCGCTCTCGCTGCTGCTCAGCTATCCCGACAGTTTCACGATGTTCGCCGGCCTCCGCACGATCATCGTCGATGAAGTCCACGCCTTCGCGACCGGAAAACGCGGTGATCTGCTCTCGCTCTCTATGGCCAGGCTCCAGAGGATCGCACCGGCGCTGCGCCGCGTCGCACTGTCCGCCACGGTCGCGGACCCCGACGGCTATCGTGCCTGGCTCGCGCCCGATGGAGACATCGACCGCGTGGCACTTGTCGCCGGCGAGCCGGGCGCGGCGCCCGACATCACGATCCTTTTACCCGAGGGTCGCGTGCCGTGGACCGGCCATTCGGGCCGATACGCGGCCGAACAGGTGATGGCCGAGATCGAGCGTCACCGCACGACCATCATCTTTTCCAACGTGCGCAGCCTGGCCGAACTCATCTTCCAGGACCTGTGGAAGGTAAACACGCAGAGCCTGCCGATTGGCGTCCATCACGGCAGTCTGGCGCGCGAAGCGCGCGCCAAGGTCGAGGGCGCGATGGCCGCCGGCGAGTTGCGCGCGCTGGTTGCCACCGCCAGCCTGGACCTCGGCGTCGACTGGGGCGATGTCGATTGCGTGATCCAGATGGGCGCGCCCAAGGGTTCGTCCCGCCTCCTGCAACGGATCGGCCGCGCCAATCACCGGCTCGACGAAGCGTCCGAGGCGATCCTGGTTCCCGGCAACCGCTTCGAATATCTAGAAGCACGCGCCGCGCTGGACGCGGTCGAGGCCGGTGAGCTCGACCCGGACATCTTCCGGCCCGGCAGCCTCGATGTGCTGGCGCAGCACGTCATGGCATGTGCGTGCGCCGCGCCGTTCCACACGGACGCGCTTCTGGGCGAAGTCCGCTCCGCCCTGCCCTATGCCGCGCTGAACTCGGACCTGTTCGAGCGTGTCCTCGGTTTCATCAGCGACGGCGGTTACAGTCTCAAGGCCTATGACCGTTTCAAGCGATTGACGCAGGCGCCGGACGGCGCATGGCGGCTCAGCCATCCCCGCTTCGCCGCGCAGCACCGGCTGAACGCCGGGATCATCGTCGAGGCGACCATGCTGAACGTGCGGTTCAAGAACGGCCGCACACTCGGCAAGGTTGAGGAAGGTTTCGCCGCCCAGATGGCGCCGGGCGATACCTTTTTCTTCGCCGGCATGAGCCTGGAGGTCGAGCGGATGGATACCGAGGACCTGATCGTGCGCGCGACCACGCGTGAGGCGCGTATTCCGACCTATGGCGGCGCGCGAATGCCGCTCTCGACCAACCTCGCCGATCGTGTCCGGGGTTTCCTCGCATCGCCGGGTGAATGGGACCGCTTTCCAGACGATGTGCGCGAATGGCTGGAGATCCAGGTGCAGCGATCCGTCCTGCCGCAGCCGGGACAGCTCCTGGTCGAGACCTTCCCCCGCGAGGGGTGGCATTACATGGTCGCATACAGTTTCGAGGGGTGGAACGCGCACCAGTCGCTCGGCATGCTCATTACCCGCCGCATGGAGACGCAGGGGCTGCAACCACTCGGCTTCGTCTCCAACGACTATGCGCTGGCGGCATATTCGGCGCGGCCCGTTACCGACCCGGCATCGCTTTTCTCGGCCGACATCCTGGAGGACGAATTCGTCGACTGGGTGCAGCAATCGAACCTCCTGAAACGCGCTTTCCGCGAGGTGGCGGTCATCGGCGGGCTGGTCGAGCGGCAGCATCCGGGCAAGCGCAAGACCGGGCGCCAGGTCACTTTCTCGACCGACCTGATCTACGATGTGCTGCGCCGATACGAGCCGTCGCACCTCCTGCTGGAGGCAGCCTGGGCGGACGCGCGCGCGCGGATGACCGATGTCGGGCGGCTGGCCGGCCTGATGGAACGCGCCGCCGACACGATGGTCCATGTCGCGCTCGACCGGGTCAGCCCGCTGGCGGTGCCGGTGCTGGTCCTGATCGGTCGCGAACGCATCGCCACCAGCCGCGGCGACGACGCGCTGCTGATCGAGGCAGAGGCGCTGGCGGCGGAAGCGATGCGGCTGGACTAATGTCGCTTTTCGGCGCAGCATCGATGCAGCATGAAGTGTGCGTTGGCTTTGCTTGCATGGATCGCATCGGCCGCGGTTCCCGCCGCCGCGCAGACCACGATCGCCAACCCCCTGCCGCCGCCATTGCCGTTGGCGGAGACCGGATCAGACGGAGCCGAACTCGCGCTGGGTGACGCGCAGTCGCGCATGACCGTTCCGGTGTCGATCGGCGACAGCGCTCCCATCGCGTTCATCATCGACACCGGTGCCGAGCGAACCGTTGTTTCGCGCCAGCTCGCCGGTGTCCTGGGCCTGAGGGCCGGGCCGTCGGTACGCGTCACCGCGATGAGCGGCAGCGCATGGGTGCCGACCTCGCTCGTGCCGTCGCTGGCGGTCGGTCCCGTCCCCCGCCGCACGGTCGTCGCGCCCGCGCTCGACCAGGGCGACCTTGGCGCGCACGGCATTCTGGGTGTCGATGCGCTGGCGGATCACCGCGTCGTCATCGATTTCGACCGGCAGCGCATGTCGGTCGTCGAGTCCCGGCGCCGCGCGCGCTCAGGCACGCAGGCAGGTGACATCGTCGTCGTCGCGCGCTCCATCTACGGCCAGCTCATCGTTACCAACGCGATGTGGCACGGCGTGGAGGTCGCGGTAATCGTCGATACTGGTACGCCGGTCTCGATGGGGAACCGGGCGCTGCTCCGGGCGATGGCCAGCCGGGCGCAGCCCGTGTCCGCGCTGGAGATGACGACCGTGATCGGCGGCGTGATGCGCCCGCCGGCCTATCGCATCGACCAATTCCAGGTTGGCGACCTGTCGTTCGGCAATTTGACCATCGGCATCTCCGATGCGCCGCCCTTTGCTCGCTTCGGCCTGGCCGACAAGCCGGCCATGCTGCTCGGCATGGAGGCGCTCCGGCTCTTTCGCCGGGTGGAGATCGACTTCGCCCGGCACACGATCCGATTCTCGCTGCCCCGCGGCGCAAGCGATCGGTCCGCGATCGCCGCACGATAGTTGCACACCGTCCGCTTTGCGGCTTTAACGCCGCGGGCGAACAGGGAGCGGCAGATGCGACGGGCAAAAGAGTGGCTGGCGGCAATAGCCTTGGCCTCGGCGATGATATCCGAAGCAGCGGCAGGCCAGGATCGGCCCGACCAGCGCCAGTTCCTCGGCCTTTACAAGCAGCTCGTCGAGACCAACACGGCGCTGTCGTCGGGCAGCTGTACCCAGGCCGCCGCGCAGATTGCGACTCGCATGAAGGCGGCGGGATATTCCGATGCCGACCTCACCTCCTTCTCGGTGCCCGATCATCCCAAGGACGGCGGACTCGTCGCTGTCCTGAAGGGCAGCGACCCCAAGGCCAAGCCCATGCTGCTGCTCGCGCATCTGGATGTCGTGGAGGCCAAGCGCGAGGACTGGGTCCGCGATCCGTTCAAGCTGACCGAGGAGAACGGATATTACTACGCCCGCGGCACCGTCGACGACAAGGCGATGGCGGCGACCTGGGCGGACACGATGATCCGCCTCAAACAGGGCGGCTTTAAGCCGAAGCGCACCATCAAGATGGCGCTCACCTGCGGCGAGGAGACAACCTTCGCCTTCAACGGCGCGGAGTGGCTGGCAAGGAACAAGCCGGAGCTGATCGCCGCCGAGTTCGCGCTGAACGAAGGCGGTGGCGGGCGATTGAATGAGCAGGGCAATCGCGAACTGCTGGCGATCCAGGTCGGCGAGAAAGCTGCGCAGAATTACACGTTCCTCGCGACCAATCCCGGCGGGCACAGCTCCCAGCCATTGCCCGACAACGCGATCTATGAACTGTCCGACGCGGTGAAGGCGGTTCAGGGCTATGAGTTCCCCGTGAAATTTACTGATACGACGCGCGTCTTTTTCACTGCGACGGCAAAGGCGATGCCCGGCCCCTTGGGGGACGCGATCACGCGGCTGCTGGCGAACCCGCAAGACAAGGCGGCCGATGCCATCGTGAGTCGCGACAAGACGCTGCATTCGACGCTGCGCACCACCTGCGTCGCGACATTGCTGAATGCGGGCCATGCCGAAAACGCCCTGCCGCAGCGCGCGACCGCGAATATCAACTGCCGCATCTTCCCCGGCGAAACGGTCGATGCGACACTCACCAGATTAAAGCAACTGGCGGGGCCGAAGGTCACGGTCACGGCGAATCAGCCCGTGCGGCCGACCGCCATTCCGCCCACGCTGGACCCGAAGGTCCTGGTACCCGCGCAGCAAGTGGCGGCCGAGCATTTTCCGGGCATGAAGATCCTGCCGATGATGTCGACGGGGGCCACCGATGGCATCTTCCTGGAGGCGATCGGCATTCCGGTTTACGGCGTTCCGGGTTTCTTCATCGACAAGGACATGGGCGGCATCCACGGCCTGAACGAGCGCATCCCCGTGAAGTCGCTCTATGACGGGCGCGATTATCTCTACGACCTGGTCAAGGTCTATGCGGGCGATGCCCGGGGCTGAGCCGGAGCGAGAGCTTGATCCCGCGACTCGGGCAGGGCAAGGGTTGCGGATGGTTCCGTTTTCGTTCTGCGGTCGGTCGCTATCGGCACTGCCGCAGGGCGCTGTGTTCTGGCCGGAACGCCGCGCGCTGCTGGTCGCCGACCTGCACTTCGAGAAAGCGAGCTGGTTCTCCCGCTTCGGGCAGATGTTGCCCCCCTATGACAGTATCGCGACGCTCACCGATCTCGGTGCGCTGATAAGCGCGGTACAGGCGACGGAAGTCTGGTGCCTCGGCGACAGTTTCCACGATGTCGGCGCGTGCGATCGGTTGCCTGAGGCCGCGCGAACCATGCTCACCGCGCTGACCGGCGCGGTGTGCTGGACGTGGATCACGGGCAACCACGACCCGGTCCTGCGCGATCGCTGTGGCGGCGTGGTTGCGCAGGACACAGTGATCGACGGAGTGGTGCTGCGCCACGAGGCGGATCCGGCCGAGATCCGACCCGAATTGTCCGGTCACTTTCACCCGAAGCTGCGCGTGCGCGTGCGTGGTCGTCAGGTCGCACGGCGTTGCTTCGTCGCGACATCGACGAAGCTTGTCCTCCCGGCCTTTGGCGTGCTGACCGGCGGGCTGGACGCCGGCCATCCCGAAATCGTGCGCGCCATCGGCCGGGACGCCAACGCACTGATCCCCGTCGAGGACCGTCTCCTGCGCTTCCCGCTCGCCGCCTAGGAGCTGTTGAGATTCACCGGGAGTTGATGACCGCTGAGCAGAGTTGGATCATGGAGGTGAAGCTCTGGTCGGTTTTGCATGCTCGCATGGCGATGCGCTTGAACTCTTTGAGTTTGCAGAAGAAGTTTTCGATCAGATGTCGCCACTTGTACATCAAGATCGATTCCGACAGGACTGGTCCGTTGCGGCATCTGCGAGATTACGACTTTCGTCCCGCGCTGATTGAGTTCGTCGATGATCCAATTGGAATCATAGGCCTTGTCACCGAGCAGGGCACCCGTCTCGATGTCTTCGATGAGCGGTGCCACGCCGAGCGTGTCCCAGCGGTTGCCGGGCAGCGGGACAAAGCGGACAAGGTTTCCCAAGGTATCGGTGAGAGCGACGATCTTGGTTGTCCAACCGCCCTTGGATTTACCTATGGCCTGGCTTTGAGTCCCCCTTTTGCGCCGTGGCCGTGCCGGTGAACCTTGACGATGGTGGCATCCACCATGGCGTAATCCATGTCGGGATCGCCGGACAAAGCCTCGAAAATCCGGGCAAAAACGTCTGCCTTCGTCCAGTCACGATAGCGCCTGAAGGCTGTGTTCCACTTGCCAAACTCGGGCGGTAGATCGCGCCATGGACTACCTGTCCGGGTAATCCATAATATCCCTTCAACAAACATCCGGTTGTCGGTCCCACTCCGACCCAGATCGGCTTTCTTCCCGAGGCAGTGGGGCTCAATCAGCGACCATTGGTGGTCCGTCAGGCACAGGCGTGTCATTCAACGCTCCCTTCACGGAGCTTGAATCACAAACTGCAACCTATGTGAATCCTGAATCTCAACAGACCCTAGGTTGTGTGGACAGTTACCTGAGCCATAGGACGATGGCAGCAAGCGTGATCACAGCGCGGTAGTTTCGAGCAGTTTTCTCGAAGCGGGTAGCGACGCGGCGGAACTGCTTGAGCTTGGAGAAGCGGCATTCGACCAGATGGCGCTGTGAAGCGTCCCGGATTTTCCGGAGGCAGTTTGGTTGGGGTCATGCTGCCATATCGAGTTCTTGTTTGGCAGCATAGTAGTTCGCCTCGGCCTCGGCGGGAGTGACATAGCCGATGGGTTCGAAGAGGCGATGGTTGTTGAACCAGTCGACCCAGCGCAGCGTGGCCATTTCGACGGCCGCAAGGCTTGGCCAGGAGCGTTGACGCCAGATGACCTCGGCTTTGAAGAGGCCATTGATCGTCTCGGCGAGGGCATTGTCATAGGAGTCCCCGACGCTGCCGACCGAGGGCACCAGCTTTGCCTCGGCCAGGCGCTGGGTGTAGCTCATAGCGAGGTATTGCGAGCCCCTGTCCGAGTGATGGATAAGACCATCGCTAGCCGTGGGTCGGCGGGCATGGATGGCCTGCTCCAAGGCATCCAGCACGAAGTGCGGTCGCGCTGCTGCTGACCTTCCAGCCGACGATCCGGCGGGCGAACGCGTCGATGACGAACGCCACGTAGACGAAGCCTGCCCAGGTGTGGACGTAGGTGAAGTCCACCACCCACAGTGCGTTCGGGCGCTGAACCTTGAAGGCCCGGTTGACCTTGTCGAGCGGGCACAGTGCCTTTCGGTCGGAAACGGTGGTGACACAGGATTTCCCGCGTCGGACACCGGCAAGCCCCATCGCCTTCATCAGCCGCTCGACCGTGCATTTGGCGATGGTGACGCCGTCGCGCAGCAGCTGGCGCCACACCTTGCGCGACCCATACAGGCCAAAGCTGGCCTCGTGGACGCGCCGGATATGGCCCTTCAGCTCGTCGTCCCGCCGGGCGCGAGCGGATCGCTTGCCCGGGTCGGCCACGCGAGCAGCATGTTGATGATATGAGGAGGGGGCGACCGCCAGTTCCCGGCAGATCGGCTCGATCCCCAACTCCTCTCGATGGGCGTCGATGAACGCCATCTTCATCGCCCGTGGCGGTCGAGCTCCGCCATCGCAAAATACGCCGATGCCTTCCTGAGGATCTCGTTGGCTCGGCGAAGCTCCTTCACTTCGCGCTCCAGCAGCTTCAGCCGGGCGCGGTCATCGTCCGCCAGCAACGCTGGCCCTGCACGCCGGCCAGCCTCGTCACGACACCAGCGCCGCAGCGTCTCCGCCGTGCAGCCGATCTTGCCGGCGATCGACACCATCGCATCCCATTCCGAGCGATGATCCGCCCGGTGCTCGTTCACCATCGGACCGCACGCTCGCGGACCTCGGGCGAAAACTTGTTCGTCGTCTTGCTCATTCCAGATGCTCCTACTCACAAGTGGGAGCCTCCGGGAAACCCGGGACGGTTCAGAGAGGGCGGATGGCATTGTTGTGGTTGTCGGACGAAGCATGGGCGGCGATCGAGCCGCATCTGCCGAAGAACCAGCCTGGTGCCCGGCGGGTGGACGATCGGCGGGTGATCTCGGGCATCCTGCACGTTCTGAAGGTCGGTAGCCGCTGGTGCGACTGCCCTGCCGATTATGGTCCGTCGACCACGGTCTACAACCGCTTCAACCGCTGGTCGCACCGGGGCTTCTGGCTGAAGCTGCTCGATGCCCTGGTGGATACCGGCGCGGTCACGAAAAGCACCTCGATCGACAGCACCTACGTCAAGGCACAGCGCGCGGCGTTCGGCGCAAAAGGGGGCGCTCGACACAGGCGATCGGCCGCTCGCGCGGTGGCTGGACCACAAAGGTCCACGCGCTCACCGACGTCATCGGTCGCCCCTACGCGCTGATGCTGACGGCCGGCAACGTCAGCGATGTGAAGGCAGCACCGGCTCTTCTCGAACGCGCCGGGCGCATGCGCTACCTGCTCGGCGACAAAGGCTACGATGCCGACCAGCTGCGGCGCTCGCTGCGCGATGCAGGGGCTGTCCCCGTCATCCCAGGCCGACGCAATCGCAAGCGCGCCATCCGCTACGACAAGGACCGGTATCGCGGCCGCCACCTCATCGAGAACGCCTTCTGCCGTCTCAAGGACTTCCGCCGTGTCGCCACCCGCTACGATAAGCTCGCCGCCAACTTCCTCTCAGGCGTCGCGCTCGCAACCGCCGTCGCGTTCTGGCTTTGAATGAGTCTCGGCCCTAGCCTGTCCCGGACTTAATCCGGGGGACTGCCTCAGTCGTCGTGGCGCTCCCACGAAGTACCTGGCCCATAGCGCGTCCTTCCAGTCGCTCGTGAACAATGCACCATCAAAGCCCGGGATCAAACATCTAATCTATCGCACTTTTGATGCTTTTGCCTGCGGCCAGCGCGAGGACCAGGAAAATCAGAAACAGCGCGATCGCAATAAAGAACAGGATCTTGGCGATGCCGATAAAGGCCCCGCCGATGCCGCCGAACCCCAACAGAGCCAGGACCAGCCCGATCACGAGGAAAGTAATAGCCAGCTTCAACATGAATGGATCTCCTGATCAGCCCTTGCGGCTGGCTTCAAACAGGAACCAGGCGCGCTCCTCAGCTTCGTCGATCCAATCGTCGGCCAAGCTGCTGGTGGCGGTATCGTTGGCTTCCTCGGCGAGATTACGCGCCTCGCGCAGTCGCTCGACGAGTTTCAGATTGTCGTCGCGCAACTCGGCCAGCATGTCCGGGGCAGGTACGAAGTCCTTGTCATTGTCCGCAATCGCTTGACGCCGGGCGATGTCGCCGATCGACCGGAGCGTCGTGTGGCTGGTCTTGCGGACACGCTCGGCGATGGCATCGGTAACGCTCAGGATCTGGGTCGCCTGCTCGTCAAACATCAGATGATAGTCGCGAAAATGCGGCCCTGACATATGCCAGTGGAAATTCTTCGTCTTGAGATAGAGCGCGAAACAATCCGCCAACGCGTTGTTCAATGCCTCATCGGGCGTGCGGGTGTCGTTTCGGTTCAGATCAGTCGGGGTCTTCAGCTTGGGGGCGGTGTCGGCCATGTTCTGCTCCGGGACTGGGTTGTCTCGGCGGAATAACGACCCGGCTCGAAAATCTATCCTAGCAGTCGCATCGCACTCAGGCCGATAAACGTGCCGGTCAGCAGGAACGCGACGGCGGCAGTCAGTCTGACCGAGCGTAGCGGCAACGCCAGCCATGCCCGCTCACCGATGATCGCCGCTGGCGCGACAACAGCAAGCGATCCGATCGTCGCGCCGATCGCAGCCAACCAGGGAAGCGGCGAGCGCATGGCGAGCGCGCCGATGATGAACTGCACCCCGTCACCGAATGCGAGGATAAACAGCCCTACGAAACTCGTCAGAGCCGCGCCGGTGCGCCAACCCGTCAGTCTGTCCGGCGCCTTCAGTGGGAAAAACGCTCCACCGCCCTGAAAGATCAAGGCAATCGCCAGCACCGCCAGTCTCGCTTCCGGGGTCAGGCGGGGCGCCAGCGCCGTACCGAGCGCCACGGCGATTACACTGGCCGAGGCGAGTGCAAGTCCGGCCGCAGCGACCACCTGCCAAGGTCGGCGGTAGCGATCGCCCAGGATCGCAGCGAGCCAGGCGGTGCGGTCCCCCGTCTGCGCCGCGAAGGCGGCAATGAGCGCCGCCATCAGCGCGTCCAATTACGCCGCCAATCGTGCCGAGCAGACAGCCGCGACGGCGTGGCATGCGTCCACGCCCTGCGCGTCGCTCCCGACCGCCTCGCGCAGCATCGCCAGCCAGTCATGGATCGCATTGGTCGGCTGACCGCGGGGATATCCATGAGGCGCTTTCACGTCGATCGCTGCGATCAGCGCCGCAAGTTCGACGCGGACCGCTGCCAGCGTATCGACCGTCATTGCTTGGGCCATCTATAATCCTAGGCCTGGCACTGACGGCATTGTAGAACGGGAACGATGAAGCCGCGTTTAATCCGGTGGACGTTGACTCTGAGTGCGGCATACGGCATGCGGCGCGCCTTACTCGGCGACGGACCATTGGGTCTTGCGCGCCCCCAACGTTATCAAGGACAGGCTCGTGGCCAAGCCGACTACCGTCAAGATCAAGCTCGTCAGTTCCGCCGATACCGGATTCTTCTATGTGACGAAGAAGAATCCACGGACCAAGACGGAGAAGCTGTCATTCAAGAAATATGACCCTGTCGCTCGCAAGCATGTCGAGTTCAAGGAAGCTAAGATCAAGTAATCGTGGATCAGCCATCTCATTGACGGTGGGCTTCAAATCAGGCCTGTGACCTCGTCCATGAAGCGCACTAGGCTGATGGGTTTCGAGACATAGGCATTGGCACCGGCGCCGCGAATACGCTCTTCATCCTCACGGCCCGCATAGGCGGTGACAGCCATGACGGGAATTGTCTGCAGCGACCCGTCAGCCTTGAGTTGCAGCAGGATTTCGTAGCCGGTAACGTGCGGCATCTGAATATCCATCACGATCAGGTCAGGCTGAAATGCATGAGCGCGTGCAACTGCATCGCGACCGTCGCGGACCGGTTCCACGACATAGTCATGGGCCCGTAGCAGATCGCTGAAGAGTTTCAGGTTCAGTTCGTTGTCCTCGACAACGAGTACCCTCTTGGCCACGCGCCTGTGTCCCCCCGACGAACGAATGAATGTTTCTAGGCAATGTCCGATCAAGTTTCAAACACACAGGATAAGTACTCACCCGATTCCGAAGCGGTCGCGCTGCGTGCCCTGATATGGACACTGACCGATCCTGATCGTGCAATGCGATTTATTGGCACTACCGGGATTTCGCCTGCTGACCTGAAGGAGCGGATCGGTGAGCCGGCGGTGCTGGCCGCGACCATCGCCTTTCTGGAGGCGCATGAGCCCGACCTGATCGACTGTGCGCAGGACCTGGAAGTAACCCCGGCCGCGCTGGTTGATGCGCGACGTTTGCTGGAGGCCCGATGACTCGACCACTACTGATTACCGATTGTGATGAAGTGTTGCTGCACATGGTCCGACACTTCCGGACATGGGTCGGCGACACGCATGCGATCGATTACAGCATCGGCGCCGGTCACATGGGTGATAGCATGCGTCGCCGCGCCGATGGCATGGCGCTGACCGCCGATGAAGTCTGGCCGATGCTCGGAGAATTCTTTCCCGCCGAGATGGAGCGACAGACGCTGGTCCCTCACGCCCGTGAGGCGTTGACGATGCTCGGGCAGCAGGCGGACATCGTCGTGCTGACCAACCTGGCCGACGAATGCCGTGTACCGCGTATCCGGCAACTGGGTGCGCACGGAATCGACCTGCGTGTGGAATGCAACCAGGGCGGGAAGGGTACGCCCGTAGCGCGGCTGGTCGAGGAGTTCACGCCGTCCGTCACGGTTTTCGTCGATGATCTGGCGGTGCATCACGACTCGGTGGCGCGCCATGTGCCCGAAGTCTGGCGACTACACATGATTGCCGAGCCGGAACTGGCGATCGCGACACCCGATGCGGAACAGGCGCATGCACGAATCGACGACTGGCGAGAGGCGGCCGAATGGATCGCCGAGCGCTTTGCCCAGGGACGACCCGGACCGGTCTTGACCCGGGAGCAAGCGTCGGCTTGAGGATGGGCATGATTGACCATATTGATACCAGACTCGCAGAGTTGGGGTTGACGCTCCCCGAGCCCGCAGCGCCCGTTGCGACCTATGCACCGGCGGTAGAGGCTGCGGGGCTTCTGCACGTTTCCGGACAATTGCCCTTCATCGATGGCCAGTTGATGACCGGGCGGCTGGGGGAGGGCGTGTCACTGGAACAGGGGCAGACGGCGGCGCAGGCCTGCGCGCTGATGATCGTCGCGCAGGTAAAGCGCCATCTGGGAGGCGACCTGTCGCGGGTGGCGCAGGTCGTCAAGCTGGGTGTGTTCGTAAATTCCACAGCCGATTTCGTCGACCAGCCCAAAGTGGCCAATGGTGCGTCGGAGTTGCTGATCGCACTGTTCGGGAACGGGGGGCGGCATGCGCGCAGCGCAGTAGGTGTTCCCGTGCTGCCGCTTGGCGTGTCGGTCGAGATCGACGCAATCATCGCGCTCAGCTAGCCGCCGGGTGGCGATACCACGATAGTGCCCCTATTTCACGGCCAATGACCGCCGTTACCGCCCGCATCGCCGACGGCGTCCGCCAGATCGCCGCCGAGGATTGGGACACCTGCACAGACGGCAACCCGTTCGTGAGGCATGGTTTTCTCGCCGCGCTGGAAGAGTCGGTCAGCGTCGGCGGGCGGTCTGGCTGGCAACCGCTGCCTATCGTCATCGACGATGCCGCCGGGCGCCCGGCGGCGATCGCGCCGGCTTACGCCAAGAGCCACAGTCAGGGTGAATATGTCTTCGACCATGCATGGGCGGATGCATGGGAGCGCGCGGGCGGGCAATATTATCCCAAGCTACAGATCGCAGCGCCCTTCTCCCCCGTACCAGGCCCACGCCTACTGCTGCGAGACGACGCACTGGCGCCCGCACTACTTTGTGCGATTGAGGCGGTCGCCGATCGTGGAAACCTGTCATCGGCGCACGCGACCTTCATCACGCCGAACCAGATCCCCCTGTTCGAATCAGCGGGATGGCTGATCCGTGAGGGGACGCAGTTTCACTGGACGAACGAAGGCTATGCCTCATTCGACGAGTTTCTGGCGGCGCTGTCCAGCCGCAAGCGCAAGGCGATCCGCAAGGAGCGCGCCGCCGCCGTCCGAGGCCTGACGATCCGGCATCTCGTCGGCGACGCCATCACCGAGGCGTGGTGGGATGCGTTTTGGGTCTTTTATCAGGACACCGGCGCCCGCAAATGGGGCCAGCCCTATCTGACGCGGTCTTTCTTTCGACATCTGGTGCAGGCAATGGGTGACAACATATTAATGATCACCGCAGAGCGCGATGGCCGTGCGGTGGCCGGCGCGCTGAACCTGATCGGCCCGGATACGCTCTACGGCCGCTACTGGGGCGCCGTCGAGGAGGTGCCGTTCCTTCACTTCGAGCTGTGCTATTATCAGGCGATCGACGCGGCCATCGCGCGTGGTCTGAAGACGGTGGAGGCCGGAGCGCAGGGTGAGCACAAGCTGGCGCGTGGTTATTCTCCAGTGTCGACTTGGTCGGCGCACTATATCCCGGACGCCGGTTTTCGCCGGGCCATCGAGGATTTCCTGCGTCGCGAGCGGATGAGCGTCGAGGCGAATCAGGAATTTCTGGGTACGATGACGCCGTTCCGGCGCGACTGACCTTATTGCCGAGAGTCGATGCGCGTTGGTCGAGCGCCCGCGTGGTCGATCCTGAATAGCGCGCTGTTGCCAGAGCGCCACAGGGGGATCAGCCCGGCCTCGAGGCCGGGGTCGTAACGCGGCACTCGGATCAGCCAGAGATAGTCGTACCGGTCGCGGGGGAAATCGGCCAAGCTGGTCGCGATGGTACGCCACCATTCATGGCTGCACGGCCGGGCGGTCACGATCTGCGACGGATCGTGCGAATAGCCCGGAGCGGGATAGTGAGTAGTAAGCAGCTGCGCGCCGGGCATTGACCATTGGTCGTTGGAAAAGGCCAACCGCCGCTCCAGCGCGATGGCGGGCAGATGCTCCAGCCGGGTCATCGTCCAGTCGTTCTGGCAATCCTCGCCTACGAAACTGACCATGCGTGCACCGCGCGGTACATGGGGCAGAGCGGCCAATTCATGCGCGTAGCTGCGATCGAACAGCCAGAGACTGACGGTTGTGCCGCCAAGACGAATCAGAAAGAACGTTACGCCGATCACCGCCAGCGTCGATGCGCCCCGGATAGACATGCCGGGCCGGGGCCGGAGCGCGATGATCGCGATAGCCAGCATGAAGGGCGCGAGCCGCATATCGGCATAGGCGGAGCCGAAGACGATGCGCGGCAGGACGATGAAGACCGCCAGCAGGAACAGCGCCGAGAGGCCCAGGTTTCGCGAATATTCGATCCGGGCGTCGCGCAGGCCCTTGAACAGGATCAGCAGCAGCACCGTCGTCGACGTGATGTCGAACGCCATCCACCGGTCGCGCAGCACCATCAGCAGCCACATCAACTTTGCGCGCCAGTTGAACCAGTCGCCGGTCTGCCCCGCCACATGGTCGCCGGAGCGCCAGAAGATCATGAGCAGGATCGGCAGTGCGAGCGGCAAACAGCCCAGGCCGCCAATGATCCAGGCCTTGATCCATCCTGTTGGTCCCCGGCCGCGATGCAGGTCGTGCTGACGGATCATCTCGGCAGAAAAAGCGAGCACCCCCATCACGCCCCAACCGAAGGTGTGACAGACCCATAGCGCGCACGACAGCGGCACGAACACTATCGCGCGCATCCGCAGGCGGCCCATGCGCGCCATGCGAAGCCACAAGGCGAACAGGTTGAGCGCCAGCGCCATCGACAGCGCGAAGTTCACAAAGCCGAACTGGAAGGGATAGCTGTATGCCAGCGGTAGCGCGAAGAGCGCCGGGCTGGGAATGCGCCCGTGAACCTCATGTGCGATCCACAGCAGGCCCGTGACGGTCAGCGCGGGGATCGCCATCACGATCAGCTTCACCGCCGGCTCCAGCCCGAGGATCGGTGCAAGCGGCTCGATGAGCAGGTCGACGCCCAGATTGCCGATCAGTTGCCAATGGAAATCGTACCACCGGGCCAGCAACGGGGTATCGGAGATGTCGAGCTGGACGCGGTAGCGGCCCATATGGCCCGGCAGGTCGACGAGTGGCGGAATCGTCGGCCACAACAGCGGAATGATCGAAGCGAGTGCAACCGCGACCACGAACCGGTGTGTCTGCCACCATTGGAGCCTGACGGCCGGATCGCGCATCAACGCGCTCTACCGGGCGGCGGGTCTGCGGGGCAAGCGGGTCGCGACGAGCCGCCATGCGAGCACCGGCGACCCGGGGATGGGTACGGGTCGCAGCCAGTCGAACCGCTCGCCGCGTTCAAGGCGTGCCCAGAAGCCGTCCGGGGCAGTCGAGCGGTAGAGGTCGGTTTCGTTCAGGCCGGGGCAGGCGACGAGGTAGTCGGAATGATAGTGCATGATGATGCGACGTGCGCGATCAGGGGAGCCGGTGAACGTATCGATTATGTCGCGCATGGCCGCGCCATTGCGGTGATGACCGCTGGTTATGGCGCGATGGCCGGTCGCGGCGATGATCTCGGGCGCGATGTCGATCGGCGTGAACAGGGTCGCGGGTGGAATGGCGCGCACGGCGCGCGCATCTGCAAGGCGGGTGCAATATCGGCGTCCGGGAGACCGAATGGTCGGTCGTCCGGCGGCCGCCTGTTCCAGGAAGCCCAGGAGCGGAACCGCTACCAGTCCGGGCGCTGTTACGATCAGCGCACCGGTAGTCGCCGCCGTACGCCCGATGACGCTTGACACCAAGCGCGCGCGGGCAAGGAGCGTGGTGAGCACCCAGGCCGCGCCTGGCAGCGCAAAAGCGTTCGCGGTCCCCGCCGCACGCGAAACCATCAGTGACAGTGCGAACGCGCAGGCCAATGCCGCCATCGCGATCCGCCAGCCATCCACGCGCTCCGGCGAAGCCTTCCGCATAGCCAGCCAGCCGCCGACCAGCCCCACGATCGGCAGGCCCGCCGTCATCGCCGCCCAGATCGGGAGCTGCTGCCAGATCGGCAGCCCCTCCGACACCTGATCGTACCAGAGAGTGCGAACCACGGGATCGAGACTACCGAAGGGTCCCGCTGCACAGCGCGGGTCGATCGCGAGCAGCACGGCGATGCAGGCAAGCGCGGTCGCTGCTAGCGCGCCGATGCGCAAACTCATCCCCGAGTTGCGCAGCCGGCAGGCGCTCGTGACACCGGCGGTCGCCGTCCCGAGGACCGCGAGCCAGGCCGGCGACATGGCGTCGCAGGCGGGTGCCGTGAAGGCCGGGCCGCGTGTCGCCGCGTGCAGGAGGACCGAGCAGCCGAACAATGTTCCTGCCGCCGCGGCGAGTTGAGGAGCGCGCTCCGGCCGGAACATCCAGGACAGCGCGAGAATGCCGAGCAGAGCGGCGGCGATCGGCAGTCCCTCCAGCGAGGTCGTCAGCAACAGCGCGAGCATGGCCCCGCCCGTAATGCCCGAGCGGGCCGTCGGCCGGGCGACGAAGGCGAGCAGGGCCGCGAGCGAGAGCGCGATCTGCCACCCGTGATGGTCAATCCGCATCGGTCGGACCTGATAGAGGATAGGGACCGAGAGTGGGGCGATCAGCAGCGCGGCGCGTGCGTATTCTTCATTCAGCAGCCGCCTGGTCAGAAACCCTCCAAGCGCCATAACGACCAGCAACGTTACGAGCGGTACGACGATCAGCGCCGCCCGTTCCGCGACTGCCTGTCCGTAGAGCGACCTGAGCGGCAGTTCGACCATCGCCAGCGGCACATCCACGAGACGCGACCAATGCATGAGTCCGCTGGCAAACCGGTGCTGCGAAACGTCCCACCAGCTTTGCCCGTTCAGCAGGTCGCGCACTTCCAGCAAGCGCATGATGTCGTCCGGATCGGGATAATGCGGTGCAATGATCGTCGGCGTTGTCGTCACCACCAGGACGAGCGACGCGAGTACCCAGGCACCAAGGATCGGCCGCCACAATGACGGGGCGGTCACGCCGCCGTCCTGATCCGTTCGGGCACCGCCCGTAGCGAGGATAGCGCTTCGGCTTCCCCCTCCCGGCCCGCCTCGTGATACTCCGCGTCCTCGTTTACTGCCCAGACGTCGTGGAGGCGCGTGCCCGCCTGGATATTGCGGACCGTCAGCATCGCGGTCATCATCGCGTGGTCCTGATTGTTGTAGCGATGCATGCCGTTGCGGCCGACCAGGTGCAGCGTCGGGTAGCGCGCTGCCAGTTCGCGCGCGACCACGGCAACGTTGGCAGCATAATCGTCGTCATAAACGGGATACGCTTTGTGCTGCCGCACCACGGTTCCGCCCGTCACCTGTTCGGGCAAGCATAGCCCCAGCGTCGCCATCTCCGCCGTCGCCAGCGCGATCAGTTCCGCGTCGCTGCTTGCCCAGAGCCCGTCGCCCTCGAAGCAGAAATATTCGAGGCCGACGCACGCGATGGCGGAATCAGGGACCATCTCGGGCGACCAGGACCGAAAATTCTGGACGCGACCGACCTTTACCCTGGCGTCGTGAATATAGATCCAGTTGTCGGGGAACAGATCAGGTGCGCGGATGAATAGTGCGACTGTCAGGAAGTCGCGGTAGCGCAGCGCCGCCGCCTGTGGCAGCGTAACTGGCATCGGATGGAGCCGCGCCGCAAGCTCGCGCATCGGCATGCTGCTGATGACGTGGCGCGCCCGGACGGTCGTCAGCGCACCGTCGAGCGCCATCGCTTGCAGCCGCCAGCCCTGCGCATCCTCGGCCAGCCGGTGAAGGCTATGGCCCATCAGCACGCGGTTGCCATGCCCGACGATGCGGTCGCGCGCCGCCTCCCACATCATGCCAGGACCTAGTCGGGGATAGCGGAAGCTCTCCAGCAGCGTCTTGGCCTGCATTCCGTCATTTGGGCAGCGGTTGAGGCCGAGCGAGCGTTTCAGCCCGTCCAGCACGGCCGCGCCAAGGCTTAGGCCCTTGATCCGCTGCGCCGCCCAGTCGGCGGACATGGTATCGCATGCCCCAGACTTTTTCGGTGTAGGTCTTGAAGAAAATCGAATACAGGCGCCGTCCGAACTGGTTGACGACCCAGTCCTCGAAGCTGCACACGGTGCGGATCGGGCGGGCTCTGGCCAGCGCGTAGCTTGCCATGCACTGCGCCGAGCGCCACAGGCCAAGATTGCGTAGCGCTTCGAACGCGCGCAGTGGATAGCTGTAGAAGCGGCCCTCATAATAGATGCGGCTCATCCGCGGGCGCTCGATGAAATCGTCAGGCAGCAGTTCGTTCCACAGGTCGACCACCTCTTTAGACCGGGAGAAAAAGCGGTGCCCGCCGATGTCGAAGCGGAAGCCCTCATGCTCGACCGTGCGGCTGATCCCGCCGACATAGCGCGGATCCCGCTCGATCACGGTGACGCTGAAGCCGGCCTTGCCCAGCAGGTAGGCGGCGGTCAGCCCTGCGGGCCCCGCCCCGATGATCGCAACGTCGACTACCTTTGCCATCCCCGCCCCCCCCCCCGCAATGTGTCGGGACGAGGGATGAACGAAGGTGGTTGAAGTGAGGTTAACGAGTGAGGATGGCTTCCATCTGGTGAATCAGGAGGATGTCGGGCAAACAACGCCACCGGATCGACGACACCGACGTCGGCGCTTGACTGACGGCTTCTTCGCCGGCGATGCCGCGTCCCTGAGTCGCCCACCCGGTTCACAGCACGTTCAACGGCAGTCGCCATATCGACAGACCTCTACTGGAGACGCTTTTTTGAACCGAATTCTGCCTGTTGCCGCGCTCGTCGCCCTCACGCCCGTTCCTCTCGCGGCGCAGTCGACCAATCTGCAATCGGTGCAGAATCACCTTCGCGCGATCACGACACTGACCGCGGATTTCACGCAGACCGATCGGAACGGCAAGGTGCTGACCGGCACGTTGACGCTGAAGCAGCCTGGAAAGATCCGGTTCCAGTATGAAAAGGGCGTGCCGTTGCTCATCGTTGCGGAGGGCGGTGCGCTGACCTTCATCGATTATTCGGTCAATCAGGTCCAGCGCTGGCCGATCCGCAACTCCCCACTCGGCGTGGTGCTCGATCCGACGCGCGACATCAGCCGCTTCGCGCATGTGGTACCGGGTCAGGACTCGCACATCGTTTCGGTTGAGGCCAATGATCCCAAGCATCCGGAATACGGGCGCATCACCCTGGTTTTCGCGCGGGGCGGCGGGCCGGCCGGGCTGACGCTGCAGGGCTGGGTCGCGCTCGACAGCCAGAACAATCGGACAACGATCCGCCTTACAAATCAGCGCTACGGCGTAAACATCGCGGACTCGATGTTTCGCTGGAACGATCCCAGAAAACGCGGCGTGAGAAATTGACGGTTTCGCAGCCGTTGATCGTCCGTTCATCCACGCGACAGCTTGAGCGGCCTAGAGCCGGTCTCGCGGATGTGAGGCGTTCCGGAGTTCCCCCCTGTTGTCCGGACGATCTTCATCCCGCCTGCGTGACGAACGCCAGGTCGGCCCTCGCTCCATGCCCCCGGAGCGGGGGCCTTTGATTGTTGGCGTTCATTCACATGCCCGACAACGAGCCGGAATGAGTACGCTAGCGATCGGCGACGCGCTCCTTCGACTGCCTGCCGGCGCAGGCGTTCGGGAGGTGCTTTGCCTCGGCGCTAAAACTTCCTAAGTCGTCTCGGTGAAGATCGCGTCCTGGAATATCAACTCGGTTCGGTTCCGTATCGCGATCGTCGAGCGTTTCCTGCGAGAAGTGCAACCCGACATTCTTTGCCTGCAGGAGACCAAGGTCATTGACGCCGAATTTCCGGTGCGGGCCTTTCACGAACTCGGCTATCGCCATGTCGTGCCGCATGGCCAGCGGATGCATCACGGGGTCGCGATCATCGCGCGAACGCCGATCACTGCGGACGATCGGCTCGATTGGCAGGCCAATGGCGAGGCCCGCCACTTGGGTGTCAGGCTTGAAAACGGTACCAGGCTGGAAAACGTATATGTGCCCGCTGGGGGTGATAATCCGGACCGCGAGGCGAACCCCAAATTTGCCCAGAAACTTGACTTCGTCGAACGCATGACCCGGTGGTCGGAGCGACTGGAGGATCCCACGATTCTGGTCGGCGATTTCAACATCGCGCCACTGCCCGAAGACGTCTGGAGCCATCGTCAGCTGCTGGGAGTCGTCAGTCACACGCCGATCGAGGTCGAGGCGTTGGCAAGGTTGCAGGTGGCAGGGAACTGGATCGACCTCGGCCGTCAGTTTCATCCTGCACCGGCCCGATTGCACACCTGGTGGAGCTACCGGGCGCGCGACTGGGCGGCATCCGACCGTGGAAGGCGGCTCGACCATCAATGGGCGACTCCAGGTATCGCCGCCCGGGCGGTGTCGCATACGGTGTTCGAGGACTGCCGCGCCTGGCTGAAGCCGAGCGACCACGTGCCGATCATGACCGAGTTCGCGTGGTAGCGGCGCGCGGCGCGGCGCGGGCGATCGATGCGCTGCGCCGGGGATGGCCGATCGCGGTCGACGGCGTTCCCATGCTTGCCATCGAGACGGCGGACGACGCGCGTCTGGAGACGTTCGACCCCGATCGGACAGCGAATGTCCTGCTCTCGAGCGGGCGTGCGACCACGCTGCGCCTCACGAACCAGCTTGCGGCTGCCGATCCCGACCGGCCGGTGCTCGTGGCTCGTGCGCCGTGGATCGACATTCCCATGGCGACCGCGCTCGCCGACCCCGCGCTTGACCTGACGACCCCGTTCAAGGGTCCGTTGCGCGCTGTGCCGCTGACGAATGCCGAGCCGGCGGCGGCGGCGTTGCGGATCGCGCGCCTGGCGGGACTGTTGCCTGCATTCTTCGTCGGCGGCCGCGGGCCCGAAGTGTCGATGAGCAGCACGGATGTCGACGCCTATGAGGATGCCGACCTGCTCGTGATCGCGACACGGGCGAAACTGCCCGTCGAAGGAGCGGGCGACGCGGAGATTATCGCCTTCCGCTCGTTCGCGAGCGCCGAGGATCATGTCGCGCTGGTTATCGGCCAGCCCAACGGCACGGTCCCGATCGTGCGGCTCCACAGCGAATGTCTGACCGGCGACGTGTTCAGCAGCCTGAAATGCGATTGCGGGCCGCAACTTCATACCGCCATCCGCGCGATCGCGACCTCGGGATGGGGTATGTTGCTGTATCTTCGGCAGGAAGGACGCGGCATCGGTCTGGTCAACAAGCTGCGGGCCTATGCGCTGCAGGATCAGGGCTTCGACACGGTCGACGCCAATACACGCCTCGGCTTTGCCGTCGACGCGCGCGATTTCGGGCTGGCGGCACGCATGCTGACACTGCTTGGCCAGCGATGTATCCGCCTGTTGACCAACAATCCCGCCAAGGTCTGCGCACTGGAGGCACGCGGCATCATCGTTGATGAGTGCGTGCCTCACGCCCTGCCGCCCAACATGCACAATGCCCGCTATCTGGCCACGAAGCGCGATCGTACGGGACATCAACTCTGAGCACGCTTGCTGTCACTCCGAGGGCACTCTAGCGGCGCATCGATGAGCGGTGCTCTAACCCCGCCACGTGCTCGGACTGTCGCGGTATCACGGCCGCGTCGCGTAGCTGCCTTGCTGCTCGCGGTCGCCGCACATCTGCTCGTCCTGATGCTGCTACTGCGATCACAGCCACCACAGCCGCCACAGCCGGTACCCTTGGCGCAGCCACCCGCGACCTTCACGATGCTCCCCGAAGGCACGAGTGAAGAGGTTGCGCCAAAGCCGACGCCGCGCCCGAGGAAAAGTCCGGCGGCAGAGTCCCCTTCGGCACGTACCCCCGCCCCACAAACGCCCGCGCCGCCCGCTGCCAAAGCACCCGCAGTCGCACCCTCCAAGGTCATGCCGACGCTGATTGGCGGCAAGGCATTGTTCGACGCGGCCGACATCGGGATGATCCGCTCTGCCGTCGCGCCGGATACCGGCGGTGGCGATTCGGGTGAGGAGGTCGCGGCGAATGGTGAAGGTACCGGACGCGACAGCGCCTCGATCTACGGCCCGGGCGAGGGACCGGGCGGGGCAAGACTGTACAATGCCGAATGGTTTCGCGAACCCAGCCGCGCGGAACTGGCCGGGTACATGCCTGCCCGTTCTCCTCCCGGCGGCTGGGCGATGATCGCCTGCCACACGATCCCCGATAACCACGTCGACAATTGCCGGGAATTGGGCGAATCGCCGTTGGGACTCGGACGCGCACGCGCGCTCCGACAGGCGGCATGGCAATTCCGGATAAAACCACCGAGGATCGGCGGCCGCAAGCTTGTAGGGGCATGGGTGCGCATCCGCATCGATTTCACGCTCGAAGAGAAGTGACGGGCAGGCGGCTCGTTGATTGCTCCTTCATTCGCCCCATATCGCTCAATGCGGGAGGTGCCCGACCCTGGCATGTCGGCACGTCGGAGCGGCAATCCAGATGAATGATGATCCTCCCGTTCCCCTCCCCCAAGAACTGGCCCGCGATGACCAGCTACCGGCGGCGTCGATACGTGCCGTGCCGAGCGGAAGGATGTCACGCCTAGGCGTGTTCGGAAGACTTGCCGGCGGGGTCGCTGGCGGCATGGTCGCGGAAGGCGCGCGGCGACTAGCGGACGGCGAGCGGCCCAGGATGCGCGACCTGCTGATGACGCCCGCAAATGCCGGACGGCTGGCGGATCGCCTGTCGCACCTTCGCGGCGCGGCGATGAAGATGGGCCAGATGATTTCGATGGACGCGGGCGACATGCTGCCGCCCGAGCTGAGCGACATCCTCGCGCGCTTGCGGCAGAATGCCAGCCACATGCCGCCCGCGCAGTTGCAAACGGTGCTGTCACGGGCCTGGGGCAAGGACTGGCGGACTCGCTTCCGGCGCTTCAGCGCGACACCGATTGCGGCCGCATCGATCGGGCAGGTTCACCGCGCAACGGGGCGCGACGGGCGCGAACTGGCGATCAAGATCCAGTATCCGGGTGTTGCCGAGAGCATTGACGCGGACGTGGACAACGTGGCCACGCTGCTGCGAATTGCGAATCTACTGCCACGCGAACTGCCGATCGACGCATTGTTGGTCGAGGCCAAGCGGCAGTTGCACGAGGAGGCGGACTATCGGCGGGAGGGCGCGCAGATGGAGCGCTTCGCCGCCCTGCTCGCCGGCGATGATCGTTATGTCCTCCCGACGCTCGACCACGACTTCACGACCGACCGCGTCCTCGCGATGAGTTATGAGGAAGGTGAGGCGGTCGAGACGCTGGAGGCTGCATCGCAGGAGGATCGAGATGCCGCGATGCGCGCGCTGATCGCGCTCGTCCTGCGCGAACTGTTCGATTTCGGCGTCATGCAGACCGATCCGAACTTCGCGAATTACCGCTATCGGCCATCAACCCGACAGCTCGTCCTGCTCGACTTCGGCGCGGCGAGAGACGTCGATGCGGGCACCTCGGGCGCCTATCTTCGCCTGCTCACGGCCGGTCTTGCATCAGAAGGCTCAGCCGTCCGTCACGCTGCGGTCGAAACCGGTTTCCTGGGCGAAGTCGCTGTCGATCGTCACCGGACGATCATCGACAACATGATCGCTGTCATCCTCGAACAGCTGAACAAGGACGCAGTCTTCGATTTCGGCGATCGCAGTTTCGTCGGCGCCTTGCGCGATCAAGCGACCACATTGATCGAGGACAGGGCGACATGGCACCTGCCGCCGGTCGACACGCTGTTCGTGCAGCGCAAGATCAGCGGGACAGCACTGTTAGCCGCCCGGCTGAAGGCGCGGATCGATATCCGCACGATGGTGGAGCGGTATCATTCCGAGCCACGATCCTTGTAATTGGGCTTTCCGCCCACCGATTTGGGATAGTCGTCGGGGCTGACCGTGCCCTGCGTCTCGACCGCCTGCTCGTCCTCACCAGCGCCCGGCTCGGGATCGGCGCCGGGCTTGTTGGGCTGGTCCTTGCTCACAGCTTTTCGGTCAGTTCGGGCAGCACCTTGAACAGGTCGCCGACCAGGCCGAGATCGGCAACCTGGAAGATCGGCGCATCGGCGTCCTTGTTGATCGCGACGATCGTCTTGGAGTCCTTCATCCCGGCCAGATGCTGGATCGCCCCGGATATGCCGACCGCCATATAGACCTGCGGCGCCACGATCTTGCCGGTCTGGCCGACCTGATAGTCGTTGGGCGCATAGCCTGCGTCCACGGCCGCGCGGCTGGCGCCGACGCCGGCGCCGAGCTTGTCGGCGAGCGGATCAATCAGTTCGTGGAACTTCTCGGCCGAACCCAGCGCACGACCACCCGAGACGATGACCGCGGCGGATGTCAGTTCGGGTCGCTCATTTGCGGCGATCTCGGCACCGGCAAACGTCGCCAGCCCCGCATCACCCGTCGTCGCAACCGCCTCGATCGCACCGCTGCCGCCCGACACCTCGGCCTTGTCGAAGGCGGTTCCGCGCACGGTGATGACTTTCTTCGCGTCCGAAGACCGGACGGTCGCGATCGCATTGCCGGCATAGATGGGCCGGGTGAACGTGTCCTCGCTCTCGACGGACAGGATGTCGCTGATCTGCATGACGTCCAGCATCGCCGCAACGCGTGGCGCGATGTTCTTGCCCTGCGTTGTCGCCGGCGCGATGAAGGCGTCGTGGTGACCCATGAGTTGCGCGACGAGCGGCGCGACATTCTCCGCCAGCGCGTGCGCATAGGCCGAGTCGTCCGCGACATGCACCTTCCCGACGCCCGCGACCCGCGCCGCCGCATGCGCGACACCATCGACGCCCTCGCCCGCGACCAGCAGATGCACCTCGCCCAGCTTGCTCGCCGCCGTCACGGCCGACAAGGTAGCGTCCTTGACGGCGGCGCCGTCATGCTCGACCCAGACCAGCGTCTTCACTTGGCAATTCCCATCGCTTCGAGTTTCATGACCAGTTCATCGACATCGGCGACCTTGATCCCGGCAGTGCGTTTGGGCGGCTCGACGACCTTCAGCGTCTCGACCCTCGGGCTGACGTCGACACCGTAGTCGGCGGGCGTCTTGCTGGCCATCGGCTTCGACTTCGCCTTCATGATGTTGGGCAGCGACGCATAGCGCGGCTCGTTCAGACGCAGGTCGGTGGTGATGATCGCCGGTAGCTTGAGCGCGTCGGTCTCCAGCCCGCCATCGACCTCACGCGTTACGTTGACCGTGTCGCCCGCGATCTCGACCTTGGATGCAAAGGTGCCCTGCCCCCAGCCAAGCAGGCCCGCCAGCATCTGGCCGGTCTGGTTGTTGTCGTCGTCAATCGCCTGCTTGCCCAGAATCACCATGTCCGGCGCCTCTTCCTCGACGATCTTGGCGAGCAGCTTGGCGACGCCCAGTGGCTCGACGCGTTCGTCGGTCTGCACCAGGATGGCGCGATCAACACCCATGGCAAGCGCGGTCCGAAGCGTCTCCTGGCATTTCTGCTCGCCGATCGACACAGCGACGATCTCGGTCACACCCGCCTTTTCCTTCAGGCGGATCGCCTCCTCAACCGCGATCTCGTCGAACGGGTTCATGCTCATCTTGACGTTGGCCAGGTCGACCCCCGACCCGTCCGCCTTCACGCGGGGCTTCACATTATAGTCGAGCACGCGCTTGACCGGGACCAGGACCTTCATTCGCTTTCCTCAGTAAGTGAGTTCTAGACGGCGCTCGATACGATCGAGGCGACGGCTGACATTGTCGATGGAGAGTTGCTGGGCGGCATCGGCGGCGGCCAGATGCGCCATAGGCCCCATCAGCGACGCGATCGACCCTTCAAGATTGGCGACACGGCCGATCATCTCGTCCTGCTTGCGCTCGACCCGATCAAGGACCGCCTGAAACCGTTTGAGATGCTCCAGCATCAGGTTATCGATCTCGTCGGCCACCTCAATTCCTCAAGCCGCTTTCTTTACCTCGGCGACGATCTTCTTCGCGGCGTCGCCCAGATCATTGGCAGACACGATCGCCAGTCCGGAGCCAGCGAGGATCTCCTTGCCTTTGTCGACATTAGTGCCCTCCAGTCGCACGACAAGGGGGACGGACAGGTTCACCTCCTTTGCCGCTGCGACGATACCGTCGGCGATGATATCGCAGCGCATAATGCCGCCGAAGATGTTGACCAGAATGCCCTTCACGTTCGGGTCACCCAAGATGATCTTGAACGCGGCCGTCACCTTCTCCTTGTTGGCGCCGCCGCCAACGTCGAGGAAGTTGGCGGGGAACATACCGTTCAGCTTGATGATGTCCATCGTCGCCATGGCAAGGCCGGCGCCGTTCACCATGCAACCGATGTCGCCGTCCAGCTTGATATAGGCGAGGTCGTGCTTCGACGCCTCCAGCTCGGCCGGGTCCTCCTCGGTCTCGTCGCGTAGCGCCATCAGGTCCTTGTGCCGGAACATCGCGTTGCCATCGAAGCCGACCTTGGCGTCGAGCACCATCAGTCTGCCGCCCTCCGTGACCGCGAGCGGGTTGATCTCGATCTGCTCGGCATCGCTGCCCAGGAACGCGTCATACAGCTTGGAGGCGGTCGATGCGGCCTGCCTGGCGAGATCGCCGCTCAGGCCCAGTGCCGTCGCGACCGAGCGTCCGTGATGCGGCATGAAACCCGTCGCGGTGTCGACATCGATCGAGTGGATCTTCTCCGGCGTGTCGTGCGCGACCGTCTCGATGTCCATGCCACCCTCGGTGGAGGCGACCATCGACACGCGCCCCGTCGCGCGGTTGACCAGCAGCGCGAGATAGAACTCCTTCGCGATGTCAACGCCGTCCGTCACGTAGAGGCGGTTCACCTGCTTGCCCGCCTCTCCCGTCTGGACCGTCACAAGCGTGTTGCCCAGCATGTCGGCGGCTGCGGCGCGGACCTCGTCGGCACTTTTTGCCAGCCGGACACCGCCCTTCGCGTCGCGCCCGAGTTCCTTGAACTTGCCCTTGCCGCGTCCACCGGCGTGAATCTGCGCCTTGACGACATAGAGCGGTCCGGGCAGCTTGCCGGCTGCTTCCACCGCTTCGTCCACACTGAGCGCCGCGAAGCCCGCAGGCACGGGGACGCCAAATTTCGCCAGCAGTTCCTTGGCCTGATATTCGTGGATGTTCATCACGCGCCTCTTTGCGTTCGGTTTGTCGGCGGATAAAGCATAGCAGGGCGCAGAATTCCAGTCATGTGTTCGGTCACGATGTCCGGCCGATGACAGGGTTTACCGATCGTTAACTTCCTCGAACTAGGGAAGGCGCGATGAAATACGCGGCCTTCACGTCCCGCTCGAGCAGCAGGTCCGAAGATCGAGGATCGCTCAGGCGCGCGGTCAAGATGCGGGCGCATCTGCGCGACCGCGGACAGACGCGTTTCGAGATCAACGTCGTCGACTTGTCGCTATCGGGATTCCGCGCGGAGACAAGCTTCTCGCTATGGCCGGGGACGGTCGTGTGGCTGACGATGCCGGGTCTCGCGCCGCTGGAGGCAGTCGTCGCGTGGCGCGACAGGTTCCGTTACGGATGCGCCTTCGTGACGCAGCTTCACCCGGCGGTCTTCGATCACATCGTGGCGCTGTCGCAGCGCTGACCGCGTCAATCGAACAGGCTTGATACGCTTGTTTCGTCGGCGATGCGCTTGATCGCCTCGCCCAGCAACGGCGCGATGGGCAGATGACGGATCCGCTGGCCGCCGGCGATCTGCTCGGAATTGCCGATCGAGTCGGTAATGACGAGTTCGCTAAGTTCCGAACCCTCGACCCGCGCGACCGCGCCGCCAGACAGGACACCGTGCGTCACATAGGCGACGACATCCTCGGCGCCCGCCTCCTTCAAAGCGGCGGCGGCGTTGCACAACGTACCCGCAGAATCGACGATGTCGTCGATCAGGATGCAGAAGCGCCCGTCGACATCGCCGATGATGTTCATCACCTCCGATTCGCCCGCGCGCTCGCGACGCTTGTCGACGATGGCAAGCGGCGCGTTGTCCAGCCGCTTCGAGAGCGCGCGTGCACGCACGACGCCGCCTACGTCCGGCGACACGACCATCAGGTTGCGGCCCCTGAAACGTGCATGGATGTCCGCCGACATGACGGGCGCTGCATAAAGATTGTCGGTGGGAATATCGAAAAAGCCTTGGATCTGCCCGGCGTGCAGATCGACCGACAACACGCGGTCTGCGCCGGCCACGGTGATCAGGTTCGCGACCAGCTTTGCCGATATGGGTGTCCGTGGGCCAGGCTTGCGGTCCTGGCGTGCGTAACCGAAATAAGGCACGACCGCGGTAATACGCCGCGCCGACGCGCGTTTCAGCGCATCGATCATGATCAGCAATTCCATCAGATTGTCGTTGGCGGGAAACCCGGTCGACTGAAGCACGAAGACATCCTCGCCGCGGACATTTTCCTGTACCTCAACAAAAATTTCCTCGTCGGCAAAGCGGCGGACCAGCGCTGCGGTCAGCGGGATCTCCAGATAGGCGGCGATCGCTTTTGCCAACGGCAGATTGGAATTTCCCGTCATCAATTTCATCGTGCGCCGGCCCCCGACTGCGGTGTTGCCGCCCTTCTAGTCGCGACGTAGGGCGTGCGTCCATGACCGTCCTGACCCGTTTCGCCCCTTCGCCGACCGGACGGCTGCATGTCGGCAACATCCGCACTGCGTTGCTGAACTGGATGTGGGCTCGGCGAATGGGTGGACGGTTCGTGCTCAGGATCGACGATACGGACCGCGTTCGCAGCGAGGAGCGGTTCGTGGATGCGATCCGCGCCGATCTGGACTGGCTCGGCCTGGTGCCTGATGAAGAGGCGCGGCAATCGGCGCGCCTCGATCTTTACGAGGCGAGGTTCACCGAACTGGTCACCGCGGGGCGCATCTATCCGGCATATGAAAGCGGGCAGGAACTCGAACTCAAGCGTAAGGTTCAGCTCGGGCGCGGACTGCCGCCGATCTACGACCGGGCCGCACTTGCGCTCAGCGAAAGCGAGCGCGCCGCGCTCAACGAAGGCGGCGTCCGCCCGCACTGGCGTTTCCGTCTCGATCACGACGCGCCGATCGCTTGGGACGACCTGATTCGCGGCCACCAGTCCTTCGCGCCCGACACGATGAGCGATCCGGTTGTGCGCAGGGCCGATGGTTCGTGGCTCTACATGCTCCCCTCCGCCATCGACGATGCGGAGATGGGGGTGACGCATGTCGTGCGCGGCGAGGACCATGTGTCGAACACCGCGTTGCAGATCCAAATGTTCGAGGCGATGGGACGCCGCCCGCCCGACTTCGCGCATGCGGCGCTGCTGGCGGGGGCGGAGGGGAAGCTGTCCAAGCGCCTCGGCTCGCTCGGCATCGATCATTTCCGCGCCGAAGGGGCGGAGCCGCAGGCGCTGCGCGCGCTGCTGGCGCGCATCGGGACGAGCGCGCCCGTCGAACCGGTCGCCACAATGGCTCCGCTGGTCGAGGCATTCGACTTCACGCAGTTCAGCCGGGCACCTGCGCGCTTCGACGAGCAGGAACTGGCGCAGATCAACGCCCGGATCGTTCACCAGCTTTCCTACACGTCGGTACGAGACCGGCTGCCCGAGGGAATGACAGCAGCCGAATGGGACGCGGTCAGGCCGAACCTCGTGAAGGTCGTCGATGCGGCGGAATGGTGGCGTGTGATCGAGGGGCCGGTCGCACCGGCGCCACTATCGAAGGAAGACCGGGATTATTTGGAGCGGGCGACTGAATTGGCGGAGGAGATGTCTTGGGATGACGACCCCTGGCATCGTCTAAGCGATGCGCTGAAGGCCGGGACGGGGCGTCGCGGCAAGGCACTGTTCCTGCCGCTCAGACTTGCGCTGACGGGTCGCGCCTCTGGCCCCGACATGGCCGCGCTGTTGCCGCTGATCGGGCGCGCTAGGGCGCTGGAGCGGCTTCGATCCGCATCGGGCACTCCATGACACTCTGGTCGCCGCAAGGGTAGGTCACTATCTGAAGCATTATGTCGCTGTTTCGTCGCCTCTCGCCCATGCGCGCCTATCGTGACCTTCGCTTCTTCCTGGCGCAGCGCCAGCCCTACGGACTGGGCTTTCTGGTGCTGGCGATAGCGATTACCGGATTCTTCGTCTTCGCATTCATGCGCGACTCCAGCGTTCCGGTGCCGTACAAGCCGAACATCATCTATGTCGAGCAATGGCCGGTCGACCGTACCGATGCAGAGATCGTCGCCCAGCAGAAGATCGATCAGGCGGCCAAGGAGAAGGTGCTGGCCGCGCGGGAAGCCGAACGCAAGAAGAACCAGGCGACGTTCAAGCGGCTGGACGACAAACTGAACAGGCTGGGCATCTGAGTAGCGACGACGCGCGTTGGATAGGTGCGGCGCTGGCGCTGGGGGAGCGCGGGGCGGGACAGACCGCGTCCAATCCCAATGTCGGATGCGTGATTGTCGCAGGAGGCCGCGTCGTCGGTCGCGGCTGGACGCAGCCGGGTGGGCGTCCCCATGCGGAGGCGATGGCGCTTGCACAGGCGGGTGCCCGGTCGCGCAGTGCAACTTGCTACACCACGCTGGAGCCGTGCGCGCATCGTTCCCAACGCGGACCGGCCTGCAGTGATCTACTAGTCGAAGCTGGGATCGTCAGGGTTGTCGCCGCGATCGAGGATCCCGACCCACGTACCGCAGGCCTCGGCTTTGCGCGGCTGCGGGAAGCGGGCGCGGTGGTGGACCATGGCGCCCGCGCGAAAGAAGCGCGCGCGGCGCTGGGTGGCTTCCTCACCCGGCAGCGGGCGGGTCGCCCGTTCGTCACGCTCAAGCTCGCGACGTCGCTCGACGGCTGCATCGCGATGGCGGACGGGCGCAGCAGGTGGATCACCGGCGCGCCGGCACGGGCGCACGCGCATCTGGAACGCGCGCGGCACGACGCGATCCTGGTCGGGCACGGCACGCTGACGATGGATCAGCCCGCGCTTAATATTCGGCTTCCCGGGCTTCGGCAGCGCGCGCCGCGCCGCATCGCGCTCGGCAGCGGTGCAGCGCCCAATGGGTGGGCGCGCATCGCCGCGCCGGGCGAGATCGCGGGGCTGGACGGGGTTGACCGACTGCTGGTGGAGGGCGGCGCGCGCACCGCCGCCAGCTTTCTCTCGCTCGGACTTGTCGATCGGCTCGTGCTGTACCGGGCACCGATCCTGATCGGCGTGGGCCACCGCGCGCTCGACGATCTCGGTCTGGGCGATCTTGCCGATGCGCATGGGAAGTGGCTGCTGAGCGACGCGCGTCAGCTTGGCAGCGACCGGCTCGAGGTCTACGAGGCGGATCGAAGGTAGGCGCCGTGTTCACAGGAATCATCACCGATATCGGACGGATCGCCCGGGTCGAGACGCGTGGCGACATGCGCGCCGTGGTCGCGTGCGGTTATGATGTGACGACGATCGATCTGGGCGCCTCGATCGCCTGTTCGGGCGTGTGCCTGACGGTCGTCGACAAGGCGCCGGCGGGCGATGACGGCTGGTTCGCGGTCGACATCTCCGGCGAAACCGTGTCCCGCACCGCGCAGGGGCAATGGACCGAGGGCCGGCGCCTCAACCTGGAACGCGCGATGAAGCTCGGCGATGAACTGGGCGGTCACATCGTGACCGGTCATGTCGACGGCATTGCCGAGGTGGTGGACGTTTATAATGAGGGCGATTCTCGGTGGATCGGCATGTCGGTCCCGGGGGAGCTTGCACCCTTCATCGCGCCGAAGGGTTCGGTGACGGTGGACGGCGTGTCGCTGACGGTCAATGACGTCGCCGATCGCGGCGCATCTACCCGGTTCTCAGTCAATGTCATTCCGCACACGCAGGCGATGACAACATTGGGGGAGCTGGAAACCGGGCAAGCGGTCAACATCGAGATCGACGTGCTGGCGCGGTACCTGCAACGCATGGAGCATTACCGTGGCCAACGTTGAGGTCGCGCGCCTTCGCCACGGGTTTCTGTCCTCGCCCGAGGAGATCATCGACGAGGCGAAGAACGGGCGGATGTTCATCTTGGTTGATGACGAGGATCGCGAGAACGAAGGCGACTTGGTCATCCCAGCGCAGATGGCAACGCCTGAGAAGATCAACTTCATGGCCCGGCATGGGCGCGGCCTGATCTGTCTGGCAATGACCCGGCGGCGGATCGACGAGTTGGGTCTTGACCTGATGAGCCGCCACAACGGTACGCGACACGAAACGGCGTTCACCGTTTCGATCGAGGCACGTGACGGGGTGACGACGGGCATCTCGGCCGCCGACCGCGCGCGCACGGTGGCGGTCGCGATCGACGCTTCGAAGGGGCGCGACGAGATTGTGACGCCGGGCCATGTCTTTCCGCTGGTCGCACGCGACGGCGGTGTGCTGGTCCGCACCGGCCATACTGAGGCGGCGGTCGATGTCGCCCGTTTGGCCGGACTCAATCCTTCGGGCGTGATCTGCGAGATCATGAACGAGGACGGCACGATGAGCCGGATGGATGACCTGGTCGGCTTTGCGCAGCTTCACAATCTCAAGATCGGGACGATCCGCGACCTGATTGCTTACAGGCGGCGACACGATCACCTGGTCGAAAAGCGCGCGGAGATGCCGTTCGAGTCTCGTTGGGGCGGGCAGTGGCGCGCGATCACCTTCCACAACAAGGCGACGGGCGATGAGACGATCGCGCTGGTTAAGGGGCATATCGATCCTGCCAGTCCTACGCTGGTCAGGATGCATACCGCGAGTTGGTTCGTTGATATGTTCGGTGAACTGAGCGCGCGCGCCGGCCTGCTCGCCCGCTCGATGGAGATGATCGCCGAGGAAGGATCGGGCGTGGTCGTCGTCATCAACCGCCCGATGAAGGACTCGCTGTCGCGCTTCATCAAGCTGCGCGGCGAGGGCAAGGGTGCGGGCGCGCCAGAGATCGAGGAACTGCGCGACTATGGCGTGGGCGCGCAGATTCTAGCTGAACTTGGCGTTGAGGAGATGGTCCTGTTGACCAATACGCACCACATGTTGGTGGCGCTGGAAGGATACGGTCTGTCGGTAGTGGGGGAGCGAACGATCGCGGGGACGGGCGGCGAATAGCAGTGGGCACGATTCTCATCGTCGAGGCTCGCTTCTACGAGCATCTGAACGACCTGCTGCTCGAAGGCGCGCAGGCCGCGATCGAGGCGGCCGGGCATCGACATGAAACGCTGAGCGTGCCGGGCGCGCTCGAGGTGCCGGGCGCGATCGCGCTGGCGGCGCAGAGCGGCCGCCATGACGCTTATGTGGCGCTTGGCGTCGTCATCCGCGGCGAGACCTATCATTTCGAGATCGTCGCCGGCGAGAGTGCGCGCGGCCTGATGGCGCTGTCGATGGACGGGCTGGCCATCGGCAACGGCATCCTGACGACCGAGGACGAGGCGCAGGCGCTGACCCGTGCTAGACCTGACGAGAAGGACAAGGGCGGTGAGGCAGCGAAGGCGGCGCTCGCGATGCTGGCGCTTCGGGAGCGGTTCGCGGCATGAACGGGCCGGTACTGTTCACCGAGCGGCTGATTCTACGGACGCCGATCGCCGATGATCTGGACGGCTGGGCCGCGTTTGATGGGGACGCTGAACAGATGACGCATCTGGGTGGCGCCAAGACCCGCGCGGAGGCGTGGCGAAGCCTGTGTCAGATGGCTGGTGCGTGGTCGATCCGGGGCTTTGCGATGTTCTCATTGATCGAGCGCGAGAGCGGCGCCTGGGTCGGGCGCGTTGGTCCGTGGCAACCGGAAGGATGGCCGGGGACCGAGGTCGGCTGGGGCGTCCTGCGCGCGTTCGAGGGACGCGGCTATGCACTGGAGGCGGCCGGCGCCGCGATGGATTATGCGGTCGATGTGCTCGGCTGGAGCGACATCATCCACACGATCGCCCCGGCGAACGTCCGATCGCAGGCGCTCGCCGCGCGGCTCGGCTCGACCAATCATGGCCCGACCAGGCTACCGGCGCCCTATCGGGACGTCGAGGTCGATGCCTGGGGACAGAGCGCGGCCGATTGGCGGCGACATCGCCCAGGGCGGATCTGATGCGGGACTTGCCGCGATGCCCGATGCCATGCGGCCTTTGCGCTGACGTGGGGAGCGAGGCCGTGCAGCACGCGTCTCAACACGGATGACGCTCACCGAGCTGGGCCGCTTTCCGCGCAACGAGGCACATATCATCGTCGGACGGCTGGAGAGCGAGGGCATCGGCGCAATCGCCTTCGATGGCGACATGTCGATCGGCGACGGCAGTTGGCTGCTGGTCCCTGTCCGCGTCATGGTCGATCAGGATGACCTGCCCGATGCTCGCCGAATCATGGCGTCAGCTGCCTGATTAAACGGCATATACGCAAGGTTGCACGGCAGTTGGGCAGCGTTACTGCCAAAGGGCCGACAAAACTAGGGGATTACAAACCGTGCGGTCTGGCACGGGCCTTGCTGTGTCGTTGGCGGGGGTCTGTACATGAAATTGATCGTCGCGATCGTCAAGCCATTCAAGTTGGACGAAGTGCGCGAGGCGCTGATGCTCGCGGGCGTCACCGGCATGACCGTCACGGAGGTGAAGGGGTTCGGCCGCCAGAAAGGGCAGACCGAAATCTATCGCGGCGCCGAATACACCACGAACATGGTGCCAAAGATCAAGATCGAGATCGCTTGCACCGACGCGATCGCCCCGAGCGTCGTCGAGGCGGTACAGGCATCGGCGAACACCGGCGCGATCGGTGACGGCAAGATCTTCGTCCTCGATCTGGCGGAGGCGGTTCGCATCCGTACGGGCGAAACCGATGAGAGCGCGCTGTGATCGCGCGTCCGGTCAACATGATGATGCCCAGGGGGAACGGAATGAAGCATTGCGTCAGGGTCACGGCAGGTCTCGCGCTCGGCGCTGCGGCGTTCGCAGCGCTCCCGGCCTGGGCGCAGGACGCGGCTTTGCAGGCCCCGGCTAACGCGCCCTCTCCGCCGGTCGTCGACAAGGGCGACACCGCCTGGATGATGACATCGACCGTGCTGGTCCTGCTGATGATCGTGCCGGGCCTGGCGCTGTTCTACGGCGGGCTGACGCGCGCGAAGAACATGCTGTCCACGATGACGCAGATCGGCGCGGTCGCCTGCCTGGCGATGCTGATCTGGGTGATGTGGGGATACACGATGGCGTTCGGCGATGGCGGAGGTGCCTTCATCTCTGGCTTCGGCAAGATCTTCCTGAACGGCATCACACCCGACTCGACCGCGGCGACCTTCACCGAGGGCGTGGCAATACCCGAATATGTGTTCGTCTGCTTCCAGATGACCTTCGCCGCGATCACCGTCGCGCTGGTGCTGGGATCGGTGGTCGAGCGGATGAAGTTCTCGGCCGTCATGGCTTTCGCTACCGTGTGGCTGACGATCGTCTATTTTCCGATCGCGCACATGGTCTGGGCGGCCAACGGGCTGTTCTTTGTCGGCGACCTGTTCGGATCGGGGTCGCCCGGCGCTCTCGACTTCGCCGGCGGCACTGTTGTGCATGTCAATGCCGGCGTATCGGCGCTGGTCGCCGCGCTGATGCTGGGCAAGCGCATCGGCTATCCCAGCGAGCGGATGCCGCCCCATTCGCTGACGATGACCGGCATCGGCACCGGGCTGCTCTGGGTCGGCTGGTTCGGCTTTAACGCAGGCTCGGCGCTGGAGGCGAACGGATCGGCGGCGTTGGCGATGATCAACACCTTCGTGGCGACCGCAAGCGCCGGCCTTTGCTGGATGCTGGCCGAGCGCGCAGGGGGCCATAAGGGATCGGCGCTGGGCTGGTGCTCGGGCATCATCGCCGGGCTGGTCGCGGTCACGCCCGCAGCAGGTAATTCCGGGCCGTTCGGCGCGATCGTGCTGGGCGGCGTGGCCTCGGTCGTCTGTTACTACGTTGTCTCGGTCGTGAAGCCGCGGCTCGGCTATGACGATGCGCTGGACGCATTCGGCATCCACGGCATCGGGGGAATGATAGGCGCGATCGGCACCGGCATTGTCTATGCGCCCTTCCTCGGCGGACCTGGCGGGGCCGACTGGGTGATGGGCCCGCAATTGTTCACACAGGTCGTCGCCGTGCTAGTCACGATCGGTTGGGCCGCGATCGGCACGATCATCTCCATCGTCATCGCCAGGGCGATCACCGGCCTGCGCGTCTCCGCCGATGTCGAGCGTGAGGGGCTCGATCTGGGTGAGCATGGCGAGCGCGCCTATAACTGATCGGACGGGCGACCGGGCGTCCCTGTTCCACCGAAGTTCCTCCTGCGGACCCACTGGACCCGGTACGGCAACGTACCGGGTTTCTTTTCGTGTCAATGCCGGGACGCGCCCGGGGACATGCGCCTGATATCGAGCACGTCTACACCCGTCAGCGCGACCTCGCCCTGATGCCCGTCCCCCGTCTCGACGACGATACCGGTCGTGGTCGAACGGACCAGCGACCAAGGCACTTCGCTGGTGATGAGACGCGCGCGGCTGAACCGTACGACCGCGACGCGCCCGGTGGTGTCGACGACCAGCGCGACCTGCCCGTCCGCACCAACGACCGCGCTGTGTGTCACGAAACCTACAAGCGCTGTCTCCGCGGCATCGGCCGCTGCCTCGGCGCTGTCGATCTTCCCTCGTGCCCGGCGCGAGAAAGCCCATCCGGCGACTGCCGCGCCAGCCAGCACGAGCGCGCCGCCGCCTACGCTCAGGGCGATCATCGCGCCCAGCGGATCATCCGGCGCCGGCGAGTGCGTCGAGCATCGGGCGGATGGGCGTGAGGTCATAGCCCGCAGCTGCTGCCTGAGCGACGAGCAGTTCGGGGTTGCGCCCCGCCTTTGCCGCCGCCAGCGCCCACAGGTTGCAAGACCGCGTGCCCGAACGGCAATAGGCCAGCACCGGCCCGTCCGCGCCGGTCATCGCCTGCGCCATCGCATCCAGTTGCGGGTGGCTGAAGCCCGCATGCGTTACCGGGATCGCGTGGTAGGCCATTCCCGCCGCGGTGGCGGCGGCGGCGATCGCCGCGCCCGAAGGCTGGCCCGGCTCCTCGTCATCCGGGCGATTGTTGATGATCGCCCTGAACCCGGCCGCCGCCAGACCGGCAACATTCTCCGGACCGATCTGCGGCGAGACCGACACGCTTTCATTGACTTGGCGGATCATGCGGCATCCCCGATCACCTGCAGGAATGCATCGCCATAGGCGTCCAGCTTGCGCGCGCCAATGCCCGACAGCAGGGCGAGCGCCGCGCGCGAGGACGGACGCTGGCGCGCCATGTCTCGCAGCACCGAGTCATGAAAGATAACGTAGGGCGGCACCCCGGCCTGCTTCGCGAGATCACGGCGCCGGGCGCGCAGCGCCTCGAACAGCGGATCGTGTTCGCCGGGTCCGTCGGGGTCGCGGCGTCGGCGCGCGCGAACGGGTGTCGGGACCACCCTGAGCGTCGCCTCGCCCTTCAGCAGGCCGCGGGCGGCTGGCCCGAACTCGAGACCGCCATGCTCGTTCGTCCTGAGCGCGTCACGCAGCAGCAGCGCGCGACCGACGGGTTTCATCAGCGCGACCTCGTCCGTGTCGACGATGCCAAAGACGCCCAGCGCCTCATGCCCGTTCATCAGGCTTCGCTCGCTCGACTTGCCCGTCAGCACCTGCTCGACATAGCCGGCGCCGAACGATTGCCCGGTGCGGAACACGGCGGAGAGGTATTTGCGCGCGAGATCGGTAGCATCGACAGCGCTGCCGCCGCCTTGGCAATTGTCGCAATTCCCGCAATCGGCGCCAAGCGTCTCGCCGAAATGACTGAGCAGGATCCGGCGGCGGCAGCCACCGGTGTCGACCAGCGCGCCAAGCGCCGCCAGTCGGGTCCGCTCCCCGGCCTGGCGCGCCTGCTCTATCTCACCGATATGGCGGCGCGCCTGCGTGAAATCTTCCGCGCCCCAGAACAGATGGGCGATCGCGGGATCGCCGTCGCGCCCGGCGCGCCCGGTTTCCTGATAATAGGCCTCGATCGATTTGGGCAGACCGGCATGCGCGACAAAGCGTACATCGGGCTTGTCGATGCCCATCCCGAACGCGACCGTCGCGCAGATCACCATGTCCTCGGACGCGACGAAATCCCGCTGGTTGCGCGCGCGCACCTCTGTGTCGAGTCCGGCATGATAGGCGCGAGTCGGGCGGCCCATGCGTGCGAGGCTTGCGGCGAGCCGCTCGGTCGCCGCGCGCGTCTGCGCATAGACGATGCCTGGGCCGGGCGTCCGTGCGATCAGGTCGCCGATCTGCCTCCCGATCTGATCGCGCGGACTGATGGCGTAGCGGATATTGGGCCGGTCAAAGCCGGAGACGATCGTGCCACCGGGCGGGATTCCAAGCTGTCCAGCGATATCGGCGCGGGTCTGCGCGTCGGCGGTCGCGGTCAGCGCAAGGCGCGGCACGTCGCCGAAGCTGTCGAGCAAAGGGTGGAGCAACCGGTAGTCGGGGCGGAAGTCATGGCCCCATTCGCTGACGCAGTGCGCCTCGTCGATCGCGAACAGGCAAAGCCTGCCAGCCTTCAACAATTCACGGAAATGCCCCTGCGACGCGCGTTCCGGCGCGATGTAGAGCAGGTCGAGCGCGCCGGCGCGGAAGCGCGCGATCGTCTCCGCTTGGTCCTGGTCGGCGGAGGTCAGCGTCCCTGCACGGATGCCGACCGCTGTTGCCGCGCGCAACTGGTCGTGCATCAGCGCGATCAGCGGCGAGACGACGACGCAGGTACCCTCCAGCATGGTCGCGGGTAGCTGATAGCACAGCGACTTGCCCGCCCCCGTCGGCATCACCGCCAGCGTATGCCGACCGGCCAGCACGCGCTCGACCACATCGGCCTGTACGCCGCGAAACGCCGGGAAGCCGAAGACGCGCTGCAGGGCGGGCAGGGGATCGAGCATGCCCGTCTTTATGAAGTCAGGCGCCGTCGATGCAACCACATCAGTTCAGTCTCCTCTCGTCACCGGGGAAACGTTTGATGGCAAAAGGAACCGACAAGGTGTCCAGCGCCCTGCTGAACGGGCGGGCAAAGTCCTGACCCTCAGTCGTATCGTTGTGTCCGATGCTGCTCCCGGGCAGGGTTTCGGTGCGGAGTTGATCGAAGGGCGCGCTGACGATCATCCACGAGCCTCGACCGCGCATCGTGCCGCGATGCCCTTCGTCGCAGCACATGCCCAGATCGAGGTCCGTTCGCCCCGGTGAAAATGATGGGATCGTAGCGAGTGCCGGCGGTGGACCCGACGTTTTAGCTCATCGGTTCACGGCATCCTCAACTCCTCGCCGGTCGCCGCAGCGGCAGCTTCAGCCGCGCACCCACCTGTACGTGGATTGCCGACAGCAGTGCCCGGCCGTCGCGCGAAGCGGCGGTGATGCCCAGCGAGATCGCATAGGCGCACACGATGGCCGCGCAGAGCAGCGGGCCAATCGGCAAGTATGGCTTGAGCAGGATGGTCGCGAGATAGGAAAGTCCCACGAACAGCGCCGGCCGAATCGTTAGTTGCCAGATGTCGGCGGAGGAGACCGGCGTTTCGATCGTACAATAGCTGAACAGCAACGGGAAGCGAATCGCCGAGGTGATGAACAGCGACGCAGCGACTCCTTCGGCGCCCCAGCGGATGCCTACGGCGAAACCGATGATGGTCAGCACCCCGGAGAACAGCCCCCAGTTGCGCATCTCGCGGGTCCGGCCGCTGGTGATGAAGAGCAGCCCGGTCACATTGGCGAGCGGCTGAAGCAGGCTGAGCAGGCTGAGCCAGAAGAAGATCGGTCCGGCGGACGCCCATTGCTGCCCCAGCAGGAAGGTGATGATCTGGTCACTGGTCGCCGCGGCCACCGCGATGCCGGGCAGCGCCAGCAGGAGCAGCCCGCGCACCGTCATCAGGAACGCGTTGCGATAGCGCGCGGGATCGTCGCGCAGGCGGCTGAGTACCGGCATCATCACGCGGTTGAGCGGCCCGTTGATGTTGTCGAGCGGCAGCATCATCAGCCGGTAGCTGCGATCGTACAGGCCGAGCTGCGATGCGCCCGAGAAGCGCGCGATGATGACGTTGTCGAGGTTGCGGCAGACGAAGTTGATGAGGTTGAAGCCGGTCAGGTTGCCGCCGAACCGCGCGAGTTCGCCGGTCCCGCGCACCGACATCCGCCAGGTCGGGCGCCAGGGTTCCGAGCGCCACATCATCGTCACCTGCACGATCTTGCCGACGACGCCGCCCAGGAACAGCGCCCAGAAATTGCGCAGCAGCAGCGCGAAGCCCAGCGTTCCCAGGAACATCGCCAGATTCGTCACCACGTCGATCATGCTGGAGACGCCGAAGCGCATCTGTCGGCTCAGCAGCGCGGAATGCTGGAGTCCGAAACCGCCGATCAGCACCGGGACGACCGCGGCGGCGGTGATATAGCCCGGTCGCGGATCGCCGTAGAACCATGCGACGCCCGGCGCCGCGGCCAGCAGCGCGACGGCGATCAGCCCGGTCGCGAACATGTTCACCCAGAACAGCCCGTTCATCTTTTCGGGAGGCAGCTCGCGCGCCTGAATCGCCGCCTGGCCCAGCCCGAAGTCCTGGAACAGCAGGATGAAGCCGGTGATCGGCGCGGCCATCGCGACGACGCCGTAATCGTCCGGGGCGAGGAGCCGCGAGACGACGATCGTCGACAGGGTGGTCAGGACCAGGCGGATCATCTGCGCACCGCCCACCAGCGCCACGCTGCCGAACGCCTTGCCGCCCAATCCACCGACTTGCGTTGCCAACCGGCCGCACTCCTTCAACTGGATCGCAGCGGGTAGCCCAAGCGCATCCTTTCCGCAACGCAGCATGATCTTGCACACTGTGCCGATCCGGCCGCAGATGCCTCCATGCCGGGTCGACGGGCGCCCTCGCATGCGGCAAAGGCACGGTCGTCGGTCGCACCTGCATGATAACGGCCAAAGGGGAATATGCTTGCTCGGGATGTGGCGGGTTCAGCTCTGGTACAAGCGTCGGCGCAGGGCACGCACGCTCGCCAAGGGTCAGCGTCGGGTCCGGTCGTTCCCGGCCACCCGATCAAAGCGCCGGCACGAGCTGCCCGGAGAGCTGATCGTCAATCTGACGTCCTACCGGGCGCGCTTCCCGGTACTCGGCGCCACGCTGCGTGGTCTGCTCGACCAGAATGTGCAGCAGGACCGGACGATACTGTGGGTCGACCGCGACGCGATCGACGATCTGCCGGGCGATGTCACCGATCTTCAGGATCACGGCCTGGAGATCATGCCCTGTGTCGACGTCCGCTCGTATACCAAGCTGGTCCACGCGCTCGGCGCTTTTCCCGATGCCTATCTCGTCACCGCGGATGACGACCTTTATTATCCGCCGCAATGGCTGTCCCACATTCTGGACGGACACCGGGAGCACCCGGACTGCATCATATCGCTGCGCGCGCATCTCGCCGCGATCGGCAGGGACGGGATGCTTGAACCCTATGCCGCGTGGGAGATGGACACCCCGGCGATGGCGGATGTTCCGCCCGACAAATTGCTGTTTCCAACGGGCGTGGGCGGCATCCTCTATCCTCCCGGCGCGCTCGACCCGAGGGTGACCGACATCGACACGTTCCTGCAACTGGCGCCGAAGGCCGACGATGTGTGGTTCTTCTGGATGGCGGAGTTGCAGGGTACGAAGCATGTCCGCGCAGTGGCGCGGTTCGAGATCATGCCCTGGCCCTCCTCGCAGGAGGTGGGATTGCTGCACGCCAACCTGTTCGGGGGCGAGAATGACGGTCAGATCAGGGCAATGGAGCGCACTTTCGGGATGCTGGCACCGCCCCGCTGATCTATCGGACGGACAAGTCGATACGCTGGCATCGTCTGCTATGTGGAACCGACCGGTTGCGCCATGTGAAGACGCGAAATGGCATTCCGTGCGGCAAGGCGACGCGCACGGCGCGCTGCTCGATGGCGTCGGCCGTCGCCGGGATAACCGAATAGTCGCGCCAGCGCCCGAGCGGCACGATGATGGTGCCGCTCGCGGTGCATTCTGTGACGAGCCGAATCGAGTCCGGTTGACTGATCGCCGGAACGCCCGTCCGGGGATCGCGGACAAATTCTTGGCGGGAAACATCCCATTGGATGGTCTGATTGAGCATCAGGTCGAGCCGCCCGAAGAAATACAGCGTCCGCAGATCGTCGACACCGACGATGATTCCTGGTGACGGTACCGCGCGCCTGAGTATCGGCATCCAGGGTCGCCAGTCGAAACTCTTGTCCTTGGCCATCTCCTGCGGCGAGACGACCTCTCCGGTGCGCGCGAACCGCCTCATCTTGCCGAGCGTGCTGCGAAAGCTCGTCGTCCCGACCATCAACGCGACGATCGCGGTGGCCGCCATTAGAGGCGTCACCCACGACGGAAACCGCCGCCGCTCGATCCATTGCCGGGTCGCGCCGACTGTCCAAGCGCCGGCCAGCCCCCAGATGCCGAGAAAGAAAGGAATGGCGTAAAAGATATAGCGTGGCGCCTTTTGCGGACCGATCGATGCGATCACCACGGGCACGATGAACAGGATCGCGCAAAACAACGTACGGCGCCGGTCGACGCGCCAGGCCGCGACCAGCGCGAGCGGGAAAAGATAGGTCAGGATTCCGTAGGAGCGCATAAAGCGAAGATAGAACAGGTGGTCATTACTGAGATCTTCGGACCATTGCGCGACGTTCCAGAACCTGTCGTACAAGGAGAGGATCGGCCGCCCGATGGGCGATAGCAGGACAATCGCGACCGCCGCGACGGCAGCACAGCACAAGGCGATGCCCACGCGTCGGTCGAGCGCGAGAAGTCTGCGGCCGGGAGAGAACAGCGCCTGGTCGGCCACGGCCCAGACGATGAGCGCGGCGACGACGAACAATGTCAGTATCTGCAGGTTCATCGCCAGCGCGAGCGCGACGCCGGTCGCAGCGATGAGCGATAGCGAGACCTCGGGTCGATGCCTTCTCGTCATCAATGCACAGCTGCCGATCGCGGCCAGCCAGACCATCAACGCATGAAGCGTGTAGAAGCGGGCATAGTCCGACAATTGTATGGCGAAATAGTCGATCGCCAGCAGCGCGCCGCCGATCAGGCCCGCCATACGGCTGGCGCGTCCCAGCCACACGGCAACGGCAAGGACCAGAAGCGTGCCCGAGATGATGGCCGGCAGCCGCAGGGCGAGCAAGCCGTTGCCGAACGCCTCCATCGAAAGACCGGTCAGGACCGTATAGGGTGCGGCGCGGACATAGCGGCCATCGCCGATCGCGAGCGTTCCATCCCGGGCGAAGGACAGCCCGGCGAAATAATGGTAGAACTCGTCGTGTAAAATCAGCCGACTGAACCCGCCCGGCACGCGGACAAGAAATGCAACAAGCAGGATTGCCGCCAGCCCCGCCCAGTAGAGAAATGTCGAAATTCGCCGATGGTCGGAATTCAATTCGGGTGCCGTCGCGCGAGTCGAAGACGGCGTTGCGCCAGGGTCGACATAGTCACTGATCGCGCCGGACTTCATGCCGCAACCCTCAAAAAGTTCTGCCGAAGGGTTTCGTCCGTCACGCCCGCGTGTCCCCAATGTCAACTGTCGTTCCGAGTTGAAAGTCAAATTTGCAGTAAGATTTCAGTAGTTTAGATTTGAGCTTCGGATCAGTTTCAAACTGGGACAGGGGTAGCTCATGGCCGTCTGTTCCATATTTGCGGATAGACTAAGATTAAAGCCACCCGTCAACAGGTCACGTAGGACATCTGTTTTGCAGGCGCGAAAACCGGGACTCGTTAATGCGCTTTGATAAAATCAGTCACGCGACCGAAACCGAACTGAGGTCGGGCCGGATACGCGTGGCTGTCGATGCGCATGTCCATCTGCACGGCGGCGCGGCGTCGCTGGCGGCGGCGGCGCGGAACATCGCGGAGGCATGTCCGGATGCCGACGCGGGTGCGCTCATGCTCGTCGAGCGCGCGGGCGAGAATGTCTTCGCGGCTCTGCGCGACGACGCACCGGACGGTATTCATCCCACCGCCGAGCCGATCGCGCTGCGGTACGATGCGGGCGCCGTGCCGATACTGATTATCGCGGGGAGGCAGGTCGTGACGGCGGAGAAGGTCGAGCTGCTGCTGCTCGGCACGCTCGCCTGCCCCAGTGACGGCACGCCGCTGGACGCTCTGCTGGCTGAACAGGCGCCGCCCGTGATCGCCGTCCTGCCCTGGGGCTTCGGCAAGTGGATCGGCCAGCGCGGCAGCGTCGTCGGTGCCGCTCTGGCGCGCCATCCCGGCGTCCTGCCCGGGGACATTCAGGCACGCCCCGGGCTTCTGCCCTCGAAAACGCTGCGCCGCTCCCGCCGCGTCACACTGACCGGCACGGACCCGCTGCCGATTGAGGGAGACCGCCACCGCATCGGCGGCTTCGGGCAGGTGATGCACGTTTCGATCGATCCCGATGCGCCCGCGACGTCGGTGCTGACCGCGCTGCGCAAGTCCGGCGCCCGGCGTTATGGCGAGCGTCATTCGCTGGCCGACGCCGTGCGTCAGCAATGGGCCTGGTATCGCCGCCGGGGGCGGGCCGCATGAGAATCCTGTTCCTCGCGCCACAGCCGTTCTTCGTGGAGCGGGGCACGCCGATCGCGGTGCGCTTCGCGGTCGAGGCGCTGTGCCGCGCGGGACACAGCGTCGACCTGGTCGTGCTGCACGACGGCGAGGACATCACGGTGCCGGGGCTGACCATTCACCGCGCGGGCCGGCCGCCGATGGTCGGGCGCGTTCCGATCGGCCTGTCGCCCGCCAAGCTGGTATGCGACCTGTTCCTGGCCGCCACCGCCTTCCGGCTGCTGATGACGCATCGCTACGATGTTGTCCACGCGGTCGAGGAGGCGGTGTTCCCGGCGCTGCTCGCCCGCATGGTTGCCCGCTTCCGGCTTGTCTATGACATGGACTCGCTGCTGGGCGAGCAGATCGTCGAGAAATGGCCGCGCCTCTCGTTCATGCGGGGGATGCTGACCGCGATCGAGCGCTGGCCGATGCGGCGCGCGGACCTGGTGCTGCCCGTCTGCGCGGCGATCGCCGAGCGGGTCGCGGCGCTGGCGCCCGGGCAGACGATTCACGTCCTGCCCGACGTGGCGACGCCGGTCGCTTCCGGCGGCAGCACGGAGGCCGTGATGGACCTGCGCGCGCTGGTCGGCGGCGATCGTCCGGTGGTGCTCTATGTCGGCAATCTGGAGGGGTATCAGGGGGTCGACCTGCTGATCGCGGCGATGGCGCGCATCCCCGAACGCGATCGTTGCCCGCTGGTCATCGTCGGCGGGCAGCCGGACCACATCGCCGCCGCGCGCGCGCTGGCCGGGCGGATGGGCATCGGCGAGCATGTCCATCTGACCGGCCCCGCGCCGCTCGCGCATCTGCCCGCGCTGCTGGAGCAGGCCGACATATTGTGCTCGCCGCGCACCAGGGGTGTGAACACGCCGATGAAGATCTATGCCTATATGCAGTCCGGCCGGGCGGTTGTCGCGACCGACATCGCCTCGCACACGCAGGTCCTGACCGATGAGGCCGCGCGCCTGGTGCCGCCCGATGCAGATGCGCTGGCGGGCGCCATCACCGCGCTGGCGGCGGACGCACCCCTGCGAGGAAGGCTGGGCGCGGCGGCGAGGCGGGCGGCGGAGGACTATGACGTTACCGCCTTCGCAAAGCGGCTGCGCGACGCCTATGCGACGCTGACGGTGGATCAGCCGGAGCATCGGCTCGTGGTGGCCGGAGCCGGTGGATGAACGCGCCGTGGCCGTCCCCGCTTGACGACATGCCCGACTTCTCCGTCGTCGTGCCGCTGTACAACGAAGAGGACAATGTCGCGCCGCTCCACCGGGCGGTGACCGAGGCGCTGGCGCACGATCCGCGCTCCTATGAGCTGGTGCTCGTAGACGACGGCAGCCGCGACGACACGCTCGCGCGCGCCGCGGCTCTGGTCACGCAGGACGCGCGGGTGCGGGTCGTCGAATTCGGCCGCAACTATGGGCAGACCGCGGCGATGGCGGCGGGGATTCACACCGCGCGCGGGCGCGTGATCGTCACGATGGACGGCGACCTTCAGAACGACCCGCGCGACATTCCCGGGCTGCTCGACCTGCTGGACAAGGGCCATGACCTGGTGACGGGATGGCGGCGCCAGCGGCAGGATGAGGGCAAGCGGGTGCTGATCTCGAAGGTGGCGAACCGGATCATCAACCGGGTGCTGGGCGTCGAGGTGCGTGACAGCGGCTGTTCGCTCAAATGCTATCGCCGCGAACTGATCCAGAGCCTGCCCTTCTACGGCGAGATGCATCGCTTCATCCCGGCGCTGAGCCAGATGGCGGGCGCGCGCGTCGCGCAGGTCGAGGTTCGGCATCACCCCCGGCAGTTCGGCACGTCGAAATACGGCTTCTCGCGCATCTACAAGGTGGCGCTGGATATCGTCTCGATCCATTTCCTGCTGCGTTATTCGCTACGGCCCAGGACCTGGATGGTCGGGCCGGTCGTGTTCGCCTCGCTGCTGGGGCTGGCGATCCTGCTGCTGGTCGAGATCGACCGGCCCGGGGCGATCGTCGCTTGGTCGATCGCGTTCGTCTTCGCGCAGCTCGCCATCTTTCTCGCGGCGTGGTCGACGCTGGGATATTTCCTGTCGATCATGGAGCCGCGTGTGGGCCAGTTCTCGGCGATCGCGGCGAAGCTCTATGCCTATGGCCGGCCTTCTCCAGGGGATGCAGCATGAACGTCATCGCGATCAAGCCGGTGCCCGATCTCTCGGTCGTGATCTGTGTCCTCGACCGACTCGACGATCCGGCGCAGCTGCTCGGCATCTACCGCGCGGCGCTGGAGCCGCTGGGGGCCTGCGTCGAGTTCATCTACATGATCGCCGACGCGCATCCGCGGATCGAGGAGGTGACCGCGCTGGGCGGCCCCGACGTCACGGTCGCGCACCTGCCCAGACTGTGCGGCGAGACGTCGATGCTGCGCGAGGGGGTCCGCAGCGCAAGGGCGGAGCATGTGATGATCCTGCCGCCCTATCTCCAGGTCGCGCCGGATGTTCTGCCCGGCCTCGTGCAGGCGCTGGACGGCAGCGACATGGTCGCCGCGTCGCGCATCCGGGCGCAGGACTCGTTCCTCAACCGGGCGCGCGCCAATGCCTTTCGCGGAGCGACGCGGCTGACGGGCACCAGCTTCGACGATCTGGGCTGCCGCGTGCGGGTGCTCAAGCGATCACTGTTCGATCGGTTGGTCCTGCAGGAGGATCAGGTCGGTTATCTGCCGATCTTCGCCGAACATGCCGGATTTCGGGTGAAGCAGGTCCGGGTGCCGCAGGCCGAACTCGACCGCAAGCATCGCTCGTACAACCTGCGCACCTATTTCGACGGGCTGCTCGACGCACTGTCGGTCTCGTTCCTGATCCGCTTCCTGCAAAAGCCATTCCGGCTGTTCGGTGCGTTCGGGGCGGTGCTGATGGCGAGCGGACTGGTCCTCGCGGTCGTGCTGGTTGCCGAATGGTTCACAGGGCAGAGCATCGCCGAGCGCCCCGCGTTGCTGCTCAGCGTCCTGCTGATCGTGCTCGGCATCCAGGTCGCAGCGGTGGGGCTGATCGCCGAGGTGATCCTCTTCACGCGGCTGCCCGCCGGCTCGACATACCGCATTGCGCGGATCATCGAACGTGTGGGCGAGGCGTCACCTCGGGATGCGCCCGTTGACAGTGCCGCCGATGCGAGCGTCGATGGCTGACCACGACGTCATCATCGTCGGCGGCGGGGTTCAGGGCCTGATGGCCGCGCTGGAGGCGGCGCGGCGCGGGCTGCGGCCGCTCGTGCTGGAGCGCGACACGCTCGGCGCGGGCGCCAGTACCGCCAGTCTGGGCATCGTGCATGGCGGCCTTCGCTATCTTCAGGCGCTCGACCTGCCGCGCTGGCGGCGATCGCGGCGTGAGCAGCGCTGGTTCGCCCGCGAGTTCGGCGCGCATTGCCGGCCGCTGATCTGCCACATGCCGCTCTATCGGCGCTCGGCGCGCTCGCCATCGCTGTTCCGCGCGGCGTTCCTGGCGGAGCGGCTGCTGGCGGGCGCCACACATGCGCCATCGCCGTTCGGGCTCCCCCGCGTCCTGCCCGGTACTGACGATCTGCCCGCGCTGGTTCCCCGGGCATCGCTGATCGGCTGCGCGCAGTGGACCGAGCTGGCGCTTGATGACGCGCCCGCGCTGCTGCGCGACATCGCCGGGCGGATCGAGCGGCTGGGCGGCACGGTGCGGCAGCGTGAGGCGGTCGTCGGACTCGACGGACACGAGCCGGAGGCGCTCGCGGTCACGACCGTCACTGGAACGCGTGAGCGCCGTTATCAGGCCTCCCGCGTTCTCCTGTGCGTCGGCGCGTCGTCGCGGGCATTGGCGCGGCGGCTGGACCGGGACGTGCTCGCCTTGTCAGCGCGCGCGCTTGCCTTCAACCTGTTGCTGGACCGGCCGATGCCGTCGGAAGCCGCGATCGCGCTGTCGGTCACGCCGGGGCGCGGGCGGAGCTATTTCCTGCGCGATCATGGCGGGCGGATGCTGGCCGGCACCTTCTACCACCCGCTCGGCGACGACCTCGACCGGTCCCGTCCGGACGTCCCTGCGGCGCTGGTCGAGCGGGCAATGGACGAGCTCATCCGCGCCGCGCCCGCGCTGCGCGGCAGCGAAGTGGTCGAGACATGGGCGGGCATGCTTCCCGATTTGGACAGGAAAGGACACCAATTGCGTAACAAGGACCTCATCCACGATCACGGCCGGCATGACGGCCCGCGCGGGCTCTACACGCTGCTCGGTACGAAATTAACGACCGCGCATGCGCTGGCCGTCACTGCGATCGACCGCGCGTTCGGCATAGTGACGGCGCTCTCCGATCCCAAGCCGCGGAAGGCCGCCGCATGACCGCCATCGCCCCCCCGCAACTGATCGCGATCACTGGCGCCAGCGGGCTGCTGGGCGGTGCGCTCGCCCGGCGGCTACTCGCCGACGGCTTCCGCGTGCGCGCGCTCTTCCGCAGGCCCGATCCGGATTGGCAAGGCGATACGGTGATCGGCGAACTGAACGATCAGGCGGCGATCGATCGCCTGGTCGATGGCGCTGCGGGCGTCGTCCATGTCGCCGCAATGTTCCGTAGCGAAGGCCCGCGCGAGGAGTTTATGGCGGTCAACCGCGACGGCACCGAGCGGCTGCTTCGCGCGGCGCAAGTAGCGGGTAGCCAGCGCTTCGTCTATTGCTCGACGATCGGCGTCCACGGCTCGGTCGCGCGTACGCCGGCCGACGAGGATACGCCCTTCGATCCGCGCGACGCGTATCAGGAGAGCAAGCTGGCGGCAGAGGTTCTGTGCCGCGCGGCCGTCGGCAAGACCCCGACCGAGATCGTCATCCTGCGCCCCTGCAGCATCTACGGCCCCGGCGATACGCGCCTGCTCAAGATGTTTCGCATGCTGCAAAAACGCCTGTTCGTGCAGATCGGGGAGGGCGCGGCCAATTTCCATCCGGTTTTCATCGACGACCTGGTCGACGGATTCGTGCGCGGTCTGACGGTGCCAGGGATCGACGGCGAGACGTTCATCCTTGGCGGGGCCGACTATATGCCGCTGAAGACCGTCATCGCCACCGCAGCGGACACGCTCAAACGCCCGCCGCCCTGGATCAGGGTTCCCTACAAGGCGGTCGAGCGCGCCGCGCAACTGTGTGAATCGCTTTGTCGTCCTATCGGCGTCGAACCGCCGCTGCATCGCCGTCGGTTGAGTTTTTTCAAACACAACCGGGCCTTCTCGATCGAGCGCGCGCGCGCTCGACTGGGTTATGCGCCGCGGGTCGATCTTGGAGAGGGTTTCCGGCGCACCGTCGCCTGGTATCGCCAACGGGCAATGCTGGAATGAGCCTGGCCGCGCCCGACATCATATCTTCCGGCGACGCCTATGCGCGGCGGTTCTCGGGCGATGCCGGCCGGCTGTTTCTCGACCGGCAAGAGCAGGTCGTGACCGATGCGCTGGCCGACAAGCGCACGGTCACCGTCCTCGACGTGGGCGGTGGGCATGCCCAGCTGAGCGGGCCGCTGTCGGCGCTGGGGCACCGTGTTACCGTCACCGGCAGCATCCCCGCCTGCGCCGACCGGCTGACGAGCGACCCGCGCAACGCGCACACCGCCTTCCGCGTCGCCGCGCTCGACGCGCTTCCCTTCGAGGATCGCGCGTTCGATACCGTGGTCGCGATCCGCATGATGGCGCATGTCGAGGACTGGGAGCGGTTTCTGGGTGAATTGTGCCGCGTCGCCGACCGCAGCGTCGTGATCGACTATCCCGACCTCGCAAGCGCGAACGCGCTCCCCTTTTCGACCTTCGCGATGAAACAGAAGGTCGAGGGCGACACGCGGCGCTACCGCAACTTCACGTCGTCCACGCTGGCCGGGGCGTTCGCCCGCCACGGCTTTCGCGTAACCTCGCTGGAGCGTCAGTTCGTCCTGCCGATGGCGCTCCACCGCGCCCTGGACGCTCCCGCCCCCCTGCGCCTCGCCGAGCGTGCCGCGGCGCGCATCGGCCTGACCCGCCGCTTCGGCAACCCCAGCATTATGCGCGCGGATCGGGGGGCGGATGACTGATCCCGGCCCCGTCTTCATCTTCGGCGCACCACGCTCGGGAACGTCGCTACTCAGTCGGATGCTGAACGCGCATCCGGAAATCGGCATCCCCTATGAGTCGATGATCTACCGGCAGGTCTATCCGTGGCGACGCTATTATGGCGACCTGACCGACCCGAAGAACAGGGAGCGACTCGTCGATGACGTACTCTCGCTGTGGTGGGTGCGCTTCTGGACTCCTGTCCCCGATCGCGATCGGGTGCTGGCGCATTATGACCGGCATGACTTCCACGGGGCTTTGTTGCAGAACTGACGGTGGGGATTCCGCGAAGGAATCGAGAGGGATAGATGGGCGCGATGCCCAAGCCTGCCGCCCCTCGCTACCGTACGACGAACTGGCCCGAGTATAATGCGGCCCTGAAGCGCCGCGGGTCGCTGGAGGTCTGGTTCGATCCGGACATGGATTGGCTTTCGAAGCCGTGCGGTCGTCTTGGTCGCCCGATGCTGTTTTCGGACAGCGCCATCGAGTTGTGCCTGACGCTGAAGGTGCTGTTCAATCTGCCACTGCGGCAAGTGACGGGATTGGTCGCGAGCCTAGTCAAGATGGCCGGGCTGGACTGGCCGGTGCCGGATTACACGACGCTGTGTCGGCGGCAGAAGACGCTGAGGGTCGAGTTGGGCGGCCGGTCCAGTTCAGGCGGGCTGCATCTGCTGGTCGACAGCACCGGCATCAAGATAACCGGTGAAGGCGAGTGGAAGACGCGCAAACATGGCGCATCCTACCGTCGCCAGTGGCGTAAAGTGCATCTCGGGATTGATGCTGGAACGCTGGATATCCGGGCCCTTGAGGTCACGACGAATGCTATTGGTGATGCACCGACGCTGCCTGGGCTTCTGGCGCAAATCCCAAAGAACGAGCGGATCCTCAGCGTCGGCGGGGATGGCGCTTACGATACCAGGGGCTGCCATGCCGCCATCGCCGAACGCGGTGCCGATGCGGTCATCCCGGTCCGCCGTAATGGGCAACCATGGACCAAAGACGGCCCCGGGGTCGATGCTCGCAACGAAGCGCTACGCGCAACCAGGCGCCTTGGTCGCGCCATCTGGAAGAAATGGAGCGGCTATCACCGTCGCAGTCTGGCCGAGACCAAAATGCACTGCTTCAAACTCTTGGGCCACCGCGTTGCCGCTCGCACCTCCGATCGTCAGGTTACCGAGCTTAAAGTCCGTGCGACAATCCTCAATCGCTTCTCAGCAATAGGAACACCGATGACCGTCCGGGTCGCATAACAACCTCAAGTAAAGTGCAGCTTATCCGCCCAGAGAATTATGCAACAAAGCCCTTCCACGGCGTGCTCGATGCGCTCATGCGCGCATGGCTGGAGACGCAGGGCAAGCAGCGCTGGGGCGAGAAATCGCCGCAGCACAGCTTTGCGTGGCGGACCATCACCGAGGCATTTCCAACAGCGCGCATCATCCACCTGATCCGTGACGGGCGTGATGTCGCGGTGTCATGGAAGAAGGCGCCATTCGGCGCGCGCGATTATGATACGCTCGCCCGGCAATGGGTCGCTTATATCGAGGCAGGCGAAGCGTGCGGAGAGGCGCTCGGCCGGGACCGCTTCCTCGAAGTACGCTATGAAGATCTGCTCGACGATCCCGAGGCCGTCACCCGCCGCATCGCGGCCTTCCTCGACACGGCCTACCATCCCGACATGGTCGCGTTTCACCAAAAACAGTCCGACTATCCGACCGATCCGCGCAACAGGGGCAATCTGTTACGTCCGATCATTGCGGCAAATGCGGGCAAGTGGAAGGCAGAGATGAGCGCGCGCGATCTTCGGCATTTCGAAGCGGTCGCGGGTCCGACCCTCGACAGGCTGGGATACGGAAAAGCTCTGCCCGACGCGCGCCTGACTCCGCTGGAATCAGCCCTCACCCGCAAGTTCATCGGACCACTTCATCATGCGTACGGCAAGCTGCGGCACTACCGTGCCCAACTAGCCGCGCTGAACCTCGCACGCATCCGGCTCCGCCTCATGCTGTGGTCGATGCGACGAGGACGAAGCACATAGCAGTCTTGAGATTAAACACGGGGCTTTATCGGCGTTCGCTCACTTGAACGGCGGGCGAGCCGGCGACGACGGCATTGGCCGGGACGGCGCCCTTCACGACACTGCCAGCACTTATCACGGCGTGGTCTCCAATGTTACTACCGTCGAGTACGACGCTATTGGCACCGATCCATACATCATCACCAATTGTGATGCCGCGATCATTATATCCCTGTTCACTGATTGTACGATTCGCATCACGCCAGTTCCGACTGGTGGCAACTATCCGGACTCCTGGTCCGGTGCGAAAGTCGTCACCTATGAGAAGATCGGCATCGCCACCCGCCGCTATATGATTGAATGAACTAATGGCGCATCGTCGGCCGAACGTCATCCGTCCACCACTGGTCTGCACGACACTGAAAGATTTCACCACCGATCCTCGGCCGAATCGTATTCGGTCGGTCAATTGCACACTAGATGTCAAGCTTATTTTCACTTGATCGCGGACATAAAGCCACAATGCCACTAAAGGACGTGGAGTCAAAAACCGCTGAAACGATCGTTGCCACCCAGGCAAGCGGCCAGCATGCACCGGATCTTCCGTATATAGATCTGCTCTTTGCTCAAGCATCGGTTTCTCCCTTTGTAGAGCATTTAGTCAGATTCGCTCAATCTTCCTAAATCTATGTCTAGCTTAGCTGCCTTATGCCGCTCGCTGCTTTGAACCAGGCTGATTGACTAGCATTAACCATATCACGAACTGATCGTGCAGACCAGCACAAGCGTGTGTCGGCCCAATTGCGTCTTGGCGTGCTTACACGACGGCTCATCCGATCAGCAGCGGCTAATTAGGTGCGATCCGTCGGAATGCATGCGTTGTCAGACTTCGTGCGCAAGGCTCTGCTGTGCCAGTCGTGCGATCGGTAGTATCGCCACCAAGCCGCCGATGCTGACACCTAGAACAAGGCCGGTCAGCCCCCATTTTGCGCCGATTGCTCCGCCCGCCACCGCCAGCACAAGCCATAGCATCCCGACGCCGTTCAGCCGGGCGACCTGTGACTTGCTGCCGCACACCGTCACAATCGCGCGGGGCAGCGCATAGAGCAGCTTGACCGTTCCGTTGAGGCACGCCGCAGCCACCAGCGCCTCGTGGATGGCATAGGTCCCCCCGGTCAGGAACGGCGTCAGCGGCGCCACCAGCAGCAGGATCACTACCGTTGCCGCCCCCGCGAGCAGCGACATGATGAGCAACTCGCCGCGAACCAGCGTGCGGCGCGCCGCCAGGTCGGTCGTGGCGGCCAACCGGGCGGTAAGCGTGAACCCCGCCGCCTGGATCAGCAGGCGGAACGGAAAGATCGCGACCGACGACAGCACCGCGTACAGCGCCAGATCGGAGAGATTGAGCGCCAGCGGGATGATCAGCCGCTCCAGCTGCATTAGCGCCGTGCCGACCGCCGCCAGGCCCAGAAGCGATAGCGCCTGACCCCAGTCGATCGGCACGGTGTCCATCCGTCCGCGATCCCGTCGCTCGCTCAACAGCAGCCGCCAGCCGAGAGTCGCGCGCAGCATGTTGCCGGCCATGATTAGTGTCAGCGGCCAGAAGGGTGTGTTGAAAGGCGTCAGCAGACCGATACACCCCACGCTGAACAGGATCCAGGAGGCGCCCGTCGTATAAGGGACGGCATCGCGCGTCCGACCCTCGGATCGCAGGACCCCCGATACTACCACGCTCAACCCGATGGCCGCGATGGTCGGCGCCAGCATCGCCGCCTCGGCCGGGCGCAGGCCGCCGCTCAGCGTCACCCCCACGGCGACCACGATGCCCAGCGCCCCGCCCATCGCGCTCATCAGCAACGCCAGCCGCCCGGTGATCGCCAGCCGCGCCCGCAGCACCAGCTGATCGATGCCGAACGGCGCCAGCAGCCCGAACAGCGTGAACAGCGCAATCGCCAGCGCCAGCCGACCGAATTCGGGAACCGGCATGGTTCTGGCCAGCAGCAGGTTGCCAGCCGCGAACGCGGCGCCCGATGCGGCGAACAGCGCGGTCGACACGATCGTCGGCTGCCGCCAGGCGCGCAGGGCGAGCGCGCCGATCCTGCCGCCCGGATTGCGGGAGGCGGGCACGGCGCTCAACGCGGCCGGGCGATGCGGGTCGGCCAAGTCATTCCCCTGTCACGCTGGACGCCGCTCCCCCACGGCGCGGATGGCAGGTGGCTTATCACCCCGCGCGCGCGCCGCCTATGGGCCGCATTCCCGCGCCGGGACGCAGCGCGGCGACGAGCGGCAAATCAGGGCATCGCAAAAGCCATTCCCCTCAGCGTGTTGCGGGAGAACGTTAGATTGCTCTTAATCTGGATCAAGCTAGCGGCGAATCCTCGTTGTGGAGGAATTCATGTACCGTACCGCGTCCGTTCTGCTTTCCCTGTCCTTACTTTCGGCCCCCGTCTCAGCCGCCCCCGTCATCTCCACCGCCTCACGCAACATCAGCTTTTCCGGGGGGCCGCTGATAGGCGTCAACCTGTCGGGGTGCGAGTTCGTCAACGACGGCGCGCTCTGCCCGACGCCCGAGACCGTGCGGACCTATATCGACAAGGGCTTCCGCGCCTTTCGCATTCCCTTTCGCGGGAAACAGGCCGCGAACCCTGCGGTCGTGGCCAAGATCCGGGCCGCGTCCGACGCCGCGACTGGGCAGGGCGCCTATGTGATCCTCGACCGGCATGATTACGGCGCGACCTTCGACCCCGGCGAGGCAGCATGGTGGGCGTCGTTCATACGCAACTTCCCCGATGACACGCATGTGATGATCGACACGATGAACGAGCCCAGAAAGGGCGCGTCCTATCAGGCGGACGGGAAGACCGGGAAGTCCTACGCGACGCAGGTCAATGCCGGGATCGCCGCGTTTCGCCGCGCCGGGTTCAAGCACAAGCTGCTGATCGAGTGGCGCGGCTCGTCGGGAATGGCCCGCTTCGACAAGGGCGAGGCGGCGAGCAAGCCATGCATCAGCCCGGCCTGCTCGTTCGACCGCGCCGGCGGACTGAAGGACCCATTGGGGCTGACGATGGTCTCGGGGCACCGCTATTTCGACTCGGACGGCTCGGGGACGAGCGCCGCGTGCGATACGCGGATGCCCCTGTTGCGCATGTTCGTCTCCAACACCGATTCCAACGTGAAGAAGCGCGGGCTGAAGGTCTGGGTGGGCGAGATGGCGTTCGGCAGCGCGAAGCGCCTCGACCCGTGGTGCGCCACCGTCGGTCGCGCGGTCATCGACCGGATGAAGGCCATGCCCGATGTCTATGCCGGGGTCAGCTGGTGGGGCGGCGGCCCAGGCTGGAAGGAGGACTATCGCTTCAAGATCGAGCCGACCAAGGGCAGCTTCGCGTCCGCGTCGGCCAGTCCGTACCTGCGCATCATCACTGGGCGGTGAGGACGCCCTCGATCGGTGGGCTGCTGGGGCTGTGCCTGCTCGGTGCCTGTTCCGACCCGCCGGTCGCCGGGCACAGCGACGCGATCACCATCGTCCCGGCCGGGTCCCGCCCGGCCGCGCATCACGGCACTTCAGCGAAGGCGGCGCCGGTCGCGCAAGCCGACGCCGACGATCCCGCCGCGACGGACTGGGCCGAGGACGCCGCCGCCGAAGCAAGCAGCACCGCCGCCCGCGCCGCTGATCCCTACCGCATCGCCGACTCGGTAGTGGCGGATGCTGTGCCATAACGGGGCGCCCCGCATTTGATGACGCGCTGCACCATGCTAGGGCCGCAGAAAGCGGCACGCCGCATCGAAGGGACAGCATGACAGACAGCGAACGCCCCTCCGTCGTGATCTTCAAGCATATCAGCGCGGGCAATGGAGAGCATGCCGGTCGTTCCTCATGACAGGGACGAACCGCGACGTGACCGTCACCGCGATTATTCCGACGTTCAACCGCGCCGCGTATCTGGGCGAATGTCTTGATGCGATCCTGGCTCAGACGTCGCCCCCGGACGAGGTGATCGTCGTCGACGATGGATCGACCGACGACACGCAGCGGGTGCTGGACGGCTACAAGGGACGGGTGATCGTCCGTCGTCAGGAGAATGCCGGTAAATCCGTCGCGCTCAACCATGCGCTCGATATCGCGACGAGCGACATGATCTGGATTTTCGACGATGACGACGTCGCTGATCCGGGTGCGCTCACCGCTTTGGTTCACGCGCTCGACGCCGATCCGGGTGCAGGTTTTGCGTTCGGCCGGTACAGGAACTTCCGGATCGGCGAGGATGGCCAGCCCAATTATTTCACTCCCGTATGGCCTGACTTCGATGCCGATGACCTAATGTTCTCGCTGCTGCTGAAATGTTTCATCTTCCAGCCTGCCATGCTGGTTCGTCGATCCGCCTATGACAGGGTCGGTCCCTTCAACACCGAGTTTCCAAGGGCGCAGGACTATGAAATGATGCTGCGTCTGGCGTCATCGTTCAAGGGCACGTTTGTCGACGCTTTCATGTTCAATCAACGGCAGCATCTGGGCGTTCGGGGACCTTCCGCCCTTCAGATTCCGGGCTCGGAAATCTGGCAGCGACAGCGTCGGTTCGACAGGATGGTCTTCGATGGCGTCATCGCGACGCAGCCTCCCGAGGTGTTCCTTCCCTGGCACCTTCGCGATCACCCCGCTTCTGCGCGAAGGGACGCGCTCGCCCGATTGCGCTACGTGTCATTCCTCCTGAACAAGCAATATTGGGACAAGGCCAAGATCCAGGCGTCGGAACTGGCGGACATCGTCAATTGCAATAGCGATCTCGTCACTCCTGCCGATGTCATCCGCCTGTCTTCCAGCGCCGGCGACAATCTCCATCTGGCGGTGAACAGGGAGCGGGTTGTTCCCGTTCTTGATGCGTTCGGCCGCATTCGCTCATCGTCTCTGAGAACGGCGTTACTGTCCGTGATCCTTGCGAGGAGCGCGCTTCCCGCAGCCAAGCTGCTCCTACGCGGGAAGATGAGTGGCCTCAGTTATTTTCAAGAGCTCTCCAGGCGCCGTGTGACGGTGGCTACCGCTCGGCGAGAGCTGCCAAGGCTCATCTCGCAGCTTGCAAGTCGGGTCAGGCGTGGATTGTGAAGATCGCATATCTGATTCTGGCGCATCAGACCGGGCCGGGACTCGACCTCCTCATCGAGACATTGCTCGGCGATGACCGCTCCAGGGTCTATATCCATTTTGATAGAAAATCACCCGGTTTTGAGCAATTGCAGTCCCAATGGGGTCGCCAATGTGTGCTGCTTGAGCACCGCGTCACCGTGAACTGGGGGGGATATTCGGTCGTCCGCGCGACGATCGAGCTTTTGCGCACCGCGTTTTCGGATGCAACGAACGAGCGGTTCGTCTTGCTCAGCGGTGCGTGCTTCCCGCTTCGCCCGATGAAGACGATCAATCACGCCATCGCGGACCGCGAACTTCCATGGTTGGCGCTGTGGGGCCGGATGGACCCGCGCCTGAAGACCAACGAGGGGTTGGGGCGCTACGTCGTCACAAAATACCATCCGCTCGACGTTCCGGGCATCAGCCCCAAGCGCAATGCTCTGCTCGCGCGTCTGTGGGGGCTGTTCGAGCGCATCAACGTGGCGGCGCCCTATCAACGAAAGGTGGACGCAACGCGCCTATGGAAAGGCTCGCAATTCTTTGTCCTTGATCGCGCATCGGCAAAGCAGGGTCTCGACCGGAACGCCGAACTCTCGCAGCTATTGCAATACGCGAAGGCCCCCGATGAAATCTATTTCAGCACCGTCTATCACGACTACTGCGTGAAGAACGGTATCACGTTTCATCTGACCGATCCGGAAGATCCGGTACAGGCATTGCACTACATCCGGAAACGGGCACCCGGCCAACGAACCCTGGGGCAACGGCTGCTCGAAAATCCGGATATTCGCCACCTGACTGAGGCGGATGTGTCTGAAATGCTGGCGAGTTCGGCGCTCTTCGCCCGCAAGGTGGATTCGAACCTCGCGCAGATGATATTGCAGAGCACACGTTCCTGACCGCGGCGGTTGAGATAACTGGAAACAGCTGGACGGATTTGTCTCACCAAACGATATTGGCGGCGAAACGATATCGTCGACCAGGCTGACCTAGGGGGCGGCGCGCCTCACTACGGATTGCTTTACCAGCGCTTCACGACTGATCGCTACGCATGTCGGGCTTACAGAGCTTTGACGGAGTTTGCGCGTGGACGATCGCCCAGCGACACAGCCTTTGGTCACCATTCTCATGGCCGCCTACAATGCGGCGACGTTCATCGACCGTGCGATCAATTCCGCGCTTTCGCAGAGCGGCGTCAACGTCGAAGTGCTCGTGGTCGACGACGCCTCGGTCGATGGCACCGTCGATCATGTTCGCCGTGCCTACCGTGACGATCCTCGCGTTCGGGTGATCCGGCAGCGCGTCAACGCGGGTCCGGCCGCCGCCCGCAACGTCGGCATTGCGGACGCAAGCGGAGAGTGGATCGCAGTGCTCGATGCCGACGACGCCTTCGCTCCCGAAAGTATCGCCGCGCTCGTCGATATAGGCGAGCAGGCGCGAGCGGATATAGTGGCCGGCAATTTCCAGTTCTACGACGCTCCCGGCGGTGTGCTTAAATCCCCTGCGTTCCGGGTGAACGGCAGTACGGACGTCCTCGACCGCCATGCCTTTGTGGCCGGGGCACGCCCCTACACCCGCGAAGTGGACTTCGGCCTCTTGAAACCGATGTTCCGGGCGTCCTTCCTGCGCGAGGCCGGGGTTTTCTATCCCGAGCAGATCAGGCACGGCGAAGACTTCGAGTTTATACTGATGCTGCTGGTCGAGGGTGCCCGATACGTCATGACGCGCAGCGTGATTGCTTATCATTACACGACGCGAGAGTCCGGCTTGAGCCGGACGCCGGTCAATTATGCGCGGATGGCCGGGCGGACCCGCGACCTTGCCGCCATGCCGGCGATCGTCATGGATCACAGGCTGAGCCGACTGCTGGAAGAAAGAGCCGTATCGCTTGAACGGCTGGATTTCAGTCGAAATGGAGGTTCTCACGGCCAGCACATTAAATTAATTACCAAGGCCCCGCTCACCAACGGCGGCAGGCGGTGGATCGCCAGCCGCCTCAAGGAAAAGCTGCGTGGTTAGCTCGCTTACCGGTTCTGTTGACGATCTGGACAAGGCAACCCTCAAGGCGGCTTCGTCGCGCGGGCTCGCGGTCAGTTTCGCCGCACAGATCACGCGCTTCGCCGTCCAGTTCCTCAGTTCCGTGCTGATGGCGCGGCTGCTGCTGCCGTCCGAATTCGGTCTCGTCGCGATGGCGGCGCCCGTCATCGCCTTCGTCCAGCTCTTCGCCGATCTGGGGCTGACCCAGGCGACCGTCCAGCGGCCATCGATCAGTCAGGTCGAACTCAGCTTCATCTTCTGGGTCGGCCTTGCGGCGAGCGTCATTCTGGGAGGCCTGGTGATGGTCACGGCCCCGCTGGCGGCCGCCTTCTATCACGAGCCGCGCGTCGCGGGCATCGTCCTCGCGCTGGGCGCGGTCATCATGATGAGCGGGGGATATGCGCAGCACAACGCACTGCTCAACCGGTCGATGCGCTTCGGGTCGTTGGCCATCATCGACCTCGGCAGCTACGCGACCGGCGCGCTGCTCGGCATCCTCGCGGCGCTGACCGGCTGGTCCTACTGGTCGATCGTCATCGCACAGGCGACAACCTCGTTGTTATCGCTCGTCCTGGCCTGGGTGCTGACCCGCTGGGTACCCAGCCGACCCCGGCGCCCCGAATCGGCGCGCGCGCTGCTCGGTTTCGGCGGCAATGTGACGACGTTCAACTTCGTCAATTATTTCGCGCGCAATCTCGACAATATCTTGATCGGACGGTTTACGGGCGAGGTCGAGCTCGGCCTGTACGATCGCGCCTACAAGCTGCTCCTCCTGCCGCTCAGCCAGATTACCGGACCGATCGCCAAGGTCGCCAATCCCTTGCTCGCTCGGACCTTCAGCGAGCCGGCGCTGTACCGCCGATCGTATTTCAGGATGCTGGAGACGGTCCTGCTGCTGACCTATCCAGGCGTGATCTTCGCCGGGATCCATCACTTTTCGCTGATCACGATCGTCCTCGGCCCGCAGTGGTCGGGGGCCGCCCCGATCTTCGGCGTGCTGGCGATCGGCGCACTGTTCGCGCCGATCAGCAACAGCACGGGCTGGCTGTTCACGACGCAGGATCGCACGCGTGAGATGCGAAATTACGGCGCCGTCAGTTCGTTCGCGTTCATCCTGTCGTTCGTCGCCGGGCTTCATTGGGGCGCGTTCGGCGTGGCATGCTTCTACATCGCGACGGGATCGGTGCAGGGGCCGGCGATCTGGTGGGCGGCCACCAGGCGGGGGCCGGTGACGTTCATCGGGCTGATGAAGGCACTGATGCCCTACCTCGTTGCCGGAGCGCTTACGATCGTCGTCAATCTGCTGGTTCTGGTCACGGCAAGCAACCCGGTCGTGACGCTGATCGTCATGCTGCCGGTCAGCTATCTCGTCTTCATCGCCGGCCTGCTGGCCACGCATGGCGGGCGCGTCGCCCTCAAGGATGTGCTTGAACAGGTGAAAAGTCTCAGGCAGCGCGTCGGCTGATCGGGTCGCGGCTTTGAACTGGGTTTTTCCATGCGAATAGCGTTCTTCGTCGCCATCTATCCCGTTATCTCCGAGACATTCATCACCCGGCAGATCGCCGGCCTGGCCGATGCCGGGCATGAGGTCGTGGTCATTACCGGCACCCATCATGGCGCTGCCGGCGACGACAAGGTTCGCGTCTTTACCGTGCGCCCCGGCATCGCCGGGGGCGTCAAATCCGGCGCGCGGGCGCTCGCATCGATTGGGTCGCTGACCCTGCGCGGCCTTTACGACAGACGTGCAAGGCTCGCACTTATGACGGCGGGTTCGGCGATCACCAGGCGCTATACCGCGCCAATTGGCGACATCATCGGCATCGGCGCCGCGTCGCTCGGTGACTTCGACGCGATCATCTGCCATTTCGGCCCGGCCGGTGTTCGCGCGCTGTATCTTCGTGACGCGGGCCTGTTCAGCGGTCCGATCGCAACCGTGTTCCACGGCTTCGATCTGACGCATCAGGAGACGGTCCGGCAGATGCTGCCGCATTACAGGTCGCTGTTCGAGCGGACCGAGGCGCTTCTTCCGATCAGCGAATTGTGGAAACAGCGTCTCGAACAATGGGGGGCACCATCGTCGAAGATAACCGTGCTTCACATGGGCGTGGACCTCGATCGCTACAGCTTCCCCGACCCCGATCGCCCGCTGGCCGAACCGCTTCGAGTGCTGAGCGTCGCCCGGCTCGTCGAGAAGAAGGGCCTGGAATATGCGATCCGGGGCTGTGCATCGGCGCGCACGCCCAATACGCTCAGGATCATCGGCGCCGGCCCGCTCCACGACATGCTGGAGGACCAGGCGCGATTATCCCCGCATGAGGTGACGCTGCTCGGTGCCTTGCCGCATGAGCGGATCTTTCAGGAGTTGGAAAATGCCGACGTCTTCCTGTTGCCGTCGGTCGTCGCCGCGGACGGCGACATGGAGGGCATCCCGGTCTCGCTGATGGAGGCGATGGCGATGGGCGTGGTGGTCGTGACGACCCGGCACAGCGGCATCCCCGAGCTCGTCGAGGACGGCGTGAGCGGCCTTCTGGCGGCGGAATATGACGCCGGCGGGATCGCCGACGCGCTGGACCGTATCGGCTCGGGATCGACCGACATCTCCGGCCTTCGCACTGCCGCTTATCGGGCCGTGGAATCACGGTTCGACAATGCGCGGCTGGATGCCGAGCTGGAACGCATCGTGGAGCGTCTGTCGTCAACCCAGGCATCTCGTCGTCCGTGAACAACGCGGTTCCGCTTGGTGAAGGGTTAATCGTCCAAAGCGATGAAAATCGTCTCAGCTCGCGAACGTGACTCAAGATAAGACCGTCTGTGAAACAGTTTCAGAAACTGGCGTTGCCAAAGGTCAGAACGGCACGTCATCGTCGAGATCATCCGCGAACCCGCCGCCGGCGCCGAAGCCCCGAGAACCGCCACCCGGTGGTGTACCGCCGCCGCCGCTGCGCCCGCCGCCATAGCCGCTACCAGCGTTATCCCCTTCGCCAAAGTCACGACCGCCGCCGCCGCTGCCGCCGCCGCCGCCGGACCCGCCACCCGGTCCGTCGAGCATTGTCAGCACGCCCCCGAACCGTGGCACCACGACCTCGGTTGTATAGCGGTCGGCGCCCGACTGGTCCTGCCATTTGCGGGTCTGGATCTGGCCCTCCAGATAGACCTTTGAGCCCTTGCGTAGATATTTCTCGGCGACGTCGCCCAGCCGCTCATCGAAGATCGCAACCTGGTGCCACTCGGTCTTTTCCTTGCGCTCGCCCGACTGGCGATCCTTCCAGCTTTCGGAGGTGGCGACGCGCAGGTTCACGACCTTGCCGCCGTTCTGGAAACTGCGGCTCTCGGGGTCCTTGCCCAGATTGCCGACGATGATGACCTTGTTGACGCTACCCGCCATGTTCGCTCCGTTGTCAGAGGCCCAGCGCGACCGCGGACCAATAAGTGATGCCGGCCATGATGTACGCGGCGGCGAACAGATAGCCAACCATGAAGGCGGGCCAGCGCCACCCGTTCGTCTCACGCCTGGTCACCGCGATCGTCGAGATACACTGCGGAGCGAAAACGAACCACATCAGGAAGGCGAGCGCGGTCGGGAGGCTCCAGCGTGCGCGCAGGTTCGTCACCATCGATGCTTGACCGCGGTCTCCTTCGGGGTCGTCGATCGCATAGACGGTGCCGATGGCGGCGACCGCCACCTCGCGCGCGGCCATCGCCGGGATGAGCGCGAGCGCAATATCGCGGTTGAAGCCGATCGGCCGGACCACGATCTCCAGCCCGTTGGCGATGCGTCCAGCGACCGAATAGTTGACCGGCGTGACGGGACTGCCCGGAGGCGGCTTAGGGTAGCTCAGCAGGGCCCAGAGCACGATCGTTGTCAGCGCGATCGTGGTGCCGGCTCGCTTCAAGAAGATGGCCGCGCGACTCCACAGCCCGAGCGCGACATCGCGTACGCGCGGCCACTGATATTTCGGCATCTCCATCATAAAGCCCGAGGACGCGCCCCTGGTGACGGTGCGCCGGAGCACCAGTGCAGCGACGAACGCGCCGACGATGCCCAGCAGATAGAGCGCGAAGAGCACCAGTCCCTGCAACCCGATAAACGGGGCGATGCTTCGCGCGGGGATGAAGGCACCGATGATGATCGTATAGACCGGCAGCCGCGCCGAGCAGGTCATCAGCGGCGCGATCAGGATCGTGGTCAGCCGGTCGCGCTCATCGTCGATCGTGCGGGTCGCCATGATTCCGGGCACCGCGCAGGCGAAGCTGGAGAGCAGCGGGATGAAGGCGCGCCCCGATAACCCGACGCGGGCCATCAGCCGGTCCATCAGGAAAGCCGCGCGCACCATGTAGCCGCTCGCTTCAAGGATCAGGATGAAGAGGAAGAGGATGAGGATCAGCGGCAGGAAGACAACGACCGCGCCGACCCCCGCGATCATGCCGTCGCTCAGTAGCGAGCGGAGGAAGCCCGGCGGCAGGACGGCGGTCCAATCCTCCAGCGCCGCGAACCCGTGTTTAATCCAGTCGATCGGCGCCTGGCTCCACGAAAAGACCGCCTGAAACATGGTGAACAGCAGGACCAGCAGCAGGATCGGCCCCGACACCGGATGCAGCGCGACCGCGTCCAGCATCGTCGTCCAGCGTCTGGCGGGAGTCTCCGCAAGCGTCGCCGACGCTGCGATCGCGCGCGCCCGGCGTTGCAGCGTGACGATGTCGTCGCCGACGCTGCCATCCGATGGAGCAAGTCGCCGTAATCCGCCGCCGCCGATCGCGTCGACCAGATTGTCCTTGAGCGCCTCAAGCCCGCGACGGCGCACTGCGACGGTCGGGATCACCGGGACCGCCAGCTCGCGCGCCAGGACTGCGGGATCGAGGGTCAGGCCGTCGCGCTCGGCCAGGTCGATCATGTTGAGCGCCACCACCACCGGCAGCCCCAATGCAATCAGTTGCAACGTGAAGCGCAAATGATTGTCGAGGTTGGACGCATCGACGACGACCAGGAGCGCATCGGGCAGCCGTTCCAGTTTCCCCGCGCCCGTCACCACATCGCGCGTCACGCGCTCATCCGCGCTTGCGGGATCGAGGCTGTAGGCGCCGGGTAGGTCAACCAGCTCGACGGGTCGCCCATCGGGCAACACCAGTCGCCCGGCATGGCGCTCGACGGTAACGCCAGGGTAATTGCCGACCTTCTGACGCGCCCCCGTCAGGGCATTGAACAACGCGCTCTTACCGGCATTGGGATTGCCGACCATCGCGACCAGCGGGACGGCCTGCATTGCGGTCTGGATCTATTGCGCGACGGGCGAAACGTGGATGGCCCCGGCGACTGCGCGGCGCAGTGCGACCGTCATCCGTCCGATCCGGCAAGCGATCGGCCCACGTCCGAGTCGCGCGCGGTGAAGCACCTCGACATCGACGCCCTCATCGAATCCGAGTTCACGCAGCCGGCGCGCCTCGGGCGGGGCAAGCCGCGTCCAATCGATCTCCCGCACCACTGCGCGGGCATGACGCGGCATCGTCTCGAGGTTGAGTCTCGCCGTGATCTGTTGAGACATGTCCATGATGCGAGTGAGTATCAATAACCGCGACGACTGCCAAGCGAAATCCTCAGACGGCCGGGTAGCGCAGCCGGCCGATAAAGCGCGATAGGCTCGGCCGCTGCTCCGCTCTTTGCAAGACTCCGGCCTTCGCGCGTTCGAAGCGCATCAGCCCGTCGATCCTGCGCGCCAGAAAGGCGCGCGTGTCGGCCCAGCCCTCGCTCTGATCGTCAAGGAATACCGTGATTGTAGCGCCATAGATCGCCAGCAGCGTCGCGCGCTTGGTATAATGGTTGTAGTCGGTCGCAGTATCGCCGGCACGGCGCCACATCAGGTCGGCGCTGTGCCATCCCCGCCGTGCCGCGTGTGCCAGATTTTGCGGGAGAGCCAGCACCGCCAGCGCGCGGCGCAAAGCCTCACGGTTGGGCGCCGTCACCGACAGCCGCGCCTCGACCAGCGCCGTGATACGCGCCCTGATCTTCATCCCCTCCAGCACGTCGGGTCGAAGCGCAGCCGTCATCTGCCCATCGATCCAGTCGAACCAGGCATCAATCATGTCCAGCGCGCCGCCGGGAAAGGCGAGTGCCGCGATGCCGCGGTCCACACTGCTCGCGTCGGCAGCCATATCGCGCGCCGCGTCGCTCCAGCCGTCGAACGCAGCGTTCATGGCGATGTCCGGGGCCAGCGCGGCTGCGATCTCGTCCAGCGTGGCATCGCGTAAATCGGTCATCGGGCTTCCTCCGTCACCGATATAGTCGCGCTGCCGCCGATCCGCACCATCACCAGTGCAGTCGCGACCATGAAGATACCGAGCAGGTCGTTGATGCCCAGTTGCTCGCCATAGACGATCCAGCCGATCGTGGCCGCGACGGCGGGCTGAATCAGCAGCGCCAGGCCGATGACCAGCGGCGACAATTTGCCCAGTGCGTAAATCATCAGGCCCTGTCCGACGATCTGGCTGACCAGCGCCAGCGCGATCAGCGGTCGCCAGTCGATCGGCAGCAACCGCTCCTGAAGCACGATCGCGAGCAGCAGCAGCGGGACGATGCTCGCGATCGTCGACAGGGCCAGCGCCGGGAGCGCGCCCAACCTGGTGCGTGCCCGCGCCATCGCAATGAAGTACACCGTATAGAGGATCCCTGCTGCCAGACAGAACAGGTCGCCCGCCAGATGGCGCGGGTCCATCCGATAGGACTGGCCCATCAGCAATGCCGCTCCCGCGGCCGCCAGCAGCAGCGCCAGGCCCTGCGTTCGTGTCGGCCAGGCGCGCGCGACCAGGAAGCCGTAAAGCGGAAAGATGAGCGTCGCGGAGTTGCCGAACAGCGTCGCGTTGGCGAGCGTGGTGCGCAGGATGCCGATATGCCAGCTTCCCAGGTCCGCAGCGAATGCCAGCCCGCCCAGCACGACGAGCGCGAGCAACCGGCCATCGCTTCGTAGGGGAGCGAGCCTGCCCCGCCCCCCCGCAAGCGCAGCGGCGAGAAGAAACGGAGCGGCAATGGTGATGCGCCAGAACGCGGCGGCGACCGGACCTGTATCGGCCATCCGCACGAACCACGGCCCGAATGCGAGCGCGACATTGGCCAGCACCACCGCCGCAAATGCGCGCGCCGGGCCGCGCGCATCCGGATTTGCCGTCTGACTAGTTTTGCTTGGGACCCGGACGGGATGCATGGCGCGGCATAGCGCCCTATCTGCGCTGCGTCAGGATCAAAGGAATGATGATGCCAGTTCTGTTCGACCCGATCACGATCGGCGCCATTGATGCGCCCAACCGCGTCTTCATGGCTCCGTTGACGAGGGGACGTGCGGGCAAGGACGGCGTGCCGACGCAATTGATGGTGGAGTACTATCGGCAGCGCGCGGGCGCTGGACTGATCATCACCGAGGCTACTGGAATCAGCCGCGAGGGTCTCGGCTGGCCATTCGCGCCAGGCCTGTGGAGCGACGAGCAGGTGGAGGGGTGGCAGGCGGTCACGCGCGCCGTGCATGCATCGGGCGGGCGGATCATTGCCCAACTGTGGCATATGGGGCGACAGGTCCATTCGGCCGTCACCGGCATGCAGCCCGTCTCGTCATCTGCGACGCATACTCAGGGGCAGGCCCACACCTATGACGGTAAGCAGGACTTCGAAACCGCCCGCGCGCTCGACATCGACGAGATACCTCGCGTGCTGGACGATTATGAGCGGGCGAGCCGCAATGCGCTCGCGGCCGGCTTTGACGGCATGCAGATCCATGCCGCCAACGGCTATCTGATCGACCAGTTCCTGCGCGACAATGCCAACTTCCGGGGAGACCGCTACGGCGGCAGCGCGGAAAACCGCATCCGCTTCCTGCGCGAGGTGACCGAGCGCGTTGCCCATATCGCGGGCGCCGACCGGACGGCGGTACGCCTTTCGCCCAATGGCGAAACCCAAGGCGTCGACGACAGCGATCCCGCATCGGTCTTCGTCCCCGCCGCGAAAGCGCTGGCCGATCTCGGCATCGCATTTCTCGAACTGCGCGAACCTGGTCCGCAAGGGACGTTCGGCCGGACCGATGTCCCGAAGCTGTCGCCGCTCATCCGTGAAGTGTTCGACCGTCCGCTGGTCTTGAACTCCGATTACGACGCAAGTCTGGCTCAGGAGGCACTCGATACGGGCGTGGCCGATGCTATCGCTTTCGGCCGCCCCTTTATCGCCAATCCCGACCTGCCCGAACGCCTACGCACCGGCGCACGGCTTGCGGGAGACAATCCAAAGACCTGGTACAGCCAGGGCGCGGAGGGATATGTCAGCTATCCCGCACTCGAGGCGGCGGACGCCTGATCCACGGGAAAAGGTCGAACGCTGATCGTTGCGACAAAGCAGACCCCTGTTCCGGAGCCGTCCTGCGCGTCCAACGTTCCGCCATGGCCGAGGAACACCTGCCGGGCGAGCGCGAGCCCGATGCCATCTCCATCAGGCTTGGTCGTGAAGAATGGGCGAAAGACGGCGTCGCGATCCGCGCGGGCGATGCCGGGGCCGTTGTCCGATATCCGAAACGACAATTCGCCCGGCCTCGCCAACGCCGAAAGCTTCACCGTCGGCTCCCGCACTGCAAGTACCGCCTCCGCCGCGTTCTGGAGCAATGCCCATAGTGCAGCGGCCACCTGATCGGCGTCGATGTTTGCGCCGATCGTCCGTGCGTCTTCCGGACGGTGAAGCGTGACGGTCGGCCAGCGGGTGGTGAACAACCGGCCGAGATCGGTGAGCATCGCGTTCACATCGACCCGCCGCCGATCCGGTGGCGGCAGCCGGGCCAGTGTCGCGTAGCTCTCGCTGAAGCGCTGCAGCGCGCCCGCGCGTCGGGCGATCGTCCCGACCGCGTCCTCCACGTCGGCCAGGTCGGGCGCGGGCGCGGCGAGCAGGTCCAGCGCGGTCCGGCCAAGCGAGACGATCGGGGTCAGCGTATTGCGCAGCTCGTGTCCCAGAACCTGCAACATCTCGCGCAGCGCGTCGGCCTGCGCGGCGCGTAGTTCGCCGTCGATACCGACCAGAGCGGCAACGCGATTCGCGTCGGCATCGACCGCGATGTCTTCGGTAACGAGTGCAAAGCTGCGCGATCCCGCCCCGGTATTGAGTACAACAGTGCGCGACAGGCCGGGTTCGGTCATGGCGATCGCGCGCGCCAATGTTTCGTCCGCATCGGCGATCAGTGCCTCCGCCCCGAACAAGCGCCTGGCCGCGCGGTTGACGGCCTTGACGCGGTCCCGCCGATCGATCGTGACGAGCGGCGCGGGGCTGAGGTCGAGATAGGCGGTCAGTCTCCGGCGCTCGGCCTGTTCCGGGCGCGGCCCGGGTGGGTCAGGGGCGGGCGCGGTGCCGCGCCGGTCGACCGCCAGGGCCATGATCCAGAGTGCGAGGAGGACGGCGAGCGCCAGGCTGGCGTAAAGGCCGCCGGTCCATGCCGCCGCCGCCGCCGCGCCCGCCGCGAACAGCAGGACGCCGCGTACTGCTCCGATGACGGCGCTATAACTCATGACGCGCCATGCGCCGATACAGCGTGGCGCGGGTCAGGCCCAGATCGGCGGCCGCCCGGCTTACGTTGAAACCGTGGCGCTTGAGCGCGGCCTGCACCATCGCTTTCTCGCTGGCCGCCAAATCGAGCGAAGCGGAGATCGCGCGCGGCAACGGATCTTCCTCGGTCACCGACAGCGCCAGATGATCGATGTCATGGACCGGCCCCTCACCCAGCAGTACGGCGCGCTCCATTGCGCGGCGCAACCCCCGGACATTGTCGGGCCAGCGATCGGCAAGGATGGCGCGCTCGGCTTCCGGCGACAGCGCTCTGGACGGTTTTGCAAAGCGCGCAGCGAAGCGCGCGAGGAAATGCCGCGCGAGCAGCAGCGCGTCGTCGCCGCGCTCTGCCAGTGGCGGAAGATCGATCTCGATCGTGTTTATCCGGTAGAGCAGGTCGTCGATCAGCAGCCGACCCAGCGTGCGACGGTCCTGGCGGCTGGTTGCGATCAGCCGGGTGGCATCGGGCAGGTGCGACAACCGCCGCTGCGTGTCACGGTCGAGCGTATCGACATCCTCGATCAGCACCGTCGCGCCTTCGGGCGCGTCCCACGACCCGGTTGCCTCGACCAGCGGCCGATCGGAGCACATTGATCCCTGATGGATCAACGCCGCGACCAGCGTTTTCCCGGTACCGGCGGACCCGCGTACGAGGACACCCGCATCGGTCGGCGCGATACGAGCGATGAGGTCGCGAACCCGCGCGATCACCGCACTCTCCCCAAGCATCAGCAGCGGCTTGCGAGCGAATGCGTGCGGCGTCACGGCGCGGCGGGCACGGCAAAGCGCGACCGCGCGCTCGACGGTCGCGAGCAGCCGCTCGTTGCTCCACGGCTTGATGACGAAGTCGGCGGCGCCCCCACGCATCGCCTGTACTGCGACGGCGATTCCGCTATGCCCGGTGACGACCACGACGACGGCATCGCGATCGGCGGCGATCAGCCGATCCAGCATCGCAAACCCCTCAACGCCGCTGGTGCGCCCACGCGCGAAGTTCAGGTCGAGCAGGACGACATCGACGCGGCGCTCGGCGATGATCGCCCAGGCGGCTGCGGGGTCGGGCGCGCCGAGTACCTCCATCCCGTGCCTCGTCAGCAGCAGCCGCGCCGCCTTGATTATATCGGGATCGTCGTCGACGACGAGCAGACTTGCTGATTCGGTTGACATTGCGGAACCAGTGTCCGGAAACGGACACTTGCTGTCCAGCCGTTTCGATACCGAAGATCGTGGGCCGTCTTTCCCTCTTTGTGTCAGTGCCTTAGGCGTTTTACGAGCTACTGCGATACATTGTCCGCATGTTGCAGACACCCCCGGCGAGCACCAGCGGCGCGGCGATGGACCGCCGCATCGTGCGTCCCGGCGCGGGGCGACGGCGCCTGCTGATCCGGATCGGGATCGCCGTGGCGGTGATCGCGCTTGCGGTCGCGGCCTGGATGTCCCTTCCTTCAGCCGACACACTGGCGGTAGATGGCGCGACGCTGCGCACCGGAACGGTCGAGCGCGCTGCATTTCGTGACTATGTGCCGCTGCGCGGGGAGGTGGCACCGCTCAGGACCGTCGTGCTGTCCGCGATCGCGGGAGGTCAGGTCGCCGATCTGATCGCCCAGGACGGGAGCATGGTCACGGCGGGCGCACCGCTCGCCCGGCTGGCAAATCCGACGCTCGAACTGGATGTCGCCTCGCGCTCGGCCGATATCGCCGGGCAGTTGAGCGCGATCAGCGCGCAGCGCCTGAGTGTTCAGCGCGGACGACTTGACGGCGATCGTGACGTCGCGGAGGCGACCAACGCGCTGCTGAAGGCCGAGACCGAACTCGCCAAGAAGCGCATCCTGATGGCGAAGGGAATCGTCAACCAGGCGGCGGTGGATCCGCTGGCCGACGAGGTTGCCTTCCGCCGGGAGCGGTTAACCTCGCTCACCGGCGGTCGCGCCGCCGAGCGTGCGACGCTATCGGACCAGTCAGCGCGGATCGGACAGACGCAGGACGAACTGCGCGAAAGCCTGACGATGGTGCGCCGCAGCCTGGATGCGCTGACAGTGCGTGCGCCCGTCTGCGGGCGGCTGACCGAATTCACGCTTCAGCCCGGGCAGACGGTCAAACCCGGTGATCCGATCGGGCAAATCGACTCCGAAGGCGCCTGGAAGCTGGTTGCCGATGTCGACCAGTTCTATCTCGGCCGCGTCGTCGCGGGGCAGCGCGCGATCGCCGACGTCGACGGGCACGCATGGCCCATGCGCGTGATGAAGGTTCTGCCGCAGGTGACCGACGGACGATTCCGTGTGGAACTTGGTTTTGAACGAACCGTGCCCGCGCTCAATCGCGGCCAGACACTCGACGTGCGGCTGGTGCTGGGTGCCGACCGGCCCGCGATCGTGGCGCCGGCGGGGGGCTGGCTCGACGCGAACGGGATGACCGCCTTCGTGGTCGAGCGCGGCGGCGCTCGCGCCAGGCGCCGTACGATCACGACCGGGCGCCGCAATCCGGATCAGGTCGAGGTGACTACCGGCCTGGCACCCGGCGATCGGATCGTGACCACCGCGATCGCCCCCTATGCCGCCTATCAGACCCTGCTCATCCGCTAACCGAAGGAATGAAGCCCATGATCGCGCTCAAGGACGTCAGCCGCCTCTACCGATCGGACGAAGTCGAGACGACCGCGCTTACCGGGATCGACCTGGACGTCGCCGGCGGCGAGTTTGTCGCGATCATGGGCCCGTCGGGATGCGGCAAGTCGACGCTGCTGAACGTGCTCGGCACGATCGACCGCCCGACATCGGGTGCTTATCTGTTCGAGGGCGATGACATCGCCGGTGCGCCCGAGCCCGAACTGGCGCGGCTGCGGCGCGATCGGCTGGGCTTCGTATTCCAGAGCTTCAACCTGATCGACGAGCTGACCATCGCGGAAAATGTTGCGCTGGGGCTCGCTTACCGATCGACGGCGATGCGTGACAAGCGTGAGAGGGTCGGCGCTTCGATGGATCGGGTCGGTATCGCGCACCGCCGCGACCATTACCCGCATCAGCTCTCCGGAGGGCAGCAGCAGCGCGCGGCGATCGCCCGCGCGCTGGTCGGCGAACCCCGCCTGATCCTGGCCGACGAGCCGACCGGCAACCTGGATACCGAGAACGGCGCGCAGGTGATGGAGATCCTGAGCGAACTGAACGCCGATGGCGCGACGATCGTAATGGTGACGCACAGCCCCGCCCATGCGGACGTGGCCAAGCGCGTCGTCCACATGCTGGACGGCCGCATCCTGTCGTCGGCGCGGCGCGCCGCCTGAGCGATGGCGTGGACCACCCTCTACCGTTCGCTCACGCGGCACCGGTTGTTCGCGGCGCTGAACATCGGCGGGCTCGCGCTGGGCATCGCGGTGTTCCTGGTACTGTTCCTGTTCGTGCGGTTCGAGACGCGCTTCGACCGCGTGCTGCCGGGGTGGGAGAAGCTGTGGGTCGTTCAGCGATCGCTGACGATTCCGGGCGCGTCGACCGTTCCCGTCCCCTCGGCGCCTGAGATGCTGGCGCAGCCGAAGGGCGATTATGCCGACACGGTGGGGACGCGCCTGCTGTCCGACGATGTCGCGGTCAAGAATGGCGCGACCAGCAGCACGCAGCGACTGGCCGAGGTCGACCGCAATTATTTCACGCTTTTCCCCTTCCCGGCGATCGCCGGCAATCCGTCCGCCGCGCTCGCGTCCCCGGACAGCGCGGTCATCACCCGCCGTCTGGCCCGCGACTATTACGGCGGCGCAGCACTGGGCCGGACGCTGACCTACATCGCGGGCAGTCAGTCGCACACCGTGCGCATCGCGGCGGTGATCGAGGACATGCCCGCCGACGTCACGTTCGCGCATGACGTGTTCGTGCCGCTGCCGCCCGGCGCCGCAGCCGATCGACAGACCGCGCGCGGCATCGCCACATTCCTGCGCTTTCCCGATGCCGCCGCGGCGGGCCTGCGCACCAAGCAACTGGACGCGTTTGCGGATCGGCATCCCGACCCCCGGATGGGCGGCATCAAGGGGCCGAGGATGGAGCATCGGCTCGTCCCGCTGGCCGCGCTGCATCTGGAGGATGCGCGGGATCGCACGATCGTCACGGTGCTGGGCATCGTCGGTGTCCTGGCGCTGCTGGTCGCGATCGGCAACTACATCAATCTCGCGACCGCGCGCGCCGGACTTAGGGCGCGCGAAGTCGCGCTGCGCAAGGCCGCGGGCGCAACCCGCAGCGCGCTCGTCGTCCAGTTCATCGCCGAAGCGATGGTTTCGGTCGCGATCGCTACGCTGATCGGGCTGGCGCTGGCGGAGGTCGCGCTGCCGCTGGTCAACGCCGCCGGCGGGACCGCGCTTCGCATCCACTATCTCGGCAAGGACTCGATCCTGCCGCCCTGCCTCGCGCTAATCGTGCTCACCGCCTTGCTGGCGGGCATCTATCCGGCCTTCTTCCTCTCGCGATACCGGCCGGCGGCGGTGCTGTCATCGACGCGCGCGCCGGGCGGGGGGAGGAGCGGCGCGCGGCTGCGGCGCGCGATGGTCGTGGGCCAGTTCGCGATCGCGGTCACGCTGATCGCCGTCACGGGCGTCCTGGCGGCGCAGACGCGGCATCTGGCGCGATCGGACCTCGGCTTCGATCGCGGCGGGCTGGTCATGATCCCGTCGTTCAACGACGCGGTTCTGGACCAGAGCCAGCGCCGCACGCTGGCGGTCACCGTGGCCGGGCTTCCCGGTGTCCTTGCCACCGCCCGGTCGTCGACCGCACCCGGCGGCTACCAATTCTGGATCGGCCCGATGCACCGCGACGGCACTACCGGCGCCGATCCGATGATCGTTCAGGCCGATACCGGCACCGGTTTCTTCCGAACCTATCGCGCGCGCCTGCTCGCCGGGCGGTTCTTCGAGCCGTTGCGCCACCCGCTCGACGACAGCAGCGGCGTCGAGGCGTCGAAGCGACCGTTGAGCGTCATCCTCAACCGGTCCGCGACGCTGCGGCTGGGCTATCCGACACCGGGCGCTTCGGTCGGGCAGGATGTGCGGATCGGCGACGGGCAGACGGCTCACATCATCGGCGCGGTGCTGGCGGTCGTGATCGGCTGTATCGGGCTTTATGGCCTGGCGGCGTTCGATACCGCGCGGCGCGTGTGCGAGATCGGCATCCGCAAGACGCTGGGCGCCACGGCCAGCGAGATCATGGCGCTGCTGGTCGGCGAGTTCCTGCGACCGGTGCTGCTCGCCAATCTCATCGCCTGGCCGGTCGCATGGATCGCGATGCGCGCCTGGCTCGCGGGGTTCGACGACCGGATCATGCTGTCACCGCTGTTCTTCATCGGCGCGTCGCTGGTCGCGCTGCTGATCGCGGGCGCGACGGTTGTCGGCCATGCCTGGCGCATGGCCCGCGCCGACCCCGCCCGCGCCCTTCGTCACGCATAGGAGCAGACCGATGACCGTCTCCGCCATCACCATGTTGTACCGCTCGCTGGCCCGGCACCGGTTGTTCGCGGTGCTCAACATCGGCGGGCTGGCGCTCGGGATCGCGGTGTTCCTGGTGCTGTTCCTGTTCGTGCGGTTCGAAACCGGCTACGACCGCGTCCTGCCGGGGTGGGACAAGCTATGGCTGGTCTCGGAACAATATACCCGGCCCGGCGATCCCAGCGACGCCAATTACTACACGATGGCGGGCGAGCTGGACCAGTTGCGCGGCGACTTTCCCGACCTGGTCGGGACGCGGTGGTGGAACAATGGAACGACGGTGTTGCAAGGCGCGCACGCGACCGCCGAGGATCTCGAGGTCGTCGATCCCGATTATTTCAGGCTGTTTCCCTTCCGGACGCTCGAAGGCAACCCGACGCGCACGTTGGCGGACCCCAACGGGCTGGTCATCACGGCCAAGATCGCGAAGAAATATTTCGGCGATCAGTCCGCGGTCGGACAGACGCTGACGCTGGCACTGGGGCCGAAGACCTATGCCTACCGGGTCGGCGCGGTTCTGGCCGACATGCCGAACGACATGACGTACAAGGGCGACCTGTACGCGCCGCTGGTCCGGGCCCGCTTCGACGAGCCTTTCTTCGATCACTGGGGCAGCACGGCGCTCACGACCTTCCTGCGTTTTCCCGACGCGGCCGCCGCGCGCGCGTTCGAAGCCAGGCTGCCCGGCTTTCTGGGCCGTCACGCCTATCCGGGCGGAAATATGACGCGGGAGACCTATCACCAGTTCCTGGAGCCGCTTTCGGCGATGCACCTGATCGAGCCCGCCGACCGGGCGATCGTCACCACGCTGGGCGTCGTCGGCACGCTGACGCTGCTGATCGCGATCGTCAATTACATCAACCTGGCGACCGCACGGGCGGGCCTGAGGGCGCGTGAAGTGGCGATGCGCAAGGTACTGGGCGGCACGCGCGGGGCGCTGATCGCGCAGTTCATGGGCGAGGCGATCGTGACCGTCGCGCTCGCCGCGCTGATCGGGCTGGCGCTGGCCGAGCTGGCTCTGCCGCTGGTCAACGCGGCGGGCGGCACGACGCTGGTGATCCGGTACTGGGGCATGGGCGGCGTCCTGCTGCCGCTGGTGCTGATGGTCCTGATCGTCGGCGCGGTCGCGGGGTTCTACCCGGCGATCATCCTGTCGGGCTTCAAGCCCGCCGCCGTCCTGGCCTCGACGCGCTCACCTGGCGGCGGGCGGTCGGGGTCGCGCCTGCGCAGCGCACTGGTCGTCCTGCAGTTCAGCATCGCGATCGCCTTCGCCATCTCGACCGCCGTCATGATCGGCCAGACGGCGCATATCGCCAAGGCCGATGTCGGCTTTCGCCGCGACGGGTTGATCGTCGTTCGCTCCTTCACCGACCCGGCGCTCGATGCCGCCCAGAGAACCGGGATTCTCGATGCGTTCCGACGCCAACCCGGCATTACTTCGGTCGGTTACGGACTCAATGCACCGGGCGACCAGAATTCAACCAATACCAGTACTCTCCATCGGGCCGAGGCGCCTCAACAAGAGTTCAACACCAGTGTCGTGACCGCAGGACCAGGCTACTTTGATGCGGTCGGTACGCGACTGATTGCTGGTCGCCTGTTCGACGATGCGCACGCAGAAGACGATCGTGGGCGGATGACGGATAAAGAGAAGCAGCGATCGACCCCGAATATTGTGCTCAACGAGGTCGCGACACGAACGCTAGGTTTTAACAGTCCCGCCATCGCGATCGGCCAGACCATAAATGGCATAAACGGGGACGGCAGTAGCGCGCACGTGATCGGGGTTGTCGCCGATCAACGATTTCGATCGCCGCGTGAGAGTATCTATCCCACCGCCTTCACCTACACCACCGGCTTCTTCGACGATGCCTTCGCGCTCGTCCGTTTTTCCGGGGGCGACGCGCCTGCCACCATCGCGCGGCTGGAGGCTGCATGGAAGCGGATCGCCCCGCAGGTCCCGTTCGACGCGCGTAGCGCCGAGGACAATCTGTATGCCCGCTATTACAAGACCGACACGCAGCGCGCCCGGTTGTTCACGATCGGCGCGGTGCTGGCGATCGTCATCGGCTGTATCGGCCTCTACGGGCTTGCCGCGTTCGACACCGCGCGGCGGGTCAGGGAGATCGGGATCAGGAAGACGCTGGGCGCGTCGACCCGCGACATTCTCCGGCTGCTGATAGGGCAGTTCATGCGCCCGGTGCTGCTGGCGAATCTGATCGCCTGGCCGGTCGCGTTCGTGGCGATGCGGCGGTGGCTGGCGGGGTTCGACGACCGCGTGGCGATGAACCCCGCATTCTTCCTCGGTGCCTCGCTGATCGCGGTCGCCATCGCGACGCTCACGATCCTCGGTCAGTCATGGCGCGTTGCCCGCGCGGAACCCGCCAGGGCGCTGCGCGACGAATAGCCGGACGAACCGAGCGGAGGGGAGCATGGTCACGCAAAAATGCACGCGACCGCGCGGCGGGTTTCATGACATAAGCCACGTCATGCGGATCGTGGTGATGGGCGTATCAGGTTCGGGCAAGAGCGTTGTCGGTCGCGCGCTCGCCGATCGCCTGGCGGTCCCGTTCTGCGACGGTGACGACCTACACCCCGCGATCAACACGGCGAAGATGGCGGCGGGCGAGCCGCTGGACGACGCCGATCGCGCACCCTGGCTTGATCGGATCGCCGCCTGGATGCGCGAGCGTTCCGACGGCGTGATGGCCTGCTCGGCGCTCAAGCGCCGCTATCGCGACCGGTTGCGCGACGCCGTGCCGGGCGCCTGCTTCGTTTTTCTCAACGTACCCCGAGCGGTGCTCGAACGGCGATTGACGAGACGTGCGGGCCATTTCATGCCGCCGGCACTGCTCGCCAGTCAGATCGACGCGCTGGAGCGTCCTCGCGACGAGCCGAACGTGATCGCGGTCACGAACGTTGAATCGGTGGACGACAGCATTGCCGACATTTTAAAGCAGCTTGCCGGCTGAACTACCATCTGGGCATCACCGTCTGGACGCGTACCGGCAACCCGTCGATGCTGCGCGTTCGATCGCCGATCTTGACCAGATGCTCGTCGGGCGCCTGCTGCGCATGATAGCGAACCAGCGTTTCACGCTCACGCTCCAACTCCATGTGCGGCACGCCCCAACCGCAGCTGGTCTGCACGCTCTCCACCGCGATGACGAACACCTGTCGCGCACCCGGCAGCGAGGGGAAATGCGGTGCCAGTTCGGCGAACCCCTCGTCCTGCGGCAGCACCGCCCGCCCGCGCCCATAGATGCGCAGGATCAGCGCGGGATTGTCGAAGGCGCAGAACATGACCGTGATCCGCCCGTCGGCGTTCAGATGAGCCTGCGTCTCGTTCCCCGACCCGCCGAGGTCGAGATAGGCCACGGTGTGCTCGTCCAGCACGCGAAAGCTGTCCATGCCCTTCGGACTCAGGTTGATCCGTGCGTCCTCCGCCGCGGTGGCGACGAAGAATACCGGCCTCGGCGCGATGAACGCGCGATGCTTGTCATTGATGCGGTCGAAGAACTCCATGCTCAGCGCTCCGGCGTGAAATCGCGCAGCCGCGCGACCTCGGCGGCGTCCATCCGCCGGATCATCGCCACCACAAGGCTCACCATCCGGTCGAAGTCGGCGCGGTCGATAACGCCGTTGTGGGCATGGGTGTAGCGCGCGGGCACGACCAGATTGACCGTCGGAACGCCGCCCGCCGTCGCCTGGATCGCTGCTGAGTCATCGCCATAGCCCTGCACCAGATCCCGTTGCAGGGAGATGTTCTCGCCACGTGCCGTGTCCCTGGTCAACGCGACCATCTTGCGATTGGGAATGGCGGAGGAGTCGTACAGGAAGATGCCGGGCCCATCGCCCAGCCTGGCCTGCGTCTCCTCGGGATTGCGGCCCGGACTATCACCGGTAATGCCCCCCTCGATCGCGATACCGATGTCCGGCTTTATCAGATCGGCAGCGGTACGCGCGCCGCGCAGGCCAACCTCCTCCTGCACCGTCGCGGCAACGAACAGCTGGTTTGGATGACCGAGCGCTTTAAGCCGCCGCATCGCCTCGATCACAACCGCGACTCCCACGCGGTCATCCCATGCCTTGCCCAAATAGCGGCCGCCGGCGAGTCGCCTGAACGGCGCGTCGGGCACGACCGGATCACCGGGTCCGATGCCCAGCGCGGCGACCTCCTCTGGCGTCCGGGCGCCGACGTCGAGATACATCGAGTCGCGGGCAAACACGCGCGTGCGCTCCTCCGCCGGCACGACATGGATGTCGCGAATGCCGGTGACCGCCTCGACCGGGCCCTTGCTGCCGATGATGATCCAGCGCTGGTCCGGCAGCGCCTGATCGAGCCAGCCCCCCAGCATCTGCATGGTGAGAAAGCCGGTCGGCGTCACCCGCCGGACGACGCCGCCCAGCTCGTCCATATGCGCATCCAGCATGATGCGCGGACCGGATGTGCCGGACTGGGCGATGACCGATCCCAGTCCGTCATAGCTTATCCTGTCCGCCAGCGGCCTCAGTTCCCGCACCACGATCGCGCGTACCGGCTCCTCGAACCCCGGCGGGCCTGGCGCGTCGGCCAGTTCAGCCAGCAGCCGCTCAACCCGGTCCTGTGCCTGCGCGGCGATGGGCGAGAACGCAATCAGCGCGGTGAGAATGACAAGACGGCAGCGCATGACCACATCTTGAGTCGTCTTGACGCGCTTGGCAAGCAGCGCCTGACCAATCGGCGGTCAGGTCGTCGCCGTGCCACCGACGGTCAGGCCCTCGACCAGCAGGGTCGGCTGGCCGACGCCTGCCGGAACGCTCTGCCCGCCCTTGCCACAGATGCCGATACCCTCGTCGAGCGCGAAGTCGTCGCCGATGCCCGTCACCTTGGTCAGCACGCTGGGACCGTCGCCGATCAGCGTCGCGCCCTTGATCGGCGCGCCCAGCTTGCCGTCCTCGATGCGGTAAGCCTCGGTGCAGGAAAACACGAACTTGCCCGAGACGATGTCGACCTGACCGCCGCCGAACGACTTGGCGAAGATACCCTTCCTGACGCGGGACAGCAGCTCCGCCGGATCGTCCCGCCCGGCCTTCATGAAGGTGTTGGTCATGCGCGGCATCGGCGCGTGGGCGAAGCTCTCACGCCGGCCATTGCCCGTCGGCGCCACGCCCATCAGCCGCGCATTCAGCCGGTCCTGCATATATCCCTTCAGGATGCCGTCCTCGATCAGCACCGTCTCGCGCGTGGGCGTACCCTCGTCGTCGATCGACAGCGAGCCGCGCCGGTCGAGGATCGAGCCGTCATCGACGATCGTGATGCCGGGCGCGGCCACGCGCTCGCCGATCCGGCCGGAAAAGGCGGACGTGCCCTTGCGGTTGAAATCGCCCTCCAGCCCGTGGCCGATCGCCTCGTGCAGCAGTACGCCGGGCCAGCCCGGCCCAAGCAGCACGGTCATCTCGCCTGCCGGCGCCGCGACCGATTCGAGATTGACCAGCGCCTGCGCCAGCGCCTCATCGATGGCGCGCTGCCAGACGTCCTCGCCCATCAGCCGGTCGTAGCGATAGCGGCCACCGATCCCGAAGCTGCCCGTCTCGCGCCGACCGTCCTGCTCGACGACGATACCGACGTTGAGCCGCACCAGCGGACGCACGTCGGTCGCGACGAAACCGTCGGCGCGCACGATCTCGACCACGCTCCAGCTGCCCGAGAGACCCACCGACACCTGCGCCACGCGCGGGTCGCGCTCGCGCGCCGCGGCGTCGATCGTCTGACACAGGTTCACCTTGTCGACGAAGGGCACCAGGTCGAGCGGATCGGTATCGGTGTAGAGATGGCGGTTGGTCCGCTGCGGCGACGGTGCGGCGCTGGTGCCGTTGGCATCGATCAGCGTCATCGTCTCGGCCGCGCGGCGGATCGCGGCGGGGGTCAGTTCATTGGCATGCGCGAACGCCGTCGTCTCCCCCGCGACCGCGCGCAGGCCGAAGCCCGAATGCGTGTCGTAGCTGGCGGTCTTCAGCCGGCCGTCATCAAACCCGAACGCCTCCGACCGCGCATATTGCAGATAGAGTTCGCCGTCATCGGCGGCGCCGAGCGCCTTGTGCGTCAGCGCCTGTGCCTGCTCCGGGTCGAGCTGGCGATAGAGGAAGGAGCGGGGATCGGGGTGGGTCATGGTGGAGAGATAGGGGGCGCCCAGTGCCGAGTAAATGGCCGTCGCGGCGAAGCCGCGCCCCGGTCGGAGCGAGCGAGGCTCGCCCGCCGGCCGGCCTTGCGCTGATCCTGCTCACGCTACGCGTGACAGGGCGCGGCGGCTTACCGCCCCGCGCCGTCTCCGTGATCGCGCAGCAGCGACTGGTCCGCACCATCGGCCAGGCCGCCGATAAGCACGAAGCGGCGGTCGCAATAGCCGCAGTCGACATAGCCGGTTTCGTCGATCTGAAGCCAGACGCGCGGGTGGCCCAGCGCCGCGCCGCCCGGAATGTCGGTGGCGCCGTCGCAGGCGATGCGGGGCTGGGTGACTCGGGTCACTTCTAGCGGCGGGTGCATGGTCGTCGCCGTTAGCAACTCGCCGGCCCCGCTTCAATCGCCCGATCATGCTTGGCGCGGTTGTCCCGAGCATCTAGGGCGATGCGCATGACCGAAGCGGCGATCTCGATCGACGGCCTTTGCAAGACCTATGCAGGCGGCAAGCGCGCGCTGGACGCGATCACGCTCGACGTGCCGCGCGGCGCGATCTTCGGGCTGCTCGGCCCCAACGGCGCGGGCAAGTCGACGCTCATCAACATCCTGGCGGGGTTGGTCAACAAGACGAGCGGATCGGCCTCGATCTGGGGCTTCGACATCGACCAGCATCCCAGGAACGCGAAGGTGTCGATCGGGATCGTCAACCAGGAGATACTGTTCGACCCCTTCTTCACGCCGGCCGAGACGCTGGAGCTGCAGGCCGGGCTGTACGGCGTACCCAGCCAAAGGCGGCAGACGATGGAATTGCTGCGCGCGGTCCATCTGGAGGACAAGGCGGACGCCTATGCGCGCACGCTGTCGGGCGGCATGAAGCGGCGGCTGATGGTCGCCAAGGCAATGGTCCATTCGCCCCCCGTCCTGGTCCTCGACGAGCCGACGGCGGGCGTCGACATCGAGCTTCGCCAGCAACTCTGGGCCTATGTCCGGTCATTGAACGACGCGGGTGTGACGGTGGTGCTGACGACGCATTACCTGGAGGAAGCCGAGGAACTGTGCGACCGGATCGCGATCATCAATCACGGCCGCCTGATCGCCAACGAACCGACCCGCGCGCTGGTCGGCATGGCGCAGGAGAAGGTCGTGGCGGTCACGGTCGACCGCGACCTGACCGATGTGCCCGACGCGCCCTGTTTCGAGAAGACCGTGCTGCGCGGAGAGCGGACGCTGGAGATCACCTACGACAAGCGTCGCGTCAACGCCGGCGAGGTGCTCACGGCGGTGACGGAGCGCGGACTCGGCATTGTCGATGTGGTGACGAAGGAGGCGGATCTGGAGGACGTGTTCCTGAACCTGACGCGGGCGGCGAACGCCGGCTGACGGGGGGCCGATAGCGGGTGCGGAAGTTCATAAAGTTCACACGAAGCGCATGGTTGGTTGACGACCGTCCGCCCGTTTGCGCCGGCACGCTGCCGCGTCCACCCGGGCGGTCTCGTCGCACGATACCGTGCATCGGAACGCGAAAGAGGGAATCGTACCGCCGCGACGTGCAAATAGGACGGACAATTCGAACGGAACGACGCGATCGAGGCGATTGTCCCCATTCCGGTAAGTGCCGACGGCGACGCTTGCCGAACCCCGTAAAGTGTTGCAGGTTCATGACAGTTCATCCGGCCGACCGGATGACGCTGTGGAGAGGATCGGACATGAGGCTCAAGCACACGGGAATCCTGGTCGCCCTGGCCGCGACGATCGCCACGGCCTCACCGGCCGCCGCCGAGCGTACGACGGCCCGATACACATCGATGACGGTCTTCGGTGACAGCCTGGTCGATGCCGGCAATATCGCGGCGGCGACCGGCGGGGCCATTCCCGATCCCGCGCTGGGCTATTTCCAGGGGCGGTTCACCAACGGCTATGACTATACCGACCTGCTCAACATCGCGCTGTTCGGCAGCCCGACCACCGCGTCGCTCCTGGGCGGGACGAACTTCGCCTTCGGGGGAGCGCGGGCGTCGACGACCTCGGGCGTTCCCGACCTGAACGAGCAACTCGGCCTGTTCGACGCCTATCTCGCGGGTGGCAACAGCATCGATACGAACGGGCTGTACGTCCTGAACTTCGGCGGGAACGACGTGTTCAACGCACCGGCGGACTCGGCGGCGGCGAGCGCATTCCTGCGGGATGCGGCGATGAACTATGCGCTGGGCGTCCAGACGCTGAACAATCTCGGCGTGCGCAACATCCTCATCACGGGCTTTCCCGTGGCGAGCGATCCGTTCCTAGACCGCTCGCTGGAGGCGGAAGGGTACCTGTCGACCAGCCTCGCCAATCTCTCGCTGGCCGGCGACACGACGCTGTACCGGTTCAGCTATCTCGATTTCTTCGGACGGCTGCAGAGCGATCCCGCGAGCCTCGGGCTGCCCCCGCTCGACGTGGGTACGACCTGCATCGCGGCGGGCGCGCAGGCGAGCGGTTGCGCGGGCATCTTCTCGTTCGACGGCACGCACCCCACCGCCGCGGTCCAGTCTGCGCTGTTCCGCGACATCGACCGGCAGTTCATGCTGACCGCCGCGGTTCCCGAACCCGCGACATGGGCGATGATGATCGTCGGCTTCGGCCTGGTCGGCTTCGCACTGCGTCGCCGGCAGCGGATGACGGTACGAGTCAGCTTCGCCCCGGCGCCGCCCGGGCTTCAGCCGCGCGCGATCAGATAGTTCATCCGCGCGTTGGCGATGGGGCGGTCGGGGTCGTCCTGCCAGGCGGTGGTCTCGACATTTGCGACGCGGCTGCCGAGCCGGGTGATGATACCGCTGCTGCGCGTAGGCTTCTCGCGGCCGCCGCGCATGAAGTCGACGGTCACGTTGATCGGCTTGATCCGGCCACCGCCTTCGGCCGCCAGCGCCGCCTGAAGCGCGGCGATCGCGGCCATTTCCATCAGCCCGGCGATGGCGCCGCCGTGAAGGAAACCCGGGCGGCCGATCACGGCATCGGCGAACGGCATCAGCAGCACGGGGCTGCCGCCGCGTTCACCCTCGACCGATAGGCCCAGCGCGTCCGCATAGGGCGGCAACGTCACGACGGCACGCCCAGGAACATGAACGTTCCCGCGACATGCGCGATCGGATCGTCGGCATCGCCGTCATGCGCCTGGCCGCGCACGAACGCGATCGAGCGGGTCACGCGGTAGCATTCGCCGCGGCCATAGACGGTTCGCTTCGGCGTCGCCGGCCGCAGATAGTCGATGCGCAGGTCCATCGTCGCCTGCGGCACGAAGCGGTCCAGCCGCCGCCAGATCGCCGCGCTGGTGGCCACGTCCATCATCGTGATGATCGGACCGGATGCCAGCACTCCGGTTGCCGGATCGCCGACCAGCCGCTCGTCATAGGGCATCGCCAGCTCCACCCAGTCGGCCCCATGCGCATGATGGCCGAGGTTCAGCTCCCCGGTATGACCGCCCAGCCTGACAGAAAAGAAACGCTCGATGTCGAAACCCATGCGGGTGAGGCTCTACACGTGACGGTGGGCGAGGCAACCGCGTGGCGTCGCCGCGCACGATCGGCTAGCGATGCCGGGGAGAGGACTGCGAGATGACCGACCGTATCAGCATGACGATCGACGGCGCCGTCGCCGATGTACGCCTTGCGCGCGCCGACAAGATGAATGCGCTCGACGGCGCGATGTTCGAGGCGATCGCCGACACGATCGAGCGGTTGAGCGCAATGCGGGCGGTTCGCTGCGTCGTGCTGTCGGGCGAGGGACGGGCGTTCTGCGCCGGGCTGGACATGGCGGCGATGGCCGGCGGCGGATCGGGCATCGACCTTACCAGCCGCGATCACGGGCCGGCGAACCTGGCGCAGCAGGTCGCCTGGGGCTGGCGGACGCTGCCGATGCCGGTCGTCGCGGCGGTGCACGGCGTGGCGTTTGGCGGAGGCTTCCAGATCATGTCGGGCGCCGACATTCGCCTCGCGCATCCGCAGGCACGGTTCGCCATTCGCGAAGCGCATTGGGGGCTGGTCCCCGACATGGCCGGAATCGCGTTGTGGCGTACGCTGGCGCGCGACGACGTGCTGCGCGAGTTGAGCTATACCGCACGCGAGTTCGGCGCGCCGGAGGCGCTGTCGCACGGTTTCGTCACTCGCCTGGCCGACGATCCGTATGCCGAGGCGATGGCGCTGGCGGCGGTGATTGCCGGGCGAAATCCCGAGGCGATCCGCGGGATCAAGCGGCTCTACGCCGTGGCCGCCGACCATGATGCCGCCGCGGTGTTGCAGGCCGAGACGGATGAGCAGCTGCGCGTCATCCGCCAACCCAACCAGATCGAAGCAGTGCGCGCGAACATCGAGAAGCGCGCGGCCGATTTCGTCGACTAGCCCTCGCGGACGCGCTGGCGCTCCAGCACGGCGCGCAGTTCATCGGGCAGGGCATGGATGCCGCTCTGGCGTTCCATCACAAGCACCGCCGCGCAGGCCGCGATCGGTTCGTCGCGCTGGAACGCGGCGGCCAGGATCTGCCAGCTTCGCGTGCCGATATGGCCGATGCCCGTCGCCACGTCGACATCGTCGGGGAAATGGCCCTCCGCCAGATAATCGATCTCGACCCGCGCCACCAGCCAGCGATGCCCCTTCCAGGCGTTCAATCCGATCGCGTGGTTGAAGCGCACCCGCGCCGTCTCGAACAGCCCGGCACAGGCGACGTTGTTGATATGGCCCAGCACGTCCAGGTCCTGGAACCGCGTCTGCACCGCGCATCGGTGCGGATAGGCGGCCGGATCGAGCCGCCAGCCGTCGGGTCGCGGCATTACATCGGCGCTCCGTGCGGCTTCGCCTGCTCGATCGCGGTCAGGACCATGCGTTCCCAGACCCCCACGTCGCCGACCGCGGTCATCGCCTCATCGGGTTCGCGTAGCGTATGCAGCACCGCCACCGCATCGGGCAGCCGATCGCGCCAGGCCTGGTCGATCTCGTCGGAGGCAGATTCCTCGGACCCTTGCGCGTTGACGCTGATCGCCTGCGCTGCGAGCACGCGTGCGATGCGCTCGGCGAGGCTGGTGGTGGCGACGTCCATGTTCGGCTCCTGCGATGCGTGTCGCTTCCTAACCGATTACGGTCGCGATGCTATCCCCTTGTGCACTACCACCCGATCCTCGCCCGTCGCCGGAGCGCGGCTGGCATGGGAACGGCTCGGCGCCGCGCCTACCGCGCGGTCGCCGAGCCGCTGGTGCCACGGCCCGAGCCGCCACGACGACCCCGGCCGCCGCCGCCGCGGCTCGCGCCGGCATAGTTCCGGCCCGTCGGCGAGGGCGAATGGGTCGCGCGCGGGCGCGCCGGTCCACGCTGCTGGCGCGGGCGATCCTCGCGCGGGGCGGGATCGGCGCCGATCGCCTTGACGCGGGTCGCCTTGATCGCGGCCGCCTTGTTGACGAAATCGTCGGGCAGCGGCTCGACCGTCAGCTTCTGCCGGGTCAGCCGCTCGATGTCGCGCAGGTACGGCCGCTCGTCGTCGGCGCAAAAGGCGATGGCGATGCCGCTGGCCCCGGCGCGCGCGGTGCGGCCGATGCGGTGGACATATTGCTCGGGCACGTTGGGCAGCTCGAAATTGACGACATGGCTGACGCCCGAGACATCGATGCCGCGCGCGGCGATGTCGGTCGCGACCAGGATCGGCACCGTGCCCGACTTGAACGCAGCGAGCGCGCGCTCGCGTTGCGGCTGACTCTTGTTGCCGTGGATGGCGTTGGCGGCGATGCCGTTGCCCGCCAGTAATTTCACGACCCGGTCCGCGCCATGCTTGGTGCGGGTGAAGACCAGCGCACGTTCGACCGACGGATCCTGAAGGACGAGCGTCAGCAGCGCCTGCTTCTCCGCCTGCGTGACGAACGTCACCGACTGGTCGACGCGCTCGGCGGTGGTCGCGGCGGGCTTGACGCTGACCGTTGCGGGATCGTGCAGGAAGGTGTCGGCCAGTTCGCGGATCGACGACGGCATGGTGGCGGAGAAGAACAGCGTATGCCGCTTCTTCGGGATCATCCGCACGATCTTCTTGAGCGCATGGATGAAGCCCAGATCGAGCATCTGGTCCGCCTCGTCGAGCACCAGTATCTCCAGCATCGACAGGTTGACATAGCCCTGCTCGACCAGGTCGATCAGACGGCCGGGCGTGGCACAAAGGATGTCGATCCCTCGGCTCATGTCCTGGCGGTTCTTGTTGATGCTGGTGCCGCCGAAGACCGTCGCGACCGAGAGCCGCGAGAATTTGGCATAGCCGCGCGCATTGTCGGCGATCTGGCTGGTCAGCTCCCGCGTCGGGGCCAGTACGAGCATCCGGCAATGCGTCGGCAACACGCGCTTTTCGGCGGCGACGAGCCGCTGGATCGAGGGAAGGACGAAGGCAGCGGTCTTGCCGGTGCCGGTCTGCGCGATGCCCAGCAGGTCGCGGCCTTCGAGCACGATCGGGATAGCATCGCGCTGGATCGGGGTGGGGGTGGTATAGCCCTTGGCATCGAGTGCGCGGACCAGGGGTTCGGCGAGGCCGAGTTGAGCGAAGTTCATGAACGTAAAGCCTGTGCGTTGTGCAAGGCGCGCGTCGATCGGACGCACGCGGAGCGTTGGGTGGTGACACCCCGCGTGAAAAGGGAAGCCTGAAAAGATCGACCGAAACGGAGCCTGGACCGTGGATTTCGCCCACGACCCGATCACGCTGCATGACGCCTCGATGGCATTCAAATGGCTTGATCGCCGCGACAAGTCAAGCGCGGCCGGTCAGAACCTGACCTGATCGAGGTGAAGATATCGACTGTTGAACTCGGCGACCGCCGACAGGCGATCCCAATCGGTAATCGCGATCAGGCGCTTCTGGCGGTCGATCAACCCTTCGCGTTCCAATGTCTTGAGAACACGGTTGACGTGTACCGGGGTCAGCCCCAATGCGTCGCCAAGCTGCTCTTGCGTCATCGGCAACTCGTATGTCTTGGTCTTCGTCAGATTGGCCGACAGGCGAACGCTGAACTCGCAGATCAGATGCGCAAGCCGGACGCGCGCACTGCGCCGCCCGATGTTGAGCAGCCACTCGCGGTGGATCGAGGACTCGACCAGCGTCGTCAGCCACAGCGCGCGGGCGATCTGGGGCGAGTCGAGCACCATCTCGCGCATGGGCTGGATCGGTATTTCCGCGATCGTAAGGCTAGTCAGCGCCTGAATGTCGTGGTCCGACTCGTCCAGAAAGAGATTCTGCACGTCCATCCAATCTCCCGGCACCAGGATGGATACGATCTCGCGCTCGCCATCGCTCGTCAGCTTTTGACGATAGGCGAAACCATCGATGATGAACGCGCAGCTTTTCGGATTTTGTCCCTCCCGCAGCAGATAGGCCGAGGGCAACAGCGTGCGTAACTTGTAGGGGAGCGACGCCAGCGTCTCCTGGACGATCGGATCACTGGCGCCATTGCCGTCAAGTCTCTTCGCCATCTGGCGTGGGACGTCGATATGCATGTCGATGAAAGAAACTCCCGCGATAACAAGGCGGGAGCACAAAGAATCTCTCAGTCGCCGCGGACCAGCTTAACGTGCGAACGATGTATTATCCCTATCACAAGATGGGTCGCCGTAACCAAACTTGTATCAAGACTATGTCCGTCCCCGCCCGCATAACTCGACTTTGCGTTCCCGCTGCGGCAAGCTGGCGCAAAGAGCGGGAGAGCGCCGATGAAAGTCGCCAGTCTGAAGAACGGTCGCGACGGGCGGCTGGTGGTCGTGTCGGAAGACCTGGCGTGGTATGCCGACGCCCGCCATATCGCCGCGACGCTGCAGGCCGCGCTCGATGACTGGGAGCGCGCCGCGCCTGATCTTGCAAATCTTGCGATCGATCTCGAGCATGCGGCGATCCCGCGCGAACGCTTTCACGAACATGACGCGGCCGCGCCCCTGCCGCGCGCCTATCAATGGGCGGACGGATCGGCCTATGTGAATCATGTGGCCCTCGTGCGGCAGGCGCGCTCCGCCGACATGCCCGACAGTTTCCGGCACGACCCGCTGATGTATCAGGGCGGATCGGACGGCTTCCTCGGTCCGCGCGACCCGATCCCGCTCGCAGACGAGGCGTGGGGCTGCGATTTCGAGGGCGAGGTCGTCGTCGTGACCGGCGACGTCCCGCTGGGCGCCGGGCGGGCGGAAGCACTGGCGGCGATCCGGCTGGTGGGGCTGACCAACGACGTATCGCTTCGCAACCTGATCCCGCCGGAGATGGCGAAGGGCTTCGGCTTCTTCCAGTCCAAGCCGGCAAGCGCGATGTCGCCGGTCTTCGTCACGCCGGAGGGCCTTGGCGACTGGTGGCGGGACGGCAAGCTGCACCGCACGCTGAGAGTCGATCTGAACGGGCAGCCGTTCGGCCGCGCGCAGGCGGGTGAGGACATGACCTTCGATTTCGGCGCGCTGATCGTGCATGCTTCGAGGACGCGCGCGCTGGGCGCGGGCACCATCATCGGCTCGGGAACCGTCTCCAACCGCGACTCAGATGGCGGGCCGGGGCGGCCGGTAACCGATGGCGGCGTCGGCTACAGCTGCATCGCCGAGCAGCGAACGGTCGAGACGATCAACGGCGGCGAGGCGGTGACGCCCTTTCTCGCACGCGGCGACATGGTGCGGATCTGGGCCGAGGACGATCGCCACCACTCCATCTTCGGTGCGATCGAGCAGGTCGTCGGCTGACGGCGGCGCTTGAAACTATCGTGCGCGCACGGCAAAGCGCGACGTCCGCGCATGGGCGGTCGCAAGGAGAGAATCGTGGCCGATCAGCATCGTGCCAATCTGCCGCCGCTGGCGTTGCACGTGCCCGAGCCCCGGTTTCGGCCCGGCGATGCGGTGGATTTCGTCGATGTCGAGGTGCCGCCCGCCGGTGAGGCGCGCCGTCCCGATACCGCCGCCGATCCGCGTCAGTTCACCGACCTGGCTTATTCGCTTGTCCGTGTGCTGGACGAAGCGGGCGAGGCGGTCGGCGCCTGGAACCCGAAGCTGTCGCCCGAGATGCTGCGCCGGATGCTGCGCAGCATGGCGCTGCTTCGCGCGTTCGACGAGCGCATGTTCCGCGCCCAGCGGCAGGGCAAGACCAGCTTCTACATGAAGGCGTCGGGAGAGGAGGCGGTGGCGATCGCGGCCGCCTATGCACTCGACCGCGACGACATGTGCTTCCCTTCTTACCGGCAGCAGGGGCTGCTGATCGCGCGCGGCTACAGCCTGGTTCAGATGATGAACCAGATCTATTCCAACAGCGGGGACAAGTTGCAGGGCAAGCAGTTGCCGATCATGTATTCGTCGCGGGAGAACGGCTTCTTCTCGATCTCGGGCAATCTGACGACGCAATATCCGCAGGCGGTCGGCTGGGCGATGGCGTCGGCGGCCAAGGGCGACAATCGCATCGCCGCGACCTGGTGCGGCGAGGGATCGACCGCGGAGGGCGATTTCCACTCCGCCTGCACCTTCGCCAGCGTCTACCGCGCGCCCGTCATCCTGAACGTCGTCAACAATCAGTGGGCGATCAGCAGCTTTTCGGGTTTCGCGGGCGCAGAGGCGACGACATTCGCCGCGCGCGCCGTGGGCTACGGGATCGCAGGCTTACGCGTCGACGGCAACGACGCACTGGCGGTCTATGCCGCGACCGATTGGGCCGCGGAGCGCGCGCGCACCAATCAGGGTCCGACGCTGATCGAACTGTTCACCTACCGCGCGGAAGGGCACTCAACGTCCGACGATCCCGGGCAATACCGCTCCGAGGGCGAACCCAATGCCTGGCCGCTGGGCGATCCGATCCGGCGGCTGAAGAACCACCTGATCGCGCTCGGCGAATGGGACGATGAACGCCATGCCGCGCAGGACCGCGACGTCGCGGACGAGGTGAAGGCCGCACAGAAGGAAGCGGAGAAGAACGGCATCCTCGGTCATGGCCTTCACCAGCCGCTGGAGACGCTGTTCGAGGGTGTGTTCGAGGAAATGCCCTGGCACCTGCGCGAACAACAGGCGCAGATGATGGCCGAAGAGACAGCGAGCGGACGGCCATGGGCGAGGAAGTGATGATCGTTGCCATCCTCCCCGGCACGGGGAGGGGGACCAGCCGCAGGCTGGTGGAGGGGGTTCTCCACTGGCGATATCGTTCGTTGGAAGCCCCCTCCACCACCGGCTGCGCCGGCGGTCCCCCTCCCCTTGCAGGGGAGGGTTGATGGAAGACGTACTCGTGACCGAAGCCACCGCCACCACTCGCATGAACATGATCCAGGCGATCAATTCGGCGATGGACGTGATGATGGAGCGCGACCCCGATGTCGTCGTCATGGGCGAGGACGTCGGCTATTTCGGCGGCGTCTTCCGCGCTACCGCGGGGTTGCAGGCGAAATACGGCAAGCGCCGCGTCTTCGACACGCCGATCACGGAATGCGGGATTGTCGGCGTCGCGGTCGGCATGGGCGCCTATGGCCTGCGCCCCGTCCCGGAGATCCAGTTCGCCGACTATATCTACCCCGCGCTGGACCAGCTGGTCAGCGAGGCGGCGCGGCTGCGCTACCGCTCTGGCGGCGAGTATACCGCGCCGATCACCGTACGCTCCCCCTTTGGCGGGGGCATCTTTGGCGGGCAGACACATTCGCAGTCGCCGGAAGGCATCTTCACCCATGTCTCCGGCATCAAGACGGTGATTCCGGCCACGCCGTACGATGCGAAGGGGCTGCTGATCGCGGCCATCGAGGACAACGACCCGGTCCTCTTCTTCGAGCCCAAGCGCATCTACAACGGCCCGTTCGATGGCCATTGGGACCGCCCGGCGCAGAACTGGTCGAAGCATCCTGCGGGAGAGGTGCCGTCCGGGCATTACCGTGTGCCGCTGGGCAAGGCGCGGATCGCGCGCGCAGGCGAGGCGCTGACGATCCTGGCCTATGGCACGATGGTGCATGTCTGCGCGTCGGTCGTCGAGGAAGCGGGGGTGGACGCGGAGATCATCGATCTGCGCACACTGGTCCCGCTCGACATTGAGACGATCGAGGCATCGGTCAGGAAGACCGGCCGCTGCATGATCGTGCATGAAGCGACGCGCACCAGCGGCTTCGGATCGGAACTGTCCGCGCTGGTCCAGGAACGCTGCTTCTTCCATCTGGAAGCGCCGATCGAGCGGGTGACGGGGTTCGACACGCCCTATCCGCACAGCCTGGAATGGGCATATTTTCCAGGGCCGGTGCGCATCGGCGAGGCGCTCAAGAAGATCATGAGGGACGCATAGATGGCCCGATTCACGTTCAGATTACCCGACATCGGTGAAGGCATTGCGGAGGCGGAGGTCGTCGCCTGGCACGTCAAGGTGGGCGACCGGGTCGAGGAGGACCAGCAGGTCGCCGACATGATGACCGACAAGGCGACGGTGGAGATGGAATCACCTGTATCCGGCACCGTGCTGGAACTGGCCGGCGAGGTCGGCGACCAGGTGCCGATCGGCTCGGCGCTGATGGTTATCGATACCGACGCGGATGCCGGCAGCGGGGGCGAGGGCGACGCGCGGCCAATGGACGAGACCGATCGTCCTGCCGTCGCCCCCGCGCCGGCCGTCGCTGACACGGTCGAGGAGCAGATCGAGGCCGAGACGCCCGGCAAGCCGGAGATCAGCGCGGACGGTGCGACCGGTCGGTCGGTCGCCTCGCCGGTCGAGGACATGGAGCGCCCCGCCAGTGCGGCCGGGGAAGCGCCGCGATCGGCGCCGGCGAAGGTGCTCGCCTCGCCCGCAGTACGTGCGCGCGCCCGCGATCTCGGCGTCGAACTGGCCGAGGTGAAGACGGACGGCGACCGCGTGCGCCACGCCGATCTCGATGCGTATCTGCGCTATCGCTCGGGCGAGGGCTATCATGCACCGCATTCGTCGCGCGCGCGAAACGACGAGCAGGTGCGCGTTATCGGCATGCGCCGGCGCATCGCCGAGAACATGGCGGCGTCCAAGCGTCACATTCCGCACTTCACCTATGTCGACGAATGCGACGTGACCGCGCTGGAGGCGATGCGCGCCGACCTGAACGAGAACCGCGGTGCCCGGCCCAAGCTGACGCTGCTGCCGCTGCTGATCGTCGCGATCTGCCGCACCTTGCCCGAATACCCCATGCTCAACGCCCGCTATGATGATGAGGGCGGCACGGTGACCCGGTCGGGCCGTGTACATCTGGGCATGGCGACGCAGACCGACGCCGGGCTGACGGTGCCGGTGATCCGCGATGCGCAGGACAGGAACGTCTGGCAACTGGCGAGCGAAATCACGCGCCTCGCCGACGCGGCGCGCGCGGGCAAGCTGAAGAGCGAGGAGTTGCAGGGCGGCACGATCACCGTCACCTCGCTCGGGCCCTTGGGCGGCATCGCGACGACGCCGGTCATCAACCGGCCGGAGGTGGCGATCATCGGCCCGAACAGGATTGTCGAGCGGCCCGTCTTCGTCGGTAACGGCAGGGGGGGCGACGACATCCGCCGCGCGAAGCTGATGAACGTGTCGATCAGCTGCGACCATCGCGTCGTCGACGGCTGGGACGCGGCCAGCTATATTCAGGCGCTGAAGCGGTATCTGGAGACGCCGGTGCTGTTGTTCGCGCCGTAGGGGCGTGAAGGGAGGGCCGGTGTCGGGAGATGGTGCGTAGTGGCACGTCCGCTTCCGCAGTGCCGAACTGCGGAAGCGGACACACCTGATAGTCGCTGGTCAGGAACGGGTCTGCATCCACGGTGGCAGTGGTCCGACGTCCTTGCCGGCGCTGTGGGCGGCGGATGCGGCGACGCTGACGAAATCCCAGACGTGCTTCGAGAAGCCGGGATCGACCTTGCGTTCCCACTCGTCCATATTCTCGTACAAGCGCAATGAACCGGCCCACATTTCCGGGGTAGCGTTACGGCTGAACGGTTCGAGCAGCCCAAACCATTCCCGAACAAAAGCCAATGCCTCGTCGCTTGCAGGATCAAGTGGAAGGGCGGCTTCGACACGACCGCTCAACTCCCGCCATTTCTCGATATAGTCCTGCTGCGAAAATTCCGGCGCATCGGCCATATGCTCTCGCCACTCGTCCTGTTGTTCCGGCGTGTAGTATTTGTCGACGACATCCTTCCATGCCTGTGCTTGGTCGGTCATCACATTGTCTCCATCACGAATAAGCGAGCATAATATCGCGGCATCGAGCGGCTCGCCTCGGCCGATGCGGGATAGTGCGGAATCGATGAGTGTAATCGCGCCAGCGACTTCCTTCGCTTGCTCGGCAAGCCGAATACGCTGGGCGCTCAGCAGAGCCGCCAGATCTACCGGTTGGCGATCGAAAAGGCGCTTGACGTCACCAAGGCTGAGTCCTGCCTTTTTTAGCGCCACGATCTGATGAATGCGCTCCAGTTCAGTCGGCCCGAACCAGCGTCGACCTGAATGCGTCCGGAGCGGTGACACCAGCCCACGTGCTTCGTAGAAACGTAGAGCGCGAGAGGTCAGGCCGGTGCGGCGGACCACTTCATCGATTGAGAACGAATCATCCATGCGCCCCTTATGCCCGTTGACGTAACGTCAACATCAAGGGGCAAATCTGCATCCGCCTGATGCTCGCAATGACCGCCTTTGGGAGCGGAAGCGGAATGGCGGTTGACCGCCTACCATGAGGGGCGCCAAGAGTTGGTTGGCGACTACTGGGCCAATCGTCATCTCCGCCTTCGCAGGAATGACGGGATGGTGTAAGAGTGCGGACTGTCCCTTGAACCCTCTCCCGCTTGCGGGAGAGGGCTAGAAGAAGAAATAGGACGCACAATGCGGTACCGCTGAACCCTCAGCGCCGTTTCTGGAAAGCGGCGGGTCAGGCGGCGGGGGAGGAATCGGATGGCGTCGGCGGCCAGGGTGTTGAGGGTGCCGGAGACCTTGACCGCGTGCCCTGCATCCAGCGCGGCCAGGCCGTCGGCGACCGCAGCGGCCATTTCCGGCATCTCGGTGGCGACTGGTCGCCGCTTCGAGCGTGATCCCCGGCCGCCATCGTCGCGCAAGGCGGCGCGCGACTACCGAACGCGGTCTGATCCGCTGGAAGGGCTTTGGACGAGGAGATCGTGCCGATGCTCGCTTGCGCGCCGGCGCTGCGCCCGAATCATGATCCTGTGCAAGCTTGGCCGCCGCCATCCCGAGCGGACCGACGATCGCGTGCGGCGCACGCTGGAACGGCGGATCCGGACCTGACGGGCCACGTACGGCCCCGGGCGCAATGTTTTGTTCCCGCAGATCCATGTCCCGGCCGGATGGGGCTGTTGGACTTCACCGACATTAACGCTCTGGTGGTGATGATCGCCGGCCAGCCGCTCGAACACCGGGTCTACCACTTCGCGCTGGTCTATTCCGGTTTCGAACATGCCGAGGTCGTGCTGGGCGGTGAGAGCTATACCGCGCTCGCCTCGGGCTTGTCCGCGGCGCTTGCCGCTCTGGGCGGCACGCCTGCCGAGCATCGCTCGGACAGCCTGTCGGCGGCGTTGTGCAACCTGTGCGCCGACGATGGCGAGGATATCACCCGGCGCTTCGCGGCGCTGGTCGCGTATTACGGCATGTAGCCGACCCGCAACAACCGGGGTATCGCGCACGAAAACGGCTCGGTCGAGCGCCGCCACTCCTGTCCTGAACTCCTGCCTTGGCAGTCAGTCGAAGGGGCCATGTGAAGAATCGGATCGACCAGGCGCTGATGCTGTGCGGCTCGCGCAGCTTCGACACGCTCGATGCTTATCGCAGCTTCGTCGCCACCGGGATCGCCGAGCACAACTGGCGCCACGCGCAGGCGATCGAGATCGAACGCGCCCATCTGGGGACACTGCCGCCGGTGGCGCCGTCGACCTGGGAGGAGGAGAGCGTACGCGTCACCAGCGCCTCGGGCTTCTCGTTCCGCCACGCCTTCTACACGGTGCCGTCGCGGCTGATCGGTCACCGCCTGCACCTGCGCGTTCATGACGACCGGATCGAGGCTTACCCGGGAGCAGCGCACATGCTGACGCTGCCGCGCACCACGACGCATGTGATCGATTTTCGGCACGTCATCGGCGTGCTTCGCGCCAAGCCCAGCGCGCTGGCCGGGCTCACCTATCGCGATGCGCCTTGGCCGCACACCGCGTATCGACGATCATGGGAGGCGCTCATTGCGGCGCGCCCAACGCGCGAGGTAGCGCACACGATGGTCGGGCTGCTCGCACTTGCCCATGATCAGGGCGTCGAAGCCGATCTCGCCGCCGCGCTCGACGCGATCCTCAACGCGGGCGATCTGCTCGCTCTGGAGACGCTGCGCACTCGCTTCGCGCCCAAGACCATGCCGACGCCGGCGGTTCATATCGAGGTGCCCCACGCCAGCGTCTACAATCCGCTGCTCACCGGCATGATCGAGGAGATCGCGGCATGAGCGTCACCACCGACACCGCGCGCCTGCCGCTGCTGCTCACCACCCTTCGGCTTCCAATCGTCGCCAGGCTCTGGTCCACCATCGGCGCGACCGCCGACACCGAAGGCTGGCCTGCAGCACGTACGCTCGCGACACTGCTCGAACACAAGGTCGCCGAACGCGCCAGCCGCCGCACCGCTCGTCATCTCGCCGAAGCGCGCCTGCCTGCGGTCAGGACCCATGATACGTTCAGCCTCACCGCCGCCATCGAGAAGCTCGATAAATATCGCCTGCTGATCCTCAACAACCTCTCCTGCGTCCAGGAAAGCCAGGCCGAGACTTCGGTTCTCTTCGAGCTGATCAGCGCGCGCTGCGAACGCCGCTCGACCCTCATCACCGCCAGCTATCGCTGAAAAAACCGCTCAGGCACAGGCCAACCTTCCCGAGAACGCCGCCGACCCTGGTTGACGCGCAGCGGTAATTGGACGACCAACACCGCACCCGCGGGTGCTCATCCTAGTTGACGCGCACCGCTCACCATAATCGTCGCGCTACATGAACCGGTATCTCAACATCTCGCGCTTGCGCCGCACGTTCACTGTTTTCGCCGGCGTCGCTCTTTCAGACATGCCCAAGGGAGCGACGATAACCCCGCCTGCGGACCCGGCCGGACGCACTGCTCAAGGGGCGGCATCATCTTGGAGCTGGGGCGTACTATTTCGGAATGAGGGGGCCGGCATCGTTTCGGAATTTGGGAGGCGGCTTGCTTTGGAATCAGCATTTCCCACGCTGAACCATGTTTTTACGCCGCATTATCGGGAATAATCGCGTTGACGCGACGCATGTTTGTTCTTATTCTCCAGCGAGTTAACTAAATGCACCCGCGGCGGGTTTCAATGAACGGACGTGCATGGCTCCACCGCTCAGCATCGTCGGCGTCTGGCAGTCGCTGCGGATACCGACGTCGCGCGACTGGCTCTTCGCGGTCAAGACCTATATTTCCGTTGTCATCTGCCTGCTGATCGGCTTCAGCCAGAACCTCGAAAACCCCTATTGGTCGGCGCTGACGGTCTATCTGATGATGGCACCGCCGCAAAGTGGCATAATCCGGTCGAAATCGTTGTTTCGACTTGTTGGGACGGTTCTCGGCGCGGTCCTGATCCTGGCGGTGTTCGGATTGTTCGCCAACCATCTCGGATATCTGCTCCTGATGATCGATCTCGTCATCGTCGGCTCGATTTGGATGCGGGAAATCGACGTCACGGCAACCAGCGAAGTCTGGTTCTCGATCGGGCTGACCGCTGGGTTCATGGGGCTGGTCGACCTGCAGAACCCGTATAATATCTTCAACTATTCGACCGAACGGATGGCCGAGATCCTGATCGGCGTCGTCGTGCCGAGCATGGTCGACTCGCTGCTGTTTCCGGCCGCGATGCTGCCCGGGTTCATGAAGGGCCTGCAAGAGTGGCGCAGCGATGCGCGCAACTGGGTGACCGAAGCGCTCCGCACCACCAGCAAGGAAACACCCGGTGAGCGGCACAGCCTGGATGTCCGCGACCGATTGCGCAAGCTGACCAAGACGGTCGGCGCGCTCGATACCAAGGCGGTCCAGCTTCCCTTCGACGTCGTCGATGCGCCGGCGCGCAAACGCGATCTCAACATGTTGCGTGCGACGCTGCAACGGCTGATCGCCGATCTCGCCTCGATCGAGACCTGGACGAATGTCATGCGGCGTGTCGAGGGACCGGAGGACCGGTTCGATACGGTACTCGAGGCCACCGCCGACTGGATCCACGCGAGCGACGATGTTAAGGACGATGTGCTGGGCTATGCCGCACGAGGCGAGGCGCTTGAAGCGTGCATCGCCGATGCGAACGCGGCGATCGGCGACCGGACTGATCCGCGGTCGTTGGCCGAGCGCGGTATCCTGCTCCGGCTAAGGACCTTCGTGCGCGATTGGGCGGACCTGATCGTCGTCATCCGCTCGGTCGGAACGCATGCGCGACTACCCAACCGGTTGCGGGCGACGGCGAAGGACGCCGCGCCCGTGCGCAGCACCGATTATCTGCTGGCGGGCCGCGACGTGGTGCCGCTGGCGGCGGGCCTGACGCTGACCGGCGCATTATATTATGTAACCGCCTGGAATTCGGGGCCGGAATCGATGCTGTTCGCCTTTCTCGGAGGCGCGTTCCTGATGCACCAGCCCAACATCTTGCGTACGGGGGCAGGCGCACTGACCTGGGTCACCGTCTCGTTCGTTTTCGTCTTCGCCTATCAGTTCGCGATCCTGCCGCGCATAACCACCTTCCCAACCCTAATGATCGTGATCGGGCTGTTGATGGTGCCGGTCGGGATCCTGCTGGCGATGAGTCCGGCCGGGATGTTCATATCGGCCTTCTTCTTCGCGTTCGTCAGTCTCTCCGATGTCTATTCGGCGAGTTTCGATCAATCGCTGCTCAAACTTGGCGCCGGGCTGACCGGGATGCTCGCCGCGATCATTTGCCTTTACATATTCGGCTATGATCGGCCGCGTTTCGTCGCACGGCGGCTGGTCGCGGGGCTGCGCGGCGACATCGCGGATGCCGCGTCGGCACGACGGGTGCCGTCTCGCGACCGGTTTTTGTTCCTCACGATCGACCGACTGGGCAAATTCTTCCCGGCCATCGACAAGATCGCCGACGACGACGATCGGCTGAAGCGCGTGGACATGATCGACGATCTCAGGATCGGATTGAACGTCATCGCGCTGCGCAGCCACGAGAACGACGTCACCCCGGGCGTCCGCGACCGGATCGACCGGCTGATGCCGGAGATTGCCGCTGCGTTTCAAGCGCATGCCGGGGGCGCGCCGCTGCCGAGCGGTCTCAGCCGGCATGTCGACCGGCTGATCGAGGAAGCAGTGGCGAGCGATCCGGACCTGCCGCTTCGCGACGGACTGATCGCCGCGCTCGTCGGACTGCGAATCGCGCTTGCCTCGCGCAACTTGCCGTTCGCGACTGGCGCGGCGGACGACAACGATGCGCCGGTCCCAGCGAGGCCCAGAGACCTCAAACGATGAAAAGACCAACTCGAAGAACGAAGCCGGAACCTTATGGAGTTGGTGCGGTGTCTTCGACAGCGAAGTTGCTGACGATGCGACTGATGGTGGCACGATGGCCGCGAAAGAGGCGGGCGACATCAGCGGTCGATCTGCCGGCGGTAAGCATGGTGATGACCTCGGCCTGTTGTTGAGGGGAGAGTTTGGGTTGACGGCCGCCACTGCGCCCCTGGGCGCGCGCCGAGCGCAGGCCTGCCTGGGTTCGTTCGCGCACCACTGCGCGCTCGAATTCGGCGAACGACCGGAAGCCGTCGTGCTGTCGATATTTTCGGTCAGCGAGCGAAACCCGGGACCGGCTTTTTCGACGCGGTCGAGGATGAGCAGCAGGTCTTTCAGCGAGCGCGACAGCCGGTCCAGCTTCCAGACGGCGAGGAATGAGGTGGTCCCGCCTTTCTGGGCAGTTTGGCGGCTGAGCTAAGCCATACCCGGTTGTTTTACGCCGCCATTCTTGTGAGCGCCATATTCGGGGCCCGGATATGGCGTTGCACCTGTCTGCCCATAGACCTCGTCCGGCGTTCGGCCGCCAAAACGAGAGTGGGGCCGCTGTCCATTATAATAGCCGATCCATCGGCCGATCCACCATTTCCGGCACCGGCGCGTAGTAGAAGGAGGATCGGCTGATCGATACCAGCCGACACTGCGCCGCGATCGTCAGGCTCGTGTGTTTCCGCTCGATCATTTCCCGCCGTCGTGCGACGCTTATCGCGCGAACCCCTTCGACAAAAATCCCGTTCCACCACCAGCTGCCCGATCTTCGCGTGCAGCTTCTCGATTTCAGTGTCGCCCGCCGCCTTTGACGCCTGGCTCGCGCCCACGAACGTCGCGGCCATGCCTTCGATCGCCTGCCGTTTCCATGTCGCAATCATCGTAGGGCGAATGCCGTGCCTGCTCGCCGGCTCCGCCAGCGTCAGATCACCCCGGATCGCCTCCAGCGCCACCTCTGCCTCGAACTCGCCCGTATACCTCTTCGGCGTCGTCTTCATTGCCGTCCATCCCTCACGTCGGGGATAGCTTAGCCTCCTGTCCAGATTTCCAGCACCACCTCACTACTCGGTCGGTCGGGGCGGTCGAACGCCGGTGTACTGCGCTGACGCCATCAGCCAGCGCCCCGCAACCCGCCGTGCGACATACATCGCCCGCATCGTCCGCCTGACGGTCGCGCCGCTCGGATCGGGCACCGCATAGGTCACCGACCCGATGACGATGGCGATGTCGCCATAGCGGCGCACGTCATCCGTGCCGAGGGTCATCGGTGGAGCGGGTGTTGCCTTGTCGGGCGCATAGAAGCCCAGCACGGCTTGCCGCCGGTCGACTTCGCCGATCGGCGAGACCTCGACATAATCGGACGCGAGAAGCGCATCGAGGGCTTTTGCGTCGAACTGTGCGCGAGCGGCGGAAAAGGCGCTGACCAACGCAAGAACCGGCGCGTCTGCCGGGTCGGCGCTTGGGGCACTGACCGGAACGGCAACCAGAGCGGAAGCCATCATGACGACTGTCGAAGGTAAAAACACAGTTCTATTTTACACAAGGTCGGTGATTTCCGCCACATGCTCGCTCAACGACCGTTCGATCGAATAGGGAAGGGCGATTTGCCGCAGCGAGTCCCGATCCGGGGGAGATCGAAGCGCTTCCCGGAGCGAGGACGCCAGCGCGGCGCCGTCGTCGCGAGCCACCACTGCGCATCGGGATGCGCCGTCGAGGAGATCGTGCGCCGCCTCGAAGCAACTCGTCGTGACGACGGGCAGTCCGCAGGCAAGCGCTTCGAAGACGATGGCGGGCAGCCCTTCATAGTCGGACGACAGGGCCAGAAGGTCGGCGGCCCGCAGCCAGGGAACGACGTCCTCGACGAAGCCGCCGAGCAGTACGCGATCCTCCAGGCCGAGCGCGACGATCTGTCGCTCGATGCGGGGGCGCAGCGGACCGTCTCCGAGGATCAGCAATTCCGTGTTGTCGAGATCCGCGCGAGCGAATGCATCGATCAGTCGGTCGAACCGCTTTTGCGGCATGAAGCGCCCGCACGCGACGATCCGACGGCGCCGCGGCAGCGATGGCTCCTCACGGGGAAGCAGCATCGCGTCGCTGACATACGGATTGACCACGGTCCGGAAGCGCTTGGCATGATCCGGATACAAACGCATCAGGGTGAAACGCTCCTGCTCGGACAGCGTCAACACGCGGTCGTACAGGCCCGTCACGAACCGGTAGAGCTTCTTGCGATACCAGATGCGCGGAGCGCCCCAATCGCGTGGGCGCACGACGGGGTTGGTGAATTTTAGAGCGAGGCGAGGACGCCCGACGCCGAGCCCGCGAACCGCGAGCCCCGTCACCAGTCCCATGTTGTTGCTGCTCGCCAGGACCACATCGGGCTTCCACGCCCGGCACTGCCGTCTGATGAACCGGTGGCCGCGCAAGAGTTCCAGATGACGCGATCGCAGCCGGGGTCCGGCGGAGCGCACCTCGACTCTTTCATCGAGGAGTCTGCGCAGGCTCGCCTCGCCTTCGCCGCCGGGCCGCAGGACGGCGATCCGCACCTCCATCCCGGCGCTGGCGAACGCGCTTGCCAGCATCGCCGTCACGCGGTCGGCTCCTCCGAAACTCAGCCGGTGGATCGTGATGAGGATCCGGATCGGACGCGCCGGTATCTGACCGTGGGGGATCTCCACCTTCTTCTCCGTCTGAACCAGGCAGGTCGTCGTCCGCGATCGGCGATCGTCCCGGCGATTGCAACCGCCGGGCATCCCGGATGATTGATGCCTCGACGCTGCCTCGACGCTGCCTCGCGCCGGGGCGCGTCGCGCGGCGGTGCCATTGATCCGCGGCATCGCCCCGATTAGGCACTGCGACGAAACTGCCGCACTTCATGGGTTTGGCCGGAAAGGCATGAGATGAGCGATCAATCCGAGTTGCCGACCTGCACGATCGTCATCGAGTGGGAAAACGCGATCGATGTCGACGACGAGTGGGCCTGTCGTGCTGTTGCGGGACTCATGCGCGAGCTGGATGAAACCGGTCCGTCGATGCCGGGCAGGCCGGTCGTCACCTATCTGTTCGACCGGGGGGCGGTCGATCCGGCCACCATCCGGCGGGTGATCGCGACCGCGGCGCCCACGCTGTGCGATGTCGCGCAAGTCGACCTCGTCCCGACGGACGGGCTGAGCTACTATGAGCTCAAGAACCGCGGCGCGGCGCTGGCGACGACGGAGGTGTCGATCTTCCTCGACAGCGACGCCGCACCGCAGCCGGGCTGGCTCCGCAACATGGCGGCGCCGTTCCGCGATCCGTCCATTATGGCGGTCGGCGGCATCACCGTGCTCGGTTACGAGGACTTCTTCTCAAGGACGCTGGCGCTGACCTGGATCTTCGGGCTTTACGGGGAACGTCAGGCAACCTCGCGCCAGTGGGGGATCTACGCGAACAACACCGCCGTCAGGACGGCGTTCTTCAACGAACGGCCGTTTCCCCGGTTGGCCGCCTACAAGTACAGCTGCGTCTTCTGGCTCCGGGCGATCCTGTCGCAAGGCCACCGCTACGTCCGCGTCCCCGATGCGGTGACCGTCCACGCGCCGCACCCGGGCTATGGATTTCTGGTCCGGCGCGCCTGGACGACCGGGCTCGACCGCGACTTCTACGTCTTCCATGCGCGTGCCCGCTCCCGGCCGCGCCGCATCGGCAAGGCGTTCGGGTTCTTCCTTGCAAGGACCGTGCGCACCTGGGGCCGGATCGCCTCGCGGCATTCGCACGTCGATCTGCCGGCGTGGCAGGTGCCCGGAGCGATGGCGGTTTCCCTGCTGTATTCGGCACCCCTGCTGGCCGGGCAGCTCTGGAGCGCCGTATCACGAAGCCACGAACGGCTGCCCGCGGTCGAAGCCCAACCGCAGCCGCAGCGCGTTACCGCCTGAACAAGGTCCGGACGCTGGGCGCGATCACCCGGGCGGCGAATCCGCGGACGATCATGCCCGAGGCCGAAGCGAAGCCGAACTCACGCCTCAACAGCGACACATCGGCGGCGGCCCGCGCGTACTGGCGCCTCCTGACCGTCTCCCACAGATAGACCCATATGTCCGCCGACATCCTCGTGCTGCGCTCCGCATATTCCGGATGGTCGCGCGCCATCGCCATCGTCGCGGCGATGAAGCCGTCGCCTGTGAAGGTGATGCTGTCGGGGATCTCATGCTTGATCCAGAGCAGGCGGTCGGTCGTCGCGCAGCGTGCCGTCTTCGCCAGGCGGACCAGAAACTCCATGTCCTGCCTGCGATGGATCTGCTCGTTGAACAGGCCGGCGCGCAGAGCGACGTCGCGGCGCACGGTCATCGCGGAGGTCGCCTTCCGGACCCGCCGCGCGCGAACGGTCGAATCGAAGAGCGCCTCCAGGAACGCATCGCTTCCCTCAATCGGACGATTGATGAGCGGCTCCGGCCGCCCGTCAAACCTGTCCGGATTGACGATCAGATAGCTGTCCACCAGCGTACCGAGATCCGGTTGCCGGTCGAACATGTCCAGCACCTGACCGAGCTTTTCCGGCAGGAACTCGTCGTCGCTGTCGAGGAAGCTGATGATCGGCGCGCCCGTTTCGCGCACCCCCCGATTGCGCGCGGCATTCGCACCCATGCGGCGCGGCTGCCTGACGAGCCTGACCCGCGCATCCACGATATCGGCGACGGCATCATGCCCGTCGTCCGTGGATCCGTCGTCGACCAGGATCAGTTCGAAGTCCGGAAATGCCTGCCGCAGCACGCTGTCGACGGCGCGGCGAAGGACGGCGCGTCGATTGCGGAAAGGGACGACGACCGCGATGCGCGGGCTGCGATGCTCCGGTCCCTCCGCCATTCTGTCAGGACCGTCCGACCGCGCCCGAATGGAAGCGGGAAAATCGCATCCCGCTCCCCACTGGTGTGGAAGCGGATCGCGCTCCGGCCGGTGTGTTGAACAACCCTTGCATAACCTTCTTCGCTTCCGACCATGCCGCCGCATCCGGCGGCTTCCCGGCCGACGGGTCGCGGCGACTACGACCGCTCGGGCGGCTTGTCCATCACCCGGCACCGGAAGCCGGCCGGACGTGTCGAGCGCTGGTTACAGCAGCTTTCGCGTCGAGACGGCAAGCGATAGGCGGATCACGATCGAACTCGCGACTGCGGCAGCGGCGGCTCCGATCGGCCCCATTGACGGCATCAGCACCAGCAGGGCCGCGATATAGACGACCGCGCCGAGCAGGCGCGACCCCAGCACGCGCCCGGAAAGGCCGTGTGCGTTCAGGATCGGTTCCAGCGCCAGGCCGCACAGATCGACCGCGGCCGCGATCGTCAGCAGCATCAGATAGGGTTGCGTGAAAACAAAAGCCCTGCCGTAGAGCGTGTCGAGGATCACGGGGCCCGCCGCCCATACGACGATCGTCATCACCAGCGCGACCAGCGCGGCACCCGCGGTCGTGCGGACCATCACCCACCTCAGGGTATGGCCATCGCCGCTCGCCGTCAGACGGGCGAGCTCTGGATACAGCACCCGGGTGAACGCTTCGGCCGGCTTGGTGAACGCGCCTGCGAGCTTGCCGGCCACGCGGAAGCCGCCTGCCGCCGCCGCCCCACCCACCGCTCCGACGGCGAGCGTCCCCGCCTGCTGCCACAGAAGCCCGAGCGAACTCGACACGCTGTTGTGAATCATGAAGCCCCAGATTCGCGGGTTCTCCCCTGCGGCTTGCATGAACGCATGCCGTCCGATCGAAAATCGCGTTCGCTCCTTCGTGATGACCGCCAGCCACTGCGCGCCGCTCTCCATCAGCGCCGCCAACCCCCACACCACCAGGAGCGCGTACAGCCCTCCCCCGGCCCACCAGACGAACGCAGCCCCGGCCAGTCGCACCGCCGGTCCCGTCGACTCGCAATAGGCGATCAGGTCGAACCGGTCGTATAGCCTTAGGATTCCATTGGCGGTTCCGGCCGTCGACAGAAGCAGCACGGCGGTGAACAGCGCGGCGCCATATTGCTGCCCCGCGCTCCAATCGAGCAGATACCCCGCTCCCTTGACCGACGCGATGGCCAGGACGGCACAGATGAGTGCGCTCGCCCCGTCGATCGTTGCCGTGAAGCCGAACAGCCTGGCGAGGCGATCAGGACGACCTTCCGCGAGGTGGATCTGTCCATATCGTATCACCGCCTGCCACGATCGGAACTGGGCAAGGCCGGCGATCGCGGCTCCATAGGCAAGGATGAGACTGAAGATGCCGAAATCCGACGGGCCGAGCGCCCTTGCCGCGAAGGCGAGATATCCCAGGCTCATGATCCCGCTGGCTCCGCGTCCACCGAGCAGCCAGCCTATGTTGCGCCACATCCGCGAGAAGATCCCGCGGGAGGGTGTTTCCTCGAATCCGCCAAGGGGCTCCATGAGCCTCGCGCTTTCCGCGACCGGAACAAGCGAAACGCGACTGACCCTGCGCGGCGGCCTCATGTCGTCAACAACCCATTAACCTCGCACGAACAACGACGGACATCCCACAGCGAAACGATCGCATCCCCGAACCACCGTCGGCCGTGGGCCGGCCATGCGACCTGACGATCCGGATCACCATACGCGATCGACGGGGCGGCGCGAACGGCAATCTTGTGCCGGGTATCGCGGCGGGAGAAGCGACCATGCGCGTCGGTTTTCGCAGTCGGTGTTAGCGGATGGTCAAAGCCCGTGTCGGCCGAGCGCCAAGAGCGGCCGGCCGAACGCCGAGATGTTTCGAAAGGGATGGTTGATCGGGAAAGGCGCTGTTTCACTGATCGGGCGGCATTGACGATCGCAGCCCTGCGAAAGAAGGTGCCGCAATGCAAAGAGCGCCTGACGCTAAATCGCCGCGTCGTAGCCTAATCCTGCGAACCATCTACGCGGTTTGCCTGCTGGGCGCGACCTACAACCATTGGTCCGCTATATATCAGCACGGTTATACTGGGATTATGGGGGGTTCCCGAGGGCTAGTGCTACATTCTGGACGGCGCTGGCCTTCATTGATCCCGCTGCCGTAATTCTGCTATTCTCCCGTCCCAACACTGGGATCGTGCTAACGATTGGAATCATCGTAACCGATGTAATCCATAACGTCTGGATTCAGGCACGATACTTTCGACCGCTCCTGCAAGCTCTGGCTGCCTCGCCGCAGGTGATCGAGCAAATCGCCTTTATGGTGTTTGTGTTAGCGACTAGCCCCTTTGCGTGGACCGCGAAGCGACAGGCAGCGGCGTAAGCGACTTCCCGATTGGTATCGAGTTTCGGGAATCTGCCGTGCGTAGCCAACGATCGCGGCAGTCAATTGGTCGAACACCTGCAAAGCGAACAACCTGTTGATGGTGGTAATTAGGCCCGGTAAGTGGCGCAGAGCTTGTTACCATCGGGATCGCGAACATAGGCCAAAAAGACCGGCCCCATGTTGGTATCGCGCAGTCCCGGCATGTCCTCGATGGAACTACCCCCATTGGCTACAGCGGTATCGTGGAATTGCTGCACCTGCTCAGCAGAGCTGCACCTAAAAGCAATCGTGCTGCCATTTCCGTTAGTTGCTGCTTGGCCGTTGGCGGGTGTGCCAATGCCAAAGGAGCTACCCTCATGCCGGTAGATCAACCGTACTGGTTGACCGTCAGCTTGAAAGCGAGCCGGCTCTCCCGCGCCTAGCACCCCCAAAACCGCGTCATAAAAGTGCTTGGAACGTTCGAGGTCACTAGAACCGACTAGAACATGATTTAACATGCTACCCCTTCTCTGTTGCGCTCTGCCTGTAGGTGTTTTGGGCCTTAAGCGAGGTTGGGGCAACGGCTCACAATCCGAGAGCCTTGGCAACACCGCCATTCCCGATTGGAATCTCCAACGAGACGGCTAATGACAGCAAGCCATGCCGGGCGGCAGAGAGGGCGCCGTTTTCCCATAATCTGTTCCCAATTGCCTTTTCCCGAAATTACCGATCGAGATGAAGTTATGGGAGTCTTCCGGGCGCTCTGGTCCACCTCTTGGGAGTGTCGATCCAGAAACCGCGTGACGGCATTTCTGGACGGGTAGGATGCGGGACAGGTTTGCTGGGCTGTCGCCAGCGCCAGCCTGCCCCATCCAGCGGGCCGTCCACAAACCGCACGGTATATGGACCATCTGCCGATACGGACTTCGATCGGGATGCCGGCTGCCGACACCCGCTTTGATCGCCGGCGACCCCGACTTCGACAATCCGGGGAAAGGGCAAGCGTGGAAATGCTCGGCTCTGGCCGGCACCGACTTGGAAAACCGACGATGCGGAAGCGTGTCTAGCAAATCGCCTGGCAGGACGGCAGGGCCTGTCCGGCCAAAGCCGTCGACGACGGTTTGTTTTGCTGATAGCCCACGCGGCGGTATGCGGATCGGGCTTCAGTTCAACCACGACCGGGTGCATCGACCGGCACATGGCATCCCGGTGGCCGTCGCTGCCTGCGGCGGGCGCGGGGCGGCGCCGGTCGGCGGGGCTGCCGCCTGGCGGAGGGACCGGCAGGTACGATCCGCGACCCCCGCTTGCGGCCGGCGATCCTAGTTCGATGTGCGGCATTGCCGGATGGTATCGTCGGGCTGATCGCCCCGTGCCGGAAGCCGTGGTCAAGGCCCAGTGCGACGCGATCCGTCACCGGGGTCCGGACGATGCGGGCGTGCTCGTCGAAGGCGATTTCGGCTTGGGCATGCGCCGCCTCAGCATCCTGGACCTTGCGGGTGGCCATCAGCCGATGGTCAGTCCCGACGGACGCTATGCGACCGTCTTCAATGGCGAGATTTTCAACCACCGCGATCTTCGCGGCCCCCTCAACGATGCGGGCTGGACTTTCCGGACGCACAGCGACACCGAGACGATCCTGGCCGCCTATGCGAACTGGGGCGATGATGCATGGGCCATGCTGGAGGGAATGTTCGCGGTCGCGATCTGGGATCGTCGCCTGCGGCGGCTGACGCTGGCGCGCGATCCGGTGGGCATCAAGCCGCTATATTATTCGGAACAGGCGGGCGGCCTGTCGTTCGGATCGGAGCTGAAGACCCTGCGGATGGTACCCGGCCATGCGTTTGATGTCGACGACCTCGCGGTCAACGACCTTTTCACCTTCGGCCATGTCCGCCATCCCCGCACGATCTTCCGCCAGGTCCAAATGCTCGCGCCCGGCCATTTTCTCACGATGGACGGCGACGGCGCCGCCACGTGCTCGGCATATTGGCAGCCCCGCTTTAGCATCGAGCAAGGCGTCTCCACCGATGACTGGGTGGAACGGATGCGGGACATGCTGATGCAGACGACCGCACGCCACATGCAGTCCGACGTTCCGGTCGGCGCGTTTCTCTCCGGCGGCATCGACTCCTCGGCGGTTCTGGCGGCGATGACGCGGACTGCGGGCCAACCGGTCAAGGCGTTCACGATCGGCCATCCGGGGTCGAGGATCGACGAGACCGAAGCCGCGTCGGAGATCGCGCGGCACCTGGGTGCCGAGCATGTCGCCATGCCGCTCGAGATGCACGACGCGGTCGGGATGCTGCCCCGCATCGTGGGATGCTATGACGAACCCTTCGCGGACCTCGCGGCGATCCCCACCTGGTATGCGTCGCGGCTCGCCGCCCAACATGTGAAGGTCGTGCTTTGCGGTGAGGGCGGCGACGAACTGTTCGCGGGGTACAAGCGGCACCGCAACGCGTATCTGATCGAGCGCTCCAGGCCCTTCTACGGCGCGCTGCATCCGCTCGCCCGCGGGATCGGGCGACTGACCCCCACCGGGTCCCGGCGGCTGAACCGGCTGATCCAGCACGCCCGACGGGCGGCCGAGTTCGTGCAACTGGACGATGGATATCAGCAGTTCTTCGCGGCGACATCCATCAGCCGGCGTGATCTGCGCCGGGCGCTGTATACCCCGGAGTTCAGGCGTCGCACCGAAGCGGCGGACGATCCGATCGCGCTCGAGCGTACGTGCTTCGCCGGGAGGAATACCGGGGCCGGTTCGGCGCTCGAAGAGTTCATGTTCGCCGACCTCACGCTGAACATGCCCTCGGCCATGCTGACGCGGCTCGACCGGGCCAGCATGGCCCACTCGCTGGAAGCCCGCGTCCCGTTCCTGTCGCACCGGATGGTCGACTGGGCCATGACGGTTCCCGACGAGATGAAACTGCGGGGAACCACGGGAAAGTATATTGTGCGCCGGACGGTCGCGCCGCTGCTGCCCCGGTCCGTCATGACCCGCCCCAAGCAGGGCTTCCAGATTCCGCACGCAGCCTGGCTGCGCGGCGCGTTCGGGCGCTTCGCTCAGGACGTCTGGCACGACAGCGGCGCCGCCGCCACGGGATATCTGGACGTCGCTGCGGTGGACCGGTTGTTCGAGGAGCATCGCGCGGGAAAGGCCGACCATGCACGCCTCCTGTACGCCGTCGCCGTGTTCGCCATCTGGTGGCGCGATTCCATGAAGCTATTGCCGTCTTGAGCGGCGGTGCGCTGCAAGGGCGACGGATCGCGGTGGTCATCCACAGCTTCGATCGCGGGGGCAGCGGCCGCGTCGCCGGGTATCTGGCGCGGGGGTTCGCCGATCGTGGCATGGCCGTCGATCTGATCGTCTTCCGGGCTGGCGGCGAAGTCGAGCAGGAGGCAACCGCCCTGGCCGGGCACCGGGTTTCCATCCATTATCTGGGCACTCGAAGCCGGTGGCGTGCGCTGGACCTTGTTCTGGGACTGCCGCGTCTCGTTCGGCGTCTGCGCGAGCTTCGGCCCGACATGGTCCTGGCTGCCGCCAACAACGTCGCGGTCGTCACCGCGCTCGCTGGTCGCATGATGGGACCCTCAAGGGTATCGACAGTCATCAAGACGACCAACCCGATCGCCAGTTCGCGGCACCGGGGGCCGGTACGCTTGCTGCGCAGATGGGGATATCGGCTCGCCTTCCGCTGGGTCGACGCCGTCTGGACGCTCAGTCCGGACGAGACGCGCGAGATGAAGGAAGCGTTTCCCCGGCAGGCCACGCTCTTTCGCGATGTTCGCAATCCTTACGTCACCCCCGCGATGCTCGCCGGGACCGGCGGTCCCCCGGAACGGACGGCCGGCAAGACCGTGATCGCGGTGGCACGGCTGGAACGGCAGAAGCGGCTCGAGCGGCTGGTCTCCGCCTTCGCACATGTGCGGCGTCCGGATGCCGCGCTGCGGCTGCTCGGTGAAGGAGACGAGCGACCGATGCTCGAGGTCCTCGTGGCGGAACTGGGCCTGCAAGCGCGCGTCAGCCTGGCGGGCCACGTGAAGGATGTGGCACCGGCGCTTCACGCGGCCGATCTGCTGGTACTCACGTCCGACTATGAAGGCCTGCCCGCCGCGGTGCTGGAGGCGATGGCCGCGAACTGTCCGGTGATCGCGACCGACTGCTTCCCCGCTGCCCGTTCGCTACTGCTCGGCAGCGAGGGGTGCGCGATCATCGAGGACACCGCGCCGACAGCGCTTGCCCGCCAGATCGACGCTCATCTCGCCCGGCCGCGACCAACGGGTCTGCGCAGCGTCGCCGAACGCTTCTCGATCGCGAACGGCGTCAGGAGTCACGCAGAGGCCCTGGACGCGCTGCTGCGAGGCGCGGGGAAGGGCGATCCGCATGGGTGTGATCGCAAGCATCTACCGGTCGCCACCACTTGAGGACTCTGCCTCGCTTCTTTTCGCGAACGCATCTATGGCAAGAGCGGCGCGCACCGACGACGGCGTGTCGGTCAGGTTGATGTGACTCTCGAACAGCGCGATCTGCTCCTTTTTGTATCGGTCGGGAAACGCCACGGCCTTCGCGAGCGCGGCATCCAGTTCCTTGATCGAACGGACGACTTCGCCGGTCCGCCAGTGAGCATAACTCTCGTCATTGGGACTTGCATGGCCGTGACTGTCGAAGAACACGCACGGGCGCGGGTGCAACAGGAACTCGTAGACCTGACTGCTGACGTCGCCGAGATAGATATCGGCGGCTATCGTGTAGGTCATGTCGGCACAGGCCGGGCTGGACAGGTCGATATGGATGTTGGGCGCTTCTCGGATATGGCGCGGAATCGAGCCCGCGAAGTGAACACGCGGCGGATCGATCGTCACCGTCATCTTTCGATGGAACAGCATCATGTGCGGCGCGAAAATGAGATTGTATCGCTCGGACCGCGCGAAATACTCGAGGATCGCGCGGCCGTCGCGGTACCAGGACGACAGATGCGGTGCGACATGCGGGTTGTACAGGATCGTCGGGCGCCCGTTGGCCTGTATCGGCAGGCGGGCGGGCGTCGCGGGCAGCAGGTCGAACTTGGGATAGCCGACCACGGACATGCGGTCGGCGGGCACGCCCGCCTCGCGCACCAGCCGCTCGCGTATCGCCTCGCCCGCGACCAGCACATGATCGAACCGCCGACTCACAGCATCAAACCCAATCGCCCGATCTCCCGCGCCATGCCGGGTGTGAACTATCCGCAAGCGACGAAGTCCATACGGAGCCTTGAGAATAGTCGACGTCTTTTCAGTAACCACAAGGATATCGAGATCACGGAATATTTCTAGATTGTCTAGGTATAGTGCGATCTTTCTTAGCGGAATGAAGCCATCCAACCCCTTTGCTAAGAGTTTTGTAACTTGAGAGTGCAGATGCAACTCAATACAAGTTAGGGACTCACGTACCAAGTCGTTTATTCTAAATACTTCTCCGGTAATACGAGAACAACCTGTTAATATGACAACGTCATTACCGGTTATCCGAGTAAGTGCTAGAGCTATCGGTAGGCTGTGTGCTACTTGATAGATCTGATCATGATTAAACAAAAAACCAACTCTCATAATGACTCCCACCATAAAATAGATACTACATTGTAATTTTGTAGGATAAATAGAAAGGCTTCTTTAAAAGATAACTTCAGGATAGATTGTCATAGACAAGAGAGTCTTCCCTTGTTGTTACCCCCTAAAGGCCTGACGGGGCCTTGCGGGTTTGCGCGATGTACTCGCGGGGAGAACAATAGCCCAGAGCGCGATGTGGATGCATTTTATTGTAGTGGGTGAGCCGGCTTGGCAGTTGCTCGATGACGGTCTGGGCATCCAGCCTGGGGTTCACGCGGACGTAATCGCGCTTCAGCGTGCGGACGAACGCCTCGGCCATACCGTTGGACTGCGGGCTGCTGACCGGCGTCGTGCACGGCACCAGGCCGATCTCGCGGGCAAAAGCGCGGATGTTGCGGGCGGTGTAGCAGCTGCCCCCTTCGACAAGCTCAGCAACCGTATTGCGGATCAAGCAGGGGTCGCTGTCCACGGTCGGTTATGTTGAAGCATGGCATTGGCCGCAATGATGAGTTTGCGTATGGCAGCGACGATAGCGACCTTGGATGGTTTTCCCTGTTCGCGCAAGTGCTTGTAGAAGAGCCCATGATCTTCCCCCGGTTTGGCGGACACGCTGGGTTAGCCGGTCATGCGCTGCTTGGCTTGCTCGGGCGTGAGATACCCAAGGGCCGAGTGGATGCGGTGCCGATTGTAGTAGCCCTCGATGTATCCGAACAGCGCCTACCTGGCTTCGGCCTGCGTCGCCCATCGGCACTGATGGACGAGTTCGACCTTCAGGGTGTGGAAGAAGCTCTCCATCGGGGCATTGAGGCTCCTATATTTGTCAAGCAGCGGCCAGTGGTGCTTCTGGTCGACAGAGGTGCGCGAAGATTTCGCGGACGATATATCGTTTGAGGCGGCGGATGATCTCGCGGTTGCTCTTGCCATCTTTCGTGCGTTTGCTGACATAAGCAAGTGCTGGCGGGTGGTTGCGCATTCGGACGATCGCGACGCGGTAGAGGGCGGCATTGGCTTGCCGGCTGCCGCCGCGATTGAGCCGGAAGCGGTTGGTCTTGCCGCTCGATGCCGGGATCCGGCGGACGCCGCAGAGCTTGGCGAGCGCGGCCTCGGAACGGATCCGGGTCGGATCGTTGCCGACCAAGATGAGCATTTCCGCTGCCGTCATCGTGGCGATCCCGTGCGCTGCAATCAGTGTCGGCGCGCGGACAGCAACGAGCTGGTCGAGCGCCTTGTCATGCGTCTGGATTTCATCGTGCAGTACCAGCCAGCGTTGCGCCAGGGCGCGCATGGCGGTTTTGGTCGAGGCGGTCGTGGAGGTAAGTGCGCCCGGCCTGAACGCGGCGATATGCCGGATCAGCGCGATTTTGCCGCCGACCCGGTCGAGCGTGTCGCGAAGGGACGCGGGTGCGTTGATGATCAGGGTCTTCAGCGTCACCATCGCCTGCGACCGGCTTTTGACCGCCGCATCGCGCGCGATCTTGAGATGCCGGATCATCTCGACGGACCCGGTCTGCGTCTTGAGTTCGGCAGTCGCCTGTCCGGCCAGCACCGAACGCGCCGCGCCTTCGGCATCGAGGCTGTCGCTTTTGCCGTGCTGATAGCGCAGCTGCCGGTTGGGTCGCGTGACCTCGACGACTTTGTGGCCCTGAGCAAGAAGATGGCGAGACAGACCGGCCCCGTACGACCCGGTCCCCTCGATGCCGAAGGCCGTGACCGCGCCCAACGCACGCGCCCAGCTTTCGAGCGCCAGATAGCCTTTGGCCGTCGCCGGTGCCGAAAACGTCGCCAATCGGCTGCCGTTGGTATCGATTGCCACCGCCACATGCGTGGCCTTATGCGTATCGACGCCGATGATGATCGTGCTGCTTGTCGTCGCGGTCATGTCCTGTCCTCTCTGCGCGGTGCCCGGGCACCGCGCAGAGAGGACAGGACTGTGAAGGGGCGAACCCGTCAGGCTCCTATGAAGTCACATCTCGCCCGTTGCCAGGGCGACCTGATGGCCAACACGTCAACACAATGACACGCGGTCAATCCTAGCATGGGTCAGACCATCAGGCCGCAGCAGATTATCACAATCGTAGCAGTTGCCGGTGCGGCTCATCGACGGCACCGCGCCGATCACGGTCAAGTGGTCGACATAGGCACCGGCCGCATACTGAGACCCGCGGTCGGAATGGCAGATGAGACCGGGCGCTGGTCGTTGCCGCTGGGCTGCCATCATCAGGGCGGCCAGCGGCAGTTCGATGGTAAGGCGTGGTCTGCGGACCGTCTTGCTATTGCGGGCGGCTCTTTTCGTAGGCGAGCTTTCCGGCACGGCGGCGGATGGCGATGGCGGCGACGGCGCGTCTGGTGAAGCGTTCGTCGCTGTCATCCGGGTTGTAAGGGCCGCCATACCAGTTGCGCAGGCGGTCGTGGTCCTCGTGGGCGGGATCGGCCTCGGCATCGAGGAACATTTCGTATCCGGGCAAGCCACCGACATCCTCGGGCGGGCAGCGCCGTTCGCCGGCGACGAAGCGCGGGTATTTGACATCGGGCTCGCCGGGGCCGACCGTCTCGACGGTGATGATGTGGCGCCAGTCGTCGCCCATGTCGTAGGTGTAGACGAGTTCTCGCACGCCCCGGTCGATGAGGGCGGCGAGCTTCACGTTCTTCGCGGCTGCCATGCCGCTCTCGGGCCACATCGGGTCCGGCACGCCGTAGCGCCGGTCGCCGGCCTCGAAGTGCCAGAGATGATAGTTCTCCCAGCCCATCGCCGCCTGGACGATGTCATGGAGCATTTTGAGGCTGGCAGTGACCGGCACGTCGACCCGGCGCCAGATGGCGGGTTCGATATCGTTCAAGACGAGGTGCAGGCGGGCAATGGTCTCGGCGCTCATGCCGCCAGTCTGGCAGGTTCGCGAGCCCAGTTCCACGGCATGAGTTCGTCCCAGCGGCTGGCGGGCCAGTCGTCGGCGACCCTGGCGATGACGTCGGCGATATAGGCCTGCGGGTCGACGCCATTGGCCTTGCAGGTCTGGATGACGGTGTAGATTGCAGCGGCGCGCTCGCCACCTGCGCGCGAACCGGCGAACAGCCAGTTACGTCTTCCCACGGCAACGCCGCGCAAGGCGCGCTCCGCGATGTTGTTGTCGATTGCGAGACGCCCGCCACCTAGGAAGCGACACAGCGCCGGCCAGCGTTTGGTGCCATAGGCGATGGCCTTGGCAATGTCGGACTTGGGCGACAGACGACGAAGGGCAGCGTCGAGCACCTCGCGCAAGGCGTCGACCAGCGGCCTGGTTCGGTCCTGCCGGGTACGATGGCGTACATCCGGTGGCCGACCGCGCACCTCGGCCTGGGATGACGTAGAGCGCAGCAATGCGTTCGAGGATGTCGGTGGTCAGCGGCGTGGGGATGCGCTCGTGCAGGTCGAAGACCTTGCGGCGGAAGTGCGCCCAGCATGCGACTTCGGTCACGCCGCTGCGGTACAGGCCGTCATAGCCGGCATAGGCGTCGGCCTGGAGAAAGCCGCGGAAGCCGGCGAGATGCGCCTGCGGGTGCGCGGCGATCCGGTCGGGTGTGAAGCGATACCAGGTCGCGGGCGGCGCCGTGCTGCCGGACGCGCGGTCATCGGCCGCGTATACCCACAGCCGCCCGGTTGCGGTCTTGCCCCGGCCGGGGTCGAGCACCGCCACCGGCGTGTCGTCGACATGGATCTTGTCGGCCTTGAGCGCCTCGTCGCGGATACGGCTGACGACCGGGTCGAGCAGGACTGCGGCTTGCCCAGTCCAGCCGGCCAGCGTCGAACGGTCGATGTCGAGACCCTGCGCGGCCATCATCTCCGCCTGACGGTACAGCGGTAGATGGTGGTCGAACTTGGAGACGACGACGTGCGCCAGCGTCGCGAAGGTCGCCTTTTTGCGCGCGACGGCGCTGACCGGCGCGGACGCCTGCACGATCTTCTCGCAGGCCCGGCAACTGTATTTGGGAGGGACGTTACGCACGACCCGCCAGCGCACCGGCATGATGTCGAGCATCTCGTGCGTGTCCGCGCCCAGTCGGCAAAGCGCACCGCCACAGTCCGGGCAGGTGCAGGCGCCGGATGCGGGCTCGTGGACGATCTCCTCGCGGGGCAGGTGGCCGGGCAGGCTGCGGACCGGCGTCGGTCGCGGCGCTACGTCGGATGTAACTGCCTCTGCGTCGGGAACAGCGCTCTCAGTCTCCAGCTTTTCCAGCGCCAGTTCGAGCTGCGCGATCTCGCGGCCCAGCTTCTCGGACGAAGCGCCGAACTGCATCCGCCGCAGCCGGGCGATCTGCCCGCGCAACGTGTCGATGAGCAGGTCGCGGGCGGCGAGCGCGGCATTAGCCCGGGCGAGCGAAGCCTCCAGCGCGGCAATCCGCGCGATCGCATCAGCAGGGGAAACGGGCGCTTCCGACACGCGGATTGCATAGCAGATCGCACGCTGACAGGCGAGCAAAAGCGTCGCAAAACCGCGGTTTTCAGCCCGCCAGCGATGGCGTCCATGTCCGTTCCGGCCGACGCCGGTCGATGCCCTCCAGCAGCATCGACAGCTGCGCCGGCGTCAGCGTCACCGCGCCGGTTGCGGTCACCGGCCAGACGAAGCGACCCCGGTCCAGCCGCTTCGAGAACAGGCATAGCCCCTGGCCGTCGAACCACAGCAGCTTGACCAGGTGACCGCGCTTGCCGCGGAACGCGAACAGCGCGCCGGAATGTGGATCCTCGCGCAGCACCTGCTGGACCAGCACCACCAGACCTTCGAACCCTTTGCGCATGTCGGTTACACCGCAGGCCAGAAACACGCGCGTCGGCAAGGGTATCGGGCTCATCCCAGCACCGACAGCACCCGCGCCAGCGCGCCCGCCTCCACCGAGGCGTCTACGCTGACCCGGACGCCGCCCGGCAACTCGATGCGGATAAGGCCGGGCGTGGATGTCGCCAGCGGCGCTGCAGGTGCGGCGACCTCGGCCACACGCACCTCGGCGAATGTCGGCAGCGCGGGCGCTATGCCGCCCAGCTTGCCCAGCCGTGCCTGCTTGCGCCACGTGTATACCAGTCCGCTCGATATCTCGCGCTGTTGGAGAACATCGCGAACCCGCACGCCGGGCCGGAAAGCCTCGGCCAGGATCTCCAGCTTCTCCTCGTCCGACCAACTCCGCCGGCCCGACACCCGGCCGACCAACTCTACGCAACCAGTCATACGAGCGCTCGTATGACCAGTCTCGGACCCGAAAACTTCCCACACCGCAATCGCCCTCGTCAAAGGCGACAAACATCCCAGCTACAGCAAAACGGGCAAGGCGGTCCGCAGACCACGCTTACGTCTCTGACAAGTCTCTGTCGTAGATAATCAGTAACTGCGGGTTGGCGCGTGACGGCCTGATCAGGTGACGGCGAACCTGCCATCGACGAGGTCGCGGATAGCGCCGAGGGCGGATTGCCCGTTCAGGCGGGCGGTCCCAGTGACCGAGCGGTAGCCGGCATGGATGCCGGAACCCCAGTCGGAGCGGAAGCCGCCGGTGACTTTGCGGAACACGACCGAGGGGCGGATCTCGCGCTCGGAGATATTGTTGGTGGCAGGCACGTCGCGATCGGTGAGGAAGACGAAGAACTTGGTCCGCCACGCCTTGATCTGTTTCAGCAGCGCCTTGCCCGCCGGATGGGCGACAGGCGCGCGCATCAGCCGGGACAGCGTGAGGTCGGCCCTGGCGGCATAGCTGGCGAGGGTGGTTTCTTTCAGCCGATGTCGTCGCCTGCCGACCCCTATCGCCCATCGTAGATGGTCGCGAACCGTGGGCGCGAAGATCGTGTCTCCGCAATCGATGGCATATTGGACATCGCGCAGCACATGCGCGAGGCAGACCTGGTGGCGGCTGCCCAGTTCCTGCTGCCCGCCATAGCGGTCCGATATCCAGACATCGGGGCGATGATCGCCCAGCATCGTCTCGGCGACACTGCGCGCCCGGCGCGGAGCAACCTCGTGCAGCACGGCCGCGTCGGAGATGAACACCCACTGCCACTGGGTGACACCGTTCGTCCGGGTGGTCGTTTCGTCCGAAGCAATGATCCGGGCGGTGCGCAACCGCTCGCGGATCGCGCCAGTAGCGGTGACCATGTCCTGCCCGATCCGGCGAAAGATGTTGGCGATGGCACCTTCGGAGATGGTCAGGCCGAACATTTCGGCCGCGAGCCGCGACAGGCGCTCGAAGCTGACGTGATGGCTGTGGTGGAGGTAAGTCAGCAATGAACGGATGCCGGGACCAAAGGGCGTGCCCGGTGCCATCCCCACCGGTGCCCCGGCACGGTAGCGCCGACCACACCCGCCGCAGCGACCGCCGAACAGTTCCACCCGCGTCACTACCGGCCGGATCGGCGGCAGGTCGATGTGGTCGTAACGGTGCCGACAGCGCTGTACTGCGCCCGACACGTCTGTCCCGCAGTGACCGCAGGCAGCGGCGACGACGCGTTCGGTCTTGTCCGGCGTTTGCGTCAGCGGTCGCGTCTTGCCCTCGCGCGGCGGACGCGGCTTGTTCGACGCCTTGCCAACCTTGGCCTTTCCCCGGCCGAACCTGTCCTTCGACGGCGGAACATGAGAGTTGCTCGATGTCCCGCGCGCAAGCCCGACCAGCGCCTCAAGCTCTGTGACCCGCGCGGCCAGCCGCTCGATCAGATCCTGCTGCTGGGCCAGCAGCGCGTCCTTTTCGGCGTCGCTCAGTCTAACGTGTGGCGCAAGCGGCATGGACAGGATGAATCAGATACCCGCCCCCACGGCAACCCCTCTCAGCCAACCTCGTGAGCAGTTACACCGGCAGCCGGTCGAACCATTTGTCGAGTTCGAAACGTCTTCTCTTGAGCGTTCCCAGAACGGCCGGCCCTGTCTCGACTTATCGAACGGCGTCGCAGCCCAGAGGATTTGCCGCTTCGTCTGTTCTCCCGTTTGTTGCGTCGCGCGCTTGCCTGTAGCGCGATGTGCAAAAAGCCCGGGGCGCATCTCTATGATGTGCGAAGCGATGTCGTGGGTGGTCATCGTCGCCCAAGGTCCAGACGGAGAGATTGCTGACGTTGATGGAGCCGCGACTTCCGGCGCGGAGGCCATCGGTGCGGTCAGCGCGTACGGACCTACAGACACCTGCGCAAATGTGTGGTTCGAGGATGTGGCAACATTCACCGGCGGATCGACAAGGGGGTTCGCCGCGACGCCGTTGATGCAATCATGCGCCGCCTGCGCCCGTGCGGCGGCAACAAGGCGGGCTGCCATCATCAATCTCTGGTCGGTGACCCCGACGCCCGCTTCCGTGAGCCTATCTGCTACCTCGGACACGAACGCTGACCTGAACGATCCGAGCCCAGCGATCGCGGCCACAAGCCCCTGGCGCTCGAGAGGTTCGAACTCGGGCAGGTGCTGCCGAATGTAGTCGGCATCGATTGCCTGCGCAGGGAGGCCATCGGCAGCGACATGCCCCTACAGCTCGCGAAAGATCCTCAAGCCCGACATCGTGTCGCCCACCTCGGTCAGTTCGGGCGACGCCTCCCAGCGGGCGCGCTCGTGCACCAGCGCGTCGCGATAGGCGATCATCTCAGACCGAAATATCGACCAACGCTCCGACGGCGCCAGCCCTTCGGCCTTGATGGGTGCGTGAAGGCTCATCCGTATATCCTCGCTCCTCGCCGTCATCAGCGCCCCGCGGCGCCGGGCGACGGCATGAGCCTTCGTGTGAAGGCTCAGAGTAAGGGGCATAGGATCGCCTTCGACGACCAGCGAACGCCGCCAGTAATAGGCGTAATTCCGTTTTAGCAGATTTGATGCAGCCACAGCCGTAACACCCACTTGTTACAGCGACTTGTGACAACGCCGACCCAGCCAACGATTATGTCGGCTGAAAGCGAGGATTTCTGCGGAAAATCAACCGCCGGAAAGGCAGTTGGCTGGGGCGGCAGGGTTCGAACCTGCGAATGGCGGCATCAAAAGCCGCTGCCTTACCACTTGGCGACGCCCCAACGGAAAAGCGGGCTTATAGCGTTCGAGGCTGGTCAGTCCAGCCGCTCGCGCCACCCGTATGGATCGATCGCGCGGCCGCGCTGGATAGCCTCGAGCACTTCACGCAGGTGCATCGTCGTCCGGCCGGGTTTGCCGTCGCCGATCGTGAAGCGACCATCGCTGGACGCTACGCTGCCGATCGCGGTGACGACGGCCGCGGTGCCGCAGGCGAACGCCTCGGTCAAGCGACCGCTCTCGGCATCGGCGCGCCACTCGTCCAACGCATAGGGTTCTTCGCGCACGGTCATCCCCTCGTCGTGCGCAATTGTGATGAGCGAATTGCGCGTGATGCCCGGCAGGATCGTGCCCGACAGCGGCGGCGTTGCCAGCGTCCCGTCGTTGTAGACGAAGAAGACGTTCATTCCTCCCAGCTCCTCGACATAGCGTCGCTCGGTCGCATCGAGAAACACCACCTGATCGCACCCCTGTGCAGTCGCCTCCGACTGGGCGAGCAGGCTCGCGGCATAGTTGCCGCCGCACTTGGCGGCGCCGGTCCCGCCCGGCGCCGCGCGGCTATAGTGCTCCGATGCCCAGACCGAGATGGCTTTCGCGCCGGACTTGAAATAGCTGCCGACCGACGAAGCGATTACTAGGTAGCGATATTCGGCGGAAGGCTTCACGCCCAGAAACACCTCGTCGGCGAACAGGAAAGGTCGCAAATACAGCGCACCGTCGTCGCCTTGCGGAACCCAGTCGCGATCGGCCGCGATCAGCCGGCGGATGGACTCCAGGAACAGTTCTTCCGGCAATTCGGGCATCGCCAGCCGTCGGGCCGAGTTCCGGAATCGCCGGGCATTGTCCGCCGGGCGGAAGAGCGCGGTGCCGCCGTCCGACTGCCGATAGGCTTTCAACCCCTCGAATATCTCCTGCGCGTAATGAAGGACCGACGATGCCGGATCCATCATGACCGGCTGCCGCGCGGTGACCCGCGCATCCCACCATCCCCGTTCCGTCGAATAGCGGGCGGATGCCATATGATCGGTAAAGACGCGGCCGAAACCCGGATCGATCAGCCGCCGCGCGCGCTCACCGGCCTCGACGGGATCGGTGTTGGCGTCGAGCGCAAAGGCGGCGGGTGCTGCCAAGATACTGGCCACGATACTTCTCCACGAGCGGCTTGCCGGGGCCTAGGGCGCGCCGGTAGACGGGTCAACATGACTGCCGCGCCGCAAGCCGTATTGGCCTTGTTCCTGCGTGAGGCGGAGCTTCGCGAGGGGCTGGAACTGCTGTACCTAGGCAACAGCCATCTCATGCGCTCGATCGACGCTACGCTGGCGCGAGAGAGGCTCGGCCGGGCGCATCACCGCGCGCTCTACTTCATCGCCCGTTGGCCCGACCTGAGCGTGGGTGACCTGCTCGGCATCCTGGCGATCACCAAACAGTCGCTGGGCCGGGTGCTGGGCGAACTGACGGATCGCGGGCTTGTCGGCATGCGTCCGGGCGACCGCGACCGGCGTCGCCGGCTGCTTCGCCTGACGGAGCGCGGTCGGGCGCTCGAAGCCGAGCTGTTCGAGCATCTGCGCGCGCGCCTGTCGGACGCATATGCGCGCGCCGGCCAGGGAGCGGTCGGTGGTTTCTGGGCTGTGCTGGAGGGGCTCATCCCGGATGAGGAGCGGATCCGGCTTCGCAGCAACCGGCGCGTGTAGCTCAGCGCGCCTCGGCCGCCATTTCGGCGTTGCGGTGCTCGGCCGCGGTGAGCGTCGCCGTCAGGAGGGAAATGAGCGCGCCGTCGCGGTCGAGTACGTCGAGTCCCCGCCTGGTCGATCCTCCAGGGCTTGCAACCCGGTCCGCAAGGACGGCCGGAACCTCGGCCGCGGACGCCACCATCACAGCGGATCCCGCCAAGGTCGCGATCGCCATGCGCAGCGCCTGGTCATGGGGCAGACCCAGCGCCGCGCCTGCCTCGGCCAAGGCGTCCGCGAAACGGAAGACAAAACCCGGGCCGCTGCCCGCCAGCGCCGTCACGGCATCGAACCGCCGCTCGTCATCGACCCATTCGGCCACTCCGAGCGGTTCGGCCAAGGCGTCACCGGCCGCCCTGATCGCGCCATCCGGAGCATCTGCACACAGCGCCGTGACGCCTTGCCCGATCGCAACCGGCAGGTTCGGCATCGCGCGGAGCACGGCGGCTGCGGGTATCCGCCGCGCGAGCGTTGCCGTCTCCACGCCCGCCAGGATAGAGACGAGCAGGGCCGGTGAAAGGTGCGACAGGAACGGGGCGACCGCGCCCAGTTGCTGCGGCTTTACCGCCAGGATCAGCGTCGCTGGCTGCTCGTCAGGCGGCAGGGCGTGGAGGGCGCGCACCCCTGAAGGAACATCGGCCTCGCTTCGGGTGACGACAGTGACCCGCCCGGGCTCAAGCCCTGAGGTGACCCAGCGGCGCAACATGGCACCCCCCATGGTGCCGCACCCGATCATCCAGATCGGGCCGTCCAGCCAGCGGGCAGCGGTCATGCCTCGCCCTGCGTCTCGATCAGCGCTGCTGCCAGCGCTTCGGCCGGGCTCTTTCCACCCCACAACACGAACTGGAACACAGGATAGAATCGCTCGCACTCGTCAATTGCCGATTGGACCAGCAATTCGGCCGACGCGAGCGACATCTGTCCCTCTTCCTCGCCGCCGATCATCGCTGCGTGACGATAAAGCAGGATGCCGCTTTGCGACCACAGTTCGAAATGACCGATCCACAATTGCTCATTGACCAAGCCCAGCGTCTCATAGATCGCTGCGCGCCGATCGTCGGGGACCTTGATGTCGGGGAACGCAAGGAACTGAAGCACGCTGTCGTCCTCGCGCCACAATGCGCGCAGTTCATAAGTCGTCCAGCTGCCCTTGACCGAGGCGACGATCTCGTCGTCATGCCGGTCATGGTCCCATCCATGCGCGGCATAATAGGATTCGAGCATATCGATGGGTGCCGCGTCCTCCGTCTCTTGCTCGACCACTATCTGCATCGCCGCAACCTAGCGGTACACGGCGCATCGGGGAAGTGGGTCAGGCGGAGGACCCCGCCGGCGATGGCTCCGACGCACGATCCGCCTCGATCGCGTCCAGCCTGGCGCGCAGTGCATCCGCCTCGTCCCGCGCGGCGGCGGCCATCGTCTTCACCGCCTCGAATTCGTCCCGGCTGACGAAGTCCAGTTCGCCGATCCATTCGCGCGCGCGCGATTTGGCACTGGCCTCGGCCTCGCGCCCGACGCCGGCGAGCGTCCCCGCGGCACCGTTCATCAACTTGACCAGATCATCGAACATACGGTTTTCGGATTGCATGTGCCGGAGTCCCCTCAATCTGACGCGACTGTGATCTGGGTTGCCGCTGCTGTCGATGCAAGACCGCGGGACCCGGGGTTCATTACGCCGATGCGCCAAGTGAGCACGCCGGCAAAGCTGATCCAGACGAGATAGGGCAGCATCAGCCACGCCGCCAATGTCCGGATGCGACCGAACAGGATGGTGGCGGCGATCGTCGCCAGCAGCATCGCGGCGTTCACGGCCAGCGCCAGCCCGATCCGGTGTGCGCCGAAGAAGATAGGCGTCCAGGCGAGGTTGAAGATGAATGCCACGCCGAAGACGCCCGCCGCCAGCCCTTTTCCCCTCGTACCGCCTGCACCGAGCACCAGGGCGAGCGCCCATCCCATCAAAATGTAAAGCGTCGTCCAGGCGATCGGAAATACCCAATCGGGCGGCGTCAGCCAGGGCTTGTCAAGCGCGACGTACCAGCCATTGCTCGCCCCTGCCTGGGCGGACAGTCCCGACGCATATCCCGACAGCAGGATCAGCGGAATGCAGATGATCGCCCACCGCGCGACAGACATCCGCGCACCGCTCGATGATTCCACCATGTCCATGCCAGGACCTCCCGATGGGCTATATAGGGGATCCCCCGCACGACGCCCAAGCCCCACGATGGGCGGCCATCAGATACTCGACATTGCCCTCCGGCCCGGTGATCGGACTGCGCATGACACCCTCGACGTACCAGCCCTGGTCGGTCACCCACCGCGCGACCTCGTCGCAGACGCGAGCACGCACGGCTTCGTCGCGGACGACGCCACCCCGTCCCACCTCGTCCCGTCCCGCCTCGAATTGCGGTTTGACCAGCGCCATCAGCCGCGCGATCGGCGCCGCGAACGACAAGGGCCGCGCCAGCACCTTCGCGAGACCGATGAAGCTGGCGTCGCACACGATCAGGTCGATCGGCTCGGGGATATGAACTTCGGTCAGGACGCGTGCGCTGGTCTGCTCCAGCACGACGACACGCGGATCCTGCCGTAGTTTCCAGGCAAGCTGGTTCGTGCCGCTGTCGATCGCATAGATTCGAGCCGCGCCTCTAGTTAGCAGGACATCGGTAAAGCCGCCCGTCGACGAGCCGACATCGATCGCGACCGCATCATTTACGTCCCAGCCGATGTGATCCAGTCCGTGCGCCAGCTTGATGCCGCCACGCGACACCCAGGGATGATCGCGCCCGCGCACGTCGAGCAGCGTGCCGGAGGCGATCGCCTGCCCGGGCTTCTCGATCCTGCGCTCACCTGCAAAAACCAGCCCGGCCATGATGAGCGCCTGCGCGCGCGTCCGCGACTCCGCCAGACCCCGGTCGACGAGCAACTGGTCCGCGCGCTGTTTAGCCACCGTCTCGTCCGACCGCGCCCTCGACCGGAGTCAGGCGCGCACCTCGGCCAGCTCCGTATCGTTATGCCTGAGTGCCTTGAGGACGGTTTGGGTGATGTGATCGGCATCGAGGCCGGCGGCGGCGTATTGGGCGTCGGGCTTGTCCTGGTCCTGGAAGGTATCGGGCAGGCGCATGGTGCGTAGCTTGAGCCCGGTGTCGATGAGGCCCTCGTCCGACGCCATGGTGAGCACGTGCGCGCCCAGCCCGCCGACCGAGCCCTCCTCGATCGTCACCGCGACCTCATGGGTCGAGAGGAGCCGGCGGATGAGGTCGGTGTCGAGCGGCTTGGCGAAGCGCAGGTCGGCGACGCTGGTCGACAGCCCCTTCGCCTCAAGCTGCTCGGCGGCCTTCAATGCCTCGGCCAGCCGGGTGCCCAGCGACAGGATCGCCACCGTCTTGCCCTCGTGCACCATGCGGCCCTTGCCGATGGCGAGCCGCTCGGGGCTGTCGGGCAGGGCGACACCGGTGCCGTTGCCGCGTGGGTAGCGCACCGCGATCGGGCCGGTGTCATGGCATGCCGCGGTATGCACCATGTGGACCAGCTCCGCCTCATCGGCGGCGGCCATCACCACGAAGTTGGGCAGCGTCGCCAGATAGGTGACGTCGAAGCTGCCGGCATGCGTCGCCCCGTCCGCGCCGACCAGCCCGGCGCGGTCGATCGCAAAGCGCACGGGCAGGTTCTGGATCGCGACGTCGTGCACCACCTGGTCGTAGGCACGCTGCAAAAAGGTCGAGTAGATCGCGCAGAACGGGCGCATGCCCTCGGCGGCCAGCCCAGCGGCAAAGGTCACGCCGTGCTGCTCGGCGATGCCGACATCGAAGAAGCGCTCGGGATAGGCCTTGGCAAAGCCATCGAGACCCGTGCCCGACGGCATCGCCGCGGTGATCGCGCAGATGCGCGGATCATGTGCGGCCTCCTTGACCAGAGCTGCACCAAAGACGTTCTGATACTGCGGCGGACCCGGCGGCGCTTTCGCCTGCACGCCCGAGACGACGTCGAAGCGCTGGACACCGTGATACTTGTCCGCCGACGCCTCGGCCGGCGCATAGCCCTTGCCCTTCCTGGTCACGACATGGACCAGGATCGGGCCTTCCTCGGCATCGCGCACATTCTCGAGCACCGGGATCAGATGCTCCAGATTATGCCCGTCGATGGGGCCGACATAGTAAAAGCCCAGCTCCTCGAAGAGCGTGCCCCCCATCGTCATCCCGCGCGCGAACTCGTCGGTCTTTCTGGCTGCGCTGTGCATCGGCCGCGGCAGCGTGCGCGCGAACTTCTTCATCAGCTCGCGAAGCCCCAGGAACTCGCGGCTGGAGACCATCCGGCTCAGATAGGCCGACAAGCCGCCCACCGGCGGGGCGATCGACATGTCGTTGTCGTTCAGGATCACCACCAGCCGGTTGCCGGCGGCCGCGGCGTTGTTCATCGCCTCATACGCCATCCCCGCCGACATCGCCCCGTCGCCGATCACCGCGATCGCTTTCGCCGTGCCGCCGGCCAGCCTGCTCGCGGTCGCAAAGCCCAGCGCCGCCGAGATCGAGGTCGACGAATGCGCCGCGCCGAACGGGTCGTACTCGCTCTCGGCGCGCTTGGTGAACCCCGACAGTCCGCCGCCTTGTCTCAGCGTCCTGATCCGGTCCCTGCGCCCGGTCAGGATCTTGTGCGGATAGCATTGGTGCCCGACATCCCACACCAGCTTGTCGCGCGGCGTGTCGAACACATAATGGATCGCCGTCGTCAGCTCGACCACCCCCAGCCCCGAGCCCAGATGACCCCCCGTCACCCCCACCGCCGATATCACCTCACAGCGCAACTCATCCGCCAGCTGCCTGAGCCGCCCCGGCTCAAGCGCGCGCAACGCCACAGGCGTCGTCACGGTGTCCAGGAGCGGGGTGTGCGGTTCAGGCATGAGCGCGACCTACTCCCACGGGCGCTTCGTGTCGATTACCCCGATCAAGGGCGATCAGATGCAGTCGGCGCATTTCCCGCGGATCTCGATGACCGGCCTGACCGGCGAGAAGCCGGCCACCTCCGCGACCTGTCTCACGCTGCGCGTGACGCGGTCGTCATCGATATGCGTCATCTGCCCGCATCCGTCGCACAGCAGGAAGATACAATCGTGGAGGCAGTCGGGGTGCGCATTGGCAATGTAAGCATTTGCGCTTTCCACCTTGTGCGCCAGATTGCGGGCCACGAACAGATCCAGGATGCGATACACGCTGTTTGCCGCGATCCGCCGTCCCTGCGTCCTCGATAACGACTCGGCGATGTCGTACGCGCTGGCTGGCTTGTCGAAGTCGGCGAGTGCCTCGAAGACGCTGGCACGCATCGCCGTCCATTGTTCGCCCGCCTTCTCCAGCGTCGAGCGAGCGGCCAGCGCTAGTTCGCTGCCCTGCGGTTCGTGATGTTGGTGTGCCGGCATCAGTCGCCGATGTAGAGTCCCGCCTTGCCCGCGACAACCGGAAGCTTGCGCACCGCGCGCCTGTTGCGGTGGTGCGCCACCGCCAGGAGCGCAACGCCCACGATCGTCCACAACGCCTCTGCACCCGAGCCGTCATGCGGCAGCGCCATCGCGCCGCCCATCATGCCGAGGCCGAACCCGCCGATCGAGACGGGCACCACCTGTCCATGACGCAGCACGCCCCGACCGAGCGCCAGCGCGCCCAGAACGATCGCGATGCTGAGCCCCGCCTCATGGATACGCGGATCGAGCAGGCCTCCCGCGGTCGACACCAGGGCAATGAGGACCGTCGTCGCGACGCAATGTACCGCGCACAATCCCGACAGACCGATTGCATATCGATCCAGATCGATCAGGCTGCGGGAACGAGTCGTGACAGTCATGGTTGGCGCTCTATACAGGCGGATGGCTCGCGTTACAACATATCATTGCATCGCGTCTACTCGACCCGGACGTCGTAAAGGGCTAGGAAAACCAATGCTTCAGATCAGCCCTGCCTTCGCGACGACGACAAGGCCGATGACCGTCGCGCGCTGGCTGTTCGTCGTGGCCGCGCTGATCGTCGCGATGGTTGTCGTCGGCGGGATCACCCGGCTGACCGAGTCAGGGCTGTCGATCACCCAGTGGAAACCGATCAGCGGTATCATCCCGCCGCTGAACGACGCGCAGTGGCAGGCCGAGTTCGCGCGCTATCGCCTGATCCCCGAATATGCCGCGTTCAACCGTGGAATGACGCTGGGCGGCTTCAAGGCAATCTTCTTCTGGGAATATGCGCACCGCGTCCTCGGCCGGATCATCGGCGTTGCCTTTGCATTGCCGCTCCTGTGGTTCGCGGTCCGCCGCCGCATCCCGCACGGCTATGGCCGGCGCCTGACCGCGCTGCTGCTGCTCGGCGCATTGCAGGGCGCGATCGGCTGGTGGATGGTCGCATCGGGGCTGTCGGTGCGCACCGATGTGAGCCATGTGCGGCTTGCGGTCCATCTGCTGACCGCGGTGACCATCCTGTCGGGAATCATCTGGACCGCGCTCGACCTCGTCGCGCTTCATCGGAATCCGCTCGCAATGCCGTCAAGGCTCGGACCCGTCGCGATGCTGGCGCTGGGTCTGTTGCTCGTGCAGATCATGTACGGTGCCTTCACCGCGGGGCTGGACGCGGGTTATGCCTTTTCAAGCTGGCCGCTGATGGGGGACGCCTTCTTCCCGGCGGGCGTGCCGATGACCGACCCCACTTGGCGCAATGCGGTAGATAATCCGGTCGTCGTGCAGTTCATCCACCGCTGGTTCGCCTTCGCGGCGGCGGGCGGGCTGGTGTGGCTGGCCTTTCGCGCCACGCGCGCGGGGGCGCATCGCATCGGCGCGGCGGTCGTCATGCTCGTCTGCCTCCAGATCGCGCTCGGCATCTCGACGCTCATGACCGGGGTCGAGATCGGCATGGCGGTCGCGCACCAGGCGAATGCCGCCCTGCTGCTCATCACCGCCGTCAGCGCGGCACACGCGATCGGCCGGAAGGCCGGCTGACAAAGATGGTACTCTGATACCCGTCGTGAAAGCCGCGCTCTGCTTGACTTTTCGACCGGCTGCCGACATTGAGGCGCGGTCACGCCGCTTCGCATGGGGCGGCGTCGCTTCGTTCAAACCGAAAGGTCCGCCCATGAAGGCGCTCATGAAGACCACCAAGTCGGCCAAGCCGCACGAGGTGGAAAAGAAATGGCACATCGTCGATGCCGACGGTCTGGTGGTCGGCCGTGCCGCGACGATCATCGCCAACGTGTTGCGCGGCAAGCACAAGACCATGTACACGCGGCATGTCGATTGCGGTGACAATGTCGTCGTGATCAACGCGGACAAGATCCGCTTCACCTCGAACAAGGCCGAAAAGAAGATCTATTACCGGCACACCGGCTATGCTGGCGGCATCAAGGGCGTGACCGCCGCGAAGGTGCTCGAGGGGCGCTTTCCCGAGCGCGTACTGGAAAAGGCGGTCGAACGGATGATTCCGCGCGGGCCGCTGGGCCGCGAACAGATGCGCCACCTGCGCATCTTCAAGGGGACGGAACATCCCCACGGCGCGCAGAACCCGGAGGTTCTCGACATCGCCGCCATGAACCGCAAGAACAAGGTGGGCGCATAATGACCGACAATCGCCAGTCGCTTTCCGATCTCGCCATACTGACGCAGGAGGGGCAGGGCGCCGCCGCGCAGAATGCGCAGGCCGCTTCGGATGACCGCGCCGACGCCTATATGGCCGGCAATCTCGATGAACCGTCGACCCGTGCGCCGCTGCGCGAGCAGGAGATCGACAAACAGGGTCGGGCCTATGCCACCGGTCGCCGCAAGGACGCCGTGGCACGCGTCTGGTTGAAGCCGGGATCGGGCAGAATCACGATCAACGGCCGCGACCAGGAAATCTATTTCGCGCGTGCCAGCCTGCGTCTGGTCATCAACCAGCCGTTCGGTGTCGCCGAACGCGACGGCCAGTATGATGTCGTCTGCACCGTCAAGGGTGGCGGGCTGTCGGGCCAGGCGGGCGCCGTGAAGCACGGCATCAGCCAAGCGTTGACGCGCTATGAACCGACGCTGCGCGCGCCGGTTAAGGCCGCCGGCTTCTTGACCCGCGACAGCCGTGCCGTCGAGCGCAAGAAATACGGCCGCGCCAAGGCCCGCCGCAGCTTCCAGTTCTCCAAGCGCTGAGACATCTTCCCGCAACCTCCGGACGAAAGTCCGGGTGGCCCAGTTTGTACAAACAGGGCATGGGTCCGCAGGATCTCCGCCGCTCAGACTATTTGGGCTATCTCTGCCGTTCTGACCTGAGAACTCCGATCGGCTTGCGAGCCGTATCGGCTGGAGAAGTTGAGGATCGGAAAAAACCGCTTTTGGCGCGACTGAAGGCGGACATCGCAATTTTCGATCTCGATGAGTGGCTGTTTCTCGATGCCGCTGACAAGTGTCGCAACTACTTCGCCGCTGCCGGTTATCCATTCGATTAAACGGTCGATGTTCTGGCAGACTCGTAACTTGGTACTGGCCAATCGCCGTAATTGGCTTAATCCGTTATCAACCGATCGGTGTCGCAACCGAAAAGGATTTGATGCCACACAAACGATGGCTTGAGCTTTCATAAACCTGAAAGCGGATAGAGAACTCAAGCGCATACACTGACCTTGATGTCGCTCATCATCTCAGGAAACCGTCCGCCAGCAGCAACGCCACCTTTGCATCGATGGCGACGCCGTCGGCCCGCCGCGCGGCGACGAACCGGCTTGCGTCGATCAGTTCGATCCGGTGGACGGTGATGTCCTCGCTCTGCTCGCCCCCTCCTGCGCCGACTCGTTCCAGTCCGTGTGCGCGGACCAGTGTGAAGCGCTCCGAGGTCATGCCGGGCGATGCCGCGAATTCGCCCAGCGCCTCGATCCGACCGGCGCGGTAGCCGGTCTCTTCCTCCAGTTCGCGCGCTGCGGCCGTTGCGATATCTTCGCCGGTTTCCTCATCGCCGATCAGCCCGGCAGGCAACTCCAGGCAGCGCTGGCCGAGCGCCACCCGGTACTGCTCGACCAGCAGCACATGCCCATCCTCGATCGCCAGGATCACCGCGGCGCCGATACCGTGCGCGCGCTCGGCCCACTCCCAGGTTCCCTGTTTGCGAACGGCGATATAGCGTCCGCTCCAGACCTGATCGCTCACAGCTCGATCACCCGGTCGGGCAGTTCGTTGGTGTCATCCGCCGAACGGGGGAAATGCTCGGCGAGCACCGCACCGATCCGCATTACAGCATCCGCCATGCCGTCGCCCGCCCGGCCGTCGCGCACGGCCTCGATCAGGAGAGCCATCGCCTCTCCCCAGGTTTCGGCCGCGACGCGCGAGTGGATCGCTTCGTCCGCGATGATCTCGGCACGATGCTCGTCGAGCGAGAGGTAGAGAAGAACCCCGGTCGCGGCCCTTGTCCGTTGCTCGGCGGCGGTCCGGAACAGCATGACGGCGCGTCGCCGTGTCCGTCGCTCCCTGGTCGCAGCCGGGGTCAGCGCCAGCCGAAGCGGTCGCCACGCCAGCGCGAACCGGACCAGCAGAAAGACGAGCGAAAGGACGACCAGCGCGATCAGGTAGAGCGCAGAGGGCGACGTCGCGTCGCCCCAGCCGCCGGCAACGCGCGCATGGATCGATACCGCGATGCCCGGCCATGTCGCGAGAACGGCGAGGGCCAGCAGCATCGCCATTACCGTCCATTGCGAGGCGACATCGTGATAGTCGTCGGAGGACCGCGCCACGATCGTCACGATCTCTCCGTTCGTCGTCAGCTCGGCCGCGGTGACGGCGGCCGTCACCCGTTCTTGGTCCGCCGAGGTCAGGCGAATCACCATCCGCCCGAGGCCCCACCACCGCCAAAGCCGCCGCCGCCGCCCCCGCTGAAGCCGCCGCCGCCCCAGCTCCCGTCGGAACCCCCGCCGCCGCCAAAGCCGGAGCCGCCGCCCCAGCCGGACCCGCGCGAGCGCCCCATCTCGTTGGCGATGCTCCACAACATGATTGGCCACATGCCGCCGCCGCGCCTTCCGGCATAACGCCGACCCCACGGTCCCGCCCGGCTGCGCCGCCGGAACATCGGCAGGATGAAGAACAAGAGGACGATACCCCAGAAGATCAGCCCAAAGGGTAACCCTCCGCCACCGGGTGACCGCCGGTGCGTCCGGTCGAACGCGGCCGCCGCCGCGTCGGTCTTCGCCTTTGCCTCGTCAGGAGAGGCGCGCATCTGCGCGATCACCGCGTCGGTGCCCGCCTCCATCGCGCCCGGCACGTCGCCCGCCTTGAGCATCGGCGTCATCTGCTCATAAGTGACCTGATGCGCGAAGGCGTCGGTCAACACCGGTTCCAGCCCGTAGCCGACCTCGAGGCGCGGTCCGCGCTGGCCGGCGGGGTTGCCCGGCGCGATGAACAGGATCGCGCCGTTGTCGACGTCCTTCAGTCCCACCCCCCATGCCCGACCAAGCTTGTAGCCGTAGTCCTCCAGTGGATAGCCCTGCGTGTCCGGCACGGTTGCCACGACGAGCTGTCGTCCGGTATCCTTTTGCAGCGCCTCCAGCTTCGCCGTCAGATCGGCCTCGATCGCGGGGGGGAGCACGTCGGCGGCATCGACGACCTGGCCGGTGAACTTGGGAAACGTCTGCGCCCAGGCCGGCACCGATGTGAGCAGCGCCAGCGAGAGCAGGAACCGTACGATCACCCGCGTCAGCTCGCATTCCCGAAATCGACGGTGGGCGCGACATCGGCATTGAGCGCCGTCGCCTGGAACGGCACCATCGGCTTCGCGCCGTAGAATACGCGGGCGCCGACCGCATCGGGGAAGGTGCGGATGCGGGTGTTATAGTCCTGCACCGCGCTGTTATAATCCCGAACCGCGATGTTGATCCGGTTCTCCGTCCCCTCGATCTGGCTCATGAAGGTGGAGAAATTGGCCTGGCTCTTCAACTCAGGATAGGCCTCGACATTGGCGAGCAGGCGGCTGAGCGAGCCGTTCAACTGTCCCTGCGCCTGTTGATACTGCTGCATCTTGCCCTGGTCGGTGATCTGGTCGGGCGTGACGGTAATAGCGGTCGCGCGGGCACGAGCATTGATGACGTCGGTCAGGATCGACTTCTCCGACGCCGCCGCGCCCTTCACGACCGCCTCGAGATTGGGAATCAGGTTCGCGCGCCGCTGATAGGCCGCCTGCACATCGGCCCAACGCGCCTTGGCGTTTTCCTCTGCGGTCGGAACGCTGTTAATCCCGCACGCCGACACCGTGACGGCGGCCGCGATTGCGACTGTGGGGCGATATGGCATGCAAGTCTCCTGTCGTGTCCGTGCTATCCGTATAGGACAGTCGGTTTGCTTGGCGAAAGCGCAATCGGATGGTAGGCCAGCGTGTTTCGACAGGAGGGACTTCATGATCAAGGAATTCAAGGCCTTCATCATGCGCGGCAATGTGCTCGACTTGGCCGTCGCGGTCATCATCGGTGCCGCCTTCGGCAAGATCGTAACGTCGCTCACCGACGATATCCTGATGCCGCTCATCGGCAAGATCTTCGGCGGACTGGATTTCTCGAGTTATTTCGTCCGGCTGGGGCCGGTGCCTGACAGCTATCGCGGTTCACTCAGCGATTATGTAGCGCTGAAAACTGCCGGTGTGCCGCTGCTGGGCTATGGCGAGTTCATCACCCAGGCGGTCAATTTCCTGATCATCGCCTTCATCATCTTCCTGATCATTCGCGCGGTGAACAGGGTGGTGCCAAAGGCGGAAGATCCGGTACCGGCCGATCCGGCCGACATCGTGCTGCTGCGCGAGATCAGGGACGAATTGAAGACACGTCCAAGGGTTTAAGGCATGCCCTAAGCCGCCGCCAGGTCCTCCGCCAACGCGGCGGCCAGGCTGGTCCCGTCCAGGATACGCGCGGTTTCATCGCGTACGCGCAGCATGGCTTGACGAATGGCGCAGTCGGCCTCGTCTCGGCAGTCGGAACAGCGCCTGTAAGCGGTGCGGCTGACGCACGGCACGAGGGCCAGCGGACCTTCGATCACACGGATGATCTCGCCCATCGAGATCAGGTGCGTGGGGCGCGACAGGCAATATCCGCCCATCTTGCCGCGGTGGCTGTGGATCAATCCCGCCTCGCGCAGGTCGGCCAGGATCAGCTCCAGGAACTTGCGCGGCACCGTCGCGGCATCCGCGATCCGGTGCATCGGGATAGGCGGCGATCCGATCGGCGCCTCCGCCAGGAACAGCATGGCGCGGAGCGCATAACGGGAACGCTGGGTCAACATGATTGCCTTTATGGGGTTCATTTATGGCAAGCGAAAGGCGGGTTTGCATCCTTCGCACGCGGCGCTTATATCGTTGTCAGCGCACCTGGTTCGCCAGGTGCGGCTATGGCGATAAACTGCGGCGTAGACTAGGCGCAGCGGACCCGGGGGCAGTACCCGGCGGCTCCACCACCGCCCCTGGCGATAGGTGCGATGACGGGGCCGAACCAGGATCGACGTGTGTTGAAAGGCGCTGTTTTCGCTCGGAATGGGACCACCGCGACGGCCCGTACACAAGTGCCAACGATAACGAAGCACTCGCGATTGCCGCGTAACTGACGGCCTAACGGCCTGAGGTTATACGAACAAGAGCGCGGTTGGGCTGCACCGGGCAACAGAAGCGGATACCAGCGGCTTCCGGGAGGGCCGGGCAACAGAATCTCCCGGACCTCTTCCTGCGGTCACCGTGAACAGCGAATTGCGACCCTGGATCTTTTCATGCCGAATACCAACTTTCCGCCATGGTCACCGCGCAGGCGGCTCACGATCATCATCGGTGCGTCGATGCTGCTCTGGGCGATCATCGCCGCCGTCGTGATCTAGCTGCGGGCACCCGTGGAAGGGCGGCGTAGGCCAAGTGCCCGCCGCCTTCTATGGCCTCCTCATTTGACCCTATAGCTTCTTTTCGACGATCGTCGTGAAGCCCCCATAGATCATGCGCTTGCCGTCAAAAGGCATGTCCAGATCCCTGAAGCGCTCGTCGGTCTCCATCGCCGCTTCCCATTTTTCGGATGTTGCCTTGTCCGGCCACAGCACCCAGCTGAACACCACCGCCTCTTCTGCCTGCAGGTCGACCGCCCGGCGAAAGTCCGTCACCTTGCCCTTGGGAACAGTGTCTCCCCACGCCTCGACCATCTCGATCGCGCCATAGTCCTTGAACAGCGCCCAGGCCTTCGCCGCCGCTGCGACATAAGCATCCCGGTCCCTCTCAGCCACCGGAGTCACGAAACCACTCACATACGCCATCATCCGCTCCTTTTACCCGCCTTTGAAGTCCCTCAATGTTTCCCGCCAGCGATCGCGGGTCAAGCATCAGGACACCCCCAATAACCCTGGCGCGACCCGGTGAGAAATGATTCACTGCGCCTGACGGCAGGAGGCGGCAGATGCGTCAGGCGGGATTGTTCGGACTATCGGATCAGTTGAAGCGGTTGTCGGACTGTGGCGATCCGCTGGAGACGATGGCTCGCGTGGTGGATTTTGAGGTATTCCGTCCATCGCTTGATAAGGCGCTGGTGTACGGCGACGGCGCGGAGGATGGACGGCCACCCCATGACCCCGTGGCAATGTTCAAGGTCCTGATCCTGGCGGCACAGAACACCGTCAGCGATGCGCGGATGGACCCTTCGGCAGGCTCAGGAGAGCGTTTCTGATCCGCGATCGGCTGTGCTAGCTACGGTTCCTGAGCTTCGACCTGGGCGCGGTCACACCCGACGAGAACACGATCCGGCTGTTCCGCGAGAAGCTGACGCGCGCTGGCGCGCTCGACGCGCTGTTCAGCGCCTTCGAGCGGCAGTTGCGGGACCGCGGCTATCTGCCGATGGGCGGGCAGATCGTCGACGCAACGCTGGTAGCAGCACCCAAGCAGCGCAATACCGCAGCGGAGAAGGAGGCGATCAAGGCGGGCAAGAGCGCGGCGCAGATCTGGCTCGGGCAACCCGCCAAGGCCGCGCAGAAGGACACCGATGCGCGCTGGACGGTGAAGTTCGCCAAAGCCAGACCGCTGCCGGGCGGCAGGCCAGGGATCGACATCGCGATCCCCAGTTTCGGCTACAAAAGCAGCATCGCGATCTGTCGGCGTTATGGATTTATCCGATCCGCCAAAGTCACCGACGGTGCACGCTTCGGCGGCCGGATGCTGCGCAACGTCGTCACCCGCGACAACACCGCCTCCGACGTCTGGGCGGATATCGCCTACCCCAGCCAAGCCAACGAGGTGTGGCTGAAGTCGATAGGCCGCGTCAGCCGCGTCCATCGCAAGAAGCCGAGGGGCAGGCCGATGTCCAAGCGCACGTCAGGCGCCAATGCCAAGCGATCCGCTGTCCGCGCCCGCGTCGAGCATGTGTTCGCCCGTCAGAAGGATCAGATTGGGCTGTTCGTCCGCACCATCGGCATCGCGCGCGCCGAGGCGAAAATCACGCTCGCCAACCTCGTCTACAACATCGACCGTCTGATCTTCCACGAACGCCGAGCCGCCACGGGATAACTACGTCCGGCAACGGTGCATTCCAGCCGGATCACCTCAAAATCGCGCCTCGAAGCCACCACCACCGCGTCGGGGCACGGTCATCGCGCCGCAATCAGCGCCGCACGGCACGTTGATGTGGGTGCCCAGCTACATGCACTACCATCCCGCGTCAGCCCCTCCAAAAAGATGCCGTCCTTACATTTCGGGGCAATTTCACTACGAAACTATGCTTCGCAACTCCAGGTTTGCAAAATCTGTGCAGATGGCAGCAGATATATATGCGTTGGTCTGGTCTTCCTTTCATGGAAAAACTCGCGGATTAACAGGAAGAAACCATGAATAGAGTCCTTGCAGTAGCGATCACCTCTGCTTCCATGTCGCTTGCAGTTCCCGCTTCCGCCACGGTTGTCGGGTTCACGCCCAATGTGAGCTTCGCGTCAAGCCCTTATACAGTCACGCTGTTTTACGGATCGACTTATACCTTCTCGCCGATACCGCTCGACGGCAACGACACCAAGTTTCGGACAGCCGCGCTGGCGACGACGGGAAGCGCCACCGCCTGTGGCGGCGGGTTCATCGGGGACGGGGAGGACTACACATCCTACAGAGCCGGGTCGCCAAATCCTTAAAAGAACTTTGGTGGTGACTTCATCACGGCACCGACGCCCGTCCCATCGACTTCTTCTTGACCGATACGTTCGTAGCACTGCGGTTCGGCACGGGAGCATCTGTTTACCATAGTTATGCGGAAGTCGCGGGCTCCAGCCTGATCAGTTTCGCATATAACGACGTTGCCGGTGCATCGATCACGACGGGCGAGGCCATTGCCGGCACCTTTCCTTCCGCTGTCCCGGAGCCGGCGACCTGGGCGATGATGATCGGCGGCTTTGCCCTCATTGGTGCTGCGACGCGCCGTCGCCGGAGGATCAGCGTCCGCTTCGCCTGAACCGCGTCGCGCCGCACCGAGACGCGGCACTTGCCGGCCCGCGCTTTCAAAAAAGGTTTGGCGTGCGCCTCAGGCGGCTCTTGGGCCGGGGACAAGCAACCGTGAGAATGTCCCCATCAGAGTGACCGGTCGAGCACGGGCCGGCGTATCGGGTGAACGGCCGACAAACGCCCATTTCTTCTCCGAAGCCAACAGCGCCTCGAGCGAAGTCTGAGACAGCGGCGTGATGAACTCAATCGCGTGCTGCTTCAATCCGGATCGGCGAACGACCCGGGCCAGTACGACGCCGAGATCGGCCATCGCAACCTCGATCTGCTGGCCGATCACCGCGCCCTTCAGCCCGTTGATCCTGCATCCACGAAGCGAAATCTCGCTGATCATCAGGCGGTAGGGCTGCCAGTCGCATTGATGGACCTCAGCCTGAATTGCCGACCCATGCCGCTCGGCTGCGCGCCGCTCGGCACCATCATCCGTTATCACGATCGAGGTGCATTCCATCATGCCTGCACATTCGCAGACGAGTGTTAATGCGCCCTCAAATGGAAGGGTGAAGGTCCGAAGAACCATCGCATGCGGTGATGTTCGGATGGCGCGACCGCGTCCAACACATCAGGATATCGAAGCCCGACGTGCATGACTGGCGATCCACACGGCACCGGCGACGGCGATCGCATCCTCGACCAATCCCGTCTGCATCTGGCCGAACCGACGCATGGCCGCCTTGCGCGCATGGAAGGTGATCATCGCGCTACCGACCGAACTGACGGCGCCTGCCACGGCCGCGCGGCGTCGTTCCCGTCGCGGCGCAAGCGCCATCCCCGCCAGCGCGCCGGTCACGAGCCGTGCGGCAATGCCCGGGGTGACGATGCGATCTGGAGCGGACGGCATCTTGTCTCCCAACAACTCGCCCGCAGCGAGCACCAGTGCGGCGACCGACGCGACAGGCCCGCCGAGCAAAGCGGGCGCGCCACTGTCGCGTGGCAGTTCGCCCCGCCTGGCCGCGCTGGTGACGACCGCCAGCGGGGTCATCGACCGCATGCCGGTAACGGCACCCATCAGAAGGGAAGACAACATGAGGATTTCCAATCGCTTCGGCCGGACCCGATTAACGCGGGGGGGCGGCAATTGTTCTGCCCGCCGGGAGCTTTGACTCGGTCGTGCCGAGCAACGTCCGCACCGGTCAGGTCAGGGCGATCGGCCAGTCATCGGCTGACCACTGCAGTTCGGCGAGCCGCAACGTCGGACGCGCGTCGTGCGCCACGTCATAGGCGTGATAGACGATAAGGTCGCGGTTCGTGTCGTGATACAGGCCGCAATGGCCGGGGCCACGCCAGTTCGTCGAGCCCCAGGGCCGCTCGACGATGACCGTGGTGCCATAGCCTTCCATCATCGGCTTGCCGTCCTTGCCGGCAAAGGGTCCCGTCACCGATGATGACCGGCCGACCGCGACATAATAGTTGCTCTGCGCGCCCTTGCAGCAATAATCATAGCTGGCGAAGAGATAGTACCGCCCGCCGTGGCGGAAGATGAAGGCTCCTTCAACCGGGTTGTCGCCTCCGGCCGGAGCGGGGCGATAGGCGATCGGCAGCGGCTCGGCACCCGGCTTCGGCTTGCCGGTCCGCCTGTCGAGCGCGATGATCTTCAACCCGCTCCAGTAGCTGCCAAACGCAAGCCAGTGATTGCCCGAGGCGTCGACGAAGAAGTTCGCATCGATTACGTTATATTTGCCGCCGCTGAAGGACTCGATCACCAGGCCGTGATCGGTCCAGCCATAGGACGACGCGCCGCGGTCGAGCGTCGGGCTGGTCGCAAAGCCCGTGACCGAGCGCATGCTGCCACCGGTCGAGACGGAATAATAGAGGCGATAGAGTCCGTCGATGAAGTGAATGTCCGGCGCCCAGACGTTGGTCGCCCCAGGGACCGCTTTTTTCGCCCAATCGGGTACGCCGTCGAAGGGCGAGCCATTGTCGACCCAGTGATGAAGGTCCTTGGAGACCCTCCAGCTCGGTCCGGGCCGGCCGGACCAGCCGCCCGAGCCGAACACGTGATAGACATCCTTCTCGCGGATCAGCACAGGGTCGTGCAGACCCCCCAGATAGCCGCTCAGTTGTTCGTTCAGCGTCGGCTCTCCCGCCGCAGACGCCGTGCGAAGAATCCCGGCCGCCGCACCGCCTGCGGCAAGACCAAGAAAAGCCCGGCGTTGAAGCATCGTCCTCTCCCCATGCTGCAGCCATGTTCCGCACGGCAAAGCGCTGGCGCGCCCGGCTGGATTCGAACCAGCGGCCACAAGCTTAGAAGGCTCGTGCTCTATCCATCTGAGCTACGGGCGCGCGCCACCCTCGATTAGCGCCGATTGCGCGCAGGTGGAACCGGGTTCATGAGAGCCGGCGCGATCCCCGTCGATGCTTCCAACCTCAACGCCCGGTCCTTCCGCTGGTTCGACTTCATCATGGCCGCGTTCGTTGCGATCCTGTTGCTGTCGAACGTCATCGGCGCGGGCAAGGGCGCGGTGGTCAGCCTGTTAGGGCACGAAGTGTCGTTCGGGGCGGGCATCCTATTCTTTCCGCTGAGCTACGTGATCGGCGACGTGCTGACCGAGGTCTATGGCTATGCGCGCGCGCGGCGGGTGATCTGGGCGGAATTCGCGGCGGCCGTCTTCATGGCGGCGATGAGCTGGATCGTCGTCGCGCTGCCCCCGGCGCCGGGCTGGGGCAATTAGGCGGCGTATGAAGCGGTCTTCGGGCAGGTGCCGAGGATCGTGCTTGCCAGCGTCTGCGCCTTCTGGGCGGGCGAGTTCGGCAATTCCTACGTCATGGCGCGCATGAAGCTATGGACGGGCGGGCGGCATCTGTGGACGCGCACGATCGGCTCGACCGTGGTGGGGCAGGCAGTGAACAGCGCGATCTTTTATCCGCTGGCGTTTCTGGGTGTGGCGGGGTGGACGACGCATCTGGTGCTGGTCGTGCTCGTCACGCAACGGGCGCTCAAGGTCGGCTGGGAAGCGCTGCTGACGCCGGTCACCTATGCGGTGGTCGGCTGGCTGAAGCGCAGCGAGGGGATCGACGTGTTCGACCGCGCAACCGACTTCACACCGTTCAGCGCGCGGGTCTAGGCGACCGTCTCCAACAGCCCCTCAAACAAGCGGCGGCCGTCGGTGCCTCCATGCGCCGTTTCGATGGCGCGCTCAGGATGCGGCATCAGGCCGAGCACGTTGCCGCCTTCATTGACGATGCCGGCGATGCGGCGCGCGGAGCCGTTGATCTCGTCGGCATAGCGCAGCGCCACGCGCGCATCGCCCTCCAGCCGGGCGAGCGTGTCGTCGTCCGCGAAGTAATTGCCATCGTGATGCGCGACGGGAAGTGCGATCCGTTCACCCTCATCATAGCGGCAGGTGAAGGGCGTCGCGGTATTCTCGACCGTTAACGTGACATTTCTGCAGACGAAGTTCAGGCCAGTGTTGCGCATGAGCGCTCCGGGTAGCAGGCCGGCCTCGGTAAGCACCTGGAACCCGTTGCAGACGCCTAGCACGGGCAGGCCCCGGTCGGCGCGCTCGACCACGGCGCGCATGACCGGTGACCGCGCCGCGATCGCGCCCGAGCGCAGATAGTCGCCATAGGAAAAACCGCCCGGCACCGCGACCATCGCCAGGCCGTCGGGAAGCGACGCCTCCGCGTGCCAGACCATCTGCGGCCTGGTACCGGTCACCGCCTCCAGCGCGACCGCGATGTCGCGGTCGCAATTGGAGCCGGGAAAGACGATGACCGCCGTCTTCACGCCGCCTGTTCCTCGCGCTCGATCCGGTAATTCTCGATCACTGTGTTCGCCAGCAGCCTGCGGCACATCTCGTCGATCTTATCATCGAACGTGCCGTCCGCAACCTCGAGCAAGATGACCTTGCCGACGCGCACGTCCTCGACACCGGTAAATCCCAGATTGCCGAGCGCATGGTGAATGGCGCGGCCCTGCGGATCGAGCACGCCAGGCTTGAGCGTGACATGGACGCTGATCTTCATTACTTCCCCCGGCGCTTGCGGTGACTGTCGAGGTCGAGCACCGCATTGTCGCCGCCCTCCGGCAATAGCCCAAGGCGCCGCGCGACCTCCTGATAGGCCTCCACCTCGCCGCCCAGGTCGCGGCGGAAGCGGTCCTTGTCCATCTTCTCGTTGGTCTCCATGTCCCACAACCGGCAGCCATCGGGGCTGATCTCGTCGGCCAGGATGATCCGGCCATAGTCATTGTCCCAGATCCGCCCGAACTCCAGCTTGAAGTCGACAAGGCGAATGGAGACCGCCGCAAAGAGCCCCGAGAGGAAGTCGTTCACGCGGATAGAGAGGTCCGCGATGTCGTGCATCTCCTCCTGGCTGGCCCAGCCGAAGGCAGCGATATGCTCATCGGAGATCATCGGATCGCCGAGCGCATCGTCCTTGTAGTAATATTCAATGATCGTGCGCGGCAGCTTGGTGCCTTCCTCGATCCCGAGGCGCTTCGACAGCGAGCCGGCGGCGACGTTGCGCACGACAACTTCGATCGGCACGATTTCAACCTGGCGAATCAGTTGTTCACGCATGTTGAGGCGGCGGATGAAGTGGGTCGGCACGCCGATCCCGTCGAGCAGGGTGAAGACATGCTCCGAGATGCGATTGTTGAGCACGCCCTTGCCGTTAATCGTGCCTTTCTTCTGGGCGTTGAAGGCGGTTGCGTCGTCCTTGAAATACTGGATGAGCGTGCCGGGTTCAGGCCCCTCATAAAGAATCTTTGCCTTGCCCTCATAGATCTGGCGGCGGCGAGCCATGCGCGGTCCCCCGAAAATGAATGGCCCCGGCGGCGCGTGGGTCGCGAGGCCGGGGCGCTGAGATGCGCGCGCTATAGAGGATGGTCGCGAGAGGCGCAATCAGGGCGGCAGCCTGGCGATCGTCGGATGGCGGCGGTCAGGTAACGACCAGGCGATCGGCAAAGCGTGGATCATGCCACGGTTCAATCGACAGCGTGTCGCGAAGCGTCTCACCTGCGCGCCAGACTTCCTCGTAAGTAAGATACAGCGGTGTCAGCCCTAGCCTCAGCACATCGGGCCTGCGGAAGTCGCCGATGACGCCGCGCTCGATCAGCGCTTGCGACAGGGCATAGGCATGGGGGTGACGAAAGCTGATATGGCTGCCGCGTTTGGCGGGATCGCGGGGGGTGACGCAGTCGAGGCCGATCGCGTCTCCGGCAGCGGCCAGGAGGTCGAACAGCGCGGCGCTCTTGCGCCACATGGCGGGGAGGTCGATCTCGGCCCACAGGTCCAGCCCCGCTTCGAGCGCGGCCATCGACAGCATGGGCGGGGTGCCGGCGAGCCAGCGTTTCATGCCGGGCGCGGGCGCGTAGGCGTCCTCGAAATCGAACGGCGCGGCATGCCCCATCCAGCCGGACAGCGGGGTCGCAAGCCGCTCCTGCAGACGTCTCGCGACGTAGAGGTAAGCGGGCGCGCCGGGGCCGCCGTTCAGATACTTGTATCCGCAGCCGACAGCCAGGTCGGCGCCCGCGCCGTTCAGGTCGAGCGGGACGGCGCCGGCCGAATGACTGAGGTCCCATGAAATGAGCGCACCGGCATCATGCGCTGCCCGCGTCCATTTGGCCATGTCGAAGCGCTCGGCGGTTCGGTAGTGGACATGCGTCAGCATCAGGACGGCGGTGTCGCTGCCCAGCGCATCCGCCAGCGTGTCGCGGGGAACGGTACGCAGCCGCGCGCCCTCCACGCAGGCGACCGCACCCTCGGCGATATGAAGATCAGTCGGGAAGTTGCCCTGTTCCGCGACGACCGTGCGGCGGGACGGATCAAGGCGAAGCGCGGCGACGAGGAGCTTGAACAGGTTGGTCGAGGTGGAATCACAGATGATGACCTCGTCCGCCGCTGCCCCCAGCAGCGGTGCGAGCTTGCCGCCCAGCCGCTGCGGTGCGTCGATCCAGCCCTCGTTCCAGCTCCGGATCAGCCGCTCTCCCCACTGGCGCTCGACCATGTCGGTCATTACCGTCCGGCTCGCGCGGGGAAGCGGCCCCAGCGAGTTCCCGTCGAGATAGACGATCCCCTCCGGCAGGATGAACCGGTCGCGAATGGGCGCCAGCGGGTCGGCGGCGTCCAGCGCGCGCGCATCATCAAGGGTCATGAGGCCCGATAGCAAAACCGGAACGCTTGTGGAACGGCGGGCGCCGCTGCTATCGGACGGGAGAATGGCCAGCGACCTGACCGATCCCTTCGACGCCATCGTGGATGCGCCGTTCGATGCCGCGCTGTCCGAGCGCTACCTGGTCTATGCGCTCTCGACGATCACGGCGCGCTCGCTGCCCGATGTGCGCGACGGGTTGAAGCCCGTACACCGTCGGCTGTTATGGGCGATGCGGCTGCTGCGGCTCGATCCTGCGTCGGGATACAAGAAATGCGCGCGCGTCGTGGGCGACGTCATCGGCAAATATCACCCGCATGGGGACCAGTCGGTCTATGATGCGATGGTCCGGCTCGCGCAGGATTTCGCGCTGCGTTATCCGCTGGTCGACGGGCAGGGCAATTTCGGTAACATCGACGGCGATAATGCCGCCGCATACCGCTATACCGAAGCACGGCTGACACAGGTCGCGATCGACCTGATGGAGGGGCTGGACGAGGACGCGGTCGGCTACCGCGCGACCTATAACGGCGAGGATCAGGAGCCCGAACTGTTCCCGGGCATGTTCCCCAACCTGCTGGCGAATGGAGCCAGCGGGATCGCGGTGGGGATGGCGACGAGCATCCCGCCGCATAACGCGGCGGAGCTGCTGGATGCGGCGATCATGCTGGTCGAGCGTCCGGAGGCGGACGACGCGGCGGTACTGGCGCATGTGCGCGGGCCGGACTTCCCTACCGGCGGGCTGGTCGTCGATCCCGCCGGTGTGATCGCCGAGGCGTACAGGACCGGCCGCGGATCGTTTCGCGTTCGCGCGCGCTGGTCGATCGAGCGGGAGAAGGGCGGCGCTTGGTCCGCGATCGTCAGCGAAGTCCCCTATGGGGTGCAAAAGGGCAAGCTGATCGAGCAGATCGCGGCCCTTATCAACGACAAGAAGCTGCCCATCCTGACCGATGTCCGCGACGAATCGGATGCCGAGGTGAGGATCGTGCTGGAGCCGCGCAGCCGGACCGTCGACGTCGGCATCATGATGGACGGTCTGTTTCGCCTGACTGATCTGGAGACGCGCTTCAGCCTCAACCTGAACGTACTCGACGCCGAGCGGACGCCGCGTGTCATGTCGTTGCGCGAGGCGCTGGCGGCTTGGGTCGAGCATCAATTCTTGGTTCTCAGGCGCCGGACCGAGCACCGCCTCGGCAAGATCGCGGATCGGATCGAGCTGCTCGACGGCTATCTTATCGCGTACCTCAACCTGGACCGGGTGATCGAGATCATCCGGACTGAGGACGAGCCCAAGGCGGTGATGATCGCCGAATTCGCGCTCAGCGACCGGCAGGCGGAGGCGATCCTCAACATGCGGCTGCGGTCGTTGCGGCGGCTGGAGGAGTTTCAGATCAGGAAAGAACGCGACGGCTTGGACAAGGAGCAGGGTGAGCTCTCCGCGCTGCTCGCTTCGCCGATCAAACTGCGCAATCGCATGAAGCGCGATCTGACCAAAATCCGCGACCGTTACGGAGCCGAGACGGTACTGGGCAGGCGTCGGACAGATATCGAAGAAGCCGAGCCGACCCGGGACATCCCGCTGGAGGCGATGATCGAGCGCGAGCCGCTCACCATCATCCTGTCCCAGCGCGGTTGGATCAGGGCAATGCGCGGCCATGTCGATCTGGTCGCGGCCGAGACGCTGAAGTTCAAGGAGGGCGATGGCCCTGCGTTCGCGTTCCATGCGCAGACGACCGACAAGCTGTTGCTGGCAGCAGAGAACGGCCGGTTCTACACGCTACCGGCGGACAAGCTGCCGGGTGGACGCGGCTTTGGCGAGCCGGTGCGCGCGATGATCGACCTCGACGGGGACGTCGGTGTCGTCGCCCTGTTGCCCGCGACGAGGGTCGGGCGATTGCTGGTTGCCTCGTCTGACGGACGCGGCTTCATCGTGAAGACCGGCGACGTGCTGGCCGAGACGCGCAAGGGGAAGAACGTCGTCAGCTCGCGCGGAACGGCCTTGTTGAAAGTCGTCCGGCCGGTGCCCGACGCGCATGACTATGTCGCGGTGATCGGCGACAATCGGCGCATGCTTGTCTTCCCCCTGGACGAAATGGCGGAAATGACGCGCGGGCAGGGGACGCAACTGCAACGCTACCGGGACGGTGGGTTGTCGGACGTGACGACCTTTGTCTTCGCCGCTGGACTACACTGGGTCATGGGCGGCGAATCCGGGCGGACGCGGACCGAAGCGGATCTCAGCCCGTGGCGCGCGGCGCGCGGCGCGGCGGGTCGCATGCCGCCCGTCGGCTTTCCCCGCGACAACCGGTTCTAGAGCTTTTCGAGCAGTTGGAACTCAACCCCGTTCGGCCTGAGCGCAGTCGAAGGGCGCGCGTCCGGGATGGTGCTTCGGCTTTACCCGGCACGAACGGATTAGGCTGATCGAACACTGCTTCAGCTCATCCGCTCCATCCCTTAAGTGTTGTGCAACGTCCCGGCTCTATTCGGGCTTCATGATCTCCAATGTTGTCAGGATAGACGAACCGCCGGTGTTGACGCCGGTACGGCTGACGCGCGCGCTGGAGCTGTTCCCGGCACCGGGCGCGCATCTGTTGGTGGAGGATGACGGTGTGTCGATCGTCGCCTACAACAGCGCTTATGCGCAGACGGCGCTGGGCACCGATCCGGCGACGTCGCCGATGATCCGGGCCCTCATGGGCCGGATCAGGACGTTTCTTTCCAGTACGCTGTTGCGCGAGGAATTTGAGTGGCAGGCGGGCGAGACGGTCGACTGCCGCTACTACCGGGTCGGCCTTGCGCGCTCGACGACGGCGCTCAACAATCGCTGCACGATCACGCTGATCGACCAGACGTCGCAGCGGCACACCGAGCGCAGCCTACGCCGGGAAATGACGACGGACAGCCTGACGGGCCTGCCCAATCGTCAGGGTTTTGCCGACCTGATCGATGCCGAGCGCGGCAAATCGGGCGAGCATGCCGTCCTCATCGTCAACCTGGGGCGTTACGGGCGCGTCAGTTCGTGTCTCGGCAACGTGGCGGGTGACGAGCTTTTGCTGACGATCGCTCGTCGCCTGCGCGGGGCGCTGCGTGCGCGCGACACGCTGGCTCGTGTGGACGGCAACGCGTTCGGTATCCTGGCGACCGTCGAACCCGAATCGTATGAAGCAGAACATCTCGCCGAGCGTATCCATGCGGCAATGAGTACCCCCTTCCGGCTCAGCACCTACGAGATCGGGATCGAATGCTCGGTGGGCATCGACAAGACCGGCGACGACGGCGACGACATGATTCGCCACGCCGGATTTGCCGCACGGCGGGCAACAGCCGCCGGGCGGACCCAGACCTATCATACCGAAGCGCTGACCGCGGCGCGCGCGCGCTTCGAGATGGAGACCGCGCTGCGCCGGGCGATCCAGGCGCGCGAACTGCGGCTCGTGTTCCAGCCGGTGCGTCGGTTGTCGACCGGCGCGTTGGGCGGCTTCGAGGCACTGGCGCGGTGGCGCGATCGTGACGGGCGTGAGCACTCACCGGCCGATTTCATTCCGGTCGCCGAGGACTCGGGCCTGATCGTGCCGCTAGGTCGCTGGGTGGCGGAGGAAGCGGCGGCGACGCTGGCACGCTGGGAACGCGAACTTCAGCAGCCAAGCGACTTCTGTATCGCCTTCAACGTATCGGCGATCCAGCTTCAGCGCGATGACATCCCCGCGCTGGTCGCACGCGTCGTTGCCGACAAGCCCTTTGGCGCCGACCGGCTGATGCCGGAGTTGACGGAGAGCGCTGTCGTCAGCGATCCTGCGGGTGTATCGGCGACCTTGCAGGCGTTGAAGCGGCTGGGCGCCAGGATCGCGCTCGACGATTTCGGGACGGGCTATTCCAACCTTGCCTATCTTCAACAATTGCCGATCGACGTGCTGAAGATCGATCGCAGCCTGGTCACCGGCATGACCGACGACCCCGATAAATTGGCGATCGTGAATGCCATCGTGTCGCTGTCCAGGGCGCTGGGCATGCGCACGACGGCAGAAGGGATCGAGACACCGGCAGTGGCCAAGGCCCTGCGCGGAATGGGCTGCACCAGCGGGCAGGGCTATCTTTTCGCGCGTCCGCTTGAAGCTGATGACGCCTTTTCGTTGATCGCGTCCAGCACTTCTCCCGCGATCTGATCGACGCGCGCCTTGTCGGGAAAACCCTCGGCGATCCAGCGTGTCTCGATCGCCCGCAATGTCGCAGCGACCGTCGGACCCTTGTCCAGCCCGCGAGCGACCAGTCCGCCGCCACCGATGGGCAGGGTCGGCGCCGTCCAATCCGTGACTGCGGCGACCGGTTCACCGGAGAGCAGCAAACGGTCGACCGCGCTTTCGCATCCTACTCGATAGGACAGCGCGCGAGCACCTTCCGCGCCCGTTCCGGCGGTGGCCGCGATCAGGCGCCGACGATCCGCGTTGGACAGCTTCAGCCTGGCTGCCACCTTGTCCGCCGCGTCGGCCGGCAGCAGTGCAGCCAGTCGGCGGATCGGATCGCCCGCCACGCCCGCCTCCTGCTCGCGGCTTGCCAGCGCCGCCAGGCGATCGACGCCGTGCATCTCGATCTCGGGCAGTACGCTGCGCAGGATGTTGCGGGTCACCATCAGGCGGATCACCGCCACCGCTTGGCTTGCGACCAGCAATCGCAGCAATTCGCCGGCGATCCGTTCGCGGGACAATGCCATCAGGTCGTTGGCGCGGGCGGTGCAGGCGGCCAGCCCGTCGGCATCGACCGCGTCGCCGAACCGCGCGGAGAACCGGAAGAAGCGCAGGATACGCAGATGATCCTCGGCGATGCGTCGCAGCGGATCGCCGATGAAGCGGACGCGCCGCTCAGGCAGGTCGGCCAGTCCGCCGAACCAGTCGTAGACCTCTCCTGTCTCAATATCCGCGTAGAGCGCGTTGATCGTGAAGTCCCGCCGGGCTGCATCCTCGCGCCAGTCGACACTGAACGCGACGATGGCATGCCGGCCATCGGTCGCGACGTCACGGCGCAGCGTCGTCACCTCGATCGGCCCCCCGGCAAGCACCGCCGTCACCGTACCGTGCGCCAGGCCGGTAGGAACGACCTTGATGCCAGCACCCTTCAATCGATCGATGACCGACCGGGGCGCAAGCCGCGTGGCGATGTCGATATCGGCGACCTCCAGCCCCAGCAATGTGTCGCGCACTGCGCCGCCGACGACCCGCGCGTCCTCTGCGCCCAGCGCGCCGATCAGCCGGTCCAGCCCCTCACGCCGTCGCCAGGGCGCGTCCGGCAGGATCATGACCATCGCAGCCGCCGCGACAGATTGACGATGATCGCTGCCGTCGCACCCCAGATCCGGTAGCCCCGCCATTCTATCACATAGTATTGACGCACCTTGCCGTGCCACTCGCCATTGTCTTCGCCGTGGTTTGCACGATCGAGCACGAAGGCGAGCGGTACCTCGAAAACCTCGGCCACTTCCGCCTCGGCGGGGAGCAGCGGAAGGTCAGGCGGCACCGCCGCCAGCACGGGCGTGATGTCGTATCCGGTGCCGGTGCCATAGCGATCGGCGGGGCCGATGACCCGTACCTGATCCATCGGCATCGCCACCTCCTCATGCGCCTCGCGCAGAGCGGCGGCGATCGCATCCTCACCCGGATCGACCCTGCCGCCGGGAAAGGCGATCTGCCCGGCATGGCGGCGCAGCGTCTCGGTTCGCCTGGTCAGAATGACGCCTGGCTCGGCGCGATCGGTGACCGCGATCAGGACCGCGGCCGGCGTCAGTGCTTGATGCGATGATGCGGCCAGGCCGGGATGATCGCCCGCCAACAGCCCGGCATCGGGCGCGAGAGGCGTGCCCAGCATCGTCGTCAGCCGCTCGTCAAGTGTCGTCATGCAGCGGGGAAAGGAAAGAAAACGCCGCTGCTCCAGACGCCCGGGACTTTAGCATCACATGCCTGCTCGGTCGCGAGGCGGGCGATCTCGTAATAGACCGGCCGCGCGATCAATGCTTGGAGTCCGCCACGCACAGCCAGATATGGGCGCGGGCCGTCACTCCGCGCGTCGAACCGCAACGGATGTTCGCTGTCCGCGACGACAAGGTCATCGGTATTCAGCCTGAAGATGAGGCGTGCATCCCGGCCCTCTCCCTCATGACGGACCTCGACCGCGACAAACGGCGCGTCGTCAACCGCGATATCCAGCTTCTCGACGGGGGTGACGAGCACATATCCGCCATCCGGCTCACGCCGCAGGATCGAGGAGAACAGCCGGACCATCGCCGGCCGGCCGATCGGCGAGCCCTGATGGAACCAGGTGCCGTCGGCGGCAATCCGCATCTCGCTGTCACCGCAATGCGCGGGGTTCCATTGCTCGACCGGTGGCAGGCGGCGCTCCCCGACCAGCCGCATGATCTCCGGCAGGTCGAGCGAGGACAGGTCGGGCAGGGGATCGCCGGGCATGGGGGGCACGTAGGGACGCGACCCGGCATCGTCCAGCGACGTCAGCCTTGCGGGACGAGCGCGGGCCCGAGCATGCCGGCCAGGTTGGGAACGGCGTCCCCGCGGGCCAGCAAGCGATGACGATCGACCGGACCCGGAAGTCGCCATCGCCCGGTGCGGCTGGCGTCGAAGCCGAAGCGGCCATAATAGCCCGGATCGCCGATCAGCATCAGCGCGTCCGACGCCGACCTGTCGGCGCCAGCGTCCAACACGCGCTCCATCAGCAGGCGTCCGATCCCCTGATGCTGTCGCATAGGTTCGACCGCGACCGGCCCGAGCATGACCATCGGCAACCGCCCATCCGCGTCGGAGGTGAAAGCGACCGGCCAGCACTGGACGGATCCAACCAACGCGTCTTGGTCGATGGCGGCGAAGCTGAGTTCCGCGATCATCGGCGCCGCGCCGCGAACCTTGTAGGCGGTACGCACATGCCGTTCCGGTCCGAACGCACGATCGAGCAACGCTTCGACACCGCCGGCATCCACATGCGACAGGGGAAAAAGATCGAACATCCGCGTCTCCTACCCGCGCGCGGTCGCGTCGCAAGCCGTGGCTTTCGCGGGCCGCCGCGTCTGCTAAAGCCCCGGCGATGGATGACTCGCTGCGACTTGAGGTGCGCGACCTGGAGGTACGGGTCCTGACCGGAATTTATTCGGAGGAAACCCGCCTGCCGCAGCCGCTGCGCGTCTCGGTGACGGTGGATCTCGAAGCACCGGCGCATTTCGCTTCGGACACGCCATTGTCCGCTTCCAAGAACTATCTCGACCTGAAACACGCCGCCACGCACGCCCTGCCGCAAGGCGTTCACTTCACGTTGATCGAGGCGGTGGCCGAACATATCTGCGAAACGTTGTTCCTTCAGGACCGCCGGGTCCGGCGGGTAAAGGTGCGCATCATCAAGCTCGCGATCGCCGAGCGCGGCGAGTTGATCGGGATGACGCTGGTCCGGCATCGCCGCTGATGCGGGTCACGGTACAGCCGGGCGATGATCCGGTCGCGCTGGTCCGGCAGGCGAACGGCGAGTCGCTCGTGCTGGTGTTCGCGCCCGGTCGCGATGCGGTGTCGCAGGCGATGGCACTGGCGGCGCTCGGGCCGCTGGCGCTTGAGTGCGCGCCGGGCACGCGGGTCAATGCCGTCGTACCGAAAGCCGGAGTACACGATGGGGACATCGAACGAACTGTCCGCTTTCTGGACGATGCGCTGGCGACAACCGGCCAGGTGATAGAACTGGGCTAACCACGCGTGCGTGTGCAGGGGCCGAGCTGGTCCCGCACGAACTGATAGTCCCTCCGGGCCAACTCGGCGTCTGCCGGGTTCGTCGACTCCGTGCTGCGATCGGGTAGGGACGGGGGCAGTCCGCATGCCAGCCGATACCATAAAAGCGAATCAGGCATCGGCGGTGCTGCGGAATCGTCGACGATCTCGCTGAGCGCGACCGCCCATCGAGGCTGCTCGCCCGGGCGCCGCAGGACCGACAGGGAGACGGGGCGATCGTCGGCGGTCTGGAGAAAGACCTGCGTTTCGCCCTCGCCCGGCAGCGCACCAGGTACGTGGAAGGCGTTGCCGATGCCGGTGATCCTGGGCGGTGCCTCCGTGGCGACGATCGCCTTCGCGATCGCGCGCACTCGTGTATCGACGGCAGGATTCCAATCGAGCTGCGCATCGGGTGCCGACAGCTGAAGCTGGTCGGGCCTTCCCGCTACCCGCCGCGCGAACAGCAGCACGCGCAGCCGTTTGAGCTTGGGTGGGCGACCGCGTGCGTCAAGCGGCAGGTCGACCAGATAGCCGATCCGCGCCGGCAATCCTCCCGCCCCCTGTACGAGAGCCAGAATGTCGGCCTGGACATATTGGCGAACGTCGCCGGGTCGAACGCCGATGGCTTCCGCGCCTTTGATGCGCGCGGTGGTGGCGATGGTTGCATCGACGATGACCGGGCTTGATTCCACCAGATCGACAAGATCGGCGAAGGAAGGGCCGGTTGAGACGGGCTGCATCGGCGGTGCAGGAGGCGCGGATTGGGCCGCGAGGGGGCATGCGCCAAGGGTGAGGCCAGACAGCAACAGCACGGTCGCGACGCTACGGTTCTTGATCGACATCGCGCAGGCATTACCGCACGAAAACTGAACCGCCCAGAAATAAAGCCGTCTCCGTCCCGACTTATGCCGATGCCGTCGACAAAGCATTTGCGCAGCGACTTTGAGGGCGATAGGACTTGCGGCTCCAGCCATATCGTCAGCGACGGGGCAGGGTTCCCTCGCTGATCGCCGACGCTACGGCATGGCGGCGTGGGATGTGACTTAGGGAGTGTCGTTGCTGAATGGCCTATACTGACCAGAAGATGTCCGGGGGTAAGGTCGCCGCGATCGTGATCGTGGTCCTGATCCACGTCGCGCTCGGCTATGCCTTCGTGACCGGGCTGGCATATCAATACGTCAAGAAGGTGTCGAAAGAGTTTAACACCTTCGACGTGCAGCCGCCGCCGCCGCCGCCGCCGCCCGATGAGCCGCCGCCGCCGCCGCCCGATCAACCCGCTGCCCAGGCACCGCCTGTCGTGTCGCCGCCGCCGATCGTGCGCAACCCGAACCCGCCGCCGCAGATCGTCACGACCGTGCCGACGCCGCCGGTCGTGTTCATTCCGACGCCGCGCGCGGCACCGCCGCCGGTCGTTGTCGCGCCTCCCGCACCGCCAGCTCCGCCCAAGGTATCGAAGGCCGCCTCCGCAAAAGGCAATCTGGGGCAATATTTCGGGCGCGATAACTATCCGCCGGCGGCGCTGCGCGCCGGTGCGGAAGGGCGTGTGGTCGCGAGATTGAACATTGGCGCGGATGGTCGGGTCTCGAACTGCGCGGTCACGGCATCAAGCGGCAATAGCGATCTTGACGACACCACCTGTCGGATCGCTCGTTCGCGAGCCCGGTTCACCCCGGCAAAGGACCAGAACGGTAATCCAATCGCCAGTACCTTCACGCTGCCAGTTCGCTGGCAATTGGAAGAATAGGCAATCGATTGGTGCCGATTTACATAGTTGGCACCGCTTAAGTTCAATTAGGTATCAACGTTCAAAATCGAGGGATAGACGATGCTCACCACCATTCTTGCCGCCGGCGGCGCCGCGGCTGCCTCGGGCGAAAGCCCATACGGCCTTCAGCAGTCACTGCGCGAAGGCGGGCTGATCTCACAGACCGTGTTCGGCATTCTTGTGCTTATGTCGATCGTGTCGTTCTACATCCTATTTTCCAAGCTGTTCGAGCAGCAGAAGATCATGAACCAGGCCAAGCGCGTGCGTCAGAGCTTCTGGCAGTCCAACTCGCTGCGTGAAGGGTCGGCAAAGCTGGAGAAAAACTCGGCTTACAAGCAGATCGTCGACGACGGTTTGGCTGCGCAGGACCAGCATGGCCGTCTGACCGACCCGGTCGAGGCGCATGACTGGTTGCATGGTTCGCTCGCGCGTTCGGAAGCGGCGATCAACTCGAAACTGGGTGGCGGTCTCGCCTTTCTCGCAACCGTCGGTTCGGTCGCACCGTTCATCGGCCTGTTCGGCACCGTGATCGGCATCTATCGTGCGCTTGTTAAGATCGGTGCATCGGGCTCGGGTTCGATTGACCAGGTCGCCGGGCCGGTCGGCGAGGCATTGATCATGACCGCTCTCGGACTTGTCGTCGCGGTGCCCGCCGTGCTTGCGTATAACTGGCTGCAGCGTCGCAACAAGTCGATCGCGGAGGACCTCTCGGCCTTCTCGAACGACGTTCTCGGCTATCTCGCTTCCAACGGCGCGGTCCGTCCGATCGTCGCATCAGGTGGCAAAGCGACCCCTGCCTCGAAGCCGATGCCGACCAAGACCGGTGCGACCACGACTGCCGGCCAGTCGGGCGGTGTGCAGACGCGCGCATAACGCTGTTGGCTGAACCGCCCGCGGCGCATCGGCCCGGGCGGTATCGAATGAATAGGATGACTCGCATATGGCGATGAGTGTTGGTGGAAGTGCCACCGAGAAGCCGATTTCGGATATCAACACGACGCCGCTGGTCGACGTCATGCTGGTGCTTCTCATAATTTTCCTCGTGACCGCGACCGTGGCCGTACAGGCGGTGAAGCTGCAGCTGCCCGACGTGCGGTTCGATCCGACCACGACGAAGCCCGAGAACGTGTCGCTGTCGATCACCAGCGATGCGGCGGGTGACTGCCAGGTATTCTGGGGGTTGTCGCCGGTCACCCACCAGGAATTGCTGGACCGGGCGGTTGCCAAGCTGAAGGCGGAGATCAATCGCCAGGGTGGTCCGAACGCGGCAGGCATCGAGTTGCCCGAGGCGCACATCCGCGGCGACGTCAACGTTCCATACAAGTGCATCGGCGGGGCGATCTACCAGATGCAGCAGGCCGGGTTTGCCAAGGTCGGATTCATTTCCGAGCCACCCCCGGGCCAAGGAGTGACACGGCTTTGAGCCCGTGTTCGTCCAGTGACTTCAGGAGTAAACTAGCATGGCAATGAGTGGTGGCGCCGATGACGGTGAACCGATGATGGACATGAACATGACGCCGTTGATCGACGTCCTGCTCGTGCTTCTAATCATGTTCATTATCACCATCCCGATCCAGACCCACGCGGTGAAGGTCGATTTGCCGATCAACGATCCCAATTCGCCGCCGCCGCCGATCGATCCGCAGAAGAACAAGATCTCGATCGACGCTGCCGGCACTGTCGCCTGGAACGGCGCGCCGGTGGACGAGGTGACCTTGCGTCAGTATCTCGATCAGACGGCGGCCATGAACCCGGAGCCGGAACTGCATTTTCAACCCGATGCCAACTCAAAGTACGAGGTTGTCGATCGCACGTTGGCAGTGATCAAGCGGTCGCAGATCACCAAGTTGGGCTTTATCGGCAACGAGCAGTACCGCAACGACTTCTGATCGCGGATCGTGGTTATCGCTGCGAGGTAACATCCCGATCAAAATAGAAAACGACGTCCGGATGGCACAGCCCATTCGGGCGTTTTTTTGTGCGCCTCCCTCGGCGCGGACCATCGAGCTTTCCTAGGACTGGGGTGAATTGAACCCTCTCGATCTTCCGCTGTGTTTTCCCGCTCTACCTCATATCGCTTGCCTCCCTGTCTTCGAAGTGTCACAACGGCGTCACAAAAGTGAAACCGGACTGTAACGAAATCGAGGAGAGATGACGTGCGCCACGCAACGATCACAGGAGCGGCCGTGATGATGGCATTGGCAACGACTCCTGCCCACGCTCGCGACGAGAATGGCTATCACGCTATCGCCGCTGGGGATTATCAGGGTGCAATGACCGCGCTCGAGGCCGAGCATCAGTCATTTCCCGATGCGCCGGAAGTGTCTCTGAACTTGGCCGCGACATATCTGCATCTCGGTCGGGTCGCAGATGCCCGGGTGCTCTATGCCGATGTTCTGACTCGGCCGGATATAGCAATGGATATGCCCTCGGGTCGCGCGGCTTCTAGCCATTCGATCGCCGAGCGCGGATTGGCGATGATGCCGCAAACGATCGCGTCACGGTGATCCAGCCGGCCGAACGGCGCGCTCTATAACCGCGGGAGCGTCACCCCGCGCTGACGCATATATTTGCCCGCGCGATCGGCATAGCTGGTCTCGCACGGCTCGTTTCCTGACAGGAAAAGAAACTGGCACGCGCCTTCATTGGCATAGACCTTGGCCGGTAGTGGCGTGGTATTCGAAAACTCCAGCGTGACATGCCCTTCCCAACCGGGTTCCAGAGGCGTTACGTTGACGATGATCCCGCAACGCGCATAAGTCGATTTGCCCAAGCAGATTACCAGTACATCACGCGGCACGCGGAAGTACTCGACCGTTCTGGCCAGGGCGAAGCTGTTCGGCGGAATGATGCAGCAGTCGGTCTTGCGATCGACGAAGCTGTTGGCGGCGAAATCCTTGGGGTCGACGACGGCCGAGTCGACATTGGTGAAAATCTTGAACTCGTCCGCGACGCGCGCGTCATAGCCGTATGATGACAGGCCGTAGCTGATGCACCCGTCGCGCCGCTGGGCCTCGACGAACGGTTCGATCATGCGATCGGCCACGGCACGCTCGCGAATCCAGCGATCGGATTGGACGGTCATGATGCTCCCTTCGATCTCCCTTTCGCCAACCATGCGGGGAGGGGCAAGCGAGATCCATGCTGACCCCGCGTCAATTACATGATCCAGGCGATGCTACATTCGAACTCGGCCACACTACCGCGCCGTGACCGGCTTTCCTCAGTGCGGCGATCGTTCATCCGGATCGTTCTGGAGCACGACATCGACCCGTCGCGCTATCGCAACCGACTGCTGGTCAGCGGAAAATCCCGTGTTGCCGGCGTACAGACCAGCAAGCAGCGCGGTATCGAAAGCAGTCGCCTCGGACTCGAGCGTCGCACCGTTCCGGCTATCCGAAAACATCGTGAGGATCGAGCGATGATGCAGCGCTTCCGTTTGCCGTTGATTGATTCCACCGAGTGCGGTCATCGCGCAGAAATCGGCGATCTGGCGTAACGTCAGGCCGATAATGTCTTCCGCCCGGAGGACGACGAAAGCCAAGGTCATGTCTTGCCGGATCGGCATGGACAGCCGGGACAGCGAGGCATTGGGCACGATGAAGGCATTCGTCGCGACCGGCTGAGGCGGTCCGCCATTGGATAAGTCGATCGCGCTGATGTGCTCGACCGGGCCGCCGTCGCGGCGCTTCACATCGGTCGATGACCAATGCCAGACCGGTCCCTTGCCGGCGAACAACGCTCGCCTGTCGGGCAGCGCCATCCGCTCGAATAACATCGGTCGCCGTCGAGCAAGGGACGCCAGAAATGTCGAACCATCGTCGGCAATGACGACGGTCACGTTGGCCCGACACCCAGGCGCGTCCTGCCGCAGTCCTACGGCTTGCGCCAACCCTCTGATTCTTGCGGTGATGATCTGGGCATGGGCAGGCGGCAGGCCGACAACTGCGGGGCAGATCGGCGTTTCGAAGCGTGCAATCTGTCCTTCGTGCAGGCTCAGTACCGCGCGTGTGTCACGCAGGGCGGTTTTAGCGTTCTCACGTTTCGCAGTGACCGTGATGTCCTGATTAGCAGGGTTTTCCTGGGCGCGCGCCAATGCTGCCGCGAAGAGGAGGATGGCGCAGACGGTGATCGACCTTGTCCACATCTTGCGTCTCCGGTCTTCACACCAGCTGAAGGGCTGCCGGACCAAAGGCGTCCGGGAGCAGGTTCGATAGCATATAGTGCCGCATGGCGTCGCCCTCGGCCGCGGCGCAATAGATGGGGAGATCGTGGCCGCTCATCTGCGCGGCCTCGTTCAGCACCTGACGGCATCGGCCGCAGGGGCTGACCGGCTTGCTGCCCGTCGGACGCCCGTCCGCATCCATCGCGCCGCCCACGATGGCGACGGCCATGATCTCGGCGATGCGTCCCGCCGCACCGGCGGTCGCGACGGCGACGGTCTCGGCGCACAGCGAAAGGCCGTAGCTTGCATTCTCGACATTGGCGCCGGTCACGATGCTGCCATCGCGCATGAGCAGCGCGGCTCCTACGGCAAAGCGGGAGTAGGGAGCGTGCGCATTGGGAGCAGCGGCGCGGGCGGCGGCGATCAGTCCGTCCGGTTCGTCAGCCACGAACGTGAAGTACGCAAATGAGCGTGAACAGGCGGCGTGCGGTGTCGAAGTCCACGTCGATCTTGCCCTCCAGGCGTTCCTTCAGCATCTCCGCCGCCTCGTTATGGAGACCGCGCCGCGCCATGTCGACGGTCTCGATTTCGTGCGGCGTCGACTGGCGGATCGCCTGAAAATAGCTGTCGCAAATGGCGAAATAGTCGCGGATCGGTCGCCGGAAGCGCCCCATCGCCAAAATCAGCGTCTCCAGGAGCGTCCCGTCCTCACGACTGATCGCGATCGCCAGGCGGCCTTCCTCAACCGAGAGGGCGATTTTGTACGGCCCGGCATAGCCGTCGGGATGGACACGCTGCGGCGCGAAGTGGTTCTCCTCGATCAGGTCGAAGATCGCGATCCGACGCTCCTGCTCGACATCGGCTGAGCGCCATAGGATCGTGCGCTCGTCCAACGTCACGTCGATGATCCGGGGATCGGCCATACGGCAAGCGGTAGCGACGCGGCCAGTTATCCACAACAACCGGACGCAGTTGCCTTGAGCCGACCGGCCACAGGCGTAGAAGGTCACGGATGGCAACGCTCGCATTCCCGACCCCCTCCGAAACCTCAACCGAGCCTCAGCAGCTTCCCCGCAACGTCGAGGCGGAGGCGGCGATGCTGGGCGCGATGATGATCGACAACCGGCTGGCGGACGATCTCCTCGACCGGCTGGAACCGGCGCACTTCTTCGAGTCGGTGCACGGGCGTATCTTCGCGGCGATCAAGACACTGCGCGCGAACGACATGCTGGCGACGCCGGTGACGCTGAAACCCATGTTCGACGCGGACGAGGGCATGCGGGAGCTGGGCGGGCCGGCGTACCTTGCCCAACTGACCGGCAGTGGGGCCGGGCTGATCGGCGCGCGCCAATTCGCACAGCAGATCTATGACCTGGCGATGCTGCGCGCGCTGGTAACGGTGGGGCGCACGCTGGTAGACCGTGCGCTCGATACGTCCGAGGAGGTCAACCCCCGCGCGCAGATCGAACTGGCCGAGGAGGCCTTGTTCAAGGTGGCGGCGGACGGCGGTGCGGAAAGCTCGGTCAAGACGTTCGCGCAGGCCACCACGATGGCGATCAAGATGGCCGAGCGCGCGCTCAATTCGGGCGGGAACCTGTCGGGTGTGACGACCGGGCTGGACAGCATTAACGCCAAGATCGGCGGCATGCATCACAGCGACCTAATGATTCTCGCCGGGCGGCCGGGCATGGGTAAGACATCGCTGGCTACCAACATCGCCTTCAACGCCGCGCGCCGGTGGACGCGCGACATGACGGATGGGATCGCGCCAGCCGATTCGGTGGGTGCGAAGGTTGCGTTCTTTTCGCTCGAAATGTCCGCCGACCAGCTTGCGACGCGTATCCTGGCCGAGCAGTCGCGCATCTCGTCCGAGTCGCTGCGCATGGGCAAGATCAGTCGCAGCGAGTTCTCGCAACTGGCCACCGCCGCCGCCGAGTTGGAGAACTTGCCGCTGTTCATCGACGATAGCGGCGGTTTGACGATCGGGGCGCTGCACACGCGAGTGCGGCGGTTGCAGCGGCGGCACAATAACGAGATCGGACTGGTCGTTGTCGATTACCTGCAACTGCTTACCGGTTCCGGACGCAGTTCCAACGACAACCGCGTGCAGGAAATTTCGGAGATCAGCCGCGGACTGAAGACGCTCGCGAAGGATCTGAACGTGCCCGTTCTCGCCCTGTCGCAGCTCAGCCGCGCGGTCGAGCAGCGCGAGGACAAACGGCCGATGCTGTCGGACCTGCGGGAGTCGGGTTCGATCGAGCAGGATGCCGACATGGTCTGGTTCGTCTATCGCGAGGATTACTATGTCGCCGCCAAGGAGCCGAAGCGCCCATCAGAGGGCGACGATACGCGCATCTTCGACGATCATCAGCGTTGGGCGGCCGATATGGAAAAGGTCTATGGACTCGCCGAGCTGATCGTCGCCAAGCAGCGACACGGCGCGACGGGCAAGGTCATGCTGAAGTTCGATCCGACCATCACGCGCTTCAGTGACTATGCGGGCTATTGACCGCGAAGCTCAGGCGGCGTCGGTCTTCACAAGTTCGACGCGGCTGAGCGGTCGGGGGTCGGGAACATCGTCGCCTGCGGGCCAGCCTTCGCGCTGGCGGCGGCGGTCGCCATCGGTCACCTCGGTCTGGTCGTGGAACAGGATCTGCTGGGTTGGGAAAGGCAGGTCGATGCCCGCGCCGACCAGCGCCTCGGCCACCGCCTGAAGGACGTCGCTCTTGATGCGGACGACACCGCCGCGGTTTGGTTTGGTCCACCAGCGTACCCGGAGATTCTTGGACGAACCCGCCAGGTCCCAGAGCAATACGTCGGGTGCGGGGTCGGCGAGCACCCCGTCGACACCCTTCATCGCGTCTAACGCCAGCTGCTTCGCTCGCGCGATGTCATCGCCATAGCCGATGCCGATGTCGTAGTCGGACCGCAGCAGATCGTAAGCGGTAATCACCGTCACGGGATCGGTGTAGATGACGCTGTTGGGCACGATCACGCGCTGCCCGTCATAGGTACGGATAAACGTTGCGCGCGTCTCAATCGACTCGACGGTGCCGGTGAAGTCACCACTGGTGATCTCGTCGCCGGCGCGGAACGGATGGCGGATGAGCAGCAGGATGCCGGCCAGCAGGTTCTGGAAGATGTCCTTGAAGGCAAAACCGATCGCGACACCGCCGATCCCCAACGCGGAGAACAGCTTGGCCGGAGTGACGGAGGGGAAAGCGACGGTGACGGCGACGAGTAGGCCCAGGAGCATCAGCGCGATATAGGCGAGCCGTCCGAAGGCGGTCGCGGCACTGGGGAACTCGGAGCGTTGCCGGGCTACTCGCTCAATGCCCCGGCGCACGCCGGAGGCGATGGCCCAGAAGATCAGGAAGACGACAAACCCGACTCCGAGCAGCGGCAACATCGCAAGAAAACCGTTCACCATCCCGTTGACGGTCGCCCAGATCTCCGACGAATGAACTGCGGCGGCGGAGGGAGTCTGGTTCATGCTGCGTCCTTCAGAGTCATGATGTACCGCCTAGCCAGGCCGTACCGTCCCGCAACTTCCGGCGGTAATCGGGCTCGCCCAATGCGCGGCGCAGTTGGTCGGCACGCCGGGCAACGCGCGACAGATTGATACCGGTCAGCTTTTCCTTCGCCAGCGCCTCCAACCGGTCAACCTGCGTCGAGATTGTGGGTAACCGATCCTCCTTCGCCTCAGCGCAGTCGAGAGCAACCGATCCGAGAACCTCGAGATAGCGCAGGGCCGCGATCATGTCGCCGGCGACATATTGCGCCAGTGCCCCGAATGAGCGCTGCAGAAATCCGGCGAAGCTCTGGGGATGTGCGATGATACGCAATGCACCATCATTGTCGACGCGCAGGTGGCTCGGCATGTCGCGATCGATAAGGTCTGACAGTGCCGCTCCCAGCCAGTCTAGGCAGGTGACCGCGGTAAAGGGATCGTTCACACCGGGCGAAAGCGCGCGCGCGGCGATCTCGACCAGTTCGTCGATCAGGAAGCGCAGGTCCTGCAGCGCGGAGCGGCTGGCACTGATCGAAAAACAGGAGCGTAACGCACTCGCTACCTTCTCGTCGCAACGTCCCGGCGGCCACGCCTCGACCAGGGTGCGGCCCTTGTGCGTGAAATCGCCCGGCTGATACTGAAGTTTCAACACAAGATCGGCGGCGCGCGCCTCGGAGATCAAGGCTTCGTCGTCAACATAATCGATATAGCCGGTCTTGTGCGTGGGTATCGCCGTCAGCCTATTGGCGACCGCATCGTCGACATCACCCATGAAGATCGCAGGCATCCGCGCGGCCGCTTCGCGTTTGCCTTTTTCGTCGGGAGGATCGCCGATAAAGCGGGGAAATTGGTGGTCGATCTCCTTCAGGAGACGGTGGCCGACTGCCTCGATCACGCTGTTAATGTGAATGCGGCTTGGGACGTGGTGGATGAAGAAGATCAATACCGCGATCGAACAAAGCGCCAGCGCGACCGCCACCAGTAGCGCAATGTCAGGGACGAAGCTGTACCCGCCGCTCTCGTTGGCCGACCGGATCGTCCTGAGCACGACCAGGCAATAGAGGAAAGTTGCGATGAAGGTCCCGAGCGTCACCTGGTTGCCGCGGTCCTTCATGAAGTTGGTCAGCAATCGTGGGCCATATTGGCCAGAGGCATAAACGATCGCGACGATCGTCACGGAGAACACGGTGCCCGCCACCGTAATCATCGACCCACCGATCGCCGACAGCATCTGCCGCGCGCCCTCGGCATGCGCCTGATACAGGCCGGGCACATGATCCATCCAGGCGGACCCGGTATAGGCATCGAGCAGGACCAGTGCGGTGGCAAGGACGACGGCCAGGAATGCCATGACCGACGGGATGAACCAGTAGCTCGCACTCAGCCGATCGGCGAAGCGCAGAAACCAGCCCCTTACGGACGCTATGATCGGCAAGGGATCGGGATCGCGGCATGCATCGACATGGCTGCAAAATCCGCCAGCCGCTGAAAACGTTCCGGGTGCGATACGCAAACACCATAAGCGTAGGCTTTGGCGGCGCGACCGCGCTCGGCTATGCGAGCGTGGATGGACGGTGCGGGGACATTCGCGTGAACGAGCATGCCGGTATGGGGACGGCGCCGGGGTTGTTCGGCGAACGGCTGGGCAGCTTCGCGCTCTATCGCTGGTGGCGACGCCGGGTCGTCGGGTCGATCGACCACGAGCGCATCGTGACCCGGATAATCGACGAAAGCGGCCTGACCGCGCGCTATGCCTTCATGACGATGATGTCGGCGGGCATCGCTGTGCTGGGCCTGCTGCTGTCGTCACCGGCTGTCGTCATCGGCGCGATGCTGATCTCGCCGCTGATGAGTCCGATCCTGGGACTTGGCTTCAGCCTGACGTTGTTCGACTTCGCCGAGATGAGGCGTTCGATGACCTCGCTGGTAGTCGGCTCTTTGGTGGCAATTGCCTTTTCAGCGCTCATCGTTGCTCTGTCACCACTCAAGGCGCCGACCGCAGAGATTCTGGCGCGTACGCGACCCAACCTGTTCGACCTGATGGTCGCGCTCTTCGCTTCGCTGGCGGGGACGTTCGCAATCATCCGCGGACGCGGAGAGACGATCGTGGGCGTCGCGATCGCCACCGCGCTGATGCCGCCGCTCTCCGTCGTCGGATACGGGCTGGCGACCTGGAACATGCCGGTCCTGACCGGATCGCTGGCGCTGTACGTCACCAACTTCCTGACGATCGCGCTCGCCGCGACCGTAATGGCCCGATATTACGGGTTCGGCCACACCTTGTCGGAGACGCAGAGCTGGACGCAGACGGTCATCCTGACGCTGGTCTTCATCGGAATGGCTGTACCGCTTGGCATCTCGCTGGGACGGATCGCGGGCGAGACGGTGACGGCGACACAGGTTCGTTCCTTTTTGACCAGTAGCTTCGGGGGGAATGCGCGAGTTACGCAACTCGATATCGACTTTGACCATAAGCCGATGATCGTCCGTTCGGTTGTTATCGCGCCGCGCACCGACACCAAAAGTGACGAGGCGATAAAGGCCGGACTGCAAAAGCAGCTGGGCCTGCCGCTGGAGTTGAGACTCGACCAGATCCTTCTCGACCCTGATGCAGGATCGCTGGACGCGCAAAAGGCGGAGCTGCGCCAGGCTTCGGAGGCGGCCGCGCTCCAGGAGGCAAGGGTGCGCCAAATCGCGCAGTCGGTGGCCTTGGCTGCTGGTGTCGCGCCCGAAGCGGTAACGATGGACCGTGACCACCGCCGCGCGACGGCGAGCGCAGCGCCGCTTCCGGGGGCCAGCATCGAGACGTACCGCGTGCTGGAACAACGAGCGTCGGCCGCCGCGAATGGCTGGCAGGTGGTCATCATCCCGCCCCTGGCGCCGCTGCCCAGTATCGCGTTTGCCGACAACGTTGATACGCTCGACGCGGCGGCCCGCAACGCGGTGCTGCTGTCGGCGTGGGAAGCCAAGCGCTGGAATATCCCGGTGCTCGCAATACCCGGCCTGACGGAGACATCGCCGGAAACCCCCAATCTCAGTCAGCGCCGCGCCGCAGCCGTTGCTACGGTACTGCAGGCGCAGGGTATCGGGGTAGCGCCGGCGCCAGCGGCCGGTCAGGTGTTTTCACTGTCCGCAGCCACCGAGGAGAACGGCCGATGATCGCAGGCGCTGTCATTACTCCCTTTGACGCGGCCGCGATCCTGATCGTGCTCGCAGCGGTGCTCGGTTATCTCAACTACCGGTTCGTCAAGCTGCCGCAGTCGATCGGTCTCACCGTAATGGGAGCGGTCGCCTCACTGATCGTCGTCGGCGCGGATCAAATCCTGCCCGGCAGCGACGCGGCGGGTAAGGTCGCCGCGTTTCTGGCACGGATCGATTTTCACACCACGCTGATGGACGGAATGCTGTCATTCCTCCTGTTCGCGGGCGCGCTGCATGTGGACTGGAACCACATGCGCGAGGGTCGCGCGGCGATCATCACGCTCAGCACGGTCGGCGTCGTCATCTCGACGATGATCGTCGGCGGAGGATTCTTCTATCTGGCGCGGGTGATCGGCTATGAGGTGCCGATCATCTGGTGCCTGGTCTTTGGTGCGCTGATCAGTCCGACCGACCCCGTCGCGGTCATGGCCATCATCAAGCGCGCGAAGGTTTCAGCCCGGCTGGAGGCGACGGTGGCGGGCGAAAGCCTGTTCAACGACGGCGTCGGCGTCGTCGTCTTCGCGATCCTCCTGGAGGCCGCGACGCGGGGTGAGCAGCTTTCGGTCATCCACGCGCTCGAGTTGTTCGCGCTGGAGGCCGGCGGCGGCATCCTGATCGGGCTGGGCGTCGGCTGGATCGCGTTCCGGGCGATGCGCTCGATCGACCAATATAACGTCGAGGTGATGATCAGCCTGGCGGTCGTGATGGGCGGCTATGCATTGGCGAGCCACCTCCATGTCAGCGGCCCCGTCGCGATGGCGGTCGCCGGCCTGCTGATCGGCAACGCCGGGGTAGCCCATGCGATGAGCGCACAGACGCAGCGCTATCTGCTCGGTTTCTGGTCGTTGATCGATGAAATTCTTAACGCGGTCCTCTTTCTGCTGATCGGGCTGGAGGTGGTGACGATCCCGTCCGACGGGCGACTGCTTCTGCTGGGACTGGGGGCGATCCCGCTGGTCCTGCTTGCGCGCGGCGCGGCGGTCGTCGCGCCGCTGGTGCTGGTCAGGCCGTTCGTGTCACTGGGCCGGATTGCGCCGATCACCCTGATCTGGGGCGGACTGCGCGGCGGTATTTCCGTCGCACTGGCGCTGGGATTGCCCGAGGGGCCGGCACGGTTATTCGCGCTGACCGCGACCTATATCGTGGTACTGTTCTCGGTGATCGTCCAGGGCGGGACGATCGAGCGGGTCATCGCGGCCGCGACGCGCAAGGCCGGGAAGCGGTAGCCCGTCCGGGGGTGATCAGTCCCCGTCCTGCTTGCGCGCGCGCGCCAGGGGCAGAGGTTCCTTGAAGGTCAGCGTGCGATAAGGGAACGGGATTTCCATTCCGGCGGCATCCAGTTCACGCTTCAGGGCACGTACGACAAGATCCTTGGAGCGATGCGCGTCGACGGGTTGCGATCCGGTCCACCAGCGCACCAGGAAGTTGATCGAGCTGTCGCCGAATTCCTCGGCATACACCTCGGCGCCCTTATTGTTGTCGACGATGTCGAGATCGTTGACGGTCTTCAGGATCAGGTCACGGGCAGCGTCGACATCGACGTCATAAGCGACGCCGACATTGACGGTATGGCGCCTCAGCTTGCTCTCGGTCACGATCTCGACGGGGTTCTTGAACAGGTAGGAATTGGGGACGACGACCAGTTCATTGCTCAAATGTCTCAAGTGCGTTTCACGCAGGCTGATCGCCTCGATCCGCCCCTCGACGTCACTGCACTTGATGAAATCGCCCAGCTTCATCTTCTTGCGCAGCATGATGAGCACGCCCGCCAGGAAGTTCTCGAAAATGTCCTTGAAGGCGAAACCGACCGCGACCGATCCCAGACCGATACCCGCCAGGACGTTGGCCGGAGTGACGCTGGGCAGGATGATCGACATCGCGATCAACAGGCCGAAGATCCAGATGAGGACGCCGATTACGGTCTCGACGAGATTGGCGAGCGTATCGCGCAGGTCCGTCTTCGACAGCAATCGGTCGGCGATCCGGCGAGCAAACTTGGCGGCGATGTAGGTGGCGAAGATGACCACCAGGCCGATGCCCAGTTGCGGCAGGATCGCGATGAAACCCGTTCCGATCTGCTTTATGCGGTCGAAGAGAATATTGATGTAGTTCATCAAGTGCTTTTCCCGAGGCCTATTCTTCGGCCGGCGCTCCGGCTACCGCCGCCACCAGGCAGATGAGGCCGATCACGACAAAGCCGGTTCGCGCCCAGAATCCGCCCTGCCTTGTGCGGACCGAAACCCAGAAGGCCAGCACTGCCTGCATTGCGTAAAATACGGCAAAGGCGCGCGATGACAAGGCGATGACCGAATAGGGGTTGGTCAGCCACACGACGGCGATCGCAAGCAGATTCGATGCGATGAACGCAGTGCGGATGTTGAACCTCTGCCGCGATACCTCGATCAGGATGCCGCCGGAACCGATCGAGTCGGCGATTGCGGCGCTCAGCTGGCTGGAGACGGCGCCGACCAGCACAAAGATCCCGAGGATCGGCGCGACGATGCGCATGACGCTGACGATGCCGGCTACTCCTTTGCTGTCCATCGCCTGCATCAGGAACGGCGTAAGCAGTGCCAGAAAGGCGAGGTAGATGGCAGAAGAGATCCATTGCGCCCAGCGCATCGTGCGGATGCGAGTAGCTTGATCATAGGTCTCGCCCATGTACCTCGATGTCTCGAATCCCTGGACCGTGATGAGTAGCCCCAGCAGTAGTGGGATGCTGTTCCACGAAATCTTGGCGCGTGGCAGGTCATAGGGAACATGCGCGTTGGTCACCCACCAGATCGCCAGCCCGACCAGCAGTCCTGCGATAACGCCCAACTTCACCGATACGCTGGCATGAGCAGCGTGCTCTATCTTCTTGATATCGCCCGAAAAGGTAAGGCCCGTCAGGCCGACGATGATGACCGTCACCAGGATGTTCGCGATCAGCGGCTGATTGGCGCCCGCGATGGAGAAAGGCCGCATCGTGAATTCGGCAAGCAACTTCAGATAATATGCGACGGACACGGCATAGGCGATCGCCAGCATTACCTGCGCGACGCGCATCGCCCATTGCATCGGGTCATTGGGCCCCATTCGCTTCTTTTCATTCTCAACATGCGTGATGTTGAAGCGAATGACCGCTCCCGCACCATATGAGATCGCGAGCAAGAGCGCCATTGCCACGATCGCGGCCGAACCGAACTCCTTGGCGAGCAGAGGCCCGCAGATCAGGAAGCCGGAGCCGATGATAGACGCGAGCGGCGTGACTGTCGCCAGCCACTGGTCCGACCGGGCAAAGCGCGTAAAGGTGAGCAACGCCGCAACGATCAGTGCCGCGGCGATGGAGGCGACAACGATAATCACGTGCGCGCGGCGTCCGGGCGGATCAGCGAGATCGGGGCCGCTGCGACCATTGATGATCCTCTTTGTTCATGGGAGTGTGCAAGACGGCTGCTCACTGAACCGATCGGCCGTGTGTTTCCCTGGCGTTCTTCCAAGCGTTCAGGGTCCCAAGTCAATGGGTTTGGCGTTGGCCTTGCGGGAATTACCACCGCCGAGTCCCAGCCGCTCCGCTACCGCGTCGTTCCAACCATAGGGGTCTGTACGAAAGACGATATTACCGCCTGGTCCGGTAAAAACGTTTTCGTACAATAGCCTGACCGGAATCTGCTTGGGAAGCGGGATCGTCTGATAGTTGCCTGATGCGTGCGCCTGCTGCCATTGCTGCTCAATCCCCTCGTCATGCGCCAGCATCGCCGCGAAGCCCAGCGCATCGTCGACCCGAACGCAGCCGTGGCTCAGATGACGCTCGCTCTTGTCGAACAACGATGGAGAGGAGGTGTCATGGAGGTAGATCGCCTGATTGTTCTTCATGTCGAACTTCACGAGACCCAACGCGTTTTTAGGACCCGGCTTCTGCACGATGTAGCCGCCGCGCCAAACCATATTATGGGCGCGCATATAGGCGCGGCTGGTGTTCATGTTTGCTTCGATAGATTTGGGAATCGTCCAGGTCGGGTTTGCCACAAGCCGATAGATCGGCGAACCCAGCATCGGCGTCGGACGGTCCGGCTCACCGACCACGACCTTGCGTTCGTCCACTATCTGGCCATCACGAAAATACTGCAGCCGGGCAGCGGCGATATTGACATCGATGCGTGTCGGGGGAGGTGTGCGCGATAGCCAGCGCCGTCGCTCCAGCGCGACCGCAAGCATGCGTGTTCTGTCGCCGGCGTTCAGATTAAGGACGCTCAATGTCTCCGGCCCGACTACGCCATCCGCAACAATCCCGTAATCTTCCTGAAGCCGCGTCACCGCGTCCGCGATGGGCTGAATGTAGAGGGTGCCGTCGGAACCGGGCGACTGGTCCAGATAGTCCCCATCCGCGAGTGCCCGAACGATGATGGGTACGCGCGGATCGGTGTCTCCCACATGGATCGAACCCCTGCCGGTGTCGGTAGAAATCTGCTGACCGTCGGGTTTCTTCTCATGCTCTGCCAGATATGCCTTTTGGAGGCGTTGATAACTGGCGTCCTGAGGCGCAAGTCCCTCAAACCATTGTTGAACATTGCCCGACCGCAAAGCATTCACCAGCCCGGTTGCCAGGTCGGGCTCGGGGCGGGTCAGCGTATAGACCTCATGCAGTTTTGCGGGGTCGACAACGCCGTGTGCAAGCGCGCCTGCGTAGATAAGCGCCGCGGTCGTCTGCGCGACGTCTCTCTTGGCGACCGATAATTGGTCCAGGTCCGCCATGAATCGGACATGGTCCAATCCATGTTCGGCACGCTTGGCCAATACGTCATGAAGTGCCTGCGCGTTTGCCTGCGACCAGACCGGCCGCCATGCCCGCTTCTGATAAATTGTACGCACTGGTTGATCGGAGATTGCCGCCCTCAGTGCCTGCTGGGATGGTGGGGCGGCCTGTCCAAAAAGCGGAATTGACGGGGTCAGGAGCAGCGCCGCCAAGACCGCCGATGATCGTTTCGCAAGGGTCACCATATCTATCGAGAACGGCTGAACGCTGCGTTGGGTCCATTGGCAATCATGGTTGGGCGGGCGATAGCAGAGGGATGAAGCGATGCTTCCTCGATGCCGGCGGACGAGTGCGATGACGCCGGTGTTGGCAGATGCCTGGCTCGCCTGGCGGCCGCTGGCGGGAATCGCGTTCATCCTCCTCCTCTTCGCCGCTTTCGCGCTCGAGCGGTATCCCCCGGTCATCGTGGCGATCGGAGGGGCTGCGGTGATGATGGTCACCGGGCTGGTCTCTCCGGCGCAGGCGCTCAGCGTCTTCTCCAATCCCGCACCCGTGACGATCGGCGCCTTCTTCATCCTGTCGGGCGCGTTGGTTCGCACCGGCACGATCGAGGCCATCGCCGATCTGGTCGTGCGCCGTGCCGCCACGCATCCGAGACGCAGCGTCGCCGAGCTGCTGGTCGGTGCGATGATCGCGCCGGGTTTCATCAACAATACCCCGGTCGTCCTCGTCCTGATCCCGGTGATGAAACGGCTGGGCAAGGTTGTTGGGGTCGCGGCGACCCGGCTGCTGATCCCGCTATCCTATCTTTCGATCCTGAGCGGCACGCTGACCCTGGTCGGTACCTCGACCAATCTGCTGGTGGACGGGGTGGCACAGGAATACGGCCAGCCGCCGTTCAGCATCTTCGAGATCACGCGGATCGGATTGGTGGCGCTGGCTGCCGGCGCGACGACGCTATTGCTGCTCGGTCCCCGTTTACTGCCGGCGCGACCGGATAATGATGTCATCGGGCGCCGGCAGCGCATCTATCTGACCGAGCTGGAATTGACGTCCGATGCATTGAAGGATGATTCCACGATTGGAACGCTGCCCGTTCTGGCGCGAGGAAGGGCGAAATTGCTGGCGCTGAAGCGTGGACGCGAGCTGATCCGCAACCCGGCGCCAGGCGCGCCATTATCGGCTGGCGACCGGCTCGCCGTGCTGGCGTCGCCTGCCGAACTGGACGGGCTGGCGCGATCGAAGGGCCTTGTGGTTGGTATGCAGAGCGGCGGGGCGACGATCCAGCTTGCCGAGGACGAGCGATCGGATGACGTGCGGCTCATCAGCCTGACCGTCTCACCAAGCCATCCGGCAATCGGTCGACGGCTGAGTGCGTTGCCGCTGTTGTCCGATCGCCATATCCGCATCCTGGGCATCAGCCGCGCGCAACTGACGCACGGCGCGGACCTCGCCAATACCCGCATTCACGCCGCGGACAGCCTGATCGCGGCCGTGGATTCGCAGGCGATCGCGCAGTTGAGCCAGCACCCGAATTTCATCAGCGAGGATACCAGCACGGTCAGGCGCTATCGCCGCCGCCGCGCGCCGATCGCCATCGGCACGCTGGCGCTGGTCATCGCGCTGGGCACGCTGGGCGTGATGTCGATCGCCACGCTGGGGCTGCTGGGCGTCGCAGTGGTGCTGGCCGCGCGGTGTATCGACCCGGAGGACGCTTGGCTCGCCATCGACGGCAATGTGCTGGTGCTGATCTTCGCCATGCTGGTTATCGGTATCGGGCTGGAACAGGCGGGCAGCGTCCGGCTGGTCGTGACCACGCTCGACCCGCTGCTAGCGCGACTGCCGCCGTTCGCCGTCATCCTGCTGATGTATTGCGTGACTTCGGTCCTGACGGAGGCGATCACCAACAACGCCGTCGCAGTCATCATGACACCGGTGGCAATCGGCCTCGCCGGCCAGATAGGTATCGATCCGCGCCCGCTGATCGTGACCGTGATGTTCGCGGCATCGGCGAGCTTTGCCACCCCGATCGGATATCAAACCAACACGATGGTCTATGGCGCGGCGGATTATCGGTTCATGGATTTCATTCGCATCGGCGTACCGATGAACCTGGTGGTGGGCATCGCGACCTGCACGGCGATCGCGTCTTTCTATTGACGGCGGTTCTATTGACCGGGGCCGGAGAAGGGTCGATCGCTCGCGCCGCATCCTGCCGTGGGACCCGTGAATGCCGCACGTCTATTCGAACGCCGATCTTCAGCGCCTGACCAGCGTTTGGCGCCGGCGCGTCGCGACGGGGGCCGGCGGTGTGTTGCTTGGGCTGGTGGCGCTCGGGTTCGCCAAGCTGGGCGACTGGGTGCAGCGGGTCTTTGCCGCGCTGGTCGCGGCACAACCCTACCTGCCGCTGGCGCTCACTCCGGCGATCTTTGCCGGCGTCATGTTTCTGACGGTGCGCTTCACCCCGGACGCGCGCGGCTCCGGCATCCCCCAGGTGATCGCCGCGACCCGGTCGCCCGCCCGTGCCGCGGCCGGTCCGCTGGTTTCGCTGCGCACCGCGTTCAGCAAGTTCGCGCTGACGATCGCGATGCTGTTCGCCGGCGCCTCGGTCGGGCGCGAAGGGCCGACGGTGCAGATCAGCGCGGCGCTGATGGTCATGGTTCACCGGATTCTGCGCGTGCCGATCAGTGCGGGCGTCCTGATCGCCGGGGGTGCCGCCGGCGTCGCGGCCGCGTTCAACACCCCGCTTGCCGGGGTTGCCTTCGCCATTGAGGAACTGGCCTCCGCCTATGAACAGAAGGTGGCGGTGCTGGTCATGGCGGCTGTGATGATCGCCGGTCTGGTCAGCCTGGGGATCGCGGGCGACTATGTCTATTTCGGGGTCATGCGCCAGACGCTCAGCGTATCCGCGATGATCGTCATCTGCCCCGTCGCCGGTATCGTGGGCGGGGTTGCGGGCGGTCTGTTCAGTCGCACGGTCCTCGCCTTTTCAGCACCGACGCACCGCTGGCTGCACCTGGCAAAGGCGCGGCCGGTAATCTTCGCTGGCGGTTGTGGCCTGGTCGTGGCGGTGCTGGGCATCATGACGGGCGGCACGACCTGGGGCACCGGCTACGACGCGACCAGGGCGCTGTTCAATGGCACGGGGACGAGCCTGTGGTTCGGGCCGGCCAAGCTGATTTCGGCCCTGGCGACGACGTTGAGCGGGACGCCCGGCGGCATCTTCGCGCCGTCGCTGGCGGTCGGGGCGGGCGTGGGCAACCTGCTGACACCGCTGTTCCCGACCAGTTCGGCGGGAGCGGTCATCCTGCTGGGCATGGTCGCCTATTTCGTCGGCGTCGTCCGCGCGCCGCTGACGGCGGTCATCATCATCAGCGAGGCGACTGCCAGCCGCGGCATGATCGTGCCGTTGTTCGCAACCGCGCTGATTGCTGACGGGATCAGCGCGCTCGTCTCGCGCGAGCGTCTCTATCACGGATTGTCCAAAGCGTTCTTCCCAACCGTTGCCGGAACAGGTTTAGGAGAAGAGGAAAAGGAAGACGCCAAGCCCGGCAGTCAGAGCGCCCATCCCTAGGTCAGCGCCGGCTTTTTCGCTGCGATCCGCGCCATTGTCACATTAGCGCCGCCGAAGCGTCGCCGATCTGCCATCTGTTCGCAATCAACATGACATGACTGTCACCTAACGCATCCCTCAACTTCATGTGAAGCCGGGGGATTGCAGCATGACCACCACGTTCAATGCCGCCTATGACGATGGCGATGTCGATACCAACAGCAGTGCCAACCTGCACCTGAACGAGTTGGTCGTGCGGCGCTTATCGCGTCGCCGGACGCTTACGGGCGGATTGCAGGCTGCTGCTGCTGCGGTCTTTGGCGGTGCATTGCTGAGTGCCTGCGGCGACGATGCGCCGGGCTTGCCGACGGCGAGCGTGAATGCCGGAGACGCGGTGGCGACCAGCGCGGGCAAGACAGTCATCCTGAACGGGTCGGTCACGGGCGGTGACGCGGGCGGTGCCGGCTGGTCGCAGGTCAGCGGTCCGGCGGTGACACTGGTCAACGCAAACAGCGCCAAGGCGAATTTCACCGCGCCGGGCGTGGTCAAGGCCACGCCGCTGGTCTTCCGCTTCGCGACCGCCGACAGCGCGGCGCAGGCCGATACGACCGTGACGGTCGGCCCGGCTGAACTTGGCTTCACGCCGGTCGCCAAGAACCTGTCCGATGTCGTGACTGTGCCCGACGGCTATGCCGTAACCGTGCTCTACCGGCTGGGCGATCCCATCGCGGCGGGTGTCGCCGCCTATTCCAACGCGGGGACGGATACGAACTTCGCGCAGCGCGCCGGCGATCACCATGACGGGATGAGCTATTTTGGGCTCTCTGCCAGTGGGACGACGCCCGATCCGTCGAGCAGCACGCGCGGCCTGCTGGTCCTGAACCATGAGAACATCACACAGTCCTACCTGCATCCCGACGGCCCGACCGCCCCGAACGGCGTCCGGCCCGAGGCCGAGGCGCTCAAGGAGATGGAGGCGCACGGCGTCTCGGTGATCGAGGTCACGCAGACCGGCGGTACATGGAGCTATGTCCAGGCGGGTGCGCTCAATCGCCGCGTAACCCCGTTGACGCCGACGGAATTCAGCGGACCCGTTCGCGGCGACCCTGCGCTGCGCACCGTCTATTCGCCCGTCGGGACGGCAGGCCGCGGAACGATCAACAACTGTGCGAACGGCACGATGCCGTGGCAGACCTATCTGACCAACGAAGAGAATTGGGCCGGCTATTTCCGCCGCGAGCGCGGCGACGCCGCGACGCGTGATGGGGCAGGCTTCGCCAAGGAAAACGTCTCGCTGGCGCGCTATGGTATCCCCGAGGGGCGCGGCGGCAATTACGGCTGGACGACCGTGATGCCCGCCGACCCGGCCAACACTACCTATGCGCGCTGGAACATCACCGCCAATCCGAATGCCGCATCCGACGGCACGCAGGATTTCCGGCACGAGGCGTTCCAGTACGGCTGGGTGGTCGAGATCGATCCGTTCAACGCGAGCGCGACGCCGCGCAAGCGCACCGCGCTCGGCCGGTTGAACCATGAAGGTTGCCAAGCGGGGCGCATGATCGCGGGTGTCCGCCCGGCATTCTACATGGGCGATGATGCGCGCGGCGAATATATCTACAAGTTCGTGTCCGCCACGCCCTGGTCGGCGACGGACGCCGATGCCGCCGACCGCCTGGCGATCGGCGACAAGTATCTGAACAGCGGTACGCTCTACGTGGCCAAGTTCCGCGAAGACGGGAGCGGCATCTGGTTGCCGCTGACCTATGGTACCGGCCCGCTGACGGGCGGCAACGCGGCCTACCCCTTCACCAGCCAGGCGGACGTGCTGATCAATGCGCGGCTGGCCGCCGACGCGGTTGGCGCGACGCCGATGGACCGGCCCGAATGGACGGCGGTGAACCCGGCGACGGGCGAGATGTACTGCACGCTGACCAATAACAGCCAGCGAACCGCGGTGAGCGCCGATGCCGCAAATCCGCGCGCCTATGCCGATCCGTCAACCGCCGGCAGAACCGCGAAAGGGAATGCGAACGGCCATGTCATCCGCCTGCGCGAAGGCAATGATTCATCGGAATCAACGGGCTTTGCGTGGGACATCTATGCGTTCGGCGCCGGTTCCGACCTAGATCCGCAGAATATCAACCTGTCTGGGCTGGATGCGACCAACGACTTCTCGTCACCTGATGGATTGTGGTTCGGTCTGCCCGAGAACGCGACCGGGCAGGGCACGCCGATCATGTGGATCGAGACGGACGACGGTGCCTATACCGACGTGACGAACTGCATGCTACTGGCGGGGATCCCCGGCCAGGTCGGCGATGGCAGGACCAGGGCTGTGGCGAACAGTGTCGGTGGGAACTCGATGGTCACGACGCGAATGGGCAAGGCACCGGGCGCGACGCTGCGCCGCTTCCTGGTCGGCCCCAAGGAGTGCGAAATCACCGGCATCCACACGACGCCCGACGGGCGCGCGCTGTTCGTCAATATCCAGCATCCGGGTGAGGACGGCGGACCAGCCAACATCACGAGCAACTGGCCGGCCAGCCAGTCGGCTGCGTCCGCAGCGGCTCGCCCGCGCTCCGCGACGATCGTCATTACCCGCAACGATGGCGAGCTGATCGGACTGTAACGGAACGATAATCCCGCCATGCGCGCTTATCGTTTTCGATTGACCGGCAATGATGGGCGTGCATGGCGAAGGATAGCGTGGATGACGACACTGGCAATATCGTCGATCCGCAAGACGCGGCGGAGAGCGTGGGGCTGATCTACGTCAGCGACGACGAGCCGGGGATCACGAGAAGGCGCTCCGGGCGCGGCTGGAGCTACCGTGACCCGAATGGCGGGCTGATCAGGGACCGCGCGGTTCGGCGGCGTATCGACGCGCTGGCCGTTCCGCCCGCCTACACCGATGTCTGGATCTGCCCCGATCCGGACGGTCATATGCAGGCGACCGGGCGCGATGCGAAGGGGCGCAAGCAATATCGTTATCATGAACGCTTCCGCGAGGTGCGTGATGCCACCAAATACGAGCATATGCTCGACTTCGCGCAGGCGTTACCGGTGATCCGCGAGCGCATCGACGCCGACATGCGCAAGCACGGCTTGCCGCGCGAGAAAGTGCTGGCGACCGTCGTCCATTTGTTGGAGGCGACGATGATCCGGGTCGGAAACGATCAATATGCCAGACGCAACAAGAGCTATGGCCTGACGACCTTGAACGTCCGCCACGTCGAAGTCGATCACGGCGAGTTGACCTTCCGCTTCAAGGGTAAGAGCGGGAAGCAATGGAATCTGAACCTGAAGGACAGACGTGTCGCGCGGATCGTCAAGGCGACGCAGGACCTGCCCGGCCAGCATCTGTTCCAATATGTGGACAAGGATGGGAGCCGCCATGACGTGACGTCGGGCGATGTGAACGAATATCTGAAGGAAATCGCCGGGCACGACATCACCGCCAAGGACTTCAGGACCTGGACCGGGACCGTGTTGGCCGCGCTGGCGCTGGCGGAATATGAGGCGTTCGATTCACAGGCTGCGGCCAAGCGCAATGTGAAGGCCGCGGTCGAGCGGGTGGCCGCGCGGCTCGGCAATACGCCGACGGTGTGTCGCAAATGCTATGTCCATCCGGCGGTGCTCGACAGCTATCTCGATAAGGGGCTGGTGCTGGAGGTCCGCGACGAGGTTACGCGCGAACTGGACGAGGATGCGAAAGGCTTGCGACCCGAAGAGGCGTTGGTCCTCGAGTTCCTGCAAAAGCGACTGGTGGGTACGTCTACCAGGAAAAGGTGACGATCGAGCCGATCGCCGCGTCGATCCTGGGCAGGCGCGCCGTGTTTCCCTGGATACGCACGAGCGTCCCGCCAACGTCATGCCCGGTGACCAGTCCGGTCAGCCCGCGAGTAGGTAAAAGGTCGGCGGGCGTTCCCTGAGCCACCACCTTCCCATGTTCGATCCTTACCAGCCGATCGCCGATCGCCCTGGCTTCTTGCGCGTCGTGCGTGACGTAGAGCATCGGCAACCCGAACGCGGTTCGCAACCGCATGATATAGTCGAGCACCTCCGCGCGTCGTGCGGCATCCAGCGCGGACACGGGCTCGTCGAGCAGCAGCAGATCGGGCTGGCTGAGAAGTGCGCGGCCAAGCGCTACACGCTGTCGCTCGCCGCCGGACAGGTTCGCCACGCGTCGATCCAGCAGATGCCCGATCGCCAGGACCGCGACGACGTCGTTCATGCCGATCCGTCGCGGTGTCTTGGCGCGGCGCCAGCCATATAGCAGGTTGTGCCGGACCGGCATGTGCGGAAATAGCCGCGCCTGTTGATGCACCATGCCGATCCTGCGCCGCTCGGGCGGGATGAAGTGGCGAGATGCCGTGTCCGTCAGAACGCGGTCCCCGATCGCCACACGTGCGTCGCTTGCCCGCAGCAGCCCGGCGACCACCGCCAGCGTCGCCGACTTGCCCGCGCCCGATGGTCCGAACAGGATGGTGACGCCGTCCGAGGGTCCTTCAAAAGCGATGTCCAGCGTGAAGTCACCTAGCTGGGCCCGCGCCTTCACGACAAGCATCAACGCCCCGCTCGACGGCGACCCAGATAGAGCAACCCCTCGGACAGCATCAGCCCGGCGAGCGCCGCGACGAAGGAGATTACCGAAAGCCGTAGCGCTGCATCTTCCCCGTCCGGCACCTGGATCGCGGCATAGATGGCCAGCGGGATCGTCTGGGTTTCACCCGGGATGTTGGCTGCAAAGGTGATGACCGCACCGAATTCACCTAGGCAGGCCGCGAAACCGATGACGACGCCCGCAACGAGACCGGGAAGCGCCAGCGGGAGGACGATCGTCAGTGCCCGGTCGATCGGCCCGGCGCCAAGGCCGCGTGCCGCTTCCTCGAGGTTGGAATCGATACCCTCCAACGCGATGCGCACCGCGCGCAGCATCAAGGGAAAGGCCGAGACGCCAGAGGCAAGCGCCGCCCCAGCCGCTGTGAAGGGAAGTTGAATGCCCAACGTCGTCTGAAACCAGCGCCCGATCGGGGTCTGCACGCCGAACAGCAGCAGCAGGATGAAACCCACGACAACCGGCGGCAAGATCAGCGGCAGGTGCAGCAGTGCGTCGAGCAACGCACGACCCGGAAAGCGACGACGCGCCAGCAGCCAGGCAAATGCTATCGCCGCGAGCATACCCCATAGTGTTGCCCAGCCCGCCACCCTGAGCGACAACAGCAAAGCCTCCGCTTCCGCGTCCGACAACATGGTCTAGGAAATGGGCGCGCGGGGCGTCATGCCTGGAATCGGTAATGTCGAAGGATGGCGCGCGCCTGCGTGCCCTGCAAGAAGGCGAGGAAACGCGCCGCACCCGGCTTGCCCCGTCGCGTCATCGCGGCAGGATAGATGATTGGAGGATGGCTGGCCGCCGGAAAGATACCCGCGATGCGAACCGCCGGATCGATCAAAGCGTCGCTCTCGTAAACGATGCCCAGCGGCGCCTCGCGGCGAGCGACGTAGGCCAAGGCGACGCGGACGGTATCGGCGCGTACCACGCGACCCGTCAGCTGCGGCCAAACTCCCATGCGCATCAGCGCCGCGCGCGCGTACCGACCGGCGGGAACATAGTCCGGATCGCCGATCGCCAGTCGCCCGTTCGCGCCAAGCGCGGCCATGACCGGGAAACCGGGCCGGATCCTTATCGTGAGCAGACTGGATTTGGGAGTGATCAGGACCAGGCGTCCCCGGGCAATGTTGATCCGGCTGTGCGGGTCGATCAGTTGTTGCCGCTCCGCCTGATCCATCCACGCGGGGTCGGCGGAGACGAAGAGGTCGGCCGGCGCGCCAGCCGCGAGTTGCCGCGCGATGGTGCCGCTGGCTGCGAAGGAGAAGCGCACACGCTGCCCGGTGAGGCCCGTATAGGCGCGACCTATCGCCGTCAGCGCGTCGGTCATCGACGCAGCAGCGAAGACTGTCAGGGTCGGGCGATCGGCAGCGACGGCGGGATCGCTTACGGCGCAGAGTGTCAGTATCGCACCCAGCCAAATGATCATGGCGCGTTTCCCATGGGTCACGACTGGCTCTCGGATCATGACCCGCGGATAATGCGCGGCGGCAAGACTGGCTAGTGCGACCGTGTCAGAAGATGCCGAGGAACTTCTTGCGCTTGCCGCTCTCGCTCTTCGCTGTGGTGCCGTGCCCGACATCGTCGCGTGGCTTGCCCTTCGTCGTGCGCTGTTGAGCGGCTCGCGCACCGGCCAGCACCGGCCCGCACGCCGCCGCCTTCGCGTCGCCCACGTCGATGAATGCAAGGAGGGCGGCCGGCGGTGTCGCGACGAGCCCGAGCGTCGCCGCCGCGCCGCCGCGCTCGAAGAGTTGCGGGCTCAAGGGATTGATCGCCGGGCTCGCGAAATGCCCCTTTAGCCCGACAGGAGATTGCGCGGAGAACAGGCTGAATTTCTTGGCATCGGCACGCAAGCGCAGATCAAGCGCTTCATCGTCGAAGCTGAACCCGCCACGCCCAAGGATAACGTTTTTGCTTGTGTCGATCAGGATCGGGTCGGCCGCAGCGGTACCATTTCTGACGGTGAACGCGATCAGGCCGCAATTGATCTGAACCGGCTCCTTCAGCTTGTGCTGAAACATCTTCTGCACGAACGTTCCAATATCGAGTTCGGACAGTTGCACGTTCCGCGTCCAGAAGGTGCCGCGCGGCATGACGATTGCGATACGCCCATCCGCCGTCGACAGCGAACGATGGACGGTATCGCCATTGCCCTCCAGCTTTACGCGTGCGCGGATGGTGCCCGTCGTACCCGCCTCTGCAACACCGAAGCCCGCGAGCAGCTTTGCCATCGGGGTGGGAAGCAGCCGAATATCATAGCTAGTATGTACCGGCTGACGCCGCGCGTCAATGGTGATGTCAGAGTCGACCCTCCCACGCGACATTGCGAAGGTGAGGGGCGAGAGATTGAGAAGGCTGTTCCTGAGCGCAAGCGTCAGGTCAATGTCCGAGACCGGTACCTTCTTCGACCGAACGACGCCCACATGCCAGCGCACATCGGCGTCGAACCGGCTGATCGCGTCGATCCTGAGATGAGCGTCGGGGAGCAGCCGCGCGGGCTTTCCCTGACCCGAGGCAGCGACCGCGCCCTTTGTCGCGATCAGATCGGGATTGTAGCCGATAAAGGGTGCGGCATCGACGATGTCGAGCTTGCGCGTATTCACCGCTGCATCGATCTCGATCCGCGGCTCAGTGGCCCGCACGGTCACCTTGCCCGCGATATCGCTGTCGCCGAACGTGCCGGCGAGCCGTGTAAAGCGATACTCGATGCCCTGCTTCGTCAGGTGCGCTTTCAGCCGGTACGTGCGCGTCTCGGGCACGGCCGCGCCGATGAGCGAAAACAGCTCGGCCATGTTGCGTCCGCGCGCCGCCACGGCCAGGTCGGCGCCGTCGATCTGCGTCGGCCGCACCAGCGTTCCGGCCGCGTCGATGCGCGTGTGCGCGAAGTCCGCCCGCAATCGAAGCGCATTATGCCCGTTCGCCACCGTTTCGTTGGGGGATTGCAGCGCGCCCGCAAGCCGGAATGGCTGTCCCCTCAGTGTTCCATTGCCGAGCAGCTCGATCGCGTCGCGGATGCGGCGCCCGGCGCTCCGGACGGGTTCGATCGCGACATCGACCCTCAGGAGCAGTTGCGGATCGATATAGCGCAGCGTCGTGCCGGCGACGGTCGCGCGGTCGATCATCGGCATCTGAAAGGGCTTGCCCCCCTTGTTGTCGCTGAAGGTCCAGCTATTGCGGCGGTCCTTGCTCCATTCTAGGTCGACCGCGCCGCCCGCCATTTCCAGCGTGCAAATGTGGCGTTTGCCGACAATCAACGGGAAGCTGGCGATTCGCGCCTCGATACGCTTTGCCGAAAACAGGTCGGGCTTGCTCGCCCAGGCGGGGTTGGAGATCGACAGCCCTTCGGCGACGAACTTTATGTTGATCGGCGCAAAATACAGTTGGAAGTCGCCTGCCACCTTGACCGTACGATGCGTTGCCGATCCGACGATCCGTTCGAAGGGATGGCGCAAGAAACGCCCTTTGGTGACGAACAACAACAGCCACACCGCGAAAATGGCCAGCAGCACGCCGCCGACGATTCGCAGGACGATGCCACGCCGCCCCCTTGTCGAGGGTGGAGCATCCACCGTTGAGCTGCTCGCGTCCATCGCTCTCCTATTGCCTGATTCGCTTGTCGCGCGGCTGAACGATCACGTCCAGTAGAGAATGCGCGCGGCCGGGAGCCGTTCACCGATGCGCTGTTCGAAAAAGGCACGCAGCCGAGCCATCGTCCCCTTGTCATAGACATATTTCACCGCACCGAACTTCGTGCGCTTTACCGTGCGGCTGGCCTCTCCCATGTCCAGACCGGAACCGGGATACCAGCTTTCCAGGACGGCTTTCGACCCCTCGGTATAGCGGTGCGTGATGAGCTCGACGGTCAGATCCAGGTCGGCGGCGCCGTCCATCGCATTTCCGATGTCGTCGATCAGCGTGCCATAGGCCTGTTCCCAGCCGCTGGCCGCGATGATCGGTGCAATCGTCAGCCCGACGGGATACCCGGCATCCGCCATGAGGCGCAGCCCGGCAATACGCGCGGCGACAGGGTCCGAGCCGCCTTCATACCGCGCGTAAGGCTTCGGGTTGAGCGAGGCGCGCATCCTAGTTCGTCCTCGATGCTCAAGCCTGAGAAGGGGGGCGACCGCCGCGAACTTAGTCGTGAAGCGCAACTGTGCGTCCACCTCCCATCCACCGAAATGCGTGATCATCGCCGCCAGGGAGCCGGTGATGTGCTCGGTCGCTAGCGGATCGGTGTAGCAGCTCGCCTCGAACGTCGTTCCCTCATGGCTGCGGTGGCGGGAGCGCGACGTGACGGCGCCCTTGCCGAGATAGTCGGGCAGGGCCGCGATGATCTCGTCCAGATTGGCATAGGCGCGGGTAATCGGCGGTCCTTTGAGCGATCCCGCCAGGTAACAGTAGCTGCAATGCGCCGGGCAACCCTCAGCCAGATCGACGCGCCAGTCGGCGCTGGGGGCAATGGGTTGGAACCGGCGCTTCGATGGGGGCGCTACGGTCATCGCCAAGGTGGATTTCGCCTGCGCATAGGCGCGCTTGGGATCATCGGGGAAGGCCAGGTTCAGCCGGTCGCCGGGCAGTTCGACGACTTCGATGCCCTCGGCCGCGGCGCGCTCTACCATCGCGCGGCCGTGCGCCCAGTCCCGCGCGGAACGGGTGATCAGGACTTGCGCGGGTCGCCACCTGCGCGCGCTCATGGCCGGTGAAACCTCTCATGATCGATCGCGCCGATCCTGGTGGACATCGCCTCCACGCCACCGAACTGGTAGTTGATCTGTGTCGAATAGGCGGCGCACATGGATGTACGCACGGCGCGCAGTTCATTATCCAGCGCGACGTTGAGCGCCGGGTGCGTGGGATGCGCGACTTCCGCGCGGTCGAGATAGGGCCAGTCCTCCCACAGCAGCAGGTCGGTGGTGCACTCGGCGAGCAGCACGTCGCGCACGATGTGGTGATCGACATGATCGCCAAGACCGAGCGGGCCGAGCACGAGATCGGGCGCAAGTGCGCGCAGCCGCTGCCCGAGCATTTCGCCAAGCTGGTCGGCAACCATGTCGTCCGCGCGCCGGTCAGCGAACAAGGCGGGCGCGCCGTCGTAGCCGCGGTGCGGCGCTTCGAGAAAGGGGAGGTGACAGACATCGGCGTCGATCACCGCGCACGCCGCTTCGTCCTCGGTACGGCGCAGCGCCATGTAATCGACGTGCTCGTCCAGCCCCTTGTCCAGCTGGCAGGCGAGCGCGAAGCCGGTCGGCCGCGCGACGTTGCCGGTGAAACAGGTGAGCACGGTGACTCGTGTCCCCTCGCGCCGTTGCCGCGCCAGCGTTCCACCGGCGGAAAAGGCGGCGTCGTCCAGATGCGGCGATACGGCGACGACGTGCGTCACAACAGATGCGGCTCCTGTCTGAAGCGACATGCGGTCATCGGCAGATCCGTATCCAGCGGCGGGAACGTCGTCCTGCCGGCCAGATCGGCATAGACCTGCAAGATCCGCGCACCGACGGTGTCCCAACTATAGGTCGCTTGGCATTCGACCAGCGCGGCTTCAGCGAGCGCCCTGCGCTTGTCCGGTTCGGCGACGAGCCGCCCAAGCGCGTCGGACAGCGCCCCGACATCGCCCGGCTCGACCAGCAACCCGTTCTCGCCACTGCGGATGCAATCGACAACGCCGACCGAGCGGCATGAAACCACTGCCAGCCCGCTCGCCATCGCCTCCAGGATGGTGTTCGAAAAGCCCTCCGCATAGGTCGGCGATACGAAGATATCGTGCGCCGCATAGATCGCGGGCACATCACCGTAATCGGCATAGCCGGTGAAGGTGACGGGAACGGCGAGCGTCGCGGCCAGCGCCTTTGCCGCGTCCATGTCGGGGCCGATCCCCGAGATTGTGGCGCTCCATCCGCCGGGAAGGTCGACAAGCGCGTGGAGGAAGTCGAGGACGCCCTTTCGCGCGTCCACGCGGCCATGATATAACAGTCGCACGGGACCAGCATGGTCGGGACCCGGCCGGAACCGCCCTGTGTCGACCGCGCCCGGTACGATCGTAAAGAGTTCCGATGGTACGTGGAGACGCGCGCTTACCTCGTCCGCGAAGCTCTCCCCGCCGATCAGGAGCGCGTCGGCACCCTCCAGCACCCGGACCATCGCCAATCGGTGCGTCTCGCAGCACGAGCCGACCCAATGACCATCGCCACCCTGTATCGATACGACGCAAGGCAGCCGCAGCCGTCGCGCAGCGATCAGCGTGGCCCAGCCGGTCGGATAGCCATATTGGGCGTGCAGCACGTCGAAGGGCGCGGTCTGGTGCGCGCGCACGATCGTGTCGACCATGACGTCAATATCGCGCTCGAAGTCGCCGGTCGACTGCTCCCCCGATTGTTCCACACCCATGACGGTTACGCCGGGGACGGGCGGTGGCGGCCCCCCGCCATAGACCGCGCGCCCGAAGGCGTCGCCGCGATATTGCGACACCATCGTCACGTCATGGCCGGCGGCCACGAGCTGGCGCAGCAGGTTCGCCGCATAGATCGACATCCCGGAGATCGCCGGAAAATACCGCCGGCTGACGAAGCAGACCCTCACGCGACCTGCCGTAGATAGGCGATTGCCTCTGGAATCGCCGCATGGGCGCGCGGGCTTTCCCGCGACAGCTCGACGCAGACCAGCCGCTTGAAATCGACCGCCCTGAGCGCGGCAAGAACCGAACCGACGTCAATGTCGCCTTGGCCGAAGGGCAGGTGCGTGTGATCGCCACGCCGCATGTCCTCGATCGCGACCGTCCCGAGCCTGTCCGCATAGCGGCGCACGGCATCCGCCGGTTCGATGTCCTGAGTAACGAGGCAGTGACCGGTGTCGAGCGCCAGCCGAAGCGTGGGATGGCGCTGTGCCAGCTTCGCATACTCCGCGACGGTTTCGACGAGCATGCCGGGTTCGGGCTCGAAGCTCATTTCCACGCTCAGCCGGTGCGTCGCCTCCAGCACGCGCGCGAGACCATCGTCCAGCCACTGCGCGGCGTCCTCCCGCTGCACATCGGCTTTCGGCACACCCGCCCAGAAGGACACGGTTTCGCTGCCAAGCATATCGGCGATCTCGGCGGCGCGGGTGAGGAAGGCGATCCGACGAGCGCGGCCGTCGGGCGACTTGCTGACCAAGGTCGGCTCATGCTTGTCGCGCGGATCGAGCAGGTAGCGCGCGCCAGTCTCGATGACGCTCCCCAGCCCCATCCGGTCGAGCAGCGCCGCGACACGCTTCGCCTCGCGCGCCCAGTCGTCGGCGAACGGATCGAGGTGATGATGGTCCAGCGTCAGCGCCACCCCGTCATAGTCTGCGTCGGCGATCAGGTGCAGTGCATCGTCCAACCGGTGATTGGCGGCACCGTTCGTGTTGTAGGCGAAGCGCAGGGTCATGCGTGCGTCCGCGCCCACGCAACGTGGTGCGCCTCCGGCTCGCGGTAGAGCGGGTACAGCGCGCCTACCATGGCGTCCGCGCACGCGGTATCGAACAGCGGCTGCCCCCCGAGCCGGTCGAGCGCGCCGGCTGTCAGCCGGACAGGCCGCTGCGTAGCGCTTTGATTCCCGAAGGAAATCAGGGGTGAGTCCGCTTTAATCAGCTTGGCGGTACCTCGCTCGCCGATGCGGTAATAGCTCATCGTCTCGACCTCCATGCCGGGCACAATTACCTTGACCACGCTGACCGCACGGTCGGGCGGGGACATGTCGGCATAGAGAATGTCGAAGCCCGCGGCCTCGACCGCGGCGCGGGTGAGCGCACCGCGCGCCCTGGCGTCGGGTACATCGGCGTGCGGCAAATCGGCAAAGGGCTTTGCCGACCGGGTGCTCAGCATGTTGTCGCTCAGCCAACCGCGCAGCGTCGCCGCGTCCGTCTCCGTCCAGCGCTGCATCTCGCGAAACGCGCGTGGATCACTCGATTTCGCCGCTCTCCCGGCTTGCGCCATGAAGCGCTCGACATAGTTCTCAGGCGTGATCGCCTCCACCAGCGACGCCGGCCCGTGCGCGAACGCCTTGCGCGCGCGGCTCGCAGCATATTCGCTGATCGCCTTGACCAGTGCCTGCGCCGCATCCGGATGCGCCGCTTCTCCGCATGCGGTCGCCACGATCGGCACCGCGGGTTCTTGGCGCTGATCCACCCCGACGCAATAAACGTTGGCGAGGCCGAACTCGTCGGTCGCGAATTTCGGGATTGCGCGCACGCCCGCCGCCTCGAACCGCGCCATGAGGTCGGCGACCGCCGCGGGCGGAGCGGGCAGGTCGATCGTTATGCCGCGATCGAGCGCGCGGAAAAGCAGCCCGTTGCCATCGCGCTGCATGATCTCGCACAGCCCGTGGCCGATCGCCCAGTCGAGATCCGGTCCCGCGCCCATTCCGTTGGAAATGATCGTGGTGAAGGGCGTGTAGCCCGGTGCGAGCTCCTTGGCGGAATAGGCCGCAAGATCGATCGGCACGAGCACGCTGGATCCGTCCGCCCAGCGCTTCGCCTCAACCCAGTCGAGGACCGTGTCGCGCCCGACCGGTGACCCGGCGGGCAGGCAGAGCGTCAGCGGATCGGCGACGCCGCGCTCGCCCAGCGATGCGACGAGTTCGGTGTAGGAGCCGCTGGTCTTCGCCCGCGCGCCCAGCGTCAGCGTCGGCCAGACCATCTCGGCGATCTCGCCCAACCCGCCCAGCACCGCCTGTTCTTCGGTCGTGCCGTAGCCGACGCCGTAAGGCATGATCCCGTCAAGTGCCGGGTCCTCCGGGAACAGCGCGACGACCCAGACTGGGATCCCGACGCGGTCGATGCCATCGATCGGGAAGGCGACGATGTCACCGACCGGGAACGCGTCAAGATAGCGCCGAGCGGCGTCGCCCAGTCCATCGGGTAGGCCTTGCGTGAGTCTCACAGGCGGACCCTCCTGACGCCGACCGGATGTGCCAGCGCCTCGTCCAGCACCGCGATGGCCGTGTCGCGGCCGATGTCGGGCGCGTATTCGAACGGCGTCAGCAGCGCATCGAAGGCGAGCGGCGCGATCACGTCCCGGTAGCGGCGGAGCTCGCTATGGGTAAGGGGGATGTCTTTGTGAAACGCCTTGTGACTGCTGATCGCGGTCGCGCGGCCGCTTGCGTCCTGGTCGATCTTGAACATGTCGCCACAGAAGAGGCGCCGGCCGGCCGCGTCGTGCAGCGCGGCCTGACCCGCATAGTGCCCCCCGACGTGATGAAGTGTATAGCCGGGCGCCAGCCCCAACGCCTCGTCATAGGGCGCCGTCACCCGGAACGCCTTGGTCATGCGCAGATCGTCCTTTTGGATGGCGAGGACCTCCGGCTCGAAGGCGCGCTGCAGCTGGAACAGCGCGCCATAGCCGTGCGCGTGGCTGGCGGCGAGGATGGCGACGCCGCCCAGCGCCTCGATCCGCGCCAGCATCGACGGTGAATAATAGGGCGCCGCCTCGAACGCGATATTGCCGCCCTCGCGCACGATCAGCCAGCCGGTGCCGGCAAGCCCCAGGTTCGGCGACGTCGTGAACGCCCATAGCCCGGGCGCGATCTCGCGCGCGTCGCCGTCATGGCTGGCGCGAACCTCGTCTTCAGGCAGGAAGCGCCAGCCGTCTTCCGGCAGGTCGTTGCGCACGTCGACGCACACCGGGCAATCGGGCGGCGGCGCGAAATATGCCTGCCAGAAGCCGCAATTGGCGCACGCATAATGGCTTAAAGGCACGCGAGCGCCTCCTGATGCGCGGCATCGAACAGCCGCATCAGCTTCAGGTCGCGCTCCAGGTCGAAATCGTGCGCGCGTCCCCGCACCGCGTCCTGGAACGCCGCCGCCTGCGCGGCGAACGGCGAGAGCGAAGCGTCGAAGGGCAGGGCTCGCTCCGCCTGCTCACCGGATCGCAGCGTGACGGTGCCGCCCGGGGTCTGCCCCATCGTGTCGGTCGCGACGATCAGTCCGTCCTCCCCCATGATCTCCAGCCGCCTTCGGGGCAGCGTCTCCGGACAGTTATAGGCAACGTGGCTCTGAAACAGCACGCCGCTATCGGTTCGGCCGCTCAGCATGCCGCCGTCGTCGACGCCATAGTCATGGATGCGCCGCTGCAACGCGACGTGAAGGCCGGTCAGCGGCTCTCCCAGCAGCATCTGCGCCAGATCCAGCCCGTGCAGCGCCAGGTCAATGACCGCGCCGCCGCCCGCTGCATCGGGGTCCGCACGCCAGTTCTGCGTCGACCAGTCCGGTCCGACCCAGCAGGCATAGACCATCCTGACCGCGGTTGGTCGCCCGATCGCGCCGCCGGCGATCGCGTCGGCGACGGCGCGGTGCGCGGGATGATGCCGCTGATCGAAGGCGGTGCCGTACAGGACATTGTGTGAGCGCACTGCAGCGCCGATCGCCTCGGCGGTCGCCAGATCCTGCGCGATCGGCTTCTCGCACAGCATCGGTATGCCCGCCTTCGTTGCGGCCTCGATCGGCGGCGCGTGCAGGTGATTGGGGGTCGCGACGTAGAGGCATTCTATGCCGCCGCCGCCCAGCATGATGGTGGTGTCATCATAAGCGACGATGCCCGCCAACTCCGCGCTCGCCTGCGCCAGCGGATCGGGATCGGCGACCGCGACCACGCTTCCGCCCGCCGCCTCAATCCCCGGTCCCATATAGTCGCGCGCGACCCAGCCGAAACCGGCAATGCCCCAGCGCATCACCAACGCTCCGGCAGATCGACGACGCGGCGCGCACGTGCCGGATCGCTATGAACGTTAGCGCCGACCCAGGGACAGGCCGCGCCATATTCATCGCGCCAGCGCTCGGATGGCCAGACGACCACCCCGTCCTCGAGTACTGGATTGGGCGTCAGGACGGCGTCGGCGGGCGGCATGGCGATGCCGGCGTCGATCACATGCGGCTCACGGGCAGGTTCGACCAGCGAGAATGCCTCGATCGCAGCGTCGTCCCGCCAGCCCGATCGAGCGGGTCGCGCCTGCATCATCAGCGCGTCGAGCAGTGCGCGCTCGTCATGGACGGTGGCATCAGGGAAAAGCGCGCGCCACTCGGCGACCGGGCGCGCCGGTCCCTTGCTGCCGCCTGCGAAGTCTGCATTGTGCAGGTGACTGACCGCCAGCGTTCCGCCCTCGCCGATCAACTGGCGCAACCGCTCGCAAATCCGTTCCTGCTCGGGGAGGAAGTAGAACGCGTCATGGCACATCACGAGGTCGAAGCGCGCATCCGCGCCCGGCCAGCGCGCGCTAGCGTCGAACACGACATAATCGGCGGCAGGCGCGACCCAGTGCTTGGCTAGCCAGCATTTCGCGAACACTACGTCGCCGCCGAGACATACCACCCCTCGCGCCGTCAGTTCGCGCAGGAAATGGCCGATGCCGCACGCCAGTTCGAACGCGGTATCCGGAGCGTTCCAGTGTGCCTCCAGTAGCGCGAGGCCTGCCAGATAAGTCGGATCGACCCAACGATACGCGAAATAATCGGCCACCGGTCCCATGCGCAGCAGCGCCATCGCCTCGCGCAAGGACAGCGTATCGCGCTCACGCATCAGCCGCTTTAACTCGCCGAGATCGGTCGCCGGACCCGTCCACCACGCGTCCTGGTCGGTCAGCAGCGCGACGAGGGCATCGTCAGGGCAGCCCGCATCCAGGTGATCGAGCGCGACCGCGACCAGCCCTTCGCTGTCGGTGCGCAGATAAGGGATGCCGTCGACCACCGGCCACCGTTCGCCCGCCGTCGCCAGCGAATGGGGTGAATCGGGTATGAGCACCTCCCCGCTGACCGGCGAGCGATAGCGCCTCACGCCAACCCCATCTCGGCCAGCAAATTATCGTGGAACGCCTTCACCGGCCCATCATGGACCAGCCCGTAGGTGTCCAACACCTGCTCCATCGTCACCGCAGATCGAAGCAGATGCTGCTCGATCTCCAGCACCCGGTCTAGCACGTCGGCCGCGTGGAACGCGCGCGCCTCCGGCGTCCGGTCGCCGGCGATCGGAGCCAGCGCGGCGCGGACAGTCGCGCCGACATGCGGGTCGAGTTGCGCCAGACACGTCTCACGAGCACGCTCGATCACGGCGTCCAACGCATCTCCGAGTAAGATCTCGCCGCTGAAGCCGCTGTCGGGCATCACCGCGTTATGGAAGTGGTGCGCCATCGACGCGACAAAGACGGACGTCGGATCGGCGCCGTACCTTGCGCTCATCAGCACGCCGTAGGCGGCGACCATGAGGCAGTGCTCGGCGTGGTTTTCCGCCGGCAGCAACATGATGCGTGGACGCCCGGGGCACGTCACCCCCGCGCGCGGCTGTGCCGCCAGCGCGGCGACGAATGGGGGCGGATCGGCGCTCGCCGGCGCGCCTCTCGCCAGTGCGGGAATGAGCATGGCCAGGATATCGTCATCAACCGCGCCCGCAACCTCGTCGACTGCCGCCTTCAGCACGCGGACTGCTTCTTCATCCGATAGGCCGAGTTCTGAAAGCTTTGCTCTGTCGAGACCGCCTAGCCGGGCCACACTCAGGGCAGCCGCAACGACACGACGCATCACTTCGGTCGGATCGTCGCCTGAGGCCAGCGCACTCCAGCCTGATGCGAACAATCTGGTCGCGATTGAGCCGTCGTGCCCCGAAACGGTAATGCGCTTGAGGTCGCCCAGTTCACGCAGCAACGGCAGCAGGGTGGCTTTCACCCCGCCCTGCGTCATATTCACCGGTCCTCGTCGAGCCAGCGGTCCAGGATCATCTGCTGCTCGGCAAAAGCGTGAATAGGGTAGCGTCCGTCGGCGGTCTGTGGCGACTTGAAGAAGATGCCCATTTGCTCCTGCACGCCGCCTTCTCCGCGCTGTGCGGCAAGGTCCAAAACCCGTGCGATCTCGATCGCGAGCGGCGCGGCGAGCACCGAGTCCTTGCACAGGAAGTTCAGCTTCAACTGCATCTTCTGACCCATGAAGCCCGTCAGGTCGATATTGTCCCACGCTTCCTTGTCGTCACCGCGCGGCCGGTAATAATGGATCATGATGATATGATCCTCGACAGGATAGCCGAGCATCTGGTCCAGTACGCTCTTCTTCGTGCCGAGCTTCGATTGCAGCGATTTCGGATCGTCCAGCGCCAACCCGTCGGAGTTGCCGAGGATATTGGTCGAGAACCAGCCATCGACATGCAAAGCACGGTCCCGCAGCGCAGGCGCGATGACGGTCTTCATCAACGTCTGCCCGGTCTTACCGTCCTTTCCGGCGATCGGGACACAACGCCGCTTCGCCAGCTCGGCAAGCGGCGCGACGTCGGCAGCCACGCTGGGCGTGAAATTGGCATAGGGCGTGTCACTAGTGATCGCGGCGTAGGCATAGAGCATTGCCGGCCCGATCTCGGGATCGTTGTCGTCCAACCCCCGTTCAAATGCATCGACCGATGCGAAGCTGGCGGATGACACGTCCGGCACACGCTCGGTCGATGCCAGGTTGACCAGCACGACACGGTCGAGCGACCCATGAGCCTTGAACCCGCGCAGGTCGTCGGCAATGCGCTCGACGGCGGCGCGGTGCCCGTCAGCAGCAACCTTGTTCGCGCCATCGATATTCGCGCAGAAGTCGGTCGATCCGACAGCGGGCCACGGCTTCATCTGTGACAACGCACTCGCGCCGTTCGACAGTTCCTTGTCACCGATGACGCCATGCCGAAGCGCCGACGTTGCCAGATCGTCTGCCGAGAGATCCCACCCGCCGAAATGCAGGTCGCGATAATCGACCATGCCGCGCACGCCCCGGTCGGCGAGCGGTAACCCCTGCCGGTCGTTGGAGCCTGCTCGAATCATCTCGATCCCGGCAATCGCGGTGGTCGCGACTGCGCCCCCCAGACCAATCACTGCAACACCCACGCGGTCGGCCATGCAATTATCCCTGTTTTGCCTTACCTGATCGCCCGCTGCCACGAGCCGCAGAGCGTGATGGTCGCGTCCGCGGGGCACGTACAGAAAAAACTTGCGTTCAAACCGAGCGACATACGCACGGGCTAATCGATTGGGATAGAAGCGATAACCTGGATTATGCAGCCTGCGCCGTCGTGGTCGTCAGCCAGTCCGTATCCATCACCCCGTAGCGGTCGACAAACCCGGTGAACTCGACCAGCGAGGCCTCGTCGACGATCTTGATGCGCTTGTTGTTACGCTCGATCATGCCCGAACGCTCCATCTCTCCGAGGGTGCGGCTGACATGAACCTTGGTCAGCGCGACCGCGTCTCCAAGGTCCTGCTGGGTGAGGGGCATTTCGAACGAGGTCACGACCCCGCCGGCCGTCACGCGCAGCCGGAACAGCATGTCGAGGAACAGCGTCGCCAGCCTCTCCGTCGCGTTCATCCGACCGATCGATGCAAGCCGATCGTTCATAGCCACATTCTCCGCCGCCATCATCGCATAGAGCAGCGCCGCGATCCGCGGTTCCCCGGTGAATATGCGGGCCAGACTGGGCTTTGGCACTTCGGACAGGATGCAGTCGGAAACCGCGGTCAGCGAAATGGCGGCGTTGACCCAGGCGATGCTCGACGTGCCGATCAGATCGCCGGGGTAATGAAAACGAAAGATCTGCCGCCCGCCATTCTTCAGACGTGAGGACGCGTGCAGCCATCCCTGCTGCACCACGAACAGCCGCGTGTTGGGTTCGCCTTCTTCCATGATCGGCTTGCCGGCCGGAACGCTGATCTCGCGTCGTTCGAGCCAATCGAGCGCATCCCTCTCGCCCTCGGTCAGGCGCAGATACTGGCTCAACCTGGAGATCAATCCGCCTTGTCGCATTATCCCCTCCATTGAACGGGCGAACATAGCAAGTCATTGACTATCGGCCTTGTGACGATGAACGGCAACCCCGGATCGGCGCGCATGCATTGCCGTACGATGCTCGCGGGACTAGACGCCCGGGAAAGTCCGGACCTGGAGAGGCCAATTGACCCCCGATTTCGATTTCGCGCTGGGCGAGCATGCCGAGATGATCCGTGAAAGCACACGGCGCTTTGCGAGTGATCGCATCGAGCCGCTGGCGGCAGTGATCGATGCGGAGGACCGGTTTCCGGTGGAGCTGTGGCCGGAAATGGGTGCGCTAGGACTGCACGGGATTACCGTCGCCGAGGCGGATGGTGGACTGGGGTTGGGCTATCTGGAGCATGTCGTGGCCATCGAGGAAGTCAGCCGCGCCAGCGCCTCGGTCGGCCTCAGTTACGGCGCGCATTCCAACCTGTGCGTCAATCAGATCGCCCGCTGGGGGAGTGACGAGCAGCGCTTGAAATACCTGCCGAAATTGATCTCGGGCGAGCATGTCGGCAGTCTGGCGATGTCGGAGGCGTCAGCCGGCTCGGACGTCGTCTCGATGAAACTGCGCGCCGATGCGGTGCAGGGCGGCTATGTGCTGAACGGTACGAAGTTCTGGATCACCAACGCCGCCCATGCCGACACGCTGGTCGTCTATGCCAAGACGGGCGAAGGGTCGAAGGGCATCACCGCGTTCCTGATCGAACGCGACATGCCTGGCTTTTCGATCGGGCAGAAGATCGACAAGATGGGCATGCGCGGCTCGCCGACCGCCGAACTGGTATTCGACGATTGCGAGGTCGCCGACGCGCAGGTGATGGGGCCGGTGAACGGCGGCGCGGGCGTGCTTATGTCGGGACTCGACTACGAGCGCGCGGTGCTGGCGGGCATCCAGCTCGGCATCATGCAAGCGTGCCTCGACACGGTAGTTCCTTACGTGCGCGAGCGCCGCCAGTTCGGCCAGCCAATCGGCAGCTTCCAGATGATGCAGGCAAAGATCGCCGACATGTACGTCGCGCTCAATTCGGCGCGCGCCTATGTCTACGCGGTCGCCCGCTCGTGCGACGCGGGCAAGACGACGCGCTTCGACGCGGCGGGCGCGATCCTGCTCGCCAGCGAGAATGCCGTGAAGGTCTCGCTGGAGGCGATCCAGGCGCTGGGCGGCGCGGGCTATACCAAGGATTGGCCGGTCGAACGCTATATGCGCGATGCAAAATTGCTCGACATCGGCGCGGGCACGAACGAGATCCGGCGGATGCTGATCGGGCGCGAGCTGATCGGCCACAATCCTCCGGTGGCGCAGTGACGCGTGACGTCTTGCAGGGCCGGTGTCTGTGCGGCGGCGTACAATATTCGCTGACGGGAACGGTCGATACGCTGACGATCTGTCATTGCAGCCAATGTCGCCGTGCGAACGGCAGCGCCTTTCATATCGTGCTGGTGGCGGATTCCGATCGGGTCGTCTTTGAGGACAAGGCGACGATCGCCGAATATGAGAGTTCATCCGGCAAGTATCGCGCGTTCTGCAAAGGATGCGGCGCTGCCGTCTACAGTCGCCGCGACGATGCTCCCGGCGTCTATCGGCTGCGTGCGGGCCTCATCGCAGGCTTGCCCGAACCCACGTGGCTCGAGCAGCAGTATCGCGAGGACGCCTGGCCCTGGCTCGGTCGCGTCGCGGCGCTGATCGGACGTGAGCACGATGGGGCCGAGTCCGCATGACTGCACCTGTCCTCGAGACGAACCTTTCACCCGAGAGCGATACATTTCGGGCTAATGCCGCGCACAACCGCGCGCTGGCTGACGAATTGCGCGCGCGCGTCGCGAAGGCATCGCTCGGCGGCAGCGCGTCGTCGCGCGAGCGGCACGAGGCGCGGGGGAAGCTGTTGCCGCGCGAGCGGGTGGAGCGGTTGCTCGATCCCGGCTCGCCGTTCCTCGAGATCGGGCAGCTGGCGGCGAACGGGCTTTACGACGACGCGGTGCCAGGTGCGGGATTGATTGCCGGCATTGGCCGCGTATCCGGGCGCCAATGCATGATCGTATGCAACGACGCGACGGTGAAGGGCGGCACCTATTATCCGATGACCGTCAAGAAGCACCTGCGCGGGCAGGAGATCGCGCTCGAGAACCGGCTCCCCTGCATCTACCTGGTCGATTCAGGCGGCGCGAACCTTCCGCATCAGGCCGAGGTTTTTCCCGACCGGGACCATTTCGGGCGCATCTTCTTCAACCAGGCCAACATGTCTGCGCTGCGTATTCCGCAGGTCGCCTGCGTGATGGGAAGCTGTACCGCCGGCGGCGCGTACGTGCCCGCCATGTCCGACGAGACGGTGATCGTGCGCGGGCAGGGGACGATCTTCCTGGCCGGGCCGCCGCTGGTCAAGGCCGCGACCGGTGAGGTCATCAGTGCCGAGGAACTGGGCGGCGCGGACACACATGGGCGCAAGTCAGGCGTCGTCGATCACGTCGCCGAAAACGATGAGCACGCGCTGACGATCGTGCGCGACATCGTCTCGACATTGTCGCCGGCCGAGCGAGCGACCGTCAACATGCGCGAGCCTCGTACGCCTAGGTTCGACGCGGACGAGCTGTACGGCATCGTCCCGGACGACGTCCGCGCGCCCTACGACGTGCACGAGATCATCGCGCGGCTGGTCGACGCGTCGGAGTTCCACGCCTTCAAGCCGCTTTACGGCACCACACTGGTCTGCGGCTTCGCGCATATCTGGGGACAGCCGGTCGCGATCCTGGCGAACAATGGCGTGCTGTTCAGCGAGTCCGCGCAAAAGGGCGCGCACTTTATCGAACTGGCGCAGCAGCGTCGCGTCCCGCTGCTGTTCCTTCAGAACATCTCGGGCTTCATGGTCGGCGGCCGGTACGAGGCGGAAGGAATCGCCAAGCACGGCGCAAAGCTCGTCACCGCCGTCGCGACCGCGACCGTGCCCAAGATCACCGTGCTGATCGGCGGCAGCTTCGGCGCCGGCAATTACGGCATGTGCGGCCGCGCCTATTCGCCACGCTTCCTGTTCACCTGGCCCAACGCCCGGATCAGCGTGATGGGCGGCGAGCAGGCCGCCTCGGTGCTGGCGACCGTCCACCGCGACGCCGACGACTGGACGCCCGACGAGGCAGAGGCGTTCAAGGCCCCCGTCCGTCAGAAATACGAGGACGAAGGCAACCCCTATTACGCGACCGCGCGGCTATGGGACGACGGCATCATCGACCCAGCCCAGACAAGGGACGTGCTGGGCCTGGCGCTGGCGGCGACGCTGGAGGCACCGATCGAGGAAACACGCTTCGGCGTGTTCAGGATGTAATGGCGAGCGCTTCCCGTTTCTTACAGCGTCATGCTGAACTTGTTTCAGCATCCGTCGCTGCCAAGGCGCCTTCCGTCGAGCAACCACGATGGACCCTGAAACAAGTTCAGGGTGACGCCAAAGGTGGGCCGGGCGCCAACCGCTCCAGCCCGAGCGCTGGCGCGAGGTCCTCCCAGCGCGGATTGTCGCGCTCGATGAGATTGATCTTCCAGCCGCGATGCCACCGCTTCAGCTGCTTCTCGCGTGCGATGGCAGTCGGCATGTCGGCGAAGAATTCGTATCGGATCAGGCGGTGAAGGTCGTATCTCGACGTAAAGCCGGGCACGGCACTGGTTCGATACTCATACAATCGTGCCGGCAAATTCGAAGTAACACCGATTTAGAGCGTACCGTAATGCCCGCTGGCAAGTATGGAGACGCAAGGCTGCTTCACCCGCGCCATCCTACCTTCTGCCACCGTCATGCTGAAACTGTTTCAGCATCTATCGACGGACGAGAGCAGGTCGTTCCGAGACAGCGATGGACCCTGAGCCAGGTTCAGGGTGACGCCAGCGGGAGGTTCAACCGTGTTTAAGTCCCTCCTCATCGCCAATCGCGGCGAGATCGCGTGCCGGATCATCCGTACCGCGAAGCGCATGGGTATTCGCACGGTCGCGGTCTATTCCGATGCCGACGCCAAGGCGCTGCACGTCCGGCAGGCGGACGAGGCGGCGCATATCGGCCCGTCTCCGGCGCGCGAGAGTTATCTGGTCGGTGAGCGGATCATCGCGGCGGCGAAGCGGACGGGCGCGGAGGCGATCCATCCGGGCTACGGTTTCCTGAGCGAGAATGCCGAGTTCGCGCAAGCCGTGATCGATGCCGGGCTGATCTGGGTCGGCCCCAACCCCGACAGCATCCGCGCGATGGGACTGAAGGACGCGGCGAAGGAGCGGATGATCGCCGCCGGCGTGCTGGTGACGCCGGGCTATCTGGGCGAAGATCAAGCGCCCGATCGTCTCAAGACCGAGGCCGGCGCGATCGGCTATCCGGTCCTCATCAAGGCCGTCGCGGGCGGCGGCGGCAAGGGGATGCGCCGCGTCGATGTCGCGGACGACTTCGCCGACGCGCTGCAATCGTGCCGCCGCGAGGCGGCATCGTCGTTCGGCGACGACCGCGTGCTCATCGAGAAGTACATCCTCTCGCCGCGCCATATCGAGGTGCAGGTGTTCGGCGACACCCACGGCAACGTGGTCCATCTGTTCGAGCGCGACTGCTCGCTCCAGCGCCGTCACCAGAAGGTTATCGAGGAAGCCCCCGCGCCCGGAATGGACGAGGCCACGCGCGAGGCGGTCTGCGCGTCCGCGGTCCGCGCGGCGAAGGCGGTCGACTATGTCGGGGCGGGCACGATCGAGTTCATCGCTGACGCAAGCGACGGCCTGCGCGCCGACCGCATCTGGTTCATGGAGATGAACACGCGGCTACAGGTCGAGCATCCGGTGACCGAGGAGATCACCGGGCAGGATCTGGTTGAATGGCAACTGCGCGTCGCCAGCGGCGAAGCGTTGCCGAAGACGCAGGATGAACTCAGCATCAGCGGCTGGGCGATCGAGGCGAGACTGTACGCGGAGGACCCGGCGAAGGGGTTCTTGCCGTCGATCGGGCGGTTGGAGTGGCTGACGCTGCATGCAGGGCCGGGACGGGTAGAAACAGGCGTCGAGCAAGGCGACACCGTGTCCAGCTTCTACGACCCGATGATCGCAAAGCTCGTTACCTATGGTTCGACGCGTCAGGCCGCGATCGAAGGACTCTTGGCGAAGCTTAAGAACATCAATGTGTGGCCGGTTCGTACGAACGCCGGCTTCCTCTTTCGCGCAGTTTTTCACCCGACCTTCAAATCCGCTGACGTGGGCACGGGATTTATCGCGAGTAATCTCGATGCTTTGATCGCCCCGGAAAAGCCGTCAAAAGCCGCACTGGAAGAAGCGTCTACCATTCTTCGCTATCTGAACGGCGCTTATGAAAGCGATCCTTGGAACGGCGGACTTGACGGTTTTCGATTGAGCAGATCGTCGGTTGCTGAAGCATTGGTGCTGGTAGACGGCGAACCCGCTGACGCCCCGATCGGCAAGATGAACTCTTCTGATGTGCGCATTGACGAAATGAACAATCTGGCGATCGTAAACGAGCTTGGCCAGACCTACGCGGTCTCTGCATGGCGAGCACAAGGCGTCACCGCAGGTACCGCAGCCGACGGCGCGATCCTCTCGCCGATGCCGGGCCGGATCATCGCGGTCGACGTGGCAGAAGGCGATGCCGTCACCAAGGGCCAGCGGCTCGTCACGCTTGAGGCGATGAAGATGGAGCATTCTCTGACTGCTCCGTTCGACGGGGCGGTAGCGGAACTGAACGCCGTCGAAGGCGGGCAGGTGAGCGAGGGCGCGGTGTTGGCACGGGTGAAGTGCGTGGAGGACTAATGCCACGCCCGTTCGTCCTGAGCGAAGTCGAAGGGCTCGTTCGCGCCCACCACTTCGACTTCGCTCAGGACGAACGGTAGCGAGCAAATGAATGACAAGGTGGTAGATGATGGCGGGCAGATATTATGAAGGCTGGACGGTCGGCGACCGGATCGAGCACGACATCCGCCGCACCGTGACCGAGACGGACAATCTGCTGTTCTCGACCATGACGCACAATCCGCAACCGCTGCATCTCGACGCGGAGGCGGCGAAGGCGAGTGAGTTCGGGCGCATCCTCGTCAACGGCACCTTTACCTTCGCCCTGATGGTAGGACTATCGGTCGGCGACACGACGCTGGGGACGCTCGTCGCGAACCTTGGTTACGACAAGCTGGTCCATCCCTCGCCGGTTTTCATCGGCGATACGCTGCGCGCCTCGAGCGCGGTTACCGACTTGCGCGAAAGCAAATCGCGGCCAGGCGCGGGCCTCGTCACGTTTCAGCATGAACTCCTCAACCAGCGCGACGAACTCGTCTGCCGCTGCTTGCGTACCGCGCTGATGCAGCGCCGCGCCGCCTAGGGTCTGTCGAGATTCACTTGGAATTGAGGACGGCAGCGGCGAGATAGATAGCGGCGGCAAAGCTGGTGTCAGTTTTGTCGGCTTGCATGGTGATACGCTTGAATTCCTTGAGCTTGCAGAAGAAGTTTTCGATCAGATGCCGCCATTTGTAGATATCGAGATCGATGGCGACGGGCTTGGCGCGTCGTGGATGCTGGGAAATGACGATCTGCGCACCACGCTCGTTGAGGTCGGTGATGATGGCGTTGCTGTCGAAAGCTTTGTCTGCGATCAATTCACCGAAATCGACGCCTTTGATGAGCGGTTCGATGCCGACGGTATCGAACCTGTTTCCAGGCATGAGAACGAAGCGGACCAGATTGCCCAGCGCATCGGTCAAGGCGAGGATCTTGGTCGTCATGCCGCCTTTGGAATGGCCAATGGCCTGGCTGAAAGTCCCCCTTTTGCGCCCTGTCCGTGACGATGGACCTTCACGATCGTGGCATCCACCATCGCATATTCCATGTCCGGCTCCTCCGAGCAGGCGTCGAACAACCGCTTGAAAACATCTGCTCTCACCCAATCCCGGTAGCGCCGAAAAACCGTGTTCCAGCGGCCAAACACATCCGGCAAATCCCGCCAAGGACTACCCGTCCGCACGATCCACAAAATCGCCTCGACAAATAGTCGGTTATCGCCACCGCTACGCCCCGGGTCGCCAGGCTTGCCAAGGCAGTGAGGTGCCATTCTCGCCCATTGGGCGTCGGTCAAAACACATCTGCCCATCGACAGCTTGAATCAGAAAATCCCAGGTAGCGGAATCCTCAATCTCAACAGACCCTAGGCAACCGCAGCGTACGCCATCGGGGGTAATGGAGCTATTAGGCATACCATGGGGGTTGCGGCGCGCTCACCGACACGGGATAGCCATATGACAAATGATCGGACTGGCATGCGTGCCGGCACTACGGAAAATCGACGATGACTACCCTCCACGATCTGCCCCAACACCTATGCGATGAGTCGCTAGCCTTCCACGGCAAAGCCAAGGCGGCTGTCGGCAGAGCCGCCGGCTTTGGTGGGGAGATCGTTTTTCTCGATAATGGGGAGCATGTCTTTCCACGATTCATCGCCGCCAAGTATCCACGTAAGAAGTCGGGTCATTCGCTTCGCGGCAGCGCGGAGGCCTTCCTTCGGGAGATGACGCTGCAGGCCAAGGCCCACTACCACCCGAACGTCCACTGGCCCTTCGACCTCGTTATGCTTTTGGGCGTGCCCGTTGCATATTTTCGGCGATGGGAAGGCGACCTATCGGCCTTCATAGAAGATGAGCGGCTTGGCAATGAGGGGCGCCTGTCGATCATGATCCAACTCGTAGCGGGACTGGCGCACTGCCAAGCTCGCGAACTCGTGCATCAAGACTTGAAGCCTGAGAATGTGTTCGTCCGGGATCTCCGCAGGGACTTCGTGCTGCCGGAAGGCGATATCTGGCTTCGCCCGTTGGTCGCCGACTTCGGCAGCGTCAATCTCGCTGCCGAGATTGACGAGTTTCGTGGATCACGCCCCTATATGGCTCCCGAGCAGTGGAAGGCGACGGTCCTCGACGAGAGGACAAACGTTTTTGCCGCCGGCATCATGCTGCACGAATTAATGACACGTGGTGTGCACCCGATCGGCACGCACGGGGGAGACTGGCACCGGCGGATCAACCCCGGCTTCAACCGATGGCAGGACAACGACCGCTGGCGCGGTTGGGTTATTCGCGGCTGCCCAATAGCGGATCCGCTTCCAGAGGCCGATTTAGCTAAGATTGTCGAGGCGTGCTTAGCTGTCGAGCCGGCGGCGCGTCCAAGCCTTGCTGATCTCCGCAACCGTCTTCTTGGCTCTCTGTTCGAACGGTCCAAGTCGGCAGGGGCGCAATGCGACCTCTTTCTGAGAACGGCGGAGCGCGAAGCTGCCGGAGAAGAATGGGCACACCTGAAAAGCCGCTTGTCCCGCCTTTCACGGGCTATAGACCATGCGTTTCCGCAGAACGCCGATCCTAGCTAGCAATTTCACGTAGAACCGCAGCGCGGCGGACCGGCTTAATCCCCCCAACTGCAACATCGATGGCCTACTGAAGCGTCCCGAATTTTCCGGAGGCAGTTTGGTTGGGGTCATGCTGCCATATCGAGTTCTTGTTTGGCAGCATAGTAGTTCGCCTCGGCCTCGGCGGGAGTGACATAGCCGATGGGTTCGAAGAGGCGATGGTTGTTGAACCAGTCGACCCAGCGCAGCGTGGCCATTTCGACGGCCGCAAGGCTTGGCCAGGAGCGTTGACGCCAGATGACCTCGGCTTTGAAGAGGCCATTGATCGTCTCGGCGAGGGCATTGTCATAGGAGTCCCCGACGCTGCCGACCGAGGGCACCAGCTTTGCCTCGGCCAGGCGCTGGGTGTAGCTCATAGCGAGGTATTGCGAGCCCCTGTCCGAGTGATGGATAAGACCATCGCTAGCCGTGGGTCGGCGGGCATGGATGGCCTGCTCCAAGGCATCCAGCACGAAGTGCGGTCGCGCTGCTGCTGACCTTCCAGCCGACGATCCGGCGGGCGAACGCGTCGATGACGAACGCCACGTAGACGAAGCCTGCCCAGGTGTGGACGTAGGTGAAGTCCACCACCCACAGTGCGTTCGGGCGCTGAACCTTGAAGGCCCGGTTGACCTTGTCGAGCGGGCACAGTGCCTTTCGGTCGGAAACGGTGGTGACACAGGATTTCCCGCGTCGGACACCGGCAAGCCCCATCGCCTTCATCAGCCGCTCGACCGTGCATTTGGCGATGGTGACGCCGTCGCGCAGCAGCTGGCGCCACACCTTGCGCGACCCATACAGGCCAAAGCTGGCCTCGTGGACGCGCCGGATATGGCCCTTCAGCTCGTCGTCCCGCCGGGCGCGAGCGGATCGCTTGCCCGGGTCGGCCACGCGAGCAGCATGTTGATGATATGAGGAGGGGGCGACCGCCAGTTCCCGGCAGATCGGCTCGATCCCCAACTCCTCTCGATGGGCGTCGATGAACGCCATCTTCATCGCCCATGGCGGTCGAGCTCCGCCATCGCAAAATACGCCGATGCCTTCCTGAGGATCTCGTTGGCTCGGCGAAGCTCCTTCACTTCGCGCTCCAGCAGCTTCAGCCGGGCGCGGTCATCGTCCGCCAGCAACGCTGGCCCTGCACGCCGGCCAGCCTCGTCACGACACCAGCGCCGCAGCGTCTCCGCCGTGCAGCCGATCTTGCCGGCGATCGACACCATCGCATCCCATTCCGAGCGGTGATCCGCCCGGTGCTCGTTCACCATCCGGACCGCACGCTCGCGGACCTCGGGCGAAAACTTGTTCGTCGTCTTGCTCATTCCAGATGCTCCTACTCACAAGTGGGAGCCTCCGGGAAACCCGGGACGGTTCAATCTGAGCAGCGGCATCTATCGACCCGATCGCAGCGTAACTTGGCCATCACGGCGAGAGAACGCAGATGGCAGTCAAGTTCTCGAGCCGCTCACGTATCTATGCGCTGATGATCGCGGTTTTGTGGTCGTTGCCCGGTATCGCGCAAGCCCATGTCAAATGGTTCTGCGGGGTGATCGATCAGTCGGTGCCGCCAGCGCCCCCCGGCGAGGTTTTGTCGCATCTCTACCTGACGGGGCTGATCGGGTTCACCGCAGCGGTCATGGCTGGCGGCGTGATCGACGCGCTGCTTGCCCGCTTTCTACCGGGCACCACTGCGAAGTCCGGCAAGGTCGCGATCATCGCAGAGGTCATCCTGCGCCTCGGCATGGCGATCTACGCGTTGGGCCTTTGGCTGAACTTGGCGGTCGTCCCTTGGGCGGACAGCGCGAGCGCGGCAATCCTGACACCGGAGTTGCTCGCTCAGGGTCGGCTCGTTGCGCTGGTGCAGATTTCGATCGCAGTCCTGGTCCTGATCCCGCGGCTTTCGATCCTGGCCGCGATCGGCATCGCGGCGCTCTACGCGATGGGCATCGCGAAATACGGTTCGTTCTACATGATCGATTATTTGTTCTTCCCAGGCGTCGCGGCCTATCTCGCGCTGAGCGCTCCCTGGCTCAAGCGCTATCACGGTCTTTCGACCTGGCGCGTTCCGGTCCTCACCGCCAGTATCAGCTTCAGCCTGATGTGGACAGCGGTCGAAAAGTTCCTGTTCCCGCAATGGACTATTTTCGTCCTCGCAACCCATCCCGGCGTGACCGGCGGGTTTCCTTTGGCAACCGTCGCCACGATCGCCGGCTTCGTGGAGTTCAGCCTTGCCTTCTATCTCCTGGTCGGCCGTGCGATCCTCGGTCGGGTAGCCGCCGTTTTGTTGATGATCGTGTTTCTGCTCGCGATGCCCGAGTTCGGCATGGTCGACGTGATCGGCCATGTGTCGGTGATCTCGATCCTGCTGGTCGTCATGCTCCATGGCGAAACCCGCCTGCAACAGGTCTTCCGGGGAGACGGGACCGGAGTTTTAGCCTCTTCGGCACGTGTCGGCGTGCGCTACGTTGCCACGTTGGCCAGCCTGACAATGCTCTATTACGGCCTCCATGCCGTATCAGCCTGGGTCGGAACGCTGGACTGAGGTCCGCCTCGCATCGCGTTAATGCTGCACGTCGAAGCGACGCGAGGGAGGATGCACCATGAGCGATCTCGATATCCAGGCGATCCGGGCGCAAGTTCGCGCGATGGATTTCGGGGTCTGGGTAGAGGACGTAGCGTTGGTTGTTCGCCTAATTTCGCTAAGCACGAACGAAGCTGGAACACTTACGCGGCGCGCCTGATTCCGGCCAGCGCCATCTCGCGATAGACGGTGGCGCGGCCGAGGCCTAGCTGGCGACCCGCTTCGGTGGGCGACAGGCCTGCTGTGACGAGCTTCAGTGCGGCGACCACCTTGTCAGGGTCGACCGGTTGCCGGCCCGGCTTTTTCCCCTTGGCGCGGGCCGCGGCAATGCCGTTGCGGGTTCGCTCGGAGATCAGCCGTCGCTCGAAATGCGCGATCGCACCGAACACGTGGAAGATCAGCTCGCCCGCCGCGGACGACGTGTCGATCTTCTCCTCCAGGCTGAGCAGCGCGATCTCGCGCTCGCGCAAGCTCTGGACGGTAGTGAGGAGTTCGCCCAACGACCGGCCCAGCCGGTCGAGCCGGACGATCGCCAGCGTGTCGCCCTTGCGGGCATAGCCGAACAGTTCGGCCAGCCCCGGCCGCTCCATGCTCTTGCCCGACATGACGTCGGTGAACACGCGGATGGCGCCGGCCTTCTCCAGCCGCATGCGCTGCCCGGCGACGTCCTGGTCACCGGTGCTGACGCGGGCATAGCCTAGGATACCGCTCAACCTCTCGTCTCCCAAACGGACATTCCGTGGACACTCGCCCGTCAGAACCTGACAAGCGTCAAACCCGTCCACCAACTACGTCCCGTTAACCGCCATTGTCTAGGTTCGTATTTGACCTTTTCTGGACGGAGCGAGCATGGCGAGGCGGTCGTTGCTGAGCAAGGCGGAGCGCGACCTCCTGTTCGGCGTGCCGGTCGAGCGCGACGCGCTTGCCCGGCTCTACACCTTCGATCGGCAAGACCTCGGACTGATCGCCGCGCGCCGCAGCGACGCCAACCGGCTCGGCTTCGCCGTTCAACTCGCGCTGCTCCGCCATCCCGGCTTCGGGCTGGCCGCCGCTACGGGCGTCGAGCCGGCGCTCGTCGCCTACGTCGCCGCACAGCTCGAGGTCGATCCGACGGCGTTCGCCGGTTACGCCGATCGTGCGCCCACCGCTTCCGATCATGCACGCGAACTCGAGCGAGCGCTTGGCCTTCGACCATACGGCAAGGCCGACCTGCCGCTGATCATCGAGGCCGCCGCGCACGCGGCGTGGCCGACCGATAAGGGCCTGCCGATCGCGTCCGGAGTAATCGCCGCGCTTCGCAACGGCGGCATCGTCGTACCCGCCTCGGATACGATCGAACGGGTGGGGCTTGCCGGTCGCGCGCGCGCCAAAAAGCGGGCGACCGAGGCGCTGCTCGGGGGCATGTCCGACGAACTCACCGCCAAGCTCGACGCGCTTCTGGTCGTTGACCCGAAAACTGGCCGCGCGCCGCTCGCTTGGGCAAAGGACCTGCCGAGCGCTCCCAAGGCCGACCATGTCCGCGAACTCCTCGACAAGCTCAATGCCGTGCGCGCCCTCGAACTCGATGCCCGGGTGGCCCAGCGCATTCATCCCGACCGCCTGGCGCTTTTAGTGCGCGAGGGGCGGATCACGCCAGCCTATGCCATCGAACGCTACGCGCCTTTGCGCCGGCGCGCCATCGTCGTCGCGACGCTGCTCGACCTTGAGCGACGCCTGACCGACGCCGCGCTGTCCATGGCCGACCGGCTCATCGGCGCGAGCTTCACGCGAGGCAAGAACGCGCGGGAGAGGAGCTACACCGCCACCTCGCGCGACGTCGGCCGCCTGCTGCGCCTGCTGGACGGCACCGCCGGCGCGGTCGAGACGGCGATGAAGGAGAAAGGCGACGTGCTCGCCGCGATCGACGCCGCCGTCGGACTCGACAAGCTGTTCGGCGCAAGACTCCAGGCCGCCGCCATCGCCGATCTCGCGGAGGAAGACCCGCTCATCCGCGCCGCCGACCGCTGGACGACGCTCCGGAAGTACGGACCCATGCTGCTCGACGCCGTCGACTTCAAGGCCAGCGGCGCCGATGACCGCACGATCGCGGCGGTGAACGCGCTGCGCGACCTGAACCGCTCGGGCAAGCGCGAGGTGCCCGAGGGCACGCCGATGCCGTTCAAGAAGGAGTGGCGCAAGCTCGTCGCCGGTCCCGGCAACAAGGTCGACCGCAGGCTGTTCGAGACGGCGCTGTTCGCGCACCTCAGTAACAAGTTGCGCTCGGGCGACGTCTGGGTCGAGCGCTCGGCCAATTACCGTCGATTTGACAGCTATCTCCTGCCGTTTGACCAAGCGCTCCCGATCGCCGCCAAGCTCGGCCTGCCGGCAACTGCCGATGAATGGCTGGCGTCGCGCGCGCAGCGGCTCGACCGGCGGCTGAATCGCCTTGCCTACCGGCTCGCCCGCAACAAGCTTGAAGGCGTAAGCCTGAACAACGGCAAGCTCTCCATCTCGCCCGTGCGTGCCGACAAGTCGCCCGCCGCGGACGCGCTCGCCGACCGCATCGGCGCCTTGATGCCGCGCATCCGCGTGACCGAACTCCTGCACGAGGTGGCGCGCGAGACCGGCTTCCTCACCGCTTTCACCAACTTTCGCACCCAGCAGCCGGTCGACGACGAGAACGCGCTCCTTGCCGTCATCCTCGCCGACGCGACCAACCTCGGCCTCTCCCGCATGGCCGAGGCAAGCCACGGGGTCACGCGCGACCAGTTCTTCTGGACGCGCGACGCTTATATCCGCGACGAAACCTACAAGGCGGCGATTGGCCGGATCGTCGACGCCCAACACGCGCTGCCGATCGCCGCTACCTGGGGCGACGGGTCCACTTCGGCGAGCGACGGCCAGTTCTTCAGGTCCGGCAAGCGCGGCGATGCCGCCGGCGAGTTCAATGCCCGCCACGGCGTCGAGCCGGGCTACTGCTTCTACACGCACACGTCGGACCAGCACGGACCATTCAGCTCGATCAGCATGTCGGCGGCCGAGCACGAGGCGCCTTATGTCCTCGATGGACTCCTGCACCACGGCGCCCGTCTCGCCATCACCGAGCATTACTCGGACACCGGCGGCAGCTCGGACCCCGTTCATTTCCTGTGCGACGGGCTCGGCATCCGCTTCTGCCCGCGGCTGCGCGACTTTCCCGATCGTCGGCTTGCGTCCGTCGAGCCGCCTTCGCGCTACCCGGCGCTCAAGGGCATGATGGGCAAGCGCATCAAGGTCGCGCTCATCCGCGAGCACTGGAACGATATGGTGCGCCTGATCGCCTCGCTGGAGGCCGGCGTCGCCGCGCCGTCGGCGATGCTGAAAAAGCTTGCCGCTTATGAGCGGCAGAACCAGCTTGACCTCGCGCTGCAAGAGGCGGGGCGCCTCGTCCGGACCGAGTTCATGATCGACTGGATGGAGTCGCCGCAACTCAGGCGACGCTGCCACGCGGAGCTCAACAAGTCCGAACAGCGCCACTTCCTGGCAAGCGCGCTTTGTACCCACAAGCAGGGACGCATCGTCGATCGCAGCCAGGAAGCGCAGGAGTACCGGGCGTCGGGGCTCAACCTGGTCATCGCCGCCATCGTCTATTGGAATTCGACCTACATGGCCGACGCCGTGGAGCATCTTCGCCGAAACGGCGATCCCGCGCCCGGTCACCTGCTCGCCCATACGTCGCCAGTCGAGTGGGAGCATATCGGCTTCTCGGGCGATTTCCTGTGGGACCGCGCCGCCAAGTTGCCTTCAGGCCGACGCTCGCTCAACCTGCCAACGATCCGGCTCGCAGCCTGACGTTCGTGATATGAACCGTCCCGGGTTTTCCGGAGGCTCCCACTTGTGAGTAGGAGCATCTGGAATGAGCAAGACGACGAACAAGTTTTCGCCCGAGGTCCGCGAGCGTGCGGTCCGGATGGTGAACGAGCACCGGGCGGATCACCGCTCGGAATGGGATGCGATGGTGTCGATCGCCGGCAAGATCGGCTGCACGGCGGAGACGCTGCGGCGCTGGTGTCGTGACGAGGCTGGCCGGCGTGCAGGGCCAGCGTTGCTGGCGGACGATGACCGCGCCCGGCTGAAGCTGCTGGAGCGCGAAGTGAAGGAGCTTCGCCGAGCCAACGAGATCCTCAGGAAGGCATCGGCGTATTTTGCGATGGCGGAGCTCGACCGCCATGGGCGATGAAGATGGCGTTCATCGACGCCCATCGAGAGGAGTTGGGGATCGAGCCGATCTGCCGGGAACTGGCGGTCGCCCCCTCCTCATATCATCAACATGCTGCTCGCGTGGCCGACCCGGGCAAGCGATCCGCTCGCGCCCGGCGGGACGACGAGCTGAAGGGCCATATCCGGCGCGTCCACGAGGCCAGCTTTGGCCTGTATGGGTCGCGCAAGGTGTGGCGCCAGCTGCTGCGCGACGGCGTCACCATCGCCAAATGCACGGTCGAGCGGCTGATGAAGGCGATGGGGCTTGCCGGTGTCCGACGCGGGAAATCCTGTGTCACCACCGTTTCCGACCGAAAGGCACTGTGCCCGCTCGACAAGGTCAACCGGGCCTTCAAGGTTCAGCGCCCGAACGCACTGTGGGTGGTGGACTTCACCTACGTCCACACCTGGGCAGGCTTCGTCTACGTGGCGTTCGTCATCGACGCGTTCGCCCGCCGGATCGTCGGCTGGAAGGTCAGCAGCAGCGCGACCGCACTTCGTGCTGGATGCCTTGGAGCAGGCCATCCATGCCCGCCGACCCACGGCTAGCGATGGTCTTATCCATCACTCGGACAGGGGCTCGCAATACCTCGCTATGAGCTACACCCAGCGCCTGGCCGAGGCAAAGCTGGTGCCCTCGGTCGGCAGCGTCGGGGACTCCTATGACAATGCCCTCGCCGAGACGATCAATGGCCTCTTCAAAGCCGAGGTCATCTGGCGTCAACGCTCCTGGCCAAGCCTTGCGGCCGTCGAAATGGCCACGCTGCGCTGGGTCGACTGGTTCAACAACCATCGCCTCTTCGAACCCATCGGCTATGTCACTCCCGCCGAGGCCGAGGCGAACTACTATGCTGCCAAACAAGAACTCGATATGGCAGCATGACCCCAACCAAACTGCCTCCGGAAAATCCGGGACGCTTCAATCCGTTCGCGCCTGGCGTAATTGGGTAAACAACCAACGCTATGCCCTCCACAGGCGATCGGCCGCTCGCGCGGTGGCTGGACCACAAAGGTCCACGCGCTCACCGACGTCATCGGTCGCCCCTACGCGCTGATGCTGACGGCCGGCAACGTCAGCGATGTGAAGGCAGCACCGGCTCTTCTCGAACGCGCCGGGCGCATGCGCTACCTGCTCGGCGACAAAGGCTACGATGCCGACCGGCTGCGGCGCTCGCTGCGCGATGCAGGGGCTGTCCCCGTCATCCCAGGCCGACGCAATCGCAAGCGCGCCATCCGCTACGACAAGGACCGGTATCGCGGCCGCCACCTCATCGAGAACGCCTTCTGCCGTCTCAAGGACTTCCGCCGTGTCGCCTCCCGCTACGATAAGCTCGCCGCCAACTTCCTCTCAGGCGTCGCGCTCGCAACCGCCGTCGCGTTCTGGCTTTGAATGAGTCTCGGCCCTAAGGATTCCCATTTGGCGTGAGGCGTGATTCAGGGCTGCTTTTGGGAGGTAGCCTTGGGTGTGATGGATCGGCTGGTGTTGAGCGACGGCGCCTGGGATCGGATGGCGCCACTCATTATCGCTCGCCCCGACCAGAAGGGGTCGACCGGCCGCGACAACCGGATGTTTGTCGAGGCGGTCTTGTGGATCGTGCGGACGGGATCGCCGTGGCGTGATCTTCCCGAGGTGTTCGGTGACTGGAACAGCGCGTTTCGTCGCTTCAGCCGGTGGAGCGAGAAGGGTGTGTGGTGGCGAATATTCGAGGCGATGTCGGACGATCCGGACTTCGAGTATCTCATCATCGACAGCACCGTCGTTTGCGCCCACCAGCATGCTGCCGGGGCTAAAAAGGGGGGTCTGAAGATCAGGCCATCGGCCGCTCGCGCGGCGGCCTGAGCACCAAGGTGCACATGGCCGTTCGGGGGCTTGGCTGTCCCGTGCGCTTCACGCTGACCGCCGGGCAGAAGGGCGATGCACCACAAGCCGCCGGCCTCATCGATGGGTTGCCTGCCGAAGTGGTCATGGCCGATACCGCCTATGACAGCGACGCCCTGCGGCAGGCGATCGCGGACAAGGGCGCCACGGCCGTCATTCCGAATAACCCGTCGCAGACCTTCAAGCACCACCTCGACAAGCATCTTTACGCTCAGCGCCATCTGGTCGAATGCTGCTTCTCCAAGCTCAAGCAGTTCCGCCGCGTCGCTACCCGCTTCGAGAAAACCGCTCGAAACTACCGCGCTGTGATCACACTTGCTGCCATCGTCCTATGGCTCAGGTAACTGTCCACACAACCTAGTGGGGTTTGGCTCAAGCCATGCGTTATACCGATCGTGTCGAGGTCGCCTGCTCCGATCTGGCGGAAGCGCCACAGCAGGCGCAGGGTTGCGGCAATATCTGACCGGGCTACCGGCGCCGCGTTGTCCAGCAGCACGTGATCTATTTTCGATCGATGCGTTATGGCAGTACCGTCGTCCAAATCTTGTATCAATGCATGGATGCTTCCCGCCACGTGTAAGAATGCTTGGAAAATTACGGGTTCCGCCCCCCCGTTTCACGATGAGGGGTCTGCGACGCACCACGCCTTTTCAATCCGGTGGTCTGCCTTAGCCAACCAAGCATCTTCGGTCTCCCGAGAAACCGTCGTCACGCGAGTTATACGTCTGATAACGTAGTTCATACAAAAGATCGAAGCAGGGCTGCCGTTGATACATCAGTTTAGAGCAACAAGTATTGGTACTGGCAATTCGTATAAAGACGCAACAGCTCGACGTTTGTATTCCCAACGTAGAGATGAATGATGTTGTCTTTCCAGCAAAAAGATCACGATTTTATCGCCTTCTCCTAATCCTTGGCAAAGGTGCTGTCCATATCTAAAGTGGTGTATGCGGCTATGAGTCAACGTTCTACCAGGGGCCTGTTTTGTTTGATGGTGGAGCTCTGCGGCCGCATCGTAAGCATCATTGTATTCAGACCTTGTTGACCAAAGCAGTGATCCAAGGGCACCAGAAAGGGGTGTACCAAGGATCATACCAACCAGTAGACTGCTGAAAACCAGGATAGATCGGGTTCTCATCATAATACCAATTACAAATGGCGCGATCAGTTGGCAACAACAGACCCTAGGGCCGAGACTCATTCAAAGCCAGAACGCGACGGCGGTTGCGAGCGCGACGCCTGAGAGGAAGTTGGCGGCGAGCTTATCGTAGCGGGAGGCGACACGGCGGAAGTCCTTGAGACGGCAGAAGGCGTTCTCGATGAGGTGGCGGCCGCGATACCGGTCCTTGTCGTAGCGGATGGCGCGCTTGCGATTGCGTCGGCCTGGGATGACGGGGACAGCCCCTGCATCGCGCAGCGAGCGCCGCAGCCGGTCGGCATCGTAGCCTTTGTCGCCGAGCAGGTAGCGCATGCGCCCGGCGCGTTCGAGAAGAGCCGGTGCTGCCTTCACATCGCTGACGTTGCCGGCCGTCAGCATCAGCGCGTAGGGGCGACCGATGACGTCGGTGAGCGCGTGGACCTTTGTGGTCCAGCCACCGCGCGAGCGGCCGATCGCCTGTGTCGAGCGCCCCCTTTTGCGCCGAACGCCGCGCGCTGTGCCTTGACGTAGGTGCTGTCGATCGAGGTGCTTTTCGTGACCGCGCCGGTATCCACCAGGGCATCGAGCAGCTTCAGCCAGAAGCCCCGGTGCGACCAGCGGTTGAAGCGGTTGTAGACCGTGGTCGACGGACCATAATCGGCAGGGCAGTCGCACCAGCGGCTACCGACCTTCAGAACGTGCAGGATGCCCGAGATCACCCGCCGATCGTCCACCCGCCGGGCACCAGGCTGGTTCTTCGGCAGATGCGGCTCGATCGCCGCCCATGCTTCGTCCGACAACCACAACAATGCCATCCGCCCTCTCCTTGATCCACGACGCCCGTGAATCAGGAAAGCCGCGCTCCTTCAAGCCGCTGATTGGGTTTGGACCCTAATCTGGTTTGTTCCAATGGAAGCTGCCGGACTGCAATCCATCAAAACTGTTTCGGTGGGTTCCCGACCCTACTCTTCGCCGAGTTCTATACACCGTACCCGGTGACGGCGGGGTCACTAGCGCCTATCTCTCACCCATGCTCAGAAAACAGGCCGGGTTGCCGAGCCGGCAGCAGATCATGGATTTCATTCAGGCGTCCGACGTTCCGGCGGGCAAGCGGGAGATCGCGCGGGCGTTTGGGCTTAGCGCTCAGGAGAAGATCGCGCTCAAGGCGTTGTTGAAGGACATGGCGGATGAGGGGCTGATCAACTCCGCACCCGGCCGCGCATTTCACAAGATGGGCGGATTGCCCAAGGTCACGGTGCTGCGCGTCGCCGATGTCGACGATGGCGGGACCGTGTGGGCGGTGCCCGAGCGGTGGGAAGCGTACGGGCCGCCGCCGCGGCTCAGGGTTCGGGAGCATCGACGCGGATCGCTGGGCGTGGGCGAGCGCATCCTAGCGCGGACCGAGGAGGCGGGCGGTGGCTGGATAGCGCACCCCATGAAGACGCTGGCGAAGGTGTCGGAGCAGGTGCTGGGGGTGTTGCGTGAGGAGGCTGGGCGGCTGTGTCTGACCGGCGTCGACAAGCGTGAGCGGCGCGAGTTCGCGGTGTCCGACGCGGGCGACGCCGGGGCGGGCGATCTGGTACTGGCCGAGAAGACGGGGCGACCGCCGCGTATCACCGCGCGCGTGGTCGAGCGACTGGGCGATCCCTTCGCCGCGCGCAGCTTCTCGCTGATCGCGATCCACAAGCTGGGTATTCCCGATATGTTCTCGCAAGAAGCGCTGGACGAGGCGGAGGAGGTCGCGCGCCAGCCCCCGGGGGCCGACCGGGAGGATCTGCGCCACCTGCCGATCATGGCGATCGACCCGGTCGACGCGCGCGATCATGACGATGCGATCTGGGCGGCGCCCGACGATGATCCGGCCAATGACGGCGGCTGGCAGGCGGTGGTCGCGATTGCGGATGTGAGCTTTTATGTCCGCCCCGGCTCCGCGATCGACCGCGAGGCGCGGCGGCGCGGCAATTCGGTGTACTTTCCCGACCGCGTCGTGCCGATGCTGCCCGCGATTCTGTCCGCCGATGTCTGCTCGCTGAAGGAAGGCGAGGACCGCGCGGCGATGGCGTGCCATCTGAGGATCGCAAAGGACGGGACGCTCCGGTCCTGGCGCTTCACCCGCGCGGTCGTGCGAATCGCCGCGAACCTGGCCTATGAGGAGGCGCAGGCGGCGATCGACGCGGACGCAGGCGGGCAGATCGACGCGCTGCGGCCCTTATGGTCGTGCTGGCGCGCGCTGGCGAAGGCGCGAGATAGCCGCGAACCGCTGGACCTCGACCTCCCCGAGCGACGCGTGGTGCTGGACGAGCGCGGGCGCATCCTGTCGGTCGCGCCACGCGAGCGGCTGGACGCGCACCGCCTGATCGAGGATTACATGATCGCCGCCAATGTCGCCGCCGCCAAGGCGCTGGAGGCGAAGAAGGCGCCGGTCATGTACCGCGATCACGAGCCGCCGACGCGCGAGAAGCTGGTGGCGCTGAAGGACTATCTGGCGACATACGAGGTCGCATTCGCGCTGGGGCAGGTGGTGAAGCCCGCCACCTTCAACCGCGTGCTCGATCGGATCGGTGACGCCGACTTTCGCCCGCAGGTGATGGAGCAGGTGCTGCGCACCCAGACCCAGGCCTATTACGGCCCCGACAATCACGGGCATTTCGGGCTGTCTCTCGGCAGCTACGCGCATTTCACCTCGCCCATCCGCCGCTATGCCGACCTGATCGTCCACCGCTCGCTGGTCAGTGCCTACAAGCTGGGCGAGGGCGGTCTCCCGGCGTCCGACTCAGCGGCGATGGACGAGCTGGGGCAGACGATCAGCCGGCTGGAGCGCCGCGCGATGGAGGCGGAGCGCGATACCGTCGACCGCTATGTCGCCGCGTTACTGGCCGAGCGGGTCGGCGAGACGGTGGAGGCGCGGATCACCGGCGTCACCAATTTCGGCTTCTTCGCCACCGTCGAGGGGATCGGCGGCGATGGCCTGATGCCCGTGCGCGACATCGGCGGCGACTATTACCGCTTCGACGAGGCGGCACGCAAACTGGTCGGCGAGCAGTCTGGTGACGAATACGCGCTGGGGCAGCGGCTGGAGCTGCGGCTGGCGGAGGCGAACCCGGTCTCCGGCGCGCTGCGCTTCGAGATGCCAGGCGGGAAGGGCGCCGCAGCCGACACGGCCCAGCGGCCACCGCGCGTCCTGAAGCGCCGCGGCCGGCCCGCCAATATCCGCCACCAGGGCAGGCGCCGCTGATCGCGGATCAGGCGCCGGGGACGCGCGTGTTCAGGTCCATCATCCTGCCGCGCGTGACGATGACCCTGTCGCCCAGCTTAACCGCGGCGAACAGCAGCTTGGCGAACGGGATCGGCACGCCGACGCAGCCGTGCGTGGCATAGTCGAATGAGATCGGCGCGCCGTGGATCGACACGCCGTCGTTCGTCAGCCGCAGCATGTAGGGCATCGGCGCGCCGTACAGGTTGCTGACATGGTCGGCGTCCTTCTGCGTGATCGGGAAGGTGCCGAGCGGCGTAGGGTATTCGTCTGCGCCATAGGTCACGACCGCGGTCCCGATCTCGTATCCGCCGCGAAAGACCGACAGCGTCTGCGCGGCGGTGTCGACGGTGATGACGATGGGGCCGGGCGGTACGTCCTCCTCGTCCCGAGGCTGTGTAAAAACGCTGGAATATGGTAGTGTTTTGCTGGGTTGCGGGAGGCTTTGAGATGGGCCGTTTCGTCGAAGGCGCAGACCGCCGACAGGACTTTCTGCTGCCGGCATCGCTTGATGATTACGTATCGGAGGACAATCCGGTTCGGGCCGTCGAGGCTTTCATCGATGCGCTGGATTTGAAGGCGCTGGGGTTTGCCGGGATGACACCGGCCGAGACGGGGCGCCCGGCGTATCATCCGGCGACGATGCTCAAGCTCTACCTCTATGGTTATCTGAACCGGGTCCAGTCGAGCCGGCGGCTCGAACGTGAAGCCGGGCGCAATGTCGAGTTGATGTGGCTGACGGGGCGGTTGGCTCCTGACTTCAAGACGATCGCCAATTTCCGTCAGGCCAATGGCACCGCCATCCGGGCGGTGTGCAGTCAGTTCATTGTCCTGTGTCGGCAGTTGAACCTGTTCACACGCGCGGTCGTGGCGATCGACGGCAGCAAGATGAAGGCGGTCAATAATCGCGACAAGAACTATACGGCGGCGAAGGTGCAGTCGCGCATGAAGCAGGTGCAGGATAACATCGACCGCTATCTCGAAGAGCTTGATCGTGCCGATCGGGAAGAGAGCGATATTGCCGAGCCGAAAGCGGCGCGGCTGAAGGAGAAGATCGGAAGGTTACGCGACCAGATGCGCGCCCTTCAAGCGCGAGAAGAGGAAGTCCGGCTCGCGCCCGACCAGCAGGTGTCGTTGACCGATCCCGATGCCCGCGCGATGACGAGCGCGGGCCGCGGCACGAGCATCGTCGGTTATAATCTCCAGGCGGCCGTCGATGCCCATCATCACCTGATCGTCGCCCACGAACTGCTGAATATCGGAAGTGACCGTGCCCAGCTCTCGACCATGGCGGCCAAAGCCAAGGACGCCATGGGCGTCGATGCCTTGGACGCCATTGCGGACAAGGGTTATTTCAAGGGCGAAGAGATCCGAACCTGCGAGGGCATCGGCGTTACCGCCTTCGTACCCAGGCCGCTGACGTCAGGCGCCAAAGCTCAGGGCCGCTTCGGCAAGCAGGACTTCGTCTATGTGGAGCAGGAGAACATCTATCGATGCCCTGCAGGCGAGCGCCTGACCTATCGCTACACGTCGGTCGAAGCCGATATGACGCTTCATAGCTACTGGACGTCGAACTGCCAGACATGCGCCCTGCATGATCAATGTACGACCGGCAAGGAGCGCCGGATCAAGCGATGGGAGCATGAAGCCGTCGTCGAAGCGATGGGCCGGCGGCTCGACCGCAGGCCAGACGCAATGCGGATCCGGCGGCAAACCGTCGAACACCCGTTCGGCACGCTGAAAGCCTGGATGGGATCGACACACTTCCTCATGAAGACCCTGAAAAACGTCAGAACGGAGATCAGCCTCCACATCCTGGCCTATAATCTCAAAAGGCTGATTGCGATCTTCGGCGTCCAGCCACTGATCGCAGCAATGCAGACCTGAAGGACGAAGCACGCCTGGCCAACGCGCCGCCTCGAAACCACCGGCTCGATCCTGCGAACGTGTTTTTACACGGCCTGTCCCAGTACCAGTCGCCCGCCACGAAGGGCTGATCGACCTCCAGGATGCGCTTGATGACCAGCGGCGCGGCGGGTGTGGCGCTGACCGGCTCGGCCGGCCTGCGCGCGACGTGAGGCTTGCCGGCGGGCACCGGTCGCCCGACGCCAAGGGCGGCGATCATCAGCCCGGCGACAAGCGTAAGTCCGGTGCTCAGCATCGCTTTCGCCACGCGGCGCGTTCTCAAGATCCTGTTCCGCTGACTGGCCACGCCCGCGATCATGGACTGCGCCCAGCGACTTTGCCAGCCTGTTAAACGGGTAATGAACACTCTATTCCGGCTCCGTTCAGCGCGACCCGGATAACAGGGCGTGACGGTCGCGCCGGGGTATGATTGACGGACCGGCTTGGTAGCAGGAGCTTGGGCAATGAAGACGCTGTGGAAGAAGGCAGGACTCGGCGCGGCGCTTGCGGCTACCGCGCTCGGCGCGGGGGTGCCGGTGGACGCGCAATATTATCGCGGCTATCGCCACTATCGACATGGCGGCGGCGACGTAGCGGCCGGTGCGGTGCTTGGCGGGATCGTCGGCCTTGGCCTTGGCGCGGTGATCGCGAGCAGCAATCGCGACCGCGGGTATGACCGGGGCTATTACGGAGGCTATCGCTACGCGCCGCCACCGCCGCCGCAGCCAGCCTATTACGACTATGGCTATGAATATGGCCCGCGCTGCTGGATCGAGCGCCGCTATGATCCGTATAATGGCTATCCGATCCGCGTGCGCGTCTGCGGCTGACGCTTTTTGGTGGGCAAGCGTCCGGCGATCCGGCTACAGGCGCTGGCCATGACCGAAACGCCGCCAGACCGCCTGTCCACCAACCCGCGCAGCCCGCATCACGACCAGGCGCTGCTGGCGCGCGGCGTGGGCATCCGCTTCAAAGGAGCGGAGCGCCACGACGTCGAGGAATATTGCCTGTCGGAGGGTTGGATCCGCGTGGCGCTGGGCAAGAAGGTCGATCGCCACGGCAACCCGCTGACGCTGAAGCTCTCCGGCCCGATCGAGGCGTGGTTCGAACGCCCCTCGGACGAACAGGCCGGCGCCGATCAGTGACCGAAGCTCAATGAACGAACCGGGCGACGACGTCGCGGTAGGAGCGGCTGACCTTCACGCTGGCGCCTGAGTCGAGCACCAAAAAGCATTCGCCGTTGGTGTGCGGCTTCACCTGCTTGACCAAATCCAGGTTCACGATCGTCGAGCGGTGGATGCGCTGGAACCGCCGGGGGTCGAGCCGCTTCTCCAGGTCCTTCATCGTCTCGCGCAGGATCAGCGTGTTGTCGCCGGTATAGATGCACATATAGTCGCCGGCGGCGTCGATCCGCTCGATCGTGTCGACGTCGACGCGGAAGATCTGCCCCTGGTCCTTGATGTTGATGAGCTTCTCGAAGCGTCCCGCGTTCAGGCTCTCGTCGGGCCGATCGGCGGCCATGTCGGCGGCAGCCTCGGGCGCCACCTCGGCCAGGACTTCTTTCAGCTTGTCCGCTTCCTCGACGCCGCGCTTTTCCGCGAGGCGCTGGCGCACGCGCTCGATCGTGTCGGCCAGCCGCGCCTCCTCGACGGGCTTCATCAGATAGTCGACCGCCTGCGCCTCGAACGCGCGGATTGCGTGGTCGCTATAGGCGGTGACGAAGACGAACAGCGGCGGCTCCACCTCCATCATGCCGGACACCACCGAAAAGCCGTCGAAGCCCGGCATCTGGATATCGAGAAACACCAGGTCGGGCTTGTGCGTCTTGATGCTGCGGATCGCCTCGCGACCGTTCAGGCACTTGTCGATGATCTCGACATCGTCAAACGCGTGAAGCCTCAACTCCAGCCCCTGGATCGCGAGCGGCTCGTCATCGACGAGGATGGTGCGAATGGTCATGCGGTCTCTTTCACATCTTCGAGCTGGTAGGGGATATCGATCGAAACCTCGAACCCGCCCTCGGTCGTCGAGCGCGTCTCGAACCGATGGTCGGGGCCGTATGCCTGGGCCAGCCTGTCCCTAATATTGGCCAGCCCCACGCCGGTCGACAGGCTCGCTCCCCCGCGGCCATCGCGCAAGCCCGGGCCGCTGTCGGATACGCCGATCTGCACCCGATCTCCGGCGAGCCGCACGCGCACGCAGATGTCCGCCCCCTCCTCCTGCGGCGTCACCGCATATTTGATCGCATTCTCGACCAGCGGCTGGAGCAGGAGAGAGGGCAGGCGCGCGCGTTCGGCGCGGGGGTCGATGTCGAAATCGGGGCGTAGCCGGCTTTCGAATCGCATCTTCTCGATCTCGAGGTATAGTTTCAGCGTCTCGACCTCCTGCCGGATGGTCACATGCGCGGTGGGTTCGTTGGCCAGCGTATAGCGCAGGAACGACGACAGCCGGCTGAGCATCGCGTTGGCGCGCTCCGTCTGCTTCAGCAGCACCAGCGTCGAGATGGAATTCAATGTGTTGAACAGGAAATGAGGATTGAGCTGATAGCGCAGCATCGCGAGCTGCGCGGACGATGCCTGCGTCTCGAGCGCCTGCATCTGATCGATCTGCTCCTCGACGATCAGGTAGAAGTTGATGCCGAAATACAAGGCCGACCAACCGGTCAGGACGGTGAAGCTGAGAAAAGACGACCCCAGCACGCCCGCCAGCGTGATCCCCGGCGTCGTCGTCTTGATGAACGAGAAGGAGAACGCGTCGAGCAGCGCGTATAGCCCGGCGGCGGCCAGCAGCGTGAATACAGTGAGCGGCACCCCGGTGATCAGCGGCAGACGCCGGTACATATGGTACAGCGTCGAGAGCAGCATGGTGATGCAATAGCCCAGGATCGCCTCGACGATGACGGGGATGATCGCCGCAAGCGACAGCCCGTTCGAGATCGAGGAAACTCCGCGCAGCATCAGGTACCCGGTCCACCCCGCCGCCTGGAGCGTCCAGAAGGCACGGCTCTTGTTCTCGAAGAACGGCCGAACCGACAGCGCGCGCACCCGGGGCCGGACCGGCGATGCCGAAAGCGGGAATGCGGAGGTGGTTGCCATCGCGACGCCTTCCTACACCGTGCGGCCCCGTTCACGCAAAGAGAAGGGCCGGTGGCTCGCGCGAGGAAACACCGGCCCGTGCAGGATGCGGGATCAGGCGCGGGTCAGAAGGTAAAGCGCGCGCCCAGCCGGATGAAATAGGTCGACTGCGTGAAGTTCACCGCCGACGTATTGGGCTGTGAGAAGTTCGAGTAGAGATACTTCGCGCAGCCATTGGCGGGATTTGTGGCCGAGCCTATCGCGCCGGTCAGTGGCGCGCCCCCGGCGTTCGCGCACTGCACGCTGACCAGCGTTGCACCATAGGGGAACCCGAGCTGACGCAGGCCGCCCCACTTGCTGTTCAGCAGGTTGGGAAGATCGACGATATCGGCGAACAAGGTAATGCGTGACGCGCCGATGAATGTCGGGATTTCCTGCTCGAGATGCAGGTCGATCCGGGTGTTCGCCCGACTGCGGGCGATGTTCTTCGGCGCGATCTGACCGCGATATTTCTTGAGCACCGATCCGTTGATGTAGTTGTCCAGCGCCGTTGCGGTAGCCGGATCCGCATAAGCGATCAGCGGATCGGTCGTGCTCGTGGGAACGTATAGCAGGTTGGTGCCGACGCTGCCGGTCAGGATCGTCCCATATACGTTGGAACGGACGCGTGTGTTGTCGAGCGCGGTGAAGCTGTAGGGATTGCCCGCCTTCGTATCGCCGAAAAGTTGGAACACGGTTCGATAGTCACCGAAGAACGCATGGTCATAGCCAACACTGTACTTGAATTCCCACTTCGTCTGGTTGTTCGACGTACCCAGCGCCGGATAGTTGGGATCGGCGAAAAGCTGATAGCGGTAGTTCGAATTGATCGTGGACGAGGTCGCGTCACCGACGTCGCGGACGTCCTGAAGCGTGTAGCTTCCGAAGAGCGATAGGCCCCAGTCGAAGTCCTTGTTGACCCGGACGACGCCGATGTGGCTGCGGCCCTTGCCGGTGTTACCGACGATGATATCGTAATTCGCATCGCCGAACCCGAAATACGGGTTGTTGTAGCGGGGGCGACCGTCCGGCAGCGTGCCGACGACCTGGGACCGTGCGTCGGTGAAGATAATGCCGTCGATCGTATTCGAATAATAGTAATCGGCACCGAGGTCGAAGCCGTAGATGCTGTAGTCGGCCGACAGCGTGGCCTTGAGCGATCGCGGCAGCCGGAAGTTCGGGGCGAGGGCACCGGTATTGGTACGATCGACGTTGCCGCCGGGCGCTGCGACAATGGTGGCGAGCGCGGGCGGAATATTGCCGGTCACGTTGTTCAGCGCCAGATCGCACCGCGATCCCGGTGTGTTGCACTCATCACTGCGTGTGATGGTCACCGCGTTGGTCGTGATCGTGTTTGAATAGCTGTTGGACTGGTAGATGTCGGGCGATCCGCCGCCGAAGACACCCGCACCGCCGCGCAGCCGCAGCCGCGACAGCGACCCGCTTGGGTTATAGGCGAAGCTGATACGCGGCTCGAACAGTTCGAGGCCCTTGTAGGTCTTAGTGTTCGGATAGCCGTAGCGATCGTTGAAGAACGGATTATAGATTGGCCGCCCGCGCTGACCATAAATGCTCATGCGCGCACCATAGGTCAGAGTCAGCGCGTCACTGATCTTCCAGTCATCCTGCGCACCGAAAGCAAACTGAGTATAGCGGAAATTGGCTGCGGCGCTGCCGGGTCCGTTGAGCGCGGCGGCATATTGCACCTGATTGGCGGTTCCGGCCTGATAATCGGCGAGCGAGTCGAAATACCAGCTTCCCAGGCTGTTCGGGACGAAATTGTTGAACGTCCTGTTCTGTGTGACATCGACCAGCAGCTTCACCTCGTGGCTGCCCGCGCGATAGCGGGCAAGCAGCGACCCCTCGTAGGTGTCGGTGAACAACTCGTTCGTCTGGCGGAAATTGTCCGGTCCGAAGACGACAGTCGGTGTCCCCGTCGAGCATCCCGTTGCGGAAGCGGGATCGTTCGTGGCGTCGTTGCAGACCGTAAATTGGCCCGAGCCGCGGCCCTGCAGAGGCTCCTGACCGCGACGCGACGACTTGTAGATGCCGCGTACTTCGGTCGAAAAATTGTCCGTCCAGTCGGAATTCAGCTGAACGATCCCAGCGCGCAACAACTCGGTCAGCGCATACGCGTTGGAGCTGAGGCCGTAGGATGGCGTCGAACTGTTGGTCGACGTTCCGTTCTGGCTGACGAGTACGTCATAGGCGTTGATATAAGAGATTGAGAGCTTCTGGCGGTCGGTGATGTTTGCATCGATGCGCCCGACGATCTTCTCGTCCCTCCGCGGATTGATGGTGAGCGTGTTGCCCGGCGTGACGGTCGGATAGTTCGCGCTGGTGATGCCGAGCACATTGTTGATGATGCCCTGCGTCAGGCCCGGTATCTGCTGCAACTGGGTGCTGAACGGGCGCGGGTCGGTGTTGCGCTCCGCCGAGACCATGAAGAACAGCCGGTCCTTGATGATCGGCCCGCGGAACGTGGCGCCATAGGTTTCCGACTTGAACTTGGGCAGCGGCTGATAGGTCGAGCCGATCCGGTCGCCCGACAGGCCGTCGGTGTTCTGCGAATAGAACCCCGTGCCATGGAACTCGTTGGTTCCTGACAAAAGCGTCGTGTCGATGACGCCGCCCTGGAATCCGCTCTGACGGAAGTCATAAGGAGCGATCGACACCGAGACCTGCGCGATGGCATCGAACGGCACGGGACCACGATTGGTAGGGCTGGCGTCCTGGTTCAGGCCGAACTGATCACCGACCGTCACGCCGTTGATCGTGAATCGATTGAACCGAGGATTGACGCCGGCAAAAGATACCGCGCCGCCGCGATCACCCGAGTTGGACAGATCGATCGTAGCGAACGGATCTCGCCGCTCGATATCGCGGATATCGCGATTGACCGAGGCCACCTTGCGCACGTCCGCCTGTGTCAGGATGGTCTGGGGACCGTCCGACCGGGTGCCCGCACCTGCAACGCGCGAAGCCGTGACGACGATGTCACCGCCCGTACCTGCACCCTCGGTCGTGTCGGCGAGCTCGATCGGCAACGTATAGACCTGCTGCACGACCGTGTAGACATCGGTGATCGTCTTATTGCCTGATGGGCTTGTCACGTTGACCGTATAGGGGCCGCCGCCGCGCAGACCGGGGACGCTGAACGATCCATCGCCGCTCGTCGTGGATTGCGACTTGGTGCCGGAGTTGACGTCGGTAACCAGGACGGACGCGCCCGCGACCGGTTGACCGTTCAGCGTGACGTTGCCGCGGATCTGCGAGGTGGTTTCCTGGGCGGATGCGCCCGCAGGCGCGAGGAGCGCGACGACGGCCGCGCCCAGGAACAGATTGTTGCGCATTTAAAGTTCCCCTTGGAGCACGCATGGGCACTACGCCGCCCATCGGCGGCTTCCTGCCGCCTCGCCGGTGCCCCTGCACCCCTTTTATGTCGCTTCAATGACAGATGCGACGCATCGCGGCAGGGAAATCTTAACTCTTGTTGTTGCGTTGCAAAAAAGTCGCACCGCTCAATCGGCTTCGGCGACAAGGCGCGACCAGCCGGCCTCGTCGATCACCTCGATACCGAGTTCGCCGGCCTTTTTGAGCTTCGATCCCGCGCCCGGACCGGCGACCACCAGCCCCGTCTTCGCCGAGACCGACGCCGCCACGCGCGCGCCCAGCGACTCGGCCTGCGCCTTTGCCTCATCGCGGCTCAGCGTCTCCAGCGTGCCAGTGAAGACCACCGTTTTGCCGCTGACCGGCGAGGTGCGCGTCTCGTGCACCACGTCCTCGATCGTCAGCTCGGCCGCCAACGCGGCGACGACCGCCTTGTTGCGCGCCTCGACGAAGAAGTCGATCAGCGCCGCCGCGACCTCGGGTCCGATCTGCGGTGTATCGACGGCCGCGACCAGCGCGCGCTCGCGGCGCAATTCGAACTTGCGATCCGCCTCGCCGATCTGCGGCGTCGTCGCGTCGCGCACGGCAAGCCCGTTCCGGATCATCGCCATGAAACCGGCGAAAGAAGTGTAGCGCCGCGCCAGGTCTCGCGCGGTTACCTCGCCGACATGGCGGATGCCGAGCGCGAACAGGAAACGGTCGAGCGGGATCGTCCGCCGTTCCTCGATCGCCGCCAGCAGATTGTCGACCGACACGTCCGCCAGGCGTTCGCGCGCCACCAGTTCCTCGCGTCGGCCATGCAGGCGGAAGATATCGGCTGGCGAGGTAACCAGCCCGTCCCTGAACAGCCCCTCGACCCTGACCGTACCCAGCCCGCGAATGTCGAAGGCATGGCGCGAGGCGAAGTGGATCAGCCGCAAGGTGCGCTGCGCCGGGCAGACAAGTCCGCCCGAGCAGCGCCAGTCGACCTCACCCGCCTCGCGTTCCGCCGCCGAGCCGCATTCGGGGCAGTGCGTCGGGAAGCACCACGGTGCGCGGTCGGCATCAAGCGTCAGGTTCTGGGCGATCTGCGGGATGACGTCGCCCGCGCGCTGCAGCACCACGCGGTCGCCGGGCCGCACGCCCAGCCGCGCGATCTCGTCGGCGTTGTGCAGCGTCGCGTTGGTCACCACCACGCCGCCGACCGTCACGGGGGTCAGTCGCGCGACCGGGGTCAGCTTGCCGGTCCGCCCGACCTGCACATCGATCCGCTCCAGCACGGTCTGCGCGCGCTCGGCCGGGAACTTGTGCGCGATCGCCCAGCGCGGCGCGCGTCCTACGATGCCGAGCCGCGCCTGCCAGTCCAGCCGGTCGACCTTGTACACCACGCCGTCGATGTCGAACGGCAGGTCGGCACGGCGCGACTCGATGGCCTGATAGACCGCGAGCGCCGCCTTCCCATCGTCGACGCGCGCGAAATCCTCCGCGACGGGGAAGCCCCAGGCGTGAAGCGCGGCGACCACCCCGGCCTGCGTGTCGGCGGGCAGCGCCGATGTCTCGCCCCAGCCATGCAGCAGGAAGCGCAGCGGACGCGCCGCGGTGACGGCCGCATCTTTCTGCCTGAGCGAACCGGCGGCGGCGTTGCGCGGATTGGCGAACTGACGCGCGTCCGCCGCATCTTCCGCCTCCGTCAGCAACCGCGCGTTCAATGCGGCAAAGTCGGCCTTCGCCATATAGACCTCACCGCGCACCTCGAAGACGTCCGGCGCGCCCTCCGGCAAGGCCGACGGGATATCGCCGATCGCCGCGACGTTCGCGGTCACGTCCTCGCCCACCTGCCCGTCACCGCGCGTCAGCGCCTGTTTCAGCCGCCCTCCCTCATAGCGCAGCGAGCAGGACAGGCCGTCGATCTTCGGTTCGGCGGTCAGCGCGACGGGCTCGTCCTCCGCCAGCCGCAGATAGCGCCGCACGCGGGCCATGAACTCGGCCACCTCCTCGTCCGAGAACGCATTGTCCAGGCTGGTCATCGGCCGTGCGTGCGGGGCTTTCGCCAGATACCCGGACGGCGCGGCACCGACACGCCGGCCGGGCGAGTCGGCGCGCGTGAGATGCGGGAACGCGGCCTCCACCTCCCGGTTGCGACGGACGAGCGCGTCGTAATCGGCATCGCTGATCTCGGGGGCGTCCTCACCGTGGTACAGCGCATCGGCCCGCGCGATCGCGTGTGCGAGCTCCTCCAGCTTGGCGGCGGCCTCGGCATCGGTGGTCGGCATTGTCATCGGGATTGGTTATGAGCCGTGCGATAGGGTTCGCAAGCGCGAAGGAACGATCATGGGAGCAATGGTGAGCGCGGTCGCACTGGGTGACCGGCATCAATTCTCGAAACATGGTGCCGGGTCGCTGCTGCTGGTCGAGGGCCGTGGCGTTCAGGGCGACTCGCACTACGGTGCGACGGTGCAGCACCGTTCCAGGGCGAAGATCGATCCGACGTTGCCGAACCTGCGCCAGGTCCATCTGATCCACGCCGAACTGTTCGACGAGCTGGCGGACAAGGATTTCGCGATTGGGCCGGGCGATCTCGGCGAGAACATCACGACCCGGGGCGTGGACCTGCTGGCGTTGCCGACCGGCGCGCTATTGCAGATCGGTGACGAGGTTGCGCTGGAGGTGACTGGCCTGCGCAATCCCTGCCGGCAGATCGAGGCATTCATGCCAGGGCTGCTGGCCGCCGTGCTCGACAAGCGCGCGGATGGCGGGATCATCCGCAAGACCGGCGTGATGAGCGTCGTGCGGTCGGGAGGAGCGGTGCAGCCTGGCGATCCGATTACGATCGTCCTTCCGCAACCACCCTTGGTGCCCCTCGACGTCGTATAGCCGTCATGCGCTCACGCCGTCTCCAGCAACCGCTCTGCCTGTGCCCGTGCCTCTGGCGTGATGGCGGCGCCTGACAGCATCCGCGCGATCTCTTCGCGGCGCTCCGCATTGTCCAGGTGCCGGACCCCGGTCCGGGTTACCGTCCCGTCGTTGTTCTTAGTGATCAGCAGGTGCGCCGCGCCGCGCGCCGCGACCTGCGGACTGTGCGTGACGACCAGCAACTGCGTCCCCTGTGCGAGCCGCGCGAGCCGCTCTCCGATCGCCGAGGCCACCGCGCCGCCGACGCCGCGGTCGATCTCGTCGAAGACCATCGTCGTCGCGCCGCCTTCCTCGGCCAGCGCGACTTTCAGCGCCAGGATGAAGCGCGACAGTTCGCCGCCGCTGGCGATCTTGACGAGCGGGGCGAACGGCGCGCCGGGGTTCGTTGCGATCATGAACTCGACCCGGTCCTTGCCCGCAGGTGACCACTGCTCCTCGGGCAGTGCGGTGATATCGGTGCGGAAGCGCGCCGCATCGAGCTTGAGCGGCGCCAGCTCGCCCGCCACCGCCGCGTCCAGCCGCACTGCCGCCGCGCGGCGCCGCGCCGACAGCACATCGGCCGCCGTTTCAAATGCCGAGCGGGCCTGAGCGACGCCCGCTTCCAGTGCCTTCAATCCCGCCTGGCCCATGTCCAGCCGTTCCAGCCGCTCGCGCAGATCGACGGCGAGCGCCGCCAGCTCGTCGGGCTGCACCCGGTGCTTGCGCGCCGCACCCCTGAGCGCAAACAGCCGCGCCTCGTCGTCGTCCAGCGCCGCCGGATCATGGGTGATCGCGAGCCGGGCGTCGCGCAGCCGTTCGCCGGCGGCGGTGCCCTCGATCACCGCCCGATCGACCGCCGCCAGCGCCTCGGTGAGTGCGGGATGCCCGTCCGCGACCCGCTCCAGCACGCGCGCGACCTGGCGCAGCTTTGCGAGACCGCCCTCCGGCCCTTCCAGATGCGCATCGATCGATTCCAGGTCAGCTGCGATCTTCTCGGCGCGCTGCATGGCACGCCGCCGGTCTGCCAGCGCCTGCTCCTCACCATGCTCGGGCGCGAGCGCGTCCAGTTCGGCGACCGCATGTTCCAGCCAGTCGCGGTCACGTGCCGCCGCATTGATCTCCGCCTGCGCCTGCGTCAGTGCGCCGGATGCGGCGCGCCACGCGTTCCAGCCGCGCGCGATATCCTCCCCGGCGACCCGGCCGAAGCCGTCTAGCAGCGCGCGGTGCCCGGCGGGCGCCAGTAACCCGCGATCGTCATGCTGACCATGGATCTCGACCAGCCCGAGCGCCAGTTCGCGCAGCAGCGCCGCCGATGTCGGCTGGTCGTTGATGAAGGCGCGGCTGCCGCCGTCACGCTTGACCAGCCGCCGGATCATCAACGGCTCGCCCGGTTCAATCGCGATCCCGTTCTCCGCCAGCGCGCTGGCCGCCATGCTTTCGGGTTCGGGCGCATCGAACGTCGCGGTGACGACCGCCTGCGCCGCCCCGTGGCGCACCAGCCCGACCTCGCCACGCCCGCCGAGCGCCAACCCCAGCGCATCCAGGAGGATCGACTTGCCGGCGCCCGTCTCGCCCGTGAGTACACCGAGACCGTGCTCAAACCCCAGGTCCAGCGTCTCGATCAGCACCACGTCGCGGATGGATAGCGCTTGCAGCATCAGCGTCCTGTACGCGCATAGGCCGGCAAAGTTGATCCCCCTTCGTTCCGGTGCCGCAGGGAGGACCGGCGGCTCAGCCCGGCGGACTTTCCGGACTGCCGGGCGACGGCACGCGCGTCCCGTCCGCACCGCTCCCGGTGGTGGCCGGCGTCGGCTCGGTCGAGACCGGCGCCGTCGGCGTGACCTTGGGCGTACCGGGCACATTTCCCTGCGTCCCGAGTGTGCCAGTCGGTATGATGGGTTGCCCCGGTTGCACGAGCGCGTAGGTCTCGACCGGGTGCGCGCGCATCAGTTTATAGGCCCGCTGGTACCAGGGGCTTCCCGGATAGTTCGCGCTCAGGACCGCCGCCGATTTCTGCGCCTCCTGCGGTACGCCCAGCGCCAGATAGGTCTCGGTCAGCCGCTCGAGTGCCTCAGGCACATGCGTCGTCGTCTGATAGTTCTCGACGACCGTGCGAAAGCGCAGCGTCGCGGCAAGCCATTGGCCGCGCGTCTCGTAGAAGCGGCCGATCTCCATTTCCTTGCCGGCCAGGTGATCGTTGACCAGGTCGACCTTCAGCCGCGCATCGGCGGCATAGCGCGTATTGGGATAGCGGCGCATCAGCTCGCCCAGTGACTCCAGCGCCTGTCGCGAGATCTTCTGGTCTCGCGTGACATCGCTGATCTGCTCGTAATATCCCAGCGCAATCAGATAATAGGCATAGGGTGCATCCTTATTGCCCGGATGCACGGACAGGAAGCGCTGAGCGGACTGGATCGACTCGGTATAGTCGCGGTTGAGGTAATAGCTGTACGCGCTCATCAACTGCGCGCGTCGCGCCCAGATCGAATAGGGATGCTGCCGCTCGACTTCGTCGAACAGCTGTGCGGCTTCCTTGTATCGGTGCTGGTCTAGCCGGGTGCGCGCGGTATTGTACAAAGTGCCGACATCGCGCGCGATATAGGGCACGTCGCTCTTGGTACGTGTCCTGGCGCAGCCGCCGATGGGAAGGGCCAGCGCGGCGATCAGGACGAGCGGGAGGGCATGGTGGCCGGAACGGCGGAACTCGGGGGTACGCATCGCCTTAGCCCATAGCGCAGCGACGGGGCCGCGAACAATCCCTCCTGCCGTGACCCCCTTGCCTGGCCTCGATCGGTCCGTTGGGGAAGGATCGCTGTCGATGCCTCGTGCGTTGCGGGCACCATCCGATTCAGGAAAGAAAGGCCAGCCGATGCCCGCCACGCTGCTGAAGACCCACCGCGTTGAAAAGCCCTGGGGTCGCCATGACCTCTGGCCGGGTTTCGAAGACGCGCCAGCGGGCGGTGAGCTGGTCGGCGAGGTCTGGTATCAGGAGCCGGGCGACACGACGCCCGACCTGCTCATCAAATATTTGTTCACAGGTGACAAATTGTCGGTGCAGGTCCACCCCGACGATGACGAGGCGCACGCGCGTGGGCTGCCGCGCGGCAAGGACGAATGCTGGACCGTCCTGTCGGCCGAACCGGATGCGCGCATCGCGGTCGGCACGAAGCGGCCGATGGAACGCGAACGGCTGCGCGCCGATGCACTGGACGGTACGATCGAGCAGGATCTCGACTGGCACCCTGTCGAGGCGGGTGATTTCCTCTACTGCGCCAGCGGCACGATCCACGCGATCGGTGGCGGGCTGACGTTGATCGAGGTGCAGCAGAATTCCGAGACGACATACCGCCTGTACGACTATGGCAGCGACCGCGAACTGCATCTGGACGACGGGATCGCCGTGGCCGATCCCAACCCCTGGACGCCGACCACCAGCCCCGGGCAAATTGAACCTGGCCGTACGCTGCTGGTCGAAGGCCCCAAGTTCGTTCTCGAACGCTGGCAAGGCGGCGAGCATCCGGTCGCGCTGCCGTCCGGCACAAAGGCCTGGCTGGTAGTTATCAAGGGCAACGGAACCGTCGGCGGGACGTCCTTCAAGGCGGGCGAGTGCCTGAACGTAAGCGGCGCGGATACGGTCACGGCCGATCAGGGCTCCGATCTGCTGTTTGCCTATCCGGGCGACAAGCGACTGTAGGACCCGCGTTTCTCGACGGCCGGCGAAGGACGCTGCGCCACGGCCGCGGGTCGTGCTATCGCACTCGGATGCTGAGCGTCGTGACCCTTTCCACGCTGTTTCCCGACGCGACGCGCCCGAATTTCGGTATCTTCGTGCAGCGTCAGGCGGAGGCGCTGGCGGCGCGGGAGGGTGTCTCCATCACGGTCGTCGCGCCTGTCGGGCTGCCGCCCTGGCCCCTGTCGCGCCTGCCCCGTTTTTCGTGGTCTGATCGCATCCCGGCCACCGAAAACTGGGCGGGATTGCCGGTCTACCGTCCGCGCTTCCATGCGCTGTTGGCACGCAAGCGCCCCGCCGCAATCGTCGAAGCCGTGACGCCGATCCTCGACACGCTTGCCTTTGATGTCATCGACGCATCCTTCTTCTATCCCGACGGGCCGGCGGCGGTCACGCTCGGCCGACGCTACGGCGTGCCGGTGTCGATAAAGGCGCGCGGGGCGGACATCCACCATTGGGGACATGCGCGCGCAAGCGCCGTGCTGATACTCAACGCCGCTCACTCGGCCGATGGACTGCTGGCGGTATCCGGGGCGATGAAGGAAGACATGGCGGCGCTCGGCATGCCAGCGTCGCGGATCGCCGTTCACTATACCGGTATCGACCGGCCGCCGTTCAAGCCCGGCAATCAGGCCGCCGCCAAACTGGCGTTACACACCCGGGGACCGCTCATCGCGTCGGTGGGCGCGCTCATTCCCCGCAAGGGCCATGCGGTGGTGATCGAGGCGCTGGCGGCGCTACCCGGCGTCACGCTTGCCATCATTGGCGAAGGCCCGGACCGCGACCGGCTTGAGCGTCTGGCCGGGTCGCTGGGCGTTGGCGAGCGGGTGCGGTTCATGGGCCGCATCGCGCATGACGCGCTCTCCACGCTATTGGTCGCCGCCGACGTGATGGCGCTGGCATCCTCATCGGAGGGGCTGGCGAATGCCTGGGTGGAGGCGCTCGCCTGCGGGACGCCGATCGTCGTGACCGACGCGGGCGGCGCGCGCGAGATTGTGACGTCGGACGCAGCAGGCCGGATTGTCATCCGCGATCCGCTCGCCTTCGCCGCGGCGATCGCGGACCTGTTGGCGCGTCCGCCACCGCCCGATGCGGTTGCAGCTTGCGTCGAGCGGTTCAGCTGGACTGCGAACGGAGTAGCACTACACGATCACTTGGCAGGATTGGTCGCCCGGCGTCAGGTGAGCGGGTAGAGCGCGGCAGCGATGATACGGCCCTCGCCGCGCAGTACGCCCCAAGCCCGCGCGGCGGCGCGGCTGTCCATCGCCTCGATGCCGATGCCATCGCGCTCCAGCGTCGCGACGAGCGCGCGTGGCGGCTGCACCAGCGAGGTTCCCGTTCCGAGCAGGATGAATTCGGGCCGTGCCGCGATCAGCGGAGCCAGTGCCCCGGAGTCGAGTATATCCAGTGCCGGCGGCGTCCAGGGAGCCGCCTCATCGACCGTCAGCATGAGTGCCGGGAAGGTCGAGTCGCCTACCCGGAAGCCCGACGGGCCAATCCCGGTGACGATCGGACCACCGATGCCGGCTTCGCGCTCCATGCGCATCAGCGGCCGCTGCGTTCCGTGCGCGGCGTGACCCGCTCGGCCCCGCGCGTCGCCGGGTCGAGCGTGCCGGGCTTCACGCGGTTGGGCTCGGCTCTCAGCCCCAGCGTGATGAGCAGCGAGGACGAGACGTAGATCGACGAATAGGTGCCGACCACGATGCCCAGGATCATCGCCGCGGTGAATCCGCGCAGCACGTGCCCGCCCAGGATCAGCATCGCCCCCAGCGCCAGCAGGATCGTGACCGAGGTCATCACCGTGCGCGGCAGCGTCTCGTTGACCGACAGGTTGATGATCTCGCGCATGTCCATCTTGCGATAGCGGCGCATGTTCTCGCGGATGCGGTCGTCGATCACGATCTTGTCGTTGATCGAATAGCCGATGATCGTCAGCACCGCCGCGACGATGTTGAGGTCGACCTCGAACCAGGTCAGCGCGAAGAAGCCGAGCGTCATCACCAGGTCGTGGACGATCGCGACGACGGTCGAAACGCCGAACTGCCACTCGAACCGGAGAATCGCGAACAGGCCGATCCCCAGGATCGCGAGCGCGATGGCGATGCCGCCGCGCCACAGTAGCTCGTTCGATACCTTGCCAGTGACCGCATCCTGCTTGGAGAGCGTGGCGCCGGGAAAGCGCTGCGTCAGTGCCGCTTGCACGCGTTGCACGACCCGGTTCGTCGCGCCCTCATCGGTGCTGGCCGGCGCGGGCAATCGGATCGAGACGGTCTGCGGGTCGCCGAACTGCTGGAGGGTCGCCTGACCGACGCCCAGATTGTCGACGACCAAGCGGACGCGGTCGAGATCGGGCGCGGTCGCAAACTTTTCCTCGATCATCAGCCCGCCGACAAAGTCGACGCCGAAGTTCAGGCCCCGGACACCGACCAGGGCGCCGGCGATGAGCGTCAGCGCGAGCGTGAGCCCGAACGCCCAGCCGCGAAGGCGGACGAAATCGATGTTGGTGTTGTCCGGCACCATTTTCAGGAGGCGCATATGCGTGTCCCTCGCCTCAGATATGAATCGTTTGTGGTCGGTTGCGACGGATCCACAGCGCGACCAGCATGCGGGTGAAGGTGACCGCGGTGAACACCGAGGTCACGATCCCGATCAGCAGGACAACCGCGAAACCCTTGACCGGTCCCTTCCCCAGCACCAGCATGATGACGCCCGAGATACCGTGCGTGATATTGGCCTCGAAGATGGTGCGGCTGGCTTCCTTGTAGCCCAGCTCCACCGACTGGATGACGCTGCGTCCCCGTCTGCGTTCTTCGCGGATGCGTTCGTTGATCAGCACGTTTGCATCGACCGCGGTGCCGATGGTCAACACGAACCCGGCAATGCCCGGCAGTGTTAGCGTCCCGTGGATCAGCGCCAGCACGCCGATGATCACCAGCAAATTGATCGCCACCGCCAGATTCGCATACCAGCCGAAGCGGCCATAGGTCACGACCATGAACGCCGCGACCAGCAGCACCGCGATGATCGAGGCGGTGACGCCCGCATGGATCGAATCGGCGCCCAGATCGGGGCCGACCGTACGTTCCTCGATCACCTTGATCGTAACCGGCAACTTGCCCGACCGCAGCGCGATCGCGAGATCGTTTGCGGTCTGCACCGTGAAGTTACCCGAGATCGACGCCCGGCCACCAAGAATCGGCTCGTTGATATTAGGTGCGGAGATCACCTGATTGTCGAGGATGATCGCAAATGGCTTGCCGACATTGTCGCGTGTCACCCGCGCGAACCGGTTGCCGCCCTGCGCGTTGAAGGTGATCGCGACATCGGGTGCGTTCGTCTCTGGCTGAAACTCCTGCCGCGCATCGGTCAGTTGGTCACCCGAGATGATCGCCGCGCGTTTTACCGCGATGAACGGGACGCCCAACGGGTTGCCGGGATACGGCAGCACCTGGCTCCCGATCGGGGCGCGGCCCTTGATCAGATCAGCCGGGTTGGCGCTCTCGTCGACCAGCTTGAATTCCAGCTTCGCGGTCTTGCCCAGCAGATCCTTGAGCGCCTGCGGGTTCTGCAACCCCGGCACCTGCACGACGATGCGGTTGCTGCCCGACTGCACGATGGTCGGCTCTCGCGTGCCCAGTTCGTCGATGCGGCGGCGTACTACTTCGGTCGCATCCGCCATCGCGGTCTTGATCGCCTGCGTCAGACCCGCTTCGGTCTGCTTCAGGACGAAACGGCTGGTATCGATGACGCTGATGTCCCATTCGCGCTGACCCGTCAGACCGGCGCCGCCACCGGTGATCGTCAGCAGCCGTTCGCGCGCCGCATCAACCTTACCGGAATCGCGCAGCATGAACGACAACTGGCCGTTCGCCTGGGAAATGTCGCCGATCTCGATGCGAGGGTCACCGCGCCGCATCTCGGTCGTAACCTGTTCACGCATCCGCTCCAGCCGGCTGTTCGCCAGATCCTGGGTATCCGCCTCCAGCAGCAGATAGCTGCCGCCCGCTAGGTCCAGCCCCAGATTGATGCGCGGATGCGGGAACGCTCCCCAGCGATCGGTCACCCGCTCTGGGAAAAAGCTGGGGATCGCCAGTGCGCACAGCACTGCCAGCAGTCCGATGACCGACCAGATCTTCCATCGCGGAAAGTCGAGCATCAGTCGTTGGCCGGCTTGGCGTTGGGATTGGTGACCTCGCTCAGCGTCGCCTTGACGACGCGGATGCGGGTATTGGCCGCGATCTCGACCTCGACGAATTGCTCCTCGACACGAGTGACCCGCCCGACGACACCGCCGGCGGTGACAACTGAGTCACCCTTCTTGACCGCCGCGATGGCCGTCTGCAGCGCCTTCACCCGGCGCTGCTGCGGGCGGATCATGAGGAAATAGAAGACGACGAAGACCAGGAACAGCGGCGCCAGGCTGAGGAACGAGGCGATGCCGCCCGACGCGGCGTTGCCGGCGGCCTGGGCATGAGCGGGGGTGATGAACATGGCGTCCTGAAGCAAGGGGTAAGCGGCCCGGGTGCCGTACCGACAACCCGCGTCCGCTATCACCGGCGCGCCCCGCGTGCAACCGATCCACCCGCTTGGGCGTACCTTGGATGGTTGGGCAACAACAGGGAGGATGCCATGATTCTGGTGATGGGCACGATCAAGATGGCCGCAGGCGAAGGCGAGCGCGCGCGTCCCGTGCTGGCGAAGCATGCGACCGATTGTAGTGCCGAGGCAGGCTGCGAAGATTACAGCTTCGCGTTCGACGCGAATGATCCGGATCTGATTCGCATCTCGGAGCGATGGGAATCGCCAGACGCGCTGGCCAATCACGGCGAGGCGGGCCATCAGCGCGAATTCGGGCAGGCGCTGCGCGACTTCGCCGTGGAGCGCGTGAGCGTGAAGGCCTGGGACGGCGCATATTGGCGAACGCTGATCGGCGAGTGACGCGGGCACCGGGTGCACGGCTCGAGACGCGTCTTGCATCGATAGCCAGCGCGACGTACGGCGCGGGTTCGGTCGGGGCGTAGCGCAGCCTGGTAGCGCATCACACTGGGGGTGTGGGGGTCGCAGGTTCGAATCCTGTCGCCCCGACCAATTCTCTTCATGGATTGCCGCTCGATGGTGATGCGTTTCCGCTCGCTGGTCGCGCTGCTGGGGCTGATCGCTCTGGTTACGGGATGCTCGCCGCCGGCGCTGCTCAACGGCCTCGACTCGCTGACCCCCGGCGCGGGCGGCGTGACGCGCTTGGCGCACGGCGCTGCCTATGGAGCGTTGCCGCGCCAGAAGCTGGATGTCTGGGCGCCGAAGACCCGGACGGCCTCGCTGCGCCCCGTCGTCATCTTCTTCTACGGCGGCGCATGGGTGAAGGGGTCGCGCGGCGAATACGGCTTTGCCGGTCGCGCTTATGCCTCGAAGGGGTTTGTGGCGGTCGTCCCCGACTATCGGCTCGTCCCGAACGTCCGCTTTCCCGCCTTTGTTCAGGATGGTGCGCTGGCGGTCAGGTGGACGCGCGAGCATGCTCGGGAGTTCGGCGGCGATCCAGCGCGGGTCACGCTCGCGGGGCATTCGGCCGGCTCCTACATCGCGGCGATGCTGACCCTCGACCGGCATTATCTGGATGCGGTCGGCGTTCCTTCATCGACGATCCGCGCCGCCGCGCTGATGGCCGGGCCGTATGACTTCCTGCCGCTGACCGACAAGCGCGCGGTCGACGCACTGGGGAATTGGCCCAGGCCCGACGAGACGCAACCGATTCACTATGCCCGCGCCGACGCGCCGCCGATGTGGCTGGCAGCCGGGATGGCGGACGAGACGGTCAACCCGGACAACAGCCGTCATCTGGCGGCACGGCTCCGGCAACTGGGTGCCCCGGTCGTCCTGCGAGAATATCCCGGCAAGAGCCATGTCGATCTGGTGATGGGGCTGTCCAAGACGTTCCGCGGCCGCGTGCCGACGCTCGAGGAAAGCAGCGCGTTCCTGATGGAGCATGACCGGTAGGCAAGATTGCAGCCCAGCGCGCGCCTTCCCATATCCCGGCGCATGAACGAACGAAGCAACGCCACGCCGGTCTGGCATGGCACAACGATCCTGTCGGTCCGGCGGGGTAGGCGCGTGGTCATCGCCGGCGACGGACAGGTGACGCAGGGCCAGACGGTGATGAAGCCGAATGCCAGGAAGGTGCGGCGTCTGGGCAGCGACGGCGCGGTCATCGGCGGTTTCGCGGGCGCGACGGCGGACGCCTTCACCCTGTTCGAGCGGCTGGAGCGCAAGCTGGAGCAGCATCACGGTCAGTTGCTGCGCGCCGCGGTCGAACTCGCCAAGGACTGGCGGACCGACAAATATCTGCGCAACCTGGAAGCGATGATGATCGTCGCCGACAGGGACGTGACGCTGATCCTGACCGGCAATGGTGACGTGCTGGAGCCGGAGGCAGGCATTGCGGCGATCGGCTCTGGCGGCAATTACGCGCTCGCTGCGGCGCGGGCGCTGGTCGATTATGAGGCGGATGCCGAGGTGCTGGCCAGGAAGGCGATGGGCATCGCCGCCGAAGTCTGCGTCTATACCAATGATCGGTTGACGGTCGAGGCGATGGACTCGACGACGTGAACTAACCCTCTCTCGCTTGCGGGAGAGGAGGGGCCCGCCGGCGCAGCCGGTGGGAGGTGAGGGCCTCCCTCGCTTCACCCGATCTAAAGAAGACCCTCACCCAACCCTCTCTCACAAGCTGGAGAGGGCTAGAAGAAGAACCATGAACGACCAACTTACTCCCAAGGCCATTGTGGCCGCCCTTGACGAGCACATTATCGGGCAGGCCGACGCCAAGCGCGCGGTTGCGGTCGCGCTCAGAAATCGCTGGCGGCGACAGCAACTGAGCGCCGACCTGCGCGACGAGGTGACGCCCAAGAACATCCTGATGATCGGACCTACCGGCTGCGGCAAGACCGAGATCAGCCGACGGCTGGCCAAGCTGGCCGACGCGCCCTTCGTGAAGGTGGAGGCGACGAAGTTCACCGAGGTCGGTTATGTCGGCCGCGACGTGGAGCAGATCGCGCGCGACCTGGTCGAGGAAGCGATCCGGCTTGAGAAGGAACGTCGCCGTATCGCCGTGCGCGACAAGGCCGAGGAAGCCGCGATGGGGCGTCTGCTCGACGCCCTGGTAGGCAAGGATTCGAGCCAGGCCACGCGCGAGAGCTTCAAGCAGCGGTTCCGCGACGGGCATCTCGACCAGACCGAGATCGAGATCGAGCTGGAGGCCGCGCCGCAAATGCCGTTCGAGATCCCCGGCGGCGGGCAGATGGGCATGATCAACCTGTCGGAAATGATGGGCAAGGCATTCGGCCAGGGCCAGATCAAGCGGCGCAAGCTGACGGTTGCGTCGGCTTGGGAAAAACTGCTCGAGGAGGAGGCGGACAAGCGTCTGGACCAGGAGGAGGTCAGTCGCGTGGCGTTGGCGGATGCTGAGGCGAATGGGATCGTCTTCCTCGACGAGATCGACAAGATCGCCATGTCCGAGCAGCGCGGCGGCGGCTCGGTCAGCCGCGAGGGCGTGCAGCGCGACCTGCTGCCGCTGATCGAGGGGACCACCGTGGCGACCAAATACGGCCCGATGAAGACCGACCATATCCTGTTCATCGCGTCGGGCGCCTTCCATGTCGCCAAGCCCAGCGATCTGCTGCCCGAGCTTCAGGGTCGACTGCCGATCCGGGTGGAACTGAAGGCACTGAGCGAAGCCGATTTCGTTGCGATCCTGTCGGATACGAAGGCATCGCTGCCGGCGCAGTACAAGGCGCTGATCGCTACCGAGGGTGTCGAGGTCAGTTTTACCGAGGACGGCATAGCGGCGGTCGCCCGCATCGCGGCCGAGGTGAACGGGCAGGTCGAGAACATCGGCGCGCGTCGACTCCAGACGGTAATGGAAAAACTGCTGGAGGAAGTGAGCTTCGAGGCGGAGGAGCGCGGCGGTTCGTCCGTTACCGTCGATGCTGCTTATGTCGACAGCCAACTTGCCGACATCGCCCGTGACACCGATCTTAGCCGGTTCGTTCTTTAACGCGGCTCCTCCGGCTTGTCATAGGGTGTGAAATAGTCGAACCGGCAATAGGCCGACGGGATGATCGCGCCCGGCTCCAGCACCTGGAACCGGTCGTTGCGGCAGAGTTGTGCGCCATAGACCTGGGTAATGAGCGTCACGACCGGTCGGAGCGCCGGACAGTCGTTCACCGGGCGCGTAACCCAGACTCGCCGCCCCGACCGGCGGTAGATGATCGTATGCCGGTCGACCACCGACGGTCCCTGGATACGCTGCAAATCGATGCACTTCACCGGTTTGCCGGCGATCCTGCCGGCCAGTGGGTCGGAGCGTGCAGTCGTGAGCGCCAAGGCGAGCATCGCGAGCGTTCGGATCATTTTGGGCGATACTCGGTAAAGGGGCCGAGCGAGCAACTGCCGGTCGGTGTTCCCGAAACCAGGTTCACGGTGCGCGCGATATCGCCGCTGCACAGGCGAGACTGCGGCGTGGAGGTAATGAGCGCATCGTTGCGGCCTGCGCCCTCACATCCGCCGCTCGTATCACTGCGATAGAATCGGCCGGTGCGCGAGCCGAACAGGATCGTCGCGCCATAGGCCTTCGAGGGCTGCGAGTGCAGGATGACCGGAAGGCAGGTCGTGGTTGCCCCCGGCGTGTAGTCCGCCAGCGCGGCAGCGAGCCGGTCCTGCGTCACCGCCGCCCGTTCGTCAATCGCCTGTTGCTGGGCCGGCGTCACGGCGCATCCCGCGATCAGCAGTGGCAGGACTATCAAGGTCATGCGCATCGTCGTTCCTCTCGCGGATGTCATTAGCATGGCGGGCTATCCACGAAAATCATCCTTCGCCTTGCGGTGCCGCGCCAATTCGGCGGCGGATGTTGCCCGCAGGAAGGGATTGGTCGCTCGCTCCTCGCCGATCGTCGTCGGCACCGTCGGCTCGTTCACGGCACGAGCGTCGTCGATCCGTCGCATCCGCTCGGCTACGGCGTCGTTGTCCGGTTCCGCTGCCAACGCATAGCGCCCATTGGCCTGGGTGTATTCGTGCCCGCAATAGACCTGCGTATCGTCGGGAAGCGCCGCGTATCGCTGCATGTTGGCGTACATCTGCTGCGCGGTTCCCTCGAACAGGCGCCCGCACCCCATCGCGAACAGCGTGTCCCCGGAAAACAGCGCGTGGTCCTCGGCGAAATGGAAGGCAATATGGCCTGCGGTGTGGCCGGGGACGGCCATGACGGCCGCTTGGTGATCGCCGATCGTCAGCGTGTCGCCCTCGTCGACGCCCTGGTCGAGCGTCGGGATCTTCGCGGCTTCGGCTGCGGGACCTAAGATGCGCGCGCCGACCGCCTGCATCGCCATGTTGCCGCCGGTATGGTCGGGGTGCCAGTGAGTCGTCCAGACCTCGGTAATGCGCCAGCCACGCGCCGATGCGGCGTCCAGCATGGGCTGCGCCTCCCCCGGATCGATCGCAACCGTCGTGTCGCTGTCCGCGTCGTGGACCAGCCATGCGTAATTGTCGGCGAGGACCGGCACGCGGACGATATCCAGGGGGGGCATGGGCGATTCCGATCATCTGTGTTGCTGTCGATAATGAGCCGCCTCGTCAATGGGTTCCGCCTGATCAGCGCGCCGCCTGATGGTCGAATTGGCCGAGCGCGCCGCGCGCGCCGCGGCCGGCGTCGCTGTCCGGCGCGATCCTGACCGCCTCTGCCCAGGCGGTACGCGCACCGGCTTCGTCGCGGGCCAGCGCGGCGATGTTGCCCGCCTCCAGCTGCACCGACGCGTCGTCTGGTGAGCGCCGAAGCGCCTCGGCGATGTCGGCCTTCGCGCGAGGCAGGTCGCCCATCCGCCGGGCGAGCGTCGCTGACAACAGCCATGCGAGCGGATCGGCCGCCGCACCCACCAGCGCGTGGTCCATGTCGATCCGCGCCGCCGGCAGGTCACCCATCGCGACCAGCGCACGCGCATGGTCGAGCTGCGCCTCGCCCAGTTGGAGCCCCGTCAGCGTGCCCGCGGCCAGCGCGGTATCGAGCGCGCGCCGTCCTTCGGTCGCGCGCCCGGCTGCCAGCCAGGCATTGCCGGCCTGCGCCCAATATTGCGGCGCACGCGGATCATGCTGCGTCTGCGCCTCGCGCGCGACGTTGGTGAATGCCGTCGCCGCGGCCAGCCAGTCGCGCTCGGCGGCATAGGCCAGCGCGGTGCATTGCCGCGCCAGCGTCCCGCCGCCCGAACTTTGCCACAGCGTCGCCTCGGCCCGCGCGCCTGCCGGGTCGGTCTGCGCCAGCCCGGCGCACCGCTCGTACCGGGCCATCGCGGCATCGGCCGGGCCGGGCGCGACCTGCGCTAGAAGAAGCAATGCGATCATGTCCGGTCCAGCACATCCTCGACCGCGCGGATCATCAGCGCGACGTCGGCGTCGCGCGACAGGCGGTGATCGCCATCCTTGACCAGCCAGCACTGCACATCGGCTGAACGGATGAGGTCGGCCAGCCGCGGCGACCGGTTCCAGGGAACATCGACGTCACGCTGGCCGTGGAGCAGGCGGACCGAGCCGTCGAAGGCGATCATCCCGTGCATCAACCGGTTCGCCTCGCCCGACGACCAGAAGGCGCGGGTGTAGAGGGTCGGCTCGGGACAGTAAGGATTGGATCGCTCCAGCCGCCCGGCCTGCAGCAGCGCCATCTTCTCGTCCTGCGTGAACCCCCAGTCGGTGAAGTCGGGCGCGGCTGCGATTCCCACGAGCCCGACGACCCGCTCGGGCCGGGAGCGCGCGGCGAGCAGCATCAGCCACCCGCCCATCGACGAACCCACGAGCACGACCGGCCCCTTGACCAGGGTGTCGATCACCACCAGCACGTCGTTCATCCAGCCGGCCAGCGTCTGATCCTCGAACGCGCCTTCACTGCGTCCGCATCCTGAATAGTCGAAGCGCAGATATGCGTGGCCCGTGTCTCCGGCCCATGCCGCGAGCGCCAGCGCCTTCGTGCCCTCCATGTCCGAGGCATAGCCGGGCAGGAAGATGATCGTCGGACCGCGGCCCTTGATGTGGTGATGAGCGAGGCCCGGTTCCCGGTTGGTCATCCGGTGGAAATAGACCGTCCGCGCGGCAGCGGCCAGAGCGTCACTCAGCGATCAACGAGAACCGCCTGTAGCATGGCTAACGCTCCGAGCCATCCGGTGACCGAGACCGCGCATATGCCGATCATCACATGCAACGGCCGATAGGAGCCGTCTCTGGGCGCTTCGTCCGGCGCCTGGAAATTGCGCGCGGCCGCTTCCTCGACCCGGCGAAGCAGGACGAGCGCGGGAGAGTGGCCGGCCGTCTGCGCATAGGGAACCGGGATCGGCGCCGAAAACTCCTCGGCCGGCACTTCAGCAGGCGTTGCCGGCACTGCGTCGAGGACTTTGCGAAGAGCGGTCATGGAGCCTCCACCTGGCGGAAGACACCGTTATCGGCTTCATTCGTGAACGAACGATAAGAGGATTTGCCCAATGCGGTATTAACCAGCTCCTTCATCGTCCTGAAAGAGGACAGGTGCATTACCGGTCGCGCGTGTGGCCGGCAGAGCATGGACTTGGCCGCGATCGGCCCCTAGTTCCCGGCGCATCGCACGACGATCCGGCCGATGGCGGATGATGCAAGGGGAGCAGCATGGCGATGATGAAGGTACGTAAGGCGGTCTTTCCGGTCGGCGGACTGGGCACGCGGTTTCTGCCCGCGACGAAGGCCATGCCCAAGGAGATGCTGCCGGTGATCGACCGGCCGCTGATCCAGTACGCGGTCGACGAGGCGCTGGAGGCGGGGATCGAGCAGATGATCTTCGTGACCGGGCGCGGCAAGTCGGCGATCGAGGACCATTTCGATATCGCGTACGAACTGGAGGCGACGCTGCGTGCGCGTGGCAAGTCGCTCGACGTGCTGGCGCCGACCCGGCTGCCGCCGGGCAATGTCGCCTATGTCCGTCAGCAGGAGCCGATGGGACTGGGCCATGCGGTGTGGTGCGCGCGCGATCTGGTCGGCGACGAACCCTTCGCCGTGCTGCTGGCGGACGATCTGATGCACGGCAAGCCAGGGTGCCTGAAGCAGATGGTCGATGCCTATGACGCGGTCGGCGGCAACATCATCTGCGCGCAGGAGGTGGCACCCGAACAGGCCGACAAATACGGGATCATCACGCCGGGCACCCGCGATGGCGCGCTGACCGAGGTCAAGGGGCTGGTCGAAAAGCCGAAGGTAGGAACAGCGCCGTCCAACCTGGCGGTCATCGGCCGCTATATTCTCCAGCCGCAGGTCATGCGCCTGCTGGAGAATCAGGAAACCGGCGCCGGCGGCGAGATCCAATTGACCGACGCGATGAAGCGGATGATCGGCGACCAGCCTTTTCACGGCGTCACCTTCGCGGGAACGCGCTATGACTGCGGCGACAAGGCCGGCTTTGTCCATGCTAACATCGCGCTGTCGCTCGACCGCGATGATCTGAGGGGGCCGGTACGCGACTTCATTGCTGCACTGCCGGGAGGGTAGGAAGAGGGCCGATCCGGCGGCTCGCTTCCAGCCGGACGCGGACCGGATAATGATCGCTGCCGGTGGCGGATAGCCTCTCGACCGAGCGTACGGTCCAGCCGGGACCCGCGAACAGGTGATCGATCGGCAGGACGGGCGGCATCTGCCAAGCGGAGCCGCCGATCCGTGCCGGGAAGGACGGCAGCGCGCGGGTCATCCTGACTAGCGGCGCCATCTGCTCGTCCAGCCGCGCCATCGCGAACGCCCAGGGCGTCAGGTTCATGTCCCCCGCGACGATCATCCGCTCGCGATCGAGCCGCGGCAGCACGCCAGGTAGCGTGTCGCGCTGCGCTGCCTGGCGTTCGGCCGGGATCGGCCAGGGGAAATGCACGGTCACGACGGTGAACGGCGCTTCGCCCGGCGGTGCGATCCGTGCCCAGACCAGCGGCGGTCCGATCATCCGACCGCCGTCGCCACGGACGAACCAGCGCGACTCGGTAATGGGCCAGCGCGACAGGACGATCAGCGAGCAGCCCGACTCCCCGCACTTACTGTGATAGGGGTAGCGCGCGTTGAGCGCGCTCAGCGCCCATCCGACATTGCCGTCGGTCTCCTGGAGCATCAGTACGTCCGCGCCGCTCCGGTCCAGCGCGGCGACGGTCCGCTCGGGCGACCGGTTATCCCTGCGCACGTTGTGGGTGACGATCGTGACGATCTGTCGATCCGCGTTTGGCGCCGCAGTGGGGACGGTCCGGCTGAACTCCCCGACGATCCGCTCACCCGCGCCCGCCAGTGCGAAGAGCGCAGCCGCAGCCGCCAGCCACCGCCGCCGCAGCAGCGCGACGAGCATCAGCACCGCCGCCGCGATTGCGATAAGGGGCGCGATGCTGTTGAGCGCGTCGAGCGCCGGCCAATATCGGCCCGCCTGGCAGCCCAGCGCCGCCAGCACCATGATCGCAGCAGCGAAGCCTATCATAGCCTGTTCCCCGTCCGCCGCGCTCAGAAGCTGAAGGTGATGTCGGAATAGCCATAGACGCTATCGCCGTCGCGCGGGGCATTCGGCGCATCCGACAACAGTTGCCCCTTCGCCAGATAGACACCGCCCACCGAGAATTTCGTCCGGTCGGGCACGAGCCAGCGGTTCAGCCCGATTTCGATCTGGTGCCCGGCAAAGCGCCCCGACCGTCCCGCCGGATCGCGTACCCCGCTTGCCGCGAAGCTGTCCGCCGAGCGCGCCGCCCATGCCGCGCGATATGCCAGAAATCCGTCGGTCCGCGTATCCGGCTTTGCCTCGACGCGAATGCCCGGCATGCTGATATTCGCCCGCCCGAACAAGCCGTAGAGGCCGGACGGGGACAGTTCGCGCGCGACCCCGAACAGCGAATCGAAACGTGACAGCTTGTCCTGCCGCCGTCCGTTGCCGCTCGCCAGGTCGTATTCGAGAACGATGCGCGGTCGCCACGATGTCGTCAGCGTGTACCCCAACTCGGCGTGCAGCATATACGCTTCGATATCCAGATCGCGGCGATCGCTGGGCATGGTGGACCGCCGCGCCCGGCCGGTCTGCCACGCGAATTCGACGTCATGGTCGAGCGTGCCGGTCGAGGCCGGACGCGACAGCCGGATGCCCGGCGTGAACAGGTGCCGGTTCGTGGTCGCGAAGCGCGGGGTATCGCGCTCCGTCAAACCGAAGCCGTAGAGCTGGACGCTCCCGCCGAGCAGGTGCGCGCGCGTGTATGCCGCGCCGAAGAACTGAAGATCGTCTCCCTCATGGTCAAGGACGACCGCATTGTCCTGAATGCGGGACCGGTTATCGGGCAGGCGGCGCTGCGGCATCGTCCAGAAGGCGATCGCGCTGTCGCCGTCCGCGTTCGACCATTCGAGCCTGGCGCCGGTGAAGCTGTTCGTGGTGTTGCGGAAGCGGGGACGCGCCATCAACCGGCGGCTGCCGATATCCTGGGTAAAGCGCCCTACGGTGACGCTGCTTTTTGTCCCTGCACCAAGCGCCGAACCAAGGTCATAGCCGACATAGGCCTGGACCGGTTCGAGCGCGTTGATTTCCCCCGTCCCCGCCGATGAGCGCGTGCGCTCGAAATAGCCGCGCACGTCCCAAACCTCCACGCCCACCTTGAGCGGTCCGGGGTGATAATCGACGAACAGCGTTGAGCGGACCGAGAGCAGGACGTCGCTGCGTGCCGCGGTCGGGCGAAACTGCCCGTCGATGCCCTCCAGCCTTGGGCGGATGGCCGCGGTGATCGTCCAGTCGTCCGAAGCACCCAGCGCCTGCTGCAGCGGACCCGGCCGGTCGCTCTGCGCCGATACCGGCCCAGGCAGCGCCGCCGCGAGCAGCGCCGCCGACGGCAGGCGAAAAAGCAGGGATGACATCGACGGCACCTTTCCGGCAGGAACGCGCTGCGCATGCTGCCGCGCGGACGGTGCGTCAATCCGATACCAGGCGCACCGCCAGCTTAATGCTCGTCTGACGCGGATGAACATGATAGTGGCTCCCGGATCAAGGGGGCCTCTGCCTTTGCATCCCTTCAAGCATCTGAATCAGCCGAGCACGCCGAATGACCGCGCCCTCCGCCAGCCTGTTCCTGGAAGCCATCGCGCTCCGCAAATGCATTGATGCTGCTTATAACCGCACCTCAATCGTGCTCGCGCCGCACATCCTGTACACCCGCCATGACGAACTCTACGTCGATGCGATCACCATTCTGCGCGACGGTTATCCCCCGAAGGAGGTCAAGCTCGGCTCGTTCAAGCTGGCCGGGCTGCGCGATGCGCGGCTTGTCGAGCGTCCCTTCGAGCGGAACCGTCTCTTCGATCCAGACGAGCCTCGCTACGCGGGAACGACATTGTTCGTGGTCGAGGGGGACTGATCCTCGCGGCGTGCGCGTCCGGTTATGCGCAATTCAGATTCCTTGATCTAATGCCGGACCCGCGGGCTTCTAAGGACAGCATATGCGTCGACAGGTGTTGGTGATGGCGGTCGCAATCGCGGGACCGGTTGCCGCGCAGCAGATGCCGCCCGCTGCACCCGCGCCACCGGCCCCCGACGCGGCTGTTGATTCCGAGGAAGGCGACATCATCGTGACCGGCGTCCGCCAGCCCGGCACCGTTACTGGCGACATCGCGCCCGAGGAGCAGCTCGGGCCGGCTGACATCCGCTCCTATGGCGTCAGCTCGGTTGCCGATCTGCTGGACGAACTCAGCCCGCAGACGACGTCGGGTCGCGGGCGCGGCGGCGCGCCGGTCGTCCTCCTCAACGGACGGCGCATCTCGGGTTTCTCGGAGATCCGCGACCTGCCGACCGAGGCAATCGCTCGCGTCGACATCCTGCCCGAGGAAGTTTCGCTCAAATACGGATATTCGGCCGACCAGCGCGTCGTGAACTTCGTCCTGCGCGACCGGTTCCGCGCGCTGACGGCGGAGGCGATCGACCGGCTGGCGACGGATGGCGGGCGCAACGCGCCGCAAGGCGATCTCGACCTGCTGGGGATCGCGAACGGCGGACGCGCGAACATCCATGTCCGCTATCAATCCGCGAGCGCCCTGACGGAGGCGGAGCGATCAATCGCTCCGGTCGTCTCCACCACGGTGGACCCGACGCCAACATCGATCGACCAGCGCCCGTATCGCACGCTATTGCCCGCGACCGAGACGGCAAGCGCGAATGCGGTTTATGCGCGCAGCTTCGGCTCCGTCGGAGCGACGCTGAACGGGCGAGTGGAGACCAGTTCGACCCGGGGTCAGCAGGGACTGCCCGTCATTCCCCTGGGTCTGGTTCTGGAGGGTGTGCAACCGCTCGGCCAGCGCGGATCGTCTGTCACCGAGCATCTGGGCACGACGCTGGATGGAATGATAGGCGGCGGATGGCGTTGGTCGCTGACCGGCAGCTATGACCACAGCGACAGCGAGACCTTCACCGATCGCGGCTTCGGGGTCGATCCGACCGGGCTGGTGATACTGCCTGGCGATCGCGCCCGGACACGGACGGATAACGGGCAACTCGACGCGCTGGTCAACGGCAATCTGTTCGCGCTGCCTGCAGGCTCGGTCTCGACCAGCATCCGGGTCGGCGGGCAGATCAATGACCTGAGCGGCACTTCCCTGCGCAGCGGGATCGTCCGCAACTCGAGCGTCTCGCGCGACATCGTCAATGGGCAGGTCAATATCGACGTTCCGATCGCCGATAGCGACAAGGGCGTGCTGCCCTTTCTGGGGCGGCTGACGGGCAACGCCAACGTCGCGCTCGATCATCTGTCGGATTTCGGCACGCTGACGACGATCGGCTATGGCGCGAACTGGACACCGGTCAAGGGAGTGCGCCTGATCGGATCGGTAACCGATCAGGACGAGGCGCCGAGCCAGGTACAGCTCGGCAATCCGCAACTCGCCACGCCCAATGTGCGTGTCTTCGACTATCGGCGCGGCACGACCGCGACCGTCACGACGATCACTGGCGGTAATCCCCTGCTCGTCGCGGATAACCGCCATGTCGCGAAGGTGGAGCTGGAACTTCGGCCATGGAGCGAGAAGCAGCTGAGCCTGACCGCCAACTATGTGACCAGCCGGATCGACAATCCGGTCCAGGCCTTCCCCGCGCCGACGATCGCGATCGAGACGGCTTTTCCCGACCGGTTCGTCCGCGACGCAGGCGGCAATCTGCTGACCCTGGACACCCGGCCGATCAACTTCGCGCGCAGCGAACGGTCCGAACTGCGTTGGGGCGTAAACTTTTCAAAGCCGCTCAAATCGAAGATCCAGCGCCAGCTTGAGGCGTTCCGCGCCGGCAAGGGGCCGAACCCGTTCGAGGGGTTGAGGCCTCCGGGTGGAAGGCGGGGAGGTAATGCAGCGGCGCAGCGCGGGCAGGGCGATGGTGGTCCTCGCGGCGGTTTTCGCGGCGGACGCGGGGGCGGCAGGGGAGGAGGCCGGCTGCAATTCGCGCTTTATCACACCTGGCATTTCACCGACCGCGTGCTGGTCGCCCCTGGCGGTCCTACGCTCGATCTGCTGAACGGTGATGCGATCGGACAGGCGGGAGGACAGCCGCGGCACGAACTCGAAGGGCAGGCGGGCATCACGAACAACGGGCTGGGGGCGCGGCTGTCACTGAATTATCAGAGCGCGACCAGCGTCAATGGCCAGAGCGCCGCCGACGCACTGCGCTTTTCCGGCCTGACCACGCTCCGGCTTCGTCTGTTCGCCAATCTTGGACAACGCTTGGAACTGGTGAAGGCGCATCCGTGGCTCAGGGGAACGCGGGTCAGTCTTTCGGTCAACAATCTGTTCAACCAGCGCCAGCAGGTCAGGGACGCGACCGGTGCGACCCCGGTCAATTTCCAGCCCGACTATCTCGACCCGCTCGGCCGCACCGTCCGCCTGTCGATCCGCAAGCTTTTGTTCTGAAGGTCGATCCGCCCGGCCAGCCATCGGGCAGCGGTGGCAGGTGACTCCTTGTCGGCGTCACGGTCGACGCGGTAATTCGCCTGACGCATGACCGCCACAGGAATGCGGCCGATCAGGGGTTCTAACGCGGTGATGAAACGGGCATCGCGCGCATGGGCGGGCCCCATCAACAGGATCGCGTCATATCCGGGGATCGCATGGCGGGGATCGGTGAGCGTTGTCAGCCTGTCGGCGGCGATACGGCCATCGGATGAAAACGCGCTGATGACATCGACCCGCCCGCTTTCCAGCGCGCGGTACATGAAGGTCGGGCTATAAGGCGCGGTACTCGCAAAGCGTATCGGATAGGCGCGCTTGACGGCTGTCCATTCGGGGCGATCCAGAAACTCCAGGTCGCTGCCCAGCCGAAGCCCCGGTGACGCGCGCGCCAGGTCGGTTAGCGTCGCGATGCCGCGGGCCTTCGCGTCTTCCTCGCGCATCGCGAAGGTGTAGGCGTTTTCAAAACCCAGCGGCCCCAGCAGCCGCACCTGGCCGGTCCGCATCGCCCAGCGCGCGATCGCGGGGACCATCCGGTCCGGCGGAGGCACGTCGCGGCGCCCCATCTCGTTCGCCCAGATGGTGCCCGCATAATCGACATAGACATCGACCGCGCCGCTTTTGAGCGCGCCATAGATCACCGCCGATCCCAGCCCGTCGCGATATTCGACGCGGTAGCCGGCACGCTCCAGCCGGTCGCCGATCAGCCGTGCCAGAATATATTGCTCGGAGAAATTCTTGGCGCCGACGACCACCGTCCGCCGGTCCGATCCGCGCCAGAGCGGCGCCGTCGCTAGCGCGATCCCGGCGACCAGCATGCAGCCGCCCGCGATGACCAGCCAGCGCCGCCGGCTCGCCAGCCCATGCTCGATCAACGCGATGATCGCATCCGTCGCCAGCGCGAGCCCCGCGGCCGATACGCAGCCCGCAAGCACCAGCGCCCAGTTCTGCGTCTGAAGCCCGGCGAAGATCAGGTCGCCCAGGCTCGACTGGCCGACGGTCGTCGACAGCGTGGCGGCACCGATCGTCCAAACCGCGGCTGTGCGGATACCGGCGATCAGCACCGGCGCGACCAGCGGCGCCTCGACCAGCCAGAGTTTCTGACCGCCACTCATCCCGACGCCGTCCGCAGCCTCAATCACCGCGGGGTCGAGCCCGCGCAGCCCGGTCACGCCGTTGCGCAGGATCGGCAGCAGCGCATAAAGCGTCAGCGCGATCAGCGACGGCAGGAAGCCAAGTGCGGGCAACGACCCGCCGGTCAGCGCCGACAGGCTGAGGAGCAGCGGGTAGAACAGGGCGAGCAGCGCGAGCGCGGGGATCGTCTGCACCAGGCTGGCAAAGCCCAGCGCGACACTCGCGACATGCCTGTTGCGCGCCGCCCATACCGCCAGCGGCAGGCTGATCGCGATCCCGAGCGCCAGCGCGCAGGCGGACAGCAGGACGTGCGCGGCCAGCAGCGGTGGCACCCGCGCCATTGCTTCCCAGAACGGGGCCTCCCACAACGCCGTCACGCGGCGCCCAGCTCGGCCAGCCGCCGGCTCTGGGCGCGCGGCACCGCGAACAGCGCGTCGGCCGCTTCGCCGCCGCGCCCCGTGGCGATGTCCGCCGGAGACGCGTCGCCGACGATGCGGCCGCAATCCATCACCAGCACCCGGTCGGCGAGCAGCAGAGCCTCCGCCATGTCGTGCGTGACCAGGATTGTCGTCAGCGCGAGCCGCTCGTGCAATTCCCTGATCCGCTTGCCCAGCGCATCGCGTGTCACGGGGTCCAGCGCGCCGAACGCCTCGTCCATCAGCATCAGCCGGGGCGAAGGAGCGAGCGCCCGCGCGACGCCGACCCGCTGACGCTGCCCGCCCGACAGCGCGTCCGGCATGCGGCTCGCCACATCCGGCGGCAGGTCGACGAGGTCGAGCAGCTCGGCCACCCGGCTCGCATTGTCCCGCTCACCGGCGATCCGCAGCCCGACTGCGATGTTCTCGCCCACCGTCATGTGCGGGAACAGCCCGATCGACTGGAACACATATCCGATCCGCCGCCGCATGAGATGCGCCGGCCCGTCCGCTGCATCGTCCCCGTCGATCAGGACCCGCCCGGCATCGAGCGCGACCAGCCGGTTGATGGTTTTGAGCAGTGTCGACTTCCCCGACCCCGAGGCCCCGACGAGAGCCACGAACTCCCCCGGTCCGATCGCGAGCGTCACGTCATCGACCGCGATCCCGCCCGGATAGTGCTTGGTCACGGAGTCAAATGCGACGGCGGGAGGTGGCGCTGACATTGCGGGTCACGATGGGGGAAGGCGGGCGCGAGGTCAAAGGAGGCCGGCGCGCGGTGCTTCCGGGATGAGAAATCAGGGGAAGAAGACCCCCACCCAACCCTCTCCCGCAAGCAGGAGAGGGCGACGACGGAATTCTCCGCGACTCGCTATTACCCCAGCATCGCATCGATCGCCTGTGCCAGTTCCACATCCCGGAAGCTCAACCCGCCGGCGTCGTGCGTGGTCAGGGTAATCGTCACGCGATTCCATACGTTGGTCCATTCGGGATGATGGTCCATCCGCTCCGCGACCAGCGCCACATGGGTCATGAAGGCGAAGGCTTGCGCGAAGTCGGCGAAGACGATCTGGCGCACGATCGCGTCGCGCGCGTCGTCGTGATCCCAGTCGGGTAGCCCGTCCAACGCATCGGCGCGCTCCGCCTCGCTCAGTGCCTCGATCAACGCCGCCTCCTTGCCGATTTGCGACCGAGGCGTATGGAACGGGGCATGGATGGGCAAGAGCGGTATGCCGAGGCGCCGGACGCCGCCGGGATCGAGGCGATGGCCCGCGCGACGATCGCCCGGCTGCCCGCGCCGTTCCGTGCGATGGTCGAGGACGTCGTGCTGCTGGTCGAGGAGGAGGCGGACCCCGGGACGCTGTCGGCGCTGGGCCTCGATCATGCGCTGCAGTTGAGCGGCCTGTATCACGGTCGGCCCGTCGGCGAGAAGTCGTCGATGGACTCTGGCGCTCTGCCCGATCGCATCCACCTTTATCGCCGCGCGATCCTGACCGAATGGATGCAGACCGGGGTGCGGCTGGAGGATCTTGTGGCGCATGTCACGATCCACGAGATCGGCCATCATGTCGGCCTGTCCGATGCCGACATGCACGCGCTGGAGCAGGAGTGAGCGCGGCACTGTCGTTTCAGGGGGTGACGTGCGTACGGGGCGGGCGATCGCTGTTCGAGGGACTCTCCTTCGCGCTGGCGGCTGGTGATGCGCTGCGCGTGCTGGGCGCGAACGGCGCGGGCAAGTCCAGTCTGGTGCGTATCGCTGCCGGACTGTTGTGCCAGGCGTCTGGCGATGTCGGGCGCGATGGGCGGATCGCCTTGCTGGCGGAAGGTACGGCGCTGGATGAGGACCGCACGCTTCATGCCGCGCTGCGCTTCTGGGCGCAGATCGACGGGGCAGATGAGCGCGCCGTGGGCAGCGCGCTTGAGCATGTGGCGCTCGGCCATCTGGCGCAGGTGCCGGTGCGCATGCTGTCGACCGGGCAGCGTCGCCGTGCGGCGATGGCGCGCGTGCTGGCATCACGCGCGGCTATCTGGCTGCTGGACGAGCCCGCGAACGGGCTGGACGGCGCGGCGGTGGCGCGCCTGGAGGGACTGGTCGCGCGGCACCGGGAGGCCGGCGGCATCGCGCTGGTCGCGACGCATCAGCCGATCGACCTCGGCGAAGCGAAGGAGGTTGCGCTGTGATAGCCGCGCTGATCGCGCGCGACGTCCGACGCGGCTATGCGCGCGGCGGCGCGGCATTGGTCATCGCATTTTTCCTCTTGGTTGCGACGCTTTTTCCCTTCGCGATCGGGCCGGACGCCGCATTGCTCGCGCGGGTCGGCGGCGGCGTGATCTGGGCCGCCGCGCTGCTCGCCGCGCTGCTGCCCGTCGAACGGCTCGTCGCGCCGGACCTGGATGCGGGCGTGCTCGACCAGATGGCGGTACGCGGCCTGTCGATGGCGGCGGTCGCAGCGGCCAAGATCTGCGGGCACTGGCTGGCCTTCGCACCGCCGCTCATGCTGGCGACGGTTGTTGCCGCAGGGTTGCTGAACCTGTCGGCGGCGACGCTGGCGCGAGTCGAACTGGGTCTCGCGCTCGGCACGCCCGGACTGGCCGCGCTGGCGGTCGCGACGGCGGCGCTGGTCGCGGGCCTTCGTGGCAGCAGTGCGGTCGCCGGGCTAGTCATGCTGCCGCTCGCGGTGCCGCTGCTGATCTTCGGCGCCGGCGCGGTAGACATCGGCGGTGGCTTCGGCGCTTTCAAGCTGCTGGCGGCGGTCAGCCTGCTGCTGGTCGCGGGTGGTCCGTTCGTCGCGGGCGCGGCGATGCGAGCGGGCATGACGGCGTGACAATTGACCAATCATTCGTACCGTTGGAATTTTGCACTTCTAAAAAGTGACGGAGCGACGTCTTTCAAGGATGGTGACAAGAGCAAAGAAGCTGCTGAGCACCCTCGACTAAGGCCTGTGAATATTTAGGAGAATTTCCTTTTCCGCTTGGATCGGATTCAAGGCTGGCGAAGGGAATGCCATTTTGGATCGACACTGATTAAGCGACGAGCAGTGAGAACGGGTTAGCCCTTTGCTTCCCGGTAAGATTGGGGACCGAGGCCGTTCGGCTGCCGACAACCGAAAGTTCCTCGAAGCGGTCTTGTGGATTGCCGGGACAGGAGCGCCATGGCGAGACTTGCCGGAAAGCTTCGGCAACTGGAACTCTACTTTCCGGCGCTTTCGCAGATGGGCGGTGAAGGGTGTCTTCGACCTTTTGTTCGAGCGATTATCGGACGAGCGCGATTTTGAATGTGCCATGATCGACGGCACGATCGTCCCGGTCCACCAGCAGGGAACCGGCGCAAGGGGGGGCTGATCGTCAGGCGATCGGACGCTCGCGCGGCGGCCTGACCACGAAGATCGTGGCGCTGGTGGATGGCTGGGAAATCTGGCGCGCTTCGTTCTGCTTCCTGGCCAAAGCCACGATCTCGTCGGGGTAAAACCGCTGATCCGGGACGTCGGATCGGCATGTTCCTCGGTGACAAAGCTTTCGACGCTGACTGGCTACGCGCGGAGTTGAACGAACGAGGCGCTGTAGCGGTGATACCACCCAAGTCGGTCATCTCCTCCACAGGGGTCCTGGTCATTGCCGCGGAGCGGGTCCGGACAGGCATCGTCGGGCAGCGTCCTGGGCGCGCTGGCGATCGTGCTGGCGCCGGTCGAACATACCGCGTTCATCTGGGCGACGTTGCTGGGTTGGGTGGTAATTGGTGCGCGTGTATCGCCCTATATGATCGAGGCAGCGACGCTGCTCGCGGGTTGCCTCTGGGCGTCACATACGAGGAAGCCCGCACCGGTGGAAGCGGCGATGGAGCTTGGTGCATGACGATCAATATCCGGCCGGCGCGCGAGGGCGACGTTGCGACCATCCTGCGCTTCGTCCGCGATCTCGCCGAGTATGAGCGCGCGGCGGATCAGGTCGTGGCCACCGAGCAGCTGCTGCATGAGTCGCTGTTCGGCGCCGAGCCCGCCGCCCATGCGGTGATCGCCGAGCAGTCGGGCGAGCCGGTCGGCATGGCGCTGTACTTCTTCAATTTCTCGACCTGGGCCGGATGGCGCGGGCTGTACCTTGAGGACCTGTACGTCATGCCCGAGGCGCGCGGGAGCGGAGCGGGAACCGCGTTGCTGCGCCACCTTGCCGCCGTTGCGCTCGACCGCGGCTGCACGCGCTTCGAATGGCAGGTGCTCGATTGGAACGAGCCGGCGCTGCGCTTCTACGAACGCATGGGCGCCGAAGCGATGCGCGACTGGCGGCTGCACCGCGTCAGCGGCGATGCGCTGCGGGCGCTGGCAGCGGGCTGAACTCTGTAACGCCGGCCCGCCCGGCAGCGCCCGCGTCAACGACCGAGCGCCGCGCCCTCGTCCATCGGCTCATTGCCCTTTTTCTTCTCCGCCTCGTACCGCTCGATCGCTTCCAGCGTGATGCGCCGTGCTTCGTCCACGTCGCCCCAGCGGCCGACCCGCACCCATTTCTTCTTCTCCAGGTCCTTGTAGTGGGTGAAGAAATGCTCGATCTGTTCAAAGACGATGTCGGGCAGATCGCCGCGCCCGCCGACCTTGGTGTAGTAGGGGAAAGTGCTGTCGGCGGGAACGCAGACCAGCTTTTCGTCACCGCCGGCCTCATCCTCCAGGTTTAGCACCGCGATCGGCCGCGCGCGGACGACGCAGCCCGGGATGAACGGGGAGCGTGCGACTACCAGCGCATCGAGCGGGTCGCCGTCGGGCGATAACGTGTGCGGCACGAACCCGTAATTGGCGGGGTAGCGCATCGGCGTGTGCAGGATGCGGTCGACGAACAGCGCGCCGCTGGCCTTGTCGAACTCATATTTGACTGGCTCGCCGCCGGTCGGCACTTCGATGATGACGTTCAGGTCGTCGGGCGGGGCAGTGCCGACGGGGATCAGGTCGATACGCATGGAAAGCCTCCCACTGAATATAAAGGGAGACATCGACCCGGTGCCGACGTCTCCCGATCCATGCGCGATAGCGCCGTCGCTGCGGCTAGTCGATGACCTGTGTCATCGGGCCGTCTCCCGACGTGGGTCAGCGCGGCGCAAGCAGCCGATCGAGTCCGGTATCGCCGGCAACGGTCTTCTGGAGATGCGGGTAGCGCGGACCATCGTGATAATCGATCGAGGCGACCCGAATCTGATCGTTATCCTCCACCGTCAGCACGACCGGCGTCTTCGTGTTCTTCGCGGCCAGAATTGCTGCTTTCAGCCGGTCGCCGGTATAGCTCTGGCCGTTGACGGCGACGATCATCGAGCCGACGGTCACGCCGGCTCTGAACGCGGGCGAGTCCCAAATGCTGGCGGAGACGTTGCCGTCCTTGACGATCAGTCCCAGCGAATAGCTGACGTCAGTGCCGCGCGTCTTTTCCAGTTGCTTCATGAACGGCGTTGGTTCGGCCGTATAAACCAGCGCGTACCCGTTCATGGCGAACCCGTCGACCGGTGCGGGCTGCCCCGTCTCGGTTAGCCGTCTGTTCAGGAAGCCGGTCCAGTCATAGGGCACGATCCCGTTCAGGGTGCGCGCAACGTCATCGAAGTTGTACGTAACCTCGCCCCAGTCGCCGTTGCGGATGCCGAAAAAGGCGCGGGCGAAGTCGTCGATCGATTTTGTACCGCCCGATTGCCGGCGCAGCATCGCGTCGACCTCCATCCAGACCATCAGCCCTTCATTGTAGTAATCCTCGGCGCGTTCCCAGCTCGTCCAGCCCTTGGGCTTGCGCTGTGCGACGATCGGGTCATTGGTCGTGTCGATCAGCGGCCGCCACTGGCGACCCTTGACCAGTGAATAGCTGCCGGCGATCGCGGCATAGGCGTCCAGCGTATCCTGTTTCGACACCAGTCCCGATCTGGCCTGCAGCACATAGCCCCAGAACTGCGTCTGCCCTTCATAAACCCATAGCAGCGAGTCGCGCATCGGCATCCGGTAATCGGGCGTCCACAGGTCGGCGCCGCGGCGGAACTTGCCGTTCCAGCTATGTGTGAACTCATGCGGCAACAGGTTGCGGGCCGGGACGCTGGTGTCCCATTCGGTGAAATAACCGGGTTTCACGCCGTCCTCGGACGAGCGGTGGTGCTCCAGCCCGATCCCGCCGAGCTTGTCGGAGATGGAGAGCAGGAAGTTATAATGATCGTAATGCTGCGCGCCGAAGGTCTTGACCGCCTGATCCACCAGCCGCTTGTGCGCGTCGATCTGCGCGGGCGTGGCGGCCAGTTCCTCGAGCGTGTCGGCGAACACGTCCAGCGCTACGCCCTGAGCGAGCGGCCATTGCCGGTAATAGCGTCCTGCCAGGACCGGTGAATCGACCAGGGTCTGATAGTTCACCCGGTCATAGCTATAGGTCTGCCCCTTCGCCCTGGACGGGATTGCCGAAACCGCGGTGAAGCCTTCCGGATAGCGGACCTTAGCATCCACCGGGATGTCCCGGACGAAAAAGCCCGCCGGATACAGGCTCATCGAGTTGAACTGCAGGCTCATCATGTCGGGCGTTGCGACGATCCGGCCCTGATTGCCGGCGGTCGCCGAGAGGAATTGCAGCTCGATGTCGAGTCTGCGCGCGCCCTCGGGCACATCGACATGGAAGGCGAAGACGTCGACCGTGTCCCGTGTCCAGGGCAGGACGCGTCCGTTCGCCCGGATGACGAGTCCGGCCAGCTTCTCGATCTGACCCGTCGGAGAATGGTTACCTGGCAGCCATTTCGGATAGAGCAAAGTCATTGGCCCGGCCGTTGTGACGGGCACCGTCTCCTTCACCCGGAAGATACCGCGCTGCGTATCGGTCGCGTCAACGTCCAGCGTGATGACCCCGGGATAGGGCATGTCGGCCGCCGCCGGGATGTTCTCGACGATCGGCACCGGCTGGGGCGCGGAATTGCCGGCGGGAACCTGCGCGAAGGCGGGAATGGCGGCCGTGGCGAACAGTGCGGTGATCGTGATGCGGATCATGGAAACCCTTCGGCAAGTTGCGGTCGGCACCAGTGCCTAGCGCTTCAGCCCATGCTCGCCTAGATAGCCGCGCTTCAAGATGACGAAGATCGAGACCCCACGGCGCGTGCGCGGCACGCAGGATATTTTCGGTGACGAGCAGCGCCGGTTCGCGCATGTCCTCACCGCGTTCGAGCGGGTGCGCGCGCTGTATTGCTTCCAGCGGGTCGAGGTGCCGGTGTTCGAGGCCACGGCGGTCTTCGCGCGCTCGCTGGGCGAGACGACCGATGTTGTATCAAAGGAGATGTACAGCTTCGAGGATCGCGGCGGCGATTCGCTGACGTTGAGACCGGAGTTCACCGCCGGGATCGCGCGCGCCTATCTCACCGAGGGATGGCAGCAACATACGCCGCTGAAACTCGCGACCAGCGGGCCCGTATTCCGCTATGAACGCCCGCAAAAGGGGCGGTTCCGTCAGTTCCACCAGATCGACGCGGAAGTGATCGGGGCGAGCGAGCCGGCGGCGGACGTCGAATTGCTGGCACTCGCCGATCAACTGCTGCGTGAACTCGGAATTGCTGGCGTGACGCTGCAACTCAACACGTTGGGCGACGCCGAGACGCGCGATGCCTGGCGCGCGGCGCTGGTCTCGCATTTCGAGGCACACCGCGGTGACTTGAGTGAAGACAGCGTGGCGCGGCTGGACAAGAATCCGCTCCGCATCCTCGATAGCAAAGACCCACGCGACCGGCCGATCACCGACTCTGCGCCGGGCATCGACGCCTATTTGACCGACGAGGCGCGTGCGTTCTTCGACGCGGTGACGGGCGGACTCGACGCGGTCGACGTCGCCTGGACGCGCAATGCGCGGCTGGTACGCGGCCTGGATTATTATCGGCATACCGCTTTCGAGTTCGTGACCGATCGGCTGGGCGCGCAGGGGACGGTACTGGCAGGCGGGCGCTATGACGGCCTGATCGGGCAGCTTGGCGGGCCGGAGACGTCGGGTGTCGGCTGGGCTGCAGGGGTTGAGCGGCTGGCGATGCTGGTCGATGAGCCAACGGCTGATCGACCCGTTGCGATGGTCATTCCGATGAGCCGCTCGCAGGAGCAGTGTGCTGCCGCTGTGTTGGCGATGCTGCGTCGGGCGGGCATCGCGGGCGACATGGCGTTTGCGGGTAATTTCAAGCGGCGGCTGCACAAGGCGAACAACAGCCGCGCCCGGTTCGCCCTTATCATCGGCGAGGAGGAAATGCGCGAGGACAAAGTGGCTATCAAGGACTTGCGCAGCGGTGAACAACGGACGGTCGTCAGCGATCGATTGATCGAGGCGCTGGACACGTGACCACCATCGCCCCCGACCGCATCCGCCAGATCGAGGCGCGACGCGACGAGTTGCAGGCGCTGATGGCGACGGGCGAGCTGTCGTCGGAGCGCTTCGTCGCGGTGTCGAAGGAATATGCCGAGCTGGAACCGGTCGCCGAGGCCGCTGCGAATGTCAGGAGATTGCGTGCCGAGGCAATGAGCCTGGCCGCGATGACCGAGGACGCCGATCCTGAGCTGCGCACGATGGCCGCAGAGGAGCTGCGCGCCAATGACGAGGCGCTCGAGATGGCGGACCGGCATCTCGCGCTGGCGCTTCTTCCCCGCGATGCGGCGGATGAGCGCTCGGCGATGCTGGAGGTGCGCGCCGGCACCGGCGGTGACGAGGCCGCGCTGTTCGCGGGCGACTTGATGCGGATGTATCAGCGTTACGCCGACGAGCAGGGCTGGCGCGTCGAACTGATCTCTGCGTCAGTTTCCGATGCAGGTGGCTTCAAGGAGGCGGTGGCGTCGGTCGAAGGGCGCGGGGTTTTCGCCAAACTGAAATTCGAGAGCGGCGTCCACCGCGTCCAGCGTGTTCCGGTGACCGAAAGCGGCGGTCGCATCCATACGTCTGCTGCTACCGTTGCCGTGCTTCCCGAGGCCGAAGAGGTCGACGTGCAGATCGACGACAAGGACCTGAGGATCGACGTCTATCGGTCGTCGGGGCCGGGCGGGCAATCCGTCAACACGACCGACAGCGCGGTCAGGATCACGCATCTGCCGACGGGGCTGGTCGTGATCCAGCAGGATGAGAAGTCGCAACACAAGAACAAGGCCAAGGCGCTGAAGGTGTTGCGCACGCGACTCTACGAGGCCGAGCGCGAGCGGTTGGCCACGGAAAGATCGGGGACGCGGCGGGCGATGGTCGGCTCAGGCGACCGGTCGGAGCGCATTCGCACCTATAATTTCCCTCAGGGCCGGGTGACTGACCACCGCATCAACCTGACGCTGCACCGGCTTCCCGAGATACTGGAAGGGCAGATGGACGAGCTGATCGGGGCGCTGGTCGCTGAGGACGAGGCGGAGCGGCTGGCGCAGCTTGATGGGTGACGCGCGCGCCGCGCTGGCGGCGGCGGCGGCGCGATTCGGGTTTTCGGACACGGCGCGACTGGATGCCGAGCTGCTGCTGGCGCATGTGCTGGGGGTCGAGCGTCAGCGAATGTTGCTGACGCTGGACGATGTGACGGTGCCCTCGTGCTTCGAGGCGCTGGTCGTGCGTCGCGTCGCGCAGGAGCCGGTCGCGTACATCACGGGAACGCGCGGGTTCTGGACGATCGACTTGGCAGTCGGACCAGGCGCGCTGGTGCCGCGCGCCGACAGCGAGACGCTGATCGAGGCAGCGATCGAGTCGTTCGTGGAGCGCGCGCCGCGGACCGTCCTCGATCTGGGAACGGGGCCGGGGACGCTGCTGCTGGCGGCACTCGACCAGTGGCCGGATGCGCAGGGATTGGGCATCGATCGCTCGGCTACAGCGCTTGCCTATGCACGCGCGAACGCGGTGCCCTTGGGCGGGCGTGCCAGTTTCGTGCAGGGCGACTGGGCCGATGCGATCGACACGCGCTTCGATCTGGTTCTGGCAAACCCGCCGTACATCGCCCTCGGCGATTGCCTGCCCCGCGAGGTGCGCGATCATGAGCCCGCCGGAGCGCTGTTCGCGGGTGAGGATGGACTGTCGTCCTATCGGGTGCTCATCCCGCAATTGCCCCGCCTCGTCAATCCCGGAGGCGTGGTGGTAGTCGAGATCGGGGCAACGCAGGCCGGGCAGGTCAGCGCGATTCTGAGAGCCAACGCAATGGATGCGGTCACGCGCCGCGACGCGGGCGGGCGCCCGCGCGCACTGGTGATTACATTGCAATAAGGTCGCGAAAGACATATTTTACTTGTGGTGAGCAAATAACAGCCGCTAATAAGATCAAGAGGCATGAAACGATCGCCGGTCAGGGCGAGCATCTGCTTCCACGAAGCCTCACGTTATCCTGTCGTCGCAAACCAAGACGGTGATGGCAGGTCCGCAAAACCGCTGGAGCAGCGCGAACGGACATCTGGGGCATCGACCGCTAGTCATGAAAGCGATATCGCATTCTGGTTCGAGGACAACAGCTTGATAAATAACCGGCAAATCGGCCGCCGCCGCGGTCGTGGTGGCAATGGTGGCGGCAATCCGCGTCAGGGCGGCGGCCGCATGGACACCGGCAACCGCATCGACAACCGTGCGCGCGGCAATGCGAGCCAGCTTCACGAGAAATATCGCAACCTGGCGCGAGACGCGCAGATGCAGGGCGATCGGGTCAACACCGAATATTACCTTCAGTTCGCGGATCATTATTTTCGTGTCCTGAGCGAGCAGCGCGGTCGCGCCGATGACCAACTGGTGCGCCGACAGCAGCGTGACGCCTTCGATGATGGTCTGGATTCCGAAGACTATGGCGATGAGGGCGAACAGGCTCGGCCGAGCGAGCAGTCGCGCCCACGCGGCCAATATAACCGGGATGAGACGCGCGATCGGTCGTCGCGCGCCGATGAGGTGCAACACCGGTCTTCGCGCGATGAGGACGCTGGTGAAGAAGCGCACCGCGGCCGTACAAACCGGGAAGACGCGCCCGAGCGTCGTCCCCGCCGCGAACGGACTCGCGTTGAGGAGCCTGTCCGGGATGAGGCGGCCGTTGCGATAAGCGCCGACGAGCAACAGGCCGAGGCGCCGCGCCGTCGTGGCCGCCCGCGTCGCCAGCCCGAGTCCGCGTCGGCCGAACTGCCGGCAGCGCTGGACGCGGACCGGCTTCCGCCATCACTTTCTGCCGCCTCGACCGGCGAGGGAAGTGAGGACGCACCAAAGCCGCGTCGCCGACGGACGCGCCTGCCGACACCCGAGGCATCCGCCGCAGAGTGAACCGCGATTTGCCGGCGTCCGTGCCAGACGGGATCATCGGGCGCGCGCGCGCGTTCTGCTATTGCCGACACCCGATGCGGTTCCGATCCTTATGATTCGAGCGCTTGTGAAAAGGGGCACGGCAGAGAGGATGACGGCATGACGATCGGCGCGATCATGAAGGACAAGGGGGGAGAGGTAATCTCGCTGTCTCCCGATGCAAGCGTGGCCGAGGCGGTTGCGCTGCTTGCCGAACGACGCATCGGTGCCGTTCCCGTGATGGATGGGGACAATGTCGCGGGCATCTTTTCCGAACGTGACGTCATTCGCTGCCTTCAGGCCGACGCGGCGTCAGCCCTGGGCCGTAGGCTGGGCGATGTAATGACCGCCCCGGCGGTGACGGTCGCGTCAGATGATACCGTGATCGCCTCGCTATCGCTGATGACGAGGCGGCGCATCCGTCACCTGCCGGTCGTGGAGAAGGGACGCATGACCGGATTCGTGTCGATCGGCGATCTGGTCAAATACCGGATCGATCGAATAGAGGCTGACGCCGCGGCGATGCGCGACTACATCCGATCTGCCTGAGTCTTCGCGGCCATCGGCTGCCGACGCGTCGCGGCCACGAGCTCTCGCACCAGCGGGCGCGCAAACAGGATAAGCCATGCCGAATATAGCCCGGCGCCTGCTGTTATCAGCATCGCCAGCCGCATCTGCACCGCCATCGGCGGCAGGGCAGCGTCGAGAAGCGCCACGCCGGTTGCCATGACGAGCGCCGCGAGCAGCGATGGCGCAATCGCTTGCCATACCTCGGACATCTGCACACCGATGACGGGCAGCGAGCGCCACAAGCTCGACCAGAGATACACGGGGTAGGCGACGATCCAGCCCCAGGCGAGTCCGATGGGTCCCCATTGTACGGTCACGATGAACGCGGTCGCCAGCAGGCCGGCGCCGATCGCCCCATTGCGCACGCCGATCCCCGGCCGGCCGCGCGCGTCGCAGGCGGGCGTCAGCAGAACCTGCAGCGTCATGAATGGCATGGCGAGGGCCAGTAGCCGCACCACCGGCGCCATCGCCTGCCATTTCATGCCCAGCATCGTGAGGATCAGCGGCTCGGCGACGACCGACAGGCCAAGATAGAAGGGTAGCGCCGCCGCCATCACGACGCGCAGCGCTCGCAGGAACGCGCGCGCGACCGCGTCGTCATCATGCTGGATGCGCGCATAGGCGGAAAAGGCCACCTCGTTGAGCGGCGGTACGAACTTGGCGACGAAGATCTGCGTCAGAAACAGACTGGTCGTGTAGATGCCGAGCGTCGCGGCCGAGAAACTGCGCCCGGCGATGAAGACGTCGGCCTGGCTCTGCGCGAACCAGAACAGCTGGCTGAGCGCCATGATACCACCGAACCGGGCAAGTCTTCCGGCGCCGCGAAAGTCGAAGCTGGGCCATACCAGTGAGCGCGCCGCCCACGTCATGACCGCACCGCGCACCGTGAACAGAACAAGCGGCGCCAACACCAGGGTCCACACCCCCAGTCCCGCAAGCGCGCTCCCCAGCGCGACGCTCGCGCTGCTGATCGAGGCAGCGATGTTCGCCTTCGCCTGATGCCGGAAGTCCATCCGGCGCGACAGCAAGGCATAGGGCAGCGCGATGAACGGCGTCGTGAGGTATAGGAGCGACTGGACGCGCAGCATGTCGGCCACGATCGGCTGGCGGTAGTAGAGCCCCGCCAAGGGAGCCAGGACAAGGAATTGCAGCGTGGCGAGCGCTCCGTTGAGCAGCACCAGCATGCCGAAGAGCTGACGAATCTCGTGTTCTCCGATGTCGCGCTCGCGGATCAGGCCACTCGCCAAGCCATAGCCGTTCAGCAGATTGAGCAGCACCAGCACCACCTGCGCCATCGCGAAGAGTCCATAGTCCGCCGGTGACAGGATGCGGATTACCATGAATGTGGCCGCCCATTGGACGAGCTGCGCGACAATCTGACTGCCGGAACGCCAGATGACGGCGCTTCGAACTTGGTCCGCCAGC
>CBDHCA010000003.1:0-2365000 GCA_965260965.1 Sphingomonas sp. | reverse complement strand
CTTTTTGACATTGTGAATGGGTTCTTAAAATCGATGCCGTGTTGGCATGGGTTCGAGCATGTGGTTGCCGCAGGGTAATGGCGCGTTCGTGCATCATGCCGAGTCAGGCTGAGCATTTTAATCATCCACATCGAATGCCGCGCAATGCTGCTCTGCCGAGTTTTGGTCGATTGCAAGATCGATCCAGCGTTGTCGTTGGTGGTGTGGACTCTCAAGCGTGAGGTAAGGGCAATTCGTGGATGCCTTGGCATGTACAGGCGATGAAGGACGTGGCACGCTGCGATAAGCTGCGGTGAGGTGTGAGCTACCTTTGACCCGCAGATTTCCGAATGGGGAAACCCACCTTCGCCATTTATCTCGACCGTCAGTCATGACGTGCGGGGTAAATGGGGACAGGTATCACTCAGCTGAAGAAAATAGGCTATGGTGAAGCGAACCCAGCGAACTGAAACATCTCAGTAGCTGGAGGAAAAGACATCAACCGAGATTCCGTTAGTAGTGGCGAGCGAACGCGGACCAGGCCAGTGCCTGACATTCAACTAGCAGAAGCTTCTGGGAAGGGGCGCCAGAGCAGGTGACAGCCCTGTATGCGAAAGTGATATGTCAGGACTCGAGTAGGGCGGAACACGTGTAATTCTGTCTGAACATGGGGGGACCACCCTCCAAGCCTAAATACTCGTACATGACCGATAGTGAACTAGTACCGTGAGGGAAAGGTGAAAAGCACCCCGATGAGGGGAGTGAAACAGTACCTGAAACGGATTGCCTACAATCAGTTGGAGGGCTCTTGAAGCCTGACAGCGTACCTCTTGCATAATGGGTCTGTGACTTAATGTACCAAGCAAGCTTAAGCCGTTAGGTGTAGGCGCAGCGAAAGCGAGTCTGAATAGGGCGAACGAGTTTGGTGTATTAGACCCGAAACCCGGCGATCTAGGCATGACCAGGATGAAGGTGCGGTAACACGCACTGGAGGTCCGAACCGATTAACGTTGAAAAGTTACCGGATGAGTTGTGTTTAGGGGTGAAAGGCCAATCAAGCCGGGAAATAGCTGGTTCTCCGCGAAAACTATTGAGGTAGTGCCTCGAGCGGACACCATGGGGGGTAGAGCACTGGATGGGCTAGGGGGTCGCGAGATCTACCAAACCTAACCAAACTCCGAATACCCATGAGTGATACTCGGGAGACAGACGGCGGGTGCTAAGGTCCGTCGTCAAAAGGGAAACAGCCCTGACCTACAGCTAAGGCCCCAAAATCGTGTCTAAGTGGGAAAGCATGTGGAAATCCCAAAACAACCAGGAGGTTGGCTTAGAAGCAGCCATCCTTTAAAGAAAGCGTAACAGCTCACTGGTCTAAACAAGGGTTTCTGCGGCGAAGATGTAACGGGGCTCAAGACACGTGCCGAAGCTTAGGGTGTGACGCAAGTCACGCGGTAGCGGAGCGTTCCGTAGGCCGGTGAAGCGATCTGGTAACGGGTCGTGGAGGTATCGGAAGTGCGAATGCAGACATGAGTAGCGATAAAGAGGGTGAGATGCCCTCTCGCCGAAAGACCAAGGGTTCCTGCGCAAGGCTAATCCGCGCAGGGTGAGCCGGCCCCTAAGACGAGCCCGAAGGGGGTAGTCGATGGGAACCACGTTAATATTCGTGGGCCTGGTGGTGTGTGACGGATGGCGTGTGTTGTACGATCTTAACGGATTGATCGTGCCTCGAAGCTGTCCCGGGAAATAGCCCCACCGTATAGACCGTACCCGAAACCGACACAGGTGGTCAGGTAGAGTATACCAAGGCGCTTGAGAGAAGTGTCCTGAAGGAACTCGGCAAATTGCCTCCGTACCTTCGGAAGAAGGAGGCCCTCGCTCGGCGCAAGCCTTGTGAGGGGGCACAGGCCAGGGGGTAGCGACTGTTTAGCAAAAACACAGGGCTCTGCTAAGTCGGCTTCAAGACGACGTATAGGGCCTGACGCCTGCCCGGTGCCTGAAGGTTAAGTGGAGGGGTGCAAGCTCTGAAATGAAGCCCAGGTAAACGGCGGCCGTAACTATAACGGTCCTAAGGTAGCGAAATTCCTTGTCGGGTAAGTTCCGACCTGCACGAATGGCGTAACGACTTCCCCACTGTCTCCAGGACATGCTCAGCGAAATTGAATTCTCCGTGAAGATGCGGAGTACCCGCGGTTAGACGGAAAGACCCCGTGCACCTTTACTGCAGCTTCAGAGTGGCATTAGGAAAGAACTGTGTAGCATAGGTGGGAGGCTTTGAAGCGATGGCGCCAGCTGTCGTGGAGCCATAGGTGAAATACCACCCTGTTGTTTTCTGATGTCTAACCACGCACCGTTAGCCGGTGTTGGGACCCTCTGTGGCGGGTAGTTTGACTGGGGCGGTCGCCTCCTAAAGAGTAACGGAGGCGCGCGATGGTGGGCTCAGGCCGGTTGGAAACCGGCTGTTAGAGTGCAATGGCATAAGCCCGCCTGACTGCGAGACTGACAAGTCGAGCAGAGACGAAAGTCGGTCATAGTGATCCGGTGGTCCCTCGTGGAAGGGCCATCGCTCAACGGATAAAAGGTACGCCGGGGATAACAGGCTGATAACCCCCAAGAGCTCATATCGACGGGGTTGTTTGGCACCTCGATGTCGGCTCATCACATCCTGGGGCTGGAGCAGGTCCCAAGGGTTTGGCTGTTCGCCAATTAAAGTGGTACGTGAGCTGGGTTCAGAACGTCGCGAGACAGTTTGGTCCCTATCTGCCGTGGGCGTCGAAATTTGAGAGGAGTTGACCCTAGTACGAGAGGACCGGGTTGAACGTACCTCTGGTGTACCTGTCGTCGTGCCAACGGCGCAGCAGGGTAGCTATGTACGGACGGGATAACCGCTGAAAGCATCTAAGCGGGAAGCCTCCCTCAAGATAAGATTTCTTAGAGCGGTCAAAGACCATGACCTTGATAGATTGGATGTGGAAGCGCGGTAACGCGTGAAGCTAACCGATACTAATCGCTCTATTCGCGCTTTGGAGTCCCGCCATCAATGACAGCCTTGGGTTGTCGCGGATCGTTGGATGATTTCAGCGCTTGGCCTGATGAAGGTGTATCGATTCAGAATTGCTTGATCCAACGCGCATCGGCTTCATTGCTTGGTGGCTATAGCGTCGGTGTCCCACCCGATCCCATCCCGAACTCGGCCGTGAAACCCGACAGCGCCAATGGTACTATCGCCTAAGCGATGGAAGAGTAGGTCGTCGCCAGGCATTGCAGCCGGTGCATCGCTGGATAAGCAAGAACCCATTCACAATTTCGTCCCTCTGTAAACCATGGACGACATATTGGCGCGGGGTGGAGCAGCCCGGTAGCTCGTCAGGCTCATAACCTGAAGGTCACAGGTTCAAATCCTGTCCCCGCAACCACCTTGAACATACAATTTGTCCCTTCGGGGACCGATTGCTGTTTTGGGCCATATCCGGCCCCCGCAACCATCTCGAGCATACAATCCCCCCTGGGGGACCCCAACTTATGGTCCGCGGCGCTGCGGGCTCCCGCAACCACGTTCGGCATATGACCGCCCTGGCTCACGTCAGGGCGGTCGTTCGCTATGTGGAGGATCTGCGCCAGGCGTCCGTGGACCACCAGGTCCAGTCCGCGGCCTTCCGCACGCGGCTCGGCGGTGATGAGCTCGATGAGGTTGCGCAGCGCCAGCCGCGCCTCGCCGGCCTGCATGGCGGGCGCGTTTAGCGCCTGCGCCAGCTTATCGACGTTGCGCCGATAGGCCTCCGCCAGGTTCGGATGCAGCGCGATCGCCGGAGCGACCTCCGCATCCTCCAGGTGTCGGTCGATTTCGGCCCGCTCCCCAAGGGCGGCCGCGAGGCGCCCCTTCATCTCCCCATAGTCGCCGATTCCGTCCGCCATCATGTCGGTCAGGCGCTCGATGCGGTCAGTCACCTTTGCCCGGCTCCGTTCCACCTTGGCGCGCGCGCCGGCGGTCTCCTTGCGTGCCGCCTCGACCGCGCGCCTGTACTCCTCGACGAACGCTTCGACCAGATCGGGCTGCAGCAGCCGGTATCGAAGCGCGTAGAGGACCCGGTGCTCCAGCTGACCGGTGCTGATGGTGCGGGTATTCGAGCAGGTGCCGGTCGCGCGCGCGGTACTGCACCCCCAGCGTTCCGCACCGACCACCGTGAAGGTCCCCTTGCAGACGCCGCAGCTGATCAGACCGGACAGCAGGCGCTTGCTCGGCGTGCGCCGGACGCCGGCCATGCGTTCGGCGGAGCCCTCCGCGGCGGCGACCGCGTCCCACACCGCCTGCTCCACGATACGCAGGTCGTGCACTTCCTGGACCTTCCACTCGGTCTCCGGGTTCGGCCTGGAAACGCGCTTCCGCGTCACCGGGTCGCGCACGAACCGCTGCCGGTTGAAGACGATGCGGCCAACGTAGAGTTCGTTGTTCAGAACGCCGTTCCGACGCTGTCGGCTGCCACAGATCGTCGAGATGCGCCAGGGACCGCCGGTGGGTCCCGGAATCCCCTCGCTGTTCAGCTGGCGGACGATGAAGCTGGCGCTGCGGCCCTCCGCGCGCCAGGCGAACACGCGGCGGACGACCTCGGCCTGCTCCGGGACGATCCGGCGCCGGCCGCGTTCCACGGTGCCGTCGGCGGCGACGCGCACATCCGCCTCGTAGCCGTAGCAGAGTCCCCCGGGTATCCGGCCGGCGGCCACGCGACCCACCTGACCCCGCCGCGTCTTGTCGCCGAGGTTCTTGAGGAACACCGCGGACATCGTCCCGGTGAAGCCGATCTGCAACTCGCCGATCGCCCCCTCGGATGCCGTGACGAGGCGGCAGCCCGCGAACTCGACCCTCTTCCAGATGGCCGCCACGTCCTCCTGGTCGCGGCTGATGTGGTCCAGCGCCTCGGCGAGGATCACGTCGAACTCGCCCGCGCGCGCGAGCAGCGCGTTCAGGCCGGGCCGGTCCCGCGTCGCTCCCGAAATTGCGAAGTCAGGAAAGACGTCGACGACGTTCCAGCCCTCGCGTGCAGCACGCTCGCGACACAGACGGACCTGGTCCTCGATCGAGCGTTCGGACTGCCGATCGGAGCTGTAGCGCGCGTAGATGGCGACGTTCACCGTGTCCCCGCCCGCTTCGGCCCGTCCGTCCCGCTGTCCGCCGGCTCCCCGCACGCGACCTCCATCGACCGTCCAGCATCACCACGGAGCCGAACCGCCCCAGCATCGGCCCGGGCGGCATCGCGCGCAAGGGCCCTGACGAGCGCCAGCAGCTCCGGCGCGACGGCGCTCGGCGTCGCAGCGACCGTCGAGTGATGCGCCTGCGCGACAGGTGCGGCGGCCCGCCCGGCGTTCGGGTGAAATGGTGCAGGGGAGGGGGCCCTTGGCTTCATGGCAACCGTTGTGGGATGGCCCAGCGCACGCTAACGCAAACGCGGACCACACCCTCGGCAGCCGTCTCGCCCATGCCGCAGGCGACAGAAACGGAAACCACGATGGGGCACGATGCCCGACTGCCGTTTCAGCGACGGACGCTGCCCGACGGATTGGGTCCCGCCTTGCGCGCGGCACGCGAGGGGCTGGGCCGGAGCAGGCGTGAGGTGGCCCATGCCGTCGGCATCCGTCCACGGACGCTAGCGCGCATCGAGCGTGGGGACCAGAAGCCGCTGTGGCCCACCCTCGAGCGACTCTGCGACCACCTCGGGATCAGCGTCGCGACCCTCGCGCGGCGCTGGCTGCGCGACTCCCTAGACGTTCCCACCGATCCGGAGTCGGCCCCCGGCGTCGGCCTGCGAACGCTCCGCCGGCAACGCGGCCTCACGCTCGTGGAGCTGTCGCGCCTCAGCGGCGTCAGCGCGGCCACGCTGTCGCGGTTCGAGCGGGGGCTCACGGCTTCGCGCAAGCTGGCAAGGCGCGTCGGTGGGCCGGAGGTGGACCGCGACGAGCGGGACGTCGTCGTCGACCACGACGGCGTCGCGAGGGCGCTCGGACTCGCCAACGGCGCCGGGCTGCATGAAGCATGCCTGCTCGCGTCCCCGACGCCTCCCTGAACGCCGCCCGTGGCGGCGACGCTACGTCGGCCACGGGTACGGTCGACCTGCCGCGCCGCGGGGCGCTGGTGCGCCTTCCAAGAGCGGGCGCTGCGCACTAGGGTCGCACCATGACCACGGCCGGACTTTCCAAGCGAGCCGCGGCCGTCGCGACGCCGGTCGGCGGCGTCTACCTGGATAGCTTCGCGACGACCGCGATCGCCCCCGAGGCGCGCGATGCCGTGGTCGAGGCGCTCGCGCTCCCCGCGAACCCATCCTCCCCGCACGCGCTCGGCGAACGGGCGGCCGACATGGTCGACCGCGCGCGGCACCACGTGGCCGCGCTGGCCGGCTGCGGACCGGCGGAGCTCGTCTTCACCTCCGGAGCTACCGAGGCGGACAACCTGGCGATCACGGGTGTGGCAAGGGCCGCAGCCGGCGGCCGCCGCCGCATCGTGGTCTCCGCCACCGAGCACCGCGCGGTCCTCGAGCCCGCCGCGGCGCTCGCGGCACAGGGCTTCGACATCGTCCGGGCGCCCGTCGACGCGCGGGGCGTGATCGACCTCAACCGGCTGCCGGACGCCATGGGCCGCGACTGCCTGCTGGTCTCCACGATGGCGGTGAACAACGAGACGGGCGTCATCCAGCCGGTCGCGGAGATCGCCCGCGTCGCTCACGCGCACGGTGCGCTGATGCACACGGACGCGGCGCAGGCGCTGGGCAAGACGCCCGTCGACCTGACGGCATGGGACGTCGACTACGCCAGCCTTACCGCGCACAAGATGCACGGGCCGGTCGGCGTCGGCGCGCTCTACGTGGCGGCCGGCGCCCCGCAGCCGGCGCCGCTCCAGCTCGGCGGCGGGCAGCAGGCCGGCCGGCGGGCGGGGACCGAGCCGGTCGCGCTGATCGCCGGCTTCGGCGCAGCGGCCGTGACCGCGCACCGCGATCTCGGCCGACACGCCGACCTCCGGGCGGCGCTGCTCGGACGGTTTCTTGAAGTCCTTTCCAAGCATCAGGTCCGGTGGGAAAAGGCGAGCGGCGACGCCGAGACAGTAGACGGGGGCTGCGCCATAGTCCTGCCGGGGGTCGACGCCGACGAACTCTGCCAGCGCATACAGCGCGATGTCTTCCTGTCTACTTCGTCGGCCTGCTCGACGGGCCAGATAGACGTGTCGCACGTCCTCAAGGCCATGGCGATGGACATGGACGCCGCACGATCGACCATCCGCTTGATGACGAGCCGCTACGGCACGATGGAGGAGATGGACCGCGCGGCGACGACCGTGGCGGGCGCGATCGGCCGGATGTAATTCATGGCGCGGCGCTGGACGGATGGTCCAGCCCGCTGCTAGGCTCCCGGACATGAGGCAGGGTCTGTTCGAAGACGGCGTGAAGCCGCAGTTCGCGGGGCACGAGACGTTCCCGCTGCGGTTGCTGTGGCTGAAGAAGGCGCACGACGCGGTCGCGGGCGGCGCTCCGCTCGGAACATTCGTCGAACAGGGCGCGATCGCCACCTTCGGCGTCGGCCGCAATATGGCCGCTGCGATGCGCCACTGGGCCGGCGCCACCGGCTTCGTCGTCGAGGAAGGCCGCAGCCTGCGGCCTTCGCCGCTAGGCGACCTGATCCTCGCCGACGAAGGGCTCGACCCCTACCTCGAGGCGCCCGCGACGATCTGGCTGGCGCACTGGCACGTCGCATCGACGCGGCTTTGTTGCAGAACTGACGGTGGGGATTCCGCGAAGGAATCGAGAGGGATAGATGGGCGCGATGCCCAAGCCTGCCGCCCCTCGCTACCGTACGACGAACTGGCCCGAGTATAATGCGGCCCTGAAGCGCCGCGGGTCGCTGGAGGTCTGGTTCGATCCGGACATGGATTGGCTTTCGAAGCCGTGCGGTCGTCTTGGTCGCCCGATGCTGTTTTCGGACAGCGCCATCGAGTTGTGCCTGACGCTGAAGGTGCTGTTCAATCTGCCACTGCGGCAAGTGACGGGATTGGTCGCGAGCCTAGTCAAGATGGCCGGGCTGGACTGGCCGGTGCCGGATTACACGACGCTGTGTCGGCGGCAGAAGACGCTGAGGGTCGAGTTGGGCGGCCGGTCCAGTTCAGGCGGGCTGCATCTGCTGGTCGACAGCACCGGCATCAAGATAACCGGTGAAGGCGAGTGGAAGACGCGCAAACATGGCGCATCCTACCGTCGCCAGTGGCGTAAAGTGCATCTCGGGATTGATGCTGGAACGCTGGATATCCGGGCCCTTGAGGTCACGACGAATGCTATTGGTGATGCACCGACGCTGCCTGGGCTTCTGGCGCAAATCCCAAAGAACGAGCGGATCCTCAGCGTCGGCGGGGATGGCGCTTACGATACCAGGGGCTGCCATGCCGCCATCGCCGAACGCGGTGCCGATGCGGTCATCCCGGTCCGCCGTAATGGGCAACCATGGACCAAAGACGGCCCCGGGGTCGATGCTCGCAACGAAGCGCTACGCGCAACCAGGCGCCTTGGTCGCGCCATCTGGAAGAAATGGAGCGGCTATCACCGTCGCAGTCTGGCCGAGACCAAAATGCACTGCTTCAAACTCTTGGGCCACCGCGTTGCCGCTCGCACCTCCGATCGTCAGGTTACCGAGCTTAAAGTCCGTGCGACAATCCTCAATCGCTTCTCAGCAATAGGAACACCGATGACCGTCCGGGTCGCATAACAACCTCAAGTAAAGTGCAGCTTATCCGCCCAGAGAATTATGCAACAAAGCCCCTCGAACCGCTTGATCCCCGGACCCAATTGGTTCGCACCGATTGCCAGCCGCTCATCACTGTAATTGGCGACGAAGGCCGGCCCGGTCGGCGCACCTGCGCCCAAGCGCGCGTCGTTGTGGTCGACCTTCAAGCCGGCAGAGTTGTTGTTCCGGTTCTCCGCCGCGACGGCGATGAAGGCGGAGTGGTTTTCCTTGTGTGACCCCTGCACGAACAAGTTGCCCTCGATCAGTCCGGTCGCGCCGTTGGGCAGGTCGATCATGTAATTGGTCGCGGTTCCGCGCGTGTCGTCGAAGCTGTTGTCGGTGATCGTGACGTGCGGGCTGCGGATCTTGACGTAGTGTCCGCCGCGCCCGCGCTCGAAGCGCGAATGGGTGATCGTTACGGTGCCGCGATTGTCGAGGTACACTGAATGCGCGCAGCCGCTATCGCCGCCGCAGCGGCCAAGTCCCGAAAAGGTGGAGTGGTGGATGACGATGCGCTGCCCGGTCGGTTGGCCGCCCAAGATGCCCTCCTGACTGTCGAGGAACATCGTGTTGCGCACCGTCAGGTCGCCCATCTCGGTGCGGATGCCCGCGCCGTTGCCATCGGGGACGCTGTAGCCGCGAAAGACCAGGCCATCGACAACCGACTCTTGCCCGCGCAGGACCAGCGCCGCCTTTTCTTCGCACGCCTGCTGCTCGAAGATCGCCGTGCCCCGCTGCTCCGCCTGATAGGTGATCCGCCCGCCCTGCTGCACCGCGCACTGGCGGTAAGTGCCGGGCGCGATGCGGATCGTGGCGGTGCCCAGACGGACGGACGACACCGCCTCCTGCAACGTGGCAAAGCTCTGCCCGGTCTCGACCACGGTGAAAGGCGCGCGCTCGGGTTGGGCGCTGACAGTGGTAGCGAGCAATGCGGTGAGAATGATCAGACGGCGCATCGGCGGGACTCCTTCACGCGTCTTCTGCCCGCTTCTGCCGCGATGTACGAGTTCCTACCTCTTCTTCTAGCCCTCTCCCGCAAGCGGGAGAGGGTTGGGCGAGGGTCTTCTTTTTTCTTTTGCGCGACCAACAAGGCCCTCACCTCCCACCGCTGCGCGGCGGGCCCCTCCTCTCCCGCGTGCGGGAGAGGGTTTTAACGCCTCAATCCAGATTGGGCCGCAACCAGCGTTCGGCGGTCGGCCTGTCGATCCCGCGACGCTGTGCATAATCCTCCACCTGATCCCGCCCAATCCGCGCCACGCCGAAATACTCGGCTTGCGCATGCCCGAAATAAAAGCCGCTGACCGCCGCCGTCGGCAGCATCGCGAAACTGTCGGTCAGCGTCAGGCCGACCGCTTCCTCCGCGCAGAGCAGGTCGAACAACTGGCGCTTCAGACTATGCTCCGGGCAGGCGGGATAACCCGGCGCCGGCCGGATACCGCGATATTGCTCACGGATCAGCGCCTCGTTGGTCAGCTGTTCGTCGGGCGCATAGCCCCAAAGATCGGCGCGGACATGGCGGTGCAGTGCCTCCGCGAACGCCTCCGCCAGCCGGTCTGCCAGCGCCTTCAGCAGGATATCACTATAATCGTCATGCGATGCCTTGTAGGCGGCTATGTGCGCGTCGATACCGTGGATGCCGACCGCGAAGCCGCCGATCCAGTCGCCCGCGGGATCGACGAAATCCGCCAGGCACATATTCGCACGCCCCTCGCGCTTGGCGATCTGCTGGCGCAGGAAGGGCATACGGGTGCCGTCATCCAAGACGACATCATCCCCATCCCGGCTGCACGGCCACAATCCGACCGTGCCGCGCGCCCTCAGCCATTTCTCCGCCACGATCCGGTCGAGCATCGCCTCGGCATCGGCGAACAGCGCGGTCGCGCTTTCGCCGACTACCGCGTCGGTCAGGATCGCCGGGTAATTGCCCGCCAGTTCCCACGCGCGAAAGAAGGGCGTCCAATCGATCAGCGACCGAAGATCGCCCAGATCCCAGTCATCGAAGACATGCGGACCGGGCTTCGCCACATCGGGCGCCTTGAGCGCCATGTCCGCTACAAATCCACGCGCGCGTGCCTCACCCAGCGGGAGCAGATCGTTCTGGCCCTTGCTGGCGCGCGCGACGCGAACCGCCTCATAGTCGGCAGCCACGCCATCGACATAATCGTCGCGGCCGGTGTCGCTGACCAGCGTCGTCGCGACGCCGACCGCGCGGCTGGCATCGAGGACGTGGACGACGGGCCCGTCATAGGCCGGCGCAATCCTGAGCGCGGTATGGACCTTCGATGTCGTCGCCCCGCCGATCAGCAGCGGCATCGTCATCCCCGATCGCTTCATCTCCTCGGCGACCGTCACCATCTCGTCTAGCGACGGCGTAATCAGACCGGACAGCCCGATCATGTCCGCGTCATTCTCGTTCGCGGCCGCGAGGATGCTCGACCAGGGGACCATGACGCCCAGGTCGACGACGTCGAAGCCGTTGCACTGAAGCACCACCCCGACGATGTTCTTGCCGATATCGTGGACGTCGCCCTTGACGGTCGCCATCACGATCTTGCCCTTGCCGCGCGCGCCCGGCTGTTTCTCCGCCTCGATGAACGGGAGAAGGTGCGCCACCGCCTTCTTCATTACGCGCGCCGACTTCACGACCTGCGGCAGGAACATCTTGCCCGAGCCGAACAGGTCGCCGACGACGTTCATCCCGTCCATCAGCGGGCCTTCGATCACCTCGATCGGCCGCTCATAGCCCTGGCGCGCCTCCTCGGTGTCGTCGACGACATGCGCGTCGATGCCCTTGACCAGCGCGTGTTCCAGCCGGCGGCGCACGTCCCAGCCACGCCATTCGGCGGCCTGTTTCTCGGCGACCGCGTCCGTCCCGCGATAGCGTTCGGCCAGCGCCACCAGCCGCTCGCCCGCATCGGGATCGCGGTTCAGGATCACATCCTCGCACGCGGTCCTCAGCTCCGCGTCGATCGTGTCGTAGATGTCGAGCTGCCCGGCGTTCACGATCGCCATGTCCAGCCCGGCGGGGATCGCGTGATAGAGAAAGACCGAATGCATCGCGCGGCGGACCGGCTCGTTGCCGCGAAACGAGAAGCTAAGGTTCGACAAACCGCCCGAGATGTGGACGTGCGGGCAGCGCGCCTTGATCCGCCGGCACGCTTCGATGAAATCGACCGCGTAATTGTTGTGCTCCTCGATACCCGTCGCGACCGCGAAGATGTTGGGATCGAAGATGATGTCTTCCGGCGCGAAGCCGATGCCGGTGAGCAGGTCATAGGCGCGGGCGCAGATCTGGACCTTGCGATCCTCGGTATCCGCCTGCCCCGCCTCGTCGAATGCCATGACGACGACCGCCGCGCCGTACGCCATGCACTTGCGCGCGGCGACAAGGAACGGCTCCTCGCCCTCCTTCATGCTGATCGAATTGACGATCGGCTTGCCCGAGACGCATTTCAGCCCCGCCTCGATCACGCTCCATTTCGAGCTGTCGATCATCACCGGCACGCGCGCGATGTCAGGCTCGGCGGCGATCAGCTTCAGGAAGGTCGTCATGGCATGCTCGGCGTCGAGCAGCCCTTCGTCCATGTTGACGTCGACGACCTGCGCGCCGTTCTCCACCTGCTGACGCGCGACCTCGACCGCGCGCGCATAGTCGCCCGCCATGACGAGCTTCTTGAACGCAGCCGAACCGGTGACGTTGGTGCGCTCGCCGATATTGACGAACTGGGCGGTGGAGATGGTCATCGTGCCTTCTTCTCCCTCTCCCGCTGGCGGGAGAGGGTTGGGGTGAGGGTCTTCTTCTCTTGGCGTCGCCGGGCCCTCACCCGACCTCGCTTCGCTGGGCCACCCTCTCCCGCTTGCGGGAGAGGGATTCACGCCGCCATCGTGAACGGCTCCAGCCCTGCAAGCCGCGTCCTCACGTCGGGCTTCGTGACCCGTCGCGGCGCCAGTCCCCGCACCGCGTCCGCCATCGCCGCAATATGCGTCGGCGTTGAGCCGCAACAGCCGCCAAGGATGTTAACCTGTCCTGCCTGCGCCCATTCCGCGACCAGCGCCGCGGTGGTCGCGGGCATCTCGTCATAATCGCCCAACTCATTGGGCAACCCGGCATTGGGATAAATCATGATGAGCGTGTCGGCGAGATCGCTGAGCACGCGGACATGCGGGCGAAGCTGCTCAGCGCCGAACGAGCAGTTCAGCCCGATCGTGACGGGTTTCGCATGGCGCACCGCGTGCCAGAACGCCTCGACCGTATGGCCGGACAGGTTGCGCCCCGACAGGTCGGTCAGCGTCATCGAGAGCATCACCGGCACGTCCACGCCGCGCGCGACGCCCGCGTCGATCGCGGCCATGATTCCGGCCTTGGCATTGAGCGTATCGAACACCGTCTCGATCAGGATGAAGTCGACACCGCCGTCCAGCAGCGCGTCGATCTGCTCGCGATAAACATGCGTCAGATAGTCGAAGTCGATCTCGCGGAAGCCGGGATCGTTCACGTCGGGCGAGAGCGAGAGCGTCTTGTTTGTCGGCCCGATCGCCCCCGCCACGAAGCGCGGACGGCCATCCCCGGCGTACTTGTCGGCCAGGTCGCGCGCGATGCGCGCGGACGCCAGATTGATGTCGCGCACCAGGCTTTCCGCGCCGTAATCCGCCTGGCTGATGATGTTGGCGGAAAAGGTGTTTGTCGACACGATGTCGGAGCCGGCATCCAGATATGCGCGGGTGATCGCTTCCGGCACCTCGGGCTTCGTCAATGCCAGTATGTCGTTATTGCCCTTCTGGTCGCGCGCCAGCCCCAGCGTCCCGGCGTAATCCGCTTCGCTCAGGCGCCAGTTCTGGATCTCGGTCCCGAACGCACCGTCGGTGATGAGGACGCGGTCCACGGCCTCGGCGTTAAGCCGCTCACGCACGCTCATGCCGCGGCCTCCTGCCGGGCTGGCCTGGCGCGGAGCCCCAGCAAATGGCAGATTGCATAGGCCAGTTCCGCGCGGTTCAACGTGTAGAAGTGGAAGCTGCGCACGCCCCCCGCGTAGAGCCGTCGCGTCATCTCGGCCGCGATCGTCGCCGCCACCAACTGCCGCGCGGCAGGGTGATCGTCCAGCCCCTCGAACAGCCGATCCATCCACGCCGGGATCGCCGCGCCGCACTGCGCCGCGAAGCGCCGCACCTGCGCGACATTGGAGACGGGCAGGATGCCGGGCACGATCTCCGCGTCGATCCCGGCCGCGGCTACCCGGTCGCGAAAGGCGAAGAACGCTTCGGGCGAGAAGAAGAACTGCGTGATCGCGCGCGTCGCGCCGGCGTCCAGCTTGCGTTTCAGATTTTCGAGACACGCCGCATCGTCGAGCGACTCCGGATGCCGCTCCGGATAGGCGGCGACCGACAGCTCGAAGGGATGGAGCCGCTTCAGCCCCGCGACCAACGCAGCTGCGTTCTCATATCCGCCGGGGTGTGCCGCAAAGCGGCTGCCAGTGGTCGGCGGGTCTCCGCGCAGCGCGACGATGTGGCGTATGCCCGCCGCCCAATATTCACGGGCGACCGCATCGATCTCGTCGCGCGTGGCATCGACACACGTCAGGTGCGCGGCCGCTGCCAGCGACGTTTCGCGTTGGATCCGCGCGACCGTCGCGTGCGTGCGTTCGCGCGTCGATCCACCCGCGCCGTATGTCACGGAGACGAAGCTGGGTGATAGCGGCTCCAGCGTGCGCACCGCGTCCCATAGCTGCGCGTCCATCTTCTCGTTCTTGGGCGGAAAAAACTCGAAACTGACCGCCATGTCACCGCCGACATCGGCGAACAGCGGTTCAGCAAGCGCGCGCTCAGCCTCCGCCTGATGCGTCATCGTCATGCTGCCCTCACCTGTTGCAGGCCCGGCGCACGTCTATCGATCCGGCGCCCGAGCCACAATTTTACCGTCAGTTCCCCGCCGCCCAGCGTCTCCACCCGCGCGGTCCGCAATCCGGCGGCGTCGAACCACGCCGCGATCTGCTCATCGGAAAAGCCAAGCCGCGTGTGCGCGTCGCGGCGGCGCAGTTCCTCGCGCTCATGGGCGGCGAAATCGGCGATCAGCAGCCGCCCGCCGGCGGTCAGGACCCGCGCCGCCTCCGCGATGGCGGCATCGGGCTCGACCGCATAATGAAGGACGTTGTGCAGGATGGCGACATCGGCCGCGCCATCCGCCAGCGGCAGCGCATAGAGATCGGCCTGGCGAAGCTCGGTATTGACGGCACCGTGCAGTTTGGCGCGCGCAAGCCGCAGCATCTCGGAACTACGGTCGATCCCCATCGCAGTCTCGGCGCGGTCGCCAAACAGCTCCAGCATCCGCCCCGTACCCGTCCCGATATCGATCAGCGTGTCGACAGGCGCATCGCCCAGCACCGCATCCATCGCCGCCTCGACCTGTTCCTCGGCCACGTGCAGCGATCGGATGGCGTCCCACTGGGCCGCGTGCTCCTCGAACCAGGCGGCGGCCGCCGTCGCGCGGTCCGCGCGCACCGCCGCCAGACGCGCCGCATCCGCGACTGCCCAGTGATCCGGCTCTCCCGCGATCCAGGCGTCGAGCGCGGCCGACAGCGGCGCCACGACTGATGGATCGCCCAGCGCCACGAAGACCCAGCTTCCCTCCTTGCGCCGCTCCGCCAGCCCGGCATCGCACAGGATCTTGACGTGCCGCGACACGCGCGGCTGGCTCTGCCCGAGTACCTGCGCCAGTTCACCGACTGACAGCTCCATGCGCCGCACCAGCGTCATGATCCGCAATCGCGTCGCGTCCGCCAGCGCGCGGAAGATGTCGAGGGTCGCCGTCATGCCGCGTCATATAAAGAATTCTTTATATGCGGTCAACGCAGTGCCGATGAACCAATCCGCGTCATCGCACGTTGGCGAGATCGTTACAGAGGGAGAACGTCCATGAAGAAACTGCTCATTCCCGCGATGGCGCTCGCGATCGGGCTCGGCGCGTGCAGCCAGGAGGCGCCGAACGAAAGCGCGGATGCCGCCAATACGATGGCCGCCGACACCGCCGCGACGACAAGCAATGCCGTCGACGATGTCGGCGCCTCAACCGATCAGGCGTTCGGCTCGGCGGAGACGTCAATGGACAATGCCGGCAACCGGATGGCGGCCGGCACCGACCGGGCAGGCGATTCGATCTCGCGCGGCGCTGACCGTACCGGTGACGCCATCAGCAATGGTGCCGATGCGGCCGCCGACGCGACGGGCAATGCGATGGTTCGGGGCGGCAACGCGATCCGCGACTAGCAGGTGAACCGCCCGCTCCGTCCGTCGGTGTCGAGACTCGGCCCGATGGGCGGGGCGGCACTCGCGTTGCTGCTCATCCACGGCTGCGGCCCGTCCGGGCGGCCCGGTGGGCTGAGCGCGGATGACGAACGACAGTTGAACGAGGCCGCGACGATGCTTGATGCCAACGCCGTCGATGCCAATCGGATCGAAGGCAGGCAGACCGTCGGCAAGGAGAATACGCCGCAATGACGGCCGAACGCAGCTTGGGCCGCTCCGGTCTCTCGACCGCCCCGCTCGTGCTGGGCGGCAATGTCTTCGGATGGACCGCTGACCGAAAGGCCGGCTTTGCCGTGCTCGACGCTTTCGTCGCCGGTGGCGGGACGATGATCGACACCGCCGATGTCTACTCGGCCTGGGTCGATGGCCATCATGGCGGTGAATCGGAGACGATGATCGGCGAATGGTTGCAAGCGAGCGGAAAGCGCGACGACGTACTGATCGCGACCAAGGTCGGGCTGTTGCCCGGCGATAGTGGCAGGAAGCTGGCACCCGACCGCATTGCCGCAGCCTGCGACGCCTCGCTCAAGCGGCTCGGCACCGATCGCATTGATCTGTATTTCGCGCACCAGGACGATCCCGATACCCCGCAGGAGGACATGCTCGCCGCCTTCGCCAAGCTGATCGACGCCGGCAAGATCCGGACGCTGGGCGCCTCGAACTTCACCGCGGACCGGCTCCGCTCGGCCAACATCATCGCGGACCAGAACGGACTGCCCCGCTTCGACACGCTGCAACCCGAATATAATCTGGTCGCACGCGATCAGTTCGAGGGCGATCTTCAGGATTATTGCGTCCAGGAAAATATCGGCGTCGTGCCGTATTTCGGACTCGCCTCCGGCTTCCTGACAGGCAAATACCGAACGAAGGACGATCTGGGCCAGAGCGTGCGCGGCGGTCGCGGCGATATGGAAAAACTGCTCGAGGGACGCGGGAAGGCGATGCTGGCGGCGATGGATCGGGTGGCGGAAGAAACCGGCGCCACACTCGCGCAGATCGCGCTGGCATGGCTGATGGCTCAGCCCGGCGTCACCGCTCCCATCGCCAGCGCGACCAAGGTCGGGCAATTGGAGGACTCGCTGGGCGCGCTGAGGTTGCAGCTCGGCGCCGACCAGCTCGCCGCACTCACCGCCGCCGGCGCCTGACCGCGATGGCGGCATCCCGCGAATCCAACACGGTCGTTCTCGCGGCGCTCGCCGCCAATCTCGGGATCGCGGTGGCCAAGTTCGTCGCCGCCACCATCACCGGCTCCTCGTCCATGCTGACCGAAGGGGTGCATTCGGTGGTCGACAGCGGCAATCAGGTGCTGCTGCTCTATGGCAAGCACCGCGCCGCCCGGCCTCCGGACCATTTCCATCCCTTCGGCTATGCGCGCGAGCTGTATTTCTGGTCGTTCGTCGTCGCGATCCTGATCTTCGCGGTCGGCGCGGGCGTCTCCGCCTATGAAGGCTACAAGCACATCGTAACCCCGGAGGAACTGCGCGACCCGCTGGTGAACTATATCGTGCTGGGAGTGGGCGCGCTGCTCGAGGGCACGTCATGGAGCATCGCCGTCCATCAGTTCCTTCAAGCCAAGGGAAATATGCCGGTCTGGCAGGCGGTCAAGGACTCCAAGGATCCGTCGAGCTTCGTCGTGCTGTTTGAGGATTCCGCCGCGCTCGCCGGGCTGGCGGTCGCCGCGATCGGTGTCTGGGCCAGCCATCATTACGCCGACCCGCGCATCGACGGCGTCGCCTCCGTTGTCATCGGCGGCATCCTGGGCGTCGTCGCATTGCTGCTGGCGCGCGAGTCGAAAGGCTTGCTGATCGGCGAGCGCGCCGATCCCGCCATCGTCGAGCGCGTCCGCGCGACCATCGCCGCCGAGCCGGGGGTCACCCGCGTCAACCACGTCCGCACGGTGCATACCGGCCCCGAGAGCATCTTCGTCGCGATCAGCGCCGATTTCGACAACGCGGTAACGATGGGCCAGGCGGAAGGGATGATCGAGGATCTGGAAACGCGCTTACGCGGCGACGAACCCAGGCTGGCCTCGATCTATATCCGTCCCGAGCGGCATGAGGACGCCCCCGACCTCCCCGTCTAGGCGGCGGTCCAGCCGCCATCCATCGACAGGTTCGCGCCCGTGATCGACGCGGCCTCGTCGCGGCACAGGTAGAGCGCGAAGCCCGCCACCTGCTCCGGCGTTACGAACGCCTTTGTCGGCTGCGCGGCCAGCAGCACCTCGTTCATCACCTGCTCCCGGCTCAGCCCGCGCGCGGCCATCGTGTCGGGGATCTGCGCCTCGACCAGCGGTGTCCACACATAGCCCGGCGAGATGCAGTTGACGGTGATCCCATCCTGCGCGGTTTCCAGCGCCACCGTCTTCGTCAGCCCCGCCAGCCCGTGCTTTGCGGCAACATAGGCCGATTTATTGGGGCTCGCGACCAGCGAGTGCGCCGATGCGGTCGCGATAATCCGGCCCCATCCCCGCTCCCGCATGACCGGTATCGCCGCGCGCATCAGGTGGAAGGCGGACGACAGATTTATCGCGATGATGGCGTCCCACTTGTCGACCGGGAAGCGATCGACTGGCGCGACATGCTGAATGCCCGCGTTGTTCACGATGATGTCGCAGCTGCCGGTTTCCGAAACCGCGCGATCGACCAGCGCCGCGATCTGCTCGGACTCGCGCATGTCGGCGGCATCGTACAGCGCCTCCGCCCCGCTCGCCTCGGCCAGCGCGCGGCGCTCGGCCTCGATCGTGTCCGCGTCGCCAAAGCCGTTGAGGACGACCGACGCTCCCGCCCCGGCCAGCGCGCGCGCATAGGCCAGCCCGATCCCCGACGTCGATCCCGTCACCACCGCCGTCCGGCCTTTCAGGAACATCGCGCTTCGTCTCCGCTTGCAATTGCCTGCCCGTGTCGCGCATTCACTGGGCACACGCAACCATCAGGCGACACTCATGCGGCTCGACGATTTTGATCCGAACATCAATGTCGAGGACCAGCGCGGGCGCGGCGGCGGCTTCGGTTTCGGCGGCCGGGGTGGCGGCGGCGGGCTGCTGCTCGGCCTGCTCCCGATGATCGGCAGCCGCTTCGGATGCGGCGGGATCGTCGTCGTCCTGATCGTGCTGGCGGTGGTCGGCGGCGGTGGCGGCAGCTTCCTGACCGGACTACTGGGCAGCGGTCAGCAAGTAGGCGGATCGCAGGTCGCGGGACCGGCGGGCGAGGCGAGTGTCGCGAAGTCCTGCACCCTGAACGCGCAGAGCAAGGCGGCGTGCAACGCATTCTCGTCCGCCGACAACACATGGGAGGGCATCTTCTCGCGCGCGGGCCAGAAGTTCGAGGCGCCCAAACTCGTCTTCTACAGCGGCAACGGCCAGTCCGGCTGCGGCGCGGCGCAATCGGCGATGGGCCCCTTCTACTGCCCGAGCGACGAGGGCATCTATCTCGACACCAGCTTCTTCGACGAACTCGCCAACAAATACGGTGCGAAGGGCGACTTCGCGCAGGACTACGTCATCGCGCACGAATTCGGCCACCATATCCAGCATCTGCTCGGCACGTCCGAACAAGTGCAGAGCCGCCAGTCGCAAGTGGGCCGCACGGCGGGCAATGCACTGTCGGTCCGGCTGGAGTTGCAGGCGGACTGCTATGCCGGTGTCTGGGCGGCACAGAACCGCGACCGGATGGAAGCCGGCGACCTGCAGGAAGGCATGACCGCCGCCCAGTCGATCGGCGACGACACGCTGCAACGCGAAGCTGGCGGACGCGTGGCGCCCGACAGCTTCACCCACGGCACCTCCGCAGAACGCCAGGCCTGGCTCAACCGCGGCCTGACCACCGGTGACCCGGACAAGTGCGATACGTTCAACGGGCCGATCGATATTTGATGGGATGGGCGATGTGATCCCTTGGAGTGATATGCGGCGGGGTACGTCGCTTTTATCCCGTTTGTGCCGCGGAAAGCGTTTTCAACAGACGCCGGAAGTCGCCGCTCGGCTCGCGCTCGTCATGCCAACCCGAATGATCAAGGCTGGGACGAAGCGGTTGGTCCGGATTCGGAAGGAAAGCGTGTCACAGCAACCGACACAGTGTTCTATCTCGCATGCTATTTGAGTAATCGGGAAATATCGCCGACCATTTTTCGCTCCGGATAAATTCGCACCATCTGATCCCTTAGAAAAGTGGTCGTTGTGCTGTTGAGGAACATGATGCGCGCTAAAGCCCGTGATTGCGCCTGTGCCCTTTCAACTCGGTGGCGCTGATGGGCTTCGAATGTAGCAAAAGCATCTTTCGCACGGGCCGGATCAGCTTTTACAAGCGCTCCTGCAAGCACCGCCGCACCTTCCATCGCCATGGATGCGCCGACGCCCGCGGTAGGTAAGAAGCCGGTCGCGGCATCTCCAAGCAGCACTACGCGACCGGCGTGCCAGCGCTCGGATCGCTGATCGGTGAACTCCCAGAAAAATGGTTCGCCGGTGAAATCGGCGCCCGCTAAAGCGTCTCGAAACGGCCCCTTCGAGAGCCGATCCGCGACTGTCTTCGCGAAATCGGTCGCCTTGGTGCCATTTAGTTTATTGATTGCCCCACCAAGGAAGATGCCAAGCCTGTCGGCAACGGGGTAAAGACCGATTCCCCATCCAGCGCTCCACAGTTCACGATAGCAATCATCGCAGGACCGAAGATGCGGAGACCAGGATACCCAACCGCCCCAGCCAGTTTCATACCGAGCCGATACCCCTTCCCCAAAAGTTTGGTCGCGAACGGTCGAGTCCATTCCATCGGCTCCGATGACAATGTCATAGGAGGACATAGACCCGTCCGCGAACCTAACCGAAACGCTCGCCTCGTCATTTTCCAACCCGACGACATGCGTATCCCATCGAAACTCCGCCGTGCTGCAAGCGCGACGCAGCAAATCAATCAGGCGTCCTCTCTCGATACCGCGATATCCACCGACGCGTGATGCAATCGGATCGAGCGACAGTCGCTTGGACAGTCGCCCGTTTCGGTCGAACATTTCATAATGCCGAATGCCGCAACTGGCAGCGTTGTAAGCGTCGAATAGACCTAAATCGCTGACAGCTTGGCCACCGATCGGCAGCATCCCCAGCATATACCCCGCGCCGTGCGGACCGGCTTTGCGGTCGGCGATCGTTGTTTTAATACCCCGTTGCGCCAAATAGCCGCCAAGCGTCATTCCAGCGATTCCAGCACCGACTATAAGAATATCCACGATATTATTCTAATTTGGTTACGGCGACTCCGCCATGTCTACTTCCGGTCAAAGCCTCTGACGCGCTGAACGACCGACCGTAGTCATCCACGCCATTTTTACAGGTCAAACTGTACCGGGCAGTCGGATTGTCCCGACAACTCTGGCACAAGAGTTTCGCTATCTCGGAAGCTTGGCGTATCGTAACGCTTCATTGATGCGCGACTGCCAACCCGGTCCCGTCGATTTGAATTTTGCGATCACGTCCTGATCAAGACGAATGGAGATCGGCCGTTTGGAACTTTCCGAGCGTGGCCGCCCACCGACATTCTTCCGCAACCTCGCAGCAAGGTCGGGAAAGGCTTCGGTGAACGGCCGGGCATTCGCAAGCTGTTCATCGGTCGCTTCCGGCGCGTCGGGATCGCTGGCGATCAGCTCTTGAATGCGGGCTTCCTCGGCATCGCTGATCTTTTTCGCGCTCATAACAAACTCCTTTCCTTTCGGCTTGCCGGGCGCATCGAGATCACGGACACGGCCTCGGACCCGAGAAGCGCGTAAACCACGGCAATGGTACCATCGGCCAAGCGGCCGATCGCGATATATCGACTATCCTTTGCCGGCGCCGTGATCGCTTCGAGAAAGAACCATTCATCTAAATCAGCAAAATCGAGTCCGTGCTTGTCAAGATTGCGCTGCCGTTTCGGCTCATCCCATAGGATGATCTTCATAGGTTATCGTATATACGATAACCCTGATCCTGCCAAGCCCGATTTGCCAACATCGGTGCGGAGCAAACCACCACTTCTACCCACCCGGCTACTGCGCGCCCGTCGCCCTCCACTCATAAGCCTTTGGCAGCGCGCCTTCGGTCGGGGTCATGTAGCGGTCGCGCAGGTCGGTCTGGCGGGAGCGCATCGGCTGCGCGCGGCCGTCGATGAAGATGGCGGTCGGCGCCGACGATAGTTCCAGCGGATCGCCGTCCCACACCACGACATCCGCGCGGCGACCGGGCCTGAGCGAGCCGATCTCTGCGTCCAGACCCAGCGCATGCGCGGGTTCGGACGTGATCGTGGCGAAAGCGTGGCCCCAGTCCAGGCCCGTCGCGCCGGGCACGCGCGTGATCGCGACCAGATTGCCGGCATATTGTTTTAGCACATGCTCGCCCGGCGCGGTGTTGGCGCCGACGGTCGAGATCGCGACCGGGATGCCCGCCGCCGCCATGCGCCCGACATTGGACTCGGTCGCCGCCAGCTTCTCGAACGCAGCAGGCAGGTCCGCCAGCGCGGCGGCGATGACGGGCACGCGCGCGGCGGCGATCTGCGGCGCGACCCGCCACCCTTCACTGGCACCGACCAGCACCAGCTTCATCTTCGCATAGTCGCGCGGCAGGGCCAGCACCGCAAGGATGTCGCTCGCGCGCTCGACGTGAACGAACAGCGGCATCACCCCATCGAGCACCGCCAGCAGCGCCTCGGCATCGCCCCGCTTGATGAGCGAATCGTGCTCGCGCCCGCCAAAGCTGGCCGGAGCGCGGCGATAGTCCACCGCCTGCGCCAGCGCGTCGTGCAGCATCGCGAAGGCGGCTGGGCGGCTGCCGCCCGCCAGCGCGCCGCCATCCTCTCCCAGTTCGACATACTGGAACGCGCGTCCTTTGGTCAGCGGCGCAGCATCGACGCCTAGGTCGATCACAGCCCCCTGTCCTGCGAAGATCGAACCCCCCGCGCCCGGCGCAACGATGGCGCGCGTGATGCCGCCCAGTCGCTCATTGCCGATCGCGTCGGCCGACGGATTGATCCACGGCGCGATGTCGATCGACGCGGCGAAGGGCGACTTGCGCGCCCGTGTGTCGTTGCTCTCCTCGACCCCGTTCGCATCGACCAGCCCCAGGTCGCTGAAGCCCGCGACCATGCCGGCCGCGACCCACTTGCCGGTCGCATCGATCACCTGCGCGCCAGCGGGGACGGCGATCCCCTTGCCTGCCGCGACGATACGGCCATCGCGAAAGACGACCGTGCCGCCCTGGATCGGCTGCGACCCGTCACCGATCGCGACCGTACCGCCGGTGATGGCAACAGTCTGCGCGGTAGCAGAGCCCGCGATGAGCGCGGCGGCGGCGAGCAGGAGCGCCTTCACTTGACGTCTCCCATGCCCGGCTGTCCCAGTTCGAAGTCGGAGCGCGGCCGGCGCGCCGGATCGTCCGCGTCGTACAGCAGCGCCCCGTCGACCCACACCTTTTCCGGCCGGGTATAGACGCTGTACGGATTGCCATTCCATAGCACGACATCGGCCATCTTGCCGGGCTTCAGGCTCCCTGTCCGGTCGGCGATGCCCAACGCCTTGGCCGGATTGTAGGACAGCCACTCCCACGCGACCTCATCGGGAATGGCGATACCCGCATGCCGCCCGGCCGACAGCGCCTTCGCGACTTCCTGGTTCAGCCGCTGAATGCCGTTCTCGTCGTCGGAATGGATCATCGCGCAGGTGCCCGCCTTGTGCAGCAGCGCCAGGTTCTCGGGGATCGCGTCGAAGCTCTCCATCTTGAACCCGTACCAGTCGGCCCAGACCGCCGCACACACGCCGTTCTGCTTCAGCAGGTCGGCGATCTTGTAGCTCTCGACCGCGTGGTGGAACGCGGTGACCTTGTACCCGAACTCCCTGGCCATATCCATGACGATGGCCATCTCGTCCGCGCGGTAGCAGTGATTCTGGACCAGGATGTCGCCGTCGAGCACACCGCGCAGCGTGTCCATCGCGATGTCGCGGTCGGGCGCGTCGCCGCCTTCCTTTTCATACTTGTCCCATTTGCGCTGGTATTCGACCGCCTTCGCCCAGGTCGCCCGGTCGACCGCTATATTGCCCATCCGTGTCGAGGGCTTCATGTTACGCCGGCCATAGACGCGCTTCGGATTCTCCCCGCACGCCATCTTCAGGCCGTAGGGGGCGCCGGGAAACTTCATCGCCTGCACGGTGCGCGCATAGACGTTCTTGAGCACCACCGATCGACCACCGAACAGATTTGCGGAGCCGGGCAGGATCTGCAGCGTCGTGACACCGCCATTGGCCAGCGCGCGGCTGAACCCCGGGTCCTGCGGCCAGACGCTGTGCTCGGCCCAGACATCGGCGGTGACGGGCGCCGTCGCCTCATTCCCGTCCGAATGCGCGGCGACCGCCGGAGAGGCATAGTCGCCCAGATGGCTATGGATATCGACGACACCCGGCGTCACCCATTTGCCCGTCCCGTCGATGACGGTCGCCCCCGCGGGCGCGGACATGTCCTTTCCGACGGAAACGATCTTGCCGTCCGCGAACAGCACCGCACCATCATCGACGCGCCCGCCTTCGCCATCGAAGACGGTGACATGCTGTACCAGCGTCGGCGCACCGGGATAGGGCTTGTAGGTCGAGGGATAGGGATCATGGTCGTAACCGCGCGCGCTCGTCTCGCCGGCGCTCTTTGGCGCGGCGGTCGTGGCGGCGCACGCACCGAGCAGCGACGCCGCGGAGAGCAGAGCGGCGATACGCGACCACCGCAATATGTGAAATGTCATCGTCTAAGCCCCCGATACGCCCGCTGCCTGCATAGGCAGGGGAGCCGGGACGGCGCAACCGCGTTCGTGCCGCGCCGCGAGCCAGATCGCCCCTAGTTCCGCATCCAGCCCGACGGGGTCGAACGGATCGAGGCCGGAACCCGGATAAAAGGTCATCTCCCCGAACAGGGGACTCCCGCGCACCTCGTAGAAATCGACCCGCATGAAATCGAAGCCATCCGCCAATGCACGCGCGGCGGCAATCATGGCGGGAAGCGAGTGGGGCCGCGCCGCGTCGGCCACGCGGGACATCGGCCGCCAGCCGGGATCGAACAGCATCCATCGGTGACGATGCTCGCGATGCACATGGACCTGCACCGCCGCCACCTCCCCGCCGAAGACATAGAGCTTATAGTCGATCGGCAGCACCCCCGCTTCGCCGACGAACGGCTCGACCAACAGCCCGCACGGGACCGACCGGTACAGCCATTCGTCGAGCCACACGCCATAGGGTCGCCGCATCCACCGCCGTGCCGCCTCCCGCACCGGCGCCCAGTCCCCGGCTTCTTCGCGCACGAAGACGTGCTGACGGCACCCGTGACGCGACTTGACGACAAAGGGCAGCGGCCAGGCGGGCGATGGTGGCAAGATCTGCCCCGTCCAAAGCGTTGGAATCACCCATTCGCTGCCGAGCGCCTCCGCCACGACCTGCTTCGCCCGCACCTTGTCGGCGAGCAGCGGCATGCGCGGGTCGCGATCCACTAGCTTGCTGACCTGCACCAATTCGGTGAACAGCCGCGGATCGGTCAGGTCAGGCAATCGGCCGTGCCGCCACCAATATGCCAGCATGATGCGCTGCCTTGCCGCCGGCATCGGTTCCTGCCCGCGCGGAGCCTTCGACGGCTCGACAGAAAGCACTTTGCCCGCCATGCAGGGTGCTTAGGGCCGGGACGATCAGATGCGCAACTTCGACAGGCTGAGCGAACAGGAAGTGCTGGCGCTCGCGATCAGCAACGAGGAGGAGGACGGCCGCATCTACGCCGACTACGCCCAGTGGCTGCGCGAACATTACCCGCACAGTGCGGGCGTCTTCGACGACATGGCAGGCGAGGAGGACGAGCATCGCCGCGCACTGATCGACCTGTATGTCCGCCGCTTCGGCAATCACATTCCCTACGTCCACCGCCGCGACGTCCGCGGCGCGCCCGTCCCCGCCAGCGTCTCGTCCGTGACCAGGCGCGGTGCCGAGGCGGTCCGCAAGCAGGCCGCCAAGATGGAGGCCGACGCCGCGCGCTTCTACGCGCAGGCGGCCGCCCGGACCGAGGACGCCGACACCCGCCTGCTGCTCGGCGACCTGGCTGCGGCCGAGCGCGAGCACATGAACGCCGCTGCCAGCAGCGAGGCGATCCGGCTGCCCGGCGAGCACCGCGAAGGCGAGGACGAGGACGCCCGCCGCCGCTTCATCCTGCAAATCGTGCAGCCGGGGCTTGTCGGCCTGATGGACGGCTCCGTCTCCACCCTGGCCCCCGTCTTCGCCGCCGCCTTCGCCACGCGGGCAACCCACGACGCGCTGCTGGTCGGCCTGGCCGCGAGCCTTGGCGCCGGGATCAGCATGGGCTTCGCCGAGGCGCTGGCCGACGACGGGCGGCTGTCAGGACGCGGTACCCCCTGGCTGCGCGGGCTGGTCTGCGGTGCGATGACGGTCGCAGGCGGGATCGGCCATACGCTCCCGTTCCTTATCGGCGATTTCACCGTGGCGACAATCCTGGCGGCGATCGTCGTCGTCATCGAACTGGGCATCATCGCCTGGATCCAGTGGCGCTTCATGGATACACCGCCACTATCGGCCGCGGCAAAGGTCGTGCTCGGCGGCGCGCTGGTCATCGCGGCTGGGATCCTGATCGGCAGTGCGTAGAGATCAGGGCCTAGATTCAACCCTCTCCCGCTTGCGGGAGAGGGCTAAGACCTGCTCCCGATCACTCGCGCCAGCAACACCGCCGCGGCTGCCGTCTCCGCTTCCTGCTTGCTGCCGCCCGTCGCTAAGCCTCGCAGACCATGTACAGACTGTGTGAAAACCCGGCCTGAGGATTCCCGTGGATCGTGGCGCAAGGTATGGTTTTGCCATGGCGCATCTGGTTGGAACGGACCGCTCGCAGCTTCTGCTGCTGCCCGAGGCGGTTGATGATTATGTGGGGCCGGATAATCCGGTCCGGTTCATCGAGGCCTTTGTCGACGGGCTCGATCTTGGCGCGGCCGGGTTTGTCCGGGTGCAACCGAAGACGACGGGGCGGCCGGGCTACGATCCCGCTGATCTGCTCAAGATCTACATCTATGGCTACCTGAACCGGATCCGGTCGAGTCGGCGCCTGGAAGCCGAGGCGCACCGCAATATCGAGGTCATCTGGCTGCTGCGGCACCTCAAGCCGGATTTTAAAACCATCGCCGACTTCCGCCGCGACAACCGTGCCGCATTCAAGGCGGTGTTCCGCGAGTTCGTGGTGCTGTGTCGTCAGCTCGACCTCTTCGGTCGTGAGCTCGTGGCGGTGGACGGCACGCGCATCAAGGCGGTCAACAACAAGACCCGAAACTTCACCCGGGCATCGCTGGCCAAGTTCATCCAGGACGCCGACGAGAAACTCGCCGGCTACATGAAGCGGCTTGATGAGGGGGACGCCGACGATGACCGCACGCCGGGCGGCAGTTCCGGCCAGCGTGCCGGCAAACTGGCCGAGAAGATCGCGGCCATCCAGGGCAAGCGCGACCGTCACAAGGACATGCTTGCCGAACTGGATCGCACGGGCGACGACCAGATCTCGCTTACCGATCCGGATGCCCACGCGATGGCGCGCATGACCAAAGTGGCGGTCGGCTACAACATCCAGCTTGCGGTCGACGTGAAGCACAAGCTGATCGCCGAGCAGGCGGTAAGCAACCAGGTCCTCGACCCGGGTCTGCTCGCCCAGACCGCGACAGCGGCAATGGAAGCGCTCGGCGTCGAGCGGATCGACGCGGTGGCCGACCGCGGCTACTTCAAGATCGAGGACATCGAGGCCTGCGAGGCAGCCGGCATCACCGCCTATGTGGCCAAGCCGCTCCGCGGCTCCGCCGTGCGTGAGGGCTTTTTCGGCAAGGAAGTCTTTCGCTACGAGCCGGACCGGGATGTCTTTATCTGCCCGGCCGGGGCAGTGCTCTCGCCGCGCTACCGGGGTAAGTCGCGCGACAATGTAAAGGTCGACTACGCCAACCGCGATGCCTGCGCCGCCTGCGCGATGAAATCGCGCTGCACGCGGTCATTCCGCCGCGTCTCGCGCCTGGAGAACGAGGCTGTTCTCGACCGCATGGCGGCGCGGCCGGCACTGCGTCCCGAAATGCTCGCCCAACGGCGAAACAGCGTCGAGCATCCCTTTGGCACCATCAAGCAATGGATGGGCCAAGGCACGTTCCTGATGCGCCGGCTCGAGAACGTACGCGGCGAGTTCAGCCTGACCGCGCTCGCCTACAACATCAGACGGGCCATCACCCTGGTCGGGGTGCCGGGCCTGATCGCCGCAGCAAGAGCGTAAAACCAGTCTTCTCGCGTCTAAATGAAGCGCTGGGCGTCGGATAAACGACATCCGGCGCCCTCAAGGCAGCCCGAGAGAGTACATAGACACTATCCGGCCTGGGAACCGCTCGAAGGAGAACCCGTCACCCTGCAGATCGCAGCTCATGACTTTTCACACGGTCTGTTTAAGAAACGTGAAAAATGACCGCACGTTAATCGGCGCTTCCTCGCACAATACTAACGCAGGAACCGAAAGGTGTTGACAGTTGTTCACGACTTACTAGGTTTAGGGCCGAGACTCATTCAAAGCCAGAACGCGACGGCGGTTGCGAGCGCGACGCCTGAGAGGAAGTTGGCGGCGAGCTTATCGTAGCGGGAGGCGACACGGCGGAAGTCCTTGAGACGGCAGAAGGCGTTCTCGATGAGGTGGCGGCCGCGATACCGGTCCTTGTCGTAGCGGATGGCGCGCTTGCGATTGCGTCGGCCTGGGATGACGGGGACAGCCCCTGCATCGCGCAGCGAGCGCCGCAGCCGGTCGGCATCGTAGCCTTTGTCGCCGAGCAGGTAGCGCATGCGCCCGGCGCGTTCGAGAAGAGCCGGTGCTGCCTTCACATCGCTGACGTTGCCGGCCGTCAGCATCAGCGCGTAGGGGCGACCGATGACGTCGGTGAGCGCGTGGACCTTTGTGGTCCAGCCACCGCGCGAGCGGCCGATCGCCTGTGTCGAGCGCCCCCTTTTGCGCCGAACGCCGCGCGCTGTGCCTTGACGTAGGTGCTGTCGATCGAGGTGCTTTTCGTGACTGCGCCGGTATCCACCAGGGCATCGAGCAGCTTCAGCCAGAAGCCCCGGTGCGACCAGCGGTTGAAGCGGTTGTAGACCGTGGTCGACGGACCATAATCGGCAGGGCAGTCGCACCAGCGGCTACCGACCTTTAGAACGTGCAGGATGCCCGAGATCACCCGCCGATCGTCCACCCGCCGGGCACCAGGCTGGTTCTTCGGCAGATGCGGCTCGATCGCCGCCCATGCTTCGTCCGACAACCACAACAATGCCATCCGCCCTCTCCTTGATCCACGACGCCCGTGAATCAGGAAAGCCGCGCTCCTTCAAGCCGCTGATTGGGTTTGGACCCTAGGAGGCGTCCCTGGTTAGACCCGGACATTCCGACAAGGAGGTCGAAGAAGCCGTCCATTATGCACAGAATCTAGGTTGGAACGTGCGCATGCAAGGCCATTGGGGCCGTATGTATTGCGCACAAGCCGGTCGGGGTGGTTGCCAGTTTGGAATTTCCGGATCGCCGAAAAATGGCGGAAATCACGCGAAGCAGATTGTGCGGGCCGTAGACCGCTGCCCGCATCACAATGCAAATGACGAGGCAGATGATGGAAACGTATGAGTTCACGGTCATTGCCACCGGCCTTGACCCCCAAGATGAGAATTTCGAGGCACAGTTTTATGAGGCGGGCTGCGATGATGCGCTGGTTTCGTTTCAGAAGGGCCACATCTTGGTCGATTTTAGCCGGGAGGCAGTTTCGCTTGAGGAGGCTATTGGCTCTGCGGTGGATAATTGCCGCGCGGCTGGTGCCACTGTTGAACGCGTTGAGCCAGACCCGTTGGTCAGTCTATCGGAAATAGCTGGCCGGTCGCAGATGAGCCGGGCAGCCATGACAAACTATTCTAAAGGCCACAGGAGCGATGGATTTCCAGCCCCTAGGGCTCGGGTCACCACGGCAAGCCCGCTCTGGGATTGGTCGGATGTCTCTCTCTGGCTTTATAGGCACGAGAGGGTGTCCAAAGATATCGCGATCAGCGCAGCGGTCGTTAGCGTGGCAAATGATATCCTGGGGTGTGACGGCGGTGATTTCAGGGGATGCCTTCATGATCGGGTAATGGAGAAGATGTCCGCATTCTAACTGGCTCCGCTTCGACAGAGGCTTCCTTTTACACCCCCATCATCCGCGCCAGCAACGCTGCCGCCGCCGCGGTCTCGGCTTCCTGCTTGCTGCCGCCCGTCGCGCTTGCCTCGGCCGGTCCGACCGTCACGCGCACGGTGAATTGCGGCGCGTGGCCGGGTCCGGCTCGGTCGAGCACCTCATAGGCCGGCGCACGGCGATTGTTCGCCGCCGCCCATTCCTGCAATTGCGACTTGGGGTGTTGCGGCGCGACGGCATGGCGCTGCACCCGGTCCCCCCAGGCGCGTCGGATGAACGCCCGCGTCTCGTCCAGGCCGGCGTCCAGGAACCACGCGCCGATCAGCGCCTCCATCACGTCGCCCAGCACATTGTCGCTGTCGAGTGCGCCGTCGTCGCGCGCCTGCTTGCCGAGGCGCAGGTGTGCGCGCACGCCGATCGACCTCGCCACGTCCGCACAGACCGCTCCAGTCACCAGCGCATTCAGCCGCTTCGACAGCTGCCCTTCGGCCTCTACCGGGAAGCGGTCGAACAGCCACTCGGCAATCACCAGCCCCAGCACCCGGTCGCCCAGGAACTCCAGCCGCTCGTAATTCGCGACCGCGTGACTGCCGTGCGTCAACGCGCGTTCGAACGGCACCATGTCCCTCGGCGCGCGACCGAAGGTGGCGATCAGCCAGTTCGCCTCCTCACTCATTCAAGGCCTTGGCCGACCCTGTTCCAGCGAGCGGCGGAGAACCATGTCCAGGGCTTCAGCCATTCAGCGCTGCCATCCGTCGAGAAGAACAGCACGATCGCGCGCCCTTCCAGATTGGTCATCGGTACATAGCCCATGCCGCCGGGCGGCGGGAACCGGCTGTCCCCGCTGTCGTCGCGATTGTCGCCCATCACGAAGACATGCCCGGCAGGGACGGTATAGAGCGACGTGTCGTCGCGGTCCGGCATCTCGCCCTGGTCCAGCACGGTATAGCTGCGTCCGTTCGGCAGCGTCTCGCGGTATCGGCGATAGCGGCAGACCTGCTGCCCGCCCAGCGTGTCTATGAAGGCCGCGCCGCATTTCTCGGCGTCGAAATTGGGAGTCAGCGGCAGGACGAAGTCGGCGACACGGTCCTTCGGGATCGGCTTGCCGTTCAGCACGACGCGGCCACGCTCGACCTGCACCGTGTCGCCGGGCAGCCCGATGACCCGCTTCACGACATCATGGTCGAGTACCTCGGGCGCGCGAAAGACGACCACGTCGCCACGCGTCGGCACATGTGCTAGGATATGACCGGGGATCAGCGGAACACCACCGGGCAGCGACCATCGCGAATAGCCGTAGTTCCACTTCGTCACGAACAGATAATCACCGATCAGCAACCGGGGCAGCATCGACTCGCTGGGAATGCTGAACGGCGCGAAGACGAAGCTGCGCAGCACCAGGATGATGAGCGCGAGCTTCAGCAGGAAGCGCAGGCTGTCCCCGGTTTCGGACTTGCTGGTGGTCTTTGCCATATGGGGAATCGCGTTTGCCCAATGGCCGCCGCGCGTCAAGCGACGGGAACAATCCAGTGTGCCCGGGTGCTTTCGATGCTGACCCTGACACCCCAAGCCATGGAGAAGCACATGCCCGCCGACTGGACCGCGATCGAGGCGCTGCCCTCACCCCGGCTGACCGACCTGTTCGAGGGCGATGCCGACCGGCTGGACCGTTTCACGCTCGATGTGGCGGGCATTCATTTCGACTGGTCGAAGACGCATCTGACGCCCGAAGCGCTGACCGCCTTCCAGGACCTGGCGAAGGCGCAGGGCTTCGCAGCGAAGCGCGAGGCGATGTTTTCGGGCGAGCACGTCAACACGACCGAGGACCGGCCCGTCGAGCACACCGCCGAGCGTGGCGAGGGCAATGACGAGAGCGTCGCGCGCGCCGGAAACTATCACGCCCGGATGCGCGCGATGATCGACGCGATCGAGGGCGGCGCGTTCGGTCCGGTCCGAAACGTGCTGCATGTGGGTATCGGCGGCTCGGCGCTGGGACCGCATCTGCTGGTTGATTCGCTGGGGCGCGGGCACGACCGCTATGACGTGGCGATCGTCTCCAATGTCGATGGCATGGCGCTGGAGGACGTGTTCCAGCGCTTCGACCCGCACACGACGCTGCTCGTAGTCGCCTCCAAGACGTTCACGACGACCGAGACGATGCTGAACGCGGAGTCCGTCATCGGCTGGATGACCGAGCATGGCGTCGAGGACCCTTATGGACGCGTCGTGGCGCTGACCGCCTCGCCCGACAAGGCGGTTGAATGGGGCATCGACGAAACCCGCGTTCTGCCGTTCTCCGAAGGGGTCGGCGGCCGATACTCGCTATGGTCGTCGATCGGTTTCCCCGCGGCCATCGCGCTCGGCTGGGACGAATTCGAACAGCTGCTTGAGGGCGCCGCCGAGATGGACCGGCATTTCCGCCTGTCGGCGCTCCACGAGAACGCCCCCGCCATCGCCGCCTTCGCCGATCTCTACTACAAGCAGGTGCGCGGCGCCGAGACGCGCGCGCCCTTCGCCTATGACGAGCGGCTGCGCCTGTTGCCCTCCTACCTCCAGCAACTGGAGATGGAATCGAACGGCAAGCGCATCACCAAGGCCGGCGAGGATGTCGGCCGCCCGACCGCGGCGATCACCTGGGGCGGCGTCGGCACCGATGCGCAGCATGCGGTGTTCCAGCTACTCCACCAGGGTACACACCTCGTCCCCGTCGAGTTCATCGCGGTGATCGAACAGGGCGACACCCAGTCCGAGGATCATCACAAGCAGCTGTTGCTGAACGCCTTCGCGCAAGGCGCCGCATTGATGAAGGGCAAGCAGGCCGACGATCCAGCGCGCAGCTATCCCGGTGATCGCCCCTCATCCACCTTGCTGCTCGACGTCATGGACGCCCGCACGCTGGGCGCGCTCATCGCCTTCTACGAACACCGCGTCTTCGTGAACGGCGTGCTGCTCGACATTAACTCCTTCGACCAGTTCGGCGTCGAACTGGGCAAGGAGATGGCCAAGGAAGCGGTCAAGGGCGGCGGCGACTTCGACCCCTCGACCGACGACCTGATCCGCCGCGCCGGGTTCGGGTGAGGTTTGTTATCCTGCGACGCGCCCCGCGAAACTGACCAGGCTTTCCGCGCCGTCGGCCGACAGCGCGGAGACGCCGACGAAATGGTCGTCGACCGGCGTTTCCTTCAGCACGGCCTCGGTGCCGGTCACATCGCGCTGGTCGGTCCAGTCCTGCGTGTCATTGCGGCGCCAGTGCATGCGGTAGCGGACCGCGCCGGGCACCGGCTTCCACCTGACTGTCGTGTCGCGTGACAGCGCGCCCGACATGCCGACGCCCGTCGGGGCTGCGGGCGCGTCGGCCAGCCGCGCGAGCGTGGCGATATTGATCGCCGCGACCTTCGCCAGATAGTCGAAGTCCATGCCTTCGATGGTGTCGCCGTAGACGACGCCGTTCTCCGTGCGCACGTCCTGATGCTGCCGGTCCCAGTTCTCGGCATCGACCGTGAATCGAACCGCCGGGTACCCCTCAACCAAGAACGGCGTGTGGTCTCCGCCTCGCCCGAACCGGTCGGGGCGTCGGTCGACAAAGACGTCGAGTCCGCCGGGAATCGTGCCCGCCACCCCGTCGATCGCCTTGGCCAAAGCGCGGCTCGAACCGTCGTCCTCCCCCCCAATCGCGCGCCGCACCTCCTGCTGGTCCATGTCCTCCGAAGCGCGTATGCCTTCGGAGAATACCCGCACGCGCTTGTCGGCGCGCACGCCGCCTTGCCCGACGGAGTTGCCGACGATGTCGTTGTTCAGCATCGCGTCGACCCGCCAGCCGCGCGCCTTCGCCGTCTCGGCCAGCAATGTCCCGCCCCACAGCCCCTGCTCTTCGCCGGAGAAGACCGCATAGACGATGGTCGCATCGAACTTGCGCCTGGACAACAGCCGCGCGGCCTCGAGGACGACCGCGACCCCCGACGCGTCGTCATTGGCACCGGGCGCGTTTGAAGTTGCGTTCATCTCGTCGCTGACGCGGCTGTCGATATGCGCACCGATGATGACATAGCGGTTCGGATTACGCCCACGCTGCATGCCCAGCACATCCTGCACATTGACGCCGTTCGGCGCGCGTGGCCCGGTAAAGCGACGGTCGAGCCGCTCGACGGTGACGCAGCCGCCACACGCGCGGCCGATTGCCTGGAACTGCGCAGCCGCCCAGTCCCGCGCGGCGCCGATCCCGCGCGTCGGGTCGGTCGTCGTCGAGAGCGTGTGACGCGTGCCGAACCGGACCAGCGAGGTGACGGTCGCACGGAGCTTATCCGGCGATGGCGGCGGAGCGGGCTGCACTGCGGCAGCAGCAGCGAGAAGCGGCAGGATAATCATGATCCGATCGTGGCCGGATAGCACCAGGGACTCAAGCAAAGATTACGCCCAGCCCTCCAGCACCTGATCGGGGGGGCGATGCCCGTCCGCCCACATCCGGATGTTCGCGATTACCTTCTCGCCGCTGGCGATCCGGCCCTCGATCGTCGCCGATCCCATGTGCGGCGTCATCACCACATTGGGCAGTGCGAGCAGCCGCGAGTCGATCCGCGGCTCATGCTTCCAAACGTCCAACCCGGCACCCGCTAGACGCCCGGCCTCCAGCGCCTCGACCAGCGCATCCTCATCGACGATACCGCCGCGTGAGGTGTTCACCAGGAAGACGTGTGGCCTCATCAGACCGATGCTCCGCGCGTCCAGCAATCCCTCGCTATCGGAGTTGCGCGGAGTGTGGATGGTCAGGATATCGATCTTTTGCAGCATTGCATCCAGCTCGGCATGCCAGGTCGCGCCCGTCTCGGCCTCGACCACGGCCGGCAAGCGGTGGCGGTTGTGGTAGTGGATGGAAAGGCCGAAGCCGCGCGCCCGGCGGGCGACCGCCTGTCCGATCCGTCCCATCCCGACGATGCCCAGCGCCTTGCCGCCGATCCGGCGACCCAGCATGCCCCCTGGACTCCAGCCGTGCCAGTCGCCCGAACGGACTAGCCTCTCCCCTTCCTGCAAGCGGCGCGTGACGGTGATGATCATCGCCATCGCCATGTCGGCGGTGTCCTCGGTCAGGACGCCCGGCGTGTTGGTGACGATGATCCGCCGTCGCCGCGCGGCGGCCAGGTCGATATGGTTCACCCCCGCGCCGTAATTCGCGATTAGGCGCAGCCGTTCGCCCGCGCCCTCGATCAGCGCCGCATCTATCTGGTCGGTGACGGTCGGGACTAGCACATCGCACTCGGCCATCGCCCCGGCGAGCGCCGCGCGATCCATCGGCCGGTCGCCGCGATTGTTGGTCGTCTCGAACAGCGCCTCCAGCCGATCCATGACCGGGTCGGCCAGTTCGCGAGTCACGATCACGCTCGGATTGGGACAGCGTCTGGGCTGAAGCATCTGCACGGCTTGGCGAAGCCGCCGCCATGCGTCAACGTGGTTGATGAACCGGACTGCTGCACGGTAGGGGTGCCCGGGCGAGGGGAATTTCATGCAACGACGCGCCGTCCTGCTTGCAGCGGGGCTTACAACAATCCTGGCCGCCATGCCGGCGGCATCGGCGCCGCGAGAGGTGCCATATTGGGCGTCGATCGGCGCCGGCCGCGCGCGGATGCGCACCGGTCCCGCACGCACCTATCCCGCGACCTGGCTCTATCGCCGCGCCGACCTGCCTGTCCGTGTAATCGCGGTGTTCAAGGACTGGCGCCGCATCGAGGACCCGGACGGCGAGACGGGCTGGATGCAGGGTACGCTGCTGCGCACGACACGGACCGCGATGGTGCGCGGCGGCGAACTCCTGGCGATGCGCGAGGAACCGGACGAACGCTCGCGGCTGCTGTGGCATGCGGCACCGGGCGTCGTGGGGAAGATCGGCGAATGTAGCGGTGGCTGGTGCCGCTTCGACGTCCACGGACGCGCAGGCTTCGTCACGGCCGACCGGCTATGGGGCGTCGCACCCGATGAGCAACTGCCGTGACGCCCGTTGATATGGCGCCGAAAAAAGTGTTGGGTCCAAGCCGCATGTCCGTCACGCCGCTCGTTCTCCGCCGACGCCTCAGCCCCGGGGAGTCGCGGGAAGCCGCGCTCGACGCCGCGCGCGCGCTGCTGCTGGAACAGGGTCCGCAGCGGATCACGCTCAAGGCGGTGGCGGGGCGCATCGGCCGCACCCATGCGACGCTGCTCCATCATTTCGGATCGGCGCAAGGACTTCAAAAGGCGTTGATCGCGCGCATGGCGACCGACATAACCGGCACGATCCGGGCCGCGGTGCTGCGGACCCGCGCGGAGGGGCGCGACCTGGAGGAGGTCGTCGACCTAACCTTCGACGCGTTCGACGGCGGCGGCGCGGGGGCGCTGGCAAGCTGGATGATCCTGTCCGGCGATCAGGATGCGCTCGACCCGATCCTTGGCGCGATCCACGATCTGGTAGATGAACTGGCCGAGGAGCATGACGCCGAGCAGCGGCCCATCCATGAGATGACGCTGCAACTGGTGTTGATGGCGCTGGGTGACGCGCTGCTGGGCGGGCCGATGGCGCGGGCGCTGGACCTGCCGCGCGGCAGGGCGCGCGATATCGCGCGCGAGGCATTGCTGGCCAAAAGACCCGCGCCCGCTACATAGGCGCATGCATTTCCTCGACCAGGCCAAGATATTCGTGCGCTCGGGCGCCGGCGGCCCCGGCGCGGTCAGTTTCCGCCGCGAGAAGTTCATCGAATATGGCGGCCCCGACGGCGGCAATGGCGGCAAGGGCGGCGACATCGTCTTTGAAGCCGTCGCGGGGCTGAACACGCTGATCGACTTTCGCTACACGCAGCATTTTCGCGCACCGCGCGGCATGGGCGGATCGGGCGCCAACCGGACGGGGGCGGGCGGCGACGATCTGGTGATCAAGGTGCCGGTCGGCACCCAGATATTGAGCGAGGACAAGGAGAAGACACTCCTGGACTTCACGCGTATCGGTCAGCAGGAGATTTTCCTGCGCGGCGGCGATGGCGGGCGCGGCAATGCGAGCTACAAGACCTCGACCAATCGTGCCCCGCGCCAGCACGGTACCGGCTGGCCGAGCGGCGAAGCGTGGATCTGGCTGCGGCTGAAGCTGCTCGCGGATGCGGGGCTGGTCGGTCTGCCCAACGCCGGCAAGTCTACCTTCATCAACGCCGCGACCAACGCGCAGGCCAAGGTCGGCGAATATGCGTTCACAACGATACGACCGCAGTTGGGCGTCGTGCGGCATCGCGGCCGGGAATTTATTCTGGCAGACATTCCCGGCTTGATCGAGGGTGCGGCCGACGGCGCCGGTATCGGCGACCGGTTCCTTGGCCATGTCGAGCGATGCAGGGTGCTGCTGCATCTGATCGACGCGAACGACGCCGATGTCGCCGAAAGCTACCGCATCGTACGTGACGAACTCGCGGCCTATGGCGCAGGACTTTCCGAGAAGCCGCTCGTCGTCGCGCTGAACAAGATCGATATGCTGGACGACGAACTGATCGAAGCGCTGTCGGCAGAATTGGAGGAGGCCAGCGGTACCGATGTCATTCCTCTGTCGGGTGCGAGCGGTCAGGGCGTCGATTGGACGCTGGACCGCCTGCTGGATGCGATCGGCCCGGCGAGCGGCGTCGTCGCACGCGACGACGAAGGCGAGGACGCGATCGAATGGTCGCCGGTTTGAAGGCCGTTCCCGCTCTGCTATGAAGCGATAATGGCGGCGCAACCGGACTATCCCCTGCTGAGCGCGGAGGAATTTCTCGACATCGATTTCGGCGAGCGCAAGGCCGAGCTCGACAATGGCGTGATCCGGATAATGGCTGGAGGCACTGCACGACATGCGCGGGTGGCGCTGAACATCCTGAGTGCATTGTCGTTCCGCCTTCGAGGCACGCGCTGCACACCCTATGGGTCGGATATGGCTGCCAGGACGCACGACCATTCCGTGTGCCATCCCGACGTTGCCGTATATTGCGGTCGCGACGACCCGGCCAATGACGACGAAAAGGTGTTCGACGATCCGCGTGTGCTGTTCGAGATCCTGTCACCGCGCGGACCGACCTGCGCGTCAAGCTTCCCGAGTACAAGGCATTGCCCAGCGTCGACACGATTGTCTTCGTTGATATCGCGACCGAGCGCGTCCATGTCGTGCAACGGGCGGGCCCGATCAGTTGGATCGAGACCATCAATCACGAACCCGTGACGATCGCGCTTCCCTCGCTGAACGTCGAACTGGCGCATGACGAGGTCTTCGCACGCGACTGACGCGCATTGTCCTTGGCGCGGATCACGCGCTAACGCGACCGCGTGACACTGTTTCCGCCCGCCGATTGTACCCGACTGATCGTCAAGATCGGCTCGGCGTTGCTGGTCGGGGCTGAAGGCTCGGTAAGACACGATTGGCTCGCCGGGCTCGCCGCGGATCTGGCGGAACGGAGAGGTGCCGGGCAACAGATCGCCATCGTCTCGTCGGGGGCCATCGCGCTCGGTGCGCGGCGCCTCAGGCTTGCGAAGGGTGGCCGCGCCAGCCTTGAGGATGCGCAAGCCGCCGCTGCTGTCGGCCAGATCGCGCTCGCGGAGGTCTGGGCGGAATTGCTCAGCAAGCAGGGACTGACGGCGGCACAGATGCTGGTGACGCTGGGCGATCTGGAGGACCGGCGGCGCTATCTGAACGCCGCGGCAACGCTCGCGCGGCTGATGCGGCTGGGGGTGATTCCCATAATTAACGAAAACGACAGTGTCGCGACCGAAGAGATCCGATTCGGTGATAATGACCGGCTGGCGGCGCGCGTTGCGCAGGCGGCAAGCGCGAGCGGCGTGGTACTGCTGTCCGACGTAGATGGGCTGTACGATCGCGATCCTGCGCTGGCCGGGGCTCGCCATATCGACCGGGTCGAGCGGATCGACGATGTCGCGTCGATGGCGTCCGCGGGCTCGGCGTCCGGCATGGGATCGGGCGGCATGGTGTCGAAGATCGCCGCCGCGCGGATCGCCGTGGCGGCAGGTATTCCGCTGGTCATCGCATCAGGCCGGGTCACGCGCCCACTTGGGAATCCAACGCGGCACACCTTGTTCGTTGGCGACAAGGCGGCGTCAGCACGCAAGGCTTGGCTGGTCGGCGGACTGACCGCACGAGGGGCGATCACAATAGACGCCGGTGCCGTGAAGGCGCTGATTTGCGGGAACAGCCTTCTCGCGGCTGGTGTTTCAGCAATCGACGGCGACTTCGCACGGGGTGATCTGGTTACGATCGAGCACGACCGACGCGTGATTGCGCGCGGGCTTTGCGAATATGACGCGGACGATGCCCGCAAATTGATCGGACGGCGAAGTGAGGAACAAGCCACGATCCTAGGCTATGCTCCGCGCGCCGCTCTGGTGCATCGCAGTCACCTGGCGTTGCTGTGATTGTCGCGGTCACCGGTGGTACGGGTTTTGTAGGCCGACGCCTCATCGAGAAGGCCGTAAGCGATGGCCACCGGGTCCATGCCCTTACGCGACGCCCTCAGCCGATGCGCGAAGGCGTGACATGGGTCGACGGCGCCTTGAATGATCTCGCGTCGCTTTACCGCCTGATCGATGGTGCAGAAGCAGTCGTCCACGTCGCGGGTGTCGTCAACGCGCCCGACCGCTCCGGCTTCAAGGAGCACAATGTCGATGGAACGCGTGCGGCATTACGGGCCGCCGGCGATCGACGCTATGTTCACGTCTCGTCGCTCTCGGCTCGCGAGCCGCAACTGTCTGATTATGGCTGGTCAAAGGCTCAGGCCGAAAGACTGGTGGAAGGCAGCAGAAGCCGCTGGACGATCGTACGACCTCCCGCCATCTACGGCCCCGGCGATCTGGATCAACTCGGCCTTTTTCGCATGGCAAAATTCGGGGTCATGCCGCTGCCGCCGCCGGGGCGGCTTTCGGTTATCGCCGTTGATGATTTGGCGAGGCTTTTGCTGGCGCTCGCCACCGACGAACCCCGTCGCCCGTCGATCCTGGAAGCCGATGACGGTACCGATGGTTACACGCATATCGACTATGCAAGAATGATCGGCCGGTCGATGGGACGGCGCATCCTTCCCCTCCCCCTGCCCCACCTGATCCTGTCCATCGGGGCCAGGCTGGACCGCGCGGTTCGCGGCGATCAAGCACGGCTGACGCCTGACCGCGTGTCCTATTTCTGCCATCCGGACTGGACGATCGAACCTGCGCGGCGACCGGATTCCACGTTATGGTGCGCCCAAATCCCGACACCGCAAGGGCTTGCCCAGACCGCGCAATGGTATCGCGCACAGGGGCTGTTATAGCCGAACATCCGCCGCAATCTTCCGCCAGAACATTATGGCCACCACTTAACCGGAAAGCTTCATGATCGACCGCCAGCAGATTTTCGATACGGTGACGCAGCAGATCGTACCCTTCAACGAGAAGCGCGTCGCGCTTACCGAGACCACGACCTTCCAGGGCAATCTGGAATGGGACAGCCTGACCGTCATGGATTTCGTAGCGGCGATCGAGGATGAGTTCGACATTGTCATCACGATGAACATGCAGGCCGAGATCGAGACGATCGGCCAGTTGGTCGACGCGGTCGCGAAGCTGAAGGACGCGGCGTGACTGAAACCGGCTTACAGGTCGAGGCTCTGCCGGCGGAGCCCCGCACCGCGCCCGGCGCCACGGCGCGCCACGACCTGATGTCGAAATTCGATGCGCTGATCGATGAACGTACCGCGCTGCTCGCGTCTGGCGTGCGCGATCCCTTCTCGATCGTGATGGAGGAAGTGCTCTCCCCTACCACGGCCGTCATCAAGGGCCGTGAGACGATCCTGCTCGGCACCTACAATTATATGGGGATGACGTTCGACCTGGACGTTATCCAGGCCGGCAAGGATGCACTGGAGCGCTTCGGATCAGGCACAAATGGCAGCCGAATGCTGAACGGCACCTTCCATGACCATATCGAGGTCGAGCAGGCGCTCCGCGAATTCTATGCCATGTCGGGCGCGATCGTGTTCTCGACCGGATACATGGCCAATCTGGGCATCATCTCGACGCTGGCGGGCAAGGGCGAATATGTCATCCTCGACGGCGACAGCCATGCCTCGATCTATGACGGATGCCAGCAGGGCAATGCCGAGATCGTGCGCTTTCGCCACAATTCGGTCGAGGATCTGGACAAGCGGCTCGGCCGACTTCCTGAAGAACCGGCCAAGCTCGTAGTGCTAGAAGGCGTCTATTCAATGCTGGGTGACGTCGCACCGCTCAAGGAGTTGGTCATTGTCGCGAAGAAGCACGGGTGCATGGTACTGGTCGACGAGGCGCATTCGATGGGCTTCTTCGGCGAGCATGGCCGCGGCGTGTACGAGGATCAGGGGCTGGGCGATCAGGTCGATTTCATCGTCGGCACCTTCTCCAAATCGGTCGGCACGGTCGGCGGCTTTTGCATGTCGAACCATCCCAAGTTCGAGGCAATCCGCCTTGCCTGCCGCCCCTATATCTTCACCGCCAGCCTGCCGCCCTCTGTCGTCGCGACCGCCGCGACCTCGATCCGCAAGCTCTCGTACGCGCACAACAAGCGGCAGCATCTGTGGGAGAACGCGCGGGCGCTCCACGGCAGGCTCACGCGAATGGGCTTCCGTCTCGGCACCGCCACGCCGCAATCGGCGATCGTGGCGATCATCCTGGAGGATCAGGATCAGGCGGTGGCGATGTGGCAGGCGATGCTCGACGGCGGCGTTTATGTGAACATGGCGCGTCCGCCCGCCACGCCGGCGGGGACCTATCTGCTGCGCTGCTCGCTGTGCGCCGAGCATAGTACGGACCAGATCAATACCGTCGTTGCGCTATTCAATGAGGCCGGCCGCGCCGTAGGCGCGATCGACTAATCTTACTTCCCACTTTGGTACAGATGCGATACGCTTTGCCGCGTGAGGGACGACGCATGGGGGGACGCGGGGGGGCCACCGCGAGCGAGGGCGGCAATCTGGCGCACCGTCACGCTGGTCGTAATGGCGCTAGCGGGGACCGCGATTATGATTGCGCTGATCCTCATCCTGGGCAATGCTAACAAGCAACGTGACCGCGCGCTCGAACTACAGGCGCATAGCTATGATGTGATGATCCTGGCACGAACATTGTCGGGAACCATCGCTCGATCCGAAGCATCGCTGGGCCGCTATGTCATCAGCGGCGACAATGAACAGGGTCAACTCTATTTTGACGAATGGTCGCTCGCCAATGCGCAGATCAATCGGCTGGGCGAGTTGACGAACGATCGTTCGCGGCAAGGCCTGGCGCTCAGGCGGCTTCGCAAGGCCTATGCCGATCGGGGCGAAGAACTGTCGCTGATTGCGCTGAGCACGCGTTACGGCAAGAACAATCAAGCGCTGTCACGCTATTATCAGGCGCGTCGCGGCCCTGCCCTCGCCAAGATCGACACCACGCTTGACAGGATGATCGCGCGCGAGAAGAGCATCCTGGACCACCGCACGGGATTGGCGCTGCTGACGGTCGCGCGATCGAACCGCTGGGCCGGCATCCTGGCGGTGTTCGGCGTGCTGATCGTGCTGGGCGCGATCGTGCTCGGCTGGCTGATCGTCAAGACGGTCGGCGAACGCGCGATAGCGCAGGCCGAAGCCGACCAGGCCTATGAGCGTGCCGATGAATTGTCGGCCGCGGTAACCGAGGCGATTGACGCTCTGCGTGAACAGGAGGCCAAGCTCCGGCAGGTGCAGAAGATGGAAGCTGTCGGACAACTCACCGGCGGGATCGCTCATGATTTCAATAACATGCTCTCGGTTGTCCTGGGTGGTCTCGAACTTGCTAGACGAGCAATCCCGTCGGACATTGCAACCGCGCGTCGCCATATCGACAGCGCGATGGAGGGTGCCAATCGCGCAGCCGCGCTGACCCGGCGACTTCTGGCGTTCAGTCGGGAAGATTCGCTCAGACCCGAACCGATCATGATCGCGTCGCTCGTCTCTGGCATGTCCGAACTGCTTGATCGGACACTGGGCGACGGCATCACGCTGGACGCGCATGACGAGTCGAAGGGCTGGCAAGTGCGTGCCGACCGTGTGCAGTTGGAAAATGCGCTGCTCAATCTGGCGGTCAATGCACGGGACGCGATGGGTGGCCGCGGCGTGATGAGGGTCACGACCAGCTGCCGGCGCCTGCGTGATAATGAGGTCGGGCACAGCATGGCCGGCGAGTATGTCACAATCGCGGTAGCCGATTCCGGCTGCGGTATGTCTCCCGAGGTCGTGGAGCGTGCGTTCGAACCCTTCTTCACTACCAAGCCCATCGGCAAGGGAACCGGTCTGGGCCTCAGCCAGTTGTTCGCGCTCGTGCGGCAACTGGACGGGGAGGTCGGGATCGTGACTGCGCTCGGCAAAGGTACGACCGTCACGCTATACCTGCCTCGAGATAAAAGTGTGCCGGCAGAGAGTGCCGCGGCGGAAACCGACGGCGCCACGACCGCGCGCCGGTCGAAGCTGCGCATCTTGATCGTTGAAGACGATCCGCGTGTCCTGGCGGCGACGACCGAGGCGCTGGAAGAACTGGGTCACTTCGTCTTCACCTGCGACGATCCGCTGGCCGCGTCCTCTATGCTCACGCGCGAGGCACCGATCGACCTGCTGATCTCCGACGTGCTGATGCCGCGGCAGAACGGTCCGGAAATGGTCGCCGGGATCATTCCTCACTGCCCGCATCTGGCGATCCTGTTCGTGACGGGGTTCGCCGGTGAGGCCAACGCCCGCGAGTTCAGCGACCGGCCAGTACTGCGCAAGCCCTTCACCATTGCCGCCCTGGAGCGCGCGATCGCCGCCGCGATCGATTCCGCTCCCCGCGCTGAAGAGCAGATCGCGGCGGAGTAGCGCGGGACCATCATCGGCGCTAGGGCCGCGGCATCCGTGCCGCGCGCACTCCTGCCCGAGTTCATCCGCCACCCATGAAGCTCATCGATCGATACATGGCCCGATTGATGGCGGTGCCGCTGTTTTCAACACTGGTCATCTTCGCGATGCTTCTTGTCCTCGATCGCATTCGCAAGCTGTTCGACTTCGTGGCGACGGAGGGCGGGCCGGTCAGCATCGTCTGGAGGATGCTGATCAACCTGCTGCCGGAATATCTCGGGCTGGGCATTCCGGTCGGTTTATTGCTAGGCGTGCTGCTGGCCTTTCGTCGCTTGGCGGCCAGTTCGGAGCTGGACGTCATGCGCGGCGTCGGCATGAGCTACTCCCGTCTGCTGCGCGTGCCCTACATGTACGCGGTCGTGCTCGCGGTGGCGAATCTGGGCATCGTCAGCTATATCCAGCCGATTGCGCGCTACTATTACGAGGGATTACGCTTCGAATTGCGCACGGGCGCACTGGGAGCTTCGATAAAAGTCGGTGAATTCACCAAGCTTGGTGATCACATGACGTTGAGGATTGAGGAGAGCCGCGATAAGGGGCGCGACCTGTCCGGCATCTTCGTCCATGCGCAGACCGCAAAAGGCGACTGGCTCGGCGTGACGGCGCAAGGGGGACGCTTCCTGGCGACCGATGATCCGAACGTCATCATCCTCCGCCTGACCAACGGAACGCTGATCCACAACCGTGCCGGCTACAGGACGCCGCGCGTGCTGCGCTTCAGCGGCCATGACCTGCCGATCGACCTGCCCAAATTCGAGAGTTTTCGCCAGCGTGGCGGACGCAATCTGGAATATACCTTGCCCGAGCTCGCACGACAGGGCCACCATGCCACGACCAGCCTGGAGCGCGCCGGCAGCCGATCCGAATTCCATTTCCGCTTGGCCGAGGTCGCGTCGATCTTCCTGTTGCCGATGCTGGGGCTGGCGCTGGGAGTCCCGCCGAAGCGATCCTCCTCGCCGCTCGGGATCTTCCTCGCGATCGTGATGATCGTCACTTATCACAAGGTGAACCAATATGCCGCGTCGATCGGCGAGCTGGGACGGGTCGACCCGATCATCGCCCTATGGCTGCCGTTCGCCGTCTTCGCCGGGGTCGTCTGCTGGATGTACTATACCATCGCCTATGTCCCCGGCGGGCAGCCGATCTCGGCAGTCGAGCGGGCCTTCGCCGATCTGGCAAAGGCGGTCACCAAACGCCTGCCCGGCCGGCGGCGGCGCGAGGTGGTTACATGAAGGCGCCGTCCTTCTTCCCGTCACCGACGATCGCGCGCTACATGGCACGGCTTTTTCTGGCGCGGACCTTCGGTATCCTGGCGATCCTCGTGATCGTACTGCAAGCGCTGGACCTGCTCAGCAGGACAGGAGACATTCTCGCCTATCCCGGCAACGGGCAGACACAGGTGCTGAACTACATCTCGCTGCGCGCGCCGCAGATCATCGCTACTTTCCTGCCCTTCTCCGTGCTGCTCGGCACGATCATCACCTTCGTCCAGATGAACAGCAATAGCGAGGTCATCGCGCTGAAGGCCGCTGGCCTCTCCGCTCATCAGGTGCTGGCACCGCTGGTCCTGGCAAGCCTGGGCGTTGCGATCATTTCTTTTACCTTCAACGACCGCGTCGTCGCACGCGCGACAGCGACGCTGAACCAGTGGGAAAGGGTCAATTATGGCCCGCTGCCGATCGACCGCGGCGACCGTTCCAACGTGTGGGTGCGCGACGGCGACGACCTGATCGAGGTCGCGCAGATAAGGGTACGCGGCCGAAACGTCGAGATGGGCGACATCACGCTCTACGATCGGCAGGGCGGCAGCCTGATCGCGATCGTCCATGCGCCCAAAGGTCGCTACGCGCCGGGCAAAGGATGGTTGATCGGTCCCGCCACGCGCTTCGATGTCGCGCGCGGCACTGTCACGAAGCTAGGGCAAATCGTCATCGGCCGAGACGTCACGCCGGACCAGTTCACCCTGGTTGATGTCGACGCCGATGGGCTGTCGTTCGGCGTGCTGAAGGCAGCGATCAATGATCTGCGCGGCGCTGGACGGCCGACCAAGGCGCTGGAGGGATCACTCTGGCACAAGCTCTCCGGCCCATTGTCCTCGATGCTGATGCCGCTGCTGGGTGCAGTGGCTGCCTTCGGCCTCGCGCGTTCCGGCAGGCTGTTCATCCGCGCCGTCATCGGGATGATGCTGGGCTTTGCGTATTTCGTCTTCGACAATTTCGCCCTGGCCATGGGAAATCTAGGCGCCTACCCACCCTTCCTGGCAGCCTGGGCACCTTTCCTGCTCTTCTTCCTGGTCGGAGAGGCGGTGCTTGTCAGGACCGAGGAGTAGTCACCGCTTTAGGGTCTGTTGAGATTGAGGATTCCGCTACCTGGGATTTTCTGATTCAAGCTGTCGATGGGCAGATGTGTTTTGACCGACGCCCAATGGGCGAGAATGGCACCTCACTGCCTTGGCAAGCCTGGCGACCCGGGGCGTAGCGGTGGCGATAACCGACTATTTGTCGAGGCGATTTTGTGGATCGTGCGGACGGGTAGTCCTTGGCGGGATTTGCCGGATGTGTTTGGCCGCTGGAACACGGTTTTTCGGCGCTACCGGGATCGGGTGAGAGCAGATGTTTTCAAGCGGTTGTTCGACGCCTGCTCGGAGGAGCCGGACATGGAATATGCGATGGTGGATGCCACGATCGTGAAGGTCCATCGTCACGGACAGGGCGCAAAAGGGGGACTTTCAGCCAGGCCATTGGCCGTTCCAAAGGCGGCATGACGACCAAGATCCTCGCCTTGACCGATGCGCTGGGCAATCTGGTCCGCTTCGTTCTCATGCCTGGAAACAGGTTTGATACCGTCGGCATCGAACCGCTCATCAAAGGCGTCGATTTCGGTGGGTTGATCGCAGACAAAGCTTTCGACAGCAACGCCATCATCACCGACCTCAACGAGCGTGGTGCGCAGATCGTCATTTCCCAGCATCCACGACGCGCCAAGCCCGTCGCCATCGATCTCGATATCTACAAATGGCGGCATCTGATCGAAAACTTCTTCTGCAAGCTCAAGGAATTCAAGCGTATCACCATGCAAGCCGACAAAACTGACACCAGCTTTGCCGCCGCTATCTATCTCGCCGCTGCCGTCATCAATTCCAAGTGAACCTCAACAGACCCTAGACGGGCCGGATTGAACCGTCCCGGGTTTTCCGGAGGCTCCCACTTGTGAGTAGGAGCATCTGGAATGAGCAAGACGACGAACAAGTTTTCGCCCGAGGTCCGCGAGCGTGCGGTCCGGATGGTGAACGAGCACCGGGCGGATCATCGCTCGGAATGGGATGCGATGGTGTCGATCGCCGGCAAGATCGGCTGCACGGCGGAGACGCTGCGGCGCTGGTGTCGTGACGAGGCTGGCCGGCGTGCAGGGCCAGCGTTGCTGGCGGACGATGACCGCGCCCGGCTGAAGCTGCTGGAGCGCGAAGTGAAGGAGCTTCGCCGAGCCAACGAGATCCTCAGGAAGGCATCGGCGTATTTTGCGATGGCGGAGCTCGACCGCCACGGGCGATGAAGATGGCGTTCATCGACGCCCATCGAGAGGAGTTGGGGATCGAGCCGATCTGCCGGGAACTGGCGGTCGCCCCCTCCTCATATCATCAACATGCTGCTCGCGTGGCCGACCCGGGCAAGCGATCCGCTCGCGCCCGGCGGGACGACGAGCTGAAGGGCCATATCCGGCGCGTCCACGAGGCCAGCTTTGGCCTGTATGGGTCGCGCAAGGTGTGGCGCCAGCTGCTGCGCGACGGCGTCACCATCGCCAAATGCACGGTCGAGCGGCTGATGAAGGCGATGGGGCTTGCCGGTGTCCGACGCGGGAAATCCTGTGTCACCACCGTTTCCGACCGAAAGGCACTGTGCCCGCTCGACAAGGTCAACCGGGCCTTCAAGGTTCAGCGCCCGAACGCACTGTGGGTGGTGGACTTCACCTACGTCCACACCTGGGCAGGCTTCGTCTACGTGGCGTTCGTCATCGACGCGTTCGCCCGCCGGATCGTCGGCTGGAAGGTCAGCAGCAGCGCGACCGCAAGCTTCGTGCTGGATGCCTTGGAGCAGGCCATCCATGCCCGCCGACCCACGGCTAGCGATGGTCTTATCCATCACTCGGACAGGGGCTCGCAATACCTCGCTATGAGCTACACCCAGCGCCTGGCCGAGGCAAAGCTGGTGCCCTCGGTCGGCAGCGTCGGGGACTCCTATGACAATGCCCTCGCCGAGACGATCAATGGCCTCTTCAAAGCCGAGGTCATCTGGCGTCAACGCTCCTGGCCAAGCCTTGCGGCCGTCGAAATGGCCACGCTGCGCTGGGTCGACTGGTTCAACAACCATCGCCTCTTCGAACCCATCGGCTATGTCACTCCCGCCGAGGCCGAGGCGAACTACTATGTGTAGGCGCTTGCAATCATAGCCGCCTCTGCTCGCAAACAGCGCGGGTTTCTGCTCGGATTGGCTGACAACGGGCCTGACGGTCTGCTCACGCTCTTTGCCAATGTGTTCGCCATCATCCGGGGCTGCTCGCAATCGAGACCGGCGTACTCATGGTGTCCGCCAATGACGATCATGCCTGTGACCGTCACACCGGCACCCCGGCTTGGCGTAGCTGTTCCGTCAGCTCGCGCGTGTGTTCCGGGTCAAGCGTTCCCGCCAGGAATGCCCGCACATCGGACGGACGGGCGTTCAGCTGGCCGGCGAGCGAGCCCGCGTCATAGCCGTTGCGCGTCAGTGTGGGTTCGAGGTCGTCGATCGCGCGAGACAGCACCTGTTCGACGATCTCGGCCGTGACCGGGTTGGCGGCGAACCGGAAGCCCTGCTCGAACGCGAGCGTCAGGTGCATCTCGACCTGGAGGGGCGTTCGCAGCCGCTCGGCGAGTAGGTCGATCGCGTCCTCGTCCATCAGGTCGGCCACCTTGACGCCTTCGGCTGCGCACGCGCCGAGCAGCCAAGCGACATAATCGCGGCGCTGCTCGTTTCCGATCCCGTCATAGTCGAACGTGGTGGTACGGTAGCCGATTTCCTCCATCTGCGGGCGGCGCAGATCATTGCGCAGCCGGGGGTGGCCGACCAAGAGGACGGAGAGGAGCACGCCGGCGTCGGCGACCACCTCCATGAGCCGCTTGAGGCCGGTCAGCGTCTTGTGGTGAAGGTCGTGCGCCTCGTCGACCACGAGCACGACCGGGCGCTTGCCCTTCTTCATCAGGTCGCGGAGGTCGCGCTCGCGCCGTTCCGCCTGCCTGGAGATCTTCACCTGGGCGCGATCGCCAGGCGAGAGATCGTAGAACAGCGCCTCGATCAGCGAGGGCAGCGAGGTGCGGCGCTTGTCGACCGCCAGCGACTTGGCGACGGCGACCTTGCCCGCCCTGGTCAGTTCGTCCTCGATGCGGCGCAGCAGGTGCGTTTTGCCCGACCCGACCAGCCCGGAGACGACGACCAATCTGCCGGTTTGGACAGCCGCGCAGACCTCGCGCACGAGGTTGCGCTGATGCTCGGTCTCGAAGTTGCCGGCACCTTGGAACGGGCGGGCGAGCCCGTAGCTCGATTGAACGTCGGCGAGCATCAGCTTGTCCCCCGTCGCGCCTGGAACCGCTCGCGAACGCGGTCGGCGATGATGGCCTTGTCGAGCGTCTCGCCGAGCAGGGCGTCAATAAAGGCGCGGTCCGCCTCGGGCAGTGACCCCAGCGGTCGCCGGAGCTGGTCGACAATGGCGTGGCGCGCAGCGAGACCGGTCGGATACACCGTCTCGGCGACTGGCTCTGGGAAGGGTGTCTGCCGGACGGGAAGCCCCGCGGTCGAAGGCGGCAACGAGGGCAGCGGCCGATCGCCGCCCGTCACGGTCGCGCGCGGAAGCCCGAGCTGGTCGGCGAGCCGGACCACCTTGTCGAGACGCTCCTCCGTTCGGCTCTTCTGGTATTTGCGGTAGCGGTAGAGCGGCACGGCACCGCGCGACGGCTCATAGGGGCCATGCCGCTTGCCGTCATGCTCCACGAAGAGCTGCTGGTCGAACAAGCCCCAGAGCAGCATCACCGTCTCGCCGGCGAGTTCAGGCTCGACCTCGTAGGAGGTGCCCTCGACCGAGACGGTCGCATCGCCAGCGACGGTGCGCCGCTCGGGCTCGCGCGCGAAGGCGCAGAACCGCTCCCACGAGCACATGGCGCGCACGCCCTCGCCGGGCAGGTGTCGCAGCCAGTGCTCAATGCGCGCGTGCGGCTCGGAGCGGTGATCGCCATTGTTATAGGTGACCAGCGCGCGGCGCATCCACAGGTTCGCCTCTTCTTCGTCCTTGGGCTTGTGGAAGTGATAGAGGGTCTCATGCACCTCTTTGACGGTGCGGAACGGCCGCTCGACCTTGCCCTTCGCACGCGCTGCGGTGTGGCGGTCGCCGGGGGCGGGCGGCATGTGCGTGAGGACGCGGACGCCTAGGCTGCCCATCACGGACTGGAACACGCGCGACCGACTGACCGGGCCGTTGTCCATGTAGATCGTAACCGGCAGCCCCTGAAACGGCAGCTCGGGTTCGGGCTTGGCGGCGAAGGCGTTGAACAGGAAGCGCAGCGCGGACTCGGCGTCCTCGCCATAGACATTGCGATATTCCTGGTAGACCACGCCCGAGCAGTCATCGACGGCCGAGAATAACATCAGCGTCGGCTTGCCGCGGCCCTGCTCGGCCCAGAGCGGCGCCTCGACATGCTTGAGATCGGACGGGCTCATGTCGAAGTGCCACAGCTCATTTGATCGCCGCGCCTGGAAGCGTACGGCCGCGTGCGGGCGAGTGACGCGAGCGTAATCCAGCCCCGACGAGCGCAGCAGCCGATCGATCGTCGCCCGCTTGAGCCGGCCGGGCGCGACCTTGACCAGACCTTCGGGCGTTTCGACGCCATCGGTTTCCAGGAACTCGATGGCGCGGGCGGTCGAGACGTGCCGGCCCTTTTTGTTGGTGGTCCTGATCTTCAGCGCGGCGACGATCTCGGCGTAGCGCTCCATCTCCGCCTGCGGGGCGACGCGCGTCCCGCCATGGTCGGACCGGCGCACCGACTTGGGCCGGTTCAGCTCGCGCAGCGCGCGGTACATCGTCCAGATCGAGATGCCGTAGGCCTCGGCCGCACGCGCGACGATCTCAGTGCGACCGGGATCGCGCGGGGACAGCAGCGACAATCGTCGGCGAAGATCGACCAGCGCCTCTCCGGGCGGTCGCTTCGCCCGGTCAGCCATGGGCTGGGGCGGACTCCTTGGCCGACGCGCCGCTGCCGCGCTTGCCGGCGTAGCGATAGAGGGTCGCGACCGACACGCCAATGCGCTTGGCGATGTCGCGGACCGGCAACGAGCCTTCCTTCATCATCGCGCGCGCTGCGGTCACGTCGCTCGGTCGCATCGCCGATGGGCGACCGCCTTTGCGCCCTTGCCGGCGCGCCTCCACCAACCCCGCCGTTGTGCGCTCCCGGATCAGGGCGCGCTCGAACTGCGCGATGGCACCGAACACGTGAAAGGTGAGCATCCCGCCCGGCGTGGTGGTGTCGATGCTCTCGGTCAGCGATACGAGCCCGATCTTCTCGCGCTCCAGTTCCTCGGCCGTGGCGATCAGCTTCTTGAGCGATCGGGCGAGGCGGTCCAGTTTCCACACCACCAGCGTGTCGCCTGCGCGGAGCACGTCCGCCAGGATGCGCGCGAGTTCGGGCCGGTCATCGCGCGCGCCCGATGCCTTCTCGGTGAAGACCTTCTCGCAACCCGCGCGGCGCAGCGCTTCGAGTTGGAGCTCGGGATTCTGGTCGCTGGTGCTGACCCTGGCATAGCCGACCCGCATGAGCGTCCGATCTTCTCCAAACCCGTTGGACGCCTACCCTTTTGCAAAGCGTGTTTCCAGAACAGTTTTGACAAAGCGCGCCTCGCAGATTTACGTTGCCAAGCAAGCGAGGCGATCGGCTCGTCAGAAACCCTGGTTTTGCAGAACCGCCAGTTGGGCTAGGGAAGTTCTCAAGTACGGCCATATACCCGACTTCGCGTCAGTGATCGGTAAGAGATGGGCGATAAGACGCGCATTGCTGGTCGCTGCGGCGCTGACGGCTTGCACGCCCGTGCGAGAGCCGCCGTCTGTCGTTTGGTTCGGCAACCCTGCGCAGGTGTGGGCGCTGCAGACCCTGCAGGGCGAACAGGTGACAGAGCGCACCGGCTATATCGCCACAATAAGGATGAACCCCGACCACACCGTCTCTGGTACGGCGGTCTGCAACAGCACGTCCTCGGCGAAACTTCGATGGAACGTCACCGATCAAGGACGTCAGGGAACGTTCAATCGGCTCGGTTCCGGTGCCGGGATCACCACGACCGTGGGCTGCAACGATCCCGCTGCTTACGCTACGGCCGGCCGGTTCTGGACCCTGATGGAAGCGGCACGCAGCTGGTCCATCCACCACGACCAGTTGACGATTGTGTTCGAGGACGCTTCCGAAGCTCGCCTGGCGCTTCTGAAACGCAAGGACAGGTGATGCCCATTGGCAGAGGTCGTGAGCAGGCCATCTCCGTTTGCGAGCAGGCGCGGACGATGGCGAGCACATTGTCAATTAGTGTGAGCAGCGCAGCCTACCCGTTGTCAGCCAATGCGAGTAGGAAACCGCGCTGTTTGCGAGCAGAGGCCGCTACGTTTGCAAGCGCCTACAACTATGCTGCCAAACAAGAACTCGATATGGCAGCATGACCCCAACCAAACTGCCTCCGGAAAATTCGGGACGCTTCAGTAGGGGATCACGCCGTATCAATGTGCAGGTTGAGCTATTCAAATGGCGTAACCTCCTCGCTGACCGTCCTTCGCGCAGATAATTTCATAAGTATCACTCATTACAGTACGGGCGCGGTCACCCTCGAACGCGCGACAGGACACGAGCCGCAACACCGCTTTGGACCTGAAGCTGCCGCCCGTAGCGCAGCGCGGTCGAGGGTGACGACCAGCGCAGCGTCAGCGCGATCCCGGCGCCATCCTCGCCTGCGGCGAACAGGTCCTGCGTCAACCCGACCCGCAGACTATGTGTCGAGAGCGCAGCAACCGCATTATCAAGGTCACCGGCCGCGATCTCGACAAACCCCCCTGCAGCCGCAGCGTGCGCGATGCGCCGGTAGATCCCGCACACCCCTTGCCGGGTCAGCGGTGGATCACCCACCGTATAAGTGATCAGCAGCGCCGCAGCGCTACCTTCCGTTTCGCCATCGACCGCCGCCCACCGCGCGTCGGCAAGCTCTTTCGCCCGCGCGCGACGCCGATCGATCCCAACCCGGCGGAACAGCACCCCTTCGCTGATCCCGCTCCCTTCGCGCCATACCGCCACGCGGCGCATCGTGTCGGCCGACAACCAGGCCCAGGCGCCGATCCCTTCCTGATCGGTCTTCGAACGCGGCAAATACAGCAGCCCCGAGCCATCGGGCTGGGGCCGGATATCCTTGATCTCGACCGCCACCAGCTCGCTGACCCGGAGCCCCGCGTCATATCCCACTGAGAGCAGCGCGGCATCGCGCATCCCCTGAAGATCACCGATGCATGCCTCCAGCATCGCCGTGATCGTAAAGCCCGCCGCGGTACCCAATGCGCCGCCGAAGCGCAGCGGTGCGGCCTGGCGCTGTGCAGCGCCTTGGCGACACCGGTTGGCGCGTAGCGCGTTACGCACCATCGGTGCGGCGGTCGGAAGGTCGGTCACCCCGAGCATCCGGTGAACAGTCGCTAGGCTTGCAACCCGGCGCGCCAGCGTGGCGGGCCTCTTGCCGTCCGCTTCGAGCGCGCGCAGATACCGGACGATATGCTCGGGATCGGCCGGGCAGGGGTCCCGGTGCTCGCCGGCACACCAATCGAGCCAGCAATCCAGATCGGCCGCGATCGCGAGCTTCGAAGCGTCCGCCATCGCCTCGAGCGCAGTTTCGACGCCAACCGCACTGACCGGCGGCAGGTCGGCCGGCCCCGCGCGGCCAAGCATGCGCGTCAACCGCTCATCTGGGGTTGGAACGTCGAGCCCGTGGTCGACGCGGGATCGTCGGCGTGGGACCGTACCATCGGTGCTTACCACCAGCACCGACGACGACCCCGGTGAAGTGGCGAGTGGCACAGATTGGGTAATGGGCTCGGCGGGATCGTTTGTGCCAAACGAGATGGCTTGTTCATCATTTGTGCCGGATGCGTGCACTGACTCATCCAAGCCATGCGACAAGTCACTTTCACCCGGTGTGTTACGTTCCTGCTGCACCCCCTCGCCGCTCATTCTGTTCTCTCCAATAATCGCGCTGTCATTACCATAATGTCCAATTATGGAAAGTGCAGACTTTTGGTATGGCAGAGGGGAGGGGGTGTGCCACATGTGAACTGCTTTGGATTGATTGTGTCGCTTGCCCAATTTGTTTATGGCGAAATCAAACCCTCACCGGTTATTCACACAACAGGGCTTGCCCATTATGACTGTCCAAGTGAACATAACGCCGAACGGGCGCATGAGTCTGCCCGCCGACATCCGCAAGCGGCTTGGCCTCACCAGCGGCGGCGCGGTCTATCTCGACGAAACCGCTGACGGGGTCGTGCTGCGCACCGTGCCGCAGATCGTGGCGCAGGCGCAGGCGCTCGCCCGCCAATACCGCGATGCTCCCGGCGCCAGCGTCGACGACTTCATCGCTGCTCGCGTCGCCGAGAGTGGCGAATGAGCGTCGTCCTCGACGCCTCCGCGCTACTCGCGATGCTGCGCGGCGAAGCTGGCGCCAAAAAGGTTGAAGGCGCGCTCGCCGGCGCGCGCATGTCGGTGGTCAACATGGCCGAGGTCGCCTCCTACTACCACAAGCTCGGCATGCCCGACGAAGACGTCGACCGCATGCTGAGCCCGTTGCCGGTCGAGCTTGTTCCTGCCGATGCGGCGCTCGCGCGCGAGGCGGGGAGGCTGCGGCGTCATACGGTCGAGGGCGGGCTGTCGCTCGGCGACCGGTTCTGCCTCGCGCTCGCCAAGCGCGACGGGCTCCCCGCCTGGACGTCCGACCGCAAGTGGAAAGACATCGCGCCCGCGGCCGAGGTCAAGGTCGTGGCGATCCGCTGAGGGCGATCCTCGTGGCAGGGTTACGAACGGCATGAGCAGCCTGCGCTCGATCGAGCTGAGCCTGGTCGACGAGGTTTTCCGCGGCGGCGAGCGCGGCTACGTGCTCGACTTCTCGAACCGCACCTTTTCCGACTTCTTCAACCGCGAACTCGAGATCGACATCAACGCTGCGATCTAGGCGGCCGATGGAATCTCGAAGGGCAAGCGGCTGCGCTGCCGCCTCGGCTGACGTTCAGCCGCTTGCTGTCGAAGGTGGCTATCTTGCCTCCTGTAGGACGCGCCGGTCAGGGTCTCCGACCCGGCCGGTTATCACGACCAGCGGATCGCCGGTGCCGCCGTCGGCGAGCACTTTCGTCTCGATGCCAGCGAAGCCAGACCGTACCATGTAGAGGCGCACCAGCTCGGCTTGTCCGGCCATGTCGAGCGCGCGCCAGATCCTGATCGCCTTGGTAGGAAAACAGCGGTTTGAAAAGCTCACCGCGAAGCAGCCGCCTAAGCGGAGCAAACGCTGCACCTCTGTGAAGACCTCGACCGGCCGCTGGAGGTACTGGACGCCGACGCAGCACAGCGCTGCATCGATGCTGGCGTCATCAAGCGGTAGCGCGGGTGTCTGGTTGAGGTCGGAGACGAACCACCGTTCGAGACGTGGGTTTGCCGCAAGCTCGACGGCGTTCATGCCGTGACCGATGACCTTGGCGGTGTGAAGCGTCTCGGGCAAGTGGCTGACCCAGCTGGACATGAGGTCGAGCACCACGGCGCCCGGCCGGATGAGATTGGCGTAATAGGCCGATAGTGCCGCCGATGCTGCCTCGTCGATATGTGTAACCAGACGAGGGGGTGCGTAGAAGGCGAGGTCGTCGCCGCGATCCTCCTTGTCGAAGGCCGCCGGTGGCAGGTCCGCCAATGGATCGCTCACGAGAAGCCGATGACGGCATGGGAAAGACTGGGTGCCACCAGACGCGCGATTTCATCCTCGCTCAGCCGAAACCCCGCCCCGCGCAGGAGCGGCAGGCTTGCTTGCTTGTTCAGCATCCAGACTTGGTTGCCGCGCTCGGAAAAGCCGAAGCACACAAATCCCTGGCAGAGCCGTGACACGGGAGCGCTGCCGAGTTTGATGCGTTCCATAATCTCTCCCGTTTAACGGTTCTCGCGTCGAACGGACGGCGAAGCGATGCGGTCCGGACACCGGCCGGGAACGATTGTTCCGTTTGCCGATGCGCTGAGACACGCGCGTCCCGATCGCGCGGTTAACCAATGCCATTGAAAGTCCGGCTATAGGCAGCGGCGATGAACCATTGGACCAGTTTCCTGAAAGCTGCCCCTCATGCATCAACGTTCCTACCCGCTGCATCCGGATGAAAACGCGCGGCTGGTCGAATTGCGACGCTATCACGTACTGGACAGCGCGCCCGAGCGGGTATTCGATGACACGGTCCGGCTGGCGCAAAGTCTGTTCGGCGTCGCCACCAGCGTGGTCTCGCTGGTCGACGATGAGCGACAATGGTTCAAGGCGAGAGTGGGTCTCGATGTGTGCGAGACGGGGCGCGATGTAGCCTTTTGCACCCACGCAATCCTGCAAAGCGACGTTCTGGTCATCTCCGACGCGCGGGCCGACACCCGGTTTGCGGACAACCCGTTGGTGACCGGCAATCCCTTTGTGCGATTTTATGCAGGCGCGCCACTTACCACGCCGTCTGGATGCAACATCGGTACGCTCTGCATCTTCGATCCTGCTCCGCGCCATGTCTTTGGCGACACCGATCGACGCCACCTGAAGCTGCTCGCCGACATCGTGATCGATCGCCTTGAGACGCGGCGAATGCAGATCGAGAGGCAACGGGAGGCCGATACCGTGCTGGAGGTATCCGAGGCACTCGGGCAGGCCGCCGACACGCTCGACTTAAAAGCGCAAGCACTTGCAGCACTTGCGCATAGCGGAACCACGCAGGCGAACAGCGCTGCGAACAGCGTTCGCGTCCTCGTTGAGATGGGGGGTAACGTCGAGCGGATCATCTCGGGCATCGGAATGGAGATCAGGCAAGCGGCGACGGAGGCGGACTCCACCAGCGCTGCGGTGCGGACGATGGCGGAAAGAATCGATGGCATCGACGCGGTCGCCTCCAAGATCGCCGCGATCGCGTCCCGATCGAAGCTGCTGGCCTTGAACGCGACGATCGAGGCAGCACGAGCCGGCGAGGCCGGCAAAGGCTTCTCGGTTGTTGCCAACGAGGTGAAGCAGCTTGCCGGGCAGACCGCCGAGGCGACCGTTCATATCCGGACCGAGGTCGAGGAAATCGAACGGGCCGTCAGCCGGATCGCGGCCAGTTGTGCGGAACTGAACAAGTTGGTGGTTCGCGTTGTCGATCAGGCCACGATCGCGAAGAACACGGCAACGGTACAAGCGTCAACACGAAAGGACGTCTCTTGTGAAGTCGAGGCGATGGCGATCACGTCATCGGGTGTGGGCCTGCAGGCGGACGACTTGCGAGAGGCGGCGGGTTTGCTGCTAGCGCACGCCAAGACGCTGCATGGTCAAGCGGCCATCCTCGTCACCCGCTTTGATGCTGGAAGCAAGGGTTCAGCCCGACCGCCAGCAACGCCGGACGTAAGGCGACACTTGATGCGATTCGCGACTTGACCGAGTCGAGCTTGTGAAAGTCTGAAACGTCATCAGGAAGGACTGTTACGCATCATCGATGGTGATTACGCCGATTAGCTTAAACTCTTCAATGTCATTCCCTTTCAAGGGAAAGCGCTGCGAGGGAGGTGCGGCACTCCGATCCTGGATACAAGCTTGATCCGTATCAGATCGGTACAGCTGCTGCTTGCAAGTGCGTAGGAAGCTGCTGCCGGGGCAAGTACGTTGTTTGTACAGAGTCGAAGGTCCGGCTGGGACGGACGGCGTACGGCGGCGGGGCGTGAAGACCGACCGCATCCTGACCGCTTTTGGCATCGGCGATCCAGACGGCGAGCATTCCATTTACGACAGCGAGGGCGCCCAGCTCTATGCCGGACGCTGGAATACACCTGCCAGCCCCGTCATCTACACGTCCGAGCATTATTCGACGGCGATGCTCGAGAAACTGGTGCACGCGAACACGGTGCTGCCGCCTAACCAGCACTATGTCCGCATCACCATTCCGCATGGAACCAGCTATGAGATCTTTGTGACCGCAGCGCATCCAGGATGGGACGGCAAGAACGAGCGCGTGTGCAAGATATTCGGTGCCCGCTGGCACGAGGAGCAGCGGACCGCGCTGCTGCTGGTTCCATCCATTTCAGCAAGGCTTGAACGCAACATTCTCATCAATCCGCAGCATCCCGACGCCGCTGCGATTACCCATGAGATGCCGGAACCGGTCTGGTGGGATGAGCGGCTCTATGGTTGAGCACCGATCCGACGCAGCCACAATCTCAAGCACAGCGCGAAAGACGGGCTGACCGCAACACTCTCTGGTGTTGACGGCATGTGCGCCAAGCGGCGGCCCTGGAGATGGTCGCGGCGAAAAGGCCGCTCGAACCCGACCAGCCCGATCAATTTGCGCGAACGTTTGGCCGATTATCTACCGCTCCCCCCGATTATCGCGGTTTTCCCCTCTGCATGGTATTGCTACTGGGCGCCCATGCCTCCCGAGATCACCGACGCGCTGATCGCGCGGGCGATACTGACCCGGCGGATGATCGAGGCGGGGCAGGATTACTGGGCGCAAGGTCGGGTTCGTGATCTGACCGTCGCCGCGGGCCGCGGTGTCGCTCGGGCCGTGGTCAGGGGAAGTCGGCCCAGCCCGTATGAGGTCAGCCTGCATTTCGAAGGGGCTGGACGCGCGACGCCGGTCACGACCTGCAGCTGTCCGGTCGAGTCAGGTTGCAAGTACGCCGCTGCCGTGCTGTTCGCGCTGCGCGCCGGGCTGCACGATGCAGCCGGATCATCAGGCGTTGCTCGCACGCCGCTACCTGCGCCGCTGCCGCCCGCCCTGTCGCAGTGGATGACGGCGATGCAACCGCTGCTGCGCGTAACCCATCCCGCTGCCGGACGACCGGAACGCGCGCTGTGCTATGTCGTGCGGGCGCAGGCGATGGTCGGCAATAGTCGCAGCAGCGCCAGGCGACTGCCCGCATCGCTCGCGCTGCCCGGCGCGCCGCTTCGCCTGTTCACAGAGATCGTCGATACAGCCCTCGATCCGGAGGGCGAGCCGACGGGCGCGGCAAGCAAGGTCCATGCGTACCACTTCAGCACCGGCGCAACCCTGCCTCATCTCGCCGCCGAGGACCGCCTGATCGGCCGTCGTCTGCAGACGCGGCTCGGCGACACCGACCATGAGAACTGCCTGGCAGGTGCAGGGGGATCCGAGCTCTTGCGACGGATGATAGAGAGTGGCCGGGCACGCTTCGGCAGCGCGCGGGGATCGCGGCTGCGCATCGACGAACCGCTCGTGCTCGGTTTCGACTGGCGGCATGATGCGAGCGGGGCTGCGGTCCTGACCATCGCGACCGGCGACCGGCCCGGCTTCGTCGCGGTCGGTGCGCCGCCGTTCCTCGTCGATCCGGCGAGCGGGAGCGTACGACAGATCGAGACCGGGGTATCCGCCGATCTGGCCGAGCAGTTGCTGCGCATGCCGCCCGTGCCGATCGAGGCGATGCAGACGGTCGCGGAGCGGTGGGACGAGATCGCGCCGCCCGGCGTCCCGCCGCCCGTCGGTCTCGACATTCACGATCTCGGTCGGGTCTCGCCGGTGCCGGTCCTGACGTTGATGCTCGACCGCGTCCGGATCGAGGAACCCGGCGACTGGCGATGGTATCGCCGAAAGACCGCGACACAGACCGCGCTGGCGCGCCTCACGTTCGACTACGGCGTGGCGATGATCGGCCCGACCGCCGCCGATGCACGCGTGCTCGTGCGCGATGAACGCGGTCTTACCCGCTTCGATCGTCATCTCGCGGCGGAGGCAGCCGCGCGAGACCGGCTTGGTGATTTGCGGCTCTACCCGCTCGACATGGTCGAGGACGTGTCCGCCGCCGCGCGGCAGGCGTGGGACCATGCACCGCTGGTCCCCGCCGAGCCCGAGGATCTGGCGACCTTCCTGCTGATGGACGCACCGGCCCTGCGCAAGGACGGCTGGCGAGCCGAGACCGCGCCCGACTTCCCGCTCCGCCTGGTAGCGGCGGAGTCCGGCAGCCTGAGTGCGACCGTCAGCCCGAGCGGCATTGACTGGTTCGACGTCGCGCTCGGTGTCACGGTCGACGGGGAGCGGATCGATCTGGTACCCGCGCTGCGTCGTCTGCTCGGCGTCACCGATCCAGGCGCGGTACAGGCACTCCTGGCCGAGGGGAACGTCCCCGACGCACTGCTGCCGGTCTCGCTCGGGGATGGCCGCATCGTGACGATCGAAGCCGCGCGCGTCGTGCCGATGCTGCGCGCGCTTCTCGTCCTTGCGACGAACGACGTGCTCTCGGGGGCGAGCGGCCGCTCAGGCTTCGCGCGGCACGATCTGGGCGTCCTCGCCGACCTCGTCGACACGACCCCTGACCTTGCCTGGCAGGGCGGTGAAGCACTCAGAGCGCTTGCCGCGTCGCTGAGTGAGTTGCACTTCGCACCCACGCCGGTGCCGGAATCATTCCGGGCAACCTTGCGCCCCTATCAGCAGACGGGCCTCGACTGGCTGGGCGCTTTGGGCAGGGCGCAACTGGGTGGCCTGCTCGCCGACGACATGGGACTCGGCAAGACGATCCAGACGCTGGCGCACATCGCCGTGCTGAAGGCGCAAGGGGCACTGGGTCACCCGGTCCTGATCGTCTGCCCGACCTCGGTGCTGCCCAATTGGCAGGCCGAGGCTGCACGCTTCGCGCCCGATCTGTCGCTGCTCGTCCTGCACGGCGCGAAGCGCCATGACCGGTATGCCGAGATCGCCGGGCACGATGTCGCTCTCACCAGCTATCCGCTGCTCATCCGCGACCGGCAGACGCTTGCGAACCAGCGCTTCGCGCTCGCCGTGTTCGACGAGGCGCATAACCTGAAGAACCCGCGTACCGCCGGACACCAGGCCGCGAAAGCGCTGGGAACCGATCGCAGGCTGGCGCTGACCGGTACGCCCGTCGAGAACCGGCTGGCCGATGCCTGGGCGCTGTTCGACCTGCTGGTCCCGGGGCTGCTCGCCGACTACAAGAGCTTCAGACGCAACGTCGCTGGTCCGATCGAGGAGCGCGGCGATAGAGCCGCCAGGGCACATCTGGCGCGCAAGCTGAGGCCCTTCCTCCTGCGGAGGACCAAGGAAGCGGTCGCGACCGAGTTACCGCCGAAATCCACCGTCCCGCTGACGATCACGCCGGCCCCCGCACAGATGGCGCTCCACGAAAGCCAGCGCCTGCTGATGCAGGAGCGCGTCCGGGGCGAGATCGCGCGTGTGGGCTTGATGCGCGCGCAGATCGTCGTGCTCACCGCGCTCACGCGGCTGCGCCAGATCTGCTGCGATCTGCGTCTGATCGACAGGGACGGCGCGAAACCCGCGCCGTCTGCCAAGCTCGATCGCCTGATCGAACTGCTGGACGAGCTCATTCCCGAAGGACGCCGCATCATCGTGTTCAGCCAGTTCACCTCGATGCTGGATCTCATCAAGCCCGAACTCGACGCGCGCGGCATTGCCTGGACACAGATCACAGGCATCACGCGTGATCGGGTGACACCCGTGACACGGTTCCAGGCTGGCGAGGTGCCGGTGATCCTGATCAGCCTGAAGGCCGGCGGCACCGGTCTCAACCTCACCGCCGCCGACACCGTCATCCTCTATGACCCTTGGTGGAACCCCGCGATCGAGGCGCAGGCGATCGACCGCGCGCACCGTATCGGCCAGTCAAAGCCGGTCTTTGTCTACCGGATGGTCATGGCCGGGACGATCGAGGAGAAGATCCTGCACCTCCAGGAACGCAAGGCCGCGCTCGCCGACGCACTGTGGAGCGAGGATCCGGCTACACCGGCGCGGCTGGGCGAGGACGACATCGCGTTTCTGCTGGGGTGAGCATGCACGGGCCCTGCCCACACGAAGCGATGAGTTGAACGGTCACCCATCAGCGCTTCCGCAAAGCGCCAGTTGCGCGGCTCGCAAGGCACGCACGTGATCACCGGACGTCACGGGAATCTGGTCCCAGGTGAACGCAGAGCGGCGACCCGCCCCGTCTTCCCAGATCCGCTGCGCCACATGCCAGAGTTCATGTATCGTCGGATCGCGACCTTGTGACAGGCAAGCGACCACCTCGTCTGCAAAGAGTGGACTGACCGACGCTTCCACCGATGACTCTCCTCGATTGCCCGATTTCCGGTAGCATGCCTTGATGACAGCCTTGCGACCGCGGTGCCTTGATGTCCGTCAGGCCCCCTCCCCATTCGCCGTGCCAGGTTGCAGTTTCGCCGCACGGTTCGGCGACACTTAAGCGCATGGGCCATCGGCAGGTTTGTGATTGATGAAGTTATACCAGCCAGGCAATTCCCCGGCAGCCGCGGTCGCCGATCTGGTCGCGCGGCTGCAGGACTGGCTGCGAATTGACCTAGCGTCCGGGGACGCAGGGCTTCGCTGACGCGCCAAGGCGCCGACGACGATCCGCAATGACGCCCTGCGGGTCGCCGAGCGGCTGGAAGCCGAGCTTGGCACCGAGCGACACTGCTTCATCGAAGGCTGCGAGGCGGACTGGGTCGATGGTCCGCTGCCCGGCCCGCCCGTCACGGTCGGCATCGATGGAGGCTATGTGCGATCATGGTGCGATCGGCCGAACAATTTTGAGGTGATCGTCGGCAAGTCCGTCGTCGAGCCGGACGAGGACGGCAGCGCCAGCGGTCGGGCGCGTCGGTTCGGGTTCGTGGTCGGACATGACGACAAGCCGCGCCGTCGCCTCGACGAACTGCTGCTGGAGCAAGGCGTCGGAATGGATCGCGAGATCACATTCATGTCCGATGGCGGCAGGAATGTTCGTAATCGCCAGTGGGACATGCGGCCAAACGCCGAGCATGTCCTCGACTATTTCCATATTGCCATGCGGGTGACAGTTATGCAGCAGATCGCACGAGGATTGCCGCCGCCCTTCGCGGCAGACAAAGACGCGATCATCGCGATGCTTGAACCGTCCCGGGTTTCCCGGAGGCTCCCACTTGTGAGTAGGAGCATCTGGAATGAGCAAGACGACGAACAAGTTTTCGCCCGAGGTCCGCGAGCGTGCGGTCCGGATGGTGAGCGAGCACCGGGCGGATCATCGCTCGGAATGGGATGCGATGGTGTCGATCGCCGGCAAGATCGGCTGCACGGCGGAGACGCTGCGGCGCTGGTGTCGTGACGAGGCTGGCCGGCGTGCAGGGCCAGCGTTGCTGGCGGACGATGACCGCGCCCGGCTGAAGCTGCTGGAGCGCGAAGTGAAGGAGCTTCGCCGAGCCAACGAGATCCTCAGGAAGGCATCGGCGTATTTTGCGATGGCGGAGCTCGACCGCCACGGGCGATGAAGATGGCGTTCATCGACGCCCATCGAGAGGAGTTGGGGATCGAGCCGATCTGCCGGGAACTGGCGGTCGCCCCCTCCTCATATCATCAACATGCTGCTCGCGTGGCCGACCCGGGCAAGCGATCCGCTCGCGCCCGGCGGGACGACGAGCTGAAGGGCCATATCCGGCGCGTCCACGAGGCCAGCTTTGGCCTGTATGGGTCGCGCAAGGTGTGGCGCCAGCTGCTGCGCGACGGCGTCACCATCGCCAAATGCACGGTCGAGCGGCTGATGAAGGCGATGGGGCTTGCCGGTGTCCGACGCGGGAAATCCTGTGTCACCACCGTTTCCGACCGAAAGGCACTGTGCCCGCTCGACAAGGTCAACCGGGCCTTCAAGGTTCAGCGCCCGAACGCACTGTGGGTGGTGGACTTCACCTACGTCCACACCTGGGCAGGCTTCGTCTACGTGGCGTTCGTCATCGACGCGTTCGCCCGCCGGATCGTCGGCTGGAAGGTCAGCAGCAGCGCGACCGCACTTCGTGCTGGATGCCTTGGAGCAGGCCATCCATGCCCGCCGACCCACGGCTAGCGATGGTCTTATCCATCACTCGGACAGGGGCTCGCAATACCTCGCTATGAGCTACACCCAGCGCCTGGCCGAGGCAAAGCTGGTGCCCTCGGTCGGCAGCGTCGGGGACTCCTATGACAATGCCCTCGCCGAGACGATCAATGGCCTCTTCAAAGCCGAGGTCATCTGGCGTCAACGCTCCTGGCCAAGCCTTGCGGCCGTCGAAATGGCCACGCTGCGCTGGGTCGACTGGTTCAACAACCATCGCCTCTTCGAACCCATCGGCTATGTCACTCCCGCCGAGGCCGAGGCGAACTACTATGCTGCCAAACAAGAACTCGATATGGCAGCATGACCCCAACCAAACTGCCTCCGGAAAATTCGGGACGCTTCAGTAGGCCATCGATGTTGCGGGAGCGGAGCGCTTGGTTCCTCTTCCTCCCACCCTACAGTCCCGATCTCAACCCAATCGAGATGGCGTTCTCGAAGCTGAAAGCCCACCTCCGTCGGATCGGCGCCAGGACCATCGACGACCTCTGGAAAGCCGTCCGCTCAATCTGCGACCTGTATGACCCCGACGAGTGCCGCAACTACTTCTCCGCTGCCGGCTATGCGTTCAATTAAATGCTCGATGCTCTAGAGGAACGGGTGCTGGCGGCGCTGCGCGACGACATGATGCAGCCCGAAGTGGTCGAGGTGTTCGTCGCCGAATACATCCGCGAACGCAATCGGCTGTCGAGGCAGCGTGATGCTTCGCGAGATGAGCGAGACGCTGAACTTCGAGGAGTGACCGCGGGCGTCGAACGGCTCAAGGCAGCGATCCTCAACGGCGTCGACGCATCCTTGTTCGCAGTCGGACTCACCCGCATGGGTCGGCGTAAGGCTAAACTTGAAGCCGAGATGGCGGCATGTGCCGAAGACGTTGTCCCTGCCCTGCTTCACCCGCGCCTCGCGCAGCTCTATCGCGATAAGGTCGAGCGCCTGCTCCAGGCCTTCGATGCGGAGGGCACGCGCAGCGAGGCACAGGAAATTGTGCGCAGCCTTATCGACGCGGTGGCGATGACGCCAGAGGATGGCGTGCTGAACGCCGAGGTGAAGAGCGACCTGACGACGACGCTTGCGCTGGCCTCGGAAACAAAACAACAAATTAAGTTGGTTGCGGGGACCTGCAACGGAATGAAGCATAAGTTCGCGACAGTGCGGGCATGAGGCCTGGCGGTGGCACGCGGGCGAACGCGATGTCGGAGCGGCAGCTCGCGTTTTGCTACCGGAGCAGGCACCCTGCGACGATATTCCGGCCTACGCGCCGGACGGACGGCAGGTCGTCGGCGCCATGGACGCCGGTGCGGGTGGCGGAGGACACCGATGCGTAGGACGTGGCGGTGACCGATTGCTGCGCGGCGTGGATGACCGAACAGTTCGCCTGGCGGACCAACGTCGCGATCGGTTCGATCCTCGGGCTGGACAACAAGACAATCCGGTCGTTCGCGGTCGAGAGCGGCGTCGCTACGCGGCGCGCGCGCTACACGGCTCCCACGATCGAGTGCGGCTCGTGCCTGCGCCTGTTCGATCCCTCCAAGATCGATCTAGCCCATCATAGTCCCCGCTCGCGCGCGCCGCCTCTCCTAAATGTGCTCTCCCTGTGCAGCACGTGCAACAGGGATCCCGCCGGCCGCTATGTCAGCTTTAGCGGTGATACACGGCGTCCTAAGCAGCACAGTTCTTATCACCGCGCCTGCTATGCCGATGCCGGCGGCTTTGCCGTCCGGAGATGCAGTCGCTCAGCCTACGCCGGTTCGAACTGTGCCTGTGGACCCACGTCGCACAGACCACGTCCGAGTGTCACACGACGCTCCTCCAGGCGCGGGCAGAGCGGCAGGCGGCAGGCGGCAGGCGGCAGGCGGCAGCGCTCCCCCGGCAGCACTGATTGTCGAGCTTCAAGCGCCGTTACGACCCAAAGCCGGACATCTGAAGAAGCTTTGTAGAGGCAGAAAACAGACGCTCATTCACCCTTCCGCTCTTCGCCGTCAAAGCGCGCGGGATCGTAGAACTTATTGCACGCGCCGCAGCGGGCTGACGCAAAAAATGAGGCGAACACCGGATAATGCGTGGCGCTCGAGAGTTTCTTTTTACACTCCTGATCAGCCGCCCGTCGATCAGCCTCCATCGGAGCATTCCGCCATGACCGTCACCGCCATCCGCGTTCACCGCTTCACCGACCCTGAAACGCTGGAGGTCGAGCGCATCGACGCTCCTGTGGCCGAGATGAACACGGCGATCGTTCGGGTGGAGATCGCCAGCATCAATCCGGTCGACTGGAAGACCGCGGAGGGTAAATATCCGCCGGTCGGCGAGGACAAGCTGCCGATCGTTCTGGGCCGCGACCTCGCCGGTACGATCGGCGAACTCGGCGACAATCTCGACGGCTGGTCGGTCGATGACCGGGTCTGCGCCTTCATCGACCCGGCGCGCGGTGCGCAGGCGGAGCGGGTCCTGGTCACCACGGGCGAACTCGTCCGTATTCCCGAAGGCGTGTCCAGCGAGGTCGCGGGCGCGTTACCGCTCGCCGCGATGACCGCGTGGCAGGGCCTGTTCGATCATGGCGGACTCCAGGAAGGACAGCGCGTGCTGATCCACGGTGCCGCCGGGGGTGTCGGCCACCTCGCCGTACAGTTCGCGCGCTGGAAGAACTGCACGGTGTTCGCGACCGCCTCGGGCGACGACCTCGACTTCGTCCGTTCACTCGGCGTCGATACCGCGATCGACTACGAGACCGAACGGTTCGAGGAGATCGCGACCGACCTCGACCTCGTCTTCGACACCCAAGGCGGGGAGACGCAGCAGCGATCGTTCGCCACGCTGAGACGCGGTGGCATCCTCGTATCGACACTGGAACCCGACGAGGCGGCCGCGGCGGCACACGATGTGCGAGCGGCACCCCACTGGCAGGCGGCGCCCGATCCGATCGAACTTGCGCAAATTCTCGACCTCGTCGCGGACGGAACCGTCCAGGTCGAGGTCGCACGTCGCTTTCGTCTGGACGAGGTCGAAACGGCGCACCGCTTCGCCCGTACCAATCATTTTCGCGGCAAAGTCGTCCTCACCGTCTGATTCCTACAATCATGCGCCAGCGGCGAGCTTCGCGCCCGCCGCCGTCGCGAGCCCGAAGGCGACATGGTTGGCCGCGTGCATGCCGATGGTGCTGGCGTCCGCCTGCCACTCGGGCTTCTTCACGCCGAGCAGCGGCCCGGTGATCCAATGCATTGCCGCGTAGAAGACGAGCCCGAACGCGACGCCCGACGGGATCACGCCCGCATCCTCGTCCACCGTTGCCGCGAACACCGCGCCGGCTGCCGCGGAGAGCAGCAGATGGCCGCCCTGAATCACTGCCTGCTCGGCTGCATCGGGGAGGCGATCCGCGTGAGGCACTGGATGGACGCCGAGCCGGTGCGCGCTCGTCCGCTCGAGGTCGGCGAGTTCCGAAGGCTTGCCGCTCTTCCGCTCGCCCGCAATCATCAGCGCGGTAATCCCGAGCCCGGCGACGAGCCCGCCCGCGATCGCGCCGGCCATTCTTCCTGCGTTCATGCCACTTCTCCCGTCCGACCCTCTGGCGGCGCCTTGTTCTTGGATGCAATCACGACCCGATCGCGGTTCCTGGGGATCGCGTCGAACGTGTCCGCGGGCACGCCGAAGATCGCTCCGAGCGCGTCCGGCGGGATCGCCGACAGCGATTCCACCAGGCCGATATCGTCGTCGGGCTCGGCCACGCTGGTGTTGAAGACGATGAGGACGATGAGATCCTCGGTTTCGCTGGCGTTCTCGAAATAGTGGAAGTGACCCTGTGGCGAGAAGACGAGATCGCCCGCCTTGCCCTCGAAAGCATCGCCGGTGCCGCCCGGCCCGACCAGGCTCCAGCGGACCCGGCCCGAGACGATGAAATTCATTTCCCACGCGGACGGGTGCCAGTGCGGCTCGCGTACCCCGCCCGGGGCGAGCCGCGCGAGATACACCGATCCTTGCTGGCCCTTCAGCACCGACCAATTGTCCGCTACCGCACCGCGCAGGTCGCCCCCGTCGAAGCGGCTCGGCGCGGCGCCCGCGAGGTGGAAAAGATGCTGTGCGTCGGATCGGCGCCGCCGCCATCGGTCATCGCGAAGCTCGGCTTGCCGCCGGGCTCGCTGGCAGCGTGATGGACCGCGGCGTCGTCGGCCGCCTGCGTGTCGAGATCATCCATGCGGCAGGCCCTCCTCGCGACCGGGAACCGAAACGTCGTAGGCGTTGAGCAACAACGATACGAGGCAGTAGCCGCCGACGAGATAGATCAGCTCCGCGGTCCGCTCCTCTCCGAACGCCCGTACGGCACGATCGTAGGTCGAGGCAGGCAGCTGGCGCCCGCCCGCAAGCGTCACGGCGACATCATAGGCGGACTGTTCCTCCTCGGAGAGATCGGCGGGGCGTTGCCCGGCGGCGATCGTCGCGACCTTCTCCGCCGACAGGCCGACCGCCTCGCCGACCCGTTCATGCGCGTAAAGTTCGTAACGCGAGTCGAAGGCCGCGCCCGTGGCGAGGATCGCGACCTCGTGCGCGGCCTTGGGCAACCGCGCGTTGTCGATCAGTGCCTTGGTGTAGGTCCAGGCGGCGCGGCCGAAATCGGGGAAACGCAGCATCGGCGCGAACGGCCCGACCAGCGCGCCGTCGTCGCGCTTCGACACGAAGCCCTTGAGATGCTCGGCGATGTAGTCGCTCATCTCGTCATGCAGCGCGCGCAGATCGGATGGCATCTCGCTCGGCGGGTATGGAGGCGCGCGCATCCTCAGCGCCTTTCCACGCGGACGGCCATGAACGCGATCGGCAACGGCTGTCCGTCGGCCACCTTGCCGGACCAGGATGCGGCGTTGGCGAGCGTCGAGGCGATCGCATGCTCCTCGTCCGGGCTGTCGACGGGCAGCACGAACTCCTGCCCGCTCGCCGGCCCCTGCGACGGGTCGAAGCGACGGATGGTAACGTTGAACTTCTCGAGTTCGACCGCGGTTTGGGCGGGGAGCTGCGCGGAAGCGGGGATCGCGGCGGTCATGCCCGCGACCGCGATTGCGAGGGTGAGCAGGTAACGCATTGATTCTCTCCGATGATCGCTTTCAAATCGTCTCTCCCGTGTATCGTTCGGCCAGTTGCGCACGACCCGCCGCCGAAAGACCTTCGGCCATCGCTTCTCGCCCGATACTCACCGACCGCCTCGCGCACATTCTTTCGGTTCGAAGACCGGCTTAGCGGGTGGAACGATGTAGCTCAGCGTTACGATCCCCGCCGCGATCAGTCCGGCGCGCCAGTTCCAGAACGCGAGACCGAACGCCGCCCAGAACGCGGCCGCGGTGAGCGCGTATTTGACGGTGAGCCGTTTCAGATAGGCTTTGGACAGTTTCCGATCGGGAAGATCTCTGGCGGTGGCGTAGATCCACCGCAGGAACCACCAGCTCGACGGTGCCGCCGCTATGCCCAGATAGGTCAGGGTGGCCGTCCTGCTGTCGGCATCTCCGGAGAGGTGTTCGATCAGCGGTCGAGCAGGGAAAGGCGTGATGCTGACGGCTGCCAGGAAGCCGACGCTCAGAAGATTGTAGCCATGGTCGGTTTTCTCCAGCAGCTTGCCGCTGAAGTGGCTGTGAGCCCAGTAGAGGCCGATGAAGATCACGCTGAGGCCGTAGGCGGCATAGTCCGGTGCCAGCCTCAGATACGCCGCGACGAGATCGCCTTCGTCGGCGGTTGGCGTGCGCAGCTCCACCACCGGGAGGGTGATCGCGATCGCCAGCACGGCGTCGCTGAACGCCTCGAGCCGGTCCAGCTTCCGTTCGGTGCCGTCGAGAGAGAGGATCGCCATGCGCGGCTAGAGCATCTCGAGGGGACGACGATCGCGTGGTCGCGGGAACGCGGTGTCCAACGTCGCGAGGTCGGCATCCGATAGGACGATGTCCGCTGCCGCGCGGTTCTCCCGCACATGGACGATCGATCCCGCCTTGGGAATGGCGATGAGGCCGTCGTGTCGCAACGTCCAGGCCAGAGCGACCTGCGCAGGGCTGGCGCCGATACCGACCCCGATCTTGGCGAGCGTCCGATCGTCGACCAGTCGTCCCTGCTCAACCGGACTGTAGGCTGTCGCCGGCATCGCATGATCGGCGAGCCATGGCAGCAGGTCCAGCTCGGGGCCCCGACGGACGAGATTGTCGAGAATCTGGTCCGTGGCACAGCCTCTTCCGCCGGCCGCGACGAGCTCGTCCATGTCGTCCGTATCGAGGTTGCTGACGCCCCAGTGCCGGATCTTCCCCTCGGACCGCAGCGCCTCCATCGCCTCGACCGTCTCGCCTAGCGGGACCGATCCCCGCCAGTGGAGGAGGTAGAGGTCGAGCCGATCGGTGCCGAGCCGCTTCAGGCTGGCCTCGCACGCACCGGCGAGGCGTGCCCGCGATGCGTTCCGCGGATACGCCTTGCTGACGATGAAAAGCTCGTCGCGCCGGTCGCCGAGCGCCTCGCCGACCAGCGTCTCGGCCGCACCATCGCCATACATTTCGGCGGTATCGACGAGCGTCATGCCGAGGTCGACGCCGGCACGGAGCGCCGCGACCTCGTCGGATCGTCGCTCGGCACGTTCGCCCATCCTCCAGGTGCCCTGCCCCATCGCGGAGACGACCTCGCCGCCCGGCATCGCCACGCACTTCATATGGTGTTATCCTCTCTTCTCGCCAGCCTCGTCATTCGCCCCACCGCGCCCGCCTGACGATCGCTTCGCGCCAGTCGTGGGACTGGATGCGGGCGCTGGCTGGCAAGCCAACGCCCGTTCTCCTGCCGTTTAGTCGACCGTCATGCCTTCGGTCGGAAGGTCGCCAAGGCCGCTAAGTTCGTGAACCGGACAGCCGTTGCGCTCGCCGCGGAATTCGGTCGACTTCTCGTAGGTCGGCTTGCGGGCGCGATTGACGCCGCCAAGCGGCTGATGAGCGGCAATGCCATGCCACGGACTGAACGAGACCGCCTGTTCCTGTTGCTCGCTCAGGCCGTGCTGGCATCCGAGTTGGGCGGGCACGGTGAGACGCGCGACCGGCACGAAGGGGCTCTGCTCTTCGTCCCAGACGACCGAACTGTCCTCGATCGGCATCGTCTCCAGATCCGTGCAGAGCTGGGCGCGCACTTCCCAGACACTGTCCTGCTCGATGAGGACCTCGCCCAGATCCTCACGCAGCGCGTCCGGGCGGCCGGAGGTCTCGACCTTGCTGCCGGTCAGCTCGGTCAGGTTGGGCGACACCGGTGCGACCGACAGCTTCGCGATATAGTCGCCGTGACGCAGCAGAACCTGCGTGTAGTATGTCTCGCCGAGCGGATGCGTGTTGGGCGCTCCACCGAGCGTCTGGATCGTCGGGCTCTCCACCCCCACCGTCTCGAGCGCGGCATCCACCACCTGCATCGCCGCCGACAATCCCTTCTTAAGGCCCTCGCTCGTGTCCGTCGTCTTGGCGAGCATCTTGAGATTGGCGAGGAACGCCTTGGGCGTCGGGGCGGCGAACGCCGGACCGTTGACCAGGATGAAGTCCTGGGTGGTGTCGCCTTCGGAACCAGGTAGCCGATCACCGTCAGCGTCGAATACCTTGATCGCCAGCCCGCGCGGCACGCTGACGCTATCGTCGAGGATGTCGCCCGGCAGCGTGGAAAAGCGCAGCAGTACGTCATGGTCCCCGGGGCTTGCGAACAGGCCTTGTGCCACTTCCGGGGCGGTTCCGGACATCACCTCGAGGCGACCCTTCACGATTGCGTGACCTTTGGCGTGGATCCCGCGCACTGCGGTCCCATAGTCCTTCGCCGTCGTTTCCTGGATAGAACGGACTTGTTCGTTCAGCCCCTGTATCGTCTCGGCCTCATCGGCCGCGCGCTCCTCCACATCCGGCGTGTACGGAACTGGCGCGTTTTCTCTAACATCGTCGGATATGGATCAGCCTCTCAGTCGTGAAGGATGGTCAACGCCCGGCACGGACTTTCGGCCACAACGATGTATTTGAAATCGAACGACGAACGCCTGCCGTCCGACCGTCCCGATCGAACTTCGCAATCCGATGACGCTTCAAGAACGGCATCCGCCGGACGCCGGTTCATCGCCCTACGATCAGCATCGTCGCTTCCCGATAAGGCTGACCGGTAACTTGTTGGCCTGAAGCCTCGATCGCGGCTGGTCGCGACCATGCTGGCGCAACGCTGCTGTCGCGGTCAGGTCGTCCCGTCGGACGGGCGGTCGATCCGTCGCAAGGTCAGATTGATGCGGCCTCCTTCGGCAAAGCCTTCGTCTACCAGCAACCGTGAGGAGCCGGGTACGATGCCCTCCACGCCGTGATAGATCAGACGAGCCGGACCACCGAACCAGACGACATCACCGCTGCGCAGGATTAGGCGGCGCACTGGATCCTTTCTGCTCATACCACCGACGAGGAAAGTCGCGTCGTCGCCGAGGGATACGGACACTACCGGCGCTTCGAGGCTGGACTCCCCTTTGTCCTGGTGAAGCCCGAGCCGGGCGTCCGCATCGTAGAAATTGATGAGGCAAAGATTGGGCGGTATGACCTCCCCGGTGAGCCCCTTCCATAGGTCCACCAGGCTTGAGGGGATTGGCGGCCAATGGTTTCCGGTCGCGGGGTGATGCGTCTGGTATCGATAGCCACCCTCGCGATCCGTCACCCACCCGAACGCGCCCGCGTTGCTCATCTTCACGCTGAGCGGCGCCCCCGTCTTTGGCATGGCCTGTTGGAAGAGCGGTGCCTCCGCGAGTACCGCGCGGATATCCGCCAGGATAGCGCGCCGCCCGGTCGCGTCGTAGCAGCCAGGCAGGTAATGAAATCCCGATGGCAGATCGTCTGCCTCGCTATCGAAAAGCGTAGGATGCCGGCTTCGTGATCTGGTGGTTATCGCTGGAAACTCCTAATCGTCGCCATCATTGCTCCGCACTCATCTAATAGGGTGCGTGCGGATGATACGCCACATCGGTAGGCTTTATTCCCGCACCTATCACACGGGTGCTCCGCGCCGGTCGCACTATCCCATCATTGCCATCTCGAACGTTAAACGCGGGCGCATACGACGGGCCCAGCCGCTTGTTCGCCTCAACCGGTTCATTTTACCACCAGACAAGCGATCAAGCCGGAATTTCCTCGATACTTCCTGTATTCGCCGCGGTGACGCCGTTCTCGCTATGGCGGAAATCGCTTAGTGCCCGATACACCTGCAACCGTGCCCGCATCACGCCGCCAAGCGGACGATGCGCGGTGAGGCTGTGTGCCGGGCGGAACGTCATCACGTCGTCGTAATAGCGGACCCGTTCCGTGCCATAGGCTGCCTGGCGCGGCAGCCGAATCGTGGCGATCGTGCGATACGCGCTGTCCTGCGTCGGCCATTCGACCGACGTGTCCTCGATCGGCTGGGTGTCCGCATTTGCCCACAATTGCGCCTTCAGTTCGAACACGACGTCGTGGCTCGCGAAGAAATCGACGGAGGCATGGCGAAACCCGTCTTCGTCCTGATGCGGATCGAGACGCCAGTCGTCGAGCGCCAGTTGCTCGGGGGAGGCCGGGAAGGCTCCGAGCTTGGCGACATAGTCCCCGAAGCGCATCGGGCACTGGCTGAAATAATAATCGTCGAGCGGATGGCTGAACGGATGGCCGTAGAAATCGAGGGCCGGGTTCGGGGCGCCCGCCACCGCGTTGAGCAGCTTGTTGATGTTGCGCGCGATCGACGATGCCGCGCTCTTGACGCCTTCGGGCATCGGCGTCGCCATGCCGATCTTCTTCGCCTGGCTCAAAAACCCTGCAGCGGTGCCCGCCGGAAAGGTCGTTCCGCTGGCGAGGACGAAATCCTGCGTCGGGGCATCGTGACCCGGCAGCTTCTCGCCATCGACGCCGAAGACCTTGATCGCCATGCCCCGGTGCGTCGATACGCGGTCGCCGAGATGCTCGCCCGGCCCTTGCGCGAAGCGGACCGCGACCTGAAACGTGCCGCCCTTCGCGAACAACCCTTGCGCGAGTTCCGGCGGCAGGTCGTTGGCGACCACCATCTCGCCGATGACGCAGGCCGTGCTCTTGGCGTGGCTCGCTCGGGCCGCGCGCCCCTCGCGCTTTTCCACGACCTCGGTCTCCTGCGTCATCCCCTCGATGATGCCGTCGATCGATTCCTGCTCGTCCGGCTCGGGCGTCTCGATATCGTCGCTGTAGCGCAGATAGGTCATCATTGTCCTTTCGATGGCGTCGGAGCGAAGGAGAAGAGTTGCGTCTCGACCGAAGCGGGCGCACCCGGCTTGAACCATTGGGTGTCCTGGATATGACTCGCGGTGATGTACATCGTACCGTCGGGCCCTTCCGAGAAGGTGTCGGGCCAGCGCAGCCGCTTGTCGGTGAGCACCGTCGTCGTCCCCGATCCGCTCAGCCGCTTGATGGAATAATCGGTCGGGGAGGTGATGTAGAGCACGCCCGCCTTGCTCATCCACAGGCCATCGGCGACGTTGGTCTGGGCTACCGTTTTAACGGCGGCAGCACGGTCCTTCTCGCTCACATCGGCTCGCAGCCTGCTCGTCGGAATCGAATACAGCGTCTCGCCGGTCAGCGCTTGATAATAAAGCGTTTCGCCGTCGTTCGAGATCGCGATGCCATCGGCGGAAAACGACGGCTGACGACCGTCGGGCCGGACCAGCGGCTTGCCTTCGATCGCGACGGTGACGGTCTTGTCGACCTGCGTCGAGGGATGCCCGTCGAGCGCACGGAACGCCTTGCCGCTCTCCAGATCGACGACGATGATCGCACCGCGCGTACCGCTGTCGGTGACGTAACCGGTCTTGCCGTCGGGCGAGAAGCGGATGTCGTTGAGATACGTGCCCTGCAACGCGACATCGAGCGGCAGATGGATGACCTTGGTCACCTTGTCGGTCTTCAGATCGATGCGAACGATCTTGGGCGCGCCCTCCAGGATCTTCTCGTTGCCGGGCGCGCCGGGATCGAGCACCCAGAGATTGCCGTGGCCGTCGGGGACGATCGATTGCACACACACGAAATAGTCGCCGACGGGCATTTCGTTCGCCCTGGCGTTGCGCCAGCTATTCCATTTTTCGTCCGGATAGGGGCGCAGTGTCCCGTCGGGAAGCAGTTCAGCGACCGAGATCGGCGCGTCGTCGGTCCAACGCGGAAAGTTGACGAAGCGGCGACCATCCTCGACGACCACGACGCCGGTTACCTGATGATCGAATTTCGCGACCTGCTTCAGCTGCCCGCTACGGCCGTGGGCCTGCGCCGCACCGATAGCGGCGACGGTGGCCAGACCCGCGATAGCGAGCGTTGCAAGGATCGGTTTGGCGTTGGTCATGTAAAGGCTCCGGTCGGTTGTGTCTGAGAGATCGGCGGGATCGCCGGTGAAGAGCGCGATGAGATAACGCGCGACGGCGATAGGGTTCTCGCGCTGCGGAAAATGACCCACCCCGGCCAGCGTCACGAAGGCGAACGGACCGGCGAATTTGCCGGGTACGTCGGTCGATGACGATGGCGGATGCACGCCATCGACCCCGCCCTGGAAATACATCGCCGGCAGGGACAAGGCCTACGTCTGTCTCACCTTGTCGGACAGCCATTGACCGCGGGGGTCGGGATCCGCTTCGTTCCACCGGGCACGATAGCTGTGCAACGTTACGTCGGCCCAGTCGGGATTGTCGAACGATCCCGCGACACGGTCGAACGTCGCCTCGTCGAACCAGCCGGGCGGCGACCAGTTCGTCCAATGAATATGCGCGAATGCACGGCGATCGTGGCGGACGGCGACAGCACCGCGTTCGGTCGCCATGAACCAGTGATACCATTGTCGCTGCGCCTGCTCGAACGGTGGCGTCGGCACGCCCCCGAGCCGCGGCGGCGAACTCAGCATCGCCAGCCGCTTCACCCGATCGGGCCAACCGACCGCGAGCGCCTCCGCCGTATTCGACCCCCAGTCGTGCCCCGCGACCATGAAGCTGTCGATTCCCAGGCCGTCAAGCAGCGCGATCATGTCCATCGCGAGGATCGCGCTATCGCCGGTGCGCGCGGCGTCATCGTGCAGCCGCGTTCCCGTGAACCCGCGCAGCGTCGGGACGATCGTGCGCAGCCCCGCGGCGTTGAGTTCCAGCGCGACCCGATCCCACGTCGTGGCATCGTCGGGCCAACCGTGGATCAGCAGAACGACCTCGCCATCGCGCGGCCCCGTGTCGCGATAGGCGATCTCGGCTACATCGGTTGAGAACGTCGGTATCATCGCATTCCTGTTTTCTGGGGGTCGCAAACGGCGCGATCGAATGGCGAACCGCCATGGCGAGTCCAACATCAGAGGGAACGGCTTCGCGATACGACCGTCGTTCAAGTGAACGCGACCCGCCTGACTTCTTTCCCATCCTTCGTCTTTGGGACGAACGATGGGGTGTTCGCCCGACGTAGACTCCTACGGGGAAAGGAACGTCCGCTCATTAACTTGCGATGGTACTGGGGTGTCCGCGTTCCCATATACATCCGATAGGAGAGACAAATGGCTGGCGGTTGGACGCGCGATGGCGCGGTTCAGGACCAAATCGACGATTCGGTGGCGGACGCCGTGCTGGCCGCCCGGGCGAGCATGCCCAGCGGCGCGAGTGAGCCGTTCTGCGCGATCTGCGGTGACGACATTCCCGAAGGGCGCCGCAATGCGCTTCCCGGCGTCCGCACCTGCGTGACGTGCCAGAGCGGTCGCGATCGGCCCGCCGCCGCAACGTTCAATCGGCGCGGCAGCAAGGACAGTCAGCTACGCTGATCGACTCCGCGTGGATGTGCTCGCGGCCCGAGGTCTAAAGGGCTTTGTTGCAGAACTGACGGTGGGGATTCCGCGAAGGAATCGAGAGGGATAGATGGGCGCGATGCCCAAGCCTGCCGCCCCTCGCTACCGTACGACGAACTGGCCCGAGTATAATGCGGCCCTGAAGCGCCGCGGGTCGCTGGAGGTCTGGTTCGATCCGGACATGGATTGGCTTTCGAAGCCGTGCGGTCGTCTTGGTCGCCCGATGCTGTTTTCGGACAGCGCCATCGAGTTGTGCCTGACGCTGAAGGTGCTGTTCAATCTGCCACTGCGGCAAGTGACGGGATTGGTCGCGAGCCTAGTCAAGATGGCCGGGCTGGACTGGCCGGTGCCGGATTACACGACGCTGTGTCGGCGGCAGAAGACGCTGAGGGTCGAGTTGGGCGGCCGGTCCAGTTCAGGCGGGCTGCATCTGCTGGTCGACAGCACCGGCATCAAGATAACCGGTGAAGGCGAGTGGAAGACGCGCAAACATGGCGCATCCTACCGTCGCCAGTGGCGTAAAGTGCATCTCGGGATTGATGCTGGAACGCTGGATATCCGGGCCCTTGAGGTCACGACGAATGCTATTGGTGATGCACCGACGCTGCCTGGGCTTCTGGCGCAAATCCCAAAGAACGAGCGGATCCTCAGCGTCGGCGGGGATGGCGCTTACGATACCAGGGGCTGCCATGCCGCCATCGCCGAACGCGGTGCCGATGCGGTCATCCCGGTCCGCCGTAATGGGCAACCATGGACCAAAGACGGCCCCGGGGTCGATGCTCGCAACGAAGCGCTACGCGCAACCAGGCGCCTTGGTCGCGCCATCTGGAAGAAATGGAGCGGCTATCACCGTCGCAGTCTGGCCGAGACCAAAATGCACTGCTTCAAACTCTTGGGCCACCGCGTTGCCGCTCGCACCTCCGATCGTCAGGTTACCGAGCTTAAAGTCCGTGCGACAATCCTCAATCGCTTCTCAGCAATAGGAACACCGATGACCGTCCGGGTCGCATAACAACCTCAAGTAAAGTGCAGCTTATCCGCCCAGAGAATTATGCAACAAAGCCGGTTCGAGGAGCGATAGCTGTTCTGGTGTATGACCTCCATTCAACTCTATTCCGTCAACCAGGCATTCTGGACTTGCTTTGGAAAAGTGGAGAGTTCCCTTGAGATGAGAGGTGAACCCGATGACGAAGCAGAAGTGATTTACGAAGGAGTTTGAGGACAAGGCGGTGCGGCTGGTTGGGACCAGCGGCCGTACGAAGCGGCAAATTGCGGAGGATCTTGGGGTCGGGCTGTCGACGCTGACGCGCTGGATGAGCAAGAGTCGCGATCGCGCGGTCGCAATGCCGGACGCGGCCGGCGCGCAGGACGTCATGGCTGAGCCGAAGCGCCTCCGCCGGGAGAACGAGATCTTGCGGCAGGAGCGGGACAACTTGAAGCGTGCCACCGCTCTTTTGCCCTGAAGGGACTGAGGAAGTGCAGCCATGCCGGGGGCATGGCGAGAGCCGAAGGGTGAGGTTCGCGCTCGTCGATGAGGCGAAGAAGGATTTCCCCGTACACCGCCTCTGCCAGGTGCTCGGCGTCAGCCAGAGCGGCTATTTCGCCTGGAAGGATCGACCTGCCAGCAAGCGCCAGCACGGTGACATGGTGATGCTGGCGCATGTCGGTTCGGCGTTCGCGCTGTCCAACGGCACCTACGGCAGTCCTGGCATGACGCGCGAGCTGAAGGATGATGGCTTCGCCATCGGCCGACGACGAACGGCGCGGCTGATGCGTGAGAACGGCTTGGCGGCAAGGCAGAAGCGACGGTTCAAGGCTCTCCTGAGCTTGTCGAAGGGCGGACAACGGACAGCGAACATAGCTGGCCGATCGCGCCCAACATCATCGATCAGGATTTCACCGCGACGGCCTCGAACCAGAAATGGGGCGTGGACATCTCATATGTCTGGACGCGGGAGGGATAGCTCTATCTGGCAGTCGCGATCGATCTGTTCTCCCGCCGCGTCGTCGCCCCTCGACAGGCTCGGGAGGGCCGTCGGCAACAGGCTGCATCGCAATCTGGCGCTCGCTGCCCTGCGCAAGGCCCTGACGATGCGGCGCCCACCCGAAGGGCTGATCCACCACTCGGATCGCGGCAGCCAAGGCGGATTCAACCGGTTGTCGCAACGCTTCGAAAAAGGAGGCGGGCGGTGGATATCAAGAAGCGGCGTTCGGACGGTGCACCCGGTCAATATTGCGGTCGCCGGGGCGGCCCGCGGTCGCCAATCGGGAAGAGCGTGAACTGTTCTGGCGGTATGTAGCTGCCGGGATGAGCAGCGAGGCGGCAGCGGTGAAGGCAGGAGCGTCACAACCGGTTGGCAGCCGCTGGTTTCGGGAGGCGGGCGGGATGCCACCAGCGCCGTTCAGGCCATCGGCGAAGCCCTTGTCGGGCAGATACCTGTCGCTGGTGGAACGCGAGGAGATCGCATTGCTGCTGGTCCAGGGGCATGGCGTATGTGAGATCGCCCGCCGGCTTGGCCGTGCTGCCTCGACCATTTCGCGCGAGATCCGGCGCAACGCGGCAACCCGCGGGGGCAATCTCGACTATCGCGCAACAACAGCGCAGTGGCATGCCGAGCGGGCGGGGCGGCGCCCCAAAGTTGCGAGGCTTGCAGCAAACGACACCCTGCGACGCTGGGTGGAGGATCGGTTGAGCGGTGCCGTTGCCAGACCCGGTGCCCCGTCTGTCACCGGGCCATCGGTATCATCATGGAAAGGACGACGACATGGGCCGCGTCAGAGCCGGCGCCAAGGTCGATTGGGGTCAAAAGTCTGGAGCCCGGAGCAGATTGCCGGGCGTCTGCCCATCGACTTTCCGGACGACGACAGCATGCGCATCAGCCACGAAGCCATCTACCAGGCGCTGTTCGTGCAAGGACGTGGGGCCCTGCGCCGTGACCTCACCGCATGCCTGCGTAGCGGACGGACGCTGCGCGTGCCGCGGGCGCGGATCGGCCGGCGAGGCAAGAGCTTCGTGTCGCCCGAGATCATGATCAGCGAGCGTCCCGCCGAAGCCGACGACCGGGCGGTACCGGGTCATTGGGAGGGCGACCTCATCCTCGGCCTAGGCAGTTCGGCGATCGGCACGCTGGTCGAGCGCACCACGCGCTTCACGATGCTGCTGCATTTGCCGCGCATGGAAGGTCACGGGGCTGCGCGGGGCCTCATCAGGAACAGGCAAGCGCTGGCCGGACACGGTGCCGAGGCGGTGCGGGACGCCATCGCGCGCACCATCACCACCTTGCCCGAAGAGCTGCGACGGTCACTCACCTGGGATCAGGGCGCCGAGATGGCGCAGCACGCGCGACTGAAGGTCGATGCCGGCGTCGATGTCTATTTCTGCGATCCGCAAAGCCCTTGGCAACGGGGTACCAACGAAAACACCAACGGGCTGCTGCGACAATACTTTCCCAAGGGCACTGACCTGAGCGCACATAGCGCCGAGACCCTCGCGGCTGTTGCTGCAACTCTCAATGGCAAACCCCGCAAAACGCTGGGCTGGAAAACACCGGCCGAGGCGCTTGACCAATGCCTCGCGCAGATCGAAAAACCCCGCGTTGCGATGACCGATTGAATCCGCCCAATACTGCTCTATCGACTGCCAAGCCGAGCTACGCCGTTATGGCATCGCCATTTCGATGTCGGCCAAGGGCAATTGTTTTGATAACGCGATGGTCGAGACGTTCTTCAAAACCATCAAATCCGAACTCGTATGGCGCACCGTCTTCTGCACCCGCGCCGAAAAGCCGCGACAGCCATTGCCCGCTATATCGACGGCTTCTACAACCCCGTCCGGCGCCATTCCGCGCTCGATTACCTCAGCCCCGCACAATTTGAACGACAGACCGCAGACTGAGCCAATGCCTCTCAACTTTGACGGGGCAAATCCAACGGACGACCTCTGTCGTCGTAGCGATCCTACGTAGAATCTGGCCCTTAGCGCTTCCTTCCCCTCGCTCGCAGTTGTTGCACCACCAATCACTGAGACCAAACATCTAGCTCGATGGCGTACTGCTTGGCACAGGCCAGCCATTCGGTCTGGCGCACCGTGCATAGCCGGCGCGCCTCGCCGAGGTCGGTCGCCTTCGAAGACTCCGCGATCTCCCGCTGACCGACCCTCGCCCGATGTCGTGGCGGAACGACCAGGCGGAGCCGGTTGAATGCGAAACTGGGACGTTTCCGAGGGAAAGCCAGCCGACTGCTCATGCAAACCACATAAATGGACTACCCAACCTCCTGAAGATGGGCGGACGCTCCGGAGTTTACCGGATTTATGCGGACTACAGCAAAGATGGTGACCCCTACGGGGCTCGAACCCGTGTTTCAGCCGTGAAAGAGACACAACATGGGCTTTCAGGATCATCGATAAACACCCATAACCCCCGCTAATCCGCCATTCCTGCTCTAATGCTGTTCACTACTATGCACCCGTGATTACCCATGCTATTCCCCTTCTATTCCCCAAGTTTGGGATTGGAGGCTTTCGATGGGTCGCGGAACCGGTACGCACAATCTCTCGTCACCTACCGCGCGGTCGCGCCTGGCAGTGCGCGGCGAACCCTATTGGGTGAAGATGAATGAAGGCGAGTTTGTCGGCTATCGTCGTGGCGCGCGCATGGGAAAGTGGCTTGCCCGTCATCGTCGACCGGGTAAAGCGACAGGCTATGTCGAGACGACGCTAGGCGAGGCCGATGACGCCGCCGGGATGGAAGCGGATGGCAAGCGGTTCTTGAATGAGCGACAGGCGAAGGCGGCGGCGGCGGATTGGTTCAATCTACAGGACCGCCACGCCGGGGCGCGTGTTGTGCCAGAGGCGCCCTATACAGTCGGGGATGCCCTCGACGACTATCTTGCGGCTTTCGTTAAGCGGTCGCTGGCGTCGACGCGAACAAAGATTGAATACGCGATCCGGCCGGCGCTAGGCGCGATCGTCGTCAACAAATTGACGAAGGCTCAGGTCGCGCGCTGGCATACCGCCCGCGCCAAATCCGCCGCCAGGTTGCGCACGAGCCGCTTTGCCGACGCGACGAATGAGCGGGCCGCGACCACCCCCGACGCGATCCGACGCAGACAATCCACAGCGAACCGCGATCTGACTGTTTTGAAGGCCTCACTGAATAGGGCGTTCCTCGACCGCGACGACATCATCAACGCCGATGCATGGCGCAACGTCAAACCTTTCGCTCAGGCCGATGGTGTCAAGCGGCGCTATTTGAATGAGGACGAAACCCGGCGGCTGGTAAATGCGGTTTCGCCAGCAATCCGCCCGATGGTGCAAGGCGCGCTGTTGACCGGCGCGCGGTATCAGGAGCTGGCCAGCCTACGGGTGCGCGACTTTAACCGAGACGCCAGCGTCGTCATGCTCGTCGACACGAAAAGCGGGAAGCCGCGCCCGCTGTACCTGGAGGCAGAGGGGATGCGGCTGTTCGATCAGGCCACGATCGGAAAGCGCGGTGACGATTTGATATTTCCCCGGCCGGACGGCAAGCGATGGGGCGCATCACAACAGGCGCGACCGTTGGCGGCGGCATGTAAAGCGGCCGGGATCGAGCCGACCGGCTTTCACGATCTGCGCAGGACATACGGTGCGAGACTGGCGCTTGCCGGGGTGCCGATGGCCGTCATCGCTGAGGCGCTAGGCCATGCCGATGAACGGATCACCCGGAAGCATTACGCCCACCTCAGCCCAAATTACGTTGGCGACATTGTGCGCCAGCACGTCGCGGGGCTCGGAATCGTCGCTGCGGATGACGGCAAGGTGACGCGGATCGGGGCGGCGGCAACGGACCCCCGTGGGAATGACGCGGACTCCCCCGTGGAAATGACAGCCGCAATCGGTTAGAACGATCAAGGGGCTAGGAGGCATCCGAACCCGCGCCGCTCCGCGCGTTGCCCCAACAGACTGGAGCGCCTTGCATGGAGCGCGGGGCATGACACAGTGGATCACTGGCAACGAAGCAGTTAGGCGGCTAGACCCGTTCCTTGGGCATGACGCCGCCCGCATCAAACTCGTTGAATTGATGATGCGGGGCGAGATTGCGATGGAAGCTGGCCGACAGACCAAACACTTTCAGGGCGCGTGGGGGAATTACTTAAAGGCTGTCCCGCCGGAAGTAGTTGTTCAAACTCGTGCGCCGATCGCAACGCAATTCTGGTTACGCGGACATGCGCGCCAAGGATGCTCTTTGCATGTTGCCGAGTTAAGTTTGCCCGCATGGGAAGCTGACTGGTCAACCTTGAGCTTTACGCGCGTTGATCTATTCGAGGATAGCAGTCGCGGCCGTCATCACGCCACAAGTGGCTATTATCACATGGCGACCGTTGTCGGCCTATATGTCGATGGGGATATAATCGAATCGCTGACCGCACTCTACAATGACGCCCTACAATTGGCTGAGATTAATCCTCGCACCCCCGCAATGATTTGTGCAGAGACCAACGCGGAGCCGTGGTTGCGCGATCGCCTAGCGGCGGGAGACCGAGGCTTCACAAACCTTCGCGACAAGGCCCAATCTGAGATCACGGGGCTTTCGGGTCGCGGTTTCCGTAGGGTTTGGGATCAAGTCGCCGGTGACTACGGCGCACGAAAACCGGGACGCAAAAAGCGGAGCGGGTAATCCTCGCGCTAATACTCGCACCAGTTTAATCGTGTCGCCTATTACACCGGTAAACGGCCGTGCATTTTCCTGTTCGTCAACAACGGCAGGAAGCGCAAATGTCCAAGGCGATAAGTCCCCTAGCGGCTGAACCGAAGGTCGCAACAGTCAATGAAACCTGCGATCTGCTACGCGTAAGTCGCGGCACAATTCACAAGCTGGGCACCCACATCAACGTGGCCGCGGGGCGCTGATCGCGGCGCAAGACAGCATCCTGCTCGGTGGTGGCGGCCCGGAGGCGGATTTCGGCTGGCTGAGCCGCAAAACACCGTCGCCGGACGCGGCTATCCCGTGGCGGCCTGCCGCTCGTGGAAGATCAGGCGGTCAATATTGTAGACGAGGTTGGCGAGTGTGATCTTCGCTTCGGCGCGCGCGATACCGATGGTGCGGATGAACAGCCCCATCTGATCCTTCTGACGAGCGAACACGTGCTCGACGCGGGCGCGGACAGCGGATCGCTTGGCATTGGCGCCGGACGTGCGCCTGGGCATCGGCTTTCCCCTGGGCTTCTTGCGATGAACCCGGCTGACCCGGTCCATCGACTTCAGCCACGCCTCGTTGGCTTGGCTGCGATAGGCGGTATCCGCCCAGACGTCGGAGGCGGTGTTGTCGCGGGTGACGACGTCGCGCAGCATTCTACCGTCAAAGCGCGCACCGTCGGTAACCTTGGCCGAGCGGATGAACCCGTAGCGCCGACAGATCGCGATGCTGCTTTTGTAGCCGAAGCTCGGGATCGCGATATCGATCCCCGGCCTGCCGCCCGGCAGCGTCCGGGCCTTGGCGAACTTCACCGTCCAGCGCGCGTCGGTGTCCTTCTGCGCCGCCTTGTTCGGTTTGTCGGGCCATATTTCCGCTGCGCTCTGGCCCGCCTTGATCGCTTCCTTCTCGACCGCAGTGTTCCGCTGCTTCGGTGCCGCGACGAGGGTAGCATCGACGATCTGCCCGCCCATCGGCAGATAGCCGCGGTCCCACAAGCACCGGTCGAAGGCGGTAAACAACGCGTCGAGCGTACCGGCGCGCGTCAGCTTCTCGCGGAACAGCCGGATTGTGTTCTCGTCGGGCGTGACCGCGCCCAGGTCAAACCCGAGGAACCGCAGCCAGCTCAGCCGGTCGCGGATGAGAAACTCCATGCGGGCGTCGCTGACGGTGTTCTGCGCCGCCAGGATCAGCACCTTGAACATCGCCACCGGATCGTAAGGCGGTCGACCGCCCCTGGCTCGATCACCATACGCCAGCGCCTTTTCCAGCGCCGGGCGGAATATCTCGAAGTCCACCACGCGGCCCATCGTCTCCAGCGGGTCGCCGCAATCCGACAATCGCTTCAGCTGATCCGGTAGTCCGAACAATCCCGCCTGACGCATCTGCCGCCTCCTGCCGTCAGGCGCATTGAATCATCTTCGGCCGGATCACGCCAGGGTTAATGGGGGTGCCCAGCTGGTCAAGACCGGCCGGTTACGGTCCTCGACCATCGGTACGCGCAGGCTAATCTTTCGCGACAGCATCGATAGTCTGCTGAACGAGGCGGCGGCGTGATGCCCCGCCTTCAAAGCAAACGGGCAGCCCCTGGTCCGGGCCGCCCGCGATTTGCTCACCTGCCCCGTTCGACGAAAGCGGCGCCCTGCACTGATACCACGTTGACCCCGCCCGGAACAGTCACAATTCGGTGGGAGCCGTTCGGAACCGCGTTCGATGTGATTGCCCCCGATCCCGTTCTAAGCAGGGAACTCGCGCCGATCGGCCCCGCCCGCGCCTACGCCAGCACCATCGCCGAGCGGTTCGGCTGGACCGTCGTCGACCGTTCGGGAGAGCCGTCGTGAAGATGGCGCCCATCGGCCCGGCCGCGACGCGCCGGATCGCTGCCATCGCGGCGTTGACACAATCGCCGGTGGACGGCGAAGCGCTCGCCGCGCTGCGCAAGTTGCAATCGGCACTTGCCCGTGAAGGGCTACGCATCGGCGAGGTCGTCGAGCGCGGCCTCACCCATCCGTGCCAATCGACCAAACCCGAACCGATGCCGCCGACCCACTCGCATCAACGGAGTGCAGAGGAAGCGGCAGCGGCACCGTGGGATGACTTTTACAGCGCGAAGGAAGCCGACTTTCTCCGGTCGATGCAGGTCCGTCCGTCATGTTCACCGGCGCAGCGCGAATGGCTTGACCGGCTCCTCGCGAAGGCGCGCGCCGCGCGTGCAGCGGAGGGCGTGTGATGGGATCACCGGCGCAGAACATCACCCGGCACTTTCGTGGCGATTGGATGGGCAATCAGGGCAGGTTCCCGACACCCGGTCACAGTGCATCCGATCGCGGGATGACGGTGAAGGATGCAGACGGCGGGGACGTGCTGTTCTACTCGCACAACGGCGGCGACTGGAAAGAGGTCAAGAGCGAGTGCCGCCGCCTGGGTCTGATCCCCGATCATGCCGCTAATGATGACCGCCGCCGCATCCGCGATGTCGCCGCATGGGAATATCACGGTGCGGACGGCGCGGTCCTGTATCGCAAGGTCCGCATGGCGCTCGCCAACGGTGATAAGTCCTATCGCATCGAACACCCGGACGGGCGCGGAGGATGGGCGAAGGGGCGCGGCGATGCCAAGCAGGTTCCATACCGCTTACCCGATCTGGTCGCCGCCGCTCCCGATGCGACCTTGTACGTGGCCGAGGGCGAGAAACAGGCTGACAAGCTGGCGTCATGGGGATTGCTCGCAACGTCGCTGAGAGACTGGCGCCGGGAATATGACCGCCACGTCGCCGGCCGCCGCGTCATCGTCTTGCCCGACAACGACCAGCCCGGCGCGGAGATGGCGGAGAAGGCGCGGGCGATGATCGCGGCGGCGGGCGGTAAGCCGGTACTGGTCGCATTGCCTGGACTGCCGCTGAAAGGCGACATCATGGACTGGCGCGGCGATCGTGCCGAATTGGAACGGCTGGTCGAGGCGGCGGTCAACGCTCCCGCCGATGATGGCGACGCAGGGGAGATATTCGCGCTCGCCAACCTGAGCGATTGGGCAAAGAACAAGCCCCGGCCAAAGGCGATGGCGATCGAATTGATTGCACCGTGCGGTGAAGTGACGCTGTTCTCAGGCAAGGGCGGGACGAACAAAAGTCTGGCAGGCCAGCAAGCGGCGACATGCTATGCAGCGCACGTACCGTTCCTGGGCTTGCAAACCGCAGGCGGCCCCGCGCTCTACGTCACCGCCGAGGATTGCGAGCAGGAGATGCACTGGCGACAGGCTCATATCGCCGCCGCGTTGAACATCCCCATTGAGTCGGTCGCGGGCAAGCTGCATCTGGCCAGTCTGCGCGGCACGCTCGACAATCAGCTCGCGACTTTCGGTAATGACGGGCGCTTGATACTCGCACCCGCCTTCATCCGTCTCAAAAGAACGATGGTGGCGACGAGGGCACGGTTGGTCGTGCTCGATAATGTCGCGCATCTTTTCAGCGGCAATGAAAATGATCGCGGCCACGTCACTACATGGGTGAACGCCCTGCACTCGCTTTGCCGAGATCATGATGCGGCGATCATCCTTATCGCCCACCCGAACAAGGCCGGGGACACCTATAGCGGTTCGACCGCCTGGCTAAATGCGGTGAGATCACAAATCACGATCGGTCGACGGGACGGCGGGATTGATCCCGATGCGCGCGTGTTGACGCTCGGCAAGGCGAACTATTCGAGGCCCGGTGATGAACTGGCGCTTCGCTGGCATGACTTTGCCTTGATCCGCGAAGATGATCTGCCCGACGACAAGCGCGCGGAGCTTGCGGCAACGATCGGGGCATCATCTGACAATGCTGCGTTCCTTGCGTGCCTAACGGAATATACGCGCCAGCACCGGCACGTCTCACACCACACTGGCACAAACTACGCGCCATCCGTCTTTGACGACATGCCGGAGTCGAAGGGCATGGGCAGGACGCGACTTAAGGCCGCCATGAACAGACTGTTCCGTATCGACCAAATCGAGAGCGGCTTTCTTTGGCGTGATACCGGCAAGGGCCGCGACATCACCGGGCTGCGTCTGAAGGCGGAAAACACCCCCAAACGCCACCCCCAAACGTCCCCAACGCTCGATCCCCAAACGGCCCCAGACAGTACCCCCAAACGCCCCCCCCAACGGACGCCCCCTAAAGGGGAATAGGCGCGGCCCTTGGGCCGCCCGCGCCATCCCATGAAAGGAAGAACTGACATGCACTCCCACATTTTCATTCGCGACAAATATGCCGGCTTGGCCATGGCCGCCCGGCGGTTGAACGCCGATCACGACGGAGCGACGAAGGCGAGGAACAACGGGTCCGCCATCCGAACGAAAGCGCTGGCGAAACCCCGTCTGGTCAAAGCCGCGCTTGCGCCGTCCGGTTACGCCTCGACCTCCTACAGCGAAGCCCTGGCAACTGAATGGCGGCGCCAGCAAGCTGCACGTGCCGAACGGCCGGCGGCGACCGAACTGACCGATCGGCAGCAGCGCGAAAGGTCGGATGCGATCTGGAATCGGGTGCTCGCCAGCCGGGCCGGTCGACCATGACCGGCGTCGCCAAGTTTGCGGACCTGTTCGCCTCGCTCCCCCCGTCCAAAGGAAAGATTACCATGAACAATTTCCAGTCCATCGCCGACGCGCTCGCCAACTTTGATCCACAACCGCATTTGGCCGCCATTGCCGCCGCCGAGCGCGCTCTAGAGCAGGCGCGGGCCGATGTTGTTAAAGGCGAGAATAAACACGTTAGTGCCGTCGCCCGGCTTGACGATGTGCGCCGTCGCCCGGACGGAGAGACGATGGCGGATGCGATCCGCGATGGCAGTGATCTGACTGCGATCCTTTCCGGCGCTGACATCGTGAGGCGGGAAATAGACGCCCTTTGGAGCGGGATTGCCGCGCTGCGTCAGTCGGTCGACCAGAGACGCAAGGCGGTTGAACGGGCGCGGGAGGATTGCCGCAACGCGCTGGGCGCCGCTGTCGACGACGCGACCTTGGGCCTTGAGACGGCAATGATTGAGGCGGCGGGGCAGTTTGCGAAGCTGTGGGCCAGCGCCGTGGCCCTTCATTGTGCGACTCACGCCCCTCGCCTGGGGACGGTCGCACAACGGTTTCGCGAGCCGGTCGCACACATGGCGGACGCGCGTCTGATCCCGCGCGGTTCGATCGACGTGCCAGACGATGTTGCAGAACTGCTCGAAATTGCCCGCCCTCACGCGACCGCAACGGGCGGCACGATCGAAACGGCGATCTATTTGCCCCGCGCAACGTGACGCTGGACGAGCGACTCCCGATCGGCTAAATCGAGCGCGGTCAGGAACCACAGGGGGCGGTCGGAGAGGAAACTTTCCGGCCGCCTTTTCTTATGCGCCGATCATTGACGTTATCAACTGGTCCGGACGTAGCGTGAAGCGCAGAATGGCGGATTTGCGAGGGCTTTACGCTTTCCGTTCACGCAACGATGGGCTGGCGACTAGTGACTAACGCAAACCTTAAAACGGACCTCACAGGTTAAAATTGCGGTGCATGGCCGCTTACCTTCCCGCCGGGCAAAGGTAGGACCCATCATTGCACCCGCGCTCATATACTCACAGGGCGGCTAGGAACGCGCTACAGGGCCGATCGAGGGCGCGGGTATGTCCCGCCTTACCTAAGCCGCCGCACGATTCTCACGGGCTGGTTTACAGGAGCGAGGCGTGGGCTGGGTAGGGCATCACGACGCGCGGCAGGCATCATCGCCGGTCAATCGCCCCTGCGGCTAATGTGCCCGTTGACCGTGACGCCCGCACCCGCACCATAGGGCTATCGAGCGCGCCCCGTTTGACCGCATGTTCGCTAGGTGAAGATGCGCCTGCTAGAAGGGCGCTATTCCCCTTCTATTCCCCAAGTCGGGGAAACCAGCCACCCGGACCTTGCTAAGTGACTGTAATCCTTGGTGACCCCTACGGGGCTCGAACCCGTGTTTCAGCCGTGAAAGGGCCGCGTCCTAACCGCTAGACGAAGGGGCCAATATTGGCGCGCCTAGCGCGATTGAGGGGATCGGTCAAGGCGTCCCATCGGCCCATGCGGCGTCGTCAACGTGCATCTCGGCGGCGGGCCGCGCACCCCAGTCGTCGACCTTGAGCCGGCCGGCCAGCCACAGGCGGCGGTGCGGAGCCGCGCCCAGCAGCGCCTGCCCCAGCGCCGTTTCGGCGTGGCGAAACGCCATCGCCTTCAGACTGCGTCCGTCATCGCCCGCCACGATCGTGCGGACATGCCCCTGACCGACGATCTCTGCTTTGATGACGCGCACCGGACCGGCGGCGATGCGGGGCGCCGGCCACCCAGTGCCGTAGGGGCCGCCGGTCTCCATCGCCTCGACCGTGCTCGGGTTGACTCCGCCAGCGGCCAGAACGGCGTCAAGCTTGAGCGCGCGGCCGACCCGCGCCTGCTCCACCGCGTCGCCCAGCAGTTGATCGAGGAAGCTGGCAAAAGCAGGAATCTTGTCCTGATCGATTGTCAGCCCCGCGGCCATCGCGTGGCCGCCGCCGGCGATCAGCAGTCCGGCCTCACGCGCCGCAATGATGGCGCCGCCCAAGTCGACGCCGGGAAGCGAGCGGCCCGATCCCTTACCGATCCCCTGCTCGTCGATGGCGATGACGATGGCGGGACGGTCGAGCTTTTCCTTTAGGCGTCCCGCGACGATACCGATGACGCCGGCATGCCAGGAGCGGCCCGCCACGACCGCGATCCGCTGGTCACGAGCGAGTGCCTCCGCCGTTTCCTGAACACCCGTTTCGATCGCTCGGCGCTCCTCGTTCAACCGGTCGAGTTGTTGCGCAAGCTTGTCTGCCTCCAGCGGGTCGGACGTCGTCAGGAGTCGCACGCCGAGGTCTGCCTGTCCGACACGCCCACCGGCATTGATCCGCGGGCCGAGCGCGAAACCCAGATCGCTGGCGGTCGGCACGCGGGTAAGCCTTGACGCATCGATCAGCGCCGCGAGGCCGATATTGCGACGGCGTGCCATGACCTTGAGGCCCTGGGCCACGAAAGCGCGGTTGAGGCCGCGTAGCTCCGCGACATCGGCGACCGTTCCCAGCGCTACGATGTCGAGCAGGTCCATCAGCCGCGGTTCCGCCCGATTAGCGAAGAAGCCGCGGGTCCGCAGTGTCCGGACGAGCGCGGCGCCCAGCAGGAAGGTGACCCCGACCGCGGCGAGATGCCCGTGCGCCGCTCCCTCGCCCTCGTCCAGCCGATTGGGGTTCACCACGGCAAGCGCGTAGGGCAGGGCGGCGCTGCACTGATGATGGTCGACGACGATTACGTCCACGCCACTCGCGCGTGCAGCGTCGAGTGCATCATGCGCCTGTGCGCCGCAATCGACGGTGACGATCAGCCGTGCGCCCGCCTGGGCCAATTGCTTCATCGCCGTAGCGTTTGGGCCATAACCCTCGCGCAGCCGATCGGGAATATAAGGGCGGGCCTCCAGGCCAAGATCGCGCAGTAGCAGTACCATCAGCGCCGCCGATGTCGCGCCATCGACGTCATAGTCACCAAAGATCGCAATCTGCTCGTGTTGCTGCACCGCATCCGCCAACCGGTCGGCGGCGCGGTCCATGTCACGGAAGATCGACGGATCGGGCATGAAGCCGCGGATGGAGGGCGCGCGGTGCAACTCCAGTTCCTCACGCGGCGCCCCGCGCGCGAGCAGAAGCTGCGTCACCATGTCATCGGTGCCGAAGCCGTCGCGCGCGTCGGCCGCGAGCGCGCGCCAGTGCCAGGGCTTTCCGAGGATCGATCGGGTGATTCCGAGGACGGTGGTCATCGGGCAATCGGGTCGAGGCTGGGCATGGCTCATTCTGCCACGCCCACGCCGCGGGCGCAAAAACTAAGGGCCGGCTCCGCAGCAGCGAAGCCGGCCCCGCCCTCGATACGCTACCCGAGGGCCACTGCCGCTAGCGGCAGTATCCGGGTCGATCCGAGCGCTCTACCGCGCGACCCGCAAGTCCGCCGAGGACGGCGCCGCCGAGCGTGCCGATGGTGCGGTCCCCGCGCGTATCGATTGTGCGTCCCAGCAGACCGCCGGCTATGGCGCCAACGATCGTGCCGGTGCCGCCTGAGTTGCTGCGGCAGCGATTGTAACCGCGACGCTCACGATAGCTGCGGCGATAATCGGCGCGCCGGTCGTAACGATCGTCCCGGCGATTATAGCCGTCGCTATACGCATTGCCATAGGCACGCTCATAGCGCGGGCCACCATAGCGCTGCGCATCGGCGGACGCGGCGGGAACCAGGGCGGATGCGCCAAGAGCCAGCGCCGCGGCGGCAAGCGGAAACTTCATCATCACGAAAACTCCCGGTTTTCAGGAGACCCGCTATGGGTCCCTTTCAATGATGGCGTTATGGCCGAGTCGCATTGAGCCGATACTGAATGCGCTCGTTAGCACGGGTTCATACTATCACCGGCGGCGTCGCCGCGTATGAGCGGAGGCATGCGTTCCATCTTCACCGCGTTACTGGTCGTCGGCTTGGTGTTGGCGCTGGTGCCAGGATGGACAGGCGAGCAGCGGCTCGACCTGTTCGACCGGCCCTTCGTACTCCATGCCAACCGCGTCCCGCTCGACCCCGCCGATCCGAAGCATGTCCGCATTGGCCGGCTCACCTTTCTGGGTGGAGTGGAATTGTCAGCAGATGTCCCGGCGTTCGGAGGATTTTCGGCGCTCGGCGTGGATGGCGATCGCTTCACGCTGTTGAGCGATGGGGGTACGATTCTGACCTTCAGGATGGGATCTGACTGGCACCCGCGCGATGCTCGATACCAGAACCTGCCCAACGGGCCCGGCACCGGCTGGCGCAAGCAGGACCGCGACAGCGAATCAATGACCGTCGATCCTGCGACGCGCCGCATCTGGGTCGGGTTCGAGCGCTGGAATGCGATCGGTCGCTATGCACCGGGCTTTACGCGACTCGAGCGGCTGGCACGGCCTCCCGCGATGGCCGGATGGGACGATAATGGCGGCCCAGAGTCCATGGTCCGTCTGCATGACGGACGCTTCGTTGTCATCGCAGAGCAGCACCGATCGGGACACGGATCAAGGACGGCGCGCGAAGGGCTGGTCTTCGCGTCCGATCCGACGGTCAATCCGTGTCCGGTGATGCGCTTTACCTATCACTTGCCGCTGCATTACGACCCTAGCGACGTCGCCCAGCTGCCGGATGGCCGGCTCGTCGTGCTCGATCGCCGCTTCGCGGTGCCCTTCGCCTTTTCGGTGAAGCTCTCCATCGTCGATTTCGCCGGTCTCCGCGCGGGGCGCGACGTCTGGGGCAGTGTGATCGCGACGATCGCCGCGCCACTTGCCAGCGACAATTACGAGGGCGTGGCGATCACACGCAAGGGCAACGCTACCATTCTGTGGCTGGTGTCGGACAACAACCAGACCAGCCTGCAACGATCGTTACTGATGAAATTCCGGCTCGACGACGGCGCCTGAGCCGAAGCGATCAGGCGGCGGCGAGCTTCTTGACGATATCACGCTTCAGCCGGCGCGCGCGCAGTGAAAGGTCTGTATCGGATGCCTTGACCAGCCAGTTGTCGAGGCCGCCATTGTGCTCGACCGAACGCAGGCCATGCGTCGAGACGCGCAGCCGGACGGAACGCTGCAACGCATCGGAGATCAACGTCACATTCTGCAGGTTCGGCAGGAACGTGCGCTTGGTCTTGTTATTGGCGTGGGAGACATTGTGACCCACCTGCCGGCCCTTGCCGGTCAGCTCGCAAATGCGCGACATGATCGAATCCTTCAGGTATCGACGGGACAGCCCGTGAAAGGACGCGGCGGTAGCGCCCTCGGATGAATGCGTCAACCGTCCGCCATGCAACCAGCCGGTGAGAACGACGTTGTTACGCCTACGAACCGTTCGTGAAAAGGGGCCAATCATGCGTGCATTGCTCATCCTGCTGGGAATTGCCGTCTTGGTCGTCATCGCCCTGTTGTACTTTCGGGTCATCGCCATCGATCAGACAAGCCCCGGCATGGTGAAGGCGCCGACGTTTCAAGCCAATGTCGCGCGGGTATCGGTCGGCAGTGAGAACAAGACCGTCGAGGTGCCGACGATCGACGTCGACCGTCCAGCCAACGACGAGGTGCCCGCCCGCTGATTTTGACGTTCCTCGACCGATTTGGGAGGGCCATCCACGATGTTGGCGATGCCTCCAGCCATGCGTGCAGCGCTCGATGCGGCAGCGGGTGCCGCCGCGGCGGGCGAGGTGCCGGTTGGTGCCGTCATCACCAAAGGTGCACGGATCGTCTCGGTCGCGGCGAACGCACCGCGCGCCTTGCACGATCCGACCGCGCATGCGGAGATGCTGGCCATCCGGCGAGCCGCGGCTGTGTTGCGGTCAGACCGACTGGAGGGCTGTGACCTGTGGGTCACGCTCGAACCCTGTGCAATGTGCGCGGGTGCGATCGCGCACGCCCGACTACGGCGGCTCTATTACGGGGCGAGCGATCCCAAGGGCGGAGCGATCGAGCACGGCGCTCGCTTCTTCACTCAACCGACCTGCCATCATCGTCCGGAGGTCTATGCCGGCATCGGCGAGCGGGAGGCGGGCGACCTGCTGCGCGACTTTTTTTCTGCCAGACGCTGAGCGTATCAGATCGGGCCGGCTCGCCAGCTAGCATGCAGCGTCGGCCCGGCGAGGTGAAGCGTCATCAGGAAAAAGGCCAGCGCGATGATCGCGTAGCGTAGCTGCCCCAAATCCCAACCGTGCAGCGCCGCGAGCGCGAGCATGACCCACAGCCCCGCCATTGCCAGCACCGCTACCGACGCATAGGTAGCCAGGAATGCGCGCGACCGCCGCGCTGCGGATCGTTCCGATCGATCCTCGATCCAGGGCGGCAACGGTCCGAGCGGTGGCATGAAACAGGCGATGATGAAGCCCGCCAGTAGCAGGATGTAACTGATCGTCGGATCGCCCGCATCCCAGAACTGCCGGACCAATCCGATTGCAGCGATTAGGATCGCGAGCGCGGATGACCAAGACCTTGGTCGCCGGGTCGTCCAACCGGACCGCCGGTCCGAGGAGGAGTCGGCAGAAAAGTCGTCAGCGCGGTCATCGGTCATGCCGACTAAATAGACCCGGCAAGCAACTGCGCAACACGCGGTCCGCCGTAGAAATGAAAAGAGGTTGCCGGGCACCGATCGCGGCGTCCCGACAACCTCCTGACATGGTCAGCGGCCGGAGAGCTCCAGCCCGGAGGACCATGTTTGCCGCCATTCCCATCGCTCATCCGCGTTGATTTGAGGAAAATACCCCCGCAGATGCGCAATCAGACTAGCGGCAAGTCCCCCGAACGAACTGAACCGACCCCATTGCTGAACCATGAGACATCGGATCACCTCCTTTCGCTTGTTGATAATGACGTGACCGGACCCGGCCACGTCCCACTATTTGCGCGACACGGACGTGCGATACAAGACTTGAAATGCGTCCCGCTTTGAGCGAAACCCGGCGCTTCGCTTCAACCGCCGCGACAGTCCTGCGTCACGCGCTCGACCTCGGCCCAGGCAGGCAGGACCAGCGTCGTCGACCCGGCTTGTTCGACGGTGAAGCGGCCCCGGCTGAAACCCATCGCGTCGAGCAGCGGATCGGCGGCGGGCAATGTGGCCGTCGCCACCGGGCGGCCGGCGGTCGCGCGCTGCACCGCCAAGGTCCGCGCCATGCTGGTCGTGCGGACGGTAAGCGGTGCATCGCCGGCATCGGCGCGCTCGATCGAGATGCGCCGCGCGAGCGGATCGCATCGCAGCGTCAGCAGGGGCGGTTGCGATGGCTCACCGAATGCGGCGACGGTTCCGCGACCCGCGCGGATGTAGGTCCATGTGCCGGGCGTTTGCGGCCAATCGCGCCAGTCGGCCGTCGAAGTCGCGGGAGCGGGCGGCGGCGCGGGCGGTAGCCGGGGCCGCTCGGAGGGTGCGGGCGGTGGCGCTGCCTTGGGCACGCATGCCCCGAGCACGGCGAAGATCGAGACGGCAAGAGCAGGTGCAATTCTCATGCGCGGCTTCATGGCGCATCGGCGCTGACGGCTCAAGGCGACACCGCCATGTGCATCTTGCGGAACCGCGCCCCGCCGTCCACGGTTTCAAGACGTATCAGGAGATCACGAATGGCGGACAGTACGGCGACCTTGTTGCTGGTTCAGGCGAACATGGCTCATACGATGAAGGTCGAGAGCCGCGATGGCGACGCCGTCGGGTCGGTCTATTCGTTCATGGTGCACAAGAATTCGGGCCGCGTGACGCACGCCGTCCTGAGCCTGGGCGGGTTCCTGGGCATGGGCAAGAGCTTCTATCCGATCCCGTTCGGCCTGTTGCAGTTCGACACCGTGCGCGACCTGTACGTGGTCACGATCGACCGCCGCCTGCTGGAAGGGGGGCCGAGCTGGGCGAACAATGCGCCGACTTTCGATCAGGCCTATGCCGACCGGGTCGCCAGCTATTATGATTTCCAGAAGGAGGATCTGAGCGCGGGTTAGGCGATGGCTCGGGCGAGGTCGCGCACAGCTTCGGCCTATCGCGATCGCTTGCCGCCCATGCGCATCTTCTGCTGTTTGCCGTAGCGGGTCTTGCGGGTGCCCGGCTTGCCTTCATTGGAGCGGCCCATGATCGGCGCCTTCTGCTCGTCCACCGGCAGGCCAAGTTCGTCATTCTCCAGCTGCCGGATTTCGTCGCGAAGTCGCCCGGCCGTCTCGAACTCGAGATCGGCGGCGGCCTTGCGCATCTGCTTTTCCAGGTCCTCGATATAAGCCCGCAGATTGTGGCCGACCATGTGCGGCCGATCCTCATCGATCTCGACCGTCACCTGATCCTTGGACGAGACGTGCGCGATGATGTCGCCGATGTTGCGGCGGATCGTCTGCGGGGTGATGCCGTTCGCCTCGTTATAGGCGACCTGTTTCTCACGGCGCCTGGCGGTCTCGTTCATCGCGCGCTCCATCGAGCCGGTCACGCGGTCGGCATAGAGGATCACCCGCCCGTCGACGTTGCGCGCGGCGCGGCCGATCGTCTGGATGAGTGACGTCTCGGAGCGCAGGAACCCTTCTTTGTCGGCGTCCAGAATGGCGACGAGCCCGCATTCGGGGATGTCCAGCCCCTCACGCAGCAGGTTGATGCCGACCAGCACGTCATAGACGCCCATGCGCAGGTCGCGGATCAGCTCGATCCGCTCCAGCGTCTCGACGTCGGAATGCATGTAGCGGACCTTCACGCCTGCCTCGTGCATATATTCGGTCAGGTCCTCGGCCATCCGCTTGGTGAGCGTGGTGACGAGCGTGCGATAGCCGTCGGCGGTGGTCTTCTTGACCTCGTGGATCAGATCCTGGACCTGTTCCTCGACGGGGCGGATCTCGACCGGGGGATCGATGAGGCCGGTCGGGCGGATAACCTGTTCGGCGAAGACACCGCCGGTCTGCTCCATCTCCCAGCCGCCCGGCGTCGCCGAGACGAAGGTCGTCTGCGGGCGCATCGCATCCCATTCGTTGAAGCGGAGTGGCCGGTTGTCGATCGCCGACGGCAGGCGGAAGCCATATTCGGCCAGCGTGATCTTGCGGCGATGGTCGCCGCGCGACATGCCGTTGATCTGCCCCACAGTGACATGGCTTTCATCGACGAACAGCAATGCGTTCTCAGGCAGATATTCGAACAGCGTGGGCGGCGGTTCTCCCGGCAGGCGGCCGGTGAGGAAACGGCTGTAATTTTCGATTCCGTTGCACGCGCCGGTGGCGGCGATCATCTCCAGATCAAAGTTCGTGCGCTGCTCCAGCCTTTGCGCCTCCAGCAGTTTGCCCTCGATCACGAGTTCCTTCAGCCGCTCCTCAAGCTCGTGCTTGATCGCGACGGTCGCCTGTTTGAGTGTGGGACCGGGCGTCACATAGTGCGAATTGGCATAGATGCGCACCGAGTTGAGGCTTGCGACCTTCTTGCCGGTCAAGGGATCGAACTCGACGATCTCCTCGATCTCGTCGCCGAAGAAGGACACGCGCCACGCCGAGTCCTCGTAATGCGACGGAAATACTTCGAGATTGTCGCCCTTGACGCGGAAATTGCCGCGCTGGAACGCGGCGTCGTTGCGCTTGTACTGCAGCGCGACCAGCTTCCTGACGATCTCGCGCTGGTCGACCGATTGTCCCTTCTTCAGGTCGAAGATCATCGCCGAGTAGGTCTCGACTGAGCCGATGCCGTAGAGACAGGATACCGACGCGACGATGATGACGTCGTCACGTTCGAGCAGCGCGCGCGTTGCGGAATGGCGCATCCGGTCGATCGACTCGTTTACCGATGATTCTTTCTCGATATATGTATCGGAACGCGGGACATAAGCCTCGGGCTGATAATAGTCGTAATAGCTGACGAAATACTCAACCGCATTGTCGGGAAAGAAGGACTTGAACTCGCCGTAGAGTTGCGCGGCGAGGATCTTGTTGGGGGCGAGGATCAACGCCGGGCGCTGCAATTCCTCGATTGTCTTGGCCATGGTGAAGGTCTTGCCGGAGCCAGTAACGCCCAGCAGCACCTGATCCTTCTCGCCGGCGCGGGCAGCCTCGACCAGTTCGGCGATCGCGCCTGGCTGGTCGCCCGAGGGCGTGTACTCGCTGGCGAGTGCAAACCGCTTGCCGCCCTCGACCTTGTCCGGCCGTTCGGGCCGGTGCGGCACGAAGGCGGGGCCGGTTTCCGGCTCGGCCAGGCTGGTGCGAATCTGGATCGTCATCGCTGGCGAATATGGGTCGGCGCCGCTACAGCCGCAACGAACATCGAGGGAGAGCAATGATGATCGGTTACGCCACCGTCGGGACCAACGACCTGACACGTGCACTCAATTTCTACGACGGCTTGCTTGCGACGATCGGCGGGAAGCAGGTGGCGACGATGCCGGACGAGCGCGGCTTCACGCTGTATGGCGCAGGACGTGACAAGCCGATGCTGGCGGTGACGCGCCCCTATGATGGCGGTACCGCCGTGCCGGGCAATGGCACGATGGTGGCCCTGGCCGCCGATGACCGCGCGCAGGTCGATACGGTCTATGCCAAGGCGATCGAACTGGGTGCGATCGACGATGGCGCGCCGGGTCCCCGCGGTCCCGAGCAGATGGGGTTCTACGGGGCTTATTTCCGCGATCCCGACGGCAACAAGCTCTGTATCTACAAGATGGGCTAACGCATCAGCGCAGCGCGTGGATGGCGGGCGTATCGAGGCATCTTAGCAAGGTCGCGCGATCCAGCGACTGACCCGGCATGGGCGGCACGTAGGCTGACACCTCGATCGCCGCTCCGACCGGAACGGGATCGAAGCCATGCTGCCCGGTGCAGCCCGTCGCCGCCTGCAACATCCGCGCGGGCGTGTCGCGACCCTCGAAGGACAGGCGAAACGTTCCCCAGTGGATCGGAACTGCGCGGGTGGCGCCCAGTCGCTCATACGCCTTCACCGCATCGACAGGACCCATGTGACTGTCCGATGCCATCTGCCCGGGCACGAAGCGGAAGGCACCGATCGGTATCAATGCAAGCCGGATCGGCCCCAGCGCCGCCGCTTCGGTGGGCCAGCGCCCATCGCCAAAACCAGTGTCGCCCGCGAAAAACATATTGCCGGCGGTCGGCAGCCGGACGACGAAACCTGACCAGAGCGCGCGATTGCGATCGGTGAACCAGCGACTTCCCCAGTGATGTCCGCGCGTTGCCATCACCATCACGCTCGGCGCTATCTCGACCCCGTCGCCCCAATCAAGTCCGCGTGCCTCGATGCCGTTCGATCTCAGGATTGTATCGTTGCCGAGGCTGGTGAGGATGGTCGGCCTGTCGCGCGACCAGAGCCGCCTGAGTGTCGCTAGGTCCAGATGGTCATAGTGATTGTGGCTGAGGAGCACGACGTCGATTGGCGGCAGGTGATCGAAGTCCACGCCCGGTTCGGTAACGCGCTTCGGACCGCGCCCGAACGGCCCCGTACGGTCGCTCCATATGGGATCGGTCAGGATGTTCAGTCCCTGCGTCTGTACCAGTACGGTCGCATGACCGATCCAAGTCGCGACCATTCGGTCCCCTTCGACCCGCCCGGTCGGGACGGACTGCGTTACGCGCACATGACGTGGCCAGTCCGGACGCCCGTCTCGTCCGGTGATCGCATTCCAGAAGAATGAAAGCCGGCTACCGCCTGACGGGACGCCGGCCTCGACGCGTCCGTCGGGGTTGAAGAACCGCTTACCGTCGAAATGATCGGTGACCGGCCCACGATAATAGATGCGGTCAAGGAAACGCGGCAGGATGGTGATGGTCAGGCCGGCGGCGATGAGAACGACCAACAAGGCAATTCCTGCCCACTTCACGACACCCAGCACGCGATTCTCCCGCTTCCCGGGCAGTTCAACGAAAGCGGTCCTCCGTTCGCTCCATTCAACCCCTCGCCATATCCCGATGCTTGCGGCATGCTGCGATGCAAAAGGGAGATCATCCGTGCGCCACCTCGTTCTTGCCCTGCTTCTCGGTTTCGCGCCGGCAGTCGTGGAAGCAAAGGTCGATGTCGAAGAACGGTCGATTGCGGAGTTGCAGCAGGCATTGGCGAAGGGCGATGCGTCCAGCGTCGACTTGGTGCGCGCCTATCTCTCACGGATCGATGCGATGGATCGGCGCGGCCCAACGCTGCGCGCGGTGATCGCCGTCAATCCGGATGCACTGAATGAGGCGAAGGTGCTCGATGCCGAGCGTAAGGCGGGCAGGGTCCGCGGGCCGCTGCACGGTGTTCCGATCCTCATAAAGGACAATATCGAGACGGCGGACGAGATGGCGACGACGGCGGGCAGCTTGGCGTTGACGGACAATGTCACGCGACGCGACGCGCCGGTCGTCGCACGGCTTCGCAAGGCGGGCGCGATCATCCTCGGCAAGACGAACCTGTCGGAATGGGCCAACATCCGATCGACACGATCGATGAGCGGGTGGAGCGCGGTCGGTGGGCTGGTCCGCAATCCCTATGCGCTCGACCGTACCGCCTGCGGTTCGTCCAGCGGGTCCGGCGCGGCGGTCGCGGCCAGCTTTGCGGCCGGCGCGGTGGGGACGGAGACGGACGGATCGGTCGTCTGCCCCTCGTCAATCAATGGTCTGGTCGGCCTGAAACCGTCGATCGGGCTGGTCAGCCGCACCCATGTCGTGCCGATCAGCCACAGCCAGGACACGCCGGGTCCGATGGGGCGCAGCGTGCGCGACGTCGCCGCGCTGCTTGGGGCGATGGTCGGCGCAGACCCCGCCGATCCCGACACGGCCGAGGCAGGCCGCCACGTGGAGGACTATGTCGCCGCGCTGTCGACCGGCGCGCTGGCTGGCAAGCGGATCGCGGTCTTGCATCCGGACATGACGTCCGACCTGTCGGCCGCCTATGACAAGGCGCTAGGCGTATTGCGCGCGGCGGGCGCGACCCTGGTTGAGGTGGAACGCCCCAAAGCGGAGGGGATTGGTGAGGCCGAGCTGACCGTGCTCCAGACCGAGCTGAAGGCTGATCTGAACACCTATCTGGCGACGCTGCCGCCCACCGTGAAGACGCGTACGCTGGATGCCGTCATCGCCTTCGACACCGCGAACGCGGCGACCGAGATGCCGTTCTTCGGACAGGAAATATTCGAGGCGGCGCAAAAGACGAAGGGCCTGGATGACCTGGCATACAAGGCCGCACGCGCCAAATCACTGCGCCTTGCGGGCGTTGAGGGTATCGATGCGATGCTGAAGGCCGCGAACGCGACCATTCTCGTCGAACCGACCTATGGCCCCGCTTGGCTGTCCGATCCGGTCTATGGCGACCAATATGGCGGGCCGAGCGCCAGCGAACTGCCCGCGATCGCCGGCTATCCGAACCTGACGGTGCCGATGGGCATGGTGCGCGGCCTTCCCGTGGGGCTGTCCTTCATTGCGGCGAAGTACGGCGAGGCGACCGTGCTGGCCGCGGGTTTTGCCTATGAGCAGCGAGCGAAGGCGCGGGTTGCGCCGCGCTACTTGGCGACCGCAGATGTCGGGCCAGGGCTGGACGCGGCACGGTGACCGCGCGGCGGACTTGGCACGCAGGTCCGGCATCGGTCAGGTACGCAGATACCGGAAGTACCATACCTCATGCCCCTGACGGCGTGCCTTGCGCTCATAGCGCGTTTCCGACCAGTCGCCGGGACGGGTCAGGAAGTCGTTCGGGTACCGCGCGGCCCACGCAAAGTCGCGGCGCCGGTTCATCACCATCATCGCCCAGCGGCAATAGGTGGGGTCGTCGGTGCCGAGCCGGAACTCGCTGCCCGGCATCAGCTTCGCGGCGATCGCGTCCAGCGGACCGTCATTGACCATGCGCCGCTTGGCGTGCCGGGCCTTGGGCCAGGGATCGGGGTGCAACAGATAGACGCGTGACAGGCTGGCATCGGGCAGCCGCCCAATCACGTCCAGCGCATCGCCCATGTGCAGGCGCACGTTCGTCAGCGCCCCTTCGCGCACATGCCCGAGCGCGCCGACCACCCCGTTCAGAAACGGCTCGCAGCCGATAAACCCGATATCAGGACGCGCCGCCGCCTGGGCCGCAAGATGCTCGCCCGAGCCAAAGCCGATCTCCAGTTGTATCGCGCGATCGTCGCCGAACAAGGTCCGAGCGCTCAGCGGCCCGTCCGGCACGCTAAGAGCAGGAAGCATCTCCTCGACCATTGCCGCCTGCCCGGCGCGCAACCGGTGTCCCTGTCGCCGGCCATAGAGGCGGCGGATCGTCGTCGGGTCATTCATTCCGGGCGCGCTTAGTGATTGCGAAAGATCGGTGCAAAGCCCCGAGGCGGCTGGTTATGACCCGTTCGGTAGGTCAATCGTCACGTCCTTTCCGTTACCGGATGTCCGTGAAACGGCTTGATTGTTTACCACCAGATCGAACACCTGTTTCGGGGTCGGCATCCTGTCGAACGAGGGATAGGTCGCAGCCCCGCCATTCAGGTCCAAGAGTTGCACTGAATACCCGCCCGTCGACGGGAGGCCGGGGAGGGTCAAAGCCGGATTCACGCCGACGGCCACGCCGCCATCGCCCAGCGCCATCAGGTAACCGTCCGTCTGATCCTGCGAACGATAGACTGCGTAATCGGCTGTCGCTTCACCCTCACGGCACCAGGGTTTCGACGACATGCTTGCGGGCTCCGTTTTGGCTGCGGCAGCAATCAACCCGCCCAGCAGCGCCTGCGTCATGTCCGACTTCTTAAGCCTCGCCTTCTTGCTGTATGACAATGTCTTAGGGCATGTTGCGACCGGGACGGCCGCATCTGTCGGTACAGGCGCGGTTGTCGGCCAGCCAATCTCGCTAATCACGGCGGTCAGCTTGGTGCTCAAGGCGACCGGTTCGAGTGTCTTGGAACTGTAGCGTACCGTCACCAGCCAGTCGCCAAGCGGGATCGTTGCAAGCGCTGTTGCGCGGTATGGTCCCTTGGCCGGCCTATACATCTGACGCAGACCTGTCGCCACTTTGGCGTTTGGCGGTGCGAAGGCAATCAACGTGTCGACTGGTGTCGCGCCGCCATAGATGTCGCGATGACGGAGCGCGTAATCAGACCGATCGAACCAGATCGGTACGCTATCTATACCTGGATGAAAAAGATAGACTGTGATCGAATTGGCATCGCCCTCATCGGTGAACTGCGCGACAATGTCGTGCTCAATGTCGCCCAGATCGGCAAGCCCGGTGCGCGACAGGCCGCCCAGCGTCGTGCGCAAGATCAGTTTTGTCTCGGCATGCTGCCAGCCTTTGTCAGCCGGCACCGGTAGTTCACGCGCGATTGCCGGGCGTGCCGTCGCAAACGCTGCAATTGCCATCAATATCATCCATCTCATCCGTGCCTCCCCCCATGGCGGCTGAGATCTTAGCATGAACGCGATTGGCGGCTAGCCTCAAGCGGCAACCGCATCCTTCAACCTCTCCACCAGGTCGGTCTTTTCCCAGGGGAACAGCGCGCCGTCCGCCTCGCGGCCGAAATGGCCGTAGGCGGCGGTCTTTTCGTAGATCGGGGCGTTTAGGTTCAGGTGCTGGCGGATGCCCTTGGGGGTAAGGCGGACCAGGCGGGGCAGCACGCGTTCGAGCACTGATTCCTCGACCGTGCCCGTGCCGTGGGTGTCGACATAGACCGACAGCGGCTCGGCGATGCCGATCGCGTAGGACAGTTGGATCGTCACCCGCCGCGCCAGCCCTGCCGCGACGATGTTCTTCGCCAGATAGCGGGCGACATAGGCGGCGGAGCGGTCCACTTTGGTCGGATCCTTGCCGCTGAATGCGCCGCCGCCGTGCGGCGCCGCGCCGCCATAGGTGTCGACGATGATCTTGCGTCCGGTCAGCCCTGCGTCGCCGTCCGGCCCGCCGATCTCGAACGCGCCGGTCGGGTTGATGTAAATCGCCGTCTCGTCGGTCACGAAGTCATCCGGCAGCACGTCCTTGAACACGCCGGTCACATAGTCGCGCAACTCGTTGTACTTGGCGGCATCCGCATGGTCGCCCTGCAGCGCATAGCCCTGTTTGTGCTGCGTCGAGACGACCAGCGCGGTCGCGCGCACGGGCTTTTCGTCCTCATAGGCGAGCGTGACCTGGCTCTTCGCGTCCGGCTCCAGGAACGCCGCCGCCCCGGAATGCCGATCGGCGGCCAGCCGCTCCAGGATCTTGTGGCTGTAGTAGAGCGTCGCCGGCATCAGTCCCGGCGTCTCGTCGGTGGCATAGCCGAACATGATACCCTGATCGCCCGCGCCCTCGTCCTTGTTGCCGCTTTCATCGACGCCCATCGCGATCTCCGCCGACTGACCGTGGAGATTGTTGGAAAAGTCGAACGTCTCCCAGTGAAAGCCCGCCTGCTCATACCCAATGCGCTTGACGGTTGCGCGCACGACCTGCTCGATCTCGTCCAGCGCGCCATCGGCCCATGCTCCGTTCTCGTACACGCCCCGGCAACGGATTTCGCCCGCCAGCACGACCTTGTTCGTCGTCACCATCGTCTCGCACGCCACGCGGGCCTCCGGGTCCTTGGACAGAAACAGGTCGACGACCGCGTCGCTGATCTGGTCGGCGACCTTGTCGGGATGACCCTCCGACACGGATTCTGAGGTGAAAATGAATGACTTGCGCATGGGATGCCCTGCTCCGGGTACATATAAGGAAAGCTTTATATGCGCCCTAGCGAGCGCGGCGGCGCAGGGCAACGGCCGTCGCGAGCATCGCCGTCGCAACGATCGCCGCCATCCAGTTGCCCACCTTCGAAAAGAGCGTCGGGGATGCCGCGGTGGGCATGGGCACCTCGATCGCGCCGCGCCGTTCGTACGGGATGATCGCGATCAGGCGCCCGTCGGCGGCAATCACCGCCGAGATGCCGGTCGGGGTCGCGCGGACGATCGGCAGTCCTTCCTCGATCGCGCGTATCCGTGCCTGGGCCAGATGCTGCGGCGGACCCCAACGGCCGAACCACGCATCGTTCGACGGATTGAAGATGAGGCTCGGCCTGTGCGCGCTGTCGACGACCTCGCCAGAGAAAACGATCTCATAGCAAAGCTGGATGCCGATCTCGCCAAAGCCCGGCAGGGTCAGGTTGCGGGGTCCCGGTCCTGCCTTGAAGTCGAAATCGCCAGGCACCAGCCGCGCCAGCCCCAACGGACGCAACAGCCACGGCATCGGCAGATATTCGCCATAAGGAACAAGGTGCGCCTTGTCATAGCGGCCGACCAAGTCTCCGCCGGGCGCGATCGCATAGATCGCGTTGGTCGCGCTGACGACATCGTCGCCCGCGAAGTTAAGCGACTCGCCACCGGTCATCAGCAGGTCGTCCGGGCCGAGCACGCTGGCAATCCGCTGCCGCACGAAGGAGGGTGGCATCCCGCCATAGGCGTACCTGGGATAGCCGTCCTCCAGCATGTAGCGCACCACGCCTTCGGGCCACAGGACGAGACGGGGCGCCGGTCCGGGCCGGCCGGAAAGCGCGGTCAACCGGGCGAGCAGCAACTCGCCGTCACTTTGCCCGCGCTGATCCTGGCTGACATTTGGTTGGACGATGCGCAGGCGCGGCGTATTGGCGGGCATCGGCGAGCGAGGCGGACTTGGGTAACTGAATGCCTGCGCAACAAGTAGCACGGCGAACGCCGCGACGACGGCGCCGATCGCGCTCCAGTACCGCCACGCGATCAGCAATGCTCCTGCCGCGGCGATAGTTAGTCCCGACAGCGCATAGGTGCCGATGAACGCCGTGAGCGACGCGACGGGCTGGACCGGCACCCAGATCACGCCCAGCGGGTCCCAGGCATAGCCGGTGAACATCACGCCGCGCAGCCATTCGGTTGCGGTCCAGGCGGCGCCCGCCATCAGCGCGAACGACCAGTCCGCGCGTCGCCCGCGCCAGCGCCAGGCGATTCCGGCGGCCAGCATGGGATAGACCGCCAGATAGAGCGCCAGCGCAACGGCGGCAAAATAGCCTAGTACCGGCGGCATCTTGTCCTGAAAGTCGAACGCGTGCTGGAACCAGTTGTCGTTGATGGTGAAATGCCCGACGCCGAATACCCAGCCGCGCCACAGCGCACTCCTCAGCGAGCGCGCATCGCCGATCAGGGCCAGCCAGAGCGCAAAGGCCAGGATCGTCAGCGGCCAAAGCGCCAGAGGCGCGAACCCGCAGGCGGCGATCGCGCCAAGGATCAGCGACGACCAGGCGGCATGGCCGCGCAGAAAGGCAAGGGCAGGAGACACGCGGCAACCTCGATCAGCTTTGCTGCTTATGCGCGAGCCTGTCGCCGTTCTGCAATGATCGTGCGAGGCGCTGCTACCGGATCGTCATGCGCAGACCATCGCGCGGAAGCGTCGGGAACCGATCCAGCGGCACGTCGAGGCGCTGCTCGGGCAGGGTGTAATTGAGCGCCAGCATCTGAAGGATCGCGCGGCGGATCAGTTCGGTTGTGAACCACTCGCCCGGGCAGCGATGATCACGGGCGTGGTCACCGGCGCCCTGCGCGATCAGGTCATAGCCACTGTCTGCCCGATCAAGAAACCGCTCGGGACGAAACACGTCGGGATCGCCCCAGATGCGCGCGTCATGGTCAGTGGCGTACAGGCCGAGCAATACCCAGTCGCCGACGCAAAAGTCATGGTCCCGCCATGCAAACGCTCGGCGCACCCGCCCGCCGATCACGGGAAAGAACGGATAGAAGCGGCGTACTTCTTCGACGAAGGCGGAACTTCGTGCGGCAGGATCGGCGCGAAGCCATTCTGCCTGCTCGGGATGCTCGTGCAATGCGAGTGCAGCGAAGGTCATGAACCGGGCGATGGCAACGGTCGGGCGGATGATATTGATCAATTCCACGCCCGCCACGGTCGGGTCCAGCATCTGGCCATCCGCGTCCCGGTATTGTGCGATCCGTTCAACGGGTGACGGTGACGAATGCGGTCGCATGCGCCGTGCGGCCGTGATCGCGTCGCGAGCCCACCGCTCTGCGCGGCGACGCAACAGCAGGGCCCGCCACGCCCTTGGCCCGGCCGTCCCCGCCGCATCGATCATCGCCGCCATCTCCCCGGCGCGCGCGGACAGCGTGTCGCCGGCGACCGAGACTCCGGCCCAGGCGCAGGCGACATCGCAAAGCATCACGACCATCGTGTCGTGGAGGACGATCGAGGGTTGCCGCCGCCACGCGGGCAGCGCCGCGCGCCATCTCTTGTCGAAGAGCCGCCCGATCTGCTCGACCGCGTCGCCGGTCAGCAGCTTCAGGAACATCGCCTTGCGATGATGATGCGCGGACCCGTCGAGCGACTGGACACTCCCCTTGTCCTGCAACAGCCGGAGCGTCGTCGTGGGCATCGCGTCGGTGCGGGTGAAGTGCTCGCCGTCATAAAAATGGCGCGCCGCATCATCACCCATCATGCATACGACGCGCGACAACATGATCCGCGTCTCGAACGCGTCGCATTCAAGCACGCGGCAGCGATTGCCAATGAAGTCATAGCCTTCGCGAAAAAAAGAACGGGTGTTATCGAATGCAGCATCGCGAGGGATCACCATTCTTCAACAACGGCTTCGGCGCGCGGTAGTTCATCGGAGCCGGTCCGGAACAGGACGGTACGCTCGCGAATTCAGCAATTAAAAGCAGGAGCAAGCGTGATGAACACGACCAAGCACGAGAACTCGCAAGGCGAGGGACCCTTCACAAGCGATCTTGAAAGCGATCCGGGGATCGGCCAGTCGCCGGGGCTGCTGCGAACCGGTGAGGACCCCGACCTGCTGGAGGCGGACAATACCCAGGAAGGCGATGTGGAGAACAATGCCGGCCCCAATGGCGAGGCGATCGAGGGCGATCTGGGCCGCACCAACAAATAGATGGCCACTCATCGATCAGGGAGCGCGTCATGACCATGATGGTGGGGACCGGTCCATTCGGTGCGCATCCCCGCGGAGTCTTCAACTTCCGTCGCGAAGGACCAGCGACGGCCATCTACTGGGAGGACTTTCCCAAGCGCTTTCGGATCGTGATCGGCGGGCAGACGATCGCCGATACGCGCCACGCGAAAGCGCTACACGAGTCCGGGCAATTGATGCGCATCTACATCCCGCGAGAGGACATCGCGGTGGACCGGATCACCCGGACCGATCATCGGACGGCCTGCCCGTGGACAGGCGAGGCGTCCTACTGGTCAGTGGGCAATGTCGAAAATGTCGCCTGGTCCTATGCTGAGCCAAATGACGTTGCGCCGCCAATCGGCGGTTATGTTAGTTTCGACCTTGGCCGTGTCGATGCCTGGTATCAGGAGGAGGATCAGGGCTATGCCCATCCGCGCGACCCTTACCACCGGATGGATATTCACCGCGGCTCGCAACAGGTCGTGGTCCGGCTTGGCGACCAAGTCATCGCGCGTAGCAGCGCTCCCATGATCCTTTTCGAAACCGCATTGCCGTCGCGCTATTATCTGGCGCCCGACGACGTTGAAGTGGCCAGACTGAAGCGCAGCGGCAAAGTGACGCCCTGCCCGTACAAGGGCGATGGCCAGCATTTCAACGTCGAGTCCGCGGGGCAAGAGATGGAGAACGCGGCATGGAGCCTACACAGTCCGCTGGGTGAGGCGGAAAAGATCCGCGACTGGATCAGCTTCTATCCCGACAAGCTCGACATCGAGGTCGATGGGGTCAAGCTCAAGGCATAGCGTTAGCTCAATCGGTCAATCTGCTCGGGCGTCAGCGATCCGGGGATAATCATGATCGGAACCGCCAGCGCTCCTGCGTCGGTACCGGCAAAGTGAGCGACCAGTTCGCCGGGCGGGCCGCTCGCGGCGGCGCCCAGCACCAGTGCCGCCACCTGCGAGTTGGCCGCGATCATCTCGTGGACGATCTTGGGTCCGTCTCCGCCACGGACGGTGATCGATGGACGTACGCCGGACTCCTCCAGCAAGGTGCCCGCCGCCTTCGTCACCCAGCGCTCCGCATGCCTGCGTGCTTCTTCCTCGATCGTCGCCTGCACACCGCCAAACGCGATGAACTCCTGCGGCGGCAGCAGCCAGAGCATCTCCACCCCTCCGCCGGTCTTGACGGCGCGGCGCGCAGCGAAGCGCAATGCGATCGCTGCTTCGGGCGTTTCGTCGATGACCGTCAGATAAATGCGCATCCCGTCCCTCTGTCCGGCAAGGTGGGCGACTACGCTACCGCGTGCAAGGGCGACCACCTTGACCGGCAGGCATGCCCGCGCGAAGAACCGGGCCACTCGCCATCTCCCCCCAAGGACCGTCAATGTCGATCGAGATCAAGATGCCCGCGCTGTCGCCGACAATGGAAGAGGGGACGCTGGCCAAATGGCTGGTCAAGGAGGGCGACACCGTCGCCTCCGGCGACATCATGGCCGAGATCGAGACCGACAAGGCGACGATGGAGTTCGAGGCCGTCGATGAAGGCACGATCGGCAGGATCGTGGTCGCCGAGGGGACTGACAATGTGAAGGTCGGCGCCGTGATCGCGGTGCTGCTGGAGGAAGGCGAGGATGCGTCGGACATGCCCGGCCGGAGCGAGACGCCGCAGCCGGCCGATCCCGAGTTTCGCGGTCGTCCCGACCCCGATGATCCCAATGACGACGCGGCCGAGGTCGCGCCGGTGGAGCGTACGCGCGAACAAGCCGAGGATCATGGCCGTCCGCCAGAGGCGGGCAGCGAGCCGCGAGAGGACGGCGAGCGGGTCAAGGCAAGTCCGCTCGCGCGCAGGCTGGCGGCGCAAAAGGGGCTGGAGCTGAGTGCGATCGAGGGCTCCGGTCCGGGCGGGCGGATCGTGCGCGCCGACATCGACGGAGCCAAGTCGGCTCCGTCGGACGAGGCGAGCGAGACGCCCGCGCTGGCCCCCGCATTTGCGACGCAGGCCAAAAGCGTGGTCGTCCCCGACATTCCGCACGAGGCGGCCAAGCTCAGCAACATCCGGAAGACGATCGCACGCCGCCTGACCGAGTCGAAGCAGACCGTGCCGCATATCTACCTGACGGTGGACGTGCGGCTCGATGCGTTGCTGACGCTGCGCGCCGAACTGAACGACAGTCTCTCGTCGCGCGGCATCAAGCTGTCGGTCAACGACATGCTGGTCAAGGCGCTGGCGCTGGCGCTGATCGAGGTGCCGAGCTGCAACGTGATGTTCACGCCCGACCAGCTGATCACATTCGCCCGGGCCGATATCTCGGTCGCGGTGTCGACGCCGACGGGACTGATCACGCCGATCGTGCAGGAGGCGGACACCAAGCCGCTTTCGGCAATCGCGAGCGAGATGAAGGACCTGGCCGCGCGCGCACGGGACAACAAGCTGAAGCCGGACGAATATCAGGGCGGCACGGCGTCGATCAGCAACATGGGCATGTACGGCATCACGCAGTTCGACGCGGTCATCAACCCGCCGCAAGGAATGATCCTGGCCGTCGGCGCGGGCGAGAAGAGGCCGTACGTGATCGACGACGCATTGGGGATCGCGACGGTGATGAGCGCGACCGGCAGCTTCGACCACCGCGCGATCGATGGCGCCGACGGCGCGCAACTGATGCGCGCGTTCAAGCGTCTGGTGGAAAAGCCGCTCGGCCTGGTCGCCTGACATGCAAGGTTCGGTGTTGCGCGAGATCATGCACCTCGTGACCGGGCTGGTGGCCGCGGCGGCACTGACCGCGCTGTTCGTCTGGGCCTATCCGCAGGGGCGTGACGAGATACGGGCATGCGGCGCGGGCGCGATGGCCGCCGTCGTGCTGATGGGGCTTGGGCCGATCAGGCGCGCCGCGAAATGACGACGCTGCCTGCGGAAGCGCCGACGATTCGCGTCACCGCCATGCCTGCTGATGCTAACCCCTACGGCGACATCTTCGGCGGCTGGCTGATGGGCCAGATGGACTTGGCCGCCGGATCGGTCGCGTCGCGGCACTGCGGGGGCAGGGCGGTCACGATCGCGGCGGAGGGGATGAAGTTCCATCGTCCCGTCCTGGTTGGCGACGAAGTCTCCGTTTATGCGACGCTGGCCGCCACGGGCACGACCAGCATGACGATCGATGTCGAGGCGTGGCGCCGTGGACGTCATTCGGACGAAGCGTACCGGGTCACGCAGGCACGTTTCGTCTTCGTCGCGATCGGCGAGGACCGCCAGCCGCGCCGTGTGCCGAAGGTCGCTGTAAACACTCCGTAGGATCAGGCAATTTTTGGGTATCACGAGCCATGAGCAATAATTTCGACCTCATCATCCTCGGCTCCGGACCCGGTGGTTACGTGGCCGCGATCCGTGCCTCGCAACTCGGCATGAAGGTCGCGATCATCGAGCGCGAGCGGCTGGGCGGTATCTGCCTGAACTGGGGCTGCATCCCGACCAAGGCTCTGCTGCGGACGTCGGAGGTCTACCATCATATGACGCATGCCGCCGATTACGGGCTGAAGGCGGAGAATGTCGGCTTCGACCTGGGGCGCATCGTCGACCGCAGCCGCAAGGTGGCGGGGCAGCTCAATGCCGGCGTCAAGGGACTGATGAAGAAGAACAAGGTGCAGGTGTTCGAGGGCATCGGCGCGCTGACCGGCAAGGGCAAGCTGACGGTCACGCAGGGCGACAAGAAGACAGAACTTGCCGCGCCCCACATTGTGGTCGCGACCGGCGCGCGCGCGCGCGACCTTCCCTTTGCCAAGGCCGATGGCGCGCGTATCTGGACCTATCGCCATGCGATGGTGCCCGAGGAGATGCCGAGCGAATTGCTGGTGATCGGATCGGGCGCGATCGGGGTCGAGTTCGCCAGCTTCTATCACGACTTGGGCGCCAAGGTGACGATCGTCGAGATGCTGCCGCGCATCCTCCCCGTCGAGGACGAGGAAATCAGTGCCTTCATGAAGAAGCGGCTGGTAAAGGACGGGATCGAGGTGCTGACCAGTGCCGGGCTGGAGGCGCTCAAAACCGATGAGGGCGGCGTGACCGCGACGATCAAGACAGCGGACGGCAAGAGCGAGAACCGCGCGTTCAGCCACGCGATCGTCGCCATCGGCATCGTCCCCAATACCGCCGAGATCGGCCTGGAGGCGCTGGGGATCGAGATAGATCGCGGGCAGATCAAGGTCGACGGGTTCGGACGCACCAATGTCGAGGGAGTCTATGCGATCGGCGACGTGACCGGCGCGCCCTGGCTGGCGCACAAGGCAAGTCACGAGGGGATCGTGTGCGTCGAGAAGATCGCCGGGGGCGATCCCCATCCTTTCGAGACGTGGAATATTCCTGGCTGTACCTATTCACGTCCGCAGGTCGCCAGCGTCGGCATGACGGAGGCGAAGGCCAAGGAGGTGGGCCATGACGTCCGCGTCGGCAAGTTCCCCTTCATCGGGAATGGCAAGGCGATCGCGCTGGGCGAGGCGGAAGGGTTTGTAAAGACCGTGTTCGATGCAAAGACCGGCGAATTGCTGGGCGCACACATGATCGGTGCCGAAGTCACCGAATTGATCCAGGGTTATGTTGTCGCACGCCAGCTGGAGACGACCGAAGCGGAACTGATGGAAACCGTCTTCGCGCATCCGACGCTGAGCGAGATGATGCACGAGAGCGTGCTGGGTGCCTATGATCGCGCGATCCATTTCTGACTGACGCCGGCTCGCAGCGCAACCGTGAGCCGCATCCGACGTTCATCTGGCAGGAGAATGTGATGACCGACGACGAGAAGGACGACATCTACACCCGATTTCGCGACGCGGTGAACATGCCGCCCAAGGCCATCGAGGAATGGCTGGAAACCGACGACAGCAAGCGCGTCGGCTGGAAAGGCGAGGATGGCAAGGGTTCGGGCGAGAGCGTCGGCCACAAGTCGGGCAAACGCATCGTCGAGATCCGTCACACGAAGAAGGCCGATCTGAGCGATGGCGATTATGACCACATGAAAAAGGTCATTGCCTATGTCGCCCGCCACTGCAAGCAGGGTCCGGCGGAGGACAAGGAGAACTCCGACTGGAGATATTCGCTCATGAACTGGGGACATGACCCCTGCAAGGACTGAACCAGTAACGAGGCTGCAAACACGGTGTCAGTCAGTAGGGACCCGCCGGAAAATGATCGGGCGCCCGGTGAAGTTTACTCAAGCCGCGATGTCGTAGGGCTTGATCTCTCCTGCCAGATAAAGGTTGCGTGCCTTCGCGCGGCTCAGTTTGCCCGAACTGGTGCGCGGTAGTGTGCGTGGCGGGATGAGTTCGATCACGCAGTTCATGCCGGTTACCGCCCGGACCCGTTCGCGAATAGCGTCACGCAAGCGGCCACGTTCCCCTTGATCGGAACTGCGGCACTGGACCAGGACGGCCGGCGTTTCCTCCCCGCCCGGCGTGGTGATCGCAAAGGCGGCGATGTCCCCAGCCTTGAACCCGGGCAGTTGCTCGACCGCCCATTCGATGTCCTGCGGCCAGTGGTTGCGGCCATTGACAATGATCATGTCCTTGGCGCGCCCGACGATGTACACATAACCGTCCGACAGATAGCCCATGTCGCCCGTATCCAGCCATCCGTCGGTCACGCACGCTGCGGTGGCATCGGCGTCGCGGAAATATCCCCGCATTACCGATGGTCCCTTGCACCATAGCTTACCGATCGCGCGCTCCGGCAGCGGCGTGCCATCTTCCTCGCGGATCTCGACCGTCATGTCACGCACCGGTTTTCCGCAATTCACGATCGCGCGATAGCGTTGCGGGCGGCGGCCGTCACCGTCCACCTGCGCGCCCATGCCCGACAATTGCGTCTCCTCGACCAGTTCGACGCGGATGCCTTCGCCCGGTGGCATCAACGATACGGCCAGCGTCGCCTCCGCCAGGCCATAGGAGGGCAGGAACGCTGAGGCGCGAAATCCTGCGTCGGCGAAGGCGTCGACAAAGCTTTGCATCACATCAGGCCGGATCATGTCCGCGCCATTGCCTGCCACGCGCCAGCGCGACAGGTCGAACCGATCGGACGCGCGCGTCTGGGACGACATGCGCCGTGCGCAGATGTCATAGCCGAAAGTCGGGGAGTAGGACAGTGTAGTGCCCTGATGGCGGCTGATGAGATCCAGCCACGCCAGCGGGCGACGAGCGAAATCCTCGGTTTTCAGATAATCCGTTGAAACCTGATTAGCGACCGGCGAAAGGAAGCAGCCGACCAGTCCCATGTCATGGTACCAGGGCAGCCATGAGATGCAGCGGTCGCCGTCACCGATCGACATACCGTGACTGTGCGCGGCCAGATTGTTTAGCAGCGCCTGATGCGTGATAACGACGCCGTGGGGAAAGCGGGTCGAACCGCTGGAATATTGAAGGTATGCGACGGACTCAGGGGTCGCTTGTGGCAGGCGCGTGTCGGGTGCCGGCAGGTGTGCAAGTCTCGACCAGTTCATGCCACTTATACCCGCGGCATCGGCGGCGGCAGCGGCCATATCGGCGAGCTCGGGAGGGTAGAGCAGCAAGGCAGGATCACAGCTCGTCAGTTGCACCCGCAATTGTTCGATATAGGAATCACGCCCGCCGAACGAGGTCGGCAGCGGCAGCGGCACCGGCCACGCGCCCGCGTAGACCGTACCGAAGAAAAGGGCTGCGAATTCGGCGCCGGTTTCGGCGATCAGCGCCACCCGGTCCTCGGGCCTGATCCCGGCCGCGATCAGGCGGCGCGCCGTCGTCAGCGCATCTTCCTTGAGCGACGCGAAGGAATATGCCTGGGTCAATTGGCCGCGCGCATCATGGAAGTTCAGTCCACGTTCTCCCGTCGCCGCATAATCCAGCGCCTCGCCAAGCGTACCGAAATCGGCATAGCGGCGGGGCAGTGAGTCATCGGTGGGTGTCGACACTTGTTCCTGCTCGAGAGCCATGCGCGGTAAGGCCTCCCATCGTATGCCGGGCAACACTGCCCTTTTTGCCATGAGCCACCGCTATTGTAGCGAAGCTCTGCTTATTAACGTTCGTTCGTGACTGTGGCACAATCAAGGCGATGCACAAGCCACGCTCCACTCCAAAGCCACTCGACCCCGCCTCGCTCAACCGGCTGGCGCTACGCTATGTCGAGCGGTTCGCGACCACGCGCAAGCGGCTTGCCGACTATCTGACGCGCAAGCTGCGCGAGCGGGGATGGTCGGGAGAGACGCCTCCCGAGCCGGCGCAACTGGCCGAACGACTGGCTGCGCTGGGCTATATCGACGACCGGGCCTTTGGCGAGGCCAGGGCCGGTGCGATGTCCAGGCGCGGCCTGGGCGCCAGGCGCGTGGCGGGCGCGCTACGGGTTGCGGGTATCCGCGAGGAAGATGCCGCGGCTATCGCGCCGTCCATCGCGGACCGAGCCGAGGAAGCGGCCATGACCTTCGCACGGCGTCGGCGACTCGGCCCGTTCGGAGCGCCGCCGACGGATCGACGCGCGCGGGAAAAACAGATTGCTGCGATGCTGAGAGCCGGTCACGATCTCGCTACCGTGCGCCAAATCATGGCAATGACAGGAGATTCAGTCGGACAAATGGATGAATAAATGATGAACGGTTGCGATTGGCGACGGAAACGCTAGCTAGAGCGCTCGGCAAGGACATGATCGATGCGCGAACTGCAGATGATCGACGGTCAGGAGATTCAGGGCGCGGATGATTGCGTCCGCATCGACGGCACCATCAAATGGTTCGACGTCACGCGCGGCTTTGGCTTCGCGGTTGCCGATGATCCCGAATTCGGTGACGTGCTCATTCACTTCTCCGTGCTCGAAACCCACGGACGCCGCAGCCTGCCGGAAGGCGCCCGCGTCGGGGCGATGGCGATCTCGCGCGGACGCGGCTTTCAGGCACGCGAAATCATCACGATCGACCTGAGCAACGCGTTGGACGAACCGCCGATCCGCCCACGCGACGCCGACCGCCTCAATCCGATGGTGATGATCGACGAAGCGGGACCGTTCGAGCCGGTCGCGGTCAAATGGTTCAACCGACTGAAAGGCTATGGTTTCCTAATCCGCACTTGTGACGCTCATGATATCTTCGTCCATATGGAGACGCTGCGTCGCGGCGGCATTCTGGTGGTCGAGCCCCAGCAGCGGCTTCGCGCGCGGATCGCGCCCGGTCGCAAGGGGCCGCTGGCGGTGATGGTCGAAGAGGACAGGTAGATGGCGCGTTCACGTCTGAGGATGATGACGCTGGGACTGGCGCTCGGCGCGATGACCGGCTGTGCGGCTCAGGGAGGGGGATCGGCCGGTGCCGTCTGCGCGGCGAACAGGATGCTGCTCATCATCAACAGCGCGGGCAGCGGGCATCGATTCTGTGTCGAGACCGCCAGAACCGAGTCCGAGCAGCAGCGCGGGCTGATGTACCGCACCGATCTCACGCCCGAAGGCGGCATGTTGTTCGCGCCATATCCGCCGAACGGCGGACCGCCGCAGGAAGCCTCTTTCTGGATGGCTAACACGCCGATGGCGCTGGATATCATCTTCATTCGGCCGGACGGTACGATCGCGCGCATCGCCGATAACACCATCCCCTTCTCCGAGACGCCGATCCCCTCGGGAGAGCCGGTATCGGCGGTGCTGGAACTGACCGGCGGACGTAGCGCGGCACTCGGCATCCATGAAGGCGACCGGGTATCATGGACGGCCGCCGACGCACCGCGCGGTTGAAGGGAGCGGACAGGCGCGATAAGCGCTGGCGCATGGCAAAGCTCGGCAACCCCTTCACCTGGTGGCACGGCGCGACTTGGAGCACGATCCTGTATGGATTGCGCGGCAAGCGGGAGGTCGGCACGGATGATCTCGGGAATGTCTATTACGAGGGCGGGACCGATACGCACGGCTGGACGCGCCGCTGGGTGATCTATGCCGGCGCGAATGACGCCAGTCGCGTGCCGCCCGAATGGTTTTCCTGGTTGCATCATCACATGGACGATATTCCCGACCGCGCGCTGGCGCAGCCCCGGCAGTGGCAGAAACCGCCAGTGCCCAACATGACCGGAACCGCGCTGGCGTATCGTCCGCAGGGCGCGCTGGAGAAGGGCGGCGAGCGTGCGCCCGCGACCGGCGACTATGAAGCGTGGACGCCCGACGCGTGATCGCATGCCGATGAATCGGCGCTCGCTTGCCGCCGCGGTACTGATCCTACTCTTCGCAGTAGCGGCGTGGTTTGGCTATAGAGCACTGCAGCAGCCACCTTCCAGGCAGAATAGTGTGGTCACCCAGCCTGTTCCCGATATCGGAACTTCGGGCGATGACGGCATCGAGACGCTCGACGGCACCGACAATCTGGCTCCCCTGAACCAGGGCACGCCGATGGCGGAGCGGACGGCGGTGATCGGCCTGCTCAACAAGCGCAATGGCGCCCACCGCGATTTCCCGATGAGGATCGGGCAGGCGATCCGAACTGGCGATGTCGTGATCCGCCTGCGGGCATGCGAGCACACCGCGCCGTGGGAGCAGCAGCAACTGACCGGTGCCTTCGTGCAGCTGGATGTCCGCGGCGTCGACCGGCGTTGGCGCCGGGTGTTCTCGGGCTGGCTCTACAAGGAACGACCCGCGCTCAACGTCGTGCAGCACCCCGTCTATGACGTCTGGACCAAGAGCTGCACGATGTCATTTCCCGACCGCGGTCCGGAGACCGTCTCCTTCGATGTATTGCGGGAGCGGTCGAGTGCGAAGAAGTCACCGGCCGGAGACGCACCTCCTTCGGCAGGCAGCGATGCGCCGACAACACCCGACAGGGCGCCCTCCAGCAACGCCATGTAGGCCGCGCGATCGATCTCCACCGCGCCAAGCGACGTCAGGTGGTCGGTCTGGAACTGACAGTCGAGCAGCGTGAAGCCGCCGAGGCGCAATCGCGCGACCAGCCATGCGAGCGCGACCTTCGAGGCATCCGTCATCCGGCTGACCATGCTCTCGCCGAAGAATGCGCGGCCCAGTGCCAGACCGTACAGGCCGCCCACAAGGCGATCCCCGTCCCAGCATTCGATAGAGTGCGCGAACTCCAGTTCGTGCAATCTGGTAAAGGCGTGCTCAATCCCGTGATTGATCCAGGTGTCGGGGCGGTCACGTGCGCTCTGCGCGCATAGGCGCACCACATCGCCAAAAGCGGTGTCGGCCGTCACGCGAAACCGATCCGACGCGATACGCTTGCGCAGGCTGCGCGAGAGATGGAAGCCATCTAGCGGCAGAATCGCCCGGCGGCGCGGCTCGACCCAATAGACACCGGCGGCATCGCGGTCGTCGGCCATCGGGAAGACGCCGACCGAATAGGCACCGAGCACCATCTGCGGGTCGAGCATCTCGCTCATTGCGCGGCGACGCGTCGCTCGATCGTTCGCCACAATGCGGCAAGGGCGCTCGCTGCCGCCGAGCGCGGCGCGGTAACACCCACGGGCTGGCGCGCACTCGCCGTCGCCTCGATCGCGCTCGCCATGGGGATGACGGGCCAGTCGGGCTGTTTCTCCAGCGCCTGGCGGTGCAGGGTCCGCCTTCGGTCGACCATGGAATGAACCGGCAGCACCGGCGTGCGGCCGTTCAGGTGGCGAACGATCTCGTCATGGGCGCGGGCCGATAGGGGGGAGGGGACGACGGGAAGGACCATTAGGTCGGCGGCGCGCAGCACCTGCTCGGCGGTTTCGGTGAGGCCGGGCGGGCAATCCAGGATGATCGTCTCGTGGTTCTTCAACTGCGCCAATAGCTTGCTTAACCGCTTGCGCTTGTCCAGATCGCCGAACAGTCGGTCGAGGCCCCGCAGCGAGGAGTCCGCCGCGATCAGGTCGAGTCTCGCGATACCGGTTGGGCGGACCTGCTTCACCACGTCGACGTCGCGCGCGAAGATGGCCTGTGCCTGATCGCCCTTCGCCGGACCCAACAGCCAGCTGCTTGCGGCCTGCGGGTCGAGATCCCAGAGCAGTGTCCGGCGCGATGAAAGGGTCGCCGCGCACCACGCGAGATTGACGGCGATCGTCGTCTTTCCGACACCGCCCTTCAGGCTGTACACCGCGATCGTCGCCATCCGCCCACTGTGCCGCGGGCGTCATTGCCAGGCAAGCATCCACCTCGATCAGCGCGGGGAATCAGTCGCCGGTCAGGATGCGGTCGACCAGTTGCCGGACGGTCGGCACATAGCCGTTCGAGTAGAACGGATCGCGCCGGAAATTATAGGCGGAGTGTCCGGCGAACATCAGGTTGTTGTCGGTGTCGCCGCCATGCGCGATGTCCTGCAGCGTCTTCTGGATGCAGAACGACCGGGGATCGGCCAACCGCCCCGTCGAATTGGTTTCAGTATCGGCCCAGGAGGAAAACAGGCATTGCGACAGGCACCCCATGCAGTCGGCCTGGTCCTGCCGGATCTCGCTTTTCTCAGTCGGCGTGACGAACACCAATGTGTTGTCGGGTGTCTTGAGCGCATCGGTGTAGCCGCCGCCGAACCATTCGCGCGCGCGCAGCAGATCGCCGCGCGTGACCCAGAAATTCTTGCCCTTCACCCCGACATCCAGCTGGAAGACATGATCGCCCGCTTCCTGCCGTGAGAAAGCGATCTGGCGGTCGGATCGCGCCTCGAGCGCGCGCAGGAACGGGTTGCGCACCGCCGAGGAATAGAAGCCGGTAGGCGAGAAGCGGTGAAGGAGGACTTCATGTTCCTCGATCGTCATCAGTTGCTGCTTCCAGCCCTCGGGGATCGGGCTTTCCCTGGTCAGCAGCGGGCGCGTGCCGTACTGGAAGGCGATGCGCCCAAGCTCGGGATTGTCGATCCATTCGTTCCAGTCGCGCAGATACCAGACGCCGCCCGCCATCACGATCGGCACGTCGTCCGGGATGCCACCGTCGCGCATCGTGTCGCGCAGCGCCTTGACGCGCGGATAAGGGTCCTCGGGCTTGCGCGGATCCTCGGCGTTGGAAAGGCCGTTGTGCCCGCCGGCCAGCCAGGGATCCTCATAGACGACCGCGGCCAGCCATTCCGCCGCCTTGGAATAGGCGCGCTTCCACAAGGCACGGAACGCCCGGCCCGACGACACGATCGGCAGATAGCTGACCCCGTGCTGGGCCGCGATCTCGGACAGCTTGTAGGGCATGCCCGCGCCGCAGGTGACGCCCGCGACCAGCCCCTTTGTCCGTTCCAGCACACCCTGCAGCACACGCTGCGCGCCGCCCATTTCCCAGAGCACGTTGATATTGATCGCACCGCGCCCGCCGGCGATGTCCACCGCGCGGCGTACCTGCTGCACCGCGCCGTCGATCGCATACTGAATGAGTTCCTCGTGCCGGTCGCGGCGGGTCAGCGCATGATAGATCTGCGGGATGATCTTGCCGTCGGGATCATAGCTGTCGGCGTTGACCGCCGACACCGTGCCGATACCGCCGGCGGCAGCCCACGCGCCGGCCGACGCATGATTGGTCGCGGCGACGCCCTTGCCTCCCTCGACGAGCGGCCAAACCTCGCGGCCGTTATAGCTGATCGGCGTCAGGCCCTTGAACAAGAACGTCCCTTTCGCAGCATATTGATCCAGTATAGTCTCGGACCACCTGAAAAGCGACCCTGGCAATCACCATTACCCCAAGGCGCCCGACCGACCCATTACCCTTTCGTACAGTGCCTTGTAGCGGGCAATCATTAACGTCTCGTCATAGTCCCGCACAGCCTTTGCCCGATTGGCGATACCGATCCGCGCGCGCAGGGCGGTATCACTTGCGAGCGTCTCGATTACGTCGCGAAGGCGCACCTCACCCGGCCCGATCGCGATGAACGGCTGGTTCTCGTCGCTCACCATCGTTGCGATATCGCCGACGCGGGTAGCCGCGATCGGCAACCCCGCCGCCATCGCCTCAATGACCGAGATCGGCGACTGCTCGCTGAGCGAAGACAAGGCCAGCAAATCGAAATGGCCGATGAACTGATAGGGACGGTCCAGAAATCCCGGCATGACCAGTCGATCGAGGATGCCCATCGCGGCGGCCGCCTGCCGAATCGTCTCGCGTTCCGGTCCCTCGCCGACGATGACCAGCCGGAACCGAGTCGACAGGCCACCACAGGCGCGCACCAGGGCGGGCAGGTCCTTCACCTGGCGCAGGCCAGCGAGCGCCCCGATCACCACCTCGTCGGCGTCGGGAACGAAGCCCGGAATCGCCTTGAGCTTCGGCTTTTGGGCGTAGAGTCCGGTTGCGATCCCGTTGACGATCAGATGGACGCGCCCGGGCGGCTGGCGCCAGGTTCCGAGCGCGATCTCCCTGAGCATCAGGGACGGAACGACCAGCGCGCCGGCGGCCGGCAATGCCAGTCGCCGATAGATGTTGCGCTCGCGCTTGAGGCCTCCCGCTTCGTCTTCACCGAATCCGTCCTCGTGATGCACCAGCGGCGGCATGCCCTTCGAGAAGGTCCGCCTCGCCATCGCGCCATCGATGGCGCCCCAGTTATAGGTGAGCACCAGGTCGAAGCAGCGCATGAAGGCGGCGATTGTCTCGTACCGCTTGACCGAGGGTCGGCCGGTCAACGGCGGCGGCGCCTGCGCAATCTCATATTCGATGCCCTTGTCGATCCGCGCGCGCGCGCCCAGCGCGCCCGGCACACCCGAGACGATCACATGCCGCGCATGCTTCCCGAACGCATTCATCAGCCTCACCGCCCGAGCCTCTTTGCCGCCCAGATCGAAGCTGGAATGAAGGTGAAGGATGCGGACAGGGCCGGGCATGACCGGCTTCAACACCGAACCAGCGGGGCTTTCAAGCGCGATGCGTCAGGGTAGCCGGTCGAGCCATCGGGCCAACGGCGGCGTCACGGCCAATTCACCCAGCGTCGGCGCGTGGCCGACACCCTCGATCTCGACCATCTCGGCCCGACCCAGTTCATGCACCATGCGCTGTGCGACCGATGGGGACAGGATGTCGGAACGCGCCGCACGGACGAGCAGAACGGGCTTTGCGTGCAGCGTCGCCAACGCCGCCCACAAGGACGCGGGATCGGAAATCGGCGTTCGGATCGATTCGGCGATGCGCTGGTCATAGTCGAGGACGATGCGACCTGCCCCGGTCAGGCGATAAAGGCGCTTCGCCATCGCCAGCCAATCCTCGATGCGCCAGTCGGGATAGATGTCGCGGTAGTTGTCCTGCACCGCGCGCGCGGCGTGCATCCACGTCGGATAGCTGCTCGCGCGCCCGATGGTGCTGCGGATCCTGCCGAGTCCGCCTGCCTCGGACTCCGGCCCGATGTCGTTGAGCAAGGCGCCGGCGACGCGTTCCGGTTCCGCTTGCGCGACCAGCATCGCGAGCGCGCCGCCAAAGGAGCTGCCCACCAGCGCCACCCGATCGAGCGAGTGCTCCGCCATCAGCGCGCGGCAATCCGACACATAGACGCCGGTATTGTAAGTGGTCGGATCCTTCGCCGGAGGACTCTCACCCCGGCCGCGATAGTCGATGGCGATCACCCGTCGTCGTCCGCCGACCTGCTCCGCCAGTGCGCCGAAGTCCCGCGCGTTGCGGGTCAGGCCGGGCAGGCACAGCAACGGTGCGACATCGTCGGTTCCCGGATAGTCGCGCGCATGCAGGGCGAGCCCGTCGGGCGACGACCAGATCAGGTCCTGATGGCCGGCCATGCGGATGTCCCTTCGATCCATGTGCCTTGCGCGCAGGCGGCGAGGCGCTCCATATCCATCCATGCCCATCGACCCGCAAGCCTATCGCCCTTCCACCGCCATCCTGTCGCTGGGCGATACGTTCTACGACGCGGTCGAGGCAGCGGCATTTCCACAGGCGCGCCTTCGCTTCCGCAACGACCGCGCTGCCGCGCAAGTGGGGTTGTCCTCGCTCGACGACGCTGCGTGGATCGCGCATTTCGGGCGGTTCGAGCCCTTGCCGGACACGCTGCGCATGCCCCTGGCGCTGCGCTATCACGGACATCAGTTCCGCCAGTATAACCCGGAGATCGGCGACGGACGCGGCTTCACCTTCGCACAGCTGCACGACGACCACGACCGGCTGATGGACCTGGGGACCAAGGGGTCGGGGCGGACGCCGTGGAGCCGGTTCGGCGATGGCCGGCTGACGCTGAAGGGCGGTGTGCGCGAGGTGCTGGCGTCCGAGATGCTGGAGGCGCTGGGCGTCCCGACGTCTCGCTCGCTCTCGTTGATCGAGACCGGTGAAGCGCTGGAGCGGGGTGACGAACCGTCGCCGACAAGAAGCGCGGTCCTCGTTCGCCTGAGCCACGGCCACATCCGCATCGGCACCTTCCAGCGGCTGGCCTGGGAGCGCGACGAGGAGGGGATGCGCCGCCTGGTCGGCTATGTCCTGCGCGAACTGTACGGCGTCGGTGGCAACGATCCAATCCGGCTGCTGGAACTGGTGGGCGCGCGAACCACCGTCCTCGCGGCGCGCTACATGGCGGCTGGCTTCGTGCATGGGGTGCTCAATTCGGACAACATCAACGTGACGGGCGAATCCTTCGATTATGGGCCGTGGCGATTTGCACCGACCTGGGACCCCGGCTTCACCGCCGCCTATTTCGATCATGCCGGACTCTATGCGTTCGGGCGGCAGCCGGAGGCGATACACTGGGACGTGATGCAGCTCGCCGCGTCGCTGCGCCTCATCGCCGAAAGCGCGCCGCTGGTCGCGGCGCTCGACCGGTTCGGGGAGCGGTATCAGTCGGCGGTGGCGGAGGCTATACTGTGGCGGATGGGCCTGGCGCCGCAAGGTGTCGTGTCGGATCGCGCGCTGGTCGAGGCCGTCGAGCGGGCACTAACGACAACCGGCGCGCCGCAGGATCGGTTCTTTCACGAGGTGTTCGGCGGGGTGCTGCCCGGTCATCATGACGAGAGATGGGACGAGGTTCGTGCTGTGCTCGGAGGGTACCAGCCGCGCAGCGACAGGGCTGATCCCTATTGGTCGGGCGCGCCGTGCTCGATGCTGATCGACGAGGTCGAGGCGATCTGGAGCGCGATCGACGGCGACGACGACTGGCTGCCGTTCACCCGCAAGATCGACGACATCCGCGCGATGGGCCGGGCGCTCGGCGCCTCACCGTTTGCCGGGTAGTGCAAAGGATCGCGAAGTCGGGCAGTAGCGGCCGGGACTGGGGACTGACCTGAGCCGATGCAGAACCGCGAGATCATATCGACCGAACCCGCCACCGGCGCGACGCTGTGGCAACAGGCCGTGGGCAACACCGACAGCGAAGTCGCGGCGGCGCGGGCGGGCTGGGCCGCATGGGCGGCGCGGCCATTGGCCTTTCGCGTGGAGACGATGCGACGGTTCGCCAATGTCGTACGCGCGCGCGGCGATGCCTTTACCGACCTGATCGCGCGTGAGACGGGTAAGCCCATCTGGGACGCGCGCGGCGAGGTGGAGAGCGTCATCGGCAAGGTCGAGATTTCGGTCACCGCCTATGGCGAGCGCACCGCGCAACGGCGGCTGGACGCGGCGATGGGCAGTCGTATCGCGCTCCGGCACAAGCCGCACGGCGTGCTGGCGGTGCTCGGACCCTACAACTTCCCCGCGCACCTGCCTAACGGCCATATCGTGCCGGCGCTGATCGCGGGCAATGCGGTCGTTTTCAAGCCATCGGAGAAGACGCCGGCGTCGGGTGCGTTCCTGGTCGACTGTTACCGGGCCGCCGGTGTGCCCGAAGGGTGCATCCGCTTGCTGATCGGCGGAGCGGAAGAGGGGCGCGAACTGGCGGAACACCGTGACATTGACGGATTGCTGTTCACCGGATCGGCGCGGACCGGCATCGCGCTCAACCGCGCGTTCGCCGAGAAGCCGGAGAAGATCCTCGCGCTCGAGATGGGTGGCAACAATCCCATCGTCGTCTGGGACACGCCCGATCTGCACACGGCCGCGGTACTGATCGCGCAGTCTGCCTTCATCTCGTCCGGACAGCGCTGCACCGCGGCCCGGCGGCTGATCGTCGATACGAAGCTATACGATCCGCTGGTCGAGACGCTGAACCGGCTGATCGGGCGGATCATCGTCGGCGAACCCCATGCCGACCCCGCGCCCTTCATGGGTCCGGTGATCGATAACGAGGCGGCGGACCAGCTGACCGAGGGCTTCCTGTCGCTGCTGATGAAGGGCGGACGCGCAATCCGCCATCTTGAGCGTCCAATCGAGGGGCGCCCGTTCCTTGTCCCTGCGCTGATCGACACGACCGGCATGGCGGACCGTCCAGATATCGAGCTGTTCGGCCCCGTACTACAGGTGATTCGCGTGGACGACTTCGACGCGGCGATCGCAGAGGCGAACAATACGCGCTACGGCCTGTCAGCGAGCCTGATCAGCCAGACGCCCGCGCTCTACGACCGTTTCTGGGCGAACGCGCGGGCGGGGATCGTGAACTGGAACAAGCCGACCAACGGCGCGTCCTCCGGCGCGCCGTTCGGCGGCGTCGGATGGTCGGGCAACCACCGGCCGAGCGCCTATTATGCCGCCGACTACTGCGCCTATCCGGTCGTCTCGAGCGAGGCGGATCAGGCGAGGGCGTCGATCGGGATCGGGCTGAGGGACGGTTAGGGCTTAGGGAGTCCCCAAGGTTTCGCGCTGCTCCGCCAGATCGAGCCACCGCAACTCTGCTGCGTCCTTTTCGGCGCGCGCCGTCTCTATCGAGGTCATGAGCCGTCCGAACGCCGCGGGGTCGCGGGCATAGAGATGGGGGTCCGACAGCGCCGCTTCGTCGCGCGCGATGCCTGCGTCCAGCGCCTCGATCCTTGCCGGGAGCTGGTCATAGTCGCGCTGGTCCTTGTAGCTGAGCTTGCGCTGAGGCGAGGGGGGCGGCGCCGGCGCGGTTCTGGCGGGCGTGCGTTTCGGCGCGGGGCGCGGCTGGCGGCGGCGCTCCCAGTCGGCATAGCCGCCTGCGACCACGTCGACGTCGCCCGACCCGTCCAGACCCAGCGTCACCGTCACCGTCCGGTCGAGGAAGTCGCGGTCGTGGCTGACGATCAGGACGGTGCCGTCATAGTCGGCGATCACCTCCTGCAGCAGGTCGAGCGTCTCGAGATCGAGGTCGTTGGTCGGCTCGTCCATCACGAGCAGGTTGGAGGCACGGGCGAACTCCCTGGCGAGCAGCAGCCGCGATTTTTCGCCGCCCGACAGCGTGCCGACTTTCGCCTCGGCCAGCGCGGGTTCGAACAGGAACTCCTTCAGATAGCCGTGGACGTGCTTGCGGGTCCCCAGAACGTCGATCCAGTCGCCGCCATCGGCCAGCACGTCGCGCACCCGTTTGTCCGGTGCCATCAGGCTGCGCTGCTGGTCGATGACGACCCCGTCGAGCGTCTTGGCGAGCCTGACCCTACCCTCGTCGGGTTCGATCTCGCCGGTCAGCAGCTTCAGCAGCGTCGACTTGCCCGCGCCGTTCGCGCCAACGATACCGATCCGGTCGCCGCGCGTGATGCGCAGGTCGAGATCGCGGATGATCGTGCGGTCGCCGTAGCGCTTGGTCACCTGCTTTGCGTCGATGACCGTCTTCGTTCGCACGTCGTCAGTGCCGATAGCCAGGTTCGCCGCACCCTGCGGTCCGATCATCGCGGCGCGGGTCGCGCGCATCTCGTGCAGCTTGGCGAGCCGGCCCTGGTTTCGGCGACGGCGGCCGGTCACGCCGCGTTGCAGCCAATGCTCCTCAAGCTTCAGCTTAGCGTCCAGCCGCTCGGCGTTGCGCGCTTCCTCGGCATAGACCTGATCGGTCCATGCCTCGAAGCCGCCAAAGCCGATCTCTGCACGGCGCAGGCTGCCCCGGTCGAGCCACAGCGTCTGTTTTGTCAGGCGGGTGAGGAAGGTGCGGTCATGGCTGATCGCGACAAATGCCCCGGTATACCGACCCAGCCACCCCTCCAACCAGTCGATCGCGGCGATGTCCAGATGGTTGGTCGGCTCGTCCAGCAGCAGGACGTCGGGTTCCATCGCAAGCGCACGCACGATGGCGGCGCGTCGACGTTCACCGCCGCTGGCCGACGCCGGATCGCGCGAGAGGTCGATGCCGAGCTTGTCGGCGATCGCGTCCGCCTCATGCGCCAGCGGAGCATCGGCACCGGAGAGGACATAATCGGCGAGCGTCGAAAAGGCCGTCAGGTCCGGCTCCTGCTCCAGCAGAACGACACGCGTGCCCGGGACGATCGTTCGCCGTCCCTCGTCGCTGTCGATCGCACCGGCGATCAGGCGCAAGAGCGTCGACTTGCCTGCCCCGTTGCGACCGATCAGCGCCAGCCGGTCGCGCGCGCCGACGTGAAGGTCAAGATGCCTGAAGAGCCAGCCGGACCCCTGGACAAGGCCAAGATTTTCGTAGGAAAGGATGGGAGCAGCCATTGCCAGCGAGCTAGGGTGGCGACCGCTGCGCGACAAGCCGTGCATCATTCACGGGCTGTTCAATGCACGCAGGTCATGGCAACGGCATGAAGATGCTTCTGGCTATAGGTCTTGCCGCTGCCGCGCCTGCCCTTGCCGTGCCGGATCAACGGCGCGGTGATCAGCAATGGGCGTATGAGGCACGGCGCGAGGGACGCATCCTGCCCCTGAAGGAAATCGAGGCGCGCACCGTCCCGACCATGAAAGGCGCACAATATATCGGGTCCGAGGTCGACTCGGGTACCGGGATCTATACCCTGAAATTCTTGCGCGACGGCATGGTCATCTGGGTAGAGGTCGATGGCCGTACTGGCCAGATCCTGGGCCGTACGGGGCGCTGACGACTGATTACGAGGAGATGATAATGCGCGTTCTGATCGTCGAGGACGAACCCAATCTGGGACAGCAACTCAAGAACACGCTGGAAGGCGCGGGCTATGCGATCGATCTCGCCACCGATGGCGAGGAGGGACATTTCCTGGGTTCGACCGAGAATTACGATGCCATCGTGCTCGACCTGGGATTGCCTGAAATCGACGGGCTGACCGTACTCGACCGCTGGCGCAAGGAGGGTCGCACCGCCCCCGTTTTGGTGCTGACCGCGCGCGACAGCTGGTCGGACAAGGTGGCAGGACTGGACGCAGGCGCGGACGATTATGTCGCCAAGCCCTTCCAGACCGAGGAGCTGATCGCGCGACTGCGCGCGTTGATCCGCCGGGCAAGCGGCAACGCGTCGTCTGAGCTGACCGCCGGCGACATCCGGCTCGACACGCGCAGCGGCAAGGTGACTCGCGGCGGAGAAGCGGTGAAGCTGACCGCACAGGAATACAAGCTGCTGAGCTACCTTCTCCATCACAAGGGCAAGGTCGTCAGTCGCACCGAGCTGATCGAGCACATCTACGATCAGGATTTCGACCGGGATTCAAACACGATCGAGGTGTTTGTGACGCGCATTCGCAAGAAGCTGGGTCAGGACGTAATCACGACGATCCGCGGTTTGGGCTACAGTCTGGAAGATCCCGACGACGTCTGAGCCGGTCATGACCGAGCAACGCCGGGACACAGGTTCGCTGGCGCGGCGGATGATCCTGGTCGCGGCGCTATGGATTGCGCTGCTGTTGGCGGGCGGGGGCTTCGCGCTCGACCGGGTTCTGGTCGCGGCGGTCACGCGCAACTTCGACGATCAGCTGGATTACGTGCTGACGGCGTTGGTCGTGACATCGGAAATCGGGCCGGACGGTGAGGTGGTCTTCAACCGTGAGCCCGCCGACCAGCGATTCCTTGAGCCGGGATCGGGACTGTACTGGCAGGTGGCAGCGCCAGGGCACGAACCATTCCCGTCGCGATCGCTGTGGGACCGGCGGTTGCGCTTCGGCGGGTCGCACACTGACCGCGCGGTGCATGGCTATGACAGCGATCAGTTCGCCGACGAGAAATTGCGGGTACTGGAGCGCGACGTGACGCTGCCGGGGGCGTCGACCCGCTGGCGCTTCCAGGTCGCGCAGAGTCGCAACGGTCTGGATGCGCAGATCGCGACGCTCAGGCGCACACTTATTCGGTCGTTCGCGTTGCTTGGCCTCGGATTGATCGTGATGGCCGCATTGCAAACCTTTTATGGGTTATGGCCGCTCCGCCGGGTCCGCGCCGAGATCGTGCGCATGCGCGCGGGTCAATCGAACCGCATCGACAAGGCAATGCCGATCGAGGTCGCACCGATGGTTGAGGAACTGAACGGGCTGATCGAGCACAATGAGCGGCAGGCGGAGGAGGCGCGCAGGCATGCGGGCAACTTGGCGCATGCGCTCAAGACGCCGCTGACCGTCATCATGAACGCCGCGACCGCCGTTGCTGACGATCTGGGCGAGACGGTGGTGCGTGAGGCGCGGACGATGCGGCGGCAGGTCGACCACCATCTGGCGCGCGCGCGCGCCGTCGGACGGCGGGGCTCGGCGCATAGCCGTGCCGAGGTCTGGCCGAGCCTTGAGTCGGTCGAGCGCGCGGTCGGGCGGCTCTATCAGAACGTGCGGATCGACGTAGATGGCCGCCGCGACTTGCAGGTGCATGTCGAGCGGCAGGATCTGGACGAGATGCTGGGCAATCTCATCGAGAATGCGGCAAAATATGGCGGCGGAAGCGTCTTTATCACTGTCGGCGCGCAGGCAGGATTCGCGGAGATCCTGGTCGAAGACGATGGGTCGGGTATCCCCGCGGAGGATCGGCAACGCATTTTCGATCGCGGCGCGCGGCTCGATACCGGCAAGCCCGGAACCGGGCTTGGCCTGGCCATCGTGCGTGACGTCGCCGAGATCTACGGCGGCACGGTCGCGCTGGAGGAGAGCGAGGATCTGGGCGGCCTGATGGTACGATTGAGATTACCGGCGGCGACTTAGCTCTACTTAACCATATATCAGACTTTACAAGCTTGATCTATGTAAGCAACGACAATGGAATAGTCATTCTGGAAAGGCCGCCGATGGACTCGGTCTATGCCATACGCCGTACCGCCGTTCGATCGATGCAAGCCCTTGGACTTAATGTCATCGCATCAAAAGTCTATTACAATCTCTTTCACGGATTTCGATCTGCTAGTCCCGGCCTGGACGAGGGTTTCGAGACAATTTTCCGCGTCGCCGAGCGGCTTAAACTATTTGACGGGGATGGTGTCTATTGCGAGTTCGGCGTGTTCAAGGGCTACAGCTTCTGGAAAGCTCAGCAATTGGTGTCCGCTGCGGGTCATGACGACACCCACTTCTTCGGCTACGACTCCTTTGAAGGACTGCCCGCAATCGGCGAGGCGGACTTGACCGGGCATCATGAGTTTCGAGAGGGGCAATATGCCCGCTCGCTCTCCGCCGTTCGTCAGAACCTGGATAAGGCGGGCGTCGACTGGAACCGGACCTTTCTGACGAAGGGGTTCTTCAGCGAGAGCTTGACCGAGGCTGAGAAGGAAAAACTTACAGGACGTAAAGTCGTCGTCGCGATGATCGACTGTGACCTATACAACGCTACGGTCGATGTGCTCAAGTGGTTGGACGGTCTGCTGGCGCCCGTTTCCATTTTGATCATGGACGATTGGAACTGTTTTGATCGCGACGACCGGCGGGGCCAGCGGCGCGCGCTGAGTGAGTTCATGGCTCGGCACGGCGATGCCAGTCTCGAGCCGATCGCCGACTACGGTCTCAACTCAAGGGCATTCCTATTCAGGTCTCCGTCACCGCTCTCGTCCGACCTATGTTCTGCGGATGGTGGGGCACCATGATCAGCGTCCTCCCCTCGACGCGCCACGACTTCAGCCGCGACAGGAAATTCATGCCCAGGACGTCGGCATTGCCGAACGCGGGCGAGACGACGACCGACATGTTGCGCGCGGTGATATTGCCCAGCGTCAGATCGGGAATGCTGGAGGTCTGCGCGCTGATCGTACCGTTGGCGGTGCGCAGCAGGACCGGGAGCACCTCGTCATGGACGGTCAGACCAGCCGCCGCGGCGGTTTCCTCGGACAATGCGGTCACGGTCGCGCCGCTGTCGATCAGCATGCGACGCTTCACGTCTCCGATTGCGACGCGCGCCCAGAAATGCCCGTCGGGCGCCATGCGGATGCGAACCTCCTGCCCCGACACCTGCTGATCGTCGAGGTTCAGCGCCGCGGTGATGCGCGACAGATAGGGGTCCAGCCGTCCGCGCTGGTCGATGACAAGATACAGCGCGCCGAGCAGCACGATCCAGGAAACCAGACGAATGATCGGGCCGATCACCGGCACCCGGCGCAACAGCGCGGCCAGGATCGGAATGCCGATCAGGATAACATAGAACCAGTTGCTGAACCCGAGATCCGGCATCAGGAAGGCTGATCGGCGACGCTGATGTTGGTGTAACCGACATGGCGACCGGTTACGAGAATGGGCAGCAGCACGATCAGATAGGTTGTCACGCCGCCAGCTTTGCCTCGTGCATGGCTTCGGCGGTGATGGCCAGGCTGCGCTTGCGCGCGTCGTGGTCGTAGATCGCGCTGGCGACCATCACCTCGTCGACGCCGGTCCGCGCGACGAAATCGGCAAGACCGCGCGCGACGGAGGCGGGGCCACCCACGGCCGAGCATTGCAGGACATGGTCAAGGATCGCGGCTCCCTGCGCCCCGAGCGAGTCGCGGTAGCCGGGAACGGGGGGCGGCAACTGGCGCGGATTCCCGGTCCTGAGGCTGACGAAAGCCTGCTGCTGCGAGGAAGCCAGCAATTCGGCCTGCTGATCGGTATCGGCTGCGAAGACGTTGAAGCCGGCCATGGCATAAGGCCGTGCAAGCTGCGCCGAGGGGCGAAAGTCGCGGCGATAGATCGTTAGCGCCTGATCGAGCGCATCGGGCGCGAAATGCGATGCGAACGCATAGGGCAACCCCAATGCAGCGGCGAGTTGCGCGCCGAACAGGCTCGATCCCAGGATCCACAGGTCCGGTCGTGCCCCCGCGCCCGGGGTGGCGACGATCCCGGTCTGCCCGTCATCCGCGAAATAGCTCTGCAACTCCATCACATCGCGCGGGAAGGCGTTGGCGTCGCTGTCCAGGTTGCGCCGCATCGCCATCGCAACGCGCTGGTCCGAACCGGGTGCACGCCCCAGCCCCAGGTCGATGCGGCCGGGAAACAGCGCGTCGAGCGTCCCGAACTGTTCGGCGATTGCGAGCGGGGCGTGGTTGGGCAGCATGATGCCGCCCGCGCCGATACGGATCGTGCTGGTGGCGGCGCCGGTATGCGCGAGCACGACCGACGTCGCCGCGCTGGCGATGCCGCGCATGCCGTGATGCTCCGCGCACCAGTAGCGGGTGAAGCCGAGCCGCTCCGCAGTTCGGGCGATGTCCGCGGCATTGGCGAGCGCTCCGGCGACCGAGCCGCCTTCGATGACGGGGACGAGATCGAGCAGGGCGTAGCGTGTCATGATGGTCAGATGGGCGCGCGTGGGCGCCTCTGCAATCACTTTGCCTAGAAGCGGAACCCGTAGCGCATCGCCATGCCGTAATCGTCATTCAGGCCCGCGATATTGCCGGAGTCGCGACGCCAATACAGGTTCGTCTCGACCAACCCGCCAAGAAGCGGGCGAGCATAACGCGCTTCCATGTCGAGTTCGCGCCCGGCCGGGGTCAGGTCGAGACGCCGGGCGGTCCAGCCGTCGACTTCGGCGGAAACATAGTCGTAGCCAGTGGGTAACACGAGGTTGAGTCCGCCGCCTGTGACCCGTAGTGGCTGTGCCAGCCGCAATCCGCCGCTGTCACCGCCGAACAGTCCGTTCTTCCCGATGTCGGCGGCGAAGGCCCTTGAACGCAATGTTCCGCCGCCCCGCAAGCCGCCGCGTACCGCGATCGCGCTCCATCCCTGCCGCCAGTTGCCGCCTACCGACCAGCCGTTTCCCATCCGCCATCGAAATGCCGCGTCGACGAAACGCGTCGTCGCTCGCGCGCCGCCGAGGCCGGCGCCGAAACGGGCGCCCAGCACGCTGTCACGCTCGCCGAGCGTGCTGGCGCTCAACTGCGCAGCGAGCGCGCCGAATGTCCGGTCGACGCCCAGCGAAAACCGCTCGTATCGCGACCGTTGATAGCTGCTGCGCAGCACCCACGGCGAGGTGCTGCGGGAGAGGACGTCGCCGTTTTCGGCGGTTGCCGTGATTCCAGTCGAGCCCAGTCGCTGGCGGATCGCTGTCGACCCTTTCACATGGGTTTCAAAACCCTGTGCATCGCCACGTGCGATCAGGTAGGCAGGCTCGGCCCGGCCGGTCAATTGTCCGCTAAGCGCGCTCGCACCGCTGGCGATGCCGAACGCTAGCGCGGTGTTCGCGCCCAGGCGCTGCGTGACCATGCCGGCGATCGCCCGAGATTGCCGTGCCTGAACCTCGGTCAGTTCGGTGCGCAGCAACCGGACCTCGCCGTGCGCGACGGGGGTCAGCGTCATCGCCAGCGTCATGCCGCTCGCGCTCAGCGCCACCTGGCGCCCGCCCGCCTGCACCACGCCGCCCAGCAGACGCGTCGGCGTAGCATGCGCGATCGATTGCGCCAGGTCGACCGCATAGGCGCGTGAATAGCCGTCCAGGATGACTGCGCCCAGTGCGCCGACGGGCGCATCGCCCATCGCCGCCGAGAGTTGCGCGTTCGCTCCGAGTGACACCGCCGCGGTCGTGCCGGCCAGCGCGGTGCTGCCGATCGGCTGGAACGCGCGCGTCAGGTCGATGATGCCCTGACCATAGACCGGATCGACGCCCGCCGCGCCCGCGTCTCGAGCGGAGCGATAGAGAATGTCGACGATCTGTGCGCCCGACAGGTTCGGAAAGGCCTGCGCGAGCAGCGCGACCGCGCCCGATACCTGCGGCGCGGCGAACGAGGTACCGGACCACAGGCAAATCTTCGTTCCCTCGCAAGGTGCCCGGACGCGCTCGCCGACCGCTGCGAGGAAGTGTGCCGCGCCGCTGCCGGCCCGGTCGCTGAAGCTGGAGATCTGATCTGCGCTGTCGACCGATCCGGCAATGATGACCTGATTTCGCGCTGCCGGATCGCCGGCAACGAATGTGAAGGGATCAGGCTCGGCGGTACCGTCATTGCCCGCCGCGATGACGATGATGAGCCCGGCCTGGGTCGCGCGTCCGATCGCGGCGACCAGATCGGGTGACATGGCCGCGCCGCCCAGCGACATGTTGATGACGCGCGCGCCGCCGGTCCGGGCCGCATCGACCCCGGTCGCGATCGCGCTGCTGGGAAACGAGCAGCTGTCCGTACTGTCGTCGCTGGTCGTGGTGGGCGTGCAGCTTCCCGGACGGTCGGCGCGCAGCACGATGATCGAGGCGTCGAACGCCACGCCCTGCGCGCCTAGCCCGTTGCGCGCGCCCGCCGCGACAAAGGTGACGGCGGTGCCGTGGCCGCTGACATCGCCATAGTCCGCATTGCCGGCGACATCGCGCGAGGCCGCTGAGATGCGCCCGGCGAACTCGCCGGTCTGCTGGTCTAGGCCGCTGTCGATGATGCCGATCGCGACGCCGCGCCCCGTCGCGCCGCTATCGTAGGCGGCAAGCGCGTTCATCGACACCGCGCCGATGGTCGTGCGATATTCCGATGTGTCGTTGTTGGAGGGGGCAGGCGTTGGAGCGGGAGCGGGCATCGGCGCGGGAACCGGCGGCGGCGCAGGGTCGGGCACGCTTGCGGCCGGCGGGGCGGGCGGGCTGTTGATGCCGCCACCGCTGCCGCCGCATGCCGCGAGCAGCGCCGGAGTGCACAGCCCGATCGATCGCCACGCCCAAATCCTCATTGCCTCGCTCCACGATCGCCGCTCCGACTCTAGCCATGACATGGTAAACCACAAGTTACCGCGGTTGCCGGGCAGATCGCCCGACCCTAAAGGCAGCGGCAATGCTCGCCCGGCTCGCCCAGATCCGCAACTGGATCTTCGATCTCGACAACACGCTGTACCCGGCGCGGGCGGACCTGTTCGGCCGGATCGACCTGCGGATGACCGAGTTCGTCGCACAACTGCTGAAGATCGATCCCGTCGAGGCGCGCCGTATCCAGAAGAGCTATTTCATGGGCCACGGCACCACGCTGGCCGGGTTGATGGCGGAGCATGACGTCGATCCGCACGCGTTCCTCGATTATGTGCATGACATCGAGATGGACGTCCTGGCGCACGACGCGCCACTGGTCGCGGCCATCGCACGGCTGCCGGGCAGGAAGCTGGTCTTCACCAACGGCGACAAGCCCTATGCGCTGAAGGTTCTCGACCGGCTGGGACTGGGCGAAAGTTTTGAGGCCGTTCACGACATTCACGCGATGGGGCTGGTGCCCAAACCCGACCCCTCGGCCTATACCGGCCTGTGCGCCGTCCATGCCATCGATCCTCAGGAAAGCGTGTTCTTCGAGGACATGGCGCGCAACCTGAAGCCCGCCAAGGCGATCGGCATGACGACCGTCTGGGTCGATAACGGCTCCGAACAGTCCCCCGACGCTGATCGCGACTTTGTCGATTTCACCACACGCGATCTGGGAGAATGGCTGGTCAACGTGATGGAGGATGAATGAGCGACCTGGTCGCCACGATCGACGCCGCCTGGGAGGATCGCGCCAACGTCGCGACAACGACGGCTGGCGCGGTCAACGAAGCGGTGGAGGAGGCGCTGGGCATGCTCGATGAGGGCCGCGCGCGTGTGGCCGAGCCGGATGGAAATGGCGGCTGGCGCGTCAACCAGTGGCTCAAGAAGGCGGTGCTCTTGTCGTTCCGGCTGAACGATAACGCCGTCGTGCCGGGGCCCGGCGGCGCGACGTGGTTCGACAAGGTGCCCTCGAAGTTCGACGGCTGGGGCGAGAATCGCCACCGTCATGCGGGTTTCCGCAGCGTGCCGGGCAGCATCGTCAGGCGCGGCGCGTTCATCGGACGCGGCGCGGTGCTGATGCCCAGCTTCGTCAATATCGGCGCCTATGTCGGCGAGGGAACGATGGTGGACACTTGGGCGACCGTCGGCAGTTGCGCGCAGATCGGACGCAACGTCCATCTTTCGGGCGGCGCCGGGATCGGTGGCGTGCTGGAGCCGTTGCAGGCTGATCCCGTCGTCGTCGAAGACGGTGCGTTCATCGGAGCGCGCTCCGAAGTGGCGGAAGGAGTGCGCGTCGGGGAGGGCGCGGTGCTGTCGATGGGCGTCTATCTGGGCGCATCGACCAAGATCGTCGACCGCGTGACGGGTGAAGTCTATCGTGGCCACGTTCCGCCCTATTCGGTGGTGGTGCCCGGCACGACGGGAAGCGATCCCGCACTTTACTGTGCGGTGATCGTCAAGCGGGTCGATGCGCGGACCCGGTCCAAGACCAGCATCAACGAGCTGCTGCGCGACTGATGCGCCGGCTCGCTCCGCTGGCTTTACTCGCGGCGGCGCCCCAAGCGGCACCGCCCGCCGATCCCGCGCCGCCGATTGTGTCGGCGGTCGTTACCGCGCGGTTGCCGCATGATCCCGGGGCCTTTACCGAAGGATTGTTCTGGCACGACGGCGCCTTGTTCGAGAGTACGGGTCAGGTGGGCGAGTCGTCGATCCGCCGTGTCGATCCCACGAGCGGCCGGACCTTGCAAAGCGTCACAATTCCGGCCCCCTATTTCGGCGAGGGGATTGCCCCCTGGCGCCAGCAGATCATCAGCCTGACGTGGCAGCACCATCTCGGTTGGCGCTGGTCGCTGAAGGGCTTTCGCAAGCTCGGTAGCTTTCGTTATCCGGGCGAGGGCTGGGCGCTGACCAGCGACGGGCATTCGCTCATAATGTCGGACGGAACTCCCCAACTACGGTTCCTCGATCCCGCCACCTTCGCCGAACGGCGGCGGCTGACCGTGACGTTCAAGGGCCAGCCACTCGCCAATCTCAACGAACTGGAATGGGTCGATGGCGAGATCCTGGCCAATGTCTGGCATTCGAGGGGCATCGTGCGGATCGATCCCTCTTCGGGCAAGGTGGTCGGGGTGATCGATCTTTCGGCACTGGTCGCCGAGATACATCCAGGCGACCCCGAAGCGGTTGCCAACGGCATCGCCTGGGACGCGGGGCGCCGGCAGCTCTACGTGACGGGCAAGGAGTGGCCGGTGATGTTCCGGATCGAGCCGCCCGGGAAACGCTGATTGCTCGACAGCGGCAACCGCTTGCGCCTATCGCGCAGGCATCCATCGCAAAAAGGGGAAGACCATGACCGCCACCAGCAGCAACGTACTTGACCGGGTCCTCGTGCTGGAGATGGTGCGTGTTACGGAGGCGGCGGCGATCGCGGCGTCGAAGCTGGTCGGGCGCGGTGACGAGAAGGCGGCAGACGCAGCGGCGGTCGAGGCGATGCGCGCGGCACTGAACGAATTGGACATGGACGGCACCGTCGTCATCGGCGAGGGCGAGCGCGACGAGGCGCCGATGCTCTACATCGGCGAGAAGGTCGGCACGGGGCAGGGGCCCGCGATCGACATCGCGCTCGATCCGCTGGAGGGCACGACGATCACCGCGAAGGCGGGACCGAACAGCTTGGCGGTGCTGGCGATCTCAGAAGGCGGCGGGCTATTGAATGCACCCGACGTCTACATGGACAAGATCGCGGTGGGGCCGGGCTATCCGGAGGGCGTGATCGACCTGGACAAGTCGCCCGCCGACAATGTGCGCGCGGTCGCGGCGGCCAAGGGGGTCGAGCCTGGCGAAATCATCGCCTGCGTGCTCGACCGCCCGCGTCACGAGAAGCTGATCGCGGAACTGCGCACGCTGGGCTGCGGCGTCATGCTGATCGGCGACGGCGACGTCGCCGGGGTGATCGCGACCAGCGATCCTGACACGACGATCGACATCTACATGGGTGCGGGCGGTGCTCCGGAGGGCGTGCTGGCGGCCGCGGCGCTGCGCTGCATCGGTGGGCAGTTCAAGGGCAGGCTGTTGTTCCGCAACGATGATGAGCGCGCACGTGCAAGGAAATGGGGGATCGAGGACCTAGATCGGCAGTATGATCTGACCGAACTGGCCAAGGGCGACTGCATCTTCGCGGCGACCGGCGTGACCGACGGGTCGCTGCTGGAAGGCGTCAAGCGCAGGCGCGGCGGCAAGATGACCACGGAGAGTGTCGTCATGCGCGCATCGTCGGGCACCGTCCGCCGGGTGAAGGGCGAGCACCGCATCTGAGCGCCGCGGCGCTGTCGCTCGCCGCGCTGCTGGCGGCGTTCGGCTGGTTCATTCGTGGTAACCTGCGTCGCTGGGCGATATTCCGGTGTCTGGCCGGACCTGACTTGAGGCGCGCGCGATATCGACTGTGGGTCATCAAGGCGGTGCTCGCCTTCGCGGTGCCGTCGCTCGTCGTGCTAGGCCTGCTCGGGCGGTGGAACGCGATCGGAACGATGCCGGTCGAGTTCGGACCCGCGGTCGCAATGACCGGGACGATCGACCTGTCCGAGCAAGGGCCGCTGCTGGCGATGATGGGCGCGGCGGCGGTGGGCGGGATGACCGTCGGCACGTTGCTCGCGATCTGGCAGAAGCGTCGCGGAAGGCGCGGGCCGATGATCGGTGATGTCGGCGCGGTGTTGCCGCGGCATCGCGGTGAGCTTGCCTATGCCGCCGCGTTGTCGGTGACGGCAGGGGTGACCGAGGAGCTGTTCTTTCGGCTCGCGCTGCCGCTGACCGCCGTGCTGACGGGCGTTCCGGTGCCGGTGACCTTCATCGCGGCGATCTTGCTGTTCGGCGCGGCGCACAGATATCAGGGCTGGATCGGAATACTGGCGACGACCGCCATCGGTGCGTTGTTCGCGGCGGTCTATTTGGCGAGCGGAAGTTTGTGGGTGGCGATGGCGTTCCACGCCTTCATCGACCTGAACGGGCTGGTCATCCGCCCCGTGCTCACGGGTGCCTGGCGAAGGGAGGTGGTGTAGGACGGCACCGCAGAACTATCCTACGCTTTCAGCCGCCAGCCGGTCCTGAAGATCCACGCGATAATTGCGAGGCACAGCAGCAGGAAGCCGGCGGTCACCCCAAGGCTGATCCCGATCGCGACATCGCCGCGTCCGAAGAAGCTCCAGCGAAAACCGCTGATGAGATAGACGACTGGGTTGAACAGGCTGACCGTCCGCCAGATGCCGGGCAGCATGTCGATCGAATAGAAAGCACCGCCCAGGAAGGTCAGCGGGGTAATCAGCAGCAGCGGAACGAAGTTCAACTGCTCGAAATTCTTGGCCCAGATGCCAATGATGAATCCGAACAGGCTAAAGGCGATGGCGGTGAGCAGCAGGAAGGCAATCATTGCCCCCGGGTATGCGATCCTGAGCGGCACGAAGAAAGCGGACGTGCCGAGGATGATGAGCCCGAGCAACACCGACTTGGTCGCCGCCGCGCCGACATAGCCCAGCACCATCTCCATCGGTGAAATCGGCGCGGAGAGCAGTTCATAGACGGTGCCGGTAAATTTCGGGAAGTAGATTCCAATCGACGCATTGCCGATGCTCTGCGTGAGGAGCGAAAGCATGATGAGGCCCGGCACGATGAAGCTGCCATAATCGACGCCGCCGACCGACTGCATCCGGCTGCCGATCGCACCGCCGAACACGATGAAATAAAGGCTGGTCGTCAGTACGGGCGCGACGAGGCTCTGCCACAGCGTCCTGAGCGCACGGGCCATCTCGAACCGGTAGATCGCCCAGATCCCGTGAAGGTTCACGCGCTTTCCCCCACCAGATCGACGAAGATGTCCTCAAGACTTGATTTCGACGTCTCCAGATCGTTGAAGCCGATGCCCAGTTCAGCCATTTTCCTCAGAAGTGAAGGGATGCCCGTTGTCTCACCGCGAGCATCAAAGACATAACGCAGCGTGTGTCCGTCATTGAGTATCGACAGGTTCCAGTCCGCCAAGGCGCCGGGAATCGTGGTCATGGGTTCGTCGAGCGTCAGGTCTAGTTCGCGCTTTCCCAGCTTCTTCATCAGCGCGGCCTTGTCCTCGACCAGCAGCAGCTTGCCCCTGGCGATGACGCCCACCCGGTCGGCCATCTCCTCGGCCTCCTCGATATAGTGCGTCGTCAGGATGATCGTCGTGCCGCGCTCGCGAAGCCGGTGGACCAGCCGCCACATATCCCGTCTCAGTTCGACATCGACGCCGGCGGTGGGTTCGTCGAGGAACAGGATCTCCGGTTCGTGTGACAGCGCCTTGGCGATCAGCACGCGGCGCTTCATGCCGCCGGATAATTCCTTGATCTTGGCATCGCGCTTGTCCCAAAGCGATAGGTCGCGCAGCACCTGCTCGATGTAGCCGCTGTGCCCAGAGCGGCCGAACAGCCGACGCGAGAAGGTGACGGTCGCCAATACCGTCTCGAAGATGTCGACAGACAATTCCTGCGGCACCAGCCCGATCAGCCGCCGGGCGGCCTTGGGACTCTGGATCGCGTCGTGCCCATCGACCGTGACCGTTCCCGATGACGGCGTGACGATGCCGCAGATGATCGAGATCAGCGTCGTCTTGCCCGCGCCATTGGGTCCGAGCAGCGCGAAGATCTCGCCGCGCGCGATGTGCAGGTCGGTCGGCTCCAGCGCAGTAACGCCGCCCTTATAAGTCTTGGCTACGCCCTTAACCGAGAGGATCGTGTCGTTCATACCGCGTTCTTGCGAGCATCGGCGATCGCCCGCTGTAACTCGTCCAGCGGCATCGCACCGGACAGGACACGGTTCCCCACCACCCAGGCCGGGGTGCCGCTCATGCCCAGTTGCCGCCCCATCGCGACGTTCTGCCTGATCGCGTCGCCGACCGCGGGAGCCTCCGCCGCGCGCGCCAGCGTGTCGGGATCGAGTCCCGCGCTTCTCGCCGCCGATGCCAGGCTTTGGGGTGTCACCGGTCCCGCCGCATACAGCGCGTCGTGGAATTGGCGGAAGCGACCCTGTCGGGCGGCGGCTATGCTCCACTGCGCCGCGACACCGCTCTCATCGCTCAGCACCGGAAAATCGCGGAACACGACCCGAAGCTTGTCGTCATTATCGACCAGTTTCTGGATCGCCGGCAGGACGGCGCGGCAATAGCCGCAATTATAGTCGAAATACTCGACCAGCGTGACGTCGCCGTTCGGGTTGCCGATCCAGGCGTTGCCGACCGGATCGACGATCGCGGCACGGTTGGCGGCGACGACTTTCGCGCTCTCGCGGTCCTGCAGCCGCTGCATTGCCTGCGGGATCAGCTCGGGATGGGCCAGCACATAGTCATGGACGACCGATTCCATCCGCGTGCGGTCGATCCCGGAAAGCCCACCACCGCCCTCGAACAGCCACATCGCGCCCGCGCCTGCGATCAATCCGATCGCGGCAACCGCCGGCAGCAGCCATTTCATCGACGCTTATACTTCTTCGGATCGTCCGCCATCTCGTTCTGCGACGCGAGCGCGATGTCCTGCGCGCGGATCCAGTCCGGCGTGTTGGAGGGGATGTTGGCCATCGCGTACCGCGCGCTGCCGAGCGCGGTGCGCATGTCACCCGTCAGGCTCGCCCGCTCCGCCGTCGCGAGCGCGGCGCGGGGCTCGTCACCTGTGCGTTCATAGACGGTGCCGAGCTGAACCCAGGCGAAGGGGTTGTCGTCGTCACGCGCGGTCGCGATCCTCAGCACGCGCTTAGCCTCGTCATAATGCGCGGGGTTTTCGGTCGCGATCAGCGCGTGGCCGAAGGTGGTGGCGATCAGCGGATTGCTGCGCGATCCCTCGGTCGCTTCACGCAATGGCGTCAGCGCCTGTTCGGGCTGCCCGGCCTCCAGCAGTATCTGACCCCTGATCTCAAGAAAATAGGGGTCGGTCGGATCGGCCGCGACGAGCGCATCGGCCTCGGCATCCGCCTTCTGCGGATAGCCGGCCTTGTGATAGGCATACGCCCGCGCATAATGAGCGTAGACGCTCTGATCGGTCGGCGGATAAGCGGTCAACGTGTGCTGGGGTGTGTCGACATAGCCCTTGAGCTTCGCCTTCACCCGTCGAAATCGTTCCTCCAGCGCAGGATCGGGCTTGGCATCATAGGATGGTGATGCCTGGACATCGGCGGTCAGCGTCTGGACGCGCTGTCCCGACAGCGGGTGGGTCTGCATGAACGGGTCGATCTCGGACAGGCCATAGCGATATTCCTGCTGCTGTAGCTTCTTGAAGAAGCTGAGCATGCCGCGCCCGGAGATGCCCGCCTCGCGCAGATATTTGACGCCGCTGGCATCGGCGGTGGCTTCCTGCACGCGCGTGAAGGCCAGGTATTTGCCCAGCGCCGCCTGCTGCCCCGCCGCCATGATCCCCGCGCCCGCATCGCCTGCGCCGACCGCCATCGCCGCCAGGCCGACCACCATGCTGAGCAGGGTGATCCCGACCGCCGGTTTCATACCGCGATCGGCGAGCACGACATGCCCGTCGGCGATGTGGCCCAGTTCGTGAGCGATCACGCCCTGCACCTCGTTGGCGTTGTCCGCCGCCTCGATCAAACCGGAATGGACGTACACTGTCTGTCCGCCGACGACGAAGGCGTTGATCGAGTCGTCGTTGATCAGCATGACCTTGACGTCGCGCGGTGAAAGGCCGGCAGCCCTCACCAAGGGGATCGACATCTGCGTGAACATCGCTTCCGTCTCGGCATCGCGCAGGATCGATTGGGCGACCGATGGCTGCGCCAGCAAGAGAATCCCGGCGGCGCATGCAGCGATCAGTCGCTTGAATGAAACGTTCATCGTTCAGCCCGAATGCACGAAGGACCGGACTTCGCTGCAACCGCCCGGCTTAACCGAGTGTGAAGTCCGGTCCCGATACTCATGCGCCGAAGGTACGTTGCCACCAACCGCGGCGGGGCGGTTCGGCCTCGGTCATCTCTGCGTCAGCATCGTTCGAGGCAATAGGCGGCAAGGTCTCGGCCTTGTCGGGCGGCAGCGTCCCGTCCTGCCCGACAGCAAGCGTCGCTTCCTGCGCCGGATCGGCGATGTCCACGGACTCGAGATTTGCCTCCGGCTCCGCCTTCTTGCGACGCGTACGCTTGGGCTTGGCGTCTTCGGCGGGCGCTTCGGCCTCGGGAACGGCTTCCGGTGCGGCGGCCTTGCGCCGCGTGCGCTTGGGCTTGGGCGCCTCGGTCTCCTCGACTGCCGGCTGCTCGCTCACGGCTTCAGGATCGGCCTTGCGCGCGCGAGGCCGGCGACGTGTCTTAGGCGAACCGGTCGGGTCATCGTCCAGAACGGCGATATCGAGCGCGCTCGTCACCGCTCCCGAGTCGCCGGCTTCTACCAGCGGTTCCGGTGCCTGCTCGGCGGAAGCCGCCGGCGTATCACCCTCGCCGGAGACGGTTTCCTGCTGGTCCTGCGCGTTCTGGTCGGTGCCGTTCCGTCGTCCGCCGCGGCGGCCCCGGCGTCCGCGCCGACGCTTGCCTTCTCCCTCACCGGACCGGTCCTCCAGCGGAGCCTCGCCAGCGAAGGTTGCCTCGCCTTCGGCGTCTGACGGGTCGCCCACGTCAGCGCCGTCATCGACGTTCGTCGATTGCGTGGGGTGCTCAACATCATCGCGACGCCCGCGCCGTCCGCGCCGCCGCCGCCGCTTGCGACCGCCGTCGCCCCGGCCACTGTCGCGCCCCTGGCGTTCGCGCTGCTCGCCGCCCTCGTCATCGCCCCCGTCGTCGTCGAGTTCCTCCTCGTCGATATCGGCTTCGTCGATGACCTCGTCCTCATCCTCCTCGACGATCAGTTCGTCGAGGCGCGGGGCATGTACGGGTGGCGGGCCGGCGGCCTCGACCGACATGCGCGCGCCCTCTTCCTCGCGATCGGGCAGGATATCGACCGAAACACCGTATCGCTCCTCGATCTCGGCAATATCGCTCCGCTTGCGGTTCAGGACATAGATCGCCGCTTCCTGGCTGGCGCGCAGCGTCAGCAGCGAACCGCGCCCGCGCGCCGCCTCGTCCTCGATCAGCCGGAGCGCCGACAGGCCCGCCGACGCAGCGGTGCGGACCAGACCCGTTCCCTCGCAGTGCGGGCATGCGCGGGTCGACGCTTCCAGCACGCCTGTGCGCAACCGCTGGCGACTCATCTCCATGAGTCCGAACTGCGAAATGCGGCCGACCTGGATGCGCGCGCGGTCATCCTTCAGCGCGTCCTTCATCGCGCGCTCGACCTTCCGGACGTTGGAATTATTGTCCATGTCAATGAAGTCGATCACGACCAGCCCGGCCATGTCGCGTAGCCGGAGCTGGCGCGCGATCTCCTGCGCAGCTTCCAGGTTGGTCGCGGTTGCGGTCTGTTCGATATTGTGCTCGCGCGTCGAGCGCCCGGAGTTGATGTCGATCGAAACCAGCGCCTCGGTCGGGTTGATGACCAGATAGCCGCCCGACTTCAGCTGGACCATGGGATTGTACATCGCCGCAAGCTGATCCTCGACATGCGCGCGCTGGAACAGCGGCACGGCATCGGCATATTGCTTCACGCGCCGGGCATGACTGGGCATCAGCAGGCGCATGAATTCCTTCGCCTGGCGATAGCCGTCTTCTCCCTCGACGATGACCTCGTCGACATCCTTGTTGTAGATATCGCGGATCGCGCGTTTCAGCAGGTCGCTGTCGCCATAGACCAGCGACGGCGCGGACGATGACAGCGTCTTTTCGCGTATCTCGTCCCACAGCCGCGCCAGATAGTCGAAATCGCGTTTGATTTCCTGGCGCGTGCGGCTGAGACCGGCGGTTCGAACGATGCAGCCCATCGAGGACGGCAGCTTCATGTCGGCCATGATCGTCTTCAGCCGCTTGCGATCGGCCGCGCTGGAGATCTTGCGGCTGATCCCGCCGCCGTTGCTCGTGTTGGGCATCAGCACGCAGTACCGGCCGGCAAGGCTCAGATAGGTGGTGAGCGCCGCGCCCTTGTTGCCGCGCTCTTCCTTCACGACCTGGACGAGCAGCACCTGACGGCGGCGAATGACGTCCTGGATCTTGTAGCGGCGTCGGAGCGACTGGCGACGTGCGCGCAACGCTTCGACCTGATCGTCGTTGACGCCAGCCTTGCGCGGCGGCGCCGGCTTGTCGTCGCCTTCCTCGTCACCATCGGCATCGTCGTCCGCATCGTCATCATGGACGGCGTCGTCCCGGTCGACGCTCTCGTCCTCGTCGTCGAACTCGTCCGCATCATCATCGTCCTGCTCGGCGCGCAACGCTGCTTCCTCGGCGGCGTGTTCGGCCTCTTCGCGCAGCAGCGCCTCGCGGTCCTCGCGCGGGATCTGGTAATAGTCAGGATGAATCTCGGAGAAGGCCAGGAAGCCGTGGCGATTGCCGCCATAGTCGATAAAAGCGGCTTGGAGCGACGGCTCCACACGGGTTACCTTGGCGAGATAGATATTGCCCTTCAGTTGCTTGCGATCGGCAGATTCGAAATCGAACTCCTCGATACTGTTACCCTTGACGACGGCGACCCGGGTCTCCTCCCGGTGGCGTGCGTCGATCAGCATACGCGTGGTCATGTATTGGTCTCCGGCCGCGCGCGAGGCCCGGGGGCTCGCTCGTCGCGCGGCGATGTGCGGCAGCCGTCCGATGGCGGAGCGGCGCGCGGGTGGGGTCTGATGCCTCTGCTCGGCATGACGGGCGGGGCGAATCGCCCCGTCGATCCCGAACGCCCGCGCGTCCGCCGGCATCGGCCGGTCGGGGGTGCGGACAGGGGATCAGCATCATGCAAGCGTCAACCTGGATATGCGACGTGCCCGGCTAGGGGTCTGGTCGCGACATACGCTTCGCGTGCAGTCTATCGGCACCCTAGCGCAGCGCGACTGCTAGCATTGCATCCTGCCCTTCGCAACCGGCGCGCCTCGCAGAACGGCCGGTGTGGCTTTTTGCTGGACGATGTGCCCGCCACCGCGGCAATGTGGCGCAGGTGCTGATGCTGCTTGCCCTGCTGGCCGGATGGTTCGCGCCCATGATTGTCTGGCCGGACCCGCCGCACTCCGGACCCGCCGCATATCATGTCGTCGTGCCGATCCCACCGGTCGCTGCGCCCGGGCACCTGCCTGCGATCGAAGGCGAGCGTGGTTTGCCGCTGGTCGTCATCGATGCGGGGCATGGCGGCGTCGATCCGGGCGCGATCAACCCGGACACGGGATTGCGAGAAAAGGACGCGACGCTGCACATCGCACAGGCCGTGCGGGACGAACTGCTGGCGAGCCGGCGCGTCCGCGTCGCGATGACGCGTGATGACGACCGGTATCTTGTACTTCGTGAACGCTATGGCATTGCGCGACGCCTGCACGCGGCGCTGTTCATCTCGATCCACTGCGACAGCGTGGTATCGAGCGACGCGAGCGGTGCATCGGTCTACACGCTTTCCGAAGTCGCCTCGGACAAGGAGGCCGCGCGGCTGGCGGCGCGCGAGAACAAGGTCGATGTCATCGACGGGGTCGACCTGGACGGCGCTTCGGCAGCGGTGTCGTCGATCCTGATCGACCTGACCCAGCGCGAGACGATGGACGCATCGGCAACCTTCGCCCGGCTACTGGGGCGCGAGGCGAAACCGCTGTTGCCGCTGAAGCCCAATTTCCACCGCATGGCCTCGCTGATGGTATTGAAGGCGCCCGACATGCCGTCGATCCTGTTCGAGACGGGCTATATCTCGAATGCCGAAGACGCCGCGTTCCTCGATTCGGACGAGGGACGGCACCGGATCGCACAGGCGATCAGGCAGGCGGTCGTGATCCATTTCGCAAAGCGGCTGGCGGCGCATTAGGACAAGTGCAGGCTTTCATCGCATGCCCGACGCCGCCCGACCTGCAAGGACGGCGCGGTCGGTCAACTCCGACGTTGCGGTCGCCGCCGACAAGCAACCCGTCATCGTTTCTCGGGCGGGACACCTCGCAGCTGATGCGAGAACTCCTCGATGTTACCGTGGTCGTAATTCAGCGATCGGCGTTGGTGCGACGGAGGCTGGTTATCGAGTGAAACGCCGGGACGCCACTGCGTCGACGGACGAACAGGTCGCGCCTCGAAACCCCCGCCGCAGTTGGGGCAGACATTGAAAAGTCTGGTTTCCACGCACTCGGCGCAGAAGGTGCACTCATAGGTGCAGATGCGGGCGTCAGGCGACGCCGGGGGAAGGTCACGTTCGCAGAACTCGCAATTCGGTCGAAGTTCAAGCGCCATCGTCGCTCTCCCGTTCTTCACCGAATGGTTATCGATGGTGTCGGTGCGGCTGGCAAGCGGCCGGCAATCTGCTAGACGGTCGCGGCAGTATGGCGTTCGACCCGTTTCAGCCCGATGACCCACCTCCTTCGCGCGGCGCGCGACTGCGAGCGTTCGGCGCGCGACTGCCGCGAAGCCGCTGGACCAAGGCGATGGGCATCCTCACGGTCTTGTGCGTGCTGGCGATCGGCATTTTCTGGCTCGTCTTCGCCCGCGACCTGCCCTCCGTCGACGGCTTGCGCGCCTATGAGCCGCCCTTGCCGAGCAATGTGCGCGGCGCCGATGGGTCGCCGATCCAGTCCTATGCGCGCGAGCGGCGGGTCGAACTGGCCTATGCCGAATATCCGCCGATGCTGGTCAAGGCGTTCCTGGCGGCAGAGGACAAGTCGTTTTTCGAGCATCACGGGGTCGATTATCCCGGCGTCGCGGGCGCGGTCATCGACTATGTGACCAAGATCGGCACCGGCAAGCGGGCGAAGGGCGGCTCGACGATCACGCAGCAGGTCGCCAAGAATCTGCTGATCGGCAATGAATATTCGCCGACGCGCAAGGTGAGGGAAGCGATCCTGGCCTGGCGGATCGAGGACGCGCTGACCAAGCAGCAGATCCTGGAGCTGTACCTCAACCAGATCGCGCTGGGACGCAACGCCTTCGGCGTCGAGGCGGCGGCGCATGCCTATTTCGACAAGGATCTCGATCAGCTCGACCTGGCGCAATTCGCCTATCTGGCGATCCTGCCCAAGGGCCCGTCCAACTATGATCCGGTGCGCCATTCCGACCGTGCGCTGGCGCGGCGCGAATATGTGCTGGGCGAGATGGAGCGTAACGGCTTCATCACGGCCGCGCAGCATGGCGAGGCGTCGGCGGAGCCGCTCGGGACGGTCCTGCGGCGGACGCCCCGCTTCGAGAGTATCGGCGGCTATTTCGTCGAGGCGGTGAGGCGCCAGCTGATCGGTAAATTCGGTGAGACGGTGCGGGACAGTCCGAACAGCGTCTATGAAGGCGGGCTATGGGTACGCAGTTCGCTGGATACCCGGTTGCAAGGATTCGCGACCGAGGCGTTGCGCGACGGGTTGCTGCGCTATGATCGTGGGCGCGGCTGGTCGGGGCCGCTGCGCCATGTCGAGATCGACGGCGACAAATGGCAGCAGGCGCTCCTCAATACCAATATCGCGCTCGACTATTCCGATTGGCGTGCTGCCATCGCGATTAGCCGCGAGGGTAACAGATTAACGCTGGGCTTTGCCGATGGAAAGATAGGGGACATGCCTGCGAGCCTTGCGCAGATGCCGGTGCGCGGCGGCGGAGGAAGCGCCTACACTGCGATCAAGCCGGGCGATATCATCGCCGTCGCGCCGCAGGGAGGCGACTTCGCACTGCGTTCGCTTCCCAAGGTATCGGGCGGCTTCGTGGTCGAGGAGCCGGAGACGGGCCGCGTGCTGGCGATGCAGGGCGGTTTCGACGCGACTGTGCAACAATTCAACCGGGTGACGCAGGCGATGCGTCAACCCGGATCGACGATCAAGCCGATCGTCTATTCCGCCGCGCTCGAGAACGGCATGACGCCGGCATCGATCATCATCGACGGGCCGTTCTGCGTCAATCAGGGGCCGCGGCTGGGGCAGAAATGCTTCCGCAATTTCGGCGGAGGCGGCGGCTCGGGTCCGCATACCATGCGCTGGGGCATCGAGCAGTCGCGCAACCTGATGACGGTACGCGCCGCGGCGCAGACGGGAATGAAGCAGGTGGTCGGTGTGATGAAGTCGATGGGGATCGGTGATTGCGGACCCTATCTCGCCAATGCGCTGGGCGCCTGTGCGACAACGCCGCTCAACATGGTCAATGCGTTCGCGGTGCTGGCGAATCAGGGCCGCTGGCATCCGCCGAGCCTGATCGATTTCGTTCAGGACCGGCACGGCAAGGTGATCTGGCCCGAACAGTGGCGCCCGTGTGAGGGATGCAACGCAGCCGACTGGAACGGCAAGCCGATGCCGCGCCCCGGCTTTACCGGGCGTCAGGCGGTCGACGCGCTGACCGCGTACCAGATGGTGCACATCACCGAGGGCGTGATCCAGCGGGGCACCGCCACCATCCTGCGCGACCTGGACCGCCCGATGTTCGGCAAGACGGGAACGACGACCGGGCCGACCGACGTATGGTTCATCGGAGGGACGCCGCAATTTGTCGGGGGGCTGTATCTGGGCTATGACCAGCCGCGGAACCTGGGCGGCTATGCGCAGGGCGGCACGATCGCCGCGCCGATCTTCAAGCAGTTCGCGCTCAAGGCCTATGATGGGCTGGAGAAACTGCCGTTCCGCGCGCCGCCGGGCATCCGCATGATCCGGATCGATCGCGGTAGCGGTCGCCCGGTCTATGGTGCCTGGCCGACCGGCAACGATCCCAAACCCGCAGTGATCTGGGAAGCGTTCAAGCCCGCAAGCGAACCGCGCCGCGCGATCCGGCGCGAGGCGGCGGCGTCGGCAGTTGTGCAAAAGAGCGAGGCGGCGAAGCCCGCCCCGGCGCGTGATAGCGATTTCTTGCAAAGGGAAGGCGGAATCTACTAGCCCCGTCACCATCTATCAGACGGGATAGAAGTTGCCCGCCATCTGGAGAAATTACATGCGCGCCGAAGCGCAGGCTCATGTCGATACGATTACCGATGCGCTCGCGTTGCTGCGCCGCTTCCTGGACTGGGACCGGGCGCTCCGGCGTCTGGACGAGCTGAACGCGCGCGTCGAGGACCAGGAATTATGGTCCGACCCCAAGGCGGCGCAGGAGGTAATGCGCGAACGCCGACGGCTGGACGAGGCCGTAACCGCGACGCGTGCGATCCAGTCCGAGCTGGACGATACGGTCGCGCTGATCGAGATGGCCGAGGCCGAGGGTGACACGCAGATGGAAGCCGACGGCGTCGAGGCGCTGGCGGAACTCTCTGCAAGGGCCGAGCGCGACAAGGTTCAGGCGCTGCTGGCCGGCGAGGCCGACGCCAATGACACCTATGTCGAGGTCAATGCCGGTGCCGGCGGCACCGAGAGCCAGGACTGGGCCGGCATGCTGCAACGCATGTATTCGCGCTGGGGCGAGCGGCACGGGCTGAAGGTCGAGCTGATCGACCAGCATTCGGGCGAGCAGGCCGGGATCAAGTCGGCCACGCTGCTCCTCAAGGGCGAGAACGCGTACGGCTACGCCAAGACCGAGTCGGGTGTGCACCGTCTGGTGAGGATCAGCCCCTATGACTCGGCGGCGCGGCGGCACACCTCGTTTGCCAGCGTCTGGGTTTATCCGGTGGTCGACGAGAATATCGAGGTCGACTATAACGAAAGCGATCTACGCATCGACACCTATCGCGCGTCGGGGGCGGGAGGGCAGCATATCAACACGACTGACAGCGCGGTCAGGATCACGCATATTCCGACGGGGATCGTGGTGCAGTGCCAGAACCAGCGTTCGCAACACAAGAACAAGGCGGAGGCCTATAACCAGCTCCGTGCAAGGCTTTACGAGCGCGAACTTGCGATCCGTGAGCAGGCCGCCAATGCCGAGAACGCGACCAAGACCGATATCGGCTGGGGCCACCAGATCCGATCCTATGTGCTGCAACCCTATCAGATGGTGAAGGACCTGCGGACCGGCGTCACCTCCAGCTCGCCGTCAGACGTATTGGATGGGGACCTGGATGTCTTTATGGCCGCAGCACTGTCGCAGCGGGTGACGGGCGAGGCGGTCGAGGTGGAGGACGTCGATTGATTCGCGTGTTGGCGCTTGCCGTGCTGCTGCTGTCCGCCTGTGATGGCTCGCAACCGATGGCGCGGCAGGTCCACCAGTCGGCACGGTTTCCCGTCGCCGACCGGCCGGTCGCCGGGATCGTGTCGGCGCGCTGGTCGAACGAGGAAGCACGCGACCGCCTGGGCGAGGCGTCTGCGGTCATGGACCGCGGCGGTATTCAACCGGGCATGACCGTCGCGGACATCGGCGCGGGCGAGGGCTATTACACCATCCGTCTCGCGCAACGCGTCGGCAAAAACGGGCGCGTACTGGCGGAGGACATCATGCCGGCGGTCCGCGACACGCTGGCCGAGCGGGTGGCGCGCGAGCGGCTGGACAATGTCAGCGTCCGGCTGGGGACACCGGCCGATCCGAAGCTGCCCCGCGACAGCTTCGACCGTGTGCTGATGGTGCACATGTATCACGAAATCACGCAGCCCTATGAGTTCCTGTGGCGGTTGCGACCGTCGCTCAAGCCCGACGGGCTGGTCGTCGTGGTGGACGCCGACCGGCCGACACAGAATCACGGGACGCCCCCGCCGCTGCTGAAATGCGAATTTGCAGCAGTGGGTTATGTGCAGACCGGCGTGCAGGAGATGCCCTCGGCGGGCGGCTATCTGGCGACGTTCCGGCGCGAGGGGGTTCGTCCAGACCCGGCCGCGATCAAGCCCTGCCGCCTACGCTGATGCAGGCATATCTCGACCTGATGCGGCGGGTGCTGGAAAGCGGTACCGAGACGCAGGATCGCACCGGCGTCGGCACGCGATCGGTCTTCGGAGCACAGATGCGGTTCGATCTGACGCTCGGTTTCCCGGTGCTGACGACGAAGAAGTTGCACCTGCGCTCGATCATCGTCGAACTGCTTTGGTTCCTGCGCGGCGATACCAATGTGCGCTGGTTGCAGGAGCGCGGGGTCGGCATCTGGGACGAATGGGCGGATCCGGAAGGCGAACTGGGTCCTGTCTATGGCAGGCAATGGCGCGACTGGGCGGCGGTGGACGGGCGTCATATCGACCAGATCGCCGGGCTGATCGAGACGATCCGACGCGATCCGAGTTCGCGGCGACAGGTGGTGACCGCGTGGAACCCGGGCGAATTGCACGCGATGGCGCTCTCCCCCTGCCACTGCCTGTTCCAGACGCACGTCGCGAACGGGCGGCTGAGCCTGCAGTTGTACCAGCGCTCTGCCGACATTTTTCTCGGCGTACCGTTCAACATCGCCAGCTACGCCCTATTGACTCACATGCTGGCGCAGCAGTGCGATCTCGACGTCGGCGAGCTGATCTGGGTCGGCGGTGATTGCCACCTGTATCTGAACCATCTCGACCAGGCGCGTAAGCAATTGGCACGTGAGCCCGGCGCGTTGCCGCGACTGGAAATCGTCCGGCGACCCGACGCGATCGACGCGTATGACTATGAGGATTTCGTCCTGCACGACTATGTGGCGCAGCGGCATATCAAGGCGGCGGTCGCGGTATGAGCGAGATCGTCTTCTATCTGGCGCGAGCCGATAACGGGGTGATCGGCGAGGAAGGGAAGCTGCCGTGGCACATCCCCGCCGACTGGCGCCGGTTCAAGGCGATGACGATGGGCAAGCCCGTCATCATGGGCCGGGTCACGCAGGAGAGTTTCGACAAGCCGCTGCCGGGAAGGCGGAACATCGTGCTGACGCGGGACCACAAGTGGCGACGCGAGGGCTGCGAGGTTGCACACGCACCCGAGGAGGCGTTGCGTCTCGCGGGAGACGTCGAACAGGTGGCGGTGATCGGTGGCACGGAGATTTTTGCGTTGTTTCGTGACCGCGCGGATCGCGTCGAGTTGACCGAAGTACACTGCGCGCCCCGCGATGGGCCGAGCGTGCCCGCGTTCGAGGGTTGGCGGGAGACATGGCGCGAGGATCATGGTGCCGAAGACGGCAAACCCGCGTACAGCTTCGTGACGCTGGTGCGGTGAGGACGTGACGATGATCGTGCAATCGACGAACCCCTACAACGCCGAACCCGAACCGCCGCGGCTGGCGGAGGGATTCGTCACCGCGACCGACGATTTCTACGTGCGCAGTCACGGCGCCGTGCCCGATCTTGGCGCGGATCACCGGATCGAGATCGTCGGCACGACGACACAATCGTTAAGCGTCCAAGACCTTCAGGCGCAATTCGCAGAGCAGACGCTGACCGCGACACTGCAATGCGCGGGTAACCGCCGCGCGCATCTGCAACCCGTGGGCAAGACGGCCGGCGATCCCTGGGGCGTCGGCGCGATCGGCAATGCGATCTGGACCGGCGTCGCGCTGGCCGATGTGCTGGCCGAGGTCGGCGTGCCCGACGACACCCGCTTTGTTCGTTTCGCCGCCGCCGATACGGCCGAGGTCGAGGGGCAGGTTCGCGGCTTCGAGATTTCGATCGCGCTGGCCAAGGCGATGACGGGCGAGGTGCTGCTGGCATGGGGGATGAACGGCGCGCCGCTGACGCCCGAGCATGGTGCGCCGCTGAGACTGATCGTGCCGGGCTATGCGGGGATCAGGAGTCCCAAATGGCTGACACGGATCACCTGCGCCGATTCTCCGTCGCCTGCGCCGATCCAGGCGCAGGACTATATGCTGTTCCCGCCCGAGGTGAAGCGCGGCGAGGCGGACTGGAGCAAGGGGCTGGTGATCGACGCGCTGCCCGTCACCTCCGCCATCGTCATTCCGGGCGATGGTGCCGGTGTCCCGGCAGGAACACTGGTGGTCGAGGGATATGCGATCGCCAGCAATCGGGCGATCGCGCGCGTCGATCTGTCAACTGACGGTGGCGCCACGTGGACGCAGGCGACATTGGGCGAGCATGAACGCTGGGCATGGACGCAGTGGCGTTGCCCGGTCGAGCTTGGCGCGGGCCGCCACGAACTGGTGGTGCGCGCGGTCGACGCGGCGGGGCAGATGCAGCCCGAGCAGGCGGCGTCGATCTGGAACTGGGCGGGCTATTGCTCGACCGCCTGGCATCGCATTGCCGTGACGGCTGGCTCCTGACCGCTGGCATCGCACCGGACGCGATCGTATAGCGGCGCACATGCAGCGGCTGGACGGCAGCGCGCGGGTGCCGTCCGATCTGGCCGGCGGAGTCGTGGCGCTCGGCAATTTCGACGGTTTCCACCTCGGGCACCAGGCGGTGGTCGGGCGCGCCGTGGCGCGAGCGCGGGCGGAGGGCCGCCCGGCGCTGGTCGCGACGTTCGACCCGCATCCTGTGCGTCACTTTCGCCCCGACACAGCGCCGTTCCGCCTGACGACGCTTGACCAGCGCGAGCGGCTTTTCGCTGCGGCGGGGGTGGATGCGATGGCGGTATTTGCATTCGGCGAGGAGCTGGCCGCGCTGGATGCGCATGCGTTCGTGGCCGAACGATTGGTCGGCGCGCTCGGGGTAAAGGGCGTGGTCACCGGCGCGGACTTCACCTTCGGATACAACAAGAGCGGCAATGTCGACATCTTGGCGAATGAGGGCGCGCAAGCCGGATTTACGGTCGACACCGTCGGACCCGTCACGCTGAACGGCGAGACGGTCTCGTCGACGCGCATCCGCGCGGCGTTGCGGGGCGGCGACCTGGAGACGGCGAACGCGCTGCTGACCCGCCCGTTCGCGATCGAGGGAAGGGTGCAGCATGGCGACAAGGTCGGACGGACGATCGGCTATCCCACCGCCAACATCGACATGGGTCGGTATCTTCGCCCCGCCTATGGCATATACGCGGTGCGCGGTCGGCTGAACGACGGGCGGGTACTGGACGGGGCCGCGAACCTGGGCATCCGGCCGCAGTTCGATCCGCCCAAGGAATTGCTCGAGCCCTATTTCTTCGAATTCGACGGCGATCTGTACGGCCAGGACATCGAGGTCGCGCTGGTCGAGTATATCCGGCCCGAGGAGACGTTCGACGGCTTGGACGCACTGACGCGACAGATGGAGCTCGATTGCACGGCCGCGCGCGCCATCCTACAGACCCACCCGCAATGACCGATGCCACCACGCGCGACTGGCGCGATACCGTCTTCCTCCCGAAAACCGACTTTCCGATGAAGGCGGGGCTGGCTGCCAAGGAACCCGCGATCCTGGAGCGCTGGGCGCGGATCGGTGTGTACGATCGATTGCGCGAGCAACGCGCGGGATGCGAGCGTTTCATTCTGCACGATGGCCCACCCTATGCGAATGGCGACATTCACATGGGCCATGCCATGAACAAGGTACTGAAGGACATCATCGTCCGGTCGCAGACCCTGTTGGGGAAGGACGCGCCCTATGTGCCCGGTTGGGACTGCCACGGCCTGCCGATCGAGTGGAAGGTCGAGGAAGCGTACCGGGCAAAGAAGCTGAACAAGGACGATGTGCCGGTCGCGCAGTTCCGCGCCGAATGCCGCGCCTATGCCGAGAAGTGGGTCACGGTGCAGCGCGAGGAGTTCGAGCGGCTGGGCGTGATGGGCGACTGGGCCGATCCGTATCTGACGATGAACTATGACGCGGAAGCGGCGATCGTCGGCGAACTGCTGAAGTTCGCCGAGAGCGGGCAGCTGTATCGCGGGGCGAAGCCGGTGATGTGGTCGCCGGTCGAGAAGACCGCGCTGGCGGAGGCGGAGGTCGAATATGAGGATGTGGTCTCGACGCAGATCGACGTGGCGTTCGAGATTGTTGCGGCACCCAACGCGCCCGAGTTGGTCGGCGCGCACGCCGTGATCTGGACCACTACGCCCTGGACGATCCCGGTTAACCAGGCTTTGGCTTACAACCCAGACTTTCAATACGAGGATAATCTTTACATCGTCATCCGTGTCATTCGCGGCAATCCCGATCTCATCGGAAGGCGTCTGCTGATTGAGTGGGCTACAAAGGAATCTGTCTGCAAGCGACTAGGCATTGAAGCGAGAACGGAAGCGAGGGGTGTTCCGGCACGCAAGCTCGCGGGAGCGATCGCTCGCCATCCAATGCACCGCCTTGGTGGCTTTTTTGAGCGGCCACGCCCTTTCCTTCCCGGCAATTTTGTTACGAGAGATCAAGGCACAGGCCTCGTCCATATGGCGCCGGACCATGGCGAGGATGATTTCGAGCTGTGCCGTCAGTATGGCGTCGAGCCAGTGTTCGCGGTCGATGGCGCGGGGATGTACCGCGCGAATTGGGCGTGGCTCGGCGGGCAGGGCAGCGTCATCAACAAGAAGTTCGTGGCCTCGGACGGGCCGATCTGCTCGGACCTGCGTGCGGCGGGGGCGTTGCTGGCGGCGAGCGATGACTACGCGCACAGCTATCCGCATTCCTGGCGGTCGAAGGCAAAGGTGATCTTCCGCGCGACGCCGCAGTGGTTCATCCCGATGGACCGATCGGCGGACGCCGCCTCAAAGCCCTCTCCCGCAGACGGGAGAGGGTTGGGTGAGGGCCTTCTTTCTTCTGCTAGCGTAGCTGCGAGCACTGACGCGCTCGCCCCTCACCCCGACCCTCTCCCGCTTGCGGGAGAGGGAGATATCGGTTCAACTCTCCGCGAGCTTGCGCTCGATGCGATCGCTCGCACGCGCTGGGTGCCGGCACGCGCCGAGCGGCGGATCACCGCGATGGTGCAGGGCCGCCCCGACTGGGTCATCTCTCGCCAGCGCGCATGGGGGGTGCCGATCGCGCTCTACGTCCACCGCGCGACGGGCGACTATTTGTGCGATCCCTCTGTCAATGCGAGGATCGTCGACGCGTTCAGGGCAGGCGGTGCCGACGCGTGGTTCACCGCCGATCATCAGGCGCTGCTCGGGAACGAATATGCGCTGGCCGAATACGAGGCGGTCAATGACATTCTCGACGTGTGGTTCGATTCAGGCTGTACCTATGTCTTCACGCTGGAGGCGCGCTATGGTGAGGGGACGCGCGCGGACCTTTATCTGGAGGGGTCGGACCAGCATCGCGGCTGGTTCCAGTCATCGCTGCTGGAGAGTTGTGGGACGCGGGGGCATGCGCCCTATCACGCGGTGCTGACGCACGGCTTCGCGCTTGACGGGAAGGGCCGCAAGATGTCCAAGTCGCTGGGCAATGTGGTCGATCCGCTGAAGGTGATCGGGGAGTCGGGCGCCGATATCCTGCGGATGTGGGTGGCCTCGACCGACTATTTCGACGATGTCCGCATCGGCAAGGAAGTGCTGGCGACCGCGTCGGACGCCTATCGCAAGCTCCGGAACACGTTTCGCTATCTGCTGGGCGCGCTGGACGGGTTTAACGAGGGCGAGCGGGTGGCGGTCGGTGATATGCCCGAGCTTGAGCGCTATATCCTGCACCGTCTGGGTATGATCGATGTCGAACTGCGCACGGCGGCGACGGGGTATGAGTTCAACCGCTACCTGCGCCTGCTGACCGATTTCGCGCAGGACGATCTGTCGGCGTTCTTCTTCGATGTGCGCAAGGACTGCCTATATTGCGATGCGGCCGACAGTCCGAAGCGGCGAGCGTATCGAACGGTGCTGGATATGCTGTTCGATGCGTTGGTGCGCTATGCCGCGCCGGTACTGTGTTTTACCGCCGAGGAGGTCTGGCAGGCGCGCCATCCGAGCGAAGACGGGTCAGTGCATTTCCTTGAGTGGCCGGACGTTCCGGTGCTGTCGGGTGACGATGTGGTCGGCACGAACTGGCATGATCTGCGCGCATTGCGAGCGCAGGTGACGGAGGCGATCGAGCCACTGCGGCGGGAGAAGACGGTGCGCTCCAGCCTGGAGGCGGAGGTCGTCGTGCCCGCGCTGCCGCTGTCGCCCGCGCTACTGGCGGAGATGTTCATCGTCGCCGACGTGAAGCAGGGGGAGGCGGTTGCGGTCGCGCGGACGGACTATGCGAAGTGCGGGCGTTGCTGGCGGCATCTGCCCGATGTGACGGAGGACGGCGCGCTGTGCGGGCGGTGCGAGGAGGTCGTCGCGCATGTATAGGGTGCCGACGGTTGGGCTGGCGACGGCGGCGGTACTGTTTCTCGTCGATCAGGTGAGCAAATATCTGGTGACCGGCGTGCTGGGGCTGAATGCGTTGAGCGAGGCGCGGGTGGTGACGCCGTTTTTCGCGGTACGGTTTGTTGCCAATTACGGGGTTTCGCTGGGGCTGCTGCATGCGGACAACGAGACGATGCGCTGGGCGCTGGTCGCGTTGACGGGGGCGATCGCGGCGGGAGTGGCGGTGTGGATGATGCGCGAGCGCAATTCGCTGGACCGGATTGCGCTGGGGATGGTGCTGGGCGGTGCGCTGGGCAATATTCTGGACCGGGTACGGCTGGGCTATGTCGTCGATTTCTGCGATCTGCATGTCGGTGAGTGGCGGCCGTTTCTCGTCTTCAACGTGGCGGATGCCGCGATCACGATCGGTGTGCTATTGCTGCTGGCGCGTGCGCTGTTGGGCAGCGACGACAGGAAGGTTTCTGTGGAGAATGGTCATGCGTAACTTTGGCCCCGTGATCGGCGTGCTGGCCGCCTGCGTGCTGGTGGGTGGATGCGCCAGCGGGCGCGGACTGGGCCGCTCCGGTCCGGACGAGTTCGCGGTCGCGCGTCAGGCGCCGCTGGTGATCCCGCCCGACTTCGCGCTGCAGCCGCCGCGGCCTGGCGCCGCGCGCCCTCAGGACAGCGCCAACAACACGCAGACGCTCGAAGCACTGTTCGGCGGTCCCGCCGCACGCAGTTCCAGCGAGGCCGCGACGATCAACGAGGCGGGCTTCCCCGACTCCGGGATTCGCTCCAGCGTCGGCGATGCGGATACCAACGTCATCGACAAGGGCTCGACCACCCGCGACATCGAGGCCGCGCCGCAGGGCGACGGCCAGGATGCCCGTGTGACGGCCAATTAGAAGGCGGCGGTCAGCGACGCGAGAAAGGTCGGGTCGGAGATCGACGTATTGGTGCCCGACTTCCGGAAATTGGGGGCCAGATAGGCCGACCCCCGCTTGCTGATGTCGGTGTCGATATAGGACAGGTTGACCGTCAGGTTCTTGTACACCGCGATATCCGCACCCAGCGACCAATCGACATATTCACCCGTCGGCGACAGGCTGGTGCCGTTGGGTCCGAGGCCCGGATTGCCCTTCGAAAAGCCGATATGCGCCTTCGCAGTCACCGGGGTCGTCGGGATCCCGACGGCAAGGTCCGTATTCAGGTACAGATTGTCCCAGCGCTTCGGCCGCGTCGGCGTGCCCGCGGCATATTCATCGGCATTCAGGTAGATCCGTCCCAGCGACGTCTGGGTCGGCGCATAGGCGATCCCGGTGCTGAGCGACGCCGGGCCGATGTCGCGTGAGGCGCGCAGGTACAACTCCACGACATCGCTTTCGGAAAAGCCACCTGGATAGGTGTACCAGGTCACGCCGCCGTCAAAGGTCGAGCCGTTGAAGTCGTGCTTGTAGCCGCCGATCGCGTCCAGCTCGACATTGGCGCCGCCGAACGTGCCCCAGCCCGCGAGGTTGGAAGCGAAGGTAGCGACATAGAAACCGCTCTCATGCGCGATCGTGATGCTGCCCTGGATCGCGGCGTTCTTGTCGGTCTGCGAGACACCGCGCAGGCGATAGTCGGTCAGGATCGAGACAGCGCCGCTGACCGTGATCGGCGGAGGCGGCGCGGTTTCGTCCTGTGCGAGGACGGGTGTGGTGAAGGCCAGCATGGCGATGCCGGCGGGTAGGAGAAGTGAGCGCATCGTATCCCTTTCCATCAAGGAGTCGATGTTCGCGCCTGCAGTCCTTCGCGGCGCGTCTGCGAAGCGTGATGCCCCCGCCCACCATTCATGAAGGAACGCCAAGACTGTCACTCATTGCTGCGTCGCACAAGTACGTTCTTTTCAACCGACGCCGTTGATCCAGATCATGTGGCGATTTTGTCACGTGCCGGCCGGTAATGGTCCAGCGCCTGAGTCAGGTCGGCGATAAGGTCATCAGCGTCCTCGAGCCCGATCTGAAGCCGCACCATCGCCGCGCCGTGATCGACGCCGCCGGCGCTGCGGTGGCGGCCGGGGTCGACCGGGATCGCCAAGCTCTCGAAACCACCCCAGCTATAGCCGATGCCGAAGAGGCGCAGCGCATCGATGAAGATCGCGCGGGTCTGCTCGTCAGCGCCGTCGAGCACGAAGGAAAAAAGCCCGCTGGAGCCGAGAAAGTCACGCTCGAAGAGTGGATGGCCGGGACAGCCCGGCAACGCGGGATGCCGCACGGACGCTACCTCTGGACGTTCACCCAGCCATTTGGCGATAATCAGTGCGCTTGCCTCGTGCTGCTTCAGCCGTACCGCCATCGTGCGCAGGCCGCGGTTGCCCAGCCAGCAATCGTCGGGGCTGGCGACCTGACCGAGCTGGAAACTGGTGTCCCGAAGCGTGGCGAAGCGGCCCGGTCCGGCGGTCACCGAGCCGAGCATGACATCCGAATGGCCGACGACGTACTTGGTACAGGCCAGGATTGACAGATCGACGCCGTGTGCGATTGCCGGAAACAGCAGCGGCGTGGCCCAGGTGTTGTCGAGGAGCGTCACGACGCCGCGTGCCCGCGCAATCGCGGTGATGGCGGGGACGTCCTGCACCTCGAACGTCAGGCTGCCGGGGCTTTCCATGAAGACCGCCCGCGTCGACGGGCCGATCAGGTCGGCGATACCGGCACCGATGAGTGGATCATAAAAGCGCGTGGTGATCCCCATCCGCCGCAACAGGCCCTCCGCCATCGCGCGCGTCGGATCATAGGCGCTGTCCACCAGCAGCAGTTCGTCCCCCGGGGAAAGGACCGTCAGCAGCGCGGCGGCGATCGCGGCGACGCCCGACGGATAGAGGAACGTCCCCTCCGCGCCCGGTTCCAGCTCGGTCAACGCATCGGCCAGGCTCCACTGCGTCGGCGTGCCCCGGCGACCATAGAACAGCCGGTGATGCGTATCGCCAGCACCGTTGGCGCGCAGCGCGGCGACGTCATCATACAGGATCGTGGAGGCGCGCCAGACGGGGGTGTTGACGATGCCTTGGGTCCATTCCTTGCGACGTCCGGCGCCTATAACGCGGGTCCTCGGGCGGGTCGCCGGGCCGGTCGTCGGGTCACCGCTGCTCACGCCGGACCCAGCGCCTTGGGCGTCGCCGGATCGGCGCCCCACTCCGCCCAGCTTCCATCATAGACGGGCATGTCGACCCCCAGCAGGTGCGCGCCGAACGCCAGCACCGACGCCGTGATTCCTGAACCGCAGGTCGCGACCGCCGGCCGGGTGAAATCGATCCCGGCATCGTGAAACGCCGCGCGCAACGCATCGCCGCGCAGCCAGGTGCCGTCGGCGGCGAACAGCCGTGAATGCGGCAGGTTGCGCGATCCCGGAATATGGCCGGTTTCCACGCCCGGCCGTGGATCATCCTCCTCGCCGCTGAACCTGGCGGGCGGTCTTGCATCGACGATCTGCTCGTCATTGTTGTGACGGTTCGCGGACATCTGCGACAGCGTACGCCTGCGTCGGTCATCGGGTTGCGCGTTGAACCGCCTGACGACGGGATCGGTTTCTCCGGCCTCGGTTGGCTGTCCCTCGCGCTGCCATTTCGCCCATCCGCCGTCCAGGATTGCGACATCGCGCGCACCGAATGCGCGCAACAGCCACCAGGCGCGCGCCGAACTGTTCAATGGTGAGGCGTCGTAGAGGATGATCGGCTTGTCTCCGGCCACCCCGGCTGCCCCGGCGCGTGCTTCGAATTCCCCGGCAGTGTCCGCCTTCAGTCCCGACAGATCGAGGAAGCTCGCGCCCGGGACATGGGCCGCGCGGAACTCGGTAGCCGGATCGCGCACCGGGTTGCCGGGCGCGTTGAGGACATAGGTCGTATCGACGACGATGAGATCACTCGATCCCAGCCTGTCCGTCAGCCAGTCGGTCGTCACCAAATCGTCCATGCGCTTTCAGTAGCCACCGCCGTCCTGATCGTCGAGCGTGCGCAGATGTGCTGCCGCCTGCGCGCGGAGCGCGCGCTGGTCCTCGGGCTTCATGCGCGCCCAGTTGCGATAGGGCATGCGCAGCCGTGGATTGTCGCCCAGCTTCGCCTTGTGGCGGGCGAGAAAGTCCCAGTAGAGCGCGTTGAACGGACAGGCATCTGCACCGACGCGCTGCTTCACGTCATAGCAGCAATGCCGGCAATAATCCGACATCCGGTCGATATAGGCGCCTGACGAGACATAGGGCTTCGACCCCAGCAGGCCGCCGTCGCCGAACTGGCTCATGCCCAGCGTGTTGGGCAGCTCGACCCATTCATAGGCATCGACATACACCTCCAGATACCAGTCGCAGACCTGCGTCGGATCGGCGCCGATCAGCAGCGCGTAATTGCCGGTCACCATCAGGCGCTGGATATGATGCGCATGCGCGGTCTCCAGCGTCTGGCCGATCGCCTGCGCCAGGCAATGCATGTCCGTCTCGCCCGTCCAGTACCAGCGGGGCAGGGCGCGCTTGTGCGTCAGGAAATTGCGCGCCGCGTAATCAGGTCCCTCGCGCCAATAGATGCCGCGCATATATTCACGCCACCCCAGGATCTGCCGGATATAGCCCTCGACCGAGTTGATCGGCGCGCTGCCCGCGCGGTATTCCGCCTCCGCGCGTCGGCACAGATCGAGGGGGTCGAGCAGGCCCGAGTTGATATAGGGGCTGAGGATCGAGTGCCAGAGATGACGCTCGCCGGTGAGCATCGCGTCCTCGAAATCACCGAATTGCGGCAGCGCGTGGGCGAAGAAATATGCCGCCTGCGCCTCTGCATCGGCGGCGGTGACCGCATAATCGAAATTGTCCAGACTGCCCGGATGGTCCGCGAAACGCGCCTCGACAAGCGCAAGGACATCGCACGTGGTTTCGTCGGGCGCGAAGGTCAGCGGGCGCGGCATCATCAGGTCGCGCCCGGCAGGCTTTCGATTGTCCTTGTCGAAATTCCATTGTCCGCCCGCGGGGTCTCGCCCGTCCATCAGCAGGCCGGTCTTGCGCCGCATCTCGCGGTAGAAGAATTCCATGGTGAGTTGGCGGCGATCGCTGGCCCAGTCTTCGAACGCGTCATGCGTCGCGATGAACCGATCGTCGGTGCGGATGGTAACCGGTATGCCGAACAGCGTTTCCCAAGCGTCCAGCATCGCCGCGACACGCCATTCGCCCGCCTCGGTCACGACGATCGCGTCCGGTGCATGGCGTTCGATCGCGCGCGCCACTTCGCCGGTAAAGCTGCCGCTGTTGTCGGGATCGTCCAGCGTCACATAGTCGACCGCCCACCCGCCATCGCGAAGCGCGGCGGCGTGATGTCGCATGGCTGACAGGATATAGGCGATCTTGCGCCGGTGATGCCGGACATAGGTCGTCTCCTCCGCCACCTCCATCATCAGGACGATCGTCGAGGTACGGTCGGCGTCGCGCAGCGACGCGATGGTCGGCGTCAGCTGGTCGCCGAGGATTGGGATGAGCGTACGTGACATTCCCTTGACCCGTTCGCCTTCCTACATCGCCGCCCATGACACCCAGGCATCTCGGCCAGACCAGCACGCTTCCCGCAAGTCCGGAGGAGGCGGTGCTCGACTATGTCGCCAATCCGCGGACCGGTCGCGCCTATCTGGTCCGCTTCGCCATACCTGAGTTCACCTCGCTCTGTCCGGTCACCGGTCAGCCCGACTTCGCGCATCTGGTGATCGACTATGTACCGCGTGAGACGATCGTCGAGTCCAAATCATTGAAACTGTTCCTTGGATCATTCCGCAATCATGCGGCGTTCCATGAGGATTGTACGGTCGGTATCGGCGAGCGCCTGCTGGCGGAGATGGCGCCGGAGTGGTTGCGTATCGGCGGCTATTGGTATCCGCGCGGCGGCATTCCGATCGACGTATTCTGGCAGTCGGGAGCGCCACCGGCGGATTTGTGGCTGCCCGAACAGGGCGTTCCATCGTATCGCGGGCGCGGTTGAACGCAAAAAACGTGCCAGCTCGAAAATGCCGTTGCTTCGTCGCAGCAGCCTTGCAACCTTCGATCCGTTCAGCAGTTTGAAAGATGGCGATAACGGACGTCATACGTTACCGCATTCTGTTGGGAACAAATAGAGATGGGCAAGGCGACGAATAGCAAGCATCGTATCGAGCGGTTGGCGTTGATCGGCAATTTCCTGCCTCGCAAATGTGGCCTTGCCACCTTCACCACCGACGTTTTCACCGCGATGCGCGGTCGCTTTCCCGATGTTGCCGTCGATGTCTACGCGATGGATGACCATCCCGGACGCTATGCCTACCCCTCCGAAGTGACCGGCGCGATCGCGCAGGACGACCTGTCTTCCTACCTGGCGACGGCGCGCGCGATCGAGACGAGCGGCGCGCAGGCGATCTGGGTCCAGCACGAATACGGCATTTATGGCGGCAAGGCCGGCGATTATCTGTTGACCCTGCTTGACCGGACGACGTTGCCGGTGATCGTCACGCTGCACACGGTGCTGGAGAAGCCCAGTATTGACGAGCGACGCGTGATGGAGGGGCTGCTCAGCCGCTCCGCGCGGATCATCGTGATGGCCGAGCGCGGGCGCGAGATCCTCCGGCGTGTGTACGCCGCCGATCCTCGTCAAATCGTGATGATCCCGCACGGCGTACCCGATCGTGCGCTGATCGACCCGGAGACGCTGAAGGATCGGTTCGGATGGACCGATCGCCAGATCGTACTCACCTTCGGATTGCTCGCGCCCAACAAGGGCATCGAAACGATGATCCACGCGCTGCCGGCCATCGTCGAGCGGCATCCGGACATGCTGTATGTCGTGCTGGGCGCAACACATCCCAATCTTGTCGCGCATGAAGGCGAGGCCTATCGTGACCGGCTGAAGGCACAGGCAGCTGATCTCGGCGTAGGCGACAATATCGCCTTCATTGACGCGTTTCTCGAACATGACGACCTGATCGATTATCTGCAGGCCGCTGATATCTACGCGACGCCTTACACGAATCCAGCCCAGATCACGAGTGGCACGCTGTCCTACGCGATCGGTGTGGGCAAGGCGGTCATATCGACGCCCTATGTACACGCGACCGAGATTCTAGCCGACGGGCACGGCATCATGGTCGATTTCGGCGACGCCGCTGGTTTCGCTCGCGAGATCGACGAACTGCTCTCCAGCGATCGAAATCGCCATCGCCTGTCACGACGCGCCTATGAACGAGGGCGGACGATGATTTGGCCGAGACTGGCGGAGGCAACAATGCGAGAAATCGAGGCGGTGATCGTCGCGCGCCCGCGTCGCCTTAGCCTGCCGGTTTCGCTGCCCAAGCCGCTGGCGGCCGATCTGTCGGCCGTGGTGCGGATGAGCGATGCGACCGGCATGCTGCAGCATTCGATCTATTCGATCCCCGACCGGCGCCACGGCTATTGCATCGACGACAATGCCCGCGCGTTGATGCTCGTCAGCGCCATCCCGCATCTCGACGTCGCGACACGCGATAAATGGACGACGATCTATGCGTCTTTCATTCAATATGCGTGGAATCCCGACGCGCGGCGCTTCCGCAATTTCATGAATTTCGATCGGACCTGGTGCGAGGACGTCGGGTCGGAAGACTCCAACGGTCGCGCCTTGTGGGCGCTGGGGGTCACTGCCCGGGACGCGCAGCAGGCGAAGCACCGCGACTGGGCGATCAACATCTTCGACTCAACCGCCGGGCTGGCGCTGGAACTGGGCTCGCTGCGCGCGCAAGCCTTCGCGATGCTGGGCGCGGCGGCCATGCTGGAGGCGCGGCCCGGACATAAACTGGCGTATAATATCCTGGCCGCTTTCCCCGATACGCATACCGCGATGCTGGCCGAGACGCGGCGGCCCGAATGGCAGTGGTTCGAGATCGTGCTGGCATATGACAATGCGCGGCTCCCTGAGGCGCTCATCAAGGCGGGTCAGGCGCTGGGCCGCGACGACCTGATCGCGACGGGTACGCAGACGCTGGACTGGATCATTGCCAAGCAGACGTCGCCGGAAGGGCGGTTCCGGGCAATCGGCACCGAGAGCTTCGGACGCGTCTACCAGAACCCGCTGCCCTTCGACCAGCAGCCGCTTGAGGCGCAGGCAACGGTGGATGCGTGCTGTGCCGCTTACGCCGCGACCGGAGACGATCGCTGGGTTGGAGAGGCGGAGCGTGCCTATGGCTGGTTCCTTGGCAGCAACGATCTCGACCTGCCGCTCGCGACGACCGTCGATGGCGGCTGTTTCGACGGGTTGATGCCGACCGGACTCAACAGAAACCAGGGAGCGGAGTCGATTTTGGCGTTGCAGCTTGCCAATTGCGCCATATCAAGGCTTTCAAAGGCGGTCGAAAGCGTGGCAGGGCCGGACAGCGCCGCCGCGTAGCCTCGCTCGCGGTCGCGCGAGCGTTGGATACTGCGCGGGGCGAGTAACGAATGGACCTGTTCTACCACGATCTGCGGCTGCAGGCCGATCCGTCGCGTGTGGTCGTGCGACCTTTCTATATCCCCTGGGCGAAGAACGGCAGCGGCCCCAGCCGAACCGAGCGGTTGGTCGGCGAGGTGCTGGAAATGGGTGCGGAGGAAGCACGTGATCAGCTTGAGGTCGTGCTGAAGGACTTCGAGGCACGCCATTGGCAGACGCGTCGGGTGTTCATGACCCGCTATGACAAGATCGAGGACCTGATGGGCTTCGACGGCCGCGAGATCAGCGACGAGAAGCGCCAGTTGATCGGCGCGTATTTCTGCCAGGAATACAGCTACGCCGCAGCCGCGCTGATGAACCCCAGCGCGGTGCCTCATTTCGATCAGTCGGGTATGCCGCCGGGTTCACTGCGTGTCCTGATGTCGATGCGTGCGGTGGGCGAGGGGCACATCTCGTCGGTCGCCTTTCGCGAAGGGATCATCACCGACCAGAACGAGCTTCGCCTGGCGCCCGAGCCGCCGTTCGCGACCTCGACCGACGCTGTCGGGCATAGCGAGATGGAGATGCCGGTCGGCCCCGTCACGATCTTTCGCCACCGTGACAGCACGCTGTCGGGCACCGTGATCTTCCCGATCACCCAGTCGCAGTCGAAGGGGCTGGAGGATCTGCGCCTCGTCCAGTTCACGCATGACGACGGTTCGCTGGAATGGATCGGTACGTATACCGCCTATGACGGAGCGACGATCCAGTCGGAGATAATGCGCACCACCGACTTCCGCGCGTTCGACCTGGTGCCGCTGACCGGCACCGCCAGTCACAACAAGGGGATGGCGCTGTTCCCGCGCAAAGTGGCCGGCCATTACATGATGATCGGCCGGTCGGACGGGGAGAATCTGTTCCTGCTGAAATCGGACGACCTGACCAACTGGGACGAGGGCGAGCGCCTGCTCAGCCCGCAATACCCCTGGGAGCTGGTGCAGATCGGCAATTGCGGACCACCGGTCGAACTGGACGAGGGGTGGCTGGTGCTGACGCACGGTGTCGGCGCGATGCGCAAATATTCGATCGGCGCGGTGCTCCTCGACAAGCGTAATCCATCGAAGGTGCTGGGCCGTACCCGCGAGCCCATCCTGGCCGCGCGTGACCAGGACCGTGAGGGCTATGTTCCTAACGTCGTCTATAGCTGCGGCGCCATCCTGCATGGCGATTCCCTGTTCATGCCCTATGGCATTGCCGACAGCTCGATCGGCTTCGCCTTCGTCCCGATCGGGGAATTGCTGTCATTGATGTGAGCCGGGGAGGGACGGTGGCCGAACCGTTGCGCGTGGCGCTGGCCGGCCTCGGCACCGTCGGCGGCGGTGTCGTCAGGCTGCTGGATGCGAACCGCGCGCTGATCGAGCGCCGAGCGGGCCGCGCCATCGAGGTCGTGGCCGTCTCCGCGCGCGACCGGACGCGCGACCGCGGCATCGACCCGTCGCGCTTCGCATGGGTCGACGACACCGCCGCGCTTGCCGAGCATGAGGGCGTCGATGTCGTAGCGGAGCTGATCGGCGGCTCGGACGGACCCGCGCTGACGCTTGCCAGGCGGACGCTCGCGGCAGGGCGCGGGCTGGTGACCGCGAACAAGGCGATGCTGGCGCATCACGGCATGGAACTGGCGACGGCCGCCGAGGCCGCGCATGCGCCGCTCAAGTTCGAGGCGGCGGTCGCCGGCGGCGTGCCGGTCGTCAAGGGGCTGCGCGAGGGTGCGGCGGCGAACAGGATCGCGCGTGTCTATGGCATCCTGAACGGCACCTGCAACTTCATCCTGAGCCAGATGGAAGCGGACCGGCGCGACTTCGCCGACGTGCTCGCCGAGGCGCAGGTACTGGGCTATGCGGAGGCCGATCCCGGGTTCGACATTGACGGCATCGACGCGGCGCACAAGCTGTCGATCCTGGCGACGCTCGCGTTCGGCACGCGCCCGGCCTTTGCAGGCGTCGCAGCGCATGGTGTCCGGCACGTGCTCGCCGCCGATATCGCCGAAGCGTCTGCGCTGGGCTATCGGATCAGGCTGCTGGGGCTGGCGGAGGCGGGCGCGTACGGGCTGTTCCAGCGCGTCCATCCCTATCTGGTGCCGATCGACCATCCGCTCGCGCATGTCACCGGATCGACCAACGCGGTGGTGGCGGAGGGGGATTTCGTCGGCCGCCTGCTGTTCCAGGGAGCGGGAGCGGGTGACGGCCCGACCGCCAGCGCGGTGGTGGCGGATCTGATCGACATCGCGCGCGGCGAATACGGCGCTCCCTTCGGCATGCCGTCGGCGGTGCTGACCGAGGCGACCGGCGCCGATGCGGGAGAGCGTCGCGGCCGTGCCTATGTCCGCTTCACCGTCGTCGACCGGGTCGGCGTGCTGGCCGAGATCGCCGCCGCGATGCGCGACGCGGGCGTCTCGATCGAAAGCCTCATCCAGCGCGGCACGACGACGGGCGGCGCGGTGCTGGTGGCGATCGTGACGCATGAAGGCCCGGAGCGCGCCGTGGCCCAGGCACTGGAACGATTGCAGGGCAGCGCCAGCCTGGTCGACCGGCCGCTATGGATGCATATCCTGGGCTGACCGCATCAGGGTGCCGGTGGCCGGGCGCCGGTGACACGCGTCTCGCCGCTGCCGGACCCGCCCCCGAAGGTGGTGGTGACGCTGACCCCCGCACTGCCGCCACCGACCAGAAAGGGACCGAGCGACTCGATCGGCGTCTGCCGGTGGACAAGCTCGGCGCGCGCGGCGCGCTGGTCATCGCGGCGATCGACGGTCTCGACCTTCAGCGGGACTCGGAACCGGTCCGCCTGACGCAGCCCGCACACGGTGATGTCGGTGCTGTCGGGACTCGCCTCGCATGGCCGTTCGGCGGTGGTCAGCACGCGCGCCCGATCCAGCATCGACGCCGCGTCTTCCGCGAGCAACAGGAACGGCAGCAACATCGTGGGGCACCTCTCAGGCAGACCCGTGAATGATGGAAGGATGCACGCTTGCTGGTCGGTTGACCAGTCCCGATTGCAGGCGCTTCTTCTTTTGTAGCCCTCCCGCAATCGATAAAAGCTTAACTGAACTTCAGCCTTCGCTCCCCCTTGTCGCCGTTCCCAGATGTTGGCACCCAGCCCGAAAGCAGCCATAGGCATGGGCTATATATCAGTTATGAAAGAGGCATCAGTGATCTTCAGAGCGTCGGCAGCATTACTTTTGGCCGGGATCGCACTGCCGCTAATTTCAAGCCCCGCGCACGCCGACGGCATACCGGGCGAGGGATTTGACGTTACGAGCTACAAGCTCGCCCTAACTCCAGGCATTCGTGACAAGACGATCGCAGGGCGCGAGACAATCACGCTCCACGCCATCGTCGATGGAGTAAGGCGCCTTAGCTTCTCTGGCAATGCTCTGAACATCGATAGCGCTGCCCTCGACGGTATCGATGTCGTCCACAGTCTACAGAGCGACGTGCTCAATTTCGAACTGGCCAAGCCGCTCGCGCGCGGGCGCACCGTAAAGCTAGAGCTATCCTATCATGGTCGCCCCGCACGCGGCTTCGGTGGCTCTGAAACGGTGCTCTACACAAGCTATTTCGCCTGCGATTGGATGGTCTGTCTCCAAAATCAGTTTGGCGACAAAGCAGCCTTCTCGCTCGACCTGCGTGTCCCGGCCGGGATGGACACGCTTTCGGTCGGCCGCATGATTGCGAAACGATCGGCGCAAGACGGCAGTGAAATTCAAAGCTGGAAAGCACCCCGGCCGTATTCGGCCTATCTCTACGGCTTTGCGGTCGGTCGCTTTGCCCGCGCCAGCGACAGGGTCGGATCGGCCAAGCTCACCTATCTGAGCAATGTCGCCGATGCTACCGACCTCAAGCGGCGCTTTGCCGCGACGAGCGAGATGGTCCGTTTTCTCTCCATTAAGGCCGGCGTGCCGCTTCCCGTCGCTGAATACAGCCAACTTCTGGTCAAGGGTGACGAAGCACAGGAGGCAGCGACCTATACCGTTCTCGGAGTCGATGTGTTGCCGGGGGTGGCGGATAATCCTGTCGATGATTGGGCCATTATCCATGAACTTGCTCATCAGTGGTGGGGCAACCTAGTCACCTGCGCAACGCTCAAGGATTTCTGGCTCAATGAAGGCATCACGACGTTCATGACGGCCGCTTGGAAGGAGCATCGCCACGGACGCGCCGCCTATGATGCCGAACTTGATGTAGCGAGGAGCCGGTTGGACAAGGCACGGGCAAAAGGCTTCGATAAGCCGCTCGCTTGGGATGGCCGCTATCCGACGTTGGGGACGCGACGAACCGTTCAATATAGCAAAGGCGCGCTGTTCATGGATCATCTGCGCGCCACGCTTGGCGACGCGGCATTCTGGTCCGGCCTACGCCACTATACCCGCGCTCACGCGGGCGGTACGGTCACTAGTATCGACTTGGAGCGAGCGATGGAAGAGTCCAGCGGCCGAGATTTGCACCCGCTTTTTGTGGAATGGGTATTTGGCGACGGTCTTGCGGAACGTCAGCCGCCCTCGCGATCTGTTCAATAGGAGACAGTTGCCTATCCATAATCTCGCGTCGGTCCTGCTGCCGATTAGATCCGAACCAAAGTCGCCGGTCGGCCGACGCTCCACTTGTTGCCGTTGGGATGTAGTTGCCAAGGGAGCGGACGATCGCATGCACCTGCCTAATCAGCGGCCACCGGCGCAATGCCCAACCTCGGAATCTCGATCGCGGGGCAGCGGTCCATCACGACTTTCAAGCCCGCCGCTTCCGCGCGCGAAGCGGCTTCTTCGTTGATGACGCCAAGCTGCATCCATACCGCCTTCGCGCCGATGGCGATCGCCTGATCGACCGCCTCGCCAGCCGCGGCGGAATTGCGGAAGATGTCGACGATGTCGATCGGATCGCCCAGTTGCGCCAGCTCGCGAAAGACGAACTCGCCGTGCAGATGCTCGCCGGTGATCTGCGGATTGACCGGGATGACCCGGTAGCCATGATCCTGCATCGACTTCATCACGCGGTAGGAGGGACGCTCCGGTCGGTCCGACGCCCCGACAAGCGCGATGGTGCGTGCTTCCTCAAGCAAGGTACGGATCTCGGCGTCGGTGGTGAGCGGCATGGCGGTTCCTTGATGGAGTGTCGGGTCAACGCCCCGCCGAGCAAGGTGGTTTCAGCGTCGGTTGAGCCACTGCGCGACCTGCCGTCCCAGCCCTGCGAACAGCTGATCGTCCGGGTCGGCCGCAGGTGGTTCGCCGGCATCGGAGGCAGTGCGGATCGCGATGTCGAGCGGGATCCGGCCGAGAAACGGGATGTCGAGCCGCGCCGCCGCCGCCTCGGCGCCGCCATGACCGAACGGGTCCGACGTCTCCCCGCAATGCGGGCAGCGATAGCCGGCCATGTTCTCGATCAGTCCGATGATCGGCACGCCGGCGGTCCGGAACAGATCGATCGCGCGCGTCGCGTCGATCAGCGACAGGTCCTGCGGGGTCGAGACGATCACCGCCCCTGCCGGACGGTATTTCTGCACCATTGTCAGCTGCACGTCGCCGGTGCCGGGCGGCAGATCGAGCACCAGCGTGTCGGTCGCTCCCCAATCCGCCTCGACCAGCTGACCCAGCGCCCCCGCCGCCATCGGGCCGCGCCAGGCGATCGCCTTGTCCGCGGCGACCAGTTGCCCCATCGACAGCAGCGGAACGCCGTAGGGCGTGGCGACCGGCTGGAGCTTCTTGTCATGCGCGACCGGCTTTGAGCCCTCGACCTGCATCAGCCGCGGTTGCGAGGGGCCGTAGATATCGGCATCGACCAGCCCGACGCGCCTTCCGCCGCGCGCCATCGCGATCGCCAGGTTGGCGGCGACCGTCGACTTGCCGACCCCGCCCTTGCCGCTGGCGACCGCGACCAGCGCGCGCGCCACGCGCTCGGCGGTCACGGCCACGCGGACGTCCTCGACACCGGGCAGACGCGCCACTCGTCGCACCTCTTCCTCGAGCGTCTCGCGCGCCGGCGCATCGAGGCCGGACGCGTCCAGCACGACGCCCACGCGCGCGCCCTCCATGCGGACCGTCGCGCGCTCACCGGCGACGCGCGCGACCGCCGCCCTTACCGCTTCACCATCGACCATATCGGCAACCATGTTGACAGCCGTAGAAGCTGCAAGCCGGCTTGGCACTGTATTTTGCCGACGTCGTTCTTATAAAGAATGACATGACGATCATCCCGCGCTGGTTCCAGCGTTCCACCCCCCAGCGTCCCATCGCATTGAACAACGAGACGCCGCGTGGTCCCTGGAGCGGATCGGGAGACGAGGGCGATCGCACGGGTCCGCGCAATCCATGGTCCGTGCCGCCCGGCGGGCGCAAGGGCGCGGCCAAGCCGACCGCCCTCGACGAGTTCATCAAACGCGCGCGCGGCGGTGGCGGAGGGGGCTTTGGCGGCGGCGGGTTCCGTGGACCATCGGGGCTGCCCGACGCGCGGGCGCTGTGGGCGATCGGGACCGCGATCCTGGTCGGCGCATGGCTGATCTTCACCTCGTTCCACATCATCGGACCGCAGCAGCGCGGTGTGCTGACCCGGCTCGGCGCCTATTCGGGAACGTTGCAGCCGGGGTTCCAGATTACGTTGCCCGCGCCGTTCGCAGCGGTCCGCAAGGTCGATGTCAGCCGCATCCGTACCGATAACTTTCCGCAGGGCGATGGCGAGAACCTGACGCTGACCGGCGACCAGAATATCGTCGACCTGGCCTATTCGGTACGCTGGGACATCGCCGATCCCAAGGATTACGTCTTCCAGCTCGCGGAGCCGCAGGAGACGGTGCGCGCGACGGTGGAGAGCGCGATGCGCGCCGTGCTGGCCGAGACGACGCTGAACGAGGCGATCGGCGCCGGCCGCACCACGATCGAGCAGCGCGTCGGCGAACTCGCGCAGCGTATCCTGAACGACTATCGCTCGGGCGTGCGGATCCAGGGTGTGGCGATCAAGCAGGCGGTGCCGCCCGCGCAGATCGTCGAGTCGTTCAATGCCGTCACCGCCGCGCAGCAGGGCGCGGTCGCGAACCTGAACCAGGCGCAGGCCTATGCGCAGCAGGTGCTGGCCCGCGCGCAGGGAGAGGCGGCGTCCTTCGACAAGGTCTATACCCAGTACAAGCTGGCACCCGAGGTTACACGTCGCCGCATGTACTACGAGACGATGGAGGCGGTACTCGCCAAATCGGACAAGACCGTGGTCGAGCCGAGGAACGTCGTGCCCTATCTGAACGCGCCGCAGCCGCGCCGCGCCGCGACCGTTGCGCCGACGCCCGAGTCGAGCGTGGAGTCCGCGCAGTGACCGCTTTCTCCTGGCGCAATCCGGTCGTCCTGGGCATCGCCGCGCTGTTGCTCGTCATCGTTGCCGCCGCCACCTTCGCCATCGTGCCGGAGACCGAGCAGGCGGTGATCTATCGCTTCCAGCAGCCGATCGGTGTCGTCAACGGCTACCGCGCGGGACAGGTGCCGGGGCGTTCCGGCGCGGGGCTGATCATGCGGGTGCCGTTCATCGATCGCATCCGCTGGGTCGACAAGCGCGTGCTGGACCTCGATCTTGAGAACACGCAGGTGCTCTCGACCGATCAGCTGCGGCTCAGCGTCGACGCGTTTGCCCGCTTTCGCGTCGTCGATCCGCTGATGATGCTCAAGACCGCGGGCGATGAGGCGGGCGTCGAGAACCAGTTGCGTCCGCTGTTCGGATCGGCGCTGCGCAACGAACTCGGCAAACGTACCTTCGCGGCACTCCTCAGCCCCGAGCGCGGACAGGTGATGGAGAACATCCAGCAGGCGATGCGGCGCGACGCGAAGCAATATGGCGTGCAGATCGTCGATGTGCGCATCAAGCATGCTGACCTGCCGAGCGGCCTGCCGCTGGAGAGCGCGCTCAACCGGATGAAGTCGGCGCGGCAGCAGGAAGCGATCACGATCACCGCGCAGGGGCAGAAACAGGCGCAACTCGTCCGCGCCGATGCTGACGCGAACGCCGCGCGCATCTATGCCGAGGCGTTCAACAAGGATGCGTCCTTCTATGATTTCTATCGTGCGATGCAGTCCTATCGCTACACGTTCGGGGCCGATGGCGGCCCCCGGCCCGATGGCTCTACCGACTTCATCCTGTCGCCCGACAACGCCTATCTGAAGGAGTTCGAGGGGCGCGGGCACTAAGCTTTCTGTCCGAGCGTTCATGTTCAAACGTCGTTCAGCCTGAAATCGGCAACGCTCCGCCGCAGACGAAGACGACCATCAATGAGGATCTGACCGACGTGCGCTATGCCTATGTGATCACCAACGCGCTGCTCCTTGCCGGTGCGACTGCGGCGCTCGCGCTGCAGCCGGGCGGCGCGCAGACCGCGCAGAACGACCCGTCACAGATCGCGGCCGTCGTCCCGCGTGCGGGCGCCCCGACCAGCTTCGCCGATCTGGTCGCCAAGCTGCAGCCCGCGGTCGTCAACATCTCGACGACGCAGCGCGTACAGGTCTCGCAGCAGCAGAATCCGTTCGCCGGCACGCCCTTCGGCGACCTGTTCGGCCAGTTCCAGGGGCAGCAGCAGGGTCCGGACGGCAAGCCCGTCACGCGCGAGGCGCAGTCGCTCGGCTCGGGCTTCATCATCTCGGCGGACGGGTTCGTGGTGACAAACAATCACGTGATCGCGCCGGGCGCGAAGGGCGCGACGGTCGAGTCGATCACAGTGACGCTGTCCGATCGCAAGGAATACAAGGCGCGGTTGGTCGGACGTGACGCCGCTTCCGATCTGGCGGTGCTTAAGATCGATACTACCGGTCTGCCCTTCGTGCGCTTCGGTAATAGTTCCAATGCGCGGCCCGGCGACTGGGTCGTGGCGATCGGCGAGCCGTTCGGGCTGGGCGGTACGGTCACCGCCGGTATCGTCTCGGCGGTGCACCGCGCGACCGGCCAAGCCGGCGCTTACGATCGCTTCATCCAGACGGATGCGGCGATCAACCAGGGAAATTCGGGTGGTCCGATGTTCAACCTGCAGGGCGACGTGATCGGCATCAACAGCCAGATCTTCAGCCAGTCGGGCGGCAACATCGGCATCGGCTTCGCGATCCCCGCCGACGAGGCCAAGCCCGTCATCGAGCAGCTGATGAAGGGCCAGAAGATCAGGCGCGGCTATCTGGGTGTCGGGATTGGTCCCGTCAACGACGATGTCGCCGCCGCGCTCGGCATCCCAAAGGACAAGGGCGAGATCATCGCCCGTGTCGAGCCCGACGGCCCGGCCGCGAAGGCGGGCGTGAAGGTCGGTGACGTCGTGACCAGCGTCAACGGCAAGCAGGTCACGCCCGACAACACGCTGTCCTACCTCGTCGCCAATGTGAAACCCGGTGAGCGCGTCAATCTGGGTGTTCTCCGCCAGGGCAAGAACGTATCGCTGTCCGCGACCGCGGCCACGCGTCCTTCGGAGGAGCAGCTTGCCTCGCTGGCCGGTGGCGATGATGGCCTGCCCGACGAGGGCAACGATCAGTCGACGGCTCCGGCCAGCGCTAATTCGCTGGGGATCGCGGTGCAGCCGCTGACCCCGGCGATCGCCCGCTCGCTCAACATCGATTCGACGACGCAGGGTGTGGTCGTCAGTTCGGTCGACCCCTCGAGCGATGCGGGCCAGAAGCTGAAGCGCGGTGACGTCATCTCGTCGGTCAACAGCGTGCCGGTCCGCACCGCCGCCGATGTCGCGCGGCAGGTGACGGCGGCAAAGGCGGCGGGGCGTCCGCAGGTACTGCTGCTCGTCACGCGCGGGCGCGGCAATACCGGCTTTATCCCGGTGAAGATCAAGCAGTAACGACCGGGTTCATCGAAACCGGGGACTAGACCCGGAACAGGGGTCGTCATGCACGGGCATGGCGGCCCTTTCCATTTCCGCTTATCCGGATGATGCAGCGCACGCGATGTTTCGGGAGAAGGCGGATGGACGGTATCTTCATCGGCGCGGGCGGCGGCAAGCTACAGGAGTTGCGGCTTGACCGCGCGAACCGGCACGGTTTGATCGCGGGCGCGACGGGCACCGGCAAGACGGTCACGCTGCAGGGGATCATCGAGGGCTTCGCGAAGGCCGGCGTGCCCAGCTTCGTCGCCGATGTGAAGGGTGACCTGTCGGGGCTGGCGATGGCGGGATCGCCGGCATCGAAGCTGCATGCCGTTTTTGCCGCGCGCGCGGCCGAGATCGGCGAGACGGATTGGGCGTATGCCGACAACCCGGTCCAGTTCTGGGATCTGTTCGGCGCGGCCGGTCACCCGATCCGCACGACGGTCAGCGAGATGGGGCCGCTGCTGCTCGCGCGGCTGATGGACCTGAACGCGGTCCAGGCGGGCGTGCTGGAGATCGCTTTCCATGTCGCCGATACCGAGAAGCTGCTGCTGATCGACCTTGATGATCTGCAGGCGATGCTGTCGCTCTGCGCAGAGCGCGCGCGCGAACTGACGACGACCTATGGCAATGTGTCGAAGCAGAGCATCGGCGCGATCCAGCGCGGTTTGTTGCAGCTTCGCTCCCAGGGTGCGGAGCATTTCTTCGGCGAACCCGCGCTCGACCTCGACGACTTCCTGGCGCTGGACGAAAAGGGCAGGGGCGTCGTCAACATCCTGGCGGCCGACAAGCTGATGGCCAGCCCGAAACTCTACGCCACGTTTCTGCTGTGGCTGATGTCGGAGCTGTTTGAGCATCTCCCGGAGATAGGCGATCCCGACAAGCCGCGCCTCGTGTTCTTCTTCGACGAGGCGCACCTGCTGTTCGCCGATGCGCCCGATGCGTTGCTGGGGCGGATCGAACAGGTCGTGCGACTGATCCGATCCAAGGGCGTCGGCGTCTATTTCATCACCCAGAACCCGATCGACGTGCCCGACAAGGTCGCGGGGCAGCTCGGCAACCGCATCCAGCACGCGCTGCGCGCCTTCACCCCGCGCGACCAGGCGGCGGTCCGCGCCGCCGCGACGACCTTTCGCGCCAACCCCGGTATCGATGTCGCGACCGTCATCACGGAATTGAAGGTGGGTGAGGCGCTGATCTCCCTGCTTCAGGCGGATGGCTCCCCCGCTCCCGCCGAGCGCACGCTGATCAAGCCGCCCGCCAGCAGGGTGGGGCCGGTCAGCGATGCGGAACGGCAGGTCCTGATCGAGACCGACGCCATCGGCGCGAAATACGACCAGCTCGTCGACCGCGAATCGGCCGAGGAACTGCTCGCCGCCAAGACCGAGGAAGCCGCGGCGGCGGTCGCTCAGGCGAAGGCCGCGAGCGACACGCAGAGGGCGGCGGCGGAGCAGGCGAAGGCGGACGCGATTGCCGCAAGGGAAGCAGAGCGCGCACGGATCGCACAGCAACGCGCCGCCGCAGATTCGCCCTGGTCGAAGATGGCGACCTCCGCCGGCCGCGCGGCTTCCTCATCGATCGGGCGTCAGGTCGCGAACGAACTAGGGCGCCAGGTGTTCGGCGGCGGGCGTCGCCGCTCCTCCTCGGGCGGGATCATCGGTGCCGTCGCGCGCAGCGTGCTGGGCAATCTGTTCCGGGGGCGCTGACGCCGCGTCAGCGCTCGCTCAGATAATAGCGATCGGTCGGCGTCAGATCGTCCGCCAGCTGATAGACGATCGGCTGCCCGGTCGGGATCTCCAGTCCCGTGATCTCGTCATCCGGGATCGCCGATAGGTGCTTGACCAGCGCGCGCAACGAGTTGCCGTGCGCGGATATCAGCACGCGCCGCCCATCCTTCAGGCATGGCGCAATGCGCTCGTTCCAGTAAGGCAGGACGCGCGCGATCGTGTCCTTCAGGCTTTCGGTCGCGGGGATGTCGATCCCCGCATAGCGGCGATCCTTTGACAGGTCGTATCGGCTTCCCGCCTCCATCGGCGGCGGCGGTACGTCGAAGCTGCGCCGCCAGATGTGTACCTGCTCGTCACCATGCTTCGCCGCCGTCTCCGCCTTGTCGAGTCCGGTCAGTCCGCCATAATGCCGCTCGTTCAGGCGCCAGTCTTTTTCCACCGGCAGCCACAGCCGCTCCATCATCTCAAGTGCGATATTCAGCGTCTTGATCGCGCGCGTCTGGAGCGAGGTGAAGGTCATGTCGAAGTCCAGCCCCTTCGCCGCCATCAATTCGCCCGCCGCGCGCGCTTCGGCCGCGCCCTTCTCCGTCACGTCGACGTCCCACCAGCCGGTGAAGCGGTTCTCCAGGTTCCAGGCGGATTGACCGTGGCGGATGAGGACGAGCGTGGGCATCGGATCTCCTGATGTAGCTAATGTTGGCCGGGTAACGAATCCGGCCGCGGCGGTCCATGCCGGCGGTTCTGGCACCTGAACCTCGTCATTGTTCGTCGATCATGTCCGCCAGCGTCTCCAGCATCGCGACCGCCAGCTTCTTCGACCGCTCGGGCGACCATCCGAACTCGGGGTCGGGATTGGGGTCATGGTCCTTGAACGGCATTTCCAGCGTCATCGCGACCGCGCCGAAGCGTTCGGCGACCTGATTGGTCGACATCGACAGGTTGGCGTTGCCGGGCTTCGACTTTTCATAACCCCGTTCTGTCTGGAAATCGGGCGTGTGCGCAGCGAGGCGTCGGCCGAATTCATAGAAACGCGCGCCGTGATCGTCCGTCCACGAGGGAATGCCCTCATATCCCGCAAGGAAATTGGCGGGAATGGCCTCGTCGCCATGAACGTCCATCGTCCAGTCGACGCCGGTTTCGTCCATCGCGCTTCGCACGCACAGGACCTCCGGGCTACGCTCCAGACTGGGCGCGTGCCATTCGCGGTTGAGGTTCACGCCCGCCGCGTTGGTGCGAAGGTGCCCGCGCCGCGTGCCATCGGGGTTCATGTTGGGGACGACGTGGATGCTGGCGTTTGCCAGCAGCGGGCCGGCGGCATCGCCGGTCAGCCAATCGAGCGCGCCCTCCATCCACCACTCGGTCATCGATTCGCCCGGATGCTGGCGCGCATAGAGCCATACCTGTTTCCCTCCCGTGCCGAAGTCGAACGCGTCGATCGCCTGCCCGTCAAGCGACTGGCCCAACTCGCGGTAGCGCGCGACGGGACTCAGCGCGGTGCGCGCGATCAGCGCTGCGTGCTGCTCCATCGTATAGGGTGCGAAATAGGCGAACCAGACCAGGTCACGCTCACCGGCCCAGTCGAAGGACAGGACACCATCCTGATAGCTGGTATCGATCATACGCCAGTGGACCCGGTCCGTTGACGCCCGCACCCGGTAACCGGGCCAGCCGAATGCGTAGGCGGCGGTGCCGGCATTGATAATCCGATAGGTTCGTCGCTCTCCCGCGACGCCGGCGGCCCTGAAGAGGAACCATTGATAGAAATCCGATTGGCGGTCAGGAATGATCTCCAGGTCGATCGCCTCGTCCCCGGCCCGGATCAGTCGTATATTGCCGCTATCGAAGGCGGCGTTGATCGTGATCGTCATTTGATCTCGATAGTGCGCCCGCTTTCTCCGGGGAAGCCGGTGAAGACGGCGCTGGCAAGCTTGTCCGCCTGCGCCGATGCGACCGCATCGGGCTTGCGCGGATCGGCCGATGTGCGCGCGTGACCTTCCCACACCGGCGTCTGGTCCACGCGACGGTTGATCGTCACGCCCAGTTCGGTGACGACGATCTCGTTACGCCCGCCGCCGCCGATCGGAATACCCACGCCGACCCCGCCGCCCACGCCCCCGCCACTATAGCCGCCGCTGTAGCCGCCACCCCCCAGGCCGATCGAGAAGGGAGAGCGACGCGGTGGGCCCTCGACGATACCGCGCTGGAACGAAACGACGGCGACGAATTGCGACGGGGTACCAGGTACGGGCGGAGTATAGCCGATCCGGAGCAACTGGCTCTGCACGGCCGCTGCATAGGTCTTGAACTCCAGGCTGGCCGGAGCGCCGCCGGTCTGCGGCTCGACATCGATCGATCCGCGTTCGATCGGTGCGCCCAGATGGTAGCGGATGACTTGGGTCGGCGGCAGCGTCGTCGTGCTGCACGCGGCAAGGCCCGCACCGGCCAGTCCGATGGCGGCGAGAGAGCGTATCGACATGTGCGGTCCTTCGGCAAGATTGTTACGACAGGGTAACGCACGAACGACCGGGGCGGGTCCCGCTTGCTTGACTCGACCGCCCTGCGCCTCTAGCGACCGCGTCTTTCACGCACTCTCGACAGAAGCGACGTTCATGAAGATCCGCAATTCGCTCAAGTCCCTGAAGGACCGTCACCGCGACAACCGCGTCATCCGCCGTCGTGGTCGCACCTACGTCATCAACAAGACGAACCGCCGGTTCAAGGCGCGCCAGGGCTGATTTCCGGTTTTGGCCGGACGGCCGTCATCTTCGATGTAGGCAACGTCCTTTACGACTGGGACCCGCGGTACCTCTACGAGCGGCTGATCGACGATCAGGCAGCGCTAGACACGTTCCTCCGCGATATCGTCACGCGCGAATGGCATTTTCAGCATGATGCCGGGCGTTCGTTCGCCGAGACATCGGCAGAACTCAGCGCACGCTATCCCGAGCACGCAGCGCTGATCGCGCAGTGGGGACCGCGCTTCATCGACAGCATCGGCGCACCGATCGCGGGTATGTCCGCGCTGGTAGATAGACTGCACGCCGCCGGCGTCCCGCTGTTCGCGATCACCAATTTCTCGGGCGAGTTCTGGCCGCCCTTCCGCAAGCGCGAGGCGGCGATGTTCGACCGTTTCCGCGGCATCGTGGTGTCGGGCGAAGAGCGGCTGACCAAACCGGACGCCGCCATCTACCGGCTGGCGCTGGATCGCTTCGGGCTGCGGCCGGGCGAAGCGGTGTTCATCGACGACAACGCCGAGAATGTCGCCGCCGCCGCCGCGCTGGGGATCGAGGCGATCCTGTTCAGCGATGCGGAGGGGTTGCGCCACGAACTGACCAGACTGGTATTGCTTTCCTAGCAAAATGAGTGTACACGGTGTACACAATCAGGAGGGAATCAATGGAACAGATGTCGGTTCGTGAAGCCCGCGCTCAGTTTGCCTATGCCATAGCGGCGGCTGAACGTGGCGAGCGCGTGACGATTACCAAGAACGGCAAGGCGATAGCCGAGATCGGTCCTGCATCGCAATCAGTTCAGAATAAGTTCTCCTGGGAGCGGTTAGAACAGGTACGTCAGGAGATGGGACTTGACGCGTTGGAGCTCGACGCTCGCAGCGACGGGGAATGGTTTGCCGACTTCAACGATCCCGCCATAACGAAACTGATGCTTGGTGAAGATTACGACGAGCTTTACTGAATGAGATTGTTGCTCGACACGCACTTTCTCGTTTGGTTGGCCACGGACTCGGACAGGATCAAGACGCGCGAGCGTTCACTATTGACGGCGGCGGATAGCGAGTTGTTTCTCTCCGCCGTGTCATTCTGGGAGATCAAGATAAAATGGGACCTTCTCCATCCGTCCGGCGAGCGCAAGGGGTCGATTAGCCCGGAAGGCGCACTGCGCTTTGCGCAGGATAATCACCTTGACCTGATCCCTCTTCAGCCGGACGACACCACGCTCGTTCTCGATCCGCCGCTGACCCACCGCGATCCATTCGACGAGATGCTGCTGATACAGGCTAAGCAGCTTGGCGCGCTCCTGCTGACACGCGACGGCAGGTTGCGCGGTCACCCGCTTGCGCTTCAGCTATAGCCCTTCAGTTCGTCGCCGATCAGGCGGACGACATGGAGCACGTTGGTCGATCCCGGCGTCTTGAAGGGGACACCGGCCATCACGATGATACGGTCGCCCGCCTTGGCGATACCGTGGCGCAGCGCCATGCGCTTGGATTTCGACACCATTTCCTCGAACGAGCCGACGTCGCGGGTGACGACCGCATAGGTCCCCCACAGTAGCCCCAGCCGCCGAGCCGTCTCCAGCGACGGGGTCAACACCAGCAGCGGCACCGACGGGCGCTCACGCGCGACACGCCTGGCGGTCGAGCCCGATGTCGTGAAACACACGATCGCCGCCGCCGACACGGTCTGGGCGATGTTCTTCGCCGCCTCCGACAACGCATCGGCGGTCGTCGGGTCGGGCTTGGTCACGGTGAAGTGGATGCGTTCGCCGTGCGCCGGGTCGCCCTCGACGGACACGCCGATCGCGTCCATCATCGCCACGGACTCAGCGGGCCAGTCACCCGCCGCCGACTCCGCGGACAGCATGATCGCGTCCGCGCCGTCATAGATGGCGGTCGCCACGTCCGACACTTCCGCGCGCGTGGGCGAGGGGGACTTAATCATCGATTCCAGCATCTGGGTCGCCACGACGACCGGCCGGCCCTGCCGCCTTGCGACCTCGACGATCCGTTTCTGCAGCGGCGGCACCGCCTGCGGCGGCAGCTCGACGCCCAGATCGCCGCGCGCGACCATCACGCCGTCACATGCCTCGATGATTTCGCTCAGCCGGTCGATCGCGGCGGGCTTCTCGATCTTGGCGAGCAGCGCGGTGCGTCCCTCTATCAGCTTGCGCGCCTCCCACAGGTCTTCGGGCCGCTGGACGAATGACAGGGCGATCCAGTCGACTCCCTGATCGACCGCGAAGGCCAGATCGGACCGGTCCTTGCTGGTCAATGCTGCCATCGGTACGACCACGTCGGGGACGTTCAGGCCCTTGTTGTCGGACATCGAACCGCCGACCTCCACCCGCGTCACGATCCGCTCATCGTCATGCTGGATCACGCTCAGCACCACCTTGCCGTCGTCCAGCAACAGGCGCGCATCTGGCGCCATCGCCTCGAAGATCTCGCTGTGCGGCAGTTCGACGCGGTTGGCATCACCGGGTGCCCGCGAGCGGTCGAGGACGAAGGTGGAGCCCTTTTCCAGCTCTGTCCGCCCGCCTTCAAACCGACCGACGCGAAGCTTGGGACCCTGCAGGTCCGCCAGAATCGTCGATGGGCGCCCGAAACGCTGTTCCAGTCCACGGATTGCCTCGATGACCGCGATTTTCGATCTCTGGTCACCATGGCTCATGTTGATGCGGAAGGCATCGGCACCGGCGCGAAAAAGTGCGGTCACCATCTCGGGTGAACTACTGGCCGGACCCAGCGTCGCCAGCACGCGCACCTTGCGCGCCCGCGGCTCTAGTCGCTGCGCCCGCGATTCAAACGCATCGCTCATTTTCCGCTTCCTCGCACTTTCGGGGGCAGGCCTTAGAGCCTAATACGGATCGATCAACCGGAGACCGTAATGCCTGCCCTTGAAGAACTCGACGACGCCGTTGCCGCGACGGCCTTTCGCCGCCTCGTTCGCCTCCTGAGACATCGAACCGATGCCGAGAATATCGAGCTAATGGGGCTTGCCGGCTTTTGCCGCAACTGCCTGTCCGACTGGATCGCCGAGGCGGGTGATCTGGGTAAGGATGATGCTCGCACGACGATCTACGGAATGCCATACATCCGGTGGAAAGAAGAGCATCAGCGCGATGCCACGCCGGAGCAACTCGAGCGTATGGGTCTCAGCATGGAGAAGAATCCGCTCTAAGATGCCGGGGCGACAATGCCCAGAAGTGCGCGTTGATGCGATCGAAATAAACATCCTTGAACGTCTTCCTCGTCAGGCACCTCCCCTGCATCCTCAATGAGGATCCGGTTGAGCGACGCGCTCGCTTGCCATAGAGACCCCGGTTCATCTCACGGAGACACGAATGACCGACAACGTATCGGCCGAGCAATTGCGCCAATTCATCGAGCGCGTCGAGCGGCTGGAGGAAGAGAAGAAGGGCTTCGCCGACGACATCAAGGACGTCTATGCAGAGGCAAAGTCGACCGGCTTCGACACCAAGACGATGAAGAGCATCGTTCGCCTGAGGAAGATGGAGAAGCACCACCGCGACGAGGCGGATGCGCTTCTGGAAACCTATCGTCAGGCGCTTGGGCTGCACTGAGGGAGACGCGCCGATGGCGGGCCATTCGAAATTCAAGAATATCATGCACCGAAAGGGTGCGCAGGACAAGAAACGCTCGGGCATGTTCTCCAAGCTGAGCCGCGAGATAACCGTCGCGGCCAAGATGGGACTGCCCGATCCCGACATGAACCCTCGCCTGCGCGCCGCGGTCGCCGCGGCCAAGGCGCAGTCGATGCCCAAGGACAATATCCAGCGCTCGATCGACAAGGCGAGCCGCGGCGATGCTGAAAATTACGAGGAGATCCGCTATGAGGGTTTCGGACCCGGTGGCGTCAGCCTGATCATCGAGGCGCTGACCGACAACCGCAATCGCACCGCGACCAACGTGCGCACTGCTGTCAGCAAGAATGGTGGCAATCTGGGTGCCAGCGGATCGGTGAGCCACGCCTTCGACCGGATGGGGTTGATCAATTTCCCGGTGTCGGCCGGCTCCGGCGAGTCAGTTTTCGAGGCCGCGCTGGAGGCCGGCGCGGTCGATGTGACGTCTGCCGACGACGGACACGAGATCTGGACGGAGCAGGGCGACCTGCACGAGGTGGCCAAGGCATTGGAGGAGAAGCTCGGCGAGGCGGAAAGTGCGAAGCTTGCCTGGCGCCCGCAGACGATGGTCGATGTCGGCGAGGGCGACGCGGAGACATTGTTCAAGCTGATCGATGCGCTCGATGATGACGACGATGTGCAGACTGTCTGGGGGAATTACGAGGTGTCCGACGAGGTCATGGAGCGACTGGGCTGATCCTGCGCGTGATATCTTGATTATCCTGGGCCTTGATCCCGGGCTGGGCACCACCGGGTGGGGCGCGATCCGCAGCGAGGGCAGCAGGTTGTCGCATGTCGCCAATGGCCGGTTGAAGACCGATGCGGCGGCACGGCTCGCCAATCGGCTCGCGCAACTCGACGCGATGATCGCCGCGCTGCTGGTCGACCATGCCCCCGAAGCGGTCGCGATCGAGGAAGTGTTCGTCAATACCAACCCGCAATCGACGCTCAAGCTGGCGCATGCGCGAGGCGTTGTGCTGTGCGCGGCGGCCAAGGCCGGGCTGCTGGTGGGCGAGTATGCGCCGCGCCTGGTCAAGAAGGCGATCGTCGGCGTCGGCAACGCGGGCAAGACGCAGGTCGAGGCGATGGTCGCGCGGTTGCTGCCCGGTGTGACCATCGATGGTCCCGATGCCGCCGATGCACTCGCGGTGGCGATCTGCCATGCGCATCACCTCGTGACCGCGCGACGGCTTGCATCATGATCGCGCATCTCAAAGGTCGGCTTGAGAGCACCGGTATCGATCATGCGGTCATCGACGTAGGCGGTGTCGGCTATCTGGTCGGTGCCTCCGCGCGCACATTATCGGCGCTGGGCGCGGTCGGAGAGGCGGCGATGCTGCATACCGAGATGCTCGTCGCAGAGGACTCGATCCGCCTCGTCGGCTTCGCTCGCGCCGAGGAACGCGATTGGTTCCGGTTGTTGACGGGCGTGCAGGGTGTCGGCGCACGCGTCGCGCTGGCGATCCTGTCGGCGCTGGAGCCGGTGGACCTGTCCCGCGCGGTCATCGCGCAGGATAAGGCGACCGTCGCGCGCGCGAACGGGGTCGGGCCAAAACTGGCCGAGCGCATCGTGCGCGAATTGAAGGACAAGGTGGGCGGCGTCGCGCTCGGCTCTGCCGCCGCGTCCCAGGTTGCACCCGCCGGCCCGGGCGCGGACGCCGTATCCGCGCTCCTCAATCTCGGCTTCCGTCTGGCCGAAGCGGCGAGCGCCGTCGCGGCGGCGGAGGAGGAACTGAGCGCGGGCGCAACCCTCGACGCGCTCGTCCGGCTGGCGCTCAGGAAGGCGACGAAGTAGAACGGCGAAGAAAGGACTAGGTCATGCAAATCACCGCGGTACTCACTCCGGCGGGGCAGGGCGGCTATGTCGCCTTCAATCCGGAAACCGGAACGACGACACAAGGTGATAGCGTCGAGAAGGCCTTAGCTGCTCTGAAAGAGGCAGTGGAACTCTATCTGGAGGATGAGTCGATCGAATTGACAGGCGCGCCCCTGGTAACAACCGTAACGATTGGCGAGAATGCCCAAGCTGCCGCCCTTGTCGGGGCGCGAAGTCGTCCGCGGACTCGAGCGTCTGGTATTTCATGGTGTCAGTCAGCGGGGGTAGTCATGTCTAACTCAGGCGCAAGGGGGTTATTTGCGTCGTGCCGATCCATGATGAACTGAAGAAGGGCACGCTGGCAGGGGTCTTCAGGCAGGCAGGCCTGACCATTGGTGAATTGACCCGGGCACTGGCGCATTGAAGGACAATCGCATCCTCAACCCTACACGCACACCCGAGGACGTCGACGCCGCGCTTCGACCGCGCAGCCTGGACGATTTTGTCGGGCAGCGGGCAGCGCGGGAGAATTTGCGTGTGTTCATCTCCGCGGCGTTGGCTCGCGGCGATGCGCTCGACCATGTGCTGTTCTTTGGCCCGCCCGGTCTCGGCAAGACCACACTGGCGCAGATCCTCGCGCGTGAGATGGGCGTGGGGTTTCGCGCTACCTCCGGCCCGGTCATCGCCAAGTCGGGGGACCTCGCCGCGCTGCTGACCAATCTCGAGGATGGCGACGTCCTGTTCATCGACGAGATACACCGGCTGCAACCGGCGGTGGAGGAGGTGTTATATCCGGCGATGGAGGACCGCGCGCTGGACCTGATGATCGGTGAGGGGCCGAGCGCTCGCTCAGTCAGGATCGATCTTCCGCGCTTTACGCTGGTGGGCGCGACGACGCGGCAGGGCCTGCTGACGACCCCGCTGCGTGACCGTTTCGGGATTCCTGTTCGCCTGCAATTCTACACGGTCGAGGAACTGGAGCGCGTGGTAACACGTGCGGCGGGACTGCTGGGCCTCGCGATCGCGCCCGATGGCGCGGCCGAGATCGCGCGGCGGGCGCGGGGCACGCCGCGCATCGCCGGGCGGCTGCTGCGCCGGGTGCGCGACTTTGCCAATGTTGATGGTCACACCGTCGTCGACGCCGGGGCGGCCGATGGCGCGCTTAACCGGCTTGAGGTCGATGCGCTCGGGCTCGACGCGATGGATCGGCGCTACCTGATGATGATCGCGGACATCTACCGCGGCGGGCCGGTCGGGGTCGAGACGCTGGCCGCCGGCCTGTCGGAGCCGCGCGACACGATCGAGGAAGTCATCGAACCCTATCTGATCCAGCTCGGGCTCGTTGCGCGCACCGCGCGGGGCCGGTGCCTGAACGCCGGAGGCTGGAAGCATCTGGGGCTTAACCCTCCCGCCGGCGGTCAGGACGGATTGTTCGATGGGTGAGCCCAAGATAAGGTGTCGCAGCCGCCCTAATCTGTTAGCGCTGCATCATGCCCGTCTCGGCCGTTGCCTCCGCCCGCGAAATCCTCGTCCGCCTCCACGACGTGATGGCGGCGCGTAAACCGGCGCAGGCGAAGCTCAATTCGGTCGTCAGCATCGTCGGCGAATCGATCGGCAGCGAAGTCTGCTCGATCTATCTGCTGCGTGAAGGCGTGCTGGAGCTGTTCGCGACCCGCGGTCTGGCCCAGGAAGCGGTCCACGTCACGCGGCTGGCGATGGGAGAGGGACTCGTGGGGACCATCGCCGAGGACATGGAGGTGCTCAACCTCGACGAGGCCGCCGTCCATCCCGACTTCGCTTACAAGCCCGAGACGGGTGAGGACCGCTATCACAGCTTTGCGGGCGTGCCGATCATCCGCAAAGAGCGTGCCGTGGGTGTCTTGGCCGTCCAGCATGTCGACCCGCGTCGCTACGCCGATGTCGAGATCGAGGCGCTCCAGACGGTCGCAATGGTGCTGTCGGAACTGATCGCCAATGCCGGCCTGATCGACGGCGGCGTGGCGGGCAGCGATCGTCCGGCGGCGATGACGACGCCGGTGCGGATCATCGGCCAGAAGCTGGTCGAGGGCATGGCATCCGGCTGCGCGGTCTTTCATCAGCCGCGCATCGTTGTTGAGCACACGGTTGCCGAGGACATCGATGCCGAGCGGCACCGCGTCTATGCCGCGTTCGACCGGATGCGCGAGCAGATCGACCGGATCACGCGCGAGGCGGAGTTCGGCGTCGGCGGCGAGCATGACGAGGTGCTCGCGACCTACAAGATGTTCGCCTATGACGAGGGCTGGGCGCGGCGGATCAATGAAGCCATCGACAGCGGGCTGACCGCCGAGGCGGCGATCGAGCGCGTGCAGCAGCATACCCGCCAGCGCATGCGGCAGATCGATGACCCGCTGCTCGCCGACCGGATGCACGACTTGGAGGATCTCTCCAACCGGCTACTCAGGATCGTGTCGGGTCAAGTCGGGACCGCCGCGCAACTGGGACTGCGGCAGGACACGATCCTGATCGCCCGCAACCTGGGACCGGCCGAGCTACTGGAGTATGACCGGCGCCGCCTGAAGGGCGTGGTGCTGGAGGAGGGGTCGCTGACCGCGCACGTGACCATCGTCGCGCGGGCGATGGGCGTGCCGGTGCTGGGCCGTGTCCGCGATATCCGCCGCCAGGTGGCCGAAGGCGACCTGATGCTGCTGGATGTCAGCGAGGGCGGCGTGTTCGTCCGGCCCAGTTCCGCCATGGAAGAGGCGTTCGAGGCGCGGCTGGCGCTTCGTCAGAAGCGCCGGGCGGCGTTCGCGGCGCTGCGCGACGTGCCGCCCGTCACGCTCGACGGGCACCGCGTGACCGTGATGGTCAATGCGGGTCTGCGTGACGATGTCGCGGCCCTCGACCTGACGGGGGCGGATGGTATCGGTCTGTTCCGTACCGAATTCCAGTTCTTGGTGTCCGCCACGCTTCCTCAGCGCGAGCGCCAGCAGCGCCTCTACCGTGAGGTGATGGACGCCGCCGGCGAGCGCCCCGTCACCTTTCGCACTGTGGATGTCGGCGGCGATAAGGCGCTTCCGTATCTGCGCGGCGACGCAGACGAAGAGAACCCTGCGATGGGATGGCGGGCGTTGCGGTTGGCGCTGGAGCGCGGCGGTTTGATGAAGGCTCAGGCGCGTGCGCTGCTGGAGGCGGGCGCTGGTCGCACCGTACGCGTAATGTTTCCGATGGTCTCGGAGCCGTGGGAGTTCGACGAGGCGCGAGCATTGTTCGAGAAGCAACGGCGGTGGCTCGTTGCGCGCGGCAAACGGGTTCCAAGCGAGATCCGCTATGGCGCGATGCTGGAGGTACCGGCACTTGCGGAACAGCTCGACATGCTGCTGCCCCGGCTCGACTTCGTGTCGATCGGGACCAACGACCTGACCCAGTTCCTGTTCGCCGCCGATCGTGCCAACCCCAAATTGGCCGAGCGATATGACTGGCTCAGCCCCGCAATTCTGCGCTTCCTGGCCCGGGCGACCGCTCCGGCGCATGCCGCCGGTGTCACCGTCACCGTCTGCGGCGAGATGGGCGGGCGACCGCTGGAGGCGATGGCGCTGATCGGCCTGGGGATCGACCGGCTGTCGATCACGCCGGCGGCGGTGGGGCCGATCAAGGCGATGGTGCGCTCGCTGGATCGCGCCACGATCATGGCGCGGATGAGCGACTGGCTCGCCGCTCCGCCACGCGACATGCGCGCTGCGCTGCTCGGCTTTGCACAGGACAGCGGCGTCGAGGTGACGTAAGTTCTCTTGCCGCCGGACCGCCCCGCGTTGACACATGTCAGCCGCTCTGAAAGATATTGCGTCACCGGCGGGGACGGCCCTGGTCCCCGCGTTCGGAGAATTGAATGGACGACGTCACCCCGGGCATGACAACCGCCCCCTCGCAGCGGGCGGGAGACTCCTTGCGCGCCGCGCGCGAGGCGAAAGGGTTGACGCTGGCGGAAATCGGCGAGCGCACGCGCGTTCCGATCCGCCATTTGGAGGCGATCGAGGCCTCCGACTATTCCAGTCTGCCGTCACCGACCTATGCGCTCGGTTTCGCCAGAGCCTACGCGCGCGCGGTCGATATCGACGAGGTGGCCGTCGCGCATGACGTGCGCGAAGAGGTGCAGCGAAACGGCCGGCGCCAGCCCGAGTATACGCCTTACGAGATCGCCGACCAGTCGCGCGTCCCCTCACGCGGGGTCGCGATTGTGGCACTCGGGCTGGGGCTGGCGGTGCTCATCCTGGCCGGGCTGTGGTTCGGAACCGATGCGTTCCGCCAGTCGAGTTTCGCCCCGACGGTGGTTGCTGAGGCGCCGCCCCCGCCGGTGATCGCGAAGACACCCGCCGCGCCTGCGCAACCGACGGGAGGACAGGTTTCGCTGGTCGCGAATGGCGAGGTGTGGCTCAGGGTCTATGATGCCGGTGGCAATACGCTGCGCCAGGGCATCCTCCAGCCGGGGGAGCGGTATGACGTGCCCGCCGATGCCGATCGGCCGATGATCAATGTCGGCCGCCCAGACAAGCTGACGGTGACGCTGAACGGGTCGAGCATCCCGCCGCTCGGTGACGGATCGCGGGCGTTGAAGGACGTGCCGATCGACGGCGCGTCCATCGCGGCGCGATTGTCTGGCGATGCGATGCCGACGTCAGCCCCGACGCCGGCAAACGACGTCCCGCCGGTTCCGGCGATCGCACCACCGCCGATCGCATCGCCCGCGACGCAGCAATCCCCGGCGCCAAGGCCCTCGGCGTCTTCCAAGCCATCGCTGACCCCGCCGCCCGCCGCCAAGCCCACGGCGACCGCGAAAAAAGCGCCGGTCGCGCGCAGAAAACCCCGCACCGCGACCCGGCCGAAGCGGCCGCTGACCGAGACGCAGCGCGCGAACCTTGAGGCGGCGAAAAAGCCGCCGCCTCCCGGCCCGTTGCGATAGCCGCGCGGCCAGCGAAGGCCAAGACGGTTTGCCGCTCCCGCTCGCCGAGGAAGATCCGGTGCGATGCGCTTCCAGACGGGCCGCAGCCGGGGTAGTGAAAACGACGCGGGGTCACGCTATAAATGTCGCACTATCGAGTTTCATGAGGGATGCGGATGCACAGGCTTCTTGGCGCGATTGGCACGGCGGGCGCTCTGATCGTGACGGTACCGGCCTCGGCGCAATCGGCGCTGGCGGGGCGTGTGGACAGGTTGGAAGGCGAGATGCGCGCGGTGCAGCGCAAGGTTTTTCCCGGCGGTGACCTGGTGCAGCCCGATATCGCTCCGCCGCCGCCGTCCCCGTCGTCGATCGGCGCCCCGGCCAACACGCCGCTGACCGATGTCCTCTCCCGGATCACGGCGCTGGAGCAGCAGATGGCGACGCTGACGGGGCAGGTCGAGCAGGCCGACTATCGCACGCGCCAGTTGCAGCGGGCGTTCGACGCCTACAAACAGCAGACCGATGTGCGGCTGAAGACGATGGAGAATGGTGGCCCGCGCGCCGCGGCCGTCGATCAGGGCGCCGCTGTCAACGCGTCGTCCGATCGAGGCGAGGAGTCATCGGTGGAGTCGCCTGCGATGCGTGGCGATCGCGCGGCGCAGGTCGCGGCGGTCGAGAGACCCTCGACCGGAGACGTAGCGGAAGATGCGTATCTCTACGGGTATCGGCTGTGGCAAGCCAAGCTGTATCCGGAGGCCGAGACGCAGTTGAAGAAGGTGGTTTCCACCTATCCCAAATCGCGCCGGGCGAGCTTTGCGCAGAACCTGCTGGGACGTGCCTATCTCGACGAGGGCAAGCCGAGCCTCGCATCGATCGCCTTTTACGATAATTATAAGAAGATGCCCGACGGCGAACGCGCGCCGGACAGCCTCAACTATCTGGCGCAAGCGCTCATTACGCTCAAGAAGCCCGCCGACGCGTGCAAGGTCTATGGCGAGTTGACCGACATGTACGGCGCCAAACTCCCTGCGTCGATGCGCGACGAGATCGATCGGGGTCGTGCGACCGCCAAGTGCAAATAGCGCGCTGACCCCCGCCCCGGCGCTGGTCGAGCGGTTCCGACGCGATCTGTCGGCATTGATCGACGTCGAGGAGGACAGCGTGCTGGTCGCGGTCTCGGGTGGCAGCGACAGCCTCGCGCTGCTGCTACTCACCCACGCGGTGCTCGGCGATCGGTGCGGCGCGGCGACGGTAGATCACGGCCTGCGGGCCGGGTCGGCGGCGGAAGCGGCGTTCGTCGCCGGCATCTGCGCACAGCGCGGGATCGCGCATGCCGTACTGACGGGCGCACTGCCGCCGCGCGTGGGCCGTACCGCCAATGTCTCCGCACGGGCGCGCCGGCTGCGCTACCGGTTGCTCGAACGCCATGCGGGCCAGGGGCGCTCGCGATGGCTGGCCACCGCGCACCATGCCGACGACCAGGTCGAGACACTGATCATGCGCCTCAATCGCGGAGCCGGGGTTGCGGGTCTTGCGGGGATCAGGCGGCGGGGCGGGATGCTCATCCGGCCGCTGCTGGGCTGGCGGCAGGGCGATCTGGCAACCATTGTCGCGGACTGCGGCATCGTGCCGGTCGATGATCCGAGCAATTCCGATGACCGTTATGATCGTGCCCGTCTGCGCAAGGTCCTGGGCGGTGTCGAATGGCTGGACCCCGAACGGATCGTGATCAGCGCGGCGGCACTGGGCGACGCGCAGGATGCGCTGGTCTGGGTGACGACGCGCCTGATCGCGGAGCGCTGCAGGGAAGAGGACGGATCGCTGGTCCTAGACGTGACCGACCTGCCCGCCGAGATGGTCCGGCGCATGGTGCGCGCCTGCATCGAGCGCCTGGATGCCGGTTGCGACGTCACGGGACCGGCTCTGTCGCGGCTGATCGATCGACTGCGATACGGCTGGCACGCGACGATCGGCCGGATCATGGTGGTTCCGCAGCCGGCCGCGCCGGACCGCGACTGCTGGTATTTTCACCTCGCGCCGCCACGGCTATCAAAATGAGATAAAACGGCTGCGTCGTTGCATTGCCATTAATCGGCATACGCTTATCTTGGACGGGAAAGGTACACCATGAGCGATAACGACAAGCGGCCTGGTCCCGACAATGGCGGCGGCGGCAATCCCTGGATGAAGAGCCTGCTGATCTGGGTCGGCATCCTGCTGGCGCTGGCGGTGTTCGTGACCATGTTCGACGGGCGCAGCGCGACGTCGAACGGGAATACGATCGCTTACTCAACCTTCCTCGACAAGGTCGACGAGGGAACGGTTAAGGAAGTCAACATCAGCCGCGATATCATAAGCGGCTCGCTGTCTTCGGGTGAGAAGTTCAAGGCCTATCCGATCCAGGACTCGACGCTGGTTCCTAAGCTTCGCGAGAAGGGCGTGACGATTGCCGCCAAGCCGGATGAAGGCCCGTCGATGTGGCAATATCTGCTGATGCAGTCGCTGCCGTTCATCCTATTCATGGGCATCGCCTTCTTCGTCGTCAGGCAGATGCAGAAGAATTCGGGTTCGGGCGCGATGGGCTTCGGCAAGTCCAAGGCCAAGATGCTGACCCAGAAAGAGGGCAAGGTCACTTTCCAGGATGTGGCGGGCATCGACGAGGCGCGTGAGGAGCTGGAGGAGATCGTCGAGTTCCTGAAGGATCCGACGAAGTTCGCGAGGTTGGGCGGCAAGATTCCCAAGGGCGCGCTGCTGGTCGGCTCGCCCGGCACCGGCAAGACGCTGCTGGCGCGCGCCATCGCGGGCGAGGCTGGCGTGCCGTTCTTCACCATATCGGGTTCGGACTTTGTCGAGATGTTCGTCGGTGTCGGCGCCAGCCGGGTGCGCGACATGTTCGAGCAGGCGAAGAAGTCGGCGCCGTGCATCGTCTTTATCGACGAGATCGACGCGGTCGGGCGGCATCGTGGCGCCGGGCTGGGTAACGGCAATGACGAGCGCGAGCAGACGCTCAACCAGCTCCTTGTCGAGATGGACGGGTTCGAGGCGAACGAGGGCATTATCATCATCGCCGCCACGAACCGCCCGGACGTGCTCGATCCCGCGCTGCTGCGACCGGGCCGCTTCGACCGTCAGGTCGTCGTGCCGCGCCCGGATATCGAGGGACGGATCAAGATCCTCGAAGTGCACATGAAGAAGGTACCGCTGGCGCCCGACGTTGACGCCCGCGTCATTGCACGCGGAACACCCGGCTTCTCCGGCGCCGATCTCGCCAACTTAGTAAACGAGGCTGCGCTGATGGGTGCTCGCAAGGGCAAGCGACTGGTCGCGATGGCTGAGTTCGAGGAGGCGAAGGACAAGGTCATGATGGGTGCCGAGCGGCGTTCTATGGTGATGACCGAGGACGAGAAGCGGATGACTGCCTATCATGAGGCCGGCCATGCGATCGTCTCGGTACACGAGGCGGCGTCCGACCCGATCCACAAGGCGACGATCATCCCGCGTGGCCGCGCGCTGGGCATGGTAATGCGGCTGCCAGAGCGTGACAGCTACAGCTATCACCGTGACAAGATGTACGCGAATCTGGCCGTGTCGATGGGCGGGCGCATCGCCGAGGAACTGATCTTCGGCTATGACAAGGTGTCGAGCGGCGCAAGCGGCGACATCCAGTACGCCACCAACCTGGCGCGCGACATGGTGACCCGCTGGGGCATGTCCGACGCGGTCGGCCCTGTCGAATATGGCGAGCCGGAGGGCGAGTCGTTTTTGGGCTATTCTTCGGGCCGCCCAGCGCGCATGTCGAACGATACAGCCAAGCTGATCGACGAGGAGATCAAGCGGATCGTTGAGGGCGGGCTGGAGCGCGCGCGGCAATTGCTGAGCGACCATATCGACCAGTTGCATCTTCTCGCCGGCGCGCTGCTGGAATATGAGACGCTGTCCGGCGAGGAGATCAAGCAGCTGATCGCGGGCGAGGATCTCGACCGTGACAATCCCGGCAAGCGCCCGGCAGCGGTGCCGCGGGCGGGTACGTCAGTACCCAAGACGCGCCGTCCCAAGGGTCCCTTCGGCCAGCCGAGTCCGCTCGGCGCCTGAGGCGTGCCGTGCCGTTCCCCGGTCGGGTAGGTCGGGGGCGGATAGGCCGCGACGACGTGGCATGGCGACCAGAGCCGTGCTAGCACGCCCGTGATGACGGGGCTGGACGATCCAGACGCGATGATCGCGGTGATGGGTGCGGCCGCACGCGGCGCGTCGCGTATCCTAGCTTCGATGCCGACGGCGGACAAGGCAAAGGGATTGCATGCGGCCGGGGAGGAGGTGCGCGCGGCAGCCGGTACGATCCTGGCGGCGAATGCCGGGGACATGGCAAATGCGCGCGACTGCGACCTCTCGTCCGCGATGCTCGACCGGCTGATGCTCGACGATCGCCGAGTCGAGGCGATGGCGTCGGCGATCGAGACAGTCGCGAGCCTGGATGACCCGGTGGGGCAGGAGATCGACCGGCGCGTACGGCCGAACGAGCTTTCGCTCTCGCGCGTCCGCGTCCCGATCGGGGTCATTGGCATCATCTTCGAAAGCCGCCCCAACGTCACCGCGGACGCGGCTGCATTGTGCGTTATGGCCGGGAACGCGGTGATCCTGCGCGGCGGTTCGGAAGCGGTGAACAGCAACCGCGCCATCCACGCGGCATTCGTGCAGGGGCTGAGCGACGCCGGGTTGCCGGCGGACGCGGTGCAGCTCGTCCCGACCACCGACCGCGCGGCCGTCGGGGCGATGCTGACGGCAAGCGGCACCATCGACCTGATCGTCCCGCGCGGGGGCAAGAGCCTGGTCGCGCGGGTGCAGGCGGAGGCGCGGGTGCCCGTCCTCGCGCACCTGGACGGGATCAACCATGTCTATGTCGACGCCTCCGCTGACCCTGCGATGGCGACACGCATCGTCGTCGATGCCAAGATGCGCCGGACCGGCATCTGCGGCGCGATGGAAACGCTGCTCATCGACCGGCGATATGCCCATGCCGCGCCGCTGCTGGAGGCTTTGCGGTCGGCCGGATGCACGCTGCGGGGCGATGAGGCCGTCCGCGCGATCGCCACGATGGACGCCGCCACGCCCAGGGACTGGGACACCGAATATCTGGACGCGGTCGCGTCGGTGGCGATGGTGGACGGCGTCGAGGGCGCGATCGCGCACATCGCCGCGCACGGATCGCACCATACCGACGCGATCGTCGCATCGGATCAGCGGATCGCGGAGCGGTTCCTGGCAAGCGTCGACTCGGCGATCGTCCTGTGGAACGCATCAACGCAGTTCGCCGATGGCGGCGAGTTCGGGTTGGGGGCGGAGATCGGCATTGCCACCGGCCGGCTTCATGCGCGCGGCCCGGTCGCGCTGGAGGGTCTGACCACGTACAAATGGATCGGGCGAGGGACCGGACAGGTGCGCTGCTGAGGCGCATCGGCCTGCTCGGGGGGTCGTTCAATCCGGCGCATCGCGGGCATCGTCACATCACGCTACAGGTCATCGACGCGCTGGCGCTGGACGAGGCGTGGTGGCTGGTGTCGCCGGGCAATCCGCTTAAGGACGGCGTGGGCGACATGGCACCGATGGCGGCGCGACTGGCATCGGCGCGTGAGATGGCGCGTCGCGCCCCGATCCTCGCGACCGGCATCGAGTCGCGCCTTGGCACCCGCTACACGCTTGATACGATCCGCGCGCTCAAGCGGCGTTTCCCGCGTGACCGGTTCATCTGGCTGATGGGCGCGGACAATCTGGCGCAGTTCCACCGCTGGCGCGACTGGCGACGCATCGCCCGGGAGGTTCCGATTGCCGTTATCGATCGTCCGGGATATGAAGGAAGAAGCGCCGCTTCACCCGCGGCCATCTGGTTCAGGCGCTTCGAGCGGCGGTCGTCGTCGGCGAAGCGCTGGACGACGTGGAGATTGCCGGCCCTGGTGCGCTTGCGTTTTCGCCTAGACCCGAGTTCCGCTACCGCGCTTCGCGCGAGTGATACCGACTGGCAGCGGCGCCACCGCGTCCCCATCTCCCCTATCCTGAACCGGCAATAGGAACGATATTGGCCAATCCAGCTCCAACCCCGCGCCCCGTTGACGCCGAGGAGGTCGAGGCCCTGCACCGCATGGTCCTGGCCAGTCTGGACGACGATCAGGCGGTCGATACCGTCACGATCCCGCTTGCGGGCAAGTCCACGATCGCTGACCATATGGTGATCGCCAGTGGCCGCTCCACGCGGCAGGTCGCCTCTATGGCCACCAAGCTGGCCGAGAAAATCAAGGGCGAATTCGGGCGGCGGACGCGGATCGAGGGACTGCCGACCGCAGACTGGGTGCTGATCGACGCCGGTGACGTGATCGTCCATCTGTTCCGGCCCGAGGTTCGTTCCTTCTACAATCTGGAGCGGATGTGGTCGTTCGGCGACGCACCGCCGCCCGCCGCCCAGACCTGATCGCGCGCCCGGGGACGTGCTTCTCCACATCGTCGCGCACGGCCGGATCGGGAGGTCGTCCGAGGCCGATCTGGTCGATCGCTACCTAAAACGCATCATCTGGCCGACCCGTGTGACCGAACTGTCGGACAAGACCGGCCGGACGCCGGCGGACGAGCCGCAGATGCGCTGTGTTGTGCTGGACGAGCGCGGCGGTTCGATGTCGTCGCTCACCTTTGCCGCAAGGCTGGAACGCTGGCGCGACGAGGGTGTGCGTGAGGTTCGCTTCCTGATCGGCGGCGCCGACGGGTTCGATGCGGCGGAGCGCGAGCGCGCCGACCTGTTGCTCTCGTTCGGCCGGGCGACATGGCCGCATCTGCTGGCACGCGCCATGCTCGCCGAGCAGTTGTTTCGGGCGGTCAGCATCCTCGCTAGTCATCCCTATCACCGCGAAGGATGATCCGCTCGATCCTCCTTGCCGCCGCGTCGGTGGCCGTCACCGTACAACCCGTCGCGGACCGGTCCGCCGAATTGGCGACCGCCAGACGCGAGGCGGCGCAGGCAGCGGCGCGCGCGACCGCGCTCAGCGCACAGGCCGCGCAGGAGCGCGATGCCGCCGGGCGCGCAGAGCGTGACGAGCAGGCGATGGCGGCGCGCGTCGCCGCCGCCGAGACACGGTTGCGCGCGGCGCGCCTGCGTGTCGCACTGGTCGATCGGTCGCTCGATGAACGCCGTCGGCTGCTTAGCGATCAACAGCAGCCGGCGGCCCGCCTGCTTGCCACGCTGACGTCGCTGGCGCGCCGACCCGCGATCGCAGCCATCGCGCAGCCCGGATCGGTCGACGATCTGGTCCATGTGCGCGCGGTGCTCGGCGCCACACTGCCGATCATACAACAGCGTACGCAAGGCCTGCGAGACGAGATCGCGCGCACGCGGGCATTGCGTGAGGAATCGCTGGCGGCGGGCACGGCCCTGCGTGCCGATCGTGCAGCGCTTCAGGCCGAGCGTCAGCGGCTGAGCGCGCTGGCTGCAACCCATCGCGGGCGCAGCCGCGCGCTCGGCCGGGGCGCGCTGTCTGCGTCCGACCGGGCGCTGGCGATGGGCGAGGCGGCGCGCGATCTGGTCGATCAGATGGCCGACGACGATCGGCGGCAAGCCGTCGCCGCCGAACTGGCCGCCTTGCCGGGGCCACCGCCGCGTCCGGACGTCGACGGGGCGATATCGGTCCGGTCCGCCGGCGCGTATCGCTTGCCGGTTACCGGACGTCTGCTGCGCGGACTGGGCGAGCTCTCGGCGAACGGGGTGCGCTCGCGCGGATTGACCTTCGCGGTCGATCGGCGCGCGGTGGTGGTGGCCCCGGCGGGCGGGACGGTCCGGTTCGCGGGGCATTTCAGGGGCTATGGCGCGATCGTCATCATCGATCACGGTGCAGGTTGGACGACACTCCTCACCGGGCTTGCGGCGACGCGCGTCCGGTCCGGTCAGCGTGTGCGCGCCGGTGTGCCGGTCGGGCAGGCAGAGAGGGGCGGCGAACCGACGATTACCGTCGAACTGCGCCGGCAGGGTCAGCCGCAAGACATCGTCGCGTTACTTGAATGAGATGGGCTTGGGTGAAGTGGGTTCGGATCAAGTGGGCTGGGGTGCGCCGGTCAGCCCGCGTTCACACGGTGAGGTGTTTTGCTAGACAAGCGAGATGCCGCTAGGAGTGTGGCCATCTTGCCGTCAGGACCATGCCATGCAACGCCCGCTTCTTTCCGCCGCCGCCATCGCCGCCGTCTTGGCGCTGGTGCCCGTGGCGACCGCGGGCATGGCCGCGGTCGACAACGGCGCGATGCGCGAATTCGATCGCTTCTTCGAGGTATTTCAGGCGGTCAAGGCCGATTATGTCGATCAGGTCGATGACAAGACCCTCATCAAGGGCGCGATCCAGGGGATGCTGACCAGCCTCGATCCGCATTCCTCTTATGTCGATGCGCTCGACTTCGACAATCTGCGCATCCAGACGGAAGGGAACTACGGCGGGTTGGGGCTGACCGTCACGATGGAGGACGGCGCGGTCAAGGTCATCGCGCCGCAGGAGGACACGCCGGCCGCGCGTGCGGGAATCAAGGCAGGCGACTTCATCACGCATATTGACGGCAAGCTTATCTACGGCGAGACGCTGGACGAGGCAATCAGCGTGATGCGGGGCAAGCCCGGTACGCGCATCGCCATGACGCTGGTCCGGCCCGGCCGCGACAAGCCGATCGATGTGGCGATGACGCGCGAGGTGATCGTGACGAAGCCGGTAAAATGGGAAGTCCGGGGCGATGTCGGCTATATCAACATCAACAGCTTTTCGGAATCGACCGGTGCCGATACCCGCGCGGCGCTCATGGCGATCGAAAAGTCGCTCGGCCATCGTCCGCTCGGCTATGTCGTCGATCTTCGCGAGAATGGCGGCGGACTGCTGACGCAAGCGATCGCGGTCAGCGACGTGTTCCTCGGCTCAGGTGAGATCGTCTCGCAGCGGGGGCGTCAGAAGACTGATATCGAGCGTTATTACGCGCGCCCCGGCGACGATGCGCACGGACTGCCCGTCGTCGTGCTGACCGATGCGGGGACCGCCTCTGCATCCGAGATCGTCGCCGGTGCGCTGCAGGATCACCACCGCGCACTCGTCATGGGCGAGCGGACGTTCGGCAAGGGGTCGGTGCAGACGTTGCTGCCGCTGGGACCCAAGACCGCGCTGAGGCTCACGACCGCGCGCTACTACACGCCGTCGGGGCGTTCGGTGCAGGAGGGTGGGATAGCCCCCGACATCACCGTCCCGCAGATCAGCGACCCCGACTATAAGTCGCGCCCCGTCTTTCGCGAGGCGGACCTGCGACGCCACCTCATCAACGAGATCAAATCCGACAATGCGGCGCTGGAGGAGGATACGCGCACCGATCCCCGCTTCGCCGAGTCCGCCGATACGCTCAAGAAAAAGGGGATCGACGATTTCCAGCTATATTACGCGCTTAAGACCGTCGCGCGGTTGGGCGGACCGACGCAGGTCGCGGCAGCGACGAAGCCGCCGGTCAAGTGAGCCGAATGACCAGTGGCGAGCGCCGGGCGCGGCTGCTGGCTCTTGTCCTGCCGCTTGCGCTCTTGGCCGGTGCGCTGGGGTCGCAATATTTCGGAAATCTCTATCCCTGCGAGATGTGTCACTGGCAGCGCTGGCCGCATTATGCAGCGCTTGTCGCGGCCGTGTTGGCATTTGTCATTCCCGGGCGTCAGGCGCGCGAAGGGCTGGTCATGACGGCAGCGCTGCTGATCGCGGTTTCGGGCGCCATCGGCCTCTTTCACGCCGGGGTCGAATATCATTGGTGGAACGGCATCACCGCTTGCACCTCAACCGTGAGCCTCGATTCCTCGATGACCTCCGCCGACCGGCTGGCGGCGATCATGCGCGCGCCGATGGTCCGGTGTGACCAGGCGCAGTGGCGGTTTCTCGGAATCAGCCTGGCGGGGTATAACGCAATCCTGTCGCTGGGCGGCGCGGTGCTGATCCTGGCAATGATGCGCAGCGGATCGATGAGGATGAGACGATGAGCGGATGGAAGCCCGGAGACCGGCGCCCGGCGATCGACGCGATGATCCGCGTCGATCAGGCCGGAGAATATGGCGCGACGCGCATCTATGCGGGGCAGCTGGCGGTGCTGGGATCGCAGCATCCCGCCTCGCGCGTGATCAGCCACATGGCGCATCAGGAGGAACGCCACCGCGCCTTCTTCGACCGGATAATGGCCGAGCGGGGCGTGCGCCCGACGCTGTTCCAGCCGCTGTGGAGCGCCGCCGGCTTCGCGTTGGGCGCGGTCACCGCCGCCATCGGGCCGGAGGCGGCGATGGCCTGTACCGCCGCGGTCGAAACCGAGATCGACAAGCATTATGCCGAACAGCTGGTCGATCTGGGCGAGGAGGACACCGAGCTGTCCGGCGCCATCGCCGATTTCCAGGCCGAGGAGGTCGAGCACAAGGAGCATGCGATCGCCGCCGGCGCCGAGACGGCGTTCGGCTATCCGGTGATGAGCGCGGTCATTCGCATGGGTTGCCGCGTGGCGATCGCCGCCGCGAAGAGGATATGAGGAGCGGATGACACGCAAGCTGTGGTGGGCGCTGGCGCTACTGGCGTTTCCGGCATGGGCGCAGCAGGTGGCGTCACCCCCGCCGACCGCTGCCCTGCCGGGCGTCGTCCGGCTCGACCCCGCGCGCGGTGCCGGCGAAGTATCGAAGAGCGCGCCCGTCAACGGCGTGCTGGTGCTCTACGGCAATCAGCGCTGCCCGACCGACGATAACGGCGCCGAGATCGTCGTCTGCCAACGCCGCGGCGCAGAGGAACAGTTCCGCGTGCCCAAGGAACTGCGCGAGTTCCAGATCACGCCGGAAAACGAGAGTTGGGCGCTCAAGGCAAGGGCGGCGGCGGACACCGGCGTCGGCGTGAACGGCATCGGCAGCTGCTCGACGGTCGGCCCCGCCACCGCCACCGGCTGCTTCATGCAGCAGGCCCGACAGACAAGGCGTGAGAACACCGACCGCAAGGAACAGGAAGCGGAGGCGCCGTAGGCATCGGACTGGCGCTGCACGCTGACCCGTCGTAATGTAATAACATTGATGTGACTGGCGATTCGTGGAGCACCACGGGGAAGCATCGGCCGGATTGCGCCGCTCGCCTGGGCAACCCTCCTTCTCATGGAGATTGCGCATGGCCGATCCGATGCAGATTGCCTTCCTGCTGTTCCCACAGATCACCCAACTCGATCTGACCGGACCCGCCCAGGTCTTGTCGCGCCTCGGCAACGCACGTCTCGACCTCGTATGGAAAACGCTCGATCCGGTGATGACCGACGCGGGGTTCGCGATCGTGCCGACCGCGACGCTGGCTGACATGCCACGACCCGACATTCTCTGTGTGCCCGGTGGAATGGGTATCAACGACGTGATCGCCGACGACGAAGCGATGGCGTGGGTCGCTGCCGCAGGTGAAAACGCGATGTGGGTGACCAGTGTGTGCACGGGATCACTGATCCTGGGGGCAGCGGGCCTGCTGCGTGGCTATCGCGCGGGATGTCATTGGGGACAACGCGAGACGCTGAGGCTGTTCGGTGCCGAGCCTGTCGATGCACGGAGCGTTATCGATCGCAACCGCGTCACCGGCGGCGGCGTGACCGCGGGCATTGATTTCGCGCTGACGCTGACCGCGCTCATCCGCGGGGAGGCACATGCGAAGGCGGTCCAACTGAGCCTGGAATATGATCCCGATCCGCCGTTCAATGCCGGATCGCCCGCAGGTGCCGGCGCGGAACTGGTCGCCGGCTACAAGCGCCGCGTCGCGGTACTTGCTCCGAGCCGGGACGACGATCTGCGCGCGCTCGCGATCAAGCGCGGTTTTTCTTGAGCCCCCGTACGCGATGCCAGATGTAGAACGCGACTGCTGCGACCAGCAGCACGCCGATGACCGCGTCGGCGCGGTGGAAGGCGGCTTTCACGCGCGGGTCGCTGTCCCATTTGTCGCCCAGCTTCATGCCGACCCATGCAAGCCCGTAGCACCACGGCCACGAGCCGATGAAGGTGTACAGGTGAAAGGGGAGCAACCGCATCCGCGCGACGCCGGCGGGGAAGGCGATGAACGAGCGGATCACCGGCAGCAGCCGCCCGATCAGCACCGCGATCCCGCCCCAGCGATCAAAGAACCGGTCGGCCGCGTCGATCTCTCCGGGTCCGATCAGCACGTACTTGCCCCAGCGCAGCGTGGCCGCCCGCCCGCCATGCTTGCCGATCTCATACGCGACGATCGATCCCAAGTTGCAGCCGACCGCGCCTGCGGTCGCCGCCAGATACAGGTCGAACCGCCCCGTCGACACAAGATAGCCTGCAAACGGCATGATGATTTCGGAAGGCAGCGGGATGCACGCGCTCTCGATCGCCATCAGCAGCGCGATCCCCAGATAGCCGCCGCTGGAAATGACACCGATGATGAAGGTGGCGAGCGCGGAGAGTATTTTCTCGATCATGGCGGCGGGATGCGCGAGCGCGGGGGCAGGATGCAAGCGCAAACGGAACCGCGTCCGGTAGCCGGGGGTTGGGCCGACATGACAGACCTCACGCTCAACGATGATCGCATCATGCCGGCGCTTGGCCTCGGCACCTTCAAGATCCCCGAGGCGCAGGCGGCAGGAGTCGTGCGCCGTGGGCTGGATACCGGCTTCCGGCTGGTCGATACCGCGGCAATCTATGACAACGAGCGCGGCGTCGGGACGGGCTACAAGGGTTCGGACGCGTTCCTGACGACGAAGCTGTGGAACGACCGGCAGGACGATGCGGAGGCGGCGCTGGATGAGAGCCTGTCTCTATTGGGTGTCGACGCGGTCGATCTCTATCTGATCCACTGGCCGGTGCCCGACGCTGACACCTATGTCGATGCGTGGCGCTCGCTCGTCACCTTGCGGGACAAGGGCAAGGCCCGCTCGATCGGCGTGTCCAACTTCATGCCTGAGCATATCGATCGCGTGGTCGAGGCGACGGGCGTCACCCCGGCGGTCAACCAGATCGAGCTGCATCCGCGCTTCCAGCAAAAAGAGGCGCGGGCCTATCACGACGCACACGGCATCGTGACGCAAAGCTGGAGCCCGCTGAGTCAGGGTGGCGAACTGCTCGCCGACGAGACACTTGGCGACATAGCCACCAAACACGGACGATCGGTGCCTCAGGTCGTGCTCGCCTGGCATCTGGCGAGCGGGTTGTCGGTTATTCCAAAGGCAAGTAGTCCCGAACATCTGAGCGACAATTTCGCGGCGCTCGACCTGACGCTGGACGACGAAGACATGGCCGCGATCGACGCGATGGACGATCCCGACGGACGCATCGGCCCCGATCCGCTCTCCTTCCCGTAAAGCGCTCAGGCATTTACGCGCGCAGCGGCCTGGCGCAGGTCGTCGACGAAACGGTCATATTCCGCGGCCTTGAGCGCTTCATCGGGTAGGCGAAGCAGATAGGATGGATGGACGGTGATCCACGCCTCACCCGCGCCATCGGGCAATGACAGTGCGCGTCCGCGCTCGCGGCCGATCGTCACGACGCGCCCCAGCAGGGAGCGCGCCGCCGTCGCGCCCAGCGCGATCGTCATCCTGGGCCGTACCAGCATCTGTTCCTGCTCGACCCACCAGCGGCACGCCTCAATCTCGGCGCCATTCGGCTTTGAATGGATGCGCCGCTTGCCGCGCTGCTCGAACTTGAAATGCTTGACCGCGTTCGTGACATAGGCGCGGCTGCGATCGACGCCGGCATCTGCCATGGCTCGATCGAACATCTGGCCCGCCGGCCCGACAAAGGGCTGGCCCGCCAGATCCTCCTGGTCGCCGGGCTGCTCACCCACGAACATCAGGTCGGCATCGACCGGCCCCTCGCCGAACACGGTCTGCGTTGCCGGCTTGTAGAGCGAACAGCGGGTGCATCCCGCTGCCTCGTCGCGCAGCGCCTCCCACGCCGCCTGGCCGCTGCCGCCCAGTTCGCCGCGCGCGCGCTCGATCATTCCCGACTCCCTTGCCTGTGCGCCCGCGATCAGCGCGGGGACGAGCGCGGTCTCGGGCATGTTCTTCCAGTATTTGCGCGGCATCTCCTTCAGCATCGCCCCGACCTTGACGCGCGCCGGATTGAAAATGCTCGCATAATAGGTTTTCCAGACGTCCTCGACCGGATCGCCCTCCGGTGCGTCGGCCTTCGTCGCGCCCGGCCCCTCGCTCAACGCCGCGCCGTCCCAATGCAGCGAGACCTCGGGCGTCAGGATCGACCAGCGCATGCTGGCAAACCGGTTGACGAAAAACGCCGCGTTCGCGCGCACGATATGGTGCTCGGGTTCGAACCACGCGACGAAACGCGGGGACCCGTCCTCGACCTCCCGAAAGCGAAGGAACGCGCGCATCTTGTGCACGTCGCGCCGCACGCCCTTGGCCATCGTCTCCAACCGACGAAGCAGCGGATCGGCATGGTCCTCGATCAGCCCCGGCTCCTGTCGCAGCCGCGTCAGCAGCGTGTAGAGCAGCGTGAACCGTTCGGGATCCGATGAAAGCATCGCATTGCGCGCCAGCGCGATGAAGGCACGCGGCACCGAAAACGGCGCATTGGAATTGCCGTCCGCTGCCTCGGCGGTCGTTGCGAACAGGTCGGTCGGCACGTCGCCGACCTGCCAGACGACATCCCCCGGCGGCACGTCATCCGCCGCCAAGCCCCGCGCGGCGTCACGCCAAGCGTCGAAATCATCAGGAGCGGGCAGGGTGACGACACGCATCGGGGTTCATCGCCCGCCGGGCCGTACTTGTTCCCTCGATCGCCCGCTCTTCTCGACTCCACGCACGATCCTCCCCCGTTCGGCCCGAGCGAGGCGAGGGCCATGCGCCGTGCAAGGTGCTTCGACTTCGCTCAGCACGAACGGATGAGCGTGAACTGAAACAACAAATTGCCGCATCCCGTCCGCAATCAAGAACGGGCTCAAGCCGCGAACAACTCCAGCTGCTGTTTCTTGGGCGCAACCAGCGGCTTCAGGTCGGCACGATCCGCAAGCACGACCGGTCGCCAGTCATCCGCCACGATGAACGGCCTGATCTTCGCGACCGAGACCGTCAGCCTGCCGATGTCGTCCAGCCGCAGCTTGCGCCAGCGCCGGCTGGTCAGGATCGCATTCACCGCCTTCACGCCCAGTCCCGGCACGCGCAGCAGCATCTCGCGCGGGGCGCGGTTCACGTCGACGGGAAACCGGTCGCGGAACTTGAGCGCCCAGGCCAATTTGGGATCGATGTCGAGCGGCAACATCCCCGTCGCGTCATCGGCGGCTGCAACCACCTCGTCGGGCCGGAAGTCGTAGAAGCGCATCAGCCAGTCCGACTGGTACAGCCGGTGCTCACGCATCAGCGGCGGCCGCTGCAGCGGCAGGACGGTGCTGGCGTCCGGGATCGGGCTGAACGCGGAATAATAGACGCGCCTGAGACCGAACCGGTCGTAGAGCGATGAGGCGCGCTTGACGATATCGCCATCGGTCGCCGCGTCCGCGCCCACGATCATCTGTGTCGACTGGCCCGCGGGCGCGAAGCGCGGCGCTGATTTGTATCGCTTGCGGGCATCTTTATTATCCGCCATCGCCGACTTGTTCGCGGTCATCGCCCCCTCGATCCGCCCGGCGTCCTTTTCCGGCGCCAGCCGCCTCAGCCCGCCGACGGTCGGCAACTCGACGTTGATCGACACGCGGTCGGCATGCAGCCCGGCCTGATGCGTCAGGTCGGGGTCGGCATCGGGAATGGTCTTCAAGTGGATGTAGCCGCGGAAATGATGATCCTCGCGCAAGCTGCGCGCGACCTCGACCATCTGCTCCATCGTATAGTTGGACGATCGAATGATCCCCGACGACAGGAACAGCCCCTCGATATAGTTGCGCTTGTAGAAGGACAGCGTCAGCTGCACGACCTCCTCGGCGGTAAAGCGCGCGCGGCGAACGTTCGAGGACTTGCGATTGATGCAATAATGACAATCGAAGATGCAGCTGTTGGTCAGCAGGATCTTCAGCAGCGAGATACAGCGCCCATCGGGTGCATAGGCATGACAGATGCCCATACCTTCGGTCGACCCGATCCCCTTGCCGTCCTTCGAATTGCGCTTGGCGGTGCCCGACGACGCGCACGAAGCATCATATTTGGCCGCATCCGCCAGGATTTCCAGCTTCTGCCGAGTATCAAGCTGCGCCATGATGTTCGATATACGTTCCTACGAACAAAACGTCGAGTGATGAAGGTTACCGTGCTTGTCCCACGGACACAGCGCTGACTATCGGTACACAGGCATCCGCAGACGGATAGGCGAGTGAACCCATATCGGACAGAATGCGCCGCGCTGCTTGCCGACCGAAAAAAGCGGGCGGAATAGTGCCCTCGGACAGCTTTCGCAGAAATGCGACAAGCTTGCCGGTACAGCCGCCTGCCGCCTCGTTCCACCGTGCTCCACGCCATGCCGCCTGCCGTCGGATCGCGTTCGGATCGTCTTGAAGCCCAATCGCATCTTGAGGAATGAGGGGCAGCAGCTTGGTGCTCGCCTCGTCGGTCGACGCTCCGCCCGTCGCCGCAGTCAGTGCCGCGACGGTGGCCAGTTCGGCGATATTGGAGCCTCGCTTGATCGGAACGTCACGTTGCTGGTAGGCGATCATCATCGCCAGCACGCCTCTCATGATGTCGGGTGACGCTCCGGTTGCCAGCAATGCGGGCGGTATTGAGATCACTGGACCGCGCTGCTGCAGTCTGAGCGCATCATTACTCGACCAATGCGCCTCAATTACTCCTTCCGGCTGACCCGCCGACCGAAGGACCTGATCGACCTGTATCTGTAACCAGGTATCCGATGCAGGTTCAGCCGTTGAAACCGTCGTCAAGATGGTCAGAGCAAGCAATACGATCATCATCGGCCTCTCGATTGTCGCGAATTGAGAAACTGATGGGCAATGCAATAAAAATTGATTGCGTGTCCCGTCAAGATGCTGAAACTCGGCCCGCAGGTTGGCGCGCTTCCAGACGCCATACTCTATGCCGCCGTGCAGAACGAAACTGCGCGTCTTGCTCAGGTCATCACCTCCCTCGAGCGCGGGCTGCCTGTTGATTACGCGGTAGTCGTACCCTCCATAGCCACCGCCCGCACAAATGCTGTGCCAATCGCGGGCGCGCCGTCAATCGCGGGTGGCGCGGATCCAGGCTCGTTCGCGAAACCACTTTGTCACGATGTACTTGACGCCATCGATGACCGGCATGCCTTCGTGGATCGTCATGTCGTTGGGGCTGCCGTCCGGCGTCATGTTATTCCAGGTCAGGAGTAGCCCCCGGCGCGGGGCGATGCGGATGCCGGCTTGCGGGAACCAGGTCGCGCCGCCCTCGGCTACGTCGTTCAGATAGATCATCGCGGTCCAGGTCCGCTGCCCGCCCTGCGCCTGCATCGCGTCCCAATAGCTCTCACCGTGGTGGAAATAGTCGTGATGCGCGCGGAACCGCTGGCCGGGCGCATAACGCTGCCCCTGCATGGTTTCCCCATAGACGGGATCGATGCCCAGCAGCGCCGCGATCGCCTCGTCGATCGGCTGTACGTCGGGCGACCAGCGATCCATGTCGCAGCTCTCGCTGGTTCGGAACCCCTCGTCGGCCTTGTCCGACAGTAGTGTCGAGGGGCGCCGGCCCGCATCGATCATCGCGATCAGCGCTTCGCACTGCGCGTCGGAGAGGAAGCCGTCGCGATGATAGACCTGCGCAGTGTCCATCTTCACGCGCGTCACCGCCGGGTCGGCGTCCAGCCGCTGGGCGACCACCTCCCCGAACCGGGCACGGATCGGAGAGGCAGGCGAGGTCTTCTTGCGCGCGAACATCTTCACGCACGCGGATTTGTCGCGCGGGCGCGTGAAAGGCAAGGCCTCAGTAGAAGATGCCGTACACCGCATCGACGACATAGCCGGTGCGGATATCGACCAGCAGCGCGTCGTCATAATAGCGGACCCAGCGATAGGGGCCGTATGCGGGCGGCAGGCGATAGGCATAGGGATTGTCGAGCCAGTAATTCTGTCCGAACAGTCCGCTCGTCAACGTGACGCCGATCCCGAAGCGGCGATATTCATAGCCGTAGGTTGATCCATACGGCGCGTAATAGCGCGGCAGTTGGTAAAGCCCCCGATTGCTTGACCGGTAACGATTCCAATCGTAGCGCCGATCGCCTCGCCAACCGCGGTTCCACGCCGACCTGTCATCGAAGCGGCGCTGTTCGCGATATTCAGCGCGGTCATCGGCGAAGCGGCTTGATTGCCACCACCGATCGCCGCGATCCGTCCGACGCTGGTCCGGCCGCCGATCACGACCATCGCCATATCTACCGACGCCATAGCGCGAATAGGCGGAGTCGGCGCCGGTGCGCGATCCGCGATCGCGACGGCCCGCGCGAACCGTATCGATCCGGACCTGCCCGTCGTCTCCGCGACTCCGCGCGGCTGTGCCGTCACGATAAGCGCGGTCGCGTCGATCGCCGACGGGCGGCGCGGTCGCTTCGGCGGGTGTGTCCTGCCGGAAGGCGGGCCGGCGCGGCTCTGACGCTGCATCGGGGGCGGGGGCGCGACGCTGCCCGAGGTCCGGGCGGAACACGTCGCCATCCTCGCGCATGTGACGGATGCGAGGACCGCGAAAGCCGGGATTGCCGTCGTTCGGCCTGTCCTGTGCGGTCGCTATGCCCGGCAGCAACACGCTCAAGCCCAGCAACGCTTTCAGAAACCCTTGTGCCATTGTCGATCCCCGACCCGTCGGCGCACCAGCCGACCCCGATGATGCACGACGTATCGCATGGGTCAATTGAGGGAACGGTGAACCGGCTCGACAGCAAAGCGAAAGGGTTGTCACCGGCCGGGGACGAGCGCGGGCACGATCCGCGCGGCGTTCCGTTCATCGACGCCCGGCGCCGCGCCGGTGGGAATGCGCTCCTCGCCGCGCATGGCGCGACCGGCGCGCTGGATGGAATTGACCAGCCGCGGATAGATGCCGCAGCGGCAGATGTTGGTGATCTCCGTCCGGATCGTCGCCTCGTCGGGATCGGCATTACGGCGCAGCAGCGCGGCGGCGGCGATCACGATGCCCGGGATGCAGAAGCCGCACTGCACGACATTGTCCGCCAGAAAGGCGAGCTGCACCGGATGGCTGCGATCGCGCGACAGTCCCTCGATCGTCGTGACGAAGCTGCCCTCCGTGCCACCGATGGACACGCGGCACGACGGCACCGCATGTCCGTCGATGTCCACCATGCAGGCCCCGCATTCCCCAGTGCCGCACCCATATTTCGTGCCGGTCAGGTTCGACGCGTCGCGCAGCGCCCAGAGCAGCGGCGTCGCCGGATCGAGCCGATACTCGATCGGCTCGTCATTGACCGTCAGCTTCGCCAAGGCGGGAGGATCAGTTGCGCCAGCCGGAGTCGCGCTTGTCGACCAGGCGGACCATCGCGTCGAAGTCCGCGCGGCCGACGCCGCCGGGCAGCGACACCTTGCTCGCGTCGCGCTGATGGACCGCGACCACCTCCGGCGGCACCTCGATCGGTGTCCCCATCGAACAGGTCGCAACCTGAATCTCGCAAGCGCGCTGCAATGCCCAATGCCTCAGGAACGCCTCGGGCAGGGTGCGGCCCATGACCAGGATGCCGTGATTGCGCAGCAGCATCATCCGCTTTCCACCCAGATGCTCGATGAGACGCTCACCCTCATCAGAGCGCACCGTGACACCCTCGAAATCATGATAGGCGATCTGGCCGGCGAAGTTGCAGGCATAGAAATTGATCGGCCGCAGCCCCCCCTCGACCGAACTGACCGCCATTCCCGCCGTGGTGTGCGTATGGATGATGCAATGCGCATCGGGCAGCCGGGCATGGAACAGCGCATGCTGCACAAAGCCCGCCTGATTGACGCCATATGGGTTGTCGTCGAGCTTTTTGCCGTCGATGTCGATCTTGACCAGGTTCGACGCGGTCACCTCGGAGAAGTGCAGCCCGAACGGGTTGATCAGGAACGCACCCTCCTGGTCATCAAGCTTCACCGTGATGTGGTTGTAGATCATCTCCGACCAGCCGAGCATGTCGAACACGCGGTAGCAGGCGGCGAGTTCCTGTCGCGCCGACCATTCCGTATCGGACATTGTAGACTTGCTTAGGACTGCGGTGGCCATCGGCGCTTTCCTTTCGAACGATTGCGTTATCATCGCACGGGGGGCGGCCCCGCGCAAATCTCAGAACGCCGCGAGTCCCGTGATCGCGCGACCCAGGATCAGCGCATGGACGTCATGCGCGCCCTCGTACGTGTTGACCGTCTCCAGGTTCATCAGATGGCGCATGACGTGATATTCGCCCGAGATGCCGTTGCCGCCGTGCATGTCACGCGCGGCGCGGGCGACATCGAGCGCCTTGCCGACATTGTTGCGCTTGACCAGGCTGACCATCTCGGGCGCGAAGCGATGCTCGTCCATCAGGCGGCCGACCCGCAGGCTCGCCTGAAGTCCCAGCGCGATCTCGGTTTCCATGTCGGCGAGCTTCTTCTGGTAGAGTTGCCGTCCGGCAAGCGGCGTGCCGAATTGCTGGCGGTCGAGTCCGTATGTCCTGGCGGCATGCATGCAGAACTCGGCCGCGCCCATCGCGCCCCACGAGATGCCGTACCGCGCACGGTTGAGGCAGCCGAACGGCCCTTTCAGGCCACTGACATGCGGCAGCAACGCATCCTCGCCCACCTCGATCTCGTCCATCAGGATCATGCCGGTGATCGACGCGCGCAAGGAAAGCTTGCCCTCGATCTTGGGCGTTTCCAGCCCCTTGGCACCGCGCTCCACCAGAAACCCGCGGATCGCGCCATCATGGGCGTCCGACTTCGCCCAGATGACGAAGACATGCGCGAGCGGCGAGTTGCTGATCCAGGTCTTGGCGCCCGATATGACGTACCCGCCATCGGCCTTGACCGCGCGCGTCGTCATGCTGCCGGGGTCGGAACCGGCATCGGGTTCGGTCAGGCCGAAACAGCCGATCCACTCGCCCGTCGCCAACTTCGGCAGGAACTTCTTTTTCTGCTCCTCCGAACCGTAGGCGTTGATTGGGTACATGACGAGGCTGGACTGCACGCTCATCATCGAGCGATAGCCCGAATCGATCGCCTCTACCTCGCGTGCGACCAGGCCGTAGGCGACATAGGATGCACCAACGCCGCCATATTCCTCTGGGATGGTCGGTCCCAGCAGGCCAAGCTCACCCATCTCGGTAAAGATCGCCGGATCGGTATGTTCGTTCTGAAATGCCTCGACGATTCTCGGCAGCAGCTTGTCCCGGGCGTAGCCGCGCGCGGTGTCGCGGATCATCCTCTCGTCTTCGCTCAGCTGTTCATCCAGCAGGAAAGGGTCTTCCCAGTCGAACCGCATCATCCCGCTCATTGTCCGTTCCTTCCCTAGCGCAGCTTCGCGATCGATAGCCCATCAGCCTTGGCGCGATCCCTGACCGACTCCTCACTGCGCGTCAGTGCCTTGGCGATTGCCTTGAGCGCCATGCCCTTTTTCGCGAACTGATGCAGTTTTTGCACCTCTTCCGGCTTCCAAGGTTGACGATGACGTTCAAACTTTTCGGCCATGTCGACAATGTAGGCGCGCAATGCCGGATGCGCAAAGCGCGTCAGCGCGCTCGATGCGCCGACTTACCCTTGTAGGCGCGGGGTTGATGGCGCACGGGGCGGTTCGGGGCACCGCGCTGCGGGCTGCGCACCCCCAGCTTGGCGGGCGGGCCATCCATCGCGGCGAACATGATCTCGCCCTCGTCGCCATCCTTGCCGGCCGTTCGCTTGACCGAGGCGACGAAACGGCCGGCGACCGCGCGCGGAATCTCGAACGCCGTCTCGTTGGGTGCGATCCGGATCGCGCCGATCTCGGACTTTGTGACATGGCCCCGGCGGCACAGCAGCGGCAGAATCCAGCGGGCATCGGCATTCTGGCGGCGGCCCACGTTCATATGGAACCATACCGTGTCCTCGAATCCCGGACGGTGCCCCTCGGTGCGTTCGCCGGCAGCGCCCCGCTCGATCATGTCCTCCGGCGCGGGCAGCTTGGCTCGGTGCGCACGCACCAGCATCGCCGCAATCTCCGCCGGTTCACGCTTCTCCAGCAAGGCGGCGCCGAGTTCACGGTCCTGCTCGTCCAGCTCGACCGGCTCGGCCAGTGCCGTCAGCAGTCGGTCACGATCGGCTGCACGGATTGCCTCGGCACTCGGCACCTCGACCCATTCGGCGGCGATGTGCGCGCCGCGCAGCATCGCCTCGACACGGCGGCGACGCTGATAGGGAACGATCAGCACCGCGATCCCCTTGCGTCCGGCGCGGCCCGTGCGGCCGGAGCGGTGTTGCAACGCTTCGGCGTCGCGTGGCAACTCGACATGGATCACCAGGCTGAGCGAGGGCAGGTCCAGTCCTCGCGCGGCGACGTCGGTGGCGACGCACACGCGCGCCCGGCGATCGCGCAGCGCCTGGAGCGCGTGGTTGCGCTCCGACTGCGAATGCTCACCCGACAGTGCGACTGCGTCGAACCCGCGTTCCACCAACGAGGCGTGTAGGCGACGGACGGCATCGCGTGTGGCGCAGAACAGGATCGCGGTATCCGGTTCATGGAGCCGCAGCAGGTTCACTACCGCATGCTCGATTTCGGAAGGGGCGACCGTCATTGCCTGATAGCTGATGTCGCCATGCCCGCGCTCGGCCGACGCTGTCTGGATGCGCAACGCATCGCGCTGGTAGCGCTTGGCGAGCGACACGATCGGTTTGGGCAGTGTCGCCGAGAACAGGAATGTTCGCCGCTCGGTCGGGGTCGCGTCCAGGATCTGCTCCAGATCCTCTCGAAATCCCATGTCGAGCATCTCGTCAGCCTCATCGAGCACCGCGACGGCGATCCGCGCCAGATCGAGGCTGCCGCGCTCCAGATGGTCGCGCAGCCGTCCGGGAGTGCCGACGACGATGTGTGCGCCGCGATGAAGCTGACGCCGCTCCGCCGACGGGTCCATGCCGCCGACGCAACTGACGATCCGTGCGCCCGTTCGCGCGTAGAGCCATTGCAGTTCCCGCGACACCTGCAATGCCAGTTCGCGGGTTGGCGCAACGACGATCGAACGCGGACTGGCACTCGGGTTGATCGCGTCGTCTTTCAACAGCTCGTCCGCCATCGCGAGGCCGAAGGCTACCGTCTTGCCAGACCCGGTCTGCGCAGAGACAAGCAGGTCACGGCCGCGAGCGTCGTCCTGGATCACCGCCGCCTGAACGGCGGTCGGCTCAGCATAGCCGCGTTCGGTCAGTGCCTCACTCAGGGGCTGGGGCAATCGGGAAAACGGCATGACGGGAAAGGCTTTCGGAGGATTAAAATACGTTAATGGTCCATGTAGTCAGTCGGGCCATTATTGCGACCGCAGCCGCGTGCTCAGGCGGCAATCTTCTCCAATTCCCCGCTCGTCTGCAGCCACAGTGCCTCGGATGCCTCCAGCTTCGCCTCGATCGCGGCGCGGCGCTTCATCAGCTCGGTCATCGACAGGTCGGCGAATTGCGGCGCCGCTCCGGCGGGATCGAACATGGCGTGATCGATCGCGGTGCGTTGCTCGGTCAGCTTGGCCAGATCGGCCTCCGCCTCCTGCGCGCGCTTCCTGAGGGCGGCGCTTTCCTCGCGCGCTTTGGCGGCGGCGACGCGATCCTTTTTCCTCGGCTTCGTAGTCGCCGGTTCCCTGGCCAGCACCAGCGCCAGATAGTCATCAAGACTGCCGTCGAATTCATGCGCCGTCCCCCCATCGACCAGTACCAGCCGGTCGGCGGTCAGCTCAAGCATGTGCCGGTCGTGACTGACGATCACGACCGCGCCCGAGTAATCGTTCAGTGCCTGGATCAGGGCCTCGCGCGCGTCGACGTCCAGATGATTGGTCGGCTCGTCGAGGATCAGAAGATGTGGCGCGTCGCGCGTAATGAGCGCTAGCGCCAGCCGCGCCCGTTCGCCGCCCGACAGCCGGGCGACCTGCGTCGTTGCCTTGTCGCCCGAAAAGCCGAACCGACCGAGTTGCCCGCGCACGGCGCCGGGCGTGGCGCCTTTCATGACACGCGTCATGTGCTCCAGCGGGGTATCGGCGCCGTCCAGCTCTTCGACCTGATATTGGGTGAAATACCCGACCCGCATTTTCGCCGACGCCGCCATGTCCCCGTCCATCGGCGCCAGTTGCGCTGCCAGCAATCTTGCCAGCGTCGTCTTGCCGTTGCCGTTCCGCCCCAGGAGCGCGATCCGATCGTCGGGATCGAGGCGCAGGTTCAGGCGCTGCAGGATCGGCGTCTTGTCGTAGCCGACCGCTGCGTGATCCAGCGTGACGAGAGGCGGCCGCAGCGCGCTCGGGTTGGGGAAGCCGAACGACAGCGTGGGGTCGTCGAACAGTTCGGCAATCGGCTGCATCCGCGCCAGCGCCTTCTGCCGGCTCTGCGCCTGTTTGGCGGTCGATGCTCGCGCGGAGTTGCGGGCGATATAGTCCTGCAGTTTCTCGCGCTCGGCCTGCTGCCTGGATTTCGCGGCGGCCAGTTGCACCTGGCGTTCGGCGCGCTGCCGCTCGAACTGATCGTAGCCGCCGGGATAGAGCGTCAGCTTCCCACGGTCCAGATGCAGGATGTGGTCGACGACATTGTTTAGGAAATCGCGCTCATGACTGACCAGCAGGATCGTGCCGCGGTAGGATTTGAGGAAATCCTCCAGCCACAGTACCGCCTCCAGGTCGAGGTGGTTCGACGGCTCGTCGAGCAGCAATATGTCGGGTTGTGAAAACAGCAGCGCCGCGAGGCCGACACGCATCTTCCATCCGCCCGAGAAACTGTCGAGCGGGCGGGCCTGCGCGTTCTCGTCGAAGCCGAGGCCGACCAGGATGCGTGCTGCCCTGGCAGGGGCCGCATAGGCGTCGATCGCCATCAGCCGCTCGTGGATGTCGCCCAGTCGGTCCATGTCAGGGCAGTCTTCCGATTCGGCCATCAGCGCGGCGCGTTCCGTATCGGCGGCGAGGACGGTTTGGAACGGAGTGGCCGGACCCGACGGCGCCTCCTGCTCCAGGTAGCCGAGGCGTGTACCGCGCGGCATGTCGGTTCCGCCGCCGTCCGGGTCCAGCAGGCCGGCAACGACCTTGACGAGCGTCGACTTGCCCGCGCCGTTGCGACCGATCAGGCCGACGGTCGAGCCGGGAGGCAATGCCGCGCTGGCGGCATCGATGATCGTGCGCCCGCCAAGGCGGACGGTAACGGCGTTGAAGGACAGCATGCGCGGCCCCTTATCACACGTTACGGCGTTTCGGAATAATCCTGCCTAGTGTTATGGTGGCTCGCGAAAGAGCGAACTAGGTGAATGACCGATGAAAAGTCATCTCGTCGATCGCCCGCCAGCAAGCGGCTGTGCCCGTACGCTGATCCGCCGGGTAGCTATGTCCCTGACTGTGCTCCTGGCGGGATGTGAGCCCGGCGTCCTCAGCCCCGCCGGTCCGGTGGCCGACGGCGAGCGGACGATGATCCTCAACGCGCTCGCGATCATGCTCAGCATCATCATTCCGGTGATCGTGCTGACGCTCGTCTTTGGCTGGTGGTTTCGCGAGGGCAACAAGCGGGCGCGCTATCAACCCGAGTTCACCTATTCGGGACGGCTGGAACTGCTCGTCTGGTCGGTGCCGGCGCTGATCGTCATCTTTATCGGCGGCATCGCCTGGATCGGCAGCCATGATCTCGACCCGCCGAAGAAGCTGACGTCGAGCGTGCCGCCGATCAATGTCGACGTGGTTGCGCTCGACTGGAAGTGGCTGTTCATCTACCCCGATCAGGGGGTCGCCAGCATCAATCGTCTGGTCGTCCCGGCGGGAACGCCGGTCAGTTTCCGCATCACGTCGGCAACGGTGATGAACAGCTTCTTCATCCCCCGGCTGGGCGGTCAGATCTATGCCATGTCGGGCATGACGACGCGGCTGCACCTGATGGCCGACCAGCCCGGCCGGTATCGGGGGCTTTCCGCTCATTATAGTGGCAAGGGCTTTCCCGGCATGGCCTTCAAGGCCGACGCGGTTCCTCGCGCCCAGTTCGCACAGTGGGTCCAGTCCACAAAGGGCGCGGGTCAGCCGCTGGATGGGCCGCATTTCATGCAACTCATGAAGGACAGCGAGAACGTCAAACCGTATACTTATGGTGCCGTGATGCCGAAGCTGTTCGACAGGATCGTCGCCAATTCGGGAACATTGACCGCCAAAACTGCCGTAAATGGCCGGGAGCAGTAACGATGCTGGGCAAGCTGGGCTGGAACGCAATTCCCTTCAACGAGCCGGAACCGATGATCGCCGGCGCGGCCATCGTGATCGTCATCGCGATGATCGCGATCTGGATCATCCGTAACAACTACTTCCCCTATCTTTGGCGGGAGTGGCTGACGAGCGTTGACCACAAGCGAATCGGCATCATGTACTGCGTATTGGCCGGCGTGATGCTGCTGCGCGGGTTTTCCGATGCACTGCTGATGCGCTCGCAGCAGGCAATGGCCTATAACAGTCCGGGCTATCTGCCCCCGGGTCATTATGATCAGATCTTCAGCGCGCATGGGACGCTGATGATCTTCTTCGTGGCGATGCCGTTCATGATCGGTCTGATGAACTTCGCCCTGCCGCTGCAGATCGGTGCGCGCGACGTTGCCTTTCCCACGCTCAATCAGGTCAGCTTCTGGTTGACTGCGTCAGGGGCGCTGCTCATCAATCTGAGCCTCGTCATCGGTGAGTTCGCCAAGACTGGATGGGTCGTCTATCCGCCCCTTTCCGAGCTTCGCTTTTCACCCGGCGTCGGCGTCGACTATTACCTCTGGTCACTTCAGATATCGGGCGTGGGGACGCTGCTGTCGGGTGTCAATCTGGTCACGACGATCCTCAAGATGCGCGCACCCGGTATGGGATTGACCCGCATGCCGATGTTCTGCTGGACGTCGCTCGCCACCAACCTGTTGATTGTCGCTGCCTTTCCAATCCTCACCGCGACGCTCGCGATGTTGACGCTCGACCGGTATCTGGGGTTTCACTTTTTCACCAACGAGGCGGGCGGCAACCAGATGTTGTTCGTCAACCTGATTTGGGCATGGGGCCACCCCGAGGTCTACATCCTCGTCATGCCGGCGTTCGGTGTCTTCTCGGAGGTCGTTTCGACCTTCTCGGGCAAGCCGCTCTTTGGCTACCGTTCGATGATCTATGCGACGATGGCGATCTGCCTGCTCGCCTTCATGGTCTGGCTCCACCATTTCTTCACGATGGGTGCGGGAGCCGATGTTAACGGTTTCTTTGGTATCACTACCATGATTATCGCGGTGCCGACCGGGGTGAAGGTCTTCAACTGGGTCTTCACCATGTATGGCGGGCGCATCCGCTTCACCTCGATGATGCTCTGGGCGACGGGCTTCATCTGCACCTTCGTCATCGGCGGCATGACGGGCGTGCTGCTCGCGGTTCCGCCAGCCGACTGGCAGTTGCACAATTCACTGTTCCTGGTCGCGCATTTTCACAACGTCGTGATCGGCGCAGTGCTCTTCGGCGCCTTTGCCGGCTTCACCTACTGGTTTCCCAAGATGTTCGGTTTCAAGCTGAACGAGAAATGGGGTAAGCGTGCCTTCTGGCTATGGCTGTCAGGTTTCTATTTTGCCTTCATGCCGCTCTACGTGCTGGGCATCATGGGCATGACACGGCGGCTGCAGAGCTATGATGTGCCCGGCTGGCAGCCATGGCTGCTTGTCGCAGCCTTCGGCGCGATCCTGATCGCTTGCGGCATCGCCTGTCAGATCACACAGCTATACGTCAGCATCCGTGATCGCGCGGAACTCGTCGACGAGACCGGTGATCCGTGGGATGGCCGTACGCTGGAATGGTCGACGACGTCGCCGCCGCCGGAATATAATTTCGCGGTGTTGCCCGACGTGACGGATGAGGAAGCCTATTGGGGCCTGAAGTCGCGCGCGCGCGAGGCGCGGCAATTGAGCACACTGCCCGATTACGAAGACATCCACATGCCGCGCAACACGCCGACCGGTTTCATCTGTGCCTTCTTCGCGTCGGCGATGGGGTTCGCGCTGATCTGGCACATCTGGTTGCTGGTCATCGGCGGTATCCTGGGCGCGTGGGCAACCTTCGTGGTCTTCGCCTGGCGCGATGAGGACGAGTATGAGATCAAGGCGGAGGAGTTGAAACGCCTCGATGATCAACGTCGCCGTGGCAAGGCGCAATTACTGAAGATCCCGCATGAGGCCGAGGCGTGAGCGCGCACGGCGCGCACGCCGATCCTCATCGCCTGGGGCATGGCGAGCGTCCATCCGACGAGATGGGACCGGCGCCCACGCGCATCGTCGTGTCATATGGTTTCTGGATCTTCCTGCTCAGCGACTTCATCATGTTCTCCGCCTTCTTTGCGGCGTATGCGGTGCTGCATGGTGACACGGCGGGTGGACCCGGTGGACGCCAGTTGTTCGACTTGCCGCTGGTCGCCGCCGAGACGACGCTGCTGCTCCTGTCATCCTTTGCCTGCGGGATGGCGGGCATCGCCATGTCGCAACGCAACGCGCTCTGGTTCCAGGTCTCGATGGCAATTACCGGGCTGCTGGGTGCGGGTTTCCTGGCGTTCGAGCTGTCCGAGTTTCTGAGCCTGATCGCCCGTGGTGCAGGACCGGACCGCAGTGCTTTCACTTCATCGTTCTTTGCGCTGGTCGGTTGTCATGGCGCGCATGTGTCGATCGGGTTGCTGTGGCTGCTGACGATGATGGCGCAGGTCCAGGCCAAGGGCTTTCGTGAGCACATCCAGCGTCGCGTGTTCTGCTTCACGCTGTTCTGGCATGCGCTCGACATCATCTGGGTGGCATTGTTCACCGTTGTCTATCTGTTGGGATCAGGCGCATGACCGAGCATCAACCCCGACATTTCTCCGGCGAGGGTTCGCAGGACGATATCGCCCCGGGCGAGCAGAGCGCCAGCGAGGGCGTATCGGGCGGCGTACGCGGCTATGTCATCGGACTGGTCGGCGCGGCGATCCTGAGCATCGCCAGTTTCTTCGTCGCCAGCGGCCAAGCGGGTATCTGGGAAGGCGGCATCCCGGTCGCTTTGATGGCGCTGGCAGTCGGGCAAATGGGTGTGCACCTTGTGTTCTTCCTGCATATCACCACCGGTCCGGACAATACCAACAACGTCCTCGCGCTTGCCTTTGGCGTGCTTATCGTGGCGTTGGTACTGATCGGATCACTATGGATCATGGCGCACCTCAATCACAATCTGATGTCGATGGACATGCTGCAGAGCATGCAGCGTTAGGTGATGATGTCGGCCTGTCCTCGCCCGATATGCGTGCGGATGCCGGCAAGGTCCTCGGCTGCTGCGACAAGTTCCGCGAGCATCGCCGGCGTATCCTGATCCAGTTGCCCGCCGCTCGGCTCGTACCGCTCCAGATAGACCCGTAACGTCGCGCCGGTCGTTCCGGTGCCCGAGAGGCGGAAAACGACGCGGCTGCCGCCCTCGAACAGCACGCGTACGCCCTGGTGCGCGCTGGTCGATCCATCGACCGGATCGGTATAGGCAAAGTCATCCGCCATCTCGACCATCAGCGAGCCGAACCGTTCGCCCGGCAATGTAGCGAGCCGCCCGCGCAGTGCCGTCATCAGCGCGTCCGCCCGCGCGTTCTCCACACCCTCATAATCGTGGCGTGCATAATAATTCCGCCCGAAGCGCCGCCAATGCGCGCGGGCGATAGCATCGACGCTCTCGCCGCGGACCGCCAGGACATTGAGCCAGAGCAGGACGGCCCATAGCCCGTCCTTTTCGCGCACATGGTCCGATCCCGTACCGGCGCTCTCCTCGCCACAGATCGTTGCCAGCCCGGCATCGAGAAGCGAGCCGAAGAACTTCCATCCGGTCGGCGTTTCATAGGCTGGAATGCCCATCACCGCCGCGACCCGGTCGGCCGCGGTGCTTGTCGGCATCGATCGCGCAATCCCCTTCAATCCGGATGCATAGCCCGGCGCCAGATGCGCGTTGGCGGCCAGCATCGCCAGACTGTCGGATGGCGTGACGAAGCGCCCGCGCCCGACGATCAGGTTGCGATCGCCGTCACCGTCCGACGCCGCGCCGAAATCGGGTGCACGGTCGCTCATCATCAGATCGTACAGGTCGTGCGCATGGACCGGATTGGGGTCCGGATGATGTCCGCCGAAATCGGGCAGCGGCTCACCGCGCAGCACCGTGCCGGGCGCGAAGCCCAGCCGCCTCTCCAGTATCTCGACTGCGTAGGGACCCGTCACCGCACTCATCGCATCGAACGCCATCGTCAACCCGGCGCCCCGGATCGCGTCGAAGTCGAACAGCGTCTCCATCAGCGCGGCATAATCCGCGACCGGATCGATCACTTCGACGGTCATATCGCCCACCGTCGTTCGGCCCTCGACGTCCAGGTCGACCGGCTCGGCGTCGAAGATCAGATAGTGATCAATTGACAACGTGTGCTCATATATCGCGGCCGTGACGCGTTCCGGTGCCGGGCCGCCATTGGCGATGTTGTACTTGATCCCGAAATCTTCGTTTGGGCCGCCGGGATTGTGACTCGCCGAAAGGATCAGTCCGCCGCGGGCGGCGCGCTTTCGGATCAGATGGCTGGCCGCGGGGGTTGACAGCAGGCCGCCACGCCCGACGACCACACGGGCAATGCCGTTGGCGGCGGCGATGCGGATCGCATCCTGGATCACTTCCCGGTTGAGGAACCGCCCGTCCCCACCGATGACCAACGTTTGCCCGGCCAGTTCTTCGCCAATCGCTGTGACCGCGTCGAACACCGACTGGATGAAGTTCGCGGCATAATGCGGTTGCTGGAACACGCGCACCTTCTTGCGCAGGCCCGAAGTTCCCGGTTTCTGGTCAGGATAGGCGGTTGTCGAAACGGTCCGGATCATCAATTTCCCCACTTTTGAACGAGTACGGCCGGGTATGCCGATCGCTTCGCTTCCAAGCCGTTGAACGATGTCGACGCGTTATCCGATCCGCTTTGCAATTTCGTTGACGAGTGGGGACGTCAATCCGGACTGATGCACGCCCCCGATCCGCCCCTTTCGAGAAGGGGCGGTGGGGCGGTAGGCCGATGGATCAGAAGGTAGCGATGACTACCCCGACCACCAGCGCCTGGGCCGCAACCGCCAGCATCGTGCTGGTCACGGTTTCGAACATACGCATCAGTTGGTCTCCAACGCCGGAAACATTTCCGGCCAGTCAGATGTGGTTTGGAGGCAACTGCGATACAATTTTGTAACAGGCGATTGCGATTGCATCTGGTGCAACCGCCGCCCAACAGTCCGGGACTATTCGTTGAATACCCGTTCGAAGATCGTGTCGACGTGCTTCAAATGATAGTCGAGATCGAACAGGATCGCGATCTGGTCGGTCGACAACGCCGCGGTGACGTCGGGATCGTCGTTGAGCAACTGCTCAAGCGACAGCGCGCCGTCCGACTCCCAGACCCGCATCGCGTTGCGTTGGACCAGTCTGTAGGCGTCCTCCCGGCTTACGCCTGCCTGCGTCAGCGCAAGGAGGACGCGTTGCGAATGTACGAGGCCGCCCATCCGGTTGAGGTTGCTTGCCATGCGTTCGGGGTAGACGACCAACTTGTCCATCACGCCGGTCAGCCGAGCCAGCGCAAAGTCCAGCGTGATCGTGGCGTCGGGACCGATATAGCGCTCGACCGAGGAATGGCTGATGTCGCGCTCATGCCATAGTGCCACGTTTTCCAGCGCCGGTGTCACATAGCCGCGCACCATCCGCGCGAGTCCTGTCAGGTTCTCGGTCAGTACCGGATTGCGCTTGTGCGGCATCGCCGATGAACCCTTCTGGCCGGGCGCGAAATGCTCCTCCGCCTCCAGCACCTCGGTCCGCTGCAGGTGCCGAACCTCGGTCGCCAGCCGCTCGATCGAGGATGCGACGACGCCCAGCGTGGCGAAGAACATGGCGTGCCGGTCGCGAGGAATGACCTGGGTCGACACCGGTTCCGGCGTCAGGCCCATCTTGCCGGCGACATATTCTTCGACGAAGGGGTCGATGTTTGCAAAGGTGCCCACCGCGCCCGAGATCGCGCAGGTCGTGACCTCCGCACGAGCGTTCGTCAGCCGGGTGCGGCAACGGTCGAACTCGGCATGGGCCTGTGCCATCTTCAGCCCGAACGTGATGGGTTCGGCGTGGATGCCGTGGCTGCGACCGATGGTCGGGGTCAGCTTGTGCTCGTACGCCCGCCGTCTGAGCACCGCCAGCAACGCATCGATATCGGCAATCAGCATATCGCTCGCCCGCGCCAGCTGCACTGCCAGGCATGTGTCCAGTACATCCGATGAGGTCATTCCCTGATGCATGAAGCGCGCCTCCGGCCCAACATGCTCGGCGACATTGGTCAGGAACGCGATGACGTCGTGCCGCGTCTCCCGCTCGATCGCGTCGATCCGATCGACCTCGAAACGGCCGCGTTCCCAGATCGCCTGCGCCGCTTCTCTCGGCACTACGCCCAATTCGGCCAGCGCGTCGGTGGCATGCGCCTCGATCTCGAACCAGATCTGAAAACGCGCCTCCGGCGTCCAGATCGCCGCCATGTCGGGCCGGGAATAGCGGGGGACCATGATTGAGCTTCCTTGGCGCTACCGATGAAGCGGCGCGGTTAGCAGTGCACCGGCACGCGCACAAATCGTCTCAACGGGTCAGCGCGAAGTATCCTGCCGTGCTCGCAAACACGGTGAGGAACGCAGCAAGGGCGAAGGCGACCACCAGCAACGCGATGAGCGAGATCGCCAACCCGCCGATGCTCAGATAATAGCCTGTACGATCCTCGAGATCGCGACCCTCGTTCTTGCCCTTAATCCCAAATACGATGGCCACGACCAGCGTGATGATCCCGATCGGACCGAGGATCAGGCTGAGAATTGCGCACGTCAGCGAGATCGAGCCCCAGATCATCGCTCCGTTTGCCGGCCGCTCTGCTGCCGCCTCTACCGATTGCACGGGCAGCGGATAGATATCGATCGCGCGTCCATCGAAGGACTCGAAATCGACTGCCGTACCTGGTGCCGGCAGGTCCGCGCCCTTCCACTCAGCGCGCGCGAAGCTTACCCGCTCGCCGGCGACATCGTTGATGACGCCGCGATCCTCGGTTGAATCATATCCTAGAATCGTGCCTCGCATGCCGGTCTCCCCGTTCTTCTGGCTGACATGGCCGGACCCTGGCGTAAAGGCACTTAGATCAGTCCCTGAGCACGCAGCGAGACATGGCCTTTAAGGCCCATGATCAGATGGTCGTGCACCGCGATCTTCAGATGCTTGCCCGCGTCGATGATGGCGCGGGTGACCGTGATGTCCGCCTTGCTTGGCGAGGGATCGCCGGAGGGGTGGTTGTGGACCAGGATGATTGCCGCCGAACCCAGGTCAATCGCGCGGCGGATTACCTCGCGTACATGGACCGCAGCCTCGTCGATCGATCCGCGGCTCATCACCTCGTCACGGATCAGTGTGTTCTTGGTATTCAGGTGGAGCACGCGGAACCGCTCGATGGAGTCGTGCGCCATGTCGGCGCGCAGATAGTCGAGCAGCGCCTGCCAGTTGCCCAGCACCGGCCGTTCGCGAACCTGTGCATGCACCAGCCGGATCGCGGCCGCGTGCGCGATCTTCAGGGCCGCGACCGACGTCGCGCCCATGCCGTCGATCCGCATCAGTGATTCGCCGTCCGCGCTCAGCACGCCGCCGATCCCGCCGAACTCGTGGAGCAGCAGCTTGGCCAGCGGCTTGGTATCTCGCCGCGGGATCGCTAGCGCGAGCAGATACTCGATCAGCTCGTGGTCCAGCAGCGCATCGCCGCCCCCGCTGGCCAACCGGTCGCGCAACCGCGCTCGGTGCCCTGCATTGTCCCCGTGCAGATGCTGCGTCTGATCCTGCCGATCGCTCATTGGAGCCCGGACTAGATCGCGCGGCGACGCTCCGCAATTGCCAGCGATGCGCTGCCCCGCCTATGCGTTCTCGCGTGACCGATCCCGTGCGCGACCCGAACGATCCGGCCACTGGTCCGTCCGGCCGCCGGCGCAGGGTGCTGCTCTGGATCATCGGCGGCGTCGCCGTCCTGGTGCTCGTCGCACTCGCCATCCTGTGGCTGCAGCGCAAAACGATCGCAACCCGCGTCGTCGATCGTACGCTGGCGGCGAAGAATGTGCCGGCGCGCTACAGGATCACGGATCTGGGGCTTGGGCGGCAGCGGCTTACGAACGTGGTCGTCGGTGATCCGGCCGATCCCGACCTGGTCGCGGACTGGGTCGAGACGCGCACGACGATCGGGCTTCACGGCGCGCACGTCACCGGCATCCGCGCCGGGCATGTCCGGCTGCGCGGGCGGCTGGTCGACGGGCACGTATCGCTGGGCACGATCGACAGGTTGCTGCCGCCGTCATCGGGCAAGCCATTCGCGCTGCCCGCGATCGGCCTGCAGGTTGCTGACGGGCGGATGCGGCTGCTGACGCCGGCCGGTGTAGTCGGTCTGAAGCTCAGCGGAGAGGGTCGGCTCAACGACGGCTTTGACGGCGATCTGGCGCTCGTCGCGGATCGGTTGAGTATTGGCGGCTGCGTGATGGCCGGGCTGCGCGGTGCGGTGGCAATCCACATCACCGATGCCGCGCCGGCGCTCGACGGTCCCGTGCGGCTGACCGGGTTCGACTGTGCCGGAACGAGCGCGCGCGACCTGCGCACTGATCTGCGTGCGGCGCTCGATCCCACCCTCGCATCGTGGCGGGGGAGCGCGCGTGTCGCGGTGGCACAGGCACGGACGAACGTCGGCGGGGTTGACGGGATCAGCGGGACGATCGGTTTTGACGGGTCGGCCCGGTCGACCCAGGGACACGCCGTCCTCTCCTCCGAGCAGTTCATGACGAGTATGGCGAACGGCCGATCACTCGGTCTGCTCGGGGACTATGAGGTGAGCAGGTCTGGCACGTCCTTCGCCGGCCGTATGCTCGCCAGGGACGTGGCGGTCGCACCCTCCCGCCTCGCGGTGCTGCGTCGCGCTGATCGGGCAGGGGCCGGCACGCCGCTCGGGCCGATCATCCGGCGGATCGCAGCCGCCACCATTGCCGTCGGTCGCTCCTTCGATGCTGCCGCCGAGCTTTCATTCAGGAGCGGCGAGAATGGCGGGGTCACGGTCTCGCAAGCGACGCTCGATGCGGCCTCGGGCGCGCGGATGCGGCTGCGCAATGCGGATCTGCGCTATGCCTGGTCGGGCGGCGTTGCGCTGAACGGCACGCTCGCGATCCAGGGCGGCGGCTGGCCGGACGCGACGGTGCGGCTGGACCAGCCCGAACCCGGCGTGCCGGTCACGGGCGTCGCGGCGATCGAACCCTATGTCGCCCGGGACGCGCGCGTGGCGCTGACTCCGATCCGCTTCACCACCATCCCGGGCGGATCGACCCGGATCGAGACCAGCGCGACGCTGTCCGGACCACTGGCCGGGGGCCGTGTCGACGCAATTACGCTGCCGCTGACGGCGGTCTGGGGCGGAGTTGGGCAGTACAAGGTCGATTCGACTTGCGTACCCGTCGGCTTCGACCGGTTGGCGATCAGCGGCCTCATCCTCGAGCGCAGCCGCCTGCGGGTCTGCCCCATCGACGGCGCGCTCGTCCAGAGCAACCGGGGGCGGCTCGGCGGCGGTGCACGGCTTGGCGCGGTGCGGCTCGGCGGGCGTCTGGGTCGCACGCCGATTACCATCACTGCCGAAGACGCCGCATTCCGGTTGGCGAACACGCGCTTCACCGTCGACACACTGGCGGCCAGCATCGGTGCGGGCAAGAGCATGACGCGGCTGTCCTTCGCGCGGCTCGACGGAAGCATCGGCGGCGGCATCGCGGGGACGTTCGCGGGCGGCGGCGGCCAGATCGGTCAGGTGCCGCTCATCCTGTCCGCGGCGGCCGGCGACTGGTCGCTCAGAGCCGGCGCATTACGCCTGAAGGGCGTGCTGCGTGTTGCCGACGCCGCCGGGCAGCCGCGCTTCAACCCCCTTGTGGGTCGCGACGTTGCACTCGCGCTGGTCGACAACCGCATCACCGCGACGGGCGCTCTGGTCGAACCCACCAAAGGCATAAGGGTCGCCGATGTCGAGATCGTCCACGCGCTCGACAGCGGTCGCGGCGCTGCCGATCTGGCCGTCCCCTCGCTGGTCTTCACCAGGGAGTTTCAGCCCGATCTGCTGACCCGGCTGACCTTCGGCGTCGTCGCCGATGTCCGCGGCACGATCCACGGGCAAGGGCATATCGCCTGGAATCCCGACACGGTCATCAGCACCGGCAGCTTCACGACCCCCGGCACCGACCTCGCCGCTGCGTTCGGCCCCGTCACCGGCCTCGCCGGCACGATCGAGTTCACCGATCTGCTGGCGCTCGAAAGCGCGCCCGGACAGACGCTCACCATCCAGTCGATCAACCCCGGCATCGCGGTCGAGAACGGCGTCGTCCGCTATCAGTTGTTCCCCGATTCGCGCGTTCTGGTCCAGTCCGGTCGCTGGCCCTTTGCCGGCGGTGCGCTGACGCTCGACCCGACGCTGCTCGACTTTTCACAACCCTCGCAGCGCCGTCTCACCTTTCGCGTCGATCATCTGGTCGCCGCGCAATTCCTGCAACAGTTCGACTTCAAGAATCTGAACGCGACCGGCATCTTCGACGGCGTGCTGCCCATGGTGTTCGACGATCAGGGAGGGCGGATCGACGCCGGCTCGCTGGTCGTGCGGTCGGGCGGCGGCACGATCGCCTATGTCGGCGAGATCAGCCAGAAGGATCTGGGAACCTGGGGCAATCTCGCCTTCCAGTCGCTGAAGTCGCTGCGGTATCGCAGCCTTGCGATCGGCATGAACGGTCCGCTCGCGGGCGAGATGGTGACCGATGTCCGCTTTGCCGGGATCAGTCAGGGCGCCGGGGCCAAGTCCAATTTCCTGATCCGCCGGCTGCAGAAGCTGCCGATCCGCTTCAACATCCATATCCGCGCGCCATTTCGCGGCCTCATCGATTCCGCCGCTTCGTTCCACGATCCCAGCCGGCTGGTGCAGCGCAACCTGAAGGCGCTGCTCGACGAGCAGAACCGCCGCACCAACGCGGCAGAGCCGGCACAACCCGTTCAGCCACCCGCAAGCAGGAAGGTGCCATGACCATGCCATTGACGAAGCGCCGGCGAATGACGACCTTCGCCATGATGAAGAGGAGGGTTGCGCCGATGCTGGTCTTCGCGCCCCTGACGGTGACCGGATGCGTCAACGTCACCGCGCCGGACAAGCCGATCGAGATCAACCTCAACATAAACGTGACGCAGGAAGTGGTATATCGGCTCGACAGTCAGGCAAAGTCGCTGATCGAGCAGAACCCGGGGATATTCTGACCATGAAGACGAAGTTGATGATGATAGCGCTGCTGACCCTGACGGGCCTCGGCACTGCCGCGGTCGCTCAGCGCGATCCTGCCTACGCCGCGGCGCGCGCCGCCGGGAAGGTCGGTGAGCAGCCCGATGGCTATCTTGGAATAGTAGGCGGCGGCAGCGCGGAGCTTCGCGCGGTGGTCAACAACATCAACATCCAGCGCAAGTCCGCGTACACGCAAAAGGCGCAAGCCTCCGGTGCGACCGTCGAGCAGATGGCGTTCACCAGCGGATGCAACCTAATTCAACAGACCAGCGCCGGGGAGAAGTACAAGGGTCCGGACGGCGCCTGGAAGACGCGTACCTCTGCCGCGCCCGAGCGTGATCCGCGCTGCATCTGACCCGATGAAGGCGCGCCGATCGCTGCGGTTGACTCGACTGTGACGCTTTCCTAAACGGATCGGGCGAACGACAGGGCATCGCCTTGTGGAAGCGCTTCTCGTCGTCGGCTCGATACCGGCGACGTTTTCTTATCAGGATATCTCACGCGTTGGCTGATGATCGCCAGAACGGACCGGATGACCTCGATGGCCGCATTGCGCGCGCAAAGGCCGAGCAGTCGACCGCCGGGACGCCCGTCGAGGGCCGTTCCGAGACGCGTGGCTGGGCGATCGGGATCGAATTCGTTGGGACGGTGCTGGTCGGCGCATTCATTGGCTATCTGCTCGATCAGTGGTTGAGGACCACGCCTTGGTTCATGATCGTTCTGCTCGTGGTCGGCTTCGCGGCGGGTACAAGGCGTGCGATGAAGACGTCGAACCAGTTCGACGCCGATCCGTCTAACGATCGGTGACAAGGGTTATTCCAGCGATGGCCGCAGCAGCAAACAATCCGATGGAGCAGTTCGCGATCCGGGTCCTCCACCCGATCCATGCGGGCGGCTATGACTTGTCTTTCACCAATTCCTCGCTCTGGATGCTGATCGCACTGGGCGTCGTCGCGGTGTTCCTGTTCGTCGGTACCGCCAACCCCAAGCTCGTGCCGTCGCGCGCACAGGCCGCGGTCGAATATGTCTACGACTTCGTTGTCGGAATGCTGGACGAGAATGTCGGACCTGGCGGGCGGCGGTTTGTGCCGTTGATCTTCTCGATCTTTATCTTCGTGCTGGTCCTCAACCTGTTGGGCCTGATCCCCTGGGTCGGCGCCTTTACCCCGACCAGCCATGTCGCAGTGACGCTGGCGCTGGCGCTGATCGTATTCCTGATCGTGTGCATGGTCGGGTTCTGGAAGCACGGCTTCCACTTCCTGACGCTGTTCTGGCCCAAGGGCGTTCACCCGGCGCTCGGGATCTTCATCATGCCGATCGAAGTGATCAGTTTTCTCGCGCGTCCCTTCACGCTTGCCATTCGGCTGTTCGCCAACATGACCGCCGGTCATGTGCTGCTGAAGGTCTTTGGAACCTTTGTCGTGGCGCTCGGCTCGTTCGGCGCGCTGCCTTATGTGTTCGGGGTGGTGCCTCTCGCGGTCAACGTGGCGCTTGCCGCGCTCGAACTGCTCATCGCGGTAATCCAAGCCTATGTCTTTGCTCTCCTCGCGTCGATCTATCTGAACGACGCGGTCAACCTCCACTAAACAAAAACGGAAAGGGAACTACTCATGGATCCAGCATCGGCAAAGCTGATCGGCGCCGGTCTTGCGGCAATCGGCGCAGGACTCGCAGCCATTGGCGTCGGCTATATCTTCGGCAGCTATGTGCAGGGCGCGTTCCGCAATCCGGACGCTGACAGCCGGGTTGCGGGCCGTCTGTTCCTCGGCTTCGCGGTTGCCGAAGCACTCGGGCTGATCGCGGCGGTGGTTTCGCTCTACCTCGCTTTCGCGGGTTAAGCCTGAAGTTCTGAGCGAGCCAGCCCATGCCTCAGTTTGAATTTGTCAATTTCGTACCACAATTCGTGTGGCTGGTGATTGCCTTTGCGATCCTTTATTTCGGGATCGTCAAGCTGACCTTGCCGAAGCTCGGTCGTACGGTCGATGCACGCGACAGGCAGATGAAGGATGACATCGCGACTGCCGAACGCGCCAAGGCCGAGGCGGATCGCATGGCAACGGCGCATGAGGCAGGGGTTACCCGCGCACAGGACGAAGCGCGCGCCCGGGTCGAAGCGGCGAGGAAGAAGTCGGCGGAGACGCTCGAAGCGAAGCTCGCGGAGTCGAATGCGATGGTAGCCCGGCGGGCAGCCGAGTCCGAAGCCTCATTGGATCAGGCGCGCGGGCAGGCGATGAGCCACATCGAGAGCGTCGCCGCGGAAGCGGCGGCCGATATCGTCGAGAAGCTGACCGGCGCTCGCCCCGCTCCTGACGCGGCCGGCTTGGCTGCGCGTGCGGCGCTGGTCTGAGCGATGGCGATGTTGCTCGAAACATTGGCACAGGCCGCCGTTCACAGTCCCGAGGCGCTTACCGAGGGCGAGACGGTGCTCGGACTGAACGCCGAAGGCTGGGTGTATGTCAGCCTGACGATTTTCCTGATCGCGATGATCTGGTTCGGGCGTGCGCATCACCGGCTGCGCGATGCGCTGGACGCCAAGATCGCCGACACCCGGAGACAGTTGGACGAAGCGACGGCGGTTCGCACCGAGGCGGAGGCGCTGCTCGCCAGGGCGCAGGCGCGCGATGCGGCAAGTGCGGGTGACGCAGCGGCGATCGTCGAACAGGCGGAGCATGAGGCGGCAGCGATGCTCGTAAAGGCCGAGGCGGATGCGACCGACCTGATCGCACGGCGCGGCAGGATGGCCGAGGACAAGATCGCTGCCGCCGAACGCGGCGCTGTAAATGACGTCCGTGCAATGGCCGCGGAGGCCGCGGCCGCCGCGGCAAGGACGCTGATTGCCGAACGCCACGGCGCATCGGCGGACCGGGTGCTGGTCGATCGTTCGATCGTGGGATTGGGCCGTCCGAACTGATCGGGTGGCAATGTCCTGGCTGATCCTGGGTGTCGCGGTCGTCACAGAGATCTGTTGGGCGCTCAGCCTGAAATGGGCAGCGACCGTTACCACGTGGCAGGCATCGAGTGTGCCGATCGTTCTCAGCTTCGTGAACATGGGCCTGTTGGCGCTCGCGATGCGCGGCCTGCCGGCCGGCACGGCCTATGCGGTCTGGACCGGTCTGGGCGCGGTCGGCGTCATCATCGGCGGCGTGATCCTCTTCGGCGACAGGGTCAGCGCCCTGCAGGCGGCCTTCATGACACTGACGGTTATCGGCGTCGTCGGGACCAAGTTGTTCGCTAGGGTGTAACACCGATCCGGATTGCTTGACGCCATTTAGGCAATACACTAATTAGTACTTGGCCTAATAGAGTTGAGTTCGATGAACCTCGTCTTCGACGCACTTTCTCATCCCATCCGCCGCGGCGTCCTAGAGATGCTGCGCGGTGGCGCGATGAATGCCGGTGAGCTTGCCAGTGCGTTCCCGGTTTCCAAACCCACCATGTCCGGCCACTTCGCCAAGCTGAAGGCGGCCGGCCTGATCCAGGCCGAGAGCCGGGGCACCACGACGCTGTATTCGATCAACCTGTCGGTCGTCGAGCAGGTGGTGTTCGGTTTCATGCGCCGGATCGGGTCCGGCAACGTTTTGGAGGAGTCGTCGTCATGTCCTACCGCTCCCTGAAGATCGCTTCGATCCTGACGGTGACGGGCCTCTCGGTCGTCGCGGTCGTCGCGGTCGTCGCGTTGCGATTACTGCCCGCGGGCACGCAGTTGCCGACCCATTGGGGGGCGTCCGGCGAGGCCGATCGTTTCGCCGACGCCTCTACCGCGTTGTTCATGCCGGTCTTCATCGCCGCGGGCATATCGCTGATGATGGCGGTCCTGCCGGCGATCGAGCCGCTCCAGCATCGCCTGGAACAGAGTGCGAGCTTGTTCGCCACGGCGTGGGCCGGTCTGCTGCTATTGTCCGTCGTGGTCGAGCTGATGGTCGCCGGACCCGCACTCGGCCTTCGCATGCCGAAAATGACCATCCTTGCGATGATGGGGTTGCTGTTCTTAGCGCTGGGCAATGCGCTGCCCAAGTCGCGTCCCGGCTTCTTCGTCGGCATTCGCACTCCCTGGACGCTCATCGATCCCGACAACTGGATCGCGACGCATCGGCTCGGCGGATGGACGTTCGTGGTCGGCGGCATCCTGATGATCGGCGCGGCGTTTGCTCCGATCGCGGCAGATATCCGCGCGAGCTTGACGATCGCCGCGCTGACGATCGCGGTCGTGCCGCCGGTCATCTATTCGTTCGTCCATTGGCGGCGTCACGGACCGTCCGCTGGATAGCGGGCGCCGGCGCGCCTAGATAAAGGGCGATGTCGACCCCCAACGCCCCCGATCGCTTCAACGAGGAACGCTCCGCCTACACCGTGCGCGGCGGCGCAGACTCGCCCGACCTGAAGGCCGGCATCGAGGCGATCCGCAATGTGCTCAAGACGCTGCCCGCGCGGCCCGGGGTGTACCGGATGCAGGATGCGCGGGGTGACGTGCTGTATGTCGGCAAGGCCCGCGCGCTCCGGTCTCGGGTAACCAATTACACGCAGGTCGAGCGGCTGCCCAAGCGGCTGCAGCGGATGGTGGCGCAGACGCGATCGATGACGATCGTCACGACCAACAACGAGGCGGAGGCGCTGCTGCTGGAGGCGCAACTGATCAAGCGGTATCGCCCCGCGTACAACGTGCTGCTGCGCGACGACAAATCCTTCCCCTTCATCCTGCTGCGCGGCGACCAAGAGTTCCCGCGCATCCAGAAACATCGGGGGGCCAGGCGCGCGAAGGGCAATTACTACGGCCCGTTCGCGAGCGCAGGGAGCGTCAACAACACGTTGAATGCGCTCCAAAAGCTGTTCCTGTTGCGCAGTTGCACGGACGGGTTCTTCAAGACCCGCGACCGGCCGTGCCTCCTGTACCAGATCAAGCGCTGCTCCGCGCCGTGCGTCGGGCGCATCGATGCTGAAGGCTATGCCGAGCTGGTCGAGGATGCGAAGCAGTTCCTGGCGGGCAAGGCGACAGGCGTGCAGGCGAAGCTGGGCGCGCAGATGGAGGCGGCCGCCGAAGCCATGGATTTCGAGCTCGCCGCCCTGTTGCGCGACCGGTTGCGCGCGCTGACCTTCATCCAGGGGACGCAGGCGATCAACGCCGAAGGGGTGGGCGATGCCGACATCTTCGCGCTGGCGTGCAAGGACGGAGCGATGGGCATTCAGGCGTTCTTCATCCGGGGCGGGCAGAATTGGGGCCACCGCAGCTTCTTCCCGTCGCATACCGCCGACGTTCCCGAGGACGAGGTGCTGGTCAGTTTCCTGGGGCAATTCTACGAAGAGGTTCCGCCGGCGCGCACGATCCTGCTCGACCGCGAACTGGGAGAGGGCGCATTGCTGTCGGAGGCGCTGGGCGAGGCGGCGGGGTATAGAGTTGCGCTCTCCGTTCCGCAGCGCGGCACGCGCCGACGGCTGATGGAACAGGCGCAGCGCAACGCCGTCGAGGCGCTGGACCGGCGGCTGGCCGAAAGCACGACTCAGGCGAGGCTGCTGCGCGAGGTCGCCGAGCTGTTCGACCTGGCCGAGCCGCCCGACCGGATCGAGGTCTATGACAACAGCCACATCCAGGGCACGAACGCGTTGGGCGCGATGGTGGTCGCCGGGCCGGAGGGCTTTCGCAAGGGGCAGTACCGCAAGTTCAACATCCGCAACAAGGACACGGTCCCCGGTGACGATTTCGCGATGATGCGCGAGGTGTTCCAGCGCCGCTTTGCGCGTGCTCAATGCGACGATCCCGACCGCGACGCGGGCGACTGGCCCGACTTGGTGCTGATCGACGGCGGGCGCGGACAGCTGAATGCGGTCAAGGCGGTGCTGGAGGACATGGGCATCGAGGATGTCTGCCTGGTCGGCGTCGCCAAGGGGCCTGGCCATGGACGCGAGGGGCGCGAGGTGTTTCACCTGATGGACGGGCGCGAGATCACGCTGCCGGTGAACGCGCCGGTGCTGTTCTACCTACAGCGGCTCCGCGACGAGGTGCACCGGTTCGCGATCGGCGCGCACCGGGCGAAGCGCGCGAAGGCGATCGGCGCATCGCCGCTGGACGAGGTCCCCGGCATCGGCCCCGCGCGCAAGAAGGCGCTGCTGATGCATTTCGGCACGGGTCGCGCGGTCAGAAACGCGAGTCTTGCCGACCTGCAACAGGCGCCCGGCGTGTCGAAGGCGGTGGCACAGCAGGTGTATGATTTCTATCACGCGAAGTAGTTCACGTCCGTTATTGCAGACTCCACCTTCGCGGATATGGTAGGACGAAGTGGGGGAAAGCAGCGATGAAGCGATTCGGGTGTCTGACGGGCATTGTGTTCGCCGCGAGCGCAGCGCATGCGGGCGAGGCGCCGCGTTATGAACCGGCGCCGGACTGGATCAAGCCCGCCCCCGCCATCGACACGGCCAAGCTCGACGGTGATTCGCCGATCCTGCTGCGGGTCGACAATCAGCAGCGGCTGGTGGGCGACCAGGTCTGGGCCTACACTGATGTAATGACACGCCTGGCCTCGCCGGAGGTAGTGACCCAGGCCGGGACACTGAGCCTGCCGTGGCAACCCGCCAAGGGCGACCTGATCGTCCATACGCTCGAGATCATGCGCGGCGGCGAGCGGATTGACGTCCTGTCCGGCGCAAAGAAGTTCACCGTCATCCGCCGCGAGCAGCAATTGGAGAAGCTTGCGATCGACGGGCAGTTGACGGCGACGATGGCGGTCGAGGGGTTGCGCGTCGGCGATATCCTTCACCTGGTCGCCTCGATCATCAACCGCGAAGCGTCGCTTGGCGGCGAAGTGCAGACGGCGGTGGCGATGCCGGTCGCCCCCTTGAAAGTCGGGTTTGCGCGCACCCAGCTTTCATGGCCAACGAAACGGGACATGCACTGGAAAAGCTATGCCAAGGACGCGGGGGCGGCAGAGGCTCAAGGCACCTTCAAGGAGATCACTGTCACCGGGCCACTGCCCAAGGAGCGCGACCTGCCGGGCGACGCGCCGATGCGTTTTCACACGCTTCCGATCGTCGAAGCGTCGACCTTCGCCGACTGGAAAGCCGTATCCCGCACGATGGCACCGCTGTTCGCGACCGATGGCCTGATCGCTTCCGGCGGCCCGCTAGCGGCTGAAGCGGCGGCGATCGGCAACGCCCAGAGCGATCCCCTGAAGCGCGCCGCTGCGGCGTTGCAGCTCGTGCAGGAAAAGGTCCGCTATCTCTACAACGGGATGGAGAACGGCAACTACGTCCCGCAGACGCCTGCCCAGACATGGTCGATGCGCTATGGTGACTGCAAGGCGAAGACGCTGTTGCTGCTCGCCATCCTGCGTCAATTGAAGATCGAGGCAGAGCCCGTGCTTGCCAGCAGCAGCATGGGCGACATGCTGCCGCAGCGCCTGCCAAGTGCCGGCGCCTTCGACCATGTGCTGGTGCGCGCGGCGATCGATGGCAAATCCTATTGGCTGGACGGCACGGCGAGCGGTGCGCGCTACGCCGATATCGGCGATACGCCGCCGCTGCGCTGGGTCCTGCCTTTGCGTGCCGATGGCAGCGACCTGATCCCCGTGCCGATGCGCGCGCCCGCGATGCCGACGGTCACGATCGCCGTCGATTACGACCAGCGTGCCGGGATCACGATGCCCACTCTCCTCCACATGGTTACGCATGTGAGGGGTCCCGCGGCTGCCTATGTCGGTCTGGCCAAGACGCAGGGCAGCAAGGAACAGAAGGAGCAGATGGTCGGCGCCCTGTTCGGCCGCGTCGCCGACGGCGAGGTCGTGGTGAGCGATTATGCCATCAGCTATGACGAGGCCGAGGCAGAAGCGGTCGTCGATGCCACCGGCCTGACCGGTTCGATGTGGGGGATCGACGGCAATCGGCGTAAGCTGCAACTCGATCGCACCGTCTCGAAACTGTCGTTCGATCCCGATCGTGCGCGGCCCGCTTGGCAGAGCATCCCCGTCGCGACCGTGGCGCCCGACCGTATCTCGATCACGTCGCGCGTGCTGCTGCCCGACGTTCAGGGCTTCGCGTTCGAAGGCCAGACGGGTTCGGTGCCGCCTCTCGCCGGTCTGACGGTCGAGCGCCGGGCCGTCGTCGACAAGGCGGTCGCGACGGTGACGGACCAGGCTTCATGGAGCGGCGTCGAGATCGCACCCGCCGACGTGGCGACCACGCGTGCGCAGGTCACGCTGGCGGGGCAGAAACTGCTGCGCCTCGTCGCGCCGGAGCACTTCCCCTCGAATTACGACAGCGCGGTGGCGGGGCGCAGGGATGGCCGGTTCAAACCGTTACTCGCGGCCTATGCCAAGGCCATCGCCGACGACGCGGACGATGCCCAGGGCTATATCAATCGAGCCAATTTCCTGTTGGGCGTTTACGACTGGCGCGGCGCGATGCCCGATCTCGACCGGGCGGTGAAGCTCGATCCGAATGCCGATAATCTGACCAGGCGCGCGGCAGTCCTTCGGCTCTTGGGAGACGATGCCAAGGCGATGGTGGACTACCGCGCCGCACTGGCGCTTGATCCGACGTCGATGGCCGCGATTAACGGGCTTAGCGCGGATGACATGCGACACGGCCGCCGTGATCTGGCGATTGCGCGTGTGCAGCAACTGATCGATGCGGGAGGCGAGAGACGAAGCGACCTACTGGCGCTCAAGGCAGACCTGCTGGTGGCAGCGCATGATCCATCCGCCGCGCTGGCAGCGATAGATGAAGCCGTGGCGGCAAAACCCGCTAATCCGCATCTCCTAAATGCGCGGTGCTGGAACAAGGCGCAGCTCAGTACCGCCCTCGATAGCGCGCTAAAGGATTGTACGAAGTCGATCGAGCTCGGTGATCAACCGACGGCGGCATTAGACAGCCGGGCACTTGTCTATCTGCGCATGAACAGGCTGGATGACGCATTGTCCGACCTGAAGGCCGCACTCGATGTCGATCCGGACCTGGCAGGCAGCCTTTACCTGCGCGCCGTTATTCGCAGTCGGCAGGGTGATCTTGCGGGAGCAAAGTCCGATCTTGCCGCCGTGGAGACGATCGCTCCTCTGCTGCAGAACGAGTACAGGGCGTTCGACGTTGCGCCGACCGGTTTATGATCTGGTGGCGCGGGGTGAGTGTGAAGTCGGTTGATGTGTTGCCGGGCTGATGAAAGAAAGACCCTCACTCAACCCCTCCCGCTTGCGGGAAAGGGCCAAGAAAGGAGAGGGCTAAGCAGGTGACCCTCTCCCGTTCGCGGGAGAGGAGGGGCCCGCTCGCGTAGCGAGTGGGAGGTGAGGGTCTTCTTGCTTCTTCGCGTCCTTCCGTACCCGCCCTATATCGCATGCCATGCACCTGCGCTGCGAGGCGATCATCCTGTCGAGCCGCGCGCATGGCGAGCATGGGGCGGTCGTGCGTGCGCTGACGCCAAATGACGGGTTGCGGGCGGGATATGTGCGCGGCGCCCGGTCGCGGCGGCTGCGGCCGTTGCTGCAGCCGGCGGACCTGGTGATGGCGGAATGGCGCTCACGGACCGACGAGCAACTGGCATCGCTCGCGATCGAGCCGATTGCCAGCAGGGCCGCGCTCCACGCCGAGCCGCTTGCGGCGGCGGCGCTGGAATGGGTGACCGCGCTGACAGCCTGCGCTTTGCCGGAGGCGCAGCCCTATCCTCGCGTTCATACAGGGTTAGACGGGCTGCTGCTCGCGCTGGAGGCGGCGCCGAGCGCGCGCGGCTGGGTGGCGGCACTTGCGCGCTACGAACTGCTGATGCTCGCCGAGCTGGGCTTCGGCCTCGACCTTGGTCGATGCGCAGTGACCGGCAGCGCGGACGATCTTGTCTTCATCAGTCCTCGCAGCGGCATAGCGGTGTCGCAAAGTGCGGGCGCGGCTCATGCCGAGCGGCTGTTCGCATTGCCACGCGTGTTGCTCGGCGAGCCGAATCAAGACTGGGCGGACATGCTCGAGGGACTGCGCGTGACCGGCCACTTTCTGGCCCGCGATCTGTTGGTCGAGCGCCGTGCCGATGCGCTTGCGGCACGCACTCGGCTGGTCGACCGGTTGAAGAGAGCGGTTGCGTGACGGCCGTCGTCCGCTAACGGGGGACGCGAAAAGGAGAGCGTATGACACTGATCGCGGTTCTGGCCGGGGACGGCATCGGTCCTGAAGTCACGCTGCAGGCAAGGCGCGTGCTGGAGGCGATGGATCTGGACCTCGCCTTCGAGGAGGGCGTCGTCGGCGGCGCGGGCTATTGCGAGACCGGCCACCCTTTGCCGCCCGAGACGCTCGCGCTCGCCCGCCGTGCCGACGCGATCCTGTTTGGCGCGGTCGGCGACCCCGCGTTCGATGCGCTGGAACGCGCGATGCGGCCGGAACAGGCGCTGCTGGGGCTGCGGCAGAAGCTGGGGCTGTTCGCGAACCTGCGTCCCGCGCGCATGATCGCCGGGCTGGAGGATGCGTCCTCGCTCAAGCCGGAGATCGCCCGGCGTATCGACCTGATGATCGTGCGCGAGCTGACCGGTGACGTCTATTTCGGCGACAAGGCGCGCGGGCATACCAGGACGGGCCTGCGCGAGGGGCATGACATGATGCGCTATGACGAGGTGGAGGTCGCGCGCATTGCCCGCGTCGCCTTCGCCGTGGCGGCTGCGCGGCAGGGGCGGCTGGTGTCGGTGGACAAGGCGAACGTGCTGGAGACCTCGCAGCTGTGGCGCGACGTCGTGAGCGAGGTCGCGGCCGATTATCCTGACGTGACGCTCACGCACCTGTATGTCGACAACGCCGCGATGCAGCTGGTCCGCGATCCGGGCCAGTTCGACACGATACTGACCGGTAATCTGTTCGGCGACATCCTGTCCGATCAGGCGGCGATGGCGTGCGGATCGATCGGCATGCTCCCCTCCGCCGCGCTGGATGCCGAGGGCAAGGGCATGTACGAGCCGATCCACGGCAGCGCGCCCGACATCGCCGGACAGGGGCTGGCCAATCCGTGCGCGGCGATCTTGTCGGCGGCGATGCTGCTGCGCTATTCGCTCCGCCTCTCGGACGCCGCCGATCGCATCGAACGCGCGGTCGCCGGTGCGATCGGGAACGGCGCTCGTACCGCCGATCTGGGCGGCGAACTTTCCACCCCGGCGATGGGCGACGCGGTGCTCAAGGCACTGGAAACCGTCGACGCGTGAGCGCGCCGCTGCTCGAACTGGCGGTCGTCGTCCCGACCTTCAACGAGCGCGAGAACGTCCCGGTCCTGATCGCGCGGCTCGACCAGGCGCTGGAAGGCATCGCCTGGGAAACGATCTTCGTCGACGACGACAGTCCCGACGGAACCGCGGATGCCGTGCGCGACCTGTCGCGCATCGATCGCAGGGTGCGGGTGATCCAGCGAATCGGTCGACGCGGGCTTTCCTCCGCGTGCATCGAAGGGATGTGCGCGACCGCCGCGCCCTGTGTCGCGGTCATCGACGGCGATCTGCAGCATGACGAGACGCTGCTTCCCGCGATGCTGGCGCTGCTGAGTGGGCAGGACGGCATCGATCTGGTCGTGGGTTCCCGGTTTGCCAAAGGCGGCGGAACGGGCGCGTGGGACCGGGACCGCCTCGCTAGGTCCGCGCTTGCCACCCGTCTGGCGAAGCACGTCCTTCGCGCCGACCTGACCGATCCGATGAGCGGCTTCTTCATGATCCGCACCAGGATCGTGCGCCGTCTCGTGCCGGACCTCGCGGCCATCGGCTTCAAGATCCTGCTGGACATCATGACGACGGCACCCGCACCGCTACGCTTCGTCGAGTTGCCCTATACCTTTCGTACGCGCGCGCATGGGGAGAGCAAGCTCGATCATGTCGTCGCGGTGGAATATCTGATCGCGCTGTACGACCGCCGGTTCGGCCGGTTCATTCCCGTGCGCTTCGCGATGTTCTCCGCGATCGGCGTGCTGGGGGTCGCCGCGCATATGGGCGTGCTGGCGCTGTTGTTTCTGGCGCTGGGGGCGACCTTCCTGACGGGTGAGATCGTCGCGACGCTGGCGGCGATGACGCTCAACTTCTTCCTGAACAACGCGTTGACCTACCCCGACAGACGGCTGCGCGGGTGGCGCGCACTGTTCGACGGTTGGCTGTCGTTCTGCGCGGTCTGCTCGGTCGGCGCCGTCGCGAATGTCGGGATCGCGGCCTTCCTCCATGACGTGCAGGCCGGGGCATGGGCGGCGCCCGCGCTGGTCGGCGTGCTCGTGGGCGCGGTGTGGAACTACGCGCTGTCGTCGCGCTTCACCTGGGGCCGCTACTAGACCCAGCTGGGGAACCAGGCCCAGTATCTGAACGCCGCTTTGCCGGAAAGCGGCGCGGCCGACAGGATCGGGTAGAAATACGCGAAGAACCCGGCGGCGGTGACCAGGACGATGACATCGGCCCGGCGATCGCCGAACCGGTGCAGCGCCGCTGCGATGACGATCGGCAGCCACAGGCTCGACAGATAATAATAGTAGAAGAAGCCGAGCGACTTGGGAATCAGCGCCCACATCAGCCAGGACGCCGCCCACATCGCCGCTGCCCGCCGCAGCTGCCGGTCCGTGCTTGACAGGCAGGCGACGACCGCCGCCAGCCCGCCCAGCATGACGACCGGGTTGCCGATCATCAGCACGCCGCGCTGGGCATGGTCGACATGCTCGTAAAGATACCAGATCGGCCTGAGATCGACCGGCCATCCCCACCATGCGGACTGATACGGATGCGGGGGCAGGACCTGCGTCTGCTGCCGATACATCTCCAATTGGAACGGAAGCAGCCGATCGAGCGTCAGCGGGTCGTGCGCGTAGAAAAAGGCAGGCGCAAAGGTCGCCAGGTAGGTGGCGCCACAGACCAGAACCAGCACGACGATCGCCCACCAGCTTGTGGCTTGTCGCCAATCGCGCGCGAGCAGCGCGGCGCAGGCAAAGCCGACATATGGTACAGCGACCCATTTCGTCCCGATCGCCAGCCCCAGGAGCACCGCGCCCGCCACCCAGCGCCGCCAGAAGGCGCTTCGCTCATGCCGCATCGCCCAGAGCATCATCGCCGCCGCGCCCAAGACGAATGCGGCCATGAAGCCGTCGAGCATGGCGATGCGCGCCTGAATGAACAGCGTGAAATTCAGCAGCGCCAGAAGCGTGCCGACCACTGACGTCCGCAGGCGCCCGAACGCCAGTTGCAAGATCGCGAAGATCGCGATCAGACAGGCCGTCGCCGCCAGGGTCGAGAGCAGCCGCCATCCCAGCGGATCATCGCCGAACAGGCGGATGCCCAATCCGATGAGCATCTTGCCGACCAGCGGATGCTCGATGTTGAAGGGATATGACAGGGCGAGCAGCGCGCGCGCCGCCGGGACATAGTGTACTTCGTCGAAGACCAGGATGCCTGGCGTCGCCACCCGCCAGCAGAACATGGCCTGCGCGACGACGCCGATCAGCAGGGCGACGGGCAGGGGGCGGCGCAGCGCGGTGATCACGGCATCGCTAATCCGTGAAAGCCGAGGCTGCCGCAACACTTGCCTCGCGACGCCGCCGTCGCCAATGCAGGACCATGAAACGCAAGACCGGCCAGGACCGCGACGTGACCGCCGCATGGCGCCCGCAAACGCGCGCGGTACGCGGCGGGACCGCGCGCTCTGAATGGGGCGAGACGTCGGAGGCGATCTTCCTCACGTCCGGTTATGCCTATGACTGCGCCGGCGACGCTGCTGCACGCTTCGCGGGCGAGCAGGCGGGGATGACTTACAGCCGCCTCCAGAATCCCACGGTCGAGATGCTTGAACAGCGGATCGCGCTGCTGGAGGGCGCGGAGGCGTGCCGGACGATGGCGAGTGGCATGGCGGCGATGACCGCGGTCCTGCTCTGTCAGTTGCAGGCGGGCGACCATGTCGTCGCAGGGCGCGCTGCGTTCGGCTCCTGCCGGTGGCTGACTGACACGCTGCTGCCCAAGTTCGGCATCGCCACGACCACGGTCGACGCGCGCGATCCCCAGGCCTTTGCCGATGCCGTCCGGCAAGAAACCAAGGTCTTCTTCTTTGAGACACCTGCCAACCCGACCATGGACGTGGTCGACCTGCGCGCTGTCTGCGACATTGCCCGCGCGCATGGCATCACATCCGTAGTCGACAACGCCTTCGCGACGCCGGCGCTGCAGCGGCCGATGGAATGGGGCGCCGACGTGACCGCCTATTCGGCGACGAAGATGATGGATGGGCAGGGCCGTGTCCTCGCCGGCGCGGTCTGCGGGACCGAGAAGTTCATCGTCGACACGCTGCTTCCCTTCACCCGCAACACCGGCCCGACGCTCAGCGCGTTCAACGCCTGGGTGGTGCTGAAAGGACTGGAGACGCTGTCGCTCCGCATTCACCGCCAGTCGGACAATGCGCTGGCAGTCGGCCGCTTCCTGGAGGCGCGCGTTCCGCGCATCCTTCATCCGGGTCTGCCGAGCCATTCGCAGCATAATCTCGCGATGACGCAGATGGACGCATGCGGGCCGATCTTCGCGTTCGAGGTCGACGGGCGCGTCCAGGCACATGCCCTCCTAGACACGCTGGAGCTCATCGACATTTCGAACAATATCGGCGACTCTCGCTCGCTGATGACCCATCCCGCCTCCACCACTCACGCCAGCGTCGCGGAGGACAAGAGGCTTGAGATGGGGGTGACGGAGGGACTGTTGCGCATCAATGTCGGGCTTGAGGACGCCGCCGACGTGATCGACGATCTCGATCAGGCCCTGGCGAGCGTGGGTTTGTAATAGCGATGATGGAGGCCCTGTTTGCGAACGCCGCAACGACGAACGGAGTTACGGTACGTGTGTCGGTCAGCTTCCTGCCCGAGCAATCGGAGCCGGAACGCGGTCGCTGGTTCTGGGCATATCACATCCGCATCGAGAACGACGCGGCGCAGGCCGTGCAGCTTTTGACTCGGCACTGGATCATCACCGATGGCCGCGGAGCACGCCATACCGTCGAGGGCGAAGGGGTGGTTGGCGAGCAGCCGATGATTCAGCCAGGTGACAGTTTCGACTATGTCTCGGGTTGCCCGCTCGCGACGCCGAGCGGTGCGATGCAGGGCAGCTATCGCATGGTCGGTCGAGACGGTACGCGCTTCGATGTCGAGATCCCGCGGTTCGTGCTGTTGGCGCCCGCGGTCCTGAATTGAAGCGGACGCATCTTCCACTCAACGGTCTGCGCGTCCTGGATGCGGCCGCCCGGCACCTGAGCTTCACCCGCGCCGCCGACGAGCTTGCAGTGACGCCGGCAGCGGTCGGTCAGCAGATCCGGGCGCTCGAGGATATGCTGGGCGTCGTCCTCTTTCGCCGAACGACACGCGGGCTGGAGCTGACACCTGAAGCGGAGGCGGGATTGCCTGCCTTGCGCGGCGGCTTCCTGCATTTCGAGGAGACGGTCCGCGCGATGCAGGCGGGACAGTCCTCCAAGTCGCTGACGATCGCCGCGCCGCGCGACTTCACGGCGAAATGGCTCCTGCCGCGGTTGTCCGAGGTGGCAACCGCAGACCCGGAGATGCGCTTTGTGTTGCTCTCCGCTGACGACGGCATCGACTTCGCGCAGGCGAATCTCGATCTTGCGATCCGTTGGGGTGAAGGACCGGGAGAATATGAGGGAGAGGCGATCGAATCGGACGGAATGATCGCCGTTGCGGCACCGGGCACCACGTCGCAAGTCATCATAGGCTGGCCGGGCAGCCCCGATGTGCCGTCCGGGTCGCTTCAACTGGCCGATGCCGGGCTAGCTATAGACGCAGCCGCTGAAGGGTTCGGACGGGCAATCGTCCCGGAACTTCTGACGCGCCGGGACTTGGCTTTAGGCCGCATCCAAGGCGTTTCGGGCGCCGAGCCTTCCACTTCGGGTCATTGGTTGGTCGCCCCAGTTCCACAGTGGCGTCAGCAAAAGGTGCGGTTGCTGATCGAGATGCTTACCGGTTGAGCAGTGGCCTTGGCGGGTCGCTGAAGCACTACATCTTGCAGTGCTTCGGCATCATCAAGCTTACAGCTAACCCGCTTTTATAACCGGTAATTTTTAGGGCATCATCAAGTTTGAGTTGGTAGATGATAGTCCCGGATCGGGACCATGCGCTTCTTCAAGAGTGATGTGTTGCGTTGTAGTCGCCAAGTCGATCTCGTATCGCCATCGAGTATCGGCACTAGGGGGCTAGCGTGTACCGATCAGTTTCGGGGTATTTAAATACTATACTTGCTCGACGTCACTGTCTTACCAGTGACCGAATTGAAGTACATAGAGAACGATCATCAAAATCGCTAAACAGCAGCTTCGCAATTCGGGCATCCGACATTAGCATTGCGCTGCTGGCAATTATATTTCTACTGCCTTTGTTGATTATTGTCGCTATCGCAATAAAGGCCTCGGGGAGAGGTCCAGTCCTGTTTTCGCATGAACGTTTGGGCGCCGATGGCCGGATATTCGGATGCTGGAAGTTTCGTACCATGGTCGTCGATGCTCAGCAGCGATTACTTGACTTGCTAGCACGCGACCCGATCGCACGCGCCGAATGGCAACGCGACCAAAAGCTGCGCTCGGATCCCCGCGTCACGCGTCTGGGCACCTTTTTGCGTCGCTCAAGCATCGACGAACTACCACAATTATTCAATGTATTGCTCGGTAATATGAGCATCGTCGGGCCACGACCTATCATCACCGCTGAGCGGATACGATATGGTCGCTTTTATAGTCAATATTGCGTCGTAAAGCCCGGCATTACCGGATTATGGCAGGTTAGCGGACGAAACAACACAACTTATCGTCGGCGTGTGGCCTGCGACGTATTGTATGCGCGGCGTCATTCGCTGCGGATGAACTTACATATCCTCGTTCGTACGGTTCCCGCAGTGCTGCTCAATCGCGGAAGCTATTGAACAGCATTGCAGAAACCGCTCGCTACATCGTCTTGTCCAGTGTGATCGGCAGATCACGGACACGTTTTCCGGTGGCATTATAGACTGCATTGGCGACAGCAGCGCCGACGCCGGTTATGCCGATCTCACCAACTCCATGTGCGCCCATCGGAGCGTGCGGATCGGGAATGTCGGTCCAGATTACATCAATGTTAGGCACGTCCAGATGAACGGGGACATGATATTCGGCTAGGCTCGGGTTCATTACACGACCACTGCGTTCGTCGAATTGCGTCTCCTCCATCAGCGCCAGGCCGAGACCCATAATGATTCCCCCGCGAAACTGGCTTGCGGCGGTCTTGGCATTCAGAATGCGACCGCAGTCGAAGGATCCGAGGAAGCGACTGACGCGCGTTTCTCCGGTCACCGCATTGACCTGTACCTCGCAGAACATCGCGCCGTAGGAATGCATCGACCAGTGCATCATTTCGAACGGCTGCGGCGCTTCCGCATCCACCGAAATATCCTCACGCTGAGCGCGGGAAAGAATCGAGACATAGCTTTCACAACGAGTTGGTTCATCGAGCCTGCATAGTCCGCCGTCATAACCACCGACCTCATCCGGCTTGAGACCCGCCAGCTGCGAATCGTTGCCGGCCAGTTGCAACAATTCGCCGACCAGCTTGCGATGTGCGGCAATAATCGCCGCGCCAATCGATGCGGTCTGCTGCGATCCACCGGCCAGAACCAGACCCGGCAACACAGAGTCTCCATAGAGGAGTTCGACCTGTTCGAAGGGCAGCCCCAGTCGCTCGGCGGCCACCTGCGCCGTCGCGGTGGCAGTGCCCATGCCCATCTCGTGCGCGGCGATCTCGATCTTCGCACGGCCATGCCTATTCAGCGTGATCCGCGCTGCGCCTCCGGGCATTCGGTAATAGGGATAGGTTGCCGTTGCGACGCCCATCCCGATCAACCATTCGCCCTCCCGCCGCATGCGAGGCTTGGCGCTCCGCTCATGCCAGCCGAATCGCTCGGCACCTGCACGGTAGGCCTCAATCAAGTTGCGTGATGAAAAGGGCAGACCAGAGAGCGGGTCTTTGCCCGGCTCGTTGCGCTTACGCAATTCGATCGGATCGATTTTCAGCTTTTCCGCCAATTCGTCGATCGCGGATTCGAGTGCGAAGCTGCCGACCGCTTCTCCGGGCGCGCGCATGAAGGTGTTGGCGAGCATGTCCATCTTCGCCACCTCGACGTCGAGTTTCACCGATTCGGCGGCATAGGTGCTCTGTGTCGACAGGATGAAGGGTTCGGGCAACGCATTGTGCGGGGTCATCGCGACGGATCCGGTGTGGATCAGCGCCTTGAAACGCCCGTCTTCGTCCGTACCGATCGCCACGCGTTGTTCTGTGACCGTCCGCCCGCCTACAATCCGATAAACGCCCTCGCGCGACAGCACGATCCTGACCGGGCGTCCTGCAAGCTTGGACGCCGCAGCCGCCAGAACCTGATGTGGCCACAGTGTCTTGCTGCCGAAACCACCGCCGACATAGGGCGATGTCACGTGAACCTGATCTTCGTCGATACCGAAAATATGCGCGAGCGACCAAGCGGTGTGGACGACTGCCTGGCTCGCATCGTGGACGATTAGCTTATTGCCGTCCCAAGCCAACGTCGCCGCGTGCAACTCAATGGCGTTGTGATTGTGTCGCGGCGTGCGGTAAACCGCATCGACCTTGATTGCCGAAGCAGCGAGCTCCGCTTCAGCATCGCCGATCTCCTTCTTGAGCGGTTCGCCCTGAAAGCTGCCAGGCTCAGTGCCTTTGGCCCTTGCCTCTGCCAATGAAGTGGTTGCGGATTCTGCTGCGTAAGAAGCACGGATCAGAGATGCAGCGTGATCGGCCTGATCCTGCGTCTCGGCAAGCACCAGCGCAATCGGCTGACCATTCCAGTGAATGCGATCATCCTGCATCACCGGCAGGTCATTCCCACCAGCTGCCTTCTCCGACGTCAGAAACAGCGGCATGGGCTTCATACGCGGCGCGTTCTCATGCGTCATGACGAGTACGACGCCCGGCGCCGCTTTGGCTGTGGTTACGTCGATCGCGGTGATGCTACCCTTGGCGATGGTGCTGAAGGCCAAGGCCGCGTAGGCCATGTCGGCCATCGAAAATTCTGCGGCGAAGCTTGCGGCGCCCTTGACCTTTAACGGGCCATCAACCCTCGAAACCGCCGCGCCGATCAAACCGTGCTTGTGGCGGATCAGCGGATCGGGCTTCCCGCCTGGCATCCAGCTGTCGGGTGCAAGTGCCACCGCCTTCTTCACCACCGACTGAACGGTATCCTCAATGATGCTCATCCGTGCGCTCCCGTAAGTTCGCCAAGGACGGCCGTGATTGTCCGTCTGGCAAGCTCGATCTTGAATAGATTGTCGCGCAAGGGCACCGCATCGACCAACTCGGCCTCGGCGGCTGCGCGGAACTGTTGTTCATTGGCCGGCTTGCCGCGCAAGGCTTCCTCCGCCTTCACGGCTCGCCACGGCTTGGGCGCGACGCCGCCCAACGCTATGCGAACGTCCCTGACCGTGCCATCGTCCGCCAGATCGATCGCGGCAGCAACCGACACCAGCGCGAACGCATAGCTCGCGCGGTCGCGCACCTTGCGATAGGTGGAAAATTTGCAGAACGGTACCGCAGGCAATTCAATGGCGGTGATCAGTTCATCCGGTTCAAGCTCTGTCTCAAGGTCCGGTCGCCCGCCCGGCAGCCGATGGAGATCGGCAAGCGGTAATGTGCGTGCGCCATCTGTGCCTCGCAAATGCACGACCGCGTCCAGCGCGACCATCGCCACGCACATGTCGGATGGGTGCGTGGCGATACAGTCGGGGGAAGTTCCCAGAATTGCGTGGATCCGATTGATCCCATCGATCGCGTCACAGCCTTGCCCCGGCTCTCGCTTGTTACAACGCGATCCTTCCTGATCGTAGAAATAGGTACACCGCGTACGCTGGAGAATGTTACCTCCCGCGCTTCACTTCTTCCATCATTCCCAACGCCGAACAAATCTGGCCAGGCGTACAATAGCCGCACTGGAACCCGTCATGCTCGATAAAGGCCTGTTGCAGCGGATGAAGACCGGTTTCGCCCGAAAGGCCCTCGATCGTCGTGATTGAGCGATCGTCATATTGCACCGCAAGAGCCATGCAGGACACGATGCGCTCGCCATCCACCAGCACCGTGCACGCACCGCAGGCGCCCTGGTTGCAGCCCTTCTTGGTGCCGGTCAGTTGCAGATGATCACGTAGCATGTCCAGCAGAGACACGCGCGGATCGTCCGGTACCTCTGTCGCAAACCCGTTGATGGTTATCGGCATGGCATACTCCTCTCCGCGGTTTCCTAAAAGCGAGTCTCGCGTCTCCATGTTCCCTGACGAGATTAGGCAAATGGAAACGGTATGTTCCCTCGCGCGTGCCGATCCGACCGCTGATTGTGCGAATGATGTTGCAGTGGAGACCGAGTCGCTGTCAGTGTAAATGCCAGCAAATCGGAGACAGACAATGCGTTCCCCGATCATCATCGCGGTTGCGTTTCTTGCCCTGGTTGCAACGCCGGCCGTCGCGCAGGACGGCACGCGCCGCGTGACGCTGGGGTTGGGTGTGCAGGCGCGGCCCAGTTTTCCGGGAGCCAGGAAGCTCAGCCTGGCGCCGCTTCCCTTCATCCGCGCCCGTCGCCCGGGAACTCCCTTGCCTGTGCGGACCCCCGATCAAAGCCCGGGGTTTCGCCTGTTCGGCGAGCGCGAGGGGATCAGCATCGGCCCTGTCCTCAACTTCCAGACAAAGCGCAACGAGCGGGATGTAGGGGCGCCCGTCGGCAATGTCGGCTTCACGGTCGAGCCGGGATTGTTCTTCCAGGCGTTCTTGCGCCGCGATCTGCGCGTCAGGATCGAGGCGCGGCACGGCATCGGTGGCCATGACGCGTTCGTCGGCGACGCCATGGCGGATTATGTCCTTCGCCCGTCGAACAACCGATTCGTCGCGACGATCGGCCCCCGGCTGCGCGTGGGCGATGCGCGATATGAGCGGGCCTATTTCGGAGTGACGCCCCGACGCGCGGTCGCGACCGGCCTGCCTGTCTTCTCGCCGGGTGCCGGCATCTATTCGGTCGGAGCGGGGGCGGGCATCCTGTATCAGATCACGCCCGCCTGGGGCGCCTACGGCTATGCGGGGTACGACCGGTTGACGGGCGACGCGGCGGACTCGCCGATCGTCCGCCGCCTGGGATCACGCAATCAATATTCCGTCGGCCTGGCCGCGACCTACAGCTTTGACCTGAAGCTGTAGGTTTTTTCCGGCTTACTCCGCCGCGATCCCGGCGGCCGCGAACATGTCGTCGCTGCCGAGATCCTCGTTCGCCGGCGGTGCCGTCAGCTTCGCCTTCTGGCGTTTGTCAAAGCTGTCCCAGACGTCGTTCCACTGGCCGCGTGTCGCAGCCTTTGAATATTCGGTCGCGCGCTGCTCGAAGAAGTTTGCGTGCTCGACGCCGTTCAGCATCGGTGCGAGCCAGGGGAGGGGGTGTTCGTCAATCATGTAGATCGGCTTCAGCCCCAATTGCCCCATCCGCCAGTCGGCGATGTAGCGGATATACTTTTTGATCTCCTTCGGACTCATGCCGTTCACCGGTCCCATCTCAAAGGCGAGATCGATGAAGGCGTCCTCCAGCCGGATCGTCGTCTGGCAGACGTCGGCGATGTCGTCCTTGACCGCCTTGGTCAGGCAATCGCGCTCGCGGGTGAAGGCGTGGAACAGCTTGATGATCCCCTCGCAGTGCAGGCTCTCGTCGCGGATCGACCAAGTCACGATCTGGCCCATTCCCTTCATCTTGTTGAAGCGCGGGAAGTTCATCAGCATCGCAAAGCTGGCAAAGAGCTGCACCCCTTCGGTAAAGCCACCGAACATGGCGAGCGTGCGGGCGATGTCCTCGTCGGAGTCGACGCCGAAGCGCTGCAGATAGTCGTGCTTGTCCTTCATCTCGGCATATTGGAGGAAGGCGCCATATTCGCTTTCGGGCATGCCGATCGTGTCGAGCAGATGGCTGTACGCGGCAATGTGGACCGTCTCCATGTTCGAAAACGCGGTCAGCATCATCTTGATCTCGGTCGGCTTGAACACGCGGCCGTATTTTTCGTGATAGCAATCCTGCACCTCGACATCAGCCTGGGTGAAGAAGCGGAAGATCTGCGTCAGCAGATTGCGTTCATGGTCGGAAAGCTTCTGCGCCCAATCGCGGCAATCCTCGCCCAAGGGTACTTCCTCGGGAAGCCAGTGCAGCTGCTGCTGGCGCTTCCAGAACTCGAACGCCCAGGGATATTCGAACGGCTTGTACTGCTTCGATGCGGCGAGAAGGGACATGAATTTACTCCGGTAGTATCCGTATATCAGTATTGATCAGGGCGATGTGTTCCATTGCCACATTGCCGTGGCCGAACATGCGAGGACGATGCCGGCCGACAGTGCCATGATGCCGGTCATGCGATAGACATAGACCTTTGCCGGACCCGCAGGTCGCATCAGCGCCAGCAACAGGCCCGTTCCGACGATGCCCAGCAGCGCTGCGACCGCGTACATCACCCAGATTTGCCATGTCATGCGACCAACTCGGGTGAAACGCGTTTCGCATCCATCCTCATCAACCTCATCCCCATCAACCAAGGAGACAGCAGATGGTCGATACCAGCGCAATCAAGGAACATATGGAAGTCATCGGCGCGGACGGTGTCCATGTCGGCACGGTCGATCATCTTGAAGGAGATCGCATCAAGCTGACGAAGCGGGACAGTCCGTCGACCGAGAGCGGAGAGGGCGCCACGCACCACTATCTCCCCATCGGCCTGGTTGCCGAGGTCGAGGCAGACGCGGTGCGACTGTCCGCGACCGGCGCGAATGCGGTCGACATGTTCGAGACGGCGGAGTGAGATAGCGCCTTCCTCTCCTGCACGGAGGGGAGACGCCGTGCCGAGTCTTCGGATTGCCCAAGCAATCCGAAGCCGCCCGCTACTGACATGCGAGGCACTCGTCATAGTCGGTGCTTTCGAACTCGTATTTCGGCTTGTCGATCGTGTTATCCGCCTCGACACCGCCCGCGAAGCCCGCGCGCTGCACGCTTTTCGAGCGCAGATAGTAGAGCGATTTGATCCCCAGTTCCCATGCGCGGAAGTGGAGCATCAGCAAGTCCCATTTCTCGACGTCCGCCGGGATAAACAGATTTAGCGACTGCGCCTGGTCGATATAGGGTGTGCGATCACCCGCCAACTCCAGCAGCCAGCGCTGGTCGATCTCGAAGCTGGTTTTGTAGCAGTCCTTCTCCTCCTGGCTGAGGAAGTCGAGGTGCTGAACGCTGCCGCCCTGTTCCAGGATCGAACTCCAGACGCTGTCCGCGTTCTTCGACTTCGCCGTCAGCAGCTTTTCCAGATACGGATTCTTGACGGAGAAGCTGCCCGAGAGCGTTTTGTGCGTATAGATGTTGGCCGGGATCGGTTCGATACACGCGCTGGTGCCGCCGCAGATGATGCTGATCGATGCGGTCGGCGCGATCGCCATCTTGCACGAGAACCGCTCCATTACGCCCATGTCGGCGGCATCGGGGCAGGGACCGCGCTCGACCGCTAACTGCATCGACGCTTCGTTCACCTGCGCGTTGACGTGCTTGAAGATCTTCAGGTTCCACGACTTCGCCATTGCCCCCTCGAATGGCAGTCCGCGCGCCTGGAGGAAGGAGTGGAAGCCCATCACGCCCAGCCCGACCGACCGCTCGCGCGCGGCGGAATAGGCGGCGCGTTCCATGCCGGGCTCGTGCCGATCGATATAATCCTGCAACACGTTGTCGAGAAAACGCATCACGTCCTCGATGAAGCCGTCCGCATCCTTCCACTGGTCCCACGTCTCCAGGTTGAGCGACGACAGGCAGCAGACCGCGGTGCGATCGTTGCCCAGATGGTCGCGCCCGGTCGGCAATGTGATCTCGCTGCACAGGTTCGACGTCGATACCTTCAGCCCTAGGTCCCGGTGATGCTTGGGCATCGTCCGGTTCACGTGATCGGCGAAGACGATGTACGGCTCGCCGGTCTGCAACCGGGTCTCGACCAGCTTCTGGAACAGTGAGCGCGCGTCGAGCGTCGCGCGGATGCTGTCGTCCTTGGGGCTGCGCAGATGCCATTCGGCACCGTCGCGGACCGCCTCCATGAACGCATCGGTCAACAGCACGCCATGGTGCAGGTTCAGCGCCTTGCGGTTGAAGTCGCCGCTGGGCTTGCGGATCTCGAGGAACTCTTCGATTTCGGGGTGCGAGATGTCGAGATAGCAGGCCGCTGACCCGCGCCGGAGCGATCCCTGGCTGATCGCGAGCGTGAGCGAGTCCATGACGCGGACGAACGGGATGATGCCGCTGGTCTTGCCGTTCAGTCCGACCGGCTCACCGATGCCGCGCACACTGCCCCAATAGGTGCCGATCCCGCCGCCGCGCGACGCGAGCCAGACATTCTCGTTCCAAGTGTCGACAATGCCGTCCAGGCTGTCGGGGACGGAGTTGAGGTAGCATGAGATCGGCAGTCCCCGACCGGTGCCGCCGTTCGACAGCACCGGCGTCGCGGGCATGAACCAAAGTTTTGAGATATAGTCGTACAGGCGCTGCGCATGCGCGGCATCATCGGCATAGGCCGACGCCACACGAACGAACAGGTCCTGATAGCCTTCTCCCGGCAGCAGGTAACGATCGTTTAGGGTCTCCTTGCCGAAATCGGTGAGAAGTCCATCACGCCCGTGATCCACCTCGACGGGATAAAGACCAGTGCGCCCAGCATCGCTCGCGGTGCGGGAAGCATCGGCGACTGTGCCGTCCAGCGTGTCGGTGGTCATCATGTCTCCCCGGTCATCCTGCAGGTCCATTGTCATGCTCCCCATCGCCTAATCCGGTTTGCAGGTGTTCCGCGAACCGTTGATCCAGGGAGAACATAAAGCGAACAGACGTCCTGCCTATCGGCGGCGCATTGCCAAATCCAATATGGGCATCCGGTATGCGGCATACCAGCACTAGCGGCCTCTCCCGGCTCGTGACGCTACTTGTTGTGGAAACCACGTCCCCGCGCAAGTGCCGGTCAGATTGAGCAGCGACCACATTTGCGGACTGCGACGCAGCGACGCGCGGACAACTGCCGCCTGCACAGATGGCAAGAGTAAAAGCGTGCGAGCAAAAAACTTTTGGTGGCGTCACACCGCGCGCGTTACAGTGCTGCGCATGACCACGATCATTCGCGAGAGCGACCTGGTGGAGAGCATCGCCGATGCGCTTCAGTTCATCAGCTATTATCACCCGATGGATTACATCCGCGCGCTCGGCGACGCCTACGCAGCGGAGCGGAGTCCCGCAGCGAAAGACGCGATCGCGCAGATCCTGACCAACAGCCGGATGTGCGCGGAGGGCCATCGGCCGATCTGCCAGGACACCGGCATCGTGACGGTCTTCGTACGCTGGGGACAGGATTGCCGGCTGGACAGCGCGCTTTCCCTCCAGTCCGTCGTCGATGAGGGCGTACGCCGCGCGTACACGCACCCCGAAAATCCGCTGCGCGCCTCGATCCTCGCCGATCCTGCCTTCACCCGGCGCAACACGAAGGACAACACGCCCAGCGTCCTGCACGTAGAGATGGTGCCGGGTAACACAGTCGGGATCGATGTCGCGGCCAAGGGCGGCGGCAGCGAGAACAAGACCAAGTTCAAGATGATGAACCCCGGCGATTCGATCGTCGACTGGGTGCTCGAGATGATCCCGCAAATGGGCGCGGGCTGGTGTCCGCCGGGCATGCTGGGCATCGGGATCGGAGGCACGGCCGAGAAGGCAATGCTGCTTGCTAAACAGTCGCTGATGGGTGCGATCGATATGGCGCAGCTGAAGGCAGAGGGTCCGCGCACCGACATCGACGCGCTTCGCATCGAATTGTTCGACAAGGTCAACGCCCTCGGCATCGGCGCGCAGGGGCTGGGCGGCCTGTCGACGATTCTGGACGTGAAGATCCTCGACTGGCCGACGCACGCCGCGTCAAAGCCGGTGGCGATGATCCCGAACTGCGCCGCTACCCGGCACGCGCATTTCGTGCTCGACGGCTCGGGGCCGGCCTATCTGGAGCCGCCGAAGCTCGATGAATGGCCTGATGTCCAATGGATGCCAGACAAGGCGGCGATCCGCGTCGACCTCGACACGCTGACGCCTGAGGTGGTGCAGGGCTGGAAACATGGAGATCGACTGCTGCTGTCCGGCAAGATGCTGACCGGCCGCGATGCCGCGCACAAGCGCATCCGCGACATGCTCGACCGCGGCGAGCGACTGCCGGTCGAATTCGCCGGTCGCGTGATCTATTATGTCGGACCCGTCGATCCGGTCGGAGAGGAAGTTGTTGGTCCGGCTGGTCCGACGACTGCGACCAGGATGGACGGCTTCACGCGCATGATGCTGGACCGAGGCTTGCTGGCGATGGTCGGGAAGGCAGAGCGCGGACCGATGGCGATCAAGGCGATCGCGGAGACGAGATCAGCTTATTTGATGGCGGTCGGCGGTGCTGCCTATCTGGTTTCCCGCGCGATCAAGGGATCCAAGGTAGTCGGCTTCGAGGATCTTGGAATGGAGGCGATCTACGAATTCGAGGTCACAGACATGCCGGTGACGGTCGCCGTCGACTCAGCAGGTCAGTCGGTGCACCATCTGGCACCGCTGGTATGGCGCGAGAAAATTGCTCGCGAGCGGTTGCTGGAAAATGCCTGACCGCACCCGGGACGCGGACAATGCGTCCGCATCTCGGGTGCCCCGGCTCAGCGGCGCAGGTCGTTCTGGTTGATCGGCACGATCTTCACCTCGACGCGGCGATTGGCGGCGCGACCGGCATCGGTCTCGTTGGAGGCGATTGGCTGCGTCTCTCCATAACCGCGCGTGCCGATGCGTGCCGGCTGAACGCCGTGCGCCGCCAGATAATCCGCCACCGCCGTCGCCCGGCGCTCCGACAATGCTTGGTTATACTCGGTGCTGCCCGTCGAGTCGGTATGGCCATAAACGTCGATATAGGTTTCCCGGTACTGAGCCAGCGTCTCGGCGACCTGATCCAGCGTGCGCTGGAACTGCGGCTGAATGGACGAGCTGTCATACGCAAAGGTGATGCCCGAGGGGATATTGAGCACCAGGTCGTCGCCCCGGCGAATCACCTGTACGTCGGTGCCGGCCGTCCGCGCGCGCAGGTCGCGTTCCTGCTTGTCCATATAGTTGCCGATCAGTCCGCCCGCTAGACCGCCCAGCCCGGCGCCGACCAGCTTCTCAGTCCGGTCGTTGCGGCCACCCACGATGTCGCCCAGCAGATAGCCTCCCAGCGCACCGCCCACTCCGCCGATTGCTGCCTTGGAGATGCGACGCTGCCCGGTAACCGGGTCGGTTGTGCACGCGCTCGTCGTGGCGAACGTGGTCATCGCGGCGATGGCAAGCAACCTGGATTTCATTGATAACTCCTTTGTTTGAACATCTGGCAAACCTTGGGGTCGCGCCGAATGTTCCGCCTGCGCACTGAACCTGCGCTGACTGGACGGTTGTCCTTCGTCGCCGAGTCGGGCATTGACGCGCATCGCCGATGGCACCGCTTCCCCCCTATCCCTGGATCGACGTCCTCATCATTCTGGCGCTGGTGGCGCTGAACGGCGTGTTCGCGATGAGCGAACTCGCCATCGTCTCGGCGAGGCGCGCCAGGCTGGAAGCCATCATGCGCAGCGGCAGTGCCGCGAGGAGCCGCGGCGCCAGGGCGGCGATCGCGCTCGGCTCCGATCCAGGCAAGTTCCTATCCACCGTCCAGATCGGCATCACGCTGATCGCGATCATCGCCGGGGCCTATTCTGGCGCCAGCCTGGGCGAGCCGACGGCGGCGCGGCTGCAGCGACTCGGAGTGGCGCCTGATACTGCCTACAACCTGGGCTATGCGCTGGTGCTGGGCCTGACCACCTATGCCTCGCTGGTCGTGGGAGAACTGGTCCCCAAGCAGATCGCGCTGCGAAGTCCCGAGCCGATCGCGGCGGTCATGGCGCTGCCGATGCGCTGGCTCGCCATCGCGACCGCGCCGTTGGGCTGGCTGCTCAACGGGACCAGCGCGCTGTTCTTTCGCCTGATGGGCCTGACGCGCACGAGCGCGGATCAGGTGACCGCGGAGGAACTGCAACTCGTGGTCGCCGAAGCATCGCGATCGGGCGTCATCGAGGACCATGAACGCGACATTATCTCCGGTGTCGTGCGCCTGGCCGACCGCCCGGTGCGCGAGGTGATGACGCCTAGGACGGAGGTCGACTGGCTTGATCGCAGTCTGAGCGCCGATCAGATCCGTGATGTGCTACTGGAGACGCCGCATACCCGGTTGCCGGTCGCGGAAGGGTCCGTGGACGCAGTCGTCGGCGTCGTCCAGGCGCGCGACATCGCATCTGCCCTGTTTCGCGGCGAGACGCTCGACCTTGGCAGGCTGATGCGGAAGGCGCCGGTCGTGATCGACCGGATCGACGCGATGGATGCGCTGATCGCGCTGCGCCAGGCGGATGTACCGATGGCATTGATCCATGACGAATACGGGCATTTCGAGGGCATCGTCACGCCGGCCGATCTGCTGGCCGCGATCGCCGGCGAGTTCAAATCGGATACGGACCCCGATGACAGCCCGTCGGTCGTCGAACGCGACGATGGCTCGCTGCTGGTAGCGGGAACGGCCGCCGCCGACTCGCTGGCGGACCGGCTGGGTATCGAGCTGCCTGAGGACCGCGACTATGCAACCGTTGCCGGGCTGGCGCTCGCCGCCTTCCGCCACTTACCGGCAGAAGGTGAGCATTTCACGATGCAGGGATGGCAGTTTGAGGTCATCGATCTCGACGGCCGCCGGATCGACAAGCTGCTGGTCAGCCAGGCGGAATGATGGGTGCGAGCGGTGGGTTAAACGCCTTCTTTACAATCCGGTAGGTCCTGCTTGACCGACAACGTTTGCCCAGCTGCGCGGCCAATACTGACGCGGCGGCCGATCAGCCTTTGTAAACGCCGGGGAAGATGCGCTTGAGCGCCTCAACCTTGGGACGATCGTTGATCACGATATACGGATAGTCCGGGTTCTTCTGCATGAAGTCCTGATGGTGCGCCTCCGCGGGGTAAAATAGCGTTGCGGGTTCGATGCGGGTCACGATCGGGCGAGGATAGACATGGGCAGCGTCGAGTTGTGCGATATAGGCTTTCGCCACCTTCGCCTGCACCGCGTTTTGCGGGAACAATGCCGTCCGGTATTGCGGGCCGTGATCGGGACCCTGATAGTTCAGTTCGGTGGGATCCGCGACGACGGAGAAATACACGCGCAGCAGGTCCGCATAGCTAACCTTCGTCGGATCGAAGACGACCCTGACCGCCTCCGCATGACCCGTCCTGCCGGTCGATACCGTGTCATAGTTCGCCGTGTCCTCGTGGCCGCCGGCATAGCCCGCGTCCGCGCCCAGCACGCCCCTGACATGCTGGAACACGCCCTCGACGCCCCAGAAGCAGCCACCGGCGAACACCGCGGTTTCGCGGTGACCGGACGCGGGTGGCACGAGCCTTGGCACCGGTGCCTTCACGACCCGCTCCGCGCCGAAGATCGGGCTCTGGACCGCAAACACGGCTATCCCTGCGAAGATGGCTGCGGTGATCGGTACGATGCGTGGCATGGGCGAACTCCGTTTGCTCTACGCCATATGGGAACTGCAACAGGCGATGACGACCCGTCAGTTCTAAAGCTTGCGCGACGCAATGATGGGACCGCCTACACCCTGCTGAACGAGAACCGCGCTTTTCAGCCCGGCGACTCCCGTCCGGGGCAGCGGGAAGGTCGCTTCACCGCCAGTCCATTGCCCCAGCTTGACGAGTTGCCGCACGATGTTGCGATGCGGGATCGTGCGACCGCCATTCTCTCCCGCGCGGATGGCGACATTCCGGGTACGCGGATCGTACCGGATCAGCCAGATCGTCGCATTGGCAGCTCGCGACGCGCCAGCTACCCTTATCATGGACCCGTCAAAGGCCAGGGCAGGACCATTTCTCGGCGGGCCTATCCTCGCGATCAGCGCGTCGAGTTGCGCGGAATTGCTTCCGACGATCGCCGAGCCGCCGTTGATGATGACCTGCGGGGTCGCGACCTGTGCGCGACCGGCATGCCGGGCATAGTCCCACTGCCGGGCCGTAAAGGCCGGTGACCCGAACGTATCCTTCCATCCCAGCTGATCCCAATAGGTGACCGCGAACGACAGGGCGAGAATATTGGGGCGCGCGGCAAGCGCGTTGACGTTGAGGTCGGCCGGGGGGCACGAAGAACAGCCCTGACTCTGGTAGAGCTCGACGACGACGGGAGACACGGCGGCTGTCGTCTGCCGCGACGCCGAAGCACGCGTCTGTGCGTCTGCCGCGATTACCGGTGCCTGGCCACATGCCGTTACCATCACCACACCGGCGGCCAGTATTGCCGCATTCGCCAGCCTGTTGGTCCATCCCATCATCATTGCTCCGTTTTACCGCTCGACCAGATTCTTTCGCACCAATAGGCGCGCCCGCCAAACCGCGCGTGCCTCCTGCGCCTGCCAGATCAGCAGCGCGGGCAGGCCGATCGCCACGTCGCGCGCGCGCTTCGCCAATGACAGCGCGAGCGCGACGTCAGCGGGTAGCCCCAGCAGCGGACCGGCAAGCGCGTAGCCCGCCTCTTGAACGCCGATGGCGCCAGGGATCACGAACGCGGCGCTGCGCAGCGTGAAGATCAGGACTTCGAGCGACAGGAGCGACCCAAAGGGGAAGTCGACGCCTATCAGCCGCAGGACGAGCCAGCTGCCCGCGATCGTCATCAGCCATGCAGCGAGATTGAGCAGCGACGACGCGGCGATTCGCGGGGGCGACGCGAAAATGCGCGCTCGTTCCCGCTCGATCCCGGCCATGGTTGCGACCGAGCCGGGGAGCAGACGCTGCGCTATCCGCCCGACAAGCGGCAGCCCACGGTCCTGGACCAACACGAACGCGCCCAGCACGACGATCATCGTCATCGTGCCGCCGATCACCAGAGGTCGTATTTCGCTTGCGCCCGTGAGGATGGTCGTCATCAGCGCCAGCCCGAGCAACGTCATGACGAGCTGGCTCGCCATCTCGGTCACGAGATCGGCGAGCATCGAGGCATAGACGAGCGGGGCCGCGATCCCACCGCCGATCACGGTCCTCGCGCTGACGACCAGGCCGCCGAGCTGCGACAGCGGCAACAGGTCGGACACCGACTCGCGGGTCACCCGTGCCCATGTGAAGAGCGGCAGGCGCGTGATCCGCTCACCCGGAACAACCGCCAGCCATGCTGCACCGAGCGCAACCGAGGTAGCGAGCGACCACAGGCAGAAGAACAGAAAACCACTGACGCCGAGTCGCGCCGCGATCGCGACGACCTGGCCCAGTCCCGTCCGGCCGAATGCCCATCCTGCCGCGGCCAGTCCCGCCAGGGTCGCCAGCAATATCGCGATCCGCGCGTACCCGTTCAGCCGTTTGCTCCAACCTTCGGCCGGGAAGCAAATTTCAGCGCCAACCGCATCATCGCCGGCACGAAGCGCGGACGCTTCAACCGGCGATCATAGACGGCGAGTCGCCGGTCATTCTCGGACAGGCAGATGCTCGCCAGTTCAGGGAAACTTACCTCCACCCCCAGTTCCTTCGAACCGTTGAGCGTGAAGTTGTTGTCGCGTGCCTTGGTATTGCTGTCCATGCCCTTGGCCATGTCGATCCGTTCCAGGATCAGTGCGATCCAGACGGCAACCACCTTAACCTCGAGCAAGGCCCGACGCCAGAGCGGGATGTTGCGCCGCCGCCACGCCATCCAGTTCACAAAGAACAGGATATGCCGCCCTTCCTCACGCATCACCGGCTCGAACGTGTCCACCAGTTCGTCCGGAAAGAAGCCGGTATCCTTGGCCAGCTTGAACAGCCCGAACCCGAAAAAGCTGTCGATGCACTCGGAATAGCCGGTGCGCATGAAGGCGAATTCGGGATCGCGTGGACGGACATAGTCCGGCTCGTCCTCGAGCGCGATCCCGTAGGCCCGTACCATGTCGGCGAGCACGATCTTGTGACGGCGCTCCTCGAACGCGTTCATGCCGATCGCTTCATGGAGCAGCGGATCGTCGACCGATTCGTTGAACGTCTTGACGTTCATGCTCGCGCGCCCTTCGGTCTGCACCGCGATGTCCCAGATCGGCAGGCTCACGATCCTGTTGCGCGTCTCCGGATCGAGCCTGGGCCAGTCGATCAGCGCGGGACGATAGGGATCATGGCTGTCGAGCATCATCCGGCACATCAGCCGCTTGTGTTCTTCCGATCCGATCCGGACGTGGTCGTCAGGCGTCGGCGCCGCCTCAAAGCTGGGTGGCGAGATCGTCAGCATTTCCATGACATCAATCCGTGAAGTTGGCAAAACTTCCGGTGACGACGCGGCCCGCATGCAAGAGTTCCATCGCCTTTCCGTCGGTTAGCGCCGCCAGTTCGTCGCGGTAGCGGTAGCCTGGGGCGTGGCCGTCGTAATGATCGTCGGTGGCGGGATGGGTATAGATCTCTGTGAGGCCATCCGGCAGGGCAGCGAGCGAGCGCCGCATCCGGCCGGTATCCAAGGCACCCGACCAGGTGAGACCGACGACGCGATCGGGCACCGTCATGCCCGCTCGGCGAAAGCGTCTGGCCGACAGCTCGGCGATCAGCCGCATCGCGCCCGCTCCACGCTCCACCGGCGCGCGAATCGCCCGCATGCCGTAGCGCCTGCCAGTCCGCAGCACAGTCGCGGCGATCGTCGGGTGGACGTGGAAATGCTTGTGGGCGTTGACATGATCGAGCCTCAGGCCGGTGGCGGCGAACGCGGCGAACTGCGCCTCGATCTCGGCTGCGAGCTGGCGCCGGGCGGCAGGTCGCGCGAAGATCGTCAGCCCGGCGCGCGCCATGTCGTTCCGGAACCGCCCATCGCCACTGACCAGCAGCGGTACGAGTTCGGGCGACAAAGCGGGTCGGCCGTCGACCAGGACGAGATGCAAGCCGACGCCCAGCATCGGCATCGCCCTGGCCCGCGCGACGGCGTCATCGGCGGCGTCGCCGGTCACCATCAGGCTGGCGGCGGTCAGGATGCCGTGGCGGTGTGCCTGCTCGACCGCTTCATTGACCGCAACGTCCGCCCCGAAATCGTCGGCGGTGACGACCAGGCGTTTCTCTCGGCCTCGCTTCAGGCGGCTTCCTTCCGGTCGCGCAGGAAGTGAAAAAACTCGACCCCCTCACGCAGGCGCCGCTTCATCATTTCGAAGTCGCGGACCATCTCGTTCACGATCGAGCCGATCTTGCGCGGGCGAAAATAGAAGCGCTTGTAAAATTCCTCGACCTTCGCGTGGATCACCTTGGCGGGCAGGTCGGGATAGCTCAGCTGCGCGATCTGCGTGCCGCCGTCGGCGACCAGGTCGTCGCGGCCGTCGAACCAGCCGTTCTCCATCGCCTGCTTGTAAAGGAAGGTGCCAGGATAGGGCGCGGCCAGGCTGACCTGGATGGTGTGCGGGTTGATCTCCTGCGCGTAGCGGATCGTCTCCTCGATCGTCTCCAGCGTCTCGCCGGGCAGCCCCATGATGAAGGTGCCGTGGATCACGATGCCGAGTTCGTGGCAGTCCTTCGTGAACTGCCGCGCGACCTCGATCCGCAAGCCCTTCTTGATATTGTGCAGGATCTGCTGATTGCCGCTTTCATAGCCGACGAGCAGCAGGCGCAGGCCGTTTTCCTTCAGCACCTTCAGGGTCTCGTAGGGCACGTTCGCCTTGGCGTTGCACGACCAGGTGACACCCAGCTTGCCGAGTTCGCGCGCCAACGCCTCGACCCGTGGCCGGTCGTCGGTCAGCGTGTCGTCGTCGAAGAACAACTCCTTCATCTGCGGAAACTCGGCGAGGACGTATTTCACCTCCTCGATGACGTGCTCGATGCTGCGCGTGCGATAATTGTGCCCGCCGACGGTCTGCGGCCACAGGCAGAAGGTGCAACGGCTCTTGCACCCGCGCCCCGTGTAGAAGCTGACATAAGGGTGCTTGAGATAGCCGATGAAGTAATTCTCCATCTTCAGGTCGCGCTTGTAGATCGGCGAGACGAAGGGAAGTTGGTCCATATCGGTCAGGACCGCGCGATCCTTGTTGTGGATAATCGCGCCGTCGGCATCACGGTAGCTGATCCCCCCGACGTCCGGGAGCGGCATGCCGTCGGCGACGTCCTTGACCGTGAAGTCGAATTCGTTGCGCGCGACGAAATCGATCATCGGGGCGTTTTCCAGTGCCCACTGTGCGTCGACCGCGACGGCTGCACCGATCATGCCGATGACGAGCTTGGGATTGATCTCCTTGAGCAGCCCCGCGACCTTCACGTCCGACTTGAAGCCGGGGGTCGAGGTGTGGAGGACGATCAGGTCGTGCGCGGTCGCCTCATGCTTGATGTCGTCGAAACTCTGGTCGTGCGCGGGCGCGTCGATCAGCTTCGAGCCTTCGACCAGAGCGGCGGGTTGCGCGAGCCAGGTGGGATACCAGAAGGACTTGATCTCGCGCTTCGCCTGATAGCGCGAACCCGCGCCGCCGTCATAGCCGTCGAAGGAGGGCGCCTGGAGGAAAAGGGTACGCATCATCGGGGGGACTCCGTATCGGTCGCGATGCGGCCGCCACCCACCATTCTAAGCGCTTGCCCGCGCCAATCAATGGAGCGCGTCGCAAACGACGCGACAAACACTGCAAGCGACAGACAGTCGCGGATCGGGAGCATCCACGCCGGAGCGGACACGGCACCGGTCGCGCGGTCGACGGAGCGTTTCAGGTAGAGGCGGCTGAGCAGGCTGACCGCCAGCAGCCCCAGCCCCGCCATTGGCGCGATGATCGTCAGCAACAGCGCGATGGGGAACGGGTAGGTGACGAGCGAGCCGAGATGGCCGAGCGGATCAATCAGCCTGACGGTCGCCGCCCATCGCCGCTCGTGCCGCCAGAGCGCCGCGAACCCGTCTTCCGCGCAGCCGTGGGTCAGGATCAACGGCGGGACCGCCACGCGCCGGCCCAAGGCGCGGACACCGGCGCCGATCGCATAGTCGTCGGCCAGCGTATCGCGAAGCGCCGCGAACCCGCCGATCGCGGCCAGCGTGTCGCGACGAAGCGCGATGGTCGAACCCATGCAGGGGTTAGCCAGATCGAGGCGCAGGCCGAGGATGACCGAAGGCAGGAAGTGATAGCTGATCGCGGCCGCCGCCATGACCGACCAGCGCCCGGCATCGCCCCGCCCGCGATACAGGCACGTCACCGCGCCGACTCCGGGTTCGCGCAGCGCGCCGCCGATTGCCGCGAGATAATGACACGGCACCGCCATATCGCTGTCGCTCAGCACCAGCAAATCGTGTTCGGCGGCGGGAAGCATGTTGATGAGGTTCACGACCTTGGCGTTGGCGCCGTGGATGGCGGCATCGCGCACGATCGTCACGTCGCGCATCGCGGTCCGTGCGGCCGGGACCGATGCGAGCGCCGGGTCGTCCGCGCGCTGGACACCGGCAACCATCTGGATCGGTGCATCCCAATCCTGATCGAGGAAAGAGGCGAGGTTGTCGGCAAGCCTCGGCTCGGCGCCGTATAGCGGCTTCAGCAGCGTCACGGGTTCGGCAATACCGAGCGGAGCCGGTTGGCGCCGAAGCCGCGCGACGACGATCGCGGCGTGCACCGTAGAGCCGATGCCGGCGGTCGCCAGCGTGGCGAGCAGCCAGGACATGATCGTCAAAATGATGATGGACGCGATCCTCGTGCGGCTCGGTGCTTCCCAAGCGACCGCGGCAGCGACTAGGACGCGCGGCGACCATGGCGCAAGCGATGACGATATCCGACCCCAAGATTACACTCGTGACCGGCGTGTCGGGCTTTGTCGGCGCCGCAGTGGCGCGCGCGCTCGCGGGGCAGGGGATTGCCATACGCGGGCTGGTCCGCGCGTCCAGCGCGCGCACGAATCTCGAAGCTTTTCCCGGCGAACTGGTCGAGGGTGACGTCCGTGACCCACGTTCGGTGTCGGCGGCGATGCGTGGCGTGCGCCATCTCTATCATGTCGCCGCCGATTACCGCCTGTGGGCACGCGATCCCGAGGAGATCGTCCGCAACAACCGCCTGAGCACCGGGGTCGTGATGGAGGCCGCGCTTGCCGCCGGGGTAGAGCGGATCGTCTATACCAGCAGCGTCGCGACCCTGCTGCCCGATGCCGACAAGCCCGCCGACGAAAGCCGCGCCGCGACCGAGGACGGGGTCGTCGGCGCCTACAAGCGCAGCAAGGTCGCGGCCGAGCGGCTGGTCGAGGCGATGGTGCGCGAACGAGGCCTGCCGGCGGTGATCGTCAATCCCTCGACGCCGATCGGCCCCGGCGACGTCAAACCGACTCCGACAGGGAGGATCATCGTCGAAGCCGCGAACGGCCGGATGCCGGCGTTCGTCGACAGCGGGCTGAACCTGGTCCATGTCGACGATGTCGCGGGCGGGCACCTGCTCGCGATGGAGCGCGGCAAGATAGGGGAGCGCTACATCCTGGGTGGTCAGGACGTGGCGCTGGGGGACATGCTGGGCGTGATCGCGCGGCTCGTGGGGCGTCGGCCGCCGCGCATTCGCGTGCCGCGCGCGCCGCTGTTCCCGCTCGCCTGGGCCAATGAGCGCCTGGCGAGGGTGTCGGGGCGCGAACCGTTTCTGACGCTCGACGGTCTGCGCATGGCGAAGCATCATATGTTCTATTCATCGGCCAAGGCCGAGCGCGAGTTGGGCTATGTCGCGCGGCCCTATGCCGATGCGCTGACCGACGCCGTTACCTGGTTTCGCGCGACAGGGCGGATCGGGTGACCGCGCTGGTTCTCGGCATCGTCACGGTAATCGTCTGGACCGGGTTGCTGGCGACCGGTTTCTGGACTGCGCGGGTCCGCGACACCGCCATCGTGGCGGCTGACCCCGCAATCTGGCCATCGGTCGTCGCCGTGGTGCCCGCGCGCGACGAGGCGGACGTCGTGTCGCGCTCGGTTGCGAGTATCGTAGAGCAGGACTACCCGGGGTCTGTGCATACCGTGCTGGTCGATGACGGCAGTGCCGACGGTACGGCGGCGATCGCACGGACGGCAGGCGGCGACCGGGTGACGGTGATCGCCGGCTCGCCGCTTCCGGGAGGCTGGACGGGCAAGCTGTGGGCCGTGTCGCAAGGCGTCGCGCGGGCGGGGACGCCGGACTTCTTCTGGCTGACCGACGCGGATATCGAGCACGCGCCCGACACGCTGCGCACGCTGGTCGGGATTGCCCTGCGCGACGGGCGCGTGCTGGTTTCCTTCATGGCGAAGCTCAGGTGCGAAACTCGGGCGGAGCGGGCGTTGATTCCCGCCTTCGTGTTCTTCTTCCAGATGCTCTATCCTTTCGGGCGGGTGAACCGTCCGAAGGGGCCGGGAGCAGCGGCGGGCGGCTGCATGCTGGTGCGACGTGACGCGCTGGAGGCGGCCGGGGGGATCGGGGCGATTCGCGGCGCGCTGATCGACGATTGCGCGCTGGGCGCGGCGATGACGCGGCAGGGGCGGATCTGGCTGGGGCTGACGAACCGGTCGCGCAGCATCCGCCCTTATGACGACTGGCGTTCGGTCGCGGCGATGATCGCGCGGTCGGCCTATGCGCAACTCGGCTATTCGCCGGTAATGCTGGCCGGCGCGGTGGCAGGACTTTTCGTGACCTATCTCGCGCCGCCGCTTCTCGTCGTGTTTGCCGGCGGTGCCGGCCGCTGGCTGGGGCTGGGAGCATGGGCGCTGATGGCCGTCGCGTTCCAGCCGATGCTGCGCTTCTATCACCGCTCGCCGTGGTGGGGCGTGGCGTTGCCGGGGATCGCGTGCTTCTACCTGGGCTGCACGCTCGCGTCGGCCTGGCAGCACCGCCGGGGTCGCGGGGGGACGTGGAAGGGCCGCGTACAGGCGGCGGTGGGCCGATGACCGCGCAGTACGAACTTTCATCCGGCAAGGGGCACCGCGACGAGAATTTCCCGGTCGCCTCGTTCCTGCTCAGCCGCAAGCATCGCGCGCCCGTCATGGCGTTCTATCGGTTCGCGCGCGCGGCCGACGATATCGCCGATCATCCGACCGTCGATCCGCGCGAGAAAAAGACGCAGCTTCGCGCAATGCGCGCAGGGCTGTCCGGGGATGGCGCCGCCGAGGCGATGGCGCTTGCCGGGGTGATGGAGGAGCGCGACCTCGATCCCGTGCATGCACAGGAACTGCTCGACGCCTTCGATCAGGACGTAGACGTTCGCCGCTATCCCGACTGGGACGCGCTTATCGACTATTGCCGCGTCTCGGCGATGCCGGTCGGGCGCTTCGTGCTGGACGTGCATGGGGAGAGCCGGCGGCTGTGGCCGCAATCGGACGCGCTGTGCGCGGCGCTGCAGATCATCAACCACCTGCAGGATTGCAGCAAGGACTATCGCACGCTCGACCGTATCTACCTGCCCCAGGACGCCATGAATGGCTCGGGTGTGTGCGAGTCCGACCTTGCGGCGCAAACGGCGTCGCCGGCGCTGCGCGAGGTCATCGTCATGCTCGCGATTCGCGCGCGCATGCTGCTCGCCGAGAGCACCGCCTTCGCCTACGGTATTCGTGACCGGCGGCTGGCGTGCGAGGTGGCGGTCATCCAGCGGCTTGCCGAGAGCCTGGCCGATCGGCTGGTGACGCATGATCCCTTGAGTGATCGGGTGCATCATCGTACCGCGCAGGCATTGTCGCTTACAGCAAGAGCGGTGATGACGCAGTTGTTCGCGAGGCGGTCGAAATGAACCCGAAGGCTACGCCTGCCGCGCTCCGCTCGCAGGTTGCGGGCAGTTCGTTCTACGCCGGCATGCGCGTGCTGCCCCGGCCCGAGCGAGAGGCGATGTACGCGGTCTATGCCTTTTGCCGCGCCGTAGACGATATCGCCGATGACCATGAGGGCGATCGCGCCGCGCGGAGGGTGGCACTGGATGGCTGGCGCGCGGATATCGACTCGCTCTACGAGGGCGGCGATCCGGGCCAGGCGGCGTTGCTTGGCGAGGCGGTGACGCGCTTCTCGCTCGATCGGGCGGATTTCTGCGCGGTCATCGACGGGATGGCGATGGATGTCGATCAGGACATTCGCTGGCCGCCGTCGCGAACGCTGGACCTCTATTGCGACCGGGTCGCCTCCGCGGTGGGGCGGTTGTCGGTGCGTATCTTCGGGATGGAGCATGGCCCCGGCGACGCCCTGGCGCATCATCTCGGCCGCGCGCTGCAGTTGACGAATATCCTGCGCGACATCGACGAGGACGCGGCGTTCGGCCGAGTCTACCTCCCCCTGGAGGCGCTCCGTACCGCGCACGTCCCGCTCGAACTTCAGGCGATCGTGGAGGATCCGCAAGTCGACGAGGCGGCGCGCATGGTCGCTAGCGAAGTGGATCGCCATTACGCGGCTGCCAGCGCGATCCTCGCCGGCCGACCCGCGGGACATCTGATCGCGCCCAGGCTCATGGCCGCCGCCTACGCCAAGGTGCTCGGGCGGATGAAGGTGCGGGGTTGGGCGCCTCCGAGGACCAGGGTGCGCGTATCCAAGCCCGCCTTGTTGTGGACAGTATTGCGGTTGAGCGTCTCGCGCTGATGCCTTGCCGGGCGATTGTCGTGGGGGCGGGGTTGGCCGGCCTGTCGGCGGCGCTGTCGCTGGCAGAGGCCGGGATGGAGGTGCAGGTGCTGGACGCGGCAGCCGGGCCGGGCGGGCGGTGTCGATCCTATCACGACCCCAGGCTTGGGCTGACGATCGACAACGGCAATCACCTCGTCCTGTCGGGCAACGCCGCCGTAAATCGTTTTCTCGCACGCTGCGGCACGGTGCGAGAGGACGTGCTGATCGGGCCGGCGCATGCCGACTATGCCTTCGCCGACCTGCAGACGGGCGAGCGATGGACGGTACGGATCGGCGATGGGCGCTTCCCGTCATGGGTCTTCAACCCGCAGCACCGGGTGCCAGGCAGCCGCGTGCGAGACTATTGGCCGCTCGCCAGGCTCCTGCTGACGAGCAACGGCACCGTCGGGTCGCAAGTCCCGACCGACGGCGCCGTCTGGGAGCGGATGCTGGAGCCGATCCTGCTCGCCGCGCTCAATACGACACCCGCGCAAGGATCAGCGCGTCTGGTAGGGCGCGTGCTGCGCGAGACCGTCGCGCGTGGAGGCCGTGCGATGCGACCGCGTATCGCCGCGCCGACGCTGGACGCGGCCTTCGTCGATCCGGCCTGCCGCGCACTGGCGCGGCACGGGGGAGTGTTGGCAACCGGCCGGCGACTGCGCGCGATCAGCGTCGCGCCCGACCGCGTTACGGCGCTCGACTGGGGCGCGGGCGCGGAGATCGTCCAGGACGACTGCATGATCGTGCTCGCCGTTCCGCCCTGGGTGGCGAGCGACCTGCTCCCCGGTCTTACCGCTCCGGTCGAGCATCGCGCGATCGTCAACGCGCATTTCGCGAGTCCCGCGCCGAAGGGCGCGCCGATGATGCTGGGACTGCTGGGAGGCTCCGCGCAGTGGGTCTTTACCTATCCCGACCGTATCTCGGTTACCGTCAGCGACGCCGGCGCGATGATCGATGCCGACCGCCAGGAACTCGCGCGAACCTTCTGGTCCGACATCTGCCGCGCCTATGCGATCGATGCACCCATGCCCGCGTGGCAGGTCGTGAAGGAGAAGCGTGCGACCTTCGCCGCCACGCCCGCACAGGATGCCAGCCGGCCGGGGTCCGCGACCCGCTGGCGCAACCTGTTCCTGGCGGGCGACTGGACCGATACCGGCCTTCCGTCGACGATCGAGGGCGCGATCCGATCCGGCGAGACGGCAGCGCATCTGGCGATTGCGGCGAACCTGCGCTAACCGCCTCCGTCATGGCCACCGCGATGAAAAATCAGCAGAATTCCATTGATGACGCGGTCGACCGGGCCGCGGCGGCGCTCGCATCGCACCAGCGCGCGGACGGCCATTGGGTGTTCGAGCTGGAGGCCGATGCGACCATCCCGGCCGAGTACATCCTGCTGCGTCATTTCCTGGGCGAGCCGGGCGACACGACGCTGGAAACCAAGGTCGCCCGATATCTGCGCCGCACACGCTCGCCCGAGCATGGCGGGTGGGGCCTGTTTCACGGCGGTGCGTTCGACATCAGCGCCACCGTCAAGGCCTATTACGCGCTCAAAATGATCGGTGACGATCCCGGCGAATCGCACATGAAGGAGGCGCGCTCCGCCATATTGGCGGCCGGAGGCGCAATGGCGAGCAACGTCTTCACGCGCATCCAGCTGGCGCTGTTCGGGGCGGGCTCCTGGGCCGACGTGCCCACGCTGCCGCCCGAGCTGATCCTCGCGCCGCGCTGGTTCCCGATACGGCTTTCACGCATGTCCTATTGGGCGCGCACCGTCGTCGTTCCGCTGCTGGTGCTCGCAACGCTGAAGCCGGTGGCACGGAACCCGCGCGGCGTGCTGGTCGACGAACTCTATACCGGGGAACAGGTCGGTGTGGTCAGCAAGGGCGCGGACCTGAAGCCGTTATGGACGACCGGTTTCACGCTGCTGGACCGGCTGTTGAAGCGGAGCGATCGGCTCTGGCCCGATTACCTTCGGCAGCGCGCGCTCAAGGCCTGCGAGACCTGGGTCCTGGAACGGCTGAACGGCGTCGATGGCCTGGGCGCGATCTACCCGGCAATGGCGAACAGCGTAATGATGCTCGACGCGCTCGGCTACCCGCCCGATCACCCGGCGCGCCGCGCCGCCCGCGAGTCGCTCGAACGGCTGCTGGTCGTCGGCGACGACGAGGCCTATTGTCAGCCCTGCGTTTCTCCGGTCTGGGACACCGCGCTCGCGGCGCACGCCATGTTGGAGGCAGGCAACGAGACGGCGGCGGACCGCGCGCTGGCCTGGCTGAAAGGCCGGCAAGTGCTCGACGTGCGCGGCGACTGGGCCGAGCAGCGACCCGCCGTCCGCCCCGGAGGCTGGGCATTTCAATACGAAAACGCGCATTATCCCGATCTCGATGATACCGCGGTCGTCGTCATGGCGATGGATCGTGTGCGCGTGCGTACCGGCGATTATGACGAGGCGATCGCACGCGGCGTCGAATGGACGGCAGGTCTGCAGAGCCGCGACGGCGGGTGGGGCGCGTTCGACGCGGACAACACCCATCATTACCTCAACAACCTGCCCTTCGCCGATCACGGCGCACTGCTCGATCCGCCGACCGCCGACGTCACCGCGCGCATCGTGTCAATGCTGGCGCAGCTTGGCGAGCGCGACACGCCGCGCATGCAGGCGGCGCTCGCCTATCTCGCGCGTGAACAGCATGTCGAGGGGAGCTGGTTCGGGCGCTGGGGTGTCAACTATATCTATGGAACCTGGTCGGTGCTGTGCGCGCTCAATGCGGCCGGAGTCTCGCCGGACGATCCGACGGTTGCGCGTGCGGTCTCGTGGTTGACGACGATCCAGAACGGCGATGGCGGCTGGGGAGAAGATTGCGAAAGCTACGCGCTCGACCGCGTTGGGCATGTCCCCACACCGTCGACCGCATCGCAGACTGCCTGGGCGCTGCTTGCGCTGATGGCGGTCGGCCAAATCCACGCGCCGGCCGTGGAGCGGGGGATCGCATGGTTGGCGGCGAACCAGGAACCGGATGGTTTGTGGAGGCAGGAACACTATACAGGCGGTGGTTTTCCGCGTGTCTTCTACCTGCGCTATCATGGCTACCCCGCCTATTTCTCGCTCTGGGCGATAGCCCGCTATCGCAACCTGACACGCAGCAATGCTCGGGCCGTGGAATACGGGATGTGACCATCCTGGCCGCCTGCGGCCTGAAGCGTGAAGCGCGGATCATCGCACGCGCCGGCTTCATGGTTGTGGCCGGCGGTGGTGACGGTGCAACACTGGAGCGCGAACTCGAGATCCGCGTGGCGACCGGCGAGGTGACCGCGATCCTTTCCATCGGTCTCGCCGGTGCTCTGGATCCTGCGCTGAAGGTGGGCGACGTCGTTCTTCAACCCTCTTGTGCGATGAAGGACGTTACTGCGGCGCTCCTTCATGCCCGTCATGGCATGGTCGCCGGACGCGGCCATGCCGTCGCCTCAATTCGCGAAAAGCAGGATCTGTTCACGACCGGCGCGATCGCGGTCGACATGGAAACCCACATCGTGACCCGCGTCGCCGGGCGGCACGACCTTCCCTTTGCCGCGATCCGCGTGATTTCCGACGATGGGGAGACGATGCTGCCACCCGCTGCGCTGGTCGGGATGCGCGACGACGGCGGCGTCGCGTTCGGTGCCGTCCTAGCCTCGCTGGCTCGCCACCCTGGCCAGTTGCGCAGCCTGATCCGCACCGCCCGCGACGCAGGGCGGGCTTTCCGCACGCTGCGATCGACTGTCGATGCACTGCCGGCAAGCATGTCGGCGACATAACCCAGACGGTGGTCTGACCGAAAAATGGTGCTGCCGGTGAGGATTGAACTCACGACCTCAGCCTTACCAAGGATGCGCTCTACCACTGAGCTACGGCAGCATCGCCGGCGGTGCCAGGCGGGAAGCGCGGCTAGAGCCTAGCGAACAGGCATTGTCAAGCGTGGCGTCCGCGATCTAGTGGGTGGCGATGGCGGACAAGGACGAAAAGGCCGAAAGGCTGGCGGCGGCGCTGCGCGACAACCTGAAGCGCCGGAAGACACAGGCGCGCGGCGTGCGGGAACAGGAGCAGGATGCTCCCGAGGACGTGCGCGAGACCTAGGAGAGGAAGCGGATCAGAAGCATTGCCAGCGGATAGCCCGTCACGCCGAGAACGATCCCCAGCCAACCGATCGGCGTCATCCGATCGGGGCGCATTTTGCCTCCAGCCATTCGCGGTCTTCCTTGTCCAGTTCCGGCCCGATGATCCGGGCGACCTCGGCGTGATAGGCGTTCAACCATTTTCGCTCTGCTTCGGTCAATAGTGCGGACTCGATGAGCGAGCGCTCGATGGGTGCGAAGGTCAGCGTTTCAAAGCCCAGCATGTCGAGATCGCCGCCCGGCACGTCGCGCGGTTCGATCAGCACCAGGTTCTCGATACGAATCCCGTACTCGCCGGCCTTGTAATAGCCCGGTTCGTTCGAGCAGATCATGCCGGCGCGCAGCGGCTCCATCGCGCCGCTGCCGGGATAATTGGGGGCGGCGATCCGCTGCGGCCCCTCGTGTACCGACAGATAGCTGCCGATCCCGTGTCCGGTACCGTGGCCATAGTCCAGACCGGCCTGCCAGAGCGGCGCCCTGGCGAACGCGTCGATCTGACCGCCGAGCGTACCGTCGGGGAAGATGGCGGTGGCGATGGCGATATGGCCCTTCAGCACGCGAGTGAAGCGGTCGCGCATCTCGGCGGTGGGCTCGCCGATAGGCATCACCCGCGTGACGTCGGTCGTGCCGTCCCGGTACTGGCCGCCGGAATCGATGAGGTAGAGTTGCCCCGGCTCGATCGGGGCATCGGACGCCTCGGTCACGCGGTAATGCGGCGAGGCGCCATGCGCGCCGGTCGCAGAGATGGTGTCGAACGAGCTGTCGATCAGCAGGCCGGTTTCCAGGCGGAACGCAAGCAGCCTGGCCGCGGCGCTCAGCTCGGTCTGTCCGCCGCCCGCGCACTCGTCTTCGACCCAGCGAAGGAAGCGCGTAAGTGCAGCGCCGTCCCGCAGTGAGGCGGCGCGGTGTCCAGTAATCTCGGCCGGGTTCTTGATCGCTTTGGCGAGGATGACAGGATCGCGCTTGGCAACGACAATTGCGCCGCCCGCTTCAAGCGCATCGAAAATCGCGGCGACCGCACCGTCGGGATCGGCGGCAACGCGCTTGCCCTTATATTCGCCGAGCGCGGGCGCGAAATCCTGTGCCGGGCGGACTCGCACCGCGTTGCCAAGATGCTGCCGGACGTTGTCATCGACCTTTGCCGGGTCGACGAAGAGATCGGTCGTTCCATCGGAGGTGACGATGGCGTAAGCCAGCGCGACGGGCGTATGCGCCACGTCACTGCCGCGAATGTTCAGCGCCCAGGCGATCGAATCGAGCGCGCTCAACACGACCGCGTCGGCGCCGTTCTCGGCCAGCCATTCGCCGATGGCGGCGCGCTTGGCGGAGGAGGAGTTGCCGGCCACTTCCTCATCTTGGACGGCCAGCGGAGCGGGCGAGGGGGCGGGACGATCGGACCAGATGGCATCGATGGGATTATGGTCGACCGCGACCAGCACGGCGTCCCGATCCTTCAGAGCGGCGGCCGCCGCTTTCTTCCATCCGCGAGTATGCAGCCAGGAGTCGAAGCCGATGCGTGTGCCAGGCGCGGCATGATCGCCGAGCCAATCGACGACGCTGGTCCGTCGCACGTCGACATATGACCAGTCGGCCGCATCGACCTGCTCGCGGACCTGGAGCGTGTAACGACCGTCGATGAAGATCGCCGCCTCGTCGCGCAGCACGACGGCAGTCCCGGCCGACCCCTCGAAGCCCGTCAGCCATGCGAGGCGCTGTGCATAGGCGCCGACATACTCGCTCATATGCTCATCGGTCAGCGGCACGACGAAGCCGTCGAGCCCCTGGCGGGTCAACTGGTCGCGAAGCGCTGCGAGGCGGGCGGAGATGGGAAGCATGATCATACGGTCCCTCGGTGCGATTGCTCGGCGTACAGGCGCCCTTTGCATCAAGGGTGCGAGCGTGACCATAGCCCGGCAGACCGATGCGAAAAGCGATCAGTATCCTGGACAAGCGGCCCGCGCGTCGGGCAGGCGGCGAATATGAACAAGCCCATACCGCCCGTCGCCCAGCGGCGCCCGCACAGCTTCACCGCCCACGGGGTCACGATCGACGACCCCTGGGCGTGGCTGAAGGACTCCGGTTATCCCGATGTCACCGACGGCGACGTGCTGAACTATCTGAAGGACGAAAATGCGTATTTCGAGGCGGTCATGGCGCCGCATCGTCCGCTGGTCGACCGGCTGTATGCGGAGATGAGGGGTCGCATCAAGGAGGACGAGTCCTCCGTGCCGCAAAAGGACGGCGACTGGCTGTACTGGACGGCCTATGAAACGGGCGGCGAGTATCGCAGATGGTGGCGAAAGCCGGTCGCGGGTGGTCCTGACGAGTTGCTGCTCGATGAGCCGGCGCTGGCAGAGGGCCATGAGTATTTCAGACTGGGCGCGGCGACGGTCAGCGAGGATGGTCGCATAATGGCCTATTCAACGGATACCGATGGGTCGGAGCGCTATACCATTCGTTTCAAGTCCTTGGGGTCGGTGGACAACCCTCCGGACTCGATTGATAGCGCTGCGGGCAAGTGGGGCGAGGTTTCGATCGAGGGCGCCATTGGTAACATCGTCTTCACCGATGACGGCAAGAGCATCCTTTATGGACTGACGGACGAAAATTGGCGGACCAGGACGATCAAGCTGCATCAGCTGGGCACGTTAGTAAGTAAAGACGTAGTTGTTTATTACGAGGATGATCCCGTTTTCTCGGTCGGCGTCGAGATGACGGGCAATCGTCGTTGGATCATGCTTGTCGCGAGCAGCCACGACACAAGTGAAGTCAGGCTGTTGCCCGCCTCCGACCCGCTGGCCGAGCCGATCCTGGTCTCCGCCCGGCGGCCGGGGCGCGAATATGATGTCGATGAGCATGACGGGACGTTGTTCATCCACACCAACGACATCGACCCGCAATTCCGGCTGGTCACCGCGTCGATCGAAACCCCGGACGATTGGCGGGAGCGAATAGCGCCCGACCCGAAATTCTACATGACCGGGGTCGAATGCTACCGCGATTTCTTCGTGGTCGAGGGACGAGAAGACGGGCTGGATCAGATCGATATCCATTCCTACGCCGGGGAGCCGCCGAAGCGCATCGCTTTTCCGGAGCCGAGCTATGCCGCCGGGCTCGCCGACAATCCCGAATGGGACGTATCGGTGCTGCGGCTGGGCTATGAGTCGATGGTGACGCCGGGTACGGTGTATGACTATGATGTCGGCACCGGCGCGCTGACGACGCTGAAGGTGCAGGAAATTCCGTCGGGATATGACGGAGACAGATACCGGACCGAGCGGCTGCACATCGCCGCGCGCGACGGGACGCAGGTGCCGGTATCGATCGTCTATCCCGCCGGCTTTCCGCGCGACGGATCGGGCAAGCTGTTTCTCTACAGCTACGGCGCCTATGGCCATGCGATCCCGCCGGGCTTCTCGACGGGGCGGCTGAGTCTGCTCGACCGCGGCTTTGCCTATGCCATCGCGCACATCCGGGGCGGCGATGATCTGGGGCAGCAATGGTATCTGGACGGCAAGCTCGCGAAGCGGACGAACACCTTTACGGACTTCGTCGATGTCGCGCGAGGTTTGATCGCGCAAGACTGGGCGCGTGCCGGCGGGATCGCGATCGCGGGGCGGTCGGCCGGGGGCGAACTGATGGGAGCAGTCGTCAATTCCGATCCCGAGATATGGGGCGCCGTGATCGCCGATGTTCCCTTTGTCGATGTGCTGAACACGATGATGGACGCCGACCTGCCGCTGACGCCGGGCGAATGGCCGGAATGGGGCAATCCGATCGAGGACGCCGCCGCCTTCGCGCTGATCCGTTCGTACAGTCCGTACGATAATGTCCGCGTACAACCCTATCCGCCGTTGTTCATCTCGGGCGGGTTGAACGACCCGCGCGTGACGTATTGGGAGCCGGCAAAATGGGCGGCGAAGCTGCGCGCGACGAAAACCGACGACACTCTATTACTGCTCAAGACGAACATGGGCGCGGGGCATGGTGGCAAGTCGGGGCGTTTTGAGTCCTTGCGCGAAGCCGCGGAGGAGCATGCCTTCGTGCTTTGGCAGATGGGGGTGGAGGCATAGCCTTGTCCCGCGCGGCCGTGGTGGGCATCTAGGCCGAATGCATACCACTCCCGACACGCTCGCACTGATCGGGCACACGCCGCTCGTTCGCCTGAAGGGGCCGAGCGAGGCCAGTGGCGGCGAGATATACGGCAAGTGCGAGTTTGCCAATCCCGGCGCTTCGGTCAAGGATCGCGCGGCGCTGTTCATCGTCGAGGATGCCGAGGAGCGCGGGCTGCTCCAGCCCGGCGGTACGATCGTCGAGGGAACGGCGGGCAATACGGGGATCGGCATGGCGCTGGTCGCCAATGCAAAGGGCTATCGCACAATCATCGTGATGCCCGAAACGCAAAGCCGCGAGAAGATGGACACGCTTCGCGCGCTGGGCGCCGAGATGGTGCTGGTGGCGGCCGCACCCTATTCGAGCCAATGCCATTTCGTACACACATCACGGCGGATCGCCGAGGAGACGCCCGGTGCGATCTGGGCGAACCAGTTCGACAATATCGCCAATCGGCGCGCCCATATCGTCGGGACCGCCGAAGAAATCTGGGAGCAGATGGCGGGGCGGGTCGACGGTTTTACCTGCGCGGTCGGGACCGGCGGAACATTGGCGGGCGTCGGCATGGGACTGAAGGCGCGCGACGAGAAGGTATGCATCGCGCTTACCGACCCGCACGGTGCGGCGCTGTACGACTATTACGCGCACGGCGAGCTCAAATCCGAGGGATCATCGGTCGCCGAAGGGATCGGTCAGGGCCGGATCACCGCCAATCTGGAAGGCGCGCCGATCGACACGCAGTTTCGCGTCAGCGACACGGAAGGGTGGGAATGGGCGCAGCGGCTGCTGGCTGACGAGGGGCTGTGTCTGGGCCTTTCGTCGGGCATCAACGTCGCCGGTGCGATCAGGCTTGCCCGCAAGTTGGGACCGGGAAAACGGGTCGCGACGATCCTGTGCGACACGGGTTTCCGGTATCTTTCGACGCTGCACAATCCAGAATGGCGGGCGGCTAAAGGGCTGTGTTAGCCCCGTCGTTCGACAAGATGGCGGTATTCACCTATAAAAACGCAATTGATGAAAAGCGTTAGCCATACGGGCCAGTCGATGCAGCGAGTGAAGGTCGGGATGATCGGCTTGGCTGTGGTCATTCTCCTGATGGCGCTGGCCGGCGCTATGATGCGCTCGGCCGATCGGCAGCGTCCCGTCACCACCGTTGGCGCCCCCAAGGAGGACGTCGTCGCGAACATGGTTACGAACAACGAGGTCGACGTAGCCGGCGAGCCACTGGCCGAGATGGGCGTCGCGCCCAGCGACGAGAATGTCCAGGAAACGCTGAACACCGAGTAGTTTTCCCGTGCCGTCCCCAAAAATCCCGTTGCATCCCCGCGAGCCCCCTGTTAACTCACGTTGCAGAAGGGGCAGATCCACCGCTGGCTGAAAACCACGGTCGGTCAGCGGCGCGGGTCGCTGACCGGGACGGTGACGTCTGTGCGCCAGAGGTGAGATGCGGTGTCGCAGAGGGGCCACTATCAGGGCGACGGGATCGGGCTTGTCGATGACAAGGGCCGGGTCGCGATTCCTGCGGCGCTTCGCCAGACCCTGGCCATCAATGCACCTAAGTCCAACGGTAAAGATGGCGGCACGATCGTGATCGGCGCGCATCAGAAGAGCCAATGTCTGATCGCCTACGATCCCGGATTCGTGGACATTCTTGCCGAACGGCTGAGCCGTCGCGAGGCGGAGCATACGCAGGCCGATGGTGAATTCGACTACAACATCAAGCGCGCGGGAGCATCGGGGGAGGCGGTGCCTTTCGATGGATCGGGGCGCTTCATCATGCCGGCCTTTCCGCGCTTCCATGCCGGGATCGGCGCGCATGCGTTCTTCTATGGCGTGCTGGACTATATCGAGATCTGGGACCCGAAGACCTTGATCGATACCGCCGACGCGCCCGCGGTGATGCGGTCGATGGCCAGATTCCACATGACCCAGAAGGGCGTCACGCTGTGAGCGCGTCCCCGCATGTCCCCGTCCTGCTGCGCGAGGTCGTAGACGCATTGGCGCCCAATGCCGGCGACACGATCGTCGATGCCACCTTCGGCGCGGGAGGTTATACGCGCGCCATCCTGGCGAGCGGTGCCGACGTCATCGCGTTCGACCGCGATCCCGACGCGATTAGCGAGGGCCGTACCCTGGAGGCGGAGCAGCCCCGCCTGCGCCTCATCGAGCATGACTTCTCCGCGATGGAGGAAACGCTTCCCGGGCAGGTCGATGGCGTGGTGATGGACATCGGTGTCTCGTCGATGCAGCTGGACCGGGCGGAGCGGGGATTTTCGTTCCAGGCGGACGGACCCCTCGACATGCGCATGACACGCGCGGGCTTGAGCGCGGCCGACTTCCTGAACGGCGCCGATGAGGAGGAGATCGCCGACGTGCTGTATCGCTATGGCGAGGAGCCGCGGTCGAGACGTGTCGCGCGTGCAATCGTCGAGGCGCGTCCGCTGTCACGGACAGGCGAGTTGGCCGCTGTGATCCGCCGCGCCCTCGGACATCGCCCGCACGACAAAAAGGATCCCGCGACCCGTACTTTCCAGGCGATCCGCATTCACATCAACCGCGAGCTTGACGAACTGGCTCAGGGGCTGGTCGCGGCGGAGCGTGTGCTGCGACCCGGCGGACGACTGGCGGTCGTGACGTTTCACAGTCTGGAGGACCGGATGGTCAAGCGTTTCCTGCGCGAACGTTCCGGCGCGACGCCGGCGGGATCACGACATCGTCCGGTCGCGACTCGGGCGTACCGGCCCTGTTTCGAGGCGGTCGCCCGCCCGGTGCCCGCCGGCGAGGCGGAGATCGCGCGTAATCCACGGGCGCGCTCGGCAACGCTGCGGTCCGCGCGGCGAACGGACGCTCCCGCGTGGACGACGGCAGAGGTGACGGTATGACGGCTGCGTATCGAATGAAGGGGCTGGGGTGGTTCGCGACCTGCGTCGTGGTGGTGCTCGCCTTCTACCTGGTCTCGCTGCAGGTTGCGACCGAGCGCAATCGGTTGCAGGCGCTGAACAAGCGGATCGCGGTGGCCGAGCGCGATATCCGCGCGCTGGAAACCGAGTTCGACACGCGCAGCAATCTGGCGCAGCTGGAAAAATGGAACGGTGATACTTTGGCGCTGGCGGCGCCGACCGCGCATCAGTTCCTGCGGGACGAGGCGGAACTGGCGCGGTTGGACGTGACGGGGCAGGGCAGCGTCATCGGCGACGGCGCGGTGCAGACGGCGTCGTTGGTCGTGCCGTCCTTGCCGCAGGCAATGCCGCCGTCGCCCGTCGACCATATCTCGACCGAGCCGCCGGCCGCGCCGGTAGCCGCCGTCGCGGTTGCGCGCGTGATACCGCGCGAGAAGGTGAGACCGGCACCTGCGGCCAGGGTCGAGGTCGCGCAGGTCGCGGTGCGTGCGACGCCAAAGGCAACTCCTGCGCCGGCGCGCGCAAAGGTGCGCGAACAGGCGGTGGCGATGCTGGACCGAAGGCTGCTGAGTGAAAACACGCTCGGCGACATCCTGTCAGGTGCCAGGGCAGAGGCGGGCCGACGGCGTTGACGACGCTGGTCGCCCGTCCGGTAACCCTGCCGCGCCAAGCGCCGAGGGCGCGGCATCGCCTGGTCGTCATCGGTCATATGCGGCTGATGATGCTGATGATGATGTTCGCGGCCGGCGTGCTGCTGATCATCGTCCGGCTGGCCATGCTGGGCGTCATGACAGGCGGGGGGCACGCGTCGGACCGGGTGGCGGCGATCGCGTCGCGCGGTGACATCGTCGATCGACACGGAAGTCCGCTGGCCCGCACGATCGATGCGTGGACGATCGCGGTTCATCCAAAGAACCTGATCGGCAATCCGATGGATATCGCGTCGCGGCTTGCGGCGCTGATACCCGAGCGCGGCGATCAGGCGTTCTTCTACCGGCTGCTGACTTCGGACGTGAGCTTCACCTACCTGCAGCGGCGGGCGTCGCCCGCGCTGGTCGAGCAGGTCAACGCGATCGGCGAGCCCGCGATCGTGTTCGAGCGCGAGACACAGCGCCTTTATCCGCAATCGACCCTGGCCGCGCATGTACTGGGTTTCCTGTCGCGCGAAGGGCGGGGGATGTCGGGGATGGAGCGGGTGTTGGACGAGCAACTGACCAATTCCACGACGAACGACAAGCCGGTAGCCCTGTCGATCGACACGCGTGTGCAGGCGGCCATGGAAAGCGAACTCGCCCGTGCCGCCAACGCCTATCAGGCGAAGAGCGCGGCCGGGATCATGCTGGACGTGCATACTGGCGAGGTGATCGCGATGGCGTCACTGCCCGTGTTCAATCCCAATCGGGTAGGCATGGCGGGCGTTGACGAACTGCGCAACGCCGCGACGCAGAGCGTTTACGAACTGGGTTCCACCTTCAAACCGATCACGATGGCCGCGGCGCTCGACGGCGGCGTCGTCACCGATATCTCGAAGCGGTTCGACGCGACGGTGCCGCTCAGGGTCGGCGGTTACACGATCCACGATGATCGCGGGCACGAGCAGAAGCGCTGGCTGAACATTCCCGAGGCGCTGATCTATTCGTCCAACATCGCAACCGCGCGGATCGCCGACGAGGTCGGGCCGGCGCGGATGCAGGCCATGTTCCGCCGGCTGGGTTTCGACACCAAGCCCGATGTAGAATTGCGCGAGAAGGGACATCCGCTCTGGCCGACCTACTGGGCGCGGACGACGACGATGACGACCGCTTACGGCCACGGGATCGCGGTGACGCCGCTGCACCTCGCAAGTGCCTATGCGGCACTGGTCAACGGCGGCGTCTGGCGGCCCGCCACATTGCTGAGGGTTCGGCCGGGTCATGCCGCGCAAGGGCGCCGCGTGATCAGCGAGGCAACGAGCGCGCGAATGCGTCAGATGCTGCGCCTCGTCGTGCTTCAGGGCACGGGGAAGAAGGGCGAGGCCCCGGGTTACCGGGTCGGCGGAAAGACCGGGACCGCCGAGGTCGCCGAGCGCGGCGGCTATGCCAAGAACGCCAACGTCTCCACCTTCGCGGCGGCTTTTCCGATGGAAGCGCCGCGCTACGCCGTCATCGTCATGATGGACAGCCCGAAGCGCGTTAAGGAAAATTCCTTCCAGACGACCGCAGCCTATACCGCCGCTCCGGTCGTCAGCCGCGTCATCAGCCGAACGGGATCGATGCTGGGCGTCATCCCGAGCGCGAGCCTTGATGTCGATGAAAGCGACCTGATGCCGCTGCTGTGGCATGCGCCCGGCAGCAATCAGGACACGCCGGGCGAGGCGGAATGAAGCTGGGCGTCCTCACCGGTGGGCAAGAGGACGCCGTGGTGAGCGGGTTTGCGATCGATCATCGTAAGATTGCACCCGGCACTGTCTTCGGCGCCTTTCCCGGCGCGCGCGTCAACGGCGAGGACTTTATTCCAGACGCGGTACGTAGTGGCGCGGTAGCGGTCATCGCCCGGCCCGAAGCCGTCGTCGAGGGGGCGGTCCACATCGCCGATGACGCGCCGCGCTCAGCGTTCGCGCGGGCCGCAGCGCGGTTCTTCGCGCCATTCCCGCGCATGATCGTGGCGGTCACGGGGACGAACGGAAAGACCTCGTGCGTCGAGATGACCCGCCAGCTGTGGCGGACCGCCGGACTGAACGCCGCCTCGATCGGGACATTGGGGGTCACGACCGCCGACGAGCGGGTGACGACGGGGTTGACGACGCCCGATGTCGTGACATTCCTGTCCAATGTCGGCGGACTCGCCCGAGAGGGAGTGACTCACCTCGCTTTCGAGGCGTCCAGTCATGGACTGGCCCAATACCGGACCGACGGCTTGCCCGTCGCCGCCGCCGCTTTCACCAATCTGTCACGCGATCATCTGGACTATCACGGCGACATGGGCGCCTATCTGACCACGAAGCTGCGCCTGTTTTCGGAAGTGTTGTCGCCCGACGGAACTGCGGTCGTATGGGCGGACGATGTCGAGGCGGCTCGCGTCATCGATCTCGCGCGGGCGCGGGGCAACGGCCTCATCAGCGTCGGCAGGCACGGGCGCACTCTGCGGCTGGTCGATCGCAGGCCGGGCTTACTGGGACAGGATTTGACGGTTGAGGCGGATGGAGGGACGTACCAGATCAGGTTGCCGCTGATCGGCGCCTATCAAGCGGCGAATGCGCTGGTCGCGGCAGGGCTGGTCATCGCCACAGGCGGCGATATAGCCGCGACGCTTGCAGGGCTGTCGCGGCTGCAACCCGTGGCGGGCCGGCTGGAGCGGGCGGTCATCACGCGCAGCGGGGCGCCGGTCTATGTCGATTACGCGCATACGCCGGACGCGCTCGACGCGGCGATGGCTGCACTTAAGCCGCACGCGGCGGGGCGCCTGATCGTGGTCTTCGGCGCCGGCGGCGACCGCGATCCGGGCAAGCGCGAACCGATGGGGCAGGTCGCATCTTATGGGGCCGATGTCGTGATCGTGACCGATGACAATCCGCGCGGGGAAGATCCGGCGGCCATCCGAGCCGATGTCCTGCGCGCAGCGCCGGGGGCGACCGAGATCGGCGATCGGCGGACGGCGATCTCATCTGCTATCGCCGGCGCCGAGGCGGATGACATCATCCTGATCGCGGGCAAGGGACATGAGCGTGGCCAGATCGTCGGCGACTTGGTGCTGCCGTTCGATGACGTAGCCGTCGCGCGTGAGGTTGCCGCATGAGCCTGTGGACCTCGGCTGCGATCGCGCGGGCGACCGGGGGAGCGGCGTCCGGCCATTTCGAAGTCGACGGCGTGGCGATCGACAGTCGCGAGGTCGGACAGGGCGATCTGTTCATCGCGCTGAAGGGCGAGGCGACGGACGGGCATCGCTTCCTGACCCAGGCATTCGCGCAAGGAGCAGCTGGCGCGATCGTGAGCGATGCCTGTAATGGTCCGCATGTCCGTGTCACCGACACGGTGGAGGCGCTGACGGCTCTTGCGAAAGCGGCACGGTCGCGCACCCAGGCCCGGATCGTCGGCGTGACGGGATCGGTCGGCAAGACCAGTGCCAAGGAGGCGCTGGCGGCGGCGCTTGATCGGGCCATGCCGGGGGCAGTGCACCGCTCGGTCAAGAGCTACAACAACCATGTCGGGGTTCCGTTGAGCCTGGCCCGGATGTTGGCCGATATCCGGATCGGCGTATTCGAGATGGGGATGAACCATGCCGGCGAGCTGGCGGAACTGACGCGGCTGGTCCGTCCGGACGTCGCGATCATCACCGCGATCGCTCCGGCGCATACCGAGTTCTTCGCTGATGAAGCAGCAATCGCCGATGCGAAGGGTGAGATCTTTCAGGGACTTCAACCCGGCGGAACAGCGGTCATCCCTCATGACAGCCCCCATCGCGACCGGTTGATGGCGGCGGCGGGTTCCCATGCCGAACGAGTCGTGACATTCGGACGCGAGGCCGGTGCAGATGTGCGGGCGGTCGAGGCACTGCGCGTGGCGGACGGTCGGACCTTCGTGATGGCCCGTATCGGCGAGCGTGAACTGAGTTTCACCATGGCACAACCGGGAATGCACTGGGTCTCCAATGCATTGGCGGTGCTGGCCGCGGTGGCGGCGGTCGACGGCGACCTTGCTCAGGCCGGTCTCTCACTGGCCGAGATGCCCGGCCTGTCCGGACGCGGCGAGCGGCTCCAGATGGTGGTCGAGGATGGCACGGCCGTCCTGATCGATGAAAGCTACAACGCCAATCCTGCCTCGATGCGAGCGGCGTTGGAGGTTCTCGCCGAGGAAGCCGGACGCCGGGTCGCGGTGCTGGGCGAAATGCGTGAACTGGGCGATGGATCGGTCCGCTATCATGCCGAGCTCGGTGAGGCGGTGGAAGCGGCGGACGTCGCGCTGGCGATACTGGTCGGTGAGGCAATGGCTCCACTGGCCGCGCGGCTTGAGGGGCGGATGGAATTGCGCCATGTGGCTGACGCGGCCTCCGCGGGCACGGTCCTGCACGAGCTGATGCGCAACGGCGATACCGTGTTGGTCAAGGGATCGAACGGCGTCGGCCTGTCCCGAATCGTTGCCGCGCTTCGCCAAATCGAGGAAGCCACACTCTAGAATGCTTTACTGGATCGCCGAGCATCTGGGGTTTCAGGGCATTGCGAACCTGGTCCGCTACCAGTCCTTCCGCACCGGCGCGGCGGTCGCGACGGCATTGTTCATCGGTCTTTTGATCGGCCCGAAGTTCATCAGCTGGTTGCGTGTCCGCCAGGGCAAGGGTCAGCCGATCCGTATCGATGGACCCCAGACGCACCTTGTCAAACGTGGTACCCCGACGATGGGCGGGCTAATGATCCTGACGGCGATGAGCCTTTCGATTCTGATCTGGATGGACCTGTCCAACGCATACGTATGGTCATGCCTGTTCGTCACGCTCGGCTTCGGCGCGATCGGTTTCATCGACGATTATGACAAGGTGCGAAAGGCAAGCGCCGCGGGCATTTCCGGGCGGACCCGGTTGCTGCTCGAATTCCTGATCGCCGGCATCGCGGCGACGATCATCATGAGCCAGAACGGACCGCATTTGTATTTCCCGTTTACGCAGCGTGTCTATCTCGATCTCGGCTGGTTCTTCCCCGTCTTCGCGGCGTTCACGATCGTTGCGTTCGGGAACGCGGTCAACCTGACCGATGGATTGGACGGTCTGGCGACGATGCCGGTAATCATCGCCAGCGTCGCCTTCATGGTGATCGTGTACCTTGCGGGTAACGTGAAGTTTGCCGACTATCTGGGCATCCCGCATGTGCCGCGCGCCGGCGAACTGGCCATTTTCTGCGGCGCGGTCGTTGGCGCGGGGCTGGGGTTCCTGTGGTATAATGCGCCCCCCGCGGCAGTGTTCATGGGTGATACCGGCAGCCTGGCGCTGGGCGGGGCGCTGGGCACAATCGCGGTCGTTGCGCATCATGAGATCGTGCTCGGCATCATCGGCGGGCTGTTCGTGGTCGAGGCGATGAGCGTCATCATCCAGGTCGTGGTTTACAAGCGCACCGGCAAACGGGTGTTCCGCATGGCGCCGATTCATCATCATTTCGAGCAGCTAGGATGGAGCGAGCCGACGGTTGTGATCCGCTTCTGGATCGTCGCGCTGGTGCTGGCACTGGCGGGCCTGTCGACGTTGAAGCTGCGATGATCACGGCGCGCGCCTGGGCCGGGAAGCGCTATGCGGTCCTCGGGCTGGCGCGGACGGGCGTGGCCGCATGCGCGGCGCTTGTCGCGGGCGGCGCAGAGGTGGTCGCATGGGATACCGATCCCGCGAAGCGGGACAGCGTGGGTGAAACAGGCGTCGAAACCCGCCAGATCGACGATCTTTCAGGATTTGACGCGCTCGTTCTCTCACCCGGCGTGCCGCTCAACACACACCCGATTGTCGCGGGCGCGCGGAATGCTCGTGTGCCGATCATCGGGGACATCGAACTGTTTGCTGAGGCGCGAGCGGATCTGCCACCGCACCAGGTCGTCGGCATCACCGGCACCAACGGCAAGTCGACGACGACCGCTCTCGTTCATCATATCCTGCGGGAAGCAGGTGTGCCAAGCGTGATGGCCGGTAACATCGGCTTGCCGATTCTCGCGCAGGAGCCGTTGCCGGAGAACGGCGTATATGTAGTGGAGTTGTCCAGCTATCAGATCGATCTGACGCGACATCTGAATTGTGACGTGGCCGTGCTGCTCAACATCACTCCCGATCATCTCGACCGCTATGACGGATTCGAGGATTATGCATCATCCAAGGCACGGCTGTTCGAAATGCAGTCGCCGAACCATGACGCGGTGATCGGCATCGACGACGCGGCTGCAGCGAGCATTGCGCGCGGCCTGTCGGCGAGGGGCGAGCACCTTGTGAAGATCGCGCCCGGGGTCTGTCTCGACCAGTCACGCTGGCCATCACTTCAAGGGCCGCACAATGCGCAGAACGCGCTGGCGGCGATCGCGACATGCCAGGCGCTGGGCATCGAGGAGGCAGTGATCGACCGGGGATTGGCGAGCTTCGCCGGATTGCCGCATCGGTTGCAGCGGGTCGCCCAGGTGCGCGGCGTCAACTTCGTCGATGACAGCAAGGCAACAAATCCGGCATCCGCCGCTCCGGCTATTACGGCTTTTGCGCGGGTGCACTGGATCGTCGGCGGGCTGGCCAAGGGCGATGACCTGGAGGCATGCCGCCCCGGCTTCGGGCATGTCGTATGTGCCTATACGATCGGTCAGGCCGGTCCGCGCTTCGCCGCGATGCTGCGCGACGACATGCAGGTGAGTGAGGCCGGGACGTTGGAAGAGGCCGTCAGGCTGGCGTCTGCGAAGGCAGAGCCGGGCGATACCGTGTTGCTGTCACCGGCATGCGCATCGTTCGATCAGTTCCGCGACTATGAGGCGCGCGGCGATGCGTTCCGGGCGGCGGTGGAGAGACTGCAATGACCGACGCGCGGTTTGACTTTCCGCCGGGCAAGGGCCTGGTTGCGCGCGTCAGACATCGCGGCGGTCGCGGCGACCGTTCACCGCTGGGAACCTGGTTCTTCGACATCGACCGGATGCTCCTGGTGCTGGCGTTGTTCCTGATCGCTATCGGACTGGTGGCGGTCGCGGCCGCGTCCCCTGCGACCGCCGTCCGCTACTCGGGCGAGCATCTGAAATTTCCTCCGCTCTACTATTTCTGGAGGCAGTTGATGTGGGTGGGTGTATCACTCCCAGTGTTGTTCGGCGTTTCGATGCTGCCGGTGACAACCGCAAGGCGGATGGCGCTGATCGGTGCGGTCATCTTTGCGGTCCTGCTGGCGATGACACCGGTCCTGGGGGTTCAGGTCAACGGGGCGCGGCGCTGGATCGGCGTTGGCCTGGCGCAATTCCAGCCTTCGGAATTTCTCAAGCCCTTCTTCATCGTTGCGATCGCGTGGATCCTGTCACTCAGGGCAAGGGAGGCGAACCTGCCGACCGTTTTCATCACGGGTGCGATTACCGCCGTGGTGGCCGGGTTGTTGATGATGCAGCCCGACTTCGGACAGACGATCATCTTCGCCATGGTATGGCTGGCGCTCCTGACGATCACCGGCACGCCGACCCGTGTCCTGGCAGGGCTGGCGGCACTGGCTCCGGCAGGACTCGCGGCGGCCTATGTCTTCTATGGAACCGCCAGGGCGCGGATCGATGCGTTCCTGTTTCCAGGCAGCGACGGTGCCGGGGCGGCCGATCATTTCCAGACCAATGCGGCGCGTGCCACGCTGACGGCAGGGGGATGGACGGGAACGGGACCTGGCGGCGGTTCGATGAAGTTCGGGCTACCCGAGGCGCATACCGACTATATCTTCTCGGTGATCGGTGAGGAGTTCGGCCTGATCGCCTGCGCGATCGTGGCGGTGGTGTTCCTGGCGATCGTAGTGCGCGTGTTCGTCAAATTGCTGGACGAACAGGATGAGTTCAAGCTGCTTGCGTCCGCGGGGCTTGCGACACAATTCGGGGTGCAGGCATTGGTATCGATGGCCGTCAATACCGGACTTGCGCCATCCAAGGGAATGACCCTACCCTTCATCAGCTATGGCGGCTCGTCGATGGTGGCGCTGTCGATCGGGATGGGACTGTTGCTGGCGTTCACGCGGCGCAATCCTTTCCTTCGGCGCAGCCCTTACGTCGTCAGATGGAGCGGCGAATGAGTAAGCATTATGTCCTCGCCGCCGGCGGCACCGGCGGCCACATGGTGCCGGCCGCCGCACTGGCAAGCGAGTTGAAAAGGCGCGGGCATCATGTGGCGCTGGTCAGCGACGATCGGGGCGTGCGCTATCCGGGTCTATTTCACGGCGTGCAGACGCATGTGCTGCCGGCGGGCCGACTCTCGGGAGGGCCGCTTGGATGGGCGCGGGCCGGGCGGCAGACCTGGCGCGGCCGGGCGATGGCGCGGACTCTATATCAAGGGTTCCGGCCCGCCGCGGTGATCGGGTTCGGAGGCTATCCAGCACTGCCCGCGTTGCTTGCGGCGTTCGCGGAGAAGGTGCCGACCGCGATCCATGAGCAGAACGCGGTGCTGGGGCGGGTCAACCGGCTGGTGGCGGGTCGCATCGATGCGATTGCCACATCCTATCCGGACGTGCAACGACTGGCCGGCAAGCATGTCGACAAGGTCCATCTGGTCGGCAATCCGGTACGTGAGAGCATTCGCGCGCTGCGTGCCAAACCCTACCCGCTGCTGGAGGAGGACGGCATCTTCCGCGTGCTGGTGACCGGGGGCAGCCAGGGCGCGAATGTACTTTCGAAGGTCGTACCCGATGGATTGGCGATGCTGCCCGACAATTTCCGCCGGCGTTTGCAGGTGACGCATCAGGCCCGCATCGAAGACATCGACGCGGCGCGCCTTCAATACGCCAATCACGATATCCCGGCCGAACTCGCGACCTATCTGCCGGACCTGCCGGAATATCTGGGTTGGGCGCATCTGGTCATCGCCCGTGCCGGGGCCTCGACGCTGGCGGAGCTGACCGTGGCAGGCCGTCCGGCGATTCTCGTTCCACTGCCCTCGGCGACCGACGATCACCAGACAGCCAATGCCCGCGAGATGACGCAGGCTGGGGGCGCGCGCACCATCGCGCAAGGCAACTTCACGGCGGTCGAACTGGCCAAGCAGATGCAGAAGATGGGGCTCGATCCGGCGGCGATGCAGAATGCGGCGGGACGCGCGCGTGCCTGTGGCCGCCCGGACGCGGCAAGCGATCTGGCGGACCTGGTCGAGAGCCTGGACGCACCGCCGGCCCGTCTGCCGGTGCGGGTTACGCGGCGGCGGGAGGCGCTTGCGTGAGGGGGGTGGCAACCGACATAGGAACGATCCATTTCGTCGGTATCGGCGGGATCGGCATGTCGGGCATCGCCGAGGTGATGCTTAATCTGGGCTATAGCATCCAGGGGTCGGACGTATCCGATAGCCATGCCGTGCAGGGCTTGCGCGACAAGGGCGTGCCGATCGCGATCGGGCATGCCCCGAACAATATCGGCGACGCGGCCGTGATCGTGACCTCGACGGCGATCATGCGTTCCAATCCCGAGGTCGAGGCCGCGCTGGAGCGGCGTGTTCCTGTGGTGCGGCGGGCCGAGATGCTCGCTGAACTGATGCGCCTCAAATCAACCGTGGCGGTCGCGGGCACGCATGGAAAGACGACCACCACCTCGATGGTCGCGGCATTGATGGATGCGGGGGGCGTCGACCCGACGGTCATCAACGGCGGGATCATCAACAGCTATGGCTCCAATGCACGGCTGGGTGCCAGCGACTGGATGGTGGTCGAGGCGGACGAGAGCGACGGCAGCTTCCTGCGGCTCGACGGCACCATCGCGGTCGTCACCAACATCGATCCCGAGCATCTCGATCATTACGGCAGCTTCGACCGGGTGAAAGACGCGTTCGTCGAGTTCCTCGAGAATGTGCCCTTCTACGGCGCGGCGTTGATGTGCCTCGACCATGCCGAGGTGCAAAACATCCTGCCGCGGGTTCGGGACCGCCGTGTCGTGACCTATGGTTTCTCCGCACAGGCGGACGTGCGCGGCATCAACGTCGAACCGGTCGCGGGCGGCAATCGGTTCGACTGCATCGTTCGTGCGCGCGACGGTGCTACCCGCTCGATCGAGGATATCGAACTCCCGATGCCTGGCCGTCACAACGTCCAGAACGCGTTGGCGGCGATCGGTGTGGCGCTGGAACTGGGGATCGACGATGCCACAATTCAGCGGGGCTTTGCGCGCTTCGATGGTGTCAAGCGGCGCTTCACCCGGGTCGGCGAGGTCGCCGGCGCAACGATCATTGATGATTATGGGCATCATCCGGCTGAGATCCGCGCGGTGCTGGAAGCGGCGCGGGAGGGGCTGACGGGAAGGGTGATCGCGGTCGTCCAGCCGCACCGCTATTCGCGGCTCAACAATCTGATGGAGGAGTTTCAGACAGCGTTCAATGATGCCGATCGCGTATTGGTGACGCCGGTTTATGCGGCTGGCGAAACGCCGATTGACGGTGTCGATTCAGAGGCGCTGGTCGAGGGGCTGAAGCGACGCGGGCATCGCCATGCTGCCACGATTTCGGACGCCGATACACTGGCGTCGGACCTGGCGGCGACGCTGCAACCCGGCGATCGTGTCGTTTGCCTGGGTGCAGGCGACATCACCAAATGGGCAGCAGGGCTGGCGGATGCCATTGCCGTGCGAAGCGAACGGGTAGCAGCGTGACTGTTGCGGCTCCTATCCCGGCGAACGCAGGAACCCGGGCGGTGCTCCCGCCTTGGCTTGAGTCCGTCAAGGGTTCGCTTGAGCAGTGGCGCTCGCTCGCCGACTTCATCTGGTTTCGTGCCGGTGGCCCGGCGGAGTGGCTTTTCCGTCCGTCGGACGTCAATGATCTGGCGCAAATGCTGCTAGGCCTGCAACCGGAAATCCCGATCCTTCCCATCGGCGTCGGTTCCAACCTGATCGTGCGCGACGGTGGCGTGCCAGGCATCGTCGTGCGCCTGCCGAAGGCGATGGGCCGTGTGGTGGCAGAGAACGGGCATGTGCGTGCCGGCGCCGCCGCGATGGGCATCACCGTTGCCAGCACTGCCCGTGACGCGGGTATTGCGGGGCTGGAGTTCCTGCGTGGTATTCCGGGTACGGTGGGCGGCACGGTGCGGATGAATGCAGGCGCGTATGGACGCGACGCAAGCGATGTTCTGGTTGAGGCCACTGTTGTCACGCGTGAGGGTGCCGTCGAAACATGGCCCGCCGACCGGCTCGGATACGGCTATCGTCGTTCGGAACTGCCGGCAGGCGCCGTCGTGGTCGAAGCGGTATTCGCGGGTGCCCCGGGCGATCCGGCGGTAATCGGCGCGGAGATGGACCGCATCGCCGCCGAGCGGGAGGTGTCGCAGCCGCTCCGCTCCAGGACGGGAGGATCAACCTTCAAGAACCCGCCGGGCCAGAAGGCTTGGGCGCTGGTCGATGCCGCCGGTTGCCGTGGACTTCGGCGCGGCGACGCGCAGGTGAGCGAGAAGCACTGTAACTTTCTGCTGAATCTCGGATCGGCGTCCAGCACGGACATAGAGGCGCTGGGAGGTGAAGTGCGCGAACGGGTATGGGCACACTCGGGCGTGATGCTGGAATGGGAAATCCAGCGCGTGGGCGTGGCATGATCCCGCTCCATATCGTGGTGCTGATGGGCGGCTGGTCGGCCGAGCGTGAGGTGTCCCTATTGTCGGGGGCCGGCGTTGCGGATGCGCTGGACTCGCTCGGGCACCGTGTCACGCGGATCGACATGGGGCGTGATGTGGCGCGGCACCTGACGGAGGCTTCGCCGGATCTCGTTTTCAACGCGCTGCACGGCACGCCCGGCGAGGACGGTAGGGTGCAGGGTATGCTGGAGCTGATGGGTCTTCGCTATACGCATTCCGGACTCGCCGCATCGGTGATCGCAGTCGACAAGGTTCTCACAAAGCAGATGCTCGTTCCGCACGGCATTCCGATGCCCGGCGGGAGGGTGGTGCGCTCGGCGAGTTTGTTCGAAGGCGATCCGATCGCGCGCCCCTACGTGCTCAAGCCCGCGAACGAAGGCTCGTCGATCGGTATCGCGATCGTGACCGACGACGGCAATTACGGAAAGCCCATCGGGCGCGACGTAGCCGGGCCCTGGCATGATTTCGATGCACTGCTGGCCGAGCCCTACATTCGCGGGCGTGAACTGACAACGGCGGTACTCGGTGACCGGGCGCTGGGGGTGACCGAGCTTCGACCGCGCAGCGGCTGGTACGACTATGATGCCAAATATACAGATGGGATGACCGAGCATGTCTTTCCCGCGGACATACCGGATGCTGTTACCGAGGCGTGCATGGCGCTGGCGCTGCAGGCGCATCGGCTGCTGGGCTGTCGCGGGACGTCGCGGGCCGATTTCCGCTGGGACGACGAGCGCGGCGTCGACGGGTTGTTCTTGCTGGAAATCAATACCCAACCCGGCATGACACCGCTCAGCCTGGTGCCGGAGCAGGCACGACATTGCGGCATGAGCTATGAGGCGTTGGTGCAGGCGATCGTCGATGAGGCGATGGCCATAGGCTTGTCGTCATGAGCCGGAAGATCAGGCGCGGCGCCGCGCCCGGGCGATCACCATCGAGGCGCAAGCAGCCGGTCAAGCGCGTGTCGATGATTGATCGGCTGATCAGACGCTTGCCCGTCAGCGAAATGACGTTGAAGCGGATCACGACTTGGACGATCACCGGCGGCATCTGCGCGGCAGTGGTTGCGGCGGGCTTCTGGATCGGCTTGCCCGGCATCATCGGCGTTACATTGGCGGAGCAGGCGGGGCGAGCCGGCTTTCGGGTGGGACAGATCGAGATCACCGGATTGCAACGAATGGACCGCATGACGGTCTACGCGGTGGCGCTGGACCAGCGTAGCCGGGCGATGCCGCTGGTCGATCTGCAGGAGGTGCGAACGAAGCTGCTGGGATACGGCTGGATTGCGGACGCCCGCGTCTCGCGACGGTTGCCAGACACGCTTCTGGTCGACATCGTCGAGCGGCGGCCGGCCGCCGTGTGGCAGGATCGCGGCGAGTTGACGCTGATCGACGCGAGCGGCGTTCTACTGGAACCGGTCAGCCCCTCCGCCATGCCGGACCTGCCGCTGGTGATCGGCCCCGGTGCCGATCATCAGGAAGCCGCCTACCAGACACTGCTGGATGCCGCGCCGGCGCTCAGACCGCGCGTGAAGGCGGCGACATGGATCGGAAACCGACGCTGGGACCTGACGTTCGACAGTGGCGAAACGCTGGCCCTGCCCGAAGAGGGCGCGGATGCCGCACTTGCCCAATTCGCTGCGCTGGAGCAGGCGAGGCCGCTGCTGGGACGCGGCTGGCTCCGCTTTGACTTGCGCGATCCGACCAGGCTTGTCGCGCGCAAGCCCGGGGCCAGCCTGGCGCGGAGTGTTCAGGATGACGGGCGCGCGCCGGCACAGATGACCGCATTGGGGGCAGAGGGGTGAGGCAATGGCGAAGAACGTAAGTGAAGGGCTGATTACGGCGCTCGACATCGGGACATCGAAGGTCTCGGCGATGATCGCGCAGAAAAGCGATGGCGGGGAGCTGGTCGTGCTCGGCACCGGCCAGCGCGAGAGCCGGGGGGTCAAGCGCGGTTACATCGCCGATATGGCCGCCACCGAAACCGCCGTGCGCGAGGCGGTCGAGCAGGCGGAGCGGATCGCGGGGATCAATATCGAGAACGTCTGGGTCGGCTTCTCGGCGGGCGGTCTGGTCAGCGACGTGGCGGAGGTGGAGTTCGAGCTGGGTGGGCACCGGGTCGAGCAGAGCGACATCGACGCGCTGCTGGACGCGGGGCGAAACTCGATCGATCCGCAAGGGCGCATGGTGCTCCACGCACAGCCCGCGCTCTACACGCTCGACGGACTGACGGGGGTCAAGAAGCCGCTGGGGCTGCACGCTGACCGGCTGGCGGTGCATATCCATGTGGTAGCCGCCGACGGGTCGCCGGTGCGCAATCTGGATTTATGCGTCCGCTCGGCGCATCTGGAGGTCAAGTCGATCATCGCCTCTCCGGTCGCCACGGGGCTTGCGTGCCTGTCCGAGGAGGAGCGCGAGCTTGGCGTGGCCCTGGTCGAAATGGGAGCCGGCATCACGAACGTCTCGCTGTTCGCGGGCGGGATGCTCGTCGGCCTGACGTCGCTGCCGATGGGCGCGGCGGACATCACCGACGATATCGCCTCGGCGTTCGGCACCAGGCGCGCGCAGGCGGAGCGGATGAAGTGCTTCCACGGCTCCGCCAACGCGTCCCCGCGCGACAATCACGACATGATCCCGGTGATGCCGATCGCCGCAGAGGACGGCGCGGGCGAGGGAACGCAGATCACGAAGGCGCAGCTGATCGGTGTGATCCGTCAGCGGCTGGACCATCAGATCGACGAGATCAGGAAGGCGCTGGCGCTGCTGAAGTTCGAGGGTCCAATCGGCCGGCAAGTGGTGCTGACCGGCGGAGGCGCTGAACTGAAGGGGATCGCTGACTATGCACAGGCGGCGCTGGGCCGCTCGGTGCGCACGGGCCGACCGCGCGGATTGACCGCCCTGCCGGAAGCGCATGGCGGACCGGCCTTCGCCACTTTAGCGGGGCTTGCCTTCTATGCGGCCTCTGATCCAGTGGACCTTCGCGCGATCGAACCGCGAGGTCAGCTCGTGACCCGGACGCGTGGGAGGGGTGTCATGCGCCGATTGATCCAGGCGGCGCGCGCCAATTATTGAGGTGTATCAATTTCGGCTGGATTGGTGGCAACCCATCGTGCAACAGGACTAACCAAGGCTCCCGGCGGTAGTGTGTAATCCGGGACGGCGGAGACAAGCGATGAGCATCGAATTCCTGGCACCCGATGTCGATGAACTGACGCCGCGCATCGCGGTGATCGGAGTCGGGGGCGCGGGTGGCAACGCGATCGCCAACATGATGATGGCGGACGTGCAGGGTGTCGACTTTCTGGTCGCCAATACGGATGCGCAGGCGCTCAGGCAGTCGAATGCCCCGCAGCGGGTGCAGCTGGGTGCGAATATCACGCAGGGGCTTGGCGCCGGAGCGCGCCCCGAGATCGGACGCGCCGCGGCGGAAGAGACGATCGACAGCATGTCCAAGATGCTGGAGGGCAGCCACATGTGCTTCATCGCCGCGGGCATGGGCGGCGGCACCGGTACGGGCGCCGCGCCGGTGATCGCGAAGGCCGCGCGCGACATGGGTATCCTGACCGTCGGCGTCGTGACCAAGCCGTTCTCGTTTGAGGGCAAGCGGCGGGCGAAGGCTGCTGAGGCCGGCATCGAGGAACTCCAGAAATTCGTCGACACGCTGATCGTCATTCCCAACCAGAACCTGTTCCTGATCGCCAATGCGAACACCACCTTCAAGGAGGCGTTCTCGATGGCCGACGAGGTGCTGCAGCAGGGTGTGCGCGGCATTACTGACCTGATGGTCATGCCCGGCCTCATTAACCTCGACTTTGCCGACGTTCGCTCCGTGATGCAGGAGATGGGCAAGGCGATGATGGGCACCGGCGAGGCGGACGGCGACAATCGTGCACTGGAAGCGGCGCAGAAGGCGATCGCCAACCCGTTGCTGGACGGCGTCAGCATGCAGGGCGCGAAGGGCGTCATCATCTCGATCACCGGCGGCGACGACATGCGCCTGCTGGAGGTGGACGAGGCGGCGAACCATATCCGCGATCTCGTCGATCCGGATGCGAACATCATCTGGGGTTCAGCGTTCAATCCGGACCTGGAGGGCCGCATCCGCGTATCGGTCGTGGCGACAGGGATCGAGGCGGATGCGTCGACGGACGCGGTAAAGGCTGAGCCGCCTCGCTCCTTCAGCTTCGGTGGGCAGCGAAAGCAGGAGGAAGCCACCGCGCCGCGTGTTCCCGAGCCGCCAATCGAGGCCAGTGAGCCCGAGTCGTCGACCGTCGAACCGGCAGTTGCCTCTGCCACTGCGGAGCCGGTGGCGGAAGATGACGAACTTGTGCTCGGTGCGGAGACGATGGTCCCGCCGACCGCACCGCAGCCCGCGTCGGAACCACAGGCGTCCACGCCCGTCGTCAAACCGGGCATGACTCAGCCGGGCGCACTGCAGCGCACGACCGATGCGGTGGTATCGAAGCCCGTGCCGAGTCCGGCAGCCGACGAAGGCGGTGCCCGTCGTCGCTGGCTCGCGCCGGGTGCGGAAGCGCCGACGCCTGACGTGTCGCAGCCGCCACGCGTCAAGCTGGGCGGGACGCTGTTTGAACGCATGTCGAACGCGGCGCGTGGAGCGCCACGCGAAGAAAACGAGACGGGAACGGACGAGTTGGTCGACATCCCCCGCTTCCTGCATCGCCAGAACAACCAGTAACCAGCCGTTGATCGTCGCGGCCGCTCGTCCAGCCGCGACCGACCAGCGCCGACCTTGCCAGTCGGCGTACCGTCCTGTCTATCGCACAGCCTCCATGACGAACCGTCTATTTCTTGCCTTTCTCCTAACGTCGAGCCTCGCCTTCGGCACGCCATATGCCTGGGGCCAGGGCATGGTACAGGCGGTGCCGGGTTCGACCGATGCGGACAAGCTGGCCGCGCAGATGCGGGCGATCGCGTCCAATCCGCGCGACGTTACCGCATTGGTCAGCGCCGGCGAGTTGTCGCTCAAGCTGGATGATCTGAGCGGCGCGGCCTCGCTGTTCGCGCGCGCCGACAAGATCGATCCGCGCAGCGGTCGGGTAAAGGCGGGGGAGGGCGCGCTGCTGGTGCGATCCGAACGTCCCGGCGAGGCCCTTCGCTATTTCCAGCAGGCCGAATCCTTTGGCTGGTCACCGGATCACTATGCTGCCGATCGCGCCCTGGCATATGACCTGCTGGGCGACCATCAGCGCGCACAACGCGACTATCGGCTGGCGCTGGAGCAGGATCCGGACGACGAGACGGTTCGCGACTACGCGCTTTCGCTCGGCATAGCGGGGCTGAAGGACCAGGCATTGGATCAACTGGCGCCGATGCTGCGCCGTCAGGATCGTGGCGCATGGCGCGCACGCGCCTTCATCCTGGCAATGAACGGTGATCTTGCAGGTGCGTCCACCATCGCGACGACAATGATGCCGCCCAGCATGGCGCAGGGCCTGCAACCGTTTTTTGAACGCTTGCCCGACCTCGATCCCGTCGACCGGGCATTCGCGGTGCACTTCGGTGAGGTGCGGCCGACCCCGGAGCGGCTGGCCGATGCGAAATTGGCGCCGACGCTTCTTCCACTGCCGCGAGCAGCAGGCACACCGGTGCAGACGGCTGCACAACTGGCGCCTCCGCCATCCAAGCGCCGCCAAGAGTCGAGGCGGAAGCAGGCCACCGCAGCCTCGACGACAGTGGTCGCGCCCCCAGCGCCGACGCCGACGGCCCTGACAGATCGCGCGGCAGCACCGGCGGGCGCGTTGTCAACGCGCACGACCTATGCCGCGGCGGACTCGCGCATCCCCCGCACCGTCGCCGAGCCGCCGGGAGGCCGCGGACCCGCTCGGACGACGGTTGCCAGGCCACAGGCTTCGGCGGTCGCGCCGCCTGTTCGACAGTCCATCGTGCAGCCATCGACGACTCCCGCGCCGTCCAGCCTTACCGGGACACGAACCTCGCCTCGGCCGACAGCCGCGACGCCGACGACACAGGCCCGCTCGCTGGCGTCACCGCCCGCCGCACCGGGTAGCGTGCTGCCAGGAGCGCAATCGGCAACCGTCGCGACGCCGGCCGCGCGCATGAGTGAAAGCTCGATCCTCGCGAAGATCGTTGCGGGCTTGCCGGTGCCCAGTTCCGAGCTGGGCGTGACCGCCCCCAACTCGCCTTCATCGGCCGAGTCCATTCCTGTCGCGAAGGAGCCGCCGCCGATCGCGCGAGCGGTTCCATCGGCGCCGCTAAAGCCGAGCGAGCGCGTTGCGATGGCCTCTTCGACGCAGGAACAGGCGGTGCCGGCGCTCCGGCTGTCAAAACGGTCTGATGCCACGAAGGCAAAGGCGGAGGCAGCCGCCGAAACGGTCGGGACGCCTGCCGAAAAACGCGCCGCCGCACGTAAGGCGGAGGCTGCGAAGAAGGAAGCCGAGAAAAAGGCCGCGGACAAGAAAGCGGCGGAAGAAAAGGCCGCCGAGGAGCGCGTGGCCCGGACCAACCCCTCACGCATTTGGGTTCAGGTCGCGGGCGGGGCCGACGACGACGCGCTGAAGAGAGCGTTTGCCGGGGTGAAGGCGAAGGCGCCCGAGGTGATGGAGGGCCAAAGCGGATACGCCACGCCGCTGCGCGCGACGAACCGCGTCCTGACCGGTCCGTTCAAGACGGATGCGGAGGCCCAGTCGTTCATCAACAAGCTGGCGAAGAAGGGCGTGTCCGCCTTTTCCTTCACCAGCGACAAGGGGCAGAAGGTCGAGCGGCTGTCGGGCAAGTGAGGAAGCCCTGGGCGGCCGACCCCGCGAACAGTCGAGGCCGATGTCACGGCGAGCCGGCCGTCCAAGGTGGCGCGCGCGGTCCACGCGACGCATTTCAGCGTGACCGCGATCGGATCATCCACTCGATCAGCTTCCGGCGACTCCGGCACAAGACGCAGGTCTTCATGGTGCCGGACGGCGATCATTTCCGGGTACGGCTGACTCACAGCATCGAGGTGGCGCAGATCGGCCGGACGATCGCGCGCGCGCTGGGGCTGAACGAGGACCTGACCGAGGCGCTCTGCCTGGCGCATGACATCGGCCATCCGCCCTTCGGCCATGCGGGGGAGAACGCTCTTGAGGCGGCACTTGCCGGCCAAGGCGGGTTCGACCATAACGGCCATACATTGCGCACGCTCACCGCGCTGGAGCGGCCTTATCCGCTGCACGACGGGCTGAACCTAACATGGGAAACGCTGGAAGGGCTGGCCAAGCACAATGGTCCGGTCGCCGAGCCGGGCTGGGCGCTAAGGATCGTCGATGACGAAGCGGCGCTGGCGCTTGCCGACTGGTCGTCGCTGGAGGCGCAGGTGGCGGCGATCGCCGATGACATCGCCTATGACAATCACGATATCGACGACGGTCTTCGGGCAGGATTGCTGACACTGGAGCAGTTGATGGAGGTGCCGCTGGTGGCCCGGAGCCGGGAAGCGGCGCGGCGCCGCTATCCCGGTGTCGCGGTAGACCGGCTGGGCGGCGAGCTGATCCGGGGGCAGATCGGGGTCATGGTCAATGACGTGATTTCTGAGACCGAGCGGCGCGTCGCCGGGGCCGGAGTCGCCAGGATCGACGATGTTAGGGCCGCCGGCCGATGTCTGGCGGGGTTTTCGGATGAGATGCGCAGCGAAGAGCGAGCGCTGAAACGCTTCATGTACGCCAATCTGTATCATCATCCGCACCAGATGGCAGCAGCGGCGGCGGCGCAGAAGGTCATCGAAGGCCTTTTCAGTGCGTACCGCGAAGAGCCGGCAATGTTGCCGATGGAATGGAGGGACAGGTTACCGAGCAAGGAGCCGGACCGTAGCCGTCATATCGCCGACTTCATCGCCGGAATGACGGATCGCTACGCGATCGACCGGTACCGCGAGTTGGTCGGGCGGATCGACCTTCCCGATGCGTTTTGAAGACGCGTCGCGGCTGTTTGAGTGAGGCGTCGGCTTGGGCTAGAGCGCGGCTTTCCCGATGGCCAGTGACTGTTCCGCAATGACTCTGTATTCCCGTTTCGCCGCGCATGTCGATGCGGCGCTGGACCGGCTGGTCGCCGCCGGCACGATCCCGGCAAATCTCGATCGATCGAACGTCGCGGTCGAGCCGCCGCGCGACACCAGCCACGGCGATCTGGCGACAAATGCGGCGATGGTTTTAGCGAAGCCCGCACGAACCAACCCGCGAGCGCTCGCCGACGCAATCGCGGCCGCATTGCGTGCGCGCGATGAAGTGCTGACGGTGAGTGTAGCGGGGCCGGGCTTCATCAACATGGTGCTGACGCAGGACAGCTGGCGCGCGGAGCTGGCGACGATCGTGGACGAGGGGGCCGGATACGGGCGCTCGACCACAGGACGTGGTCGGTCGGTGAACATCGAATATGTCTCGGCGAACCCGACCGGCCCCATGCACATGGGCCATTGCCGGGGAGCGGTGGTGGGCGATGCACTGGCGACGCTGCTGGAGCATGTTGGCTACCGGGTGGTGCGCGAATATTACGTGAATGACGCCGGCGGGCAGGTCGATGTCCTCGCGCGCTCGGTCCACCTGCGCTACCGGGAGGCGCTTGGCGAAGCGGTCGCGGTGCCGGAGGGACTGTATCCGGGCGACTATCTGATCCCGGTCGGCAAGGCGCTGGCGGCGGAGTTCGGAGATCGCTTCGCGCATGCGCCGGAGGAGGAGTGGCTTGCGCTATTCCGCATGCGCTCGGTCGCGGCGATGATGACGCTGATCCGGGATGACCTGGCGCTGCTCGGCATTCATCACGAGGTCTTCGCGTCGGAGGCCGAGGTTCGCGCGGCCGGGAAGCCGGAGGCCGCCGAGGCGGAATTGCGCGCGCGCGACCTGGTCTATGACGGCGTGCTGGACGCGCCCAAGGGTGAGACGCCAGACGATTGGGAGCCGGTCGAGCTGCCGCTGTTCCGCTCGACGCGCTTCGGCGACGATCAGGATCGGCCGATCCGCAAGTCGAACGGCGAGTGGACCTATTTCGGCACGGATCTGGCCTATCACTTCCAGAAGGCGCAGGGCGCTGATGCGCTGATCGATATTTGGGGCGCGGACCATGCCGGGACGGTCAAGCGCATCGTGGCGGCGGTCGAGGCATTGACGCATGGACGCACGCGCTTCGACGTGAAGCTGGTGCAGATGGTGCGGTTGCTGAGAGCCGGCGAACCGGTGAAGATGTCCAAGCGCTCGGGCAATTTCGTCACGCTCGCCGATGTCGTGCGGGAGGTGGGACGCGATGTGGTCCGCTTCACGATGCTGACCCGCCGCTCCGATGCGCAGATGGATTTCGACTTCGCGCGTGTCGTCGAGGCGTCGAAGGACAATCCGGTCTTCTATGTGCAATACGCGCATGCCCGGATCGCATCGCTTCACCGCCGGGCGACGGAGGCGGGCATCGCGCCTGACGGCGAATTGGACTTGTCGCGCCTCGATCCGCATGAACTGGCGCTCGTGAAGCTGGGCGCGCAGTTTCCGCGTGTCGTGGAGACCGCGGCGCAGGCGCGTGAGCCGCACCGGATCGCGTTCTACCTCTATGACCTGGCCGCGGCTTTCCATGCGCTGTGGAACGTCGGGAACGACGATCCCGATCGACGGTTCATCGTCGCCGATGATCCATCGGCGACACGCGCGCGTCTGTTCTTGGCGGGCGCGGTCGGGCAGATTATCCGTAATGGACTGGGCATCATGGGTGTCGAGGCGGTTTCGGAGATGAATTGATGGCCGACGAGATGGACCTGCGCGAGGAATACCGCCTGCCGTGGCTGGAGACGGTCGAACCCGAAGAACCCCAACGTGCGCCGGTCGGTCGCATTCTGGCGGTCGTCGTGCTGGGTCTGGCGTTACTCGCGGCGATCATCTTCGGCGTATACAGGCTGCGGCATCCCTCGCCGCAGGGCGACGGCACGCTGATTGCGGCCGACAAGGGTCCATACAAAATCAGGCCGGACGATCCCGGCGGGCTGCAGGTCGTGGGCGAGGGCGGCAGCGCGGTCGCAACCAGCGCGGGCAAGGGTGTAGGCACCGGCGCCATCGACCTGAACGCGCTGCCGGAGCGACCGGTAGCGGCGACGGTCGCGGATGCGCCGCCGACGTCCAGTCCGGACAAAGAGGCAGCCGGCGCGGTACCCGCGTCGGGCGGCAAGCTGGTGGCGGCCGCACCCATGAAGGCGTCGCGCCCGGTGGAGGCGGCACCCGAGGTTTCCGGATCACTGGTGCAGCTCGGAGCCTATCCCAGCGCGGCGGCTGCCAACAGCGCGTGGACGAGCTTTTCCAGGCGTTTTTCGTATCTGACAGATCTCGGCAAGGTCGTTCAACCGGTCGCGACCGGCGGCAAGACGCTGTACCGCCTGCGGGTGAATGCCGGCAGCGCCAATCAGGCCGCGGATATTTGCGGCCGGTTGCGCGTCGCGGGCGAAACCTGCTTCGTCGCGAGCTGAGGCACCCCATGATACCAGTGATCTTCGGCCTGTCCGGACCCGCACTGACGGATGAGGAACAACGCTTCTTCGCCGAGGTGGAGCCTGCGGGTTATATCCTGTTTCGACGCAATGTCGTGGATCGGCCGCAGCTTCGCGCGTTGACCGATGCGCTTCGTGCGCTGGCGGGGCGCGACGATCTGGCGATCCTCATCGATCAGGAAGGCGGTCGCGTCGCGCGCATGGCTCCGCCCGAATGGCCGGCATTTCCCGCCGGCCCCGCGTTCGACCGACTGTACGAGATCGCGCCGATGTCCGCCATCCAGGCGGCACGCGCGAATGCCGAGGCATTGGGACTGATGCTGTCGGAGGTCGGCATCACGGTCAACTGCCTGCCGTTGCTCGACGTCGCGCGGCCCGAGACGACCGATGCGATTGCGTGCCGCGCGCTGGGAAGCGAGCCGATGCGCGTCGCCGCGCTCGGTCGCGCGACACTGGAGGGACTGGCCGCAGGGGGAGTGGTCGGAGTCGTCAAGCACATGCCGGGCCACGGCCGCGCGGTCGTGGACAGCCATCACCTGCTACCGACGGTGACTGCCGGCAATGAGGAGCTGGAGGTGGACATCGAACCGTTCCGCGCATTGGCGCATGCACCGATGGGGATGACATCGCATGTCGTTTATGAAGCCTGGGACGATCAGCCGGCCACCGTGTCGCCGACGGTCATTGAGGAGGTGATCCGCAAGCGCATCGGCTTCGACGGACTGTTGATGACCGACGACATCGACATGAAGGCGCTGTCCGGCGGGGCAGGCGACAAGGCGGCAGCGGCGATCGAGGCGGGATGCGACGTCGTGCTCGACTGCTGGGCGCGGATGGACCAGATGCGCGCCATCGTCGAACGGGTGCCCGCCATCCGCTCCGACTCGCGCGCCCGGCTCGATCGGGCAATGGCGACCATCACTCAGCCGAAGGGCGACTTTACGGCGCTGATCGCGCGCCGTGACGGGTTTCTGGCGCTCGCGGAACCTGTCCGGAACTGACGGTGGCAAAGTCACCGTAAAGGTACTAGATAAGGTGTGGTTTCAGGAGAATTGTCATGGGCGGTTTCAGCCCCATCCACCTGCTCGTTCTTGCCATCGTCGCCATCCTTCTGCTGGGCGGCGGTCGCTTTTCTAGTCTGATGGGCGATGTCGCCAAGGGCGTGAAGAATTTCAAGAAGGGCATGGCCGAAAACGACGAGGACGAGGTCAAGCCCTCTCCCCGGATCGAGGCGAAGAAGGCGGCTGATCCCGCGTTCGAGCGTGACGGCGAGCGCGTGCGCGAAGACCGCTGAAACTCACTCACGCTCATCCAGCCGGCTGATCCTCGATGCTCGATATCGCGCCGTCCGAATTGTTGCTCGTCGCCTTTGTGGCCCTGATCGTCATCGGCCCCAAGGATCTGCCCAGGGCGTTGCGGCTGGCGGGCTATTGGGTCGGCAAGTTCCGCGGGGTCGCCCGGCAGTTTCGTTCGGGCTTCGACAACATGGTACGTGAAGCCGAACTGGAAGAGATGGAAAAGCGCTGGGCACAGGAGAACGAGCGGATCATGCGGGAGCATCCGGCGCCCGATGGGGATGGCGAGATTTCATCCGAGCAGCCCGTGATGGTCGAAAAGCCCGTGGTCGAGGCGGCTCATGCACCTTCACATGGAGTGGACGGGCGGGTCGACGGAATTACGTCGTGAGCGAAATCGACGACAGCAAGGCACCACTGCTCGACCATCTGATCGAGCTTCGCCGTCGATTGCTTTATTGTATCGCTGCGATTGTGATTGCCTTTGCGGTTGCAATGTATTTCGCCGAGCCGATCTTTGCCTTTCTGGTTCAGCCGCTGCTTCGGGCTGGCCAGAAGACGGTCATCTATACCGAGATTTTTGAGGCATTCTTCGTTCAGGTCAAGGTCGCGTTCTTCGCGGCGATGATGCTCTCGTTCCCGGTGATCGCAAACCAGCTGTGGCAATTCATCGCGCCCGGGCTGTACCGGCAGGAACGCCGCGCACTGCTCCCGTTCCTGCTTGCGACTCCGGTGCTGTTCCTCGCGGGCGCGTCGATGGCTTATTTCATCGCCGTTCCCATGGCGCTGCATTTCCTGCTGGGATATCAGGGTGTCGTCGGCGGGGTGAACCGCGAGGCATTACCGGCGATTGGCAATTACCTGTCGTTTATCATGCAGTTCCTGTTCGGGTTCGGTCTGGCATTTTTGTTGCCGGTGCTGCTGATGTTACTCGAGCGAGCGGGTATAGTAACGCGCCGGCAACTGATATCGGCGCGCCGCTACGCATATGTGGCCGCTACGGCGATCGCAGCCGTGCTGACGCCGCCCGACCTGGCATCGCAGATCCTGTTGGCCGTACCGCTGATCCTTCTCTACGAACTCGCATTGGTCGGTATCTGGTTCACCGAGCGCAGCAGAGCCAAGGAGGCGGGCAAGCTCCCGGTGACGATCGACGGGTAAAAATGGGAGCGCCGGCGGTGTCCGTTCGGCACCGCCATAGATACCTCAATGAGCGACGTCTTCAGCCGCATTCGAGACCGTGGTTCCTGCTGAACTGACGTCCTTGCCGGCACCGGACACCGTGTTGCACGCGCTGATAAGCAGGACCGTGGCGGCAAGTCCCATCGCGATCACGTTACGAACCATAAACCCGCGCATCTTCACTCTCCTGTCGTTCAGACTTCGAACACAGGGCAGAATGGTTTTCGCAGCAGTTCGTTCCGGTCGAGAGGTGCCGGACACGATTAGACCCGAAAGACGCCGCCAGGGGGGGAGGGCGACGCCTTTCGGGCCTGTATCATGGACAGCACCAGCGGGGGGCATGGTTTCGCTATCCGAAGCCTTTAACGACGGGCAATGATACTGGTTCCGTTGTTCCGGCCCAATTTTTACGAAGAATATCAATCACGTCCAAAAACAGCGAAGGCTATCTCATAGGTGCCGAGCAACGGGTCGTGATGCAACCTGGAACGCAGCTGACGCGACAATCCCTCCATCACCCGACCGTACCGAGTGCTGATCAGATCCTGCAGCGTCTCGCTATCGGCCAGTGCCGGCGATACCACCTGCAACGTGGCGCGACCCGGTTCCTCCGCGGGCTTGATGGCCACTCGCACCTGTGCGGTCGGGTCATGACTCATCGCCAGTTCGACCACCTCCGTCACGAGGAAGGCGACCGCGATGGCGACATCCTGATTCACCAGGTACGGATCGATATCCAGCGTGATACCGACTCCGCGGGTGTTCTCCGGCGCTGTCGCACGGATATTCGCGGCCAACTCACTGATGACGGATCGCATGCTCAGTCCGCGATTCTCCTCCATCTCGGCGAAATGATTGCGATGGACGACGGCCAGGGCGTCCACCCGGCGCTGGATACCTGAATAGGCGGTCGTCGCGTCGGCCGAGCGCGAACCCCGAGCATGGAAATTGATGAGACTGGAGATAACCTGGAGGTTGTTCTTGACCCGGTGATGGACTTCTCGCGTGAGCCTGGTCTGGCGCACCAGCCCCTCGGCCAGTCCGGCCTCGTGCGCGGCGACCGTACGGCTGATGGTCTGGAAGGTTCCGGCCAGATCTTCCAGTTCCTGCGCCGGATAGACCCGTGGCTGCTCACCACCGATGATCTCGCCGGGGCGATATGCAGCGACATCGGCGCGCAGAGTGCGCATCGGCAGGATCAGTAAACGGTCAACGACGAACCAGGCGATACCCACAGCCGCGATCCACATCAGCAGCGGCAGCGTCATCGCCACGATGAGCGACGAGGTGATCGGCGCACGCGGCATGCTGGTGCGAAGCGCCAGCCGATCAATCCCCAGATCGATCTTCATCGTCTCCAGCCGGGTCAGGGGGTCTATTCCTGGAATGTCCCGCAACGCGAGTGATCGTTCTCCCTGGAACAGCGCGCTGTCGTAGGCGGTCGCCCTGCTTGAGGGTTCGGAAAGCTTTCGCAGGAATGCCAGCGAAAAAAACGCACGGGCCGACATGCCGCGATCGCCGGCGACGGCGAGCAGGACCCCGTCATCCGGCACGATGGAAGACCGGATCGCCCTGTCCGAGGCCTGAAGGACCATAGGACGATCGAGGGGCGCGCCGCACAAGACACGGCCCTCACGGTCACGAATGACGAAGCGGGTTCCCTGAGCCGATTGCTGCGCAAAAATCCCCTGCGCGCGAGCACAGCCCAGCACGTCCGACGGATCGATGCCCAGTGTGTTCATAGCCACACGCAAAGCGCCCATGTCGCCGACCATTTCGATCGCAATCGCGCGCGCGCTCTCGCTGGATGCAACCCGCAAGCGTGCTCGCGTTTCGGAGTCGACAACGCGCGTGGTCTGAAAAGTCGCGAAAATTGCGATCAACGCCAGGGGAAGCATCGCTGCGCTGAGGATGAGGATAAGCTTGGTGCCCGTCGGTAACCGTCTTGTCCCGGGCGTTGCGACTGACGATGCGCTTCCCGCCTCGAATGCTTGCTGAGTGTCTTCCATCAGTCGGGACCGCGTTGCTGCTGTCATCTAGCTACGCATCAGCATGACTCGCAGATGACCGTCTCGCTCAATCCAGCTTGCCGAGCAGGTCCATCAGGTCATCGGGCACGGGTTCCTCCACGGTCTGCTGATAAACGGATCGCAGCGCCGAACCCGTGTCCCGGTCACGATCATGCCCTTTTGACAAGCGCGGCTTCTTCGCATCATCATCAGACCGTTTGTTCGGCATATCCTGGCCCAAAACTTCAAGCTTTCCTCAATCGACAACCCGCACGCCGCTTGGCTGAAGCGCGTCAACGACACCGCTGCGGCAGAAATCGCGCAGAAGTAAGTGCCATCGACGCCGTATCGCCATCCTGAAACCAAATGTGTTGCCGATGGTTCCACTGGCGTCGTCGAATCAAATCCGGCTGATGCCAACGCCGGGATCGGGTTCGCCATTGCATCATCGCGAGCTAGACGACAAACACGACGGAACCTGTTCAGGAGTTTCCACCACCCATGTCGCTCGGTCAGCAACTCGCCCCGCATCTTCCTTTTCTGCGCCGATATGGTCGGGCTCTTACCGGCAGTCAGCAACATGGCGACAAATATGTCCGGGCGACGCTGGAGGCAATCGTCGCGGCGCCCAGCGAGTTCCCCTCGGACGTGGAGCCGAGGGTCGGCCTTTATCGCATGTTCCAGGCGATCTGGAATTCCACCAATTTCGAGGATGTCGAGGAAGAACCGCAGGGCATCGAGGGGGAAGCGGCGGGAGAGGATATCGCGCGTGCGCGCCTTGCACGGATGACGCCGTTGTCGAGGCAGGCGCTGCTGCTGACCGCGATGGAGGGGTTCACGCCGGAAGATGCGGCCTATCTGGTAGAAGTCGATGTCGACGAGGTCGATCGCCTCGTCGCGAAGGCGCTGGCGGAGATCGAGGATCAGACCCGCTCGCGTGTGCTGATCATCGAGGATGAACCGCTGATCGCGATGGATATCGAAACCATCGTGCGTGACCTCGGGCATGAAGTGACGGGGGTCGCGGTGACGCGCGACGAGGCGGTGTCGCTGGCGATGGAGGATCGTCCCGGGCTGGTGCTTGCCGACATCCAACTGGCGGACGACAGCTCGGGAATCGACGCCGTGAAGGATATTCTTGCCCAACTTGACGTGCCCGTGATCTTCATTACCGCCTTCCCCGAGCGGCTTTTGACAGGCGAACGGCCGGAGCCGACCTTCCTCATCACAAAACCGTTCCAGCGCTCAACCGTCAAGGCCGCGATCAGTCAGGCGTTGTTCTTCGATCAGGCGACAGTGCCGGCAAACTGATTACGGAGCTAAAACGGTTTTCAGGGGTTTACGGGATATGGCTGATGACGAACAAATCCATGTCAACACCGATCAGGCACGGGGTGCGTCGACTCCGGGTGTGACCCGTTATGTGCTGGCGATCTCAATGGTGCTGCTGATCGTGATCTTTGCGGTCCTGGTGTTTCGCTGATCGAGGTAAGAGCGCGGACGGTGGCAATGATGCACGGTGCATCCTATCTTGCCCCGACAAGAGCGTGATCATTCTTCGTCCGAACGGTAATCCATGAACCAGCCAGTCCTGCGCGATCCCGATGAGCAGCAGCCCGAGCATGTCTCGCTATCCGATCCCGAGTTCAAGAAGGAACTCGCCCAGGTTATTCCACATCTCCGCGCATTCGGTCGCTCGCTTTCGGGCAGCCGTGATCTGGCAGACGATTTGGTCCAAGAGACGTTACTGAAGGCGTGGGCGGCGCGTCAGCGGTTCCAGGCGGGGACCAACATGCGTGCATGGACCTTCATCATTCTGCGCAACCTGTATCTGTCGCAGATGCGCCGTGCCCGGTTCAAGGGTGAATGGGATGACCTGGTTGCCGATCGCATTCTCGCCGCACCGGCGAGTCAGGACCGGCACGTCGAACTCGGCGACATGCGGCGCGCGCTGCTTCATCTCCCGCAACCGCAGCGCGAGGCGCTCATTCTCGTCGGGGCGGGGGGCTTTGCCTATGAGGAGGCGGCCGAGATCTGCCAGGTCGCGGTCGGCACGATCAAGAGTCGCGTGGCGCGCGGTCGGGTCGCGCTGGAAGCGATCATGAGCGAGGGCGATCTGCCGGCGCGTTCGGAGCACGTCGTCGACCGGAACAGCACCGCGCTGGAAACCATCATGGGTGAGGTCGACGACCTAAGCCGCGGCCGCTGACCAGCCCGCCGGGTTCTTGCGGCTTTACCGCGCAGCGCTGACCCGCCAGATGCGGTTGCCCACATCGTCGGCGACCAGCAGCGCGCCGTCTGCGTCGACAATGACGCCGACCGGGCGGCCCCGGGCATTGCCGTCCTGGTCTAGGAAGCCACCGAGCACCTCGAATGGCTTGGCGCCCTTTACCGGAAAGCCGTTCGGACCGAAAGGTATATAGACGACGTGATACCCTGAGGGCGGCTTGCGGTTCCACGACCCATGCTCGCCCACAAACGCGCCCTGCGCAAAGCGCGGCCCGAGTTTCGCGGCTTCCGAGAACGCCAGTCCCAGCGCCGCGACATGGGGTCCCAGCGCATAATCGGGACGCTTCGAATATTGCTGGAGCGCTGGATTTTTATCCTCGACGCGCGGGTCGGGGTAGCCGCCCCAATAATACCAGGGCCAACCAAACTGGTCGCCGAACTCGACCTGTGTCAGATAGTCGGGCACAAGATCGGACCCGAGCATGTCGCGTTCATTGACGACGGTCCACAACCCGCCCGATTGCGGATTGATTGCCATCCCGACGGGATTGCGCAGTCCCGACGCATAAATGCGCCAGTTCTTGTCGCGTGGCCAGACCTGTAGGATGTTTGCCCGGTAGCGTTCTGCCTCAAGGCCGTTGTCCGCGATGTTCGTCGACGAACCGACGCTGACGAACAGTGTCTTTCCGTCGGGCGCGTTGATGACGTTGCGAGTCCAGTGATTGCCGCCGGGTGCGAGCGGCACCACGCGCTCGGGTCTGGCGGTGACCCGCGTTTGCCCGGCTTCGTAGGGCACGCGCACGAGCGCATCGGTGTCGCCAATGTACAGGGCGCCCTCGAACAGTGTCATTCCGAACGGCGAGTTCAGTCCGGTCATGAAGACGGATCGCTGATCTGCGACGCCGTCACCGTCCGTATCACGCAGGAGGGTGATCCGGTTGGCGGAAGTTACCCCGGCGCCCGCCCGTCCCAGCAGATACTTCATCACCCAACCCTTGATGCCTCCATCACCGCGCGGCGGCGAGTTGCTTTCCGCCACCAGGACATCGCCATTAGGAAGCTGATAAAGCCAGCGCGGATGGTCCAGCCCGGTCGCGAACGACTGCACCTTCAGCCCCGCCGCCGGTGTCGGCATCGCATTGCTCCGCCAGCCAACGACCTTCGCAACTTCGACCGTCGGGATGACCTGTTCGCGAGGCTGTGTGATCGCGGGACGTGCGCCCTGCACTGCCGCGATTGGCTCGCGTGCCTTGTCCGGCCAGCCGATATAGACCACGCCGGCGACGACGACGAGGACGATCAGGCCCAGGACGATCAGAATATGTTTACGCATGGAAACGCAAATAAGCCTGCCGCCCGAAAGCGACAAGCGACGGCGGGTTAGGAGTCCTCTTCGGCGGGATCGATTGGAGGAAACAACCGTACGCGGTTTACACGTCGCTCGTCGGCATCCAGCGCCTCGATACGCCACCCGCTGGAATGCTCGACGGTTTCTCCGATCACCGGCACGCGCCCAAGGAGGATCGCCGTCAATCCGCCCAGCGTGTCGATATCGTCTTCGGTTACGCCCAGACGTACGTCCACCGCCTCGGCAAGATCTTCGAGTTCGATCCGCGCATCCGCCTCCCACGCGCCGCCATCCAGCGGCGTCAGCAGGGCGATCGGGTCCTCGTCATGCTCGTCCTCGATGTCGCCGACGATCTCCTCGATCAGGTCCTCGATCGTGACCAGGCCCTCGGTCCCTGAATATTCGTCGAGCACGATGGCCAGATGAACGTGGCTGGCGCGCATGTCGGCGAGCAGGTCGAGCGCCCCACGCGACATGGGTACGTAGAGGGGTTCGCGGATCAGCGCGGCGATCGTCTCCGGCCTGTCATCGTCCGACGCAAGGATCTGGAAGACGTCCTTGATGTGGACCATGCCGATGATGGTATCGAGTGCGTCGCGATAGACGGGCAGGCGGCTGTGCCCGGCATCGGCGAAGATGCGGACGAGTTCGGCAAAGCTCGTGCCTTCCTCCACCGCGACGATGTCCGCGCGCGGGACGCCCACGTCACCGGCGTCGCGCTCTCCGAAGTGGAGCAGATTGCGGACCATCTGCCGCTCCAGCGGCGACAGGTCGCCGGCGGCGTCGGGAGCGGGGTCGCCCTCGTGCCGGTCGATGACCTCTTCCAGTTGCTCGCGCAGCGACTCGCTTGCCTCGTCGCCGAAGATCAGCGCTTTCAGTCCGCGCCAGATACCGCTGTCGTTCGTCGCGCCACTCTGGGCGCTGCTAGGGCCATCGGCCATCGCTGTGGTCAGTCCTCACCTGTTGCATAGGGATCCGCGATCCCGAGCGCGGCGAGCGCGTCTCGCTCGATCCGCTCCATCGCCTCGGCCTCGCCGTCCCCCTCATGGTCATATCCTAGCAGGTGGAGCGCGCCGTGCATTAACAAATGCGCGAGATGATCCTCCGTTGTGATGCCACGATCGGCCGCCTCGGCAAGGCAGACCCCGTGTGCCGCAATGATGTCACCGAGCAACACCTCGCCATCGTCGGAGTTCTGCGTGACGGTCATCAGCAGGTCGCGCTGAATCATCGGAAAGGACAGGACGTTGGTCGGCTTGTCCTTATGCCGATATTGACGGTTCAGCGTTTGCACCTGGTCATCGGACGTCAGCCGGATCGACAACTCGACAAGCGCCGGGGTCGTCAGAAGTTCGCCATAAGGAGTCCGCTCGATCGCCGCACGGACGGCGCGGGTCGCGAGTTCTTCCCAATCGGCATCGGGCCACGGTGCCTCGCGAGAAAGTGCGATCTCAATCACCGCCTTCATATGCCTCGACGATGCGGCCGACGATCGGATGGCGAACCACGTCGGCCGCGGTGAAGCGGCTCATCGCGATGCCCTCCAGCCCTTCCAGCCGCCGGACCGCATCCGCCAACCCGGAAGCCTGGACGCCGCCGGGAATGTCCACCTGATTGGGATCGCCGCAAACGACCATGCGGCTGTTCTGCCCGAAGCGGGTCAGGAACATCTTCATCTGCGCCGGCGTCGTATTCTGGGCCTCATCCAGGATCACGAAGGCATCGGCGAGCGTGCGTCCGCGCATGAAGGCAATCGGCGCGATCTCGATCTCGCCCGACATGATTCGTCGCTCCACCTGTTCGGCGGGAAGGCAGTCGTACAAGGCGTCGTACAGCGGCCGGAGATAGGGATCGACCTTCTCCTTCATGTCGCCGGGCAGGAAGCCGAGTCGCTCGCCCGCCTCGACGGCCGGACGCGACAGGATCAGTCGCTGCACGCTGCCGGTAATGAGCTGAGCCACCGCCTGCGCGACGGCAACATAAGTCTTGCCCGTCCCGGCCGGACCCAGTGCGAAGATCATCTCGTTGGTCGTGAGCGCGCGCATGTAATGCGCCTGCGCCGGAGTACGCGGGACGATCGTCTTCTTGCGGGTCCTGATCATCAGCGTCGGCACCGCGCCGTCGCCTTCCACCTCCGCGCGCACAATTCCCGTTAGCATCGGCTCCGCCGCCATCGCGATCGCCGCGTCGACCAGCCCCGTATCGACGTCTTCCCCGCGCGTGGCACGATTGTACAGGTCGTTGAGCACGTCGCGCGCCGTCGCCACCTGTTCCGCAGTTCCCTCAAGTCCGACCCGGTTGCCGCGCGCCGTGATGTACACGCCCAGCCTGTTTTCCAGCGCGACCAGATTCTGGTCATATTGCCCGAACAGGCGGGGAAGAAGTTGCGGCCGGTCGAACAACAGCTCGACCCGGCTGCGGTCTCCGGCCTTTGCGGCAACGGGCTTGCGGCTCATGCGGTCCTTTCACACAGGCGGGGCAGCGAGAACGCCCAGCGCCAACCTAAGCTGCAACGTGCATCTTGCCAGCGCGTTCTTCAACGCCCGTGACGGAAACGGGACCAGCCGCGGCGATCCTGACATGGACAAGGTCACCGATTGCGGCCTGGGTTATCACATGGACCGAATTGAGCCAGGGCGACTTGCCCAGCATCTGCCCCGGCAGTTTGCCCGGCCGTTCGATCAGCACATCGCAGTACCGCCCCACCGTCGCCTGGTTGAAGCGGTGCTGATCGCGGCCGATTGCCGCCTGAAGCCGTTGCAAGCGCTCGTCCATCACCGGAACCGCGACGGGATCGGGCATGTCGGCGGCCGGCGTACCGGGACGCGGGCTGTACTTGAAGGAGAATGCCTGCGCGTAGCCGACGGCGTCGACAAGGCTCAGGGTCTCTGTAAAGTCATCGTCGGTCTCGCCCGGGAAACCGACGATGAAATCGCCCGACAACGCGATGTCGGGCCGCACCGCGCGGATGCGCTCCAGCAGGCGCAGATAGGAGTCGCGATCGTGCGAGCGATTCATCGCGCGCAGGATGCGGTCGCTGCCCGACTGGACCGGCAGATGCAGGAAAGGCATCAGCTTTTCGACGTCGCCATGCGCCGCGATCAGGCCTTCCGTCATGTCTGCAGGATGGCTGGTCGTGTAGCGGATGCGCTCCAGTCGCGGCAGCCGGTCGAGCGCACGGATCAGGCCGTCCAGTCCCTGCGATCTCCCCGCGTCATCCTCACCTGTCCAGGCGTTGACGTTCTGGCCCAGCAGCGTGATCTCGCGCGCGCCGCTATCGATCAGCGCGCGCGCCTCGTCCAGCAGCGCGTTCCAGGGCCGGCTGAGCTCGGCGCCCCGCGTGTAGGGCACGACGCAATAGGTGCAGAATTTGTCGCATCCCTCCTGCACGGTCAGGAAGGCGCAAGGACCCTGGCGGCGTCGCGCGGGCAGCCGGTCGAATTTCGAGAGGACGGGCATGTCGGTATCGAGCGCGCTCGCGCCCGACGCCGCCTTCGCCACCAGGTCGGGGAGGTTATGATACGCCTGCGGCCCGACGATCACATCGACCTTCGCGCGGGCGACGATCTCGGCGCCCTCGGCCTGCGCTACACAGCCGGCGACCGCGATCATCGGCTTCCTGCCACCCTTTCTCAGGCGTCCGATGTCGGAATAGACCTTCTCGGTCGCGCGTTCGCGGATGTGGCAGGTGTTGAGGACGACCAGATCGGCCGCGTCCGCGTCAGCCGCTGTCAGACCCTGTTCGGTCATCAGTTCGGCCATCCGCTCGCCATCATAGACGTTCATCTGGCAGCCGAAGGATTTGACGTGGAAGGTCCGTGGCAGGGTCATCCGCGCGCCTTTAGGCGCTTTGTCGCGCGGCCGCCAGCATCCGGTGGCGTGCCTCGGCGGCGATCGCCTTGCGACCCGCGCAGGCCGCGGGGTCGAACGGTGAGAGGAATTGCAGCGTGGGACGAAATGCACCCGGACGACGCAGCACGCGAAGCGCATGCGACAGCCCGGACTCCTCCCCGACCCATGCGAGTTCCCCGGTGGCGTCGCCATAGTCGATCAGGACGGGCTGGACCTGGACGCCTGGAGGCGGCGGTGCAAGGACCGCGAAGAGCGAGGCTTTGAACGGCGCGAGCGTGCAGCCGTCGCCGATAGTTCCCTCGGGGAAGATCGTGACGGCCCAGTCTTTCGCGAGCGCATCGCGCAGCGCGTCGATCTGGGTGGCGATCCCCATCCGGTCGCCGCGCTCGACGAAAAGAGTGTGGTTGAGCGTGCACAGCCAGCCGATGAGCGGGACCGAGCGCAAATCGGCCTTGGCGACGAAGGCGGTGCCCGTCGCGCCGGCGAGCAGCAGGATGTCGATCCAACTCAGATGATTGGCGACGATGACGACATTCCGGTGGAGCGGCGCGCCGACGATGCGAACGCGCGCTCCGATGATGCGCCCCACCGTTCCGAGAAAAAGCCGCGGCCACGGTGAGGGGAGGCCCAGCAGGCACCACGCTCCATGCAACAGGAGCGCCGCGATCAGTGCCAGGACAAGAGCCGCGATCCTGGCGGCCAGGTGAATGGCGCCGACCGCGTCAGTCCTTGCGCTGGAGACTGACGCCGTAAAGCTCCATCCGGTGATCGACCAGGCGGAAGCCCAGCTTCTCTGCGATCGCCTTTTGCAGCTGTTCCAGTTCGGGGTCGACGAACTCGATCACACGCCCCGTCTCGACATCGATCAGATGGTCGTGATGCGCCTCGGGCGACGGCTCGTAGCGTGAGCGCCCGTCGCCGAAGTCGTGGCGATCGAGGATGCCCGCTTCCTCGAACAGGCGCACCGTGCGATAGACGGTCGCGATCGAGATACCAGGGTCGATCGCCGACGCTCGTGCATAGACCTTCTCGACATCGGGATGATCTTCCGCCTCGGACAGAACGCGAGCGATCACGCGGCGCTGGTCGGTGATCCGCAATCCTCTTTGATTGCACAAATTCTCGAGATCGATCTTGCGCGCCATCAATTCTTCAATCGTTCCCCGGGGTCGTGTACCCTAGCCGACACGTCCTGTTGCGAAAAGGACTAACAATCCGCGACCCTCACCGGTCAGACGGCCCGGCGATAGGTGTGCGCATCGCGCAATTCGCCGGTTGTCCCGCGGTAATAATGGCGGCGGTCCCCGACCTTGACGAAATGATGATCTTGATAAAGCTTTACCGCGTCGTTGCCGGCGCGAACCTCAAGGTGCATGGCACTCGTCCCTTCCGCGGCGCAGTCCGCGATGACGCAGCGCAGCAATACACCGCCGATCCCGCGCCGACGAAAGGGCGGAGCCACGCCCAGCAACAGCAATTCGGCCTCGTCGATCACAGTGCGGACCATGGCGAAGCCGGCCGGACGATCATTGACCATTGCCAGTGTCAGCCTGACACCCGGCATGGCCAGCACCCCCATGCACTGCCCGCGCGTCCAGGCTTCGCCATAGCGTGGATCGAACGAGGCCGACATCAGTGCCTCGATGACCGCAATATCGCGGGCGTCGCCCCGACGCAGCATGATTGTGCTCGTCGCCATCAATCAACCGCTGCCATCGGTTTCGCATCGGGTGCGCGACCATAGATCGGCCGCGGGGGCAATGAGGTATGCGCCGGCGGGAGGAGCGCCGCATCGGCCGCATCGGGAAGCGACTCGTCGAGCAGGATACGGCTATCGAGCGCGTGGAGCCTGCGCGTGCCCGTCCCGACCGCGCGCCTGCCTTTCAGTGCCGCAATCGCGTCCTCGGGTCTTAGCGAGCGGAGCGCGTCGAAAGCAGTCGATGGACGGGCGAAGGACTGCAGGAAGACTTCGCCATGCCCGCCCTCGATCACGACGACAATCTCTTGGTCGCCGATACTACGGAAGGCGCGTGCGGCGATCAGCCCCATCGAGGAATAGCCGTAAACCGGTATGCTCCAGCCAAATCCCAGCCCGCGAGCAGCGGCGATACCTACCCTGAGGCCGGTAAAACTACCGGGTCCGCAATCGACGAGAATGCGATCCGCGCGACCTCCATCCTGCAACGCGGCGACCATCGGCACCAACCGTTCCGCATGCCCGCGCCCGACAACGTGGCAAAGCCGGTCGATGATTTTTCCATCGTCAATAAGCGCGACGGAACATGCAGCAGTCGCGGTGTCGATCACCAGCGTCCGCACGGGCATCAGGCGATCGTATTGAAACGGTCGAAGTCGGGACGGGGCAGACGATCAAATGTTGAAGAGCTATCGCCATAACCCAAGGTCGAGATGAAGTTCGTCCGGACCGTCCGGGCGTCGGCGAAAAAGACCGCATCTACCTTGCCCTGATCGAACCCCGACATCGGACCGGTATCGAGTCCCAGCGCACGCGCCGCCATGATGAGATATGCTCCCTGAAGAGTACTGTTCCGCATCGCCGATTCGCGACGAAGCTCCGCATTGCCGTCGAACCAGGCCTTCGCATCGGCATGTGGAAAGAATTCAGGCAAATACTCGTGAAAATCCGTATCCATACCGATGATAACGGTGACGGGCGCCTGGAGGACTTTCTTGCGATTCGTCTCGCTGACGCAGTCGGCCAGCTTGTCCTTTGCGTTATCACTGATGCACCAGACCAGGCGGGCAGGAAGCTGGTTGGCCGAAGTCGGCCCCATCTTCACCAGATCCCAAATAGCGTGCAATTGATCGACCGCGACCGGCCGGTCGGTATAGCCGTTATATGACCGACCCTCGCGAAACAGCTGGTCGAGCGCGTGGTCGCCAATCACTTCCGCCATCAGACCGCCCTGACTTCCGTCACCTCGGGCACATAATATCTCAATAGCTGCTCGATGCCGTTCTTGAGCGTTGCCGTTGAGGAAGGGCATCCCGAGCACGCGCCCTGCATGCGCAGGAATACCTTGCCGCGCTCGAACCCGTGATAGATGATGTCACCGCCATCGTTCGCCACCGCCGGGCGGACCCGCGTGTCGATCAGTTCCCGAATTTGCGCGACGATGTCGGCATCGGCCGGGTCATCGACGAAGGATGCGGTTTCGTCCACTACCTGGAAGTCGGCGCTCGCGGGACGAAACAGCGGCATGGCGGCCGTGAAATGATCCAGCAGGATAGCCAGCACGTCGCCCTTCAGGTCGCGCCAGTTGACCCCGGGCGTTGCGGTGACGGAGATGAAGTCCCGTCCGAAGAAAACGCCGGTCACGTCACCCAGCGAGAATATCGCTTCCGCCAGTGGACTTGCGATCGCATCCTCCGGATTGGCGAAGTCGCGCGTACCTGCTTCCATGACCGTGCGGCCGGGCAGGAACTTCAGCGTCGCCGGATTGGGCGTGGTCTCGGTCTCGATCAGCATAACCGTCCATGTGGCCTTTGTCGGGATGCGGATCAAGCACTGGTCGGCGCGAGGCCCGCAGAGCAAGGGTCACCGGAGCAATGCCCCGGTGACCCCCTGACATCTACCTGGATGAGTCCCAGCGAGATCGTGCTTCTTACTGCGGTGTCGAAGACGCCGAAGGCGTGGGCATCGGTTGCCGCGCCGCGTCGTCTGCGCTCGTCGCAGGTTCGGTACCCATGTCGTCTGTCGTATCGGTGGTCGTGGTTTCGACCGGTGGTGTCGCTTCGGGCTCGGACATGGTTTGATCCGTCGTCGTACCGCCAGGCATTGCATCGGAAGCGGGCGGCGTTGTCAGCGTCTGGTCCGGCTTCTTGTCATGCTTGTTGTGATGCTGCGCGAGCGCGGGCGTGGCCGACAGGGCAAGCGCTGCGGTGACGGCTGCATTCGTGATGGTCTTCAACATGCTCATACTCCCGACACCCCTGTCGCCATCCTTATCCGCGTATTTCGGCCCTGCGCATAGCGCGCCGCGCCATCACGCCCCGCGTCCACGACGGATCTCGCACCTACTCGGCTGGTCGTTCAGTCAGAGCCGCCGGTCGTGAGGCATGAAACAGCCCGCGAGTTCGCCCTGCCGGGTCAGGACGCGACGAGCGAAGTCGCTGCGTTTTCGTTCATCGGCGTGCAACCTTCGGCGAGCCTTCGCATTATGCGGCTGTTCACTTTGTAAGGCTTCGACATGAAGAGTTTCGCACCGATATTTTTCGCTCTGATCCCACTCGCCGCCGTCGTCAGCGCCTGCGTGATCTGCCCGTAACTCCGTGCTGCCGGAGCGGCTCGCCTAACGGCAAGCGCACATCTCTGGAGAGGTTCAAAGACAACCCAAAAAAAGGGCCGCCCGGCATGTGCCGCGCGGCCCTTTTCTTTAAGCTTTGAACTCGATCAGGTCCGAGGTTCGTCTTCCGCCGACGTCTCCGCGGTCGCGCCGGGTTCGGCATTGGGGTTGTAGTCCTCGACAAAGCCGGCGGCGTCCTTCTCGAACATGGCGGACATGACATCGACGCCCTGCGCCTGCATCTGCGCTTCCTCGGGCGAGCGGGCCACGTTCACCTTGACAGTGACCGACACTTCGGGATGCAGCGACACGCGAACATCGTATAGACCGATCGACTTGATCGGCTTGTCCAGGACGACCGACGATTTCGACACCTTGTGGCCCTTGTCGTTCAATGCGTCGACCAGATCGCGCACGGCGACAGAACCATAAAGCTGGCCTGTATTCGACGCCTGGCGAATCAGGATAACGGTCGCATCACTAAAGCGCTTCGCTTCCTTCTCGGCGTCGTTGCGACGCGCGGTATTATCGATCTCGATCCGCGTGCGGTTGGCCTCGAAGACCTTGCGGTTTGCGTCGTTCGACCGCAACGCCTTCTTGCGCGGCAGCAGGAAGTTGCGGGCATAGCCGTCCTTGACCTGCACTACGTCGCCGATCGCGCCCAGTTTCTCGACACGCTCCAGCAAAATCACATCCATTGTGCTTGCTCCTTACTTCACGATGTAGGGCAGCAGGCCCAGATGACGCGCGCGCTTGACGGCCTGCGCCAGTTCGCGCTGCTTCTTCGCGCTGACGCTGGTGATGCGGCTGGGCACGATCTTGCCGCGCTCGGACACGAAGCCCTGCAGCAGGCGCACGTCCTTGTAATCGATCCGCGGCGCATCCTTGGCGGAGAAGGGGCAGCTCTTGCGGCGGCGGAAAAACGGGCGGGCCATCAGTTATTCTCCTCGTCGCGGTCGCGACGCGGACGGTCGCCACCACGATCGCTGCGACGCTCGTGGTCGCGCTCCTGCTTGCGCATCATTACGCTGGGGCCTTCCTCCAACTCGTCGACGCGCACCGTCATATAGCGGATGACGTCTTCGTTGATCTGGGTTTGGCGTTCCAGCTCGGCGACAACCGAACCCGGTGCGTCGATCTCCAGCATCACATAATGCGCCTTGCGGTTCTTGGCGATGCGATAGGCAAGGCTGCGTAAGCCCCAGGTCTCGGTCTTGACGACCCGACCCTCGTTGTCCTGAATGATCTTGGTGGCGGTTTCCGCCAGGGCGTCCACCTGCGCCTGTGCCAGATCCTGGCGCGCAAGGAACACATGCTCGTAAAGAGCCATATATCCGTCCTTTTCCTGCCGATCGCTGACCTGCCGCCCCATGCGGCCGCCCCTCCGGCTGTCGTTCAGTCGAACCGAGCATGCCCGGTCGAGCGCGCTTCCCTAGCAGCATGACGTCGAAAGACAAGGTGGGGAAAGACGATGCGGGTCCGGTTGCAAGTGCCGCCGCCGGTTTCTAGTCGCACGGGTAAAGGAGACAATGATGCGCGCGTTCATCTTTCCGGGACAGGGCAGTCAGTCGGTCGGCATGGGTCAGGCGCTCGCCGGGGCGAGCGGGATAGCCCGTCAGACATTCGCCGAGGTCGATGATGCGCTCGGCCAGCACCTTTCGCGGCTGATGGCGGAGGGACCAGCGGACGAACTGACGCTGACCGAGAACGCTCAGCCGGCGATCATGGCCAACGCGATCGCAACGCTTCACGTCTTGGAGCGTGAAGGCGGTGTGAGACTTGCCGACAAGGCCGATTATGTCGCCGGGCACAGCCTGGGAGAGTATAGCGCGCTGTGCGCCGCGGGCACCTTCGACATTGCCACGACCGCCGCGCTGCTCAGGACCCGTGGCAAGGCCATGCAGGCAGCGGTCCCGGTCGGTGATGGGGCGATGGCCGCACTGCTCGGCGTCGATCTCGACAAGGCAAGGACGGTCGCCGGCGCGGCGGTCGATGCGATCCTTGCCGAAGGAGGCCCCGAGCGTGTCTGTGCGATCGCGAACGACAATGATCCGGGACAGGTGGTGATTTCGGGCCACCGGGACGCGATCGAGCGCGCGGTGGCGCTGGCGAAGGAACTCGGCGCGAAGCGCGCGCTGCTGCTTCCCGTGTCGGCGCCGTTCCATTGCCCGCTGATGCAGCCGGCGGCGGATGCGATGGCGGACGCACTGACGCAGGTCACGATTAACGCGCCGCTGGTCCCGATCTTCGCCAATGTCGATGCCGTCGCGATCGCCGATCCAGGCGCGATCCGCGTGGCCCTGGTCGATCAGGTGACCGGCATGGTGCGCTGGCGCGAGTCGGTGCTGGCGATGTGGCAAGCGGGCGTGACGCACTTCGTCGAGTTCGGCGGCAAGGTGCTGGGTCCGATGGTCAAGCGCACCGTGCCGGACGCAACGGTCACCAGCGTTGTGACGATGGACGACATCGAGGCGATAGTGAAGGCAATTTGAGTTCGCGCGGAGACGCGGAGACGCGGAGACGCGGAGAAGAAGTGAAGGATATCGATCTTGTCAGCGGCAACGTCCTGGACGTGACTTTGGGGCGACTGCTCGGCCTCCTCTGCGCCTCTGCGCGATTCAACCTGATTTAAGGAGCATAGCATGTTCGACCTGACCGGTATGGCCGCCCTTGTTACCGGAGCCTCGGGAGAAATCGGTTCCGCGATCACGCGTTCGCTCGCATCGCGGGGCGCGCGGCTGGCGGTGTCGGGATCGAATGCCGCAAAGCTGAATGCGTTTCGCGAGGAACTGGGCGGGGACAGTGTCGCGCTCCCCTGTGACCTATCCGATGGTCCGGCGGTCGACGCGCTCGTGCCCGGTGCGGTAGAGGCGATGGGTCGTCTCGATATCCTGGTCAACAATGCCGGGGTGACGCGCGACAACCTTGCGATGCGGATGAAGGACGACGAGTGGGACGCCGTCATCCGTGTCAATCTGGAGGCTGCGTTCCGGCTGTGCCGGGCGGCGGCGCGGCCGATGATGAAGGCGCGGTTCGGGCGGATCGTGTCGATCACCTCGGTCGTGGGCACGACGGGCAATCCCGGACAGGCGAATTATGCCGCGTCCAAGGCGGGGCTGGTCGGCATGTCGAAGGCGCTGGCCCAGGAGCTCGCCAGTCGCGGGATCACCGTCAATTGCGTCGCGCCAGGCTTCATCGCCTCGGCCATGACCGACGCGCTGCCGGAGGCGCAGAAGGCCGCGCTAACGACGCGCATCCCGGCCGGTACGCTGGGGCAGGGCGCGGACGTTGCCGCGGCGGTCGTCTATCTGGCCAGCCGGGAAGCGGGTTACGTCACCGGCCAGACGCTGCACGTCAATGGCGGGATGGCGATGATCTGATCGCGGCCGCGCATGTGCCGGGCTTGCCAGCATGCGACCCCCGTTCTAGGTGCGTTCAGGAACACCCAAACCGAGACCGAAGAGGATTACCATGAGCGAGACCGCGGAGCGCGTGAAGAAGATCGTTGTCGAGCATCTGGGCGTGGAAGCCGACAAGGTGACCGAGGACGCCAGCTTCATCGACGATCTGGGCGCGGACAGCCTCGATATCGTCGAGTTGGTCATGGCGTTCGAGGAAGAATTCGGTGTCGAGATTCCGGACGATGCCGCCGAGAAGATCACAACGGTCAAGGACGCTATCACCTATATCGATGAGCATCAGTCCTAAACATCCGCGGCGTAAGCCATAGCCCCTGAGGGGTAAATCGAGCGGCTTCCCGTCCGGGGCAATCGGGGCGGGAGGCCGTTTGTGTATCGCAACAATGGAGCATTGCATGCGGCGCGTCGTCGTCACCGGATTGGGCCTGGTCACCCCGCTGGGATCCGATGTTGAAACCACCTGGGCAAACATCATCGCCGGGCGATCGGGCGCCGGCCCGATCACGCGGTTCGACGCCGCCGACCAGGTGTGCCGCATCGCTTGCGAGGTGAAGCCCGCCGGCCACGAATACGGGTTCGATCCTGCCAGGCGGATCGACCACAAGGTGCAGCGCCAGGTCGATCCGTTCATCATCTACGGCATCGATGCCGCGGGCCAGGCACTGGAGGATGCCGGCCTGACCGACATGACGCTGGAGCAGAGCTGGCGCGCGGGCTGTTCCATCGGCTCGGGGATCGGTGGCTTGCCGGGGATTGAGAGCGAGTCGTTGGTACTCCACGAAAAGGGGCCGCGCCGCGTCTCCCCGCATTTCGTGCACGGCCGCCTCATCAACCTGATCTCGGGGCAGGTCTCGATCAAATATGGCCTGCGGGGTCCCAATCACGCCGTCGTCACCGCCTGCTCGACCGGCGCCCACGCGATCGGTGATGCCGCGCGGATGATCGCGATGGACGACGCCGACGTGATGTTGGCGGGCGGGGCGGAGGGAACGGTGTGTCCGCTGGGCATCGCCGGCTTCGCGCAGGCGCGCGCGTTGTCGACGAGCTTCAACGACACGCCCGAGCGGGCCTCGCGTCCCTATGACAGGGACCGCGACGGCTTCGTGATGGGCGAGGGCGCAGGGATCGTCGTGCTGGAGGAACTGGAGCACGCCCGGGCACGCGGCGCGACCATCTATTCCGAGGTGATCGGCTATGGCCTGTCGGGCGATGCCTATCACGTCACCGCGCCGCATCCGGAGGGCGACGGTGCCTTCCGGGCAATGCAGATGGCGCTAAAAAAGGCGGCCGTCGCGCCGCATGAGATCGACTACATTAACGCGCACGGCACCTCGACGCCGCTGGGCGATGAGCTGGAATTGGGCGCGGTCCGTCGCCTGTTCGGCGATGCGATCGACGGTGTGTCGATGTCGTCGACCAAGTCGGCCATCGGTCACCTGCTGGGCGGGGCCGGCGCCGTCGAGAGCATCTTCTGCATCCTGGCGCTGCGCGACCAGATCGTGCCGCCCACGCTCAACCTCGATAACCCCAGTGACAGTTGTGCCGGTGTCGATCTGGTTCCGCACAGGGCCAGGAAGCGTGAGGTGCGCGCGGTGCTGAACAACAGCTTCGGCTTCGGGGGCACGAACGCGTCGCTGGTGATGAAGGCCCTCTGACGAAGCGATGCGTCGCCTCGGCCTTCTCGGACTGGCCGCGGGCATCGCGCTTGTCATTGCCGCGTTCGTCATTGTCCAGGGCTGGAGCGGCACCGGGCCGGCGACGCGCACGCTGACCGTCCAGATCCGGGAGGGCAGCAGCCTCGCCACGGCGGCGGAACGGTTGGAGAAGGCGGGCGCGATCCGATCGGCCAGGCGATTTCGCTTGATGGCGCGGCTTTTCGGCTCAGGCGTGTCGATCAAGGCGGGCGAGTACCGCATCCCAGCGCATGCCAGCGCCGCCGACGTGCTGCACCTGTTGCAGGGTGGCAAGGTCCTGCAGCGCCTGGTCGTCATTCCCGAGGGCTATCCTTCCGTGCTCGTGCATGACGCCTTGATGCGCGCGGACGGGCTGACCGGCACCATTCCGGTGCCCGCGGAAGGCTCGATCCTGCCCGACAGCTACGCCTTCCAGCGCGGCGATACGCGCGCGTCGGTCGTCCTGCGCATGCAAGAGGCGATGCGCGAATATCTTGCCAAGACGTGGGCAAAACGAACACCGGCAACGGTTGTCGTGACACCTTCGCAGGCGATCATCCTCGCGTCGATCGTGGAAAAGGAGACGGGCAAGCCGTCCGAACGCCCGATGGTCGCCGCCGTCTACGGCAACCGCCTGAGGGCCGGGATGCCGCTACAGGCGGACCCGACCGTAATCTATCCGATCACCCAGGGCCGCGCACTGGGCCGTCGCATCCGGCGTTCCGAACTGGACGCGAAGAACGGCTACAATACCTATGCCAGCGTCGGTCTACCCGCCGGTCCCATCGCTAATCCGGGTCGAGCCTCGATCGACGCGGTGCTCGCGCCGGCGACATCCAGCGCGCTGTACTTCGTCGCGGATGGGACGGGCGGGCATGTTTTCGCCGACACACTTGCCCAACATAACGCCAACGTCGCCAAATGGTACGCAATCAGGCGCCAGCGCGGTGAGATGTGAGCCTATACGTCGAGTTGCTTCACCGCCGCATTCCAGTGCGCGATATTGTCGCGTGCTTCCTGGACGAAGGCCGATCGGCGCACGAAGCCCATGAAAAGATCTGCGAACCATTTGCCGGGCTGGCGCAGCGGCCGCTCGAATTGCACGAGCAGGACGACGCGCGTGCCGTCCGTGTCGTTCCAGACCTCGTGATTATAGGTATCGTCGAAAACCAACGTCTCGCCTTCGGCCCAGCGCACGATCTGGTCGTTGACCCGCATGCGGACATCGCCATCGCGCGGGACGATCAGCCCAAGATGGCAGGTAATCAGTCCCTTGGTGACCCCGCGATGCGGGGGGATATGGGTGCCCGGCGCAAGGATCGAGAAGAACGCACTGTTCAGGCCGGGAATGGCTTCGACCACCCGCTTCGTCGTCGGGCAGCACGCAATATTGTCCTCGATTGGATAGCCGTAACCCCAAAGGAAGAATGACCGCCATTTGTCGACCTCGGCGATGCGGCGGTGGTCGGGCGAGATTGTCGCAAGGCTGGGCGACGCTTCTCCGCGCAGCGCAACCGCGGTGGCCTCGTCGCGGATTGCCTGCCAGTCTTCGCGCAGCATCGCGGTCCAGGCGAAGTCGCAAGGATCAAGTACGGGACCGGTGGCGACCAGCGACGAGGCTCCGATCAGATGGTCGAACAGACCGCGCAGATGCTTGCCGAAGCGGATGATCAGCGGTCGGCCGCGCTCCGCCGCCAGCGGCGCACCAGCCACGGGCGCGCCGGAGATGATCCCGAGATCGGGAACCATCGGCCCTGTCGCATGGGCCGGGCGCGGCGTCATTGCCCGGTGATCGCGTTCAGACGTCGCCAGCATCATTGCGTCCTTTTGGTAACCGTCTTGTCATTGAGATGCGGCCATTATTGTGAGTCTGGGTCAGAATCATGGCAGCAACGCAGCACGTGGCGAAATGGGACCGAGCCACGGTTCCGTCCTGTCGGAGGCGCTGGCGAATTCGTGTCACGGTGGCTAAAGGGACGCATGCCGTTTCCACTGCGCGTGACCCGCATCGTCATTCTCTCCGGTCTCGCATTGGCGTTCGGTAGTCCCACGAGTGCTCAACCCGCCGGGGCAGCCGGTTCCAAGACGTCGACCGCGACGGTCATCGCCGGCGTACCGGTCGATACAGCTAAATGGCTGTACAAGGGCAGTGATATCACGCCCGACCCCGCCTGGTCGTTCGGGACGCTGCCCAACGGACTGCGCTACGCCGTCCGCCGAAACGAGGCGCCGCCGGGTCAGGTATCGGTGCGCGTGCGGATCGACGCCGGTTCGCTGATGGAGCGTGAGAGTGAGCGCGGCTTTGCCCATTTCATCGAGCATCTCTCGTTTCGTGGCTCCAAATACGTCCCCGACGGCGAAGCGAAACGCGTCTGGCAACGGTTCGGCGCGTCGTTCGGCTCCGACACCAATGCCCAGACCACGCCGACGCAGACGACCTACAAGCTCGACCTGCCGTCGGCGACGCAGGCTAGCCTAGACGAGAGCCTCAAAATCCTATCGGGCATGATGGCGCATCCGGTCATCACCGACGTGTCGATCGCCGCCGAGCGCCCCGTTGTGCTGGCCGAACAGCGTGAGCAACCGGGGCCGCAGGTCCGCGCGGGCGATGCGCTGCGAGAACTGTTCTTTGCCGGCCAACCGCTGGCCGACCGCTCGCCGATCGGCAATATCAAGACTCTGGAGGCAGCAACGGGGTCCGGCGTCTCGGCCTTTCACGATCGCTGGTACCGGCCCGAGAATACCGTCGTCATCGTTTCCGGCGACATCGATCCACAGATCATGGCGGATGCGATCGTCGCCAATTTCAAGGGCTGGCGCGGCACGGGACTGGCTCCCGCCGATCCCGATTTCGGCAAGCCCGATCCCGACAAGCCGGTTTCCGCGACCATTGTCGAGCCGGGGCTGCCGGCGATCGTCACGATGGCTGTGCTGAGGCCTTGGGAGTATCACGATGATACGATCATCTTCAACCAGCGCCGCATGGTCGACATGCTTGCGACGCGCCTCATCAGTCGCCGCCTGGAAAATCGTGCACGTGCGGGCGGCAGCTTCCTGGAGGCGAGCGTCGCGCTTGACGACGTCTCGCGTTCGGCGAACCTGACATCGGTCAACATCGTGCCCGTCGGTGACGACTGGCAGGCGGCGATGAAGGATGTTCGCGCAGTGATTGCCGACGCGATGGCGACGCCGCCGACGCAGGCGGAGGTCGACCGCGAATATGCCGATTTCGACACTGCGCTGCGCACCCAGGTCGAGACCGCGCGGGTCGAGGGCAGCGGCAAGCAGGCCGACGACATGGGTGCGGCGCTGGACATCCGTGAAACCGTCGCGGGGCCGCAGACGAGCTATGATATCCTGAAGGATGCGCGCGCCAAGGGCATGTTCACGCCCGCCACGCTGCTGGCGTCGACGCGCACCATCTTCGAGGGTACCGCCACGCGGGCGCTCGCCAATACCAAGGTCGAGGAGCCGGGGGCGGCAAACGCGCTGGCGGCGCTGCTCAAGGTCGATGTGAAGGGCCTCGCGGGCAAGCGCCGGCGGCAGGGTGATGTCGAATGGTCGCAGCTTCCAAAGCTCGGCAAGCCCGGCACGGTGACCGCGCGGACGAAGCTGGGCGGCGTCGACATGGAGCGCGTCGATTTCGCCAACGGCACGCGGCTGCTGCTGTTTCCGAATCAGGCCGAGCCGGGCCGCGTCTATGTTCGGGTGCGCTTCGGCCGCGGCTATGACGCGCTGCCCGCCGACCGGCCGAGTCCGGTATGGGCAGGCGATCTGGCGCTGGTACAGGGTGGGATCGGCAAGCTCGATCAGGGTGATATCGACCAGTTGACCGCGGGGCGGCGCATCGATCTCGATTTTGGCATCGACGACGACGCTTTCGCGCTGGCGGCGCTGACTTCACCGTCCGACTATCCCGATCAGCTTCGGCTGATGGCAACGAAGCTGGCCTCGCCGCGCTGGGATCCGGCGCCGGTCATTCGGGCGCGCGCGGTCGTCATGGCGAGTGAGGCGGGCTACACGCAGTCACCCGACGGCATCTTGCAGCGTGACCTTCAGGGTCTGCTCCACGACGGAGACCCGCGTTGGTCGACGCCGACGCGCGCGGAGGCCGAGGCGTTGACGCCGGCCAGGTTCAAGGCGTTCTGGGCGCCGTTGCTTGCCTCCGGCCCCATCGAGGTGACGGTGTTCGGTGACGTCAACGCGAACGAGGCGATCGCGGCGGTCGCAAGCACCTTCGGCGCGATGAAGCCGCGACAGGGATCGACAAGTACCGCGCCGCCGATCCGCTTTCCCGCGCACGTCGAGAAGCCCGTGATGCGTACGCATCAGGGACCGGACAATCAGGCCGAGGCGGTGATCGCGTGGCCGACTGGCGGCGGCGTGGCCGATATCGTCGAGGACCGGCGGCTCGAGGTCCTGTCACAGATCTTCGGAGACCGCCTGTTCGAGCGGCTGCGTCAGGCGGCGGGCGCGAGTTACAGTCCGGGCGTCGTCAACCAGTGGCCGATCGGGCTGCCGGGTGGCGGCAGGCTGTATGCGGTCGGCAAGGTGACGCCCGACAAGGTGCCGTTCTTCTTCCAGATGGCGCGTTCGATCGCCGCCGATCTGGTCGCCAATCCGGTATCGGCGGACGAGCTGCAGCGCATACTGGGGCCGATCAAGCAACAGGTGCTGCGCGTGTCATCCGCGAACCAGTTCTGGTTGCGCCAGCTGGGCGGTGCGGCCTTTCATCCGGAGCGGATCGAGGCGGCGCGCACCATCGCGCGCGACTATGCGGCCGTCACACCCGCCGAGTTGCAGGCGACGGCGGCGAAATATCTGCGGCCGGAGCGCGACTGGACGCTGGCGGTCGTACCGGCCGATAAGGCATCGAAGTAACGCGGCGCGCTATTTTCCGCCGTCACGTCGGGTAAGCGCGGAGACGCAGCTTGCCCGGTCGATGCTGCTGCCGTCCGGCTCTCGTGCGTCAAGATAGGTGACGCGCGGCTCGTCCTCGCCCTTGGGGTAGAGATACGCGTCCAGCACGCAGATGCCGGATGCGAACTGCAGCTTGCGCGCCTGCCCCTCGCGCACATCCGCATCGGGCTGACCGAACAGGCGTATCAGCCCGGCTGCGTCCGTGCCGATCACGCGCTCCAACCCGGCCGTGGTATAGGTTGTCGCGACGCGCCCGGCGGTCGGCGTCGGCACGCTCGGCGTCGCGCAGGCGGCCAGCGCCAGTGGCGGGAGGAGGATCAGGGCGCGCTTCATGATCGGCCCGCGATGCAGTGACGCGGGGTGCGCGTCAATGTTGCGCGCCAGACGCGCGAACCGTAACGCGGCGCTTTCCATCCTCACCGGAGAGCCCTTTTGACCAACCCCCGTTACGACGTCGTCGCCATCGGCAATGCGATCGTCGACATCCTGTCGAGCACCGACGACGCCTTCATCGCCAGCGAGGGCATGACGAAGGGATCGATGCAACTCGTCTTCTCGGCAGGGGAGGCGGACGCGCTGTACGCGAAGATGGGGCCGGGCGTGGAGGCGTCGGGGGGATCGGCGGCCAACACGATCGCCGGGATCGCGTCGCTGGGCGGAAGTTGCGGGTTCATCGGGCAGGTCGCGGACGACCAGCTTGGCCAGGTCTTCGCGCACGACATTCAGAGCCTGGGCATTCACTTTGACACAGCGGTGCGCGGTGGCGAGCCGACGACCGCACGGTGCCTGATCTTCGTGACGCCCGACGGGCAGCGCACGATGAACACGTTCCTCGGCGCTTCGCAGTTCCTGCCCGGATCAGCGCTCGACCGCGCGCTGATCGCCGACGCCGCGATCCTGTATCTGGAGGGGTATCTGTGGGACCCCGAGGAGCCCCGCGCCGCGATGCGCGCCGCGATCGAGATCGCGCGCAAGGCGGGGCGCAAGGTGGCGTTCACGCTGAGCGATACCTTCTGCATCAGCCGTCACGGGGACGACTTCCGGCGGTTGATCGCCGACGGTCTGGTCGACATCCTGTTCGCCAACGAAGCGGAACTGACCGCGCTCGCGCAGGGCGCCGGCTTCGAGACGGCGATCGAGGGCTTCGCCGCGCAGGTGCCGACGCTGGTCGTGACGCGCGGAGAGCATGGCGCGCTCGCCGTACAGGGCGCGACGCGCGTCCAGGTCGCCGCCGAACCCATCGTGCGGGTGGTGGATACGACCGGCGCGGGCGACCTGTTCGCGGCGGGCTTCCTGCACGGTCAGGCGCAGGGCAGGGGGCTGGACGCGTCGCTGAAACTCGGCGCCATCTGCGCGGCCGAGATCATCAGCCATGTCGGCGCCCGCCCGCAGGTCGACCTGAAAGAACTGGCGGCGAGGAAGCTGGGCTAGACCGTTCCGAATGACGGACTGGCGTGTCCGTTATTCCGTCCCCGGCACCGGCGGCTCCAGACCCGCCGGGTCGAGCGTTAACGGATCCGTTTCGATCCCACGCCCAAGGTAGCTCGCGCGCTTTCCATAGAGAAAATAGGTCGCCAGCCCCAGACCGCCCCAGATCACGAACACCAGCATCGCCTGCCACGGCAGGTTGACGAAGAGGAAGATGCAGCCGGCAATCGTCAACGGTCCAACGAGCCAGATAACCGGAGTCCTGAAACCTCGCTTCACATCTGGCGCCTGTCGGCGCAGTAACATGACGACAATTGCCACCATCATAAAGGCGTAAAGTGTTCCCGCGTTAGCCCAATCTACAAGCTGTCCAACTGGCAAGAAAGCAGCAGCGATGGCGACTACTATACCGGTGAGAGCGGTGACGATGTATGGTGTCTTCCACTTCGGATGAACACGGCTGAGTACTTCCGGCAGCAGACCGTCGCGGCTCATCACAAAGAAGATGCGTGTCTGGCCGAATAACAGGATGAGAATGACCGACGGTAGCGCGACATTGGCGGCGATACCTAGCGCGTTACCGATTGGGCTGAAACCGATGACTCGCAGTACATGGGCGAGTGCTTCATTCGAACAGACTAGCGCTTCCGCGTACTGCGGCATCGCGCACTGCCGGGCCAACTCGGCCGAGCCGGAGTCCAGTGGTACGAACGGCGTGCCGCTCATGATCGGCTGTCCGCCGATCGCCCCAATCGCGCCGCCGGCAACCAAGATATAGAACGCCGTGCAGATCAACAGCGAGCCGATTAACCCTATTGGCACATTTCGCTGAGGATTTTTTGTTTCCTCCGCAGCCGTTGAGACTGCATCAAAGCCGACATAAGCAAAGAAGATCGTCGCTGCCGCACCTACCGCGCCAGTGCCCGAGCCGATGCCCCCGAAGATACCAGCGGGAAGGAATGGGCTAAAGTTCGAAGATTTCACCACAGGCAGGGTTAAGATACAGAACGCTGTTAGAGCAACGACCTTGATACTCACAAGTATTGCGTTCACCTTAGCACTCTCAGAAGTGCCAATCATCAGCAACCAAGTAACTAATAGGGCGATGATAATTGCAGGAAGATTGACAAATCCTCCTGGCGCTCCACCGAGAGCAAGCGGTGCCGCGCTTAGATATGGAGGTAACTGTACCCCGAAAAATTGCTGGAGGATTGTCCCACTGAAATACCCCGACCAGCTGACGGCAACCGCGCTGGCCGCAACGGCATACTCCAGCACAAGCGCCCACCCGACGGTCCAGGCCAGCAACTCGCCCATCGACGCATAGGTGTAGGTATAGGCACTGCCTGCTACGGGGATCATGGACGACACCTCGGCGTAGCAAAGCGCCGCGACGATGCAGACCAGCCCGGCGATCGCGAAGGCGAGCATCAGCCCCGGCCCCGCCTTTTGCGCGCCGACAGAGGTCAGCACGAAAATGCCGCCACCGATGACGCAGCCTATTCCGAATAGCATCAGCTGAAACCAGCCAAGCGTCCGATGGAGCGACTTGCCCTCAGCGGTTGCAAGAATACTGCGCAGCGGCTTTACGCGACTAAAGGCCATCTAAGCGTCGTCCCCCGATTTTGCTCGGGCCTCGTTCGACCCTGTAATGAAAGCATCAGCCTAGAGCCAATTGCGCGTCAGGCAATCCCTAACGCACATCAAGGCTGCGTGCCGGCGCCGGCCAGCATCGGGCCGAGCGGTTCGCCGCCGAAGATGTGGACGTGCAGGTGCGGCACCTCCTGGCCGCCATGCGGCCCGACATTGGCGAGCAGGCGATAGCCCGGCTCGACCAGCCCCGCCTCGCGCGCGACCGTGCCGACCGCGCGGATGAAGCCGGCGATCTCCGCGTCAGACGCGCGTGCGCTGAAATCGTCCCACGAAACATAGCCGCCGCGCGGGACGACGAGCACGTGATGCGGTGCCTGTGGCGCAACATCGCGGAACGCGACCGCCCATTCATCCTCATACACCCGCTCGGCGGGCACCTCTCCGCGCAGAATGCGCGCGAAGATGTTCCCGTCATCATAGGGCTGCGTCGCGTCGATCGGCATCAGCGTGTCCTTCCCGCTTTCTCTTCATGGCCCGACACCCCCTCGCGCCGCGCCAGTTCGGCTCGGACGTCGCTGAGCGACAGCCCCGCATCGTTCAGCAGCACGATCAGGTGAAAGATCAGGTCCGCCGCCTCCGGCACGATCGCGCGGGGATCATCGCCCAGCGCCGCGATGACCGTCTCGACCGCTTCCTCGCCGACCTTCTGCGCGATGCGCGCGCGCCCGGCGGCGAACAGCGAGGCGGTGTAGGACGCATGACCCGGCGCATCACGGCGCGCGCGGATCGTGGCATCCAGACGATCGAGAATGTCGTCGGACAAGACCTAGTCCCTCCGCCCGCGCTTGCGCATCGCCCGGCGGACGAGCCAGACCCCCAGCGCCGCGACCAGGAACAGCGCCAGGTCGGAGAGCGCCGGGCCGGTGCGCGGATGCGCGACCCCGCTATGGCCCGATGCGATGGCCGCGCTCAGCATGCCACCGTCCTGCGCACGGGAACGCCCGCGCCCGCCAGCGCGTGGTGCGCGTCGGCGATCGACGCCTCGCCGAAATGGAAGATCGACGCGGCCAGCACGGCGCTCGCATGGCCCTGCGTGATGCCTGCGACCAGATCATCGAGCGTGCCGACGCCGCCCGACGCGACCACCGGCCCGCGGACCCGGTCGGCGATGGCGCGGGTGAGCGCGAGGTCGAAGCCGCTTCGCGTCCCGTCGCGGTCCATCGAGGTGACGAGCAATTCGCCCGCGCCCAGGTCCGCGAGCCTTTGCGCATGAGCCACCGCGTCGATGCCGGTTCCGCGCCGGCCACCGTGGGTAAAGACTTCCCAGCCGCCGTCCCGCGCGCGGGCGTCGACCGAGGCGACGACGCACTGGCCGCCGAAGCGCGTCGCGATCTCGGCCACCAGTTCCGGCCTCGCCACCGCAGCGGAATTGACCGCCACCTTGTCCGCCCCCGCCAGCAGCAGCGCGCGCGCGTCGTCCGCGCTGCGCACGCCGCCGCCGACCGTGAGCGGCATGAAGCACACCGCCGCGGTGCGGCTGACGACGTCCAGCATCGTGCCCCGCCCCTCATGACTGGCGCTGATGTCGAGGAAGCATAGTTCGTCCGCGCCCGCCGCGTCATAGGCGCGCGCCTGCTCGACCGGATCGCCCGCGTCCCTCAGGTCGACGAAGTTGACGCCCTTGACCACGCGCCCGTCGGCGACGTCGAGGCACGGAATGACGCGCGCGCGAACGGTCACGCGGCGGCCGCCACGCTCAGCGCCGCGCTAAGGTCGAGCCGCCCGTCGTACAGCGCACGTCCGGTGATGACACCCTCCACCCCGTCGCGCTGATGAAGCGCCAGCATGCGGATGTCACCGATTCCCTTCACCCCGCCGCTGGCGATGACGGGAATGCCGACTGCGCGCGCCAGATCGACCGTCGCCTCGATATTGCATCCGCGCAGCAGCCCGTCGCGCCCGACATCAGTGAACAGCAGTGCCGCAACGCCGGCATCCTCGAAGCGGCGGGCCAGGTCGACGACGTTCACGCTCGAGACATCCGCCCAGCCATGCGTCGCGACCATGCCATCCTTCGCGTCGACCGCGACGACGATCCCCCCGGGAAAGTCGCGCGCTGCCGCGCGCACGAAGTCCGGGTCCTCCAGCGCCGCGGTGCCGATGACGAGGCGGGACACGCCCGCATCGAACCAGTGCTCGACCGCTTTGCGCGTCCTGATCCCGCCGCCCAGTTGCACATGCCCCGGAAACGCCGCCACGATGCCGCGCACCGCCTCGCCATTGACCGATCCGCCCGCGAACGCGCCGTCCAGGTCGACGACGTGCAGATGCCCGGCACCCGCATCGGCGAACAGCATCGCCTGCGCCGCGGGATCGTCGCCATAGACCGTCGCCCGGTCCATATCGCCCTCGGCCAGCCGTACGACCTGCCCGTTCTTCAGATCGATCGCGGGGAAGACGATCAGCCCGCTCACGGCCGCCAGGCCAGGAACCGGCGGAGCAGATCGAGTCCGAAGCGCTGGCTCTTCTCGGGGTGGAACTGCACGCCGAGCAGGTTGTCGCGCCCGATCGCAGCGGTCACCGGCCCGCCATGATCGGTCGTCGCGATCACATCGTCGCCGTCATAGGCATAGCCATGCAGGAAATACGCCTCGCCCGGCTCGACCAGCGTATGCATACGGGCAGGGCAGACGTCGTTCCATCCCATGTGCGGCACCTTAACGGTCGGACCGGCCGGCGTTAGCGCACGCACCTTGCCCCGCACCCAGCCAAGCCCGGCATGCTCGCCCATCTCCTCGCCGGTTTGCGCCATCAATTGCATCCCGACGCAAATACCCAGGAACGGCACGCCGTCGCGGCGCACGCGCTGTTCCATCGCCTCGACCATACCGTCGATGCCGCGCAGGGCCGCAGCGCACGCGCCGAACGCGCCGACACCCGGCAGCACGATGCGGTCGGCAAGCGCTACGACGTCCGGGTCGGCGGTGACGGTCATTTGCTCGGCTCCCGCCGCCGCCAGCGCATTCGCGACCGAGTGGAGATTGCCCGCGCCATAGTCGATCAGTGCCAGCGTCAAAGCACGCCCTTGGTCGATGGCACCGCATCACCCTTTCGCGGATCGATCTCGACCGCCTGGCGCAGCGCGCGGGCCAGACCCTTGTATGCGCTTTCGATGATGTGGTGATTGTTGTGGCCGTACAGCGTCTCGACATGCAGCGTGATGCCGGCGGCCTGCGCGAAGCTGTGGAACCAGTGTTCGAACATCTCCGTGTCCATCTCCCCCAGCCGCTTCTGGCTGAACGCGGTCTTCCAGACGAGCCAGGGGCGGCCGGAAATGTCGAGCGCGACGCGGGTCAGTACCTCGTCCATCGGCGACAGCGCATCGCCGTAGCGGCGGATCCCGCGCTTGTCGCCCAGCGCCTCAGCCACCGCCGCACCGATCGCCAGTGCCGAATCCTCGGTCGTGTGATGGCCGTCGATGTAAAGATCACCCTCCACGCGGACATCGAGGTCGATCAGCGCGTGGCGCGACAGTTGCTCGATCATGTGGTCGAGAAATCCGATACCGGTGGCGATCCGGTACGCGCCCGTGCCGTCCAGGTTCACGCTGACGTCGATCCGTGTTTCGGCGGTCGAGCGGTTGATGGTCGCTGTGCGCATGCCCGCGTCCATAGCGCGCGGCATCGTGCGCGCAAACTTCACGCGCATGCAATCTTGACCGCTCAACAAAGCCCGCTAACCATCCGCCAATGACCGATGGCCTCCCCGACAGCCTGATCCCCTATGACGAGATCGTGCAGGAGGCGCTGCGCGCCGTGGTCGGCCGCGTGCTCGGCAGTGTCGCGCGCGATGGCGGCCTGCCCGGCGAGCATCATTTCTACATCACGTTCAAGACTCAGGCGCCGGGCGTCGATATACCGCAGCGCCTGATCGAGCGTTTTCCCGACGAGATGACGATCGTCTTGCAGAACCGCTATTGGGATTTGCTGGTCGATGAGGAGCGGTTCTCGGTCGGCCTGTCGTTTGGGCAAGTGCCTTCAAAACTGGTCGTACCCTATTCGGCGATCACCGGTTTCCACGATCCGGCGGTCAATTTCGTATTGCGCTTTCAGGTGCAGGAAGGAGCTGTCGAGGGTCCTGCCGAGCATGAGCCGGCGGAGAATGACGGACCCGCCGGCGTCCCGCTCGAGGATGGATCCAACGTCGTCGCGGTCGACTTCAAGCGCAAGAAGTGAGGGGACCGCGATCCCTTTCCGGCGCTGTGCTTCCAAAGGGAGAATGACATGAGTGCAACGACCATCGGCGCGCTGATCGGCGGCGCAATCGACTCGATGAGCGGGGACGACGGGAACGCCGATGGTGCGATCGTCGGCGCGATCACCGCGAATGTGCTGAAGGCGGTATTGCCCCTTGCGGTCACCTATTTCGTCGGATGGGCGGTATTGCGGGGGGCCGCTGAACTGAAGGAGCGCGCCTTCGGCCCGCCGGATCAGCCATCCGCTTGACGCTGGGCGCCCCGTCACGCCACTAGCGCGCATGGCATCGATCCCGGAACCGGACGCCCGCGCCGACGACCCACATCATTTCAAGCGGCGCGGCGTCCTGTTCGTGCTGTCCTCGCCATCGGGAGCGGGCAAGTCGACCATCGCTCGCAAGCTGTTGGCCGATGATCCTGAACTTGCGATGTCGGTATCGGCCACGACCCGGCCGATCCGGCCCGGCGAGGTCGACAGACGTGATTATCACTTTGTCGATGTCGATCGCTTCCGTCAGATGGTGGCCGACGACGCGTTCCTGGAATGGGCGCATGTCTTCGGTCATCGCTACGGCACCCCGAGGGCGCCGGTCGAAGCGATGCTGACGTCGGGGCGCGACGTTTTGTTCGATATCGACTGGCAGGGCGCGCAACAGCTTTTCCAGATCGCCGGCGGCGACGTCGTGCGCGTCTTCATCTTCCCGCCCTCGATGGAAGAACTGCGTGCGCGCCTGATGCGCCGCGCGACCGACAGCGCCGAGGTCGTGGAGGCACGCATGGCGCGCGCGACCAACGAAGTCAGCCACTGGGACGGCTATGACTATGTGCTGGTCAACGACGATGTGGAGCGCTGCTTCACCGGCGTAAAGACGATCCTGGCCGCCGAACGCGTAAAACGCTCGCGCCAGACCGGGCTGATCGGCTTCATCCGGCGGCTGACGCGGTAGCTGCTCCGCTCAGCGTTTGCGGAACGAGGCGAGCGTTGCCTCGCCACAGGCACGCGCGACCCGCATTCCCAGCGCAAGGCGGCCATCCTTGATGAGCTCGGCGGCCACACGCAGCACGATCACCGGGACGATGATCAACAGCAAGATGAGGCCGAGCGAGGTGCTGATGGGTGCGCTGCGTCGTACAGGCGATGCTCTACCAGGCTGTCCGGCACTGGTCAGATCTGTCCTCGTCACGCCCATCCTGCATCTCCCTGTGATGCGGCAATGGCATGTCCGGTATTAAGTCCGGGTAAAGTGCCGATCGTCCCGCAAGGCTCGAACGAAACGCACGCCCGCATCGAACTCACTGCGTCGCGCACCGCGCGCCTGCACCGCGAGATCGTCCTCGCCCCACAATTCGGCCTGCCACGCCTCATCGACGATCGCTGCCCGCCAGGCATCGTCGGTGGCCGCCGCGTCCTCGATCAGCGCGAGCGCGATGATCAGCGATCCGGTCGTCGTCACCATCGGCGACAGGCCCGCCAACATGAACGGCGACAGCGTAGCAACCGCCCTGCCCATCGTCGCGATCGTGGCAGGAGGTTGCGCGACCGGCATGACCCCGCTCGTTACACAGAACGTCACGTCATAGCGATTGCCCGCCCACGCCAGCAGCGGATTCCACGCGGCCGCCTGTCGCTCGACCAGCGCTTCAGGCGCTTCCGCCCGGTAACAGACGAGATCGCTCTCGCCATAGCGCGCCAGTCCTGCGGCGAATGTTGCCGGGTCCGGCGTGATCCGGTCGATCGCCGCGTTGGCGAGTCCCGTCAGCGGCATCGCGCGCGGATCGAGCGTCTCGCCGACCGCACGCCATTCGTCTGCGACCGCCGCGGCCAGCGCGACCGTCGGCAGCGCCAGCGGCACACGTCCCGGCGTACGCACCGGACGCCCGTCGAGCGTGACGACCCGATCCGGGTCCATGCCCACTTCCTGCCAGAAACGTTTCACGCGTCGGGCGGCGTGCGCCAGCGTCTGGCCAGGCTGCGCGGCACGATCGCGATCACCAGCAGCGCCGACAGGACGATGGCGATCCCCAGCAGCTTCTGCGCCATCGCCTCCGATCGCCCGATCAGCAAAAGCCCAAGCACCGCGCCCGCCGTTCCGATCAGCTGCGAGCCGACGATGATGAAGTAACGCCGCTTGACGGTGGCGGGATCGGTCATCGCTCCGCGCCGCGCCCGCGCCGCTCCCCGCGCCTTGCCTTGCGCACCCCCTTTGCATGCGCCTTGGCGCGTGTCTTGAGCTGCGCTTTGCTGGGCGGCGTCGGCTCGCCGAGCGGCAGCGCATCGCCGAGCGACTCGTCGAAGCCGAGCTGCGTGAGACTGTCGGCGAAATGCGTCGGCAGCGCGGCGGTCACATCGACCTGCCCGCCATCGGGATGATCGACGCGGATGCGCCGCGCGTGCAGATGCATCTTGCGGCTGATCCCGCCGGTCAGGAACGCCGCCGCGCCGCCATATTTGCCGTCGCCGACGATCGGATGCCCGATCGCCGCCATGTGTACGCGAAGCTGGTGGGTGCGCCCGGTAAAGGGTTGCAACTCGACCCACGCGGCGCGGTTGCCCGCGCGCTCGATCACCCGGTAGCGGGTGCGGGCAGGGCTGCCATTTTCCTCATCGACCTGCATCTTCTCGCCGCCCGTGCCTGGCTGCTTGCCGATCGGCAGTTCGACCATCCCGTCCTCGATCGACGGCACGTCCACGATCAGCGCCCAGTAGACCTTGCGCGCGGTCCGCCCGGAAAACGCCTTCGCGAAGAACGCCGCCGCGCGCGATGTCCGCGCGACGAGCAGCGCGCCCGACGTATCCTTGTCCAGCCGGTGTACCAGCTTGGGCCGTCCCTCATTGTCATATTGCAGCGCGTCGAGCAGCCCGTCGACATGCTCGGTGGTCTTCGTGCCGCCCTGCGTCGCAAGGCCGGGCGGCTTGTTCAGGACAAACGCCTGGAAGTCCTGATGAATGACCATCTCGCGGGCGAAGGCGGTTTGGTCGTCGCTGAGCGGCGGCCGCTCGCGCTTCGGCCGTGCGGCGGGGGCGGGTTCGTCGGGCGGTACGCGAAGCGTCTGCCCGGTCACCAGCCGGTCGCCCGGAGTCGCGCGCGCGCCATCCACGCGCAGTTGACCGGTCCGCGCCCATTTGGCCACCGTCGTGAAGCTGGTGTCGGCCAGATGTCGCTTGAACCATCGGTCCAGCCGGATGCCGTCATCATCGCCCTCGACGGTGAACTGGCGCACCTCGCTCATGCCAGCGCCCTGACGAGCGACAGTCCGGCGAAGAGCGCGACGACGGCCCCGATCAGCGAGATCAGCGCATAGCCCGCCGCCGCGCCGGTCGCGCCGCGCTCGATCAGCGTCACCACATCCAGCGAGAAGGAGGAAAAAGTGGTGAACCCGCCCAACACGCCAATCCCCATGAACAGCCGCCATCCCTCGCCGACCGAGTGCCGCGCCAGCACACCCGCGAGGATGCCCATCAGCAACCCGCCGCTCAGATTGACGAACAGAGTACCGATGGGAAAGCCGGCGCCGAACAGCGCCAACGCCCCGCGCCCTACCAGATGCCGCGCGCCCGCGCCGACCGCGCCGCCGAGCATGACATAAACGAGGGAAGGCATGCGCGCCGCGTTAGCGCGGAGCGCCCCCTTCCGCAAACGCCGGGCGCATTCCGGCGCAGCGTGTTGACCGCGACTCAGCGCGGGGCATTGACCAGCAGGTCGACCCCGCTGCCGTCGCCCTGCCGACGCACCAGGAGCGCATAGGATACTGGCCCGCGCGTCCCGGTCAGCATGTCGAGTCTGTCATTCGCCTTGTGAGTTGACGAAAACCCTGCCGGGCGGGCGTTGGAGTAATACCAGTCGATCAGCCGCCCGACAGGGGCATTGCTGGCGAAACTGACCACCCGCAATGCACAGGCTTTCGCATCCGTCCCCGCCGCTTCCGCCACGCGGGCATCGGGGTAGAGGGCCAGCGCGGGCGGGAGCCGCATGGCTCACGAAGCGCTGTACCGCAGGGGCGCGGCGCACGCCGCCATGGTCGGCAGCCGCTCCGCCAGCGCACCTAGCGTCAGTGCATCCCGGCTTGCCCGGCACTCGCCGCATGTGCCGGTCGCCTTTGGCGCGTGACGCAAGGTCGCCGGGTTTACCCGTCCTTGCGGGCTCCGAAATCTTCGGTTGGTACGGCGCGAGGATCGGGTCGCGGCGGCGGTCGTACCGCGTTCTCGTTCGACTCCTGTGTGAGTGCCCGGTCGACCATGATCGGGCGCGTTCGCAAGCGCATTGTCGCTCAACTCGCGTGTCATTCCGTCCCGCGAGCGCGCATCATTCTCACCCTGCTCGCAGCCGACAAGCGCGCCCGGCAAAGATGCTCACGAAGCCGAACAGCGGTGACGATCACGGGCGCATCTCGACGTTCTACAGCAGCGACATGGTTAAGGAAGCATGAGCCCGCTTGTCGGGCGACCTCCGACTCGCCACCTTGCCGGCATGCTAAATGTCCTTTCCATCCTTGTCGGCTTCATCGTCTTGCTGTTCGGATTACCCGCATTCCTGCCATTCCTCGGATGGGCCTACTGGTTTGTCCTGCCGATCGCCGTCGTCGGCGCCGCGCTGGGTGCGCTTTCATCGAGAAACGCCGGGCGAAATCTCAACCTGACGCTGCTCGTCATCTTCGGGATCAGATGGGCGATCGGCGGCTTCATCTTCTGAAGGCCGCCGACCATTTTCGGATCAGCGGCAGACGACCTTGCCGCGATCGATCGATTGACCCAGCAACGCCCCGCCGCCTGCACCGACCAGCGTTCCCAGCAGCCGTGACCCGCCACCGGCGATGATGTTGCCCAACGCGCCGCCCGCGAGGCCGCCCACGATCAGACCGGTCGTTCCGTCCGAGCGACGGCAATAATAGCGTCCACTTCTGCCCCTGTAGACACGGTCGTTGCGACCGAGACGATATGGCCGATAGTTCGCTCCGCTTCGATAATAGCGGTCGGCATAATAATGCCGCTCGCCCGGCTCGAACCGGTTATAGTCGTACTGGCGGTAGCGGCGGATGTTGCGCCTGTCGGCCCGATGCTCCTGCCGGGCCTCTCGAACATCATGGCGATAATCGCGCTGTGCATGGTGAACCCTACCGCGATACTCGCGATCGGCCTGACGGTAGGTCGATTGGGCGGTGGCGGGCATGGCGGTCAATGCGGTTGCCGCAATGACTACTGACAGAAAAACCTTACGCATTGCTGCTATCTCCTAAAATTCCATCGACGGAACGCAAGAGTTGTAGCAGCGGTTGCGTGAACCCGGAATTACACCGCGTTCACGCCGCTGACATCCTCTAGCTGAACGTCGTGCTCAGCGTAATGGTGCAGTTGAGCAGCTTAGAAACAGGGCAGGTTGCTTTCGCCTCCTCGGCCATCTTCTTGAACTCGTCTGCCGACATGCCTTCCACATGACCCTTCAACGTCAGTTCGGACGTTGTGATGGTGAAACCTTCTCCATCCTTTTCCAGCGTCACCTTGGCACTGGTCTCCAAGGTGCCGGATTGGTGGCCGGCAGCGTCGAGCGCGAAGGACAGTGCCATCGTGAAGCAGCTTGCATGCGCCGCGGCGATCAATTCCTCCGGATTTGTTCCGGGCTTGTCCTCGAAACGCGTGCCGAAACCATAAGGGCTGCTCGACAATATACCGGACTGCGTCGAGACCGATCCCTTGCCGTCCTTGCCGAGACCTTCATATCTGGCTGAGCCACTGCGCGTCGTCATTGTTTCTGATCCTCGATGATAAAAAGGGGCGTCGCTGAAGCGACACCCCTTGCAACGTCCGATCGTAGCTGCCGGTTCAACGGCAACGGTTCTTGGTCGATCCCTTGTCGATCGCTCGACCGGCCAGCGCGCCCGCCGCGGCGCCGCCCAACGTGCCGACCGTGCGATCACCATGAGTGTCGATCGTGCGCCCCAGCAGCGCGCCGCCCACACCGCCGACGATCGTGCCGGTCGTACCATTGTTCTTCTTGCAGTGGACGTAATCCCGGTCACCACGATACTCACGGTCGCGACGGTGCGAATGACGCCGCTGCGCATCGGCGGCGGGGATGGTTGTCAGTGTAGGCACGACCATCGCGGTCAGGCCAAGTGTCAGCATCATCTTACGCATGAAATTACTCCCTTCTTGAATTTAACGGTCACCTAACGGCCCTGGCCTAGCCGCGGTTGCATGAACGGATAACAACGTCCCGTTCAGGGAATGACGGCATTGGCATAGGTGTCTCCGGACCCTAACAGCCGCCTGTATGTCGCCTCCCGCTGTATCCGCGATGTTGCCGACCATCGCGCCCTGGCTCGATCTTGCCGGCCTGGCCTTGTTCGCGGTTTCGGGCGCGCTGGCGGCCGCCAAGCGCGGACAGACGATCGTGACCTTCGCCTTCTTCGCGCTCGTCACCGGTGTCGGCGGCGGGACCGTCCGTGACCTGATGATCGGTGCGCCTGTCTTCTGGATCCGGGATGCGCGCGCCGCCGAGGTCTGTCTGATCGCCGCGCTCGTCATCTGGATCACCCCGGCGCACTGGTGGCGGCGCCATGCCATCGACTGGTTCGACGCGATCGGACTTGCGGCCTATGCGGTTTACGGGGCCGCAAAGGCATTGGGCTACGGTGTTCCGCCGATCCCCGCCGCCGTGATGGGCGTCGTTACCGCCTGTATCGGTGGCGTGATCCGCGATATTCTTGCCGGAGAACCGTCCATCCTGATGCGGCCCGAACTCTATGTCACCGCCGCGGCGCTCGCCTCAGCCGGCTATGTCCTGCTGGTGGCGCTCGACGCCTCGCCACGACTGGCTGCCGGCATCGCCGCGGCGGCGGGCTTCTCTCTTCGCGCGGCCGCGATGCGCTGGAACCTGGCGCTCCCGGCATATCGTCGCGCATAGGGTTGCGCGCAGCGAAGTCTGGTTGTCGCATCGTCATCAGCACAACCGTTCATGCTGAGCGAAGTCGAAGCACCGTGCCGAACGCCTACGATTCCGATCGATCGGTGCTCTATAGTCCGATCCGCGCCATCAGCACGTCCAGCAGTCGCATGTCGCCGGCGCTGGCGGTGGTAGGACCAAAGCCCTCGCATTCCAGGCAGCGCGCCTGGATCGAACCCGCCGTCGTCAGGCGGCGCAGGTCGCCGAGTGCGCGCGCCAATGTCCGGCGCCGCTGCTCGCCGACGCGCGCGAAGAGATCGCCGGACAGACCGTCATCGTCGTCGTCATTGTTGAATGAGCGGGCCAGTTCCGCCAACCATCCGGGTTTCTTTTCCAGATAGATCAGATGCGTCTTGGCAGGGTCCAGCTTGGCGCGTTTTGCCGCCTCGGCAACCGCGTCCTTCAGGCCGCCGAACCGGTCGACCAGCCCGATCTGCCGCGCGGTCCCACCGTCCCAGACACGGCCCTGGGCGATTTCATTGACGCGCTCGGGTCTCATATGTCGCGCGCCGGAGACACGCGCAATGAACTCGCGGTAGCCATTCTCGATCCCGGATTGCAGGATCGCGTCGATCACCGGGTTCGTGCCGGCGAACAGGTCGGGTTGGCCGGAAAGCGGGGTGGTCTTCACTCCGTCCGACGTCACGCCGATCTTGGCGAGTGTCTTCTCGAACGTGGGTACGATCCCGAAGATGCCGATCGAACCCGTGATCGTCTCCGGTTCGGCGAAGATCATGTCCCCCGCGGTCGACACCCAATAGCCGCCGGACGCGGCGATGCTGCCCATCGACACGATGACGGGCAGTCCCTTCTTCTTGGCGACCAGGATCGCCTGCCGGATCTGTTCGGAGGCGAGCGCCGATCCACCCGGCGAATCGACCCTGACTACCAGCGCCTTCAGCTTGTTCTCGGCCAGGCCGTCCAGCACCGCCTTGCTGATCGTGTCGCCCGCGGCCGTGCCCGGGCCGGCCTTGCCGTCGACGATGTTCCCCGCGACCGTAACGACCCCGATCGCATCGCCGCCATCGGGCAGCGGGTGGTTGTCCAGCCAGTTCTGATAGCCGATCGAGCGGAAGCTGCCCGCCGGCTTGCCGTCTTCGACGCCTGCGATCTGCGCGACGCGGCGTCCGAACGCGATCCGGTCGCCCAAGTGATCGACGATGCCGGCCTTTATGTTAGCCTGCGCGATGTTGCCGTTCGCGGCGACGACGACCTGCGCCGGTTGGGCCAGGAACGGCGTGACCTGCGCCTTGGGCCGCGCCTTGGCCACCCAGTCGCGCCACTGCCCGAACAGCGAGCCGTACAGCGCCTGCGCCGCGGCCTTTGCATCGGGACTCTGGTCGGAGCGGATATAGGGTTCGACGAACGATTTGAACTTGCCGACCCGGTAGACGTGGACGTCGACGCCCAGCTTGTCGATCAGGCCCTTGTAATAAAGCTGGTTGCCGCCGGGGCCGGTGAAGATCGTCCCGCCCAGCGGGTTCATCCAGATCTCGGACGCCGCCGCCGCCAGCCGGTAGTCGCCGTCGGTGTAGGCGGTCGCGTAGGTCAGGACAGGCTTCTTCTCGCGCACCCGGCGCATCGCTGCGGCCACCTCGTCCAGCGCGGCGGGATAACCGCCGCCAAATCCGTTGAGGTTCAGAACCACCGCCTTGACGCGGTCATCGTCCCTTGCGGCGTCGATTGCACGCACAACGTCGCGCAAGCGAAATTCATGCGCAACGTCGCGTCCGCTAAGTACCGCAAAAGGCGCGACATCCTGCGGTTGCTCGACGATCGAACCGTCGAGCTCCAGCACCAAAGCCCCCTCCCCGATTTTTGCCGTCCCAGGGCGAGCGTTGAGCGCCGCGAACAACAGCCCGAAGAACAGCAGCACAGCGACCAGAACGAGTAGGTCCTTGATCGCCACCAGCATCTTCCAAGCGCCCCTGACCAGCCGCCATCCGCCGCGACGGTGGACGGGCGGCGGCGGAGCATAACTGAGCGTGCGCGTGTCGGTCATCCGCAATACGCTAGTGCAACTCGACCACGGCGTAAATGCCGTATTAGCGGCGCAACACAGCGCGGCCCGACGAAACTAAGGATTGTTCATCTTACCCTGTTGACGATCGCCGGTCGCCTGCACATATGCCGTTGGCTGGCACTCACGATCGGTGAGTGCCAAACTGTCACATTAGCTAAAGAGGGACATTGCAACATGAACTTTCGTCCGTTGCACGACCGCGTTCTCGTCCGCCGCGTGGAGGCCGATGAGAAGACGGCCGGTGGGATAATCATTCCCGACACCGCCAAGGAAAAACCCCAGGAGGGCGAGGTTGTCGCCGCTGGAACCGGCGCGCGCAATGAGTCCGGCGAGGTCCATCCGCTGGAGGTCAAGGCCGGCGATCGCATCCTGTTCGGCAAGTGGTCGGGCACCGAGGTCAAGGTCGACGGTGAAGAACTGCTGATCATGAAGGAATCAGATATCCTCGGAATCGTTTCGTAATCCCCGTTGCACCTGCAACTTGCTCAATATCCATCAGAAAATTGAAAGGGTAGCCACATGGCAGCCAAGGAAGTGAAATTCAGCCGTGACGCGCGTGAGCGCATCCTGCGCGGCGTCGACATCCTCGCCGACGCGGTGAAGGTGACGCTTGGGCCGAAGGGTCGCAACGTCGTGATCGACAAAAGCTTCGGCGCACCGCGCATCACCAAGGACGGCGTCACTGTCGCCAAGGAAATCGAACTCAAGGATAAGTTCGAGAACATGGGCGCGCAGATGCTGCGCGAGGTCGCCTCGAAGACCAATGACAATGCCGGTGACGGAACTACGACCGCAACGGTTTTGGCCCAGGCAATCGTCCGTGAAGGCATGAAGTCGGTTTCCGCCGGCATGAACCCCATGGATCTGAAGCGTGGCATCGATCAGGCCGTCGAGAAGGTCGTCGCCGACCTCAAGTCGCGCTCCAAGCCCGTCGCGGGCAACCAGGAGATCGCTCAGGTTGGTGTTATCTCCTCGAACGGCGACACCGTCGTCGGTGAGAAGATTGCCGAGGCGATGGACAAGGTCGGCAAGGAAGGCGTCATCACGGTCGAGGAGGCCAAGGGTCTCGAATTCGAATTGGACGTCGTCGAGGGCATGCAATTCGACCGCGGTTATCTGTCGCCCTACTTTATTACCAACCCGGAGAAGATGACGGTCGAGCTCAACGATCCGTACATCCTGATCCACGAGAAGAAGCTGTCGAACCTTCAGGCGATGCTTCCGATCTTGGAAGCCGTCGTTCAGTCCGGTCGTCCGCTCCTGATCATCGCCGAGGACATCGAAGGCGAAGCGTTGGCGACTTTGGTCGTCAACAAGTTGCGCGGCGGCCTGAAGGTCGCGGCAGTCAAGGCGCCGGGCTTCGGCGATCGTCGCAAGGCGATGCTCGAGGATATCGCAATCCTGACCAAGGGCGAGATGATCTCCGAGGATCTCGGCATCAAGCTGGAAAGCGTCACGCTGAACATGCTGGGCACCGCCAAGCGCGTCCAGATCGACAAGGACAACACCACCATCGTCGACGGTGCGGGTGATGCCGATGCGATCAAGGGCCGTACGGAAGCGATCCGCCAGCAGATCGAGAACACCACGTCCGATTATGATCGCGAGAAACTCCAGGAGCGCCTGGCCAAGCTCGCGGGCGGCGTCGCGGTGATCAAGGTAGGCGGCGCGTCAGAGGTCGAGGTCAAGGAGCGAAAGGACCGCGTCGACGATGCGTTGCACGCGACCCGTGCGGCGGTAGAAGAGGGCATCGTTCCCGGTGGCGGCACGGCATTGCTGTATGCGACGAAGGCGCTCGAGGGTATCAACGGCCAGAATGACGATCAGACGCGTGGCGTCGACATCGTCCGCAAGGCGCTGACCTCGCTCGTTCGTCAGATCGCGGCCAACGCTGGCCACGACGGTGCGGTGGTTTCGGGCAAGCTGCTCGAGGGCAACGACTCGACGATGGGCTTCAACGCACAGACCGACACCTATGAGAACCTGGTGCAGGCGGGCGTGATCGATCCGACCAAGGTCGTGCGCACCGCTCTCCAGAACGCTGCGTCGGTTGCGGGTCTGCTCATCACGACCGAGGCGGCCGTGAGCGAGATGCCCGAGGACAAGCCGGCCATGCCGATGGGCGGTGGTGCCGGAGGAATGGGCGGCATGGGCGGCATGGACTTCTAAGTCCCGCTCGGCCAACCGATTGATTAAGGGGCCAGTGGAGCGATCCGCTGGCCCTTTTTTTATTGGCTGCGTCGGAGGCACCATCGAAGCACGAGAACCGACCATCCAATCTAAGCCCGCGGTGGATCCGATCCTGCTGACGCCGCGTTCGTCATCTGTACCTTCCTAAACAAGGCCAAGTATCATGAAGCTCTATTACGCGCCTGGCGCTTGCAGCCTTGCGGATCATATCGCGATGCACGAAGCGGGAATCACATTCGATCATGAGTCGGTGGACCTCCAGACGAAGAAAACCGAGCGTGGTGACGACTTTACCAAAATCAATCCCAAAGGCTATGTCCCCGCGCTGAAGCTCGACGACGGACAATTGCTGTCGGAGAACCTGGCGATCCTTGACTGGATCGCGGCGCAGGCAACCGAACTTAGAGCCCGACTCATAATTCGAGCTTGGCTATACGGCGCGTCATTCGCCTGATGGAGGAGATGACCATCCAGGCCTCGGACGATGCGATGGATGTTTCCCAGTCCTTGGCCAGGCGACGGCACCGGTTAAGCCACGCCAGGGTGCGTTCGACGACCCAGCGCCGGGGTAGAACGACAAAGCCTGTCAGGTCAGAGCGCCGGATGATTTCGATCGTCAGCCGATCAATGTGCGCGACCGCCGCTTCGAGCTTCTGTCCGGCATAGCCGCCATCGGCGAACAGCCTGGCAAGGTTGGGATATGCGTCGCAGGATCGCTCGATCAGATCCGGGGCCCCGTCGCGGTCCTGAACATCAGCACCATGCACCACGCCCTCCAGCATGTTGCCGAGCGTGTCGGTCACGATGTGGCGTTTACGACCTTTGATCTTCTTGCCGGCGTCGTATCCGCGCGGCCCGCCCGCCTCGGTGGTTTTAACCGACTGGCTGTCGATGATGCTCGCGCTCGGTTCGGGCTTGCGGCCTTCCGCGACACGCACCCATGCTACCAGTACCGCGTTGACGGCATCCAGCAGACCGCTGTCGCGCATCCGGTAGAAATGATACTGCACCGTCGTGAAGGGCGGGAAGTCCTTCGGCAGTTGCGCCCATTGGCACCCTGTCGCAGCGATATACTGGATCGCATTCCACAGCGTCCGCACCTTGTGCTTGCGCGGGCGTCCCACCCTGGAGGTCCGCCTCAATAATGGCCGGACAACGGCCCATTCTTCATCGGTGCAGTCGCTTGCATAGCGCAGCCCGCTTCTGTCATGCTCGCGGCGAGCGGTTTTGGTCCAGCCCATGTGATCCTCGTGGTCTTCGCAAACCCCCGGTGAAACACAAGCCACTGAAATCGCTCAACTCAATTTTCGGTTGGGCTCTTAGCTCGACTTTCCGCATTTCAGGCGGCGTAGCAGGCAAGATCGATCAGGTGGTCGAGTATTCCGTCGGTTGATTTCCGCGGGTGCCGGTCCTGTTGGGACATGGCAAAAGTCTGGTCAGTCCATAATTGTCGCCGGACGGCAGCGAGCGCATCGCTGAAGGTGACGGCCTCCTTGGCATACCAGCGTGCGGAGCGCACGACGATGGTGCGGGCCTTGTGGATGTCGTCGGTGAACAGGGTGATGAGCGAGAACAGCGCCAGCAGCATGGGGGTAGTGCGGGCGATGGCGCGATCGGTCCACTGACGCTGCGTCTCGACGCCAAGGTGACGGCGAGCCTCGGCGAAGGTCACCTCGATCGACCAGCGGCGGATGAACCAGACGAGCATGTCGGCGGGCGACACGTCAGGATTGGTGGACAAGAAAGCCTGCGGTCTAAACCTGCCGGTGGGGTCGCGCACGACGAGCCAGCGCAGGGGCACGAGGGGGCGGCCGGGATGGCTCCACACCGCGCAGCCGGTGGCGAGTTCAACGCGCCGTTCGCCCTGGCCGTACCAGTCGGTGACGATATGCGTGGACCATGAAGTCGCAGGATCGGCGAGGCGCTGCGCCAGCGTCGGGAGCCGTTCGCCGGTCCGCCGCGGGCGGCCTCTCGTGCCTGATCGGCGTGGCGGAGCTGGCACGAACAGACGCGCATCGAGCCGCAGCCGCGTCACCACACAGACGTGGCCGCGCACGGCATCGAGCAGGTCGATCGCAGAAAAGCCGCTGTCGGCGACGGCCACGATGCGCCGCTCGGGCAGCCACCGGGCGATCTGCAACAGCATCTGCCGGGCACCATCAACCAGTGACTTGTGGCGGACACCGCGCCGATCGGCCCAACGCTGCGACGGCATCAGTACGGTCAGGAACGGCAGCGCCCAGACCCGTTTTGCCCACGGTACTGGTACAAGCAGCATGGCCGACAGCCAGCGTAGGCCGCTGGCCTTGACGAAATGACCGTGGCTCGAGCGCACTGGATCGCGGTAGATGCCTCGTGCCGCGATCTTTGCGCCCCAGCGCCGCTCGATCGTGTCGTCCAGCCCGATCACCACCGGGCCGGCGGGAACAAACGTCGCAACTAACCGGATGAGTAGCAGCCTGGCAGCCGCCAACGCGGACCATCGGCTACGGCTGAGAACGTCGTGATAGCGCGAGAAGCCTGCATCCTCTTCGCGCCCTGTAACCCGTAATGCGGCTGCCACCGTCCGGCGATGCGTCGTCAGGATCGCACCGGCCGCCAGTACCAGCACGCGCTGCCAGGTCGGCCGCGTGAACAGAATCTGGAACGGCGCTAGCCACTCCTCCAGCCGGTCATGCCGGTCGACCGCTGCGCCCATCTGTCGTCTCCGTGACGGTTCCACCGTTCACGGAATCAACCAGCGCCCCAATGCGACTCACCGGACTCAAAATGCGGAAAGTCGAGCTTAGGCCATCCGGTGATCTTGGACGGACACAGCTGGGCACCCCCATTAACCCTGGCGTGATCCGGCCGAAGATGATTCAATGCGCCTGACGGCAGGAGGCGGCAGATGCGTCAGGCGGGATTGTTCGGACTACCGGATCAGCTGAAGCGATTGTCGGATTGCGGCGACCCGCTGGAGACGATGGGCCGCGTGGTGGACTTCGAGATATTCCGCCCGGCGCTGGAAAAGGCGCTGGCGTATGGTGATCGAGCCAGGGGCGGTCGACCGCCTTACGATCCGGTGGCGATGTTCAAGGTGCTGATCCTGGCGGCGCAGAACACCGTCAGCGACGCCCGCATGGAGTTTCTCATCCGCGACCGGCTGAGCTGGCTGCGGTTCCTCGGGTTTGACCTGGGCGCGGTCACGCCCGACGAGAACACAATCCGGCTGTTCCGCGAGAAGCTGACGCGCGCCGGTACGCTCGACGCGTTGTTTACCGCCTTCGACCGGTGCTTGTGGGACCGCGGCTATCTGCCGATGGGCGGGCAGATCGTCGATGCTACCCTCGTCGCGGCACCGAAGCAGCGGAACACTGCGGTCGAGAAGGAAGCGATCAAGGCGGGCCAGAGCGCAGCGGAAATATGGCCCGACAAACCGAACAAGGCGGCGCAGAAGGACACCGACGCGCGCTGGACGGTGAAGTTCGCCAAGGCCCGGACGCTGCCGGGCGGCAGGCCGGGGATCGATATCGCGATCCCGAGCTTCGGCTACAAAAGCAGCATCGCGATCTGTCGGCGCTACGGGTTCATCCGCTCGGCCAAGGTTACCGACGGTGCGCGCTTTGACGGTAGAATGCTGCGCGACGTCGTCACCCGCGACAACACCGCCTCCGACGTCTGGGCGGATACCGCCTATCGCAGCCAAGCCAACGAGGCGTGGCTGAAGTCGATGGACCGGGTCAGCCGGGTTCATCGCAAGAAGCCCAGGGGAAAGCCGATGCCCAGGCGCACGTCCGGCGCCAATGCCAAGCGATCCGCTGTCCGCGCCCGCGTCGAGCACGTGTTCGCTCGTCAGAAGGATCAGATGGGGCTGTTCATCCGCACCATCGGTATCGCGCGCGCCGAAGCGAAGATCACACTCGCCAACCTCGTCTACAATATTGACCGCCTGATCTTCCACGAGCGGCAGGCCGCCACGGGATAGCCGCGTCCGGCGACGGTGTTTTGCGGCTCAGCCAGCCGAAATCCGCCTCCGGGCCGCCACCACCGAGCAGGATGCTGTCTTGCGCCGCGATCAGCGCCCCGCGGCCACGTTGATGTGGGTGCCCAGCTTTTGGAAGCGCTGGCGTTCATCTCAACCGAGCTGCACAAAAGCTTTGCGCCTTTCTTCAGGGCTGGAGCAGACGAGGCCAAGACCAAGGCAGCGGCAATGATCCTGCGGCGGATGAGCTACCTAGCTGATACTATGAAGGGGGATTTTCTGTTCGGCTCGGCTCCGAGCGTCGCCGACTTTTATCTGTTCGTTATGCTTTTGTGGGCGAAAAAGTTCGATTTGCAGGTACCTGGCCCACTCACATCTTTCCGTGATCGTCTGATGGAGCGCGAATCGGTAAAGAAAGCGATGCAGCACGAAGAACTGATCTAACCCTTCATCGCCTCAATCAGCTTCTTGACCTCTTGGCTGCGGCCGCGAGGGATTATCAGGATGTCTTCACCGCTGGCGACGACAATCAGGTCTTCCACACCCACCAGCGCGACATGCGCACCGTCGCTGCGAACGAGGCAGTTGGCGGTATCAATTGCGGTAACGCGGCCTATACCACCGTGTGAGTTGCCGGCATCGTCGAGTTCACTTATCGCGTGAAGTGCGTCCCAGCTTCCGACGTCATTCCAACCCATCGCGACAGGTACGACCGCCACCCGGTCCGCCTTTTCCATGACGGCATAGTCGATCGAGTCATCAGGCGACGGCGCGAAGGCCGCAGCATCGGGATAAATGCGGGTGCCGTCATGACGCGCCATCGCAACCGCCTGCTGGGCAGCGGCGAGCATCGCCGGCGCGTGTGTTGCTAGCGCACCGAGATACATATCGGCACGAAAGAGAAAGATGCCGCCGTTCCAGACATGCTCGCCCCCAGCCAGCATCTCTTTCGCCTGATCGAGCGGCGGCTTTTCGACGAAGCGTGCCACCCGGTGCAAGCCACCCGGCAGTTCCTCTCCCATCTTGATCCACCCATACCCCGTCTCGGGCGCATCCGGCTCGATCCCGAATGTGACCAGCCAGCCCTCGTTGACGAGCGGTAGCGCCGCTTCAATCGCGGCAAGAAACGCGTCGACATCGGCGATGACGTGGTCGGAGGGCATCACCAGAAGGGGAGAAACGCTGTCTACCGTCAACGCCGCCAGCGCGATTGCGGGCGCGGTATTGCGGCCCATCGGCTCTAGTATCAGCATCGGCGCGCCGCAGCCGGCCGAGGTCAGTTGTGCCTCGACTTCATCGGCGTGGCGGGCGTTTGCTACGACGATCGGCGGTTCGAAGCGCGTACCGGTCGTGCGTTTGGCGGTCAATTGCAGCATCGTGTCCGCCGCGGTCAGCGCCAGCAGCTGTTTGGGGCGCTCGGGCCGGGACATCGGCCATAGCCGCGTGCCGGATCCGCCGGACAGGATGACCGGGACGATGGTTTTGCTGCTCATGAAAACTCCTCCGGTCCGCTCTATCGCGGGTGCCGGCGACGTCAAACATATCCGGCGCAGCATCGGGGCCATTCAGCCTTTCTTTGTTAAATGACGGCAGAGCGGGACTTCAATGTCGGAAAAGCTTACACGAAGAACCTGATGAGACGGGGGGCGGCAGGATGAAAGGGGCATGATCCGGCTGTTCAAGCATCATGTCCGGCATAGCGTGGTCCTGCTCGGGCTGTTGGATGCGATGCTTCTGGCGATTGCCGCGGAGTCCGGATGGGTGATCCGTGCTCGCCAGATCGGCATGGCCGTCGATCCGATCACCAGCCGGATAGGCCAGATCATCACTTTTGCAATCGTGTTGCAGATCGCGCTGGTGGCGGTCGGCGCATACGGAGTCGCCTCGCTTTTGTCGCTGCGTTTTGCGGCGGCGCGCATGGCGGTCGCGGCGACGCTGGGCGTGACGGCGCTCTCGCTCATCTATTTCGTGATTCCGGAGGTCAGCTTCTGGCGATCGAACCTGCTCTATTCGCTGATTATCGCGATCGGCCTTCTCGTGCTGGCGCGTGCGTTGCTCGGCCGCACATTGGGCGGAGAGCGCTTCAAGCCGCGGATCATCGTGCTGGGTATCGGCGCCCGAGCTGCGCGTATCGGCGAACTGGCGGAGCAGCCCGGCGCCAATTTCACCGTGGCGGCCTATATCGCGATGGGCGGGGCAGGAAGCGCGTGCGGTGCCTTCAAGGCCGATGTCGTGCCGAGAGACGCGATCAGCAATCTGGCCCGGCACATCGTCGATCGGAACGCGGGCGAGGTCGTGCTGGCGCTGGAGGAACGGCGCAATGCCCTGCCGCTCGACGATCTGCTCCGAATGAAGACGACGGGCGTGCGGATCAGCGATATTTCGGATTTCATCGAGAGGGAAACGGGCCGCGTCGATCTCGCCAGCGTCAACCCGTCCTGGTTCATCTTTTCCGATGGCTTCGCCTCGCGCGAGATGGTCTCCGGTGGGTTGAAACGCGCATTCGACATCGCTGCAAGCCTGATCCTGCTGATCCTGACACTGCCGATCGTTCTTGTCGCGGCGGCGGCGATCAAGCTGGAATCGAGGGGGCCGATCTTCTACCGCCAGCGCCGTGTAGGCCTGTATAACCAGTGCTTCGAGATCATGAAGCTTCGATCGATGCGCGTCGATGCCGAGAGCGCGGGAAGGGCAGTGTGGGCCGCGCAGAATGATCCGAGGGTAACGCGCGTCGGCCGGTTCATTCGCATGGTCCGCATTGACGAGCTTCCGCAATGCTGGACGGTATTGAAGGGCCAGATGAGCTTTGTCGGCCCGCGTCCCGAACGGCCGCAATTCGTCGAGGAACTGGAGCGCCACCTCCCCTTCTACGCCGAAAGGCACATGGTGAAGCCGGGGATCACGGGATGGGCGCAGATCAACTATCCGTACGGCGCATCGATCGAGGACGCGCGGCACAAGCTGGAATACGACCTGTACTACGCCAAGAACTATTCGCCCTTTCTCGACCTGCTGATCCTGTTGCAGACCCTGCGCGTGATCCTCTGGCCGGCGGGCGCTCGCTGATCCGGTGAAGACGTTCGGTTCTTTGCTTCATGCGTCCCCTGAGATGGGGAAGGTAATTCGGACGCTCGAGCGGGTTGCGCCGGTCGATGTGTCGGTCATGTTGCTGGGTGCCAGCGGAACGGGAAAGGAGTTGCTCGCGCGCGGGCTTCATGATGGGTCGCCCCGTGCCAAAGGGCCGTTCGTCACGATCAATTGTGCCGCGATTCCCGAGACGTTGCTGGAGAGCGAGCTGTTCGGGCACGAGCGCGGCGCGTTCACAGGGGCGGTGAAAACGACGCAAGGCAAAGTCGAACTGGCCGATGGCGGCACGCTGTTCCTCGACGAGATCGGCGACGTCCCGACCGGCGTGCAGGTCAAGCTGCTTCGATTCATCCAAGACCGCGTGATCGAACGTATCGGCGGACGCAAGCCGATCGCGGTCGACACGCGCATCGTCTGCGCGACGCATCAGGATGTCGATGCGATGGTCGCCGCCGGGCGGATGAGGGACGATCTCTACTACCGCCTCGCCGAGATCGTGGTGCGCATCCCTCCATTGTCGCAGAGGACGGGCGACGCGGTCATGTTGGCGGAGGCGTTCGTCGCCCGGTTCGCTGCGCAGATGGCGCCCGGCATCGTTGGACTCTCACCTGACGCGCGCGCGGCAACCGATGCGTGGCACTGGCCGGGCAATGTACGAGAGCTGGAAAACAGAGTGAAGCGCGCGGTCGTGCTGGCCGAGAACAAACACGTCACGGCAGCAGACCTGGAACTCTTAACCGTGACGGGTGCCAGCGATGTGCTGAACCTGCGGGCCGTGCGTGAGGCCGCCGACCGGCGAGCGATCGGGCGGGCACTGGCGCTGACCAACGGGAAGATATCGGGTGCATCGCGGCTGCTGGGAATCAGCAGGCCGACCTTGTACGATCTGCTGAAGAGCTACGATCTTCATGGGTGAGGAGGTGCTGCAGCAGGCCGCAGGACGCGTCGGCGCCGTGTATCGAAATGGCGGACGCGGCGGATGCTGGCCGCTCAGCCGGGCGATGCGCGGGCCTGTTACCTCCAAGCCGTGATCGCCGCTTGTGCCGGCGACTGTAACCTCTCGCGGCGGTTAATGCAGTTGGTGGCCGGGCGGCTGGTTGGGCTGGCCGGTACGCGGCTGCTCGACTTCGTGCACGGCGATTACGAGCAGGCGGGCACGTAGTAGCGGGCGCTGGTCGAGATGCAGCCGCTAAGGTAATGGCGCGTCGGCTGCTTGCTGTGGCGCTCTATCGTTCGGACGATGATCGCGCGGCCCTGGCGGCGCTCAAGCCGATCGCCATACGGGAGGACGCGATGGCTACAGCCTGACGCTGGTGGCCTGGGTGATGGAACGACTGGGGCAGCGTGACACCGCGGCGGCAATGCTGGATCGCGACCAGTGAAGTGCGTGGCGCGCGCAATTCACGGCGCAGAACGCCGAAAGCGTTATGGCCCGCTGATTGATCGCGACCGCACAACTCGACGTGCAGCGGTAGGACGACGCGGTCGACACGCTGTAGGGGCTGCGACATGATGTCGGCAACCGCGACGCGGTGCTGCTGGTGGCGCTGGCACGTGGCTATGCGGGCAGCGGACGGGCCGATGTCGCACGCCGCTGTGCCGCCGCTGCATATCGGCTGCAACCAATGAACGCGAGCGTGTGCGCGGCCTATGCGCAGGCGCTGGCAGCGGATGGCGACAACGCAGGCGCGCGTCAATTGATGGCAAAGCTACGGGCGCTGACAGGGAGGTGATGCGTCGTTAGGGAAGCGCCATGACCGATCCCTCCGTCCCGCTGTTGGAGCGCATCGCGGCCGCGCTGGAGCGGCTATCGCCGCCGCTGCCCGTCGAAGCCGACCTGCGCGTGCATGCAGCGTATCTCTGGCAGGATCGGCAGCTCACCGCGGCGCGGGTGTTCAAGCCATTGCCCCTGTCGCTACTGCTCGGCATAGACCGGCAGAAGGCGGCGCTTCTGGCCAATCTGGAACGGTTGGCGGCGGGCCACGCCGCGCACGACGTGCTGTTGTGGGGCGCGCGAGGGACGGGCAAGTCGGCGCTGGCAAAGTCAGCCATCGCGGCGGTTCAGGAGGGCGGGGGTGACCTGGCGATCGTGCAGGTCGTGTCGATTGAAGGGTTGGACGAGCTGTTCGGCAGCCTGGCGGACGTCCTACGCGCGTTCGTGCTGTTCATCGATGACCTGGGTGTCGACGCATCGGCCGAGTCACGGGCGCTGCGGTCGGTGCTGGAAGGAGGCGCTGAAGTGCGACCCGAGAATGTGCGGATGGTGGTGACGGCCAACCGCCGCCATCTCCAGCCGCGCGACATCGCCGAACAGGAAAGCGCGATCAATCCGCGCGATGCGGTCGATGACCACCTGGCACTGGCCGATCGGTTCGGCCTGAGCCTGGGATTTCATGCCGTCGACCAGGAGAGATATCTGGCGATCGTCAAATCCTATGCGGATGCCAATGATCTGCCGTTCGAGGCAGAGGACGCGCTACGCTGGGCGACCGCGCGCGGCAGCCGGTCGGGGCGCGTCGCCTGGCAATATGTAGTCGATCTTGCCGGCCGAAGCGGGCAAGCGGTCACGTAATATTTAGGCGCCCGCAAGGCCATCACCGATCATTTTCGCAGGGATGATCGCGGCATCATATTGCTCCTCAGAAACCTTTCCGCTCGCGAGCGCGGCTTCGCGAAGCGTCGAGCCGGTGGCGGCGGCGTCCTCGGCGATATGCGCGGCGGCCTGGTACCCGATCACCGGGGACAGAGCAGTGACCAGCATCAGGCTCTCGCCAATGTGCTTTTCGATGCCATCACGGTCGAGGCGGGTTCCCTCGACCGAATAGCGGCGGAACATCTCACAGCCATCGGCCAGTATCGTGGCGCAGTGCAGCACATTGTTGACGATGATCGGGCGCATCGCGTTCAATTCAAAATTTCCCTGGCTGCCAGCGACCGCGACGGCGCTATCCTCTCCCATCACCTGTATCGCGATCATCACGATCGCCTCGCATTGGGTCGGATTGACCTTGCCGGGCATGATCGACGAGCCCGGCTCGTTGTCCGGCAGCATCAACTCTCCCAGCCCGCAACGCGGCCCCGAAGCCAGCCAGCGCATGTCATTGGCGATCTTGATGAGCGCTACGGCGACCCCGCGCAGGGCAGCACTTGCCCTGACCATCGCATCAAGCGATCCCTGCGCCATGAACTTGTTCGGCGCGGTAACGAAGGGGCGACCGGTCAGCTCGGCGATCACGGCGGCGGTGTCGACCGAGAAGCCCGCTGGAGCGTTCAGCCCGGTACCGACCGCGGTGCCGCCCAGTGCCAATTCATACAGCCCCGCTCGGCACCGCTCCACTTCGGCGGTAGCATAGCGTAACTGCGCCGCCCAACCCGACCATTCCTGACCGACCGACAGCGGCACCGCGTCCTGAAGATGGGTACGGCCGATCTTGACCACGTCCGCCCATTCCCGGGCACGGTCCTCGATGACACTGGCCAGGCAGCCGAGTTCAGGCAGCAGGCGGTTGTCAAACATCGCGACGGCCGCGATGTGCATCGCCGCCGGAAAGCTGTCATTCGACGACTGTGACATATTGACGTCGTCGTTCGGGCTGACCGGTTCCTGGCTGCCGAGTGTCCCGCCCAGCAACTGGATGGCGCGGTTGGACAGCACCTCGTTCAGGTTCATGTTGGATTGCGTGCCCGACCCGGTCTGCCAGACGAACAGGGGAAATTCCGGGTCGAGCTTGCCCGCGATCGCCTCGTCGCAGGCCTGGATGATCGCGTCGGCCTTTGGCCCGGCAAGTCCTCCGCCCCGCGCATTGACCACGGCGCAGGCCTTCTTGACGATCGCATAGGCGCGGTAGAGTTCGATCGGCATGCGGTCGCGCCCGATCGAGAAATGCTCCAGCGACCGCTGCGTCTGTGCACCCCAATAACGTTCGGCGGGAACGTCGATCGCGCCCATGCTGTCGAATTCGCGGCGCGTACCGGCGCCGTCGATGCCGATCGGTGTCTGGCGGAGTGAAAGCGTCCCGTCGGTATCATTGTCCATTTCATTCCAATCGCCACTTGCCGCCTTCGGTTCCGGCGCGGCGGTTGCAGTCGTGGCGGCGCTGCGCCATCTGTGCGTCCTGTTCTGTCCTTGGGAGGAGCGAGGATGAAAGCCTTCGAGATCACGAAACATGGTGACGTGCTCCTGCGGCCCGATCCGTCACGTACCGTCGTCAGGCCGTTCGCACCCGGCTATCCCGAGCGCTTCCGGGAGGAAGGCGTCTCCCGCCTCGAGGTGATCGCCGAACGGGTGATGAGCCTGAGCGAGCAGCAGCGGGAATATCAGCTCGACCGCATCACCTTGTCGCTCGACCAGCGGCATCGGGAAGTGGACGAGGGGCTTCGCCGCCGTTTCGATGACATGGCGGCCGCCCTGCCCGGGATGAAGGACACCAGCGACGAGCAGCGCAGGCTGATCGGCGCGTACTTCTCTGAGGAATATTCATTCGAGGCGGCCGCGTTGTTCAATCCCAGTGCGGTGTTGCATTCCGACCAGTCGGATGCGCCGGAGGGCGGCGTGCGTTTCGTGATGTCGCTGCGCGGGATCGGCGAGGGGCATGTTTCCTCGGTCACCTTCCGCACCGGAAGCTGGGTACCGGGCAAGTCGCTGAGTGTCGACAAGCCGAGCGAGACGGCTGTTCCGCCGCGTGTCGTCGAAGGCGACGGGGATAATGAGGATGACCTTGGGGTGGTCGAACTGAATTGCGGTGGCAGCAGGGACATCTCCGAGACCGTGATCTTTCCCTTTCTGCCCAGCCAGCGTCAGGGGATCGAGGATGTCCGCCTGGTTCGCTTCACGGACGACGACGGTCAGGTGACCTTTTATGGCACCTATACGGCTTTCAGCGGCGCCGAGGCGCGCCCGGAATTGCTGTCGAGCACCGACTTCCGATCGTTCGAGATGCGCAACCTGACGGGGGACGCCGCGCAGGCCAAGGGAATGGCGCTCTTCCCGCGCAAGGTTGACGGGCGCTATGTGATGCTGGGTCGACAGGACAGCGAGAGCATCTGGCTACATACTTCCGACGACCTCTATCACTGGGAGGGCGGGGGAAAGCTGGTTTCGCCATGCTACCCTTGGGAATTCGTTCAGATGGGCAATTGCGGATCACCCTTCGAGATCGACGAGGGCTGGCTGGTGCTGACCCACGGTGTCGGAATGGTGCGCAATTATTGTATGGGTGCGTGCTTGCTGGACAAGAATGATCCATCGAAGCTGCTGGCACGCACCCCCTATCCCATCCTGCAACCCAGCGAGGACGACCGGGACGGTTATGTGCCCAATGTCGTCTATAGCTGCGGCGGGATCCTGTGCGGGCGCGACCTTCTGATCCCATATGGTGTTGCCGACAATTTCACGAGCTTCGCCTCGACCTGCATTGATGAGTTGCTGGAACTGATGGAATAGGTTCTCAGTCGCCGGAGAAGGAAAAGGGGAAAGGGCCGCGGCGGGACTCGTCTATGATGAGCGTGCGGCCAGCCGGAGGTGCGGAGCGCTGGGGACAGGTCATGCGTCGGCAGGCCCGGCATCCCAGTCCGATCGGCGTTGCGCGACCGGACAGGTCGATGCCATGCGCAACCTTGAGTGCGTGAGCCTGATCGGCGGCGACGCCGATCCCCACCACAAACTCGGCGCGGACATCGCCGTCGCGCACACCTTGCGGAATGACTGCGGCGGCGATCGTGAACCAGCGCTCACCATCCTCCAACTCGACCAGGTCCACCGTCGTACGCCCCAGTCGGTCGAAGGCACGGTGCAGGCCCCATAATGGACAGCGGCCCGGGGCCGCGACCAGAGCGGAGCCGCTGGCGCCGCTGTATCGCTTCGATGTCTGGCCCGCGCGATCGATGCGGATCAGGAAGAAGGGAAGACCCCGCGCGCCCACCCGCTGCAGCGTTGTCAGCCGGTGCGCGACTTGCTCGAAGCTCGCTCCAAAACGCCGCTGAAGCAACTCCAGATCGTAGTTGCTGTTCTCGCATGCCCGCAGGAAGCGCGCATAGGGCATGAGGACCGAAGCGGCGAAATAGCCGTGAAGGTGGCGTCGGAACAGTCGATCGGCTACGCGGTCGTCGAATGCGGCGCCGCGTGCCAGCGCATCGATCTCGCCGCGTACCTCAAGCTGGCCGAGCTGGTAGGCGACGGCGAAGGTCCGGCCAGGCGGCGTGAGAATCTCGCTCAACTGAAGTTGACGGGCATGCAGGTCCAGGCGCCGCAATGTATCGGGCAGGACATCGACCGGCAGGATGCGCAGACTGATCTGGTGCTTGATGCGCAATCGCTCGACCATTGCACCGAATGGATCGGGAGAGGCGAGGCGCAACTCGTCGGCCAGCTTTTCGCCCGCATCGTCCAGATCGGCGAAATGGTTTCGCCATCGCTCGGTTTCCGTGCGAGCGGCCGCGATCGGGTCGCCGGATCGCGGTGATGGCACGACGCCGCTGTCGGCTCGGTCGAAGGCGCGGGCAAAGGCTTCGGCGGTGCCGGGCGCGGCGGCCAGCCACTCCTCCACCTCGCTGCGATCGATCTCCAGATCGCCGAACATTGGATCGGCCAGCCGCCGGCGTATCGCGTCCCCGCCACCGCCCGGCTCCGCCGCGATCAGCACGCGCGGATCAAAGTCGAAGCGTTCCGCCAGCCTCACCATGAGCGTCGCAGTCAACGGTCGCTGATTGCGCTCCAGCAGCGTCAGATAGCTGGGCGAAATGCTCAGTTCCTCTGCCATTAGCACCTGGGTCAGTGCGAGCCGCCGGCGCAGGCGTCGCAGGGCATGGCCTGCCATCATCTTGGACTTGGCCACCGGGGGCACCTCTTTTTATGTCATTTCAGCATTGTCATAAAAGTTACCGATATACAACTGCCAGGTCTCGTATTGGTACATCGGGACGCCGGTCCGCGCAGTCGACAGCTATACAACGCCGAATCCGTCGAATACGACACAAGTCAGAACAAGGAGATTGCCATGCCTACCGAGCCGCAGCGCAGCCGCGCCGTGTTCTCTACCGAGGATTTCGCGCTGATGCGCGAAGCCGTCGCCGCTTATGTGAAGCAGATTGCCGACAAGCCGGAGAGCGTCAAATTCTCCAACTTATACCATCGTCTCGGCCGTCTGGGCTGACAAGAGTTTCCTGGGGAGGAAAGGCGGCCGTCGGCGTGGAAACATGCCGGCGGCCTTCCTCCGCACCCACACATGAATAGAGGATCGTCGATGACTTATCAGGACCAGATTGCTCGTACGGACAAGCTGATCGCCGAACATGATCGCGCGTGGGCAGGGATCGATGCCGAATCGGTTGCGCGGATGCGCTTGCAGAATCGCTTTCAGACGGGGCTCGATATCGCCAAATACACAGCGGGCATCATGCGCCGCGACATGGCCGCCTATGACGCGGATCCGGCCAATTACACCCAGTCGCTTGGTTGCTGGCATGGCTTTATCGGCCAGCAGAAGATGATCGCCATCAAGAAGCATTTCGGCACGACCGAGCGGCGCTACCTGTATCTGTCCGGTTGGATGGTGGCGGCGCTGCGCTCCGAGTTCGGCCCGCTGCCCGATCAGTCGATGCATGAAAAGACGAGTGTTCCCGCGCTGATTGAGGAACTCTACACCTTCCTGCGTCAGGCGGATGCGCGCGAACTGGGCATGATGTTCCGGGATCTCGACAACGCGCGGAGTGCGGGCAATGCGGTCGAGGAGAAGCGGCTGCTGAAGGCGATCGATGGCTATGAGACGCACGTCGTGCCGGTCATCGCCGACATCGACGCAGGATTCGGCAACGCCGAGGCGACCTATCTGCTCGCGAAGAAGATGATCGAGGCGGGCGCCTGCGCGCTACAGATCGAGAACCAGGTATCCGACGAGAAGCAGTGCGGCCATCAGGACGGCAAGGTTACCGTGCCGCACGAGGACTTCCTCGCGAAGGTCCGCGCGTGCCGCTATGCATTCCTGGAGCTGGGCGTCGATGACGGGATCATCGTTACCCGAACGGACTCACTGGGAGCCGGCCTCACCAAGCAGATTGCGGTGTCGAACAAGCCGGGCGACCTAGGCGATCAGTATAACGCCTTTCTCGATTGCGAAGAGATCGATCCTGCCACCGCGAACAACGGGGACGTCATCCTCAACCGCGATGGCAAATTGATGCGGCCGAAGCGGCTGCCGTCAAACCTGTACCAGTTTCGCGAGGGGACGGGCGCCGACCGGTGCGTACTCGACTGCATCACCTCGTTGCAGCATGGCGCCGACCTGCTGTGGATCGAGACCGAGAAGCCGCATATCGAGCAGATCGCGGGCATGGTCGACCGCATCCGTGAAGTCGTGCCGAACGCCAAGCTGGTCTATAACAACTCGCCGAGCTTCAACTGGACGCTGAATTTTCGCCAGCAGGTTTTCGACGCATGGAAGGACGCGGGCAAGGACGTGTCCGCATATGACCGCGCGCGGCTGATGAGTGTCGATTATGACGGAACCACGCTGGCGGACGAGGCCGATGAGCGTATCCGTACCTTCCAGAAGGACGCAGCGGCGCGTGCCGGCATTTTTCACCATCTCATCACCTTGCCGACGTACCATACCGCGGCGCTGTCGACGGATAATCTGGCGAAGGAATATTTCGGTGACGCGGGTATGCTGGGCTATGTAAAGGGTGTTCAGCGCAAGGAAATTCGCGAGGGGATCGCTTGCGTGAAGCACCAGAACATGTCGGGCTCGGATATAGGCGACGACCATAAGGAGTATTTTGCCGGCGAGGCCGCGTTGAAGGCCGGCGGCTCGCACAACACGATGAACCAGTTCGCGGCCTGAACGAATGCCTTGGGCGGGACCGCCCTTTCTGCTGTAAGGTCACCAAGACGGATCAGCGGAGGGCGGCGATGCCTCATTACGGTGACTACCAGAACGCTATCTATGGTGCGGGATTGCAGGGCGTGTTGCCGCGCGTGCCTGTCGATTTCGCGACGCTGAAGGCGCGGGCGGAGGCGGCGCTGCCGCCGACGGTTCTGAACTACGTTCAGGGTGGATGCGGTAACGAGTTAACGCAGGACCGTAATGCCGATGCTTTCGGCCATTGGGGCATGGTACCACGAATGATGGTCGACACATCGAGGCGCGATCTGTCGATCGAGTTGTTCGGTCGTCGCCTGCCTTCGCCGTTGTTCATGGCGCCGGTTGGTGTGGTGGGCATCTGCACGATCGACGGTCACGGCGACCTAGCGTCGGCGCGAGCGTCGGTCGAGACAGGGGTGCCTTTCACCGCATCGACGCTGTCGAATGATCCGTTGGAAGAAGTAGCGAAGGTGCTGGGCGAGACGCCCAAATTCTTCCAGCTCTATACACCGCGCGACGAGGATCTGGCCGCCAGCCTGGTCCATCGCGCGGAGGCGGCGGGCTATGATGCGATCATCGTCACGCTCGACACCTGGGTCACGGGTTGGCGACCACGCGATCTGAACACGGCCAACTTCCCGCAGTTGCGTGGACACGTCCTGCAGAATTACTTTGTCGATCCGGCATTCAGGGCGATGTTGGCAAAGTCGCCCGAGGAGGATCTGCCGGCGGCGATCGGCGCCTGGGCGAAGACGTTCGGCCGGGTGCTGACCTGGGACGACATGCCGTGGCTCAAGTCGCTGACGAAGCTGCCGATAATCCTGAAGGGCATCTGCCATCCCGACGACGCGCGCAGGGCCGTCGATGCCGGTGCGGACGCCATCTATTGCTCCAATCACGGCGGGCGACAGGCGAATGGCGGGATCGCCGCGATCGACATGCTGCCAGATGTCGTCGAAGGCGCGGGCGAGGTGCCGGTACTGTTCGACTCGGGCATTCGTTCGGGCAGTGACGTCGTCAAGGCGGTGGCGCTCGGTGCGCGGATGGTCGGGGTCGGCCGGCCCTATGCTTATGGGCTGGCGCTGGACGGCGCGGATGGCGCGGCGCATGTCTTGAAGTGTATCCTCGCCGAGGCTGACCTGCTGATGGCGGTGAACGGCTATCCGACGATCGGGGCAATCCGCGCCGCCGGCGCGCAGAGGCTAACGCCCTAGCGCCGTCAGAATGTCTCCCGCCAGTACGCTCAACGTGTCGTCGCGTGCGCCCATCACGACGATCCGGTCGCCGGGGCGGGCGGCGTCCACCATGACGTCGGCGGCTTCGCGCCGGTCACGGATATAGCGGGCGTCGCCACCCAGCGCGGCGACATCGCGGACGATATCCTCGCTCGTCACCTCGCGCGTGACGGTGCCCCCCTGATAGACCGGATCGGGCATGACCAGCACATCGCCCGTGTGCAGATGCCGCGAGAACGTTTCCGCCAGTTCACGGCGCATGACTTTCAACGGCCCGAACCCGTGCGGCTGAAACAGCACGAGCAGTCGTCCCGGGAATATGTGAAGCGTCGAGAGTGTCGCTGCGATCTTGTCCGGGTTATGGCCGAAATCGTCGATTACGCGCACGCCGTTCGCCTCGCCGACAAGGTCGAAGCGGCGGCGCAGCCCACGGAACCCCTCGATCGCGGACACGGCATCGGACAATGGCACGCCAGTCGCGCTGACGGCGGCTAGGGCTGCGAGCGCGTTGGCGACATTGTGTTCGCCCGGGACGTTCAGGCTTACGTCATGCCGCTCGCCATGCGCGACAAGATCGAAGGAGATTGCGAAGGGGGTGGGCACCAGGTGTTCTGCCACGAAATCTGCGGCTGCGTCGATCGCGAAGCTCGTCACATGGGATAGCTCGGCGGCGAGCGCCGCTGCTTCGGGGTCGCCCAGGTTGACGATGGCGATGTCGGCTTTTCGCGCGAAATCGGTAAACAGAACGCGCAGTTCTTGCAGGCTCTTGTGGTCGAGGCTGACGTTGTTGATGACCGCGATACCGGGATCGTAAAGCGCGACCGAACCGTCGCTCTCATCGACCTCACTGACAAATATATTGCCATGCCCGACCAGCGCGCTGGCAAAGGGCGCGTCCCCTTTGGCGAAGTTCTTCATCACCGCGCCGTTCATCACCGTCGGGTCGCGCCCGACCGCGTGCAGGATATACCCGACCATGCCGGTTACGGTCGATTTGCCGCTAGTGCCCGCCACGCCGATCGAACACGGGCTTTCGTTGAATAGTGACGCCAGTATCTGCGCGCGGGAAGCTCTCGCACAGCCGAGTTCCGCCGCGCGAAGCAGGTCGGGCACGCTTTCCTCTATCGCGGCGGAAGCGATGACGAGTCGATCGGATGACGTTATCCCGCTGCCGTCCTGCGGATAGAGCGTGATGCCCTTGGCGCGAAGGTCGTCGAACTTGGGTGCCAGCCGGCCCTGATCGAGTGAACGGTCGGAGCCAGCCACGATTGCGCCGCGCGCATCGAGGATCATGGCCAGCGGCATCATCCCCGATCCGCCGATCCCGACCAGGAAACAGGATTTGCCCGCGAAGTTGCCGTCGTGCATCGCTCCGCGCTATCGGCAAGGCCATTCTTGGGCAAGTGCGGCAATAGGCGATGAGGGGAACCGGACAGCGATGACGAGGATCGGCGTTCTGGCGCCAGCGAGCATCGGCAACCCGGTGGTGGAGGCGCCGGCCAGCGCCTTTGCCGCCATCGCCTATCCGGAGGTCGATCTGGTCGTTCATCCGCAATGCTATGAGATCGATGGTCATTTCGCGGGCTCCGATGCGCGCCGGGCCAGCGCCTTCCTCGAATTCGCCAACGACCCCGCCTTCGATGCGATCTGGTTCATGCGCGGCGGCTATGGCTCCAATCGCATTCTATCGGCCGTGATCCCTCAGCTTGGTCCTGCGGCGCGGCACAAGATGTATCTGGGCTATTCCGACATGGGCTTCATCCTGGGTGCCCTGTACGCGCGCGGCATCGGGCGGCCGGTGCATGGGCCGATGGTCAGCGACATAAGGCGGCAGGGCGGGGATCTGACGGTCGCGCGCTCACTGGGGTGGCTGACGACGCGCGACCGGCGCGGACTGGAGCCCGGGCTGGACGGTCGGCCGGCGGCCGCATTCAACCTGTCGATCCTCTGCGCGATGATCGGCACTCCCTGGCTTCCCGACCTGACTGATCACATCCTGATGATCGAGGAAGTGTCGGAGGCGCTGTATGCGGTCGATCGCATGCTGTTCACGATGGCGAACGCGACCCAGTTGAAGGGGATTGCGGGCGTCCGGCTCGGCGCGGTGAGCGACGTCCAGGAGAACGAGCCGCGCTGGGGCGAGACGCTGGAGTTCATGATGACCCGATGGTGCCGCGACATGGGTGTGCCGTATCTCGGCCGGGCGGCGATCGGCCATACCCAGGACAATCATGTGGTGCCGTTCGGGGTCGCCTAGCCATGGCGCTTGCCTATATGACAGCGCGACCGGCATAAGCCGCTCCAGCATATTGCCCTGAAAGTCTCTCATGTCCGTGCATTTTCGCATCACCTTGCCCGATGGTTCCGCGCGCGAGGTGGAGCAGGGGTCTACCCCGGCCGACGTCGCGGCCGCGATCGGGCCGGGCCTCGCCAAGGCGGCGCTGGCGGCGCGGGTGAACGGCGAGGTGCGGGACCTGGCGCGGCCGTTCGAGGGCGATGCCGCGCTGGCGCTGATTACCACGCGTGACGAGGCGGATGCGCTGGAACTGGTGCGTCACGACTATGCGCATGTGCTGGCGGAGGCGGTGCAGCAGCTGTTTCCCGGCACGCAGATCACCTTTGGCCCGGCAACGGACGACGGCTTCTATTACGACTTCGCGCCCGCCGAGCGCCCGTTCACCGAGGAGGATCTGCCGGCGATCGAGGAGGCGATGCGCCGCGTGATCGCGCGGGATGAGCCGCTGGTCCGGGAAGTCTGGTCGCGCGAGGACCTGATCGCGCGGTGGCGCGCCAAGGGAGAGACGTTCAAGGCCGAGTGGGCCGCCGAACTGCCCGATGGCGAGGAACTGACGGTCTACAAGGCCGGGCGGGGCGACGACGCCTGGCTCGACATGTGTCGCGGCCCGCATCTGGCGTCGACGGGGAAGCTCGATCCTCAGGCGTTCAGGCTGACGCGTGTCTCGGGCGCCTATTGGCGCGGCGACCAGTCGAACGCGATGCTGTCGCGCATCTACGGCACGGGCTGGCTTAACAAGAAGCAGCTCGACGCGAACCTCGTGCGGCTGGAGGAAGCGGCGAAACGCGATCATCGCAAGATCGGTCAGGAGATGGACCTGTTCCACCTCCAGCCCGAGGCGCAGGGATCGGTCTTCTGGCACCCCAAGGGCTATCGCATCTGGCGCGAACTGGAGGCCTATATGCGCCGCCGAATGGACGGCGCAGGCTATAATGAGATCAAAACGCCGCAACTGATGGACGTGCGCCAGTGGGAGCGCTCCGGCCACTGGGGCAAATATGCCGAGAACATGTTCGCCGTTCCCGACATCACCCCCGATGTCGAGGCGGATCAGGGCGCGGCGGCCCCCACGGTCGCGGCGGATGCGGACTGGTTGGCGATCAAGCCGATGAACTGCCCCGCGCATGTGCTGGTGTTCAAGCAGGGTATCACCTCGTACCGCGACCTGCCGGTCCGGCTGGGAGAAATGGGCTGCTGCCACCGCAACGAACCGCACGGCGCCCTGCACGGCCTGATGCGCGTGCGACAGTTCACGCAGGACGATGCCCATATCTTCTGCACGCAGGCGCAGGTGGTTGAGGAGGTGCGAGCCTTTTGCGCACTGGCCGACGCGGTCTACAGGGATTTCGGGTTCAGCTACCACGTCAAGCTGGCGCTTCGGCCGGAGAAACGCTTCGGCAGTGAGGCCGACTGGGACCGGGCGGAGCAGGAACTGCGCGACGCGGTGGCCGAAGCCGGCATGGCCAATGACGACTTCGGCTGGGAGGAGCTGCCGGGCGAGGGGGCTTTCTATGCCCCCAAGCTCGAATGGCACCTGACCGATGCCATCGGGCGCACCTGGCAGGTCGGGACGATCCAGGGCGACCGCGTGCTGCCCGACCGGCTTGACGCGAGCTATGTCGGCGAGGATGGCGAGAAGCATCGCCCGGTCATGCTCCACCGCGCCATCTTCGGCAGTTATGAGCGCTTCATCGGCATCCTGATCGAGCATTTCGCGGGCAAGATGCCGCTGTGGCTGGCGCCCGTGCAGGCGGTGGTGGCGACGATTGTGTCCGACGCCGACGACTATGCCCGCGAGGTCGTGGCCAAGCTGACGGCGGCGGGGCTGCGCGTCGAAACCGACCTGCGGAACGAGAAGATCAACTACAAGGTACGCGAGCACAGCCTGGCGAAGGTGCCCAACCTGCTGGTCGTCGGCAAGCGCGAGGCGGAGGAGGGCACGGTTGCGCTGCGGCGGCTTGGTAGCCAGGGGCAGGAGGTCATGAGCCTGGACGAGATCGTGCGGCGGCTGGTTGTGGACGCGCTGCCACCGGACCTTTCGTAAGCGCGCCGGATTGCCTATATTGGTATGTCTGAACCAATAAAGGAGCAAGCCTCATACGTCCTCCCATGATGCGCCGGCCGATGCAGGCGCCGCCGATGAACGGCCCACGATTCAACGATTTCATCCAGAGCCCCAAGGTCCGCGTGATCGATCACGAAGGCGAGAATCTGGGGGTCATGTACACGCGTGAAGCGATCGCGCAGGCAGCCGAAGTCGGGCTGGACCTGGTCGAGGTGTCGCCGAACGCCGATCCGCCCGTCGCCAAGTTCCTGGACGTGGGTAAGTTCAAGTACGAGGCGCAGAAGAAGGCGAACCTCGCGCGCAAGTCGCAGAAGACGCAGGAGATCAAGGAGATCAAGATGCGTCCCAACATCGACGATCATGATTATGACACCAAGATGAAGAAGGTGCATGACTTCATCGGTGAGGGCGACAAGGTGAAGATCACGCTGCGCTTTCGCGGTCGTGAACTGAGCCACGGCCAGCTCGGCATGAACCTGCTCAAGCGCGTCCAGGAGGACGTGGTCGAGGTGGCGAAGGTCGAGGCCTATCCCCGCATGGAAGGCCGGCAGATGCTGATGGTGCTCGCACCGAAATAGCGGATGTTCAGCTTTCGTGATGCGATAATCGGCCTTCTGAACATCGCGGCTATAGCTCGGATATGGTGTACCATGGTTGACGTGTGACAGCCGGCGGTTGCCGCCGGGACGCGGACTTTTCTCGTTGGTGTGCGTGATTTACCCTGTGATCCTACGCGCCCGTTCTGACGCGTCAGGCGGCGAGCGACGTCCGGTCACCGCCCGCTGCCGCCAGAAGCCGGTCCTCCAGCGTCTTCATCCGCGCTGGTTGTTCGACCCGGTCTCCCGTCAGATCCGTCAAATAGAAGGTGTCGACCGCACGCTCGCCATAGGTTGCGATATGCGCTGAGTGGATCGTCACCTTCGCGTCGAACAGGGCGTGGGCAAGCTGGCTGAGCAGCGCCGGCCGGTCACGAGCGTTGACCTCGACAACGGTAAAACGGTTCGACGCCCGATTGTCGATCAGGACGTTCGGCGCGATGTCGAAGGCTTCCGCACGCATGCGTGCGGGTGGCTTCGCGGTCAGCCGGCTCGCCATCTGACCCCGGTTGGCGAGCGCGTCCTCGATCGCGCCACGAAGGCGTCCCAATTGATCCGCCTCGTCAAAAGGACGGCCGAGCGGGTCTTGGACGAGGAAATTGTCGATCGCCATTCCGTCACGCATCGTATGGATACGCGCATCGATGATATTGCCTCCCGCCAGATGAATGGCGCCAGCGATGCGATAGAACAGTCCGGGATGATCAGCGGCATGTACCGTCACCAGCGTCGCGCCACGCTCAGGATAGACGCACGCGTCGATCGACAGCCTGGTGTCGCCGCCGCGCCCGATCACCCGCGCATTGTGCAGCAGCACATCCTCTGGCTCTGCAATCCAATAGGCCTGGGGCAGCCGTGTGACGAGCGCATCGAAGCGCGTTTCGTCCCATCCAAGCGCAGAACGAAGGGCATCCTGCTTGGCGGCGATCCGCTCTTCGCGACCGCGCTGCTTGTGTCCCAGGCGCAGCACTTCTTCAGCGGACTCGTAAAGGTCGTTGAGCAACTGGCGTTTCCAGTCATTCCAGACACTCGGCCCGACTGCGCGGATGTCGACCACCGTCAGTAGCGCCAGCAGCCGCAGACGCTCCGGACTTTGTACGACTTCACAGAAGTCGAGGACCGTCTTGAAGTCCGAAAGGTCGCGCTTGAATGCGGTCGCCGACATCAGCAGATGATGGCGCACCAGCCAAGCCACGGTCTCGGTCTCTGCCGCGCTCAGTCCCAGGCGAGGGCAAACGCGCAGCGCAATGTCGGCGCCCAGAACCGAGTGATCGCCACCGCGCCCCTTGGCGATGTCGTGCATCAGGACCGCGACATAGAGCACGCGGCGCGATGCAATCCGCTCGATCAGCACAGATAGCAGGGGATGCTCGGCCCTGAGCAGCCCACGCTCGATCCGGCTGAGCAAGCCGATGGCCCGGATCATGTGCTCGTCGACCGTATAATGATGATACATGTCGAATTGCATTTGCGCGACAATGCGCCCAAAATCAGGAATAAATCGCCCGAGGACGCCGGCCTCGTTCATCCAGCGCAGAACCAGTTCCGGATCGCCTGGACTGGTGAGCACGCTCATGAACAACGCATTGGCACGCGAATCCCGGCGAATCTCGTCGACCCGTTTCGCCTCTCGAGCGGCGGCGCGCATTGCCATCGGATGGATTTCCAGGCGGTGCTCATCGGCGAGCGCAAACATCTCGATCAGTCGAACGGGATCGTTAGCGAGAAAGTTGCCTTCAGGCAGTGCCAGTCTCCCTCGATCAAGAACGAAGCCATTGAGCTTGCGTGGCCGGCGCCGGATAACCGGCAGCCCGAACCGGCGGCCGCGCGGTGCGAATTGCTCGTCGAGATGCGCCAGAAAGACACCGGTCAGATCGCCGACATTCTTCGCCTGAAGAAAGTAATAGTGCATGAAACGCTCGACGGCGCTTTTACCGGGTCGGTCGGAGTAGCGCATTCGGTCGGCGATCTCGCGCTGCACATCGAAGGTCAGCCGATCCTCCGCCCGACCGGTAGTCTGATGCAGATGGCAGCGAACCGCCCACAAAAAATTGTCTGCGCGGTGGAACAGGCGGTACTCGGCCTTGGAAAATAATCCGACTTCGACGAGTTGCGCCGCCTGCGGCACGTCGTAGACATATTTGCCGATCCAGAACAACGCGTGCAGGTCGCGCAGGCCGCCCTTGCCCTCTTTCACATTGGGTTCGACGACGTAGCGTGTATCGCCCATGCGCAGGTGGCGCGCGTCGCGCTCCGCCAGCTTGTCGAGCAGGAAGGCGCGCGCCGAGCCCTTCTGTACTTCGGTGCGGAAACGTGTTGCGGCCTCTTCGTACAGGGCTGCGTCCCCGCAAAGATAGCGCGCTTCGAGCAGCGCCGTACGGATCGTCGTGTCACCCCTGGCCTGGCGGATCATGTCGTCCAGCGAGCGACTGGAATGCCCGACCTTCATCCCCAGATCCCACAATGTGTAGAGCATGACCTCGATCACCTGCTCGGCGTGCGCGGACAGTCGCCCCGGCGTCAGGAAACTGAGGTCGATGTCGGAATGCGGCGCCATTTCCGCGCGTCCGTAGCCCCCGACCGCGATCAGCGTCAGCCGCTCTCCAACGGTCGGATTTGGAGCAGGGTAGAGCCGCCAGGCCAACGCATGGAGTGCGATCAGCACCTGATCGACCAGATAGGCATGTGCATTGGCCGCCTCTAGCCCGTGCGACGGATGTTCCTGCAGCCGCGTCGCGATCTGCATCCGCCCGTGCTCCAACGTGGATTTCAAAAGCAGCATTGCCTCATGACGCGTTGCCGCCCGATCGCCGAGTGCGATCGCATTCATCCGTTGAAGGAGCACACGACGATCGACGATTGCGCGGCGGTGTGGAAGATGGTCGAACGGCGGGATCATGTCGTTGGAAGATAGGCGATTGGGCATGCATCGTCACCGGCCGTGCCGTCGCGGGTTGAAACGAATTTCGCGATCCCTCGTTTAGCGGCGACCACCAGCAAGAGTTGTTCCATGTTCCGTGTCATTCTTGCCGTAGCGCTATCGGTGTCGATGGTCGTTCCGGCCTCGGCGCAAAGTGCCTCAGACGATGCGCGTTTTCAGGCCGCGCAACAGCGCCTCGACGCCGAACTTGCCCGCTTCCGCGCGGAGTTCGATCGTTACCAGGCATCGCAGCGCGCGCAGGGCGCCTATAATGAGCCGCAGCGCTACGACGATGTAGGTAGAGATGCGTACCGCGTTGCGCCACCGAACGCGCTCGACCGGTACGAAAACGGATATAATCCCGCGCGCTACTATCGCGACGGCGCGCAATATCAGGAACGAGCGCTGGCGCCCGATGACCGCGTCTATCGAGGGGAAGACGGGCGCTATTATTGCCGGCGGAACGACGGGACGACCGGATTGATCATCGGAGCGGCGGGCGGCGGTATCCTCGGCAATGTCATCGATGGTGGCCACAGCCGCATTGTCGGTACCTTGCTCGGCGGTGCTGCCGGCGCATTGGCAGGGCGTGCCGTAGACCGGAACCTGAGCGAGGTTCGATGTCGATGAGAGTTGGCTTGCGCTAATCTTCCCGCACAAGCGCCTTCAACCGGTAGAGCGTGTCAAGCGCGTCGCGCGGCGACATTGCGTCGACGTCAAGCGACTCGACTGCGGCTCTGATTGCGTCGCGAACCGGTTCTTCCCGATCAGCTGCGGCGGCGAAGAGTGGTAGTTCGTCCAGCCCTGCCGCGATGCCTCCCGTCCGTTCGCGACCCGCCTCGAGCTTCGAGAGTACCGCCCGCGCACGGATTACGGTTTTGGAAGGCATCCCCGCGAGTCGGGCGACGGCGATTCCGTAGCTTTGGTCGGCGGTTCCATCATCCACTTCGTGGAGCAAGATGAGGTCGCCCTTCCACTCGCGTGCGCGGACATGGTGCAGGGAAAGCGCGTCGCAGCGTTCCGCGAGCCGCGTCAGTTCATGATAATGCGTCGCGAACAGGCATCGGCAGCGATTGTCCTCATGGATGGCCTCCACGACCGCCCAGGCGATGGCGAGGCCGTCATAAGTGGAGGTGCCGCGCCCGACCTCGTCGAGGATCACGAAGGATCGCGGTGTCGCCTGTGCGAGGATCGCGGCGGTCTCCACCATCTCGACCATGAAGGTCGAACGGCCGCGCGCGAGATTGTCGGAGGCGCCGACCCGGCTGAACAGGCGGTCGACCAGTCCGATCCGGGCGCGCGTCGCGGGAACGTAGCTCCCGGCCTGCGCCAGCACCGCGATGATCGCATTCTGGCGCAGGAAGGTCGACTTGCCGCCCATGTTCGGCCCCGTGACAAGCCAGAGCCGCGAGTCCTCGGACAGACGACAGTCATTGGCGACGAACCGCCCGCCCGACTGGGCGACGGCGGCCTCGACGACCGGATGACGGCCGCCTTCGACCTCGAAACACGCATGATCGACGAGGCTCGGCCGCACCCAGCCTCCCTCGATCGCGCGCTCGGCCAGGCCGGCCGTGACGTCCAATCGGGCTACAGCATCCGCCGTCGCGGCGATTGCCTCCCGGGTTTGCAGCGCGGTCGCGACGAGTTCCTCCAGATGTGCGGCCTCCGCCGCCAGCGCATGCGTTCCGGCCTGGCTGACGCGCATCGCGAGTTCGTGCAGCGACGGCGTATTGAAGCGGACGACGCCGGCCAGGGTCTGGCGATGGGTAAAGCCGCTATCGGCCGCCATCAGTGCATCGGCGGCGCGTGAAGGAACCTCGATATGATAGCCCAATACCCCATTGTGACGGATCTTGAGCGCGGCGATCCCGGTCTGCGTCCTGAAGTCCGCTTCCAGCGCGGCAATGGCACGGCGCCCGCCCGCGCTCGTATCGCGCAACTCGTCGAGCGCGCGGTCATAGCCCGCCGCGATGTAACCGCCTTCTCCCGCGTCGATCGGTGGCGAAGGCACAAGCGCGCGCGTCAACAGCGCCGTCAAGGTGTCGTGGCCTTGCATCAGCGGCACCAGTTCGACCAGTAGGGAAGGGCGGATGAGGGGGTCCCGGAGCCGTTCGGCAATGCCGCGCGCGCCATCAAGCCCGTCGCGCAACTGGGCCAGATCGCGCGGTGAACCGCGCCCTGCGGCTAGCCGCCCGATCGCTCGGCCGATATCTGGCAGTGATCGCAATTCGCCGCGCAGCCGTTCACGCTCGCCGTCCGCATCATGAAATAGCCCGACCAGGTCGAGGCGGGCGTCGAGCCGGGCGCGGTCCATCAGCGGCGCGGACATATCCGCTGCCAGCATCCGGGCGCCGGCGCCGGTCACGGTTCGATCGACGGCATCGAGCAGCGAGCCGCGCCGTGTGCCCGCCGCGGTCCGGACCAGTTCCAGGCTCTCCCGGGTCGCGGCATCAATCGCCATGATCTGCGCGGATGTCTCCACGACGGGCGGACGCAGGAAGGGCGGGTTCCCCTTGGCATTATGGTGAAGATAGGCGATCAGCCCTCCAGCCGCCGAAAGCGCGGCGCGGCCGGTCAGGCCGAACCCGTCGAGCGTCGCGACACCAAACATTTCCTTCAGGCGTGCGTCGGATCGCCTGCTGTCGAAATCCTCGCGCGATTGGGTGACGGTGGAGAGTTGCGCGAAGGCGGAGGACTTGGCGGCGATGACCTCGGCGGCCGACAGTCGCGCGAGTTCCGACGCAAGCGATGTTTCGTCGCATGGGATCACGATGAACCGCCCCGTCGAGATGTCCGCAGCGGCGAGCGCGACCTCGCCGCCCGCTTCACCGATCGCGGCGCACCAATTGTCGGTGCGCGCGTCGAGCAGCGCCTCCTCTGTCAACGTGCCGGCGGTCACGACGCGCACGATCCCGCGCGCGACCAGCGCCTTCGATCCGCCTCTCGCCTTGGCCTCGGCGGGCGTCTCCGTCTGCTCTGCGATGGCGACGCGGTGGCCCGCCTTGATGAGGCGCGCCAGATAGGCATCGGCCGCATGGACCGGCACGCCGCACATCGGCACCTTCTCGCCCTCATGTTCCCCGCGTGCGGTCAGCGCGATGTCGAGGCACGCGGCGGCAATGCGGGCATCGTCGAAGAACAGCTCGAAGAAGTCGCCCATCCGGTAGAAGAGCAGGCAATCCTGGGCCTCCTCCTTGAGCGTGAGATACTGTGCCATCATCGGCGTCGGGGCGGCAGGCACGTTCAGTCGCGCTGTGTGTCGTGGCGGAGGTTCACGATCGTAACGCCATCGTCTTCGACCAGCTCGTCGAGCATATCAGGCGGAACGGTCACCGTCTTACGCGTCCTACGCCCCGCAGGGCGATGTCGTATCATCCAATTGTTATACGTCGCCGCGAAGACCTTGCCTAGCACAGGCTTGGCGGCACTGTTACGGAACGTCATCATGGTCGACGAACCCAACATCCAGTTTTCCGAGCGCGAGGCGTTGCTGTTCCATTCGGAGGGGCGGCCGGGCAAGATCGAGATTATCGCGTCCAAACCGATGGCGACGCAGCGCGATCTGGCGCTGGCCTATTCGCCCGGCGTCGCAGTGCCGGTACGGGCGATCGCCGACGATCCGCACACTGCCTATGACTATACGGCGAAGGGAAACCTGGTCGCGGTGATCTCCAATGGAACCGCGATCCTTGGTCTCGGTAATCTGGGAGCGCTGGCGTCCAAGCCCGTCATGGAGGGCAAGGCGGTTCTCTTCAAACGCTTCGCCGATGTCGACTCGATCGACATCGAGCTGAAGACCGAGGATGTCGATCGCTTCGTCGACGCGGTCGAACTGATGGAGCCGAGTTTCGGCGGCATCAACCTGGAGGATATCAAGGCGCCCGAATGCTTCATCATCGAGCAGACACTGCGCGAACGGATGAACATTCCCGTCTTCCACGACGACCAGCACGGGACCGCGATCATCGTGGCCGCCGGCCTGATAAACGCCTGCCTGCTGACGAAGCGTGCGCTGAGCGAGGTCAAGGTCGTCGTGAACGGGGCCGGCGCCGCGGCGATCGCCTGTACCGAACTCATCAAGGCGATGGGCGTGCGCGGCGACAACGTGGTCATGTGCGATCGCAAGGGCGTCATCTATCAGGGCCGCGACGACGTGAACCAGTGGCAGTCCGCGCACGCGTCCGCGACCGATGCACGCACGCTCGGCGAGGCGCTGGTCAGTGCGGACGTTTTTCTGGGCCTGTCCGCCGCAGGCGCCCTCGCGGGAGAGATGGTCCGCGACATGGCAAAGGCCCCGATCATCTTCGCGATGGCCAATCCCGTACCCGAGATCCTGCCCGAAATCGCCAAGGCCTCACGGCCGGACGCCATCGTCGCGACCGGCCGATCCGACTATCCGAACCAGGTCAACAACGTCCTCGGCTTCCCGTTCATCTTTCGGGGTGCGCTCGACGTCCGGGCGACCGGCATCAACGATGCGATGAAGATCGCCGCCGCCAACGCGATCGCAGAGCTGGCACGAGAGCGCGTGCCGGAGGAAGTCGCGCTGGCTTACGGCGTCAGCCACAGCTTCGGTGCCGACTACATCATTCCCGCGCCTTTCGACCCGCGACTGATGGAGGTCGTGCCGGTAGCGGTGGCGAAGGCGGCGATGGACAGTGGTCTGGCGACCAGTCCCATTCTCGACATGCATGCCTATCGCCAGAGTTTGCGTGCACGGCTGAACCCGACGACATCGGTCTTGAGCCTGGCCTATGAAGGCGCACGTGCCCATCCCAAGCGCGTCTTGTTTGCGGAAGGCGAGGAAGAGGTCGTGCTGCGCGCCGCGATCGCGTTCAAGGAGGGCGGTTATGGCACGCCGGTTCTGGTCGGACGCGATGATGTCCACGATCGGTTGCGTGCGCTGGGAGTCGATCGTCCCGAGGAATATGAGGTCCATAACAGCCGCGTGTCGCCGCTGGTGCCGCGCATGGTCGACTTCCTGTACGACCGGCTCCAGCGGCGCGGGTATCTGCGGCGCGATGTCGAGCGGATGATCAATCAGGACCGGAACAGCTTCGGCGCGACCCTGCTGCAGCTGGGCGAGGCCGACGCGATGATCACCGGCACGACGCGCACCTATGCGCAGACGCTGCGCGACGTGCGCCGCGTCATCGATCCGCGCTCGGGCTGCGTGCCGTTCGGCATTCATGTGCTGGTCGGGCAGAGCCATACGGTCTTTATCGCCGACACGACGGTCAACGAGCGGCCGACGGGCGAGCAGCTCGCCGACATCGCTGAACAGACCGCGCAGGTCGCTCGGCGGATGGGCCACGAACCCCGTGTCGCGTTCCTCAGCTATTCGACCTTTGGCAACCCGGAGGGCAAATGGCTCGACAACATTCGCGAGGCGGTCAGCGTGCTCGACGCGCGTCAGGTAGGATTCGAATATGAGGGCGAGATGAGTCCCGACGTGGCGCTCAATCCGCGCCAGCTTGCCAATTACCCCTTCGCGCGATTGTCCGGCCCCGCCAATGTGCTGGTGATGCCGGGGCTTCAAAGCGCCAACATCTCCGCCAAGCTGCTGCGCGAACTGGGTGGTGACGACATGATCGGGCCGATGCTGATCGGCATGGAAAAGCCGGTGCAGATCGTGCCGATGACGGCCACCGCCAGCGAACTGGTGACTTTGGCGGTGCTCGCCGCGGGAGGGATCGCCCGCTGATCCGGGCGCGCTACGGAACGGCGCGCGGCCTCGTAAGGCTGCTGCTCTCACATGTTCAGCTTTCGACGGGGAGGGGGCATGTTCTTTCTCCCGACGGCGACGTCCGGCGGCTGGTCTTTGTCTGTCAGGGTAATATCTGCCGCAGCGCCCTTGCGGAGCGGGTCTCGCGCGATTTGGGCGCGCGAAGTGCCTCGTTCGGCCTGTCGACCCAAGGGGGGATCGAGGCGCATCGTCCGGCGATCCTCGCAGCGCGCGATTTGGGCTTCGACCTGTCCGGGCACCGGACGACGAGGGTTGAGGACTATGAGCCTGAGCCCGGAGATCTGCTTCTTGCGATGGAGGTACGCCAGCTAGCGCGCCTTGCCGCCGACACCCGTCTGGCAAGAGTGCCACGCCTGTTGCTGGGGACGTTCGCAACGCCGGGACGGCCGCATCTGCATGATCCCTTCGGGCTTGACGAGCGCTACATGATGACGTGTCTGGCCGTGATACAGCAGGCGGTCGTCAGTCTTGTTGATCGCTACCCCGGCGCCAGAGCTTGCGCGTGATTGCCCTGGCGTCGGCGACGCTGGGTCCAGGGTCACGCGGGTCGAAGACATAGTAGCGTTGACGCGGATCTAGGAAGTCGACCAGATAGTGCCAGATCTCGCGACCCGGTGATAGCATCGGGATGCCATCGGGTCTGTCGCGATGCTCGCGAATGACCTGAAACAGCCTGCGCGTGTCCGGAACAACGAAACGCGCACGATGCCGCTTGCGCCGGGAGGGGGCGGGGGCCGTGTCGTCCAGCACCGCGCGCCGGTAGGCTTCCCACGCGAAATGGGCGCCGCACGCCTTGGCCAATGGGAGGCTGCCCCAGAAGCGGCCATTGACCTCCATCAGCCAGTATCGGCCGGTTGCCGGATCATGGCGATATTCCACCATTGCAGGCCCTTCCCAGCCGATCGCGCGGAGCAGCGCTTCCGATTTGAGCATCTGCGCGCCGTGCCGATCCGCCGGCACCGATGCGCATGATGTGGAAATGCCGCCCCGGGCCGGCCATTCACGGCGCCGCCGATGCTGGAAGCGGAGCGTCGCGGTGCCGTCCGCCATGTGCACCATCTGCCCCAGACCCGTGCCCGCGCAATAGTCTTGCACAAGCGGCCAGCGCTCAAGCGGTGCATATCGGGCGAGCATCGCGCGTGCGGCGTCGGCGTTCGGAAGGAGTTCCGCCTTGATGATCGGCAGGGCATGTTCTTCAAGAAGCACCGACACGGCGATCGGATCTGCCCATTTCGCCACGGCCGGGTAGGTCAGCGCGGCAGCGCGCTCGTCTTTGTCCTCACAGGTGACGGGCTGCCACGTATCAGGGATGTCGATCCCCAAGGTCGCGGCGATCGCGAGCGTACTGGACTTGTCGAGGACAGTATGGAGCGGCGCTTCGCGCGGTGTCAGGATCAGGCAGCGGTCAATCTGCGTCGGCATCCTCGCGAGCGCCACCAGATCATGCTCTGACACCGCGAACAGCGCGCGGACTCCGCTCGCCGCGATCAGCCCTGGCAGCCAGTCCGCGACCGGACCAGTCGGGCGCGGCCAGAAGCGGGTGCAGTAGCGCGACGCGCGGCCGATCGCGTGCGGCTTGCCGATACCGTGGACGGGCACGCCGTGCTTACCCAACTCGCGGATGATGGTGAGGCCGATCGGGGAGTCGATGCCCAGCACGAGCGCGGGCGGGTATCTCATCAGCCGTTCGAGGTCATGAGGGGATCAGGCGGCGCTCATAGCGCCACGTGGCGACTAGCTGCTCCGCCATCCGGGCGGCAGTGCGCGGATGACTGGGGGCGAGCCGCGCGGCGGGGCGTGCGGCGACGAGAGCGTCGGCGTCGAGATCGGAAAAGGTCGCGCTGCGGAGATGGTCACTGCGCTCCACCTCCCGGCACAATGCCTCGAAGCGCGCCATGATGCTGCGGTTGGGCCGTTTGCGGTCACGCGACAGCATCTCGAAGCTGTGGGTGACGATCACGAAGGCGCCGTCGGCCACGTCGAGCGCGGCGCGCATCTCGGTCGTCGACACCGCGCAGATTTGTGCCGGCCGGAAATGGCCGGGACGATCGTAGAGGCCGGCAACGGGCAGCAGCGCGACGCCCTCGCATAGCATGGGCGTCGTGCGCGCGGGTGGGAAGGACATGTCGCAGCCCTGCCCAAGATAAGCCGGGTTGACGCTGGCGTCCCACTGCACGCCGATCGCCGCCAGGGCGCGGATCGTGTCGTTGTTCGCACCGTAATTTCCGGCCCGGAAGGCGATCGGCGGCGGCGCGCCGGCGGCCACGAGCAGGTCGCTGGCAAGACGCAGGAGCGTGATCTGGTCATCGAGCGCGAAGTCGCCGATATTGCGGCCTTGTCGACCTCCGACGGGTGAGTCCTTCACCCATTCCAGCCATTCGGTGTGCGCGTGCAACTGCACCTCATGCCCGCGCCCGATGATCGGCTCGACGATGTCGGCAATGACGTTTGGTCCAAGGACGAGCGCCGGCATCGGGTCGACGAAGAAGACGCCGCGCAGCCCATGCGCTTCCATCCGGTCCATCTGCCAGCCGATACCGACCTCACCGCCTGCTGCGCGCCCTAGGATCGAGCTCTCGAAGTTTCGCTTTGCGTCGATGCCACGGGCCTGCAACCCTGCGGACAATTCGGTGTCGACGGTAATCAGGACATCGGTCACGCTTGCTCGATACGCCGATAGGCTGAAGAAATCGTCCCGCTTCGCTCAGGCGTCGATGCTGGTACCCAGCGCGGCATTGACCAGGCCGCCATCGACCGTGATCGTCTCGCCGACGACATAATCGCCGGCGCGGCTGGCGAGGTAGATGGCCGCGCCGGCCATATCCTCATCGACGCCGATGCGCTTGGCCGGAATTCTGCGGGATACCTCGTCGCCGTGATCGCGCGCGGATCGGTTCATCTCGCTGGCGAAGGCTCCGGGTGCGATCGAAGTGACATTGATTGCATCACGGATCAGCCGCGCAGCCATTCGCTTCGTCAGGTAGATCAGCGCGGACTTGGAGGCATGATAGCTATAGGTCTCCCACGGGTTGAGCCGCTGACCGTCGATCGAGGTGATATTGATGACCTTGCCTGGCCGGCCCGCCGACGCAGCCGCCTTGAGCGGATCGTAGAGCGCCTGGGTCAGGAAGAAGGGCGACTTGACGTTCAGGTTCATCACCTTGTCCCAGCCGCTTTCCGGAAATTCCTCGAATTCCGCGGTCCATGCGGCGCCCGCATTGTTGACCAGGATATCGAGCTTGTCCGACCGCTCGGCAAACTTTTCCGCCAGGCTGCGGCATCCCTCTACGGTGGATACGTCCTGCGGCAGGGAGAAGCACCTGTCGCCGAGCTCCGCCGCGGTCGCATCACAGGCTTCGGCCTTGCGCGACGAGATATAGACGGTAGCACCCTGCGCCAGGAACCCGGACGCGATCATTTTGCCGATCCCGCGTGATCCTCCCGTGACCAGCGCCGTACGTCCATCGAGGCGAAAAAGGCTTGTCGTATCCATGCTGCTCTCCTGATGCTCAACCACCGCGTTTCAATGTCTCTCGTGCGATGATCACCTGCTGGATCTGACTGGTGCCTTCGTAGATCCGGAACAGGCGGACGTCGCGGTACAGCCGCTCGATGCCGTAATCGGCGATATAGCCCGCGCCACCGTAAATCTGCACGGCACGATCGGCGACGCGCCCGACCATTTCCGAGGCGTAGTATTTCGCCGCGGCGGACTCCAGCACGACATCCTCGGCCGCGTCCTTCTTTGCCGCGGTTTCCATGACCAGCGCGCGGGCGACGAGAGACTCGGTCTTGCTGTCCGCCAGCATGCCCTGGATGAGCTGGTGCTGCGCGATCGCCTTGCCGAACTGGTTGCGTTCGGACGCATAACCCACGCAATCGGCGATCAGCCGCTCGGCGGTGCCGACGCATACGGCCGAAATGTGCAACCGTCCCCGGTCCAGCACGCGCATCGCGATCTTGAAGCCTTCGCCCTCCGCGCCCAGCCGGTTGGCGACGGGGACGGGCGTGTCGTCGAAGTGAACGTCGGCGACCTTCGCGCCCTTCTGCCCCATCTTCTGCTCCGGCTCGCCGATCGTGATACCCGGCAGATCGCGAGGCACCAGGAACGCGGATACGCCGCGACCTCCCGCTTCCTCGCCGGTGCGCGCCATGACGGTGAACAGCGTCGCCTTGTCCGCGTTCGTGATATACCGCTTCGTGCCCGTCAGCCGGTATACGTCGCCGTCCCGCACCGCGCGCGTCTTCACCGCGCCGGAATCCGAGCCGACATCGGGTTCGGTCAGCGCGAAGCTGGTAACCACTTCGCCGGAGGAGATCCTGGGAAGCCACTCGGCCTTCTGCTCGGGTGTTCCGGCCATGACGAGGCCCTGACTGCCGATGCCGACGTTGGTGCCGAAGGTTGAGCGGAAGGCAGGCGTCGTACGTCCCATCTCCATCGCAACGCGACATTCCTCGACCATATTGAGGCCCAGGCCGCCATATTCCTGAGCGATGGAGAGGCCGAACAAGCCCATGTCCTTCATCTCCGCCACGACGGTCGCGGGGATTGCATCGGCGGCCTCAACCTCGGCCTCCAGCGGACGCAGTCGCTCGCCGACGAAGCGGCGTACCTGCTCGATCAACGCATCGAAGGTTTCGCGGTCGAGTGCCATAATCGTTGCTCCATTTGCGTTCCGCCTATCGTCGCGCGCGCGCAGCATCAAGACCGGCTGTGGCAAACCCTTAATTCGAAGGACCGCGGATTGACCCGATCCCTCGCCATACTATGCTTGCCAAAAGGAGTGCACGATGCGGTTTGAGGGCAAGCATGCGGTGGTGACGGGCGGCGCCTCTGGCATCGGGCGCGCGACCGCAATGCGACTGGCGGACGAGGGCGCGCGCGTCGTCGTCGGTGACATCGACGAAGCGGGCGGCCAGGCGCTTGCCGATGCGTCGGACGGGCGCATCGTGTTTCGCCGCTGCGACGTGTTGCGCGAAGACGAGATCGCCGCCTTGATCGCGACCGCCGATGATGGAGCGGGACCGGACATCCTGTTCAACAATGCGGGCGCCGGCGGCACGCGCGATCCGATCGACACGGTTGCCGCCGACGATTGGGATCTCACGATCGCCTTGCTCCTCCGCTCGGTCGCGCTCGGCATACGCCATGCCGCGCCGATGATGGCGAAGCGCGGCGGCGGCGCGATCGTCAATACATCGAGCGTGTCCGCGCTCGGTTCCGGTTACGCGCCGACCGCCTATTCGACCGCCAAGGCGGGCGTGCTGCATCTGACAAGACTGTCCGCCGCCGATCTCGCGAAGGACGCGATCCGTGTCAACGCCGTCGTACCCGGCTTCATCGCCACCAACATCTTCGTCGCCTCGCTCGATCTTCCCGCCGACCGCCGCGCCGCCGCCAACGCGATGATCGCGCAAGCTGCCGCGCAGCACCAGCCGATCCAGCGGGCGGGAACCGGTGCGGACATCGCCGCTGCGGTCGCGTTCCTAGCCAGCGACGACGCCAGCTTCATTACCGGCACGCACATCCTGGTTGATGGCGGACTCATGATCGGAACGCGCGAAAGCTGGGATCCGACGAAGCCGTCAATCGGCGACGCGCTGGAGCAGTTTCGTTGAGCGGCGAACCGGCCCGCAGCGATCTGGCCGATCCCGCGCTGGCACCAAGCGCAGTGCCGCCCGTCCGGCGCGTCAACCCGCGCACGCTGCTGAGCTACAGCATCGGTGCGGTCGCCTATGGCATCAAGGATTCGGGCTTCGGCACCTTCCTGTTGATCTTCTACAACCAGGTCATCGGGCTGAACTCCGCGGCGGTCGGGCTGGTCGTGATGATCGCGTTGTTCGTAGACGCTTTCGTCGATCCCGCTATCGGCGTCCTGTCCGACAGAACGCGCACCCGCTGGGGACGTCGCCACCCGTGGATGTATGCCTCCGCGCTGCCGATCGTCATCGGCTGGCTGCTGCTATGGCATCCGCCGGAAAACTGGAGTCATGAGGCGATCCTGATCCGCCTGTTCATTGTTGCTGTGCTGCTTCGTACCGCGATCAGCGCATATGAAGTGCCGTCGCAGGCGCTGACGCCGGAATTGACCGCCGATTATGACGAGCGCACCCGCGTGACCGCCTGGCGCTATCTGTTCGGCTGGGTCGGTGGGCTGGGAATGCTGCTGCTGGCCTATGGCGTGTTCCTGGCTCCGGCGCCCGGTATCCCCAACGGCTACTCAATCGTTCCGGCTATACCCATTACGCAGTCTTCGGGGCGGTCGTCATGGGTGTCGTCATCCTGATCTCGTGCATCGGCACTCACCGCGAGATCCCGAACCTGCCGCAGCCTGCGATACACAAGCAGTCGGTTGGCGCTCATTGGCGCGAATTGGGAGAGACGGTGCGTAACCGGGCATTCGTCATCCTGATGCTCGCCAGCGTCTGCGGCTATACCAGCCAGGGCATAAGTTATTCGCTTGCCACATATCTATACACTTACGTCTGGGGCTTTACGGGGCCGATCATCGCCTATCTCAGCGTGTCGTTGTTCGGCGGTGTCATCATCGCCTTCATCGCCGCGCCCCGGCTGGGAAAGCGGTTCGGCAAGCCCCGGACGGCAATGGTTGCGATCGTGCTGAACACGATACTCACGACCTCTCCCTACTGGCTGCGGTTGCTTGACGCATTTCCGGCCGCAGGTTCGATAGTCCTGCTCCCGATCCTGTTGGGCTTCTTCATCTGCTCAACCGCGTGCAGCGTGACCGCCTTCATCCTGGCGGCGTCGATGATGGCCGATGTTGTCGAGGATTCAGAGGCAAGAACGGGACGCCGGTCGGAGGGCGTCTTCTTTGCCGGTTCGTTCTTCGTCCAGAAGTGCACCGGCGGCATCGGCATCTTCGCGTCGGGCCTGATCCTGGCGGCGGTGGCGTTTCCCAAACAGGCGGCACAAGGGGGAGTCCCGATCGCCACGCTCGATCACCTGACCGCGACCTACGGCGTCATCAATATCCTGCTCGCGCTCGGCAGCGCTTTCTTCTTCTCCCGGTTTCCCTTCGGCCGCACCGAGCATGAAGCGCGTGTCGCACGCCTGGCGGAGAAGAAAGTCGGCTGATACCGATCAGAAACGCAAACCCGGATCGCTTCAGGCCTTGCCCGGGCTGAAGGTCATCGCGACGCCGTTCATGCAATAGCGCTTGCCCGTCGGCTTGGGTCCATCGTTGAACACATGGCCCAGATGACCGCCGCACCGGCCGCAATGGACTTCGGTCCGGGTCATTCCCAGGCTGCCGTCCTCGCGCGTACGGATGGCGCCCGACAACGGCGCCCAGAAACTCGGCCAGCCGGTCCCGCTGTCATATTTGGTCTTCGACGAATAGAGCGGCTGCTCACAGCCCTTGCAATGGAAGATGCCCGCACGGTGCTCGTCGTTGAGCGGGCTGGTATAGGGCCGCTCGGTCCCCTCCTGCCGCAATATCCGATAGGCGGCGGGCGAAAGCTTCTTGCGCCACTGGGCGTCGGTGAGGTTGACCGCATAATGCTCGGCGGCACGTGCCGGGGAACGGCAACCAAACAGGACCACGGCTCCCAGCCCGGCTCCGGCAAGCGTCAGGAAACGGCGGCGGTTGGAAGGGGTGTGTGTCATGCAACCATGATAGCGATGGGCTTCTGAACCGATGCTGACGCTGGGTGATTCGGTCGCATCACGATCCGCTGTCAGTTTCCTCTTCACTGGTCATTGAGATGCGGAATTCTGACACCCCGCCCTGCGCACTATCACGTGGAATGCGCGCGGTGTCAAAACCGACCGGTTGTGACACAAAGCGAAAGGCCGGAATTGATCGGTGTGCGAGGTAAGTCCTCGGGCTGAAATTGGGCAATTGTCGGCGTTGCCTTCAACCGCTCACCGGCTAAGCTTTGCGAATGAAGAACGGCCTCCCCCTAAGCCTTCGTCCCGAGCTGGTCACCGAACGCCTGATTTTGCGGCGTCCCAACGATTGCGACGTGGGCGCCATTGTAAGCATCGTCGGAAACTGGGAGGTTGCCCGTCGCCTTGCGCGTGTTCCGCACCCCTACGGACTGCCTGATGCCCACTTCTTCCTGGAACAGGTCGTGCCGGCCGAATGGGTGTGGGCGGTAACCCTGCAAGGCTCGGACGAATTGGTAGGCGCGATCGGGCTCACGCCAGAGGAGGGCATGGACACAGCCGAACTTGGCTACTGGCTTTCACCCCATCATTGGGGCCGGGGGATCACGACCGAGGCCGCAAGAGCTGTCGTGTCCTTCGGCTTCGACACGCTTGGTCTACCTTACGTCACGTCCGGCTATTTCGAGGATAACTCCCCATCGGGCCGGGTGCTTGAAAAGCTCGGCTTTATTGAGAGCGGTCGCGCCATGCGGCCATGCCTTGCTGCCGGCGGCGATGTTCCGTCAGTGCAGATGCAGCTGCCCGGCTCCCTCAAGTGTTAGCGATCGACCGAAAGCGGCCATGGTGCTGCCGGTATCAAAACCGAACGGTTATGACACCAAATCGGATCACGCTCTTCTCCATGCTGATGCCGGGACCCGCCTCTCGGCGGGCCGCCACTTTTCACATCACGAGCGCGCCGCTTGTTCCGACTGGAACCGAGAAGCTGGAAGGACCTGTCGCAATCATCCAATGTTGAAGCCCATGCTACTTACCCGGATTGCGGTAAAAGGCAGGAAACGCAACGGAGCGACCATATGCGAACGATCGGTCTGATCGGCGGAATGAGCTGGGAAAGTTCTGCGGAATACTATCGAATACTCAATCAGGGCGTCCGCGATCGGCTTGGTCCGACGGCGTCGGCGCAGTGCCTGCTATGGTCGTTCAACTTCGCCGAAATCGAGGGCTTGCAACACCAGGGCGACTGGGACGGGCTAACGGCTCGGATGGTGCAGGCTGCTCAACGCCTTGAGACCGGCGGCGCGGACCTGCTGCTGATCTGCACCAATACCATGCACCGCATGGCGGCCGACGTTCAGGCGGCAGTGAGCGTACCGCTGCTCCACATTGCTGATCCCACCGCCGAGCGCATCAAGGCCGGCGGCTTCAACAGGATCGGATTGCTCGGTACCGCGTTCACGATGGAGCATGACTTTTACAAGGGCCGGCTCGCTGACCGACACGGCCTGAGCGTCATCGTTCCGAACGATGAGGACCGCGCCACTGTCCACCGCGTCATCTATGAGGAACTGGTCGCGGGGAAGGTCGTGCCGGCGTCGCGCGACGCTTACCGCGCGATCATCGCTCATATGGTTGAGAGCGGGGCCGAGGCGATGGTTTTGGCATGTACCGAGATCAGTTTGCTCGTCCGTCCTGAGGACGGTCAGGTGCCAGTCTTCGATACCACCGCCATTCATGCCGCGGCAGCGATCGACATGGCCTTGGCAGGGTGACGCTCAGTAGCGGCTGATCTCGACGGGCATCGAGCGGTAACCGTGGACGAAGCAGGCCTCGACGCGGGTCGGTTCCTCCAGCACGTTGACGCGCATGCGACGGCTGGCCATTTCTTCCAGCAGGATACCGATCTGAAGTTCCGCGAGGCGCGCGCCGACGCAGCGGTGGATGCCGTGGCCGAACGCCAGATGCCGCCGGGCGTTCGGGCGGTCGACGCGCACCTCGTCGGCGTCATCGCCGAAGACGCTGCGATCGCGATTGGCTGAGATGTACCACAGCGCCAGTTTCTCGCCCTCGCGAATGTGCTGCCCCATCAATTCGGTGTCCTGCGTCGCGGTGCGGCGCATGTGCGCGAGCGGCGTCTGCCAGCGGATGATCTCGCTGACCGCATTGGAGATCAGCGAGGGATCGCGCTCTAGCAGGCTGCGCGTATCGGGGAATCTGTCGAGACCATAAGCGAGCGCCGACATCGAATTGCGCGTGGTGTCGTTGCCGCCGACGATCAGCAGGATCAGGTTTCCGATGAACTCCTGATGGTCCATGTGGCTCATCGCGTCGGAATGGATCATCATCGAGATCAGGTCGGGCGTGGGTTCCTTGTCGATCTTGCTGTTCCACAGCGACTGGAAATAGGCGCCGCATTCGAACATGTGCTGAAGCCGCTGGCGCCTGAGATCCTCGTTCTTGACCAGCTCGATGTTGCCGGCCCAGTCGGACCAGAAGGTCAGCTTGCGGCGTTCCTCCCAGGGAAAGTCGAACAGGATCGCCAGCATCTGCGTGGTGAGTTCGACCGAGACGGTGTCAACCCAGTCGAACCGCTCGCCCCAGGGGAGCGAGTCGAGGATTTCCTGCGTGCGCTCGCGGACGGTCGCCGTCATGCGCTGCATCTCGGACGGGGTGAAGGCAGGCGCGACGGTGCGGCGCTGCGCGGTGTGGATCGGCCGGTCGCGCGCGATGAACATCGGCATCCTGACGTCGATCTTCTCATCGACATCTGCGAGCGTGATGCCGCCGGCCTCCGACGAATAGAGTTCGGGGAGTGACTCGACCTCGACGATGCCCTTGTAGGTCGACACCGCCCAATAGGGGCCGAAGCTGGACTGTTCGACGAAGTGGACCGGGGCCTCCGATCGCAGGTGCGCGAAGGGAGTTTGCCAGACGTCATCGCGGTACAGGTCGGCCCGGCTGACGTCGAGCGGATCGAGTGCCTGCCCATCGATCGGGTCGCTCACCAATGTCGCCACGGTCCGTCTCCTGTTGTCCAAGGAAACGCCCTACTGACAGTAATGTCAATAGGCTTTGGCGCGGCGCCCGAAGATGCTGGCCCATACCGGGCGCGCGCTGCCCGACTGGAGGACGCCGCGCCGGAACAGCCGGGCGCCGACGGTGATGAAGATCGTGACCCACAATGCCTGCCACGCGAGCGCGGCGGCATGCGGCCACAGCGCGGAGGAATTGGCGGCGTGCGCGGCCATGGCGAAGGGGGAGGATAGCGGGAAGATCTCGGCCGTCGTCGCCAACCAGGTTCCAGGACGCGATGCAGCCGCACTCGACAGCGCGAACATCGCCACTTGAAGAATGGTGATCGGCAGGGACAGCATCTGGATCTCGCGCATCGTCGACGCCTGCGCGCCCACGCCGAGGAAGACCGAGCCGAGCAACAGATACGCCATCGCGAAATAGGCGACGAACAGCACGGCGAACATCGGCCCGCCGACCGCCGGCGACAGTTCGCCCAATGCCGACGCTGCGGCTGGCGGCATCAGCGAGCCGATCTGCCCGATGATCGTGCCCCAGAACGCGACGAAGAGCACCGCCACCCCGAACATGCCGATCAGCTTGCCGAGGAAGACGGACTCGAGCGGCACGGCGGCCGCGAGTACTTCGATCACCTTGTTCGTCCGCTCCTCCGCCATCGTGCCGACGACCTGCCCCGCCAGGAAGAGCGTCAGGAAGAAGATGCCGAAGACCGCGAGGAACGCGGACTGGTTCTTGCCGCCGATCGACGTCGCGGTCCTGCCGACCCGAGTCTTGGTGGGGGTGACGGGCGGGAGCTTGCCGCCCAGCGCCTGCTCCGCCAGCGTCTGCTGAGCGACCGCCGCCAGATAGTCGGCCACGCGGTCGCCGCGCGCGGAATACAGGATCGTCGGTCTGGCAAGCGGCCCATAGAGAACGGCCGCCGCATCATAGTCCTTGGCGGTGAAGGCGGCCCTGGCCTGAGCCTGCGGGTCGGCGCCCGGAGTCTGTGTCGCAAGCTCGGGGGGTGCCTCTTCGGAGCGGAAAATCCTGCGCAGCCGTTCGTCGGCGGCGATGACTGCCGCCGCTTGACTGCGCGGCACGAGAACGATCGCACGCGACTTGCCCTGCGTGCTGTCCGCGACGCTCGCCGCGCCAAGGCCACCGATCGCGCCGAAGGAGGCCATGATGAGCGGCGCGAAGAGGAAGACGAGGAAGATCGGCGTGAAAACGGTGGCGACAAAGTCGCGACGCGCGATCGTCAGCGTCTGGCGAACCCGCCGCCTGAAGGCGTTCATCGATCGGCCTCCAACCCGTCACGTCCGACGATCTTGACGAATGCGTCATGCAGTCGCGGCCGCTCGATCGATAGGTTGGCGATGCCGAAGCCCCGTTCGATCAGCTTGCCCAGCAACGTCTCCATGCCGTCAGGGGGCATCTCGAACCGGTAGCCGTCCGCGTCCGCCGCCGTATCGGCGGGCAGGACCGCCAGCAGGCCGGGCTCGTCACGGGCGGGCCGGTAATGGACACGCTGCGGCAGCATCGACCGCGCTTCGTCGACGGTCCCCTCGAACCGGCGCCGGCCTCCGGCGATGATGGCCAGCCGGTCGCACAGCCGCTCGGCATGGGCCATAACATGCGTGGAGAACAGGATCGTGGCACCCCGGTCGCGCTCGGCGACGATCAGCGCCTCCAGCTGTTCCTGATTGACCGGGTCCAGCCCGGAAAAGGGTTCATCGAGGACCAGCAGATCGGGCCGGTGCACGACCGAACCCAGTAACTGGACGAGCTGCGCCATGCCCTTGGACAGTTTCCTGATCTTGGTGTCGACAGCATAGCCCAGACCCGCCGCTTCCATCGACTCGATCGCTCGCTCGCGGCCGGTCTTCCAGGGCAGTCCCCTGAGCGCCCCCATGAAGGCGATCGCCTCGCGCGCCTTCATGGCCGGGTACAGGCCGCGCTCCTCCGGCAGGTAGCCGACCCGATCGCCGGCATCGCGGGGATGGTTGGAACCGAGAAGCATACGGGTGCCGCCGTCCGGCTCGATGATGCCGAGCAGCATGCGCAGCGTCGTCGTCTTGCCCGCGCCGTTGGGACCCAGCACGCCGTAGATCGCGCCCGACGGCACGCTGATGTCGACGCTGTCCACGACGCGACGCTCCCCGAACGTCTTCACGAGTGCGCTGGCATGCAGTGCCAAGCCGTCCGTCACGCTCTTCATTCCCCTGCCCGATCAAATCGTGGTAGCGGGCGCGGGTGGCACAGCACAAGCACCATCGAGCGTTCGAGGAACGGCTGAAGGAGCAGGCCGCTCACCTGGGCTTCGTCGCGTGCGGGATCGCGGGCGCGCACGCGGCGCCCGAGGCCGGCAGACGCCTGCACGACTGGCTGGCGCATGGGCGGCACGGCGAGATGATCTGGATGGCCGAGCGGGCGCATCAGCGCGAAAGCCCGAGCGCCTTGTGGCCCGAGGTCAAAAGCGTGATCTCGCTGGGAATGAGCTATGCGCCCGACGTCGATCCGCTTGCGCTGGCGGACCGGGGAGATGTCGGGCGCGTCTCGGTCTATGCGCAGGGGGGTGACTATCATGACGTCGTCAAGCGTCAGTTGAAGGCACTCGGGCGTTTGTTGGCAGCACAGGGGGCCGATAGCCTGAAGGTCTTTGTCGATACCGCGCCGGTCATGGAAAAGCCGTTGGCGGAGGCCGCCGGCATCGGCTGGCAGGGCAAGCACACCAATCTCGTCAGCCGTACCGACGGCAGCTGGCTGTTCCTCGGCGCAATCTACACGACGATGGAGCTGCAACCGGACAGGCCGTCGCGTGGTTCGTGCGGCACGTGCGATGCCTGCCAGCGGGCATGTCCGACGGATGCCTTTCCGGCGCCCTATCAGCTCGATGCCCGGCGCTGCATCTCCTACCTCACGATCGAACATGCAGGCCCGATCCCGAACGAGTTCAGGCGCGCGATCGGTAACAGGATCTATGGATGCGACGACTGTCTGGCGGTGTGTCCCTGGAACAAGTTCGCCAGCCGGGCCGCCGCCAACAAGGCGTTCGCGCCGCGTGCCGAATTGACCGCACCCGATCTGGCCGATCTGCTGTCGCTCGACGATGCCGGCTTTCGTCAGGTCTTCGCCGGCTCGCCGATCAAGCGCATCGGCCGTGATCGGATGGTGCGCAATGCCGCCATCGCGGCCGGCAACAGCGGCGACGCGCGGCTGAGGCAACAATTGACGCCGCTACTCGAGGACGATGGTGCGACGGTGCGCGACGCCGCCCGGTGGGCGCTGGCAGAACTGGCGGAAGCGTCCTGACGCGCATTACCGTCGCTGAAGGACGTGAAGATGCCCCGCCGGGTCGCGGATCATGGCGCTGCGATCGGCGTGCCATACGATGCGGGTCGCGGCGACATCGTTGGCGCTGAGGCCAAGCATGCCCGACGGGTGTGGCTGACGATAGGCCAGAAGTTCGAGATGGGGCGGTTTGTCCCGGGGGAGCATCGGAATGACCTGCGGTGTCGCGTCATCGATGCCGTCCAGTGCGTCCTGTTCAGGGCCGTGGTTCAACGTCACCTTGCCGACCTTAAGGCCCATATCGACGAAGAACGCCTTAGCGGTCTCATCGTCCGGGACACTGATCGCGCTGTGATCGATGCCGAGCATGCCCTCGCCCTGCCAGGCAGGATTGCTGCCCTTGGGGAATTGAAGGAATTCCAGAGGGTGGCCGTCGGGATCGCGGAGCTTGACCGCGGTCACGCCGCCGGAGCTTTGCGGCAAGGTGACGGGACCGTCGCGCGAGATCGCGCTTGCGCCGTTTGCCTTAGCGCGATCCCAAGCTGAGCCGGCATCGCTCGTGACGATCGCCAGATGCTGGAAGATCGGCGCTGCGGCGCTGGTATCGGTCGGATAGGGACGACCGGGCCGGTCGAACGCGTCAATGTCGACCCGCTGCGCGCCCAGCGACATCGAGACGCGCCTGCCGCCTCCGGACAGGCCGAGCAGGGCGATCTCGTCGTCCGGAACCGGAAATTCCTTCGATACCGCAAAGCCGATCGCTTTATAGAAGCGGGCGAGGCGTTCCGGATCGGCGGAGGTCAGGCAGAAGCCCGCGATGCCCGTGACGGTCATGGCCGCGCGCATCCGCGCACATTGGTCGTGATCGCCATCAGCGTGTGGCTGACGCACAGGAAAAGCCGCGCATAGTGGCGGCCGCCGAAGCAGAGGTTCGAGACGCGGGCCGGCGTCTTGATCCTGCCCAGCAGTGTGCCATCGGGCGCGATGCAGTGAACACCGTCGGCGGCGCTCGACCAGATATTGCCGGCTTCGTCGACGCGAAAGCCATCGGTATAGCCGGGTTCGATCTTGTAGAATTGCTCTCCGCCGCTCAAGCTGTCGTCGTCCGCAACGCTGAACCGGCGGAGATAGCGCCGCGGTTCGGCATCGAATTGGCGGCCGGTTTCCGAGACGTAGAGCAGCGACTCATCCGGTGAGAAGGCCAGCCCGTTGGGGCCTTCAAAGTCGTCGGCCACGACGCGCAGATCGCCCGTCTCGGGGTCCAGCCGGTACAGGTTCGCGGGAAGCTCCTGACGCTGCTTGCCGCCCTCATAATCGCTTTCGATCCCATAGGGCGGATCGCTGAACCAGATGCTGCCGTCCGACTTGCAGATCAGGTCGTTGGGCGAGTTCAGCCGTTTGCCGTCGAAATGGCTGGCGAGGACAGTCGTGCTGCCGTCGAGTTCGATCCGCCAGATACAGCGATCATGGTGTGAGCAGCCGATCATCCGCCCCTGCCGGTCGCGCGCCTTGCCATTGGGAAAGCCCGCGTCCTCGCGCCAGACGGTGACGCCGGCGTCCTCGCTCCAGCGCAGGATACGGTTCGCCGGCAGATCGCTCATGTACAGACACTGGTGGTCAGCGAACCACACCGGACCCTCTAACCAGTCATAGCCGTCACCCAGCACCTCCAGCCGCGCATTGCCGAGCATCATCGAGCGGAACCGCTCGTCATCGATCTCGAACGGTTCGCTCATTTGAGGTGGCAGGCCTCGTGCTTCGGGTCGACGTGCAGTTGGACGGTCATCAGCCGGCAGGGTTCGTCGCCGATCGTCCCGGACCGGTGCCCCTTCCTGCCGTCAGTCTCGGTACAACCCTGATCCTCGCCGAAGGAGAAGTCGCCCGGGCCCTGTTCGACGCGCGTCCCGTCCATGCTCTCGATGAACCAGCGTCCTGAGAGGACGATGATCCACTGCGGCGCCGGGTTCTCATGCCAGTCACCGACCCAGCCGACCGGCTGGACCGTGAACACGACGGTCGCCTCGCCACGCTCCATCTTGTTGTTCCACTGCGGATCGGCCGGGCCGACGCTCTTTTGTTCGTAATCGGTCAGCGCGCAGCGTGTCTGGTGGCTGACGCCGTTCTCGTCGACGTGCAGATGCCAGTAGGGCGTGGAGGGCTTGGGACCGGGGTCGCTCATGGAATGCTCCTGTAGGGGTTGCTGGAAGCGAAGGGGGCATCGAGAAAGGGCTGCAGTCCACGGCCGTCGGTACCGACGACGATCAGCAGGAAGCCGGCACCGAGCGACAGGTTCTTCAGGAAGTCCCAGAACAACTGCCGCCCCTTGCTCTCGGGCGACGCCCAGAAGTCGCCGGGCGCCCAGAACTGCTTGTATAAGATGGCCGTCGCTGCGCAGTAGCCGGCGATGACGAATGCACAGGCACGGTCGGCGATGCCGGTAACGACACCCAGCGTCGCGACGATCTCGATCAGCAGGCCGACAATAATGGCGAGGATTGCCAGCGGTCGCGGACTGAAACTCTGCTGCGCCTGTTTCACCGCATGATCGAAGCCGAAGATCTTGTCGAGCGCGCTGAACGGTAGGAAGAGCAGCACCAGGCCGTACCGTACGACCAGCGCGGTGACCGCTGCCGCGCTCACAGGCGATCAGCGATGATGTCGGCGACGCGCAGTGCGTTGGCGATGATCGTCAGGGTCGGATTGACCGCTCCGATCGAGGGAAAAAAGCTGGCATCCGCCACGTAGAGGTTGTCGACCTCGTGCGCACGGCAGTCGAGGTTGAGCACCGAGGTCGCGGGATCGCTTCCGAAGCGGCAGGTGCCTGCCTGATGCGAGGTGCCATTGATCGGGATGTCCTTGCCGAGATAGAGCGAACGCTCGAGCAGTACGGCCGGCCAGCCGATGTCGGAGAGTACCTGCTCGAGCTTCCGCTTCAGATGCTTCAGCGCTTCCGGATTCGTGTTGACGAGGTCGAGGTGGACCTTGCCGTCCTTGTAATAGACCCTGTTGTCGGAGTGCGGCAGATCCTCGGACTGGAGCCAGAAGTCCATCGAGTGGCGCGCGATCTGGTCGAAGGGCATGTCGGGCAGCCATTCCAGCCAAGCGGGCAGTGCCTCACCCTTGACCTGATCGGCGTGACTCGTCGCGCACATCTGGACCAGGCCCAGAGGATAGTCCCAATCGTCCGCTCCGAAATAGAAGTCGCTGAAGGCCAGCGTCTTCTGGAATACCGTCTCGTTGACGTGGGTCATCACCGCCATCAACACGCTCATGTCGTGGCGCATGTAGTTACGCCCGACCTGCCCCGATCCGTTCGCAAGTCCACTGGGGTGCCGGTCATTCGCCGAGCGAAGAAGCAATAGCGCTGACGATAATGCGCCGCAGGCGACAACGACCGTGTCCGCGGTATAGATTTCTTCCACACCCGCCCGCTCGACATGAACCGCGTCAATGCGGCGCCCCGTATCGTCCGTACCGAGCCGCGACACATAGGCGCCGGTCAGCAGCGTGACATTGTCGTTTGCGGCAAGCATCGGGTCGATGCACACCACCTGTGCGTCAGCCTTCCCGTTCAGCAAACAGGGAAAACCGTCGAAATAGCTGCACCGCATGCAGGTGCTGGTCGGGGTCGGGCTGCCATCCGCCTGCTGGTCGAGCAGAATGCCGAGCGGCAGATGAAAGGGCTGCAAACCTATCCCCGACAGTTTGTCGGAGAGTTCGGCGACCTTGGGCTCATGTTTTACAGCCGGAAAGGGATATGGTGTCCGGGTCGGTGGTTCAGTCGGATCCTCGCCGCGGACGCCGTGAACATGGAACAGGCGTTCGGCGTCATTATAAAATGGCGCGAAATCATCATATTTGAGCGGCCATGCGGGCGAGATGCCCCCTGCATGAACGACCTCGTCAAAGTCGCGCTCGCGCAGGCGAAACAGGGCAGCACCATAAACCTTGGAGTTGCCGCCGACATAATAATGCAGGCCCGGCTTGAAGCTGTCGCCGTCCGCATTGGTCCAGGTTTCGTCGACCTGATATCGTCCTTCCACAAAGACGGCCTGCGAGTCCCAATTGGATTCGCTGCGTGGCAGATAGTCGCCGCGCTCTAGGATAAGGATCCGCTTGCCCGTGGGCGCCAGCCGTTGTGCCAGCGATGCTCCGCCCGGCCCGCTGCCAATGACGATCAAGTCGTAGTGGTTGTCGGGCATTGCAAAGCTTTCATAAGCGAATTCAATACGCTTTGAACGGATGATCGCCGTTTTCGCTCCCGCTGGTCAGACTGCTTGTGTCCTCAATTTGATGATGCTCCTGCGGAGCGCGAACGGATATAGCGTGTCGGTTTCTGCATGGACGCGTTCGCTCAACCGGGTTGCCATGACGCGGGTTGCTTCGCCAAAAGCTTTCCAGTCCGACGTGATCGCCTGCACCGTCCAACGCGCGGTGTGAGCGCGCCAGTCGCGTTCCAGCACGTCCATCTCGGCCGCGAACATCTCGGCCATCGGCGCCGCCTGCGGATCGTCGTCGCGCAGCATCGCCGCATAGACGCTCGCTTCTTCTCCGGCGATGTGTGCGTGCATCAGAAAGATGATCGCCCACATCGTGCGCCACGCGCATCCGACATTATCAACAGGCCCGTCCACCACCGTCAGCATGCGCTGAGACAAGCGGTCGATGTCGGCGTGTTCGCGGATCAGTTGCTGGTAACTCACGGTCAGCCTCAATGGTTGAATGAGCCGGGACACGCTGCGACATGCGATTGCTTCCCCCAATCATGAGGATAGCGGAGTTTAATGCGTCCAGAAGTTAGCAAAGATCAATAAACCTGTCCCGAATTGATTATTTGCGACGATTTGACAACAAAATCTGTTCTTGACGCGTTACGAAAAGATGTCCGGTGGCGATCGCTGCCGAGATTGCTCGGAGCATCAATCAGGAGAACCGGCGATGCCGATGAACAAGAACCCGGTCGTGATGGTGACAGGTGCATCCGCCGGTGTTGGTCGGGCAGTGGTCCGTCGGTTCGCCCGCGACCAGCCCAGGATCGGTTTGATCGCCCGCGGTACCGATGGATTGCGTGGCGCTGCTGATGAGGTCCGTGCAGCGGGTGGTGAACCGTTGATCCTGCCGTGCGATGTCGCCGATTTCGATGCGGTCGATACCGCGGCCGACAAGCTGGAGGAGCAGTTCGGGCCGATCGATATCTGGATAAACGTCGCGTTCGCGGGCGTGATGGCGCGGTTCGTCGACATCACGCCTGAAGATTACCGGCGGGTGACGGAGGTGACGTATCTGGGGCAGATCAATGGCGCACGCGCGGCGCTGAAACGGATGATCCCGCGCGACCGCGGGAGCGTCGTGATGACCGGCTCGGCGCTCGCCTATCGCGGGATCCCGTTGCAATCGGCGTATTGCGGATCGAAACATGCGATCCAGGGCTGGCACGACTCGATCCGGGCCGAGTTGTTCCATGCCGGGAGCCGCGTCCATGTCGCGATGGTCCAGCTGCCGGGCGTCAATACGCCGCAGTTCGACTGGATGAAGACCGACCTGCCCTGCAAGCCCAAGCCCGCCAGCCCTCCCTATCAACCGGAGATTGCGGCACAGGCGATCCATTATGCAGCGCATCACCGGCGCAAGCAGATCATGGTGGGCTGGCCGACGATGGAGGCGATCTGGGGAGATGCGTTCGCGTCGTCGCTGCTCGACCGGTATCTGGGACGCACGGGATTTGCCGGCCAGCAGAGCGACGAACCCGTCGAGCCCGGTCGTCGGAACAATCTGTGGGAGCCGGTGCCGGGCGATCATGGTGCGCACGGGCGATTCGACGCGATCGCCAGGCCGCGCAGTTCGCAGCTCTGGCTGACGACGCATCGTGGACTGGTCGCCGGCGTGCTGGCGGCGGGATTGGGCATCGCGGCGCTGGCAGGTCGGCGAAGGTAGCGTGTCCCTCGATTGTGCCCAGGTCGAACGGGATGTGGCTGCAACCGGTCGAAAATCGCTCCGGTCCGGCGGGCACCGTTGCCGTTTCGGATCCTGCTGGCTAACAGCCCAACCAGCGAACAACCATCACGGGGAATGACGATGACGCCGCAGGTCAAGACGATACTCGACAAGTATGAGGGCACCAGTCCCGCGGTGAAGGCGAACCTCGCGCGTATCCTGATGCACGGGCATCTGGGCGGCACGGGCAAGCTGCTCATCCTGCCGGTCGACCAGGGGTTCGAGCATGGACCGGCGCGCTCGTTCGCGGTCAATCCACCGGCCTATGACCCGCATTATCATTACCAGATCGCGATCGACGCGGGCCTGTCCGCCTATGCGGCGCCGCTCGGCATGCTGGAAGCCGGCGCGGACACGTTCGTCGGCCAGGTCCCGACGATCCTGAAGGTCAATAGCTCGAACAGCTGGGCGACCACGATCGACCAGGCGGTGACGGGCAGCGTCGGCGACGCGATCCGGCTGGGATGCGCCGCGATCGGCTTCACCATCTATCCGGGATCGGAGCAGGTGTTCGAGCAGATGGAGGAAATCCGCGAACTGTCCGAGGAGGCCAAGGCGGTCGGGCTGGCGACGGTGATCTGGTCCTATCCGCGCGGCGGCGAGTTGTCCAAGGAGGGAGAGCTGGCGCTCGACGTGGGTGCCTATGCGGCGCACATGGCGGCGTTGCTGGGCGCGCACATCATCAAGACCAAGCTGCCGACCGATCATATCGAGCAGAAGGAAGCGAAGGCCGTATACAAGGACGGCGACTGGTCAACGCAGGCGAAGCGCGTTGCGCACATGGTGCAGGCGAGCTTTGCCGGGCGGCGGATCAACGTTTTCTCGGGCGGTGCGGCGAAGGGTGCGGACGCGGTGTATCAGGACGCGCGGGACATCCGCGACGGCGGCGGCAACGGCTCGATCATCGGCCGCAACACCTTCCAGCGGCCGCGTGACGAGGCGTTGGCGATGCTGGCCAAGCTGATCCGCATCTACAAGGGCGAGGAATGACACTGGACGGGTCGGGCGCGGGCGACCCGCTCGATCCCGACTTTGCCGCCGTATTCGATCGGGGCGAGCGTCAAGATTGCCGGCTATACCTGATCTCTCCGCTGGACACAGGTGGCGGTTTTCCAGATCGGCTGGCGAATGCGCTGGACGCGGGGCAGGTGGCCGCGTTCCAGTTCCGGGTAAAGGATCTCGATCAGCATGAGGCGGCGCGTATGGCAGCGCCGCTGCAGCGCATCTGCGCCGAACGTGATGTCGCGTTCATCGTCAACGACAGCGTCGCGCTGGCGAAGCGGATCGGTGCCGACGCCGTGCATCTGGGGCAGGACGACGGCGACATACGCGAGGCGCGCAGCGTTCTGGGGCCTGGCGTGCAGATCGGTGTAACATGCCACGACAGCCGTCATCTGGCGATGGAGGCAGGCGACGGCGGCGCGGACTATGTCGCGTTCGGAAGCTTCTATCCCACCAAGACGAAGGAGGTCCGGCACCGGCCCGACCCGTCCATCCTGTCATGGTGGTCGACGCTGTTCGAACTACCGTGCGTCGCGATCGGCGGGATCACTCCGGCGAATGCCGCGCCGCTGGTCGCGGCGGGGGCGGATTTCCTGGCCGTCTGCGGTGCGATATGGACGGGCGATGAAGTCGAGGCGGTCCGCGCCTTCAATGACGTGCTACGCTCACCAGTGGCGTAGGCGACCGGTATCAACGTGGACGAATCCGTCATGCGGATAATAACCGACGCCGCCGCCCTTCAGGTGCATCGCGCCGTCGCGCACGCGGGAGAGCGCGATCCCGGGTACCGAGAGGTCGGTTGCCTTGCCGAGCATGTGCTGGCTTTTCGATGCGACGCCCGTGTGCTTGCCGCCCTTCGCGCGCAGCGCCGCATTGGTATGTGGCGAGCGATAGCCGGAGATCAGATCGACCTTGTGCCCGCCGGGCAGGCCAAGCGCCTCGCGCAGCCGCGCGATGAGCACGAACAGGTGGCGGTCCATCTGCGTCACCTCGTTCGTGCGCCAGTCGCGCAGGCCGTGATTCAGCTCGGCCAGTCCCGAGGCGATATAGCGACCGCCGCGCGCGAACAGCGCGTCGAACGTCTCGTTGGTATGGACGTTGCGAAAGGCGAGGCGCCATTCGGCGGTCGGTCGGCCCGCCTCTGCAATCCCGGGAATCATTAGCATTGGCGCGGCGATCGCCGCCTTGCCGAACAACGCTCGGCGCGATAGCAAAGAGGCTTGTTTCGCCTGGGAAACAAGCGGCGTATCCGTCATTCTGTGCATATATTTCAAGGTAGGAGCTACGTAGCATGAGGGCACCCCGGACTCTGGCACTCTGTCTTGCCCTGGCCACGGCTTGTCCCGCGGGCGCTTCGGCACAGGAAACCGAGCGGCAAGAACCACCCAATCGCTCCATCATGCATGTTCAGGTGATCCTGGATCATCTGGGCTTTGGGCCGGGGGTGATCGACGGCCGGGAGGGCATGTCGCTGACGGCGGCGCTCAAGGGCTTTCAGGAAGCGAAGGGTTTGCCGATCACCGGCAAGCCGGATCAGGCGACGCTCCGCGCGCTTTACCCATATCGCGCATGGCGTCCCACGGTGAAGGTTGCGCTGACCCGGGACATGCTCGGCGGGCCGTTTGTAAACCCCACCCCCAAGGACCCGAGGGCGCAGGCCAAGCTTCAATCGATGGCGTATCGCCAGCCGCTGGAAAAACTGGCGGAGATGTTTCACACGACGCCCGAGACACTGATCGCGCTCAATTCGCCCGCCACCCAGTTGGCACCCGACGTCAAGATCGTGGTTCCCGATGTCCAGGCAGAGTCGCGGCAATATGATGCGTCGCTGCCGGCCGAGTGGCGGCAGACGCTGACGACCCTGAACGTCGACGCCGACGAGCCGAAAGCCGCGAAGATCGTGGTCGACAAGTCAGATCAGGTACTGCGCGTGCTGGACGATCAGGGCAAGCTGGTCGCGCAGTTCCAGGCGACGATGGGCTCGACGCATGATCCGCTGCCGATCGGGACGTGGAAGATCCAGGGTCCCGCATACAACCCCCCGTTCCAATACAACGCCTCGCTGTTCTGGGACGCGAGCAACAAGGACGTAAAGGCGACGATCCCGCCGGGACCCAACGGGCCGGTCGGCGTCATCTGGCTCGATCTCTCCAAGCCGCATTACGGCATTCACGGCACGCCAAGCCCCGCCACGATCGGGCGCGCCGAGAGCCACGGCTGCATCCGGCTGACCAACTGGGACGCGGCACGGCTGTCGCTGATGGTGAAACCCGGAACACCGGCGGTGTTTCAGCAATGAGATGAACCGGTTCGGCTGGACGCTGCTGGCGCTGTTCACGCTGCTGGTGGTCGGTTTCCTGTCCGTCACGCGCTTCGGCGCAACTCAATCGGGCCAGCGCCCGGCGACGGCGGACTCCGTCGATGCCGCCGGTCTGCGGGTGCCGGTGGCGGGGGTCAGCCGAGCATTGCTACAGGACAATTGGGGCGATCCGCGCGAGGACGGTGCGCGCGCGCATCACGGGACCGACATCTTGGCGCCGCGAGGCACGCCGGTCGTCGCGGCGGCGGCCGGCCGCGTCGCCAAGCTGTTCGAGAGCGAGCGCGGTGGCACGACCGTCTATGTCCGGTCGCCAAGGCGGCGATGGACCTATTACTATGCGCATCTGGCCGCCTACGCGCCGGGGCTGCATGAGGGTCAGGTGGTGAAAGCGGGCGATGTGCTGGGCTATGTCGGCGACACCGGCGACGCTGGCGCGGGCAATTTCCATCTGCATTTCGGCCTGAAACGGACTGCGCCGGACCAGCATTGGTATGAGGGTGTCGACGTCAATCCCTATCCCTTTCTTGCCGCCGGGCGGGTGCCGCGATAGGGCGGGGCATTAACGCTCTTTCGAACAGGCCAGGCAATGAAGATCAGCGGCGTGGACATCCGTCCCGGCAACATCATCGAATATGAAGGCGGCATCTGGCGCGCGGTCAAGATCCAGCACACCCAGCCCGGCAAGGGCGGCGCCTATATGCAGGTCGAGATGAAGAACCTGATCGACGGGCGCAAGAACAATGTCCGCTTCCGCTCCGCCGAGACGGTCGAGCGAGTTCGGCTGGATACCAAGGACTTCCAGTTCCTGTTCCGCGATGGTGAGTCGCTGACGTTCATGGACAAGGACAATTACGAGCAGATCACGCTCGATGCCGATGTGCTCGGCGATGCCGCCGCGTTCTTGCAGGACGGCATGGACGTGGTGATGGAGCTGTACGACGAGCGACCGATATCGGTACAACTGCCCGATACGGTCGAGGCGATGATCGTCGAGGCGGATGCGGTCGTGAAGGGGCAGACCGCCTCGTCCAGCTACAAGCCCGCGATCCTGGAGAACGGCGTGCGCGTAATGGTGCCGCCGCACATCGGCTCGGGCACGCGGATCGTGGTGGACGTGTACGAACAGACCTATGTGAAGCGGGCGGATTAGCATCGGCAAGCCCTCTCCCGCTTGCGGGAGCATCGGGTCGGTCATGCCCCCGGCATGACCTGAACATCGCGGGGCGATGTTCATCCGATGCTGAGCGAGACTTGGCAGCTTGCTGTCTAGTCGCAGCGATGAGGGGCGTGACGCGCTCACGGTTGCCGGGAAGAAGAAGACCCTCACCTCCCACTCGCTTCGCGAGCGGGCCCCTCCTCTCCCGCGGGCGGGAGAGGGTTTGAGAGAAGAACTATGCCATCGCACTCCGGTATCATGTCGGTCATCGAGCGCGCGGCGCGCAAGGCCGCGCCGCGGCTTCGGCGTGACTTCAATGAGGTCCAGCATTTGCAGGTCAGCCGCAAGGGACCGGCGGACTTCGTATCGATCGCGGACCAGCGCGCCGAGCAGACGCTGTACGAGGAACTGTCGCGCGCCCGCCCCGACTGGGGGTTCCTGATGGAGGAGCGCGGGAGCGTCGAGGGCGACCCGGCGAAGCCGCGCTTCATCGTCGATCCGCTGGATGGCACGAGCAATTTTCTGCACGGCATCCCGCATTTCGCGATCTCGATCGCGGTCGAGGAGCCGATGCCTTCGGGCAGGCGAGAGATCACGACCGCGCTGGTCTATCAGCCGCTGACCGATGAGAGCTTCTGGGCCGAGAAGGGGAGGGGCGCCTGGTTGACCGACCAGCGGCTGCGCGTTTCATCCAGGCGCGATCTGCCCGACGCGCTGATCGCGACCGGCATTCCGTATCTGGGGCATGGCGACTTCGCGCAGTGGAGCCGCATCTTCGGCGCCGTCGCGCCTGAAGTGGCCGGCATACGGCGGTTCGGTTCGGCGGCACTCGACCTCGCCTGGGTCGCGGCCGGGCGCTATGACGGTTTCTGGGAGTCGGCGCTGCATCCGTGGGACGTCGCCGCCGGAATGTTGCTGGTGCGAGAGGCGGGCGGGTACGTGACCGACTTTCGCGGCGGCGACCGCGCGATGGAGCGCAACGAGTATCTGGCGGCAAACGACCAGCTGCACTCGCGCCTGCACAAGCTGATCGCCGGCGCGCTGCGGTAGGACGGCTGGTTAGCGGGCAGACGTATGGTGCATCGGATATATGCATCATGGAAGAGCTTGGATTTCCGCAATTCCCGGCACGATGCAGAACTTACACAGACCGTGTGAAAAGTCATGAGCTGCGATCTGCAGGGTGACGGGTTCTCCTTCGAGCGGTTCCCAGGCCGGATAGTGTCTATGTACTCTCTCGGGCTGCCTTGAGGGCGCCGGATGTCGTTTATCCGACGCCCAGCGCTTCATTTAGACGCGAGAAGACTGGTTTTACGCTCTTGCTGCGGCGATCAGGCCCGGCACCCCGACCAGGGTGATGGCCCGTCTGATGTTGTAGGCGAGCGCGGTCAGGCTGAACTCGCCGCGTACGTTCTCGAGCCGGCGCATCAGGAACGTGCCTTGGCCCATCCATTGCTTGATGGTGCCAAAGGGATGCTCGACGCTGTTTCGCCGTTGGGCGAGCATTTCGGGACGCAGTGCCGGCCGCGCCGCCATGCGGTCGAGAACAGCCTCGTTCTCCAGGCGCGAGACGCGGCGGAATGACCGCGTGCAGCGCGATTTCATCGCGCAGGCGGCGCAGGCATCGCGGTTGGCGTAGTCGACCTTTACATTGTCGCGCGACTTACCCCGGTAGCGCGGCGAGAGCACTGCCCCGGCCGGGCAGATAAAGACATCCCGGTCCGGCTCGTAGCGAAAGACTTCCTTGCCGAAAAAGCCCTCACGCACGGCGGAGCCGCGGAGCGGCTTGGCCACATAGGCGGTGATGCCGGCTGCCTCGCAGGCCTCGATGTCCTCGATCTTGAAGTAGCCGCGGTCGGCCACCGCGTCGATCCGCTCGACGCCGAGCGCTTCCATTGCCGCTGTCGCGGTCTGGGCGAGCAGACCCGGGTCGAGGACCTGGTTGCTTACCGCCTGCTCGGCGATCAGCTTGTGCTTCACGTCGACCGCAAGCTGGATGTTGTAGCCGACCGCCACTTTGGTCATGCGCGCCATCGCGTGGGCATCCGGATCGGTAAGCGAGATCTGGTCGTCGCCCGTGCGATCCAGTTCGGCAAGCATGTCCTTGTGACGGTCGCGCTTGCCCTGGATGGCCGCGATCTTCTCGGCCAGTTTGCCGGCACGCTGGCCGGAACTGCCGCCCGGCGTGCGGTCATCGTCGGCGTCCCCCTCATCAAGCCGCTTCATGTAGCCGGCGAGTTTCTCGTCGGCGTCCTGGATGAACTTGGCCAGCGATGCCCGGGTGAAGTTTCGGGTCTTGTTGTTGACCGCCTTGATGCGCGTGCCGTCCACCGCCACGAGCTCACGACCGAAGAGGTCGAGCTGACGACACAGCACCACGAACTCGCGGAACACCGCCTTGAATGCGGCACGGTTGTCGCGGCGGAAGTCGGCGATGGTTTTAAAATCCGGCTTGAGGTGCCGCAGCAGCCAGATGACCTCGATATTGCGGTGCGCCTCGGCTTCCAGGCGCCGACTCGACCGGATCCGGTTCAGGTAGCCATAGATGTAGATCTTGAGCAGATCAGCGGGATCGTAGCCCGGCCGCCCCGTCGTCTTCGGTTGCACCCGGACAAACCCGGCCGCGCCAAGATCGAGCCCGTCGACAAAGGCCTCGATGAACCGGACCGGATTATCCGGCCCCACATAATCATCAACCGCCTCGGGCAGCAGCAGAAGCTGCGAGCGGTCCGTTCCAACCAGATGCGCCATGGCAAAACCATACCATGCGCCACGATCCACGCGAATCCTCAGGCCGGGTTTTCACACAGTCTGTGGATCTTCAGCATCGCCCGCAACGGGTAAGGACGACGCCCACGACCAGCCACCGGATAGTGCAGACCGATCAACTGCTCGAACCGCTCCCACGGAACCACAGCCGCCATCTGATCCAGAAATACCTCGCGCCGCGTCCGCTTGCGTGGCCGCGACATGCCAATTCCTGAAAAACGACCCTGCATCATGCGCCCCTCCATTTGCGAGGGAATCACAACATCAATGCCGCTGCAAGCCCAACTTGTTCAGAGGTTCCCTTTGTTTTAGTCGGACCGCTCGCCGGATCATGGCCGGTCACGCCTATATACCGAAGGCCATTGACCCATGGTTACCTGTAGGCGCTTGCAATCATAGCCGCCTCTGCTCGCAAACAGCGCGGGTTTCTGCTCGGATTGGCTGACAACGGGCCTGACGGTCTGCTCACGCTCTTTGCCAATGTGTTCGCCATCATCCGGGGCTGCTCGCAATCGAGACCGGCGTACTCATGGTGTCCGCCAATGACGATCATGCCTGTGACCGTCACACCGGCACCCCGGCTTGGCGTAGCTGTTCCGTCAGCTCGCGCGTGTGTTCCGGGTCAAGCGTTCCCGCCAGGAATGCCCGCACATCGGACGGACGGGCGTTCAGCTGGCCGGCGAGCGAGCCCGCGTCATAGCCGTTGCGCGTCAGTGTGGGTTCGAGGTCGTCGATCGCGCGAGACAGCACCTGTTCGACGATCTCGGCCGTGACCGGGTTGGCGGCGAACCGGAAGCCCTGCTCGAACGCGAGCGTCAGGTGCATCTCGACCTGGAGGGGCGTTCGCAGCCGCTCGGCGAGTAGGTCGATCGCGTCCTCGTCCATCAGGTCGGCCACCTTGACGCCTTCGGCTGCGCACGCGCCGAGCAGCCAAGCGACATAATCGCGGCGCTGCTCGTTTCCGATCCCGTCATAGTCGAACGTGGTGGTACGGTAGCCGATTTCCTCCATCTGCGGGCGGCGCAGATCATTGCGCAGCCGGGGGTGGCCGACCAAGAGGACGGAGAGGAGCACGCCGGCGTCGGCGACCACCTCCATGAGCCGCTTGAGGCCGGTCAGCGTCTTGTGGTGAAGGTCGTGCGCCTCGTCGACCACGAGCACGACCGGGCGCTTGCCCTTCTTCATCAGGTCGCGGAGGTCGCGCTCGCGCCGTTCCGCCTGCCTGGAGATCTTCACCTGGGCGCGATCGCCAGGCGAGAGATCGTAGAACAGCGCCTCGATCAGCGAGGGCAGCGAGGTGCGGCGCTTGTCGACCGCCAGCGACTTGGCGACGGCGACCTTGCCCGCCCTGGTCAGTTCGTCCTCGATGCGGCGCAGCAGGTGCGTTTTGCCCGACCCGACCAGCCCGGAGACGACGACCAATCTGCCGGTTTGGACAGCCGCGCAGACCTCGCGCACGAGGTTGCGCTGATGCTCGGTCTCGAAGTTGCCGGCACCTTGGAACGGGCGGGCGAGCCCGTAGCTCGATTGAACGTCGGCGAGCATCAGCTTGTCCCCCGTCGCGCCTGGAACCGCTCGCGAACGCGGTCGGCGATGATGGCCTTGTCGAGCGTCTCGCCGAGCAGGGCGTCAATAAAGGCGCGGTCCGCCTCGGGCAGTGACCCCAGCGGTCGCCGGAGCTGGTCGACAATGGCGTGGCGCGCAGCGAGACCGGTCGGATACACCGTCTCGGCGACTGGCTCTGGGAAGGGTGTCTGCCGGACGGGAAGCCCCGCGGTCGAAGGCGGCAACGAGGGCAGCGGCCGATCGCCGCCCGTCACGGTCGCGCGCGGAAGCCCGAGCTGGTCGGCGAGCCGGACCACCTTGTCGAGACGCTCCTCCGTTCGGCTCTTCTGGTATTTGCGGTAGCGGTAGAGCGGCACGGCACCGCGCGACGGCTCATAGGGGCCATGCCGCTTGCCGTCATGCTCCACGAAGAGCTGCTGGTCGAACAAGCCCCAGAGCAGCATCACCGTCTCGCCGGCGAGTTCAGGCTCGACCTCGTAGGAGGTGCCCTCGACCGAGACGGTCGCATCGCCAGCGACGGTGCGCCGCTCGGGCTCGCGCGCGAAGGCGCAGAACCGCTCCCACGAGCACATGGCGCGCACGCCCTCGCCGGGCAGGTGTCGCAGCCAGTGCTCAATGCGCGCGTGCGGCTCGGAGCGGTGATCGCCATTGTTATAGGTGACCAGCGCGCGGCGCATCCACAGGTTCGCCTCTTCTTCGTCCTTGGGCTTGTGGAAGTGATAGAGGGTCTCATGCACCTCTTTGACGGTGCGGAACGGCCGCTCGACCTTGCCCTTCGCACGCGCTGCGGTGTGGCGGTCGCCGGGGGCGGGCGGCATGTGCGTGAGGACGCGGACGCCTAGGCTGCCCATCACGGACTGGAACACGCGCGACCGACTGACCGGGCCGTTGTCCATGTAGATCGTAACCGGCAGCCCCTGAAACGGCAGCTCGGGTTCGGGCTTGGCGGCGAAGGCGTTGAACAGGAAGCGCAGCGCGGACTCGGCGTCCTCGCCATAGACATTGCGATATTCCTGGTAGACCACGCCCGAGCAGTCATCGACGGCCGAGAATAACATCAGCGTCGGCTTGCCGCGGCCCTGCTCGGCCCAGAGCGGCGCCTCGACATGCTTGAGATCGGACGGGCTCATGTCGAAGTGCCACAGCTCATTTGATCGCCGCGCCTGGAAGCGTACGGCCGCGTGCGGGCGAGTGACGCGAGCGTAATCCAGCCCCGACGAGCGCAGCAGCCGATCGATCGTCGCCCGCTTGAGCCGGCCGGGCGCGACCTTGACCAGACCTTCGGGCGTTTCGACGCCATCGGTTTCCAGGAACTCGATGGCGCGGGCGGTCGAGACGTGCCGGCCCTTTTTGTTGGTGGTCCTGATCTTCAGCGCGGCGACGATCTCGGCGTAGCGCTCCATCTCCGCCTGCGGGGCGACGCGCGTCCCGCCATGGTCGGACCGGCGCACCGACTTGGGCCGGTTCAGCTCGCGCAGCGCGCGGTACATCGTCCAGATCGAGATGCCGTAGGCCTCGGCCGCACGCGCGACGATCTCAGTGCGACCGGGATCGCGCGGGGACAGCAGCGACAATCGTCGGCGAAGATCGACCAGCGCCTCTCCGGGCGGTCGCTTCGCCCGGTCAGCCATGGGCTGGGGCGGACTCCTTGGCCGACGCGCCGCTGCCGCGCTTGCCGGCGTAGCGATAGAGGGTCGCGACCGACACGCCAATGCGCTTGGCGATGTCGCGGACCGGCAACGAGCCTTCCTTCATCATCGCGCGCGCTGCGGTCACGTCGCTCGGTCGCATCGCCGATGGGCGACCGCCTTTGCGCCCTTGCCGGCGCGCCTCCACCAACCCCGCCGTTGTGCGCTCCCGGATCAGGGCGCGCTCGAACTGCGCGATGGCACCGAACACGTGAAAGGTGAGCATCCCGCCCGGCGTGGTGGTGTCGATGCTCTCGGTCAGCGATACGAGCCCGATCTTCTCGCGCTCCAGTTCCTCGGCCGTGGCGATCAGCTTCTTGAGCGATCGGGCGAGGCGGTCCAGTTTCCACACCACCAGCGTGTCGCCTGCGCGGAGCACGTCCGCCAGGATGCGCGCGAGTTCGGGCCGGTCATCGCGCGCGCCCGATGCCTTCTCGGTGAAGACCTTCTCGCAACCCGCGCGGCGCAGCGCTTCGAGTTGGAGCTCGGGATTCTGGTCGCTGGTGCTGACCCTGGCATAGCCGACCCGCATGAGCGTCCGATCTTCTCCAAACCCGTTGGACGCCTACCCTTTTGCAAAGCGTGTTTCCAGAACAGTTTTGACAAAGCGCGCCTCGCAGATTTACGTTGCCAAGCAAGCGAGGCGATCGGCTCGTCAGAAACCCTGGTTTTGCAGAACCGCCAGTTGGGCTAGGGAAGTTCTCAAGTACGGCCATATACCCGACTTCGCGTCAGTGATCGGTAAGAGATGGGCGATAAGACGCGCATTGCTGGTCGCTGCGGCGCTGACGGCTTGCACGCCCGTGCGAGAGCCGCCGTCTGTCGTTTGGTTCGGCAACCCTGCGCAGGTGTGGGCGCTGCAGACCCTGCAGGGCGAACAGGTGACAGAGCGCACCGGCTATATCGCCACAATAAGGATGAACCCCGACCACACCGTCTCTGGTACGGCGGTCTGCAACAGCACGTCCTCGGCGAAACTTCGATGGAACGTCACCGATCAAGGACGTCAGGGAACGTTCAATCGGCTCGGTTCCGGTGCCGGGATCACCACGACCGTGGGCTGCAACGATCCCGCTGCTTACGCTACGGCCGGCCGGTTCTGGACCCTGATGGAAGCGGCACGCAGCTGGTCCATCCACCACGACCAGTTGACGATTGTGTTCGAGGACGCTTCCGAAGCTCGCCTGGCGCTTCTGAAACGCAAGGACAGGTGATGCCCATTGGCAGAGGTCGTGAGCAGGCCATCTCCGTTTGCGAGCAGGCGCGGACGATGGCGAGCACATTGTCAATTAGTGTGAGCAGCGCAGCCTACCCGTTGTCAGCCAATGCGAGTAGGAAACCGCGCTGTTTGCGAGCAGAGGCCGCTACGTTTGCAAGCGCCTACAGTTACCCAACGCGAAGGGATGACCAATTGCTGTGCGCCCGCTTCGCTTCATTGCGCAGATGGTCGCGGAACGAGGCAGCAGCAGGCGAGAGGACCCGTTCCGCTGACGTGATGATGCCGTAGGTACGCACGATCTCGCAGTCCTCGATCTCGAGAAGGCTGATCGTCGGTCGGAATTCTGCTGGAATCAGGCTCGACGGATGGATGCAGACGCCGAGCCCCGCCGCCGCCATGGCAAGGAGAGTCATCACGTTGGTGACACCGCGTGCCTGATCGGCATAGTTGATGTCGAGACCAAGCGGATCGGCCTGACGTTCTACCGCGTGGCGGAGCGCGAGATGCCCGTCCGGACTGAGGAGGGGGTAGTCCAGCAGTTCCGCCAGCTTTGCCGAGCGCTTCTGAACAAGCGGATTATGTAGTCCGACGACGGCCACGCAACGATCAGCGACGAGCGGCTCGAAGTGCAACGCGGGGTGGGGTGCCTCAAGCGTCAGGACCGCCATGTCGCAGCGACCGTCGATTACCGCTGCGACAGCGCTGTCAGGTAGCCGGTCACTGAGCCTGACCGTAATACTAGGGTGCGCATCGCAGAAGCTGCCGACGATCGGCGCCAGCGCGACCGAGGCAATCATCACCGTCGCGGCGACATCGACCTGCCGGCGCCGCGCGCCGATCTCGGCGTAGAAGTCGCGCAGCAGATCATGGAGCGCAAGGAGCGTCACCGATGCACGCTCGTGGAGACGCTTGCCGTGCGGGGTCAAGCTGACCTTGCGGGTGGTCCTGTTGAGAAGCTGAACGCCCAGCTTATCCTCCAGCCGCTTCACCCGGTTGCTGATCGATGGCTGCGACAGATTCAGCCGTTTTGCCGCGCTGCTGAAACTGCCCAGATCGGAAACCGCGAGGAAGGTCTGAAGATCTTCCAGCGATACGTCGAACCGTTCCTTGCCACTCTCCATCATCGAGCTTTCTTATAGCATCGACCTATCAGACGATAGGCCATGTCGATTTGTGTCTTGCCGTCCACCATCCGAATATGACGCCGGAGGAGAGTGCATGTGGAGGCCGCGATAGCGACGTCTGAACCAGTAAACGATCCGCGAGGCGAACCTTATCCGGCTGCGCGCAGGGCATGGGTGATGGTCGCGCTTCTCATGGTCGCCAATATCCTGTCGTTTGTCGACCGTCAGATCATCAGCCTGCTCGTCGACCCGATACGCGCTGACTTGGGCATCTCAGATCTGCAGGTGAGTCTGCTGATCGGTCCGACCTTCGCCATCTTTTTCTGCCTGATGGCGCTGCCGCTTGGCCACCTGGTCGACACGCGTAACCGGATCCGTGTCGCGGCGATCGGTATCGGGCTTTGGAGTCTGGCAACATTTCTCAGCGGTTACGCCGACAGCTTTGCGCATCTGTTCATGGCGCGCATCGGGGTAGCCGTTGGCGAGGCCGCGCTCTTTCCGGCTGCCAATTCTTTGATTGCCGACAGTTTCCCGACTGAACGTCGCGCGCGCGCCATCGGCGTTTTCGCACTTGCCATCTACCTTGGCAGCGGACTCGCGTTCGTTTTCGGTGGGGCAGTAGTGGGACTTGCGGAAGGGGGTTCGCTGCTCGCTTATACCCCTGGCTGGCTCACCGGCTTTTCGGCCTGGCAGCTTGTACTGATCGCGGTCGGGACGCCGGGACTGGTCGTCGCAATCGCGATCGCATTCCTCCCCGAACCCGCGAGGCGTGGCTTAGTGAAGATCGGCGGCTCGGGCGCGACCAGCCTGGGTGCGACCTTAGCTTTCATGCGAAGCCGGGCGCGGTTGTTCCTCAGTCACTTTCTCAGCTTCGGCATGTTCGTGCTCGCGGGCTATTCGGTACTCGCTTGGGCTCCGACTCATCTTGTCAGGACGATGGGGATCAGCCGCGCCGATGCCGGACTCTGGCTTGGTATAGCGGTGATGACGGGGGGACTCATCGGTATCGCATCGGGGACCACGGTCGCCGATCGACTGGCGGCGCAGCGCGTCTTCGACGGCAAGTTCAGGATCGGTGCCTTTGCCTGCGCCGTCGCAGCCGTTCTTCAGCTTGCCGCTGGTCTAGTCGATAATCCTGCCACCTATATCGTTATCATCGGCCTGACGACGATCTGTAGCTCCGCCGGCATTGCACTGGCACCGGCCGCGCTCCAGGAAGTCGCTCCGAACGAAATGCGCGGCCAGGCGCTTGCCGCCTATCAGTTGGTTGCGACGATCGTTGGGGCGGGCCTGGGTCCGCCGCTGGTCGCGATCATCGCCAAGAGCGCTCATGTCGACATCGGCACCGCGCTCGCGATCGTTGCAACTGCATCGCTCGCGATGGGCGCGATCGGGTTTGTCGTCAGTCGAGTTCGGTTCGGTGAGGCCGCACGTGAACTCGTGGCCGGCAACCTGCGGCGCTCTACCACGCACTCATAGCGGGAAATTATAAGCCGATAGGCAGCGGTGAATTGTCCCAGCCTCGCCGACAGGCATATTACGAAGACCAGGAGAGTGAGCGATGGCAACGAGCCCCAATGAGGTGATGATGCGGCCGACGGCAACCGGAAGGTCTGCGCAAACCGACCGGCCGAGTGAGGCGCAGAAGCTTGCCGCATTTGCAGCCAGAATGAGACTTGCCGATGTGCCACGCACAGTTGTCGACAAGGCAAAGGCGCATATGCTCGACGGCTTTGGCCTGGCGCTTGCGGCAACCGGCTTTGATTTTTCCCGGGAATTTCTGGCCGGCGCCAAGGCGCTCGGCGGAACAGGGAACGCTCATGCTCTTGGCAGTGGAGAGGTCCTGCCGCCGGCCAATGCGGCATTGGTCAACGGTGCGCTGATTCATGGACTCGATTTCGACGATACGCACGTAACCGCCATTTATCACGCGACCGTGCCCGCGCTGGCATCCGCATTGGCGGCAGCCGAAGCCGCCGACGCGACCGGCGAGGAGTTGCTGACTGCCTTCATCATCGGTCTTGAGATCGGCTGTCGGGTCGCCAACGCCGCCAAGGGCGGTTTTCACGACCGCGGTTACCACCCGACCGCCTTGGCGGGAACATTCGCTGCCGGATTTACAGCCGGGCGTTTGCTGGGCGCGACGGAAGAGCAGCTGGTTTTCACATCTAGTTTCTGCGGCAGCGAGGCAGCGGGCATTCTCGAACTTGGCGGTTCGCTCAAGCGGTTGCACCCCGGCTGGGCGGCGCACGCAGGCTATGCCGCTGCGGTCTTCGCAATCAATGGTCTGACTGGTGCCATCACCGTATTTGAGGGAAAGCACGGCTTTTACAAGACGCATCTGGGCGAAGCACCCGACCCTCAGATGATGCCTTCGGTCGGTCTGGGTGAGCGATGGCTGATCGAGGGGATCGCGCTCAAGCCCTATCCATGCTGCCACTTCATACACGCCTTTGTCGACGCCGCGCTATATCTACGTGACAAGGTCGATATTGCCCAGATCGCGCGGATCGACTGCCCGTTGACGGGCCGTCTTCATCCGCTGGTCGCGGAGCCGCGCGATCGTCGCATACGGCCGACCACGCCCTATGAAGCCATGTTCAGCGTGCCTTACACGGTCGCACTGGCGCTTGCGATTGGTCAGGTCGACCTTGCCGCCTTTCATGATCGCGGCGTCGACGATCCGGACGTGCTGGCGCTGGCCGCGCTTACCTATTGCGAGCAGGACCCGGACAGCGACTTTCCCGCGCATTTTCCGGGTGAGGTGCGTCTGACAATGAAAAATGGCGAGGTCATTACGCGCCGCGAGATGACCAGCACCGGAACGCCCGACCGTCCGCTCTCGATGGCGACGATCGAGGCCAAGTTCATGACCAACGCGACCCGCGCCATCTCGGAAGAGCGCGCGGATGCACTCCTGACGCTTGTCGGGAAGGTGGAGCAACTGAGTGACGTGAGTGAACTGGTTGGCGCCGCCAGGCTGACTGCCTGACCATTGAACCCATGCAAGCCGCGTTCAGCGGGCAACAATTGATCGAACGAACAGGATCACCGATGACCAAACCCGACCGTCAGATGGCGCTCATTGCCTTCATGCAAGCGCAGAACTGTTCGAACTACGCCGGCTCGTGGCGCCACCCAGCCTCGACGCCTGACTTCATGTCGCCTGAATATTATCAACGGATCGCGCGTACGTTGGAGGACGGCAAGTTCGACCTCGCCTTTTTCGACGACCGCCTGGCGATGCCGGATATCTACGGAAACAGTCACCGCGCGACGGTCGAGAACGGCATTCGCGCGGTGAAGCTCGATCCGACGCCGGTCATGATGGCGATGGCCTGCGCGACCAAGCATCTGGGATTGGGCGCTACCTATTCGACGACCTATTACGAACCCTATCACGTTGCGCGGCTCTTCGCGACGCTGGACCTGATGACGAAGGGCCGGGTCGCTTGGAACGTCGTGACTTCACTGAATGATTCAGAGGCCGAGAATTTCGGGCGTACGGAACATCTCGAGCACGACCTCCGGTACGACCGCGCCGATGAATTCATGGAAGCGGTTATGGGGCTGTGGGACAGTTGGGAAGACGACGCCCTCGTCATCGACAAGCAGTCGGGCCGCTTCGCTGATCCCGACAAGGTTCATAGCCTCAATTACAAGGGCGAATGGTTCAAGACCCGCGGACCGTTGACGGTGCCGCGATCCGGTCAAGGCCATCCGGTGCTGCTGCAGGCCGGCTCCAGTGGGCGCGGACAGCAGTTCGCCGGCCGCTGGGCGGAACTCATCTTCGCGGGTTATCCCAATCGCGAGGGCGGCCGCGCGCAGTATACCGCCTTGCGCGCTGCGGCCGAGGCGGCCGGCCGCGATCCGGATAACGTCAAGATCGCTCCCGCGATCAACGTCGTCGTCGCAGAATCTGCCGACGCCGCACAGGAAAAGCGCGCGTATCTTGAAAGCCTCGCCAAACCGATCGACGGGCTCGCGCTGCTCTGTGAGGTGATGAACGTCGATTTCGGCGCGCGCGACTACGACAAGCCCTTCACCGATGAGGAACTGGCCGCTGTCTCCTGGCAGAGCTACCGTGATCGTGTCATCGCGAAGAGCGGCAAGAAGAACCCTTCGGTGCGCGATTTCGTCGAAGTGTCGGGCCGCGGGACGCTGAAAGAAGCGCCGATGTTCTGCGGAGATGCCAAGGGCGTCGCCGATCAGCTTGAGGAATGGTTCACCGATGCCTGCGACGGTTTTGTAATCATGGGGCCGTACACGCCGGGTAGCTATGAGGATTTCGTCCGGCTGGTTGTCCCCGAACTCCAGCGGCGCGGGCTGCATCGCAAGGACTATAGCGGTAATACGCTGCGAGATACGCTGGGGCTGAGGCGACCCAATGCAGGCGAACGGCCCTCGCCGGCGGACGCGCGGACCCTCGTCGATGGCTGAGGAGCTGAAAATTCTGACGCCTGTCGGGATGCTTGGCTACGGCTTTCCCGCCGACGACTTCTGGCGTGGGATCGACGCGGGCGCTGACGCCATCGTCATCGATTCCGGCTCGACTGACAATGGGCCACAGGAACTGGCGCTCGGCAAGCGGACGAACAGCACGTCCGCCTATCGTCGAGATCTGTCGCTGATGATCGAAGCGTGTGTTGCGCGTCATATCCCCGTCCTGATTGGTTCGGCGGGGGGGGACCGGCACCAACGCGCAGGTCGACTTTATGACCGACCTCATTAGGAGCATCGCGGCCGATAAGGGATACAGCCTCAAGATCGCGGCGATCTACGCTGACATCCCCAAGGACGTGGTGCACGGCGCGTTGGCGAGCGGCGATATCACGCCCTGCGGGCCGGTACCCGAGCTGACGGGCGAAGCGATCGACAGGGCCGAGAACATCGTCGCGCAGATGGGTGTCGAGCCGTTCCTGAAGGTTTTTGAAGAACAGCCCGATATCGACGTCATTGTCGCTGGCCGTGCCTACGATCCCGCGCCTTATGCCGCCTTGTGTTTGAAGCATGGCTTCGATCCCGGTGTCGCGTGGCATATGGGCAAAATCATGGAGTGTGGCGCGGTTTGCGCCGAGCCCAAGGGCCGCGTCATCCTGGCAACGGTGCGCGCCGACAGCTTCGATCTGACGCCGATGAGCGACCAGGAGCGATGTACGCCGCTGTCGGTCGCAGCGCATACGCTCTACGAAAAATCGCGAGCCGACCTGTTGGCTGGTCCGGGCGGCGTCCTCGATCTGAACGAGGCGACCTATCGGCCGCTCGACGAGCGAACCGTCCGGGTCGAGCGCAGTATCTTTCGCCCGGCCGACTATACTGTCAAACTCGAGGGCGCGGAGATCGTCGGGTATCGCACGATCTTCATCGGCGGTGTACGCGACCCGATCCTGGTTGAGCAGATTGACGTCCTACTCGACCGCGTACGCCGTCACGTGACGGGCGCCCACGAGGAGATGCGGACCGACGACGCCAGGCTGGTCTTCCATGTCTACGGCAAGAACGGTGTGATGGGGCCGCTGGAGCCTATCAAGGATGCACGTCCGCACGAGCTGGGTATCCTGGCCGAAGTCACAGGAAGAACGCAGGAGATCGCCAACACGGTGTGCAACAGCGCGCGCGTTGCCTGCCTACATGCGCCGTATCCAGGGCAGCTTGCAACAGGTGGCAACATAGCGTTCCCGCTGACACCCATGGAGAACGAGATCGGGCCGGTCTGCGCCTTCACGCTCTACCACCTGATGAAGGTGGACAGTCCGACCGCGCTGTTTCCCATTCGCTATATGGAGGTCTGAGCGATGCCCGGTACCACCATCCGCGACCTTGCCAAGGTCGTTCGTAGCAAGAACGCAGGACCGTTCGAGCTGACTTTTGACGTCATGTTCGAGGACCGCGCGACCTATGACCGCGTAAAGGCCAGTGGCGCGATCACCCACGCGTCGCTCGCACGCATCTATGCGATCGAAGAGGACGCCATCACCAACGTCCAGTTCTTCGATCCCGCACTCGCCTTCAAGCTGACGATCAAGCGACCCACCGCACAGGGCAGTGTCGGTGAGACCGACACCTTCGGCGCGCAACAGCATGCGCCGCTGCTCGGTATCGTAATCGAGGAAGTCCGGTGAGACCGACCGTCACGGTGTTTGAAAGACAACAATAGGCCTCCGAAGACGAGGCTAAGGGAGGATGACGTGAACAAGCAGAGACTACTTACCGGAACGGCGGCGACGCTGGTTGCTCTCTCGGCTCTGGCAAACATGCCGGTGATGGCCCAAACGGGCGGTCAGGCCGCGCCCGTCGCCCCCCCGGCTGCTCAGATCGCCGATCCGAATGCACCCGCAGCGCAGACGCAGGACATCGTGGTGACCGGCACGCTCATTCGCGGCTCGCGCGAAAACGCGGCGGCCCCGGTGCAGGTCATCTCGTCCGAGGAACTCGCCAATCGCGGATCGCCATCGACGCTCGACCTCATCAAGGACCTGCCCTCGTCAAGCGGTGTGATCGGAGATGCGAACCAATTCGATTCCCGTTCGCAGGGGTCCGAAGGCGTCGCCAGTGTCAACCTGCGCGGGCTTGGGCCGCAACGCACCCTGGTGCTACTCAACGGGAAGCGCCTGTCGAACAACGCCGTCGGTCCCGGCAATGTCGACGTCAACCTGTTGCCGACCGGTGCAATCGAACGCGTAGAGGTGCTGAAGGACGGCGCGGCTGCGACCTATGGATCGGACGCGGTAGCCGGCGTCGTCAATTTCATCACCCGGTCCAACCAGCAGGGGTTCTTGGCGTCAGGTGATTACCGCTACATTCCCGGCTCCGACGGCGACTATAACGGTGCGGTCAGCTACGGCCATCATGCCAATGGCTTTCAGGTCTTGGCTTCGTTCGGCTATCAGCATCGATCGGAATTGCGCACGAGGGACCGGGATTTTACCGTCCAGCCCTACACGGTCAATCCGCAGGGCGGTTATACGAGCGGCGGCAATCCCGGAAATTACGACTTCAATGCGACCGTCGGCGGGGTCAACTTTACCGCCGATCAGGGTTGCACGACGCTGGGCGGCTTTCGCGCTCTGCCCGGTTCGACCAGCGACCGCTGCTACAATGGTTTCAACCAGTTCAATAACCTGGTCGAACCGGAGAACCGCTACCAGGCCTATCTCGAGACCAAGGTGGATCTTACCAGCACCATCAGCGTATCAGCGACGGCGCTCTATGGCCATTCGTCCTCGCGCCTGACGACATCGCCGTCCTATCTGCCGACATTGCCGCCATCGTCCAACGCCGTCAGCGGCGGCGCGGGCCTGTTCGTCGTCCCGACCTATGCGCCCGCACTGAGGGACTATTGCGCTCTCTACGGTGCCACCTCAGGATGCACGATTGCCGGAGGCAATCCGGTCGCCCCGGCAATCGCGTTTCCGGTGCTCTTCCGGCCGCTTGGGTCGGGCGGCAACCCGCTGTTTACCGACCGTGATGATCGTGGCTCGGCCTTCAGCCCACGTACCTCGGACGCTATCCGATTTACCGGCGGTCTGAACTGGCAGATCAGCCCGGCACTCAACCTCGATGCAGGGGCCACCTATTCGGAATATGACCGGCAGTATGAAGGCACCGATACGTTCGGCGACCTGCTGCAGAACGCGTTTGCGGGTTTTGGCGGAGCGAACTGCGCCTTTGCGACGCCTGCATCGCGCGCGGGTCTGACGACCGCGCAGATCGCCGCCCTGGCGGGGACCAATGGTTGTACGTTCTTCAATCCGTTCTCGACGGGCGTCGCAGCCAATATCAACTCGGGGCAGGTCAATCCGACCTACGCCGGCACGCGTTCGCCGGCAGGATTCAGTCTCATGCCCGGCGCAGGGCTGATCAACGATCCTGGCACGATCGACAATTTCTTTCGCACCACGCGGACCGACGTCAATACCAAGCTGTATGTCGGGGAAGTCGTGCTGAGCGGCCGTAGTGGGCTGACCCTGCCTGGCGGCGATCTCACGTTCGCCATCGGAGGGCAGTACCGCAAGAACGATTATGCGATCAGGTACAACAACGACAGCAACCTCGCCGTCAATCCTTGCCCGGGCAGCCCGCTCAACCCGGCCGCTATCTGCAATCCTCAGACCGGCGCGCTCGGCTTTCTGGGATCGGGTTTCAACCGCTCGGTTAGCAACGATATCTACGCGATATTCTGGGAGATCCGGGCACCGATCACGTCCAAGCTCGATATCCAGTTCTCGGCGCGATATGAGGATTATGGCGGTTCGGTTGGCTCGACCTTCAATCCGCAAGGTCGGCTGCGCTACCAGGTTACCGACTGGCTGGCGGTCAGAGGAGGGGGCGGTACGACCTTTCGCGGACCTCCGCCCCAGCAGGTCACGGGCAACATCACGACCCTGCAGTTGATCGGCAGCGCTTTCCGCGCGGTCGATGTCTTCGGCAATCCGAACATCAATCCCGAGGACGCGACGACCTACAGCGGCGGTATTCTGGTTGACAAGGGACCATTCACCGCCAGCGTCGACTATTACCGCTACGAGTTGCACGGCCCGATTGATAACGAACCGGTGGCCGGCATCGTCAGCGCGCTCTTTGGTGCCAGCGGCGCGGCCAATTGCGGCAACCCCGCTTATGCGGGTCTTCGGTCGCGCTTCACGTTCACGAGTGCCGGCTGCGGGATCGGCAACGTGACACGTCTTCGCACCAACACGTTCAACAGCGGCGATGTTACGACGTCGGGGATCGACGTGCAGGCGCTCTTCAAATTCGATCTCGGCTCGGGGCAGATCGGGATCGGCGGCGCCGGTACCTATGTCATCGACTACAAGACGAAGGACATTTTGGTCGAGGGCATCGTCGTGCAGCCGAGATTCGACGCCGTCGGCAAGTTCAACCTTCAAACATCCGCCTATCCGCTGCCGCAGATCAAGGGCAACCTCTATGTTCAGGGCCATTACGGCATTCAGAACGCCCGGCTGCAGTTCAATTATATAGACGGCTATACCGATCAGCGTGGTGCCGCGGTCTTCGGACCGAATACCGGAGCCTTGGCGGGAGCTTCGACTACGGCCGGCAAGAATATCGGCTCATTCAATACGTTCGATTTCACCTACAGGATCGCGCTGCCAACCGACACCACTATCTCTTTGTCAGTTCTCAACCTACTGGACAAAGACCCTCCCTTCGCGCGGTACAACGTCAACTACGACCCCTTTACGGCCTCCCCGCTCGGTATTACTGCAAAGTTCGGCGTTGCACAGAAGTTTTAATTCCAGGCCTACAAAGTCATAGACCTACCAATAAGGTACACGACTGATCATTGGCTACTGGGCGGACTCAATCGCTCGTCGCAACGCTTCGAGAATGGAGGCGCAGCATGGACAGCAAGCGGCGTTCGGATCGGTGCACACGGCCACGATTGCGGTCGGCCACCGGTGGCCACGCGGAGCGAGCAGCAGCTGTTCTGGGCGCTGATCGCGACCGGGATCAGCAGCGAGGCGGCTGCGTTAAAGGCCGGAGTGTCGCAACCTGTAGGAACCAGATGGTTCCGGAAGGCGGGCGGTATGCCACCAGCGATGTTCAGACCCGCAACGAAGTCGCTGTTGGGCAGATATCTGTCATTAGCGGAGCGAGAGGACATCGCGCTGCTGCTCGTACAGGGTAAGCGTGGTCTGCGGACCGTCTTGCTATTGCGGGCGGCTCTTTTCGTAGGCGAGCTTTCCGGCACGGCGGCGGATGGCGATGGTGGCGACGGCGCGTCTGGTGAAGCGTTCGTCGCTGTCATCGGGGTTGTAAGGGCCGCCATACCAGTTGCGCAGGCGGTCGTGGTCCTCGTGGGCGGGATCGGCCTCGGCATCGAGGAACATTTCGTATCCGGGCAAGCCACCGACATCCTCGGGCGGGCAGCGCCGTTCGCCGGCGACGAAGCGCGGGTATTTGACATCGGGCTCGCCGGGGCCGACCGTCTCGACGGTGATGATGTGGCGCCAGTCGTCGCCCATGTCGTAGGTGTAGACGAGTTCTCGCACGCCCCGGTCGATGAGGGCGGCGAGCTTCACGTTCTTCGCGGCTGCCATGCCGCTCTCGGGCCACATCGGGTCCGGCACGCCGTAGCGCCGGTCGCCGGCCTCGAAGTGCCAGAGATGATAGTTCTCCCAGCCCATCGCCGCCTGGACGATGTCATGGAGCATTTTGAGGCTGGCAGTGACCGGCACGTCGACCCGGCGCCAGATGGCGGGTTCGATATCGTTCAAGACGAGGTGCAGGCGGGCAATGGTCTCGGCGCTCATGCCGCCAGTCTGGCAGGTTCGCGAGCCCAGTTCCACGGCATGAGTTCGTCCCAGCGGCTGGCGGGCCAGTCGTCGGCGACCCTGGCGATGACGTCGGCGATATAGGCCTGCGGGTCGACGCCATTGGCCTTGCAGGTCTGGATGACGGTGTAGATTGCAGCGGCGCGCTCGCCACCTGCGCGCGAACCGGCGAACAGCCAGTTACGTCTTCCCACGGCAACGCCGCGCAAGGCGCGCTCCGCGATGTTGTTGTCGATTGCGAGACGCCCGCCACCTAGGAAGCGACACAGCGCCGGCCAGCGTTTGGTGCCATAGGCGATGGCCTTGGCAATGTCGGACTTGGGCGACAGACGACGAAGGGCAGCGTCGAGCACCTCGCGCAAGGCGTCGACCAGCGGCCTGGTTCGGTCCTGCCGGGTACGATGGCGTACATCCGGTGGCCGACCGCGCACCTCGGCCTGGGATGACGTAGAGCGCAGCAATGCGTTCGAGGATGTCGGTGGTCAGCGGCGTGGGGATGCGCTCGTGCAGGTCGAAGACCTTGCGGCGGAAGTGCGCCCAGCATGCGACTTCGGTCACGCCGCTGCGGTACAGGCCGTCATAGCCGGCATAGGCGTCGGCCTGGAGAAAGCCGCGGAAGCCGGCGAGATGCGCCTGCGGGTGCGCGGCGGGCAGATGGCTCGCCCAGCTCGACATGAGGTCGAGGATGCGGCCGGTCTCCGGCAGCAGGTCGCGGTAGAAGCCGGATAGCGCCCGGACCGCGACCTCGTCGATGTGGGTAACCAGCCGCGGCGGGGCATAGAAGGCCAGGTCGTCGCCGGCATCTTCCTTGTCGAACGAGCCGGGCGGCAGGTTGGTGTCATCGGTCATGGCGAGCCTTCCAGATGGGCACAACAATCGGCGTAGCCGGTGTTCCGGGCCATCCTCCGGTTCAGATCGGGTGCGCCGTCGTCCCACCAGATCGGTCCGCGCTCGCCAAGCGCTGGACTTGCCCCGTTAAAGTGGAGAGGCATTGGCTCAGTCTGCGGTCTGTCGTTCAAACTGTGCGGGGCTGAAGTAATCGAGCGCGGAATGGCGCCTCTACCGGCACCCGACTATCACAACTGGGTCTCGCGGCTTTACGACATCGACAATTATCTCGGCACCGCCGTCGACATCCGGATCGACACGCAGCCGCCCGGCTTTATGCGCGTGCCGCACCAGCATCCATACCGCGATGACCGCGGTCCTGCTCGACGAACTCGACATCGATGCCGGCAAGCTGGACCTTGTGATCGGTGATACCGACGCGGCGCCGCAGCACACCACCGCGGGGTCCTGGGGCAACGCCAGCGCCGTGCCGGTGATGCAGAAGGCGGCACAGCAACTCAGGGAGCAGCTGGAGGCGTTGCCCGCCGCACGTGGAGGTAACGGCAATGTTCACCAGCGGCTGGCGCAGGCGCGGCGACCCTATCTGGAAGTGACCGCCCGTCACCAGGGTCAGGGACAGGGTCCCGAGGCGTTCGACAAGCTGCGCGCGGGGCAGCTGGCGCCGACCGGCCCCGAATATCCCGGCTTTACGACGATGAGTTATGTCGCGCACTTCGTCGAGGTACACATCCAGCCGCGCACCCGCCGGATCCGCATGCCGCGATCGGTCAGCATCGTCGATTGCGGCCGCGTCATGAGTCCGCGCACCGCCGAGAGCCAGGTCAAGGGCGGCATCGTCTGGGCATTCGGCAACACCCTGCGCGAGGAGAGCGAGGTCGATCCGCGCTTCGGCGGTTTTCTCAACCTCGACCTGGCCGACTATCTGGTCCCGGTGAACGCTAATATCGGCGATATCGAGGTAGGGTTCATCGACCGGCCCGACCCGGTGATCAACGAAGGCGGAATCAAATGCCTGGGCGAAGTCGTCATGGCTGGCGCCGCCGCCGCCATCGCGAATGCCGTCTTCCACGCGACCGGCACGCGTGTCCACCATATGCCGATCCGGGTGGAGGATCTGCTGTAGCCGGCCGGTCGCTTTTATCTGGCGTCAGTCCTGTGTATATGGTCCCTTACCGCCCTCCGCGATGAAGCGGTCTATCCGCGCCTCCATCACCGGCAGTGGGACGGAACCCAGCGACAGCACCGTATCGTGGAAGGCACGGATGTCGAACTTCGCCCCCAGCGCGGCTGTTGCCTCCGCCCGCGCATGTTCGATCGCGAGTTCGCCCAGATAATAGCTGAGCGCCTGGCCCGGCCAGCCGATGTAACGGTCGACCTCGGTCTCGATCTCATGGTCGGAAAGCGCGGTATTGTCGTGGAGAAATGCCTGCGCCTGCGCGCGCGTCCAGCCCTTGGCATGGATGCCAGTGTCGACCACCAACCGCGCCGCGCGCCACATCTGGTAGCTGAGCATCCCGAACCGCTCATAGGGCGTGCGATAAAAGCCCATCTCGTCGCCTAGCCGCTCGCAATAAAGCGCCCAGCCCTCGCCATAGGCGGAGATGTAGCTGTTGCGCCGAAACGGCGGCAGATCCTTGTTCTCGGCGGCGAGCGGCATCTGGAAGGCATGGCCGGGGGCAGACTCGTGCAGCGTCAGCGCGGGGAGCTGGAACAGCGGGCGCGAGGACAGGTCATAGGTATTGACCAGATACACGCCTGGACCACCGCGCCCCGCGGTGTAATAGGGCGCGATATCGGCGGGGACGGGTTTGATCGCGAACCGCTTGCGCGGCAGCCGCCCGAACCATGTCGCCGCCATACCGTCGAAGCGCTTCGCTTCCCACGCGGCTTCCTTCAGCAGAGCACTGGGTGTCTGCGCGTAGAATTGCGGATCGGTGCGCAGAAAATGAAGGAAGGCGGGCAAGTCGCCCTTGAAGCCGACCCTGACGCGCACTGCCTCCATCTCCGCCCTGATTTTGGCGACTTCGGCCAGACCAAGCGCGTGAATCGCATCCGGGTCCATATCGAGCGTGGTATAGGCGCGTATGCGCGAGCGGTAATAGGCGCGCCCGTCTGGATAGGTAGTCGCCGCCAGTTCTTTCCTCAGTCCCGGGAAATATGTGGTCCGTAGGAAGGCGAGCAAAACGCGGTGTGCGGGGATGACCCTGGCCGCGATCACCTGCTTCGCCCGTGCCTGCAACGCGTCACGGGTTGCGACCGGGATCGTCGCGGGCAGTGTGCTGAAGGGTTCGTAATAGACGGTAGTCGTCGGGTCGGTCGCCTCCGCGATCGCCGCCACCGGCTTGTCGCGCCCGGTCATCACCACCGCGGGCGGGGTGAAGCCGCGCGCCAGCCCCAGCTTCATGTCCGCAATCTGCTGGTTGATGTAGCGCGGTTGATCGCCGAGTTGCGACAGATAAGCGTGGTAATCCGCCTCGCCGTTCGCGAAGTCACCGCGCGCGGCATATTGCAGGTCGGACCAGAAGGCGCTGTCGCCGTTGACCGGCTTTTCCCACTCGCGGAACCGCTCATCGTCCAGGAACGCGGCGATCTGCGCGCGGTAGACCTGATAGTTCACCCGTTCCTCTGGCGAGAGTGTGCCGGGATCGAGCCGGTCGAGCGCGCGCATGACCGCCCGCCAGCGCATCGTCCGCGCCGCATGCGCGGCGGGCGAGACCTGCGGCAGATGCGCCAGCACCTTGTCGTCGCCCTCATCGGTGATGTTCCCGGCGACGCGCCACGCCCATTCGTCCTGCCAAATGCCGCGAAACGTCGCATCGGGCGACGGTGCGGCGGCGACGAGCGCGGGGATCAGCGCGGCGGCGAACGGGGAACGCATGGCTAACGTCTGGCCGATCCGACGCAGCGCGGCAAGGTCGGCGGAAAGCTCGATCAGCCGACCGCCTGCCGCGTCGCGCGCTGGCGACGGACATGCTCGCGCCACACGATCATGAGTCCGCTACCGACGATCAGCGGGGCGCCGATCCACGTGGCCTGCGCGGGCATGTTGCCGAACACCAGCCGGCCGAGCAGCGCTGCCCAGATCAGGCTGCTGTAATCCATCGGCACGACGACCGAGACCGGTGCCAGGCGCAGCGATTCGGTCATCACCACCTGCGCCAGCCCGCCCAGCAGTCCGACCGCGACCAGCAGCACGAACGTCAGCGGGGGGTGCGGCTGCGCGACGAACAGATAGATGATCGCCAATGGCGGGACCGACAGCGCCGAGAACCACAGTACGGTCGTCAGCGCACCCTCGGTCCGGCCCATCCGTCGGAGCAGGATCGATACGCTCGTTGTCCCGAATGCTCCTGCCAGGCCGAAAGCCGCGCCGGTGAGCGCGATGCTGCTTCCGCCGGGCTGGGCGACAATGAGCACGCCCATGAAGCCGATCGCGACCGCGCTCCAGCGGCGCCAGCCGGTCGGTTCGCGGAGCACAAGCGCTCCCAGGATCGTCGCGAAGATCGGTACCGTGAAATTGATCGTCGTCGCCTCTGCCAGCGGCAGCGCCAGCACCGCCGAGAAGGTGCACACCATCGCAGCCAGCCCGACAACGGTACGCAGCACATGGGCGGGCAGCCGCTTGGTCCGCGCCGTTGCCAGACCCGGTCCTGCCGCGATGATCGCCGCGACGAGCAGCGCCGCGACCGACTGGCGAAAGAACATGATCTCGCCGATCGTCGCGCCATGCGCCTCGGCGAGCTTCATCGTCGCGTTCATGCACGCGAAGACCGCCGCTGAGAGCAGCCTGAGACCAATGGCGAGGCCAGGGCGGTCCCCCTCGATGACGTGGCTCCTTGTGCAGGGTGACGAGGGGCGGCGTTAGCGGTAAGCGACGCCCGATGAAACACGCACTCCCCATAACCCGTGAACAGGATTTCGCCGCCTGGTATCAGGCCATCATCGCCGAGGCCGATCTGGCCGAGGAGTCGGGCGTGCGCGGCTGCATGGTCATCCGGCCCTGGGGCTATGGCATCTGGGAGCGGATGCAGCGGCTGCTGGACGACCGGATCAAGGCGACCGGCCATGAAAACTGCTACTTCCCGATCTTCATCCCGTTATCCTATTTCGAGCGCGAGGCCGAGCATGTCGATGGCTTCGCCAAGGAGATGGCGGTCGTCACCCACCACCGGCTGAAGGCCGATGCCTATGGCCGCCTCGTCCCTGATCCCGAGGCGAAGCTGGAGGAGCCGCTGGTCGTGCGGCCGACGTCGGAAACCGTGATCGGCGCGGCCTTCGCGCGCTGGATCCAATCCTGGCGCGACCTGCCCGTGCTCATCAACCAATGGGCCAACGTCGTGCGCTGGGAGATGCGCACGCGCATGTTCCTGCGTACCTCGGAATTCCTCTGGCAGGAGGGGCACACCGCCCATGCCACCGTCGACGAGGCGGAGGAGGAGACGCGCGCGATGCTGGAGATGTACCGTGCCTTTGCCGAGGACGCCTGTGCGATCCATGTGATCCCCGGCGAGAAGGCCGAGAATGAGCGCTTCCCCGGCGCCGTCGCGACCTACAGTATCGAGGCGATGATGCAGGACGGCAAGGCGCTGCAGGCGGGAACCTCACATTTCCTAGGGACTAATTTCTCTGCCGCGCAGAATATCCGCTTCCAGAATGCCGACGGTTTGCTCGAACTCGCGCAGACGACCAGCTGGGGCATGTCGACGCGGATGATCGGCGGGGTCATCATGGTGCACGGCGACGATGACGGGCTGTGCGTGCCGCCGAGGGTCGCGCCGTGGCAGGTGGTCATCGTGCCGATGCTGCGCGACGGACCCGACGACGCGGCGATCACCGGCTATTGCCGGGAGTTGCAGAGCGCGCTCGTCGCGCAGTCGGCGCTGGGCGAGCCGGTGCGCGCGCTGCTCGACCTGAAGCCCGTTAAGGCGGCGACCAAGCGCTGGGGATGGGTCAAGAAAGGGGCGCCGGTCATCATCGAGGTCGGCGCGCGCGACATGGCGGGCGGGCAGGTCTCGGTCATCCGCCGCGATCGGCTGTACCGCAAGGACGGCAAGCTCGACAGCGTCGCGACGCCACGCGACGCGTTCGTGGCGTCGGTGGCCGACATCCTTGGCGCGATCCAGTCCGGCTTGCTGGCGCGGTCGACCGAGCGGCTGCGCGCCGGAATCGAGCCGATCGACGACTGGTCCGGGATCGAGGCACGGTTCGCCGAGGGACAGGCAAACCCGGGTTGGGCCGACGTCCGCTGGTCCAGGCCGACCGGTGCCGCGCTGGACGCGGTCGTCGAGCGGCTCAAGGCATTGAAGCTCACCATCCGCAACGCGCCTTTGGGGCAGGAGGGTCGCGATGACGGCCCCTGCATCTTCACCGGCGCGCCCGCGGTGGAACGCATCCTGATCGGCCGCGCCTATTAGCAGCGGGCCGACCCGGAAGCCCCGCTTCTATCGCCCGGGGCGGCTGTCGGCCCGGCGGACGGCGCTGCTGCGTGTCCTGGCGGTCGCGGTGCTGATGGCGATCGCGCTGGGCGGGCACTGGATCGACCGCGACGGGCTGCGCGACAATACCGACGGCCAGACCTCGTTCACCGACGTCGTCTATTTCACCGCGATCACGGTAACGACCGTAGGCTATGGCGACATCGTGCCGGTGACACCGCGCGCGCGCATGTTCGACACCTTCGTCGTGACACCGATCCGGATCTTCGTCTGGCTGATCTTCCTCGGCTCGGCTTATAGCTTCCTGCTACGGCAGGGATGGGAAAGGTGGCGCATGGGCCTCATTCAGAAGCGACTGGCGGACCACACGATCGTCTGCGGCTTCGGCACGACCGGATCGGCATCGGTCGCCGAGCTGCTGGGGCGGGGCACCGATCCGAAGGCGATCGTCGTCATTGATCCGATCGCCGACAATCTGCGCCGCGCGGAGGAGTTCGGCGTCGCAACGGTCGAGGGCGATGCGACCCACAATGCGGTGCTGGAAGCAGCCGGCATCGAGCGCGCGGCGGCGATGATCGTGACGCCGGGGCGCGACGATACCGCGATCCTGGTCGCGCTGTCCGCCCGCCGTCTCGCGCCCGGGCTGTTGGTCAGTGTCGGCATCCGCGCCACCGAGAACGAGACGATCGCGCGCGAGGCGGGCGCCGATGTCATCCTCAACCTGGTCAGCCTGAGCGGGCGGCTGCTCGCCGGATCGACGCAGGGTCCCAAGCTTGTCGACTATATCTCCGATCTCGTGACGCGTCATGGCCGGGTCGAACTGCGCGAGCGTGTCGTCAACCAGGCCGAGGTCGGGCATGACTGCGCCGCGAACCCGAACGCGCGCATCGTGCGCATCCAGCGCGGCGGCGAGGAGATCGGCTTCTGGCAGGAAGGCGCGCGGTCACTCCAGGCGGGAGACCGCGTCATCGAGATCGTGCCGCGCCCCGCGACCTGACGCGCTTTCAGCCGTGTGGTTGGCGAACCACTGTTCGATGCGCGTTCGCTCTTCCTCGGACAGTGTCAGCCCGATCTTGCTGCGCCGACCCAGCGCGTCCTCGGCCGTCACCGCCCATTCGCGGCTCCGCATCCACCGTGCCTCGACCTCGCTCAGCCCGCCGCCGAGATCGGCGCCCATCGCCGCCTCGTCGTCGACGCCGTCCAGCATCTCCGCCAGCAGGTTGCCGTAGGCCCGCGCCATCCGGTCGCTGCGCGCATCGCCCAGGAACGGCCAGCGCGCGCGAACCGTCGCCAGATACGCATCGAAGTCGCCGATGCCGCCACCGGGAAACACCCGTTCGCGGGTCCGGGGTTCGGCGTCGATCCGGAGCGCGGGCGCCAGCCTACCCAGTGCCTCCTCCGCCAGGTGCCGCGCGGTCGTGATCTTGCCGCCGAAGACCGACAGCAGCGGCGGGCCGTTCCCGTCCAGCTCCAGCACATAGTCGCGCGTCACCGCCCGCGCCTCGCTCGCCCCGTCGTCATACAGCGGGCGGACGCCGGACCATGACGAACACACGTCCCCGGGCGTGATCTGCTGGATGAAATGCCGGTTCACCGCGTCGCACAGATAGCCGATCTCATCGGCCGAGATGCGCGCATCTTCGGGACGGTCGACCGGGACGTCGGTCGTCCCGATCTCGGTGAAATCGCGCTGATAAGGGATGGCGAACACGATGCGGCGATCGGGCTGCTGCAGGATATAGGCGTGGTCGCCCGCATAGAGTCGCGAAACGACGATATGGCTGCCCTTGACCAGCCGCAAGCCTGACGCGGCATTGACGCCCAGCCGGCCGAGCAGCTCCGCCACCCACGGCCCCGCCGCGTTGACCAGCACGCGCGCCGCGACTGTGCCGCCGTCGGACAGCGAGGCGACCCATTGCTCGCCGTCGCGCCGCGCGCTGATGAGCGCGGTGCGCGTCCGGATCGTCGCGCCCAGCGTGGCCGCATCAACCGCGTTCATCACGGTCAGCCGCGAGTCGTCGGCATAGGCGTCCGAATAGACGAACCCGCGCCCGCCGCCCTTTAACGGCCCCCGGAGCGCGGTGTCGTCGCGCCTCAGCCCGCGTGATCGTTGGAGTGTGCTGTGCCCGCCCAGCCAGTCGTAAAGGTACAGCCCCAGCCGCACCATCCACCACGGTCGGACCGAATGCTCGTGCGGCAGGACGAAGCGCATCGGGTGGATGAGGTTCGGCGCCGCCTTCACCAGCCGCTCGCGTTCCCTGAGCGCCTCCGCCACCAGCGCGAAGTCGCGATATTCCAGGTAGCGCAGACCACCGTGGATCAGCTTGGTCGAGGCCGACGATGTGTGCGCCGCCAGATCGTCGCGCTCGACCAGCAGGACGCGGAGGCCCGCCACGGCGGCCTCACGCGCGATCGCACACCCATTGATCCCGCCACCGACGATCAGCAGGTCATGGAGCGGCGCGGCCATGCGCGCCGTCATACCGGCGGGAGAGGCGCGATGCGAAGGGGAATCGCGGTCGCGTTAGCCTGAATGGAAGACCCGGTCGGCGTTTGGAAGTTCACAAAGTTCACACGGAAAGGGGGTGTTGATTAACGGCGCCTGGGGAAAATGCGCAGGCGGCGTGTGCAGCTGCGGTAGGATCGGCATATGTCAAAGAGCATTGCCGCCATGACATAAGAGCGGGGAAGTAGGACAGGGTTTCTTGTAAAGTGGTCGGCGAGTTGCAGGACAGCGTTGCCGGTCGACAGCGGCGGTAGAGTCGGGAAACTTGTCTTCCCAATGCCGTCAGTCATGGGAAGCGCGCTACGGTGGATGGTGCCCGACCGGCGAAGCGCGACACCGGGACCCCGGGTCAAGCCCGGGGCGACGGTAAAGGGATCCGACCGCTTCCGCCCCACTTACGGTCATTCCGCTATCGGGCAAAAATAAGGCGATGCTGCTACTATTGGTCGCCCTTAATTCTTCTCCCAATCCCGTATGTAGATTGATTTTCAGGAGGCGTGTAAGCGCTGTGGGCTTGTCTTCAATGTAGACGGTTCTGGACCCTCCGGCGACGGGGCGCTGATTGCAAAAGACTTTACCGGCCTGATCTTGAGCAACGACACCCACCGCTCCCAAAAGCCAATTCACTGTACAGCCCGGTGGGCAAAAACCGCCGGCCTCAAGGTCCGCTATCGTTAATTTTGAGGCGCTCTGGCGGCGACCACTCTTCACCAAATACTGTTCCGCTCTCTGCCAGCGCCGTCCCGCCGGCTGAGGCGGCCCCTCAAATGACCTGACAGGGCCTCGCTCTTGGATAAGAGTGAGGCATATGACTGACAGTACGAGAAGGCGTTAGAATGATGGCGAGGTCCTCTCCGGTGTTCAGCGCCGGAGGCGATGGACACCGGAGGAAAAGTTCCGGATCGTCGAGGAGACGTATCTGCCGGGTATGAGCGTGTCGCTCGTCGCCCGCCGGCACGGCATCAGCGGCAGCCGGGTCTTCACCTGGCGCCGGCTGATGAACCAGGGCGCATTGACCGCCACGGCAGCCGGCGAGGAAGTGGTGCCGGCGTCGGAGTACTGCGCCCTGGAGGCGCAGGTGCGCGAGTTGCAACGGCTGCTGGGCAAGAAGGCCATGGAGAACGAGCTGCTGCGCGAGGCCGTCTCCCGGGTTGCAGGCCCAAAAAACTGCTGCTGCGCTCGACCTTGTTGCCGGGGGGATGGTCTGTGACCGCCGTGGCCGACGCGCTCGACATCACCCGCCAGCATCTGTCCGCGATGCGCAACAGGCCGCCTCCGCGACCGCGTGGACGATCGCCGCTGCCGGACGCCGAGCTGGTCGCCGATCTGTCCACCTACGGCTATCGCCGCGTCCATGCCCTGCTGCGTCGCCAGGCCGAGAAGACCGGGCGCGCAGCGCCCAACCCAAAGCGCGTCTACCGCGTCATTAAGGTGCACGGTCTGCTGCTCCAGCGGGATGGCGAAGATTGCGAGGAACGGCGTCACGACGACCGCATCGCCGTCGACCAGCGCAACACCCGCTGGTGCTCCGACGGGCTGGAAATCGCGTGCGACAATGGCGAGAAGGTCCGCGTCGCCTTCGCGCTCGACTGCTGCGACCGCGAAGCGATGGGGCATGTGGCGACGACTGGCGGCATCACTGCCGAGGACGTCCAGGACCTGATGGTCGCCACGGCCGAGCACCGCTACGGACCCGTGAACCGCCTGCCCGAGCCGATCGAGCGGCTGAGCGACAATCCTGTCCTGAGCTTGTCGAAGGGGGCAGCTGCTACACCGCCCGCCTTTGCCCGCGAGATCGGCCTGGTGCCGTGCACGACGCCGGTCAGCAGCCCGCAGTCCAACGGTATGGCCGAGGCGTTCGTCCGCACGCTGAAGCGCGACTACGTCCACGTGAACCCCAGGCCGGATGCCCAGACCGTCATCGAGCAACTGCCAAGCCTGCTCGCCCACTACAATAAGGTGCATCCACATCGCGCTCTGGGCTATTGTTCTCCCCGCGAGTACATCGCGCAAACCCGCAAGGCCCCGTCAGGCCTTTAGGGGGCAACAACAACCTCCTGTTCTTGGTCGAGCAGGATCTGCTTGACATTCCTGTCTTCTATCTCAGCCGGCCGATCATTAGGCGCAAAGGCGATTTTATCGCCTGCTGCTTGACGTAACGATGCGCAGCGCGTGGGAGCCATGGCTGCTGTTCACGAACGACGCCGTCCGCGGTGGCTTCGATCCTGAGCATCAGCGCCGCGACGGTGGTTCGCTGGTCGAGGCGGACCGTGTGACCGGGAGTGCGGCACCGGGTAAGATCGGCGGGCACAAGGTCGGCATTTTGTCGGGCGAGCATCGCGACTGGCTGCTCGAACAGGCGATGCCGGACTTGACCTTGCGCGGCTGGTCGCCGAGCTGGCGGAGCGCGGGGGTAAAGGTCGATTATGTACAGGTCTGGCGGTTCGTCCACGCTGAAGGTCTGAGCTTCAAAAACGTATGGCTCGCCCCGTCCGCAAGGGGTTTTTCAAAGACGGCATGATGGTCTGCATCAACGTATCCGGTCTCAGGTCTGATGCCCTGGCCAAGATGGATATCCGCGCAGTCTGGTCCTCATAAAAGCGCCGGTGCCGAGCACCACATTTAGCACCAGGTTTCCAGGCTGCCGGTACGACCCGTTATGCCATCTTCAGTTCACCTCACGCAGACAGTGTGAGCGTCCGGCGTTGTGCCGCCCGCTATCTCTGATAATCAGGCGGCGACGAGCGCCTGCCGATCGAAGTCCTTTTCATGCCGCAGCACCGCCCAGGCAATGCGCGCGAGTTTCGCCGCCAGCGCCACCCCGACGACATTGGGATGGGCGCGCGTCAGCATCGCCTGCAACCAGCTGCCGAGCAGCTTCGTCTTGCCCCCGGTCGAGTGTTGCCGCGGCGTCAGCCCGAGCCATGCCGCCAGATCGCGACCTTTGGCGAAGGCGCTGCCGTCGCCGATCGCGGCGAGCAACGCAGTCGCGTTGATGACGCCGATGCCGGGGATGGTCGCCAGTCGCCGCGCCTGCATATCCTCTCGGGTCAGCGAGGCAGGTTCGTCGTCATACGCCTTGACCCGTAGGTCGAGCCCGGCCCGCTCGTCGCGAAGGTCGGCCAGCAACGTGGCGGTGCGAGCACTGACAGTCGGATCACCCGTCATGAGATCTTCGAGGCGACGCTTCAGGTTGATACGATTCTTGGGCAGGATAATCCCCCGCTCAAGCAGCACCGCACGCAACTGGTTGATCAGCGCCGTGCGCGCATTCACCAGTCGCTCCCGTACCCGGTGCAGGATCTGCAGGTCGAGCTGGTCCTCGCTCTTTAGCGATACGAAGCGCATCGTCGGCCGTGTCGCCGCTTCGGCGATCGCCTCGGCGTCGCGATCATCGGTCTTCTGCGCCTTGACATAGGGCTGCACATATTCCGGTGACATCAGCCGGATCGTGTGTCCATGCAGCGCCAAAGTCCGGCCCAGGAAGTTGGCGCCGCAGCATGCCTCCATCGCGATGACGCACGCCGGCAAGGTCGTTGCAAACGTCACGATCGCATCGCGCGTCATCCGCTTGCGCGTCACCACCGCGCCGGCAGAGTCCATGCCCGCCAGGCTGCAACTGTTCTTGCCCAGATCGATCCCGAGCACGGCGATGGGTGTCTTCGTCATCGGTTCTCTCCTTCTCGTTCCGGGCGCATCATAGCGCCGGGTGATAAGGGGCGGGCCATTCCATAAAAGCGTGCTGCCGACGGAGCAGCTCCGGCCGGCGGTCGCCAGGCGGCGCGAGCAGTGGCGAAAGTATCAGGCGAGGCTTGATCCCAGGAGGCTCGTGTTCGTCGATAAGAGACGAGCGTTAAGCCGGTCATCCGGGGGATGATCGACAGTGAGGCGGCCAAGACGAACATGGCTCGCCTGCGCGGATGGGCACCGCGCGGCCATCGGCTCCACGCCAAGGCCCCTACAGCCACTGGCACACGATGACCTTCCTCGCTGCACTACGCTGCGACCGGATCGATGCTCCTGGTGTGCTCGACTAGCCGGTCAACGGACAAAACCTTTACCGATTATGTTGAGCAGTGCCTCGTGCCGACGCTGTCGCCTGGCGACATCGTCATCATGGACAATGTGTCGAGCCGTAAACGACCTGCCGTGCATGCAGCCATCCGTAGCGTCGGCGCACGGCTCCTGTTCCTGCCGCCATACAGCCCCGATCTCAATCCGATCAAACAGGTCTTCGCCAAGGCTCTCCCGAGCTTGTCGAAGGGCTCAAGCACCTGATGCGCAAAGCCGCCGAGCGGACCCACGACGCCGCGTGAAGACGCATCGGATCGCTCCTCGATCACTTCCCGCCAGCCAAATGCGCCAACTACCTGCGCAACAGCGGCTATGCTTCAACATGAACAGGACTGACTCTGCTGCGAGAGATCAAAGAAAAAAAGAAGAAATACGTAAAAATTGGAACGGCGATAAGTAAGAGCCCAACCGAAAATTGAGTTGAGCGATTTCAGTGGCTTGTGTTTCACCGGGGGTTTGCGAAGACCACGAGGATCACATGGGCTGGACCAAAACCGCTCGCCGCGAGCATGACAGAAGCGGGCTGCGCTATGCAAGCGACTGCACCGATGAAGAATGGGCCGTTGTCCGGCCATTATTGAGGCGGACCTCCAGGGTGGGACGCCCGCGCAAGCACAAGGTGCGGACGCTGTGGAATGCGATCCAGTATATCGCTGCGACAGGGTGCCAATGGGCGCAACTGCCGAAGGACTTCCCGCCCTTCACGACGGTGCAGTATCATTTCTACCGGATGCGCGACAGCGGTCTGCTGGATGCCGTCAACGCGGTACTGGTAGCATGGGTGCGTGTCGCGGAAGGCCGCAAGCCCGAACCGAGCGCGAGCATCATCGACAGCCAGTCGGTTAAAACCACCGAGGCGGGCGGGCCGCGCGGATACGACGCCGGCAAGAAGATCAAAGGTCGTAAACGCCACATCGTGACCGACACGCTCGGCAACATGCTGGAGGGCGTGGTGCATGGTGCTGATGTTCAGGACCGCGACGGGGCCCCGGATCTGATCGAGCGATCCTGCGACGCATATCCCAACCTTGCCAGGCTGTTCGCCGATGGCGGCTATGCCGGACAGAAGCTCGAAGCGGCGGTCGCGCACATTGATCGGCTGACGATCGAAATCATCCGGCGCTCTGACCTGACAGGCTTTGTCGTTCTACCCCGGCGCTGGGTCGTCGAACGCACCCTGGCGTGGCTTAACCGGTGCCGTCGCCTGGCCAAGGACTGGGAAACATCCATCGCATCGTCCGAGGCCTGGATGGTCATCTCCTCCATCAGGCGAATGACGCGCCGTATAGCCAAGCTCGAATTATGAGTCGGGCTCTAAGCTCGACTTTCCGCATTTTGAGTCCGGTGAGTCGCATTGGGGCGCTGGTTGATTCCGTGAACGGTGGAACCGTCACGGAGACGACAGATGGGCGCAGCGGTCGACCGGCATGACCGGCTGGAGGAGTGGCTGGCTCCATTCCGGATCCTGTTTACGCGGCCGACCTGGCAGCGCGTGCTGGTACTGGCGACCGGTGCGATCCTGACGACGCATCGCCGGACGGTGGCAGCCGCATTACGGGTCACAGGACGCGGGGAGGATGCGGGCTTTTCGCGCTATCACGACGTTCTCAGCCGGAGTCGATGGTCCGCGCGGGCGGCTGCCAGGCTGCTCCTTGTGCGGTTGGTTGCGACGTTTGTTCCCGCCGGCCCGGTGGTGATCGGGCTGGACGATACGATCGAGCGGCGCTGGGGCGCAAAGATCGCGGCACGAGGCATCTACCGGGATCCGGTGCGCTCGAGCCATGGCCATTTCGTCAAGGCCAGCGGCCTGCGCTGGCTGTCGGCCATGCTGCTGGTACCGGTGCCGATGGGCAAAACGGGTCTGGGCGCTGCCGTTCCTGACCGTACTGATGCCGTCGCAGCGTTGGGCCGATCGGCGTGGTCTCCGCCACAAGTCACTGGTTGATGGTGCCCGGCAGATGCTGTTGCAGATCGCCCGGTGGCTGCCCGAGCGGCGCATCGTGGCCGTCGCCGACAGCGGCTTCTCCGCGATCGACCTGCTCGACGCCGTGCGCGGCCACGTCTGTGTGGTGACGCGGCTGCGGCTCGATGCGCGTCTGTTCGTGCCAGCTCCGCCACGCCGATCAGGCACGAGAGGCCGCCCGCGGCGGACCGGCGAACGGCTCCCGACGCTGGCGCAGCGCCTCGCCGATCCTGCGACTTCATGGTCGACGCATATCGTCACCGACTGGTACGGCCAGGGCGAACGGCGCGTTGAACTCGCCACCGGCTGCGCGGTGTGGAGCCATCCCGGCCGCCCCGCTGGCCTTGACGAAATGGCCATGGCTCGAGCGCACCGGATCCCGGTAGATGCCTCGTGCCGCGATCTTTGCGCCCCAGCGCCGCTCGATCGTATCGTCCAGCCCGATCACCACCGGGCCGGCGGGAACAAACGTCGCAACCAACCGCACAAGGAGCAGCCTGGCAGCCGCCCGCGCGGACCATCGACTCCGGCTGAGAACGTCGTGATAGCGCGAAAAGCCCGCATCCTCCCCGCGTCCTGTGACCCGTAATGCGGCTGCCACCGTCCGGCGATGCGTCGTCAGGATCGCACCGGTCGCCAGTACCAGCACGCGCTGCCAGGTCGGCCGCGTAAACAGGATCCGGAATGGAGCCAGCCACTCCTCCAGCCGGTCATGCCGGTCGACCGCTGCGCCCATCTGTCGTCTCCGTGACGGTTCCACCGTTCACGGAATCAACCAGCGCCCCAATGCGACTCACCGGACTCAAAATGCGGAAAGTCGAGCTAAGATCGTCTAGTCTTTCGACCACCGCGCCCAGATCGCGGTTGGCAGCCCCAATCCGCGTGCTTCCTCGCGGACGCCCAGTTCGCCTGCCTCAACCGTGCCGGGCAAGTCGGCGAACGCCTGGGCCAGCATCTCGCCGATCGCCAGCGCCGACATACGCACCGCGTAGACGGTCAGGAACAGGTAACGCGACCGTTCGTCCAATAGCCGTCGGCAGTCGGCGATCAGCATGGGCAGATGTTCCTCCAGCCGCCAGACCTCGCCCGCCGGACCGCGGCCGTATTTGGGCGGGTCGAGCAGGATGCCGTCATATCTGTGTCCGCGCCTGATCTCGCGAGTGGCGAATTTCGCGGCGTCGTCGACCAGCCAGCGGACCGGTGCATCGCCGAGCCCCGACAGCACGGCATTGGCGCGCGCCGCCTCCACCGATTTCTTCGACGCATCGACATGCACCATCTGCACGCCCTTGCTTGCAAGCGCCAGCGTCCCGACGCCGGTGTAGCCGAACAGGTTGAGGCAGGTCGGCGCGCTGCTCCCGTCCAGCCGCTTACGCATCCAGCCCCAGACCGGCGCCATGTCGGGGAAAAAGCCCAGATGCCGGAACGGCGTCGTCCGGGCGGTGAAGTCGACATCCTCCCACGTCAGCGTCCAGCCCGCCTTGGGTACCGGCTCGGTAAACGCCCAGCGTCCGCCGCCCTCCTCGTCGGCCCCGGGCAGGAACTCGCCCATTGCACGCCAGTCCTCATGGGCTGGTGTCCAGAGCGCTTGCGGTTCCGGGCGGATGAAGCGGTAGCGGCCATAGCGCTCCAGCTTGCGGCCGTTTCCCGAATCAATCAGGCCGTAATCTGCCCAGGGGTCGCCGATCAGTGTCGTCAGCTTCATGTAGAAGCGGTCGTCCGCCCGGCGATATAGCCGCTAACCGCCTCGAAGGTGGCGGGCAGCGTGTCATAGCGTTCCTGCCTGTTGAACAGGTCGCCGACCCGGCCCGGCAGTCGCGGGCGCCGTCCCGTCGCCCGTTCAACCGCGTCGCGAAACTTGGCCGGATGCGCGGTCGCCAGCGTGACGACAGGTACCTCAACCTCGGCCTTCAGGGCGGCGGCCAGCCCGATCGCCGTATGCGGATCGATGATCTGCCCGCCGCATTCATGCGCCCACCGCATCGCCTGCGCCATCCCGTCCGGATCGACGCGCGTCGCGGAGAACAGCGGCGCGGCGCCGGCATGCTGCGCTTCGCTCAGCCGCATCGCGCCGCTTTGCTCGAACCCGGTCATCTGCGCGGCAAGCGCACCGCCGTCACGTCCGCCCAGATCGAACAGCAAACGCTCGAAATTGGAACTGACCTGGATGTCCATCGACGGGGTGACGGTCTGCTGCACCAGCCCCTTGCTGTAGTCCCCGCTGGCCAGCGCGCGTGCGAGGATGTCGTTGACATTGGTCGCCACGATCAGCCGCTCGATCGGCAGGCCCATGCGCGCCGCGACATAGCCCGCGAACACATCGCCGAAATTGCCCGTCGGCACGGAGAAGGCGATGCGCCGCGCGGGCGCTCCAAGCCGTATCGCGGCGTAGAAATAATAGACGATCTGCGCCATCAGGCGCGCCCAATTGATCGAGTTGACCGCCGACAGGCCGTGGGTTTGCGCGAAGTCACGGTCGTTGAACATCGCCTTGACCAAGCCCTGCGCGGTGTCGAAATCACCTTCGATCGCGATGTTGTGGACATTGGGGGCCAGCACGGTCGTCATCTGCCGCCGCTGCACGTCCGACACGCGCCCCTCGGGATGGAGCATGAAGATGTCGATGCCCGCGCGCCCCGCGACCGCATCGATCGCCGCCGAGCCGGTATCGCCGCTGGTCGCGCCGACGACCGTCAGGCGGCGGTCCGTGCCCGCCAGGAACCGCTCGAACAACAGTCCCAGCAATTGTAGCGCGACATCCTTGAACGCCAGCGTCGGCCCGTGGAAGAGTTCCAGCAGCCACTGGTCATGGTCCAGCTGCACGAGCGGCGTCACCGCCGCGTGCGAAAAACGGCCATAGGCGGCATCGCACAGGCCGTGAAGCTGGTCGCGCGTCAGTGTTTCGCCAACGAACGGCGTCATCACCGCGACCGCGGTCTCGACATAGGATCTGCCCGCCAGGGCCGCGATCGCTTCGGGTTCCAGCGTGGGCCAGGATTCCGGCAGATACAGCCCGCCGTCCGAGGCCAGCCCGGCCAGCGTCACTTCCCGGAAGTCGAGGGCCGGTGCGGTCCCGCGGGTGCTGACATAGCGCATGGGCTGCCCGGTTAGCGGGCGCGTCGCCCACGGGCAACGGGAACCGCACGTTGAACGATGTACCGTGTCCCGTTTGCGGAATTGCTTGATGCTGGCGATTCCTTCGCACCTGCGGTAAGCGGCGCACTGCAATTCAGGAGGGCACTCTTTTGGCCGACAGCCACGTATCCGCACCGTCCCCGATCAAGACCGTCCTCGTCACCGGCGGCGCGGGCTTTATCGGGTCGCGCGTCGTGCCCCGTCTGGAACGTCTCGGCGTTACGCAGGTCGTTGTCGACAATCTGTACGTCGGCCTGCCGCTACCCGATGCGCGTGACGGCGTCGTTCCCGTCAATGCCGACATCCGCGATCAGGACGCCATGCGCGACCTCATGACGCGGTACAGGCCCGATGCCATTCTTCACCTGGCGGCCGTCCACCACATTCCGACCTGCGAGCGCGAGCCTCACCTAGCGTTCGACGTCAACGTCATGGGCACGCAGACGATCCTCGACGCGGCCACCGCCGCGAATGTTCGCAACATCGTCTTCACATCCTCGGGCGCGGTGTATCATTGGAAAGACGGTCCTCTGCGCGAGGACGAAACGCCTACCGGTGCGACCGATGTCTATTCGATCACCAAATTGGCGGGTGAGTATCAGGTGGTCGGCTGGGCGCATCGGACGGGAGGCAGGTCGCATGTCGGGCGGCTGTTCAACACGATCGGCACCGGCGACCCCAACGGCCACCTGATCCCCGATCTTCTCGAACAGGTCGGGGGCGGATCGGATCATGTGAATGTGAAGCTGGGCAATACCAAGCCCAAGCGCGACTACATCCATGTCGACGATGTGGCCGATGCCTTCGTCGCGCTGGTCATGGGGCTGCCGAAGGGCGAGCCGGTCGAGACGTTCAACATCTGCACGGGCCAGGAGCTGTCGGTGGCGGGACTGGTCGATCTCATGGGCGATCTGCTCGGCGTATCGGTCTCGATCGAAAGCGATCCGAGCAGGTTCCGCAAGATCGACCGGTTGCAGCAACTGGGCGCGCCCGGAAAGATCGCTGCCGAGCGGGACTGGCGGGCACGGGTCGATGTGCGCGAGGCGCTATCGCGGATCATGACGGACCTTGGCTATTCCGTGCGCGAAGGCGCCGGCGTCAAGAGCGCGCAGGCCTGAGCGATCATGCGCATTCTTCAGGTTCACAAGGATTTCGAACCGTTGCGCGGCGGCGGCGGCACGGCAAGGCATATCCACGGCCTGGCCAAGGCGCTGGTCGCGGGCGGCGGCGAGGTCCGGGTGGCCTCTCCCGCTCCGGAGCAGGTCGGCACGCCGTACCAGACGGTCGCCGCTGGCGCGCTCCAGCTGCGCCCGCACATCGCCTGGGCGGACGTCGTGCACGTCCACGGCGCGCGCTCGAAATATGCGCTGGCCGGCGCGCTGCAGGCGAAGTTGGCGAAGAAGCCGTTCGTCTACACGCCGCATGCCTTTTACGAGCCACACGGCGCGCTCAATGCGGCGTTCAAGGTGGCATGGGATCGTTCCGCCGAGACATTCCTGCTCGAACGCGGAGGGCAGACGATCCTGCTGACCGATTACTGGCGCGGCTGGCTCTCCAGGCACGGCATCTCGTCCGAAAAGACGACGATAATCCCGAACTGCATTACCTATAGTGACCTCATCAAGCCGACGCGCGGCGCGGACAGCGACAAACTGCCCGGTGCGCCCGCATTGCTGACGGTCGGACGGCTCGATCCGGTGAAGCGGGTCGGGGACATCATCCGCGCGATTGCCCGGTCCGAACTGGCCGGCGCGCATCTGCATGTCGTCGGCAAGGGCTCGCAACGCGATGAGCTGGATGCGCTGGCCGCGTCGTTAGGCGTGACCGAGCGGGTCACGTTCCACGGGTTCGTCGATGACGAGGGCGTCGCGAGAATGGTGGCGGGCGCGGACGCGTTCGTGCTGGCGTCCGAGCAAGAAGGTTTGCCGACCGTGTTGCTGGAGGCGCTGATGGCACAGCTCCCGGTCGTCTGCACGCAGATACCCGGTAACCTGGCCATCACCTCGGTCGCGGGTATCGAGACGACGTACCCTGTCGGCGACATCGATGCGCTTGCGGCATTGCTGGCGGCGGCTCCCGATTCGAAAGTCGAGCTAGTGCAGGCGGATGCGCTGGTACGGCATTTCACCTGGGAGCACCGCGCGGCCGATGTCGCGACGCTCTACCGCTCGGTAATTCCTGCCGGAAAGAGCGCCTGATCGTGGCCGGCGAACGTATCGTCTTCCTCTCGGCCTATCACGATTATCGCACGGCCAAGCGGGCAAGCATTCAGCAGGTCGCCGATGCGCTGGCCGCGGCGGGTAACGAGGTTTCCTTCGTCTCGACCCGCTTCAGCCTGTTGTCGAAGCTGACCGGCGACTCCCGGATGTTCCTGTGGGACCGGGCGAACAAGGTCGAGACGGTGAACGGCGTCCGGTGCTATCTGTGGCGAACCGCGCTCCATCCGTTCGCGTCCCGATCCGGAGCGCTGAACCGGGTGATGAACCTGGTCTATCCGGTCTATGCGCGCCTGTCCGATCCGGTCGTCGACGCGATGTTTCGAACCGCCGACCACGTCATCGTCGAAGCCAGTGTTGCGGCGATCTACATGCGGCATATTCGCTCGCTGAACCCAGACGCGCGGATCATCTATTATGCCACTGATCGCCTCGATACTGTGGGCGCGCATCAATATATCCAGCGCCGGTTGATCAGGGACGCAGACGTCGTCGAGCATTTCTGCCTGCGGTCGTCGGCGATGGCCGAGGACTTTTCCTGGGCCGGGAATCGTTTGTACAAGGCCGAGTTCGGTGTTGATCCCGCCTTGTACGAGACGACGGCCGGCAACCCCTATCGGCGGCAGCACAATCTGGTTTCGGTGGGTTCGATGCTCTTCGACACGGGCTATTTCACCGCGATGGGCGCGGCGTTTCCCGACATCGACTTCCACGTCATCGGGTGCGGTACGACCTTCGATCGTCCCGGCAATGTCCACATCCATGACGAGATGCCGTTCAGGGACACGCTCCCCTATATCAAATATGCGACCGCCGGGGTCGCACCCTATCGTCCCGCGCCTGGAGTCGAATATCTGGCGGAGTCCAGCCTCAAACTCGCACAGTATCAGTATTTCGGGTTGCCGGCGGTTTGCCCGACCTTTGCGGCCGGCAACAACGCTTCACGGTTTGGTTACGAGCCGGGCAATATCGCCTCGATGGCCAGCGCGACGCGCGCGGCGCTGGAAGCGGTCGGTCATGTCGAGTCCCGCGACTTCCTGAGCTGGGCCGAAGTAGCCGACCGCGTTCTATGGCCTGCCCGTTATTCGGAGACGCGGATCGGGGTCTGATCACCCGTGGCGATCCGGACCACGTTTAGAGCATCGAGCATTTAATTGAACGCATAGCCGGCAGCGGAGAAGTAGTTGCGGCACTCGTCGGGGTCATACAGGTCGCAGATTGAGCGGACGGCTTTCCAGAGGTCGTCGATGGTCCTGGCGCCGATCCGACGGAGGTGGGCTTTCAGCTTCGAGAACGCCATCTCGATTGGGTTGAGATCGGGACTGTAGGGTGGGAGGAAGAGGAACCAGGCGCCCCGCTCCCGCAACGTCGCCCTGGCCTTTTCGCTTTTATGAGCTGGCAGGTTGTCGAGGATGACGAGCCTGCCCCGGACTTGATCCGGGGTCGCCGTGTTCGAGTGTCGGAGCGAGCTGGGTTTCGACATAGACCTCGAAGATCTCTTTGGTCATCGGTCTGTCGATGATCCACGGCGCGGTCAGGCCATCGCAGCGCAGGCCGGCAATGAAGGTCTGCGTTTTCCAGTGGCCGAACGGCGCCCGAGCTTTCAGGCGCCGCCCACCCTGTACCCGTCCGCGCAGCCGCGTCATTTTCGTCGTGGTCGCGGTTTCGTCGATGAAGACCAACCGGTGCGCCTGCTCGCGCAGTCGTGGCCGGCGATAAACGCGCCACCGCCGTCGCGCCTCGCAAACGTCATCGCGACCGCATTTTGATGCCATCAGGGCTTTTATATCGGAAGCCTGCCGCCACCAGCACCCGCGACAGTGAAGCCGGGTGCGCCACGACCTTCGTCTCGGCTTTGAGGCGCTCGGCAAGCTCGGGCATCGTGATGTCGGGCGTCGCCTCAACCCAGCGGATCAATAATGTCGCGTATTCCGCCAGCTTGCCCGCCCCTGAGGGTCGCCCCTGACGCTACGGCGTTGCCGATCCCGTCTTTGCTACATGCTGCATCAACTTGATCGCGCAGCTCGGACTGACACCGAAACGGCGTGCCGCAGCCCGACACGAATACCCCGCCAAAACATGCGCCGATATCCGGTCCCGCAGATCGTTCGAATAGGCTCCCATGATCCACCTCCGAACCAGGGTGAATCACATTTCCAGGCCAAACGGTATCCCCCCGCTGGTTCCTGCTTCAGGCTCGATGCTCTAGATGTTTGATCCCGGGCTTTGATGGTGCATTGTTCACGAGCGAGTGGAAGGACGCGCTATGGGCCAGGTACTTCGTGGGAGCGCCACGACGACTGAGGCAGTCCCCCGGATCAAGTCCGGGACAGGCTAGCGATACAGCATAGTCAAGAGAGCCTGAGGGCGCTGGCCAGGCGGCACGGGGTCAACCAGAAAACCGTCGCAAAGTGGAAGAGGCGCAGGTCGACGGCCGATCTCTCAGCGGGTCCCAAGGACCCAAGATCAACCTCGCTGTCGATCGAGGAGGAGGCGGTGGTAGTCGCCTTCCGACGCCACACGCTGCTGCCATTGGACGACTGTCTCTACGCACTCCAGGGTACGATCCCGCGTATCACACGCTCGTCGCTGCACCGCTGCCTCCAGCGTCACGGCATCAGCCGGCTGCCCGAGGTCGAGGGTGACAAGCCGGCCAGGCGCAAGTTCAAGAGCTACCCGATCGGCTATTTCCACATCGACATCGCCGAGGTGTGAACCGAAGAGGGCAAGCTCTACCTGTTCGTTGTGATAAACCGGACGTTCAAGTTCGCGTTCGTCGAGTTGCACGAGAAGGCGCCGACCTGGATGTCGAACATCGCCTTACCAAGGCTCTCCCGAGCAAAGTCGAGGGGCCGCGGCACCCGTGGACGAATGGTCAAGTCGAGCGCATGAACCGCACCATCAAGGACGCCGCCGTCAAGCGCTACCATTACGATAGCCACGATCAACTCCGGCAGCAACTCGGCGACTTTGTCGCCGCCTACAACTTCGCCCGCAGGCTCAAGACCCTGCGCGGCCTCACGCCCTACAAAGCCATCTGTAAGGCATGGGCCGGCCAGCCCGCACGCTTCACGTCAAACCCGCACCACCAATTGCCGGGACCAAGCACCTAATCCCGCTCCCTGCGTCGCAGCGCTAAGACATAGACGACCACTGCGACGGCGGCGAAGAAGAACCATTGTCCCGCATAGGCCAGATGATTGTTCGGAACCGACGAAAGGTCCGGTTCGCCATTGGCCGAGAGTCTGGCGACGGGATGATCGAGGACCAGCATCAACTGCCGAGGCGCGTGATCGAACAACCCGGCGATCAGCGGCCGGGAATCAGGTGCGTGGCTGATGAAGCCGGCGACCGGTCCTCCCCGCCAGTCGACCGTCGCGCCGGGATCGCGCGATGTCCCGAGCTGCACGATCATGCCCGGGCCGCTCGCAGTGTCGGCACAGGTCGCGATCAGGCGGAAGCCTTGCGCGCCTGCCCCAGCTTTGTGGACCGCGACGGGTGGACGGCAATAGCCGGTCGCGCGGCGAAAGAGCAGCCGATCGTCGGGGCTGCCCGGGAACCTAATTGCCGGCCGTCCGGGATTGGCGGCAAGCTGCGCCAGATATGCGATCTTCTGAGGGCGCCGGTCGAGCAACTGCCATAGGCCGAGCCCGATCATTGCCGTCACCGCGAGCGTTACGATGGTCGTAGCGACGACCGGTAGGCGCGTCATAGCGCGCGCCCCTCGCGCGCTGCATTCCGATATTCAGCGGCGAGCAGCGCCGCCTTTGCGGCGCGCAGGCTGAGCACCACGCCAGCCAGCGTGACCGGTATCCAGATCAGCATATGCAGCCAGAGCGGAGGGTGGACGGTCAGTTCCAGTGTAATCGCCATGGCGACGACCAGCGTGCCTAGGATCAATGTCAGGAACGCGGCCGGACCGTCGCCAACGTTGAACCGGGTAAAGTCCAGTTCGCAGTGTGAGCATCGCTCGGCAAAGCGCGCCCAGCCAGCGAACAAGGTCCTGCTACCGCAGCGCGGGCATAGCGATCGGAGCGCAACGGTGACGATCGGCGGTGATTCAGCGAGTGGCCAGCGCTCCGCCGGTTTTGCGCTCGTGTCGCTCACCCGGTATGGACGGGTGCGCCCCAGCCGCCCCAGACATAGATGGTCACGAACAGGAACAGCCAGACGACGTCGACGAAATGCCAGTACCACGCCGCTGCCTCAAAGCCAAAATGCTGCCGGGGAGTGAAGTCGCCGCGATAGGCGCGGATAAGACAGACCAGCAGGAAGATCGTGCCGATTATCACGTGAAAGCCGTGAAAGCCCGTCGACATGAAGAAGGCCGCGCCATAGTTCAGCCCCTTGAAGGGAAAGGGGGCATGGGCATATTCATAGGCCTGGATCGAGCTGAAGATCAGCCCCAACACCACCGTCAGCCACAGTCCCTTGAGCACGCCATCACGGTTGCCGACACCCAGCAAGCCCCAAAGTCCCGTCTTTTCGCCGCCGCGCTGGTCATGGATCAGCGCATGATGCGCCCAGGTAACGGTCGTGCCCGACAGGAGAAGGATGATCGTGTTGAGGAGCGGGAACTCGAACGCGTTGATGACCTCAAGTCCCTTGGGTGGCCATTGCGCAGCAACAGAGGCAGCGCCCTCCGCCGCGCGTTCGACCGTGCCGTCGACAACGGACATGGCGGTCGGAAACAGTGAGAAATCGAAGAAGGCCCAGAACCAGCCGACGAAGAACATTACCTCTGAGGCGATGAACAGGATCATGCCATAGCGGAAATGAAGCTGCACGACGGGCGTATGATCGCCGTGATGCGCCTCTCGGATGACGTCGGCCCACCAGCTGAACATTGTGAAGAGGACACCCGCCAGCCCGGCGAAGAAGATCCAGCCCCCTCCATTCGCGCGTTCGGCGCTCATGTGACCGCCATGCATCCACATGATACCACCCGATGCCATCATCAGCGCCGACATCGACCCGAACAGAGGCCAGATACTGGGAGGCAGAATATGATAATCGTGGTTCTTGGCGCCGGCCATGATTGCGTCCCTGATCGCTATCGTCCCTCCCGCATTCTCTAGCCCGCGGCTTTCCCCGAATCCACCGGATAAAATGTGTAGCTGAGCGTGATTGTCTGCACGTCGGACGTGTCCGGATCGCTGGTAATCTCTGGGTCGACATAGAAGATGACGGGCATGCGCGCCGTCTCGCCGGGCTTCAGCGTCTGCTGCGTGAAGCAGAAACACTGGACCTTCGTAAAATACTTGCCCGCCTGCGCCGGCGTCACGTTGTACGTCGCGGTCCCCGTGATCGGATGATCCGTCAGGTTGGTCGCGGTGAAGAAGGCCATATCGCGAGCGCCGACGTCGACCGTGTCCGACTTGTCCTCGGGCGCGAACCGCCAGTCCAGCTTCGGGCTGACATTCGCGTCGAAATCGATCCGTACCTGATGTCCGTTCGACCCCGGCGCCTGCGTACCCCGGTTGGTCGTCCCGTTCAGCCCGGTCGCCTGGCAGAACAGGCGGTAGAGCGGCACGCTGGCCCAGGCGAGTCCGGTCGAGGCGCAGATCATCAGTACTGCCAGCAGCGCGGTGCGCGTCGTGCGTTCCAGCTTCACGTCGGTATCCCCTCGCGTATCTTGGTGATCGTGATGGCGAAAACCAGCAGTACCAATGCTCCGAGCAGCAGGCCCAGCACGATCGATCGGCTGCGCTGCCGGCGGCGGATCAGGTCCTGCTCCTCGGGCGTCATACGACCCACCGATCGACGACCAGCGCACCGAAGACGATGAAGAGATACAGTATCGAGTATTTGAACAGGCTTTTTTCCGGCTGCATCCGGTCGTCGGGCTGAGTCGTGCGCTTCGCCACGCGCCAGGCGAGCGATGCGAAGATCGCGGTCGTGACCGTCGCGACCGATCCGTAGAACGCGCCCATCAGTCCCAGCGGCCAGGGCAGCACCGCCGCCGCCGCCATCGGAATCGTGTACAGGCCGATCTGGTGCCGCGTCACCCGCTCGCCTGCTACCACCGGCAGCATCGGCACACCGGCATTGGCATAATCGGTCTCGACGAACAGCGCCAGCGCCCAGAAATGCGGCGGCGTCCACAGAAAGACCAGCGCGAAGAGCAGGAGGGGGAGCAGCGCCACGTCACCCGTCGCCGCCGCCCAGCCGATCAGCGGCGGGAACGCGCCGGCCGCTCCGCCGATAACGATATTCTGCGGGGTGCGGCGCTTGAGCCAGACCGTATAGACCAGCACGTAGAACAGGATCGACACGACCAGGATCGCGGATGCCGCGACGTTGACCGCCAATCCCATCAGGATCACCGAGAAAACGGCCAGCCCGACCCCGAAATGCAGCGCCGATTGCCGTTCCATGCGCCCCGCGGGCAGCGGCCGCTTTGCCGTCCGGCGCATGACCGCGTCGATGTCGGCTTCATACCATTGGTTGAGCGCGCCAGCGGCGCCCGCGCCCAGCGCGATGCACAGGATGGCGGTGAAGCCGATGACCGGATGAATCGCGACCGGTGCCGCCAGCATCCCGCACAGTCCGGTAAACACGACCAGCGTCATCACCCTGGGTTTGGTCAACGCCAGGAAATCGCGCCAGTCGGCCGGCGGCAGGAGGGGAACGGCGGGGGTCATGGAGTCCTCGCCCTATACGGGCTTACCGCATGCAGGGAAAGCCGATGCCGCTTGCCCGCGCACAAGCCAGGGTCCTACATTCGGGAGTATGGCTGAATCGATCCGACCGCTGCCCTTGCCCGAACGCGGCGCGGTCGACGATGCGACCTTCGCACGCGAGGTGGTGGGTGCGGACCGGCCGATCGTCCTGCGCGGACAGTTCGAGCACTGGCCCGCGGTCAGCGCGGCGCAGGGTGGTGACCGGGCGGTCGCCCATTACGTTGGCCGGTTCACCGGCGGCACGCCGATCCAGATTATGGTCGGATCTCCCGAGATCGGTGGCCGGTTTTTTTATCAGGAGGGGATGGAGAAGCTGAATTTCGGCCGTCATCACGTGCCTGCGCAGGCGATGATGATCGAATTGCTGCGTCTCGCCGACGACGGCAACCCCCACGCGCTTTACGCCAGCGCGTGTGACGCCGCCACGCACCTGCCCGGATGGGAAGAGGAAAACCCGCTCGACATGCCGCTTTCCGATCCGGTCGCGAGGGTTTGGATCGGTAATCGCGCGCAGGTCGCGACGCATTATGATCTCGGGTCGAACCTGGCCGTCGTCGTCGCCGGTCGCCGCCGGTTCACCCTGTTCCCGCCGGAACAATTGTCAAACCTGTATGTCGGTCCTTTGGAGCGAACGATCGCCGGCCCCCCGGTCAGCATGGTCGATCCCGAGGCGCCCGATCTGGAGCGTTATCCGCGCTTCGCCCAGGCAGTACCGCACGCGCGTGCGGCGGAGCTCGCGCCGGGGGATGCGATCTTCATCCCGTCGCTTTGGTGGCATCACGTCCGCGCCCTCGGCGCGATCAATATCCTGGTCAATTACTGGCCCGCGCTCGATCCGACGACGTCGCCCCTTTCGGCGCTGATTCATGCGATGATGAGCGTGCGCGACCTGTCGCTCCGTGAACGTGGCGTGTGGCGTGCGTGGTTCGAGCACTATGTCTTCGCCGATGAAGCGCGGACGGCAGGTCAGCACCTGCCCATCGCCGTCCGTGGATTTGCCGGACCCGGATCGGAACAGCGGACGCAACAGATGCTCCGGTTCCTGCTGGCATCGCTGCAACGCCATTGACCCGGCTATGACGAGAATGCCTCGGCCATCGGCGGGGGCATTCTCGGGTCAGTCGACGACCGGCAAGGTTTCGAACTGGTGATAGGGTGGAGGGCTCGAGAGCGTCCACTCCAGCGTGGTCGCTCCTTCGCCCCAGGGGTTGTCGGGCGCCTTTGGCCCTGCGAGCAGCGACCAGATCAGGTTGACGAAGAATACCGCCATCCCGGCGCCCATGATCATGTAGCCGATCGAGGCGACATGGTTCCATGTGGCGAACGCGTCAGGATAGTCGGGATAGCGACGCGGCATGCCCTGCAGTCCCAGGAAATGCATCGGGAAGAACATTACGTTCACGCCGACGAAGAACACCCAGAAGTGCACCTGGCCGAGAAACTCGTTATACATCCGCCCCGACATCTTGGGAAACCAATAGTAGAAGCCTGCGAACAGCGAGAACACCGCGCCCAGCGACAGTACGTAATGGAAATGCGCGACGACGTAATACGTGTCCTGCATGTAATCGTCGATACCGCCATTGGCTAAGACGACGCCCGTGACACCGCCGACGGTGAACATGAAGATGAAGCCGATCGCCCAGGTCATCGGCGTTTTGAACGACATGGAACCACCCCACATCGTCGCGATCCACGAGAAGATCTTGATACCGGTCGGCACCGCGATCACCATCGTCGCCGCGGTGAAATACATTTTCGTGTTCACGCTCAGACCCGTCGTGAACATGTGATGCGCCCACACGACGAAGCCGACGACGCCGATTGCGACCATCGCGTAGGCCATGCCGAGATAGCCGAAGACCGGCTTGCGGCTGAACGTCGCAACGATCTGGCTGACGATCCCGAAGCCAGGCAGAATCATAATATAGACTTCTGGATGGCCGAAGAACCAGAACAGATGCTGGTAAAGCACCGGATCACCGCCGCCCGCCGGATCGAAGAAGGTGGTCCCGAAATTGCGATCGGTCAGCACCATCGTGATCGCCGCCGCGAGGACCGGCAGCGCCAGCAGCAGCAGGAAGGCGGTGACCAGCACCGACCATACGAACAGCGGCATCTTGTGCAGCGTCATACCCGGCGCGCGCATGTTGAAGATGGTGGTGATGAAGTTGATCGCACCCAGGATCGACGAGGCACCCGCCAGATGCAGCGCCAGGATCGCCATGTCGGTCGATGGCCCGGGCTCGCCGTAAGTAGAGAGCGGCGCATACAGCGTCCAGCCATTGCCGGCGCCGCCGAAGAACGGGCTGGCGAGTAACAGCGTGAAGGCCGGGATCAGCAACCAGAACGACACGTTGTTCATGCGTGGGAACGCCATGTCGGGCGCTCCAATCATGATGGGCACGAACCAGTTGCCGAACCCGCCGATCATCGCCGGCATCACCATGAAGAACACCATGATGAGTCCGTGTGCCGTGATCAGCACGTTCCAAAGATGCAGGCTCTGGTCGAGGCTTTGCGGACCGCCGTGGAGCATGTTGGCCCAACTGCCCAGATACTGGATACCCGGCTGCGCCAGTTCTGCGCGCATCAGCCCCGAAATCGCGCCGCCGATGATGCCGGCCACGATCGCGAAGATCAGATACAGCGTGCCGATGTCCTTGTGGTTCGTCGACATGAACCAGCGCTGGAAGAAGCCGGGCTTGTGTTCGGTATGGCCGTGATGGTCGTGCGCGCGGTCGTCATGCGCGACAAAGGCGCTGGGATGAAGGGCGGTGTCGGTCATCGGATCAAAGTCCAGTGTTGCCGGGGCCAGCCGGATTACCGGTCGCGCCCTGGGTGATGACGGGTGGAGTGACGGTGGGCGTGTCGCCCCTGGGATTGGGAATGGAGGTGCCCTCGACCGACGTGGCGTCGTCGGTGTCCGCGCCGGGTTGCGGAATGACCTTGTCGGAGGGCTTGACCTCGCCTGGCATCGTGCCGCCCTTGGCGCGGACCCACGCGGCGAACTGCGCGCGAGGCACCGCCTCCACCGCGATCGGCATGAAGGCATGACGCGCGCCGCAAAGTTCCGAGCATTGCCCGAAATACAGCCCCGGTCGCTCGATGGTGAAGCTGGTCTCGTTCAGCCGTCCCGGAATGGCGTCCAGCTTGATCCAAAACGCCGGCATCGCCCAACTGTGGATGACGTCGTTGGCGGTAGTAATCAGGCGGATCGGTACGCCGACCGGCAGCACGACACGATTGTCGGCGGCCAGCAGCCGGGGGCCGTCGGCATCCGTGCGCGCTCGCTCGCCGGGTGCGACCTGATCCTTTTCCTTCAGCATGTTGGCGGTGATCTCGAACCCGCCATTGTCGGGATATTGATACGTCCAGTACCATTGATTACCGATCGCCTTCAGCGTCACTGCGCCTGCCGGCGCTGGCTTGTACTGCGCCTGCAGCAGGCCGATCGAGGGGACCGCGATCAGCACCAGAATGACCACGGGAAGCAGCGTCCACGCGATCTCGATCGCGGTGTTGTGCGACGTGCGCGACGGGATCGGATTGGCCGACCGGCGATAGCGCAGCACGACCCACACCAGCAGGCCCAGCACGAACAGCGAGATGACTGTGATGACGGGGAACAGGATCGCATTGTGCATCCAGTGCGCGAACCGCCCGTTGTTCGTCACCTGCGGCTGGATGCCGAAGACGCCATCGGTCGGCTGCCCGATGCCCGGTGTCGCCGTCATCGCCGGGGCGCCGTCCATCGCAAGCAATGGAGACGCGGGTGCGGCCGTCTCCGGTGCTCCGGCGCTGGTCGGCGCGGTATTCTGAACGTTGCCCGGAGCCGCTGCCTCCTGCTGCGCGATCGCCGGCAGCGCGACACCGGCCGAACCAAGCGCCAGGCCGAGCACCATGACAGCGTTCAGAAGCCTTCGCTTGCGGGACGAATGTGCCGAGTTCACCATCGTTTGTCGCTACCCCGTTGTCGCCGACACGCGCCGCCGGGTCCGGCCATCGCGCGGGCGCCCTGTCGCCACATTTGGCTGTGGCCTATACGCCGGGACCGGACGCGCCTCAAGCGGGTCGCCGATGAAAAGTGACGTGGGCATGACGCGCACGCGTTGCGAGATGTTACGCTCCCCCCTAATTGCCATGTATCCACCGCCCGATCGACAGGAAGCGACTGCGATGACCGATGACGAGGTCCTGTCCGAGTTTCGCGCCGCCGATGCGCTGCTGGAGGGGCATTTCATCCTGTCGTCGGGCCTGCGCAGCCCGCGCTACCTGCAATGCGCGCGGGTTCTGATGGACGGCGCGCGTGCGGCGCGACTGGCCGAGGCAGTAGTCGATCGCATTCCGGAGGAACTGCGTGCACGCATCCGCGCGGTCGTATCGCCGGCGATGGGCGGCGTGATCGCGGGCCATGAGATCGCCCGCGTTCTGGGTGTCGATGCGATGTTCCTGGAACGTCCCGACGGCATCTTCGGGCTGCGCCGCGGCTTCCGGCTCAGCCCCCGCGCGACCGTATTGATGATGGAGGACGTGGTCACGACCGGGCTGTCGTCGCGCGAGGCGATCGCCGCGATCGCGCGCGAAGGCGGGGAGGCGATCGCCGCCGCGGCGCTGGTCGATCGCTCCAACGGCCAGGCCGATCTGGGCATCCCGTTCTTCCCGCTCATCCGCCTGGAAGTGCCCGCCTATGCCGCCGATGCACTCCCGCCCGAACTGGCGGACATGCCCGCAGTCAAGCCAGGGAGCCGGGCGGCATGAACGCGGCAAGTGCGAGCAAGCTGCGTCTCGGCGTCAACATCGACCATGTCGCTACCGTCCGCAACGCGCGCGGGGTCGATTATCCCGATCCGGTGCGCGCGGCGTTGATGGCAGCCGAGGCCGGCGCGGACGGTATCACCGCGCATCTGCGCGAGGATCGGCGCCATATCCGCGATGACGATGTCGCGCGATTGATCGACGTGCTTGCGATCCCGCTCAACCTGGAGATGGCGGCGACCGACGAGATGCTGGCTACCGCGCTGGCGCGACGCCCGCATGCGGTCTGCATAGTGCCCGAGAAGCGCGAGGAGCGCACGACCGAAGGCGGGCTGGACGCTGCGAGCCAGCACAACAGGTTGCAGCATCTGGTCGACGAGCTGCGAGCGGCAGGTCCGCGCGTATCGCTGTTCATCGAGCCCGAGGCACGCCAGATCGAGGCGGCAATGCGGCTGCGCGTGCCGGTCGTCGAACTACATACCGGGCGCTATGCCGAATTGGACGGTGAAGCACGGTCCGCGGAACTGCGGCGACTGTCCAATGCGGCGGCGCTGGCCGCGAAGAACGGGATCGAGGTGCACGCCGGGCACGGCCTGACGCTGGACAATGTCGCCGCGATCGCGGCGATCCCTCATGTCGTGGAGCTCAACATCGGCCATGCGCTGATCGGTGATGCGTTGTTCATGGGGATCGGGGGCGCCGTCCGGTCGATGCGCGCTGCGATGGATTCGGTGCGGTGATCGTCGGTCTGGGATCGGACCTGTGCAATATCGAGCGCATCCAGGCATCGCTCGATCGGTTCGGCAGCCGGTTCGAGGCGCGCGTCTTCACCGACATCGAACGCGCGAAGGCCGATCGGCGCCCATTCACCAGGGCGGGAACACTGGCCAAGCGCTTCGCCGCGAAGGAAGCCTTTTCCAAGGCGGTCGGCACCGGCTTCCGGCGCGGTGTCTTCATGCGCGATATCGGCGTCGTGAACGCAGGCAGCGGCGCGCCGACGCTGGCCTTGACCGGCGGCGCAAGGGCTAGACTTGACGCAGTGACGCCTGCGGGCCACGCGGCGCGCGTGCATCTGACGATGACCGACGACCATCCCTGGGCGCAGGCGTTCGTCGTGATCGAAGCGTTGAGGACCGGCGAGTGAGCGAGACGGGTGAAGCAGTGGCCGAGCATGAGCGCGCGGCGCCAACGGCGGAGCCGAAGAAGCGCGGCACGGACCTGTGGAGCGAGATAAAGAGCATCTTCTGGCTGATCCTGATCGTGCTGGGCTTCCACAGCTTCATCGCCAAGCCCTTCTACATCCCCTCCGAATCGATGCTGCCGGGGCTGCGCGTCGGCGACCGGCTGGTCGTGTCCAAGTTCGCCTATGGCTGGTCCTTCGTATCGCCGACGATTCCCGATCCCGCCGCGATCTTCAAGAGCGTCGTGCTGCGCGAGCCGGAGGACAGCTGGAGCGTATCGCTTCCGTTCATGCACGGCCGCGTGTGGGGGGCGCTGCCGATGCGCGGTGATGTAGCCATCGTCACACCGCCCGGCACCAGCAACGACTATATCAAGCGGGTCATCGGGCTGCCTGGCGATCGGCTGGAGGTTCGCCGCGGCGTCGTCATCCTGAACAGCAAGCCGGTGAAGCGCGGGCGTCTCCACGACACGCTGATCCCCGTCGATGCCAATTCGCCGTGCAGCGAGTTCGATTATCCCGGCGCGCGCGAGGCGCTCGCGGACGGCCGCGCGGTCTGCCGCCTGCCAATCATCACCGAGACGCTCCCGAACGGGCGGCGCTACGACACGGTAGAGCTCGGCCCCAGCCCCGGCGACAATTACGGGCCGGTCACGATCCCGGCGGACCACGTCTTCCTGATGGGCGATAACCGTGATCGGTCGGCGGACAGCCGGTTCCCCATGTCCGCCAACGGACTGGGAGGCCCCGTGCCGTGGGAGAATTTGGGCGGTCGCGCGGAGTTCATCACGTTCAGCCTCGACGGCAACGCGACGCTCAACCCGCTGACCTGGGTTCATGCGTTCCGCCCGGGGCGTACTGGCGTGTCGCTGCATCCGGCGGTCACGGGCCGATGACGCGCCGCCGAGCGCCGGTGAAGATCACGCAGCCCAGCCCGAATGAGATGCGTGATCCGATCATGCGTCGCGAACTAAAGCGGGCGGCAATCTGGCTCGGCCTTGCCTCTGCGATCGCACTGGTCGTCATTCTCGCGCAACCATTGCTGCTGATCTTTGGCGGGCTGGTCTTCGCGACCCTTCTGGACGGCGGCGTACGCCTGCTGGGACGCGTCCTGCCGGTGTGGCGCGGAGTCAGATTGCTGATCGTCGTCTTGGCATTCGTCATCTTCCTGCTCGGCACCTTCTACCTGACCGGCATGCAGATCGCGCAGCAGTTCGGTCAGTTGCAGGCGACGCTCGAAGTGCAGTCGCAGCGCTTGATGGGCTGGCTTGCGAGCATGGGCGTGGTGCCCGGTGCATCCGACCTGGAAGGCATAATGCGTCAGGCGATGGGTTCGGTCGGTAGGCTGACCTCCTGGGTAGGGACGGCGGCGGGGGCGGTGACCAGCCTCTTCATGATCATGGTCATCGGTCTGTTCGTCGCGATGGACCCGCGCCTTTACGACCGCGGGCTGCAGTGGCTGGTCCCGACCGATGCGCGTCCCGAATCGGCGATCCTGATGGAGCGGATGGGAAAGACACTTCGCCGCCTGCTGGCGGGTCGGCTGCTCGGCATGGCGTTCGAGGGGGTGCTGACCTGGATTGCGCTGGCCATCGGCGGTGTGCCGATGGCGATGCTGCTGGGGATTATCGCGGGCGTACTCGCCTTCATCCCCAATATCGGCGCGTTCGTCACCGGTCTGTTGATGGTGGCTGTAGGGTTCAGCGCGGGAATGCAAACGGGATTGTGGGCGCTGGCGACCTATTTAATCGTCCAGACCTTCGATGGTTACGTCGTCGTGCCGATCGTCGCGAAGCGCACGGTCGACCTGCCGCCGGCCCTGACGTTGAGCATGCAGATCCTGGCGAGTGCGCTGTTCGGCATCCTGGGGCTGGCGCTGGCCGATCCGATGACTGCGATGATCAAGGTCGCGCTGGAGCGGTCTTCGGAGCGCGAGGGCGAAATCGCGGAGGACCAGAACTGACGATCTGGTCGAATAGGGCGAGATAGCACTGCGCCGAGTCGCTGCCGGGTGGCATGACGGCAACGGGACGGGCAGCGTCGGATACCAGCCAGCTGTCGAGCGCGGAGACCAGCGCGTCAGGGTCGTGCCGTGCGACGATCGATCCCAGTGCCGGGCTGGAGACAATTTCTGCGATTGCGGAACTCGCGTCGGTCGCCACGACCGGCGTACCGACCGACAGTGCTTCGCGTAGCACGCTCGGAACGCCTTCAAACTCGGACGGTAAGCCAACAAGGGATGCGCGCGCCATCGACGGCAGCGGGTCGGCGGCGTAGCCGGGCAGGTGCACCCGGTGTCGGACGCCGAGCGCCTCGGCCTGGGCCAGCAGGGTCGGCCGCAAAGGGCCGTCGCCCAGCAGGACCAGCTGGACGCTGTCGTCGGCGAGCCGGGGCAGCGCGGCGATCAGCCGGTCCCAGCGTTTCTGCGCGACCAGCCTGCCCACGCCTAGGATGAACCGGACATCCGGTAGAGGAGGATGGAAGGCATCAGGCAATGGTCGGGCGGGAGGATTGGCGATGACGCTGGTCCGGCCGGCCATCCGAGTCGCCCTCGCCGCCTCAACCCCGGTGGCCTCGGTCATCGCCACCAGATGATCGAGGAAAAGCGAATAGCCGGCGAGCCACAGCCGGTGTGCCGCGGCGATCATCCGGCCATGATCGCCGCGCGACGGCGCGTTCGACATCTTGGCGACGATCGGCGGGCACACGCGGGCAAGCCGCAGCCGCGTCCATGCGGCCATGCCGGTGTAATGATTGCCCGGGCAAAAGAGCACGTCCGGCCGCTCTCGCGACACGATTCCGGGCAATGCGCGTAGCAACGACCCGTAGCGGGATGAGCCGGTCACGATTGGCGCCACGCCCGCCGGCCACTCGGCGGACAGCGGTCCTTCGTCATTGCCCATCACGATGGTGACCCGTCGGCCGTTGCGCGACCATTCGCCGGCCAGCCGCAGCAACGTGCGCTCCACCCCGCCGCCCCCTAGCCCCTGCGCGAAGGACAGGATATGAGTGGCCTGTGGATCGTCGTGCATCACGCCCTGTTGGCGCGCGCCGCGCTTCTTGTCACGGAATCACCGCACTCGGCTGCGATGGCCGCGATGCTCCCGTTTCTGCCCGGCCGGCTCGCGCGTGAGCCTCGATGCCCTGAAACGCCCGCCGGCAAGCGCCGGCGGCGAGATCGCCGGTCTGGTCCCGCTGCCGACCGGCAAGCATCGCTGGCCTGCAATCCTGGCCGCACTGCTTACGGCCGCGATGGTCGTCGGTCTGTTTCGAGAACTCCTCAATTCCGGATTGTCCGGGCTGGCGCGGGCGGTACCGGCCGATCCGCGCTTCTACCTGTTCTTCGGGCTGCTGTATCTGTCCCCGCCGACCGGGGATTATGTCATTTTCCGCCGGCTGTGGGGCATCCCGATCGCCGGGTTCGGCGCATTGGTGCGCAAGCGGATCGCGAACGAGGTCGTCTTCGGCTATTCGGGCGATGCCTATTTCTACGCCTGGGCGCGTGCCAGGGCGAAGATGGTTGCCGCGCCGTTCGGGGCGGTCAAGGATGTCACCATCCTGTCCGCGATCGCCGGGAACGGTGTTACCCTCCTAATGCTGGCTCTGGCTCTGCCGCTCGGCCGCGAGTTGTTGCTGCCCGCACAATTGCACAAGCTGGCCTGGTCGGCGGTCGTCGTCGTCGCGATCTCGCTGCCGTTCCTGATCTTCTCCAGACGTGTCTTCTCGTTGCCGCGCGCCCGATTGTGGTGGATCTTCGGCGTGCACTGCGTCCGGCTGGTCGTGGGGTCGACGCTGCTGGCGCTCGCATGGCACTATGCCATGCCGGGGATCGGTATCGCGGTCTGGCTGTTCCTGACGGCCGGACGCCTGCTGGTGTCGCGCCTGCCGCTGGTTCCGAACAAGGATCTGTTGTTTGCCAATTTCGCGATTCTCGTGATCGGACACGATCAATCCCTGTCGGCGCTGGTCGCGTTCAGCGCAGGGCTAACATTGTTGATCCATGTCGTCGTGTTGATCGGCTTCGGCATCGTCGCCTTGGCCAACCGGAGACCCGCATGAAGCCGATCCTGTCCATTCCTGCGCTGATCGGTGTGATGGTCGCCGCCGCCGCCGCTCCGGCGCAGGCGGAGATGCTGGGTAGCGATGCAATCGCGTGCGAGACGAACGAAGGCCCGGCGATCCGCGCGGATATCACCGGATTGAAGGATCGCCGGGGAACGGTGACGCTGGAACTCTATCCGGCCAACGAGGATGACTTCCTGAAGGGCGACAAGGGCTTGCTAGCGCAGGGCAAGACCTTTCGGCGCGTGCGTGCAGCGCTTCCTGAAGCCGGTCCGATCTCGCTATGCATCCGTGTACCGCGCCCGGGGCGCTACGCGCTGTTCTTCGCGCATGATCGCGACGGCAAGTCGAAGTTCAGCTTCTGGTCCGATGGGGCCGGATTTCCTGGCAACCGCCGCATCGGGCGATCGCGACCGAAGCTTGCGGATGCACTGATCGACGTCGGCTCAGGCGTGACCGAGACGGCAATCCGCGCGCAATATATGCGCGGCCTGCGCGGCTTCGCGCCGCTCGACAACTGACGCCAGGCAATGCGCGTCGTCGACGTCAACGAATTCTATTCACCGGCCGGCGGGGGCGTACGGACCTATATCGACCGCAAGATGGCGATCATGGCGGGGATGGGTCATGAACTGATCGTCCTCGCCCCGGGGACGGAGACGCGTATCGAGGAGCGAGCGGGCGGTGGCGCGATCCACTATCTTCGCTCACGCCCGATGCCGTTCGATCCGAACTATGGCCTGTTCTGGGATGCCGCGCCAATCACCGAGCGTCTGGACACATTGCACCCGGACGTCGTCGAGTGCTGCTCACCCTGGCGCCCTGCCTGGATCGTCGGCAAGTGGCAAGGCCGCGCGCTGAAGTCCTTTCTCATGCACAACGACAACGTCGCTGCTTATGCGCAACGCTGGTTCGAGGGGCTGGCAAGCCCTGCACGCATCGAGCGCGCCTTTGCCTGGTATTCTCGCTATCTGGGGGGGTTCCTCAGCAAGTACGACACCGTCGTCACCAACGGCCCCGCGCTGGCCAAGCGGTTGCGCGCGCGCGGCGTCCGCGTCGATGCGGCAATGCCGCTGGGCATTGAACGCGGGCGTTTCTCGCCCTCACTGCGCGACGAGAGGCTGCGCGCGAGGTTGCTGGCCCAATGCGGGCTGGACGCGGATGCGATGCTGCTGCTGGGCGTGGGACGCCACCATGCTGAGAAACGCTGGTCGCTGGTGATCGACGCAGTGCACCGCGTGGGGAGCACGCTGCCGGTCGGGCTGGTCCTGCTGGGCGCGGGTTCGGGGAGCGAGCGGCTGCGGCGCCGGATAGGCGGAAGCCCGCATGTCCGCCTCTTTGCGCCCGTCTATGACCGGGTGCGTCTCGCATCGATCATGGCGAGCGCCGATGCGCTGATACACGGCTCGGAGGCCGAGCCCTTCGGTCTGGTCGCTTGCGAGGCGATGGCGTCCGGATTGCCGCTGATCGTCCCCGATACCGGTGGGTGCGCGGAGATCGCCGATCCGCATTCGAGCGAATTGTACCTGGCGCGCAACGCCGATGCGGCGGCAGCGGCGATCCTGCGTCTTCACGCGCGAGAGCGGCGCTTGCTGCGGCGCGCGGCCGGGATCGCGGCCGCAAGCGTGCGCAGCGACGAGGAGCATGTGGTCGACCTTATCGCCCACTATCAGCGTTTCGTCGGTCGCCGCGCGGCGGCGTGAACAGGCGAAAGGGCGTGCCCGATAAAATGGTCTCGCGGTAGCCCAGCGACCGCCCCCAGCGGGCCATCTCCACATCGAGTATGGGATCGCCGGCGGTTCGCCCGTTCTCGGCACCCGTGAGGATCGCGACGGGTGCTCCGCGGGGCCGCGCACGCGAAAGTAGATGGAGCGCCTGCTCCTGCCGCAGCGACAGCAAGGTGCGGCTGCGATAGTAAAACGGCCCCGGCGCGAACACGGGAGCCACGATCCGCCCGGCCGCCGGCAGATATTGCGGTGCCAGCGTTGCTATGGGGCCGGTGACGTCCTGCCCATCCATCGCCCGTCCGATCGCGCGTCCCTGTTGCGACGCCTCCACAAGCGACATGCGATCACTGTCATTAATCAGGCGGATGACGGTGGGTGCCAGTCCAGCCGCCGCGAAGATCGCGAACAGCACGATGACCGGTGTGCTTGGCCGGCGCTGCGTCCACGCCAGCGCCAGCGCGACGAACAGCGGTGGAAGCAGCGGCAGCAGGTACTGGCGCCAGGTCGGTGTCGGTAGCAGCGCCGCGATCAGGCCGGCGACGATCAGGACATCGATCAGTTGCACGCGGCGCGCCGCCCAGGCAGCGCGCATGGCCACGACCAGCGCGGGAAGCGCCGCCCCCAGCGCGAGGAACTTGATCGTATCGAGCAGCTTGGTCGATGCCCGGAGCTTGGCCGGCCGCGCTTGATAATATTCGGTAGGCGCCCTGGCGGGGAAGTACAACGTCTCGAACAGGAAACCGCCGGGGGAGAGGACGAAGGTCCATGCAATGAACAGGATGACGGGCAGTGCGCCGACCGCGACCCAAATCGGCCGGCGGTCGCGGTGGAACATCGCCCAGCAGCCATAAGCGGCGGCAGGCAGGGCGTAGGAGATCTTGGCCGCCGCGGCGCCGGCCAACAGCAAGCCGATCGCCGCTGCGCGTCGACGGCCGGTCGCGTCGCCCCTCATCGCCAGCCACAAGGCGATCGCGAACAAGGCAGCCGGCAGCGCATCGTTGCGGGCGGTGCCGGCGCTGAAGAGCAGGATGTCGCAGCCCGCGAACAGTGCAGCAGCGACCATCGCCATCGATCGCGTGGCACCCGCCGCGCGCGCGGCCGCGCCCATGAAGCCGATCGCCACCGCCGCGAGCAGCGCGTTGGCAATCCGCAGGGCCGGCCAAGCCCAGGATCCCGCCATCAGCACGACCGGCGCCAGGAGGAAGGGCTGCAATGGCATCTGGAAATAGGCGAAGTCGCGGTAAGGGATCAGTCCGCGCGCGACGAGCGAGGTCGCGGCGACATATTGGCTCTCGTCATGATCGACGGGCTGTACGAGAGCGAGCGCGGCGAGCAGGACGACAAGCGTGATACAGGCCAGCGTCCGACCACGCATGGTTATCGCCGATGCGTGGTCAGGGATGCGCCGCCGTCAGGAAATAGTCGAGCGCGGTCGACTGAGCGAGCGCGAAGCCGCGCATGGGTGAATAGGAAAGTCCGCGAACGTCGCGTACCGTCAGCGCGGCGTCCTCGATCATCGAGGACAATTCGGCCGGATTGAGGAAGCGGTGCCAGTCATGCGTGCCGCGCGGGATGCGCCCGGTCGCCTCCGCGCCCGCAACCAGCAGCGTGCGCGACAGCGCGGTGCGATTGGGCGTCGAGAGGACGAGCATCCCGCCGGGCGCGAGCGCGCGCGCCAGGCCACGGACGAAGGCGCTCTGGTCGCTGACATGCTCGATCACCTCGAACGCGGTGACCAGATCGAAGCGTTCGTCTCCGATCGATTCGACGCCGCATGCGCGGTAGTCGATCATCAGCCCCGTGTCGGCGGCATGCGCCTCGGCCGCGGCGATGTTCTCGGGCGCGGCGTCGATGCCTGTCACCTCGGCGCCCATCCGCGCCAGCGGCTCGCACAGCAGCCCGGCGCCGCATCCGACATCGAGCACTTTGTGCCCTGCGAGCGGGGTGAAGGCGCGGGGGTCGCCGCCCCGGTGCGCTTCGATCCGCTCACGCAGATAGGCAAGCCGGACGGGGTTGATTCGGTGGAGCATCGCCGACGAACCCGCAGGGTTCCACCAATCCGCCGCCATCGCACCGAAATGGGTGGCTTGCCCGGGGTCGATGGTGCTGCTTGCGTCCGGCATGGCGCTGTCTCTATCAGGGCGCCCGCCTGTACCCAAGGAGATTGGCGCGACGATGACGCGGATCGTGATGAAGTTCGGCGGCACGTCGATGGCCGGGATCGAACGCATCCGCTCCGTCGCCACGCGGGTCGGGCGCGAGGTCGCGGCCGGCAATCAGGTGGCCGTCGTGGTATCGGCGATGGCCGGAGAGACGGACCGGCTGGTCCAGTTCTGCCGGGAGGCCTCGTCGCTATATGACCCGCGTGAATATGACGTGGTGGTGTCGGCGGGCGAGCAGGTGACGAGCGGGCTGCTGGCGATCGCGTTGCAGGCGGCGGGGGTGACGGCCCGGTCCTGGCTGGGCTGGCAGTTGCCGATCCGTACCTCCGGCACGCACGGCTCGGCGCGGATCGGCGAGGTCGATACCGGCGCGCTGGGTGCGTCGCTGGCGCGCGGCGAGGTGGCGGTGATCCCGGGTTTTCAGGGCGTCGCCGACGGTGGCCGGGTGACGACGCTAGGGCGGGGCGGGTCCGATACCTCGGCGGTCGCGCTCGCGGCGGCGATGAAGGCCGACCGATGCGACATCTATACCGATGTCGACGGCGTCTATACGACCGACCCGCGCATCGTGCCGCGCGCCAGAAAGTTGGGCCGCGTCACTTACGAGGAAATGCTGGAGCTGGCGAGCGTGGGCGCAAAGGTGTTGCAGACCCGCTCTGTGGGGCTGGCCATGAAGGAGCGCGTGCGCGTACGTGTGCTGTCCTCGCTGGACGACGGCAAGGATGTGGAGGGCCACCGCGGCACGCTGATCGTGGGCGAGGAGGAAGTGGACGAGATGGAACGCCAACTGATCACCGGGATCGCGCACGACAAGAACGAGGCGAAGATCACGCTGACCGCGGTTCCCGACCGGCCCGGCGCGGTGGGGCAGATCTTCGCGCCGCTGGCGGACGCCGCAATCAACGTCGACATGATCGTGCAGAACGTGGCGCTGGCGCAAGGGTCGACGGACGTGACCTTCACCGTTCCCGCCTCGGATCTGGCGCGCTCGCTGGACGTGCTTGAGAGCGCGCGCGCGACGATCGGATATGCCAAGCTGGTGCATGACACGCGCGTCGCGAAGATATCGATCGTGGGCGTGGGCATGCGCAGTCATGCCGGCGTCGCCTCGACCATGTTCACGACGCTGGGCGAGCGGGGGATCAACATCCTGGCCATCACCACCAGCGAGATTAAGGTGAGCGTCCTGATCGAGGAAGACTATACCGAGCTTGCGGTGCGCGTGCTGCATACCGCCTACGGCCTCGACGCGGAGGATGCGGCGTGAGCACGGGCGCGGATCGGCTCGCCCGGCGCATGGCCCGCGGGAGCGCGTTCCTCGGCTCCGAGGTGGCGATCATGTGCGGGGCGATGTCGTGGGTGTCGGAGCGCAATCTGGTGGCCGCCATCTCCAACGCGGGCGGGTTCGGGGTGATCGCCTGCGGGGCGATGACACCCGAGTTGCTGGACGCCGAGATCGCCGCGACGCGCGTGCTGACGGACAGGCCGTTCGGGGTGAACCTGATCACCATGCATCCCGCGCTGACCGACCTGATCGCGGTATGCGCGCGGCACGGCGTGGGTCATATCGTGCTGGCGGGCGGACTGCCGCCCAAGGGCAGCCTGGAGGCGATCGCCGACGCGGGCGCGAAGATACTATGCTTCGCGCCGACGCTCAGTGTCGCAAGGAAGCTCATCCGTTCGGGCGCGGATGCCATCGTGATCGAGGGGATGGAGGCAGGCGGGCATATCGGCCCCGTCTCCACCTCCGTGCTGGCGCAGGAGATGCTGCCAGAGATCGCGGAGGCGGTGCCGGTGTTCGTGGCCGGGGGGATCGGGCGCGGCGAGGCAATCGCGGGCTATCTCGACATGGGCGCGGCCGGCGTTCAGCTCGGTACGCGTTTTGCGTGCGCGACCGAATCGATCGCGCATCCAAAGTTCAAGCAGGCGTTCATCCGCGCCTCGGCGCGCGACGCGGTGGCGAGCGTGCAGTATGATGCGCGCCTGCCCGTCATCCCGGTGCGCGCGCTCAAGAATGCGGGCGGCGAGCTGTTCACCGCCAAGCAGCGCGAGGTCGCCGGCTATCTGGACGAGGGGCGCGTCGCGATGGCGGAGGCGCAATTGCAGATCGAGCACTATTGGGCGGGCGCGCTGCGCCGCGCGGTGATCGACGGCGATGTGGAGCATGGCTCCGTCATGGCCGGGCAGTCGGTCGGCATGGTGACGAGGGAGGAACCCGCCGCTCGCATCATCGAGACGCTGATGGCCGAGGCGGCGACCGCCCTGGAGAGGCGCGCGGCGTGATGACGGCGATCAAGCGGATTATCGCCCTGCTCGGGAGCATGGGGTCGCTGGTGCTGGTGGGCTGCGCCGGGCGCGGGCCGCCGATCGATCCCGTCACGACCCCGCCGCCGATGACGGCGACCACGGCCGCGCTGCCGGCCGGCGCGACGCCCGGCATGCGTATCCCCGCGCGGCTGCCCGACGGGAGCTATCTGACCCCGAACCGTGAGCTGTCGCCCGCCGCGACGCTATGGCACCTGCGGACCGCGCTCAACGTCGCGGCGCTCGGTTGTCGCGGAGCCGGTCAGGAGACGCTGGTCGACCATTACAATGGAATGCTGACGGCTCGAAAAGTGCTGCTGGCGAAAACCGAGGCGCAGCTGGCGGCCGAGTACCGCGCCGGGGGCGGTGACTGGCGCGCGCAATATGATAATGCGATGACCCGGCTGTATAATTACTGGTCGTTCTCACCCGCTCGCGACGGCTTCTGCCGGGCGGCGACGGTGGCGGTGAGCCGCATTGCCGCCGTCCCCGACACGACGATCGAGGCGTCCGCGGCTTCCCTGCTGCACGACGTCGAGCAACCCTTCATCGCCTTCTTCCGGGCCTATGACGCGTGGCGCGCGGGCCAGGCGGACGAGCAGCAACCAGGTACCGCTTCCGGCGTGCCGGCGGTGGACGCTGTGCCATCGACTCCCTCCGGACGGGCCGGATAGACCCGCATCGCCCGTCATCACGCTCGATGCCGTTCCTTCAAGGCTGTTTCCACCCGGACGAGGTTCGGTTAACAACCGGAGCGATGGAAGATGCGCGTCAGGATCAGCCGAGCGGCGGTCGCTTCGTCGACGGCAAGCATCGCTACCCGGTGCGGATCTTTTTTGAGGACACGGACCTGTCGGGCACCGTTTATCACGCCAACTACCTGCGTTATATGGAGCGCGCGCGTTTCGACATGCTGCGCGTCGCAGGCATCGATCAGCGCCGGTCTCCTGACGCGGGCGAGGGCGCCTATGCCGTTGCCGATGTCTCCATCCGCTACCGGATGTCGGCGCGGCTGGACGACGCATTGCTGGTCGTCTCGCACATGGTGCGTTCGACAGCGGCGCGCGCCATCATTCATCAGACGGTCATGCGCGGCAATGATGTTCTGAGCGATGCGAGCGTGACCGCCGCGCTGGTCGGCCTCGACGGTCGGCCACGGCGGCAGCCGCGCGCATGGCGCGCGATCTTTGCAGGGCTGACAGGCCAAGGGGACCCATGAACGCTGTACTGAACACCGATGCCGCAACGCTGTCGCCGATCGCCCTGTTTTTGCAGGCGGACTGGATCGTTAGGCTGGTGATGATCGGACTCCTGCTGGCCAGCGTCTGGACATGGGCGATCATCTTCGCCTTCTGGCGGCGCGCGGCAAGGACCCGCAGTCAGATGAAGATGTTCGAGCGTGACTTCTGGCGCGCACAAGACATCGACATCTTTTATGACGAGCAGGGCGAGCGCGACCTGCCATCGGCGCGGGTGTTCGCGGCGGGTGTGACCGAATGGCGGCGTTCCACCGCAGGCGAAACGATCGACAAGAGCGGCACACGTGAGCGGCTGGCCACGGCGATGGGCGCCGCCGCCGCGATGGAGGTCGACCGGCTATCCGACCGACTTAACATTCTTGCGACGATCGGCTCGGTCGCGCCGTTCGTAGGGCTCTTCGGCACGGTCTGGGGTATCATGCGCAGCTTCACCGGTATTGCCGCTGCCCAGAATACATCGCTGGCAGTGGTGGCGCCGGGCATCGCCGAGGCGCTGTTCGCGACCGCGATCGGCCTGTTCGCGGCTATTCCCGCGGTCATCGCCTACAACCGCTTTAGCCATTCGATCAACCGGATCGAGGCGAGCCTGGGCCGCTTCGCCGACGGCTTCCATTCAACGCTGTCGCGGCAGCTCGACGGGGAAGTCTGATGGCGATGCACCTCCCCTCGGCGCGGGGACGCGGACGACGCACGCCGATGGCGGAGATCAACGTCACGCCACTAGTCGATGTCATGCTGGTGCTGCTCATCATCTTCATGGTGACGGCGCCGCTGTTGACCGCAGGCGTGCCCGTCGACCTGCCCGATGCACGCGCGAAGTCCCTGGTGCAGGACAAACAGCCCGTGGAGGTGTCGATCGACGCCGATGGGCGTCTGTTCGTCGATAAGGATCAGCTTGGCGATGACGCGCTGCCGGCGCGTCTGGAGCGCATCGCGGCCGAGAAGCAACCCGACGGGCAGCCGCCGCAAGTGATGCTGCGCGCGGACCGGGCGCTGGATTACGGGCGCGTGATGCGGGTAATGGGCGAACTCAGCCGCGCCGGGCTGACGCGCGTCGCGCTGGTCTCCGTCGAAGGCGGCACGAGCGATAGCGGGAACGACGAGACGCGCTGATGGAGCGCGGCGAAAAGGTCGGGCTGGGCGCCGCGATTGTGGGGCACGCTGCGCTGATCGCGCTGTTGTCGCTCGGCCTGGTCCATGCCCGCAAGTCCGAGCCGGTGAAGCCGCAGCCCACGATCGATGTCTCGCTGGTCAAGGATGTAGGGCTGGAGGCGGCCGCACCGCAATCCGCCGAAGCGCCCGCGCCGTCCGTCGCACCGGATCAGGGTCTGCCCGAAGATGCTGCACCGCCCGAGGCGCCGCCGCCGGAGCCGACCCCGCAAAAGCCGGAGCCGCAGTCCGAACCCAAGCCTCAACCGAAACCTGCTCCGCCAAAACCGGCGCCGGAACCGGCTTCGCCCAAGGCGAAGCCCGTCGCGCGCCCTGAATCCAAGCCGCAGCCAAAGGCAAAGCCTCAGCCGCAGCCGAAACGCGAGGCCAAAGCGGCGCCCAAGGCGAAACCTGCGCCGGCCAAGCCAGCACCGACGACAAGCAAGAACGCACCCGCACCCAAATCAACCGCGTCGACGTCCAAGACAGCGACGAAGGAAAACGCAGCCAAGGGGTCGGGCAGCAATGCCGAGGCAAAGGCGGCGCGGCCGCGCGGCTCGCGCCTGGGGGCGAATTTCCTGAAAGGGCTGAGCGACAAGCCGTCGACGGGCAAGTCGGAGACGCCACGCGCCGCCAAAATCGACGCACGCGCGCTTGCTGGTATCCGCGATGCGATCGCGCGGCAGATACAGCCTTGCGCGGATCGTCAGATCGATCCCGGTCCGGGCGCGAACCAGATCGTCACCGTCCTCAATCTGCGGCTGAATCAGGACGGCACCCTATCGGCCACGCCGCGCGTCGTGCGCCAGACCGGCGTGACCGATGAGAACGACCGTTATGCCCGTCGCGTGATCGATCTGGGGATTGCGGCCTTCAAGGGCTGTTCCCCGCTCAAGCTGCCGGCCGAATATTATTCGACACCCGGCGGTGGATGGAACAACATCAACTACAACTGGCAGCTTCGCTGAGACGAGGCTGAGAGAGGATGTACATGACCCGGCTTCCAACCTTCGCCGCGTTTGCGGCGCTCGCGATCGCCGCGCCTTTACCGGCGCAGGAAACACCCGTCCCCGCACAGCAACCGCCCGCTCAAGCGCTACCTGGAGATCAGGCGCCGCCGCCGCTCGAGGTGTCGGTAACGGGCGGGATCAGCGCGCCGATGCCGATCGCGGTCCCGGTCATGCCGACCACGCAGGTCGCCAGTACGCCCGCGGGTTCGACCGACGCGCTGGGCCGTCAGCTGAGCGATATCGTCAGCAACGACTTGCGCTCCTCGGGCCTGTTCACGCCGCTGCGTCCGGGCCAGCTTCGCGCGGTTTCCGTCGCCGAAGTGCCGGCGCCGGCCTATGACTATTGGGGCGGATCGGGCGCTCAGGCACTGGTGCAGGGCTATGTCCGCGCGAACCCGAATGGGACACTGACCGTCGGCTGTTATCTGTACGACGTGTTCGCGCACACCGAGCTGACGCGGGCCGGTTTCGTGGTGCCGCCTTCGGACTGGCGCCGCGCCGGACACAAATGCGCGGACATGGTTTATGCGCGGCTGACGGGCGAAGGCCCGTATTTCGACAGCCGTGTCGTCTATGTGTCGGAGACGGGACCGAAGAAGAATCGTATCAAGCGGCTGGCGATCATGGATCAGGACGGCGCAAATCACCGGTTCCTGACCAACGGGCAGACGATCGTGCTGACACCGCGCTTCGCGCCTAACCAGCAATCGATCGTTTATATGAGCTATCTGAACGACCGGCCGGCCATCTATGTCTATGACATCGGTTCGGGGCGGCAGCGGCTGGTCGTGCAGAACGCCAACCTGACCTTCGCGCCGCGATTCTCCCCCGATGGGCGGTCCATCCTGTTCTCGATGGCAACGGGCGGGAACACGGACATCTGGCGGGTGTCGGCGCAAGGGGGGACACCGCAACGACTGACCAACTCACCGGGCATCGATACCGGCGGCAGCTATTCACCCGATGGATCGAAGATCGTATTCGAGAGCGATCGTTCCGGCGCGCAGCAGATCTATGTGATGAACGCCGACGGGGCGGACCAGCACCGGATCAGCTTTGGCGGCGGACGCTATGCGACGCCCGCATGGAGTCCGCGCGGCGACCTGATCGCGTTCACCAAGATCGCAGGGTCATTCCGCATCGGCATCATGTCGCCCAATGGCTCGGGAGAGAAGCTGCTGACCGACGGCGCGCAAGACGAGGGGCCGAGCTGGTCACCGAACGGCCGCGTCATCTTCTTCTTCCGCTCCAGCCCCGGGGGAAACGGCAAGGCGGACCTGAGATCGGTCGACCTGACCGGCGTGAACGGGCGGCGGGTGGCGACGCCGCTGGACGGGTCGGACCCGGCCTGGGGTCCACTGCGTCCGTGAATTCTGTTACGCGATGACCAATATTCACACGGGAGAGTAGAGAATGGCGAATACTGCAACCAAGCTTGTCCTGATCGCGGCGCTGGCCGCGACCGCCGCCTGTTCCAAGAAGCGCCCCGAGGTGCTTCCTCCGGCACCGGCCGAGAATACGGGCGCGGTGGATCAATCGTCATCGACGACGGGGCCGAACGACGGAACGGTAGTGCCCGGCTCCAACGCCGACTTCCAGCGATCGGTCACCAGCAACACGATCAATTTCGGGCTGGACCAGTACGACATCGACCCCGAGGCGCGCGCGATCCTGGATAGCCAGGCGCAGTGGCTGCAGCGTTATCCGGACCAGCGGATCACGATCGAGGGGCATTGTGACGAGCGCGGAACGCGCGAGTACAACCTGGCGCTGGGCGATCGGCGCGCGAATGCTGCGAAGAACTATCTGGCGGCGCGCGGGGTCGCGGCGTCGCGCATCTCGACGATCAGCTATGGCAAGGAACGGCCCGTCGCGACCGGTTCCGACGATGCCAGCATGGCCGAGAACCGCCGCGCGGTGACGGTGGTGCTCAGTTGAGCAATTTCCCGAGCGCGCGGTCCAGCAGCTTCGCCAGCCGCAGCCCGCCGCGCTCGACCTGCAGTCTCGCGGCCGGGACCAGGCGGGCGATCGTCGTCTGGTCCAGATGAACGCGACCCGTGACCGGCGCGCACGCGTTGCCACCCAGAGCGCCGGCATAGACGCTGTCATGAGCGACCTGCCATGACTGGCGGCTCCAGTCGGCGACTGTGCCTGCCGCGATCCGCCGGCGTACCGACGCGGGGTAACGGTGTACGAGCGAAGGTCCGGACGTGATGGCGCGCTCGGCCAGCGGACCGTCCCAGATGCTGTGCAGGTTGAGCTTTGGCGGCGCATAGTCGCCGTAATCGGCGAGCACGTCGTTGCCGCCCTTGTCCTCGCGGTCGCCGGCATGGAGCGGCTGGTGGAGGTCGCCGACGAAGTGGATCAGGAAGACGAGCGCCTGGACGCGCTGCCTCGTCGGCGTCGCGGGGTCGCGCAACACGCGAACGTCGCGCTCGATCTGAGCCGAGACGCAGTCACCGTCCTTGCACGAAGGGGTCAGGTCGAACGGCTTGCAGACATCGGCATCCTGGTAGTGCCAGCTATAGGCATAGCCGAAGCGCGATGTGCCGTCGGCGTTCTTCAGCGGCTTGACGCAGTCCGCCCAGACGCTCGCCTCGGCCATCGTGCGCGCTTGACATTCGGGCGTCCCGAGCAGCGACTGCCGTGCAAGCAGACGGCGGATAGCGCGCTTCGCTCTGGGCGTGACGTTGGCATAGGCGATGCGGGCGATCGTCTGATGGCCGAATTCCCAATAGGCATTGGCGGGCGCGGCGACAGCGAGCGCAAGCGACACGAGGAGGAGGCGGAGCATAGCGCGCCCTTACGCCTCGTCGGCGAAGATCGCCACCAGCCGCTCGCCCCGGCCGGTCGCGCGGGCGCGGTACATGCCGGGCGTGGTGAAGGACCAGACCGGCATGCCGTCGCGCCCGACGACGATCGCGCCGCCGGTGCCGCCCAATCCGGTCACGTCAGCAAGTACCGCCGCGGCGGCGTCTGCGGTTGACGCGGCGGCGAGCTGTACCCGCGCGCCGATCTGGTGGGCGGCCCCGACCCGCAGGAAATACTCGCCCGCGCCGGTGCACGAGACCGCGCAGGTGCGGTCGTCGGCCCAGGTCCCCGCGCCGATGATCGGTGAATCGCCGATCCGGCCCCAGCGCTTGCCGGTGACGCCGCCGGTCGACGTCGCGGCCGCGAGGTGGCCATGCATATCGCGCGCAACCGCGCCGACGGTGCCGTATTTCATCTCGACATCGAAGGCCTCGCCGCCCCGCGCGCGAAGCTCGACGAGCTGGGCGCGGCGTTCGGGCGTGGCGAACCAGTCTGGATCGACCTGCTCCAGGCCGTGCTCGATAGCGAACGCATCCGCGCCGGCGCCGCTGAGTATGACGTGCGGGCTGCGCTCCATCACCGCGCGGGCGAGGGCGACCGGACTGCGCGTCGTGCGCACGCCTGCTACGGCGCCAGCCGACCGGTCGCGTCCGTCCATGATCGCGGCATCAAGTTCCGCGGTGCCGTTATGCGTTAGCGCCGCGCCCCGTCCGGCGTTGAAATGCGGGTCGTCCTGCAGCACCGCGACGGCTCCGCACACCGCATCGAGCGCGCTGCCGCCATCCGCCAGAACCGCGCTTCCGGTGTCGAGCGTGCGGGCAAGTCCCCTGCGCGCGCCCTTTTCCTGCCCGGCGCCAAGCCTGCCGCGCTCCATGATTCCCGCGCCGCCGTGGATGACGAGCGTCCAGTCATTTATGTGCATCGCCGCCGCCTAGCAGTGCGTGTGCGAAAAGCGTATAGGCGCTGGCCATGTCCATTCGTCCTTGGCGCGACATCGTCCGCCGCCACAGCCGCCAGATCATGGTCGGCAACGTCCCCGTCGGCGGCGATGCGCCGGTCACCGTGCAGACGATGACCAACACGCCGACTAGCGATCCGCGCGCGACGATCGACCAGATCCGGCGCTGCGAAGATGCGGGCGTCGACATCATCCGGGTCAGCTGTCCCGACGTCGAATCGACCGCGGCGCTCAGGCAGATCGTGCGCGCAAGCCGGGTGCCGATCGTCGCCGACATCCATTTCCACTACAAGCGCGCGCTGGAGGCCGCCGACGCGGGCGCGGCGTGCCTCCGGATCAACCCCGGCAATATCGGCTCGGCCGCGCGGGTGCAGGAGGTGGTGAACGCGGCGAAGGCGAATGGCTGTGCGATCCGCATCGGCGTCAACGCCGGCAGCCTGGAGAAGGACCTGCTCGAGAAATATGGCGAGCCGTGTCCGGACGCGCTCGTCGAATCGGCGCTAGACCATATCAAGCTGTTACAGGATCACGACTTCTACGAATACAAGGTCGCGGTGAAGGCGTCCGACCTGTTCCTGGCGGTCGCAGCCTATCAGCAGCTGGCGGAGGCGGTCGACTGCCCGTTGCACCTTGGCATCACCGAGGCGGGCGGGTTCGTCGGCGGGACGGTCAAGTCCGCAATTGGGATTGGCAGCCTGCTGTGGTACGGGATCGGTGACACGATCCGCGTGTCGCTGTCCGCCGAACCCGAGGACGAGGTCCGCGTCGGCTTCGAGATCCTCAAGAGCCTGGGCATCCGAAACCGCGGCGTGCGCGTCGTCTCGTGCCCGTCATGCGCACGGCAGGGTTTCGATGTGATCCGTACCGTCCAGACGCTGGAGGAACGCCTCCAGCACATCCGCACGCCCCTGTCGCTCTCGGTGCTGGGCTGCGTCGTCAACGGCCCCGGCGAGGCGCGCGAGACCGACATCGGCATCACCGGGGGTGGCCAGGGCAAGCACATGGTCTATCTCTCCGGCGTGACTGACCATCACGTGCAGGACGAGGGGATGATCGACCACATCGTCCGCCTGGTCGAGGCGAAGGCCGCCGCGATCGAGGCCGAGGAGGCGGAACAGGCGGTGGCGGCGGAGTGATCGGACCCGGCACGTGATTGTTTGCGTTACCCTTTACAGCGACCTGCAATGATGATCGCTCTGACGCGGGATTAGTGGTTTGCTTTTGAGTCACATCACCTGAGACGAATGAAGCCGGCAGACGCGTGATCTTTGAGATGCCCGTTCCAACCGACGCACGATAACGACCGGGCATAGCGCGAACGGTGAAGAGTGAGGGAGAACGGGATGGGGTTTTGAAAAAGCTCCGGACGCAATCATTTAATCAGTGCCGATCGGGACCCCACCAAGAATATCCGTCTTGAAAAGCTTGAGGCGCCCGCACCGCGTAAAAGCAGAACTCTGCTTTGGCGCCTATCCACATCACCGGGTGATTAGTCCTATGCGTATGCGGTGGTCGTCGAGCGACGGCGATAGCGCAACGATGCGCCCATCATCCCAAAACCAACCAGCATTATTGCCCATGTTGTCGGCTCAGGTACTGCGGCTACGGTCGCGGTGATTACGGTATTTGCTGCCGTCTCAAACCCATAGCTGTTGAGAACATTGTTGGTGGTATAAACGAAGCCGTAATAATTGTCGGTGCCGACCGTCGCGCGAATGCCCAGAAAGTTATCCGCGTTTGAGAAATTGACGGACGTCGGAGTCAAAAACGAAGTGTACGAGCCGAAAACACCGGGGCCGTACTGAACGGTACCTCGATCGACGAAGCTCGAGGAAGGGTTACCGAAGACCGACGAGAACGCACCATTGATGCTGTTGCTGACGACAAGAGGAGCTGAAAAACTGTCAACGGCCGACAGTGTGAACGATATGTCCTGCACATTGAACGTGAATGGCGAAGTCAGCAAGTTCGCCTTTGCGGAAACAATGACCGGCGCCGCAATGCTGGGCGAAGCGGCGCCAAGTGCGATGGCAAGCGCACCAAGCGAGATGGATGATTTCATCATGTCAGACCCTTCTGTGCCGACTTGAGGATCGTTCCCGGTCGGTGATTCAGCTACGTTAACGAAACTGAAAGGTTTCACTTAAACCGATTCGGCGAAAAATATTCCTTCGTTCTTTACTTTGCGAGAGCGTTGAAAAAAGTACCGCTTGTCGCCCTTGGTTTAGGGAGATGCACTTTATCCAAGCAGTTGGGAGCGCGGTGATGGTCCCTCGATTCAGTGGACACCTTTGCTAAGCCCATAAGGCGCGCTCGGAGCCGGTCGCTTCAGTCGTAATAGCCCCTGCGCGATACGCCGAGCATGCGGCACATGACGTTGACCGGCCAGGTGCACGCATGCTTCTCGATAAAGACGAACTTCACCGCGGCATCTCCGGAAATCCTGTCCTCGTATATTGCTGGCGGAATGGCGTTGATGTGATACGCTGGTACAGCTGAGGTACGGGTCATGACCCGTACCTCAGCGGGAGTGGTTGGGTCGCGCCTGTCCTGGGGCGCACAGTTCGTAACTCAGCCCGATCGGCAGCTCCCTTCGTGATCGTCTCGAACGGTTGATCGGGCGTCCGAGCCCGCTTGCGAGGAGGAGCCATCATGCAGCAATCGATAAGTTATGTTGGCGTCGATGTGTCGAAGCACCATCTCGACATTGCCGTCCCTGGTCACGCCCTTGGCACACGCCAGGTCTGGCGCACAAAGAACGATGCCGGCGGCATCAAGGCGCCAGCCAGGCGCATGGCCGTTCTTGATCGCCCACAGTTCGTGTGCGAGGCGACTGGCGGAGGCACACGAGCCTTGGTGCAAGGCATGGCAGCCGTGACAACGCCGATGTCACGAATCAATCCTCGACAGGTTCGCGATCTCTGACATGCCACGGGGAAGCTGGCGAAAACCGACGCGATTGACGCTGGCCTCATCCGGCACTGTCAGGATTTCCGTGTGCGGGCGGGCGGTTGAACATTACGCCGCCATGGCCTTGATGAAGCGCTCGCCGAAGATGACGGCGAACTGGGCCTTGGCCAAGGTCCACTCACGTGGCGGCATTTTCCACTCTTTTTCCGACCGGTTCAAGATCAGATAGAGCAGCTTGGTGGCGGCCTCATCGCTGGGAAAGTGCCCCCGCGCGCGGACGGCCCGCCTGAGCTTCGAGTTCAAAGCCTCTATCGCGTTGGTCGTATATACGATCCGGCGGACCTCGTCGGGAAAGGCGAAGAACGGGATGACCTCGCCCCACGCGCGCCGCCAGCTCTGGCCGATGGCGGGATAGCGCTGGCCCCAGGGGCCGGCCTCGAACGCCGTCAGCGCCTGCTCGGCGGTATCGGCGTCTGTGGCGCGGTAGATTTCCTTCAGCGCCGTCGCCAACCCCTCGCGGTCTTTCCAGGAGACGAAGTCCATCGAGTTCCTGAGCAGATGGACGATGCACGTTTGAACGATCGCATCGGGGAACACCGCTGTGATCGCGTCGGGAAAGCCCTTCAGGCCGTCGACCACGGCGAGGAGGATATCCTCGACGCCGCGGTTGCGGAGTTCATTCATTACCCTGAGCCAGAACTTGGCGCCTTCATTCTGCTCGAGCCACAGGCCCAGCACCTCCTTACGGCCATCGGCGCGGACGCCGAGCGCGATATGGATCGCCTTGTTGCGGACCATGCCCTCGTCGCGGATCTTGACCCGGATCGCGTCGAAGAAGACCAGCGGGTAAACCGGATCGAGCGGCCGCTGCTGCCAGGTGGCGACCTCATCGAGCACGGCGTCGGTCACCGTGCCGATCAGATCGGGCGACACATCGATGCCGTACAGATCATGCAGGTGTCCTGTGATCTCGCGGGTGCTCATGCCACGCGCGTACATCGACACGATCTTGTCGTCGAAGCCAGGAAAGCGGCGTTGATACTTGGCGATCAGCTGTGGATCGAAGCTCGCCTGACGGTCACGCGGCACATCGATCGGCAGCTTGCCCGTCTCGGTCATCACGGTCTTCCGGCCGTAGCCGTTGCGCGTGTTGCCGGCGCCTTCATCGCCGGCGAGGTGATGATCCATCTCCGCGTTCAAGGCACGCTCGGTCAGCGCCTTCTTCAGCGAATCGAGCAGGCCGCCTTGTTCAAAGGCAGCATTAGCCGCGCCATCCGCCAGCAACTGGTCAAGCATCTCGTTCGGTATCGTCAATTCTTTGCGTCGTGACATAAGGGGAACTCCTCGTACCTATTATGCCCGTCCACACACGAAAATCCTGACAGTCTTGTCCGTTGGGAGCGCGGCGCATCGCGACGATCAAGACCGAGGTCGGCGCGCGAACCGGTGCGCTCGATGCGAGGGCCGGCGCCATCTACCTGCCCACCGCGCGCTTCGGACCGCCGCCCGCCGAAAGCAAGCGGCCGCAGGCGCTGCCGGGCACGTTCCATATCATCGTCGTTCGTCCGGCTTGATCCGACCGCGGCTGCGCATGCCTCACGTTACGGGCGCGCCGTAGCAAAGGGGGATCGTGCGATCGATCAGCCCCCTGGTCGAGTCCGGCCGCTCGCCTTGGCCCATGAGGGGGACAAACATCGCCAGCCCCAGCGAGCAGCGCTCTATCGTACCGTCCGGCGCTCTGGTCACAACGACCAGTTGCTCCTGCGGCGTGCTGGGCCCGATCGGCATGACGATGCGCCCGCCGGGCTTCAGCTGATCGAGCAGTGGTCGCGGGATCGCGGCGGCGCCGGCGGCGACGATTATGCCGTCGAAGGGCGCGTGCGCGGGCCAGCCGGCGAACCCGTCCCCGGCCCGAACCTCGATATTGCGATAGCCAAGCCGGTGGAGCCGTTTCCTTGCCTCGTCGGCAAGGGGTCGTACGATCTCGATCGAGGAAACGCGCCGCGCGAGCGGTGAGAGCAGCGCCGCCTGTGCTCCGGACCCTGTCCCCACATCGAGCACTTCGGCGTTCGGCGGCAATCGTAGCGCGGTGGTCATCACCGTCTGGATGTAAGGGTCGGACGTCGTCTGACCGAAGCCGATCTTCCAGGAGACCAATTCATACGCATAATCGCGCGCGGGTCCGGGGACGAACCGTTCGCGCGGGACATGATCCAGTGCCGCAAGGACATGCTCAAGATCCCGGTTCTCCGCTCGCGGCGCGGCCTGTGCGATCTGCCGGCGGATGCGCGTGATCATCGCGGCGCGTTTCGCGGCGAAGGGATCGGTTGCGGCGATCGTAACCGTGGCGAGCGCCGCGAGAAGCAGGGCCGGTTTTATGTCTGGACCTGCGCGCGGCGACGGGTGAGCGCGGCGATCATGGCGGGGAGGAAGAGCAGGACGAGCGGAACGGCGGCGGTGAGGCCGAAGATGATCGCGGTGGCGAGCGGCTTTTGCAGCCCGGCGCCGCGGCTGAGTCCCAGCGCCAGCGGCGACAGCGTCAGGATCGCGATCAGGGCGGACATCAATATCGGGCGCAACCGCTTGGAAGCCGCCTCGCGCAGTGCGGGGAGGTCGACAGGGCCGGTCTGGTCGATCTCGGCAAACAGGAAAACAATCAACTCGGTGACCATGCCGACGACCATCGTCAGACCCATCAGCGCCGAGATGTCTAGCTCGATCCCCGTCAGCCACAGGCCCATCAGCACCGCCGCCGCCGACAACAGAACGGTCACGATCGCCGCGAGCGTCCAGACGAGCCGCTCGAACAGATAGGTCAGCAACAGCGCGGTCAGGAGCAGCGCGGCGGCGAAAACCATCGATAGATCGGAGAAGCTCTGCTGCTGCTGCGCGTAAAGTCCGCCATACTCGACGCGAACCGAACCGGGCAGGCCAAGCCCGGCGACGGTCGAGCGAACCTGTTTCATCGCCGAGCCGAGATCGCGTCCCTCCAGCCGCGCGGTCACCGCGATGAAGGGAGCCAGATCTTCGCGGGTCAGCTGCTTCTGGCCGGCCTCGATCGTCACGACTGCGACCTGCGACACGCGCACCGCATGTCCGTCGGGCGCGGTGATGACCAGCCGACCGAGTTCGGCGGCGCGGGAGCGCAGATCGGCCGGCGCACGCACGCGGACGGTGACAAGCTGCTCGCCGATGCGGACGGGCGTCGCGGGCGCTCCGCCGACCAGTGCCTCGAGCTGCGAGGCGATGGCGTCGGGGTCGAGGCCCTGCTGCGCGGCCGCGCCGGCGTCGACCTTGATGCTGATCGCATCGCCAGCGACGCGCAGGCCGTCGACCACCTCAACGACGCCCTGAATTTTGCCGATCGCCGTGCCGACCTTTTTGGCGGCGGCGGCAAGCACTGCCGGATCGTCGCCGAACAGCTTGACTTCGATCGGCTGAGGCACGGCGGTCAGGTCGCCGATCAGGTCTTCCATCAGCTGCGCGGTCTCGATCTCGACGCCGGGCACTTTCGCCTGGATCTGCGTGCGGATGTCACTCATCACCGCATCGATCGGACGCCGCGACCCACCCTTCAGCCGAATGAAATAATCGCCCTCGTCCGCCTCGGTAAGCCCGCCGCCGAGCTGGACGCCGGTACGCCTGGAATAGCTCGCCACCTCGGGCGTGGCGGTGATGATCCGCTCGACCTGGCGGAGCAGACGGTCAGTGTCGGAAAGCGCCGCGCCCGGCTGCGCCTTGTAATCGAGGATGAAGCCGCCCTCGTCCATGTGCGGCATGAAGCCCGACGGCACATGCGCCCAGGCGGCATAGCCCAGCACCGCCATGCCGACACCCAGCAGTGCCGCGAACAGCCCGGGTCGACGGAAGGAGGCATCGGCCGAACGTGCGTAGCCACGGTCGAGCCGGGCCATGAACCCGCCCGCCTTTTCCGCCGCCTCTGCGTCCTTCTCGCGCAGCCAATAGGCAGAGACGAGCGGGATCACGAAGCGCGCATAGAGCAGCGACAGGCCGAGCGCCGCGACCATCGTCAGCGCCAGCGCCTTGAAGAACCCGCCCGTCACGCCGCTGATCAGCGCCAGCGGCATGAAGACGATGATCGTCGCCGAGGTCGAGCCGAACAGCGGCCGGCTCATCTCCGACGCGGCGGCGAGGATGCCGGCGGTGCCCTTCGCCGCGCCTTCCTGCATGCGGCGCATGATGTGTTCGAGCATGACGACCGCGTCGTCGACCACCAGCCCGACGGCGGCAGCCATGCCGCCCAGCGTCATCATGTTGAAGCTCATGCCGGTCGCCAGCAGGATGAGGCAGGTGCCCGCGAGCACGGCGGGAAGCATGAAGCCGGTGATGACCATCAGCCGCGCCGAGCGCAGGAAGGCGAACAGCACCACCCCGGCCAGCACCGCCCCCAGCAGGATCGCATCACGCACGGCGTTGGCTGCGCCCGTCACCAACTCGGACTGGTCGTAGAAGGGCGTCACGGTGACAGTAGGCGGCAGGCCCAACGTGGCGAGCCGCGCATCGACGTCGTGCACGATCTTCGTCGTGTCGCCGTTGAGCGCCTGGCGGACGTTGACCAGCACCGCGCGCTGGCCGCCCGCGGTCACCAGCGTATAGCTCGGCTGCGTCGAGACGTGGACGGTCGCGATCTGGCCCAGCGTGACAAGACCGACGCTTTTGCCGTTTCCCGCCTTGATCGGGGTCCCGGCGATATCGGCCATGCTTGCCAGACGGTTCTGTGCAAGCACCAGATAGAGCCGGTGCCTGTCCTCGATCCGTCCGACGCCGCGTACATCGTTCGCCTTGCCGAGCGCGGTCGCGACATCCTGCAGGCCGAGTCCGAGCGCCTGTGCCCTGGCCGGATCGACATCGACCGCGAACTCGCGCGGTGCGCCGCCCAGCACGTCAACGCCCGCCACGCCGTCGACCGCGGTCAGCGCGGGGCGCACGGTCAGCTCGGCGATCTGGCGCAACGCCTCCTGATCGAGACTCTGCGAGGTGAGCGCGATCCCCAGAACCGGGAAAATCGTCGGGTCCGAACGGCGCACATCGAAGCGCGTGCCCGTCGGCAGGTCGGGCAGCGCGGTCGCCAGCGCGCTTTGCGTCGCGAGCGTCGCGGACACCATGTCGTGACCCCAGGCGAAGTTCAGCGAGACTTCCGCCGAACCGCGACTGGTCGTCGACCGGATGCGGGTGACGCCGGGCACGGCCCGCAGCGCGATCTCGATCGGGCGGGTGATCTGCGCGGTCATCTGCGCGGCGTCGCGCTCGCCCGCATCGATCGACACCATCACGCGCGGATAGCTGATATAGGGGAACAGGCTGACGGGCATCCTGAGCGCCGCGACCACGCCGCCCAGCGTCAGCAAAATCGCCGCCAGCCAGAGCGCGCGGGCATGTGCCGCGATCGCGCTTCTCATCGGGTGCGCACCTTCATGCCGTCATCAAGTGCCGTACCGCCTGCGGTCACGACCTTGTCGCCCGCGCCGACGCCCTTGACGATCGCGATGCGGTCGTCGCTCGCCGAGCCCGTCTCGACATCGTGGCGATGCGCGACGCCGCCCGTCACCACGAAAACATAGGGCTGCCCACCGTCGTTGAGCAGCGCGGCATAGGGAATGGTCAGCGCGTTCCCCTGCGCCTGGGTCGCGACCGTGCCCTGAAGCGTCTCGCCGACCGCGATCCCCGTTGAGGACGCAAGCGATGCGAAGACCGAGGCCAGTCGCGTCGTCGGATCGACCACCGGATCGATCGATCGGATCGGCGCGGTCAGTGGCGCGCGAGAGGACGTGCCGGCGATCCTGATCGGCGATCCGACCGACAAGGCGCGCGCCACGCTAGGATCGGCGCCGAACCGAGCGCGGACATTGGCCGAGTTGGAAATCGTCGCGACGGTCGCGCCTGCCTGGACCAGATCGCCCGGGTTGGCGGCGATGGTCGCGACATAGCCCGAAACAGGGGCCTTGAGCGCGAGACTGCCGGCGCGTCCGCGATAGCTCGCGAGGGTCGCATCCGCGCTTTGCGCCGCTGCCCGCGCCGTCTCCACCTGCGCATCGCCGACCAGTCCGTCCGCGCGCAGCCGCTTCGCACGCGCATAGGCGGCGTCGGCCGCGCGCGCATCCGCCGAGGCCTTGGCGAGATCGAGCCGCGTATTGGGTGCGGGCGACAGCTGGACGACCAGCTGGCCCCGGGTAACCTTCGTGCCGACTGTCGCGACGATCTGCGCGACGATCGCTTCCGCGGCGACGGACAGCGCGATATTGCCAGCGGCGCCCGCCTCCGCGACGCCGTAGAGGGTTACGGTCTGGGTTATGTCGCCTCGCGTGGCCGCGCCCAGCGTGACAAGCGCCGTCGGCTCGGGCGCCTGGTCGGCGCTGTTGCCGTCGCTCCCGCCGGAACAGGCGGCCAACAGGAGGCAGGCACCCAGCGCCCCGGTCTTCAACGTCATCGCCATGCCTCTTTCGGGGTTCCCGTCAGCAGTTCGAGCGCGATCATCTGTTCGAGGATGTCCTGGATCGTCTGCGTCAGTAGCGTCTCCTGATCGCGCAGTGACTGAGCGGCGGTCTGCGCGGTCGCGGAGGCCAGATCGCCGCGCGCCGCGGCGCGGGCGGTCGCCGCGGCGAAGGTGCGCAGCGCCGGGAGGCCCTTGAGGATCGCCTCGCGCTGACCGCGCGCGACCGCGATGCCCGCGACCGCCGCCGCGATCTCGGCGCGCGTCAGGAACAGCCGTGCATCATACTCGGCCTTGAGCGCGGCCCGCGTCGCGCGCTCGACCGCGATCCCGCCCCGGTTACGGTTGAACAGCGGCAGCGTGAAGTCGACCGCGGGTCCCAGCAGATGATTGCCAGCCGAATCTCGATTGGCGTTGACGGTGAGGGACAGGGTCGGAAACTGGTTCAGCACCGCCAGATGCACGGCGGCTTCCTGCGAGGCGTATCCGGCCTCAAGCGCCTCCAGGTCCGCGCGGTTGGTCCTGGCCAGCGCGAACAGATAAGCAGCATCCGGCGGCGGTACCGGCAGGGCGACCGCTGCGAGCTTGAGATCGGTGCCCGGCGGCAGTCCCAGCAACCGGATCAGTGCGAATCGTGCGGTCGTCAGGTCGCGCTGGGCGACACGCACCTGTTGCTGCGCGCCGAATGCCGACAATCTCGCACCCTGCAACTGATCCGGGTTCAGGTCGCCGCGTCCCGCCGCGCGCAGCGTCCGCTCGAGCAACGACGTCGCGGCCTTGGCGCTCGCCTCGGCCAGGTCGAGGGTCTGCTCCAGTCCCTCGATTCGCGCCACCTGAATGCGTGCCTGTCCCGCCGTCTGCCATTCCGCCCAGGCAAGATCGAGCCGCACCTGCGCCGCCTGGGTCCGTGCCTGTTCGATCCGCACCCCGCGCGTGCGCAGCGCATTGATATCGAGGCCCAGCGCGCCGGCGATGTCGAGGAACGGATCCGGCCCGCTGAGGACCTTCGCCGCGCCGATACTGAGGGTCGGGTCTGGAAGAAGCCGCGCCGAGAAGAGTTGGGCCTGGCTCACACCGGCGCGCACGCGCATCGCTTTCAGGTCGGGATTGCCGACGACCGCCAGCGTCGCGATGGCGTTCGAGTCGAGCGGTGACGCCAGATCGATCGCCACTGGCTTCAGGTACGGCCGCCTGATCGTGGCGGCATCCTGCACCATCACCGACGCGACGCCTGGCGAGAGGACTGGTGGATCGCGATCCAGCGGCATCCGCGAATAGGTGGCGCATCCAGCGAGCAGCAGCGGTGCGAGGAGGGCGGCGCTCCTCATCGGGTTGCCGGCAACGCGATGATCGCGCGCAGGCCCGGCCGGTTGTCCTCGATGCTCAGCGCACCGTCATGCAGCGCCGCGATCGCCGATACCAAATTGAGTCCCAGACCGTGGCCAGGGGTCGTTCGACTCCGGTCGAGCCTAACAAACCGGTGGACGATCCGTGCCCGGTCAGCCGAAGGGACGCCGGGTCCGTCGTCGGCAACCTCGATCAGCAGGCGGTGCTGCCCGGTACGGCTCGACAGCGCGATCCGCGTTCCGGGCGGCGTATGCCGCTGAGCATTGTCCAGCAGGTTGATGATGGCCTGCGCGATCAGCTCGGGGTCTCCGTCGAGCTCCATCCCAGGCCCGATGCGGCAGTCGAGCGACCGTCCGCCATCGGCGATCGCGGGCGTGTAGCTTTCGCACAGGTCGTGCAGCAGCGCGCTCAGGTCGACCGGTCCAAATCCGCGCGCAATCGCGCCGCCCTCAATTTCGGAGATCCGCAGGATGCCCCCGAATAGCGACAGCAGCGCGTCGCTCTGATGCAGTGCTTCCTTCAGTCCGGCGCGCTGAGCCTCCAAGTCGCGTGGCCCGTCGATCGCGGACTCCAGCCCCGAGCGCAGGCGCCCCAGCGGCGTACGCAGGTCATGCGCGACATCGCTCGAGACTTGTCGCAGATTGTCCATCAGTTGCTGGATGCGGTCCAGCATCGCATTCAGATATCCCGCGAGCCGGTCGAACTCGTCGCCTTTCGGGCCGATGGGTACGCGGCGGCCGAGATCGCCCGCAGCGACCGCTCGGGCGGTCCCGCTGATCCGTTCGATGCGGCGGCGCAGATACCCACCGAGCACCAGCGCGCCGACGCCTGCGACGACGACAAAGACCGCGAATGCGGCGGCGAAGAGGGTTAGGACGATCCGGTCGATCCGCTCGACGGCTTCGCTGTCGGCCGCGACGATCAGCGTTTCGTCTCCCGGCAGCACGGTGACCAGCGCTCGCGCCGGGTCGGGCCCCTCGTCCGGATCGAGGAATGTGATATCGCGCCAGCCGGAACCGACGGCAGCAGTCTTGAGCCCGCCGGCGATGCGGCGACCGTCGCGAGTGATTAGCGCATAGCGAAAGGGGTCGGTCGCACCGGCGCGTTCGCGCGCGGTTATATGCTCGATCACATCGCCGACGCCTTCGAGGCGATAGTCGCGGATCAACTCCGCGCTTTCCTCGGCGATGCTCGCGTCCTGCTGACTCCGGAAGGCCGCGTCCGCGGCATAATAGACCGCGCCTCCCAGGATCAGGATCACCAGCGCGAAGACCGCGGAATAGGTGAAGGCGATGCGATACGCCGCGCTCGAGCGTTGCTCACGCATTGCGCATCCGATAGCCGACGCCGCGCAGCGTCTCGATCGGATCGGCCGCGCCGCCCTCGTTCAGCTTCGTGCGCAGGCGGCTCATGTGGCTTTCGACGATGTTGGTCTGCGGATCGAAATGAAAGCCCCATACGGATTCCAGGAACATCGTCCGGGTTACGACGCGCCCGGCGTTGCGCATTAGTTGCTCTAGCAGCGCGAACTCGCGCGGCTGCAGATGAATGTCGCGCCCGCCGCGCCTGACGTTGCGCTTCAGCAGATCGAGCACGACATCGCCGACGGTAAACGCAGTCGGCGCGTCGTTGAGCGCAGGTCGTCTGACGAGTGCGGTCAGGCGGGCCGCCAGCTCGGCAAAGGCGAACGGCTTGACCAGATAATCGTCGGCGCCCGCGTCCAGCCCGTCGACCCGGTCCGCGATCCCGCCTAGTGCGGTCAGCATCAGTACCGGCGTCGCGATCCCTGCGCTTCTCCACCGACGCAGCACCGACACACCGTCGATGCCCGGCAACATACGATCGAGCACCGCCACGTCGAATTGCCCGGTCAGTCCAATGTGCAGCGCATCTTCTCCACCGGCAACGCGCGTGACGGCATGGCCGAGTTCGCCGAGGCCCCGCTCGACGAACCCGGACGTGACATCGTCATCCTCCACGATCAGGACGTGCATTGCTGCTCTCGCGGCGAAGGATCAGTCCTTGTCATTCAGGCCTTCATATCTGTCCTCGACGATTCGGCCCGTGTTGGCGTCGACCCCGATCTCGTGGATGCGCTTGCTCTGCCGGATGTCGAAGGAATAGCGCCAGCGGCCGCCTTCCTTCTCATACTCCGCATCGACAATTCGGCCGGGAGCCTTCTTCAGCGCAATTGCCCGCGCGTCCGCCATCGTAAGCCTGGCGGGAGGCGTAGCCGAATTGCGCGCGGCAACCGGCGCGGCCAGGGCGGCGATCGACGCGGCCGCGAACTGGGTGAGTTTCATGACACTTCTCCTGACGAGCTTTCCGATGAAGCCGTCCGCGGGTCTAGCGTCCCTAGATTGAACCACGCTGTTGGCGGCTATCTAAAATCCCAATGTTCATGAACGACGCACGGTTCGGGGTAGAACGCGGTGCTGCATTCCTCTTTCTCTCGTCTGCGATGGCATCACCTGTATAGCCGCGACCTCAGCCGGGTCGTCGCCCGGACCATCGACCATCCCGCGCGCGCGACTACAGTGGTGCTTGGGGAAGCGACACAACAGGATTAAGAACCGAGCTGCCCGGACAGAGGTGGTTCGATAAATCGGAACAGCACTAGTTTGCCCTTTGTGATAAGTACGTCGGCGCGGGTCTCGCGACTTGATATCGGAATGCTTGCGATGCCTCTTCATGAAGTTGGTGGCAACGTCGGGACGTATCCGCTCGTTCGTTCAATCGACAGGAACTTGAAGAGCATGAAAGGGGAATTCCGATCTTCTGCACGCGATGGACCGGGTTACATGTCCGATGAGCGCGCTCGACACCACTCGCCGCGCGCCCTTCGCCCGACAACTCGCCGCAGAGGCGCTCGGCTCGTTCATGCTCTTCGCCGCGGTCGTCGGCTCAGGGATCATGGCGCAGCGATTGTCGGGCGGGAACGACGGTATCGCGCTGCTCGCCAACACGATCGGGACCGGCGCGATCCTGTTCGTCCTGATCACCATGCTCGGCCCCATCTCGGGCGCACAGATGAACCCGGCGGTCAGTCTGGTTGCGAGTCTGCGGCGAGACATCTCGTGGCGCGAGGCAGTGGCATTCGTGCTGGTGCAGATCGGAGCCGGGATCATCGGCGTATGGGTCGCGCACCTGATGTTCGGTGTGCCGATCCTCCAACTCTCCAGCCATGCGCGCACCGGCGTCGGGCAATGGGCAGGCGAGTTCATCGCGACCTTCGGGCTGATCGTCACCATCATCGGCACCTCTCGCCACAAGCCCGAGGCGATCGCCGCCTCGGTGGCGCTCTACATAACGGCGGCCTATTGGTTCACGTCGTCGACCAGCTTCGCCAACCCCGCGATCACCATCGCCCGGTCGCTGTCCGACAGTTTTGCGGGGATCGCACCCGCCGATGTGCCGGGGTTCATTCTTGCGCAGATCGTGGGTGCGCTCGCCGGCTCGGCGCTCGCTTCCTATCTTTTCCCCAAGGCTCCGCTCTGAAAGGACGTTCATGAACATCGAGAACAGCCAGCGCTACTACGGCGAAGTCCTTGGCGGATCGGGCGATCTCAGGACTGACGCCTGTTGCACGACCGCAACGCCGCCAGCCTCGATCCGCGCCGCGCTCGCTAATGTGCATGAGGAAGTGAAGGCACGCTATTACGGGTGTGGTCTAGTCGTGCCCGAGGCGATCGAGGGCGCACACATCCTCGACCTCGGATCGGGATCCGGGCAGGACTCCTATGTCCTCGCGCAACTCGTTGGCGAACACGGCAGCGTCACCGGCGTCGACGCTACACCCGCGCAGATCGATATCGCCGTGCGCCATCGTGACTGGCACCGCGAGCGTTTCGGATACGCCGCATCCAACGTCAGCTTTGTCGAGGGCGATATCGAGAAACTGGGCGCCCTCGCCCTGCCCGATGGGCAGTTCGACGTGATCGTATCCAATTGCGTCATCAATCTTGTCGCGGACAAGGCCGCGGTGTTCGCCGCCGCGCGTCGGCTGCTCAAGCCGGGGGGCGAACTCTACTTTTCCGACGTTTACGCCGACCGCCGCGTACCGTCAGCATTGCTGGACGATCCGGTGCTGCACGGCGAGTGCTTGGCGGGCGCGCTTTATTGGGGAGACTTCGACTCCTTGGCGAAGGCCGCCGGGTTCGCCGACCCCCGTCTGGTCGACGACCGTCCACTCGGCATCGGCGACCCGGCCATCGCCGGCAAACTTGACGGCATCGATTTCCACTCGGCGACCCACCGCCTGTTCAAGCTAGACGGTCTCGAGCCGCAGTGCGAGGATTACGGCCAGGCGGTCCGCTATCGTGGCACCGTGCCCGGTGCCGAACGCGTGTTTTCGCTCGACGGCCATCACGCGATCGAGACCGGACGCGTGTTTCCGGTTTGCGGTAATACCTGGAAGATGCTCGCCGATACGCGCTTCGCCGGACACTTCGACTTCTTTGGCGATTTCTCGACGCATTACGGGATCTTCGATGGATGCGGAACGGCGAGCCCGTTCTCCGCGCGTGTCGATGCCGCCATGACATCGGACTGCTGCTGAACGCTTGTTAATCGGCTCGATCGATGTCCAATGCCACCATGCGTGATCGCGCGGTGGTTTCCAAAAATTGTGACCGAAATTTAGGGACGAAGCTGCATTTCCCGACCTTGCGTGTTATCGCGCTAAAAATCGCTCGTTCTCAGGGAACAAGAAGCCGGGCCCGCAACTTTCAGCATGATAACAATCAGATGAAGGATGGTCCCGATGCGCAACGTCCACCTGGCGACCGCGATCGCAGCCTTGATGACAGCCACGCCGGCGCTTGCGAGCAGCTATATAGCGCTGGGAGACTCGATCACGTTCGGCGAAACCGACCTGCTGTACACCCAGTCCTATGGCGACCGGGGATATGTAAACGACTTCGCCGATTATCTGGCGGCGCGCGATAACGGAAATCGGCCGACCGTCATCAACCTGGCGATCGACGGAGAGACGACCGGCAGCTTCGTCGACAATAGCGGCCGTACCCCGCCTGTTGCCGGCCGCGGCGACCAGCCTCTCCAGCTTGAGAACGCGAACTATGCGAGCACCTCCTTCTCGCAAGGCTCGCTGTTCGCGGACGCGGTGCGACGCCAGAACACCATTGGTGATCCCGTGGGTACGATCACGGTCACGCTTGGGTTCAACAATCTGGCCGCGCTGGCCGCCATGCCGACCGAGGAAGCACTCGCTGCCGCGCCGGGCGTGTTGAACACGTACCGGGCGCAATATGCCGGTATTCTGTCGAACATCCGTTCGCTCACACCCGACGCCAATCTCTACCTGCTCGGTTATTACAACCCGTTCCCCGCTGACCCTACCAGCCCCGGCGCTCCGCTCTTCAATACCTATGGCACGGAGTTGAACGACATCATCCGCAGCCTCGCTGGCCAGTATGGAGCGCGCTATGTCGATACGGCGTCGGCATTTCTGGGGAGGGAGGCGGAACTGACCTACCTTGACGAGCAACCCGCCGGCTTCGTTCGCAGCGGCATGTTCGGCGGAGTCGAGCCAATCGGTGACGTTCACCCCAACGAGGCCGGCTATGCGGTGATCGCACGACAGATCCAGCTTGCCTCTGCGGTACCCGAACCTCAAACATGGCTGATGATGATCGTCGGCTTGGGCTTCGTCGGCGCGCTTTTGCGTCGCAGAGATAGGCGCGTTCCCGCTACCGCGCTGATGTAGGCTGACAAGGCTATTGCGAACTTGGAGGTTTCAAGAGGATCAATTCCCGCAGTCTGTTCTGACACGAGCGCATCAAGTACGCCCTCTATGAGGTCGGGCTGGAAATCTGGACAGGAGGCTAAGCTATCCCCGACGTGAGGGATGGACGGCAATGAAGACGACGCGGAAGAGATATACGGGCGAGTTCGAGGCAAAGGTGGCGCTGGAGGCGATCCGGGGTGATCTGACGCTGGCGGAGGCGGCGAGCGGGCACGGTATTCACCCGACGATGATTGCGACATGGAAACGGCAGGCGATCGAAGGCATGGCCGCGACGTTCGCGGGCGCGAGCCAGGCGTCCAAGGCGGCAGACGACACTGAAATCGAGAAGTTGCACGCGAAGATCGGGCAGTTGGTGGTGGAACGGGATTTTTGTCGAAGGGGTTCGCGCGGTAAGCGTCGCACGACGGCAGGAAATGATCGAGCGGAAACACACGAGCCTGTCGATCGCGGCGCAGTGTCGGCTGGTATCGATCAGCCGATCCTCCTTCTACTACGCGCCGGTGCCGGAAATGGCGGATCGGCCGATGGATCGGCTATTATAATGGACAGCGGCCCCACTCTCGTTTTGGCGGCCGAACGCCGGACGAGGTCTATGGGTAGACAGGTGCGCTCACAAGAATGGCGGCGTAAAACAACCGGGTATAGCTTAGCTCGTAACTGCTCACGAGGTTGGCTGAGAGGGGTTGCCGTGGGGGCGGGTATCTGATTCATCCTGTCCATGCCGCTTGCGCCACACGTTAGACTGAGCGACGCCGAAAAGGACGCGCTGCTGGCCCAGCAGCAGGATCTGATCGAGCGGCTGGCCGCGCGGGTCACAGAGCTTGAGGCGCTGGTCGGGCTTGCGCGCGGGACATCGAGCAACTCTCATGTTCCGCCGTCGAAGGACAGGTTCGGCCGGGGAAAGGCCAAGGTTGGCAAGGCGTCGAACAAGCCGCGTCCGCCGCGCGAGGGCAAGACGCGACCGCTGACGCAAACGCCGGACAAGACCGAACGCGTCGTCGCCGCTGCCTGCGGTCACTGCGGGACAGACGTGTCGGGCGCAGTACAGCGCTGTCGGCACCGTTACGACCACATCGACCTGCCGCCGATCCGGCCGGTAGTGACGCGGGTGGAACTGTTCGGCGGTCGCTGCGGCGGGTGTGGTCGGCGCTACCGTGCCGGGGCACCGGTGGGGATGGCACCGGGCACGCCCTTTGGTCCCGGCATCCGTTCATTGCTGACTTACCTCCACCACAGCCATCACGTCAGCTTCGAGCGCCTGTCGCGGCTCGCGGCCGAAATGTTCGGCCTGACCATCTCCGAAGGTGCCATCGCCAACATCTTTCGCCGGATCGGGCAGGACATGGTCACCGCTACTGGCGCGATCCGCGAGCGGTTGCGCACCGCCCGGATCATTGCTTCGGACGAAACGACCACCCGGACGAACGGTGTCACCCAGTGGCAGTGGGTGTTCATCTCCGACGCGGCCGTGCTGCACGAGGTTGCTCCGCGCCGGGCGCGCAGTGTCGCCGAGACGATGCTGGGCGATCATCGCCCCGATGTCTGGATATCGGACCGCTATGGCGGGCAGCAGGAACTGGGCAGCCGCCACCAGGTCTGCCTCGCGCATGTGCTGCGCGATGTCCAATATGCCATCGATTGCGGAGACACGATCTTCGCGCCCACGGTTCGCGACCATCTACGATGGGCGATAGGGGTCGGCAGGCGACGACATCGGCTGAAAGAAACCACCCTCGCCAGCTATGCCGCCAGGGGACCTCACGCTGTCTCGGCTGATGCGCGCGCCTGTCGCCCATCCGGCGGGCAAGGCGCTGCTGAAACAGATCAAGGCGTGGCGGACCAAGTTCTTCGTTTTCCTCACCGATCGCGACGTGCCTGCCACCAACAATATCTCCGAGCGCGAGATCCGCCCCTCGGTCGTGTTCCGCAAAGTCACCGGCGGCTTCCGCTCCGACTGGGGTTCCGGCATCCATGCCGGCTACCGCTCGGTCACTGGGACCGCCCGCCTGAACGGGCAATCCGCCCTCGGCGCTATCCGCGACCTCGTCGATGGCAGGTTCGCCGTCACCTGATCACGCCGTTACGCGCCAACCCGGTGAGCAGTTACATAATGAGTTCACGGAGCCGTGGATCGATGCCTTTCGCATCAGAGACGACTTGTACCATGGCTTTGGCACCCGGATACATGTCATTCGTTCCCCCGAGCATCCGTGCGACGTCGAGATTTTCGCTGGACCTGAGTTCATTAGCCGTTGACGCACCAAGTTGCTCGTCAGTTGGAAGAGGAGTCGACACGTAATTAGTATAGCTAGACGGAGCAGTGTCCTTTAGAACCTATTTCGCGTATCTTAAAGTATTCGACAACCAAAAGTTATTAACCTAAAAACTATTGCTAGGGTCCAAACCCAATCAGCGGCTTGAAGGAGCGCGGCTTTCCTGATTCACGGGCGTCGTGGATCAAGGAGAGGGCGGATGGCATTGTTCTGGTTGTCGGACGAAGCATGGGCGGCGATCGAGCTGCATCTGCCGAAGAACCAGCCTGGTGCCCGGCGGGTGGACGATCGGCGGGTGATCTCGGGCATCCTGCACGTTCTGAAGGTCGGTAGCCGCTGGTGCGACTGCCCTGCCGATTATGGTCCGTCGACCACGGTCTACAACCGCTTCAACCGCTGGTCGCACCGGGGCTTCTGGCTGAAGCTGCTCGATGCCCTGGTGGATACCGGCGCGGTCACGAAAAGCACCTCGATCGACAGCACCTACGTCAAGGCACAGCGCGCGGCGTTCGGCGCAAAAGGGGGCGCTCGACACAGGCGATCGGCCGCTCGCGCGGTGGCTGGACCACAAAGGTCCACGCGCTCACCGACGTCATCGGTCGCCCCTACGCGCTGATGCTGACGGCCGGCAACGTCAGCGATGTGAAGGCAGCACCGGCTCTTCTCGAACGCGCCGGGCGCATGCGCTACCTGCTCGGCGACAAAGGCTACGATGCCGACCGGCTGCGGCGCTCGCTGCGCGATGCAGGGGCTGTCCCCGTCATCCCAGGCCGACGCAATCGCAAGCGCGCCATCCGCTACGACAAGGACCGGTATCGCGGCCGCCACCTCATCGAGAACGCCTTCTGCCGTCTCAAGGACTTCCGCCGTGCGCCACCCGCTACGATAAGCTCGCCGCCAACTTCCTCTCAGGCGTCGCGCTCACAACCGCCGTCGCGTTCTGGCTTTGAATGAGTCTCGGCCCTAGCACTACTTTGGCACCTTCTCACACTCGATGATTTTCCGGCAGTGCGGGCATTGCGTTGGCGGCGGCTGAGCGAGTGTTTGGAGGATGGCCTGCCGCACTGCCGGCAGGCTGGGCTGCGGTGGAGGTCCGGCGATTCTTTTTTTCCCCTTTGGCCTGTTTGAGCCGCTGGGACTGCAGGAAGGCGAGGGCAATCATGCACATGAGACAGTGTCGATGCAGACCTTGCCATGACCGCCCTTCGAAGTGATCGAGGCCAAGCTCTTCCTTGAGTTGCTGATGGGCCTGCTCGCAGACCCAGCGTGCCTTGATGGCCCCGGCGAGTTGCTTGATCGGCGTATCAGCAGGCAGGTTGGAGAGATAGTATTTGCGCTCGCCGGTCGATCGATGTTCACCGATCACCCAGACCTCCTCGCCAGGTAGATGTTGCGCACCCATGTCGTGGATACGTTGGGTCGGCCCGTCGGCGACCCGCACACGGACGGCGGCGAACCGTGCCGCGAGACGGCCCTTGGTTCCCTTGCGCCAACTGACGGTCTGCCACCTGGTGCCATCCAGCAGGGCCTGAGCGGTGACGGACTTCACATTGGGGATATGCCGCTGGCGGGGCCTGCCACGTCCGGCGACAGGGAAGATCATGGCGACATCGGCCGGATAGACTTTCTGCTTGTAAGGGATGCCCACCGCCCAGGTGAGGCCGCGTTCGGAGAGGCCCTGCCGGAACGGCGCGGACAACCCGTATCCAGCGTCGGCCAGCACGCAGCCGAAGCGAACACCACACTCTCGCACCCGGTCGATCTCATCGAGCGCGATCTCGGGCTTGGTGCGATAATCGCGACATTCTTCGGGCACTTTGGCCCGGTCAAGCCGGGCCGGATCGCTAATCCAGCTCTCAGGCAGGAACAGCCGCAGGCCCACCATGATCGGCACTTCCCGCCGCGCCAGCGTCACCGACACCAGCGTCTGGCAGTTGGCGTTCTTGCCGAGCACGCCAGCATATTGCGGGGCCACCCCAACCGAGCTGCGCCCCTTCTTCGGCAGAGCCGTGTCGTCGATAATCAGCCAGGCATCACCGCCGCCGACCTGGGCATCGGCTTCGGCCAGCAATGCGGCCTTCAGCGGCTCCGCGTCCCAGACGCCGCTCGCCACAAAGTGGTGGAGTTGATCGTAACTGACGGCATCGTCGCGCGCTGCCATCGGCTGAATGCTCTTGCGATCCCCAGGCCCGATCAACCCCGCAACATACGACGGACACATCCGCCCCCGCGTCTTGTGACCAAGCGCCGCCACGAATGGCCTCAGCCACGCCTCCAGATCATCCCGCCAATCACTGCCCATCGCCAGCCTCCACATGCTGGCTCCCCATGAATCACTGATACAACAAAATGGAAATCCCAAAAACTACAAACCTGCCAAAGTAGTGCTAGGAAGCTATCTCGTCGTGTCTCATGGTAAAACTCTCTATGTTACTATTAGGAAATCGTCATTTGCATAACCGGTACCGCTATCAATTAGTACCTCTAATTATCATGTTACGATTCAAGAACGCGCTCAACGTCTTTTCTGCCTAACGGCTTAATTGACAATCAAATATTAACCATCGATGTTGCGTAGACTCCGCATGTCAAGGCACGCTTTGGCCTCCGTCCGTAGACAGTACGACACCTGTGGTGTATGTGGCATCGGCGAGTAAATACAGCACCGCCCTCGCCTGCTCGATCGGCTGGCTGATCCGCTTCATAGGCGCAAGCTTGGTCAGCGCCTCGCGTTGTTCCGGCGTTCCGCCCGACAGCATGGCGGTATCGGTGGAGCCGGGCGCAAGACAGTTCGCGCGTATGTTCTTCGTCGCATACTCCAACGCGACGCTTTTCGTTAGTCCGATTACGGCCGCCTTGCTCGCCGTGTACATCGAGAGATTGGGAACGCCGACAAGGCCTCCCACGCTGGCTGTGTTGACGATCGCGCCGCCTCCAGCATCGAGCATCGCCGGAATCTGCGCCTGCATCGCGGTGAAGACGCCGTAAACGTTTGTCCGAAGGACATGGAGGAAATCGTCCGGCGACGACTCCAAGAAGGGAGAGCGGCCCGGCATACCCGCATTATTTACCGCATAGTCGAGGCGACCGTAGCGATCGAGAGCGACCTTGACTGCTCGCTTGTGGTCCTCCGCATTCGTCACGTCGGCCACGACCGCCGATGCCGTCCCACCCTTCGTTTCTATGTCCTTGGCCACGTCCTCAAGATCGTCCTTGCCGCGCGCCAGCAGGACGACCGCGGCGCCAAGCCGCGCCAGCTCTCGCGCGGTCGCTTCACCGATACCGCTCGACGCACCGCTTACTATCGCAACCTTGCCGGCAAGGCGATCAGTCGGACCCGGATCGGGCAGGGTTAGGGAGAAGTCCTTCTCAGCCATTGGTCACTCCTTGGTTCATCGCTGGTTTTCAGATTGTCGCCGCACCATTGGCAACCAGACTCTGGCCCGACACCCAGCGGGAATCGTCGCTCGCCATGAACGCCACGACGTCGGCGATGTCGCCTGGCTGCCCGAGTCGATCAAAGGGGCTGGCGGCGGCGAGCTTCGCTTTGTCGTCGGGCGACCAGTCGTCCAAGAACCCCGCATCGACCGCGCCTGAAACCACGAGATTGACGCGGATGCCACGTGGGGCGAGTTCGGCAGCAAGAATGCGAGGCAGCACCAAAGTCGACGCCTTCGACGTCGCATAGGCTGAAAATCCGCTCGGTTGATAGACGGCGGTCGAGCTGCCGATCATTATTATCCGCCCGCCATCGGCAACCTTGCGGGCGGCCTCGCGCATGACGAAGAACGTCGCACGCATGTTGACGGCAAACACCCGCTCGATCGTTTCGTCGTCGACTTCGGCGATCGGTTGACGGGGCGCCGAAATACCTGCGTTCGCGACAACGATGTCGATCTGGCCGAAGCACTCGATTACCCGTTCGAACAGCTTTTTCACGGCTTGCGGTTCCGTCAGGTCCGCACCTACCGCAATCGCCTTGCCGCCAGCTGACACCAATTCCTCAACCAGGTTTTCGGCGGGCTCGGCATGACTGTTGTAGTGGACTGCTAGCCACGCCCCGTCCCGAGCGAAGCGCCGCGCGATCGCACTCCCGATCCCGCCGCTCCCGCCCGTGACCAGTGCGACCTTGCCGCTTGGAAAGGCAGTTTCGTCGGCCATCCTCACACCACCCTCATCTCACAGAGTTTTACGTTCTCGATGGTTCGGACGATCCGCTTCAAACCGCTGTCATACCCGCCAGCAAACTATCAATACGAAACGGAAGTTCCGTCAGCCGTACTCCGGTGGCATGAAAGATGGTGTTGCCGATCGCTGCCGGACCGCCGATCGAACCGATCTCGCCCATACCCTTGATGCCAAGTGGGTGCCAGCGCGTGTCGTCCACCTTGATGATCAGGGCATCAAGTTCGGAGATGTTCACGTTGTTTGGGATCAACGCTCCGCCTATCATTACAGTTGCATACTTGAAGCGTCCCGGATTTTCCGGAGGCAGTTTGGTTGGGGTCATGCTGCCATATCGAGTTCTTGTTTGGCAGCATAGTAGTTCGCCTCGGCCTCGGCGGGAGTGACATAGCCGATGGGTTCGAAGAGGCGATGGTTGTTGAACCAGTCGACCCAGCGCAGCGTGGCCATTTCGACGGCCGCAAGGCTTGGCCAGGAGCGTTGACGCCAGATGACCTCGGCTTTGAAGAGGCCATTGATCGTCTCGGCGAGGGCATTGTCATAGGAGTCCCCGACGCTGCCGACCGAGGGCACCAGCTTTGCCTCGGCCAGGCGCTGGGTGTAGCTCATAGCGAGGTATTGCGAGCCCCTGTCCGAGTGATGGATAAGACCATCGCTAGCCGTGGGTCGGCGGGCATGGATGGCCTGCTCCAAGGCATCCAGCACGAAGTGCGGTCGCGCTGCTGCTGACCTTCCAGCCGACGATCCGGCGGGCGAACGCGTCGATGACGAACGCCACGTAGACGAAGCCTGCCCAGGTGTGGACGTAGGTGAAGTCCACCACCCACAGTGCGTTCGGGCGCTGAACCTTGAAGGCCCGGTTGACCTTGTCGAGCGGGCACAGTGTCTTTCGGTCGGAAACGGTGGTGACACAGGATTTCCCGCGTCGGACACCGGCAAGCCCCATCGCCTTCATCAGCCGCTCGACCGTGCATTTGGCGATGGTGACGCCGTCGCGCAGCAGCTGGCGCCACACCTTGCGCGACCCATACAGGCCAAAGCTGGCCTCGTGGACGCGCCGGATATGGCCCTTCAGCTCGTCGTCCCGCCGGGCGCGAGCGGATCGCTTGCCCGGGTCGGCCACGCGAGCAGCATGTTGATGATATGAGGAGGGGGCGACCGCCAGTTCCCGGCAGATCGGCTCGATCCCCAACTCCTCTCGATGGGCGTCGATGAACGCCATCTTCATCGCCCGTGGCGGTCGAGCTCCGCCATCGCAAAATACGCCGATGCCTTCCTGAGGATCTCGTTGGCTCGGCGAAGCTCCTTCACTTCGCGCTCCAGCAGCTTCAGCCGGGCGCGGTCATCGTCCGCCAGCAACGCTGGCCCTGCACGCCGGCCAGCCTCGTCACGACACCAGCGCCGCAGCGTCTCCGCCGTGCAGCCGATCTTGCCGGCGATCGACACCATCGCATCCCATTCCGAGCGGTGATCCGCCCGGTGCTCGTTCACCATCCGGACCGCACGCTCGCGGACCTCGGGCGAAAACTTGTTCGTCGTCTTGCTCATTCCAGATGCTCCTACTCACAAGTGGGAGCCTCCGGGAAACCCGGGACGGTTCACTTCCTAGGTGGCGGGCGCATCAAGCCGCCGCCCGACAAGCACATATCCGCTTAAAGACGCAACTGTAATGCTAGCACTACTTTGGCACCTTCTCACACTCGATGATTTTCCGGCAGTGCGGGCATTGCGTTGGCGGCGGCTGAGCGAGTGTTTGGAGGATGGCCTGCCGCACTGCCGGCAGGCTGGGCTGCGGTGGAGGTCCGGCGATTCTTTTTTTCCCCTTTGGCCTGTTTGAGCCGCTGGGACTGCAGGAAGGCGAGGGCAATCATGCACATGAGACAGTGTCGATGCAGACCTTGCCATGACCGCCCTTCGAAGTGATCGAGGCCAAGCTCTTCCTTGAGTTGCTGATGGGCCTGCTCGCAGACCCAGCGTGCCTTGATGGCCCCGGCGAGTTGCTTGATCGGCGTATCAGCAGGCAGGTTGGAGAGATAGTATTTGCGCTCGCCGGTCGATCGATGTTCACCGATCACCCAGACCTCCTCGCCAGGTAGATGTTGCGCACCCATGTCGTGGATACGTTGGGTCGGCCCGTCGGCGACCCGCACACGGACGGCGGCGAACCGTGCCGCGAGACGGCCCTTGGTTCCCTTGCGCCAACTGACGGTCTGCCACCTGGTGCCATCCAGCAGGGCCTGAGCGGTGACGGACTTCACATTGGGGATATGCCGCTGGCGGGGCCTGCCACGTCCGGCGACAGGGAAGATCATGGCGACATCGGCCGGATAGACTTTCTGCTTGTAAGGGATGCCCACCGCCCAGGTGAGGCCGCGTTCGGAGAGGCCCTGCCGGAACGGCGCGGACAACCCGTATCCAGCGTCGGCCAGCACGCAGCCGAAGCGAACACCACACTCTCGCACCCGGTCGATCTCATCGAGCGCGATCTCGGGCTTGGTGCGATAATCGCGACATTCTTCGGGCACTTTGGCCCGGTCAAGCCGGGCCGGATCGCTAATCCAGCTCTCAGGCAGGAACAGCCGCAGGCCCACCATGATCGGCACTTCCCGCCGCGCCAGCGTCACCGACACCAGCGTCTGGCAGTTGGCGTTCTTGCCGAGCACGCCAGCATATTGCGGGGCCACCCCAACCGAGCTGCGCCCCTTCTTCGGCAGAGCCGTGTCGTCGATAATCAGCCAGGCATCACCGCCGCCGACCTGGGCATCGGCTTCGGCCAGCAATGCGGCCTTCAGCGGCTCCGCGTCCCAGACGCCGCTCGCCACAAAGTGGTGGAGTTGATCGTAACTGACGGCATCGTCGCGCGCTGCCATCGGCTGAATGCTCTTGCGATCCCCAGGCCCGATCAACCCCGCAACATACGACGGACACATCCGCCCCCGCGTCTTGTGACCAAGCGCCGCCACGAATGGCCTCAGCCACGCCTCCAGATCATCCCGCCAATCACTGCCCATCGCCAGCCTCCACATGCTGGCTCCCCATGAATCACTGATACAACAAAATGGAAATCCCAAAAACTACAAACCTGCCAAAGTAGTGCTAGGTCGTGAACTCATAAAGATGGGCGTGCGGTGGAGGCTACGGCATCCGTCACGGGACGGGTGGCGGCTGAGCCAAACGTCGGTCTGCCAGTCTTCGTAGCCCAGTAGCGTGCCATATCGGCGTTTTCGCTCATTGGACCACGCTCCGGGCAAGGCGAGCAGTTCCAACATGGCGTCGACGCGCCAATCCTAGTTGGGGAGCGTGTAGAAGATCTGGTGGTAAAGCGTGCCGTTCAGTTGGTGGAGCGGTCGCACCTTCTCATGCTTCGTAAACCGGCCCGCTGCGGCATACCGGTCAAACATTCTCAAGTAGCGCAGAACGAAGTCGACCTCGTAGCCATCCGTGTAGCCGAACATCGCAAGCGGCTTCGTACCTATCAGCATCTAGCCCAACTCGCGGTTGGTATGGACGAGGTAAGGCAGCGAGCGGAGGCTATCGGGCAGCACGGCCCATCTCTAACGCGGCTCCGCAGTTTCCGCCACGATCGGGCGTTCGCAGGGCTTTCATATCTGATCGAATGCTGATTCAGCAGTGGCATGAGCCGATATGATCTGACCGACTTCGAGCGGCGCGTGATCGAGCCGCTTTTGCCGAACAAGCCGCGAGGTGTGCCTCGGGTCGATGACCGCCGCGTGCTGAACGGCATCTTCTGGGTGCTGCGATCGGGAGCGCCGTGGCGCGACTTGCCGGAGCGCTATGGGCCGCGCACCACCTGCTACAACCGCTTCAACCGATGGCGGGAGGCAGGTGTATGGGACCGGCTGATGGACGCTATCAGCACCGCGCACGATGGCGAAATCCAGATGATCGACAGCACTTCCATCCGGGCGCACCAGCAGGCTGCGACGGCAAAAAGGGGGGTGCAGATAACTGTCTCGGTCGATCACGCGGCGGGCTTAGAGCATGACCGGATCACGCTGAAGCGTGATCCGGTCATGCTCGAGTGTCATCCTGCTCTAACACCGCGGTGCTGCAGAGCATCGCCTTTGGTGAAACTTCGAGCAAGCGCAATTCAACTCATGAAAGCATGACGTCGCCGTCACCCGACAGCGCAACGGCACGCCCAATCGCCGAGAGTAGCGCACCCATCGAGATGGGCTTCAGGATAACATCATTGGCTCCGTTCTCCAAGCAGCGCTCACGCAGGTCCGCGGCGGTATCGGCAGTGACGACGATGACCGGCAGCGCAGCCTTTGCGTCCGGACGACCCCGCAACTGGCGAACTGCCGTCAGCCCATCCATTCCGGGCATCCTCAGATCCATGAGTACGATGGCAAACGTCCGATCGTCGATCATCCGCAGCCCGCTCTCGGCATCGCCCGCTTCGGCCATCTCGGCGCCGACGACATTCAACATGTCGCGGACGACGCGCCTATTCATCGGATCATCTTCGACGAACAGAATCTGCATGCGCGCATTCCCAAGATGTTGATCATCGACGCATTCTTCTAAACCGCCAGTTCTCAACAATTCTTTAGCGGGCGCGGTCATGCAGCCGCCGCCGTCACCGGGATGATTGCCGGATCGCACTGGTAGAGCGACGCCATCGCCGCGATCATCGCCTTCACCCCGACGGGCTTCAGGATGATCTGTGACGCACCGACCAGGAGCAGGTCGCCGGTCGATGCAGCCGATTCGGCGGGTTGCAGCACGGAGAGCCGAACATCGTGTTGCCTCGCCAGCGCGGCCAGATCGCGCAAGGTCCGGTGATCGTCCTCGCCGGCGGACGCCGCATCGATCAGGACGTGATCGAGCCGACCTTCGCGGATCGCCGCGAGCGCGTCCTCGTCGCTTACACCACCCGTCACCGATCCGACGCAGGGTTCGAGCAGCGCGGTTATCGTGCTTCGCTTCAACGGATTTGCCTCAACGACCATGACGCGCGCTTCCCCAAGCCAAGTGGCGGTCGCCTGGCTGACCAGCCTATCAGGGACTAAGACAGGTCGAAGCGGAATGCGAACCGTGAAGCAGGTGCCCTCGCCGGGTACGCTGTGAACAATGATCGTCCCGCCCATCGCCTCGACGATGCGCCGGCAGATGGACAGCCCGAGGCCGGTCCCGTTGAACTGGCGGATAGTGCTGTTGTCGACCTGATGAAAGGCTTCGAACACGCGTTCGCATTCTCCCTTGGGAATGCCGATACCGGTATCCGCGACCGATAGAAGGAGCATCTCGTGATCGCCTTCCACCGCCACGCGTCCGCCGAGCGTGATTACGCCGGCTTCGGTGAATTTCACCGCATTCGACATCAGGTTGAAGATGACCTGGCGCAGCCGCGTTGCGTCAGAAAGGATATGGCTTGGTACGTCGTCTACCTCCAGCACGACGTGAAGCGCCTTCGCCTCGGCATGCCCGCTCCACAGCGAGACGGCATCACGCATGATATCGGCGAGCGGCGTCACCTCCTCCATTACGGTCAACTCGCCCGTCTCCATCTTGGCAACGTCCAGGATATCATCGACCAGCGCCCGCATCGTCTCGCCGGCTCCGTGGACGACCTCGATCCGGTCGCGCACCATACCATCCAGCGTTCGATCGGTCAGCAGGACCTGAGTCATGCCCAGGATGCCGTTCAGCGGCGTGCGGATTTCATGGCTGGTGGTCGCAAGAAACGCGGTCTTTGTCTTCAGCGCGCGTTCGAGCGCGTCGTTGACGTTGTGTAGCCTCACGTTTGCCGTCCGCGTAGCGTTGCGGCTGCGACGCAGCGACCACATCCCGATCAGCAGCAGGATCAGAACGAGCACACCCGCGACCAGCGAGCCGCTGAGCACGACGGTGCGTAGCCGGTATTGCTGGCGCTCGATCTGAATGTCGCGTTGCAATTGCCCTTGTTTCAGCTGCACAATCTTCAGATTCTGGTTCGCGAAGTCGAAGCGCGCGCCCAACAACTGCGCGCTCGTCGATGCGGTCAGATTGCGCGCTTCGCCTTCCAGTCGCTGATATGCCTTGAGGTGAGTTAGCGCCTTCGCATCATTGCCGCGCCCTTCGTAGACGTTTGCTGCCAGCTGGTGCAGCTCCTTGAACGGCATCGGTGTGGTCTTGGGATCGAGGCCGGCGAAGGCTTGGTCGAACAACTGCGCCGCGCCCGCCACGTCGCCGCGCGCACGCGCGACCATTGCTGCCGAGGCCCAGACGAAGGGTCGCCAGCTTTCGGCCTCCCCAAACGACGTCAGCGCGATCGCCTGGTTGACCGTATGCGCCGCCGCATTCAAGCGGCCGCGTGCGACTTGAATCTGCGCGAGGTTAGCCAGGACTCGGACCTTTAGAGGCGGGCTGTTCAATCGTTGCGCCTCGCGTAGCGACTGATGATATTCGTCCTCAGCTTCCGCCAGTCGATGCAGCTTACGCAGGACCTCGCCGCGGCCGTTGTGACTGACTAGCAGGACCGAGGGATCCTTGTTATAGACTTCGGCCGATTGCGCGTAATAGCGAAGCACGCGCTCATAGTCGCCCGCGTCCCAATAGATCTGGCCGATGTCCTGCAGCGTCATCGCTTGTGACCGCGCTTCGTGCAGCGCGGTGAAGATGTGGTAGGCGGACTGGAAGTCTCGCAGCGCGTCCTGAATCCGCCCGCCCATCGCGGCGATCGCGCCGCGCGAGCGCAACAGATCGCCCTTGAGCTTGGTGCGCGGCGCCGCGCGCTTGGCAATCGTCAGCGCCTCCTCGATGAGCGGTGTCGCGCCCGCCGGATCGTTCAGAAAAAGATGGGCCTCACCCTGCAGCCAGAGTGCGGTCGCCAGCGCCATCTGTCCTCGACGGGTTGCGGGTAAGGTGGTAGCGATCCGCGCCGTCTCGTTAGCGCGCTTGAGCGCGATCTGCGGGTCCGCCATCATCGCGCTTTTGGTCGCTGAGACCTGGCGCTCGAACCCGGCGAAGGCGGCGGGTGCGGCTGTCTGTGCCCTGGCGGGCGACGCTACCGTAACGGCAAGCGCAAGCGCAAGCGCAAGCATCGAACGGACGGACATCAACCGGGTTTTCCTCTCATCGCGATCACGGTCTAGCGTCGAAATGTTAAGCGACCGCCAACCCCGACGCCCGATCAAGCATCGAGGCCGGCGGCCGCAAGCATCGCTCAGAAGCCCAGATTGAACCCGGCTCCGGCGATGAAATTGGGCAGTCCGCTGGTTTTCGCACCCGGCTGATTGCTCCCCGCCAGCCTGGCGCGCCCGAACAAGTTGACCTGCGCCGCGCCGTTCATGACCGACCGTCCATAGCCCATTTCCGCGACGAACTGGCGCTGTTCGGTGGCGATGTCGAAACTGCGGGTGACCGCGCCGAGCTGCCCTGTCTGGCGATCGACAACCGCAACCATCGTATAGTCGAGGCTGCCATGCTCCAGATGCATCGGTTGCGACAGCGTCAGACGCAATCGATCGCTCTTGCCCAGCAGCGACGTTTTACTCATCGCCACCTGGAAGGATGAGGTCATGAGTCCGCTACGCGACACGTCGAAATTCCCGCGACCACCATTCGACCCGGTACGGCCGAGCGTTGCCGATGCCGCAACGGAAAATGTCGGTGTCACGCTGATATCCCCACCCATCGTCGCTCCGTCGGTCGTCATGCCGCCCGCGAAATCCTGCCGGTCGAGCGACTGGGTACCGAACAGCGCGTTGCTTTCCTGCAACCGGGTTAGACTGGCGTTGAGCGTGACCCCGTTTGCAACGCGATAATCGAAACTCACTTGCTGAGCGCTCGAGCGATACCCATCCACCCCACCGAACTGCACCTGCTCGGCAAGCGTCGCTCGCCGCATGTCCCGACGAAGCGCTCTTGCGGTCAGGCTGGTCGAGACGGTCAGACGGTCCGACACAGCCAGGCTCGCCTCGCCGAACGAGCCGCCCGAGGCGAAGCCGAGTAGCGGGTTCGCACCGCCGACCGTGGGATCATAATCGGACGCATAGCCGAAGCCGCGCGTCGCCCCCAGCGCGACCGCCCCGTCCCCATTGCCGACGGTCAAGGCGAACCGGCCTTCCCGGTCAGCGAGTTTGAGCGCCGTCTGATAGGGTGAGGTCGGCTGACGATATCCGAACAGCGGCCGGCGCGGCGCGATGGCCATCGTGACATTCAATCCATAGGCATTGGGTACCGTCGCGTCTGTGCCGGAGAAGCCCAACAGCGCCCGACCATCGCCAGTAAAGCCCTTGCCGCCCTTGGCCGTCTGTGAAAGCCATCCGGTCAACCGGCTGGTGACGTAGGACTGGAACATCTCCTGCGTCCCGCCCGCCGACAGGACCGACTGGCCGATCAGCTTGCTCGACAGCGGCACCGCGAAATCGCGGAACGAGCCGCCGATCTTCTCATACACATAGTAATAAACGCTGTTAGCCTCCCACAATGCCTGCTGCTTGCTGTCCGAGAGCCGCTTGACGTCCTGCTCGGCCAGGTTCCCCTTGCCATCGTACTGATAGAATTTTACATTGTTCATCTCGAGCGGCGACAGCGCCGCGGCGACATCCAACTCTCCGACGCCATAGACCGGGTCGGTGCCTGGCGCACCCAGATCCCTGGCCGACTTCAGAATGATATCGCTCGTTTCTTTGGGGTATTTAACGAGCCAGGGCCAGCGATCCTGGATCAGCGCGATCGTCCCCGATACGAGCGGCGCTGCGAACGACGTTCCCGATACGCGCATCGTGCCGCCCTGCCCATCGGAGGTCAGGATGAACTCGCCCGGCGCGACGATGAATCGGTTCATCAGCTTCTTGTCGGGTCCGCATTTGTCGCCGTCCAGCAGGCACGCGTCACCCGGGCGGTTGGAGAAGCTGGAGATCGTGCCCGTCGGATCGACCGAGCCGACGACGATGATGTTGGGGTTGTCCTTGCTCCACTTGATATCCTGCGTCTGGGTCACGCCGTCATTCCCCGCGGCAATGACGAACACGACATTCTTCGTCGCATCCCTCACCTGCTTGTCGGCGAAGACATCGTTCCAGCCTTGGTTGAGCGTCCAGCCGGGGACACCCAGCGACATGTTGACGATGCTCGCCTTGTTCTGACTCAGATAGAGCACGCCCGCCTTGATGTCGGCCCAGCCTGCGGTCGCGGTCTCGTCAAACGGGTTATATTCGACGACTGCGGCGCGCGGCGCGATGCCCATGACACCCTTGCCGTCATGCGGTGCGACCATCAGGCTGGCGACCGCCGAGCCATGGCCGTTGGTAAACGTCGACACGCCCGCTGCCTTGGTGACGTTCATCGCTTCGTCACCGGTCACGCTGAAGTCAAGAAGCCCGACGACGCTGTCACTGCCCGCGCCCAGCATCTGGGTGAGCGATGGTGTCCAATTGACCTCCTTCATCCAGTGATCGACCTGGTCGTGGCCTGAATAGGCCATCAGCCCGTCATACCAGTCGACGAAGAAATGCTCGCGCGCGTCAGGCTCGAGATTTTGCAGCGTGCTTGGATCCTTAAGGTCGATTCCGTATTTTGCGAACAGCGGATTGGCGAAACCGTTGGCGAACGACTGGCCGGTACGCGCGGTAACCGCATCGCCCCAGAACAGCGACGACTTCGTAACCATGTCGTTCAGCTGTGACGACAGCGTGGCATAATCTTCCGGCGCGTCGCCGAAGCCGCGGATGTTGGTCCAGAAGCCGCGAATATTGGTCCACGACGCGCCCAGATCACCCCAAAATCCCCGAATGTTGGTCCAGCTCGGCGTGACGCTGTCCTGGGTCGCGGTGGGGTCGAAACTGCTGCTCATATTGCCCCAGAACGCGGTCAGATTGCCTTCATAGGGATTGGTGTCGCCCCAGAAGCCGCGGATATTTGTCCAGAACGGCGTCGCGTCGCCCCAGAAGCCGCGAATGTTGGTCCACTTGGGCTCTATCGTGCCGCCCAGCGGCTGCGTCGTGCCGGGCGTGCCGCTCACATCACCACGGATGCTGCCCGGTACCGCTGACGGCGTTTTGCTCTTGCCTGCCACATCTTTGCCGCCGTCCTTGGCGCCCGCAAACGCCGGCACGGGCGCGACGACCATCGCGAGCGCGGTGCCGAGCAGCAATGTCCATTGAACTCTGTTTCCCATCATCAACCCGACTCCCAAACGCGGCGCTATCCGCTTCCAAGGCTCGTCTAGGATGAGAGTCTGACCCGTTTGCGAATCGATGATCTTAAAAACCGATTAGCCCTGATCCAGCGCTCGGCACGGCTTCGATCAATCTTTGCTCGCAAAGCTTTCTCGGCGAACAATCCCAACCTCGCCTCTTTTCCGTAGAGTCCCAAGGAACCGTTCTATCCTGCCTAATTCGGGCTGATCGCCCCTCAACAGACTAGGGTCTGTTGAGATTGAGGATTCCGCTACCTGGGATTTTCTGATTCAAGCTGTCGATGGGCAGATGTGTTTTGACCGACGCCCAATGGGCGAGAATGGCACCTCACTGCCTTGGCAAGCCTGGCGACCCGGGGCGTAGCGGTGGCGATAACCGACTATTTGCCGAGGCGATTTTGTGGATCGTGCGGACGGGTAGTCCTTGGCGGGATTTGCCGGATATGTTTGGCCGCTGGAACACGGTTTTTCGGCGCTACCGGGATCGGGCGAGAGCAGATGTTTTCAAGCGGTTGTTCGACGCCTGCTCGGAGGAGCCGGACATGGAATATGCGATGGTGGATGCCACGATCGTGAAGGTCCATCGTCACGGACAGGGCGCAAAAGGGGGACTTTCAGCCAGGCCATTGGCCGTTCCAAAGGCGGCATGACGACCAAGATCCTCGTCTTGACCGATGCGCTGGGCAATCTGGTCCGCTTCGTTCTCATGCCTGGAAACAGGTTCGATACCGTCGGCATCGAACCGCTCATCAAAGGCGTCGATTTCGGCGGGTTGATCGCAGACAAAGCTTTCGACAGCAACGCCATCATCACCGACCTCAACGAGCGTGGTGCGCAGATCGTCATTTCCCAGCATCCACGACGCGCCAAGCCCGTCGCCATCGATCTCGATATCTACAAATGGCGGCATCTGATCGAAAACTTCTTCTGCAAGCTCAAGGAATTCAAGCGTATCACCATGCAAGCCGACAAAACTGACACCAGCTTTGCCGCCGCTATCTATCTCGCCGCTGCCGTCATTAATTCCAAGTGAATCTCGACAGACCCTAGGCCGAGGATAGGCCCAGCGACGGATACGGGTAGTGCGGTAACCAACCCGCGGATGAGAGCGTGATCAATCGTCGTCGATCAGGCGCCCGCAGCACACCCGCCAAGGTCGATGCAACCGTTGGTCTGGCGACCGGCGAAGGAGTAAATTCGGCCAGCATCTCAGATGGCAGTCATGAGAGCGTAATCGGGCGAATAACCAACGCTAAGCCCTCTCTAAGCGGTGCGCAGGCCGTCCGCATAGGCCGCGACGGTGGTCAGCGTGTCGTCGACGGCGGTCAGCGAGGCGCGGTAGCCTGGCGCGATGCGGCCCAGGCTGTGCTCCAGCCCCAGGAAGGCGGCCGGGGTGCGCGCGGCCATCGCGAAGGCCCGTTCAAGCGGGACGTGCAGCATCCGGTGCGCGTTGCTTACGGCGCTCGCCATGTCGAGGTCGGAGCCCGCCAGCGTCCCGTCGTCCGCGACGAGACGTCCCGCGTCACGGTGGATCCGGCGACCTTGCAGCATGAAGCCGGGTCGGTCGTCGCCGGTCGTGGGCATAGCATCGGTGACCAGCATTATCCGGTCTGGAGGCTTGCAACGCAGCGCGAGGCGCAGGGTTGCGGGGCTGACATGGTGTCCGTCGACGATCACGGCGCACCAGCTTGCATCACTCTCCAGCGCCGCGCCGACGACGCCGGGTTCGCGGCTGGTGAGCGGCGACATGGCGTTGAACAGGTGGGTGAAGCCGCTCAGCCCGGCGTCGATCGCGCAGTTTACCTCGGCATAGGTCGCCGCGGTGTGCCCCGCGGAGACGATGACGCCAGCGGCGACGAGCCGCGTGATCATCGCCGGATCGACCATCTCGGGGGCCATGGTCACCAGCACGCGGCCATGCCTCAGCGATGTGAGGACGCCGAACCCCTCCGCGTCCATCGTGCGGATTCGGTCGGCGGCGTGAATGCCCTTGCGCTTGGTGTTGATGAACGGGCCCTCGACATGGATGCCCAGGATGCCGGGAACGCGCTGCTCGATCGCGGCGTCGACGGCAGCGATGGCGGCGCGGATCACGTCGAGCTCGTCGGTGATCAGCGTGGGCAGCATCCCCGTCGTCCCGAAGCGGGCATGGGCGGCGGCAATCGCGCGGATCGTCTCGACACTGGGCGCGTCGTTGAAGAGCATGCCGCCGCCGCCATTGACCTGAGTGTCGATGAAGCCGGGCACGAGCATCGCCCCGTTCAGGTCTTCTTGCGGCACCCCTGGCGGCAGCGCGTCGACGGGCGGCACGGCGACAATCCTCTCGCCGTCGATCAACACCGCGCAACCCGGGACAAAGCCCTCGTCCAGCAGGACACGGACGTTGACGAGCGCGAGCATCAAACGGTTTCCGTAACCTTGTGGAGATTGCGCGGGTGATCGGGATCGAGTCCGCGCCGGACCGATAACTTCGCGGTGGCCCGATAGAAACCGAGAATCGCGCAGATCGGCTCGATGGCGGGATGAGTGACCGGGACGGGCAGGGTGGTCGAGGCGGCATCCGCGGGGCCGGCGACCAGCACCGTCCCGCCACGCGCGCGAACCTCTGTCACCAGCTGGTCGATGCTGGCGGCCGCTTCATCCGACTGGCGAAAGACGAGCAGGGGGAAGTCGGGCCCGACGAGCGCCATAGGACCATGGCGCACCTCCGCCGCGCTGAACGCCTCGGCATGCAGGGCGCATGTTTCCTTAAGCTTCAACGCGGCTTCCTGCGCGATCCCCAGGCCCAGGCCGCGCCCAATCACGAACAGTCCGCGTGCACCCGCCAGCTGCTCGACCAGCGGTGACCAGTCCGCCGCCCATGCCCGCTTCAGCAACGCGGGCAGCGCGTCGAGGGCCAGGCGCAGCGCATCGTCATCGCTCCACGCCGCGACCAGCCGGGCGATGGCGGCGAGTGCTGCGATATAGGATTTGGTGGCAGCGACGCTGCGCTCGGGTCCGGCGCAGAGCGGCAGCGTGGTATCCGCTAGCGCGGCGAGCGGCGAGTCCCGATTGTTGACCATCGCGACTGTCCGCGCACCGCGGTTGGCCGCGCCTTGCATCGTCGCGAGGAGGTCCGGACTCTGCCCCGATTGCGAAATGCCGAGGGCGAGCAGGCCATTGGCGCCGGGTGCCTCTCCGTAAACGGAGGAGATCGAGGGAGCAGCCGAGGTGACCAGGACGCCGGTGCGCGTCTCGATCAGGTACTTGGCATAGGTCGCCGCGTGATCCGAGCTTCCGCGTGCGCAGGTGAGCACGCCGGTCGGGGGATCGTCCCGCAGCATCGTCGCCAGCCGGTCCACGATGGCGGCGTTCGCCGACCATTGGCGCGCGACGACGCGAGGCGCCTCTGCCGCTTCGATCATCATGCGGGTCTGACCGGGATCGATCATGCCGGGCCCCTAACATTGAGTTCGGATACGAAGTCATAGGCATCGCCGCGATACCAGCTTCGCGTGGCCTCGATCGCACGCCCATCGTCGAGGAAGCTGCGCCGTTCGATGAACAGTCCTGCCGCGCCGGCCTCGATGCCGAGCAGCTTTGCCTGCTGCGCGTCGAACAGGACCGCTCGCAGTCGCTGGAGCGCGCGGACGGGACGATGTCCCGCCGACTCAAGGGCCGTGTAGAGCGAGTCGCGGACCGCATCGGTGCCCGCCAGCGCGAAACCGGGAATGGCGCTGAACTCGATCGCCATCGACAGGTCGTCGGCCAGACGCAACCGGTGGAACCGATAGACCGAGGCGCCGGGGCTGAGGCCGAGCGTCAGCGACTCGTCCGGGGTCACCGTCCCCTCGGCGCGGATCAGCCACTCGCTGCGCACGGTCCGGCCGCGCGCCGCCATGTCCTCCGAGAAGGAAGAAAGATTGGCGAACTGTTTCTCGACCCGTCCCGCGACGAAGGTCCCCGCGCCGTGGCGACGCAAGAGCAGCCCCTCCTCGACCAGCGCGTCGAGCGCCTTTCGCACCGTGATCCGGGACACGTCGAAGTCGATGGCGAGGTCCCGCTCCGACGGCAGGGCTTCCTGCGGCCTGAGTATGCCGCGATCGATCATGTCGCGCAGGCCACGCTGCAACTGTCGGTAAAGCGCACCGCGACCGGCCGCGTCCAGCGTGCCGACCTGCTCGGCCAGATTGGTCATAGAGCCCCCGATGATTGCGCGGTACGTATAACCAATATCAGACCAGTTTCCAGCATCAAATACCTCTGCTAGTCACCGTTTTGAAACTTTCTGCTTGACGGCTCCAAAATGACGGGAAATGGTATTGTCATTGGTACTCAAGTGGGCTTTCGCCCAGGGGGTACCGCAATGGGGGAACGCTGATGATGAAGCATGTCATCCTTGCATCGACCGCCGGCATCGCAGCGATGCTCGCCACTCAGGTGACGGCGCAGGATGCGCCACCGGTCGGTCCGCCGAGCAATTCGCCCACGGCTGGAGTGCTCAACCCCGTACCTGAGGAGGACGGCTCGCTGCGCGAGGACGATATCGTCGTCACCGGCATCCGTGGCGGGATCGCGGCGCAGAACGAGGCGAAGCGCCGGTCGTCGGTCATCGCCGACATCATATCAGCCCAGGATATCGGCAAGTTCCCCGACAAGAACGTGGCGGAGGCGCTGCAGCGGGTTCCCGGCATCGTCATCAACCGCGAATTCGGCGAGGGCGAGCGCGTCAGCCTGCGCGGCACGGCGCCCAACCTGACGAAGACGCTAGTCAACGGCCATGGCATCGCGACCGCCGACTGGTTCATCCTCGACCAGCTCGCCGCGACCCGGTCGTTCAACTATCTGACGCTGCCGGCCGAGATCGTCGGACAGCTCGACGTCTACAAAAGCGCGCAGGCCGACGTGGAGGAGGGCGGGATCGGCGGTACGATCAATGTCGAGACGCGCCATCCACTCGACCTGAAGCGCTGGACCGTGTCCGCGCAGGCGCAGGCGGTCTATTCGGAGCGATCCGACAAGTTCGATCCGCAAGCGTCGGGCCTGATCAGCTGGAAGAACGATGCCGGAACATTGGGCGTCCTGCTGGGCGGGGTCTATCAAAAGCGCCGCATCCGGCGTGACGGCGTCGAGGTGCTGGGGTATCAGAATTACGATATTCCCGCGACGCTGTCGATCGCGCCGCCGGCCGATTCCCCTCCGGGCACGCCCAACACCATCGTGCCCAACCCGGCCTTCGATCCGGCCCTGGTCGGCGTGCAATATCCCTCTCTGATCGGCTCGGCATTGTTCCAGCAGACGCGCGAACGCTATGGCGGCAATGCGGAGATCCAGATCAGGCCGAGCGACCGGATCGAAATCGTCGCGACCGGACTCTATTCGCGGTTCAACGCGTCAAACTTCAACCAGAACTTCCTTGCCTGGGGCTCGAACGCACTGGGGGGCGGCGGCACGCTGACCAACACGACCGTGCGTGACGGGACGGCCGTGAGCGGCACCGTCACATCGTCGGGCAACGGCATTACGGGTCGCGCGGCGGTCTATGACACGATTTATCGCAATGCCTATGCCGAGACGTATTCGGGCGACTTCGATGTCGTCTTCCGGCCTGGCGACAACGGGACGCTGCACCTGAAGGGCGGGTATACCAAGGCGAACGGCCTCACGAAATCGCAGCCCTTCTACGAAGGTGGCGCATCTGGCGCCTTTACATATGACCTTACGGGCTATGTACCGACCGTCAGCTTCACCGGCTTCGATCCGACGAACCCGGCCGACCTGACCTTCGATTTCGCGTCGCTTCACCGTGTCGGCAACACCGACAAGGAGAAATACGGCTATTTCGACTATGAGCAGCAATTCACCTTCGGCGGGATCACGGCGTTCAAGTTCGGCGGCAAATATACCGACCACGACCGCGTCGCATCGTTTCTCGCGACGACCTATGGCAGCTTCTACGTGCCGCTGGGCGACCCGACCAACGGGGTGGGATGTGGCGGGCGTCCATGCACGTCGGTCGACTTCGCCGGCGGCTCGCTGCCCGGCAATCCTGAACGGGCAGCCGGCCGCGAACCGCGCGCGCATCCTGAATCCGCCCGAGAACTATTCGATCAACGAGAAGACCTATGGCGGCTATGCCATGTTCAAGCTCGGTGACGATTCCACGCGGTATCATGGCAATGTCGGCATCCGCGTCATCCGCACCGATCAGACGTCGCGCGGCAACCAGCTTGGCGTCCCGATCGAGACGCCGGGTGCCATCGCGAATCTGTTCGGCACCTATCTGCCGATCTCGGTGGAGCGCCACTACACCGACATCCTCCCCAGTCTGAACATCTCGCTCGACCTGACGCCGCAGATCGTGATCCGCTTCGCGGGAGGGCGGACGGTCGCGCGGCCCGACTATACCGATATTGTACCTCGGGTCAGTCTGAACCCCGGCACGCTGACGGGGGACGGCGGAGACCCCAGCGTCCGACCATATCGAGCCAATGCGGTCGACCTGAGCCTGGAATGGTATCCCGACCGCCAGACGATCTTCGCCGCCGCGCTGTATTACAAGGACATCGAGACCTATATCGTGAACCGGACGGTGCAGGAGCGCTTCCCGGTCCAGACATCGACCCCTAACCTGTCGCGCTGCACGCTGATCAACGCAACGGATCAACTGTACGATTGCCTGTTCGACATCAATCGCCGCTCGAATGGCGCGGGTGGTACCAACAAGGGATTCGAGATTCAGGCGTCACGCAAAATTTTCGGGCCGATCGGCACGATCATCAACTACACCTATTCCGACGCGAAGTCGGTCGAGGGCGATCAGATTCCCGGCAACTCGAAGCACGCGCTGAACGTGTCAGGCTATTATGAGGATAGCCTGCTCTCGGCGCGTCTGTCCTACAATTACCGTTCCGCCTTCTTCATCAACATCGATCGCAATTCGCAGCTCAATCAGGGCAAGACCGAGTCGCTGGACGCCTCCGTCAATTTCAGGCTGACCGACAACATCAACCTGACCGCGGATGCGATCAACCTGACCAATTTCAAGCTCTATCAGTATTCGGGTACCGAGACGCGGTTCCGCGCGCGTTATGACAATGGCCGTATCTTCTATGCAGGCGTACGTATCCGTTACTGAATGTTGCGTGGGGGCAGCGGCGTGAGAATTGGTGGCATCGCGACGATTTGGCTGGCGAGCGCCGGGATCGCCGCGGCGGCACCCGCGCCGCAGCTGCTTCCCACGCCGCGTGCGATGACCGTCGCGCAGGGCGGATTCGCCGTGGCCAACGAAATGCGGGTCATTGCGGAGCGGGACGACCCCGGCGCGAGAAAGGCCGCCCGGCGACTGATCGAGCTGATGCGCAGCCAGAAGATCGCGCTGATACCGGCGGACGGCGGACGGACCGGGTCAGGCCCCGCCGTTCGCTTCCGACGCGTGCCCGGCATGGCGCCCGAGGCGTACAGGCTGACCACCGGCGGGAGCGGCGCGACGATCAGCGCGACGGGCGATGCCGGGCTGTTCTACGGTGCGGTCACCTTGTGGCAGCTGGCGACGCAGGGTGATGGCCGTCACCGCGTGGCGGCGGTGACGATCGACGATGCTCCCCGCTTCGCCTGGCGCGGGCTGATGCTCGATAGCGCGCGTCATTTCCAGTCGCCCGCGTTCATCCGCCGGTTGATCGACTGGATGGCGGCGAACAAGCTCAACCGGCTCCACTGGCACCTGGTCGACGATCAGGGCTGGCGGCTGGAGATAAAGGGGTATCCGCGACTGACCACAGTGTCCGCGTGGCGGCGGCCGGCGACCGCGCCCGGCGCGCCGCAGCTGCCCGTGACCGGCGGCTTCTACACGCAGGCCGAAGTTCGCCGGCTCGTCGCCTATGCCGCCGAGCGCGGAATCACGACCGTGCCCGAGATCGAGATGCCGGGCCATGCGCTGTCGGCGATCCGCGCCTATCCGGCGCTGGGCATGGGCGTGCCGATCCCGCCCGGAACGGAGAGCGACTGGGGCGTCTTTCCCTGGCTCTACAATACCGACGAGCGCACCTTCACCTTTCTGGAGGCCGTGCTCGCGCAGGTCATGGACCTGTTTCCATCGCCATGGATCCATGTCGGCGGAGACGAAGCCGTCAAGGACCAGTGGCGCGCCAGCCCCGCGATCCAGGCGAAGATCAGGGCGCTGGGGCTGAAGGACGAGGATGCGTTGCAGGGCTGGTTCGTCGCGCGGATCGGCAAGTATCTGGCGTCGAAGGGGCGGCGCCTGATCGGCTGGGACGAGATACTGGATGGCGGCGTGCCGGCCAATGCGACCGTGATGTCGTGGCGCGGTATCGACGGCGCCGCGACGGCGGTGCAGACGGGACATGACGCAATCCTGTCGCCGGCGCCGACGCTATACGTCAACAACCGGCAGGGGACCGGGCCGCAGGAGCCGCCGGGGCGAGGGGATCTGATCACGCTGAGCGACGTACTGGCCTTCGCGCCGATGCCGGCCGGGCTGACGCCGGAGCAGCGCGCCCACATCGTGGGGCTGCAGGCGAATTTGTGGACGGAGCATACGCGCACCGAGGCCCGTGCGGCATGGATGATGTTTCCGCGCGCGTCGGCGGTGGCCGAAACGGGGTGGGCGGCGGAGCGTCCACGGGATGTCGGGACATTCATGCGCGCGGTTATGCCGCAACTCGACCGGATGCGTCCGATGGGCCTTGTCGCGGCGGACAGCGCCCATGCGGTGCAAGGGACGCTGGACATCGGCGACGGGGGAATTTCGGTGACGCTTGGCAATCAGGCGGGGGTGCCGATGCACTATTCCCTAAACGCTGGCACGCCCACGATCAAGTCGCCGCAATATTTGGGACCGCTGTCCTTGCCGGCGGGGACGCGGTTGCGGGCGATGGCCTTCCTGGGCGCGCGCGCGCTGCCGGGCGGCTATGACCGCGTCGCGTCGCTGGCGGCGGCACGGACGCATACCAGCCGCGAACTGACGCCGTGCAGCAAGGCGGTGCTGCTGGACCTGGAGGATGACTATCCGGCCACGGGACCGCGCGCGCATTTCCTGCTCGATATCTTCAATCCCTGCTGGCAGTGGCCAGCGGCGCCGATGGCGGGAGCGAGGCGGATCGCCGTCACGGTGGGGCAGGTGCCCTTCAACTTCCAGGTTGGGCGCGACCGCGAGAAGATCCGCTTTCGGCCGCCCGCCTCCCCGGACGGCGAAGTGGAGATCCGTGCCGGTGGCTGCGAGGGGCGGCGGATCACGGTGCTGCCGCTGGCCCCCGCCGCTCGTTTTGCCGGCGTGACGCGGCTCGTGGCGGACCTGCCCGCGCTGGCCGATCGGAGCGATCTTTGCATCACCTATACCGCGCGCGGACCCGATCCGTTATGGGCGATCGACACCGTCGAATTGCTGACCAAGTGAGCGAGATCGTGCTGTACGCGCCGTTCGCGGGCTGGCTCAGCCCGCTGGGCGAGGTGCCGGATCCGGTCTTCGCCGAACAGATGATGGGCGAGGGCATCGCCATCGATCCGATCGAGGGCGTAATGCGCGCGCCAGCGGATGGGATTGTCGTCGCCATTCCCGACAGTGCGCACGCCGTGACGCTGCGCCTGGACAACGGTGTCGACCTGCTGATCCATCTCGGGCTAGAGACAGTGGCGCTGAAGGGCGAGGGCTTTCGGCCATTGGTTGTCGTCGATGCGCGCGTCTCGACCGGCGATCCGCTGATCGTGTTCGACCTGGACGAGGTCGCCAGGCGGGCGCGGGACATGGTGACGCCGCTGGTCGCCGCGACGCAGGGCGCGCATGTCCTTGTGGATCGGCCCGGCCGACTGGTCGCGGCGGGTGACACCGTCGCGACGGTCATCGCCGGCGCGCAGGCGGCGCGTGCGCCCGAAGGAGCGTCGCGCGAGGAGCGTCGCGGCTTCACTGTGTCGGCGCCCAACGGAATCCACGCGCGACCGGCGGCGCGCATCGTCGCGCTGCTGAGTCCGTTTGCCGCCGAGGTAACGCTGGTCAGGGGCGACTGCCGGGCGGATACGCGCAGCGCGGTATCGCTGATGCTGTTGGGTGCGACGCAGGGAGATCAGCTGGAGGCGCTGGCGCGGGGCGCCGATGCGGCGGCAGCGCTGGAGACACTTGTCGCCTTCGCGCTCGAGCGGTTCGGCGACGAACCGGGCGCGTCGCAGGCCACGCCAAGGGCCGCGCCGGACAGGCCGGTCATGGCATCGCCGGGATTGGCGGTGGGTCAGGTCGTGCAGTTCGCGCCGGTGCGGCCGGCAATCGTCGAGGCGGGGATTGGAGTTGCGGCGGAACAAACGACGCTGGCAAGTGCGCTCGACCACGTCGCCGCCGGGCTGGGCGGTCAAGGGGCGGCAGGGGCCGCGATCGCCGAGGCGCACCGCGCTTTGCTCCGCGATCCGGCGCTGCGCATGGTTGCGGATGCGCTGATTGCCGGGGGCAAGAGCGCGGCCTATGCTTGGCGATCCGCCACGACCGAGGCGGCGGATGCGCTGCGCGGGAGCGCGGAGCCGCTGCTCCGGGAACGTGCTGCGGACCTGCTAGATCTGGAGCGGCAGGTCGTCGCCGTCCTGAGCGGCGATGCAAAGGAGCGCATGCCGGTGCTGCCGTCGGACGCGATCGTGATCGCCGACGACCTGCTGCCCTCGCAATTCCTTGCCCTCGACCGGGACAGGCTGGCCGGTATCTGCACGGCCGGCGGTGGACCGACCGCGCATGTGGCGATCCTGGCGGCGAGCGCGGAGGTGCCGATGCTGGTCGCGGCAGGGCAGGGCGTGCTGGACATTCCGGGCGGCACGACGGTGATCCTCGACGCCGATGGAGGCGGACTCGAGGTCGATCCCGCTCCGCCGCGCCTCTCGCATGTCGCGGCCATGCTGGCGGAGCGCCGGACGACTCGGGCGGCGGCGGTCGCCGCGGCACAGATGCCGTGCCATACCGCTGACGGCGTCCGGATCGAGGTCATGGCTAATCTGGGATCGGCGGACGAGACGGGCGCTGCGGTCGCTTCGGGGGCGGAGGGCTGTGGCCTGCTACGCACCGAATTCCTGTTCCTCGAGAGGGACACAGCGCCCGGCGAGGAGGAGCAGGCCAGGCTCTATGCGCGCATCGCGGCGGCGCTGGGCGATCGGCCTCTGATCGTGCGTACGCTGGATATCGGCGGAGACAAGCCGGTCGCCTATCTGCCGCGCGTGGCCGAGGAGAATCCGGCGCTGGGATTGCGCGGCATCCGCCTGGGGCTGGCGCGGCCGGACCTGCTGGCGATGCAGCTGCGCGCGATCCTGCGCGCGGTGCCGGGCGAGCAATGCCGGATCATGCTGCCGATGGTCGTCGATCGCGCCGAACTGCTGGCGGTCAGGGCCATGCTGGACAGCGCCGCTGCCAGCATGGGGCGCACGGACCGGGCGGCGCTGGGTGTGATGATCGAGACGCCGGCCGCGGCCGTCCTCGCCGATCAGATCGCGCGGGATGCCGATTTTCTGTCGGTCGGGACGAACGACCTGACGCAATATACGCTGGCGGCGGATCGCGGGAACGCGGGCGTGGCGGCGATGGTGGACGCCCTGCATCCGGCCGTGCTCCGGCTGATCGCGCAGACCGCGCGGGGCGCGGCGACGCATGGACGCTGGACCGGCGTGTGCGGTGGTCTCGCCTCCGATCCGCGCGCGGCGGCGGTGCTGGTCGGGCTGGGGATCACGGAACTGTCCGTAGTCGCGGCGGCGATCCCGGCGGTGAAGCAGGCGGTACGCGCCACGACGATGGCAGGCGCGCGGGCGTTGGCCGAACAGGTGTGCGCGATGGAGTCGGCGGCGGATGTGCGGGCGATGCTGGAGCGCGCCTTGTGAGCTGGCGGACGACGGTGCTGGAGACGTTGCAGCCGCTGGGCCGGGCGTTGATGCTGCCGATCGCGGTCCTGCCGATCGCGGCGTTGCTGCTGCGGCTCGGGCAACCGGACCTGCTCGATCTGGGTTTTGTCGCGGCGGCAGGGGACGCGATTTTCGCCAATCTGGGGCTGCTGTTCGCCGCCGGTGTCGCAGTCGGCCTGGCACGCGAAAATCACGGCGCCGCGGCGCTGGCGGGGGTGGTCTGCTATCTGGTGACGACCGAAGGCGCGAAGGCGCTGCTGGTCGTGCCGCCGGATCAGGTGCTGCGCGGCGCGGACACGGCGATGCAGGCGCTGGCGAGCGCTGCGTGGAAGAGCAAGGAGATCGCCAAGCTCAGCGTGCCCGTGGGCATCGTGTCGGGGGTGATCGCCGGGGCGCTCTACAACCGATATGCGACGATCAGGCTGCCAAGCTATCTCGGCTTCTTCGCCGGTCGCCGCTTCGTGCCGATCGCGGCCGGGCTTGCGGGGATCGGCTTCGCGATCCTGTTCGGGATCGGCTTTCCCTGGTTCGAGGCGGGCGTGGACACGCTCAGCAAATGGGTGATCACCGCCGGCCCGGTCGGGCTGTTCGCCTATGGGCTGCTGAACCGGTTGCTGCTGATCACGGGATTGCACCACATCCTGAACAACGTCGTATGGTTTCTACTGGGCAACTATCATGGCGCGACGGGAGACCTGAAGCGGTTCTTCGCCGGCGATCCGAATGCCGGGTCGTTCATGTCGGGCTTCTTCCCAGTCATGATGTTCGGGCTTCCGGCCGCGTGTTTCGCCATGTACCGCTGCGCCCTGCCGGAGCGGCGCGCCAGTGTCGGCGGACTTTATCTTGGACTTGCACTGACATCGTTCCTGACGGGGGTAACCGAGCCGATCGAGTTCACCTTCGTGTTCATCGCTCCGATACTGTTCGTCGTGCATGCGGTCCTGACCGGGGCGGCGATGGTCGTGATGGCGCTGCTGGGCGTCAAGCTGGGATTCGGGTTTTCCGCTGGGCTGTTCGACTATGTCCTGAACTACGGGCTGGCGACGCGACCGCTGGTGCTGTTGCCGGTTGGGCTGGTCTATGCCGGGCTTTACTATGTCGTTTTCAGCTGGGCCATCGCGCGTTTCGACCTGAAGATTCCGGGCAGGGACGGGTCCGGTGCAGCCGGAGAGCCGGTGCTTAGCGTACCCGCCGACGATCCGAACAGCGCCTATATCATTGCATTGGGCGGCTCGGATAATATCCGTTCGGTCGACGCCTGCACCACGCGGCTGCGGCTGGGGCTTGCCGACCCCGGACTGGCAGACAGGGCTGCGCTGGCGCGCTTGGGCGCTCGCGGCGTCGTGATGCTGGGTGATCATGGCGTGCAGGTTATCCTGGGTCCGGACGCCGACCGGGTCGCGGGTGAATTGCGGCAGATGTTGCGCGCGCCGACGCGACTCCGTGACGCGGAGGATCTCATCGGCCATCTACGTCGCTTGGGGGCTAAGGATGTAGTGGCGCGGGGGCGGCGATTACTGATGCGTTGCGATGAATGCGCAGGCATCCTGGACGGTGACCTCAGCCGTTTCGGCGTCGTGGCGACAACACCGGTCGAAGGCGGAGTGCACCTGATCCTTGACCATCTTCCGCGGGGTCTGCCCGACGCGGAGTCATGATAATTTTGAGGGGCAAGCGGGGCGATGATCAGTGGCGCCATGTGGTGGGCGTTGACCAGCGAGTCTTACGCGGTCAAAAGGCCCCTAGTCAAACTGCAGCGGTACGTTTCGGGACACCTACCCGATGCAGGGGAGCATGAGATTTTGAGTGGCGTCAGGGGCCATGGCAAGGTTCCGCGCCAAGGCCGACGCCGCCGGCCACTCCGATGTTCATGCCGTCATCGTCGAACGGCGGGTGAAAGTGGCAGGCGTCGCCGAAGAGGAAGATACGGCCGTCCCTGTACCGGTCAGCGGTCAAGCTGCTCGCGACTCATTCGTCGTTGCTGCCGATTTCATAGGGCAGGTCGATACCCGAGGCCTCGCGGATCAGCGACGCTGCGCTCTCCGGCGTGATCTTGAAAGCTTCGGGCAGACGGGTCTTCATGAAAAACCAGACGTCGCCCTCATCCATCGGGCAGATCAGGCTCGGGGGCAGCGGGATCGACCTGCCAGTACATTGTCGGACCATGCGGGTGTATGTCCGCTAGGTTGTGTGGACAGTTACCTGAGCCATAGGACGATGGCAGCAAGTGTGATCACAGCGCGGTAGTTTCGAGCGGTTTTCTCGAAGCGGGTAGCGACGCGGCGGAACTGCTTGAGCTTGGAGAAGCAGCATTCGACCAGATGGCGCTGAGCGTAGAGATGCTTGTCGAGGTGGTGCTTGAAGGTCTGCGACGGGTTATTCGGAATGACGGCCGTGGCGCCCTTGTCCGCGATCGCCTGCCGCAGGGCGTCGCTGTCATAGGCGGTATCGGCCATGACCACTTCGGCAGGCAACCCATCGATGAGGCCGGCGGCTTGTGGTGCATCGCCCTTCTGCCCGGCGGTCAGCGCGAAGCAAGGCTACCTCCCAAAAGCAGCCCTGAATCACGCCTCACGCAAAATGGGAATCCTTAGAGTCCACACCACCTAGAGCGCCTGCGCCGCGGCCCAGCCGCTGGCCCACGCCCACTGGAAATTATACCCGCCTAGCCAGCCAGTCACATCCACCGCTTCACCGATCGCGTAGAGGCCGGGCACCCGCTTCGCTTCCATCGTGCGCGATGAAAATGCTGCGGTATCGATGCCGCCGACCGTCACCTCCGCCTTCGCGAAACCCTCGCTGCCGCTCGGCGCGAATTGCCAGTCGGCCAGGCGATCCTCGGCCGACTGCAGTTGCCTGTCCTGAATGTTCGCCAATTCGCCCGCAAGCGCCAGCCGTTCCGTCAATATCTCCGCCAGCCGCACAGGAAGCGCATCGGCCAACACCGATCGCAAGGAGGTGCGCGGCCGTGCGCGCTTCGTCTCGACCAGCCAGCCCTTTGCCCGCTCCGGCAGGAAATCGATCGAAACGTCGCGGCCACGGCGCCAATAGGAGGAGACTTGCAGGATCGCGGGACCCGACAGTCCGCGATGCGTGAACAGCGCCGCCTCGCGGAACGCCGAGACTTCGCAGCGCGCCTCGACGGGCGCGGCCACGCCGGAAATATTGCGGAACAGCGCTTCGTCCGGCCCCAGCGTCAGCGGGACGAGCGCGGGACGCGGCTCCACGACCTTCAGTCCGAACTGCCGCGCCAGATCGTAGGCGAAGCCCGTCGCGCCGAGCTTCGGGATCGAGGGACCGCCGGTCGCGATGACGAGCGCGGGGGCGGATGAGGCTTGGTCCCCGTAATGCACAGTATAAACCGCGTCGTTGTGCGTGATGGTTCTGATCGGTGCGCCGAACGAGAATGCGACACTCCCCATCTCGCATTCGCCCATCAACATCGCGACGATCGCCTTCGCCGAGCCGTCACAGAATAGTTGCCCCAGCGTCTTCTCGTGCCAGGCTATGCCGTGGCGATCGACCATCTCGACGAAGTCGGCGGGCGTGTATCGACTGAGCGCGGATTTCGCGAAATGGGGATTGACGGAGAGGAACCGGTCCGGCGCGCTATGCAGATTGGTGAAATTGCACCGTCCGCCGCCGGAGATGAGGATCTTCGCTCCGGGTTCCGGCGCATGATCGATGACGAGCACGCGTCTTCCGGTCTGGCCTGCGATCGCCGCGCACATGAGGCCCGCAGCGCCGGCGCCCAGAATGATCGCGTCGTGGGCGCTCAGGACGCCTCGGCGATCAGCTTCGCGGCGGCCGGGCTGTCCCATTCATAGCCGCCCGTCATGCGCCAGACCTCGAGCCCCTTTGAATCGAGCATGATCGTGGTCGGCAAATTGGCCTGATAGGCAAGGCTGAGCGCGATCTTCGGGTCGAGATACGGTGTCAGCGTCTTGAAGGCGGCCTTCTGGACGAAAGGCCTGACCTTGGTCGCGCCCTCCAGATCCTGGCTTGCGGCGACGACCGCGATCTTGTCGCCGAGCGCGGTCGCGGCGCGGTCCAGCGTCGGCATCTCCGCGACGCACGGCGCGCACCAGGTCGCCCATAGGTTGAGCAGCACCGGGCGGCCCTTGAACGCCGCCAGTGGCATCGGCCGGCCGTCCAGCGTCAGCAGCGTGACGTCCGGCGCGGCCTGGCCCTGATGGGATCGATCGATCTTCCCTGCGACCGGCGTCGGCGCGGTGGTCGGCGCGACTTCGTCGGGCATGGCGCCGCTGTCCGCTTGCCGGGGGGCGGGCGATTGCCTATCGCAACCGGCGGTGAGCAGGGTGGCGCTCAGGAGACCGACAATCAGCGCGCGGGACGACACGGGCAATTCCAATGCGATGTGGGGCGGCCGGTTCGCGGGCGGCCCGGCCACAGTCATGCGAGAGATAAACGCCTCCATTCCCTTCGACAAGCGATTGTGGCGCGAGGACATCCAGGGTTCGAAGGCGCATGCGGCGATGCTTGGCGCGTGCGCGATCATATCAGGCGCGGACGCAGACGCGATCGACGCGGGGCTGGACGCTGTCGCCGCCGATTATGAAGCCAACGGCGTGCCCGATGACCTCGCGCTAGAGGATATCCACATGCTGACCGAGGCACGGCTCGCCGATCGGATCGGCGCGGTGGCCGGGCGCCTCCACACCGCGCGCTCGCGTAACGATCAGGTCGCGACCGATTTTCGCCTCTGGGTCCGTACCGCGATCGACCAAGTGCTGGTCGCGCTCGACCGGCTTCGCAGCGTGCTGCTCGCGCGCGCCGAGGACCATGCCGCCAGCATCATGCCCGGCTTCACGCATCTTCAGTCCGCTCAGCCGGTGACGCTCGGCCATCATCTGATGGCGTATCACGACATGATCGCGCGCGACATGAGCCGCTTTCGCGACGCGCGCGCCAGGATGAACCGCTGTCCGCTGGGCGCCGCCGCGCTGGCGGGGACCAGCTTTCCGATCGACCGCGCTGCGACCGCCGATGCGCTGGGTTTCGACGGACCCACCACAAACTCGCTCGACAGCGTCAGCGACCGCGACTTCGCGCTCGATTATCTGGCGTCCGCCAGCGCTTGCGCCCTGCACCTATCCCGACTGGCGGAGGAGTTCATCCTGTGGGCGTCGCAGCCATTCTCGTTCGTGGCGCTCTCCGATGAATGGTCGACAGGCAGCTCGATCATGCCGCAAAAGCGCAATCCCGACGCGGCCGAACTGGTGCGCGGCCATGCCGGGCGCATCATCGGCTGCCACACCGCGCTGATGGTGACGATGAAGGGCCTGCCGCTCGCCTATTCCAAGGACATGCAGGACGACAAGCCGCCGGTGTTCGAGGCGCATGACTTGCTCGCGCTCTCGATCGCCGCGATGACCGGCATGGTCGACAGCGCGACGTTCAGCACCGACCGGATGCGCGACGCGGCGGGCGCCGGCTTTGCGACCGCGACCGATCTGGCCGATTGGCTGGTGCGCGAGCAGGGGCTGCCGTTTCGTGAGGCGCACCATGTGACCGGGCGCATCGTGGCGCTCGCGGAGCGGCGCGGCGTAGCGCTGGATGCGCTGGACCTGGGTGCCCTTCGCTCGGTCGATCCGCGTCTGGACGACCGTGTCGCCGAAATCCTTTCGGTCGATGCCTCGGTCGCAAGCCGCACCAGCTTCGGCGGAACCGCGCCCGACAACGTCCGCGCGGCAATCGACGCGGCGCGAGGAGAGCACCGATGAAGTTTCTCGCGCTGGCAATGATCCTGCTGCTCGCAGCCTGCGGTTCAACCGGGCAGTTGCAGCCGGCCCCGGGCCGATCCCTGCCCGTTGCCCCTTATGGTGCACGCGCGACGCCCACGCCTGCCGACCTGCTGACTCCCACGACGCAGCAGCGTCCCGGGCGCAGTGACGAGCTGCTGCAATCGTCGGAGGATCGCCGGTCCGACGAGTTCGATCTGCCGCCGCAATGACCGCGCACTGATGGATCATTTCCATTACCGCAGCGGCGAGCTTTTTGCAGAGGAGGTCGCGCTCTCGACGATCGCGGATCAGGTCGGCACCCCGGTCTATGTCTACTGCGCAGCGACGCTGCGCCGTCATGCGCGCGTCTTTCGCTCGGCGGTCGAAGGCGCAGGGCGCATCCACCTGGCCTATGCGATCAAGGCCAACCCCAATCTGGCGGTGCTTCGCGTCCTGGCGAATGAGGGTTTCGGTGCCGACGTTGTCTCGGGGGGCGAGATGAAGCGCGCGCTGACGGCCGGCATGCCGGCAGGTGACATCGTCTTCTCGGGTGTGGGCAAGACGGAGTCCGAATTGTCCGCCGCGCTCGACGCGGGGATCGGCCAGTTCAACTTGGAACTCGAGGAGGAGGGGTGCGTCCTCTCGGCGCTGGCCCATGCACGCGGGCAGCGCGCGCCCGCCGTGCTGCGCATCAACCCCGATGTCGACGCGGGGACGCATGCGAAGATCTCGACGGGTCGCAAGCAGAACAAGTTCGGCGTGCCGATCGATCAGGCTGCGGCGATGTTCGATCGCCTTGCCGCGCTGCCGGGCCTGCGCCTGCGCGGCGTCGCATTGCACATCGGCAGCCAGCTGGCCGACCTCGCGCCGCTCGAGGCCGCGTTCGCGCGCACCGGCGCGCTGGTCGCGGCATTGCGGCGGGCGGGACACGTCGTCGACCGTGTCGACCTTGGCGGCGGGCTGGGCGTTCCCTATCGTGAGGGAGAGGTGCTGCCGGCCCCGGCCGACTATGGGGCGATGGTCGCGCGGGCGACAGCGGGCTGGAATGTCGAGCTGATGTTCGAGCCCGGACGCGTCATCGCGGGGAATGCCGGTGTCCTGCTGACCCGCGTCGTCTGGGTGAAGCCCGGCGTCGTCCATCCCTATGTCATCGTCGATGCGGCGATGAATGATCTGGCGCGCCCCGTCCTCTATGACGCCTGGCACGATTTCGTCGCGGTCCGCCCCTCGGGCGAGCGGATGACCGCGAACATCGCAGGCCCGGTGTGCGAGAGCGGTGACACGTTCGCGATGGGTCGCGACATCGACCGGGTGGCACGCGGTGACCTTGCCGTCTTTCGCACCGCCGGCGCGTATGGCGCGACGATGGCCTCCACCTACAACAGCCGCCCGCTGGTGCCAGAAGTGCTGGTCGACGGCGACCGGTTCGCGGTGGTCGCCGACCGCGTCGACGCCGAGGCGCTCATCGCGGCCGAGCGTGTCCCCGAATGGCTGGCGCGGTGACGCTGCACAGCCTGCCGCTGTTCATGCGGCTGGCGGGCCGCCCGGTCATGCTGCTTGGTGAAGGCGAAGCGGCGGATGCCAAGCGGCGACTGCTGGAACGCGCGGGCGCCACGATCGTCGCGGAGGACGCCGATGCCGCGCTCGCGATCGTCGCGATCGAGGAGGAGGGATCAGCGGTTGCCGCAATCGGGCGACTGAAGGATCGGGGCATGCTGGTCAATGCGGTCGACCGGCCCGAGCACTGCGACTTCACGCTTCCGGCCATCGTCGACCGCGCGCCCGTGCTGGTGGCGATCGGTACCGGCGGCGCTTCGGCAGGACTGGCTGCTGCGCTGCGACAGCGGCTGGAGATGCTGCTGCCCGCTGATCTTGGTTCCCGTGCCGACGCCCTGCACGCCGCGCGTGCGCGATTGCGTGCCGCCTTTCCCGACGGCGTATTACGTCGCCGCGCATTGGCGCGGGTAATGGCGGCGGGCGCGCCATTGGACCCGCTGCGGGCCGGCGGTGACGTTGAGGCCGTTTTCCAAGGCGGCGTTGATCCTCACGAGGTGCGTCATATCGTGCTTCGTTCGAAAGACCCCGATGACCTGACACTGCGCGAGGCCCGGTGGCTGGCGAACGCCGATCAGATCCATCATGCCGACGGCGTGCCCGCCGCGATACTGGACCGCGCGCGCGCCGATGCCTCAAGGATTCGCGGCGCTCCCCCGGCCGATCCCGCACCCGGCCTGACAGTCTGGGTCATATGAGCGGCTTTGGCTACCGCGTGACGAACGCGAAGGCGCAGCGCGTTCCCGTCGAGGAAGCCCTCGCATGCGATGCCGATCTCGTCTGGACCCATTTGTCATCCAATACCGAGGAGGCGCAGGCCTGGCTTTGCGACAGCGCGAAGCTGGACGACTATGTCGTCGATGCGCTGACCGCGACCGAAACCCGCCCGCGCTGCGAAGCGATCGGGCAGGGCGTATTCCTGAACCTGCGAGGGCGCACCGACGAGACGATGGATTCGTCCGACATATTGGCGTCGGTCAGGATCTGGGCCATCCGCGGACGGATCTTCAGCGTCTCTCGCAAGCATCTGATCGCGCTCGTCGACGTGATCGCCGCGATGGAGGCCGGCGAGTTGTGCGATCCCGGCGACTTCGTGGCCGAGTTCGCGACCGCGATCACCAGCGATCTCGATCCCGAAGTCGCCTCACTGGGCGACGAACTCGACGATTGCGAGGAGCAATTGGGTGTCGAGCGCGTGTTCGACCTGCGCCGAACCGTCAGCCGCGTCAGGATCGAAGCGATCGGTTATCGCCGATTCCTCAATCCGCAGCGCGCCGCGCTGGAGAAAATGTCGGCACTGCCCGGCGACTGGCTGGCCGACGAGGACCGGCTTCACCTGTCCGCAGCCGCAGACCGTGCAGCACGGATGGCGGAAGAGCTGGAATCGATCCGCGAACGCGCCGCGCTCATCCATGAGACGTTGACTGACCTTCGCGCCGAACAGCTCGACCAGCGAAGCTTGGTAATCTCGATCGTTGCAATGGTGTTCCTGCCGCTGACCTTTCTCACCGGGCTGCTCGGGATGAACGTACGTGGCATCCCCTATGCGCAGACGCCCTATGCGTTCGACTGGGTCGTGATCGCTTGCGTCATCATCGCTGCCATCATCAGCGCCTTCTTCATTCGTCGCCACTGGTTCCAGCGTTAGGGCGAGCGGCTCAAGCGGCGCGCACGGTGGCCCATGCCTGGGCGATCTCGGCCATGCTGGCGGCGGTTTCGCGAAAGGGCTGCGGGTCGGCGCCGACCGCTGCATTGACGATGGTACGGCGCGCGCCGGCATACAGATTGGCCAACGTCGTCGACAAGCTGCCTCCCGCGTCGAAGTCCAGCCCCGCCTCCAGCGCGAAAAGAATGGCGGTCGCGCGGGTAACGCGCTCGCCCTTGACCGCGAACTGGCGGTGCTCGACGGCCCAGGCGGCAGCGCGCAGCGCCGCGATCAGCTCTTCATAGAGCAATTGGACCAGCCCCGGCCCGTCCGCGGTCGCCGTCCGACCGGCCACGTCGATCTGGCGATAGGTCGCGGCCGGGTTGCGCGCCAGCGCGGTCGCATAGGCCATCAATTGCCGCTCTTGTTCCAGGCGTCGATCTGATTCTTCAGGAACGACTGGGTCGATTTATACGCGGCGACCGCGGTATCCATCTTGGCGAATTGCGCCGTCAGCCGCGTCCGCATCGCATCGGCCGCCTCGAGCGCCTTTGACTGGGCATCGCTCAACGCGGTCTGTGCCTTTGTATAATTCGCACTCGACGCGTCCAGCCCATAGGTGCGGCTCGTGACCGTCTGCGTGATCGCTCCCAATGCCCCGGCGATGCCGTCGGTCGCCTTGCCCGTTCCATAGGCGAACAGTTTCTCCACCGCCTGGGGCTGCGTCGCCAGCATGCGCTCGAGCTTGGTCTGGTCGACGCTCAGCGTTCCGTCGCGATTGGTCGTGACGCCCAGATCGGCAAGTGTACGCGGCGCCCCCGCCGGCGCATCGCTGACCAGGACCGCGGTCGTCAGCCGCCCCAGGCCGCGCGCCATCGCATTCACCGCGGTGTCGCTCTTCAGCACGCCGCTCACCGCGTCAGTATCTTCTTTCACGACGCTTTGGAGCTGGTTGTAGGTGTCGACGAAATTCGTCACCGCTTCGCTCAACGCTGTGGTCGGCTGGGTGAGGCCCAGGGTAGTGGTGCCCGTCTCGGCAATGTCCAGCCGGATGCCCGGGATCAGGTCGCTGATACTGTTGGTAGAGCGCTTGTAGGTCGCCCCATCCAGCGTGACCGCGGCATCCGCGGCGCGCGTGCCGATCGTCGTGCCGCTCGCGCCGCCACCGATCGACAGGGTGGAAAGGCTGATCCCCGAACCGCCGCCGCCCAGGCCACCCAGCCCGCCGCCGCCGCTGTTGGTGCCTGTCAGCTGGAACGCCTGTGCGGCGCCCGTCACGCCCTTGACGGTCAGGCGCGCGCCCGCACCATCGTTGACCACGCTGGCGGTGACGCCGGCATTGGCGGCGTTGATCTTGGCCGCGATGCCGTCCAGCGTCGTATCGGCGCTGGTGATGTTGATGGCGATCGCCGGCGCGCTGCCTGCCGAAAAGCTCCCGGACGCGTTCTCCGTGCCGAACCGCAGCGACAGCGTGCCCGTCCGGAATGCCGCGCTGCGATCGACGGGCGTGTTCGTCGTCGCGGCTTGCGCACTTGCGAGCTGGCTGACCGTCAGCGACCCGGAAAGCGAGGATATAGTCGCGCCGGGGAGTGCGCTGACCTTGATCGCTGCATTCGTGCTGGTCGGCTGGGTTGACAGGGAGCCGCTCTTCACCAGGGTGCGCAGCGCCGCGTCGAAGCCCGTAATGCCGCTCTTGAGCTGTGAAACGGCGGAAATCTGGCTCGTCAGCTTGTCGGCCTTCGCGCTGAACTGCTGATTCTTGAGCGCGAATTGCGCGTCGACCAGCCCGGAGACCAGCGAGGCGGTATCGATGCCGGAGCCGGAATTGAGCGCGGTCAGGATCGACGATCCGCTGACCTTCGTTGTCGTCGTGGCGGTGTCCATCTTCATTCTGCTCCCGGCGCTGCCTCAACTAACGGCCGTTTGCGCTCAGGCTTTAGCGGCGGACCGTCCGTTTTCGTCGAAGCGAGCGCTCGGCGGCACGTCGATCGGCGGAGGCGATCCGCCCATCTGCGCGTTCAGCCCGAAGACGAAGGCGAGCACGGTCGCGATCGGCAGATAAAGGTCGTCACGGACCTCCTGCCCCTCGCGGCTCGTATAATAGACCGCGCGCGCCAGCGCAGGGTATTCGAGGACGGGGACGACGGCATCGCCGGCGATCTCGCGAATGGCCAGCGCGGTTGCCCCGCGCCCCTTGGCCACGACCACCGGCACCTGATCCTTGCCACGATCGTACCGCAACGCGACCGCGAAGTGGGTCGGGTTGGTCAGGACGACATGCGCCTCCGTGACCGCCTTTCTTGCGCCGCCGCTCAGCATCGCGCGCTGGCGCTGGCGAATGTGCGCCTTTGCCTCGGGCGAGCCCTCGCTCTCCTTGTGCTCGTCCTTCACCTCCTGCTTGCTCATGCGCAGCTTGCCGAGCAGGCGGATGATCTGAATCGGCAGATCGACGCCCGCGATCAGGACCAGCCCCAGCGCCATCGCGATCAGCACGCCGTTGAACGTGGCCGACAATTCGCCGAGCGCGCCGCCGAGATCGGTCGCGACATGGCCGAGCGTCGCGTGGGCGGTTTTATCGAGCATCCAAGCGCCGATCGCGCCCAGCAGCGCGACCTTGAACAGCGACTTGATGAGTTCCACCCAGCCCTGGGGGCCGAGGATACGCTTCAGGCCCGAGGCCGGGTCGATGCGGCTGTATGTGGGTGCCATCAGCCCCGGCTTGACGCCGGGCGCTCCCAGGCTCGCCTGGCTGAGGACGGCTGCTGTCACGCTGACCACGAGCAGCATGATGAGCGAAGGCGCCAGCTTCCAGCCCGCCTCGGCCAGGGGACGCCAGGGCGAGAAGTCATCGATGTCGGCGCGCCCGAAGCTGAAGCTGGCGGCCATCACGGCCTTGCATGCAGCGAGCAGCGACGGACCCGCGAAGATCAGCCAGGCGACGCCGGCCATTACCACGAACGCCGTCGAGAAATCCTTTGAGCGAAGGACCTGCCCTTCGTCCGCCGCCTTCTTGCGCCGCTTGGGTGTCGGGGCTTCCGTCTTCTCGCCGAACGCCTCCGACATCAGCCGAAGACCAGGTTCTGCGCGGCGTCCAGGCTCTGCCGGACGATCACGAGCATGTAATCGCCCATCGCCGGGAACGCGACCGCGAGCGCGATGACGCCGACCGCCAGCGCGGCGGGCAGCCCGATCGCGAACAGGTTGAGGGCGGGCGCCGCCCGGCTCATCATCCCGACCACGATGTTGAGGCACAGGAGCAGGAAACCGACCGGCAGCGCGAGCAGCAGTCCGGCGAGAAAGGCATAGCCGCCGAAGAAGGCGATGCCGCGCAACCGGTCGACACCGAGCCACGCGGCGCCCGGCGGCAGCGCGTCATAGCTCCTGACCAGCATGTCGACCAGCAGCAGGTGCCCGTCGACCGAGAGGAACAACAGCGTCAGCATGATCGAGAAGAACTGCCCGATCGTCTGGCTCGATCGTCCGAACTGCGGATCGATCGACGCGGCAAAGCTCAGGCCCATCGAACCGCCGATGATCTCGGCAGCAACCAGCGGCGCCGCGAAACCGATCTGCAGGATGAAGCCGATCGCCAGCCCAACGACCGCTTCCGCGCCGATGCTCACGAACGTGCCGACGGCGAAGATCTGCGCCGGTGCGACGATCGGATGTGCCGCCATCACCAGGAACGCGATCGCCGCCGATAGCGTGACGCGCACCGTGACCGGCACCGACACGGCGCCGAACACGGGCGCGGCGATGAACGAAGCGCCGACCCGCACCATGACGAAGATCAGCGTCCAGAATTGCGGTTCGATCGAGAGGCCGAAGCCCATCATACGTTATCGGACCAGGTCGGGAATGCGCTGGAAGATGTCGACCGTGAAATCTGTGAGCAGCCCCATGATGAGGCTTCCAAAGATCAGGATCGCGACCGCGACGACGATCAGTTTCGGGACGAACGACAGAGTCGCCTCGTTGATTGAGGTCGCCGCCTGGATCATGCCGACGACGAGCCCTGAGACGAGCACGGGCAGCAGGATCGGCGCGGCTGCCAGTGCCAGCACCCACATCGTCTGATTGGCGACGGTCAGGAAATATTGCGCGTCCATTCAGGGCCTCAGGTTGCGAAGCTAGTCGCAAGACTGCCCATCGTCAGTGCCCAACCGTCGACAAGGACGAACAGCAGGAGCTTGAATGGCAGCGAGATGATCGTCGGTGACAGCATCATCATGCCCAGCGACATCAGGACCGTCGCGACCACGAGGTCGATGACGATGAACGGCAGGAAGATCAGAAAGCCGATCTGGAACGCCGTCTTGAGCTCGGAGGTGACGAAAGAGGGAAGGAGTACGGAGAAGGGGATTTCGCGCGGCGAGGCATAGGGACCGGACTTGGCCATCTGCGCGAACATCGTCACGTCCTTGATCCGCGTCTGCTTGACCATGAAGGCGTGCAGGGGTGTGCCGGCCGTCTCGATCATCTGCGTGCCTGCCAACTGGCCGGCGGCGTAGGGTTGGATTGCGGTGGTGTTGATCTGGGTGATGACGGGCGCCATCACGAAGAAGGAGAGGAACAGCGACAGGCCTAGCAGCACCTGATTGGGCGGCGTCTGCTGCAACCCCAGCGCCTGCCGCAGGATGGCGAGCACGATGATGATCCGCGTGAAGCTGGTCATCATCAGTACGATCCCGGGCAGGATCGTGAGCAGCCCCATGATGATGAGGACCTGCAGCGACAGCGACAGCGATCCGCTCTGTCCGGTACTCCCCGCCGCCTGACCGCCCAACTGGCCGAGCGCACGATCGACGGCGTCGCCGACGCTCGGGGCTGGCGGCAGTTGCTGCGCGAAGGCCGGGACGCCGAGCAGCAACGCGACAAGCACCGCAAGGGCGATCCATATCCAGCGCACGCGTCCGGGGCGCAGGCGGGGAGGCTTTGCGTTGATGAGGGCCGGTCCGACGCCCAGACGCTTGACGATCATGCCGCGTCAACCTTGTCCACCAATTGCACCCCGCCGCGCCCGACCGACACCAGGAGACGCCGCCCTTCGAAATCGAGGACCGCAAGGCGCAGCCCGGGCGAGATCATCATCGTCTCCCTGACCGATACAAGGCGCGTCGCCTGCTTGCCCGGCATCCGGCTCTCAAGCCGGCGCCAGAGATAGAGGCAGCCGATCATCAGGCCGCACACCAGTGGCAGCAGGATGACCAGCTTCAGGATGTAGCTCCAGAGCATGTCAGCCGCGCTTGTCGGGGGAGACGAGGTCGGTCATTCGAACGCCGAAACGCTCTCCCACCGTCACGACTTCGCCGCGACCGATCAGCGTGCCGTTCACGAAGACGTCCAGCAATTCGTTGGCCTGCCGGTCCAGCTCGATGACGCTCGATTCTCCCAGCGCCAGCAATTCGCGAAGCGAAAGCTGCGTCGATCCGATCTCCACGGTCAGCTTGACGTCGACGTCCTGCAGCAGGCGGAAATTGGCGGCGATGCCCTCGTTTGCGCCGGTATCGAGCGTAAAGGCGCCGGTCATGTCGTTCATGCGTGATCCTCGTCGTGAATGGCGTTGAGCCGGGTCAGTTTCACCGCGGCACGGCCATTGGCGGTTCCTACCGTGCCGACGCCCAGGCAATCGGCTCCGACCATCACGGGCACTTCGTTGCCGAAGGTGATCGGGATGACGTCCCCCTGTTTCAGGTCCATCAGCAGCGAAAGCTTGACGGTGGGTTCCGCCAGTACGGAGCGGACGGGAAAGCGGACGTGCATCGCCGCCCGCGTCAGCCCGTTGCGCCAACTCGGATCGGGCTCCGATGTACCCACCACCTTGCCGGTCAAGGCGGTACCATGCGGCTTCAGTGCGGCGACGGGATAGACGATGTCGAGGTGAACCGGCGCACTGATACCGGCCGCGATGCCGAACCGCGTGACGATCACGGCATCGTCGGCGTCGATGTCGGCGAGCATCGCGGCGTTCACCTCGGGCTGGCCGGCGACGAAATCCATCCGGGCCAGCGGCTCCCACGTCGCTTTCAGGGGCTTGGCGATCATCGTGCCGAGCCGCATCATCATCGCTTCTGCCGCGGGCGAGAACTCACGGGGCAAATCGGCAGGAGCGCTGCCCGTGCCGCCGAAGAAAAGGTCCAGCAATTCCAGCACGAACTGGCCGTCGAGGACGATCAGCGCCTGACCCCGCGCGGAAAGCGACGGCGACAGCATCTCCATCGGCAACCAGCCCGTCAGCTTGTCACCACGCTCCGCCCGGTAGTCGGCAAAGCGCTGGACAGCCAGCGGATCCGCCCAGCAGCGGACCTCTTGGCGCAACAGCGGCTCGAAAACGCCGCGCAATGACTTGACCAGCCGCGCCGATAGATGCTGCAACGTATGCAGGTCGCCGAAGGGGTTCAGCCTTGCCGGCCCGAAGACGCCTTCATGCCTGGCTTGGACGCGCTGGCCGGCGCGTCGATCGGCGTTGGTGGAGGCGGCGTTAACCATGCGCTCACTGAACGACGAAACTGGTAAAGTAAGTGTTACTGATCCCGCCGAAACCTTCCTTCTGCTTCAGCGTGTCGTTGATCGCCTTCGTGACGCGCGCCTGAAGCTGCTTCTTTCCGTTGCTGGTGAACACCTCGTCCTCGGTCGTGTCGCCCAGTGCCATCAGGATCGCCGAGCGGACGGCAATGTCGTTGGTCTTCAGATTGGCGACGACCGAATCATCATACGGCGTGGAGACGGCGATCCCGACCTGGATGAAATGTACCGAGTTCTGCAGGTTGGACGTGAAGTCCTTCTCCATCGCGAAATAGTTGGACGCGTACTTGTCCCCGCCCTCCCCGCTTGGAGGTGCATGACCGGCCGCAGCCTCGCCGCCGTGCCCGCCCTCTCCCTCGGCAGCGCTCGCGCGTTTCTGTTCTTCCTTGGGGACCAGCTTGGGCCCGTGATCCTCGGGCGCTGCATGGCCGACCAGGCCGGAATTGGCAGCGTAAAGTCCTGCCCCGACACCCCCGCCCAGAAGGAGGACCAGCCCGCCGCCCATGACCAGCAGCTTGCCCGTCTTGCCCTTCTTCTTGGGCGCGTCCTCTGTCTTGTCACTCATCGTCGATCCTCTTGTCAGGCAATGCGGGTGTCGGGTGTGAGGGTCGCCGTGGGCGTAATCCTCGCATTACCGGTGGGCTTGTCCGGCGCTCGCCAGAGTGGCCGTTGCTCCTGCCCGCTGCTGCCGCTGGCATCGGCGGTGCTGCTGCCGAGCTTCCACCCGCGCGCTTCAGCCAGTTCGCCTAGACGCGGCTGGGCATCGTGGAGAAGCCGCGTGGTTGCGGCCTGTTCGGCGGCGAAGTGCACATGGACCACCTCACCTTCGCGCCGAAGCCCGATGTCGATCGTGCCGAGCGCGTCGGGTACGAGCCGAATGCGCGTGTCGAGCGCATCGGCTGCATCGCGCAGGCCCTCGATCCGCTCGATCATGCGCTCGGGCCAGTGATTGTGGCGCAGATCCAGCGGCGTCTGCTGGACATCCGGCGTGGCCTGGGTGGCATGGTGCGGCTGTGCGACCTGTGGCACCGGTTGCGTCTGCCCGTCTGGCGCACCGAGACCGACGGTCTTGCGGCCGGATACCTCCTGCTGGGCAGCGGCCACGACGCGTTCCGCCGGGGGAGAGAGAGGGGCGACCTGTCCCGGTTCCTGTGCTTCGCCGAGCAGCATGGGCATCGACAAGGCGGCGTCGCGCAGATGCGCTGGATTGGTCTGCTGGGATGATGTCGCGGACGATTGGGATTCTTGCGCTGTGTCTGCGATGGCGACCGGCAATGCGGGTGTCACCGACGTTTGGGTTGCCGGTTGCGCCACGACCTCGAGGGTCGGCGCGACGAGGACCGGCGGTCCGTCCGGCAACGCCATGATCATTGCCGGACCCGGGCGCCGGGCGGGCGGCGGCGAATTGATGATCTCGATCAGCGGCATGGCAGTAGGAGATGACGGCATCGGCAGGGTGGTAGCGCCCTCCCTCAGGGGCACCTCGGTCACACCGGGCAAGTCCGGCACCTGAGGTTGCGCCTTCGTGGTCGTCGCCCGCATTGCGTCGGACAAGGCGATGAGCGTTGGCGGCGCGCGGGTTGTGAGCGAGGTTTCCGCTGCCATCCCCCGGGACGGTGTTACCACCGCGGACTGTTCCGGCGACGCCACCACGACGGCCGGCGCTGCAAGGATCGTCGACAACCAACCGAGCGTCGCATCACTATCGGTGCTTTCGTCCGGCAAGCCATTGCCGGGATCGGCGTCGTCCTGCAGGCCTGTCGGCTGTTGCTCCGCCAAATTGCCGTCCGGTATGCCGATGCCTATCAGCGCCACCGCGAAATCGGTGCCTTTGGATGCGATCCGCCGCGCCATGTCGGTGGCGGGCAGTCGGGGGGCGAGGGCTGGCAGTTCGATCATCGTTGATCGGATCAGCAAGGATCGTGCCGAACCCCGCGAGCGTCAGCGCGAACGCTGCGCCGCGCCGGCGGCTGATCTTCCATCGCGCGCCGTTCCTTCACCACGGCGCGGCTCTCGACGCGGGCGATCAGGCGCTCGACCGCGTTCTGGTCGCGATGGGCGGAACGACGCGCCTCACTCGCGGCGTCGGCTTGATGACCGGCCTGGTCGACGCGCTCGCGAGCGGTGGCGGCGGAATGATGAAGTCGCGCCCGATAATGCGCCGCCGCGCCGAACGACGTCGCCGCCAGTGACTGCGGTGCCGGGGCGATCGCATCCGCGAGCTGCCCGATCCGCTCCGCCAGTGCGCGCTCGCTCTCATACCGCTCCTGCGCGCGCATCTCGTCGGCGGCCGCCAGACCAAGCTGCACCGTGCGCACGCGGTGGATCCGGGTCAGCTTCGCACGGTCAGTCACCGAAGACGCCCGTCAGTTCCGCCACCGCCTCTGCAAGGTTCACCACCTCGTCGGCATCCTGGCGCACGTAATCCATGATCGTCGGATAGCATGCGATCGCGGCATCGATCGCCGCATCCGTGCCGCCGCGATAGGCACCCATCAGCACCAGGTCGCGATTCTCCTCATAGGTCGCCAGATGTCGCCTCAAGGTCCGTGCCGCCATTGCATGGGGCCGCGCGACGATGTCCGTCATCACGCGGCTGACGGACGGGCCGAGGTCGATCGCCGGATAGATGCCGCGCTCTGCCAGCTGGCGGCTGAGCACGATATGACCATCCAGGATCGAGCGCGCTGCATCGACGACGGGGTCGTTTCCGTCGTCGCCATCGGCCAGCACGGTATAGATCGCCGTGATCGAGCCCGTGCCCCGCGCATCGGCACCGGCGCGCTCGATCAGGTTGGGAAGCATCGCGATCGCAGAAGGCGGATAGCCGCGCGCGGATGCCGGCTCGCCCAGCGCCAGCCCGATCTCCCGTCCGGCATGGGCGACGCGCGTCAGCGAGTCCATGATGAGCAACACCCGCTTGCCCTCGGCGCGGAAAGCCTCGGCGATGGCGGTCGCGCGAAGCGCACCCCTGATCCTGAGGACCGGCGAGTGGTTGGCGGGCACCGCCACGACGACCGCGCGCTTGCGCGCGTCACCGGCGATCTTCGTCTCCAGAAAGTCGGTCACCTCGCGTGATCGTTCACCGATCAGGCCGATCACGACGACATCGGCCTCGGCCGCGCGGACGATCATGCCGAGCAGCACCGATTTGCCCACGCCCGAGCCCGCCATGATGCCGACACGCTGTCCCTGGCCGATGGTGAGCAGGCCGTTGATCGCACGGACCCCGACATCGATCGGCTCCAGCACGCGCCCGCGATCGAGCGGCGATTGCAGCTTTCCCGCCAGCGGCCAGTGCGCGGCCCCCCTGATTGGTCCGAGCCCGTCGATGGGCTTGCCGGCACCGTCGACGACACGTCCCAGCAGTGCCGCGCCGACCTCCGCCTCGCCGGGCGATCCCAGCGGACGGACGGGCGCGCGCGGCAGGAGCGGGGCGGGGCCGCCCAGGTTCATCAGCAGTGTACTGTCCGCGCGGAACCCGATGACCTCCGCTTCGACCGCGTCTCCCACGCGGCAGATGGTGCCGACCGGCAGCGAGAGGCCGACCGCCTCCATCAGCAACCCGTCATAAGAGGACAGCCGTCCCGAGACGATCGGCGCCGGTGTAAATGCGATCTCCCCCAGATCGTTCAGATAGTCGCGCGCGAAGCCGTTCAGCATGCGCCGCTCGGCACCCCGACCCGGTCGATCGCCAGCGCCAATTGTTCCAGCCACAGCGCCGGGCCGTCCTCGACGACGCTTGATGCGGTTTCCAGCACGAAGCTGCCGCGTGCGACATGCGGATCGCCGACAGCGAACAGCCGCGTGGGCAGGCGCCCCGTCAGCAGGGCGACGTCGTCGGGATGGACGCGCAGCAGACCGGTTTCGGTCGTGTCGGCCAGGTGGTCGGCGGCGGCACCGATGCGGCGCGCCAGGATGTCGGGCGCGATCCCTACCTCGCCGATGACCTTGCCGACCAACGTGAGGACGGTCTGGCGCAGTTGGTCGGCGACCAGGTCGCGATCGATCGCACGCCCGGTCGTCAGCTGCTCGGCAAGCCCGGCCAGCAGGGTGCGGTCGCGCTCGCCCGCCTCGTCGATCGCGGCGGCCAGCCCCTCGGCATAGCCCGCCTCGCGCGCGGCGGCGACCGGATCGATCGCCGGCAGTTCGCACTCTTGCGGGCCGGGATCGAGCGGATCCCATCCTGCGGTGGGGTTGTGCGCGCGATCGGCAGGGCTGAAATGGCGAGGCCCGACGGTCGCGGGTGCCGACTGCGGGCAGAGATCGATCGCCGCAAAGCCCGTCGGGGATGAAAACGCGCGGTCCATCGCTTCCCTGGGCGCGGCGTGCCGCGCGGTGAACCCGGCGACAAAATCAGACATAGTCGTCCTCGCCGCCCCCCATCATGATCGTACCGTCCTTGGCCAGGCCGCGTGCGATCTGGATCATCGCCTTCTGCGCCTCCAGCACCTCGGACAGCTTCATCGGTCCCCGGCTTTCCATCTCGTCGCGGATGCCGTCCGCGGCGCGTGCCGACATGCAGCCCAGGAAGCGTGCGCGCTGCGCCTCGTCGGCACCCTTCAGGGCGCGCGTCAGGATGTCGCCGTCGATGTTGCGGATCAGCGTGCCCAGATTCTTGTCGTCCATCTCCAGCAGGTTGTCGAAGACGAACATCGCCTCCTCGATCGCACGCGCGACTTCCTTGTCGATCTTGAACAGCTTGGGCATGACGCGTTGCTCGGTCGCCTTGCGCGCGCCCTGCAGGATTTTGGCGGCCTCGCGCGTGCCGCCCAGCGTCACGCCGGTCCCGCCGCCCGCGCTCCCGCTGCGGCGTGCGAGCACCGCCTTCAACGTCTCGACCGCCTCCATGGTGATCGGTCCAAGCCGCGCGATCCGGTGCAGGATGTCGGGCTGCGCCGCATCGGGCAGCAACTCCAGCACCTGGGAAGCGATCGCCGGATCGAGGTTGGCGATCATGACCGCGGCGATCTGCGGATGCTCCTTTTCCAGCATGCAGGCGATCTCGGGCGCATCCAGCCAGTCGAGCAGGTCGATCTGGCACGCGGCCTCGGGAGGGGTGATGCGCGCCAGCACGCTGTCCGCCTTTTCGGGGCCCAGCGCGCGGTTCATCACCGCCTCGATTTTGGGGCGCGGGTCGAACCCGATCGCGGTCCGCTCGCGCGCACGGCCGACAAAATCGTCGAGAACCACCTCGACCTCGTCTTCGCTGACATCGGCGACATCGAACATCGCGCGCCCGAGCTGACGTACCTCTTCCGGATCGAGCTTCTGCAGGATGGCGGCGGCTTCGTCCTCGCCGACCAGCATCATCAGCACCGCAGCGCGTTCCACGCCGGTATAGCTGCGTGTACTCGCAATCGCCGTGCTCACCGGGCATCGGCCTTGATCATGTCGCGAACCGCCAGCGCGGCCCGTGTCGGGTTATCCCGCGTGAAGCCGCGTACCGCGCCGATCCGGTCGTCATAACCCCGGCTCTGCTCCAGCTGGTCCAGGCTCACCGGTGCAGCGACGGTGATCCCCTCGGGCGTCTCCATCGTCGATTGTGAGGCGTCGGCGCTTGCTTCCTCGCGCTTGTTCATCAGCGCCTTGGCGATCGGGCGCACCCCCAGCATCAGCACCAGCAGCGCGATGACGATCGCGGTCACGTTGCGGGCCACGACCGGCAGCCAGGCATTGTCATACCAGGCGGGCTTGGCGTCCGCATCGTCGGCGCCGGCAAACTTGCGGCTGATGACGGTCACATTGTCATTGCGGGAGGGGTCGAAGCCGACCGCGCTCTTCACCAGATCCGTGATCTGGTTGATCTCGGCCCCCGTCCGCCGGCCCTTGTCCGGATCGCGCAGCAGGATGGCAACGGACAGCCGCTTCACGCCGCCGGGTGTCGCGCGCGTCACCGAGACTTCCTTGCCGAGCTCATAGGCGCGCTGGAACTGGTCGGACTGTTTCATCGGGTCGGGCGCCGCGCCGCCGGCGACCGGGGCAGGGGTGCCGACCGCCGGCTGGGGTGTCTGGAGCGTGCTCGCGGGCGGGGGTGTGTTGGACAAGGTGCCGGGAATGCCGCCGGGAGCGCCCGCGTCCTTCTGATTGCCGGTCCACTGGCCCGTCTCCGCTCTCAGGATGCCGGGCTGGTTAAAGGTCTCCTTGGTCGCCTGCGTCTCGGTCAGGTCGACATCGGCCTGCACCTCGGCGGTGAAGTTGCCGCTGCCGACAAGCGGGGTCAGCAGCTGGATCAGCTGCGTGCGATATTTGCTCTCCACGCGCTGCTGGAACTGGATGCGCTCGTCGCTGCCATTGTCCTGTCCGCCGGTCTTGGTCAGCAGCGTGCCCAGCTGATCGACGATCGTCACCTGATCGGGCTTCATGCCGGGCACCGACGAGGCAACGAGGTTGACGATCGAGGCGACCTGCGCGTCGCTCAGCGAGCGTCCACCTTGCAGCTTCAGGATGACCGATGCCGAGGGGCTCGCATTGTCGCGCACGAAAACGGATGCCTCCGGCATGGCCAAATGCACGCGCGCCTCCGCGACCGCGTCGATGTCTTCGATCGATCGAGCGAGTTCGGTCTCACGCGCCTGGCGAAGGCGCTCGCCCTCGACCGCGCGGCTGACGCCCATCGGCAGCTGGTCGAGGATCGCATAGCCGCCGGGCGCCGCCTTGGGCAGGCCTTGGCCCGCCAGCAGCATCTTCGCGCGGCTGTAATCCTCCTCGGCGACGCTCAGCGATCCGGTCGCGTCGTCGATATGGCTGTCGATGCTCCCCTGCGACAGCGCCGTGGTCACCGCGGCCTTGTCGGCATCGGGCAGCGCGGTGAACAAGGTGCGCTGCGTCGGCGTGGAGAGCATGCTCCAGGCCAGGCCGGCGGCGATAATGAGCGCGACCATCAGCGTCATCGGCAGCGAGCGGCGGACCGCAGGCTGGGCCAGCACGCCCCTGATCTGCATCAACGGATTGGCGAAGCGTTCGGGAAGGGCGGGTACGGTGGTGGCGACGGTGTTGCTCATGTCAGACCGGCATGCTCATGATGTCCTTGTAGGCGGACAGAAGCTTGTTGCGGACCTGCAGCGTCGCCTCGAACCCGACGCTCGCCTGCTGCCGGGCGAGCATCACCTTCGCGATGTCGACCGTCTCGCCGCGCTCATAGCTTTCGGACAAGGCGGAGGCGCGCTGCTGCCCCTCGTTCACGTCCTTCAGCGCGGAGGTCATCGTATCGGCGAAGCTGGTCGGCTTCGCCCCCGCCGGCGCGTCGGCGCTCGCGGCGGCGTTGGCGCGTGCCAGCGCCTGGTTGCGCTCCAAGATCTGCTGGCGCATCTGCATGACGCGGTCGACGCTCATCGCGCCACTGACGGGGCCGACGCTCATGCCGATGCGGCCCAGCTACGCGGCGCGGTGATGTCCTCGCCCTGCTCGCGCGCCTTGGCCAGTCGGTAGCGCAGCGTGCGCTCGGAAATGCCCAGGCGCTTGGCGGTCTCGATCCGGCTGCCCCCGCACGCGCGCATCGTCTCGCGGATGGCGGCGAACTCGCTCATCTGCACGATGTTGTCGAGCGTGGCGGGGCCGTCATTGGCGGCCGGACTCGCGACCATCGGCCGGTCGAAGATGATGTGGCTCGGCAGGATCGTGTCGCCTCCCGCGAACAGCAACGCGCGCTGGATGACGTTTTCCAGCTCGCGGACGTTTCCCGGCCAGTCGTGGCGCATGAGCAGATCGATCGTCGAAGCGTCGGGCCAGGGCACGACCGCCCGATCGCCAGCATGCCGCAGGATCATCGTCGCGGTCAGCGCCGGAATGTCCTGCGCACGCTCCGCCAGCGCCTTCGTCGTCAGCGGGAAGACCGAGAGCCGGTAATAGAGATCGGCCCGGAACCGGCCGGCGGCGACCTCGGCCTGAAGGTCGCGGTTGGCGCAGGCGATGATGCGGACATCGATCGTTTGCGGCGTTGACGCGCCGATCGGCACCACCTCGCGCTCCTGCAGCACGCGCAGCAGCTTGGCCTGCAGCTGGATCGGCATTTCGGCGATCTCGTCGAGCAGCAGTGTCCCGCCATCGGCCGCGCGAAAAAATCCTTCGCCGCCCGAAGAGGCCCCGGTAAACGCACCCTTCTGGTGCCCGAACAGCATCGCCTCCAGCATCGTCTCGGGCAGCGCGGCGCAGTTGACCGCGATGAACGGCTTGGCGGCGCGCGGTGACTGGCGATGGATCGCGCGCGCCAGCACTTCCTTGCCGGTGCCGGTCGGCCCATTGATGAGGACGGTGATATTCGCCTGCGCCACCCGCTCCGCCAGCGCCAGCAGCGCCAGGCTCTCCGGGTCGGCGGCGGTCGGCAGGTCGGGGCCGCCGACCAGTGCGCGGACGAAGCCCGCACCGACGGCGGCCTCGTGCGAGCCATAGGCGATGCGTGTCGGCAATCCGTCGCGTGACGGGACGATACGGCCGGTGCCTTCACCGATGACGATCGTGCGGGCGGGGGCGGCGATCGGCTCGTCATCTCCAACAAGCATCAGCGCGTCGGCGGGTGCCGTGCCCTCGGTGACGACGGGCAGGCCCTGCACACGCAGCGAAGACAGCAGCGCGTAGCGGCGCTTCACGATGGCGGGCGAGGGATGGATCGAACGCATATGGTGCTCCCTTGGTCGAGCACCCAATGCGGCCGGCGCGGTAAACGCGTGGTTAAACGCACGGGCGGTGCGGCAGGTTTTTTCCGGGCGCGACGCGCCGCACGATCCGCGCGCGGAGTCCTTCTACGCGCTGCGTTTGACATGGCCACCGACCGGCAACGACCGGCAAAAATTGTCGCGCGATCGGCTAAAGCCTGCCGGGTGGCGGCCGTTACTGCATTCGACGGCTCGGTCCTCACGGTGAGGCAAGGGGGGCCGGGTACTCGAATGGAGATCAGACATGACCGTTATCGCCACCAACATCAGCGCGCTGCGCGCCTCCAACTCCTCGATGATGGCGCAGAACTCGCTCGCCATGGCCTCTGAGCGCCTGTCGACCGGCAAGCGCATCAACTCGGCGCGCGACGATGCCGCCGGCTTGGCGATCAGCGCCTCGATGACTGCGCAGGTTCGAGGCATGAACCAAGGCATTCGCAACGCTAACGACGGCATCTCGCTGGCGCAAACCGCAGAAGGTGCGCTGGACGAGGTCGGCAACAATCTTCAGCGGATGCGTGAGCTGGAAGTGCAGAAGTCGAACGGCACCTATTCGACGAGCGATATTGCGAACATCAAGTTGGAGCAGGACGCGCTCGCCAAGCAGATCACTAACGTGCTGACGAACACGAAGTTCAACGGTGTCGATCTGTTTGGCGGTACAGCCGGAGCGAGTGACGGCACGGTGAAGATCCAGGCCGGCGCAAACACGTTGGATGCGATCGACCTCAACCTCGGAGCTGATCTGAAGGCCGTAGGTGTCGATGCGACCGGTGCCACCGCTGCAAGCGGCGGTGTCGGTAGTGTTGTGACCGCAATGGGTTCGGATGGCATACTCAAGGATTATGATACGGCGATCTCGATCGTATCGAACCGCCGGGCAAGCTTGGGCGCCGCGCAGAACCAGTTACAGTCTGCGGTAAACAACCTGACCAGCAACACCACCAATTTGACGGACGCACGCAGCCGCATTCAGGACACGGACTTCTCCGCCGAATCGACCGCGCTCGCCAAGGCTCAGATCCTCAGCCAGGCATCGACCGCGATGCTGGCGCAGGCCAACCAGTCTCAGCAGAGCGTGCTGAAGCTGCTCGGCTAAGCGAACGAGGTCGCGGCGCCGCCCCCCAGATCAGGGCGCCGCGACCCCGGATGACCCCTGCTCCGGTCGGTCGGGCGGGGTTCCCGTGAAGGCTCCGGTGGCATCCGCCGCCGGGGTCTTTGCCGGCGTGTCGTTTTTTTACCTTAAGGTCGCGATGAAGCGGTCGTTATCCATCGTGGCTGCTCGGCCTTTGCTCGTGGGGGCGGCGGAGAGCACCGACAGATGGAGACCGATCGATGACCGTCATCAACAGCAACATCAGCGCGCTGCGCGCCGCGAACGCCTCGAACATGGCCCAGATGGGCCTGTCCACCTCGATGGAGCGCCTGTCGACCGGCAAGCGCATCAATTCCGCGAAGGACGATGCCGCCGGGCTGGCGATCTCGTCCTCGATGACCGCGCAGGTGCGCGGCATGAACCAGGGTATCCGCAACGCGAACGACGGCATCTCGATGGCGCAGACCGCCGAGGGCGCGCTCGACGAGGTGACGAACAACCTGCAACGCATGCGCGAACTGGCGGTGCAGAAGGCGAACGGCATCTACTCGGCTACGGACATCTTGAATATCACCGCGGAACAGAACGCGCTCGCAACCCAGATCACCAATGTGCTGGCCAACACCAAGTTCAACGGCAAGCCGTTGTTCAATGGCACGTCCGGTGCTTCGGGCGTTGTCTCGATCCAGGCGGGCGCGAACACGACCGACGCCATCGCCATGGACTTGGGCGCCGATCTGCTAACCAACGCCAACATCACGCCGGTCGTCGCCTCGGGCGCGCTCGTCACGGGCGCATCACTGGAGGCGTTCGACGTCGCGATCGCAGAGGTGGTCAACCGCCGCTCCAGCCTGGGCGCGACGCAGAACCAGCTTCAGTCGGCGGTCAACAACATGACCTCGAACGCGACCAACCTCTCCGATGCGCGCAGCCGCATCGAGGACACGGATTTCTCGGCGGAGTCGACGGCACTCGCCAAGGCGCAGATCCTCAGCCAGGCGTCGACCGCGATGCTGGCACAGGCGAACCAGTCTCAGCAGAGCGTGCTGAAGCTGCTGGGCGGCTGATCCGGCCGGGCCCTCCCGGCGCCTTCGCCCCCACATCGGGGCGTCGGGGCCGGCCGGACCCGGTCATCGATGGATGAACGGGCGCGACCCCGGCGGTCCTGGCCGCCGGGGCGAACGCGCTACTCCTCCTCGTCCGGATCGATCTCGTTTCTTACCTGGCCGTGCGCGACGACCGCGAACAGGCCGGTGCCGCCGATGATGTTGCCCGCCAGCGCCGGCAGGATATAGCCGCCCACCGCCTTGCCCAGCCCGACATGCCCCGTCAGCCACAACAGCCAGGCCTCGCTCGATCCGGCGACGACGTGCGTGAACCCGCCGATGGCGATGACGTAGGTCAGCATGACGACGATCCAGAACTCGCTGCCGCCGCGCGCATTGGGCAGGATCCACGCGATAGAGGCGACCAGGAACCCCGCCGGCATCCCCAGCAGCAGCGTCGTCCATGCGTCGTGCGACAGCGCATGTTCCGACAACTCGATCGCGGCGGCAAGCTGCTCGGGCGACATGATCGCGTCATGCGCCATCAGCATCGCGACCAGCAACGTGCCGGCCATGTTGGCGAGAAAGACGATGCTCCATAGACGCAGCAATCGCCCGGTGTTGCGCACCGTGGGATGCGTCGCGAGCGGCAGCACCGCCGTCACCGTGTTCTCGGTGAACAGCTGGAGGTTGCCCAAGATGACGATCGTGAAGCCGACGGTGTACCCGAGCGCCACGATCAGTTCGCTCCACGGCGCGTCCGAAAGGCGCGTCTTGAGCGCGGCTTCGGCGATGATCGACGCCGTGATCGCGACCCCGGCCGCGAAGCCTGAAAACAGCAGCGACGTGACGGACCGATCCAGCTCCTCGTCGCCCTGGAGGCGGATGACTTCGTGAATGACCTTCGCGGAACCTGATTTGCGCTTGGCGACCGAGGCGACCTCGTCTTCGGACAGGCCGGGCGCGGGCTCGGCCTCGTGATCCTCGTCCCGGCGGTCTTCGTCGGCCATCGCTTGTCCCCGTGCGTGAGGGCAAGCGGTGGACGAAAGCATCCGGAGTGGCAAGGCTCAGCGCTGGTCGGCGAGCGCCTTCTTCAACCGGTCATGCGCGGACTTCTTGATCTGGCAGACGCGCGCCGCACCGACGGCCAGTACCTGCCCGATTTCCTCGAGGTTCAGTTCCTCGACATAATAGAGCTGGACGACCTGCGCCTCGCGCTCCGGCAGTGCGGTGATCGCCGCCACCAGTGCGTCGCGAAGGGCACCATCGGCCAGCTGCGTGAAGGCGTCGGGTCTGTCGTCGGCGAACCATGGCAGGTCGTCGGCATAGACCTCGTCGATCGAATCGAAGCGGACGGCCTCCGCGTTCGCATAATCCGCCCGCAGCTTTTCCACCGTCACGCCGATCCGCGCGGCGATGTCGCTCTCGTCCGGCGCGCGCCCCGATTGCGTCGTCAGCGCGGACACCGCCTCGTTATATTGCCTGCGCCGCCGCATCGCGCCGCGCGTGGTCGTCGCCTGACGCCGCAGCTCGTCGATCATCGCGCCCCGCAACCGGGTCGCGACATATTGACGAAAGGTCGCGCCCCCGCGATCCTCGAACGTCGCCGCCGCCTCGACCAGCGCGACCAGCCCGACCTGCACCAAGTCCTCGACCTCGACGATCGACGACATCGATCCGTGCACGTGCCACGCGATCCGGCGGACCAGCGGCAGATGCTCGCGAATCAGCATGTCGGACCGGCGGCGGCCTTCCCGGCGATAGGTGAGCGCGCGGGCGTCGGTGAAGGACGATTGCGGGACCGGCGCGCTCATGCCGCCAGTGCCTGTCCGGGCGTGCCGATGACCGCGACGACCTCGACCGCCTTTTCCTCGGGCACCTCGAAGAACGACAGGACCGGCATGTCGGGCAGGCAGGTCCGCGCCAGCTTCCTGATCGCCAGGCGGATCGCCGGCTGCACCACCAGCGCGAACGGCTTGGCCTCGGCGAGGAGCGGCTGCGCCGCCTGTTGCAGCGCCTCGACGATGCGCTGTCCCAGCTCGGGCTCGATCATGTGCCGCCGCGACGGATCGGCGCGCGCCGCCTGCCCGAGCAGCCCCTCCAGCCCGCCCTCCAGCGTCATTACGCGCAGCGGCTCGCGCGGGCCGCACAGCTTCTGGATGATCAGGCCGCCGAGCTGCGGGCGGATCAGCTCGACGATCTCGTCCGCGTCCTGCGTCTTTTGCGCGGCGACCGCGATGGCCGACGCGATCCGGCGGAACTCCTTCAACGCGATATTCTCCATCAGCAGCCCGCGCAAAACCTGGGTCAGGGTGGTGAGCGACAGCGGCTGGGGCGTCAGCGCCGCCACCAGATGCTCGGCACGTTCCTTCAGTTCGCTCAGCAGCGACTGGACTTCGTCGGGGCCGAGCAGGTCGGCGGCGTTGCTGCCCAGCAGATGATTGAGGTGCGTCGCCATCACCGTGCCGGGATCGACGACCAGATATCCCATCCCGGTCGCCGCATCGGCGTCGCCGGGCGCGATCCACGTCGCGTCGAGGCCGAATGTCGGGTCCTTCGCTTTCTTGCCCTGCAACTCGCCGAACGCCTGGCCGGTATCGAGCGCCAGCATCTCGTCGGGTGCCACCTGATCCTCGCCGACGCACACGCCGTTGACCAGGATCCGGTAGGTGTATGGCGCAAGGTTGATGTCGTCGCGCACCCGCGCCTGCGGCACGACGAAACCCAGTTCTCTCGACAATTGCCGGCGCACGCCGGTGATCCGCCCCATCAGCGGCGCGCCCCGGCGCTCATCGGCGAGCGGCACCAGCCCATAGCCGATATCGATGTTGACCTGCATCCCCTCGGTCACCTCGTCCCATCCGATGCGCGACGGATCGGGCGTCTCCGCCGTCGTCGGCTCGATCGCGACGGCCGGTCGTCGCGCGATCTGGCGCAGCTTCCAGGCGGCGAAACCGGTGATTGCGGCCGCGCTCAGCAGCACCAGATGCGGCATGCCCGGCATCACGCCCAGCAATGCGAGGATGATCGCCACCGGCGTCCATGTGCGCGCGGAGCCGAATTGCGAGCCGATCTGGCCGGCCAGATCCTTCTCCGACGAAACCCGCGTCACGATCGCCGCCGCCGCGATCGACAGCATCAGGCTGGGCAGCTGCGCGACCAGCGCATCGCCGATGGCCAGCAGGATATAATTGTGGGCGGCGTCGCCGATCGATAGGCCGTGGCTCACCGGCCCCAGAATGAGCCCGCCGATGATGTTGGCCGCCAGGATCATGAGCGCGGCGACCGCATCGCCCTTCACGAACTTCGACGAACCATCCATCGACCCGTAGAAATCGGCCTCGGTCGCGACCTCGATCCGGCGCGCCTTGGCCTCGTCCGGGGTGATGAGTCCGGCATTGAGGTCCGCGTCGATCGCCATCTGCTTGCCGGGCAGCGCGTCGAGCGTGAAGCGGGCGCTGACTTCCGAAACGCGGCCCGCGCCCTTGGTCACGACGATCAGGTTGATGATCATCAGGATCGCGAAGACGAAGATGCCGACGACATAGTCGCCGCCGATCAGGAACGTGCCGAACGCCTCGATTACATGACCCGCGGCGCTCTCGCCTTCATGGCCGTGGACCAGCACGACGCGGGTCGAGGCGACGTTCAGGCCCAGGCGGAACAGGGTCGCGAACAGAAGGACGGTCGGGAAAGCGGAAAAGTCGAGCGGCTTCTGCGCGTTCAGCGCCACCATCAGCACGGCCAGGCTGATCGCGATGTTGGCGATGAAGAAGATGTCGAGCATCGCAGCCGGGATCGGCACGACCATGACCAGGACGAGAAGCAGGATCGCAAGCGGCAGCGCGGCACCGCGCATATTGGCAAACAGGCGCGTCATCGGCTCAGCCCCCCAGGCTCGCGAGCATCATGTAGGCAAGGCGCGCGGTATCGGGGGTCGGGCGCATCAGGCTCGCCGTCTGCGTCCTCGCGGGCGCGAACTTGCCGAGTGCGGCGCCGGCCCATGCGAGCGCGTCGGTCGCACTCTCACCATCGCCCGTGATGACGGTCGCACCATCGAAGCCGCCACCCATCGCGAGCGCCTGCGCGGCGAAATGAGCGGCCGGCGTGTCGTTCGCCCCGCCGGCGCCATCGCCCAGCTTCGCGGCGAACCGGTCATACACCTCGGCCAGCGAGCGCGGCTGTCCGCCGCTCGAGTAGAACACGCCTCGATTGGCGGCGGCGGCGGCGGGGAAGAGGTGCGCGGCGGTCGCCCCGGGCTCGGCCTGCATCGTGCTCAGGAACTTGCGCGCGCCACCCAGACCCAGGAAATGCGCCATGTACAGGTCGGTCCCGGTCGCGGGCCGGCCCAGTGACGCCTCCAGCGCATCCTTGTTGTCCGACGCGTGTTCCGCCGCCATCAGTGACGCCGCGGCCGGATCGTTGCGCAGGTTGAGGATCGCCTGCCGCATGGAAGGGTCGCCAACGCCCAGTCGTCCGTTCGCTCCCCGCCCGATGCTGTCCGCCGCCCAGCCGAGGCCATGCTCGGCGCCATGCTGCTTGACCACCGCCAGCCAGCTCTGCTCGATGAACTGGTAGAGCCCGGAGGCGGATGAGGTTCCTGCCCGCGCATTGGCGTTCAGGCCGCTCTCAAGCCTGGCCTGTCCGAGCAGATAGTCGAAATCGATGCCCGTCCGGCTGCTCGCCTGCGCGATGGCGGACTGGATGCGATTGGCGGTGATGGCGTTGACGGTCATGCGTCCGGCGTCGTGTCCCCTGTTTCAGGAAGCACTCAGCAAGTGTCGTGCCAATGTCTCGGCCGCCCGTACATGGGCGGCGACCGACCCGCTTTTCAGACTTGCGGTGAGGATTCGCTCAGGCGTATGCCCCGGCCAGGGCCGGGCGATAGCTGGTTGCGCCGGCATTGCCGGTCAGCGTTTGCAGGCGGCGGCGGACATTTGCCGCCATCAGGTTCGTGTAGATGCGCGCCGTCTCGTTCAACCGGTGCGCCTCGTCGGCCAGTTCGCGCAGCTCGTCGCCGGCGGGACCGGTGCCGGCGGCTGCCACTTCTTCCAGATGGACCAGCTTCTCGGCGGTCGCGCGTTCCAGCGCGGACACGTCGTTGGTCTTGAGCGCGACGATCTCGGCATGCAGCGCGTCGATCACGCGGATCAGGGCATCACGCCTGCTCATGCGAGGTCCAGTCGAGTCTGAGGGCGATCAGGCGATCGGCGACGGTCGTCGGGGACAATGGGAACCGTCCCTCCGCGATTGCCCGCCGGATGCGCTCGACCCGTTCGGTATCGACCGGCGGCGCGGCGGAGAGCGCGCGGGCCACTTGGCCGAGCGCTTCCGAAGGACGTTCCGGTGTCGCTTTCACGGAGCGGGTAGCGCCCACCGTCTGGACGCGCGTGACGGAGGTGACTCCGCTTGTCGTCCGTCCTCCAATCGCATCGACCATGTCCGTTCCCCTGGCGATCATCGCCCGTGTCACGAAGAACGGCCGCCACGACGAAAGCTTTAGAAATTATTCTTCCCACCCCGGCAGGGTGGCCCGACCCGCTTCGACGGCGACCGCCTGAACGGGTGCCTTCGTGCCGTCGACGCGCACGAGCAGGCGCCCGCCCGGCGCGGCGTCGCCCATCGCCACCCCGTCGCGCGTGATGGAAAAGCCGGGCGAGCCAGCCTCGATCACGACCGGATCGTTGCGCCGGATCACCGGCTCGACCCGCGCCGCGGCGATCGGGGCGGGCGCTGCGACGGATGCGATCATGCCCGGTGTTGTGCGGACGGGAACGTAGATCCGCCATTCGGGGCCGGTACAGTTCACGGTCACCGCGTCATGCGCGGCGGTGCGCCAGGCGAGCGACACCATCGGGCACTGCGCGAGCCTGAGACGCGGGTCGACCGGCGTCCGCGCGCCGCCATCCTCGCCAATGGCGCGGCCGGTGAAGGCGGCGACCGCCTTGTCCAGCATCGCGCCGTCCTGAAAGGGCGCGGCGCCGGCAGGGCCTGACAGCATGGCGAGCAGGAGAAGTTTGTTCATCGGTTCGATCCGGCAAAACCCTGTGTCACCATCACGGCACGGCGGGCAGGGGTTGTGGTGGTTGCGATCGCGATCCGCTGGCCCGGAACCGCGCCCGCGGCCACGAGCGTCGCCGCCAGCGAGCGGGCGCGATCGGCGGCGAGCAGCACCGCGCTGCCGGTGGCCGGATCGACGTCCGCGCCTCCTTGCGCGCTGCCGGTCAGCGTCAGCGTGACGCGGTCGTCGCGCGCGGCCTCGCGCGCCCATGCGATCAGTTCTGCAGGGATCGCGGGCACCGTCGCGCTGCCGGGCGCGAAACCGCTCAGGCCATTCGCGGCGACCGGGATCGGCGTGACCGACAGGTCGCTCGCACCGAACCCCTCACGCAGGCCCTTCGCCAGTGCGGCCCGGTCTAGGTCCTGTGTCGCGTGCATCAGGACGAAAAAGCCGATGAGCAGCAGCGCGAGGTCCGCGAGCGTCACCAGCCAGACCGGCCGGGCAGGCGGCGTCATCGTGATGCCATCGTTCATGCCGCGCGCGCCAGTGCGTGCGGACGTTCCTGTTCGGCAAGTGCCATCAACGGCGCATGCAGCCGCTGGCGCTCGAACGCCTCGGCGCGGGCGGCGGTCCGCAGACGGTTGGCGATCGGCACGGCCACAAGGTTTGCCAGCAGCGCACCATAAAGCGTCGCCAGCAGCGCCACCGCCATCGCCGCGCCGATCGCGGCCGGGTCGGTCAGGTTCGCGAACATGCGCGCCAGTCCGATCAACGTGCCGATCATGCCCATCGCGGGCGCGGCCTCGGCAGCGCCGGTCCAGACGTCGATCGCACGCGCATGACGCTCGATCCGGGCTTGGCAACACCAGCCGATCAGTTTTTCGGTTGCCTCCGGCGTCGCGCCATCGACGATCGCCGCGACCGCGGCGGCGACATCGGCATCGGCGATGATCGTCCGGTCCAGCGCCATCACGCCGTGCCGCCGGGCAATCCGCGCGAGGCTGGCGATCTGGGCGATTAGGGGATCGGCCGGAAAGGGGCTTCGGTGGAGCGTGCGCAGCGCCTTCAATGCGCGGAACAGGTCGCCGCGCGTGTTGCGCAGCCCCATCGCCAGCGCGGTCCCACCGCCGACGATAGCGAGCGCATAGGGGTCCAGCAATTGCGCGACGATGGTGCTCATATGGTGCCGTCCTTGCAAGCGGCGGGCCAACTCCGCTCGGCGGGACAACAGGGATCGGCGGCAGCGGCAAGGCGGCAACCGGACGATCCGCGAGCGGCAAGACCTTGCCGCCCGGAGCGGCTTCGCTTTCGCAATGGTGGTGTGAAGCCGAGTTGGCACGTCCCTTGCTGGACAGGTCCTGCGCAATGCAGCGCATCGAAAGGCTTGGCCGGTGGCAGGCGAGACACTGTTCGGAGTACACGGCGCGGCACTGGAAGTGCGCGGGCAGCGCATGGGCGTGCTGGCCTCCAACATCGCCAATGCCTCGACCCCCGGCTTCAAGGCGCGCGACATCGACTTTCAGGCAGCGCTCGGGGCGGTCCAGGGACAGGCGCACGGGCAGGGGAGCACCGACCTCTCCTCGGCAGTCCGCTACCGGGTGCCGAACCAGCCATCGATGGACGGCAACACGGTCGAGCTCAGCCAGGAACAGACCGCCTTCGCCGAGAACGCCGTCCAGTATCAGACCACGCTCTCGTTCCTGAACGGCCGCATCGGCCAGATCACCCGCGCGCTGAAGGGGGAATAACATGGGCCAGTCACCGCTATCGATCTTTCAGGTCGCCGGGCGCGCCATGTCCGCGCAGCTCGTGCGCATGAACACGACCGCATCCAACCTCGCCAACGCAGGCGGCGTCGCGTCCAGCGAGGCCACTGCCTACAAGACGATGAAGCCGATCTTCCGCACCAGCTACGATCAGGCGTCCGGGCTGGCGACCGTCGACGTCGAGCGCATCGTGACCGCCGGAGAGGCGCCGACCAAACGCTACGATCCCGCCAATCCGATGGCCGACAAGGACGGCAACGTCTTCGAGGCGGCGGTCGACCAGACGCGCGAGCTGGTCGACATGATGGAGACCGCACGCACCTACCAGAACAATGTCGAGGTGATGCAGACCGCCAAGAGCCTGGTCATCGATACGCTCAAGATGGGACGCTGATAGATGACCGATTTCGCCACCACGATCCAGAATCTCGGACTGGCGACGCCGACGAGCGCACCGGTCGCGGCCTCGGCGACGACGACGCTGGGTCAGGCCGATTTCCTGAAGCTGATGACGGCTCAGCTGAACAACCAGGATCCGTTCGCGCCGGTCGACAACACGCAGATGGTGGCCCAGATGGCGCAGTTCTCGTCGCTGGCGGGGATTAGCGAGATGTCGACGACGCTCAAGGCGATCAGCGACAAGCTGGGCGCGACCACGACCGCAGACGCCACCGCGTATATCGGCAGGAACGTGTTGACGGAGGGCGACATCGCCTATCCGCGCTCGACGGGCGGCATCGCCGGCGGCGTAGAGCTGGACGCGGCTGCCAGCAACGTGACGGTCACGATCGCCGCGCCGTCGGGTGAGATCCTCAAATCCCTCCGCCTCGGCCCGCAAGCGGCCGGCACTGCCAGCTTCGACTGGGACGGCACGACGGATGCGGGCGACCAGGCGGATGCCGGGCCCTACAGCATCACCGTCACCGCGCAGGACCAGGGCAAGTCGGTTGCGGCGCGTCCCCTGGTGTGGGCGCCCGTCCAGTCGGTCGCGATCCCGACCGGCAGTGCGCCGGTGTTGACCTTGCCCGGCATCGGTCAGGTGCCGACCACCACTGTCCGCCAGATCGGCTGAACCCTTTTCTCACTCGCAGGAGTAACGCGAATGTCCTTCTACACCTCGCTCAGCGGTCTTCAGGCGGCACAGACAGACATGTCGACGATCAGCCACAACCTCGCCAATGTCGCGACCAACGGCTTCAAGAAGAGCCGTGCGGAATTCGCCGACGTGATCGCGTCGAACGCGGGCACCTCGCCCAACATGCAGATCGGGCTCGGCACCGTCTCGCGCGGCGCGCGCCAGCAATTCGGCGGAGGTAATCTGGTCCAGTCGACCAGCGCGCTCGACCTCGCGATCTCGGGCGACGGCTTCTTCATGGTGAAACCCGATCCGGCGGCGGCGCGGATCAACTACACCCGCAACGGCAGCTTCCGTGTCAATGACGCGCGCGAAGTCACCGATGGAAACGGGGCGCAGCTCCTTGTCTACCCCGTCGATGGATCGGGCGCGGTGATCGGCACGACGGCGGCGTCGATGACCGGACTCGTCCTGCCCGCGACCAGCGGGACCGCGATCGCGACCAGCAAGGTCGGGCTGCGCGTCAACCTGAACGCGCAGAGCGCCGTCCCGGCGGCAGCGGCGTTCGACCGGTTCGATCCGGCCAGTTATAACCAGTCGATCCAGACCAAGATCTTTGACGCCAACGGCAATCCGCTGACGCTGGTCAGCTATTATCGACGCGAGACTTCACCGGTGACGACCGCCGCCGGCGCGCCGGCCGATCTGTCGAGCACCTGGTCAGTCCACAGTTTCGTCAGTGACCAGCCGATGACGGCGGCCGGCAGTGACATGATTTCGCTCAACTTCGACGCCAGCGGCACGCTGACCGCGCCGACCGCGGCGACCACGTTCGATGCCTTTACGCCGGCCAGTTCTGGTGTCGCGCAGTCGTTCATGCTGGACGTGGCCAGCGGGACGAGCCAGCTGACCCAGCCGTTCAAGCTTGCCGGCCAGAGCCAGGACGGCTGGCCGGCCGGCCAGTTCGAGAACGTGACCGTCGATACCAAGGGCATCGTCAAGGCGTCCTACTCGAACGGAGACATTCGTGCCCTGGGACAGGTCGCGCTGGCAACCTTCACCGATCCCGCCGGGCTGAAGCAATTGGGCAGCAATCAATGGAGTGCGACGGGCCTGTCGGGCGCGGCGCGGCTGGGCGGCCCTGATGACAACGGCTTTGGCAAGCTGATGTCCAACACGATCGAGCATTCCAACGTCGACATTACCGAGGAACTGGTCAATCTGATCGCCGCGCAGCGCAATTTCCAGGCGAACAGCAAGGCGCTCGATACCGCCAGCCAGATTTCCCAGACCATCTTCAACATCCGCAGCTGAGGCCGGTAGATGGACAAGCTTGTCTATACCGCCGCAAGCGGGCTGAGGGCGCTGATGGCGGCGCAGGCGGCGACGGCCAACAACATGGCGAATGCATCGACGACCGGCTTTCGCGCCGACCGCGTCGTGTTCCAGGAAGTGGAACTGAAGGGTCAGAAGGTCTTCGAGGCGCGCAATCCGACGTCGGAGGAAGTGACCGACGCGGACCGCTCGCCCGGCGCCATTCAGGAAACCGGTCGTCCGCTCGACGTCGCGATGGCGGGGAACGACACCTGGCTGGCGGTTCAGTCGGCCGACGGCGAGGAGGCCTATACAAGGCGCGGCGACCTGACGATCGCGGCGTCGGGCGTGCTCCAGACCGGCGACGGCTTTCCCGTCATCGGCGGGTCCGGCCCGGTCACGGTCCCGCCCGCGACCAGCGTGTCGATCGCCGCCGACGGATCGATCCTGTTCGTGCCGCAGGGCGGCGATCCGGGCCAGCCACAGATCCTTGACCGGCTCAAACTTGCCAGCACGACTGGCACCGACACGGTCAAAGGCCTTGACAATCTGCTTCGGGTGCGAGGCGGCGGCGCGCTGCCCGACGATCTCGGCGCGCAGGTTCAGCCCGGCGCGCTGGAGGCATCGAACGTGAACGCAACCAAGGTGCTGGTCGACATGATCGAAAACCAGCGCGCGTACGAAGTGCAGGCGAACCTGTTGAAGGAAGCCCGCACGATGGATGAATCCAGCGCATCGCTGATGCGCATGCCCGGTTAAAGGAGCAGACCCATGACTTCCGCTGCAATGCATATCGCGCGCACCGGGCTTGATGCCCAGGACATGCGCATGCGCGTGATCTCGAACAACCTTGCCAACGTCAACACGACCGGCTTCAAGCGCGACCGCGCCGCGTTCGAGACGCTGTCCTACCAGGTCGTGACCGCACCGGGCGCGCAGTCGACCGCGGAGACGAAATACGCGACTGGGCTGAACCTTGGCACGGGTGTGCGCGTGCAGGGCACCGCGCGCATCGACACGCAGGGATCGCTGGCCACGACGGGCAACAACCTCGATCTGGCGCTCGACGGCAATGGCTATTTCCAGGTGCAGATGCCCGGCGGCACGCTGGGCTATACCCGCGCGGGCAATTTCTCGCGCTCGCCCGAGGGGCTGCTGATCACGTCCGAGGGATATCAGGTGCAGCCCGGCATCACGGTGCCGGAGAATGCGACGCAGATCACCATCGGCACCGACGGCACCGTTTCCGCGACCGTACCGGGCCAGACCGAGCCGTCGAACCTTGGCCAGATCCAGGTCGCAAACTTTCCCAATCCCGCCGGGCTCCAGCAATCGGGCGACAATTACCTGCTCGAAAGCGCGGCCTCGGGCGCGGCCAATCTCGGCGTCGCGGGGCAGGATGGTCGCGGCAATGTCCGCCAGGGCATGCTGGAGGGATCGAACGTCAACGTCGTCGAGGAACTGGTCGACATGATCGAGACGCAGCGCGCGTATGAGGTTAATTCCAAGATGATCTCGGCGACCGACGACATGCTCAAATATGTGAACCAGAACCTGTAATGCGCCCGGTCGCTCATGCTGTCTTCGCCGGTACCCTGGCGATTGCGCTGTCCGCGCCTGTCCCCGCAGATGCCGGGCTGTTCGGGCGAAAGGCGCCGCGCGAGGACTTCAGCGCCGCGCGCGCACCGCTACTCCCGGCCGCGGCGCCGGTGCCGGTCGCGACCGGAGCGATCTACGCGGCATCCGAAGGCTATGCCCCGCTCTACGAGGGCTGGCGCGCCCGGCGGGTCGGCGATCCGCTGACCATCGTGCTGGTCGAGCGGACGGCGGCATCTAAATCTTCCGGCTCGAAGCTCAATTCGGCCGGCGGCTTTGGCGTCACCCCGCCCTCGACGGGGCCATTGTCGCTGTTCGACCCGACCGATGCGAGCGTCAGCGGCAATCGTAATTTCAACGGCCAGGGGACGGCCGCGCAAGCAAATTCACTATCCGGTGAGGTCTCGGTGACGGTCGCGGAGGTCTACGCGAACGGCACGATGCTGGTGCAGGGGCAGAAGCGGGTCACGCTCAACCGGGGCGACGAGTTCGTCCGGATCAAAGGCCTCGTGCGAATGGCGGACGTGGACGCGAACAACCGCGTCCCCTCCACCCGCGTTGCCGATGCGCAGATCGCCTATACCGGCAAGGGCGACGTGGCGCGCGCCAGCCGGCAGGGCTGGCTCAGCCGATTCTTCCAGACGATCAGCCCGTTCTGATGGGACGCGCCGTGTTCCAAATCGCGCTCGCCTTCTTCGCAGGCCTCATCCTGGCGACGCCCGCTTTCGCTGACCGCATCAAGGATCTGGGCGAGTTTCAGGGCATCCGCTCGAACCAGCTCACCGGCTATGGCATCGTGGTCGGCTTGCCTGGCACGGGCGACGACAATCTGGAATATACGGTCCAGTCCGTGAAGGCCGTCGCGTCACGTTTCGGGCTGCAACTGCCGCCAGGTGCCAATCCGGGGTTGAAGAACGCGGCGGTCGTGCTGATCACCGCCGAGCTGCCGCCCTTTGCGAAGCCCGGCCAGCGCCTCGACATCACTGTCGCCTCGATGGGAAAGGCGAAGTCGCTGCGCGGCGGCAGCCTGATCCTGACACCGCTCGTGGGCGCAGACAACCAGGTCTACGCGATGGCGCAGGGCAATCTGGCGGTCGGCGGGCTGGGTGCGGAGGGCGCGGATGGCTCGAAGATCGTCGTCAACGTCCCCTCGACCGGTCGCATCCCCGATGGCGCGACCGTGGAGCGGGCGGTGGCGACCGGTTTCGAGACCGCGCCGACGCTGACCTTCAACCTGGCAAGGGCCGACTTCACCACCGCGCAGAACGTCGCGGGCGCGATCAACCAGCGGCTGGGCCTCGGCACCGCGCAGGCGATCGACGCCGTGTCGGTCGCGGTCCGTGCGCCACAAGGCGCGCAGCCGCGTACCGCGCTCATGTCGGCGATCGAGAATCTCGATGTCGTCTCGGCGGAGGCCCCGGCAAAGGTCATCGTCAACGCGCGCACGGGTACCGTCGTCATCAATTCCGCCGTCCGGGTCAGCCCGGCGGCGGTGACGCACGGCAAGCTGACGGTCAGGATCGACGAGCAGCCGCTGGTCAGCCAGCCCGCACCGCTCAGCCGGGGGGAAACCGCGGTCGTGCCGAGCAGCGCGGTCGCCGTCGACGAGGAACGCCGGCCGATGTTCCTGCTGGCGCCGGGGCCGAAACTCGCTGACATCGTGAAGGCCGTGAACGCGATCGGCGCGTCGCCCGCCGATCTCGTCGCGATCCTTGAGGCATTGAAAGAGGCGGGCGCGCTCAAGGCCGAGTTGATCGTCCTGTGAGCGAGATCGCGCCCATCGCGGCCGGCGGCGGCACGGATACCAGCCGCCTTTCGTCAAAGGACAATCTCGTTCGCGCGGGCAAGCGGTTCGAGGCGGTGTTCACCGGCATGATGCTGAAGGCCATGCGCCAGGCCAAGCTCGCCGATCCGCTGTTCGATTCCAAGGCGATCGACACGTTCAGCGAGATGCAGGACCAGCGGCTGGCCGAGAACATGGCCAAACACACGCCGCTGGGTATCGGCCGGGCGATGACCGATTTTCTGGCAAGATCGAAACCCGATCTTAACCCATAGCGTGCGAGAGCGCGGCACATGAGCGATCTCCTGTCGATCGGCGCGAGCGGCGTCAGGGCGTATCAGAGCGCGCTGACGACCGTGTCGGACAACATCGCCAATGTCGGCACCGCCAGCTATGCGCGGCGCACTTCGGACCTCAGCGAGGTCGCCTCGACCGGCAGCAGCTTCACGACCGGCAATCAGCTGAACGGGCTGGGCGTGCGCGCGGACGGCGTGACGCGCTCGGCCGATGCCTATCGCTCGGCGGCGGTCAGGGACGCGGGTGCGGACCTGTCGCGGACCCAGGCCGGCTCGGCATGGCTCGGCCGCATCGAAACCGCGCTGACCGGCAGTCAGGTCGGCGATCGCATCACGGCCTTCTTCAACAGCGCCAAGGCCCTGGCCGCCGACCCCACATCGCTCGCCTCGCGCAGCGTCATGCTGGAGGCGGCGAGCAGTGTGTCCGCCGCGTTCGCGACGACCGGCCGCGCGCTCGATCAGGCGGCTGCGGACCTCGACGATCAGGCAGGCGGCGCGGTGGCCGATCTGAACGCGCTCGGAGCCGCGCTCGCCAATGTCAATCTCGGCCTCGGCCGGACGCAGCCGGGAACTGCGGGCGCGGCCGCGCTCGCGGACCGGCGCGACCAACTGCTCGAACGGATGAGCGGCATCGTCGATCTTGGCGTGCAGATGGACAATGCCGGTCGCGCGACGGTCCGGCTTGGCGGTGGGGCGGGTCCGGTCTTCGTGGCACAGGGTGACGCGGGAACCGCGTCCTTCGCGCGCAATGAAGAGGGCACGGTGGCCTTTGCCATGACCCGTGGCGACGGGTCGGCGACGATCGCGGCTTCGGGCGGCATGCTCGCGGGCATCGCCGACGGCGCGCAGAGGATCGTCGACGCGCGCACCGCGCTGGACGGGATCACGAGCGATTTCGTCACGTCGGTGAACGCGGCGCAGGCGGCGGGCGAGGACCTGGACGGAGGCACCGGACAACCGGTCTTCGCCGACGATCTGTCGGTCGTCCTGACCGACCCGCGCGCAATCGCCGCCGCATCGGTCGGCGGCGGCGCGCGTGACGCGTCGAACCTGGCGGCATTCGACGCGGCCCGCCGGACCGGACAGCTAGAGGCACGCACGACCGCGCTCGTCTCGGGCAACGCATCGATGCTGGAACAGCGCAAGCTCGTCGAGGACGCCCAAGGCGCGATCCGTGATGCGGCCGTCGGCGCCCGCGATGCGGTGACGGCGGTCGATCTCGACACCGAGGCCGTCGATCTGCTGCGCTTCCAGCAGGCCTATCAGGCGTCGAGCCGCATCATCCAGGTCGCGCGCGAGACCTTCCAGTCCATTCTGGAGATCAGGTAGCATCATGCGGATCACCACGAACGGCTTCTACGATCGATCGTCGAGCGCGATGACGTCGCTGCAGGACCGCGCCGATGCCCTCCAGACGCAGATCGCGACGGGCAAGCGGCTGGCCGCGCCGTCCGACGACGCCGTCGCCTATCAGCGGTTGGCCGGACTGAAGCGCTCGACGTCCGACGCCAAGGCGTATGACGCGAACACCACGCTCGCGGGCTCGCTGCTGCAACAAAGCGATACGACCCTGGCGCAGATCACGTCCGGGCTGCAGCGTGCATCCGTACTGACGGTGCAGGCCGCGAACGACACGCTGTCCCCCGATGCCCGCGCCGCGATCGGTACCGAACTGGCCGGTATCGTCGAGACGCTCGCGGGCCTTGCCAATGCCAGGGACGCGCGCGGGCAGGCCATCCTGGGCGGCATCGACGGCGGCGCCGCCGTCACCCGCGATGCGAACGGCGGGTTCGTCTTCGCCGCCACTCCGCCGAGCGCGATCCCGATCGGCGACGGCCAGTCGGTCCAGCCCGGCGAGACCGCCGCGCGTGTCTTCCGCTTCGGCGACAAGGATGCGCTGAGCGTCATCGCGTCGCTCTCCGCGACTTTGATCGCGGGGACGACCACGGGCGAGGAGGCGCGCGGGGCGATCGACGATCTCGCGACCGCCACGCAGCAGGCGACCGCTATCCAGGCGTCGGTCGGCGCACGCGCCGCGCGCGTCGACATGGTCGCGGCGCAATCGAGCGAAACCACGATCAATCGCGAAGCCTCGCGCAGCGCGATCGAGGATACCGACGTGACCCAGGCCATCACCGACCTGCAAAAGACGATGACGATCCTTGAGGCGACGCAGGCCAGTTTCTCGAAACTGTCGAAACTGTCGCTGTTCGATTATCTGCGCTGAGGTCCTTCGTTAACCCGATCGATACGGCACCCCCTTAACGATGATCCGTGAATCAGGGGGTCCACCACTATGTTTCCGGCCATCGGCTTTGTCGTCCTGCTCGTCATGGTGTTCGGCGGTTTCGCCTTCACCGGCGGCGCGCTCGGCCCCGTCATGGAGGCGATCCCGCACGAGATGCTGATCATCGGCGGCGCGGCGGCGGGCGCGATGATCATCGGCAATTCGGGCAAGGAACTCAAAGGTCTGGGCGGCGGCCTCGGCAAGGTCTTCAAGGGGCCTAAGTACAAGAAACAGGACTATCTCGACGTCATCTTCCTGGTGTCGAAGCTGATGAAGATGCTGCGCACCGACGGCCCGATCGCGCTGGAGCCGCATGTCGAGGATCCGCAGTCGTCCGCCGTCTTCAACGAATATCCCAGGCTCGCCAAGGACCACACGCTCATCAACCTGATCGCCGACACGCTGCGGCTCGTGGTCGTCTCGTCCGGCACGCTCGACGTGCACGCGGTCGAGGACGTGATGGACAACTCGATCAAGACGCATCACCATGAGGTGGAGGGCGCGCACACCACGCTGACCGGGCTCGCCGACGCGCTGCCCGCGCTCGGCATCGTCGCGGCGGTGCTTGGCGTGGTCAAGACGATGGGCTCGATCGACAAGCCGCCCTCGATCCTGGGCGCGATGATCGGCTCGGCGCTGGTCGGCACCTTCATGGGCGTGCTGCTCGCCTATGGCATCGTCGCCCCGCTTGCCGGGCGGCTGAAGCAGGTCATCGACGCCGACGGCGCGATCTACGGCGTGGTGAAACAGATCATCATCGCCTCGCTTCACGGTCATCCGCAGCCGCTGGTCATCGAAGCCGCCCGATCGGGGATCGCGCACAAGAACCAGCCAGGCTTCGCCGAGGTCTTCGACGGGATGAGGGGCAAGTAATGCCGACGCCCGGCAAGGTCGCGGTCTGATGCCGGCGCGCGCGCCACACGGCTCGAACCAGCCGCCCAGGATCATCTACAAGAAAATCTATATCGAGGGGCATGGCGGCCATCATGGCGGCGCCTGGAAGGTCGCCTATGCCGATTTCGTGACGGCGATGATGGCGTTCTTCCTGCTGATGTGGCTGCTGGGAGCAACGACGGAGAAGCAGCGCAAGGGCATCGCCGACTATTTCGCCCCGACCCTTCTCAACACCAAGTCGCTGGGGATCGGCGGCGGCGGCCTGTTCGGGGGCAAGTCGATCACCAGCAAGGAAAAGATCGGCGAGCAGGCGGGTGCCTCGTTCAAGCCGTTCATCTCCGCGCCCAAGGTCGGGCAGGGCGGCGAGCAGGTCGGTGCGGGCGAGAAAGGGTCGCTGCGCAGCGTTAGCGCGCTGGCGGCGGAGGATCGCCGTCATTTCGAGGAGATGAAGAAGCGCGTGCTGAGCGAGATCGCGCGCTCGCCAACGCTCGCCAAGCTCGCCAGCCATGTTCGCTTTGTCCCGACCCAGGACGGGATGCGGATCGACCTGGTCGACGACGCCGACTATTCAATGTTCGCGCTGGGGACGACCGCGCTCGATCCGCGCGCATCCGAACTGATCGGGATGATCGCCGAGACCGTCAGCACGCAGGCGAACCCGATCATGATCCGTGGACACACCGACAGCGTGCCCTATGGCGATCCACGCGCGATGAACAACTGGATGCTGGCGAGCGGCCGGGCGGAGGCGACGCGGCGGCGCCTGTTGTCGGGCGGCATCCCCGAGAACCGCTTCGAGCGGATCGAAGGCGTGGCGGACCGGGAACCCCTGATCGAGCGGAATCCAACCGATCCACGCAACCGCCGCGTGGCCATCACGCTGCTCTATCGGCGCGGCACGTTTCGCGCGTGAGCGCCGCTGCGCCTTTTTGCCGTAGTTATTCGGCGTCGGCCATCGCCTTCGGCTTGCGGCCCGGCTTAGCGGCACCTGCTTCTGCTTTCTGACCGGGCTTGCGGCCGAGACCGATCCTCTTCGCCATCGCGCGACGGCTTTCCGAATAGGACTGGGCAACCATCGGATAGTCGGGCTTGAGGCCATAGCGCTCGCGATACTCGTCGGGTGTCAGCCCGTTGGTCGAGAGATGGCGGCGCAGCGTCTTGTAGGGTTTGCCGTCAATCAGTGAGATGATGTGATCCTTCGACGCCAGCGACTTGCGAACCGAGACCGCAGGCGTATAATCCTGCGTCTCTTCGGCCGGCACTTCGGCTTCACTATTGCCGAACAGGCTGGAAACCGTCTCGTGCATTTTGCCGAGGAACGCGGGAACTTCGTCCGCGGAGGTCCGCGTGTTGGGATTGCCGAGCCAGGCAATCGTCAACTCAGTCGCCAGCTCGACAGCATTGAAATCGGGGGTGTCGTCAGTCATTAAAAACTCCTTGGGTGGCGTGCCGTAGCAATGACTACGCCAGCGTCAACCGTCCAATTAAGAATTGCCCGCGCTTTTTGCCAGCATTCACAAAGCAAGATTCTTGGTGCTGCTTCGCGATCACAACGTACGCAGTGTCTCCGCCGGTCGTGCGCGTAGAGCCGGAATGCTTCCCCCGACACCGATCCCCATCGTGACCAGGATGGCGCTTGCGAGAACGATGGCGACCGATGACCAGTCGGGCGCCCAGTCGATCGACAAGATGTCGGTCACGACATACCATCCCGCAACACCGCCAACGGTTGTCGCGACCACGACCAGTACCACCGAAATCATCAGATATTCGATCGCCTGTGCCGTAAGAACCTGTCGAGCGGTGCCACCGAGCATCTTCAGGATCACGGAATCGTAGCGACGCGTCCTCGCCGATGCGGCAACCGCCCCGACCAGCACCGCAATGCCCGCCGCGACCGTTACCGTGGCGGCGACGCGGATCGCCAGCGCCAGTCGGCCGAGCAGTGCGCCGATCTGCTCCAGAAGATCGCCTACCCGGATCACCGTCACCGACGGAAGCGCCTCGGCAACCGCGCGCAGCATCGCGCCATCATGTCCGGGCGGTCCCTGAACGCTCGCGATCAGGCTGTGCGGCGCCTCCTCGATATAGCCGGGGGAGAAGACGATCGCGAAATTGAGACCCAGCGATCCCCAGTCGATCCGCCGGAGCGCGGCGATCCTCGCGGGCACGTCGACGCCCAGCACCGACACCGTGATCCGGTTGCCCACGCGCAACCCCAACGCCTGCGCCGCGCGGTCCTCGATCGACACCAGCGGCGGTCCGCGGTAATCACGCGGCCACCAGCGGCCCGCGACGACCTCGTTGCGCGGCGGCACCGTTGCCGACCAGGTGATGGTCCGGTCGCCGCGCAGGACCCAGGCGCCCTCCGGCAGCGTCTTCATGTCGGCGACGCGCCGGTCGCCCAGCGCCACGACCGATCCGCGAAGCGAGGGCACGGCCTCAATCCTCGCCTTCGGGGCAGCGGAACGGATGGCAGTGGCGAAAGCGTTCCGATCGGCCGGTTGCAGGTCGATCGCGATCACACGCGGCGCCTTTTGAGGGGCGGCACCGCGCAACTCGGCCGACAGGCTTGCATCGATCGTCGCCAGCGCGACGAACAGCGAGAAGCCGAGCCCGAGCGCGACAACCAGCCGGTCGGTCTGCGCGCCCGGACGATGGAGGTTGCCGAGCGCCAGCCGGAGCAGCGGCCGGCGCGGGCGCGGCATACGCGCGGCGAGCAGGCGGATCAGCAATCCCAGCAACCATAATCCTGCAAGCAACAGGCCGGCGGCCACGACGAAGCCCGCAGCCAGCGGCCGATCATCGGCGCTGAGAACGGCGAGCGCGATCAGCATCGCGATCAGCGCTGCCATCATGAGGATCACGCGGATCGAGGGCCGCCGACCACCGGCGAGCACGCCGCGCAGCAACGTGGCAGCAGGGACGCGGCGCGCGCGCGCCAGCGCCGGCGATGCGAAGAGCACGCCGACGAGCCCGGCCAGGATCGTGGTAACCAGCAATGGCTGCGGATAGATCGCCAGTCGCGGCGGGACTGGCAGCGCGTCGCCGGCAAGTCCTGCGACGATGGCGGGCACCGCAGCGCCCAGTGCCACGCCGCCGCCGATCCCGACCAGCGCGACGATACCGAGCTGCACGACGAAGATCGCGGCGATGGTGGACGAATCGGCGCCGAGCACTTTCAGCGTCGCGACGACTTGCGTCTTGCCGCCGAGATAGGCAGCGACGCCGCTTCCCACCCCGACCCCGGCAATGACCAGCGAGGCGAGGCCGACCAGCGACAGAAACTGTCCGAGCCGGACGATCCCGCGCTTGAGCGATGCCGACGCCTGATCGCTGGTTCTCGCCTGCCAACCGGCATCGGGGAAGCGAGCGGTCAATCTGTCCGCCACGCTGTGCGCGTCAGCGCCGGGGGGAAGCACGATGCGGTAACGGCTGGTGTAGAGACTGCCGGGCTGCACGCTGCGCGTTGCCTGCAGACCCGCCATGTCCATCAGCACGCGTGGGCCCAGCGTGAAGCCGGTACCCAGCCAATCGGGCTCGTCGGCGATCAGGCCGATCACGGTGAAGCTCGCCGCGCCGATCCGGACAGGCGAGCCGACGTGCAACTTCAGGCGATCGGCGAGCGCGGGATCGACCGCGACCTGAAGCCCGTGAGGTCGAGATGCGCCGGCTCCGTCCGTGAGCGCCAGGCGCCCGACCAGCGGCCATGCACCGTCGACGCCCTTCAGATCGACAAGTGTCGTCAGCGCTGCGTCGCGCCCGCGCGCCATCGCCCGCATCGATACGGTTTCCGATACGCGCCCGGCGGCATCGAACATGGCGCGTTCCTCGACGGTCGCCCGGCGTTGCGACACCGACAGTTCGACATCGCCCCCCAGCGCCCGGCGGCCCTGGGCATCCAGCGCGGCGATGAGGCTGGCGGACAGACTGCCGATACCCGCCAGCGCCGCGGTACCGAGGAACAGGCACAGCGCGAGCAATACCAGCCCATGTCCGCCCCGCCTGAGATCACGCCAGGCAAGCCGCCAGCACAGGATCACCCGCTCGTCCGGTCGGCGACGATGCGACCATCCGCCAGCTCGATAACGCGGCTGCATCGTGCCGCCAGCGAGGGATCATGGGTGATGATGAACAGCGTCGCATCACGGTCGCCCGTACGCGCGAACAGCAGGTCCATGATCGCGGCGCCGGTCGCGGTGTCAAGATTGCCGGTCGGCTCATCGGCGAACAGCAGCGACGGTGACGGTGCAAGCGCGCGGGCGATCGCCACGCGCTGCTGCTCGCCCCCCGACAGTTGTGCGGGATAGTGATCGGTCCGCGCGCCCAGCCCTACGGCTTCCAGCTCCACGCGTGCATTCGTGAATGCATCGTTCGTGCCGGCCAGCTCCATCGGCACCGCGACGTTCTCCAGTGCGGTCATCGTGGGCAGCAGGTGGAAGGCTTGCAGGACGATGCCGATCCGGCCGCGCCGGGCCACCGCCAGCGCATCCTCGTCCATTCGCGTGAAGTCCAGTCCCGTCACGCGAACCTCGCCGCCGCCAGCACGCTCCAGCCCCGCGAGCACCGCCATCAGTGACGACTTGCCCGAGCCCGATGCCCCGAGCAGCGCCACGCGATCGCCCCTGGTGACACGCAGATCGATTCCGCGCAGGATGTCGACCCGGCCCAGCGATAGCGATAGATTGCGCGCCTCGATCACGGTGGCGTCCACTGGATCGGACGAGGCGGGAGCAGCGAATGACACGGTCCGGGCGATATGGTGCGACGACCCTGCTTGTCCATCTATGTATGGTGCTGGGGTTGCTGCTGGGTGGACCCGGCGCGGCGCAGCGGGCGCCCGGGCGGCTGGTCTGGGCGTTTGGGGACAGCCTGGTCGCGGGCTACGGCCTGCCGCCTCGTCAGGGGTTCACCAGCCAGCTGCAGGCCGCGCTGCGCGCCTCCGGCGTGGCGGCGACGGTACGCAATGGCGGCGTTGCCGGCGACACCGTGGCGCAGGCGAGAGCACGGCTGCGCTGGGGGCTGCGCGGGCTGGGGCGCGCTCCCGATCTCGTGATCGTGGAGCTGGGCGCCAACGACATGCTGCGCGGGCTGCCGGTTGCCCAGGCGAAGGCCAATCTGGACGCGGTGCTGGACGAGTTGCAGCGGTGGCACATCCCGGTGCTGCTCGTCGGGATGCGTGCCGCGCCCAATCTGGGCCGCGACTATGCGATGCCGTTCGAGGCCATGTACCCCGCGCTGGCAAGGACGCACCACGTGCCGCTCTACCCGTTCTTCCTTGAGGGAGTCGCGGCACGGCGTGCGCTGATCCAACCCGACGGGCTACACCCGAACGCGCGCGGTGTGTCGATCATCGTCGCGCGGATGCTGCCGACCGTGAAGCGTGCGCTAGAGCATCGAGCCTGAAGCAGGAACCAGCGGGGGGATACCGTTTGGCCTGGAAATGTGATTCACCCTGGTTCGGAGGTGGATCATGGGGCGAGCCTATTCGAACGATCTGCGGGACCGGATATCGGCGCATGTTTTGGCGGGGTATTCGTGTCGGGCTGCGGCACGCCGTTTCGGTGTCAGTCCGAGCTGCGCGATCAAGTTGATGCAGCATGTAGCAAAGACGGGATCGGCAACGCCGTAGCGTCAGGGGCGACCCTCAGGGGCGGGCAAGCTGGCGGAATACGCGACATTATTGATCCGCTGGGTTGAGGCGACGCCCGACATCACGATGCCCGAGCTTGCCGAGCGCCTCAAAGCCGAGACGAAGGTCGTGGCGCACCCGGCTTCACTGTCGCGGGTGCTGGTGGCGGCAGGCTTCCGATATAAAAGCCCTGATGGCATCAAAATGCGGTCGCGATGACGTTTGCGAGGCGCGACGGCGGTGGCGCGTTTATCGCCGGCCACGACTGCGCGAGCAGGCGCACCGGTTGGTCTTCATCGACGAAACCGCGACCACGACGAAAATGACGCGGCTGCGCGGACGGGTACAGGGTGGGCGGCGCCTGAAAGCTCGGGCGCCGTTCGGCCACTGGAAAACGCAGACCTTCATTGCCGGCCTGCGCTGCGATGGCCTGACCGCGCCGTGGATCATCGACAGACCGATGACCAAAGAGATCTTCGAGGTCTATGTCGAAACCCAGCTCGCTCCGACACTCGAACACGGCGACCCCGGATCAAGTCCGGGGCAGGCTCGTCATCCTCGACAACCTGCCAGCTCATAAAAGCGAAAAGGCCAGGGCGACGTTGCGGGAGCGGGGCGCCTGGTTCCTCTTCCTCCCACCCTACAGTCCCGATCTCAACCCAATCGAGATGGCGTTCTCGAAGCTGAAAGCCCACCTCCGTCGGATCGGCGCCAGGACCATCGACGACCTCTGGAAAGCCGTCCGCTCAATCTGCGACCTGTATGACCCCGACGAGTGCCGCAACTACTTCTCCGCTGCCGGCTATGCGTTCAATTAAATGCTCGATGCTCTAGGATGTGTGGACTCTAGCACTACTTTGGCAGGTTTGTAGTTTTTGGGATTTCCATTTTGTTGTATCAGTGATTCATGGGGAGCCAGCATGTGGAGGCTGGCGATGGGCAGTGATTGGCGGGATGATCTGGAGGCGTGGCTGAGGCCATTCGTGGCGGCGCTTGGTCACAAGACGCGGGGGCGGATGTGTCCGTCGTATGTTGCGGGGTTGATCGGGCCTGGGGATCGCAAGAGCATTCAGCCGATGGCAGCGCGCGACGATGCCGTCAGTTACGATCAACTCCACCACTTTGTGGCGAGCGGCGTCTGGGACGCGGAGCCGCTGAAGGCCGCATTGCTGGCCGAAGCCGATGCCCAGGTCGGCGGCGGTGATGCCTGGCTGATTATCGACGACACGGCTCTGCCGAAGAAGGGGCGCAGCTCGGTTGGGGTGGCCCCGCAATATGCTGGCGTGCTCGGCAAGAACGCCAACTGCCAGACGCTGGTGTCGGTGACGCTGGCGCGGCGGGAAGTGCCGATCATGGTGGGCCTGCGGCTGTTCCTGCCTGAGAGCTGGATTAGCGATCCGGCCCGGCTTGACCGGGCCAAAGTGCCCGAAGAATGTCGCGATTATCGCACCAAGCCCGAGATCGCGCTCGATGAGATCGACCGGGTGCGAGAGTGTGGTGTTCGCTTCGGCTGCGTGCTGGCCGACGCTGGATACGGGTTGTCCGCGCCGTTCCGGCAGGGCCTCTCCGAACGCGGCCTCACCTGGGCGGTGGGCATCCCTTACAAGCAGAAAGTCTATCCGGCCGATGTCGCCATGATCTTCCCTGTCGCCGGACGTGGCAGGCCCCGCCAGCGGCATATCCCCAATGTGAAGTCCGTCACCGCTCAGGCCCTGCTGGATGGCACCAGGTGGCAGACCGTCAGTTGGCGCAAGGGAACCAAGGGCCGTCTCGCGGCACGGTTCGCCGCCGTCCGTGTGCGGGTCGCCGACGGGCCGACCCAACGTATCCACGACATGGGTGCGCAACATCTACCTGGCGAGGAGGTCTGGGTGATCGGTGAACATCGATCGACCGGCGAGCGCAAATACTATCTCTCCAACCTGCCTGCTGATACGCCGATCAAGCAACTCGCCGGGGCCATCAAGGCACGCTGGGTCTGCGAGCAGGCCCATCAGCAACTCAAGGAAGAGCTTGGCCTCGATCACTTCGAAGGGCGGTCATGGCAAGGTCTGCATCGACACTGTCTCATGTGCATGATTGCCCTCGCCTTCCTGCAGTCCCAGCGGCTCAAACAGGCCAAAGGGGAAAAAAAGAATCGCCGGACCTCCACCGCAGCCCAGCCTGCCGGCAGTGCGGCAGGCCATCCTCCAAACACTCGCTCAGCCGCCGCCAACGCAATGCCCGCACTGCCGGAAAATCATCGAGTGTGAGAAGGTGCCAAAGTAGTGCTAGGGCCGAGACTCATTCAAAGCCAGAACGCGACGGCGGTTGCGAGCGCGACGCCTGAGAGGAAGTTGGCGGCGAGCTTATCGTAGCGGGTGGCGACACGGCGGAAGTCCTTGAGACGGCAGAAGGCGTTCTCGATGAGGTGGCGGCCGCGATACCGGTCCTTGTCGTAGCGGATGGCGCGCTTGCGATTGCGTCGGCCTGGGATGACGGGGACAGCCCCTGCATCGCGCAGCGAGCGCCGCAGCCGGTCGGCATCGTAGCCTTTGTCGCCGAGCAGGTAGCGCATGCGCCCGGCGCGTTCGAGAAGAGCCGGTGCTGCCTTCACATCGCTGACGTTGCCGGCCGTCAGCATCAGCGCATAGGGGCGACCGATGACGTCGGTGAGCGCGTGGACCTTTGTGGTCCAGCCACCGCGCGAGCGGCCGATCGCCTGTGGAGGGCATAGCGTTGGTTGTTCACCCAATTACGCCAGGCGCGAACGGATTGAAGCGTCCCGAATTTTCCGGAGGCAGTTTGGTTGGGGTCATGCTGCCATATCGAGTTCTTGTTTGGCAGCATAGTAGTTCGCCTCGGCCTCGGCGGGAGTGACATAGCCGATGGGTTCGAAGAGGCGATGGTTGTTGAACCAGTCGACCCAGCGCAGCGTGGCCATTTCGACGGCCGCAAGGCTTGGCCAGGAGCGTTGACGCCAGATGACCTCGGCTTTGAAGAGGCCATTGATCGTCTCGGCGAGGGCATTGTCATAGGAGTCCCCGACGCTGCCGACCGAGGGCACCAGCTTTGCCTCGGCCAGGCGCTGGGTGTAGCTCATAGCGAGGTATTGCGAGCCCCTGTCCGAGTGATGGATAAGACCATCGCTAGCCGTGGGTCGGCGGGCATGGATGGCCTGCTCCAAGGCATCCAGCACGAAGTGCGGTCGCGCTGCTGCTGACCTTCCAGCCGACGATCCGGCGGGCGAACGCGTCGATGACGAACGCCACGTAGACGAAGCCTGCCCAGGTGTGGACGTAGGTGAAGTCCACCACCCACAGTGCGTTCGGGCGCTGAACCTTGAAGGCCCGGTTGACCTTGTCGAGCGGGCACAGTGTCTTTCGGTCGGAAACGGTGGTGACACAGGATTTCCCGCGTCGGACACCGGCAAGCCCCATCGCCTTCATCAGCCGCTCGACCGTGCATTTGGCGATGGTGACGCCGTCGCGCAGCAGCTGGCGCCACACCTTGCGCGACCCATACAGGCCAAAGCTGGCCTCGTGGACGCGCCGGATATGGCCCTTCAGCTCGTCGTCCCGCCGGGCGCGAGCGGATCGCTTGCCCGGGTCGGCCACGCGAGCAGCATGTTGATGATATGAGGAGGGGGCGACCGCCAGTTCCCGGCAGATCGGCTCGATCCCCAACTCCTCTCGATGGGCGTCGATGAACGCCATCTTCATCGCCCGTGGCGGTCGAGCTCCGCCATCGCAAAATACGCCGATGCCTTCCTGAGGATCTCGTTGGCTCGGCGAAGCTCCTTCACTTCGCGCTCCAGCAGCTTCAGCCGGGCGCGGTCATCGTCCGCCAGCAACGCTGGCCCTGCACGCCGGCCAGCCTCGTCACGACACCAGCGCCGCAGCGTCTCCGCCGTGCAGCCGATCTTGCCGGCGATCGACACCATCGCATCCCATTCCGAGCGATGATCCGCCCGGTGCTCGTTCACCATCGGACCGCACGCTCGCGGACCTCGGGCGAAAACTTGTTCGTCGTCTTGCTCATTCCAGATGCTCCTACTCACAAGTGGGAGCCTCCGGGAAACCCGGGACGGTTCACTACCCGCTTCGAGAAAACCGCTCGAAACTACCGCGCTGTGATCACATTTGCTGCCATCGTCCTATGGCTCAGGTAACTGTTCACACAACCTAGGGCCTTCGACCACTGACCGAAACGCGGTTGTCAGCCCATCAAGGAGGTGTCGTCGCCATTGTCACGCGGCAACTTCACCTTAGGGACGGCGAACCTCGCACAAATCGGATCGACCAATGTCGATCGCGTTATCGGCTTACCTGCTGCGTTCGGATTTAAGCCGATCCCGCCGCGGTGCTGCCCGTGATGCCGTGGAAGCACCCTCACTGTTGCGATGACCCAAACCTATTATGATCAAAATTTGAAACCGACTGCTACCCCGTAGCGGCGTGGTTCCAACGTAAAGACATTGGTGAACAGGCCCGATGCTGCGTCGGAGAGCGCTTGTCCAGTGATGGCGTTGGAGTTCTCAATATTCTGAATTTAACCGCGCACAAAGTAACGACTGTCCGGGCCGTTGAACTGAATTTGTGCGTTCATTTGTACATAGGATCGAACCCGGTCAATTGGCAGATTGAAGATATAGGCACTGAAATCTCCGGTATATGCCAAATCGAAGCGTGGTACGAGCGTGTAGTCGTCGCCGAACCGGGCAATATACTGTACACCTGCCGAGAATTTGTAGTTGGGCGATTGCGGTAGCTTTCGACCGCTGATGTTTTGCAGAATGCCGGACGGCGCGATGGTGATCCCGCCGAGCGCCGCTGCCGCGGGGGACGCGGCTTGAGCGGTCAGCACCGAGCAGATGCCGAAGGCACCGGTCGACGCGATTCCGCCATTGGCGGGGAAGGCGGTCGGACCGCGTAGCCCGAGTGCCGAGTTGACCGCGGCGACGAAGCCCTGCGCCGCCGCGGCGCTACCGACATTGGAGGTCACCGCGCAATTCGAGCCATTTGTGATGTCACCAATGATGACCGCATCGGCGCGCCCAGCGCCCGGATCACGTGGGTTGCTGAGGAATTTATCCGACGTGATCTTTGTGTGAAGATAGCTCGCGCCAAGATTTATCTGGAAATTGCGGTCGGGGCGAATGACGGCCTCTCCCTCCAGACCGTAGATATCGGCATCGACATTATCGTTGACCGAGGTACGCGCGACTAATCGCGCCAACTGCAAACCATTATACTGATAATAAAATCCCGTCAGGTTGAGTGTCAGCTGTCCGTTTGCGAAGGTGTTTTTCGAGCCGATCTCATATGCATTGATGAATTCGGAGTTAAACGTCTCCGGCACCGCGAAGACGGGTGAGAGCGGCGGATTGATACCGCCCGATTTATAACCGCGAGAGTAGGATGCGTAGAGCAGATGGTCGCGGCTGAACTGATAATCGATCACGCCGCGCCCGGTCAGGGCATCGAACCCGTTATTGCGAACCTGAAATACCTGATTGCCCGGGATGCCGGGATCTGCATCGAAGGCTGTCGCTGCAAAAGGCGAGTCGAACGCATTTGTGATTCCGAAGGGGGCCGGGAAGCTGGCGATGGTATTGCGAGCGCGCAGAGACTTCTTGTCATTATTATAACGAAGTCCGACCGTAAATTTGAGCTTTTCCCCGAGACTCAAATAGGTTTCACCAAAAATACCATAGGAACTGAGGGTGAAATTGTCCGTATTACTGTGGCTAAACGGCGAGGCGAGATAGGTGGGCGCACGGCCTGCTCCCAGCGCGCCGAACGTCCCGAGAATACCCGAGAGATAGTCGATCCCAAAAGTATTGACGTAATAATCGCCAACCGAGAATTTGTTATGCGCGTAAATCCCTCCGAGGAGAAAGTTGAATGGTCCATCGAAATCACTCGTAACGATCCCCTCGAACGAATACGCCTTGTTGTTGGAGTTCGAGCGATCGAAGTTGAGCGGCGTCTGCGCGCAGACGACATGGCCGCCATAGGACCCGGTATTGGTCGGCTCGGGCTGCGAGGTGCACAGCCGCCCATTGGGTCCATCGGGAATGATGGCCTGCGCGATCGGCTGGAAATAGCTTGCCGGTAGCCCGGGGATACCGCCGCCGGCGGCGGCGGCAAGAACATTGAGTGCGGGCTGCAAGACCGAGCGGTTCTGGATAGCGCCGAAGAAATCCTGGCTCGCATCCACGTTCACGTCCTGGTAGGTGGCTGAAAGCGAGAGGTTGAAGCGGCCGACCTTCTGGTTGAGCTTGGCCTGCACCTGCAGCTCGTCCGAAAAATATCGCGGTGTGTAATCACTGTTGATGGTACGCAGGTCGCTCGGGTTGACCGCGCCGCTGGTAAGGCTGGGCCCGTACAGGCTGTTGAGACCGAAGGCCGCGGGGATACCTTGGATCGCCAGGAACTCGCGCGAGCTGAGCCCTCCGGTGAAATTGCCGTTGCCGTTGCTGATGCCGGCGGTCAGCTGGCCGGCCAGACAGGCAAGCACGCCGGTCGGATCGCTCTGACACAGGTGTTTCTGGATGCGCAGACGCTTGTCATCTTCGTGAAAATAGGAACCAACCACGTCCAGGGTGGTGCTGGGAGTCGGCTGGAAGCGCAATGTGCCGCGCACGCTGTACAGGTCACGGTCGTCGACACGGGTGTTATTGAACAGGTTGCGGGTGTAGCCGTCACGATTGAGATACAGCCCGGAAACGCGCACGCCGATGGTGTCGGTCAAGGGCAGGTTGATCATGCCCTTCACCTTCTTGGAATTGTAGTTGCCATATTCGAACTCGCCCGCTGCGCCGATGCGGGTGAGGCCGGGCTTGGCGGTAATGATGTTGACCACGCCCGCCGTTGCGTTGCGTCCGAACAATGTCCCTTGCGGTCCGCGGAGCACTTCGATCCGCTCGAGATCAAAATATTCGGTCTCGAAGGTGCGGGTGAAAAAGAGCGGTTCACCATTCAGGTGAATAGCGGTCGCCGCGTCGCAAGCGAAGCCGACGCACAGATCGCCGATGCCCCGAATTGTGAACGAGGAGGTAGTGAAGTTGGTCTTGGTGAACTGAACGTTGGGCAGCGTCAGTTGCAAGTCGGACGCGTTCTTGATTTGCTGTTCCTGCAGGCTTCGTGCGCTGAAGGCGGAAACGGCGATCGGCACGTCCTGCAAGCGTTGATCTTGGCGCTGCGCGGTCACGATGATATCGGCACCGACGTCGTTTCCGGTCGGAGTCTGAGGTGGTGGGACCTGCTCGGCTGTTGGCGACGGCGCGCCGGGAGGGCGCTGAGAAAGGTCTTGTGCGAATGCCGAGCCGGCGGCGATCAAAGCCGTTGCGGACACCCCTATGAAGCCGATCTTCGTCATGCCAACCTCCCCACGACACCCGCATCTTATTGAACGTTTTTGCGATGCTATCGATCTTCTTGTTTCACAGCCGACGGGGACTGCCAAGTCTTTTTCAAAAGAACGCTAAATTTGCTGCAATTGCTAACACTATTGGATGTCCTGCTAAGCCTGGTCTCCATAAAGGGCTATTGTTCAACGATCAGACTGACGTGGCTGAACGGTCTCAAAAGTTGGAAAGTTGAACTCAGTCAACCGCATCAGCGGCTACTGGACAAGATTGTAGATTGTACGATAAAGTGTATGGATTTGCGCTGGCGATGGTTGCCGGTATTGCCGATCGGCTTTGGAAGATTGCGAATACTGCTCAGAGTCCAATTAGGAATTGAATTGAGCGATTTCAGTAGCTTGTGATTAATTGTGTCGGAACGACCGCAGGAAGTCAATGAGCTGGACCGACATTGTCCGGGGACTTCGCGCCCTTCACAACGGTGCAGTATCATTTCTACCGGATGCGCGACAGCGGCCTGCTCGATGCGGTCAACGAGGTGCTGGCGGCTTGCGCGCGCAGCGGAAGGAGCACCGATATGTCCATGACCTTCGCTCCTTCCTCAAACGACACGCTGTCGTGGGACGACAACGGTTCAGTTAGGGGCGGGCCATCCATAAAGGGGGGAGATCGTCAGCCACAGTTCGCCCGCCGAACCCTCAGCGCGGTTTCTGGAACGCGGCGGTCAGGCGGCGGGTCAGGCGGCGGGGGAGGAAGCGGACGGCGTCGGCGGCGATGGTGTTGAGGGTGCCGGAGACCTTGACCGCGTGCCCTGCATCCAGCGCGGCCAGGCCGTCGGCGACCACGGTGGCCGGATCGGCACTCATGCGGTCGAAGCTCTCCATCATGTCGCCCATCCCTGCGCGCTCGGCGAATTCGGTGCGGGTCGGGCCTGGACAGAGCGCGGTGACGCGGACGCCGTGGTCCTTCACCTCCTCGTGCAGCCCTTCGGAGAAGCTCAGGACGAACGCCTTGGTCGCGTAATAGACGGTCATCCAGGGGCCGGGCTGAAAGGCCGCAGTCGAGGCGACGTTCAGGATGGCGCCGCGTCGCTCGGCGATCATCGCCGGCAGCACGGCATGGGCTAGCGCCACCAGCGCACGGCAGTTCACGTCGATCATGCCGAGCTGGTCCTCGCTCCTTCCTTCGGCGGCGCCGCCGCGGATGCCGAATCCTGCATTGTTGACCAGCGTATCGACGCGCAGACCCGCGTCCGCGATCCGGCGCATCAGCGCGTCCGGCGCTTCGGGCTCTGCTAGATCGGCGGGGAAGACGTGGACCGCGACGCCGTGATCGCGGCGCAACTCCGTCGCCAGCACCTCCAGCCGTTCGGCGCGCCTGGCGGTCAGGATCAACCCGTCCCCCCGCTTGGCGAAGGCCTGCGCAAAGGAGGTGCCGAGTCCGGCGGAGGCGCCGGTGATGAGGGTGGCCAACGCGGGTGCTCCTTCAGACGATCTCGAACAGGCCGGCGGCGCCCATGCCGCCCGCGGTGCACATCGACACGACCACCCACTGCACGCCGCGCCTGCGTCCCTCGATCAGCGCATGGCCGACCAGCCGACTGCCCGTCATGCCGAAGGGATGACCAACCGCGATCGCGCCGCCGTCGACATTGTATTTCTCGGCATCGATGCCGAGCGTGTCGCGGCAGTACAGGCATTGCGACGCGAACGCCTCGTTCAACTCCCACAGCCCGATATCGCCGACCGACAGCCCGGCACGGTCCAGCAGCTTTGGGACCGCGAAGACGGGGCCGATGCCCATCTCGTCGGGCGCGCATCCCGCCGACTGGAAGCCGCGATAGATGCCCAGGATCTCCTTGCCCTCCGCCTCCGCCATTGTCCGTTCCATGACGATCTGTGCCGATGCGCCATCGGAGAGCTGGCTCGCATTGCCCGCGGTGATGTTTGTGCCGGGGCCTGAGAACTCGCCGCCGGGCCATACCGTCTTCAACCCGGCCAGAGCATCGGCGGTCGTGCCTGCCCGGATGCCCTCGTCCTCGCTCAGCGTCACCTGCTCCGATCCGGTGCGCTCGCCCGATTTGTCGATGATCGCCTTCTCGACGGTGATCGGCACGATCTCGTCCTTGAAGCGCCCCGCCGCCAGCGCATCGGCCGCGCGCTGCTGGCTCATCGCGCCATAGTCGTCCTGCGCGGCGCGGCTGACGCCGTATCGCTGGGCCACGATCTCCGCTGTCTCGATCATCGGGATATAGGCGGCGGGTTCCTTGTCGGTCACCGACTTGTTCACATAACGCGGCGCGTCCTTCGTCACCGTCAGGCTGATCGACTCCATGCCGCCGGCCAGCGCCACGTCCGCTTCGTCGCACATGATGGTGCGCGCGGCGAGCGCGACGGCGGTCAGCCCGGAGCCGCATTTACGATCCAGCGTGAAGGCGGGGACGGACTGCGGCAGGCCGGCGGCGAAGACCGCCATGCGGCCCGCATTGCCGCCCTGCGTCAGCCACTGGTTGCCGACCCCCCAGAAAACCTCGTCGATGCGCGCCGGATCGATCCGTGCCCGGTCGACCGCGGCGTTCATCACATGGCCCGCGAGCACCGGCGCCTCGGTCGCATTGAAGGCGCCGCGATAGGCCTTGCCGATGGCGGTGCGGGCGGTGGAGACGATGGCGACTTCGCGCATGACAGAACCTTTCGCGTGGGCGGTTTGCCCGCCTTAAGGCCGGTTGCCGTCGATCGGCAAGCGGGGCAAGGATGTGGGATGGACAGTGTCACCACCCGTCGCGACGGCCATGTCGCCATCGTCACCTTCGCGCGGCCTCCGCATAACTTCGTCGATCTGAGCACGATCGAGGCGCTGGTGGTGGCGCTCGCGGACGTCGACTCCAACGCCGACATGCGCGCGATCATCCTGCGATCAGAGGGGCGGATCTTCTGCGCAGGCGCCGATCTGGTAAACGCGAACCCGGTATCGGAAGAGGCGGGGGCGGGCGCGCGCAATCCCTTCTACGTGGCGGCCGCCCAACTCTTCGGCACCCGCACGCCAATCGTTGCCGCCGTACAGGGCGCGGCGGTCGGCGCGGGGCTGGGACTGGCACTGGTCGCGGACTTTCGCGTCGGCACGCCGGACGCCCGGTTCGTGGCGAACTTCGTGCAGATCGGCTTTCATCCCGGCTTCGGCATCTCGGCGGTGCTGGAGCGGGTGATCGGGCGGCAGTACGCGCTGCTCATGAACCTGACAGGACGGCGCATCCGCGGCGAGCAGGCGCATGAATGGGGTCTGCTCGATGAACTGGTGGCACCGGATCGGCTCGACGCGGCGGCATTGTCGCTGGCGCGCGAGATTGCCGCCGGTGCGCCGCTGGCGGTCGCGTCGACGCGCGCGACGATGCGCGGCGACCTTCAGGCGCTTGTCGAACGCCAGACGGATCATGAACTGGTCGAGCAGGCCCGGCTTCAGAAGACCGCCGATTTCGACGAAGGCGTGCGCGCCGTGGCGGAGCGGCGGCCGGGGAACTTCACCGGCGCGTGACGCGCCGCCGCGTCATTTCATCAGCACCAGTTCTTCCGCCATGGTCGGATGAATCGCGACGGTTTCGTCGAACTCCTTCTTCGTCAGCCCGGCCTTCACCGCCACAGCCGCCGCCTGCATGATCTCGGGTGCCTCGGGGCCGATCATGTGGATGCCGACGATCCGCCCCGTCTCCCCCTCGCACACCATCTTGTACAGCGCACGCTCGTCGCGACCGGCCAGCACGTTCTTCATCGGCTTGAAGTCGGAGGAATAGATACGCACGGATCCCAGCTTCTGCTTGGCCTGGCTCTCGGTCATGCCGACGCCCGCCAGCGGCGGGTGACTGAAGACCGACGAGGGGACGTTGGCGTAATCGATCGGCGCATGCCCGTCACCAAACACGCTGTCGGCGAAGGCCTGACCCTCGCGGATGGCGATCGGGGTCAGCTGGATGCGGTCGGTCACGTCGCCGATCGCATAGATGCTCTCGCAGGTCGAACGGTTGTGCGCATCGACCTTGACCGCGCCGCGATCGTCCAGCTCGACGCCCGCGCTGTCGAGGCCCAGCCCTTTGGTGTTGGGGACGCGGCCCGTCGCGAACATCACGCAGTCGACCGTCACCGGATCATGCCCCGACATGCTGACCGTATAGCAGCCGTCGCTGTTCTTCTCGATCCCCTGGAACTTCGCATCGAAGATGAACTCGATGCCCTTCATCATCGAGATCTGCAGCAGCCGGTCGCGGATCGACAGGTCATAGCCGCGCAGGATGTCCTTGCTCCGGTTGATCAGGATGACCTGCGCGCCCAGTTCATGGAAGATGCCCGCGAACTCGTTGGCGATATAGCCGGCCCCGGCGATCAGGATGCGCTTGGGCACCGCGTCCAGGTGGAAAGCCTCGTTAGAGGTGATGCCGTGCTCATGGCCCGGACATTCGGGCACCGACGGATGCGCGCCGACGGCGACGAGGATCTTGCCCGCCGTCACCTCGCGCCCGTCGGCGAGCTTCAGGCTGTTGGGGCCGGTGATCTCGGCGCGGGTATGATGGATATCGACGCCGTTATTCTCCAGCGTCTGCGTATAAGCCTTGTTGATCCGGTCGACCTCGTCGAACACATTGTCGCGCAGCCGCTTCCAGTCGAAATGGCAGTCGTCCGGCACGTCCCAGCCGAAGCGTTTCGCATCCGCCAGATCCTCGGCGAAGTGCGCGCCATAGACCAGCAGCTTCTTGGGCACGCACCCCCGGATGACGCAGGTGCCACCGACACGGTGCTCCTCCGCCACCGCCACCTTCGCGCCGTGCGCGGCGGCGACGCGGCTGGCGCGTGTCCCTCCGGAGCCGGCGCCGATCACGAACAGGTCATAGTCAAAGTCGGGCATAGGTGGTCCTGTCGTTGATGCGAAGCACATGGCGCCCGGCGCGAAGGCGCGCAATGGCCGGCGTCAGCGCCTGATAACGCGCGTCGCATGCCCCATCTTGCGCCCGGGCCGCGCGTTGTTCTTGCCATAGAGGTGCAGATGCACCCCCGCCTCCGCGGTCAGTTCGGGAACCCGCTTGATATCGTCGCCGATCAGGTTCTCCATCGCAATCTCACCGCCCGTCAGCGTCGTCGCACCCAGCGGCAGGCCGCAGATCGCGCGGATGTGGTTCTCGAACTGCGACGTCTCCGCCCCCTCGATCGTCCAGTGCCCGCTGTTATGGACACGCGGCGCCATCTCGTTGAACACCGGCCCATCGGCTCCCACGAAGAACTCGCACGCCAGCACGCCCACGTAGCGCAGCTCCTCGGCGATGCGGCACGCCAGCGCGGTTGCCTCCGCGGCCTGCTCCAGCACCGCACCCGGCGCGGGCAGCACAGAACTGCGCAGGATCGCATCGCGGTGGGTATTGTGCGGCGGATCGTACCGCACCGTGGCACCATCGGCGCCGCGCGCGATAAGGATCGAGAACTCATGGCTGAAGGGCACGAACGCCTCCAGCACCGCCGCGCCGCCGATCGCGTCCCAGGCGGCGTCGGCTTCCCCGGCCGAGGCGATCCGCACCTGCCCCTTGCCGTCATAGCCGAAGCGCGCGGTCTTCAGGATTGCGGGCGTGCCGACATGCTTCAATGCGGCTTCCAGCGCGGCCCGGTCATCGACCGCCGCCCAGCGCGCGGGCCTGCCGCCGATTCCCTCGACGAAGCGCTTCTCCGCCACCCGCTCCTGCGCGATGCGTAGTGCCGCGGGCGCGGGATGGACGGGCACGCGCTCGGCCAGCCATTCGACGGGGGCGATCGCGATATTCTCGAACTCATAGGTCACGACGTCGCACGCAGCCGCGAAGTCGGCGAGCACGATGCGGTTGTGATAGTCGGCGCGCGTCATCGCCGACGCGGTCTGCGCCGCGACGCTCTCGCGGTCGGGCGCCAGGACATGCGTGCGATAGCCCAGTTCGGCCGCCGCGCTCGCCAGCATCCGCCCCAGCTGCCCGCCGCCCAGGATCCCGATCGTCGCGCCGGGGGCAAGCGGCGTCATGCCGGATCGTGGGCGACCGCGTCGGTCTGCGCCGCGCGCCAGTACTTTAGCCGCCCGGCCAGCGCCTCATCCGCCACCGCCAGGATCGCCACCGCCAGCAACGCCGCGTTGACCGCCCCAGCCCGCCCGATCGCCAGCGTCCCGACCGGAACGCCCGCGGGCATCTGGACGATCGACAGCAGGCTGTCCATGCCCGCCAGTGTCCGGCTCTCTACGGGTACGCCCAGCACCGGCAGATGCGTCATCGACGCTGCCATTCCCGGCAGATGCGCCGCCCCGCCCGCGCCCGCGATCACCACCTTCAGCCCGCGCTCCGCCGCCGTCGCCGCATAATCGTACAGCCGCTGCGGCGTGCGATGCGCCGACACCACCCGCGTCTCATGCGCGATCCCAAGCGCCTCCAGCGTCTCGGCGGCATGGCGCATCGTCTCCCAGTCGGACGTCGAGCCCATGATGATACCGACCAGCGCCATCCGCCGCCGTTAGCGAGACGGTAAGCCCGGGGCAATATTGCCTCTTGGAACGTTGGCGACACCAAGCCGTTACGGCAACGTTATCATTAGGGGGAGCATGTATCATGGCAGACATCAACAAGGACGAGAACGTCACCGCGACCAAGGCCAATTTCAACGTCGGCGGCATCATCGCCGCGATCGCACTGCTGCTGCTGGTCCTCGGCCTGCTCAAATATTTTGGCGTGTCGCCGATCTGACGGCGCAAGGTTCAGCGGGCATGACGTCGGGCTAATGTAACGGCCAGGGTCTTGAAGTGGCGGATTGCGGGCAGCAATTTTCGCATAGCTGTTGGCGGCAGATGCCATTCAAACGATGCGGGGCAGTGTCACAGCGACAAGCACCAAAGCGTTGCCCCGCCGCATATCCCCGTTGACCGTCACCCTGAACTCGGTTCCCATCAGGCGGCCTTGAGCAGAAAGTCGACGTGGATTGCATCATAAGGAAAGACGACGCCATCACTGGTCCGGTCGATCACACCCGCCCCGATCAGCACCTGAACGTCCCCATGCACCGCCTTCACGTCGCGGCCGACCCGGCGCGCGGCTTCGCGGATCGACATCGCGTCCTGACCCGTCATCGCGCGGAGCAGCTCCCATCGCTTGGCGTTGAGCGTCCGCCACGGCAACTCCGCCGAAGCGAACGAGATGCGCGCGCCCTGGCCTTCGCCGTCAAAGGCGGCACGCGCGCGGGCGGTAACATCGTCGCGTGATGCGACCGAGAGCGTCACTGTCGTCATCCGGGCCTCCATCGGTCCACATCGTTCCAGAAATCCGCCACAGCCTCTCCGCGCCCGTGAAGGCGTATTCCGTCTCGACCTCGCCCATATGGCGATGATCGCCCTTGCCAGCCTCGTTGTCATAGCGCAGCACGCAGACGCCGGCGACGACATGGGCCTCGATGACGAGCCGCTGCTGGCCGTAACGCGTGCGCTGGCCGTCTATCTCGGCGTCGCCTGATGCTGGGCCGACGGGAAAGTTGAAATGTCCACCAATGGGACTCTCCGGTCGGGCCGCTTTTAGCGAGCGGGATGGGAAAGCGGACATTTCTTTGATTAGCGAAGGTCGATACAATTTTCATTGTTTGAAGATGGGCACCCCCATTAACCCTGGCGTGATCCGGCCGAAGATGATTCAATGCGCCTGACGGCAGGAGGCGGCAGATGCGTCAGGCGGGATTGTTCGGACTACCGGATCAGCTGAAGCGATTGTCGGATTGCGGCGACCCGCTGGAGACGATGGGCCGCGTGGTGGACTTCGAGATATTCCGCCCGGCGCTGGAAAAGGCGCTGGCGTATGGTGATCGAGCCAGGGGCGGTCGACCGCCTTACGATCCGGTGGCGATGTTCAAGGTGCTGATCCTGGCGGCGCAGAACACCGTCAGCGACGCCCGCATGGAGTTTCTCATCCGCGACCGGCTGAGCTGGCTGCGGTTCCTCGGGTTTGACCTGGGCGCGGTCACGCCCGACGAGAACACAATCCGGCTGTTCCGCGAGAAGCTGACGCGCGCCGGTACGCTCGACGCGTTGTTTACCGCCTTCGACCGGTGCTTGTGGGACCGCGGCTATCTGCCGATGGGCGGGCAGATCGTCGATGCTACCCTCGTCGCGGCACCGAAGCAGCGGAACACTGCGGTCGAGAAGGAAGCGATCAAGGCGGGCCAGAGCGCAGCGGAAATATGGCCCGACAAACCGAACAAGGCGGCGCAGAAGGACACCGACGCGCGCTGGACGGTGAAGTTCGCCAAGGCCCGGACGCTGCCGGGCGGCAGGCCGGGGATCGATATCGCGATCCCGAGCTTCGGCTACAAAAGCAGCATCGCGATCTGTCGGCGCTACGGGTTCATCCGCTCGGCCAAGGTTACCGACGGTGCGCGCTTTGACGGTAGAATGCTGCGCGACGTCGTCACCCGCGACAACACCGCCTCCGACGTCTGGGCGGATACCGCCTATCGCAGCCAAGCCAACGAGGCGTGGCTGAAGTCGATGGACCGGGTCAGCCGGGTTCATCGCAAGAAGCCCAGGGGAAAGCCGATGCCCAGGCGCACGTCCGGCGCCAATGCCAAGCGATCCGCTGTCCGCGCCCGCGTCGAGCACGTGTTCGCTCGTCAGAAGGATCAGATGGGGCTGTTCATCCGCACCATCGGTATCGCGCGCGCCGAAGCGAAGATCACACTCGCCAACCTCGTCTACAATATTGACCGCCTGATCTTCCACGAGCGGCAGGCCGCCACGGGATAGCCGCGTCCGGCGACGGTGTTTTGCGGCTCAGCCAGCCGAAATCCGCCTCCGGGCCGCCACCACCGAGCAGGATGCTGTCTTGCGCCGCGATCAGCGCCCCGCGGCCACGTTGATGTGGGTGCCCAGATTGTTTCGAGCGCCCGACGTGGCGGTTCCCAAGCAGACCACGCGCGAGCTTACGTCTCCACCACAGTCAGCAACGGATAACGCTCAAGCCAGCGCTTCTCAATTAGGCGTTGTTGAAAGATAGAACGCTTCTCTCCGGCAAACACGCTGGTCGGCCTTAACCGCAGCGCGAACAAGTCGTCCAACCCCAAGGGGGCGTTGACCTCAACGCTGTCATCGTCGACCAAACGAACGGCGACTGCCGTCGCCGTCTCCGGCCAATATTGCATGGCATCTGCTACCGAATTATAAGCGTCATCACCGTTGCGAAGGTGCATTCGAGCCTGATTCTTCACAGACCAATCGAGTGCGGGATTTCGTAGGCAAAGCAGACGTTCAATCTCACGATCCCTTTCTGCGTTTGCTCTCTCAGAGGCGAACCAAACAACATCTATATCGCCTGCAATCTTGCTCTCCGAGTAGCCGTGAAGATGATCCCACACAGCGTCGCGAACGAAGCCAGCACCTACCCAGCAATCTGGCAGATCAAGCGATCGGACCGTTTGCAGCACGGCCAATCGTAAAGGGTCGTTTGATAGCCGAGCTGTCAGGTCCGCTAGGAATCTCATCAGGTCTCTTGCCCCGCAGAGGGGGTCACGAACGGGGGACGTTTGCCGTCGAGACAACGCGCGCTGAGGCGGTCGCCCGCGCGACACAGCGATCGTCTGAGTCGCGCAATTCGCCTTCCAAAAAGGCGACCGTTTTGCCCATCTGAACGATACGACCGACGCCAGTGAAGCGACCTGGACGTGCTGGGGCCAAGAAGCTGACATTGAGGTCGATCGTAGCACAATAATGAGTGCCGCCAGATTTCACGAGGACGGTTGGTCCCAGAGTGTCGTCCAGCATTGCCGCAACGAAGCCGCCTTGTATGTTGCCGCCAGGATTACAGAATGCCGGCTTACCTTCCATGGCCACCTGAACAGTTCCGGTTTCCTCATCGGCATCGAGTAGCTGCCAGCCTAGCGTTTCCGCACAAGGAGGCCGTGCGAACGTATCAAAGACGCTCATTACTTCTCCCTTTCAGCCGCGCTCGTGTCAGCTTTTGACCAAGCTAGCCCAACAGCACCGCTTCGAACCACTATTTTTACCTTTCCCGATCGGCAACAAAACGCACGAGGACGACCGCTATCAGACCGCGCAAATGTGCCGACGATAGTCCGCTCTTGGTCGAAAGCAGTCGCCCCCCTCACCCCGGGCTTGACCCAGGGTCCCGCTTGTCGCGTGCGTAATCGAAGGGAGGCGACCCGCCGGCTCCAGTCAGCGGGACCCCCAGGCTCAGGGCCGGGGTGACGCGCGTGCTGGCCGTCTTTCTCGGCATCGCCTGATGCAGAGCGGAAGTCCGATGTGTCAATTCTCATGCTAGCCGCACGTCGCGGCACATCTGGTCAGCCGTCACCCCGAACTTGTTTCGGGGTCCGTCGCGGGTCACGGCCAACCTCGGTCAGCGGCGCACCACAACGGATGCTGAAACAAGTTCGGGACGACGACTATCGGCGGAGAACGTTCCGCCGGGTTCGGGGGGTGATGGCTGCCGCTATGAGCGGCTCCGGCAACGATCTTTCCCGCATGTTTCACACGCCCGTAGCGCATCGGATATCTGCATCACGGAAGCGCCCGAATTTTTGCCGCTCCGAGCGTGATGCGAAAGCTGTGCAGACCGTGTGAAAAGTCATGAGCTGCGATCTGCAGGGTGACGGGTTCTCCTTCGAGCGGTTCCCAGGCCGGATAGTGTCTGTGTACTCTCTCGGGCTGCCTTGAGGGCGCCGGATGTCGTTTATCCGACGCCCAGCGCTTCATTTAGACGCGAGAAGACTGGTTTTACGCTCTTGCTGTGGCGATCAGGCCCGGCACCCCGACCAGGGTGATGGCCCGTCTGATGTTGTAGGCGAGCGCGGTCAGGCTGAACTCGCCGCGTACGTTCTCGAGCCGGCGCATCAGGAACGTGCCTTGGCCCATCCATTGCTTGATGGTGCCAAAGGGATGCTCGACGCTGTTTCGCCGTTGGGCGAGCATTTCGGGACGCAGTGCCGGCCGCGCCGCCATGCGGTCGAGAACAGCCTCGTTCTCCAGGCGCGAGACGCGGCGGAATGACCGCGTGCAGCGCGATTTCATCGCGCAGGCGGCGCAGGCATCGCGGTTGGCGTAGTCGACCTTTACATTGTCGCGCGACTTACCCCGGTAGCGCGGCGAGAGCACTGCCCCGGCCGGGCAGATAAAGACATCCCGGTCCGGCTCGTAGCGAAAGACTTCCTTGCCGAAAAAGCCCTCACGCACGGCGGAGCCGCGGAGCGGCTTGGCCACATAGGCGGTGATGCCGGCTGCCTCGCAGGCCTCGATGTCCTCGATCTTGAAGTAGCCGCGGTCGGCCACCGCGTCGATCCGCTCGACGCCGAGCGCTTCCATTGCCGCTGTCGCGGTCTGGGCGAGCAGACCCGGGTCGAGGACCTGGTTGCTTACCGCCTGCTCGGCGATCAGCTTGTGCTTCACGTCGACCGCAAGCTGGATGTTGTAGCCGACCGCCACTTTGGTCATGCGCGCCATCGCGCGGGCATCCGGATCGGTAAGCGAGATCTGGTCGTCGCCCGTGCGATCCAGTTCGGCAAGCATGTCCTTGTGACGGTCGCGCTTGCCCTGGATGGCCGCGATCTTCTCGGCCAGTTTGCCGGCACGCTGGCCGGAACTGCCGCCCGGCGTGCGGTCATCGTCGGCGTCCCCCTCATCAAGCCGCTTCATGTAGCCGGCGAGTTTCTCGTCGGCGTCCTGGATGAACTTGGCCAGCGATGCCCGGGTGAAGTTTCGGGTCTTGTTGTTGACCGCCTTGATGCGCGTGCCGTCCACCGCCACGAGCTCACGACCGAAGAGGTCGAGCTGACGACACAGCACCACGAACTCGCGGAACACCGCCTTGAATGCGGTACGATTGTCGCGGCGGAAGTCGGCGATGGTTTTAAAATCCGGCTTGAGGTGCCGCAGCAGCCAGATAGCTTCGATATTGCGGTGCGCCTCGGCTTCCAGGCGCCGACTCGACCGGATCCGGTTCAGGTAGCCATAGATGTAGATCTTGAGCAGATCAGCGGGATCGTAGCCCGGCCGCCCCGTCGTCTTCGGTTGCACCCGGACAAACCCGGCCGCGCCAAGATCGAGCCCGTCGACAAAGGCCTCGATGAACCGGACCGGATTATCCGGCCCCACATAATCATCAACCGCCTCGGGCAGCAGCAGAAGCTGCGAGCGGTCCGTTCCAACCAGATGCGCCATGGCAAAATCATACCATGCGCCACGATCCACGCGAATCCTCAGGCCGGGTTTTCACACAGTCTGTAAAAGTTTTGCATGACGGCTGATGGTTGCTCGGCTGTCATCGCCGCTTCCAAGCGGTCATGCAGAGCGGAAGCGCATTGCAAACATACCAGACAACAACGAAATTGCGACAGCAGGTCCAGCTAAGACGCACATGAACAACAGGCCAACCATAAATAAGGGTCCTGTTCCATTATTGAGCCACATAATGGGAAACTGAGAAAACGTCAGTATCAGTCCTGCCAACCAGCCGTCTTCTTTCAAAAAGTACCCCGCGATGGCCGACAATGCCAGAGAAGCAGGATACCAAAGGCTCCAATAGGCGTCGCCGTCCCAAGGCTCTTTCGTTCCTGTCACCCGACAGACAGCCAGCCAATAGAACCCGCCGACGACCAGTAGGCTAAGAGCCCGACTCATAATTCGAGCTTGGCTATACGGCGCGTCATTCGCCTGATGGAGGAGATGACCATCCAGGCCTCGGACGATGCGATGGATGTTTCCCAGTCCTTGGCCAGGCGACGGCACCGGTTAAGCCACGCCAGGGTGCGTTCGACGACCCAGCGCCGGGGTAGAACGACAAAGCCTGTCAGGTCAGAGCGCCGGATGATTTCGATCGTCAGCCGATCAATGTGCGCGACCGCCGCTTCGAGCTTCTGTCCGGCATAGCCGCCATCGGCGAACAGCCTGGCAAGGTTGGGATATGCGTCGCAGGATCGCTCGATCAGATCCGGGGCCCCGTCGCGGTCCTGAACATCAGCACCATGCACCACGCCCTCCAGCATGTTGCCGAGCGTGTCGGTCACGATGTGGCGTTTACGACCTTTGATCTTCTTGCCGGCGTCGTATCCGCGCGGCCCGCCCGCCTCGGTGGTTTTAACCGACTGGCTGTCGATGATGCTCGCGCTCGGTTCGGGCTTGCGGCCTTCCGCGCCACGCACCCATGCTACCAGTACCGCGTTGACGGCATCCAGCAGACCGCTGTCGCGCATCCGGTAGAAATGATACTGCACCGTCGTGAAGGGCGGGAAGTCCTTCGGCAGTTGCGCCCATTGGCACCCTGTCGCAGCGATATACTGGATCGCATTCCACAGCGTCCGCACCTTGTGCTTGCGCGGGCGTCCCACCCTGGAGGTCCGCCTCAATAATGGCCGGACAACGGCCCATTCTTCATCGGTGCAGTCGCTTGCATAGCGCAGCCCGCTTCTGTCATGCTCGCGGCGAGCGGTTTTGGTCCAGCCCATGTGATCCTCGTGGTCTTCGCAAACCCCCGGTGAAACACAAGCCACTGAAATCGCTCAACTCAATTTTCGGTCGGGCTCTAAGAACAGTTATGACGCGCGCTCTGCTCATATCCGTTTTTCTCATATGTTCGCCGAAACCGCAAATATCGGCCTTGTACCACCGAGGCGAAAGCGTTTGATGGGAAACTCACACAGACTGTGCGAAAACTCCGAAGCCGACTATAGGATGGAAAGATAAGTGTGCAGATCGCGCGTAATACGAAAAGTCCTATGCAGGAATTGTCTGCCTTGAAACATCATATTGCCGTCAAGGCGCGGCAATTAGGGTGATCAGTGGGTTTCCGCATAGGCTGCACAAGTTTTGCATCGATGTCAAACCGGCGCGAAACCTTGCATCTCGTGATGCAGAACGCCGATGCATATCTGCGTGCTTTTCAAGATCAGCTTTCTGACGAAATAATCCGAACGCTGCCTGAACGCCATTCTCCGACCCCAGGCATTCAGCGCAGCCTATCGGCGCGCGTCGGTGCGGGCTTTCATCAGGTCGAGCAGTCCGTTGTGCTGCGCGAGCAATTGGCGGGCGCCGAAGGTGATGGCGCGGGCGCAGGCGGGTTTTGCGGACAGCGCGGTCAGTAGTGCGTTCGTCGCTTGTGGAACGGGGAGGGCGACGGGCGAAAGGTCGACGTCGAACCGCGCTGCCGCCTTGTCCAGGATCGACCGGATGATTGGCCAGTCAAGCATCAGCGCCGCGATAGCTCCCGTTGCGCATCCGGATCGGTCGGACCGGGCAAGCATCTCAAAGGCATGGCGCTGCGCGGCGATGGCGGACTCGGTCTCGGACTGACAGGCGGTCGATGGCTGCGGCCCGGCGGCGGCCGTCAGCTTCGCCAGCATTGCCCGCTCCCGCGCGAAACCGTCCGCCGCGTCGTGCAGCCACCCGACAGCCTCAGGCTGTACCGCGGCGCGCGCTGCCTCATCGACGAAGCCGGGATGGTTGCCGTGCGAGTGGCACAGGATATGGACCGCATCGGCCAGATCACTCGATGCCGCATCCGCTATCAGGTAGAGCCGATGGCAGTGCCGGGCGCTGCCCTCCATTTCCACCAATCGGGCGACGCTGTCGTCCGGCGAATGGTCACTGGCTGCGGCTGCTCTGATCATTGTCTTCCCGATGCTGGGCGCGAACCAAGCCGGGCGAGGCGCACCGGTTGTTCCAACCGGCTGAACCTTAGGGGCGGGGGCGTAAAGGACGCGTTTACGCCCCCGCCGCCGATATCACTGGTCGAGGAAGCTGCGCATCTTGCGGCTGCGGCTGGGATGTTTCAGCTTCCGGAGCGCTTTCGCCTCGATCTGACGGATGCGCTCGCGGGTGACACTGAACTGTTGGCCGACTTCCTCCAGCGTGTGATCGGTGTTCATGCCGATCCCGAAACGCATGCGCAGTACACGCTCCTCGCGCGGCGTGAGCGACGCCAGCACGCGCGTCACCGTCTCCTTCAAGTTCGCCTGGATCGCGGCATCGACGGGGATCACCGCGTTCTTGTCCTCGATGAAGTCGCCGAGGTGGCTGTCCTCCTCGTCACCGATCGGCGTTTCGAGGGAGATCGGCTCCTTGGCGATCTTCATCACCTTGCGCACCTTTTCCAAGGGCATGGAAAGGCGCTCCGCCATCTCCTCGGGCGTGGGTTCGCGGCCCTGCTCGTGAAGGAACTGGCGGCTGGTGCGGACCAGCTTGTTGATCGTCTCGATCATGTGCACCGGGATGCGGATCGTGCGCGCCTGATCGGCGATCGAGCGGGTGATCGCCTGGCGGATCCACCACGTCGCGTAGGTCGAGAACTTGTAGCCGCGGCGATATTCAAACTTGTCGACCGCTTTCATCAGGCCGATATTACCTTCCTGGATGAGATCCAAGAACTGCAGTCCGCGATTCGTGTATTTCTTGGCGATCGAGATGACGAGGCGCAGGTTTGCCTCGACCATTTCCTTCTTTGCGATGCGCGCCTCGCGCTCGCCCTTCTGGACCATGTTGACGATCCGCCGGAACTCACCCAGCGCCATGCCCGTCTGCTGGGTGATATCACTGATATCGCCACGAATCCGGTCGACGGCGTCACCCTCCGCCTTCGCGAACGCCGTCCATTTCTTGTCGAGGCCACCGACCGTCGAGAGCCATTGCTCGTCGAGCTCATGCCCCAGGTAGCGGTCGAGAAAGTCCTTGCGGTTGACCTTGTGCCGCTCGGCCAGGCGAAGCATCTGGCCGCCCAGCGCGGTCAGCCGCTTGTTGAAACCATAAAGCTGGTCGACGAGGAACTCGATCTTGGCATTGTGGAACTGGACGCTTTCAACCTCGGCTGTCAGCTCCTCGCGCAGCTTGTTGTATTTGCGTTCCTCGGCGGCGGAGACATCCTGTCCGATCGACATCGCGTCGATGCGACTCGCCTGCACCTTGCCGAACTTCTTGTAGAGCGTGGTGATGTTGGCAAAGCGCTCCAGCGCCATCGGCTTGAGCTGCTCCTCCATCTGCGCGAGCGACAGCGTATTGTCTTCTTCCTCATCGTCTGAGGGACGCGGCGTGCGCCGCTCGGTCAGCTCATCCTCCTCGTCGGCGGACGCCTCTTCCGGCTCGGCCTCTTCCTTGAACGACGGTCCCGCGTTCTTTTCGCTGATCTCGCCGTCACCATCCTCGTCGTCTGACAGTGTCTCGGGCGCGGGATCTTTGGACAGCATTGCGTCGAGGTCCATGATCTCGCGCAGCTGCATCGTGCCCTCGTTGAGCGCGATCGACCATTCGATGATCGCGTTGAAGGTGATTGGGGATTCACACAGGCCCACGATCATCGTGTCGCGCCCGGCCTCGATCCGCTTGGCGATGGCGATCTCGCCCTCGCGGCTGAGCAGCTCGACGGCGCCCATCTCGCGCAGATACATGCGGACGGGGTCATCGGTACGGTCGACCGTTTCCTTCTTCTTCTCCGGCGGGGGAGCGCTTTCCGCGCCAGTAGCGTCGGCCGGCTCGACCTCGTCGTCCTCCTCCTGACGCGTTTCGGCCTCGCCCTCCTCGCCAGCGTCCTCGTTCTCAACGATATTGACGCCCATCTCGTTCAGCGCGGACATGACGTCCTCGAGCTGGTCGGATGACATCTGATCCTGAGGAAGCGCCTCGTTCAGCTGTTCATAGGTAATGTAGCCGCGCTTCTTCGCCCGTGCGATCAACTTCTTGATCTGCGCGTCGTTCAAGTCGATCAGCGGCGCGTCGCCCGTGTCCACTGTGTCGGTCGCGTCCGCCATATTCGCCTTCGCCATCAAATGCCCTCGGGTCCCAAAGCTCGGGCGTCTTCGTTCGACTGCACCAGATTTGCAAGCCGATCCTCCAACGCCTGTTTTTCCTTCACCAATGCCACCTGACGCTCGAATGCGTCGGGGGTGAAATCGGATTGCATCGCCGCCGTCGCCTCTGCCAGGGCCGCGTTTACCTCCGGCACCGCGACCATGATCGCGATCGCCTCATCGAGGTCGGCCTGGACTACCGCTTCTTCACCGCCCATCCGCGTGAACGAATAAGGCATTGCGTCCGCCCTCAGCAGGTCGCTGGCAACCGCGTCAAATCCGGATCGGGCCAATATGGTGAGCAGATGGCCGCTATCAAGCGTTCCGCGATCCGCCAGGGCGAGGTCCACCACCGCCTCGAAGAGCCGGCCCAGCGCTCCATCGGCCATCCGGAGCGACCCCAGCACCTCAACATGGCGCGCGATCTCGGCCGGGTGGCGGATGAGACCGGCCAGCACCGCCTTGGCGAGGATGGGGTCGATGCCGCTTGCACGGATCGCCCTTGCATCGGCCGTGATCGGCGGCAGCGGCGGCTTCCAAGATAACGCGCGCGCGCGCGTTGGCGTCCACTGGCGGGGGGCGGGCGCGAAATGCTTGGCGAAGCGGCGGCGAAACTCGGCCTGATATTCGATGCGCACGCCTTTGTCGGCAATGCCGGCGGCCAATTCGTCCAGCCGTCGCTTCAACCCCGCGCGCTGCTCGGGCGTGTCCAGCGTTTCAGCCGCCAGTTCGCTTTCCCATAGCCGGTCGACGAGCGGACGCGCGTCGCGCACCAGCGCCTCCATCGCGGCCGGACCCCCGGCGCGCACCAGATCGTCCGGGTCCTGTCCGGCGGGCAGGGTCGCGAAGGCCAGGCTCTTGTCCGGCGCCAACATCGGGAGCGCGCGGTGGGCGGCCCTGAGCGCCGCCTTTTGTCCGGGCAAGTCGCCGTCGAAGCAGAGGATCGGCGTTTCGATCATCCGCCAGAGCCGGTCGAGCTGCGCCTCCGTCAGCGCGGTGCCGAGCGGTGCGACGACCTCCGCGATGCCCGCCTGCGCCAGCGCGATCACGTCCATATAGCCCTCGACGACGATCACGCGTCGCGACTTGCGCGCGGCGGGTGCGGCACGGTCCAGATTGTAGAGCGTGCGGCCCTTGTCGAAGAGCGGGGTCTCGGGGGAGTTGAGGTACTTCGGCTCCCCGTCGCCCAGGATACGCCCGCCGAACGCGATCACCCGGCCGCGCGCGTCGCGGATCGGGATCATCAGCCGCCCGCGAAACCGGTCATAGGGCTCGCGGCCCTCGACCTGGATCAGCATACCCGCCTCGATGAGCATCGTGTCGCCGTAACCGGCAAGCGCGGCGCGCAGCTTGCCGCGCGTGTCGGGCGCGAAGCCCAGGCCGAAGTCACGCACGGTCCCGGCCGTCAGCCCGCGCGCCTCGAATGCGGCGCGTGCCTCGGCCCCGGACAGGCCGCCCAGCTGTTCGGTGAACCAGGCGGCGGCGTCGGCCATCAGGTCGTGCAGGCCCTTCGCGCGCTCCGCCTGTCGTGCCGCATGCCGGTCCATCGCCGGCATGTCCAGCCCGGCCGCGGCGGCAAGTTCCCTGACCGCGTCCATGAACGGCAACCCGCGCTGATCGGTCATCCAGCGGATCGCGTCGCCATGCGCCGAGCAGCCGAAACAGTGGTAGAAGCCCTTGTCGTCGTTGACGTAGAAGCTGGGCGTCTTCTCGTTATGGAACGGGCAGCAACCCTTCGACTCGCGGCCCGCCTTCGTCAGCTTCACCGTTTTTCCGATGAGCGCGGTCAGGCCGGTGCGCGCGCGCAGCTCATCGAGGAATTGCGGGGAGAGCGTCACCTCAGGCCAGCGCCGCCTTCACCAGCGCACTCGCCCTGCTCATGTCGAGTGTCCGCGCGTGACGCGCCTTCAACTCGGCCATGACGCGGCCCATGTCCTTCATGCCGTTGGCGCCCTTATCGCTCTTGATCGCCTCGATCGCGGCGATGGTGTCCGCCTCGCTCATCTGTCGCGGCAGGAAGCGTTCGATGACCGCGACCTCGCTCGATTCCGCGCGGGCGAGTTCGGGGCGGTTGCCCTGTTCGTACATCGCGATCGATTCGCGGCGTTGCTTGACCATCTTCTGCAGCACCTCGACGACGAGCGCGTCGTCGTCATCGGGCGCCTTGCCGGTCCGCGCTTCTATATCGCGGTTCTTGATCGCGGCCTGGATGAGGCCGATCGCGGCGCGGGTGTCCTTGTCGCCGGCCTTCATGGCGGCGATCTGGGCTTGTTTGATATCGTCTCGAATCATGGTCGCGACCCTTATCAGATTGACGGCCGCACGCACGGACCTTAGCGAACGTGGCTTAACGACATCGCCGAACATGACGGAGTGCCTGCCCAACCATGGCCGACGCCAGCCCTTCCCCTGCGCCCGGTGGAGCCACGGGATGCCTTGTCCTGGCGAGCGGCGAGATATTGTGGGGGCGCGGTTTCGGCGCGGAGGGCCAGGCGGTCGGCGAGGTCTGCTTCCATACCGCGATGACCGGGTATCAGGAGATCCTGACCGACCCCAGTTTCGCAGGGCAGATCATCACCTTCACCTTTCCGCATATCGGCAATGTCGGGGTGAACCCCGACGATGTCGAGGCGGATGCACCGCATGCGTTGGGCATGATCGTGCGAGAGGACGTGACCGAACCCAGCAACCACCGCGCGGTCGAGCGGCTGGACGGCTGGATGCAGCGCAATGCGCGCATCGGTTTAGCCGGGATCGACACCCGCGCGTTGACGCGGCGGATCAGGATCGGCGGCGCACCGACGGCGGTGATCGCCCATGCGGCGGACGGCGTGTTCAAACTGGACTCACTGACCGATCTGGCGCGGCGCTGGCCCGGACTGGAGGGCATGGACCTCGCAAGCGACGTTTCGACCGAGATGCACCATGGCTGGCAGGGCGGGGTGTGGCGGCTTGGCTTCGGCTATGACGCACAGCAGACCGGCGAGGGCAGACCGCATGTCGTCGCGATCGATTACGGCAGTAAACACAATATCTTCCGCAACCTTGTTCATGCTGGCGCGAAGGTCTCGGTCGTGCCAGCAACCGCCTCGTTCGAGCAAGTTATGGCGCTGAACCCGGACGGCATCTTTCTGTCCAACGGCCCCGGCGATCCCGCGGCGACCGCCGATTACGCGGTTCCGGTCATCCGGCGGTTGCTGGAGACGGGCAAGCCGCTGTTCGGTATCTGCCTGGGCCATCAGCTGCTCGCGCTGGCGGTCGGCGGGCGAACGACCAAGATGTTCCAGGGGCATCGCGGCGCCAACCATCCGGTCAAGCGGCTTGCCGATGGCGCGGTCGAGATCACGAGCATGAACCACGGCTTCGCGGTCGAGCGGAGCAGCTTGCCCGCGAACGTCACCGAGACGCATGTGTCGCTGTTCGACAGATCGAACGCGGGGCTGGAGTTGGACGGCGGGCGCGTATTCAGCGTGCAATATCATCCGGAGGCGAGCCCGGGGCCGCAGGATAGCTTATATCTGTTCGAGCGGTTTGTGGGGATGCTGGGAGCCAGCCATGAATAGTGCTATTGCAAGAGTAAAACGTCTTATCGATCTAGACCGGTTGCCAAATGAAACGGCGGTTCGTGAGGCGGCCGTGCTCCCTATTCTTCAGGCGATCGGCTGGGAGATTTTCGACACTGACCTTGTGCTTCGCGAGTATCAGCTTGGGCCAGGGCGTGTCGACTATGCTCTAGCCGTGCGGGCCGGATCGCCTAGTGTCATCGTTGAAGTGAAGCGTGATCTGAACGCGGCCGATCAAGCTGATCACCAGCTGTTTCGCTATGCCTTTGATGCTGGAGTGCCGCTGGCCGTGTTAACGGACGGTCGCGAGTGGGCGTTCTATCTGCCAAGCGGCCAAGGCTCGTTCGCAGAAAGGCGCTTCTACAAGCTCGATCTCGTCGAGCGCTCTGACGTGGAGGCGAAGGAGCGTCTGGAACGTTACATCGGCTACTCGTCCGTCAGTTCAGGTGCGTATCGGCGTAATGCCGAAGATGATTATCAGGCATTGCGCGACAGTCGCACAGCTATCGAAGCGCTTCCTACTGCTTGGCAGCAGATCATTCAGGACCGCGACAGCCTTCTCTTCGAACTCCTCGGTGAAAAGGCGGAAGATATCTGCGGCGTGCGGCCGCCCGCGGAGGCAATTGAGGAGTTTCTGCTTAGCGAGATCGGTGATTTCCGGCAAGGTTCGCAAGTGCCGACACCCATACGGGCGCCCCGCAAGGCAGGTTCGCAATCAGCGGTGGACGCCCGTGCTGAAAGCATCAACGACTTGCAGAAGCGAGCTAACGCACGTCGCGGTCCGACCGCGTATGAGTATGCCGGCACATTGACGCAAGCGCCCAATGCCATTGCTGCGACGATTGCGCTAATTAACCGCATCGAGGCAGATGAACCGGGAAGTATTGCTCGAGCGGCGACCAAGGTAGCTGGCCGACGACGCAGATACTTAGCCCGCACGCCTGAAGCCCTTTACGATCGGGCTGATCAGGTTGAATATGCCAGACGCCTTGAGAGCGGTTGGTTTATCGACACCAACATTGCGAATGGTACGAAGATCGAGATCGGGCGCGCCGTAGCCAAGGAAGCCCGACTCGTCTGGGGCATCGACGCTGACCTTCAGTTCGAGGGCAAGCACTAATGCCCAAACGCACCGACATCTCTTCCATCCTCATCATCGGTGCGGGGCCGATCGTCATCGGGCAGGCGTGCGAGTTCGATTATTCGGGGACGCAGGCGATCAAGGCGTTGCGTGAGGAGGGGTATCGGATCATCCTGGTCAATTCCAATCCGGCGACGATCATGACCGATCCGGAACTGGCGGACGCGACCTATATCGAGCCGATCACGCCGGAGGTCGTCGCCAGGATCATCGAGGTCGAGCGGCCGGATGCCGTGTTGCCGACGATGGGCGGGCAGACCGCGCTCAATACCGCGCTGGCGCTGTTCCGCGACGGGACGCTGGAGAAGTTCGGCGTGGAGATGATCGGTGCGGATGCCGAGGCGATCGACAAGGCGGAGGATCGTCTGAAGTTCCGCGAGGCGATGGACCGGATCGGGCTGGAGTCCGCGCGCAGTCACATCGCGCACGGCGAGAAGGAGGCGCTTGAAGGCATTGATATCGTTGGGCTCCCAGCGATCATCCGCCCATCCTTCACGCTGGGCGGCACCGGCGGTGGGATTGCGTACAACCGCGAAGAGTTTCTCGACATCGTTCGGCGCGGGCTGGACGCTTCGCCAACGACTGAGGTGCTGATCGAGGAGTCGCTGCTCGGGTGGAAGGAATATGAGATGGAAGTGGTCCGCGACCGCGCGGATAACTGCATCATCATCTGCTCGATCGAGAATGTCGATCCGATGGGAGTCCATACCGGAGACTCGATCACTGTCGCGCCCGCGTTGACGCTGACCGACAAGGAATATCAGGTGATGCGCAATGCCAGCATCGCCTGCTTGCGCGAAATCGGTGTCGAAACAGGGGGTTCCAACGTACAGTTCGCGGTTAATCCGAAGGACGGGCGGCTGGTCGTCATCGAGATGAATCCGCGCGTATCGCGGTCATCGGCGCTGGCGTCGAAGGCGACGGGGTTTCCCATCGCGAAGGTCGCGGCCAAGCTAGCGGTCGGCTACACGCTCGACGAGATCACCAACGACATCACCGGCGCGACGCCCGCCGCGTTCGAACCGACGATCGACTATGTCGTCACCAAGATCCCGCGTTTCGCGTTCGAGAAGTTCAAGGGAGCGGAGGCGGTGCTCTCGACCGCGATGAAATCGGTTGGCGAGGTGATGGCGATCGGCCGCAACATCCATGAATCGCTGCAAAAGGCGCTGCGTGGGCTGGAGACCGGGCTGTCGGGGTTCGACGATGTGTACCGGCTGAAAGGTGCGCCGCGGGAGACGATCGAAGCGGCGCTGGCAGTCGCGACGCCCGACCGGTTGCTGGTGACCGCTCAGGCATTGCGCGAAGGCTTCACGGTCGCCGAGGTGCATGCGATCGCCGGATATGACCCGTGGTTCCTGGAGCGGATTGAGGAAATCGTTGGCGCGGAGTCGGAGGTTCGAGCGAACGGTTTGCCGATCGAGGCGGCGGGGTTGCGGCGGCTGAAAGCCATGGGGTTCAGCGACAATCGTCTGGCCTGGCTGGCACTGCAGTCGGCAAATCTGCGCGGGATGAGTCGCGGCATCGCGCGGGGCGGCGGTTTGATCCACGAGGCGGTCGTCGCGATGACCGGCGGCGTGACCGAGGAGGAGGTCCGCGCGCTGCGCCACCGGCTGGGCGTGCGGCCCGTGTTCAAGCGGATCGACACCTGCGCGGCGGAGTTCGAGGCGCGCACACCCTATATGTACTCCACCTATGAGGCGCCCTTCTTGGGCACGCCGGAGGACGAGAGCGCGCCGAGCGAGCGACGCAAGATTGTGATCCTGGGCGGCGGGCCGAACCGGATCGGGCAGGGGATCGAGTTCGACTATTGCTGCTGCCACGCCTGCTTCGCGCTGGAAGACGCAGGCTATGAGACGATCATGGTCAACTGCAATCCGGAGACGGTGTCGACCGATTACGACACGTCCGACCGGCTGTATTTCGAGCCGCTGACCGCCGAGGACGTGCTGGAAATTCTGCACGTCGAACAGCAGGCGGGCGAGCTGGTCGGCGTCATCGTCCAGTTCGGCGGCCAGACTCCGCTCAACCTGGCGAGGGCACTGGAAAGCGCGGGCATCCCTATCCTGGGCACGTCGCCGGGCGCAATCGATCTGGCCGAGGATCGTGAGCGCTTCGCCGATCTGGTCGCAACGCTCAAGCTGCGACAACCGCTGAACGGCCTTGCCCGCAGTCGCGACGAGGCGATCGCGGCCGCCGCGCGGATCGGCTATCCGGTGCTGATGCGCCCCAGCTATGTGCTGGGCGGGCGCGCGATGGAGGTGGTTGAGGGACCGGCGCAGCTCGACGACTATATCCAGACCGCTGTGCAAGTCTCTGGCGACTCGCCGGTTTTGATCGACCAGTATCTGCGCGACGCGGTCGAGGTCGATGTCGATGCGATCTGCGACGGAGAGGACGTCGTCGTCACCGGCGTGCTGCAGCATATCGAGGAGGCGGGGGTGCATTCGGGCGACAGCGCCTGCTCGATGCCGCCCTACAGCCTGGCGCCCGAAGTCATCGCCGAGATCGAGCGACAGACAGAGGTCCTGGCCCACGCGCTGAGTGTATGCGGGCTGATGAACATCCAGTTCGCGGTGAAGGACGGAGCGGTTTATCTGATCGAGGTGAACCCGCGCGCCAGCCGGACGGTCCCCTTCGTCGCGAAGGCGACCGGCGTGCCCATCGCGAAGATCGCAGCGAGGGTGATGGCCGGAGAGCGGCTGAGGGACCTGCCGCCAATCGACCGGCACATCGACTATTTCGCGGTGAAGGAGGCGGTGTTCCCCTTCGCGCGGTTTCCCGGGGTCGATCCAGTCCTGTCACCGGAGATGAAATCGACCGGAGAAGTGATGGGGATCGATCGCGACTTCTCGGCTGCGTTCGCGAAGGCGCAGTTGGGCGCGGGTACCGTCCTTCCCGGCGGCGGCACGGTGTTCGTCAGTTTGAAGGACAGCGACAAGCCGATCATCGTCCCCGCCGTCCGCCTGCTCGTCGAGGCCGGGTTCGCCGTTGTCGCAACGGGGGGCACCGCGGACTTCCTCCAGCGCGCCGGATTGCCGGTAGAGAGCGTCAACAAGGTCGCGCAGGGTCGGCCGCATATCGTCGACCGGATCAAGGACGGCGGCGTCACGCTCATCTTCAACACGACCGAAGGATGGCAGAGCCTGAAGGACTCCGCACCCATCCGCGCGTCCGCATTGACGCAGCGCATTCCCTATTTCACGACCGCCCAGGCAAGCATCGAGGCGGCGCGGGCGATCGCGACGGCACCGACAAGGCGCCTTGAAGTACGGCCCTTGCAATCCTATTATTCGCAGTCGCACAACTGATCCCTTCGGCATGTTGAGGTTTGGCCGATGACGGCAACCGACGCCGCACCGGAGGGGCGAGATTTGGGGAAGCGCGATGGCGACCGTTGAGAAGATGCCGATGCTGCAGGAGGGCTATGAGAAGCTCAATGCCGACCTGAAACGGCTGAAGGCGGAGCGGCCTTCGGTTGTCGACGCGATCGAGGAAGCGCGCGCGCACGGCGATCTGTCCGAGAATGCCGAATATCATGCGGCGAAGGAACGGCAGGGGCAGATCGAGGCGTCTATCGCCGACATCGAGGACAAGCTGAGCCGTGCCCAGATCATCGACCCCAAGGATCTGTCGGGCGACAAGATCGTCTTCGGCGCCACGGTCAAGCTGATGGACGAGGACGACAAGCCGGTGACATATCAGATCGTCGGACAGACCGAGGCGGATGCCAAGACCGGCCGCATCTCGTACAATTCGCCGCTGGGTCGCGCGTTGATCGGGCGCCGGGTCGACGACGAGGTCGAGGTGACGGTGCCGTCGGGGGACCGTTATTATGTCGTCTCGTCGATCGAGTTTATCTGAGCGAGTTCTTCTCCGAGGCGCGGGCGACCGCGACGATCGCGACCCTAACCATTGCGGTTTCGATGATCGTGCTGCTGACCGGGAACCTCGTGCCCGCGGCGATCGATAGCGGGTTCATTCCGCTTCGATTGACCGGCCCGGCAATGCCGGTCGATCACGGCTTTGCGTTGCCGGCATGGCTGACGCCTTTGTCGGCAACGATGGTTCATGGCAGCCTCATCCATCTTGGCCTGAACCTTGTCATGTTGTTGTACTGCGGGCGTCTTGTCGAGCGTGCCGTCGGCATCGGCGGCATCGCGGCCCTGTACCTCGTGGGCGCCTATGCGGCGGCAGCCGGTCAATGGGCGCTTGAGCCGCTCGCGCCGGTGCCGATGATCGGCGCCAGCGGAGCAATCTCGGCCATCATCGCGGCTTATGCGCTGCTTTACGGGGAGTCCCGTGCGCGCGCCGCCGGACCGCTTGGCGCCGGGCTGGTTCATGCATTGTGGCTCGGCGCGACATGGGTCGCTATCCAGCTTCTGGTCAGTCTGGCAAGCATCGGTGGCGCACCGATCGCGGTCGGTGCGCATATTGGAGGATTTGCCGCCGGGCTGCTGTTGACCAAGCCCCTTCTGCTCTGGCGCTATCGCTCAGCCTGATCGTCAGTCCGTCGAGCCTGGCTCGAGCAGGCGGTGGAGATGGACGATCACGAATTTCATCTCTGCATCGTCGACGGTACGCTGAGCGGCACCGCGCCAAGCCTTTTCCGCGCTGGCATAATCGGGATAGATGCCGACCACGTCGATCGACGACAGATCCTTGAAGTCCAAAGTCTGCGGATCGGTGACGCGGCCACCGAAGACCAGGTGAAGCTTGCTCATGCGACCAGTTCCTTGAGAGGGGGTAGGATCGTCGCCTAGCCCAGCGGCCGCGTCGTTTGAAGGCCGATCAGCCGGTCGTGTCGACGGGTTTGCCCGACGCCGCCTTGGCCGCCGCCGTTCCGGCCGTCCCCAGCACCTTGGTCGCGTTGTCGAGCAATCCCTTCGCCTGATCGCGGGCGGCGTCCCTGGTCAGCCCGCGTTGCTCCAGTTCGGCTGTCCCTGCCTCCCGGGCGGCCTGGATAGCCATTCGCACGGCTTCCTCGAGCCGTTTGCCGAGGGGGGCGAGCATCTCCTTCTCGCGCTCCGATCGGGGGAGGAGCGTACCAGCCAGAGCACCGGCAGCGAGTCCGCCGACCAAGATGCCAAGCGGATTGCCGGCAATGCTCTGCGCGGTGTCCGTCGCACGGTCCTGCACCCGTGCTGCCTTGTCACGAAACCCGTCGTTGGATTGATTGTCGTTGTCGGTCATTTCTTGATCCTTTTGTGCTTTCCATCAGTCACGACCGGCACATCGAACGTGTCGAGCGTGGCGTGCCGGCGGCGGAACAGTTTGGCAATTCGGTGCCGTGCCAGGAACAGTCCGGCGGCAGCGACGATGCTCGCGCATGTCGCGGGATTGCGTCTGAGCGCATCGGCACCGAACCGTGCGGCCTTCTCTCCGGCATCCTGTGCTTCGAGAGCCGTACGACGCGCAAGGACACGGGGATTGAGCCGGTCCTGCAGCCGGTTCAAGGTCGCGCTTGCCCTGGCGCGGGCATGCTCGACTTCCGCTTCGGCTCTGGCCCGGTGTTCGGCAGGCGTTTCATTCATACGGCCGGCTCCTTGCCCACCGCCCCCAGCTTCGCCTTGCCCAGCATGCCGAGTACGGCGGCAATCACGAATACAACAAGCACGACGATCGCCGTTGCCCAGCCCGGCCCGACCAGCGTCGCGAGTGTCAAGATGAGGCCTACGAGCAGCGCGATCAGTCCGGAAAGCGCGAGGACCGCCGCCACGGTGAAGAAGATCGCCGCCGATTTGTAGGCTGTCACGCGCTCGCCCACGCGAGCTTTTTGAAGGTTGATCTCTGCCTTGACGAGCAATTTCGTGTCATCGGCGAGCCGCGAGACAAGCCCCGTCACACTCTCACCATCATCGACCGGTACGACGTGCACCGTTCGCATCGTCATTCCGGCTTTGCCGTTTCGATGCCCGACTGCGCGACACGGGCAAGGACGAAGCCGACGGCAGCGGCGACGCCGGCGGCGACCGCAGGACTTTTGGCGATCAGTGCCCGCGCCTCATCGAACAGTTCGTCGACGTCCTTTGCCTTGAGCTGCTCGGCGAGTTTGTTGACGCCGCCCGCCGCCTGATGAGCATATTGGCCATATTGCGAGCCCATTTTCTCATCCACGCTGCCCGCTGCATCGGTCAGCATCTGCGTCAGCTGGTCCAGCGCGTTATCGGCTTTTGCCTTGCCATCCTGCGCAGCGAGGCGAAGCTTGTCGGTCGCCTGCTGCCCGGCCTTGCTCGCCTGCTCCTTGATCTGCGCGCGTGCTTTGGACGCCGCGGTGTCGGTGGTCGCAGAGACGGGGCCTGTGTCCTTTACCGGCGGCGCGGTATGCGGTGCGCTCGCGGGAGGTACAATATCTGCGTCGGTCATCGGCGTCGGTTGCTCGGCCATGCTTCACCCTTTCGATCGTTTCGTTAGTGATCAAACCCCGTGGCGAAGCCGCAGGTTCCAGCGTTGCAGGCCGAATTGCAACCCCGCAGATGCGGCGATAGAGCCACGCGTATCGTCCGCACCGTTCGGGCTGCGTCATTCGGGAGCAAGACATTTGACCGCGATCATCAACATTCACGGCCGCCAGATCCTCGACAGCCGGGGTAATCCGACGGTGGAAGTGGACGTGCTACTGGAGGACGGCAGCTTCGGGCGCGCTGCGGTGCCGTCGGGCGCATCAACCGGAAAGCATGAAGCGGTCGAACTGCGCGATGGCGACAAGGCGCGCTGGAGCGGGAAAGGCGTCGAGCAAGCGGTTCGCGCGGTCGACACCGACATCGCCGAGGCAGTGGTGGGTATGGATGCCGAGGATCAGGGCGATGTCGATGCCGCCATGATCGCGCTCGATGCCACCGAGAACAAGAGCCGGCTGGGCGCCAACGCGATCCTGGGCGTCAGCCTGGCGGGCGCGAAGGCGGCGGCGGATGCGCGCGGTCTGCCGCTGTACCGCTATATCGGCGGGGTGAGCGCACGCACGCTGCCCGTGCCGATGATGAATATCATCAACGGCGGCGAGCATGCCGACAATCCGATCGATTTCCAGGAGTTCATGGTGATGCCGGTAGGCGCGGCCACGCTTGCGGAGGCGGTGCGCTGCGGCTCGGAGATCTTCCATGTCCTGAAGATGGAGCTGTCGGCAAAGGGTCTCAACACCGCTGTCGGTGACGAGGGCGGATTTGCCCCCAACCTGGCGAGCACGACCGATGCGCTCGACTTCATCATGGGGAGCATCGAGAAGGCGGGGTACAAGCCGGGCGAAGACGTCATGCTGGCGCTGGACTGCGCCGCGACCGAGTTTTTCAAGGACGGCAGGTACGATATTTCGGGCGAGAACCGCGCCCTCTCAAGCGACGAGATGGCGGCGTACCTGGCCGACCTGGTGCGGCGCTATCCGATCCTGTCGATCGAGGACGGGATGGCGGAGGACGATTTCGCGGGGTGGAAGGCGTTGACCGAACTGATCGGCGACAAGGTCCAGCTGGTCGGCGACGACCTGTTCGTGACCAATCCCAAGCGATTGAAGCAGGGCATCGCGGACGGCCTCGCCAACTCGCTGCTGGTCAAGGTCAACCAGATCGGTACGCTGAGCGAGACACTGGAGGCGGTGTCGATGGCGCAGCGCGCCGGCTACACCGCGGTCATGTCGCACCGCTCGGGCGAGACCGAGGACACGACAATCGCCGACCTGGCGGTCGCGACGAACTGCGGGCAGATCAAGACGGGGAGTCTGGCGCGGTCCGATCGGCTGGCCAAGTACAATCAGCTGATCCGGATCGAGGAGGAACTGGGCGACACCGCGCATTACGCCGGACGGGAAATACTGATCGGGGCTTGATCGCCGCCGCTGGTCGGGCGAGGATGGGTTGATGAAATCGAAGCAGAGCGCCTTTCGCCGCACGATGAAGCGCGCCGCGTTGCCGGCGGCGCTGCTGACGGTGATGGCTTTTTTCGGTGGCTATGCCTTGCTGGGTCCGAACGGCGCGATCGCTTATGGCGATTACAAGCGCCAACTCGCGCAGCGCCAGCGAGATTATGTCGCGTTGGACAAGCGGCGTGCGGTGCTGCGCAACCGGGTCGCGCTGCTCGATCCCGACCATGCGAACCCGGACATGGTCGACGAGATCGCCCGCAAGGAGTTGAACGTCGTTCACCCCGATGAGGTGATTGTGCCGCTCCCGGCAAAATAGGCAGCGCCAGGAGCGGCGCTGATCGTCCGCCTAAGTTCCCAGGAACGTCAGCAGGTCATCGGTCAGCCGGTCGCTCTCGGTGACGTTCAGCCCATGGGGTGCTCCATCATATTCGACGAGCTGGCTGCTGGCGATGCCGGCGGCGGCTGCCCGGCCCGAGGCGTCGATGGGCACCGTCTTGTCGCCGGTACCGTGGACGATGAGCGTGGGGACGCGGAACGCCGGGAGGTCGGGGCGGAAGTCGGTCTGGCTGAACGCCTCGGCACAGGCGAGCGTCGGCCACAGCCCGCCCATCATCGCGAGCGCGACCGAATAGTCGATCATCTCGTCGCTGACGGGGCTGGAGATATAGCCCGCGCCGTAGAATTGCGGGACGAAGGAGTGGCGATAGAAGTGAGGACGGTCCTTCCTGATGCCGTCCGCGATCTGGTCGAACGTCTCCTGCGGCACGCCGTCCGGGTTATCGTCGGTCTTGAGCATGTACGGCACGACCGACGAGATCAGGCCGGCCGCCACGACGCCCTTGCCGCCGTGGCGGCTCATGTAGCGCGCGACTTCGCCGCCGCCCATCGAGAAGCCGACGATCGCCGCATCGCCGTCGGCGCCCGTTTCCTTCATCACATCGGCGAGATCGTCCGACAGCGTGTCATAGTCATAGCCGGTCCAGGGCTGGCCCGAGCGGCCGAAACCGCGGCGGTCGTAGGCGATCGCGCGAAACCCAGCCTTCGCCAGCGCCATCGCCTGCGGGTCCCAGCTGTCCGCCGTCAGCGGCCAGCCGTGGATCAGGATGACGGGACGCCCGGTCCCCCATGTCTTCACATAGATGTCGGTACCGTCGCGGGTCTTGATGAAGGCCATCGGCGCTGTTCCTTTTATAGGGTTGCAATGTCTGCCCAACGGCTCCGCGATGGTCGCGTTCCCGCACTGGCGCATCCGCCTCGATCAGCTAAACCTCGATCAGCGAGGACGAATCGGAAAGGTTGCGGATGCACAATGCCCTGAGGATTTCGGTAATGGCGCTGGCGCTCGCGGGGTGCAGCACGGTGGCGGACAGACCGCTGGAGACGGCGTCGACCGTCGCATCGTCCGATTGGGGCAAATTCCGCGACGGCTTCATCGAGACCTGGTTCACTCTGGATCCGGCCAATGCGGTGTATCAGGGCCGGCATGATTTCGACGGCGGGCTGCCCGACTGGTCGGCGGCCGGGCTGAAGCGGCAAGGCGACTTCTTCCGCCGATCGATCGCCGGAGCGCAAGGCTTCGACGATGCAAGGCTGACCGCCGAGCAGCGCTTCGAGCGGGATTATCTGGTCCAGGTCGCCAAGGGCAAGTTGTTTTGGCTGGAGGATGCCGACCAGCCGCACCATAATCCCGCCTATTATGTCGGCGGCGGGCTGGACCCCAATGTCTACATCGCCAGGCCCTATGCCGATGCGCCGACGCGGATGCGCGCTCTGACGCGCTTCCTGCAAAAGGTGCCGACGGCGGCCGCCGATATCCGCGCCAATCTGAAGACGCCGATGCCACTCAGCTTCGTCAGTTACGGCGTCGCGGGGTTTCAGGGCTTCGCCGACTACTACAAGGGTGATGCGGTAGCAGCATTCGCTGACGTCAAGGACCCGCAGGCGCAGGCCGATCTGAAGGCCGCGGCGGCAGCGGCATCGAGCGCGATGGGGTCGCTGGCGACCTATATCGAGTCGCAGCGCGCGTCCGCGAACCAGGATTTCGCGTTGGGCGCGGATCGCTTTTCGCGCATGCTGTCCACTACCGAGGCGGTGGACACCTCGCTCGATACGCTGGAAGCGGCGGGCCGAGCCGACCTGAAGCGCAACCGAGACGCGCTGACGGCTGCTTGCGCTTCGTTCGCGCCGGGCAAGAGCGTGCCCGACTGCGTGGCGAAGATGAACGCGGACAAGCCGGCGGACGGCCCGGTCGCGGAGGCGCGGCGGCAGATTCCGACGCTGCGCGCGTTCGTGACCTCGCACGACCTGGTGACGATTCCAGGGACCGAAGAGGCGAAGGTGGAGGAGAGTCCGCCCTATAACCGGCAGAACTCGGCCTATATCGACCCGCCGGGACCGTTCGATAAGGGCATCGCATCGGTCTATTACATCTCGCCCCCCGATCCCGCCTGGGACAAGGCGACGCGCGACGCGTTCGTGCCGGGGAAGAAGGACCTGCTGTTCACGTCGATCCACGAGGTGATGCCCGGACACTTCGTCCAGTTCCTCCATGCCAACCGGTCGCCGTCGATTTTCGGTCGTCTGTTCGTCGGCTATGCGTTCGCCGAGGGATGGGCGCACTATACCGAGGAGATGATGTGGGAGGCAGGACTGAACGATGGCGACCCGGAGACGCATATCGGGCAATTGTCGAACGCGTTGCTGCGCGACTGTCGCTTCCTTTCAGCGATCGGCATGCATGCGCGCGGCATGACCCAGGAACAGTCGCGTCGGATGTTCGTCGATCAATGCTATCAGGACGAGGGCAATGCGCGCCAGCAATCGGCGCGCGGCACCTATGACCCAGCCTATCTGAACTATACGATGGGCAAGCTGATGATCCGCCGGTTGCGCGCCGACTGGACGGCGACGCACGGCGGACGCGCGTCATGGAAGGCGTTTCACGACCAGTTCCTGAGCTATGGCGGGCCGCCGATCCCGCTGGTCCGCCGCGCGATGATGGACGAGCCGACCGCGCGGGCGGTGTTCTAGGGACGGCCGCGTCACCGCGATGTCCTGAGCGTCGGGATCTCGCTGCGCGTCTCGGTCAAGTCGGGCTTACGGATTGAGGGGCGTAGGCGCGCGATGCTGCAGAGGCCCGCGACGAGCGCCAGACCGGCGGCGACCAGCGGCGGGATCGATCCCGCGCCGATGCCGAGCGCAAGGAGCAGCGCGACGACCGTCGCGCCGGTTGTCTGCCCCAGCAGGCGGACGGTAGACACAAGGCCTCCGGCCGCAGCCGCGCGAGTCCGGGGGGCGGAGCCGATGATGAGCCGCGCGTTCGGAGGCAGGAAGGTCCCGAACCCCGATCCGCACAGCGCCATACGCCAGGCGATCGAGAAATAGCCGGCGTCGGCGGGCATGCCGGCCAGCAATAATAGCGCCGCGATCGAGATCGCCATGCCGATGCCGCCGAGCACGCCCGCCGGGACACGGTCCGACAGCCATCCGGCCAGGGGCGCCACGATCATGTTGGTTAGCGGCCAGGGCGCGATCGCGGCGCCGACTTCCGCGGGTGACAGGCCATATTCGTGCGTCAGGCGAAAGGGCGTGGACAACAGCAGCGTCATCGACGCGACGAAGGCGGTGTAGGCACCGATCACCGACAGCGCGATGACCGGCTGCGAAAACAGGTCGATCGGAAGGATCGGCGTCGCATTGCCGCGCTCGCGCCGGACAAAATAGACCCCGACGAGCAGTCCGGTCAGCACGATCGCACCGGAGACGACCGGACTGTCACCATGTACAGCACTCTCCGAGCCGCCGATCACGAGACCGAACATCGCAGCGCACAGGACCGCGCCCAGGACGTCGAACCGGGCGTTGGCGGGAGTGGTGTCCGGCAGCGCACGTCCCAGCAACAGCGAGCCAAGGGCAAAGGGGATCGCGCTGGCAAAGACCCAAGGCCATGGCGCAATCGCCAGGACCAGGCCGCCGATCGTGGGCGCGGCGGCAGCAGAGCTGGCGACGATGACGGAATTGATGCCGAGTCCGCGCCCGAGCTGCGCGGTCGGATAGGTCCGGCGAATGAGCGCCGCGGCGACCGCCAGTGTTCCTGCCGCGCCGATCGCCTGCACCCCGCGAACGATCAGCAGGAAGGGCAGGCTGCGCGCGAAGAAGCACAGGAGCGTCGCGACCGTGAAGACCAGCTGACCAAGCTGGTACATGCGCTTCAGCCCGATCCGCTCTCCCAGTCCGGCGAAGGGCAGCATCAGCATGACGAGCGCCAACTGGTACACGGTTACGATCGAGACGACGGCGCTGGAGTCAACATGCAGATCGCGAGCGATCGTCGGCAGTGCCACGTTAGCGACGCCGCCGTCGATCACGACAAGCGCGGTGCCGAAGCCCAGCGCACCGATCGCGGCATAACGGCGGGGGAGGGGAAGGCCATCGCTCATCCACGCCTCATAACGGCGCGACTGGCGAAAGCGATGCAGCGATCTTGCCATCGATGCGCCGCACCTGCACAACCCCCATCATGCAAAAGACCTTGATTGCCGCGCTGCTCGCCACCGTCACGCTTGCAGCTGCGTCCGCCGTCGCGCAGACGGCTCCCATGAAGACCACCGACACCTCCGCCAACGATCCCTATATCTGGCTGGAGGACAAGGACGGCGCGAAGGCGCTGGCCTGGGTCGAGGCGGAGAACGCGAAGACGCTGCCGCGCCTCAAGAACGATCCGCGCTATCCGGTTTTCTACCAGGAGGCATTGGCGATCGCGTCGGCGGAGGATCGGATCCCGATGCCGGACCAGCGGTTCGGGCGCGTGCTGAACTTCTGGCGCGACACCGCCAATCCGCACGGGCTGTGGCGCTGGACGAGCGAGGAGGATTATGGCGCGGCCAGCCCAAAATGGACGACGCTGATCGACCTCGACGCGCTGGGCAAGGCCGAGGGCAAGGAGTGGGTGTGGAAGGGCGCGACATGCCTTCAGCCCGAGGAACGCTATTGCCTGGTCGCGCTGTCGGAGGGTGGCGAGGACGCGGTCACCTACCGCGAGTTCGACCTTCAGACAGGCGCTTTTGTCGAGGGGGGCTTCGTACTGCCCAAGTCGAAGCAGGACGCGACCTGGATCGACCATGACACGTTGCTGGTCAGCCGCGACTGGGGCGAGGGGACGATGACTCGTTCCGGCTATCCCTTCGTGCTGAAGCTGGTGAAGCGCGGTGAGCTGCTGACCGAGGCGCGCGAGGTCTATCGCGGGCAGGCGGGGGATCAGGTATCGACGGGCGCGACGGCGCTTACCGACGCCAAGGGTAACCGGCTGGTCGTCGTCACGCGCGGCAAGACCTTCTTCGGGACGGACAAGCTGGTCTGGACGCCCGAGGGCGTGACGCCGCTCGACCTGCCCGACCGGACGCGGGTCGCCGGACTGGTCGACGGGCGCGTCATCCTGTCGACCAGCGAACCCTGGGGCGCGGTGCCGACCGGTGCCATCGCCTCGGTGCCGCTCGCCGATTTCACCGCCGGCCGCATGAAGCCGACCGTCATCTTCGCGCCCAATGCGCGCCAGTCGGTCGAGACCGCGGCGACGACGCGCGACGCGCTGATCGCGGTCGTCATGGACAATGTGCGCGGGCGGGCGATGGTCTTCGAGCCGGAGGGCACTGGCTGGCGCTCACGCTCGCTGGCGCTGCCCGATAATGCGACGATCGGCATTGCCAGCACCACGGATCGAAGCGACAAGGCTTACCTGACGGTGGACGGCTTCCTGACGCCGACGTCGCTGGATGTCGTCAATGTCGCGAATGCCGCCGCCCCGCGCATGGTCAAGACGCTGCCCGCCAGGTTCGACGCCTCTCGCGACGTAGTCGAGCAGTTCGAGGCGACGTCGAGCGACGGTGTGAAGGTCCCGTATTTCGTCGTGCATCGTAAGGATGTGGCGCTGGACGGCAGCACGCCGACGATTATGACCGCCTATGGCGGGTTCGAGATCTCGCGCACGCCCTATTATTCCGGCACGACCGGCAAATTGTGGCTGGAGCGCGGGGGAAGTTTCGTGCTCGCCAACATCCGCGGCGGGGGCGAATTCGGCCCGGCGTGGCACGATGCGGGACGCAAGACCAAGCGGCAGATCGTCTATGACGACTTCGCCGCGGTCGCCCGCGATCTGATCGCGCGCAAGCTGACCAGCCCGGCGAAGCTCGGCATCTATGGCGGATCGAACGGCGGTCTGCTGATGGGCGTCGAGTTCAACCAGCATCCCGATTTGTGGAAGGCCGTCACGATCCAGGTGCCGCTGCTCGATATGATGCGGTATGAAAAGATCGCGGCAGGGGCGTCATGGGTCGACGAATATGGCAGCGTCGATGTGCCCGAGGAACGCGCGTTCCTGAGGACGATCTCCCCCTATGCGAACCTGAAGAAGGGGGTGGACTATCCCGAGCCCTATATCTGGACGACCACGAAGGACGACCGGGTCGGGCCGCAGCACGCGCGCAAGTTCGCCGCGCGGATGAAGGAATATGGCCTGCCGTATCTGTTCTATGAAGATACCGCCGGCGGCCATTCGGGCGACGCCGACATCGAACAGGGCGCGCGGCTACAGGCGCTGCAAATGACCTATTTCGCGCAGAAATTGATGGGACCGGCGCAGACCGCGGCGAAGTGATTGGCGGGGAGCGGGGGTGGTTGGTGGGTCAGCCAACCTCGATTCTCGCCTTCGCGGAAATGACGGGTTTGGACCGTAGCAGGCGTACTCACATCGTTCGTCATCCCGGGCTTGACCCGGGGTCCTGCTTCTGACGCTGGCCGTTTGCTCGCATGGTTGGGCGACGATTTGCGGGGTTGAGGCAGCGGGACTCCGGCTCGAGGCCGGGGTGACGAGGGATGGGCGTTAGGGCTGGGTCGGTTTCTCGGCAATTGTTGCGGGCATTGATTCGGAAAGCCGGGCCTCGGATTTCAACCCTCTCCCCCGCACCCGTCATTGCGCTCCGGACAGCGCATCGAGGAGTTCGGCCTTGTTCATCTTCGAGCGACCGGGAATGTCGCGTTTCTTCGCTTCTTCGTACAGCTCCGCCTTCATGCGGTGGTCACGGGCGTGGGCGGTCTTGCGGGCGATGTCGTGGGGTTGGGCAGAGTGCTGCTCGCCGCGCTTCGTGTCGGCGCGTTTTTTGGCGGTGGTGCGGGCATATTCGTCATCCGACAGCGCGTCGCGGGCCTCTTTCGGCAGATAGCGTTCGCCGGTCTCGCTGCTTTCCTTGCCAGACTTGGTGTCCCACTCCTCCTCGGTCCACTGGTGCAGATGGTTGTCGGGGTCCTTCTGACCGACATAGCCGCCGCCGCGCTTCTTGTACTGGGTGACCGCCAGCTGCGCCTTGCGCGCCGACCATTGGCCGGCATTGCCGCCCTTGTCGCCGGCGGTGACCTCGTCCTTGACCGTCTCCCACAGATCGGGATCGCTCTTCTCGGCCGTGCTGCTCATGCCGGGTCAATGCGCCGCTCGACCGCGCGTTCCGCAGATAGTCAGGAAGCGGTGACGAAGCTGTCCATGACGCGCTTGCGACCCGCGCTCTCGAAGTCGATCTCCAGCTTGTTGCCCTCGATCTCGGCGATCTCACCATAGCCGAATTTCTGGTGGAAGACGCGCTGGCCGGGGGACAGGTCGTCGCGCCCCTTGTTGCCCAGGCTGACCGCGCTGGCGCGGCTCTCGACGACCCGGCTTGGTTCGCGCGTGAAGTTACTGCCGGCGCTGGCCGCGCGCTGCCAGCCGGGGCCGCGCCCGCTGCCGCGGGCCAGGTCGGCGAACGGATCGGCGCGCTCGGACCAGTTCGCGCGCCACAGGCTCTCCCCGCCCGACATCGTCGTCTCGGTGTCGACATGCGCCGGGGGCAATTCGCCGACGAAGCGGCTGGGGATGCTGGACGTCCACTGGCCGTAGATGCGGCGGTTGGCGGCGTGGATGACGACCGCGCGGCGCCGCGCGCGGGTGATCGCGACATAGGCGAGGCGGCGTTCCTCCTCCAGCGCGGAGGTGCCGCCCTCGTCGATCGCCCGCTGCGAGGGGAACAGCCCTTCTTCCCAGCCGACGAGGAAAACGGTGTCATATTCCAGCCCCTTGGCGGCATGGATGGTCATGATCGTGACCTTCGCGTCCTCGCGCGTGGCCTCGTTGTCCATGACGAGGCTGACGTGCTCAAGGAAGGCGCCGAGCGTTTCGTATTCCTCCATCGCGCGGGCGAGTTCGGACAGGTTCTCCAGCCGCCCCGCCGCCTCGGCCGATTTCTCGGCCTGCAGCATCATCGTATAGCCGCTTTCGTCGAGCATCTGACGGGCCAGCTCGGCGTGCGGCAGTTGCGACGCCAGATCGCGCCAGCGCGCGATGTCGCCGACCAGGCGACCCAGCGACTTGCGCGCGGCGCCGGTCAGCTCATCGGTATCGAGAATACGCGCGGCGGCGGTCGTCAGCGGGGCCGTCGTGGCGCGGGCAAGCTGATGGATCTTCGCCACCGCCTTGTCGCCGAGCCCGCGCTTGGGGACGTTGACGATGCGCTCGAACGCCAGGTCGTCGGCCGGTTGATTGACGACGCGCAGATACGCGAGCGCGTCGCGGATCTCCGCGCGTTCGTAGAAGCGGAACCCGCCGACGATGCGATAGGGCATGCCGATCGCGATGAAGCGATCCTCGAATTCGCGGGTCTGGTGCTGCGCGCGGACCAGGATCGCGATCTCGTCGAGGCTCTTGCCGGCGCGCTGGCACGCCTCGATCTCCTCGCCGACGCGGCGTGCTTCCTCCGGGCCGTCCCACACGCCGAGGACACGGACCTTGTCGCCCTGAGGCTGCTCGGTCCACAGTGTCTTGCCGAGCCGCCCGCCATTGTTGGCGATGACGCCGCTGGCGGCGGCCAGGATGTGCGGTGTGCTGCGGTAATTCTGTTCCAGGCGGATGACGGTCGCACCGGGGAAGTCCTTCTCAAAGCGCAGGATGTTCTCGACCTGAGCGCCGCGCCACGAATAGATGGACTGGTCGTCGTCGCCGACGCAGCACAGGTTGCGCCGCTCCTGTGCGAGCAGGCGCAGCCACAGATACTGGACGCTGTTTGTGTCCTGATATTCGTCGACCATGATGTAGCGGAACCGCTGCTGATAGCTCTCCAGCACATCGCGGTTGGTGCGCAGGATGACGAGCATGTGCAGCAGCAGGTCGCCGAAGTCGCAGGCGTTCACCGCCTTCAGCCGCGCCTGATACGCCTCGTACAATTCGCCGCCGCGACCATTGGCGTAGCGTTCGCTCTCGCCTGCGTCGATCTCGCCGGGGGTCAGCCCCTTGTTCTTCCACTGGTCGATCAGGCCGCCCAGCGCACGTGCCGGAAAACGCTTCTCGTCGATGTCGGCGGCAACGATGAGCTGCTTGAGCAGTCGCAATTGATCGTCGGTGTCGAGGATCGTGAAGTTCGATTTGAGTCCGACCAGCTCCGCGTGGCGCCGGAGCATCTTGGCGGCGATGGCGTGGAAGGTGCCGAGCCAGGGCATGCCCTCCACCGCATCCCCGACCAGCCGCCCGACCCGCTCGCGCATTTCGCGCGCGGCCTTGTTGGTGAAGGTGACCGACAGGATCTCGGACGGCCACGCCTTGCGCGTGTAGAGCAGGTGCGCCAATCGCGCGGTCAGCGCCGCGGTCTTGCCGGTCCCCGCGCCCGCCAGCACCAGTACGGGTCCGTCAGTGGTCAGCACCGCCTGGCGCTGCGGCGCGTTCAGTCCGCTCAGATAGGGGGGATCGTCGGGCGAGGGCGCGGGCAGGGACATCGATGAACAGGTAGGGAACGACGGGTATGCTGGCAACGTCATCGCGCCGCTGGCAGCAACCCCCGATAGTCGTCGAGCGCATAGCCGCGGCGGATCGTCCCGCCCTCTCGCAGCGTGTAGTAGTCCTCGGCGATCGAGCCCATCTGCTCCAAACCATAGGATTCGTAGGGCTTGCCCGGAACCAGCCGGTAATCATAACGGCGCGACACGGCGCCACGCAGCCAGACCAGCCGCCGCAGCCCGTACCACTGGTACAGATGCGCGCCCTCATGCACGAACAGGGCGCGCTGGCGCAGAGGTGTCCACTGGTCCGAGAAGTCGTCCGCGTGGCAGCCCGCGAAATAGCAATGGCCGTTGGGCGCCATTGCCCGGTCGTGCGGAAACGGCCAGCACCAGCGCGCGGGATGGATGCGCACCGCCGCATAGTCGATGCCGTCAGCGAACACCGATCGCAGCAGCGTGACCTCGCCGTCCTTCAGCGAGCGATGCTCACGCATCGTCAGCGCGCAACAGCGTCAGCCGCGCCTTGCCGTGCACGCGGGTCGCATCGATCATGAACCCTTCCAGCGCGACGGTTTCACCCTTTGCGGACTCGATGCTGATCCAGGTCGCAGGACCGGTCCAGCCCAGCCGCGCCAGCCGGTCGAGCGCCACCATCCCGGCGCCCGTGCCATAGGGCGGGTCCATCATGATGACGTCGAGCGGTGCCGGCGCGGATCCCAGTGCCATGACGGAGGTCGCGCGCACGTGGGCGCGCGCGCCCAGCTTCGCCAGATTGGCCTTCAGCGCATCGACGGCTACCCGATCCTGCTCGACGAATAGGCACGACGCGGCGCCGCGCGACAGCGCCTCGATGCCGAGCGCGCCCGACCCGGCGAACAGGTCGGCCACCGCCAGCCCCTCAAAGCTGCCGAGGCGGCTGGTCAGCATCGAGAACAGTGCCTCGCGCGTCCGGTCGGCGGTCGGGCGGGTGGCGTCGCCCACCGGCGCGACAAGCGGGCGGCCGCGCCATTGGCCGGCGATGACGCGCATCAACCCTTGCGGCGTGGCGGATGGCCACGCCCGCCGGCCGGGCCCTTGGACGGCGACCTCCGCGCGGGAGGACGGGGGACGCGACCGGCCGCGACGGGCTGTTTCGGCCCCGGCTCGCGAAGGCGGCGGTCGGGTTCACCCGATGGTCGGGGAGGGGGTGGCGGACGGTTCGGCGCCGGCGCCTCGACCGCCACGCGTGCCAACGTTGAACCACCGCGCTTTGTGTCCAGTACGTGACGAAAGTCCGCCAGATCCGTCTGACGCGCCTCGCCCACCTGTCCGGCGCCCAGATCGCCAAGGACGAATGGGCCGTAGCGGGTGCGGATCAGGCGTGAGACGCTGAGCCCTAGATATTCAAGCACGCGGCGCACCTCGCGGTTCTTGCCCTCGGTCAGGGTCAGCTCGATCCACTGGTTCGCGCCGGTGCGCCGTTCCAGATTGGCATCGATCGGACCGTAGCGCACACCGTCGATCTCGATCCCGTCCATCAGGTCCTCCAGCCGCCCCTGCGTGATCGCGCCATAGGCGCGGGCGCGATAGACGCGCTCGATGCCGGTCGCCGGCAATTCCAGCTGACGCTTCAGCCCGCCGTCGGTCGTCAGCAGCAGCAGCCCCTCGGTCGGAAGGTCGAGCCGACCGACGGGTACGACACGCGGCAGATCGCGCGGCAACCGGTCGTAGATAGTTGGGCGGCCCTTCGGATCGCGCTCGGTGACCAGCAGGCCGGGCGGCTTGTGATAAAGGAATAGGCGTGCTGGGGGCGCCGCCTGAACCGGGTTGCCATCGACCGTCACCCCACCGAGCGACGGCAATATGGTCGCCGGCGTATCCAATGCGACGCCGTTCAACGCGATGCGGCCCTCGGCGATCATCCGCTCGATCTCACGCCGTGATGCGATGCCGGCACGCGCCAGCAGCTTGGCGATGCGATCACCCTTGGGCTGGTCGGTCATGTTCGGCATGCGGTGGATGATACAAGAATTGTGCCGGGCCGCTAAATTATTTTGCCACTCCGGGACGTGTTCAGCGTTAATCGACACAGGTGTAACGACTCCGGTGTCGGGACAAAGGGTCGGAGTGGGGCATGTTGTTCGGGAGGAAGAAGCGACGCATCGTCCGGCTGCTGGTGGTCGAGGACGAGCCGCTAGTCGCGTTCGATACCGAGCATTTCCTGTCCGATGCCGACTTCGAGATCGTCTCGACCGTCGACCGAGTGGCGGCGGCGGTGGCACTGATCAACATGGGCACACCTATCGACCTGGTCCTTGTCGACATGACGCTGGCCGACGGTTCGGGTGTCGAGGTAGCGCGAGCGGCGAACGCGGCGGGCATCGCTGTGCTGTTCGTGACCGGATCTGTCCCGGTGGGCGTCGAGAAGCTGGCGCATGGTTGCCTGTCCAAGCCGTATCTTCCTCGCGATCTGATCGCCTCGATCGCCGCGGTCGAGGCAGTGCTGGACGGCAAGCGGATGCGGCGGATCCCGAACGGACTACGCCTGTTCGACCGGACCAACTGAGCGAGGGCTTCCAACCGCATCGTTTGCGGCTAGGGTCGCCAGCATGCAGAGTGAAGAATTGACGGTCGAGCGCCAGGGAACATGGTGGGGTGGGTTGCAGCCCTATCTGGAAAGGGCGCCGATTGCTTCCTTCTTCCTGGGCATTTCGTCTGGTTTCCCCTATGCGATGATCGGAGCGACGCTGACCTCACGCTTGGCGCAGGACGGCATCGACAAGAAGACGATCACGGCGTTCACGCTTGGGTTCCTCGTCTATAATCTGAAACCGCTATGGGCCTGGGTCGTCGACGGCGTACGACTACCGGTGCTCGGCCGGCTGGGGCAGCGCGTGTCCTGGCTGCTCTTTGCTGGCCTGCTGGTGATCGCCGCAGTCCTCAACCTTGCCTTCGTCGATCCGTCGACGCAGTTGCCAGCCACGATTGCGGCGGCGTTGCTCGTGGGCTTCGCGGGAGCGACGTTTGACATCGTGATCGATGCCTATCGGATTGAGTTGCTCGAACCCTATCAGCTCGGCGTCGGCTCCGGCATGGTGCAATATGGCTGGCGGATCGGATCAGTTGCGGCCGGGGCGCTGGCGCTGGTGCTGGCGGCGCGCATCGGCTGGTCCGGAGCCTACAGTATATGCGCGCTGTTCGCATTGCCGGCGATGCTGACGGGGTTGCTGATCGGCGAGCCGCAACGCCACAAAGAGCCGGCAGCACGGCGTGGCGTGGGGGAAGTATGGGCTTCGATCGTCGGCCCATTCCTGGAGTTCTTCCGCCGCCACGGTGCGATCATCGTGCTGATCTTCATCCTGATCCACAAGATCGGCGACACTCTGGGGCAGATCGTGCTCAGGCTGCTGCTGAACGATCTTGGGTTCAGCAATGACGAGATCGCGCTGTACGACGTCGGTGTCGGCTTCTGGGCCTATCTGGTCGGCATCTTTATCGGCGGCGCATTGTATGCGCGCATGGGGCTGAAACGATCCGTGCTGCTCAGCCTGATCCTGATGGCTGTTTCTAATGCCAGCTTCGCGGTACTGGCAGGGGCTGGCCACAGCAACATCGGCCTGGCCGGAGCGATCGGTTTCGAAAACATCGCCAGCGGGATCGGGGGCGTGACGGTGATCGCCTATTTCGCGGCGCTCTGCGACCTGCGCTTCACCGCTGCCCAATATGCGCTGATCTCCGCGGCTGCGAGCGTCGTGGGTCGCCTGCTGACGGCGACGACGGCGGGGGCGCTGGTCGAGCGCTTTGGTTACGTGACCTTCTATTGGATGACGACCTTCGTCGCATTGCCCGGCGTTCTGCTGTTCTGGTGGATGAGCAGGAGCGGGTTGGTCGATGCCTCGATCGGCAGCGCGGGGGTCGAGCCGAGCGACGCCGTCGCTACGTCGGCCACTCCCGGTTGAGGGCGAGGGCTTCCCCCGCGAGGTAGAGCGAACCGGCGATGAGGATGTTGTGCATATCCGCCAAGCCGATCACGAGGTCGCATGCCTGCATCAGCGACTGCGCGGTCAGTCCCCGCGCGCCGGCTTCGCGCGCCAGCGTCGCCAGGTGGTCCGGTGGATGGTGTTCATGATCGGCGACCGGGACGGCGATGATGGTCACGTCTGCGCCCGACGTCAGTGACGCGATCACGCCGGCGGCGTCCTTGTTCGACAGCATGCCGATGATGATCGCCGTCGGCGCTCCGCCGGTCAGGCCGCGCCACCACGCGCCCACCGGACCGGCCGCCGCGACATTGTGCGCGCCATCGACGTGGACGGTGCGCATCCGCCCGTCGGCCGTCAGCCGGTCGGTCAAGGGACCGGACCCGAGCCGCTGCATGCGCGCCGGCCAATGGGCGCTCCGGGCCGCCGTCATCAATGCGTCATCGGAGATCGCGAGCCGTTGCTGGTGCCGCAGCATCGCGACCGCGAGCGCATAGTTTTCCGCCTGGTGGCCGCCGGCCAGCGTCGGGCGCGGGCTTCGGATCGTTCCACACTCATCGCGATAGAGCACGCCGCTCTCGTCGGTGCTGCTGTGCCAGGCCGTGCCGCGCGCGAATACGGGCGCGTTTGCCGATGCGGCGCTTTGGGCGATGCGCCGGGCGATCGCGGGTGGATAGTCCATCGTGACGAGCGGAATGCCGGCCTTCGCGATGCCTGCCTTTTCCTGTGCGATCTGGATCAGGGTTTCGCCGAGAAACGACTGGTGGTCGATGCCCAACTGGGCGATCCCCGTGACGACGGGTCGAACGACATTCGTCGCGTCCAAGCGCCCGCCCAGCCCGACCTCGATCACGCAGGCATCGGCGGGCGTGCGCGTGAAGGCGAGGAAGGCGGCGGCGGTCGTGATCTCGAAGAAGCTGGCGCCGATGCCGTCGGCCTGGTCCAGCACTTCCTCCAGTAACGGGGCCAGTGCCGCATCCTCGATCAGCGATCCCGCCAGACGGATCCGCTCGTTGAAGCGGACGAGGTGCGGGCTGGAATAGACGTGAACGCGGTATCCGGCCGCTTCCAACGCGGCGCGGAGGAAGGCGCAGGTCGATCCCTTGCCGTTGGTGCCGGCGGCGTGGAATACCGGCGCAAGCGCAAGATGCGGATCACCCAGCCGGGCGAGCAATCGCGTGATGCGATCGAGCCCCAGCACGTCCGCACCCGGCGACAGCCGCCACAACCGGTCGAGTTGCGCCTGAACCGCCAGGTCCAATGATCGCGCATGGTCGGGCATCGTGGCGACGCGCGTCAGGCGGTCTGCCGCTGCCCGCACAGATACCCGATCGTCCTGGCGAGCGTCGCGCGCAGGTCGCGGCGGTGAACGACCATGTCGAGCATCCCGTGATCGAGCAGATATTCCGCGCGCTGGAACCCCTCGGGCAGTTTCTCGCGAATGGTCTGTTCGATCACGCGCTGTCCGGCGAAGCCGATCAGCGCATTCGGCTCGGCGATCTGGATGTCGCCCAGCATCGCGTAGCTGGCGGTGACGCCGCCGGTCGTCGGATCGGTCAGCACGACGATATAGGGAAGCCCCGCATCGTGCAGCATCCGGATTGCGACGGTAGAGCGCGGCATCTGCATCAGGCTGAGGATCCCCTCCTGCATGCGCGCGCCCCCGGCGGCGGTGAAGATGATATAGGGCGCGGCATCGGCGACGGCGGTTTCGACGCCGCGTATGAACGCTTCTCCGACCGCCAGCCCCATCGAGCCGCCCATGAAGGCAAAGTTCTGCACACCTACGACCGCGCGACGCCCTTCGATCGTGCCGCGCGCATTGAGCAGGGCATCAGATTCAGCGGTCGCGGTTCGCGCCGCGCGCAGACGATCGATATAGCGTTTGCTGTCACGGAACTTGAGCGGATCCTCCGGCACCTTGGGTACGGGAACTGCATCAATGCTGCCCGGATCGAAGATCTGCTCGAACCGGATCGCGGGTCCGATGCGCTCGTGATGGTCGCAGCGTGGGCAGACATGGAGGTTCTCCTCCAGTTCCTTGACGAAGACCATCTGCCCGCATCCCTTGCATTTGTGCCAGAGATTGTCCGGGCTTTCCTTCTTGGCGACGAAGGGGAGAGCGTTGCGGACGCTGTTGAGCCAGCTCATGCCCGGATATCCTCCAGAACTGCGCCCTTCCGGGCGGAGGCGATCGCCTCGGCAAGACTAGCGACATAGGAACGGACGTGCGCCGGCGCATCCACGCCGTGTCGCCCGACCAGCTCGACGATCGCTGATCCCACGACCACGCCATCGGCGATACGACCGATCGCGGCCGCCTGTTCGGGGCTTCGGATGCCGAAGCCGACCGCGACGGGCAGATCGGTCGACGCCTTGAGCCGACCGACCGCCGCGTCGATCGAGGCCTGTGCCGCTTGTTGCAGCCCGGTGATGCCCGCGACCGAAACATAGTAGAGAAAACCGTCGGCGCCCTCCAGCACCGCCGGCAGGCGCGCGGCATCGGTGGTGGGCGTCGCCAATCGCACCGTGGCGATCCCGTTCTCGCGCAGGGCGGGGCCGAGCCGGTCGTCCTCCTCCGGCGGCACGTCGACGCAGATCACGCCATCGACGCCGACGCGCGCGGCCTCACCCGCGAACCACTGCGGCCCGCGCCTGAGCATCGGGTTCGCATAGCCCATCAGGACGAGCGGGACATGCTCGTGCCGCTCGCGAAAGTCGCGGGCGATATCCAGGATGTCGTGCGTCGTCGTTCCGGCGGCGAGGCTGCGGATGTTCGCCGCCTGGATCGCCGGACCATCGGCCATCGGATCGGTGAAGGGCATGCCGAGTTCGATCACGTCCGCGCCTCCCGCGGCCAGCGCGTCGAGCATGGCGGGTGTCGCCGCGACAGACGGATCGCCGGCCGTCACGAAGGTAATCAGCGCGGCGCGATCTTCCCCGGCGGTGCGCGCGAACGCGGCGGCGAGACGGGTCAAATCGCCACTCCCAGCGCGTCGGCAACCGTGAAGATGTCCTTGTCGCCGCGACCGCACAGGTTGGCGAGGATGATCTGGTCCTCGCGCATCTCCCGTGCTTTGCGGGTCACCGCCGCGATCGCGTGCGACGGCTCCAGCGCGGGGATGATCCCCTCCGTGCGGCACAGGAGCTGGAAAGCGTCGAGCGCCTCCGCGTCGCTCGCGCTGTCATACTCGGCACGTCCGATATCGCGCAGCCACGCGTGCTCGGGGCCGATGCCGGGATAGTCCAGGCCGGCGGAAATCGAATGCGCCTCGGCGATCTGGCCGTCCTCGTCCTGCAGCAGATAGGTCCTGTTGCCATGAAGCACGCCGGGCGCACCGCCCGCCAGGCTAGCGGCATGTTCGCGCTCGAGACCATGCCCCGCCGCCTCGACGCCCAGCATCGCCACGTCCGGATCGTCGAGGAAGGGGTGGAATAGCCCGATCGCGTTCGACCCTCCACCGATGGCCGCGACCAGCAGGTCGGGAAGACGCCCGGCGCGCTCCAGCATCTGCGCGCGCGCCTCGACGCCTATGACGCTCTGAAAGTCGCGGACCATCTCCGGATAGGGATGGGGGCCGGCGGCGGTGCCGATGATGTAGAAGGTGTCCTGGACGTTCGCGACCCAGTCGCGCATCCCCTCGTTCATCGCGTCCTTCAGGGTGCGCGCGCCGCTGGTGACGGGTTTGACCTCGGCACCCAGCAGCTTCATCCGGAAGACGTTGGGCTGCTGACGCTCGATATCGCGTGCGCCCATGTAGATGACGCATGGCAGGCCGAAGCGTGCGCAGACGGTAGCCGTCGCAACGCCGTGCTGACCCGCGCCCGTCTCCGCGATGATCCGCGTCTTGCCCATGCGTATGGCGAGCAGAATCTGGCCGATGCAGTTGTTGATCTTGTGCGCGCCGGTGTGGTTCAGCTCATCGCGCTTGAACCAGACCTGCGCGCCCATTCCCTCGGGCGCACTGTCGCGCAGCGTCGCGGTAAGCCGTTCGGCATGGTACAATGGGCTGGGCCGGCCGACATAATGCTCCAGCAGATCGTCGAACTCGGCCTTGAACGCCGGATCGGTCTTGGCCGCGCGATATTCGCGGTCGAGGTCGAGGATCAGCGGCATTAGCGTCTCGGCGACATAGCGGCCGCCGAACTGGCCGAAATGGCCGCGCTCGTCGGGCTGTGTGCGGAAGCTGTTCGGGGCGTTCATAGCTGCGCGCTTTACCACCGGCTGGCAGCGTGTCGAGTTCAGGCTTTGGCGACTGCGGACAGGAACGCGTTGATCAGGCCCGCGTCCTTGTCGCCCGGCGCGCGCTCGACGCCCGAAGAAACGTCCACCAGCGACGCGCCCGTCACGGCTATTGCTTCGACCACATTGCGCGGATCGAGTCCCCCTGAAAGTGCCCAGGGCAGCGGATGGCTGAAATCGTTCAGCAACGTCCAGTCGAACCGCATCCCCATCCCGCCGGGGAGCGGCGCATCGTCCGGCGTTTTGGCATCGTATAGGAGCAGATCCGCGGCGCCCGTAAATGTCCTCGCGGTCTCCAGATCCACGCGGGTTCGTACTGCGATCGCCGCCCACGTCTCGATGTCGTGACGCTCACGGATTGCCGCCGCGCGTTGCGGCGCGGTGCGGTGGAGTTGCACCACATCGAGCGCACCCGAGGCAAGAGTCCGGTCCAAAAATTGATCGCCCGGATCGACAAATACACCCACGCGCTTGACGTGATCCGGGATGCGCGAGGCGAGACGAAGTGCCTGCTCCGGCTCGATATGTCGGGGTGAGGCGGGGAAAAACATGAAGCCGATATGGCTTGCGCCGCCACCGATCGCCGCGTCGATCGCATCGAAGGTCGAGAGGCCGCAGATTTTTGCTTGTGTCCGCATCGTCGCCCTGTCGTTCAGTCGACGCTCGGATGCAACATCGCGAGCTAAAAGCTGTCGGCAACTGCCTTCGCCGCGGCGGCCGGATCGGACGCTTGCGTGATGGGCCGACCGATGACGATGACGGATGCGCCAGCGTCCCGGGCCGCCCTCGGAGTAACGACCCGTTTCTGGTCGCCCTGCGCAGCATTGGCCGGACGGATACCCGGCACGACGAGGAAACTTTCGGGCCATTGTGCGCGAATGGTCGCGACTTCATCGCCTGAGCAGACGATGCCGTCGACGCCGGCATCGCGGGCTAGCAGCGCCAGGCGCGCGACCTGCGAGGAGGAATCGCCGGTGATGCCGGTCGCGGAGAGGTCGGACTCATCCAGGCTGGTCAGCATGGTGACCGCGACGACCTTCATGTCCTCAGGTGCGGCCGCCCGTGCCGCCGCCAGCATCGCATGACCACCGGCGGCATGGACGGTAAGGATCGCAGGGCGCAGCGGCGCGATCGCCGCCACCGCCTTTGCGACGGTATTCGGAATGTCGTGCAGCTTCAGGTCGAGGAAGATGGGCAGATCGAGCGATGCCACCGCGTCGACGCCGACGGGACCATTGGCAATGAAGAACTCCAGACCCAGCTTGATGCCGCCTATTCGACCCTTGAGCGATCGACCCAGCGTCCGCGCCTGTTCCAGGTCCGTCGTGTCGAGCGCGACGAAGATAGGGGACGTCATACGACGTCCGGCGCGACGGCCGGCTCGACTGCGGGATGGAATGGCTCTTGGGGCGCGATATAGGCTTCGGCCGCGGGACGATCGATCAGCAACCGCTCCATTGTCGTCAACCGTTGGCGCAGTCTCCAGCGGACGGCATGATGATAGATCGTCGTCGGCAGATAGCCGAGGAGAAAGGTGACCAGAACGAGCAGCGGAAGGTTCATATCGGCGATGAGGCCGCTCCACAGGCGAATGGGAACACTGGTCCAGTTGCCATAGGTGAACAGCGCGGCGACGAACGCCAGAAGACACCAGAAGAGAACCTTCAGGAACTGCATGGACGACCTCGAAGAAGCATACAGCAAGGCTAGACCGGTGCGCGCCGATTGACCAGCCTTCAGCCGATCTCGGCGCGCAACGCCTTGAACAGCGGGGCGATTGCCGTCAGGCGTGGTTCCTCTTCGTCCAGTATCGCGGTGAAGGCACGGCGCTTGATCGCGGCGATGCGTGACGGCTTCAGTCGGGCCGGCGGCGCCAGGGTCGAGGTCGTGATATCGATGACGCGTTCGGCGCCGTGCAGCCGCCCCCAAAGGTAGTCGTTCTCGCGGTAAGCCCGGCTGAAAAACGCACCGAAGCTGTTGAACTGAATGCCCTTGAGTGTAGCCTCGGCCCCTCCGGCGCGGATCGATGTCGCGTCGTCGGGGGCAATGCGGTCGACCTTGATCGGATCGAACTCGTCCAACCCTTCGCCGTGCAACAACGGCAGGGTCGCGGTATCATAATAGGGAAAGCCCAGATAGGTGAGCAGCAGGCGGCGTCGTGGTTCGCGGTCGAGCCTGGCGAGTGCCGCCGTCAGCGCCTGATCGGTGGCAGCGTCCAGCGCGGTCAGGTTGAGAGAAGCAGCCAGCGCGTCCAACAGGGGGGTGGCCTCACCGCGAGCCGATCGGACGGCTCGTTGCAAATGCTTGTGCGGTCCACCGCGTTGCCGATCGAGATATCCCGACAGCGATCGGTAGATGGCGTCGCGAAGCCCGGCAAACTCTGCGTGCTGCCCGACTTCCATCTCTACCATGCGGCGGGCGAGGAGACGAAGGCGGCGGACGCGAAAATTGAGATCGAACGTCTTGAGAAACGCAATTTCACCGTGTGCTTCGATGGAAGCGTCGCACGCGGTACGGATCGCGGCATCGCTGCGGCGTCGGCGATTACGGCCGGGCTGGCCGCTGACGCTGTGCAGAAGGGTGGTCACCGTGTCGATGACGCCGGCAATCTTCAACCGGGCGTAAGCGGCGTAGGCATAGCCGGCACGCGCCGCGGCGGCGTCCTGCGCGCGGTGCCGCCAGGCGGCCAGTCTTGCCGGGGTCGGCCGATCGAGGAAGAAGGTGTGGCCGAACAGCGTATCGATCTCGCGCTCGACCTCCGGCCGGATTGCGCGCAAGATGCCGCGCATCTGCTCGATCCGAGCGGATCGCTGCGCCAGTGCATCAAGATTGTCCCGGATCGGTTGCTGGCGCGGCAATTCGCTGAGCGCGCCCAGTATCGTCTGGAAGAACCCGGGAATCTCCGCCTGGCGAGCGAGCTTGAACTTCATGCCGGGCGATGGATCGATATAGACGAAGCGGCGATCGATCTCGCGCCTGGCCGGTCGATCCTTCAGCGCATCGATCGCCGGGCGGAAGGGCGCGTTGGCAAGCACTGAACCGTCGATCAGTACGACCTTGGCCGGTACGCGGTGTTGGGGCAGGACACGGCGCAGGAAACCGCGCCGTCCCGGCCAAGCGATCCTCCGCTGTTTCAGCACACTGTCCAGTTCCCTGACGGTAAAGGGCGGAAAAGCGCCGGGGAAGCTCGACGTCGCGCGGGCAGCGAAGGTCAGTTCCGCAGGGTCGGCAAGCGTCGCGTTCCTTTCCAGACCGCGGTCGGTAAAGCCGATGACGACCCGGTGTTCGGTTTCGATCACCTCTGCCGGCGTGTTAAGCGACAGTGCCTGCGCATGCCCCGTGAAATCGGTGACGGTGACGAACAGGTCGAGAGGCTGGCCCTGCGGTAACAATCGCGGCCCTGCCTCGCTCGTCGCCATCGCCGCCAGCGCATCGATCAACATGCCAGTGAAGACGGGGCCGCCGAACGGAGGTTCGAACCAGCGCGAGCGAATGAAATGTGATAGCTTCGCGCGGACCTCTTCGCGCGTCGCGTCGTCGTCGAGCGCATCGACGCTGTCCGCGCTGCGGCCCGCCGCCATCCAGGCCAGTGGCAGCGCCCACACCTTTGAAAAGCGTGAGGCGGGTGCCGCCCCGGGATCGATGAGCGCCTCGACATCGGCCGAGGCCAGCCAGAGTTCGGTCAACGGTTCCAGGCTCTGGCCGGTCGCGACGGCTTGCGCCAGAAAGATACCGTTGATCCCGCCGGCGCTGGCGCCGGCGACGATGTCCGGCAGCACGCGAAGCCGGACATCACCGATTGTCTGCATCTCGACGAGCAAGTCCTGATAGACGGATTCGATCCCTTTCGACGGATGGCCGTCGTGAAAGGCGCGGCTGGCGCGCGCCAGGTGCCAGATCTCCTTGGTGATCCCGTGCATGTAAACGGCCAGGCTGATGCCGCCATAGCAAACCAGCGCCAGTCGAAGTTCCTTGTCGCGCATCAGGCCGCTTCGATCGTCGCCCAGATCGGCAGATGGTCCGACGCCTTTCGCGTGGTGGCACTGTCGTGAACGCCGCAATCCGTGACGCTCAGCTCGGGTGATGCCATGATCCGGTCGAGCCGGCCGATCGGTCTGCGCGCATGGAACGACGGTCCTGTCTCGGCAAAGCGGTAAGCGCGAGAAAAGTCGCGGAGGCAGCCCGACGCGGTAGTCCATTCGTTCAGATCGCCCATAAGGATCGTCGGATAACGGCGGGTGCTGGCATCGACATGAGCCATTACCGCCGCCGCCTGCTTGCGCCGCCAGAGACCCGACAGATCCAGATGCATGCCTACCACCCGAAGATTTGCCCCCTCGATCACGAGATCGGCGCTGACGGCGCCGCGCGGCTCCAGTGCGGGAAGGTGAATGGGTTCGCAATCAACGACATGAGCACTGCGTCGTATCAGTATCGCGTTGCCATGCCATCCCATGGACGCGGCGCGCATGCCGACCTCGACCGCTTTCCAGTCGCCCCGCTCGGCAAGCAGTTGCTGGGAAAGGACGCTCTGCCGCGCGCCGAAGCGTCTGTCGGCCTCCTGCAACGCGATCACGTCCGCGTCGATCTCGCACAGGACATCGAGAATTCGTTCGGGGTTGCGGCGCCGGTCGACGCCAATACCCTTGCGAATATTGTAACTGGCGACCTTTACGGAGAATGTCATCGACGAGCCAACGAGAGGACGACGGTGCCGGTTGCAGGAATCGAACCCGCGACCTTCGGTTTACAAAACCGCTGCTCTACCAGCTGAGCTAAACCGGCGTATGATCTCCATGCGTCAGGCGACGCCGAAGGTCCAGCCTTCGGCAAGGGCTATTTCGGGAGCAAGTGGCGGGGGCGACCACATTGCGGGGTCGGCGCTGACGCGGCGTAGCCACGCTGCGGTGATGAGTGCATCGGACGCGTGATCGTCGCCCATTGCCGGTGGCTCGTATCGGGGCACGTTCAGTCGGGCCATTGCGTCACTCAACGCGGCGGGTGTCCTGATCTTGCTTCGGCCGGCACGGACGCCCCCGGCTCTTGCGGCGATGGCGGGATAGATTTCGACGATGACCGGTCCACGCGCCGGTAACGCGTCGAACGGCCAGATCGGGATAGCGCCCCTCAGCCGATGAAGGACGCGCATCCCCGTCAGGCTCGACTTGCCGACCTGCGCCGCGCCGACGAGGTTGAACCCGCTTGCCGGGCGGGCAAGTCCTGTGTCACGCATTCGCGCTTCGACGACGCGCACGCGGCCGAGGGGGTGACCGCCGAATCGATCGCCGAGCCTGCCACCATGTTGACGGAAATAGCGCGACATCTCAGGATGCGACAGGAAGCCGTCGACCGATAGATGCGGATCGGCGGTACTCGTCCGATCCACCATGTCCCATAGTTCGCGCGCGTCTCCCGGGCCTATCGGTGAACCCGGAAAATACGCATTCGCATCGGCGAAGGGAAGGGCGAAGGAAAGGTCGAGGCCGATGAGCATGTCAGCGCCCGAAGCGGCGACGCGAAGCAGCCAATTCAGCGCATCCCGACGCGACCATCTCTCCATCCTCGTCACGAGCCGCGGCGCCCCGGTCCGCCCGGCGACCGCCAGCGCGAGGCCGCGTGGGCGCGCGACATTTTGTCCCGACCAGTCAAAACAGGCGAACTGTGAAAAGCGATCGGGTCCGATCGAGAACGTCGGGGTGACCAAAGATTATTCGGCGGCCCCGCGCCGTTCCTTCAGCAGAGCATTCCAGTGGGCGAGCCGTTCGGCGATGCGTCGCTCATGACCCCGCTCCGTCGGCTTGTAGAAAAGCTGCGGCGGTAATTCGTCCGGCCAATAGTTGGCGCCCGAGAAACCGTCCTCGGCATCGTGGTCATAGGAGTAACCCTCACCATAGCCGATGTCGCGCATCAGCTTCGTCGCGGCATTCAGGATGTTTGCTGGAGGCATCAGCGATCCGGTCTCGCGGGCAGTCTTCCATGCCGCCTTCTGTGCCTTGTACACGGCATTCGACTTGGGTGCGGTCGCCAGATAAAGACACGCCTGGGCTACCGCCAGTTCGCCTTCCGGGCTGCCGAGGAAGTCATATGCGTCCTTGGCGGCGATGCACTGGACAAGCGCTTGCGGGTCCGCAAGCCCGACGTCTTCGACCGCCGCCCGAACCAGTCGCCTGAGCAGATAGAGCGGCTCCTCGCCGGCGGTCAGCATCCGCGCCAGGTAGTAAAGCGCCGCTTGAGGATCCGACCCCCGGATCGCCTTGTGGAGCGCGGAAATCAGATTGTAATGCCCCTCGCGGTCCTTGTCGTACACGGCCACGCGACGCTGAAGCAAAGCGGACAGCGCCGCTGGATCGAGGGACTCGTCGAGAGCAACCGAGAGCAGCGTCTCGGCCTGGTTCAACAGGAAACGGCCATCGCCGTCCGCACTGGCGATCAGCGCGTCGCGCGCCGGCGGCTGGAGCGGAAGCGTGCGGCCCGAGTGTGACTCCGCCCGTGCCAGCAGTTGTTCCAACGCTGTGTGGTCCAAGCGGCGCAGGATCAGCACCTGCGCCCGGCTGAGCAGCGCGGCGTTCAGTTCGAACGAGGGATTCTCGGTCGTAGCCCCGACCAGCGTGACGGTGCCGTCCTCGACATACGGAAGGAAACCGTCCTGCTGCGCGCGGTTGAAGCGGTGGATCTCGTCCACGAACAGCAATGTGCGCTGGCCGATCCGGGCGTGCTCGCGCGCCTCGGCGAAGACGCGCTTCAGGTCGGCGACGCCGGAGAACACCGCCGAAATCGCGGCGAAGCGCAAGCCCACCGCGTCGGCCAGCAGCCGCGCGATGGTCGTCTTGCCCGTGCCGGGCGGCCCCCACAACACCATCGACGACAATCGCCCCGCTGCAACCATCCGGCTGATGGCCCCATCGGGTCCGGTAAGATGGCCCTGTCCAACGACATCCTCCAGCCGCGACGGCCGCAACCGATCCGCGAGCGGTGCCTCCGCGGATGAAGCAGCGGCAGGTGCGGCGGTATCAAAGCCTGCGAAAAGATCGGCCATCAACGGAGAGGTAGTACCTCGCACGTTATCATGCCAACTATGCCGAGCGACAGGCTCCTGCGGAAGATCGAGCGATTACGATGAGCGGGTCTCGATCAGCGCCAGATACTGGTCGAGCACCGCCTGATTGGCGGTGTCCCAGCGATAGCTGCCTGCTTCACGATGGGCGGAATTGCCCATGATCTGGCGCAGGCCCGGGCTGTTTATGATGCGATCAATGGCGTCGGCATAGCCGCCGACGTCGCGCGGCGAGACGAGGAAGCCGGTGCGTCCCTCGTCGATCAGGTCCACCGCCCCGGTCGCGCGCGCCGCGACCACGGGGACGCCGGCCGCCATCGCCTCGGTCGTGACGTTGCCGAACGTCTCGGTGACGCTGGGATTGAAGAATACGTCCATCGAGGCGACCGCGCGGCCGAGCGCGTCGCCGGACTGGAAGCCGGCAAAGACCGCGCGTGGTACCTGTGACGCAAACCAGTCGCGGGCTGGTCCCTCTCCGACGACCAGGACCCGGTGCGGCGTGCCGCGCCGACGCAATTCCTTCACGACGCCGGTGAAGACATCAAGACCCTTCTCCTTGACCAGGCGGCCGAGGAACCCGATCACCATCTCGTCATCGGCAATGCCGAGCGACCGTCTCCATGCCAGATCGCGACGAGTGGGGTGGAAGCGTTCGTGATCGATCCCGCGAGACCAGATGCCGGCTGGTGTCTCGACGCCCCAGCCCGCCAGTAACTCCGCGATGCTGGGTGTCGGCACCAGGATGCGGTCAAATCGATTGTAGAAGCGGGTGAGCGCACGTTCGATGAGCGGCTCGAGGAAGCCGAGGCGGTAATAACGGAAGTAGGTTTCGAACCTAGTATGCACCGATGCGATGGACGCGACGCCGTGGCGGCGCGCCCACGTTACGGCCCGATGCCCGAGCAATTCGGGCGCGGAGATGTGGACGAGGTTGGGGGCGAATGCCTCCAGGTCATGGCGCGGTGCGGAGGGCAGGCCCCGCGCGATCTTGTACTCGCCCCGCCCGCCGATCATCGGCACCGCCGGCACGTCGACCAGATCGCCGGTAGGCGCGAATGCGGGCTTCGCGGAAGTCGGGGAGTAGACCCGGACCTTGACGCCGCGATCGAGCAACAGACCGACAAGCAGGTTCAGCGCCTGATTCGCGCCGTCCCGGGTATAGTTGTAGTTGCCGCTGAACAGCGCAACACGAAGGTCTGACGGCTCCATCGCGGATGCGGGTAAAGCCGTTCCGTTGGAATTGCCAATCCGGGATTGCGTTCTCGTCCTGTTCCGCTAGACCGTGTTCATGGCGAAGGTTCAGAAACGCTATGTGTGTCAGGCATGCGGGGGCGTGTCGTCCCGTTGGCAGGGGCAATGCGCCGATTGTGCCGAGTGGAATACCGTGGTCGAGGAGATGGGGGCCGTCATCACGCCCTTTGCCGCCAAGCATCACCTGCGCGGCGGCGGCAGGACGATAGAACTCGCCGGACTGGACGCCAAGGTGACGCTGCCCGCGCGGCTGTCGACGGGGATCGTGGAGCTGGACCGGGCGCTGGGCGGCGGGCTGGTCCAGGCGTCCGCGACGCTGATCGGCGGCGATCCGGGGATCGGCAAGTCGACGCTCTTGCTCCAGGCCGCGGCTCGGATGGCTGGCGCGGGGGCGTCGGTCGCCTATATTTCGGGCGAGGAGGCGACCGATCAGGTGCGGCTGCGCGCAAGGCGGCTCGGGCTGGGGCATGCGCCGGTGCAACTCGCGGCGGCGACCTCGACGCGCGACATCCTGACGACATTGTCCAGTGGTCAGCCGCCATCCGTCCTGATCATCGACTCGATCCAGACGATGCATTCCGACCTGATCGAGGGCGCGCCCGGTACGGTCAGCCAGGTGCGCGCGTCCAGCCAGGAACTGATCCGCTTCGCCAAGGAGCGCGGAACGGCGGTCGTGCTGGTCGGCCATGTGACGAAGGACGGGTCGATCGCCGGGCCGCGCGTGCTGGAGCATATGGTCGATACCGTCCTTTCGTTCGAGGGTGAGCGCAGTCATCAGTATCGCATCCTGCGGGCAATCAAGAACCGCTTTGGCGGCACGGACGAGATCGGGGTCTTCGCGATGGCGGGCGAGGGGCTGATCGAGGTCGCCAATCCCTCGGCGCTGTTCCTGACGCAGCGCGAGGAGGGGATGACGGGGGCGACGGTATTTCCGGCGCTTGAGGGAACACGCCCGGTACTGGTCGAGATCCAGGCGCTGACGGTGCGGCTGGCCAGTGGCGCGACACCCAGACGGGCGGTGGTGGGATGGGACTCCGGGCGCTTGGCGATGATCCTGGCCGTGCTGGAGGCACGGTGCGGACTCTCCTTTTCGGCGTGCGAGGTCTATCTCAATATAGCGGGCGGCTACCGTGTGCAGGATCCGGCGGCGGACCTTGCGGTGGCGGCTGCGTTGGTTTCGGCCTTGTCGGAGCGGCCGGTGCCGGTAGATGCGGTCGCCTTCGGAGAGGTGGCGCTGTCGGGAGAAGTGCGGCCGGTTTCGCACGGCGCGCTGCGTCTCAAGGAAGCCGCCAAGCTCGGCTTCGAACGCGCATTGGTCCCGGTGGCGATCGAGGGCGAGAAGAGCGACCTGGCGCTCTCGGGGTTCCGGACGCTGGGCGGCTTCGTTGACCATATGTTGGGGCGGGGGTAGTCGGCTGCGTCTCGACACGCCATCTGGGCAGCGCATGGGTTTTACCGCACTCGACATCGTCGTTCTGCTCGCCGTGGCGAGTGCAGCCGTCATGGGGCTTGTTCGCGGGTTCGTGGCGGAGGTGCTTTCGCTGTTCGCATGGGTGGCAATCGTCGCGGCGCTCAAGCTGTTTCACGTGCCGCTGGCGCAGGCGCTGGCAGGGGTCGTAGGAACGGTATCGGGCGCGGCGGTATTGGCCTTCGCGATCATCGCGGGCGTCTGCTATTTCGGTGGCCGGCTGGTGGCGGGCGCGATCGGCGCACGAACGCGCACGTCGATTCTTGGACCGGTGGATCGGGCGCTCGGCTTCGGGTTCGGTGCTCTGAAGGGGCTGATCCTGGCGAGCCTCATGTTCCTGCTGGCGACGCTGGTCGTCGACACGATCGGTGGAGGACCCGCCGGGCGCCCCGAGTGGATGACGACATCGCGCACCTACCCGTTGCTGAATGCGACCAGCGCTAGCATCGCCGACTTCGTCGATCGCAGGCGGCGTGGCGAGCCGGTATTCGGGGCGCACAAGCCGCCGGCGAAAGATTTGGAGATCAACCCGTGAGTGCAGTGCTGTACAATGCCGATATCCTGCGGCTGGCGGCATCGATTCCGCACCACGAGCGCCTGACCCATGCGATGGCGACGTCCGAGAAGAGGTCGCCCATCTGTGGCAGCCGGGTGACCGTCGACGTCAGCCTGGATGCGGAGGACCGAGTGAGCGAGGTCGGCCTACTGGTGCGCGCCTGTGCGCTTGGTCAGGCATCGTCGTCGCTACTGGCGGCAAACATCCTGGGACGCACGCCCGAGGAACTGGAACAGTCGTGCGATGCGCTGACGACGTGGCTGGCCGATGGCGGTAATGCACCGACCTGGCCCGGGCTTGCGGTCTTCGAGCCGGCTCGTCCGCATACCGCGCGCCATGCATCGATCCGGCTTGCGTTTGAAGCGGCGGCGGAAGCGGCGGCGGCGGCAAGATTGGCGCGTTGAATGGGCGGCGGCGTGATGCTGCGTGATGGCGTTGTCCTCCTCGGCTTCGCGCTGTTCTTCGTTCTCCTGTTTCGTAAGCTCGGACTGGGCGCAACGCTGGGCTATCTGGTGGCGGGTGCCGTCGCGGGGCCCTATGTTCTGGGGCTGGTCGGCGGTGCCGAAGCGAAGATGGGGGTCGGCGAACTCGGCATCACGCTGCTGCTGTTCATCGTCGGACTTGAGTTGACACCAGCCCGGCTGTGGCGACTGCGCCAGGACATCTTCGGGCTGGGGCTGATGCAGGTGGTCGCGTGTGGCGTCGCGATTGCCGTGGTCGTGGCGGTGCTGGCGCGTTTCTCGGCACCTGCAGCGATTGCCCTCGGGCTGCCGCTCGCCCTGTCTTCCACCGCACAGGTCCTGCCGATGCTACAGTCGGTCGGTCGTTTGCGTACGCCGTTCGGAGAGCGGGCCTTCTCGATCCTGCTGTTCCAGGACCTGTCGATCGTGCCGCTGATCACGATCGTCGCGGCGTTGAGCCGCGCGCCGGCCGAGCCGGACGCGCCGCCGGGATGGTTGCTGGCGGTCTATACCGTGCTGGCGATTTCGGGCCTGATCCTGGCGGGCCGCTTCATTCTGCGCCCGACCTTCAAGCTGATCGGTGTCCTGGGCGAGCGCGAGATGTTCGTCTTTGCGGCATTGTTCACCGTCATCGCGAGCGCGGCCATCATGCAGTCGCTGGGCCTGTCACCGGCGCTGGGCGCCTTCGTCGCCGGCGTCATGCTGGCCGACAGTCCCTACCGCCATGAGCTGGAGGCCGATGTCGAGCCGTTCCGGTCAATCCTGCTCGGGCTGTTCTTCCTGACGGTCGGCATGATGCTGGATCTGGCCGCGATCGCGGATCGACCGTTCTTCGTCATCGGCATGGCGGTGGCGTTGATCGTGACGAAGACCGCGATCATCTTCGCGATCGGGCGCGTGTTCAGGATGGAATGGCGGCCCGCGCTCGCGCTGGGACTGTTGCTGAGCCAAGGTGGGGAGTTCGGCTTCGTGCTGTTCGCGCAAGCGCAGAACGCGCTGCTGATCGCGCCCGAGGCGGCCAGCCTGTTCGGCGCGGTGGTCACGCTGTCGATGGCGACGACGCCGTTCCTGATGACCGCGACCCGCCGCATCCGTGCGGAGCCGACCAATGACGGGGCGGAATTGGCGACGCCGAGCAATGATGGGGCTGCGGCGATCATCGTCGGCTATGGCCGGTTCGGCCAGACCGTGGCGCAGATGCTGAACGCGCAACGGATCAGGATCACGCTGATCGACCGCGACCCGGAGATGATCGAGGCGGCGGGTACCTTCGGAGCCAAGGTCTATTATGGCGACGGCACGCGTATCGAGCTGTTGCGCCAAGCAGGAGCCGGCGACGCGCAACTGCTGATGTTGTGCCTGGACGGCGACGTGGTGGACGCCGCGATGCTGACGGCGGTGCACAAGTCGTTCCCCGATCTGCTGGTCTACGCCCGGGCTTACGATCGGCGCAGCCTCATCAAGATGAGCGGTGCACCGGTCGCCGGGACGGTGCGCGAGACGCTGGAGTCGGCGGTCTGCATGGCGCGCCTCGCGATGGACGGCCTGGAAATCGAGGTCGAGGACATCGACCGTACCGAACGCGCCTATCGTGAGCAGGACGAGGAACGGCTGCACCTCCAATCGAAGACGGGCGATCTGCGCGCAGGCATCGAGCGGTTGATCCGCGACAACCAGCAGCTGGCGGACGGGGAATGCGGATGAACTGGATATTGATCCTCGCCGCACTGTCCGGCGCGATCGCGGTCGGTGCGGGCGCTTTCGGCGCTCATGGCGCGAGCGGCGAGGCGGCGGAATGGTTGAAGACCGGCGCGCATTATCAGCTGGTCCACGCGGTCGCGGCGCTGGTCGGCTTGCGGTTAGAGGCACGCGGGCCGGCATGGCTCTTCATTGCCGGCGGCGCGATATTCGGCGGCACGCTGTACCTGATGGCGCTCGGGCTGCCCCGGTGGCTGGGCGCAATCACGCCGATCGGCGGCGCGCTGCTGATCGGCGGGTGGCTATGGCTCGCGTGGAGCGGCGCTCGCTAGGGGAGTGACGACCTGCGGTGATGATCGCCCGGACGAGCGACAACGGCACTTGTGCGACCTCGATCAGCCAATGATCGGAGCAGGGCCAGGGAGCCCGCTCGTCATTCCGACGATGCCGCCGCCCGGGGGATCGGCGGGAATCACTCCATCCCGGTGACGCCGATATTTGGTCGCGCGAACAGGAGGACAACGGCAGCCGGATCGAGAAAAGCCAAAGTCGTCCAGAATAAGGCGCTTGCTGTCGGAAAGCCCCCATAGTCCCAATGGATACCATGCTGATAGATCGCGGCCCAATGATTATAGGAAGCGCCGAGTAGGCACAGCGCGTAGACCATTCTCAAAACGAGGCTTCGCCGCTTCAACACTATCGTATCCGCCTTTTTGACCAGGCGCTTCTGGTTAGATGAGCAGTGGCCGTCAACGGCAATTCTTGCCGCCTGCCATTCTAAACACAGCCCTCGGCGTGCGCAGTCGTGCCAGGATCGGCAGATGTCAAAGAGCATTGCCGCCGTGACGTGGGAGCAGGGGAATAGGACAGGGTTTTCTGCAGGACGGCTGACGACCGGCCGGACCGCTGCGTGTCGACAGCAGCGGTTGGAAGTCTCGTTGCCCCGAAGCGATACCCCCGTGATGCCATCGCGCGGCTTTGTTGCATAATTCTCTGGGCGGATAAGCTGCACTTTACTTGAGGTTGTTATGCGACCCGGACGGTCATCGGTGTTCCTATTGCTGAGAAGCGATTGAGGATTGTCGCACGGACTTTAAGCTCGGTAACCTGACGATCGGAGGTGCGAGCGGCAACGCGGTGGCCCAAGAGTTTGAAGCAGTGCATTTTGGTCTCGGCCAGACTGCGACGGTGATAGCCGCTCCATTTCTTCCAGATGGCGCGACCAAGGCGCCTGGTTGCGCGTAGCGCTTCGTTGCGAGCATCGACCCCGGGGCCGTCTTTGGTCCATGGTTGCCCATTACGGCGGACCGGGATGACCGCATCGGCACCGCGTTCGGCGATGGCGGCATGGCAGCCCCTGGTATCGTAAGCGCCATCCCCGCCGACGCTGAGGATCCGCTCGTTCTTTGGGATTTGCGCCAGAAGCCCAGGCAGCGTCGGTGCATCACCAATAGCATTCGTCGTGACCTCAAGGGCCCGGATATCCAGCGTTCCAGCATCAATCCCGAGATGCACTTTACGCCACTGGCGACGGTAGGATGCGCCATGTTTGCGCGTCTTCCACTCGCCTTCACCGGTTATCTTGATGCCGGTGCTGTCGACCAGCAGATGCAGCCCGCCTGAACTGGACCGGCCGCCCAACTCGACCCTCAGCGTCTTCTGCCGCCGACACAGCGTCGTGTAATCCGGCACCGGCCAGTCCAGCCCGGCCATCTTGACTAGGCTCGCGACCAATCCCGTCACTTGCCGCAGTGGCAGATTGAACAGCACCTTCAGCGTCAGGCACAACTCGATGGCGCTGTCCGAAAACAGCATCGGGCGACCAAGACGACCGCACGGCTTCGAAAGCCAATCCATGTCCGGATCGAACCAGACCTCCAGCGACCCGCGGCGCTTCAGGGCCGCATTATACTCGGGCCAGTTCGTCGTACGGTAGCGAGGGGCGGCAGGCTTGGGCATCGCGCCCATCTATCCCTCTCGATTCCTTCGCGGAATCCCCACCGTCAGTTCTGCAACAAAGCCCCATCGCGCTGTCCTATTCGATCGGCGCGGGCGGCAGCGGGACCCCGGGTCAAGCCCGGGATGACGTCAACGACGTGACTATGCTCGGCCCACTTTTCTCTGCAACTACCGTTTCCTGCGGCACGTGTCCGAGCAATAGATGACCTGATCCCAGTCACGCGCCCATTTCTTGCGCCAGGTGAAGGGGCGGCCGCATGCGGGGCATGTCTTGGTCGGCAAGTTCGCCTTGGCGATGCCGTTGGGCATCAGCGCTGCCCCTCGAGGAACGCCTCGACATCGGCCAGATCGACATCGTTGTCGACATAGGTGCGGCCGATCCCGTGCGCGAGGAGGAAGGGCAGGCGACCGCCGCTCGCCTTCTTGTCGTGACGCATGTGATCGACCAGCCGTGCGCCGCTTGCCGTGATGCCGGTCGCGGCCAATCCGTCGGGCAGCCCGACGTCGCGAAGATGCTGGCGCACGCGACTCGCGTCGCCATCCGCGCAGTCGCGCTGCCCGGCCGAGAAGCCGAATGCCAGCGCGCAGCCTGCGGCAACCGCCTCGCCGTGGATCAACGTACCGTCGAAGCCCGCCTCCGCCTCCAGCGCGTGACCGAAGGTGTGGCCGAGATTGAGCAGTGCGCGGACGCCGCTTGTCTCATGCTCGTCCAGGCCGACGATCCGTGCCTTGGCGGCGACCGAATGGGCGATCGCATATTCGCGTGCGTCGGTGTCGCCCGCGATGAGCGCCGGGCCGTTCTTTTCGCACCAGGCGAAGAAGACGGGATCGTCGATCAATCCGTATTTGACGACTTCGGCGTAGCCGGCGCGCAACTCGCGCGGCGAAAGCGTGGCGAGCACCTCCGGGTCGACGAGCACGAGCGCGGGCTGGTGGAACGCGCCGACCAGGTTCTTGCCGGCGCGCGCGTTGATCCCCGTCTTGCCGCCGACCGACGAGTCGACCTGGGCCAGCAGGGTCGTCGGTATCTGCACGAACGCGCAGCCGCGCTTGACGATCGAGGCGGCGAACCCGACCAGATCACCGATCACGCCGCCGCCCAGCGCCACGACATGATCGCTCCGCTCGACGCCCAGCGCAAGCAGGCGATCGATGAGCGTCTCCAGCGTGCGCCAGCTTTTCGATCGCTCGCCGGGCGGCAGCACGATCGGTTCGACGCAAACGCCATGCGCGGCGAGCGATCCGGTCAGCGTGTGCAGGTGCTCGACGACGTTCTCGTCAGTCACGACGACCATGGGCCGCCCGCGCGCCATCGCCGCCAGGACATCGCCCGAACGGCGCAGCGAGCCGCTCTCGATCACGATGTCGTAACTTCGGTCGCCGAGCGGGACGGCGATGCGCTTCATCGGCCGACCGCGCGCAGGATGGCGGCGACCGTTGCCTCATGCGGTGCCCTGGCGCTGGCGACGTGGATCGGTGCCTTCGCATAGACCGGGTTTCGTGTGGCGGCGAGATCGCGAAGGACCTGTGCCGGGTCGCGGTCGCGCAGCAGCGGACGGGTATCACGGCGGCGAACCCGGTCGACCAGGACATCGATGCTCGCGTCCAGCCAGATCGCGGTGCCACGTTGCAGGATCATCGCGCGGGTCCGGTCGTTGATGAATGCGCCTCCACCGGTCGCGATCACCTTGGGCGTTCCATCGAGCAGGCGCGCGATGACCCGACGCTCACCATCGCGGAAGTGCTCCTCGCCATACCGGTCGAAAATCTCGGCGATCGTCATGCTCGCCGCGATCTCGATCTCGTGATCGGCGTCCACGAAGGGCAGATGCAGCCGTGCCGCGAGCCGCCTGCCGACCGTCGTCTTGCCGACCCCCATCAGCCCGACAAGGACGAGCGGACGGCCGATCCAGTCGGGGGAGGGATGGCTTTGCAACATCGCGGGTGCCGCTATACAGCGGCGCTTCGTTTGGGCAAAAGACCGCGAATGGCCCGATCGTTTCACGTTTTAAGCAAAGGTTTCGTTCATGTCCCGCCTTGCCGTCTCGATGATCGTCATCCTGATCGTGGTGGTGGGCGCGCTGTTCCTGCTGGCCGGGCAGGCCAGGGAGCGTCCGCAGACCCATGTCGAGAAAGCGGTCACGCTTGCCAATCTGCAATAGGGTAATATCGGGGGTCGCCGCCGTCGCGCTGGCGGCAGGCGGCATCGTAGCACTGGGGCCCGCGATCGGGCAGGATCGGCCGGAGTCCATCCTGCCGCCCCGTTTCGGCGAGCCGAGCCCGACCCCGCGACCCACATCTGCGCCGCCCGCCCGCCCCCCCGGCGCGGGTCCCGCGGCACCGGGAGCGCCGGCTTCGGGCAGGGTGCCGAAGGATCCGTCGACCGTCGTCGTCCAGCCGTTGCCCGGTTCTGTTCCGACGCCTGCTCCTTCACCCTCGGAACTGGCGGAGCCCGAGCCGACACCGACGCCGAGCCCGACGGTCGATCCGGAGGCGCTGGCCGAATATGAGATGCCGCTATTCGCCCGGCGCTCGCTGACGCGTGTGGGCGCCGCCACGGAGGCGGATGGTGGGTTGCGCGCGGATGCGTTCGGCGACGCCGACGGCCCGACGATCGAGCGGCTGATGCGGCGGGCCAGCGTGCCGCTGCCGTCGCGGTGGATGTCGATCATCCTCAGGCGGATGTTGATGTCGCGGCTCGACACGCCCGAAGACGTCAACGGCGCCGATTTCGCCGCCGAGCGTGCATGGTTGCTGCTGCGCATGGGAGAGTCGATCAGTGCGCGCTCGCTGGTCCAGTCGGTCGACAACGCCGACTATACTCCCAAGCTATTTGAGGTCGCGATGAACGCGTGGCTGGCGAGCAGCGATCCGGTTGGCATGTGCCCGCTGGCCGATGCCGGCGCCGCGGCGACACGCGAGCCGGCCTGGACGCTGGCCAAGCCGATGTGCGGCGCGCTGATGGGGCAGGACGTGCGTGATGCACTGCGATCCATCCGGCGCCGGCGGGTGGCGACCGGGATCGACCTGCAACTGGCGCAGAAGGTGATCGGGGCGGGACCGCGTGGCGGCCAGTCGATCACGGTCGATTGGGGCGGCGTCGATCGCCTGACGCCCTGGCGCTTCGGATTGGCAACCGCGACCGGGGTGACCGTGCCGCCGGACATGCTCGCAAGTGTCGGGCCGCAGGTGGCCGTGTGGCAGGCGCTCTCCCCGGCGGTGCCGCTGGCGCAGCGCCTGGAAGTGGCCGATGCGGCCGCAAGCCTTGGTTCGCTGTCGAACCTGGCATTGGTCGATCTCTATTCGGCAGCGGCCGATGACGACGACGCGCCGGGCGCGGCGACCGGTCTCTCGCGCTTGCTCGCTACCGCCTATACCGACCGTGATCCGGCCGCGCGCATGGCGGCGTTGCGCAGTATCTGGGGCACGCAGACGCCGATCCCCTATGCGCGGCTCGTCCTGACCGCGCGGGCGGCGGTACGGGCGCCCTTTTCCGGGGTGAAGGAGGATCCGACGCCTCTGGTGGCGGCCATGCTGTCGGCCGGAATGGATCGCACCGCGGCGCGCTGGCGCGGTGCTGTTCCAAGGGGCGGCGATGCATGGGCGATGATCCAGCTGTCCGACCCCGACGCAGGCCGGACGTCCTATGGCGTGGTCTCGGGTTATAACGGTGGGGGCAATGTCGAATTGAAGCGCCGGTTCCTCTTCGCGGGCCTGGCGGGGCTTGGGCGATTGTCGTCCGGCGATGTCGAGCGTGGCGCCGCGGCGCTGGACGTGCCGATCGGACGCGAGAACGCGTGGACGCGCGCGCTGGACCGGGCGGTCGACGAGGGCCAGCCGGCGACGGTCGTGCTGCTTGCCGCCATCGGGATGCAGACCGACCACTGGCAGGGAGTGCCGCCGGACGCGCTGTTCCGCATCGTCCGCGCGCTGCGCGATGTCGGGCTGGACGGCGAGGCGCGGATGATTGCCGCCGAAGCGGTCGCTCGGGGGTGAACGACGACGCCGCGACGCTGCCCGATCCGGCGTTGATCGAGCGCTTCCTGGAGATGATGAGCGCCGAAGCCGGCGCCGCGGTGAACACGATCTCGGCCTATCGCAGCGACCTGAGGCTGGCATCGCATGAGCTGCCGGGCGGGCTTGCCGGCGCCGACGAAGCAGCGATCCGGCGGATGACGGCGTCCTGGGACGCGCTGGCGAAGTCTACCGTCGCGCGCAAATCCGCGGCGATCCGGCGGTTCTTCGCCTTCCTGATGGACGAGGGGCACAGGCGGGATGACCCGGGTTCATCCCTGCCGCGGGTCGGCACGTCGCGCGGCCTGCCGAAGGTTCTTGGCCATGACGACATCGACCGGCTGTTCGCGGCGATTGCCGCCCGGCTGGCGCGTGATCCGCCCGATCCGAGGGATCGCCGGCTGCATTCGCTTGTCGAACTGCTCTATGGATCCGGACTCCGCGCCAGTGAATTGGTGTCGCTGCCCCGCAACGTCATCCGGCGCGATCGTCCGTTCATCATCCTCAAGGGCAAGGGCGGGCGTGAGCGGCTGGTGCCGCTGTCCGACCAGGCACGCGCGGCGGTCGATGTTTGGCGCGCATGCGTACCCAGCGAGGCGGCATGGCTGTTCCCGTCACGCAGCGGGCACCTGACGCGCATCAGGCTGTATCAGCTCGTAAAGGCGCTGGCGGCCGAGGCGGGCATTCCGCCCGAGCGGGTGAGTCCGCATGTGTTGCGCCATGCCTTCGCCACCCATCTGCTGGCGGGTGGCGCCGATCTGCGGGCTTTGCAGATGATGCTGGGTCACGCCGATATCGCGACGACCGAGATCTATACGCATGTCGATGCCGGTCGGTTGGTCGCGCTGGTCAACGAGCGGCACCCCCTCGTTGACGCCCTTGCATCGCCAGCTTAACCGCGCCGACATGCCAAGCTTTCTGGACTTCGAGAAACCGATCGCCGAATTGCAGGGCCGGATCGACGAACTGAGCGAGACCGCCGCCGACGGGACGGTCGACCTGACGGCCGATCTGGCCCGGTTGCAGGCAAAATCGGACAAGCTGTTGCGAGACACCTTCGCCAAGCTCACGCCGTGGCAGAAGACGCAGGTGGCGCGGCATCCCGACCGGCCGCACTTCAAGGATTACGTCGCGACGCTGTTCGAGGAGTTCATGCCGCTGGCCGGGGATCGTGCCTTTGGGGACGACCAGGCGATATTGGGCGGCTTCGCGATGTTTCGCGGGCAGCGCATCCTGGTGATGGGGCATGAGAAGGGATCGGACACCGCGAGCCGGCTGCGGCACAATTTCGGCATGGGCAAGCCCGAAGGCTATCGCAAGGCGATCCGACTTGTCGGATTGGCGGAGCGGTTCGGCCTGGCTATCGTCACGCTGGTCGACACATCCGGTGCCTTTCCCGGCATCCAGGCCGAGGAGCGGGGACAGGCGGAGGCGATCGCGCGCTCGACCGAGGCGTGCCTGAACGCGGGCGTGCCGATCGTGGCGGCGATCGTCGGGGAAGGGGGCTCCGGCGGCGCGATCGCGCTGGCGGCGGGCAACCGCATCCTGATGTACGAGCACGCGGTCTATTCAGTGATCTCGCCCGAGGGCTGCGCGTCGATCCTGTGGCGCACCGCCGACAAGGCGCCCGACGCGGCGGAAGCGATGCGGATCACAGCGCAGGACCTAAAGGCGTTCGGCGTGATCGACGAGATCGTGCCCGAACCGGTCGGCGGCGCGCACCGCGCGCCGGCGGCTGCGATCACGTCGCTGGGCGATGCGATCGAGAAGAACCTGGGTGTGCTGTCGGCACAATCCGCCGAGCAGCTTCGCCGCGATCGCGGGGAGAAGTTTCTGGCGATGGGGCGGCTTTAGCGATCAAATGAAGATGACGGACGACGGAGAGTTGCTCCGCCGTCCGCTATCAATTTCTAAACGACGCTATTAGCTAACAGGAGTACCGCCCGTCTTCGACGCATCATTACCTTCTTTAATCTTTGAAGACGTTGTAGCGAACGTCGTCTTCAGGTTGTTGCCCAAGGCGCTCATCGCGCCGATGCAGGCAACGGCGATCAGTGCAGCGATCAGTCCATATTCGATCGCGGTTGCGGCCTTGGTATCGCGCAGAAACTTGAGCATCGCAGTCATCGTGTTATCCTTGGTTCCAGAGGTTCAGTTGCCCCGGCTGAACCGGGCTTTGCCGGACCAGCTTTCTGTGAAATAGCGCCTTGAAGTTGCGAAACCTTTAATGGCCGAGTTGCAGATTTCAGCTTGCCTTGTCGACCTCGGTACTGATGTCATTCCACATCAGCGAGGTAACGTTTCCGAGCTGCACGACCGCCACGAATATAACCAGGAAAACAAACGCCAGGATCAGGCCGTATTCGATTGCAGTCACACCGCGCCGGTCATGGAGCAGACGGCGAACGGCGCGGCCTGCGCGGCTCAATCGGGAAGGGCGGACGGCCATGTCGGCCTGTCTTAAAGCGGCTGACTTAACGAAGCCTCAAAGGGACGCGTACAATTCAGGGCAGGAAGCCGACTGGAGGCCCGACCGGGAATCGAACCCGGGTGCAAGGATTTGCAGTCCTCTGCGTCACCACTCCGCCATCGGGCCTCGATCGCGCGGAGGCGCAGATGCGAGGTTTTCGCGTGGGGGTCAACCGGGGTACGGACGTAGCGGTAATTTATGCCGGGTCGCTTGGCGGTCGCTGACGGAGCCGATAGAAAGGCAATAACGAAGTGGTGTGTTGCATAACTAATACGCCTGTGCGACAGAGTGGGGCATCATGACAATCGAGATGGAAGAACAGCAGCGCCCTGGATCGAACGCGATCGATTATGACGCGATGCGGCAGGCGATGGTTTCCAGTCAGCTTCGGCCCAACGCGGTCAATGATCCGCGCGTGGTCACCGCGATGGCGAGGGTGCCGCGTGAGGCGTACCTGCCGGAGAGCGTCAGAACGCTGGCCTATCGCGACACGGTGATCGCGATCGGGGGCGGGCGCTTCATAAACACTCCGATGGCGACCGGCCGGTTGCTGACCGAGGCGTTCCTGCGTCGCACCGACCGTGCGCTCCTGATCGGTGCAGCGACGGGATATGCCGCCGCGGTCCTGTCGGAACTGGTGGCTGACGTCGTCGCGGTCGAAGCGGACGGCGCGCTTGCCGATCATGCCCGCACCGCATTGTCGGGCCTGTCGCACGTCACGATCATCGAAGCTCCGCTTAAGGCGGGACACGCGGAGCAAGCGCCCTATGACGTGCTGATCGTCGACGGGGCCGTGCCGGAATTGCCGTACGATCTGGCAGGTCAGGTGGCCGTCGGCGGTCGCGTCGTCTCGGGGCTGGCGCAGCGCGGGCTGACGCGGCTGGCGGCCGGACGGCGGACGGAGGGTGGTTTCGCGCTGATCCCCTTCGCCGAGGCCGAATGTGTCGTGCTGCCCGGGTTCGATCGGCCCGTCTCATTCAGGTTCTGACGAGAACCGGGCCGGTGGCTCGTCGCATCCTGCTCGCCTGCTCGATGCTGTCGCTCCTGGCGGCGCCATTGTCGGCCGAGACGCTGCGCGAGGCGCTGGTCGAGGCATACAAGACCAATCCGACGATCACCGGCCAGCGCGCCGCGCTTCGCGCGACCGATGAGACGGTGCCGATCGCGCGCGCCGCATCGCGCCCGTCGATCGACCTGACGGGCGACTATGTCGAGAACGTGCTGTCGCCCAACACCAACAGTATCGGCGGGGGCAGCAACAGCTTTTCCAACCCGGCTCGGCGGGCGGCCGGCAGTACGACGCTCAGCGTTCCCATCTATCAGGGTGGCGGAGTGCGCGGCTCGATCCGTGCCGCGGAGACGCGGGTCGAAGCGGGGCGGGCGACGCTGCGCGACACCGAGGCGGGCCTCTTCACCGATGTCGTCGGGGCCTATATGAACGTTGTACGGGACGAGGCGATCGTCGGGCTGAACACGCAGAACGTCCGGGTGCTCGACGTCAATCTCCAGGCCAGCCGCGACCGGTTCCAGGTCGGCGACCTGACCCGCACCGACGTCGCGCAGTCGGAGGCTCGACTGGCGTTGGCGCGCGCGCAGTTGCAATCGGCCGAGTCGCAGCTGATCTCGAGCCGCGAGAACTACATCCGGGTCGTCGGGAGCCCGCCAAAAAACCTTCAACCGCCGCCGCTGCTCCCGAACTTGCCCGCGAACCCTGATGCCGCGGTGTCTCGCGCGCTCAAGGACAATCCCGCGCTCCTTGCTGCCCAATCGCAGCGCGATGCGACGCGCTATGACATCGATGTCGCCAAGGCAACGCGGCTTCCGCAAGTCAGTGTCGTCGTCGGTGGCAATTACTATAATTATCTTGGCGCACTCGGCGCTGGAACCGGAGTTCCGGTCGGGCAATCGGGTACATCAGGTACCGTCGGTCTGGCGCTCAGGCTGCCGCTGTTCCAGGGCGGGCGTCCCGCAGCGCAGGTACGGCGTGCCGAGGCACTGCGTTCGCAGGCTATCGAGAACGTGACGCTGACCGAGCGCGGCGTGATCGCGCAGACGCGGTCCGCTTTTGCGGTCTATGAATCCTCGAAGCAGGTCATCGCCTCGTCGGAGGTGGCGGTGAACGCCAATAAGCTGTCATTGGAGGGCGTGCGCGCCGAGAACAGTGTCGGCACGCGCACGATCCTGGATATCCTGAACGCCGAGCAGGAATTGCTCAATAGCCAGGTCACGCTCGTCACCGCGCGGCGGGACGCCTATGTCGCGGGCTTCGCGCTGTTGGCGGTGATGGGAGATGCGGAGGCGAAGGACCTGGGACTCGATGGCGGCGTGCTTTACGACCCGACGCTGAACTACAACCGGGTCAGGGGCAAGTTCCTGGATTACGGCGGCGATGGCGAACCCGTCCCGGTCGCGACGGACACGATCGATACGCCGCCGCAAACCGCCGTCGTCAAGGAACAACCCAATGATCCGCTGCTGAAGACGCCTGTTGACACCGAGCGCGGCTTGACGACAGGTGCCGATGCACCGAGCCGCCGCAGGGATTGACGCCTTGCGACCGGGAAGATCATCGGAGACGTGGGGGATGGCAGATCTGGGTACCGAGCCGTCGATGGAGGATATCCTGTCCTCGATCAAACGGATCATCGCGGAGGAAGGCGATGCCTTTCCCCCACGGCGCAGTCGTGCCAAGGTATCGGTTGCCGAGCCGGAAGCCGGGGATCGGGAAGAGATCCTGGAGCTGAACGATCCGATCGACTCCTCAGCGCGGACGGAGACGGATCAGCAGGAGTCCGCGCCGGCGATAGCCGAGACCAGGCGGGAAACGCTTCCCGATCCGACGCCCAGGGCAGACCCGATGAACAGTAATTCTCCCGTCGATCCGATCCTGTCGCGCCGCGCGGAAGACGCAACGCGCGGATCATTGGCTGCGCTCACCCGGATGGTCGTCAAGCCCGAACCCGGGAGTGACGGGACGCTGGAGGGGCTGGTGCGCGACATGCTGCGGCCGATGCTGAGCGGATGGCTCGATGAGAACCTGCCCGCGATCGTGGAGCGGATGGTCGCGCAGGAGATCGAACGGATCAGCGGCAAGGGCGGCAATCAGGCCGGTTGATACCGGGTGTCCCCGCCCGCTAAGGCGGGGCGATGAGCGAGCTTCCCAAGACTTTCGACCCGGCTGAAATCGAGCGACGCTGGTACGCGCACTGGGAGGAGCACGGGCTTTTCCGCCCCGAGCGACCGGACGCCGAGCCCTGGACGATCGTCAATCCGCCGCCCAACGTGACCGGCAAGCTGCACATCGGTCATGCGCTCGACAACACGCTGCAGGACATATTGACGCGTCATGCGCGGCTGAAGGGTCGCGATGCCCGCTGGGTGGTCGGCACCGACCATGCCGGGATCGCGACGCAGATGGTTGTCGAGCGCAACCTTGCGACCGAAGGCGTCACGCGGTCCGACCTCGGCCGCGAGGCGTTCACCGCGAAGATCTGGGAGTGGAAGGCGCAATCGGGCGGTGAGATCACGCACCAATTGCGGCGTCTCGGATGCTCGATGGACTGGGCGAACGAACGCTTCACCATGGACGAGGGCTTTTCGAAGGCCGTCATCAAGGTGTTCGTCGACCTGTATAACGAGGGCCTGCTCTACCGCGACAAGCGGCTGGTGAACTGGGACCCGAGGCTGGGCACCGCGATCAGCGACCTGGAAGTGGAAACGCGCGAGGTGCAGGGCAAGTTCTGGCACCTGACCTATCCGCTTGCCGATGGCAGCGGCACGATCTCGGTCGCGACGACGCGCCCCGAGACGATGCTCGCCGACATGGCGGTCGCGGTGAACCCGTCCGACGAACGCTACAGCGAGATGGTCGGCAGGATGATCCGTCTGCCGATCACCGGTCGCGAGGTTCCGATCGTGGCGGACGAGCATGCCGATCCCGAACTGGGATCGGGCGCGGTCAAGATCACTCCCGGGCACGACTTCAACGATTTCGAGGTCGGCAAGCGCGCGGGGATCGAAGCGCGCGACATGCTGAACATGCTCGATGCGAAGGGGATGATCGTCGATTGCGGCGGGGTGCCCGACTCACTGGTCGGGCTGGACCGCTTTGCCGCGCGGGAGCGGATCGTCGCGATGCTGGAGGCGGAGGGCGCGCTTGAACGCGTCGAGGACCGCGTGATCCAGACCCCCTATGGTGACCGGTCGGGTGTGGTGATCGAGCCGTGGCTGACCGACCAATGGTATGTCGACGCCGCGACGCTGGCGAAGCCGGCGATCGAGGCGGTCCGCGACGGCCGTATCAGGATCGTGCCGAAGACGTGGGAGAAGACGTTCTTCAACTGGATGGAGAATATCCAGCCCTGGTGCGTGTCGCGGCAATTGTGGTGGGGGCATCGGATACCGGCTTGGTATGCGGACGACGGCCGGATCATCGTTGCCCAAGGCGAGGATGAAGCGCGGCGCGAGGCGGGGGAGGGCGTGATACTGCGCCAGGACGAAGACGTCCTCGACACGTGGTTCTCCTCCGCGCTCTGGCCGTTCGCGACGCTCAACTGGCCGGATGAGGCGGACCCGTCCCTTGGTGGTCGCTACCCCAATGACGTGCTGATCTCCGGCTTCGACATCCTGTTCTTCTGGGACGCGCGGATGATGATGCAGGGGCTGCTTTTCATGGAGGAGGTGCCGTTCCGTACGCTGTATCTCCACGGCCTTGTCCGCGCCGCCGACGGTTCGAAGATGTCGAAGTCGAAGGGGAACACGGTCGATCCGCTGGGACTGATCGATCGCTATGGCGCGGACGCGCTGCGGTTCTTCATGGCGGCGATGGAGAGCCAGGGCCGCGACATCAAGATGGATGAGCGGCGGGTCGAGGGGTATCGCAATTTCGCGACCAAGCTGTGGAACGCGGCGCGCTTCTGCCAGGCGAACGGCATCGGTGCCGGCGATGCGCCGGAGCCGCCGGCGGCCGAGCTCGCGGTCAACAAATGGATCATCGCCGAGACGGTCAGGACCGTGCAGGGGATGGACCTGGCGCTCGCCGATCATCGCTTCGATGCCGCCGCCAACACGATCTATCAGTTCGTCTGGAGCCGGTTCTGCGACTGGTATCTGGAACTCATCAAGGGGCAGATCGACGCGGAGACGAAGGTTGTCGCGGGCTGGGTGCTCGACCAGATCCTCGTCCTGCTGCATCCGTTCATGCCGTTCGTGACCGAGGAATTGTGGCACGGCGTGGCGGCCCGCGACCATGAGCTGATCGTGGCACGGTGGCCGCAACCCGATGCGCATGCGCTCGATCCGGAGGCCGAGGCTGAGATCGACTGGTTGATCCGGCTGGTCGGCGAAATCCGCGCGGCAAGGACAGAGCTGAGCGTACCGCTGGGCGCGCGCCTCTCGCTTCTCGTGCGCAACGCGGGGAGCGAGACAATCGCGCGGCTGGAGCGGCAGGGAACGGTGCTGGCGCGGCTCGCTCGCGTCACCCATCAAACAGGCGAGGCAAGCGGCAGCGCCGCGCAGGTCGTCATCGACGAGGCGACATTCATCCTCCCGCTAGAGGGGATCATCGACCTTGCCGCTGAACGCGCGCGCTTGACCAAGGCGGTCGCGGCGGCGGAAAAGGAGCGGGATGCGCTCGCCAGGCGGCTGGACAACCCCAGCTTCGTGGAGCGCGCGAAGCCGGAAGCGGTCGAGAAGGCGCATGCGGATCATGCCGACAAGCAGGGGGAGGCCGAGCGGCTTCGGGCCGCGCTTGAGCGACTGGGTTAGTTTATAGCAAGCGGACGGGAACGTTCAGGCCGGCCGGTGGACGGCACCATCACCTCGATCGCACCGGCGGCGATGCTGGCGGTGACGGGCGTGCGGGCAAGTACTTCACCGTCGATCGAGATGAGCATCGGCGGCTCGGTGACTATCCGGAAGGATCGTCCCCGGAAAGCACGCGTGTCATCTCGTCGCGACTCAAGCCGTAGCATGCTCGCACCCCAGTTCCGGATGAGTTCGAACTTGCTGTTACCGACCACTGCCTGGACGACGATCTCGCCCGAATCGACCGCGGCGGACTCGACAAGTTCAGTCCCGCCGTGAAAGCGTCCGTTGGAAATTCGGACCTCGACCACGCATACCCGCGTTTCCCTGCCGTTCTCGCTGACGATTAGCGTGAACGGCTTGAAGCGGCCGAATCGGTAGGCGGCCCAGCCGAGATAGCCGACCCGTCCCAGTATCTTCTTGAGCAGATGCGGCACCGTCTCTGCGACCGACGGTGACAAACCCATTGCGGCGCAGTTCGCGAAATAATCGTCATCGATCATGCCGAGGTCGATGCGACGCGGACGGCCATTGCGGATCACCTCGACCGCGCCCGCGACGTCGAGCGGGATGTCCAGCGTACGGCAGAAGCTGTTAGCGGTCCCCAGCGGCAGCAGGCCGAGCACTATGTCCTGGTCGACGAGATGATCGACCAGGCCGCTGATCGTACCATCACCGCCGCCCAACACCAGGAGATCCGGTTTCCTGCCCAGCGCCGACTTTACGACGTCGTCCAGATCGGACGGGTTCTCGACAGCGTGCGCGTCGACCGGAAAGGGCAAACCCTCCATCGAGCGGCACGCTTTCGCGAACGCGCGCTGGCCGCTGCGCGATTTGGCATTGACGATCATCGCGGCCGAACGAAACGGGAGGTGCGCCATCGCCGGGTGCTTGCACGGAACGAACAGGCCGCGCAAAGGCTAATCAATGACCGCCGCCTATCCTGCCCTGCGCCTGCGGCGAACACGTGCTGCCGCATGGAGCCGCCGCCTCCATGCCGAGACGGTGTTGACGCCCGCCGACCTGATCTGGCCAATGTTCGTGTGCGACGGGACGGCGCAAGAGCAGCCGATCGCGAGCCTGCCCGGCGTTTCACGCTGGTCGATCGACCGGCTTGCCGACCGCGCGCGCGAGGCATACACTCTTGGCATTCCGTGTCTCGCGCTGTTTCCCTACACGCCGGCCGAGCGGCGCAGCGAGGACGGGCGCGAAGCGCTCAATCCCGACAATCTGATGTGCCGCGCAATTCGGGCAATCAAGGACGCCGTGCCCGAGATCGGCATCCTGAGCGATGTCGCGCTCGATCCCTATACCACCCACGGCCACGACGGGCTGGTCGACGAGGCGGGCTATGTCGTCAACGATACGACCGTCGAGATGCTGGTGGGGCAGGCAATCAACCAGGCGGCGGCCGGCACCGACATCGTCGCGCCGAGCGACATGATGGACGGGCGTATCGGCCTGATCCGCACCGCGCTGGAGCGCGAGGGGATGCTCAATACCCAGATCATGGCATATGCCGCAAAATACGCCAGCGGCTTCTATGGTCCCTTCCGCGATGCCGTTGGATCGCGCGGTCGATTGAAGGGCGACAAGAAGACCTATCAGATGGACCCCGCCAACGCCGAGGAGGCGCTGCGCGAGGTCGCGCTGGACCTGGCGGAAGGGGCCGACAGCGTGATGGTGAAGCCGGGGCTGCCCTATCTCGATATCATCCTGCGTGTCCGGGAGGCTTTTCAGGTCCCGACCTTTGCCTATCAAGTGTCGGGCGAATACGCGATGATCGAGGCGGTGGTCGCAACGGGCGCCGGCGAACGCGATGCGTTGGTCATCGAAACGCTGATGGCGTTCAAGCGTGCCGGATGCACCGGCGTGTTGACCTATCACGCGCTGCACGCCGCGCGAATGATGCAATAGGGATCAGGCAGGCGCCAACATGCGGGCGAACCGCGCGATCGTCTCTCCCTGCTCCTTGTCTTCTGTACGCACCCGTTCGATTAGCGCCGTGAGCTTCGGATAGAGAGGTGCGAGCATGGCCGCGCGGTCGATGGCCAATTGCTCGACATCGCTTGCCAGCGAGGACGTATGCGCGTGCAGGTCATCCAGCCCCGCAAGCGACGTTTGGGCAGTGAGCCAGGCTTCGCTCCCGGCCGGCGCTCCGCGGGCGGCGTTGGCAGCGTTACCGGACTTGTCAGAAGCATCGGCGAAGCCGGCGGTCAGGCGATCGAGTTCGTTGCGCAAAGCGGCCAGCTTGTAATCGAGCGCCGGATCATCTGCCACGGTGCCAACTGCGCTGCGCACGGGTTCCTCGAAACCGATTTTCTCCGTTGGCCGCGGCGCAAGCAACGGATAGCGTGTGTCGTTCGCAGTACATCCCGCAAGCAAACAGAACGAAATCGCAAGCGCGTGTCTCATGGAGGCGCGCTCTAGGGGCGGCAAGAAACATTCGCAATGGACTTGCACCCGCGTTTGCACCCCGCTACCGACAACGCTCACTTGCGCGCCCGTAGCTCAGCTGGATAGAGCATCAGACTACGAATCTGAGGGTCGGACGTTCGAATCGTTCCGGGCGCGCCATTTCCTTAGATGTTGAGTCCCGTCACGGACAGGTGTCTGTGGATCGACATGTTCGTTCGGGAATCTGCTGCTATAGGCTGACTCACGGAGATACAGCTTCCTATGAAGAGCCGCGCCGCCGTTGCCTTCGAGGCGAAGAAGCCGCTGGAGATCGTCGAGCTGGACCTGGACGGGCCGAAGGCCGGCGAGGTGCTGGTCGAAATCATGGCGACGGGCATCTGCCATACCGATGCCTATACGCTGGACGGACTGGACGCCGAGGGACTGTTCCCGAGCGTGCTTGGGCATGAGGGCGCGGGTGTTGTACGTGAGGTCGGTGCGGGGGTGACGAGCGTCGCGCCCGGCGATCACGTTATCCCGCTCTACACGCCGGAATGCCGGCAGTGTAAATCGTGTCTGAGCCAGAAGACCAACCTGTGCACCGCTATCCGGGCGACGCAGGGCAAGGGGCTGATGCCCGACGGGACGACGCGGTTCAGCCACAAGGGACAGCCGATCTTCCACTATATGGGCTGTTCGACCTTTTCGAACTTTACCGTGCTGCCGGAGATCGCGGTTGCGAGGATCCGCGAGGACGCGCCGTTCGACACCAGCTGCTATATCGGGTGCGGGGTGACGACGGCGATCGGCGCGGTGGTCAACACGGCGAAGGTGCAGCCGGGCGACACGGTGGTCGTCTTCGGGCTGGGCGGGATCGGGCTGAACGTGATCCAGGGTGCGAAGCTGGTAGGCGCCGCGATGATCGTCGGGATCGACATCAACCCCGACCGCGAGGAATGGGGGCGCCGCTTCGGCATGACGCACTTCGCCAACCCCGGGGACGTGGACGACATCGTGGCGCATGTCGTGCAGCTGACCGATGGCGGTGCGGACTACAGCTTCGATGCGACGGGTAACACCGATGTGATGCGCCAAGCGCTGGAATGCTGCCACCGGGGCTGGGGGACGAGCGTCATCATCGGTGTGGCCGAGGTGGGGCGGGAGATCAGCACGCGGCCGTTCCAGCTCGTCACCGGGCGCAACTGGCGCGGCACCGCGTTCGGTGGCGCGCGCGGGCGCACCGACGTGCCGAAGATCGTCGACTGGTACATGGACGGCGCAATCCAGATCGACCCGATGATCACCCACCGGCTCAGCCTGGAGGACATCAACCACGGCTTCGCGCTGATGCACGCGGGCGAGAGCATCCGCAGCGTGGTGGTGTATTGATGAAGGGCGGGGTCAACCTGGCGCGCAAGCTGGACAGCTTTTCCGACCATTGGCGCCCACGCATCATTGGTCGCTACAACGATAACGACCTGATGGTTGTGCGGGTCGAGGGCGAGTTCGTGTGGCACAGCCACGCCGATACCGACGACTTGTTCTTGGTGCTGGAAGGCACGCTCGACATCGAGCTGCGCGACCGCACGGTGATGGTGGGACCGGGCGAGCTGTTCGTGGTGCCGGCGGGGGTCGAGCATCGCCCGGTGGCGCGGCACGGCGAGGTCAGGATGATGCTGATCGAGCCGACGGGCACGCCCAATACCGGTGATCCCGCGACGGCGGTCGACAAGCCCAAGCTGTGATGGAGACGGTATCGACCACCAAGGCGCATGGCGGGGTGCAGGGCGTCTACCGCCACTCATCGTCGTCCACCGGCACGGACATGACCTTCTCCGTCTTCGTGCCGCCGCACGACGAGGGCGCGCGGTTGCCGGTGCTGTGGTATCTGTCGGGGCTGACCTGCACACACGCCAACGTGACCGACAAGGGCGAGTATCGCCGCGCCTGTGCCGAACACGGCATCGTCTTCGTCGCGCCCGACACGTCACCGCGCGGTGAAGGCGTTCCGGATGACGAGGCGTATGACGTGGGACAGGGGGCGGGCTTCTACGTCGATGCGACCAAGCCGCCATGGGCCAAGCATTATCGCATGTGGTCTTATGTGACCGACGAGCTGCCGGCGGTCGTCGCTGGGCAGTTTACCATCGATAGCGGACGCCAGGGCATTACCGGCCATTCCATGGGCGGGCAAGGCGCGCTGACGATCGGGCTGAGCTTTCCGGATCGCTATCGCAGCGTGTCGGCCTTTGCGCCGATCGTCGCGCCGTCGCAGGTGCCGTGGGGAGAGAAAGCGCTGCGCCGCTATCTGGGCGAGGACCGCGCGGGCTGGCGGCGGCACGACGCGGTCGCACTGGTCGAGGACGGCGCGCGCGTGGCCGCGATCCTGATCGATCAAGGCGACGCGGATCCCAATCTCGCGGAGCAGCTGCGCCCCGAGTTGTTGCAAGATGCGTGTGACGCCGCCGGTATCGACCTGACGCTGCGGATGCAGCCGGGCTATGACCATGGCTATGGCTTTGTCTCCACCTTCATGCCGGATCATGTCGCGTGGCATGCCGAACGGCTGCGGTGAGCGATTCCTTCGATGCCGTGATCGTCGGTAGCGGGCATGCCGGTGCCCAATGCGCCATCGCGCTGAGGCAGGCGGGGTTCGCGGGGTCGATCGCGATGATCGGCGAGGAACCGGACCCGCCTTATGAGCGGCCGCCGCTCAGCAAGGACTATCTGGCAGGCGACAAGGCGTTCGAGCGCATCCTGCTGCGCCCGGAGCGCTTCTGGTCGGAGCGCGGGGTCGCGATGTTGCCGGGACGCCGGATCGTCGCGGTCGACCCGGTCGCACGCAGCGTCGCGGATCAAGCGGGGCGCCCGCTTGTCTATGGCCGGCTGGTCTGGGCGGCGGGCGGGCATGCGCGGCGACTGACGTGCGCGGGGCATGATCTCGCGGGTGTGCATACGGTACGCAGTCGCGCGGATGTCGACCGGATGCGTGAGGAACTGCTAGGCAGGACGCGGGTGGTGATCATCGGCGGCGGCTATATCGGACTGGAGACGGCGGCGGTGCTGGCCAAGGCGGGCAAGCGGGTGACGATCATCGAGGCGCAAGACCGCGTGCTAGCGCGCGTCGCGGGCGAGGCGCTGTCGCGCTTCTACGAGGCGGAACACCGCGCGCACGGCGTCGAGATCAGGCTGGGCACGGGGGTCGCGTGCATCACCGGCGGAAAGGGCCGGGCGAACGGCGTGCGGCTGAGCGACGGCGAGACGATTGCGGCGGATATGGTCGTCGTCGGGATCGGGATCGTGCCGGCCGTCGAGCCCTTGCTGGACGCGGGCGCGGAGGGCGGCAACGGCGTCGCGGTCGACGCCGGGTGCCGCACGACGCTGCCGGACGTCTTCGCGATCGGCGACTGCGCGCTCCATACGAACGACTTCGCCGATGGCGCGCGGGTGCGGCTGGAGTCGGTGCAGAACGCCAATGACCAGGCGGGCGTCGTCGCGAGGGTCCTGACCGGGGCGGATGCGCGCTATCATGCGGTGCCATGGTTCTGGTCAAACCAGTATGACCTGAAGCTCCAGACGGTCGGGATGTCGGGCGGCCATGACGAGGCGATCCTGCGCGGTGACCCCGCGACGCGCGGCTTCTCGGTCGTCTATCTGAAACGCGGGCGGGTCTTAGCGCTCGACTGCGTCAATGCGGTCAGGGACTATGTGCAGGGACGGGCGCTGGTAGCGGGTGGCGCCGTCGCCGCCCCCGAGCGGCTCGCGGACCCGGCGGTTGCATTGAAGTCTCTGGTGGCGGGCTGAGGATACGGATCAGGTTTTACTCATGCGGATCATCAGGATCGCGGAAATCGTGAGCAGGAGGACCGATGCGGCCTCGAACACGATATTCTCGGGCGCCATTTCCTTGCCCTGCAGCACGATGAGGCGCGCCAGCGCCGTGATGGCGATGAAGATCGGATAGACGAACGTTGCGGCGCGACCGGAGTAGAAGACCGCGACCATGCCGATTACCTCGGTATAGAGGAACATCAGCAGGATGTCGGCGAGGCTGACCGTGCGCGACTGCCAAATCGCCCACATCTCGGTCGCCGCGCCGGCCAGCGTCAACAGCGCGACGAGAATTAGCAGCAGCCGTTCGAGAATGTGGAAGCCGCCGACCGCGATGCGTTCCTCGACGGGGCCGAGCGTCGGCTTGTAGGGGTTGCCCTTCGTTCCCTCGTCGGAGGACATGTCAAGTCCGGTCGTGTCCGGCATCGCGCCAGCCGCCCGTCAGGCGGCCTGCGCGACCCGCGACAGCGCGCACTGGCTCCACAATTCGCCGAGCGCCGCGACCAGTTGGTCGATGTCCTGATCGCCGTGATGGGGAGAGGGGGTGAAGCGCAGCCGCTCCGTCCCCTTGGGTACGGTCGGGTAGTTGATCGGCTGGACATAGATGCCGTGATGATCGAGCAGCCAGTCGCTCAGCCGGCGGCATTTCGCCGCGTCGCCGATCATCACCGGGACGATATGGCTTTCGTTGGGCAGATGCGGGATACCCGCGATGTCGAGCGTGCGCCGCAGATAGGCGACCTGGCGACGCTGACGCATGCGTTCGGCATCGTGCGTCTTCAAGTAACGGATGCTGGCCGCCGCGCCGGCTGCGAGCGCGGGGGGCAGCGCGGTGGTGAAGATGAAGCCGCTGGAGAAGCTACGGATGAAGTCGCACAGGCTGGCGGAGGCGGCGATGTAGCCGCCCATGACGCCGACCGCCTTGCCCAGCGTCCCCTCGATCACGGTCAGCCGATCCATCAGCCCGCGCGCCTCGGCGACGCCGCCGCCGCGCGGGCCGTAGAGACCGACGGCGTGAACCTCGTCCAGATAGGTCATCGCGCCGTGCTTTTCCGCGACGTCGCAGATCTCCGCGATGGGCGAGATGTCGCCGTCCATCGAATAGACGCTCTCGAACGCGACGAGCTTTGGCCGTTCGGGATCGGCGGCGGTGAGCAGCCGGTCGAGGTCCTCCGCCGAGTTGTGCGTGAACACCTTGTACTCCGCGCGGCTGTGGCGAATGCCCTCGATCATCGAGGCGTGGTTGCCCGCGTCGGACAGGACCAGGCAGCCGGGCAGCCGGCTGGCCAGCGTCGAGAGCGTCGCCCAGTTGGACACATAGCCCGACGAGAACAGCAGCGCCGATTCCTTGGCGTGCCAGTCGGCCAGTTCCCGCTCCAACAGTACATGGTGATGCGTGGTGCCCGAGATGTTGCGCGTGCCACCGGCACCCGCGCCGCATTCGCCCAGCGCATCCTGCATCGCGTCGAGCACGACCGGGTTCTGGCCCTGCCCCAGATAGTCGTTCGAGCACCAGACGGTGACGTCGCGCGCGCCGTCCGCGCCGTGATGGCGCGCCCGCGGAAATGAACCCGCGCGCCGTTCAAGGTCGGCGAAATAGCGGTAATTGCCCGCTTCACGGAGGCCGTCGAGCTGCTCCTCGAACATCGCGTCGTAGTTCATCGTCTCTCCCCTTCGCGATCAAGCGATCGCCGCGAGTGTCGGGCCGCCCGCGACCGCGCGAACCAGCATCGTCTCCAGCTTTTCCCGGTCCAGTCCGGACCCGATGATCATCACCCGCGCATCCTCGTCGTCGCGCGGCGCGTGAATGGTAATCGACGGCCGCCCGCCGGCGATGTCGAACTTGAGCCAGCCCTCGCCCGAGCGGACCAGACCCTTCAACCGCTCGATCCGCCCGCATGCGCCGCCGGCCAGCGTCTGGAGCAGCGTGTTCAGATCGGCGACCGCGATCGGCCGGGTCAGGTGCAGGCTGAGACTCTCGAAGCCAAGTGCTTCGGGCGCATGGTCATGATGATGGTGATGGTCGCCATGGTCGTTCGCGGCATGGTCGGCGTGGTCGGATGCCGCCGCTAACAGGCGGGGACCGGCGCCGCTCAGCCGGCGGGGATCGATCATCCCGTGCCGCGCGGGCAGGATCTCGGCATGAGGGTTGATCGACAACAGCGTCTCGGTCACCGCCGCCAGCTCGGCCGCGTCGACCAGATCGGTCTTGTTGACGATGAACGCCGGCGCGAGCCGTGCCTGCACCGCGAAATATCCGTGCAGCCGGGCATAGTCGGATAGGAAGGCGGCGGCATCGATCACCGTCCACAGCGTTGTGGAGCGGACCAGTGGCTTTAGCTCGGGCGTCTCCAGCACACCGAGCAGCGAGGCGACGTCCGCGACGCCCGACGGCTCGATCAGGATGCGATCGGGCGCCATCGTGTCGATGACCGCGCGTAACCGCGTCGTCACGTCGCCGCGAAGCGAGCAACAGATGCAGCCATTGGGCAGCTCGACGACCTTCGCCGTCTCGCCTTGCAGCAGCCCGGCGTCGAGGCCCAGCTCGCCGAAGTCATTGACCAGGACGACCGTCTTGCGCGCCGGGTCGGCGGCAGCGAGCAGTCGTTTGAGGAAGGTGGTCTTGCCCGCGCCCAGAAAGCCAACGACGATCTCCGCATCGAAGGGCTTGGCGGTGCCGCGTGACTTTAGCCCGGCATTCCATAGCGTGCCCGCGGGCATCGGCAGAACCAGCATCCAGTGCTCCAGGATCGCCAGCGCCATCATCGCGGTCAGGAAGCTGTAGCCGACCTTGTCGAACGCGCTGGCACGGCCGGCGAAGGCGTGCCCCGCCACGATCACCGTGAGCACGGTCGAGATGGTGACGGAGAACGGGAAGAGCAGGTTCATCGCCCGCTTGTTGAGGAACCCCTTCAGGAAGGTAAGGTGCTCGGGCAGGAACTCCTCGTTGAGATTGCGCACGCCCAGGAACACGTTCAGCTTCGCTGACTGATGCATCCACCACAGGATCAGGAAGGTCCAAGTGCCGATCTGATTCGCGCCGCCCCAGGTCAGCGCCACGACGACGAGCGCGGAGGCAATGATGGCGAGTTCGTGATAGAGGCTGGTCTGGATCGCATGGCCGAAATGCGCCCAGCCGCGGCACCCCTCCGGACAGGCCTGCTTCCGGGGGCCGGTGACGAACCCCATGTAGAAGCTGACCTCCTGCCATCCCCAGGCCAGCAGGCCGCAGGTGAAGGCCAGATAGGCGCCGGTCGTGCTGGTATCGCCCGCAGTCGCGTGCAGCCCCCACAGGCAGAAGCCGGTCAGGACCGTCATCCCGGTCAGGCTGTACTTGAAGGTCCAGCGCTTCAGTCCGTCGAGATAGATGATAGCGACGGTGGAAACCCACCAGGCGACAAGGGCGTAGGCGAGCGCGAAGGCGATAGTCATCGGATCACCATGTCGGCTGGAGACGCGGGGAGGAAGGCGGCGTGTTTGGTTCCTGCCGGAGCAGGTACATGCGCGCGAAGGTCGCGGCGGCGGCGGCGCGCAGGCCCAGGCGCTTCGCCATGCCGGGGGCGCCCGTGCCCTTGCTGGCCGCGAAGCGCTCGCTGATCACGCGAAGCCGTTCAAGACCGGCGTGGAAGCGCGGATCGTCGACGGGCGGCAGGCTGCGAAAGACCTGCCGCGAGATCGCGTTGGTGATCGCGAAGACGCGATGGCCATAGTCGCGCGGGTGGATGCCCAGCGCCTCGAAGAAGACGGGCCGCTGATGATCGCGGACATACATCGTCGCATAGACGGCGAGCTGGAAGAAGCGGGTCCAGAGCCGGTTGCGTCCGCTGGTCAGCTTGGGGTCGGCGTGCATCAGCAGCGCGAACGCCTCGCCGTGGCGGAACTCGTCGTTGCACCACTGTTCGAACCATTGGAAGATCGGGTGGAAGCACCGCTCCGGATGCGCCTCCAGATGGCGGAAGATCGTGATATAGCGCGCGTAGCCGATCTTTTCGGAAAGATAGGTCGCGTAGAAGATGAATTTCGGTTTGAAGAACGTGTATTTCTTCTCGCGGGTCAGGAAGCCGAGATTGACGCCGATGTCGAAGTCCTTGAGCGCGTCGTTCAGGAACCCCGCGTGGCGGCTCTCATCCCGGCTCATATAGCCGAACAGCTCGCAGATGTCCTTGTTGGTGCCGCGCCGTTTCATCTCCTTGTACAGCACGCAGCCCGAGAATTCAGCGGTGAGCGACGAGACGAGGAAATCGGTCAGCTCGGCGCGCAGGGCGGGCGGGTAGCTGTCGGATGCAGGGACCTGCCACCTTGCGTCGCGCTTGAAATGGCGGCGATTGCCGTCGTCCGCCAGTTCCGCGACCACCGCATCCCATTCAGCGCGCACTGGGGTGACGTCGGTGCGGTCCAGCTCGTCGAAATCGGTCGTATAGAAACGCGGCGAGAGAAGGGTGTCGCGGTTCGCCTCCGCGGTCGTCGAGTTGGGGGCAGGCGCGACCCGGGCGTGCATGTTCATGCGGGTTCTCCCTCGAAGCCGACTTCGTACAATTCGGTCAGTTGCCAGGCGGTGACGTGCCGCGCCCACAGCGCGCGAAGCGGTCCGGCGCGCTCGACGGTGGCAGTTCGCCGCTCCGCATGCACCTCGCCAAAGGGAACGATGATCGGCGAACCATGTACCGTGACGCGGTCGCCGGGATAGATCGGGACGTCACCGTCCAGACGGACATGCGCGCCGAGACTCTCGAAGCGGTTCTCCACCTCGACTAAGCAGCCGGCATCGAAGCGGCGCCGGCTCACGATGCGGCCCTGGGGAACAGCACGTCGAAGCTGCGGCCGTTGGTCGGGCCGAACGCGGCCAGGCGGAGCGCGCGGTGGGTGGCGGGATCGACCAGCAGGCGCTGCCCGTCGGCGGTGACGATCAGCGACAGGGGGCTGCGCGGATCAGCGCCGTCGCGCTGACGGATGTTCGAGACGCTGCGCAGGATGAGGCGCGGGAAAATCTCCTCGCCCGGCTTGGTCAGCATCAGGCGGCGCCCGTCACTGGTCGTTGCGACGAGTGCGCTGTGGCCGATCTGCTCTCCCTGGTAGCGGAAGGTGACGCTGCGTAACGGGGTCAGCCGTGCCTCGTGCGTGACGCCGACCTGCATGATGCGTCCGACCCCGACGGCGATGATGCAGAACAGGACGAGGGCGACCAGTCCGATTACGATCGCGCGCGGCACCGCGATCTGATCGTCATGGGGCTCGCCCTCGAAGCGGATGGGATAGCTCATGCCGCCACCGCTTCACGCGGGGGAAGGACCGCCGGCTCGGGAGCCCTGAAGACCCGGCCACCCGCGTTGAAGGCGACCAGCGCGTCGGCGATCGTCTGGCATACCTCGTCGACGTCCGGTACGCTGCGCAGCATCGGTTGCGGGTTCATGAAGTGGCCCGCGCGTACATGCGGCCACAAGGCGACATAGCCCGCCCCGCCGCTGTCGCGCACGCTGAGCGCGATGTCGCCGCAGCCACGGTGCGTCCGCCGCAGCGCCGCGTTGGTGACGGCCGAGAGCGGGACGCTGATCGTCATTTCGTAGGCTACGCCGATATGCAGGATCAGGCGGCGATCGGTGAGGGTGTACGTGGTCGCCCCGGCCGATGCGCGGCCGATGAGGCTGAGCAGACTCCAGCCCGCGAGCGCGAAGGGGATGAGCAGCGTCACCTCGGCGATCGCCTGACCCGCAGGACGCCCGGCGCGCAGCGCGAGCCCGAAGACGATGACGGCGGCGAACCCGAGCCAGACGCAGATCAGGCGCAGGCGAAAGACGGTCGCGGTAAAGGAAGCGCGATCGGGCTTTGCCTGCCACAGCAACTGCTCGCCCGCGGGAAGCGGCTGCGTCAGTCCGGCGGCGCGTTCGGCGGGAGAGAGGGTCATATCAGCGGCTCCGTGCGTGCGGGCGTCGCCCAGAGGAATCCGCCTCCATAATAGCCGCGGATGCGGTTCTCCTCGCGGGCGGTGAGCGTTAGATCGGCGCGACGGCCGGGCACATCGGCGAACTGCGCGGCGGTGATCGCGGCGGTGCGGACGGTCCGCGCGCGGCCGTCGATGGCGGCGAAGCCCATCGGCAGCAGCACGCGATCTGGCGCGGCAGGTGCCCGGTCGCGCTGCTCGTCGCGCGGCGTCGGATCCGGGCGCGGCGCGGTGATGACGTCGACCTCGACGGTCTCGACCGGGCCGACCGGCGTGTCGACGATCTCGTCGATGACGGCGACCGCGATGACCTGATCGGCCGGGCGATCCGAACGCGCCGGATAGGTCGCTGAATCGCGCAGGCCGGCAATGGCCGCGCTCAGTTCGATTTCAAGGAACTTGGCGGTATGCTCGCTTTCGTCGACCCAGATGTCGACGACGCGACCCGCGACCTGCTTGTCGAGCCCGAGCATGTCGAAACCGCGCGGGTCGGCCTCGTATTTGTGCACCTTGAAGCCGGTCGCGTATCGCATCGGGCGGAAGACCGGATCGCCGTTGTAGCTGAGGTCCGGTTCATCGACCTTCGCGACCCAGGCGGCCGGGCCGGTTTTGGACAAAAGCGGGTTGCCGTTGGGGACGATCGGCTCTCCTGTGGGATTGCCGACCCCTTGCGCGTCGATCACCTCCGGCTCCTCGGCGCGGGGGGACTGGACCGGCGGGCGTCCGTGCGGAAGGATGAAGGTCTTGGGCTTTGGCATGGCGGGAAAGCCGACGACCGTGACTCGGCCGTTCCGGCGATCGGGAGCGACCAGCGGATACCCCTCTCGCTTGCTCTCCTGTTGGAGGTGATAGACCAGCCCCAGGAAGAAGAGAAAGAAGGCGATGACCAGCAACAGCGGGAGATCGAACTGATTGGTGAAGGCGCCTAACGACATGGCATTTCTCCAGCGTTCCTCATGCGGGAAATTCGGTCAGGGCAAGCGGACGGGGCGCCGTCCGGCGACGAGAGACCAACGGGCCGAGCGCCACCAGCGCGGCGAACAGCAGCGCGATCTCGACGTGATAGACCAGCGCGTAGCCGCCATCGGCACCGACGAACCGCGCCATGGCGCTGCTGCGAAAGGCATCGCGCAGGATGCCGCCGGTCAGGACGGCCAGCCCCGCGCTCGTCGCCTGCACCGCGCCCCAGGCGCCGATCGCGAAGCCGAACCGGCCGTCCTCGGCCAGCGCGGTCGCGGCGTGCAGCAGCGCGATGGACGCGATGCCGCCACCGACGCCGATCAGCACCGTGCCGGTCCTGAACAGCAGCGGCCAGGCGAGCGGACCTGCGAAGATCACCGCGGCGAAGGCCGGCAGTCCGATGAGGACGCCGACCGCCGCCACGGCATAGGGGTCGCTGCCTCGGCCCAGGCGCCGCGCGGCGACCCCGAACCCCATGAGCGATCCCACCGCCCAGAGCGCGGTCAGCATCGTCGTGGCGCCGACGGAGAGGTGCAGAATCTCTCCGCCATAGGGCTCGAGCAGGACATCCTGCATATTGAAGGCGGCAGTCGCCAGCGCGACGCCGACCAGCACACGCTTCGCCCTGCCACCGCGATTGAACACCGCCCATGCCTCGCTCAGTCCGGCGGACGGGGCATCTGCCGGAGGCGCGCTACCACGTCCCTCCTGTTTCCACAGTGCGACCAGATTGAGCGCGACGGTCACCATTGCCGCGCCGCTGACCGCCGCGAACAGGCGACGCGGGGTGAAGGGTTCGAGAAGGGCGCCGAAGACGAGCGACGCGACGAACATCGCGATCAGCAGCACGACGTAGAGCAAGGCGACGACTCTCGGCCGGCGCTCGGCAGGGGCATTGTCGCATGCGAGCGCCAGCGCCGCCGTCTGCGTGGTGTGGAGGCCGATGCCGATCAGAGCGAAGGCGAAGAGCGCGCCGATCTTGCCGGCGGCCGCCGGCGCTGCGCCCGTGCCGCTCATCAGCATCAGCGACATCGGCACGAGCGCCAAGCCGCCGAACTGCGCCATCGTGCCCATCCAGATATAGGGCACGCGCCGCCAGCCGAACACCGAGCGATGCGAGTCCGACCTCAGCCCGACGATCGCCCGCACCGGTGCGATCAGCAGCGGCAGCGCGATCATCGCCGAGACGAGTCCGGCCGGCACGCCGATCTCAACGATCATGATCCGGTTGAGCGTGCCGTTGAGCAGCGTCATCGCCATGCCGACACTGACCTGGACCAGTGCGAGCCGCGCGAGCCGGCCGAGCGGCAGGCCCTCGACCGCGTCGGCAAACGGGAACATCTCCGCCGGCACCGCGCGCCAGAGGCGCAGCGAAAGGGGCGGGCGCGTGCTCACCGGAGCGACAATCCGTATGCTTCGGAGAGGTAGAAGCCGCTGGTCACCCGTTTCGGCGCGCCGAGCGTCCATCCACCGAAACGCGGATCACTGGCGAGATGTCGCGTCAGGCGGCGCGATGCGACCGGTTCGATCGCGGGCGCCTTGTCGCCCTGGGGAAACAGGCGTCCGACCGCGTGCATCGCGGCGAGGAGCGGGGTGAGGGGGGCGACGGTGAACAGGACCTGTTGGTCGGTCCGCTGCGTGAGTGCGGCCAGGGCGTCCAGTATGTCTGCTTCGCGGTAATGGATGAGCGAGTCCATCGCGACGACACAGTCGAACCGGCCGAGCGAGGGATCGAGCATGTCACCCACCCGCCAGTCGACCGTCGCTCCGGTACCCAACCGCTCACGCGCGGTCGCAATCAGGCGCGGCGACACGTCGACCGCCGTGACCCGCGCGCCGCGCCGCGCCGCCTCCACGGTCAGCGCACCCGTCCCACATCCAGCGTCGAGCAGCGTCAATCCTGTCATGTCGCCGGGCAGCATCGAGAGGAGCAGCGCGCGCATCTCGTCGCGGCCAGCGCGCACCGTAGCGCGGATGCGGCTGACCGGCGCGTCGGAGGTGAGGGCTTCCCAGGCGGGGGCGGCGGTTCGATCGAAATAGGTGGTCAGCTCGGACCGGCGCAGTTCATAGGTCTGGGGCATCAGTCGTACCCCAGGAAGTCGAACAGGTCGCGGTCGCGCATCGGGCGGGGCTCAAGCACCTCCACCCCGTCCAGCAGCGACTGGGCGAGCCGCAGATATTCCTGCTGCACGGCAACCAGTTCCGGCTCGTCGCCCATCTCGAAGATGGTCGCCTTTTTGAGGCGCGAGCGGCGGATGGCGTCCAGATCGCGGAAATGCGCGAGCCGCCTGAGACCGGTCGCTTCGTTGAAGCGGTCGATCTCGCCGGTCTCGGCGGAGCGATTGGCGATGACGCCGGCGAGCCGCACATCGTAGTTCTTCGCCTTCGCCTGGATCGCGGCGATGATCCGGTTGGCCGCGAAGATCGAATCGAAATCGTTGGCGGTGACGATCATCGCCCGGTCGGCATGCTGCAAGGGGCTGGCGAAGCCGCCGCATACGACATCGCCGAGCACGTCGAAGATCACGATATCGGTATCCTCGAGCAGGTGATGCTCCTTCAGCAGCTTCACCGTCTGACCGACGACATAGCCGCCGCAGCCGGTGCCCGCAGGCGGGCCACCCGCCTCGACGCACATCACGCCGTTATAACCCTCGAACACATAATCCTCGGGGCGCAGCTCCTCGGTATGGAAGTCGACCTGGGCCAGGATGTCGATGACGGTCGGGCACAGCGCCTTGGTCAGGGTGAAGGTGCTGTCGTGCTTGGGATCGCAGCCGATCTGGAGCACGCGCTTGCCGAGCTTGGAGAAGGCGACCGAGAGGTTTGACGAGGTGGTCGACTTGCCAATCCCGCCCTTGCCATAGATCGCATAGACGGTGGCGCCCTCGATCCGGTCGGCGGGATCGGCATGGACCTGGACCGATCCTTCGCCGTCGGCCCGGCCCGCGGCCCGTTCGAGCAAGGTCGCACTCATGCCGCTATCCCTTCCATCCGGTCGTCGAGTTCCTCTCCCGCCATCTGCAGGGCGGCGAGCGTATCCGGGTCGGGCCGCCAATAGTCGCGGTCGTGCGCTTCCATCAGCCGATGCGCCATGCGCGCGGATGCGGTCGGGTTGAGATGCGACAGACGGCGACGCATCGCCTCATCGAGCACATAGGTCTGGGTGAGCTTCTGATAGACCCAGGGCTGCACCTGGCCCGTCGTGGCGGACCAGCCCATGGTGTTGGTGATCGACGCCTCGATCTGCCGGACCCCTTCATGCCCATGAGTCAGCATCGCCTCAAACCAGCGCGGATTGAGCGCGCGTGTGCGCGTCTCCAGCGCCACCTGCTCCGACATGCTGCGCACCGTCGGACGGCCCTGGGTCTGGTCACCGATATAGACGGGGACCGACGCGCCGGACCGGCGTTGCGCCGCGCGGGTCATGCCGCCCAGGCTGTCGAAATAATGATCGATCGTGGTGATGCCGAGTTCCGCGGACTCAAGGTTCTGGTAGGACAGCTGGACGGTGCCCAGCAGCCCGTCGAGCAGCGCATGGGCCGCATGGACGTGACCGTCGCGGGCATAGCCGAACCCCTTGCGCGCGGCGAACTGGTCGGCCAGCTCGTCCTCGCCCTCCCACAGCCCGTTCTCGATCAGCTGGTTGACGTTGGCGCCGTACGCCCCTTCCGCGTTGGAGAAGACCCGCAGCGCCGCAAGCTCCGGGTCGGCGCCGGCCGCGATCCGGGCGAGGGTGTGCGCGCGGACGAAATTGCGGTCCTCGGGCTCGTCCGCGTTGGCCGCCAGCCATGCCGCCTCCGCGATCAGCCTGACCTGAAGCGGCAGGAGGTCACGGAAGATGCCCGAGAGCGACGCGACGACATCGATACGAGGCCGTGCCATGTCGCCAAGCGGAATGAGTTCGGCGCCGGCCAGGCGCCCGAAGCCGTCGAACCGCGGCCGCGCTCCCAGCAGTGCCAGCACTTGTCCGATCGGCGCGCCGCCGCTCTTGAGCGTGTCGGTCCCCCACAGAACGATGCCGATGCTGTGCGGGAGCGCGCCGCTGTCGCTCAGGTGCCGTGAGAGCAGCCGCTCGACCTGCGCGGCGCCGTCGGCCAGCGCATAGTCGGTGGGCAGGCGGAAGGGATCGAAACCGCAGATGTTGCGCCCGGTCGGCAGCATCGCCGCGTTCGTCAGGATGTCACCGCCCGCCACCGGGGCGACATAGCCGCCGGACAGCGCGTGGCGGATCGCCGGCAACTCGGTATTGGCGACCAGCGCGTCCCTGATCGCGGTCGCGTCACCGCCCTGAGCCTCCGCCATGGCAGCAGCCAGTTCATGCGCCGCGTCGTCCGCCATCGGTGCGCCGACGACGTGCAGGCCGTGCGGCACGAGCGTCGCCTCGACCTCGACCAGCCTGACGGCGATCGCCGCGATCGCCGCGTCGGGATCGGTCCAGGCAGGTTCGGGGTCGGCCAGGTCGACGGCGGCGGCCTGGGCCTGGATCAGCGACGCCAGATGATCGCCGCCATGCTCATGCCACTGCGCGATCGAGGCCTTGAGTTCGGCGAGTCCGCGATACAGCCCCGATGCCGCGAGCGGCGGGGTCATGTGGCTGATGGTGACCGCGCCCGCGCGCCGCTTGGCGAGCGCCGCCTCTGACGGATTGTTGGCCGCGTAGAGGTAGAAATGCGGCACGTCGCCGATCAACCGGTCCGGCCAGCACTCCCCCGTCAGTCCCGCCTGCTTGCCGGGCATGAACTCCAAGGCGCCATGAGTGCCGAAATGGAGGAGAGCCTGCGCGCCGAAATCCTCGCGGACGTAGCGATAGTAGGCGGAGAACGCGTGGGTGGGCGCGAAGCTGCCGTCGAACAGCAGCCGCATCGGGTCCCCCTCATACCCCATCGCGGGCTGAACGCCGACCAGGACGTTGCCGAAACGCGCGCCCAGAAGGTGGATCGCGCTGCCGTTCGATTGATGTCGCCCGGGGGCCGCGCCCCATTGCGACTCGATCTGCGACAGATGCGGCTCACGCCGGATATGCTCCTGGGCGGTCACGCTTGCGAAGACGTTGGCGGGGGTACCGTGGCGCGGGGCGTTGCCCTCAAGGATCGCGGCGGTCATCGCCGCCTCGCTGTCGGGAAGATCGACCGCATAGCCCGCGGCCCGCAGGTCGACGAGGATGTTCCACAGTGAGGTGAAGACCGACAGGAACGCGGCCGTCCCCATCGCGCCGGCGTTGGGCGGGAAGTTGAACAGCGTGATCGCGATGCGGCGCTCGTCCGCCGGGGCATGGCGCAGCGCGACCAGCCGGGCGACGCGCCGCGCCAGCATCGTCGCGCGCTCGGGATCGGCGGCCATCGCGCCGCCCTCCGCCGCGCGGCCGCCGATGGTCATCGGCACGCTGGCGCCGTCGAGTTCCGGGATGGCCAGCATCATCACCGTCTCGACCGGAGTCAGCCCGGCGGAGGAACGGCGCCAGCCGTCGAGCGTCTGGAACTCGGTCGCGTGCGCCGAGATATAGGGCACGCCCAGTTGTCTGAGCGTCGCAACGGCGGCGTCGGCGTCGTTATAGGCGGGACCACCGACCAGCGAGAAACCGGTCAGCGACACGACGCAATCGACGCTCGCCCCGCCATCGCCCATGAAATAGCCCTCGACCGCAGGGCGGGAGTCGAGGCCGCTGGCAAAGGCGGGCACAACGTCGAGCCCCTCGGCCTCCAGCGCCGCGATCACGCCATCGTAATGGCCGGTGTCGCCCGAAAGCACATAGGAGCGCATCAGGAGCAGGCCGACGCGGCCACGCGGCCGGGGCAGGCGCGGCAGTACGGCCGTGTCCTCGACGATCCGTCCCCTGGCGCGCGGATGATAGAGGCCGGCGTCGGGATAGGCGATCGGCTCGGCCGCGGTCATCGGCCTGTCGCTGGCATAGCGGCCGACGAGCGTGCGGATCAGCCCTTCCATATTCTCGGTCGAGCCGGCCAGCAGATAGCCCATCGAGAGGAAATAGGCGCGCATGTCCTGCGCCGGGCCGGGGATGAAGCGCAGGATCTTGGGCAGCCGGCGCAGCATAGCCATCTGCCGCGCACCGGCGGTTTCCGGCCCCTTCGCCTTGCCGCGCAACCGCTTGAGAAGTGCCACGACGCCGCTCGCCTCGACCCCCATGTCGAAGCGGCCGAGCCTGGTCAGCTTGACGACCTCGCCAGCCGCCATGCAGCCGAGGACCGCCGAGCAGTGTTCGCGCCGGGCGCGCAACGCCGGGAGGATCGGCAGATAATGATCCTCCAGGAACAGCATGTGCGCGACGATGATGTCGGCCTTCGCGATGTCGGCGCAGGCGTCGGCGGCGGCCTTCGCGTCATTCGCCCAGCGGCTGGCGATATGAACCGACAGCTCGAAGCCGGGAAGCGTCGCCTTGACCCGCTCGCCGGCTGCCCTCAGCACCGCGCTGAGATGCGCGTCGAGCGTCAGCATCACCATGTGAATGGGGCGCTCAGCGGGCATAATGCGCCTTCGCCTCGTAGAGCGTGTCGATGGTGATCCGCCGCGCGCCGTGGTCGCGGGCGAATGCCTCGGTATTGCGCCGCGCCTTGCCGCGCACGAAGAACGGGATCTTGCGCAGTTCGCGCTCGGCATCGGGTGCCCAGCCGATCGCGGCGCCGAGGTGCGACGGTCCGGCCTCGTCGTTGAACTCCGCGTCACCGCGAAACATCGTCAGCAGATGCTCCTCCAGGCCCATGACCAGCGGGTGGACCCAGCTGTCCCACAGGACATTCGCGCCCTCGAACCCCATTTGCGGGGAATGGCGCGCGGGGAAGTCCTGCACATGCACGGGCGCCGAGATCACCGCGCACGCGATGCCCAGCCGCTTGGCGATGTGCCGCTCCATCTGCGTGCCGAGCACCAGTTCGGGACTGGCGGCGGCGATCGCGGCTTCGACCGCCAGATGATCGTCGCTGATGAGCGCCTCGACCCCGTGGCGATCGGCCTCTGCACGCACCTCACGCGCGAACTCGCGGGCATAGGTGCCAAGGCCGGCGAGCGTGAAGCCGAATTCCTCAGTGGCGACGCGCGCGGCGGCGATGGCGTGGGTCGCGTCGCCGAAGACGAAGACGCGCTTGCCGGTCAGATAGGATGAATCGACCGATCGGGAGAACCAGGGCAGGTTGGAGGGTCCGAGCGCCGATGCGGGCGCGGGATCGACCCCGGCGAGGCCCGCCACCTCGTTGATGAAGTCGCGGGTCGCGCCGACGCCGATCGGCACGGTGGTCGTCATCGGCTGGCCGAACTCGCGCCGGAGCCACTGCGCGGCGGTGTTCGCGATCTCGGGGTAAAGCACGATGTTGAACGCCGCGTCCCCCAGCCGCGCGATGTCGGCGGGAGTCGCGTCGAGCGGGGCGCAGACGTTCACGGCGATGCCGAGCTCGGAGAGGATCGCGCGGATTTCGCGGACGTCGTCGCGGTGGCGAAAGCCGAGCGCGGTCGGGCCTAGGATATTGGCGGTTCCGGTCCGAACCCCTTCGTTCGCGGGAACGCTCAGTTTGCGGACGATCCGGTAGAAGGTCTCGGCGGCGCCCCAATTCTCCTTCTTGGAATAGGCGGGCAACTCAAGCGGCACGACGGGCGTGTCGATCGCCAGCGCCTTGGCAAGCCCGCCGGGATCGTCCTGCAGCAGTTCGGCGGTGCATGACGCGCCGACCAGCAGCAGGTCGGGCGTGAAGCGCACGTTCGCCTCCGCGACGGCGCGCTTGAACAGGTCGGCGGTATCGCTCCCGAGATCGCTTGCCTGAAATGTCGTGTAGGTGACGGGCGGGCGAGCGCCGCGCCGCTCAATCATGGTAAACAGCAGGTCGGCATAGGTGTCGCCCTGCGGCGCGTGCAGGACGTAGTGGACGCCCTTCATCGCGGTCGCGACCCGCATCGCCCCGACATGCGGCGGCCCCTCATAGGTCCAGGTGGCGAGTTCCACGGCTACACCGCCAGCCGCTGCGCGCGGTCGAGCGGCCGCGCGAACAGCCCGGCCAGATCGCCTGCCTGCTCGAAGCCCTGAATGGGCGAGAACACCAGCTCGATCGACCATTTGGTGTGCAGCCCCTCCGCCTCGAGCGGGTTGGCGAGACCGAGGCCGCAGATGCTGAGATCGGGACGGGCGGCGCGCGCGCGGTCCAACTGGCGGTCGACATCGGGCGCCTCGTGAACCGCCTGATCGCCCAGCAGCGCCAGGTCCGGGCCGAGGATGCGGCGGTCGAGATAGGGCGTCGCCACCTCGACCAGGCGCATCCCGCATTCGCGGACGAGGAAGCGGGCGAGACTGGGTTCGAGTTGCGAATCGGGGAAGAACATGACCGAGCGACCGGCAAGCTCGGCGCGGCGCGCGGCGATCGCGCGCTCGGCGCGTGCGCGCGGCATGGCGATCACGGCGTCCAGCCGCTCTGCGGGGATGTCGAATGCTTGGGCGGCGGCGGCCAGCCAGAGCGTCGTGCCCTCCGCGCCCAAGGGGAAGGGCGCTGAAATGAGCGTGCAGCCCCTTGCCTCGAGCGCGCGGACGGTATCGGTCAGGAACGGCTGGGCCAGCAGCACATGCGTCGACGGTCCAACGGGCGTCGCCAGCGCGGCGCGGCGATCGGGCAGGAAGCGGACGGCGATGCCAAGCTGCCCGAACAGACGGGTGAACTGGTCCTCGACGACATCGGCGAGCGCTCCCGCGACGAGAAGCGAGGGGCGCGTGGCCTTTGCTTCGGCGGGAAGCTCGGCCACGATCGAGGCCAGGCACGCGTCCTCGCCCTGGGTGAAGGTCGTCTCGATTCCGCTGCCGGAATAGCTGAGCACCCGTGTGCGCCCGGCATGCTTGGACGAGAGGCGGGCCGCGGCGCGCGACAGATCGAGCTTGATTACTTCCGACGGGCAGGAGCCGACGAGGAAGAGCAGGCGGATATCGGGGCGGCGGTCCAGCAGGCGATCGACGATGCGGTCGAGCTCGTCGTTCGCATCGGCCAGTCCGGCCAGATCGCGCTCGCCCAGGATCGCGGTCGCGAAGCGCGGGTCGGCGAAAATCATCACGCCGGCGGCCGACTGGAGCAGATGCGCGCAGGTGCGGCTGCCGACGACCAGGAAGAAGGCATCGTCCATCTTGCGATGCAGCCAGACGATGCCGGTCAGGCCGCAGAAGACCGCGCGCTGGCCGGGGTCGCGGATGACCTCGGTCATGTCGCCACCGCCAATGGCGCCGAGCGGCGCGCGAGACGGAATTTCAGGACATATTGCGCGGCGTTGAACAGGTAGGTGGCGTAAGCGACCAGTGCCAGCAGCAGCAGGGCGTGCGTGCCGAGCGCTCCGGTCGCCAGTGCCCACAGATACGCTGTGTGGAGAACGAGCACGACCAGGCTGACCATGTCCTCCCACCAGAAGGCGGGGGCGAACAGCCAGCGGTCGAACACGACCTTCTCCCAGATCGCGCCGGTGACCATGATGACGTAGAGGACGATCGTCTTGACGACGACCGAGGCGAGCGCCGCCTCGCCATGCGTGCCGGTCCGCAGCGCCTGGATGACCAGCAGCAGGCTGATGAGGAACACGAGAAACTGGATCGGGGCCAGCACCCCCTGGACGATCGTCCACCCCGATCGGTCGCGACGATGCCGCTGCTTGGGAGTGTAAAGAGTGGCGTCGTAGTTCATGGGGTTCCCAACGACTCTTCGATCTTCAACAACATACGCCTGTTCAACGGAGTGTCAAACAACATAGACGTAACACGCTGTTTACGGTACAACGATTATCGAGGGAATTTGTGGAGTCGGTAGAAGGGTCAGTCGGCGTGAAGGCCACCGATTGATCGAGGTTAGGCTGGCGGAATGCCAAGGAAGCGGTCAAAGCAACGTCATGGTCACGACGCGTAGCTTCGAAAATCCCGAGGAACATTTCGGCCGGGTATCGGCCGACACCTTTGCGCGTATCATGGGACAGACGGCCGACATTTCGATGATCGTCGATGCCGGCAGCGGAATGATCCACGATGTCGCCTATGGGGCGAGCGGTCTGATCGATGCAGGCTTGGCACCGTTGATCGGTTCGCGCCTGAATGATCTCGTGACTACCGAATCCCGACCCAAGGTGGAGTCGCTGCTGACCGGCGGCAGCGCCGATGGACGCTGGCGGCACCTGAATTTTCCGGTGACCGGGTCTGAAGATATCCCGATCAGCGTCCAGGCCTTTGGTCTGGGCGGCGGCCGGCTGCTGGCGATCGGACGCGACGAGCGACGTTCAGCGGTCGTGCAGCGCCGCTTCATGACCGCGCAGCGCGAGCTGGAGGACAGTCACGCCCGGTTGCGCCAATCCGATCTGCGTTTCCAGACCATGCTTGCGCTGTCTGACCTGGCGGTGCTGACGATCGACGGCGAGACGCTGGTCATCCAGGATATCAACACCGTAGCAAGGGCGACATTGGAGGCCGGCGCGGCGGTGTCGATCGGCCAGAGCTTCCTGCAGTTGCTGGACAGGGCGGACGTCGAATCCGCGCGCGCCGACCTGATACGTGCAGCCGGTTCGGGGCGCGTTGCCAGCTTTTCCGCACGCTTGCGAAGCGGTAAAATGCAGGCCTTTCAAACGATGCTGTTCCGTTACGAGCATGCATCGCGCCTGCTGGTCCGGCTCGTCGGTGAGGAGGCGTCGCCCGACAATGGAGAGCGGCAGTTGCTGGCCCGGCTGCCGCACGGCATGGTCATCACCGGACCCGATCTGCGCATCGCCCATGTCAATCGCGCCTTCATCGACATGGCCCAGCTGAGCATCGAGGAAAATGCGACCGGCCAGTCGCTGGAGCGTTTCATCGGACGCAACGGAGTCGACACCGGCATCATCGTGGCCGCGCTGCGTGAGCAAACCGATGTGCGCGATTTCGTAACCGTACTGGTCGGGGCATTCGGGTCGAGCATCGATATCGACCTGGACGCTGTGCGGCTGGATGGCGGGCAGGACAAACGCTACGGCTTCTTCATTCGCCGTGCGTCGTCCGGCAGACGATCACTGGGACCGGATGCCGGCGAGCAGGCAGGGCTCGCCGATCGGATGACCAAGGTGGTTGGACGCATGCCGCTGAAGGAGATCGTTCGCGAGACGACCGACGTGATCGAGCGGCTGTGTATCGAAACGGCGCTCGGCATGACGGACAATAACCGGGCGGCGGCGGCCGAGATGCTGGGGATTAGCCGGCAAGGGTTGTACGCAAAACTGGCCCGGTTCGGTGACGTCGACGACGGAGCAAACAGGTTGGATAACTGACTAATTTGCTTGACACTCAATAGTGTCGAGTAGAGTCTGCGGTCATGGCGCAGACTCGTGCACTCCGCCCGGACCGCCCGGCTTCATCCGCCGCCGTGCTGGAGGTGCTCAAGCCGATCACCTGGTTTCCGCCCGCCTGGGCGTTCGCGTGCGGCGCCGTCGCCGCCGGCGGAACCGGCCCCGTGTTGTGGGGTCGCGTGCTGGCCGGCATGATCCTTGCCGGTCCGCTTGTCTGCGGAGCGAGCCAGGCGATGAACGACTGGTGCGACCGGCATGTCGATGCAATCAACCAGCCCGACCGGCCGATCCCTTCCGGGCGGCTGCCGGGAAACAGCGGCCTGATCGTCGCGACGACCGCGAGCGGTGTGGCGATCATCTATGCGGCGATGCTGGGTTGGCTCGTCCTCGCGGCGGCCGCGCTCGCGCTGCTCGCGGGCTGGGCCTACAGCGCCCCGCCGCTGCGCCTCAAGGCCAATGGATGGCGCGGGCCGCTGGTGACCGGACTTTCCTATGAGGGGCTGGCCTGGCTGACCGGCGCGCTCGTTGTGGCGGGCGGCGCCGCGCTGTCGCGGCCGATGCTGGTGCCGCTTGCGCTACTGTACTCGCTCGGCGCGTTCGGCATCATGACGCTCAACGATTTCAAGGCGATCGAAGGCGACCGGACGATGGGCATTGCGTCGCTGCCGGTGAAACTGGGTCCGCGGCGCGCGGCGCATGTCGCATGTCTTGCGATGATCGTGCCCCAAATGATCGTCGTCACCATCATCGCGGTAGCGGGGATGCCGATGCGCGCGCTGGTCGTCCTGGCGCTGGTGGCGGCGCAGCTTGCGCTGATGCCGCGGCTCCTGCGCGATCCCGAGCGGTTCGCGCCGTGGTTCAACGGCACCGGTGTCCTGCTGTTCGTGAGCGGCATGATGGTCGCCGCGTTCGCTGTCCGGGCGGGCGCGGCCGGATGAGGCCCGCCGTGCCGCTCGGCTGGTCGGGCATCGCGCGGATCGGGCTGATCCAGGCGGCGATGGGCGCGATCGTCGTGCTGACGACATCCCTGCTCAACCGGGTGATGGTGGTGGAACTGGGGCTGGCCGCGAGCGTGCCGGGCGCGCTCGTCGGGCTGCACTATGCACTGCAACTGCTGCGTCCGCGCTGGGGACACGGCGCGGACGCGGCGAGCAGGCGAAGTCCGTGGATCCTGGGCGGGATGGCGGTGCTGGCGACGGGCGGCATCCTGGCGGCGACGGGTACCGCGACGATTGCGGACCACCGGGCGCTGGGCCTTGGCCTGACGATCGGCGGGTTCGGACTGATCGGCATCGGCGTCGGCGCGGCGGGCACCGCGCTGCTGACGCTGTTGGCGGACAGCGTGACCGCCGAGCGCAGGCCGGCGGCAGCCTCGGTCGTGTGGATCATGATGATCGCGGGCTTCATCGTCACGACGGCGGTCGCCAGCAGCCTCCTCGCGCCGTTCAGTTACGGCCGCCTGGTCCGTCTGAGCGCGGGCGTGTGCATCATCGCGTTCCTGGTCGCTGCGCTGGCGCTGCACGGGCTGGAGCGATCGCGTGGCGCGGTCGATGCCGGACCGGCCCGCCCCACGTTCAGGATCGCGCTGGCGCAGGTGTGGGCGGACGCGCAGGCGCGACGCTTCACGGTGTTCGTGGCGGTGTCGATGCTGGCGTACAGCATGCAGGACCTGATCCTGGAGCCGTTCGCGGGGCTTACCTTCGCGATGTCGCCGGCCGAGACGACGGCGCTGACGTCGTTGCAGAGCAGCGGGACGCTGGTCGGGATGCTGGGCGTCGCGGCGGCGGGGCGGCGGTTGGGCGGCGGGCGCGCGGAAGGGATGCGCCGGCTGACGGCGGCGGGGTGCGTCGTCTCCGCGGTGGCGCTGGTCCTGATCGCGCTCGCCGGGAGTATGGAGGCGGTCGCGGTGATCCGTCCGGCGATCGCGGTGCTGGGGCTGGGCAACGGGATCTTCGCGGTGTCCGCGATCGGGCTGATGATGACGCTGGCCGGGAGCGAGGGAACAGGCGTCAGGATGGGCGTGTGGGGCGCGGCGCAGGCGGTCGCGTTCGGCAGCGGCGGGATGATCGGTGCGGTAGCGGTCGACCTGGTGCGGGTCGCATCGGGCAGCACCACGCCTGCCTATATTTCAGTATTCGCGGTCGAGGCGGCGCTGTTCGTCTGGGCGGCGTCGATGATGCGCGCGGCGACGCGGGACGAGTCGCGACAGGTGGTGACGGAAGGACAGGCATGGCCGATTTCGACGTGATCGTGGTCGGCGGCGGGCCATCGGGCGCCACCGCCGCAACTGAACTTGCGAAGCGGGGGCATTCGGTGCTGCTGCTCGACCGGGCCGGACGGATCAAGCCGTGCGGCGGCGCGATCCCGCCGCGACTGATCCGCGACTTCGCGATTCCCGATGATTTGCTGAAGGCACGGGTGCGTGCCGCGCGCATCGTCGCGCCGTCGGGCAGGACGGTGCCGATGCCGATCGACGACGGATTTGTCGGGATGGTCGACCGCGACCAGTTCGACGAGTGGCTGCGCGAGCGGGCGGCGGATGCGGGTGCCGAGCGGCGGACCGGCCGCTTCATCTCGCTGGAGCGACGCGGAAAAAGCGTGACGTTACGCTATGAAGAGGGGCGCAAGGCCGAAGCACGCAGCGTGACCGCGCGCGTCGTGATCGGGGCTGACGGCGCGCGCTCTGAGGTCGCGCGCCAGGCGTTGCCCAAACAGCGGACGCACCATGTCTTTGCCTATCACCAGATCGTCCGCTCGCCCGGGGAAGCCAGCGAGATGTTCGATCCGGCGCAGTGCGACGTGATCTACCGGGGAGCGCTGTCGCCCGACTTCTACGCCTGGGTCTTTCCACACGGCAAGACCACCAGCATCGGGGTGGGCAGCGCGCGGAAGGGCTTCGCGCTGCGCGGCGCGGTCGAGCGGCTGCGGGCGGAGACGGGGCTGGACGCGCTGGAGACGGTGCGCGGCGAGGGCGCGCCGATCCCGATGAAGCCGCTCCGCCGCTGGGACGATGGCGGAAACGTCCTGCTGGTCGGCGATGCCGCGGGGGTCGTCGCCCCGGCCTCGGGCGAGGGAATCTACTACGCGATGGCCAGCGCGGTCATGGGCGCCGCCGCGGTCGACGAGACGCTAAGGACCGGGGAAGCGCGCGCGCTGGCGGGTGCGCGGCGAGCGTTCCTGGCGGAGCATGGCCGCGTCTTTCGCATCCTGGGGCTGCTGCAGGCGGTGTGGTACCGCAACGACTGGCTGCGCGAGCGGTTCGTCAATATGTGCCGCGACCCCGATGTGCAGCGGCTGACGTGGGTCGCCTATATGGACAAGGCGCTGGTGAAGGCGCAACACCGGGCGCATGGGCGCCTCTTCCTTGCCAATCTTCGCCAGATGATCGCCGCGCGCTGGCAGGCACTGACGGCCCCTCGCCAGGCCGTCGTCGATGGCTGATGAGGGCGAGCGCAAGGGAGTGCGCCCATCGATCGCGCTGGCAGTGATCGCGGGCGTCGTAACTGCGGCGGCGATGGTGGGACGGCGCAAGACGCCGGCACCCGATCATCCGCGTACCAAGCGCTGGTATGACGCGCTCGAAAAGCCTGGCTTCACGCCGCCGCCGCCCGTCTTCGCGATCGCGTGGCCGATCATCGAGACGTCGCTCGCCTATGGCGCATACCGGCTGCTGCGTCGGCCACGCAGTCCGGCACGCGATTCCGCGCTGGCCATGCTGGTCGTCCATCAGGCAGGACTGGCCGGCTGGAACACCCTGTTCTTCGGAAAGCGGGAACTCGGCGCGGGGACGGCGGCGGTCGGGGCGCTGGGTGTGCTGGCGGGCGGCTATGTCGCGGTGGCGGCGCGCGAGGACCGGGTCGCCGCTGCGACCGCGTTGCCGCTTGTCGCGTGGCTCGGCTTCGCGACGGTGCTGGCCGGCGCGGTCTGGCGCCTCAATCCGGATGAGGGCGCGCCGGAGTAAGGCGCATGGCGCAAGGGATCGATCCGGGGTCGGAGGCGGCGCGCGAGCATATCCCGGCGCGCAGCTATCTGCTGGGCTATGGGCCGATGATGCCGTTCGTCGCGGCGGCGATCGGCGTCTGGACGATGCCGCAACCCTGGCCCCTCATCGCGACGCGGCTCGCTCTTGCCTGGGGCGTAACGATCCTGGTCTTCGTCGCAGGGGTCCGTCGTGGGACGAGTTTCTACACGCCCGGCGGGCCGAGCCCGGCAGAGCTGGCGAGCGCACTCACGATTTTCGCGATCGGCTTCGTCGCGTTGCTGCTGCCTCCGAACTGGGCGCTAGGGCTGCTGGCGCTGGGGTATGTCATCGACAGCGTGGTCGACGCGCTTGCCGGGCGGAGTGCGCTGGCACCCCGCTATTTCGCGACGCTGCGCCCGACGCAAATGTCGATCGCGGTCGTCTCGCTGTCAGCGATCCTGGCATATCAGCTTCGCTGAGGCGCTGTTCGACCAGGTGGGACGACATACCCACCAGCCTGAGCGCAGGCGAACACCACAGGTTCGGCACGATGCTTCGACTTCGCTCAGCACGAACGGATTTTGCTGACGGGAATCCTCAGCTTCGATAGTCGGCATTGATCGAGATGTAGCCGTGCGTCAGGTCGCAGGTCCACACGGTCGCGGAACCATCGGCGAGGCCGAGATCGACACCGATGCTTACCTCATCGCCCTTCAAATGGGCGGAGACCGGCGCTTCGTCATAACCTTCGACCGCGACGCCCATGCTCGCGACCCGGGTGTTGCCGAAGCGGATCGACAGCAGGTCGCGCTCGGCCGGCTCTCCCGCCTTGCCGATGGCCATGACGACGCGGCCCCAGTTCGCGTCCTCACCGGCGACGGCGGTCTTGACGAGCGGGGAGTTGGCGACGCTCAGCGCGATGCGGTGCGCGCTGCGGTCGGTGTCGGCGCCCGTCACCTGGATCTCGATGAGCTTCGATGCGCCCTCGCCATCGCGCACGACGAGCAGCGCGAGTTGCCTGCACAGGTCGACGAGCGCGGCACGAAAGGCGTCGGCGCCCGCGCTGTCATCGTCGGCGAGCGGCGTGTTTCCTGCCTTGCCGGTGGCGAAGGCAAGCACGGTGTCACTGGTCGAGGTATCGCCGTCGACGGTGATGCACGAGAAGCTGCGCGCGTTCGCCGTGGTCAGCGCGCCCTGAAGGAAGGCGGGATCGACCGCGGCGTCGGTGAAGATGAAGCCCAGCATCGTCGCCATGTCGGGTGCGATCATACCGGAGCCCTTGATGATCCCTATCAGCGTCACCGGGCGACCGTCGACCATGGCGCTGGTGGCAGCGGCCTTTGGGAACGTGTCGGTCGTGCCGATCGCATCGGTTGCCGCGCGCCAGTCGGCGGGCGCGGCGGTGAAGGCGCTGTCCAGCCCGGCCTCCGCCCGGTCGATCGGGAGGGGAACACCGATGACGCCGGTCGAGGCGACGAAGACATCCGATGGCTGGCATGACAAATGGGCCGCGACGCGCGCTGCGATCGCCTCGACCGCGTCGCGCCCGCGTGCGCCGGTAAAGGCGTTGGCATTGCCCGCATTGACGACCAGCGCGCGGACCTGACCCAGGGTCAGCGCCTTGCGGCACCATTCCACTTCAGGTGAAGGGCAGCGACTGTTCGTCAGCACGCCCGCGATGCTGGTCCCGGAGTCGAATGTCACGAACGTCAGATCGTAGCGGTTCCAATCCTTGTACCGCGCACGCGCGACCCGAAGCTCGACGCCGGGGATCGGCGGCAGGTCGGGGAAAGGGCGGGCGAGGGGCGACGTGGTCATCGGCTGCGGTTAACCGAGCCCGCGCGCCAACTCCAGTACCGGCGATTGACCAAGGTACTTGGCCAAGCTAGTTTCATCGCATGACGATCCATGTGAACATCGGCGAAGCGAAGACGCGGTTGTCCGAACTGGTGGCCGCGGCAGTACGCGGCGAGGAGGTCGTGCTCGACAAGGCGGGAACACCGCAAGTGCGACTGATCCCCGTCGGGGAGCTGAGCGAGAGTGAGAAGCAGGCGATCGTGCAAAGTCGAAAGGCTGCCTTCGGAATCTGGAAAGGAATCATGACGGATGAACAGGCGACTGTTCCGCCATCAATGACCGACGACGAACTCGAAGAGAGTTGGAACCGCAAATTTGGACCTGCTGCTTGATACGCAAACTCTTGTCTGGATCGGGAAAGACGATCATCGGTTGACGCGATCGGTCAAGCAAATCCTTCAGGACCCTGACAGACGTTTGTTCGTGAGCGCCGTGACAGCATATGAGTTCGAGAATCTGAGAGTACGAGGGCGCTTTGGTGCTGTCGATCCAATGGCGACGTTGTTGCAGAAATTGCGCGCATCGCTCATCGATTTCCCCTCGGAGGCATACAGACTGGTTGCGCTGCTTCCGCCAATTCATCGCGACCCGGTCGATCGCATGCTGATCGCTCACGCCATCCATGCCGACCTGACGCTCGTCACGGCAGACGAGGCGATGCGGGCGTATCCCGTTCGATCGCTTTGGTGAGGCGTCGGTGGACGATGGCAACGATCGTGGCTATGTTCCGCATGCGATGAACCTGCTGCTGCTCCTGTCTGCGATGCTGTCCGCGCTGGCCGGCGTGACCGGCGTGCGGTCTAGTGCGCCGCAAGCGACATGCAGTCAGAGCGCCGATCGTGAGATAGCGCGGGCGGCCGTTGCTCCGGCGAGCATCACGCGTCCTTCGCAGACATTGCCGTCATTGGCGGCGATTGTGCCGCAGGCAGTATCGCAGTTCGTACTGAAGCCGGCTGCGCCGCTGTTCGCGAGCCGCCGGCGCGAATAGCGCGCAGCGGTCTCTACAGAACTCGTTCATACCGCGTCGGCAAGAGTCGACGCACATTCATATATTCCAGGAAACAGCCATGCTCGGCGGCTTTGCCAAATCCTTGTTCGGTTCGTCCAACGACCGTTATGTCCGATCCCTAAATCCGATCATCGCCAAGATCGCCGGCTTTGAGCCGCAGATGGCGGCCATGTCGAATGAGCAACTTGCCCAGCAGACGCAGGTTTTTCGCGATCGGCTGCAGGGCGGCACCAAGCTCGACGACCTGTTGCCCGAGGCGTTCGCAACGGTTCGCGAGGCGGCCAAGCGCGTGCTGGGCATGCGGCATTTCGACGTGCAGATGGTCGGCGGGATCGTGCTCCACCGCGGCGAGATCGCCGAGATGCGCACGGGCGAGGGGAAGACGCTGGTCGCGACTCTCGCCACCTATCTGAACGCGCTGCCGGGCGATGGTGTGCATGTCGTGACCGTAAACGACTATCTGGCCGCGCGCGACGCGGGTTGGATGGGACAGGTCTACAAATTCCTCGGCCTTAGCGTCGGGGTGATCGTCCCTAACCTGACCGACGAGCAACGGCGCTCGGCCTATCATTCGGACATCACGTACGGCACGAACAACGAGTTCGGGTTCGATTATCTGCGCGACAACATGAAGTACGAGCGCGCACAGATGGTGCAGCGACCTTTCAACTACGCCATTGTCGACGAGGTCGACTCGATCCTGATCGACGAAGCGCGCACGCCGCTCATCATCTCCGGACCGACCGACGACAAGTCAGAGCTGTACATGCAGGTCGACGCGGTCGTGAAGCAGCTGGTCCCTGACGATTACGAGAAGGATGAGAAGCAGAAGACGATCATCCTGACAGAGGACGGGACCGAGAAGGTCGAGCGGATGCTGGAGTCGGCGGGGCTGCTGGAGGGCGACAATCTCTACGACTTCGAGAACACCCAGGTCGTCCACCACCTGAACCAGGCGCTTCGCGCGATCGTCATGTTCAAGCGCGATACCGACTATATCGTCAAGGACGGTAAGGTCGTCATCATCGACGAGTTCACCGGGCGGATGATGGACGGCCGTCGCTGGTCGGAAGGACTCCACCAGGCGGTCGAGGCCAAGGAGGGCGTGACGATCGAGCCCGAGAACCAGACGATGGCCTCGATCACGTTCCAGAACTATTTTCGCATGTATCCCAAGATCGGCGGGATGACGGGAACCGCCGCGACGGAGGCTGCCGAGTTCTACGACATCTACAAGATCAACGTCGTGTCGATCCCGACGAACGTGCCGATCCGGCGAGAGGATGAGGAGGACGAGTTCTACAAGGACACAGCCGACAAGTTCCGCGCGATCGCCAAGAAGATCAGGCTGCATGCCGACAGGGGTCAGCCGGTTCTGGTTGGAACCGTCTCCATCGAGAAGTCGGAGCTGCTCAGCCAGTTCCTCGAGCAGGAGGGGGTGCGGCACAAGGTGCTGAATGCCCGATATCACGAGATGGAGGCGCACATCGTGGCGCAGGCCGGACGGCTGGGCGCGGTGACGATCGCGACCAACATGGCCGGGCGCGGGACCGATATCCAGTTGGGCGGCAACCTGGAGTTCCGGATGCTCGACGAATATCCCGATCTGGTCGAGGGAACGCCTGAATACGAGGCGCAGGCGGCGACAACACGAAAGGAGATCGCGGCGGAGAAGGCGCGGGTGCTTGAGGCGGGTGGGCTATTCGTGCTCGGCACCGAGCGGCACGAGAGCAGGCGGATCGACAACCAGCTGCGCGGGCGCTCCGGGCGTCAGGGGGACCCCGGTCTCAGCCGGTTCTACCTCAGCCTGGACGACGACCTGCTCAGGATCTTCGGGCCGGACACGCTGTTCGCCAAGATGATGCGCAACAACATCGAGGATGGCGAGGCGATCGGCAGCAAGTGGCTGTCGAAGGCGATCGAGACCGCGCAGAAGAAGGTTGAGGCGCGCAACTATGACGTGCGCAAGCAGGTCGTCGAATATGACGATGTGATGAACGAGCAGCGCAAGGTCGTTTATGAGCAGCGCGCGGATATCATGGATGCCGAGACGATCGGCGACACGGTCGTCGACATGCGTGCGGAGACGGTCAACATGATCGTGGGTGGTGCGTGTCCGCCCAACTCCTATCCCGAGCAGTGGGACATCGCAGGGATGAAGGGCAGCCTGCAGGAACAGCTCAACCTGGAACTGCCCGTCGATGACTGGCTGGCGGAGGAAGCGATCGATCCGGAGATCGTCGAGGAACGCGTGCGCGAGGCGGCGGACGCGGCGATCGAGGAGAAGCAGAAGACGCTGGACGCCGAAACCTGGGCTTCGGTCGAGAAGTCGATCCTGCTGCAGAATCTGGACCATCACTGGAAGGAGCATCTGGCGACGCTGGATGCGCTGCGTCAGGTCGTGCACCTGCGTGCGTATGCGCAGAAGACGCCGATCAACGAATATAAGGAGGAGGCGTTCATGCTGTTCCAGCGAATGCTGGACAGCATTCGTGAGGATGTCACGCGCACGATCGCGCACGCGCAGTTCCAGCTGCAGCCGCAGGTCGATCTGCCCGAACTGCCGGACTTCATCACGACGCATTTCGACCCGTTCACCGGCCTCGACAACAGCGCTGACATCGACGCGGGAACGCGCGGCCTGATCCAGACTCAACTGCCGCCGATGCAGATGGCACAGCCCGGCGGCGGCGCGGGCAATCCCGCAGCATGGGAAGGTCAGGTCAGTCGCAACGCGCCATGCCCCTGCGGTTCGGGACGTAAGTACAAGCACTGCCACGGCAACGTGGCGGCGGCCTGAGCGCAGCAAAAAGGACCGGTCCTTCGTTGCGGACCGGTCTTTGGCAGACCGGTTTCAGTTCACTTCAGCAGGACGACGGTAGGGCCGACTGTGTCGACCACGGCGCGTGCGTTGAAGGCGCGCAGGTTGTCCTTGGGAATGGGACCCTTGCGCATCACGATATCAGCCGTCGCCTCGAACCGGTCGATGGTGCGGATGTCGAAGTCGTTGCCGAACCCGCCGAACCCACCGTAGCCGCCAAAACCGTAACCGAAGCTGCGATAGCCATAGGGGCCGTAGAAGTTCCACGCCGGTCCCCAGCCGCCAAATGCACCATAGGGGCCATAGGCGCCGAAGCCGGTGCTGTAGGTGCGGCTCTGGCGGTCGGTATCGCGCTGGACTGCTACGAAATAATCGAAGCCGTTCTGCAGCGTCAGTTCGGCGGCGCGAAAGAGCAGATAGCGCTCGACCGTGTCGCGCGACGTCACGCTGTTGCCCGAAAAGCTGACGATATAGCGTCCCGGCTCGATCTGACGGTCGCTATAGCCGTCGCGGTAGAAGCCTTGGCCAGTTGCCGGGCGATACGTTGTTTCGGTCGCGCAACCCGCGACGAGGAGCGTACTCGATGCAAGTGCGGCAAGCACGACCTTATGTCCGAAATGCCTGTTCATTGTTCATCTCCGTTCGCGGCAGATGCGGCGAAACACTTGTTTCTAGCGACCAATAACGGAACGAGCGATGAACAGAATGGCTCCCCGGGCCGGATTCGAACCAGCGACCGATCGGTTAACAGCCGATTGCTCTACCACTGAGCTACCGGGGAATGCCGTATCCTCAGCTGACGGTGCGCCGCAGCGAGAGGCGCGCCTATAGCAGCGCGATTTGCTTTGGTGCAAGCGCCGGATCGCTGCGGTCAGGCGATGAACTGCTCCATTGCAATCCGCTCGTCCAGCGCGTGCTCCGGATCGAACAGCAAGGTGAGTTCGCGGGCGCGGTCCATCGAGATCTCGACGCGCTCAACGTCGCGGATCTCGCGCTGATCGGCGACAGCAGACACCGGCCGCTTGGCGGCATTCAATATGCGGATGGCGATGCGCGCCTTGTCGGGCAGGATCGCGCCGCGCCAGCGTCGCGGCCGAAATGCGCTGATCGGCGTCAGTGCGAGCATCGCCGAACCCAGCGGCAGGATCGGCCCATGTGCGGACAGATTATAGGCGGTCGAGCCGGCTGGGGTCGCGACGAGGACGCCGTCACAGGCAAGCTCGGGCAGGACGATGCTGTCGTTGACCGTGACCTCCAGCTTCGCCGTCTGCCGCGTCTCGCGCAGCAGTGACACCTCATTGATCGCCGGCAGCGTGTGAACCCTTGTGTCCATCGCGGTCGCGCTGAGCTGGAGCGGCGTAACCTTGAACGGCTTAGCGCGCGCCAAACGCTCGTCGAGGCCATGATGCCGCCACTCGTTCATGAGGAACCCGACAGTGCCGAGGTTCATGCCGAATACGGGAATCATATGCCGCCGATCCCCCAGCATGGCGTGGAGCGTCTGCAACATGAAGCCGTCACCGCCCAGCGCGATGACCACATCGGCTTCCTCGATCGGGACCCAGTCGCAAACCTCCGACAGTGCCCGGGCGGCGGCGCGCGCCGGCTCGGTCGGCGAGACCATCAGCGCCCGCCGCTCGTAGATCATCCTCCGGTCACGCTCATGTGACGCGCGACCGCCGGCGCCTCGTTCGTGCCTATCCGGAAGTCGTGCGCCAGCGGCTTGCCGGTCAGCGCGGAATCGATGGCGGTGTCCAGCGCCTCGATACCACCGCCGCGCAACGCCGCCTTCAGATCGACCTGATCGTCGTGACCCAGGCACATGTACAGCTTGCCCTCGGTCGTCAGGCGGACGCGGTTGCAGCCGTCGCAGAAATTGGCGGTCAGCGGCGAGATCAGGCCGAGCCGGGTCGAGGTGCCCTCCACCTCCCAATAGCGCGCCGGTCCGCCCGTGCGGTGCGTCGCACGTTTCAGGGGGAAGCGCGTCGACAGGTCGGCGAAGACGCGCGTGAGCGGCACGAAGCGATCCACCCGGTCCTCGTCGATGGTCCCGAGCGGCATGGTTTCAATGAGCGACAGGTCAAAGCCATGCTCGCAGCACCAGGCAAGCATCCGGCCGATCGAGTCCGCGTTCAGCCCGGCGAGCGCTACCGCGTTGATCTTGACCGCGAGGCCTGCATCGCGGGCGGCGAAGATGCCGGCGATCACGCGCTCCACATCGCCGTGCCGCGTAATGAAGCGAAACTGTTCGGGGTCCAGCGTATCCAGGCTGACATTGATCCGCCGCATACCCGCAGCGTATAGTTGCCGGGCACAGTCAGGCAGGTGGTTGCCGTTGGTGGTCATCGTGAGTTCGGACAGGCCGTGTCCCAAGCTCTCACCCAACCGCTTCGTCAATTCCATCACGTCGCGGCGCACCAGCGGTTCACCCCCCGACAGGCGGATCTTGTCGACACCGCGCGCGACGAAACGCTCGGCGATGACCGCGATCTCCTCCAGGCTGAGCAATGCCGAGCGCGGCAGGAACGTCATCTGCTCGGCCATGCAGTACCGGCATCTGAGGTCGCATCGATCGGTGACGGAAATGCGCAAATAGCGTATCGTCCGCCCGTGAGCGTCGACCAGCGAAGCCGGTGTCAAGTCAGTGTCGCCCGCCATCGTCTTCGGAGCTAGGACTTTGCCCGCTTCGGGACAACCCCTGGCAAAGGAGCTGTTTTCCGACAATTGAATTGGTCGGTCCGTCCGCTACGGGTGCGTAACAAGTTCAGAACATCCGGAGGACCAGTGGAACGCAACGTCATGATCGTCGGGCCGAGCGATCTTTCGATCGGCGACGATCGATGGATCGTCAGAAGGGTTGGCGACGTTGCGGGCACTGCCGATTCGCCAACGAAGACTGTATCCGGCGTCATCGTCGCCGACGCCCGCTGCGACGCCGAGGCAGCACTCGCGACGGTGGCAGGACTGGATGCGAGAATACAGCAGGGCGAAAGTGCGATCCTGGTTGTTGCCGACCCGCGATCGGCGAGTTTGTCGCATGCCTTCTACGAAGCGGGCGCCACGCACTTCATCGTCGAAGGCCGGCAGAACATTGATGACGCGCTGGACTATGCCTATCGCCATGTGGTGCGACTGGCCGAGGCGCGCGAACCCGTCGACCGACGTCTGCCCGCTCGGCGCGGATTGACGCGGGCCGCGGAGTGGATCGACGTGCATGGCGGAGACGGGGCGGGTGTGCTGCTTGTCGGTCTGTCCCGCTTCGATATCGTCAACGCCGCCTATGGACGCGACGCGGGCGACGCGCTGCTCGCGGGCGTGGAGGCTCGGATCGCGAGTGTGGCGCGCGATGTCGTCGGCAGCAAGGTTGCCGTCATCCGCCTGGAAGGCTCAGCATTCGCCCTGATCGCGAGCGATGGCGCCGCTCTCTTGCGGGCAGCGGGCAGGCTGGACGATGCGCTGACCCGGCCCTTCGAGGTCGAGAAGCACGTGGCGACGCTCGGCGTCCGTTTCGGCGTCGTCGAGCGCCGCCACAAAGAAAGCGCGCAATTGCTGCTACGCCGGGCGACCGCGGCGCTCGATGCGGCGCAATTGAGCGATGCCGCGACAATGGGAGTCGCGGAAACACGCTCGGAGTTCGAGCTGGACAGGCTGGCGGTCGACCTGCACCGCGCAATGGAACTCGATGAGATCGAGTTGCGCTACCAGCCGCAGGTCGACATGACTACCGGCCTGATCGCCGGGGTGGAGGCGCTTGCCCGCTGGGAGCATGGCGAGATGGGCGCGCTCGGCGCCGACGTGCTGTTTGCCGCAGCCGAACGGGCCGACCTGGGTGTCGCGCTCTCAGATCATATTCAGCAGCGTGCGCTGGCGGGCGCGAGACGGTGGCCCGGGACACTCAATCATCTGCGAATGTCGCTCAATCTGACCGCCGCTGATGTGTCCAGACCCGGTTTTGCCCAACTGTTCCTGCGGCGCGTCGATGATAGCGGGTTCCCGCGCAATCGCCTGACGCTGGAGATCACCGAGACGGGCCTGATCCGCAACCTGGGAGCGGCAGCCGCGCTGCTGGGCGAATTGCGGACCTCCGGTTGCCGGGTGGCGCTCGACGACTTCGGCACGGGCTATTCCAGCCTAGCCTATCTCAAGGCGTTGCCGCTCGATTATCTTAAGATCGACAAGTCGCTGAGCGTCGATGTCGTCGGCTCGGCCCGCGACCGGGTGGTGGTGAGTGGCGTCGTCGCTATCGCGCGCGGGCTGGGGCTAACCGTCATCGCCGAGGGGGTGGAAACCGAAGAGCAACGCGATCTTCTGGCGGCGCAGGGATGCGGCCTCTACCAGGGATTTCTGCGCGCGGCACCGCTCGCCGAGGATGCGCTGATCGCGATGGTCGGAGCGGAGGGCAGCCCTGCCTGAATCCTAGGCCATCGCCTTCGCCAGTCCCTTCGAGAGCTGCAGCGCGCCGTGAAGCCGCGCCTTGGGGTCGGGCCAGGCGCGCTGGACCACGAGGCGGCTGTCGGGACGCAGTTTCGCAAGGCCGTTCAGCCGTTCGACATAGGCGAGCAGCCCCGGCACATTGGGCGGCTTGTCGTCATGGAAGGCGACCAGCGTGCCCTTGGCGCCGACGTCGATCTTCGCGATGCACGCCTTTTTCGCGTTGAGCTTGATCTCGATGACGCGGATCAGATTGTCGGTCGCGTCGGGGAGAGGGCCGAAACGGTCGATCAGTTCCGCGGCGAAGGCGTCGACCTCGGCGCGGTCCTCCAGGTCGTTGAGGCGCCGGTAGAGGCCCATGCGCAGGTCGAGGTCAGGCACGTAGTCGTCCGGGATCAGGATCGGAGCGTCGACGGTGATCTGCGGGCTGAAGTCGCGCGGGCGTGACGCCATGCCGCCCGCCTTCGCGTCCATGATCGCCTCCTCCAGCATCGACTGATAGAGTTCGTAGCCGACCTCCTTGATATGGCCGGACTGCTCGTCACCGAGCAGATTGCCGGCACCGCGGATGTCGAGATCGTGGCTGGCAAGCTGGAAGCCCGCGCCCAGCGTGTCGAGATCGGACAGCACCTTCAGCCGCTTGGTTGCCGCCTCGGTCATCTGCCGTTCGGGCGGGGTGACCATATAGGCATAGGCGCGTGTCTTGGACCGCCCGACACGGCCGCGCAGCTGGTAGAGCTGGGCGAGGCCGAAGCGGTCGGCGCGGTTGACGATCATTGTGTTGGCGCTGGGAATGTCGATGCCGCTCTCGACGATGGTCGTCGAGACCAGCACCTCGAACTTGCGGTCGTAAAAGGCCGACATGCGCTCCTCGACCTCGGTCGGCGCCATCTGGCCGTGCGCGACGACGTAGCGGACCTCCGGCACTTCCCGGCGCAGATACTCCTCGATGTCGGGGAGGTCGGCGACACGCGGCGTCACGAGGAAGCTCTGCCCGCCGCGGTAGTGCTCGCGCAGCAGCGCCTCGCGCAGCACGACAGGGTCCCACGGAATGACGTAGGTGCGGACGGCAAGACGATCGACGGGCGGCGTCTGGATGACGGACAGCTCGCGGATACCCGACATCGCCATCTGCAGCGTTCGCGGGATGGGGGTCGCGGTCAGAGTCAGCACGTGAACATCGGCACGCAGCGCCTTCAGCCGCTCCTTGTGCGTGACGCCGAAGCGCTGTTCCTCGTCGACGATGACCAAGCCGAGCCGCTTGAAGTCGACATTCTTCGCGAGCAGCGCATGGGTGCCGATGACGACGTCGACCGTTCCATTGGCCAGTCCTTCCTTGGTCGCCTTCGCCTCGCCGGCGGTGACGAGGCGGGAGAGACGGCCCATCTTCATCGGGAAGCCCTCGAACCGGGCGGTGAAGTTGTTGAAATGCTGGCGCGCTAGCAGCGTCGTCGGGCAGACGAGCGCGACCTGCTTGCCGGCCATTGCGGCCACGAAGGCCGCGCGCAGCGCCACCTCGGTCTTGCCGAAGCCGACATCGCCGACGATCAGGCGGTCCATCGGCTTGCCGGCGGACAGGTCGGCGATGACGTCGTCGATCGCGCGGTCCTGGTCGTCGGTCTCCTGATAGGGGAAACGGTCAACGAAGCTGGGATAACCGGTCGTGTCCGGCTCCATGACGTCACCGGGATGCAGCGCGCGCTCGGCCGCCGTCGCGATCAGCTCGCCCGCGATCTCGCGGATGCGCTCCTTCATGCGGCTCTTGCGGCGTTGCCATGCCTCGCCGCCCAGCCGGTCGAGCGTCGCGCCCTCCTCGCCAGAGCCGTAGCGTGAGAGGACGTCGATATTCTCGACGGGGACATAGAGCTTGTCGCCGCTGGCGTAGCTCAGCGCGACGCAGTCGTGCGGGCTCTTACCGACCGGCACCGATGTCAGCCCTTCATAGCGGCCGATGCCATGCTCGGTGTGGACGACCAGGTCGCCCGGCGAGAGCGTCGCCAGTTCCGCCAGGAATGCATCGGCCGACTTCTTGCGCCTGGCGCGACGAACGAGCCGGTCGCCGAGCATGTCCTGTTCGGTCAGGACGGCGACCGTCGGCGCGGTAAAGCCGTGATCGAGCGGCAGGACGATGAGCGCGACCTCGCCACGCGCGCCCAGTGCCTCCTGCCAGGTCTCGACGTGGATCGCCCCGGTCAGCCCGTGGTCGGCCAGCAGGCCGCCCAGCCGCTCACGCGCGCCGATCGAGTAGCTGGCGAGGATCGGGCGCCGCCCTTTTTTGCGGAGCGCGGCAAGGTGGTCGACGACGGCTTCGTAGACATTGGCGTGCGCGGCTCGCTCGGGCGCGAAATCGCGCGGGCCGTCGACATCGAAATCAAGGACGGTCGCGCTTTCGGGCTCGTGAAATGGGGTCGCAAGGTGCGCGGTCGCCTTGCCCAGTGCGGCCGACCATTCGTCCGCATCGAGATACAGCGCCTTGGCGGGGAGCGGGCGGAAGCTACCCGGTTGCGCGGCCTCGGCGCGTTTGCGGTTTTCGTAATAATCGGCGATCGCCTCGATCCGGGCCTCGGCGGCGGCGGCGACACCGGCGTCGCGGATCATCACGGCATCGCCGACGTGATCGAACAGGGTTGCCAGCCGCTCCTCGAACAGCGGCAGCCAATGCTCCATCCCCGCCTGTCGCCGCCCCTCGGATACCGCCTGGTAGAGCGGATCGCCGGTCGCGGTCGCGCCGAAGGTCTCACGGTAGCGGCTGCGGAATCGCTTTACCGACTCCTCGTCGAGCAGCGCCTCGGATGCGGGCGGGAGCGTGAAGCCGTCGAGCCGCCCCGTCGTGCGCTGGTCGCCCGCATCGAAGGTGCGCACGCTCTCGATCTCGTCGCCGAAGAAGTCGAGGCGCAGCGCCTGCTCCTCGCCGCTGGGGTACAGGTCGACGATCCCGCCCCGGACCGCATATTCGCCGTGGTCGTGCACCGTGTCGGTGCGCACATAGCCATTGGCCTGCAGCAGCGTCGCCAACCGCTCCAGCCCGATGCGCTCGCCCGGCGCGAGCGTTGCGACGAGCTGGCGGATGCGGAACGGCGTCAGCACGCGCTGCATCGCCGCGTTGGCGGTCGTGACCAGAAGCTGTGGCGCCTTTGGCGCAGCCTGCAACCGATGGAGCGCGGCGATGCGCTCCGACATCGTGCGCAGGTTGGGCGACGCCCGGTCATAAGGAAGGCAGTCCCAAGCGGGGAATTGCACCACCTCCAGTTCCGGCACGAAGAAGGGCGCGGTCGCCGCCACCGCGCGCATCGCGGATTCGTCCGGCGCGATGAAGACAGCGCGCGTCTTCGCGGCCCGTGCAAGATCGGCGAGGAGCGATGGCAGGAAGCCGGCGGCAACGCCGGCAAGGGTCAGCGGCGCGCCGGCAGCGAGGATCGTCGTCAGGTCAGGCATGTGCGGCTAGCGCGCCACCGTCACGTAGTCGATGCTGCGCATCTGGTGCATCATCGGGCCGTCCCACACCAATGGGCACGGCAGCGAGCCGATCGCCCACCCCATGATGTCGACGTCCTGCTCCTCCAGGAGCCGCTCGAACCAGTCCAGCTCCGCTGGCCCCCATGATGTCGAGGCCGCGTCGAAAAAGCCGCCGATCATCAGGTCGGCTTCCTTCGTGCCCCGATGCCAGGCGCGAAAGCGCATGCGCTTGAGGCGGGTTTGATGATCCAAGAGCAGTTCCCAACGGCTTTGCCCGGCGGACGCTGGCGGCGGCCGTCGGGTGGGGTATAGATCGCCCAGATAGTCATGCGGCCCGATATCCTCAATCCACTGTTCGCCGAGGTCACGACGCTCAAGGGCGTCGGTGCGGCGCTGGCCAAGCCGCTTGACCGGCTCGGGCTGGCACGGATCGTCGATGTGGCGTTCCACCTTCCGACGGGTTGGATCGATCGGGTGCGGCGCGACGAACTGATGCAAGCGGATGTCGGGCGGACGATCGCGATCACGCTGACGCCGCGTGAGTATCGCTCGAGTGCGGGTCGGGGGCCGACGCGGGTGCAGGCGACCGATCGCCTGGGCAACTACGTCGCTCTCACCTATTTCGGCGGCAAATCGGGCTGGGTGAAGAAGTTGCTGCCGCTGGGTGAGCCGCACTATGTGTCGGGCCGGCTCGATCAATATGGCCAGGAACTTCAGATCGTCCATCCGGAGCTGCTGGACGGCGAGGCGTTCGCCGAGCGCGACGCGATCTATCCCTTGTCGGAGGGCATTACCTCGCGACGGCTCCAGCAACTCGCGGCGCAGGCGGTCGAACGGGCGCCCGAGCTGCCAGAGTGGATCGAGCCGGGGCTGAAGACCGTGCGCGGCTGGCCCGACTGGCGCGAGGCGCTGGCTCGGGTTCATGCGGACCCGGCGGATCAGATGGCGCGCGCGCGGCTGGCCTATGACGAGGTGTTCGCCAACCAGTTGGCGATGACGCTTGTGCGCCAGTCGACCCGCGCGCGGAAGGGCAGGGCACTCAGGGGGGACGGGCGGCTGCGCGACCTGCTTCGCCTGCCCTATGCGCCGACGGCTGCGCAGGCGCGCACGATCGCCGAGATCGAGGGCGACCTGGCGCAAAGCGCGCCGATGCTGCGCCTGCTGCAGGGCGATGTGGGATCGGGCAAAACACTGGTCGCGGCGATGGCGCTGCTGATCGCGGTAGAGGCGGGCGCGCAGGGCGCGATGCTGGCACCGACCGAAATCCTAGCGCGCCAGCATTACGAGACGTTGCGCGCCATGCTCGCGGGGCTGCCGATCGAGATCGGAGTGCTGACAGGACGCGACAAGGGACGCGCGCGGGAGGCGACGCTGATGGCGCTGGCCGATGGCTCGATCGACGTGCTGGTCGGTACGCATGCGATCTTTCAGGAGGCGGTGGGGTACCGCGATCTGGCGCTGGTCGTCGTCGATGAGCAGCACCGCTTCGGCGTGGCGGAACGCATGATGCTGCAGGCCAAGGGCATCCGTCCGCCGCACCTGCTGGCGATGACGGCGACGCCGATTCCGCGCACGCTGACGCTGGCGCAATATGGCGAGATGGACGTCAGCCGTCTCGACGAGATGCCGCCGGGGCGTCATCCGATCGAGACGCGCGTCGTCTCCGAGGATCGGCTGGGCGAGGTCGTCGATGCGCTGGGCCGGCATGTCGAGGGGGGTGGCCAGACCTACTGGGTCTGCCCGCTGGTCGAGGAGAGCGAGCGATCCGACCTGGCCGCGGCCGAGGAGCGCGCCCGAACGCTGACAGCGCGGTTCGGAGATCATGTGGGGCTGATTCATGGCCGCATGAAGCCGGCGGAGAAGGACGCCGTCATGGCGGCCTTCGCGGGCGGACGGCTGTCCGTGCTGGTCGCGACGACGGTGATCGAGGTCGGCGTCGACGTACCCAACGCCACGCTGATCGTGATCGAGGCGGCGGACCGGTTCGGACTGGCGCAGCTTCACCAGCTGCGCGGACGGGTCGGGCGGGGTGGTGGACATTCCATGTGTCTGCTGCTGCGTGGCACCGCGCTCAGCGAAACGTCGCGCGCACGGCTGGCGCTGATGCGCGAGACGAATGACGGGTTCCGGATCGCCGAGGAAGATCTGCGTCTGCGCGGCGGCGGCGAACTGCTGGGCACCCGCCAGTCGGGCGAGGCGATCTTCCGCCTGGCCACGCCGGAGATGCTCGGCGACCTGATTCAGTGCGCGCAGGACGACGCGCGTCTGCTGATCGATCGCGACGGCGGGCTGGAAGGGCCCAGAGGGCAGGCCGCGCGGATGGCGCTGTACCTGTTCGAGCGGGATGCGGGCGTCCAGTTGCTGCGCTCGGGGTGATGCAACGGATAGGCGGTCGCGCAGAGGCGTCCCTACGGCCCCGAGTGAACGCGTTGACTTAGCAAACCATTCCGTGCAGCTTCTTGCCCGCCGATACCTTTGACGGCGTTCTCAAGATCAGCGCCTCATCGTTTGCCTTCTCGCCGTCAACGCGCGCGCCGCCGCCCTTGATGAGGCGACGGGCTTCACCTTTTGACGCACAGAAGCCCAGCGCAACCAGGGCGTCGACCAGCGCGATGCCGTCAGGTGCGATGACGGTCGGCAGCGCCGTGCCGCTGCTTCCTTGCTCGAAGGTCGCATGGGCGGTCTTCTCTGCTTCTTCGGCGGCAGGGCGGCCACGGCACATCGCGGTGGCCTCGGTTGCGAGTATTTTCTTCGCCTCGTTGATCTCCGCGCCCGGTAACGCCTCCAGTCGTGCGATGTCCTCCAGCGGCAGGTCGGTGAAAAGCCTGAGGAAGCGGCCGACGTCGCGGTCGTCGGTGTTGCGCCAGAACTGCCAGTAATCGAAGGTGGGCAGCTGGTCCTCGTTCAGCCACACCGCACCCGCCACGGTCTTGCCCATCTTGGATCCGTCGGCGGTCGTGAGGAGCGGCGTCGTGATCCCAAAGACCTCGGTCGCGTCCATCCTGCGCGCCAGTTCCACCCCGTTCACGATGTTGCCCCACTGGTCCGATCCGCCCATCTGCAATCGGCAACCGGCCCGGCGCGACAATTCGAGGAAGTCGTACGCCTGCAAAATCATGTAGTTGAACTCCAGGAAGCTGAGCGATTGTTCGCGCTCCAGCCTGAGCTTGACCGAGTCGAAGCCTAGCATCCGGTTGACCGAGAAATGACGGCCCACTTCTCTAAGGAAAGGGATGTATTCGAGCGCGTCCAGCCACTCGGCATTGTCGAGGATAACCGCGTCCGTCGGCCCGTCACCAAAGGTCAGGAAGCGGGCGAACACCTGCTTGATCGAGGCGATGTTCGCTGTGATCGTGTCGGCGCTCGACAGCTTCCTCGCCTCGTCCTTGAAGCTCGGATCGCCAATCTTGCCGGTGCCGCCGCCCATCAGGACGATGGGCTTGTGCCCGGCCTGTTGGAGGCGCCGCAGCAGCATGATCTGCACCAAGCTGCCGACGTGGAGGGACGGCGCGGTGGGGTCGAAGCCGATATAGCCGGGCACGACCTGCGTCGACGCCAGTGCGTCCAGCCCCTCGGCGTCGGTCATCTGATGGATGTAGCCGCGCTCCTCCAGCAGGCGCAGCAGATCGGAGCGAGTTTCGGTCATGCCGGCGGCGTTAGCCCGGTATGGTGCGTTCGTCACCTGACGGCGGAGTGCCTATTGCGGATAGCGCCGCCGCGGGATGACCAGCCGCTCGCCCGAACGGATCACATAGGGCGGCTGCAACCCGTTCGCTTTCGCGATCACGGCGGCGTCGACGCCGGTGCGCTCGGCGATGAGATCGAGCGTATCGCCGTTGACCACGGTATAGCCGGAAGGCGGCGGTGCCTGCCTGTCGTCGAATGCCGGACGCGGTGACGGGGCGGGGGCGCGTGCCGACGTCACCAGTTCCGGCCGCTGCGAGGCGGGCGGGTCGGCGCGCGGGATGCAGCCGGGGAGCATGAAGATCGCGATCAGGAGCGCGGTGCGCGCGTCAGGCATATGCCCGTGCCAGCATGGTCATGGACGACTCATGCGTCAAATCGAGATGCAGCGGCGTGACCGCCACGAAGCCATCGGCTACCGCCTCCAGGTCGGTCGCGTGCGCCGGCGTGTGTAGCATCGGCCCGAGCGCGAACCAGTGATAGTCATAGCCGCGCGGGTCGGTGCGGGTCACGATCTCCAGCCGGCCATAGTCACGCAAGCCCTGGCCGACGACGCGCACCCCGCGAACGCGCTCGGCGGGAAGCGCGGGGAAGTTGACATTGACCAGCGTGCGCGGGGTGAGCGGTGCATCCAGCAACGGGCGCAGCACGCGCTCGCCCCAGCCCCGCGCCGCGTCGAACGGCACGGTATCGCCCATCCCCTCGCGGTCATAGACCTGGCTCAGTGCGACCGACCGCACGCCTGCCAGCGCGCCTTCCATCGCCGCCGAGACGGTGCCCGAATAGGTCACGTCCTCGGCCAGGTTAGCGCCGCGATTGACGCCGGACAGGATCAGGTCCGGCTGCCGGTCCCGCATGATCCGCGCCAGCGCCATCATCACCGCGTCGGTGGGGGTGCCGGCGACGGCGAACCGCCGCTCGCCATGCTGCCGGACGCGGATCGGCCGCGTGAGCGTCAGCGAATGACCGGCCCCCGATTGCTCCTCCGCCGGTGCGACGATCCAGATATCGTCCGACAGCGCGGCCGCGATCGCTTCAAGGACTTTCAGTCCCGGCGCGTGATAGCCGTCGTCATTGGTCAGTAGGATCCTCATCAGCGTCTCGGCTCCAGCATTTCGACGCCGTTCAGATAGCGACGCAGCAGCTCCGGCACGACGACCGATCCGTCCTCGCGCTGATAGTTCTCGATCACGGCGACGAGCGTCCGGCCCACCGCAAGCGCGGAGCCGTTGAGCGTGTGAACGAATGCGGTACCCTTGCCCTGCTCCGGTCGATAGCGAGCGTTCATGCGCCGTGCCTGGAACGCCCCGCAGGTCGAGCAACTCGAAATCTCGCGGTAGCGGTCCTGGCCCGGCAGCCAGACCTCGAGGTCGTAGGTCCGCGTCGCGGTGAAGCCCATGTCGCCCGCGCATAGCAACATGCGGCGATAGGGCAGGCCCAGCGCACCCAGCATCCCCTCCGCACAGTCGGTCATCCGCTCATGCTCGCCCTCGGACTGGCCGGGCGTGGTGATCGACACCATCTCCACCTTGTCGAATTGATGCTGACGGATCAGCCCGCGCGTGTCGCGCCCCGCCGCCCCCGCCTCCGAGCGAAAGCAGGGCGTCAGCGCGGCGAAGCGCAGCGGCAGTTCCTGCTCGGTCAGGATCGTCTCGCGCACGATGTTGGTCAGCGACACCTCGGCGGTCGAGATGAGCCACCGATCGTCGGTCGTGTGGAACAGGTCCTCGGCGAATTTGGGAAGCTGCCCCGTACCGAACAACGCAGCGTCCCGGACCAGCAGCGGCGGCGCGACCTCTTCATAGCCGTGATCGTCACGCAGCCGGTCGAGCATGAATTGCCCGAGCGCGCGGTGCAGGCGCGCGGCGGCGCCGCGGATCAGGGTAAAGCGCGCGCCCGACATCGCGGCACCTCGCTCGAAGTCCAGGCCCAGTGCCGGCCCGATCACGTCGTGCTCGCGGGGAGTGAAGGCAAAGGACGGGCGCTCGCCGCACTCGTGGATCAGAAGGTTGTCCTGCTCGTCCCGGCCGTCTGGTACGTCCTGCGCGGGCAGGTTGGGGATCGAGGCCAGCGCCGTATCCAGTTCGGCGGCGGCACCGTGCTCCTGCGCTTCGAGCGCGGGCAATTGTTCCTTGAGAGCCGCCACTTCGGCCATCAGATCTTGCACCTCGGCCTCGTCGCCTTTCGCCTTCGCCTGGCCTATCGCGCGCGATAGCTCGTTGCGGCGGTTCTGAGCCGCCTGCGCTCTGACAATGGCGTCACGCCGCCGCTCGTTCAGCGCAAGCAGCGTCTTGGACAAAGGGTCCACGCCTCTGCGGGCAAGCGCGACATCGAAGGCAGCGGGGTCGAGCTGGATTGAGCGGATGTCGTGCATGGGCCAATCCGCTATGGCTGCGCACCATGTGGCGCGCAACCCACACTCCCGCCCGCGCGTTCGTCGAGCATCGACTATTGCCAAAGGAGTTTTTGTGAATCTAGCCAACAACACGGTCGTATTGGTCGCCGACGGTCGAAAAATGCTTTTCCTGCGCAACGAGGGCGACACCGAGCATCCCAATCTGATCGTGGAGCAGGTGCGTGAGCAGGAGAGTCCCGCGAGCGGCGATCAGGCGACCGACCGTGCCGGTCAGGCTTCATCCAGCCAAGGGGGCGCACGCAGTTCGGTCGAGCCGACGGACTTTCACCAGATCGACGAGGATCGCTTCGCCGCCGACGTCGCTGATCTGTTGAAGCGTCGCGCCATGAAGCAGGATTTCGAGCATCTGGTGATTGTCGCGCCGCCGCGCACGCTGGGTGAACTGCGCAAGCATTACCACAAGGAAGTGACCGATCGGTTGGTCGGCGAACTCGACAAGGACCTGACCGGGCACCCCATCGCGGATATCGAGGCCCTGCTGACCAAGGAGTAGTTTGTTGCGGCTATTGGGCGACCGTCCGTTTCGCGAAGCGTTGACGCGCGACAAGTGCCGCGGCGGCCGCACCGAACAGCAGCACCATCGGCGGCGCCGGCACCGGTGCGGGTGAACCGCCGCTGGAACCCGGCGTACCGCCACTCGACGAGGAACTCGAGCTGCTCGATGACGAGGCGCCCGATGACATGCCGCTCGATGAGACGCCGCCAGTAGATGACATGCCACCGCTGCTGCTGCTTGAGCTGGAACTGCTGCCGTTACTCGACCAACCGCCGCTCGAACTGATGTCGCCGCCGGACGACCAGCCCTGTCCTCCGGAGCCGTCACCGGAAGACCCACCGCTCGATTGGTTCTGATTCTGGTTCTGGTTCTGGGTCTGGTTCTGCTCGTTCGAATTGTTGTTCGTGATACCGCCCGTCGACAAAAACACGATGCTGCTCGATCCGCCTCCAAACCCGCCGCCAAACCCACCGCTTGCCCCGGTAAATCCCCCGAACCCTGTCGGAGTGAAGCCGCCGCCGCCGAGGACGACCGGTGCGGGTCCACTGGCGCCACTGATGAAGCCGCTCGGTCGCGCTTCGGCGGGGAGGGGCAGGGAAATGGGCGCGCGGTTGGGTGCGTTGACAAAGGTGGGCGCGCAGTCCGTTGCCGGGCGCGGAACGAAGGACGCGCGCCGAATATGCGGCGTCGGTGCAACCCGACGATTAACGACTCGCTTCGTCAGGATGCGTGCGTGTTGACGTTGCGGCGCTTCGGCGACATGAACCGCGCCGCCGCCGATCAGCGCGCCGCCGCAAGCACATGCGCAGAGCTTGGCCAAGGCCATTCGGACCGACATGCTACTATTCCTCGTTGCCGGCGCCTTTACCCGCCGTTCGGACGGCCGGTAAAAGCACCGAGCGCCCTCTCACCCATAAGCGCCCAATAAAGGATTAAGTGCAATCCGTTTAACTATCAACTCACCATCCCATCAAGGCACGATCAAGTTGTTCATCATCATTCCCACCCGAAGTGTACCAGGGTGAAACGTGCAGCGCTACCGTCGCGAATTGCACCGGCGCGCGCATCAAGGCTTCGCTTGTGGAGGACGCAGCCCCGGCCTATAGGCGCGTGACCATTGGCGTAGGTCGACCGAGGTGGGGAGCGCCTCGTCGATTTATCGGGGAGGATGGCATGGCGAGCGTACTCAATCTGGGGGATGATGCGAAGCCGGCCACGTACCCCGACGTGATGGCAAAGCCCGGTTCGGGAGAGGAGTATCAACCAAGCGCCGACGAGCCGTTCATGAATGAGCGGCAGCAGGCGTATTTTCGGGCCAAGCTGCTGGACTGGAAGGATGCCCTCCTGCGAGAATCGGCCGGGACGCTCGCTCACCTGCAGACGGACCAGCTTCGCGAGTCGGACATGAATGACCGCGCGTCGAGTGAAACCGACTGGTCGATCGAACTGCGCACCCGAGATCGTCAGCGCAAGCTTGTCAGCAAGATCGAGTCGGCGCTGAAGCGGCTGGATGACGGTGAATATGGATATTGTGAGGTCTCGGGCGAGCCGATCAGCCTGGCTCGCCTGGAAGCACGTCCGATTGCCACGATGACCGTGGATGCTCAGGAAAAGCACGAACGGCATGAGAAAGTGTCGCGCGACGATTGAGATGGAACGAAATGTAAGTAATTCGTCATAACAGACGGTGTGGAATTGTGCTACGTTCCCGATGAGGTTGCGTCGCCTGTGCTTTGAATGTCGAGGACTTTGAACGTCAATGGATAATGGTGACGGCCAGCGCGGACAGCAGCGGGATAGCCTGTTGCTGATGGCTCCGTGTCAGGTGGCTGGCGATGATGAAATCTATGAGGTTCGGGTACGGAACCTCTCCGAGGGTGGTTTGATGATCGAGCTGGATCGTTCGGTGGATGTCGGAACCAAGGTGACGCTGACGTTGCGCGGGATCGGGCGCGTCGGTGGAAAGGTCGCCTGGTTCGCGGAAGGTCGTGCCGGTATCGCGCTCGATCAGCCGATCGATCCGGTCAAGGCGCGCAAGCCTGTCGGCGGATCACGCTGACGCACGATCCGCCATTGGCCGGTCAGAGTCCCGTGAGTTCTTCCTTCAGCCTGAGTTTTTGCTTCTTCAGATCAGTCAGCACCAGAGCATCCGGTTTAGGCCGCGACTTTTCCTGCGCGATTCGCTGGTCAAGGCTCGCATGCTTCGTCTCCAGGGCTGTATGATGCGCTGTCTGCATGGTTTTCGCTCCTTGCGTGCGGTTGGGGGGAACCAGTCAACCACCGGCGGTTCGAAAAGTCACGAACCTGGATTGAGAAAGCGACAAAATGTCTCCCGGCGTACGACGAGACGTTCTCGGTCCCGCGGGCGTGGACAAAGCCGCGGTTCGCGATGACGAGTGAGCAGTCGGCGGTCGCTCTGCGGCTCGAGATACTCAGCACCGAGCATCGCGACCTGGATGCCGCGATCAGCGCCCTGATGGAAGGCGGTACGACCGATCAGCTGCAAGTCGCGCGCCTCAAGAAGCGCAAGCTCAGACTGCGCGACGAGATCGCGGTCCTGGAGGATCAGTTGATCCCGGACATCATTGCATGAAGCGCGATCGCGGCCGCCTCCATCGCAAGCTGGTCGACAAGCTGTATGTCGAGGCGATGTTCCTGGCCGAGGAATCCAGGGACTATTTTACGCTACAAGGCGATCCGGAGCGAGAACGGCTCGATCCGCTGGCGCGGGTCGGCCTGGCTTGCGAATCGCTCAAGGTCACGACGCGGTTGATGCACATCATCGCATGGCTGATCACGCAGCGGGCGGTCGAGGCCGGTGAAGTGCAGCCGTCGGAGGCGCTGGGCGAGGATCATGAGCCTGGCGAATCACCGCGGACGGACGACGCGCTTTTCGCGACGCTACCGCCCGAGGCGCGGCTGCTGATCCGGGCAAGCATCGATCTGCACCGCCGGGTCGAACGACTGGATGCGAGCCAGCGTCGGCACCTTCGCTCCGGCAGCCCCGTGCGTCTGCTGCAAGCCCGGTTGAGCCGGTCCTTCTAGGCGGCGACGCGGTCGCGCGCCTGGCGATACTGCCGCTCGATCCGGTCTACCCGTGCAGCGACGGACTCGATCGTCTCGACCGCGCCGATGCCCTGGCCCGAGCCCCAGATATCGCGCCAAGCCTTGGCCTTGCTGGAATTGCCGCCCCCGAAGTTCATGGTCTTGAGATCACCTTGCGGCAAATTGTCGGGGTCGAGCCCGGCCGCCTCGATCGAGCCGCGCAGGTAATTGCCGTGTACGCCGGTGAATAGGTTGGAATAGACGATGTCGGATGCGCGGCTCGACACGATCGACTCCTTGTAGCGCTGATCCGCGCTGGCCTCGTCGGTGGCGATGAACGGCGAGCCGATATAGGCGAAGTCGGCCCCCATCGCCTGCGCTGCCAGCACCGCGCCACCGGTCGCGATCGATCCGGACAGGGCGAGCGGGCCGTCGAACCACTGACGTATTTCCTGCACCAGCGCGAATGGTGACAGCTGGCCGGCATGTCCACCGGCACCCGCCGCCACCGCGATCAGCCCGTCGGCGCCTTTCTCGATCGCCTTTCTTGCAAAGCGGTCGTCGATGACGTCTTGGAGCGTAATCCCGCCCCAGCGATGCACCGCGGTGTTCAGTTCCTCGCGCGCGCCGAGCGACGTGATGACGAGCGGCACCTGCCATTTCGCGCAGGTCTCCAGGTCCGTCTCCAGCCGGTCGTTGGAGCGGTGGACGATCTGGTTGACGGCAAAGGGCGCCGCAGGCCGGTCCGGATGCGCGCGGTTATGCGCCGCCAGTTCCTCGGTAATGCGGTGAAGCCATTCGTCCAGCAGCGAACTTGGCCGGGCATTGAGGGCCGGGAAGGAGCCCACGATGCCCGCTTTGCACTGCGCGATCACCAGGTCGGGACCGGAAATGATGAACAGCGGCGCGCCGATGATCGGCAGGCGCAGCGAAGAGAAGATGGCCGGAGCACTCATTCGCGATCGTGTACAGCAACCCGGCGATCGGGGAAACCGCCGCCGGGTTGCTCGCGAGGCGCGATCGGCTAGACACGATCCATTGCCTGCTATCCGAAGGAATTGCCGATGAAGTTTGCTACGCCGCTGCTGTTGTCGCTCACCGTTTCCTCGGCCGCGCTCGCCGCCGGCCAATTGCCCAAGACGGTCGCGCCGGTCGCCTACGACATTCAGGTCAAGCCGGATGCCGCCGCGCTTACATTTTCGGGCACTGAGACGGTGACGGTCGACGTCAAGAGCGCGACGAGCACCGTGATGCTCAACGCCGCTGCGCTGGCCGTCTCGCGCGTTACCTTCGATGGCAAGCCCGCGCCGTTCAAGCTGGATGAGCAGGCCCAGACGCTGACCGTCACGCTGCCAAGGGCGGCGACGCCTGGCCAGCACAAGATGACCTTTGCCTGGACGGGCAAGATCAACCAGTCCGCATCTGGGCTGTTCGCGATCGACTATACAAACGAAGACGGCTCCAAGTCGCGGATGCTGGCGACGCAGTTCGAGGCACCCGACGCGCGCCGCTTCGCGCCGATGTGGGACGAGCCTGCCTTCAAGGCGAAGTTTCGCCTCTCCGCCGTCGCGCCCAAGGGCCAGTTGGCGTTCTCCAATATGCCGGCACAGTCGGTGACGCAGGCTGACGGTACGCAATTGTACCGGTTCGGCGAGACGCCGGTCATGTCTAGCTATCTCCTGTTTTTGGGCGTGGGCGACATGGAGCGCAAGACGGTCATGTCGGGCAATACCGAGATCGGCGTCATCACGCGGCGTGGGGTGGTGGATCAGGGTGACTATGCGCTCAGTCAGGCGAAGCGGCTGCTGAGCTATTACAACGACTATTTCGGTCCGCCCTATCCGCTTCCCAAGCTCGACATGATTGCCGGACCCGGTTCCAGCCAGTTCTTCGGCGCGATGGAGAATTGGGGGGCGATCTTCTATTTCGAGAACGAGTTGCTCGTCGATCCCAGGCGGACGACCGAGAGCGGTCGGCAGCGCATTTATACCGTCGTCGCGCACGAGATGGCACATCAGTGGTTCGGCGATCTGGTTACGATGGCATGGTGGGACGATCTGTGGCTGAACGAGGGCTTCGCCTCCTGGATGGAAGGCAAGACCGCCGCGGACCTGCATCCCGAATGGAAGTCGGACGCGCAGGCGATCTCGACCGAGCGGGAGCGGGCAATGGGTCTGGATGCGACCGCCGCGACGCACCCGATCGTGCGCCATGTCGAGACGGTCGAGCAGATCGGCGCGGCGTTCGACGGGATCACCTATGCCAAGGGGCAGGCGGTCATCGGCATGATGGAGTCGACGCTGGGCTCCGATCCCTTCCGCGCCGGCATCAGGCGCTACATGGCCAAGTATAAGTACGGGAATACGGTCACCGACCAGCTGTGGAGCGAACTGTCCGCCGCGGCGGGCAGGCCCGTGACCGGGATCGCGCATGACTTCACGCTTCAGGGGGGCGTGCCGCTGGTCAGCATGGCGGGTGCGACGTGCAAGGCCGGGACGACATCGGTGCGGCTCACCCAGGGGCGCTTCGGGCTGGACGCGCCGTCCAAGCAGCCGCAGACATGGCATGTGCCGTTGGTGCTCGCGACGCTGGGCGGCGGCGAGACAAGCGCGGTCGTCAGCGGCAACGAAAGGCAGGGCGTCACCGTCAAGGGCTGCGGAACACTGGTCCTCAATCGGGGCAAGGGCAGTTACACGCGAGTCATGTACGACGATGCGGGCCACGGCGCGATCGTCAGGGACTATGGGAAGCTGGCGCTTCCCGACCGGCTGGGCACGCTGGCCGACGATTTCGCGCTCGCGGCAGGCGGCTATCAGGATCTGTCGCGATATCTGGCGGTTCAGGATCGGGTCGCAGACGATGCGGACCCGCTGGAATGGTCGGCGGTGGCAAGCACGCTCGGCACCATGAGCGGACTCTTCACCGCAACGCCGCTCGAGGCCGGCTTGCGGGCGAGGACGCGCGCTATCCTGGCGCCCGAACTGGCGCGCGTCGGGTATGAGGCGAAGGCTGATGAGTCTTCCACGGTCACGAACCTTCGCGAGACGCTGGTCGGAGCGCTGGGAGCAGCCGGCGATCAGGACGTCGCCGCGCGCGCCCGGCGTTATGTCGGGGCGCTGGGCAGCAATCCGGCCGCCATCCCGCTCGCCATTCGTACGCCCATCCTGGCGACCTATGCGGCCAATGCCACCATGCCGGAATGGAATAGCCTGCTCGCACTGACGAAGTCGGAGACAAGCCCGGTCGCGAAGAACCGCTATGTCCAGTTGCTGGGAACCGCTCGCGATGACGCGGTGGCCAGGCGTGCGCTCGACCTGCTCAAGTCGAGCGACATCACACCGCCCCAAAAGGCCAGTCTGCTGAGGGCTATCGGGCGCGGGCATCCCGACATGGCGTTCGACTTTGCGGTCGCCAATCGCGAGACGGTCGAGGGCTTCCTGGAGGAAAGCACGCGTAGCGGCTACATCGTCGGTCTGGGCGGTGCGTCCAACGATCCGGCGATGATCGGCAAGATCAACGCCTTCGCGCAGAAATACCTGCCCGAAACGTCGCGCGGCGGGGCGGAGCGGACCGTGGCGCAGATCGTCGCGCGCAAGGCGGTCGCCGACCGGCTGCGTCCGGCGGTGCAGCGCTGGATCGGCAAGCCCGCGAGCTGAAACGCGGACGGGCTGACGCGGTTCAGTTGACCCGCTTCAGCCCGTCGGCACAGCCGCGCGCCTTCGCCACATAATGCGCGGCCGACGCCTTCAGCATCGCCAACGCTTCCTCGTCCAGCGTCCGGGCGACACGCGCCGGACTGCCGATGATGAGGCTGCCGGACGGGAACTGCTTGCCCTCGGTGATAAGCGCCCCTGCGCCGACGATGCAGTCCGACGAGATAGTCGCGCGGTTGAGCACGATCGCGCCCATTCCCACCAGCACCCGGTCGCCGATCGTGCATCCGTGGAGGATCGCCCGGTGCCCGACTGTGCAATCCTGACCGATGGTGAGCGGTACGCCGGCGTCTGAGTGCAGGACCGCCCCTTCCTGGACATTGCTGCGCGCGCCGATGCGGATCGTCGTGTTGTCCCCTCGGAGCACTGCCCCGAACCAGACGCTCGCATCCTGCTCCAGCACCACATCCGCGATCAGATCGGCGCCCGGCGCCACCCACGCGCCGGGACCGATCGAGGGATGCTGACCGTTCAGTTCGTAGAGGGGCACGAGCGCATTGCCTTCCGATCTAGAGATTCCCGACCCTATCCCGTTGATGGAAGAGGCTACCGGTTTCCGGACGTCATCACAAACATCACGCCACGCGCGACGTGACCGTCCTCAACAAGTCATTGACTCTGCTGCCGGCGACCGGTCGGCTGAACAGATACCCCTGGATGCTGCTGCATCCCTGCAGTTTCAGGCAATCGAGCTGGCCGTTCTCCTCTACCCCTTCGGCGGTCGTGTCCATGTGCAGCGCGGTCGCCAGATCGACGATCGCCTGCACGATGGCGGCAGCATGGGGATCGTCGGCGACGCTGGTGACGAACGAGCGGTCAATCTTGATCTTGTCGAACGGGAAGGAACGAAGGTAGCTGAGCGAGGAATAGCCGGTTCCGAAATCGTCGAGCGCGATCCTGATGCCCATCTCGCGAAGCCGGTGGAGCAGCGCGACCGTTGGTCCCTCGCCATCGAGAAAGACCGACTCCGTGATCTCGATCTCCAGCCTGCTGGACGCCAGGCCGCTGCGCGTCAGCGCCTGCATGATGACCGCCTGCAACCCCTGATTGCGAAATTGCAGGGGCGAGACATTGACCGCGACGCGGACGTGATCGGGCCAGTTGGTCGCTTGGCGACAGGCTTCGTGAAGCACCCACTCACCGATTGCGATGATCAGTCCGGTTTCCTCGGCGACCGGGATGAAGTCGACCGGCGAGATGTTGCCGTGTTCGGGATGCTCCCAGCGCAGCAGGGCCTCGAATCCACTGATACGGTCGGCCTTCAGATCGAAGATCGGCTGATAGGCGAGGGTGAACTGACCGGTGTGGATTGCTTCCCTCAGGTCCAGTTCCATCTGGCGCCGCTGCCGGGCGGCGGCGTCCAGTTCGGGCTCGAAGAAGCGGGCGACGCCGCGACCGTCCTGTTTTGCGCGATAGAGGGCCAGGTCGGCATTTTTCAGCAACTGATCGGCGTCGGTCCCGTCGGTCGGGCCGATCGCGATGCCGATACTCGTGGCGGTCGCGATCTGATGGTCATCCGCGGCCATCGGCTCGCGCATCCGGTCGATGATCCGCTGCGCGAGCGCGCGCGGCCGATCGGATTCGAAGCGCCCGTGCAGGATGATTGCGAATTCGTCGCCCCCCAGGCGCGCGACGAACGCGCCTTCACATTCGTCGACCAGCATCGCACCGACGATATTGAGCAGCGCGTCGCCGACGGGATGGCCGAGCGTGTCGTTGACACCCTTGAATCCGTCCAGGTCGAGGCACAGCACCGCGACCGGCGGCGACCCGCCTGCACCCGCGAGCGCCTGCTCGAGTTGCTGGCGAAAAAAGAATCGGTTGGGCAGGCCGGTGAGTGCGTCGTGGAAGGCGAGATGACTGATCCGGTGTTCGCGCTCGACGATGCCCGCCGACATCCGGTTGAAACTCTGTGCGAGCCGCGCGATCTCGTCGCTGCCGACGACCGGCACCTCGGTCCGGTCGCCATCCTCCAATCTCCTTGCGGCACGGTCGAGCGCCGCGATCGGTCTCGCGATGCCGGCCGCCAATTGCCGGCTTGCTAACAAGACCAGCGCCAAGCCGGCGAGGGCGGCGATCGCAAGTCCGGCTTCCAGCGGGCGATAGGGAGCGTATGCGGCTTCCATCGGATAGCGAATGATGATCGCCGCCACGGCTGTATTGTCGACCCCGTCCAGGCGCTTGGCGAGCGCATAGGCATCGCCGCCGGGAAGCGGAAGGGTCGCGAGGGTCTTCATGTTATCGGAGTGCGCGACAAGACCGTCGATTTCTCCGTTGACCGGCAAGCTGCCGTCCGTCGCCTGCCATCTCCCACCGGATGACCGGCGCAACACGGTGGCGCGAAGCGGCATTGCCGAAAGCTGCTCCAGCGATCGCATTTCCTGATCGTCCAGCCGTACGGCGAAAACTACCCAGCCGATCCGGACCGGCGCCATCACCGGCGAGACGATCAGGCGGTATACATCACCGTCCACGCCGATCACCGTCTCGCGGCGATCGTTCGGAAGCGCGAAGGGGATCGGCGCGATCCCCTCGGCAAGCGCACCGGCATGGCCGGCGACCGCACCATCCAGGTCGACCACAAAAGCATCGGCTACCCCGGCGCGCTCCCTGATATTGTCGAGGGCCGACACGATCGTGGCCCCGTCCCCGCTTGCCACTGCGGCGCGAAATCCGAAATCATGCGAAAGCAGGTCGGCGGATTCGCGCAGGGACCGGGCCTTCATCGCCCAGATCCGGTCGTAGATCCGGCCTGCGGCGATCATCTCGGACCGCACGCTTTCACGCGCATGCGACGTAATCAGGCCCTGCGCGACGACCGCGGTGATCGCGAAAGCCAGCGTGAACAGCGCGGCATACAGCGCACCCAGCGTCGTCGAGAGGTGCCGGAAGCGGGGGATCATCATCAATGGATGACTAGCGTCGTCTTCGCACCCTGCGCACCGACCGGCAACGGCCGGCTCAGCCGGTTGCCCGGCGCGTGGATCGCGGGATGCCAGACGGTGACGCTCGCCTGACCGACAGGCACGCCGGTCAGCGCGACATGGCCGTCGGCATCGCTCAACCGCGCGAACGGCGAGGCTGTCACATAGATAAAGCCGCTCATCGTGTCGTGGATGTTGCAGCCCAGCGCGACGACGCCGGGCCTGTCGAAGGTGATGCTGCGCTGATCCTCGCGGCCGTACAGCTTCAGGTCGAACTTCTTCACTTTCGAGAACGAATAGACATGGTGGCGCACGCGGTCGCGATTGGGGAAGCCGACGGTCGCACCCAAGGGCACGATCAGGATGTGCGGCTGAAACTGAATATCGCGCTGTTCGACCGAATAACGGCCCGTGGCGACGGCGGCCGGCGCGTTCGGGGCGTCAAGCACGACGACGGCACCCGCCAGCGGCTTGCCGTCTGTGCCGCGCACGTCGATCGAGACAGTCGCCGCCCGGACATGGGCCGCGGGCAGCAGCATGGCGACGGCCAGAAGCGCGGTCTTGAGCATGGCGCCTCCTATCGCCGGTCGCGTTACGCCGGTGTAAAGGTCCGGTTTACGCTCCGGCAACCATCCGGCGCTAACGCGCTCAGGCATGAGATACCGGCTTGCTGCATCGATGGCGTGCTTGCTGCTCGGGGTCGCCTTGGGCAGACCCGCGAGTGCCGCTGAGCGCCGCACGGGCGGCAAGCTGATCCTGACCGACGGCATCGCCGGCATCGACGGCTCGGCAGGCGGTGGCCTGGCAAGCTGGGCGCTGATCGCGGGTAGCGAGACGCGCGACGGGATCGGCGCAACCGCGCATGCGACGGTCGTCGCTCTGCCCGACTATGATCTTCTGTCGGCAGGCGCAGCGGTCGGATTGTTCGATCGTCTGGAGGTGTCCTATGCGCATCAGCGCTTCGACACGGGCAGGGCTGGCGCGGCGCTTGGTCTCGGCCGGGGCTTCACCTTCGGGCAGGATATTATCGGCGCCAAGCTGCGTGTCGCGGGCGATGCGGTGTGGGATCAGGATACGATCCTGCCGCAGATCTCGGTCGGCGTGCAGCACAGGATAGCCAATCGGAGCGCGGTAATCCGTGCGGTCGGCGGACGCCGCGCCAGCGACACGGATTTCTACGTGGCCGCAACCAAGGTCCTGCTTGCGCGCGGCCTGGTCGTCGATGCAACCCTGCGGTTCACCAGAGCCAACCAGTTCGGGCTGCTGGGATATGGCGGCGACCGGCGGGCGAAGCGGACTGCGCAGTTCGAGGGGTCTGCCGGCGTCCTGCTGACGTCGCGCCTGCTGCTGGGCGCGGAGTACCGCACGAAGCCGGACACGCTCGGTTTCGCCCGTGAGAACGACAGCTACGACCTGTTCGCCGCCTGGGCCTTGCAGCGCCACGTGACCGCCACCGCCGCCTTTGTCGACCTTGGCGACATCGCCACCCGGCCGTCACAGCGCGGACTGTTCCTGTCGCTCAAGGGCGGCTTCTAGGAGGACGGGATGTTCCTTGCCATCGCATTGCTGGCTGTTCAGCCCGAACCGGTCCGGCCCGAGGAGCCGGTCGCGCCCTATGTGCAGTCCGACGCCAATGCGGGCGCCACGCCGTTCAGGGGCACGGCGATGTGGCATGCCTTTCACGAAGGCGCCGGGGTCGATCGGATCGTTGCCGATTTCGTGACCCGCAACCTGGCCGATGCGCGGATCGGCGATATCTTCAAGGGGCAGGATATCGTGCGCCTGAGGCGCATGCTGGCCGAGCATTTCTGCTACATTCTGGGTGGCGGATGCCGTTACAGCGGGCGCACGATGCGCGAGGCGCACAAGCATATGGGCGTTCAGCAGGCGGACATGGGCGCGCTGGTCGAGAACCTGCAGGCCGCGATGCGCGCGGAGCGCGTCCCCTTCACCGCTCAGAACCGGTTCCTGGCGAAACTGGCGCCGATCCACCGCGACGTCGTGCAGCGCTGAGAATGCGCGCGGCGAAACGGGCTTGACCGGTGGCATCACGCAGCGCAGGAACGCCCGACCGCGGGTGTAGCTCAATGGCAGAGCAGAAGCTTCCCAAGCTACGCGAAATAGCAGATTTTTGCGATTTTTGCTGTAAACCGCGCTGAATTTCGCGCTAGCGAAATCAATGACTTACCGATGGCGGTGTAAACCAAAATTCCCAGTCTGACGGGCTTACTTAGCACCGCATTTCGCACGGAAATTGTAACTAGAACTGTCATCCTGACGGGTGTGTAATACCAGCCTTCCAATCGATAAAAGGTCTGGCATCCCGCCACAAAATTGGCGCGCCTGACCGCGTGCCTCGCTCACGAAGCCGTTCGAGGATCCGGATAAGGGAGTGTACGACGGATATTAAGAGGCGGTCATGTCGGACCGAGGCGATAGATGAAGGGGTAAGCCTGTCGGCTGCACCATGATGGTGAAAAGTTGACCCCGGCGACGCGTGAGCAGCCCCGCGCCGCTTGAAGACGGAAATACCCTGATGAAGACCAAGAAGACGGCTGTGACGACGTGGCAGAGCCCGGCGCAAGTGATGGACACGCTGTTCGATGTCCGCGAACCCGGCTGCGACGGCATCGGCTTCGCTCTGCTGCGTCCGCGTGCGAAGCAGAAGGCGAACAGCGTCGCGGCGCTGGTCGGGGCGAAGCTCTCGCCGATCAAGCCGTCGGCCAACACGCCAGTGACGGGGTGTGGTATGCCGGTGACCGCGCGCGACCACCGCGTCCTGCTGGCGCGCGGCGTCGCCGACACGGCGCTCACCCGGCTGCTCGGCGATTACGATGCGGCGGTGCGCCCGCATCAGCGCCTGCTGGCGGCGGTCATCACCGTGCGCGGTGACGAGGACATGCCCGCGCACGACCTGCTCGACATGGCCGCGACCTATGCCACGATCCATCTGGCGCGCGGACGCCGGCTGACCAGCGTGGTGGCGTTGCATACGCCGGGAGACGAACTGAGCAGGGCCTTGACCCACGCGCATATCTGCATCCTCGCCCGCCAGCATGCCCCGAGCGGTTGGCTGGCAGAGCATGAGGATCTGACCGACACCGCGCACGGCCTGTGGGCAGAGGAATGGACAGCGTTCCGCGCCGGCTGGGAGCGAATCGCGGTGGCGGCTTGAGGTGAGGTGGCAGACGGGGCGGCCAGAGCCGCCCCGTCGGTGCATCGTCAGAAGGCCGCCTTGTCGGTTCGAGGGGCCTGACGAACGATCGCGGCCTCGAAGGCTTGCGACCGGCGACGTTCGGCTTCGGCACCTTCATCCAGCGTGACGATGTTGGTGCCATAGGCCAACTCAGCCAGTAGCTTCGGCAACGCCGTATCTAGCTCGCCACCGGTATAGGTCGCCCCACAGATCTTCACTGCCGGTGCTGAGCACCAGGACAGAGTGAGGCCCTGCCCGCGCACGGCGTCCGGCTTGCCGTATCGGGCGATCAACTGCTCGCGGAAAGCGGTCGCCGTCATGGTCGTACCAGCGATCTCCACCTTGATCCGCGACACGATCGAGCCGCCCGCGGTTTGGGCGAAACCGACCTCGGCCTTCTCCTGATGCGGTCCGGTGGCAATGATCGTGCCGACGCCGGCATAGGGCGTGTGCATCGCCCTGGTGCCCTTGCGGGTCGCGACCTCGCGGGCAAGCCGCTGATCGAACGCTTCCGCCTCGCGGGTTTCCGTCACCCGGTAGCCGACGCGGCGCAGCGCGTCCTTCACCTGCGACGGCGACGCGCCGAGCCGGATGCCGGCGACTTCCATCGTCGCCGGGTCCGCCGCGCTCGCCGGCACTGCCGCCAGAAGGCAGATGGCGGCTGTCATCATCAGTGATCGGTTACGCATATAGTTCTCCCATGATCGTGATTGTCAGTTCGGATTTGGTCACCGCAGCACCAGCGTGGCGAAACCGGCGATGTCCTGGATGCCGGCGACGTGGCCGGCGTTGACGGCGTGGGCGATGCCGAGGCGCAGCGACCGGCTTTGGCCGAAGGCGGTCGACCAGCCGAGTTCGACATCGAGTTCGCGCGCGGTCGGCGTCAGGTCGATGTTCGCGGTGCGCGTGGTGAGAGTGCCGGTCATCAGGTCGTAGGCGACCGGCGCCTGCACAGTGGCGCGGGCACGTTCCAGCCGCAGCGGCGACGAAAGCCCGAGCGTCGCGATGCCACCGCGAAACCGATGCGCCGCGTCGATCGCGAAGGCGCGGTTGACCAACGGACCGGTGAAGCGCAGTAGATCCGAGCTGTCCTCGACCCTGGTCGTCGCAGCGGTGGCGCGCGCCGACAGCAGCAGACCGGCAATGGCCCGGCTGGCAGTGAGCGTGGCGAGTGTTGTCCGGCTACCGGACAGTGCAAAGCCGGTGGCACCGCGCAGGCCAAGCACCTGTCCGTGTTCGGTCAGGTCCGACAGCTCGACGCCGATGCCCATCGGCGTCGTCAGCGACACCGTGCGCAGGGCGGCACGACGATCGCGCGCCGTGCCGGATGCGAAGCCGGCTGACCAGCCGCTGCTTACCCAAGCGAAGGATTGGCCGACCGGCGTCGCGACCACGCCGCGCACTGCCGAGTCGCTGATGCCCGCGTTCTGGCCGATGGCGATGTTAGCGGCCAGCGTCACCGACTGACCCGCCGCAGGCGAGAAGGCGATGGTGACAGGGCGGTTCGACCGCGTCGCCTGCCACGGTCCGGTCGTGGCGGAGGTAAAGCCCAGCCGCGCGTCGGTCGGCGTCGGCGTCAGCCAGGGCGGGTCGACCGGCACCAGCATCGCGCCGGCGAGCAGGCCCGAGCCGCGGTGGCGCGGCAGAGCGGAGTCGGTCATCTGGTAGTCGCGGCCATAACGGTCGATCACCGTCATCGCGGCTGTGGTGGCTGCGAGCGCACCGCCATTGCCGAACGGCCCCGACAGCGTCGGCGAGGAGTAGCGCGCCAGCACCGTGTCGGCGGCGGCAAAGGCGCTGGCGGGCGCCTGCGCCTTCATCGCCTGCTCGATGTCGAGCAGGCCGGCGCCGTAGATCTGGTCGACGCCCTTGTCGCCGAGGTCGGTGGCGGTATCGAGCAGGATGCGCGCGATCGCCTTGCCGCCGAGCTGCGGCCAGTATTGCTTGAGCAGCGCTGCCGCCCCGGCAATCGCGGGCGCGGCGAAGCTGTTGCCGGTCGTCGTGACGAGGTTGCCGTCCTTGCCGACGACCTGCACGCCGGTGGCGACCACCGCCAGCGTGCGGTCGGCGAGATCACCGGGGCGGCCGTTGCCGGTGGGTGGGCGCAGCGCGGGATCGACGCGGATGCCGAACAGGAACCAGTCCCGGTTCTCGAGATCGGCACCGACGAGGTTGCGCGCGATGGTGCCGGCGGCGGCACTGTCGTCGCCGATATCGTTGGAGACGGACTCGATCAGCAGCCGGTCGGCGCGGGCGACCTGATCCATCGCCGCCTTCTGTTCGGCGGCGATCTGGCCGCTGCCGCTGCCGTTGACGCTGAGCGACAGGACAAAGGCGCCTTTCTCGACGCCGTAGCGGATCGCAGGCGCGATGTTCATGGCGTTGGCGGCGCTGCTCTCCCTGATCGGCGAGGTGGCGGTGACGCCTTCGAGGTCGGGACCGCTGATCTTCAGCGCCAGCAGCGTGGCGTCTGGAGCGATGCCGTGGACGCCGGTGCCGTTCCTCGCCGCCAGCGCGACCGAGGCGGTCTCGGTGCCGTGACCCTGGATGTCGTCGAGCGCGAAGGTCACCGGCTCGGGTGCGCATGTCGGGCAGCGCGCGATCCTGTTCTCGAACGCCTTGCTGTCGGGTGAGATGCGGCTCGCAAACTCAGCACCGTTCACCGCGATGCCGGTGTCGATGACGGCGATGGTCACGCCCTTGCCGGTGATGCCCCGGTCATAGGCGTAGGCGGCCCGGGCACCGACCACGGCGGCGGACGCCTTGTATTCTGCACCGTCAGCAGCTGTCGGCGGCGGGGTGGGTGCAGGCGGGGGTGTTGGTGCGGGTGCCGGGGTCGGTGCGGGGGTAGCGACTGGCGGCGCATTGGTGCCGGGCGTGCTGACGCCGCCTCCGCCACCGCCACATGCGGCGAGCAGCAACGCGCCCGAGACGACCGATCCTGTATGAAGCGCCGAACACCATCGCCGGCGATATCCCTCAACCATGCACGCCCCCGTGTTCGGCGGTGCACAGGCTCCTCCAGCCGGCGGCACCGCCCCATGAAACGAGGCGGTGCCGGCCCGTGAGCCGGAGATTGGAAACCTGCGATAAGACAGGCGCGAGTGTCTTTAGGCCCCGAAGAACCCTGGACATGCACACCCGCTCCCCGGCCGAAACTGGTTCGGCCGGGCGTTCGGCTACTTATCGACGAGGTTTCCACGCCTCGGTCCGCCTGCTGGCGAACAGTCCACCCATATGCCGCCGCGGTTAACGAACCAAGTCATGTTGTGCAGGTGACGCAGTTCAGGATGCACGACGTGGGTCGAGGTGGCACACGGCACTGATAGGATTAGCGAGCAAACGCCAATGCTTAGCTTCTGTCCAGCTACGATAATCCGCTGGAGGAAAGAAGATGAAGCGACGCCGGTTTCCATGGGTGTTCCGCATCGCCGCCGCCTTGCTGCTGCTGAGCGTGGTCGCCGGACAATGGTGGCAGCGCCAGCCCGCTGGCGAGGTCGGGCTCGCCATGCTGACGATCATCACCGCGCACTGCCCCGCCGCGGGGGAGCGGCACCCCGGCAGGATCAGCGTCGCCGACAGCGCCCGCGCGCTCGACCGCTGGGGCTATGCGCGGCTGACCGAGATGGTCCGGCGCGATGGCCGCGACCGCTGCCGGCGGCAGCGCTGAGGGGAGAAGACGGTCGGGGCGAAGCGAAGCCCCTGACGAGAGATGAAAATCGAAGGGGGCCTGATCCGGACCGATCCGGTCCGGGGATCACGCCAAGCCACGAAGGCCCCCCAATGTCCCCCATAATCCACGAAGTGCTGCCAACTGCGTCGGTCGCGCTCCTCCACTATGTCCTCGCCGAACTCGAACCCGACGAACCCGACCAGCTCTACGGCAACACCGGTCTGCCCGCCGCGGTCGACTTCCCCGTCCACGATATCATCGTCTCGGTGACGCCGGTTACTGCCCCCATGTTCGGCCAGGCGCTGCTGCGCCGTGCCGCGACCCGCCGGCGCGACGTCATGCTCATCCGGCACGGCTTCCACCCGGAGACCATCGATCCGGTCCGGGTCGATGTCGTGCTGCGCTCGGTCGGCGGCCCGCTGCTGCTCACCGACCTCAGCTTCTTCCGCCACCGCGACCGCAGCCTGCACCTCGTACCCGACGACGCCGGTCGATGCGTGAAGATCGGCCCTGATGGTCTCGAGCTCGGCATCCGGCCGCCCTGGGACAGCGCGTGGGACCGCGCCGCCGGGCTGGAGAGCGCCGCTGCGCAGATCGTGCTCGCCTGCCGCCGCAGAAACCGGGGGTGAGATGAGGAGGAGGACAAGCGGCCCCGATGCGGGGATGAAACAAGGAAGCGAAACGATGACCATGACCAACGACGCGTTCGAGACCGTCTGCACCAAAGCCGTCGCCCGGCTGCTGCTCGGCAACCGCAAGCTGAAGACGGGGGTCGTGCTCACCGGCGGCAACCGGCTCGACTTGGACGGCAAGGTCCGGCTCGCCCGGCAGGCGCGGGCGAGCGACACGGATGTCCTGCACCTCGAATATGGTGCGAGCGAAGACGGTCGCCATGCGCTGACCGGCATGATCGTCTTCATGGTGCGCGGTGACATCTGCCACATCGAGACGCAGTGCCGGCTGTTCCTGGCGAAGGGGGGCACCCGCGGCGTCGTCCTGCCGCAGCCCGGTGCCCGTGGTCACTACCGCCTGGCGCCCGGCGAGATCCTCCACATCGATGGCAAGCCCGCCGGCGACGTTACCGACGGCATGGCACGCGCCGATGCCTGGCTCGCCCGTCAGCTGGCACTCGGCAGCGACGCCGTCGATGATGGTCGATACCAAGTCTGGTCGCAGGCCGCGTGACGATGGCGGCGACACCGACCATGGAACGGTGAAGGCGGGTCAGCGAACCAGCGATAGATGACGCCGATTGGCGGGCGCCGCCGTGACGCTGCGGGTCAGCCAGAACCCCGAGACGAGTCCTGCATAGCGGTCCTTCTGCTCGCGTGTCGCGCCCAGCGTCAGGACCATCAGCGAGAACGGCGTCTGCTGGCTTGCTCCCCGTATATCGAGAAACCGCCCACGGCCTTGCAGCAGATAGATGTCCGCGTCCGCACTCAGGGTCTCGTGGAACCAGGCGGAGTCGGTTCGGACCGGCACGAGGCAGACGACCGTCTCCACCTTGCCGGCCCGCCATTGATCGTGGGCGCGCCGCAGCCAGCGCAGGAGCTGCGAGTAAGGCGGCTTAACCAAGGCGACCTTACCCGACCAATCATCGACCAGCCCGTCGCCGCCTTCGCCCGGCAGGATCTGGCGATGCGCGACGACCGGGCTGAGCGGATGCCCACACGGGTCGAGGTCGATCTCACCGAACGCGGCGTAGATGCCCGCCATGAAGTCCGACGGCGTGAAGCGGATGTCGCGATCCTCCTTGTCGCCCTGCCCCCAATAGGATCGCGCAGGCGCGCGGCGGCGGGCGTTCGGTGCGATCACGGCCAGCAGGCGCAGCAGGCTGGCGACCGATCCGCCGCCTCGCTCGAGGCTAGCGATGGTGGTCGAGGACAGGCCGGTCTTTTCCGCCGCGTCCCTCAGCGACATCGACCGCTTGCGTCGCTCCGCGCGCAACTGCTCTGGCAGGGTCTTGCCTGCCGCGAGGCCGGTCAGGCGAAAGTCCATCGCCGCCATGGCGGCGATGAGGGTTGGCACCGAACCGACACCCTTCTCCAGCCGCTTGATTGTCTGGGCGTCGACGCCGATCCGGTCCGCCAGGGTCCGCTGCGACCAGCCGGACGCCCGGCGCGCATCACGTAACTCGTGTATCAGAATATGATCCCGTTTGAGTTCACATCCTATCGGGATATCTGACGTTGCGCGGCACCGGCAAGAGCACTGGCCACACCGTGCACCCAAACAGCCACTGTCCACCCGATTAGCGGATGCTGACAGTCCGCATTTCGGCAACGCTGGTGGAAACCGGCCTGTCCGCTTTCGGGCGTGTATCCGGGTGAGCCCCACTTTGTTCAGGTTGGCTGGGAGAAGCACGCTCGATCAGCTGTTATTGGTGCAAGACAGCCTGGTCCGCACGTCTAGTCATGGTCCGCCGACGTGATGAGCTACTAGCACTACTTTGGCAGAGTTCGTTCGTCGGTTATTGGCAGGCGTTTATGGCAGTGCGGACAGTGCGTGGGCGGAGGTCGCGCCATCCGGTCGAGGATTGCCTGTCTGATGGCCGGCATGGTCGGTTGTGGGGGCGGTCCGCCGACTCTTTTTTTTCCGTCCCGCTGCCTTGAGGCGGCGGGATTGAAGGAAGGCGTAGGCAAGCATCGTCATCAACGCATGTCGGTGTAACCCCGGCCATGATCGTCCTTCGAAGTGGTCGAGCCCGAGTTCTTCTTTGAGTTGCTGGTGGGCCTGCTCACAGACCCATCGCGCCTTGATCGTGGCGGCAAGCTGGCGCAGCGGCGTGTCGGGCGGAAGGTTGGACACATAGTATTTGTGCTCGCCGCTCGACCGGCGTTCACCGACCAGCCAGACCTCCTCGCCAGGCATGGCCTGGACGCGGTTGCCGGCCATGCGGTGCCGGTGACCCTCGCCGAGACGGACACGCCGGGCGGCGAGCAAGCAGGCGAGCCGCCCCTTGGTGCCGCGGCGCCATGCGACCTTTCTCCACGTCTCACCGGCAAGCATGTCTGTGACCGGCACCGGCGGCTGGTCGGGAACATGGTATTTGCGCGGGCGCCCACCGCGGGCAATCGGGAAGGTCAGTTGGACATCGGCGGCATAGACGGTCTGGCGGGATGATAGACCCACCGCCCATGACAGTCCTCGCTCGCTCAGCGCCTGGCGGAACGCCGCTCCCGAGCCGTACCCCGCATCCGCCAGCACGCATCCAAAGCGGACGCCTGCGGCCATGACCCGGTCGATCTCTGCAATGGCAATGCCGGGCTTGCTCATCGCAACCTGCCGCTCCGCTGGCACCCGGGCGCGCTCCATCCGCATGGGGTCGTCGGTCCAGCTTTCCGGCAGGAAGAGGCGCAGCCCCACCATCACAGGCACCTCGCGCGAGGCCAGCGTCACTGAAACCAGCGACTGGCAGTTCGCCGTCTTGCCCTGCGACGATGCATTTTGGGGCGCTACGCCCACCGAATGGCGCCCCTTCTTCGGCAGGGCGGTGTCGTCGATGACGAGGAAGCCCTTCGCATCGCCGACCAGCCGGTCCGCCTCGGCCAGCAGTCTGCTCTCGAACGGCGCGGTGTCCCATGTCCCGCTCGCGATGAAATGATGAAGCTGATCGTAGCCGGCGTCATCCGTCCGTGCCGCCAGCGGCTGGACGCTCTTGCGGTCGCCCGGACCAATCAGGCCGGCAACGGACGTTGGGCACATACGCCGCTGGGCTGGGTGCGTGAAATCTTTGAGAAACGGCGCCAGCCACGCCTCGAGGTCCTCCCGCCAGCTGTCGTTCGACACCATCACGCACCATCCCGGTCAGCACGCTATGCCACCCGAATCATCCGCGATTCCACCCGGTTCCATTACTCTGCCAAAGTAGTGCTTCTGTAATGGGCCTTTGTTCGTCAAGTCCCTCTGAATGATTATCTCATCGCCAGGATCATGCTTCTGTCCGTGGTCAGCACGAAGCCCGCCACACCATGCCATCAGATCCAGAACCGGCAGATCAATCTAGGAAGCGTGGTTTGCTAAAAGCATTCACAGCACTACACACGATCTTGCCAAGCCCTCGTCCCAGCGACGGGACCTCATTAGGGCCGAGACTCATTCAAAGCCAGAACGCGACGGCGGTTGCGAGCGCGACGCCTGAGAGGAAGTTGGCGGCGAGCTTATCGTAGCGGGTGGCGACACGGCGGAAGTCCTTGAGACGGCAGAAGGCGTTCTCGATGAGGTGGCGGCCGCGATACCGGTCCTTGTCGTAGCGGATGGCGCGCTTGCGATTGCGTCGGCCTGGGATGACGGGGACAGCCCCTGCATCGCGCAGCGAGCGCCGCAGCCGGTCGGCATCGTAGCCTTTGTCGCCGAGCAGGTAGCGCATGCGCCCGGCGCGTTCGAGAAGAGCCGGTGCTGCCTTCACATCGCTGACGTTGCCGGCCGTCAGCATCAGCGCGTAGGGGCGACCGATGACGTCGGTGAGCGCGTGGACCTTTGTGGTCCAGCCACCGCGCGAGCGGCCGATCGCCTGTGTCGAGCGCCCCCTTTTGCGCCGAACGCCGCGCGCTGTGCCTTGACGTAGGTGCTGTCGATCGAGGTGCTTTTCGTGACCGCGCCGGTATCCACCAGGGCATCGAGCAGCTTCAGCCAGAAGCCCCGGTGCGACCAGCGGTTGAAGCGGTTGTAGACCGTGGTCGACGGACCATAATCGGCAGGGCAGTCGCACCAGCGGCTACCGACCTTCAGAACGTGCAGGATGCCCGAGATCACCCGCCGATCGTCCACCCGCCGGGCACCAGGCTGGTTCTTCGGCAGATGCAGCTCGATCGCCGCCCATGCTTCGTCCGACAACCACAACAATGCCATCCGCCCTCTCCTTGATCCACGACGCCCGTGAATCAGGAAAGCCGCGCTCCTTCAAGCCGCTGATTGGGTTTGGACCCTAGAAGCGTGCCGTTCCAAACGCGCTCCGATCAGTATTTCTTCCTTCAAGCGGCCATTGCGGTTGCCCCCCAGCGAAAGTCAGTAGCGTCCATCCACATGCGATGGAGCACGACGCCGAGTTTGCGCGCTAGAGCAACCTTGGCGCGCTTCATACCGCGACGTTTCGCGACCTCGAGCGCCCAGCGCTTCAGGCTGGAAAACCGCGTCGCTCGCGTCAGCATGATGTGCGCGGCCTCAAACAGCGCGGTTCGCACCATCGCGTCGCCGACCTTGCTGACACCCCCATCCCGGTCTGTCTCGCCGGACTGATATTTCTTGGGGGTCAGCCCGAAGTAGGCGCCGACCGTACTCGATTTTCCGAATCGTGTCGGATCGTCGACCGCCGACCGATATGTCAAGGCGACCAACGCACCGACCCCGGGAGTGCTCATCAACCGGTGACAAATCCTGTCAGCACGCGCGATCTTCAGCATCTCCCGGTGGAGCCTGGTGAACTCCCCCCACAATGTTGTCCGTGCCGCCAGCATCGCGCCGATCACCGTCTCCAGAGTGGCGTGCCCTGTGATCAGTTCCTCGATACGTGCCGCAAACCGACCGCGACTGACCTCGCCAACCTTCAACCCGTATCCGCGCAGGATCCCCCGGATGCTGAGCTCGACATCGAGCAGCTTGCCCTGCAGAAGCTTGCGCCCGACCAGAAGTGCACGGGTGTCCTGCGACACCACCGATTTTGCTTGGACCGGCCGATACCAGCCCATCCGCAGCAACTGGGCAATCCCGCGCGCATCTTTCCGGTCGGTCTTCACGGTCATCGCCGAAAGTGCCGCCTTCACGTGTCGCGTCTCCAGCAAAACAACGTCGCGACCAGCGGCAACAAGACCGGCATGTAGCCAATGCGATAGCGGCCCCGCCTCGAGCCCAATCCGACACACCGCCAATTCCAGCTCGTCGAAATACCGCACCAGCGCTTCGGGCTCGCTGGCGACCTTGACCTCGCGGACGATCTTACCCTTCGCGTCCACGATGCATACGCTGCTCTCTTTCAGAGAGACATCGATTCCGGCATAATATTCCATGGTTGTTCCTCTCATGATGTTTGGGGCCGATCGCTCGGACCCCGTTTCCAACACCATCATTCTGAGGGACAGCCACCCAATCTGGCTACTCTTGAAACGTCGGCCCATTACGGCATCTAGGCGGCAGTTTCAAACACCCGGCGGACGATTTTCCAACACAATTCTACTCGAACCCCCGATCAGGAGGACGCGCTTTTCTTCGATCCTCATGCTATTTGCCTCGCTACGATCTGCACTGATGAGGTGCTTCGGTCCGTGTTCGGCGCGACATACCCGCAGTATCAATCCTCGACGCCGCGAACCGGATAGTTGTTCTCCTGGATAAACTTGATCCCCTGAAGGAGGGTGTCGAGTTCGGGCCGGTAAAACGGCGCGCTGGCGATATCAACGCTATGGACGACACCATCGGGGCGGATCAGGAACATGGCCGGCTCGGAGAAGTTTCGGTCCGTTTCGTCCGGTGATCGCGGTGACGAGATAAAGAGTCCGAGCGTGCGCATGTCGTCTTCCGAAAGACCGGCTAACACGTTGATCGACCAGTCTTCGGCGGTTGCCTCCTCGGTCGCGCGCTCGATCGGGTCTGCGGATACAGCCCATAGCTTGACGTCCCGTTCCGCGATACGATCGCGCAAGTCGTTGATCTTGCCGAGATAGCTCCGGCATATCGGACAGTGTTTGCCACGATAGACGACCAGCAGTCGCCAGCCGCTTTCGTCGGCCGGAACGACATGGCCGCCGCCGACTTGATCCCAGCCGCGTTTGGGGAAAGCCGTTCCGACGGTAAATTTTTGCATAACGCTCATAGTTTTTCCTAGAAGTCGTTCATCGGCTGAAAGCGCAAGCGAGAGATGTCCGGTGTTCAGTGGTTGAATGTCCGTTTAATCCGCCGCTATGAAAACTCCCCATTCGCTTTCTCGATCCGTTGGCGCCATCGGTCGACGGGCGATCCGCTTCGGTGCGCTAACTCACTGCCAACACCAATGCCGTGCAGCGACTTCAAGCATTGACAGAAATGGGACGTTTACCGCCGGTTAGCATACCTGCGTCGTGAGTTTTGGGAAGCCCTTCGCGCGACGCCGATCCAGCTTGGAGAGCATTACAAAAGCAAGCGTCGTCGTGAGCGGCGGTCCTAGCAAATTGCCAATGGGCGGTTTGCGATACTCACTGCAGCTATCTCGGCTGCAGCTTTCAGCTTCGTATGGTCTTTGCCGGACTACAGTTCGGGAACGCCCGCTGCGGGCCAGACCGACCAATCTATTACTCCCGTCTATTACTCGGGCTGCAATGAGGCTCGCGCGGCCAGTGCGGCGCCAATTTATCGGGGCATCCGGGCTATCGCGCCGGAATGCACGGTGTGATGCCCTTTGCCTGAGGGGCATTCCTGTACCAGGCGGTGTTGCAGCCGCGGTCGGCGAGCATCCACTTTGCCTTTGGCAGATCGTCCAGCGGCGCTACGGCGCCGGCATAATCGCTGACCTGCCCAGCGGTTATGAAGAAGCTGGTCGCTGTGTCGGTCATAGGCGTCACTTTGAACGGGGGCATCACTACGTTGTCGCCGCCACAGGCCTTGCTGGTAGCGCTGCGACGTCGTGCATTGGGCAACCATTGAAGTCCGCGCGAAAATCCGCTGACATCTCATACGTCTTGCGTCGCGACCGGTTGACCGACCCCAATGGCTGGTGCGCGACGAGGCCGTGCCAGGGGCTGAAGAACATCTGTTCGTCTACCACGTTCATGAGATCGGTGCCGACCGAGAGCTGCGGTTCAACCGTGATGCGGCCGACGGTGCGATAGGGGCTTGCGTTCTCGTCCCATTCCACCGTGCTGTCCTCGATAGGCATCTTGTCGAGATCGGTGTTGAGTTGCGCGCGGATTTCCCATGTGCCGCCCTGTTCGATCATCACTTCGCGGATGACTTCGCGTAGCGCGTCGGGACGATCGTGCGTGTCAATGGGATCGCCGGTCAGTTCGATCAGGTTCGAGGATACCGGCACGACCGCGATCTTGGCCATGTAATCGCCGTAGCGCAGCGCGGTGGCGCTGTAATAACTTTCGCCAAGTGGATGCGTGATCGCTGCGCCGCCCATTGACTGCACCATCGCGCTTTCGGCGCCGACCGTCTCCAGCACTGTCTCGATACCGCGGAGCGTAGAGGACAACAGCTTCTTTGCCCACTCCGCGTTGTCGGTGGTGGCGGCGAGTTGCTTCAGCGATTTGAGGAACGTCTCGGCGTCCGGCGCGACGAAGGCCGGCGCGTTGAGCATCACAAAATTCTGCGAGCTCTCGACCTGGCTGTCTGGCAGTCGCTCGCCTTCGACATCGAGCACTTTAAGCGCCAGTCCGCGCGGTGCGGACACGGAATCGTCCAGAATGTCGCCGGGGTTGGTTGAGAAGCGCATCACGACCTTGTTCGTGGCGGCGCGCGCGAACAGGCCTTGCGCCAGTTCGAGTGGCAGGTCGTTGGCGACGGTGAGCTTGCCCTCGACGATGCCATGCGCCTTGGCATGGACGCTGCGGACCGCGTGCCCGTAATCCTTTGATGTCGTCTCGGTGATCGAGCGCATCGTGTCGATCAATTCCTGATGGATCTTGTCCTCGTTTTCGATTGGTTTCTCGACATCGGGTGAATAACGGACCGGGGCGCTCACGGCATGCTCCTAAAGATCGACTGCGCCGAGGTGAATCGGCGTCACAGGACCATCCTGCTGCCGCAGCGAACGATCCGAACGGCAGCCGGTTTCACTAAAAAAAGAGCGAGATGCGCGGATCTAACCACGTGAAACCCGGCGCGGCGTCGTCCGTAAGTGCCCGGCGCCGCAATCGAGGGCCGGCCATGACCATTCACGCCGTCCGCGTTCACCGCTTCACCGAGCCTGAAACCCTGTCGTTCAACCGCATCGAGGCGCCTTTGCCGAGCGAGAGCGCAGCGGTGAACGCGGACGGCGTACTGATTCAAGCTATGTTATTTGTCGAGCGCGACCGCTCGCGGGTCGAGTGCTGCCGGGCGAAAGCAACATCTTTTACTGCGACTACCGCGACATCCGCGTGTCGCGGCAGTCGCACAACGTCGCGACCATCACGCGCGGGCTGCGCAATGTCAGCGCGAGCGCAACACCGTTCCAGGGCCAAGTATCGTTGGGCCAGTGGTGGATCAGTAACACGACCGGGCCATCGTGTGGGCCGGTATCGGCATAGGCCAGCATGCAGATTGTCGATCTCCAGCATCGGCATCGTCGTTCCTCCGGTCGTGATCGGACGAGTCCGTCGGGAACGCCGTCGAAAATTTCGGGTTTTCAGGAATCTACCTTCTTCACGAGGACCCGTGATGCGCGCCGACCCTTTTCCGCCCGATGAGATGTCGTCTGAAGTCCGCGCGCTCCACGATGAGATGTCCGGCTATGTCGCCGATCGCCTGCGGGGGTTCGTCTCGAAGCGCGAAGATGGCGCGCTGATCGGGCCGTTCGCACCGATGCTGCGCTTCCCGGATTCCGGCCGTGCCGCGTGGAACTATACCAAGGCGCTGATCGACCACGCCAAGCTGCCCAAAGCCGCGCACGAGGTGGCAGTCCTGGCGACGGGCGCCGCGCTCAATTCCCGATATGAACTATACGCACATGAACGTGTCGCTGACGGTATCGGGTTATCCAATGCCAAAATCGCAGCGATCGCCGCGGGTCAGCGCCCCGCCGATCTGACCGAGGAGGAGCAGGCGGCGTATGACGTCGCGGTGGCGCTGGCTGGCGGGCGTCAATTGCCCGAATCGACCTATCAGCGCGCGGTGATAGCCTTTGGCGAGGAGGGCACAGCGGAGCTTATATATCTGGTCGGCGGGTATTGCCTGGTTTCGCTGTTGCTAAACGCCTACGACACGCCGGTTCCCGGTCGAGAGGACGGAGCGGATCATGGCTGATATCGACGGACAACGGATGGCGGTGCGATCGCGGGCGGGTTCCTTGCCGGGCTGGGCATCACCGCGTTGATGATGGCGGACGAGCATAGCAGCGGCAAGCCATTCGAACTCGCTGCCCTTGAACGCCACCCCGCCGCAAATGTCAGAGCGACGCCGCCGGCCGATGCGATGCCTGTGTCTGGCGAACAACTGGCGATCCATTGTGGTCATCTCAGTTTCGGCCGATTCTACATCCCAAATGTCAGTGCGGTATAGGTCATCGCGAAGTTGATCGCATCCACCCGCACGCCATTCTTCGCTTCGTCCACCACGCGCGCGGGGGTGTAACTCGAGAGCGCCCACTTCGCTCCGCAACAGAAACCGTTTTCCAGTCGTCACCCAGTCCGGAGACCGACGATACGTTGACGGTGTACCCCTTCACCGGACGCAACGATGCGACAGTGAAAGGGGTCATCCGAACCAAGTCTAAGAAGTTGATCTTGATTACCTTGGTGAATTTAGAGAAATTACCCTCGTCAACCTTGTCGAGAGGCTCGACCTCGGGATTGTTGCCGAGGATGTCGACCCTCCCGAACCTCCCGATCGCTTGCCCAGCCAACGCTTTGCACGCACGCCGTCGGAAGTATCGAAGTTGATCGCTTCAACTGTGTCGCCCAGATCGGCGGCGAGCATATTCAGGTCATCGAGGTCGACATCGCCAAGCATCAGTGTTGCCCCTTCCAAGGCAACACGGCGCGGCCCCTTTGCCGATGCCGGAGGCGGCGCCGGTGAGACGATCACGACCTTATCGTCGAACCGCGCCATGTTAGGCGCTCGCTGCCTGCTCGGCATGCGCACCTTCGCAGAATTCTTCGACGATCTTGTCGCAAAAGGCGGGCAGATCGTCGGGGTTGCGGCTGGTGACAAGGCCCTGATCGACCACGACTGCGCGATCGACCCAAGTGCCGCCGGCATTCTCGACATCGGTCTGCAGCGTCGGGAACGAGGTCAGCGTGCGCCCCCGTACGACATCTGCCTCGACCAGTGTCCACGGCGCATGACAGATCGCGCCAACCGGCTTTTTCTGCGCGAAGAAATCATGGACGAACGAGACGACCTGATCGCTGCCGCGAAGCTTGTCTGCGCCAACGCAGCCACCAGGGATTACCAGCGCATCGAAATCGCTGGCCGATACTTGGTCAATCGTCTTGTCGACCCGATAGGTCGAACCCGCATCAAGATCGTTGTTGACGGTCTCCGCTTCACCCGATTCCAGGCTGACGACAACGACACTCCCGCCGGCCTCCTCGACCGCCTGTTTGGGCTGCTTGAACTCGGGATCCTCGGTGCCGCGTGGCGCGATCAGGATCGCGATGGTCTTGCCGTCGAGCTTCATGATGATAGTCCTTTGCTGCCGGAATGAGCGCTGGCGACCACCCTCAAACCCGTCGCCGTCGCTCGCCCAACGCAGCCGTCCCTGAAAGTTTCCTGCGATATTAACCTGCTAACGGGCGGCAATTTCGGCGGCTGCCACGCTTGTGCGCGCAATACGAAAGGGGTCCCTGCCAATAACCTATTTGCGCTATTCCGACGACCATCCGCCGCTATCCATCTACCAGTCGTGGACGGTACGGCGAGGGTCGATCTACGTGTTTAGTCCCTGCATCTGGTGGGTCGGATTGACGATGAGTCGGTCCGGCTCTGAAGTCCGTATTTTGGCGATGTATTCGTAGGGTGAGGGCGCTGAGCGTTTTAAGCCGGCGGGCGAAGTTGTAGGCAGCCATGAAGTCTGCGAAGTGCGTTCGGAGCTGTTCATGGCTTTCGTAGTAGAAGCGTTTGACGGCGGCTTCTTCGATGGCGCGGTTCATCCTCTCGACCTGTCCGTTGGTCCAGGGGTGGTTCGGCTTGGTGAGGCGATGCTCGAGGTCGTTTGCCTCGCAGCTCATGTCGAAGCGCATCTGCCGCGACCAGGCGGTGTTGCGGTTGCGCGGTTGCTCGGCGAACTGGACGCCCCCTTCGACAGGCTCAGGACAGGATTGTCGGTCAGGATCGTGTGTATTCGGTAAGGTACGGCTTTCAGTAGATGTTCCAGGAACTCCCACGTCGTCCGTCAGTCGGCCTTGTCGATTAGCTGGGTGACCGCGAACTTGCTGGTCTCGTCGATGCCCACGAACAGGTGGAGCTAGCTCTCGGCGGTCTGCACCTCGGCGATATCCATGTGGAAGAAGCCGATGGGACAACGCTTGAAGCGCTGGCGCTTGGTGCCGGCACCGGCCGCGCCAATGCGCTCGCAATGAAGATCGCCAAGCTGCGCGAGCAGCGGCAGGTCAGTGCAGCGCTGTTGGGCCAACTGGAGGAGAGCGGCGACGGGCAGATCTCGCTCACCGATCCCGATGAGTTTAGATCGTCGCGCATTCCAAGGTGACGGTCGGCCCAAGTGGCGGTCGATGCGAATAAGCTGATCGTCGAACAGCACGTCACCAACGCCTGTAACGACATGGGCTTGCTGGCACCCACGGCCGGTGCGGCGAAGGAGTTGCTCGGCGTCGAGCGGATCGATGCGGTAGCCGGCATGCCTGTCTCGAACTCGTCGAGAGGAGCTACCACAAGGGCGAAGACATCGAGGCGTGCGAGGCGGCCGGCATCACGCCGTACACCCCCCGTCCGCACCGCGGCACCGCCGTCGGCAACGGCCTCTTTCCCAAGGAGCGGTTCCGATACGATCCGGCGGCCGACGCCTATCACTGCCCCGCCAGGCAGGCGCTCGACACCCGCTATAACTCGGTGACTCGCGGGCATGTGTCTATCCAGTATTCCAGCACTGCCGCGTGTGCCGGCTGCCAGATGAAGGCGCGGTGCACCAAGGGACGCTGGCGGCAAATCAACCGCTGGGAGAAGGAGGCGATCATCGAGCGTATGGTCGAGCGCTTCGCGAAGCGGTCCGACATGCTCGTTATCCGTCGCTCCACAGTCGAGTATCCCTTCGGCACGATCAAGCAGTGGATGAATCAGGGCGCGTTCCTGATGTGCGGATTGGAGAAGGTGCGGGCCGAGTTCAGCCTGACCACGCTCGCCTACAATCTCAGCCGAGCCAACACCATCATCGGGGTCCCAGGGCTGATGCGGGCGGTACAGGCCTGATCCTTGTCCCAAAGGCACTGCCGCAGCACCGGCTGTGCTTTCTAGAAGGCGACTCTAGCGCTGCAGCAGGCGAAACCGAGAACATCAACGTCGTCGTAATACCCGACAAAAACGCTCGTCAGGATATTGGCTGTCAGCGCGTTTTCGCACGGTCTGAAACCCGAACACGCGTGCTCGACGGCGAACTTGAGGACGTATTCCGGTAGCGACGGCCGGGGTTCAGATTCATATGCTTATCTGCAATCCATAATACGCGGCAAAGAACAGGACCAGCGCTGTCCAGTACAGCGCCATAGTGCAGGCGGCGTCGACGAGCAGCGTACCGTGTTCCCGATGCCAGAAGCGCTGGAACGGCGTAGCACCGCGCAGCATCGTGATGAAAAGCGTCGCAACGATGATGAGATGTCCATAGACGTCCAGCTTGCCAAACGATGGCATTGCAGCGATGAAGATAATCGCATAGATTGCGGCGCCGATCCGCATGAGCCCACGCCCAACAATCAGATAGAAAGCGAGCGTAAATTCCACGAAGCCAGCGACGATGACTACGAACGGTACGGGAAGTCCGAATGCGATGTTCGTATGCGTTGCGACGACCGCATGGGTCCACTGAGGGTAGACGAACTTTTCGATGGCCGTCCATGCGAGGCTAAAGGCGAGCGCGCCCGTCAGCAGGGGTTCACGGATCGCAGCTAGCCGCCACTTCGGCAGCGCAAGGGAGATCAAATATAAAGCGAGCGCGGGAAAGAACATGTAGTCGGTCAGGTGGAAGATGCCATAGCGATCGACTGCGAACCCGTAGAGCAGCTATATGATTGCTCCCGCCACCGCGCAAGTCGGCCGCCAGATCAGACCCAACGCAGCGACGAATCGCGCCACCGGGATCCAGCTTTCCGGCGATCGGAGTTCGGGCGTTAGTATTAACCCGCCATGGCTCGACACGAAAATGAAGTAGGCACCCGTCGCAGCCCGGATCAGCCGCTCCTCCATGCTTGCGAACTTCGTGCCGGGTGACGCGAAGCTCGGCCACCGCTCCATGATCCAACCACCGAGAAGCAGCCCGAGGAACAGCGCCACGCTGGCGGCGGCCAAGACGCCGACGAACAGCGGTGTCAATACGACGGTCGGGCGTAGCGGCGGCGTCACAACGTCTGTCGTCGTAAACCATTTGACATGCGCGTTGGCGACCGAAGGCACCATTGCCAACGCAGCGACGACCAAGGCTCGGAAGACAGCGCGAATAAATCGGAATTTTGCCGGCACCGCGCTTCTCCCTCCCCTAGATACGGGCGATAGGCAGTTTGGCCGCTGCAAGGACCAAGAAACCGGGATCGCTGAGGTGGTGTTGGAAATCTGGACAGGAGGCTAAGCTATCCCCGACGTGAGGGATGGACGGCAATGAAGACGACGCGGAAGAAGCATACGGGCGAGTTCGAGGCGAAGGTGGCGCTGGAGGCGATCCGGGGTGATCTGACGCTGGCGGAGCTGGCGAGCAGGCACGGCATTCACCCGACGATGATTGCGACATGGAAACGGCAGGCGATCGAAGGCATGGCCGCGACGTTTGCGGGCGCGAGCGAGGCGTCCAAGGCGGCAGACGACACTGAAATCGAGAAGTTGCACGCGAAGATCGGGTAGTTGGTGGTGGAACGGGATTTCTTGTCGAAGGGGTTCGCGCGATAAGAGTCGCACGACGGCGGAAAATGATCGAGCGGGAACACACGAGCCTGTCGATCGCGGCGCAGTGCCGGCTGGTATCGATCAGCCGATCCTATGGTCGGGTTTCTTCAATTTCCTGGGTGTGATGCTGTCGTCGGGCGCGGTGGCTTATTCGATCCTGACGCTGCTGCCGGTCGATCTGGTACTCAACATGGGCAGCGCGGCCGGGTTCGCGATGATCTTCGCGCTGCTGCTGGCGGCGATCGGCTGGAACCTCGCGACCTGGTCGGTCGGTCTCCCCAACTCGTCCAGCCACGCGCTGATCGGCTCGATCCTGGGCGTGGGCGTCGTGCACGGAATGCTCGCCCGGGGTGACGGCGCGGCAGGCGTCGACTGGGGGCAGGCGACCAAGGTGCTCTCGGCGTTGCTGTTCAGCCCGCTGGTCGGCTTTGTCGGCGCGCTCGTTCTGTTGCTCGTGATGCGGCGCCTGCTGCCCGCGCCCGAACTCTACCGTGAACCCAAAGCCGCGACCCCGCCGCCGCGCGGCATCCGCGCGCTGCTGATCTTCACCTGCACCGCGGTCAGTTTCGCGCATGGCGGGAATGACGGACAGAAGGGCATGGGGCTCATCATGCTCATCCTGATCGGCGTCGCGCCCACCGCCTATGCGCTGAACAGGACGGCGCCCGACAGCGCGACGCCCGCCTTCGTCCAGACCGCGCGCGCCGCCGAGCGGGCCTATACCGCGCAGGCGGGCGGTATCGTCGTTTCGGCGGGTGAAGCGCGAGCGGTGTTGATGCACGCGCTCGAGCGGCGCCGCGTCGATGGCCCGCGTACCTATGCGGCGATCGCGACGGTGTCGCGAGACGTGTCCCGGCGGATCGCCGGCTATGGATCACTCCGGCAGGTCCCCGCGGCAGCGACCCCAAATCTGCGGGGCGACATGTATCTGGTGCTCGACGTCACGCGGCTCATCGATCACGATGGGCAGGCATCGCGACTGACTACTGCGCAGCGTCAGGCCATCGACGCGCATGCCGATCGGCTGGAGCAGGGTACGCGCTACATTCCGGCGTGGGTGAAGGTATCGGTCGCGCTGGCGCTGGGCCTCGGCACGATGGTCGGCTGGCGGCGGATCGTCGTGACGGTCGGGGAGCGGATCGGCAAGACGCATCTCACATACGGAATGGGCGCGTCCGCCGAGATCGTCGCGGCCGGGACCATCCTGCTCGCCGAAGCCTATGGCATGCCGGTATCGACCACGCATATCCTGTCGTCGGGGGTTGCCGGGGCATCGGTCGCCAACGGGTCCGGTCTGCAATGGCGCACCGTCCGCAACATGGCGACCGCGTGGCTACTGACCCTGCCGGTCGCGATGCTGCTGTCGGGCAGTCTCTATGCGCTGTTCACGGCCCTGCTGCATTGGCACGGAGCATCCTGAGGTACACAGGGTCGGTTTCCGTACATTCGAGCCGGTGTGTCGCCCCCTGAAATAGGGTACGACCTCGTCACCGAACCGTCATGTGCGCGACGCTGCGGCGTCACGCATCGCCTCTACCCCGCCAGTCGGGAAAAGGGGCCATTTCGATGACACGAATGATCTACAGCGCTACGCTTGCGACGCTCTTAGCCGGCGTCTCAAGCGGCGCGCTCGCGCAATCCGTCGTCGAGGGGCAGGCACCGACCTCTGCCGATACGGCCGACATCATCGTGACCGCGCAAAAGCGCGAGCAGCGGATCGAGGACGTGCCGATCACCATTACCGCCGTGAGCGGCGCGCGGCTGGCGCAGATCGGCGTCAACTCGCTTTCGGAGGTGGCCAACTACATTCCCGGCCTCGTCATTCAGGAGCAAAGCGCCAACAATCCCGGCTTCGTCATTCGCGGCATCACCTCGGATAACGGGTCGTCGCAGCAGGGCGCTAGGGTCACGCTTTACTATAATGGCGTCGACATCAGCCGCTCGCGTGGCGCCTATCAGGATCTGTACGACCTTGAGCGGATCGAGGTCGTGAAGGGACCGCAGGCGACCTTGTTCGGCACGGCCGCTGAAGTCGGCGCGGTCAGCGTGATCTCGGCCAAACCGCGTGCCGACACATCGGCGGCGCTGACCGCGACCTACGGCAACTTCAACCGGACGCAGGTTTCGGGCTTTCTCAACGCGGGCACCGATACGCTCTCGGGCCGCCTCGCCTTCGCGTACAAATATCGGGACGGCTATGTCCGCAACATCGCCGGTGATCCGGACGTCCCCAACCAGAACCAGGGTCGCATCGACCAGGATGACCTGAACGGGCAGGACCAGCGCGGCATCCGCGGCTCGCTCCGCTGGCAACCCAGCAGCGACGTGACCGCCGATCTGGTCCTGACCTACGACGGGCAGCGCAATCCCGGCACAGCGTTCAAGAGCCGCGTGTTCGCGCCGACCGGCGGCTTCAACGGAGACTATGGCTATGCTGAGCTTTCGGGGTCGCCGTTCAGCAGGCAGGTGCTGGGCGATGCCCGGCTGGGGCTGAAGCGCGACGTATACGACGCCAATCTGACGCTGAGCATCGACGTGGCGCCGGGCGTCACGTTCACGACCGTCAACGGCTACCGGAAGTTCAACTCGAACGAGGTGTTCGACGCCGATGGCGGTCCCGCCTGGTATCTGGAGTTCGCCGAGGATGCGCGGGGCGACCAGTACAGCCATGAGAGCCGCTTTGCGTTCACCGGCGACAAGTACCGCGCGTCGCTGGGCTTCAACGCCTTTGTCGAAAATGGCGTCCAGCGCGTCCCTTTCTCGACCGAGGAGGGAACGTACATCGCCTGTTCGGTGACGCCCGCCTTCCAGCCGTTCCGCACCGCGCTGAACGGCGCGGGCGTCCCTACCGGCACCAACTGCGTCGCACCGGACGGGACGATCCCGGCGACACGCGCGACCGCGATACTGTCGCGCCGCGCCGCGACGCAAATCCCCTATCAGTCGGTCTTCGCCAATTACGGCACCAACGATACCTTTTCGGTCTTCGCCGACGCGACGTACATCCCGGGCCCGAAGTTGGAGTTGACCGCTGGCGCGCGCGTGCTCGTCGAGCGGCGCAAATCGCGCTACGGCGCCGACCAGCCCAATTCGGTCCTGCTGGGCGCGGTCGGCGTGCGCACCAGCCTGCTCGGCATCGCCAGCACGGGCACCGGGCAGTTCGAGGCGCAGGGGACCTTCTCCGCGATCCTGCCGCGCTTCAACGCGCTCTACCGCGTCAGTCCGGGCGTCAACGTCTGTGCGACCGTCAGCGAGGGGCGCCGCTCCCCGGTTGTTCAGCTTGGCTCACGGGCCGCCGGTGGCGTGACCGTCCCGAACCTGCAGATCGTGCCGAAGGAAACGGTCTGGAATTACGAAGCGGGTATCAAGGTGAACGCAGGCGGGCTGACCGGCACGCTCTCCGCCTTCTACCAGGATTACAACCGCTTCCAGGTATCGGTGGTCAATGCGGACGGTACCACCACGACGCAGAGTGCAGGCTCCGCCAAGAACCCCGGCGTCGAGCTTGAGGCCAGCTACAGCGTCAGCCCGGTGTTCTCCGTCTTCGGCAGCTTCGCCTATATCGACGGCAAGATCGACCGCGGCGGCAACGTCGCGCCGAATTACGCGGGCGCGCAGTTCCGGTTGCAGCCCAAATATACCGCCTCCGGTGGCGCGACCCTGCGCCTGCCCCTGATGCGCGGCACCGTGCTTTATGCCACGCCGTCGGCGACCTATCAGAGCAAGGAGTTCTTCGAGTTGCCGAACTCCCCGCTGATCAGCCAGGGCGCCTATGCGCTGGTCAATGTTCGCGCGGGGGTCGAGTTCGCGGGCGGGCGCTACCGGGTCGGCGGCTTTGCCCGCAACCTGCTAGATCGGCGCTATCTGCTGGATGCGGGAAATACCGGCGGCGGCTTCGGCGACTCGACCTTCATTGCCGCCGAGCCAAGATTTTACGGCATCGAACTCGGGGCACGGTTCTGATCGCACGCGTGCCCGTTCTCGCACGAGCGCCGGACATCCGGTAAATGCCCATCTCTTCTGCGAACGGAGCCTCCATGACCATCGATCGCCGCGCACTTCTGACAACCGCCATGTTCGGGCTCGGAAGCACGCTGATCCCGGGATTTGCCGGCGCAGCCGAACTCGCCGGACGCACCGGTTTCACGCATTCGGTTGCGAGCGGCGAGCCGGATGCCGGTTCGGTGCTGCTCTGGACGCGCTACGTACCGCGCGGCGGCGGACCCGTCGAACTCCGGGTCGAACTATCGGAGTCGCCCGAGTTCACGCGCGTCGTGGCCGGCGGCGCCGAGATCACCGGTCCGTGGCGCGACCACACTGCCAAGATCATCGTCGATGGCCTGCAGCCGGGACGGACCTATCATTACCGCTTCGTCGCTCCGAACGGCAGTGTCTCTCCGGTGGGGCGGACGCGCACCTTGCCGGGCGACGGCGTGGCTCCCTGGCGCGCGGCGATCTTTTCCTGCTCGAACATGGGGTTCGGCTGGTTCAACGCTTATGCGCACGCCGCGGCCCGGGATGATCTCGACTGTATCATTCATCTTGGCGACTATTATTATGAATATGCGATCGGGAACTATCCGGCTGCCGACATGGCGGTGCCGGGCAGGGTGCCGCTTCCTGCCGCGGAACTGCTCCATCTCGCCGACTACCGGTTGCGCTATGCCAGCTACCGGGCCGATCCCGACCTGCAGGCGCTGCACCGGCGCTTCTCGATGATCGCACAGTGGGACGATCACGAAAGCGCCAACGACAGTTGGGAGGGAGGGGCGGAGAACCACGATCCGTTGACCGAAGGCGCCTGGAACCCGCGCCGCGCAGCGGCGGTCCAGGCTTACCGCGAGTGGATGCCGGTTTCCGATGAGCCCTGGAAGGCCTATGACATCGGCGGTCTCGCGACGCTGTTCCGGACCGAGACCCGGCTGCTGGCCCGCACGAAACAACCCGATATCGCGCCACTGTTCAAACAGGCCGATCTGGTCGCGGCGTTGACGGCGTTTCGCGACGGTGTCTGGATGGACCCGGCAGCGACGATGATGGGGAGCCAGCAGGAAGTCTGGTTGTCACAGGCGCTCCGCACCTCGGCCAAGAGCGGCCGGCCCTGGCAAATCGTCGGTTCCGGCACGATCATGGGCCAGACCATCCTGCCGGCTGACGCAGCCGGCTGGCTTGGCGGCTCGAGCCCGCGCGGGCGCAGCTATGTGGAGGCGGGGATTGCCGCCGGACGCGTGGGACTGCCGTTCAACTTCGACAATTGGGGCGGCTACCCGGCCGCCCGCTGTCGATTTCTTCGCTCGGCGCAGGAGGCGGGCGGCAATACGATCGTCATCTCGGGCGACAGCCACAACGGCTGGGCTTTTGATCTGGCGCAGGACGGGCGCCCCGCCGCTGTCGAGTTTGCGGGCCACAGCGTGACCTCGCCGGGCTATGAATCAGGTATCAAGACCGACCCCGGGATCGTCGCGGCGACGCTGGTTAGCGGCAATCCCGAACTCAAATGGTGCGACACCTCCCGGCGCGGCTACATGGCGATGACGGTGGATGCCGACCGGGTGACCAACGACTGGATCATGGTTGATACGGTCCGGACACGCACGCCCGGCGCCGCCGTCGGCCACAGCGCTACGGTTGAACGCGGCAGGCACGTGCTGAGTTGACGTATGATCGCATTCGCCTGCGATCATCGGCCTGTCGCAGAATTCGGCATGGTGAAATCGACGTCGATCTCGCCGACGCTGTCCATGGCGAGTGCGTCTAGGATCGAGCCCGTGCCACCGATCATGCGCTGATAATCCGCAAAGGGCAGCACCGCAATCGTCGGCTGCCCGCGTTCGGTGATGATGACATGCTCGTGGGTCGCAGCCCGCTTGATGCGGCCAGGTTCGCGGTTGAAGTCGCGGCTTGTGAATGTGGCGGTCATGATCAATTCCTGTAGTGACATACAGACATCGGCCGCTCGGCTCCCGCCGTCAAGACTGGTTGGATCAGGCTTAGGTACAACTGCCCGTCACGACGCTCCGTCGGCCGATCTAGTCAGCTGGAAGCGGCATCCAAGCCGACCTGAATAAAGGGCGAAAGCTGGGGAGCCAAACAGGTGCGCTAAATGACCGCATCTGGGTCCTACAGCCGGCAGCTCAAGTCGAAGGTCCGCAACATGGACTGGTACTACTTTAATTGGCCGTACTCCCACGACCAATAGAAGCCGAGCGGGCGTTCACCATTGTTCCGCCAGCAATTCAGCCTGCTGTATCACCGTCTGCACCGCGATGTCCTGAAGATCCGGCGGAAAGCCGTATTTGCGCAGGATTCGCTTCACGAGCACCCGCATCCGAGCGCGGGCGCTTTCGCGGTGGGACCAATCGACTGTCGCGCTCGCGCGCAATGTGTTCACCAGCTCTGCGGCAATGACCTTCAGGCTATCGTTGCCCATAATGTCGACCGCGCTCTCGTTGTCAGCGAGGGCGTCGTAGAAGGCGATCTCGTCGGGCGTCAGACCCTCGGCTTGGCCGCGGGCCTGCTCGGCGCGGATCTGCTTGGCCAGATCGATCAGGGTCTGGAGCACTTCGACGGTGCTGACCGCGTTGGTGTGATAGCGCGCGATGGCGTCGGTCAGGCGTTCGGAATAGCGGCGGCTTTCGACGACGTTGGTGCGGCTGCGCGAGCGGATCTGGTCGCCGAGCAGCTTGCGCAGCGCCTCAAGCGCGAGGTTCGGGCGCTCCATCGCCTTCACCTCGGCGAGGAAGTCGTCGGACAGGATCGAGATATCGGGCGTGGTCAGCCCGGCGGCGCTGAGGATGTCGACGATCTCGGTCGACACCACCGAGCGGTCGATCAGCTGCTGAACGGCGAAGTCGCGCTCGCCCGATGACGCGCCGCCGCCGCCGGTCTTGGCCAGCGCCGCGCGGATCGTCTGATAGAAAGCGATGTCGTCGCGAATGGCGCGGGCCTCGTCGCCGGCGGCTGTCAGCGCAAACGCCCTGGTCAGCGCGAGCACCGCGTCCTGAAAGCGGCGGTGCGCGGCCTTGCGGGCGTCGTCCGTCGTTTCTTTCGCCGCAGCCTCGTGCTGGCGGGCGAGAATGAACTCTATCGCCGCGCCCAGGCATTTCAGGCGCTCGGTCGGGGTGCCGGACACGCCCGGCGTCACGTCGAAGCCGTGGAACATCGCCTGCACCACGTCGAACTTCTCGAGCAGCACGGCGACCGCCTGCGCTTCGTCGATGCCGGTCTCGGCGGCGTCCGACGCGGAATATTGGCCCAGCGCCTTTTTCAGGTTCTGCGCGATGCCGATATAATCGACGACCAGCCCGGCGGGCTTGTCGCGGAAGACGCGGTTCACGCGGGCGATCGCCTGCATCAGGCCGTGGCCGCGCATCGGCTTGTCGATATACATGGTGTGCATCGACGGCGCATCGAACCCGGTCAGCCACATGTCGCGCACGATGACGAGGCGCAGCGGATCGGCCGGGTCCTTGGCGCGCCTGGCGAGCAGGTCGCGGCGCGCCTTGTTGCCGATGTGCGGCTGCCAGTCGGGCGCATCCGCCGCCGATCCCGTCATCACCACCTTGATCGCACCGGCATTGTCGTCGTCGTTGTGCCAGTCGGGACGCAGCGATCGAATCGCGTCATAGAGCGCAACACAGATGCGGCGGCTCATGCAGACGACCATCGCCTTGCCGTCCATCGCCGCGAGCCGGTCCTCCAGATGCGCGACGAGGTCGGCGGCGACCATGTCCAGCCGGTCCTTCGATCCGACCAGCTTCTCGACCGCGGACCAGCGTTGCTTCAGCCGCTCCTGCTCGGTCTGCGCCTCGTCCTCGGTCAGTCCCTCGATTTCGGCGTCGATCTCGGGCAGCGCCTCGGGCGGCAGCGCGATCCGCGCCAGGCGGCTCTCATAGTAGATCGGCACCGTCGCGCCGTCCTCGACCGCGCGGGCGATGTCATAGACGTCGACATAATCGCCGAACACGGCAGGCGTGTTGACGTCGTCCTTCTCGATCGGGGTGCCGGTGAAGCCGATGAACGAGGCGTTCGGCAACGCGTCGCGCAGATATTTGGCGAAGCCATAGGCCAGCTCGCCGGTCTTGCGATCCATGCGCGCGCGAAAGCCGTATTGCGAGCGGTGCGCCTCGTCGGCGATGACGATGACGTTGCGGCGCTCGCTGATCGCGGGATAATCGCTCGTTCCCGGCGGCGGCGCGAACTTCTGCATCGTGGTGAAGATCACGCCACCGGACGCGCGGTCGAGCCGGTTGGTCAGGTCCTCGCGGCTCTCGATCCGGATCGGCGTCTGCCGGATCAGGTCGGCACACATCGAGAAGGTCGCGAAGAGTTGGTCATCGAGATCGTTGCGATCGGTGATGACGACGATCGTCGGGTTCTCGAGCGCGGGCGTGCGCACCAGCAGCCCGGCGTAGAACGCCATCAGGAAGCTCTTGCCCGACCCTTGCGTGTGCCAGATCACACCGATGCGGCGATCGCCATCGGGGTGCGCGGCGGCATCGGGCAGGCCATAGGCGAGCGGGCGTTCGCGGATCGCGCGCTCCACCGACACGCCGGGCACCGCACGGAGCGTGGCGGCGACGGCGGCGCGGGCGGCGTGGAACTGGTGATAGCCCGCGATGATCTTGACGATCCCGCGCCCTGCGTCGCCGAACACGGTGAAGTCGCGGATCAGCATCAGCAGCCGCCGGCGGTCGAGCACGCCCGCGATCATCACCTCCAGCTCGGGCAGGCCCTTGGGCGCGATCACGTCGCCATCGATGGTCCGCCATGGCATGAACCGTTCCTCGTCGGCGGTCAGCGATCCGATCCGCGCGGTCATCCCGTCCGAGGCGATCAGCAGCGCGTTGGTGCGGAACAGCGATCCGATCTCTCGCTTGTAGGTCTGGAGCTGGTTGTATGCGCCGGTGACGGTCGCGTTCTCGTCGCCGGGGTTCTTCAATTCGACGACCGCGATCGGAAGGCCGTTGAGGAACAGCACGATATCGGGTCGGCGGGTATGGCCCCCACCCAGACGGGGCTCGATGACGGTGAACTGGTTGATCGCCAGCCAGTCGTTCATATCGAGCCCGCCCGCAGGCGCGTCGAAATCGACCAGCCGCACGCGGTCGCCGCGGATCGCGCCGTCGGCGTCGCGATACTCGATGGGCACCCCCTCGACGATCAGCCGGTGGAGCCGCCGGTTCTCCTCGACCAGGCCCGGCATCTCGACCGCCATCACCCGGCGGACGGCGTCGGCGCGCGCATCGGCGGGGATCGCCGGGTTGAGCCGGTCGATGGCGGCGGCAAGGCGGGCGGGCAGGATCACGTCGGCATAGGCGGCGCGCTCGGGCGCCTTGCCGTCGGGCGAAGCGTCGATGCCATAAGCGACCTGCCAGCCCTGTTCGGCCAGCCAGGCGAGCGCGGCTTCCTCGACGACGGATTCGGTGAACTTCGCCATCAGGCGGCGTCGACGCCGGGAGCCGCGCCGGTCATGCCGCCAGCGCCTCGGCGTCGCGGACGCGGAGTTCGCCGGACATCAGCTTGGGGAGAAGCGCATCGCGGGTGGCGGCGAGGGTGTCGGCCTCGGCGATGTTTGCTCGAACACGATCATCGAGGCTCCCTGCCTGCCTTTCAAACGCAGCGACGAGCTCCGGATGCGGCGCCACAATCCTGAGCCGTTCGAATTGCACCTTGTTGATGGCGCCGAACACGGTTCCAGTGTGCTCGAACTGCTCCAGCTCAGGTTGGATCGAGTGCAAAGCGTAATAGGTGTAGCTTCGGGATCCGGTACGATGTCGTGCTGCCGCCACGCCTCGCCCTATGCAGCAGCGTTCCCAAGCCATGTTCAGATCGCCCACCGGCGCGCGGACGCTAATCAACGTATCGTCGGCCGATGCCAGCCGGGTTGGTGCCGAGCAGAATTTGCGCCGTGCGGGATAACGAAATCCGAAGTCGGTTCTCCCTTGAAAGAATGGCAGCCCAATGGCCTCGTCATTGTAGGTGTCGCCTGGCGGCGACTGCCCCATCGTCAAATTGAATTCCTGAACCACTGATGACATGGCCCATCCGTCCGGCACGCCATCGTCGTCGAGGCGGTCGGGGAAGAGCGACCAGAGGTCGGGGGCGAGCCAGGCGGGGCGGCCTTCGGCCTTGGCGCGGGTAGGGCCGAAATCGACGAACCAGTCCCGGAACAACGCCCGCGCGCTCGCCTCCAGCGTCTCGTTCATCCGTCGGTTAAGCTCGATCTTGTCGTCGAGGGCCGCGAGGATGGAGGCGACCGCAAGCTGTGTGGCCATTGCCGGCAGCGCAAACTCGAATGCCTTGATTTGCCCGCCGCTGATATGAGGAACCGCAGTGCCGGTTTGAACAGCCAAGACGTGTTGCGTGAAAGCGGAACTACCGATCACGTAGGAGAGATAGCGCCCATCCAACCGATCAGTCTTTCTCAGGCGGGTCACACGCTGAACCAGAAGTGCTGGACAGTCATTCTCCCGAATCGTGGCATACTTCAAACCTGCTTCGATCCATGGACGATCCATCGCCAATACGACATCGTCGGGTGCCAGCTCGTAGCCAGCATGCGCTGTGGCTTGCGAGGCCGGCCAGCGCTTGACGCCATCCCAGCGTAGAGAGCCTTGAACGATGTTATCGCCGCGGATCAGACGAATACCTGAGTTGTCGGATGTATATCGATCGCTCTTGAACGGATATCCGCTCAACATGTCCGCAACGTCACCTAGACGTACGGTTGGCCAGCGCGCCATCACTCCGCCCCCTCCACAAACAACGCCACCAGCCGCTGGTTCATGTAATAGTTGTTCCGCCCGATGCGCTGCTTGTCCAGAAGCCCCGCCGCCGCGAGCGTATCGAGATATTTGGTCGCGGTCGGGCGCGACACACCCAGCTCTTTCTCGACATATTCGATCCGCGTATAGGGGTGGCGGAACAGGTTGTTGAGCAGGTCCTGCGAGTAGATTTTGCCGTGCTCGGCGCGGATACGCTGCTTGTAATCGGTCATCAGCACGCGCATCCCCTCGATCAGCGCCAGCGTGCCCTTCGCCGTCTCGCCGACGCCGCGGATCATGTAGAGCAGCCACGCCTCCCAGGCGTCGCCCGCTCCCCTGGTGTCGCGCACCGCCTGGAGCAGCCGGTAATATTCGCCCTTCCGACCGGTGATCCACCGGCTGAGGTAGAGCACGGGCACGTCGAGCAGCCCGGCGTGGGTCAGATACAGCACGTTGATGATCCGCCCCAGCCGACCGTTGCCGTCGCTGAACGGGTGGATGCTCTCGAACTGATGGTGGACAATCGCCATCTTCACCAGCGGGTCGAGATCACTCATCTCGTCCTCGTTGATGAAGCGTTCCAGCGCCGCCATGTGGGCGCGTACCGCGTCGAGCTCCTGCGGCGGGATGTAAACGATTTCACCGGTCTGGTCGTTCTTCAGCGCGGTGCCCGGGGTCGTGCGGAACGTCTCGTCGGTGCGCTTGAGCATCTGGAACATGGCGATGACCATGTTGTTGGTCAGCAGTCCGCCCAGCCGGCGCTGCTCGGTGAAGCCGTGGCGCAGCGCGTCGGCGTAGCGCGCCACCTCCTTCGCTGCGGGCGAGGCCGGGTTTTCGGGAAAGGCGCTGGCCTGGAACAGCTCGTCCTGCGTGGTGACGATGTTCTCGATCTCCGAACTTGCCTTCGCCTCCTGCAACGCGAGCGTGTCGATCAGGATGCCCTGATTGGGGATCGACGCGGCGCGGCCGTTCAATTGGCCAAGATGCCGGTGCGCCGTGGCCAGCGCGCGCAGCACCGCGGGCGTTTCCTCCACGCCCGGCGGCGGCAGGTCCGGGATGGCGTAGCTGGCCTTCAGCATCGGAGGGCGGGCTGATGAAACGACACGCAGGATTTTTTGCACATCGTCGGCGACGTGTAAAGAAAAGCGCGTTTCCTTTCCACGTTGGCGCGACATGTAAAAATAGCGGCTATTCCGCCGGCATGATGACGTCGGCGAGCCGCTGGCGGATGACCTCGGTCAGCCGCGCGCTTTCGGCGAACTGTTCCTCCAGCGTCGCCCGGAGCGCGGCGAAGCGTTCGGGGAAGGGAATGGCGTCGGCTTCGGCTTCCTCGGCACCGACATAGCGGCCCGGCGTCAGGACATAGCCGTGACCAGCGATGACGTCGTGGCCGGCGACGCAGGCGAAGCCGGGGATGTCCTCGTAGTGTTCGCCTTCGCGCCACGCATGATAGGTCTCCGCGATCCTGGCGATATCGTCGTCGCCGAACTCGCGGCGGGTGCGGTCGACCATGTGGCCGAGCTTGCGCGCATCGATGAACAGGATCTCACCGCGCCGGTCGCGCAGCGTCTTGTCGCGGCCGACGCCGTTCGATTTGTCCTTCGCCAGGAACCAGATGCACACCGGGATCTGCGTCGAATAGAAGAGCTGCCCCGGCATCGCGATCATGCAGTCGATCACGTCGCCGTCCACCATCGCGCGGCGAATGTCGCCCTCGCCATTCTGGGTCGAGGACATCGATCCGTTGGCGAGGATAACGCCCGCGGTGCCGGTCGGCGCCAGATGATGCAGGATATGCTGGAGCCAGGCGAAGTTGGCATTGCCCGCAGGCGGCGCGCCGAACCGCCAGCGCGCATCCTCGCGGATACGATCGCCGCCCCAGTCGGATATGTTGAACGGCGGGTTGGCGAGGACATAGTCGGCACGCAGGTCGGGCAGCTCGTCCTTGTGGAACGACCCTTCGCTGTTCCAGCGGATGTCGGCGTCGATCCCGCGCACCGCAAGGTTCATCATCGCGAGCCGCCACGTCGTATGGTTCGATTCCTGACCATAGATGGCGATGTCGCCGATCCGCCCGCCATGGCTTTCCACGAACTTCTCCGACTGGACGAACATGCCGCCCGAGCCGCAGCAGGGATCGTACACGCGGCCCTTATAGGGTTCGAGCATCTCCACCATCGTGCGGACGACCGAGCGCGGGGTGTAGAATTCGCCGCCGCGCTTGCCCTCGCTGCCCGCGAACTGGCCGAGGAAATATTCGTAGACGCGCCCCAGCACGTCGCGCGACGTGTCGGTGCCGTCCCTGAAGCCGATGCCGGAGACGAGGTCGATCAGCTCGCCCAGCATCACTGCGTTAAGCCCCGGGCGGGCATAGTCCTTTGGCAGCACGCCCTTCAGCGCCGGGTTCACCTTCTCGATCTCAAGCATGGCGTCGTCGACGACCTTGCCGATGCCGGTCTGGCGGGCGTTCGCCTGCAGATGCGACCAGCGCGCGAACGGGGGGACCCAGAATATGTTATCGGCGCGGTACTCGTCCTCGTCCTCGGCACCGTCGGGATATTCGGCGAGCAGGGCGGCACGCTTCGCCTCGAACCCTTCCGAGATGTGCTTGAGGAAGATCAGGCCGAGCGCGACGTGCTTGTAGTCGGACGGCTCCATGTTCCCGCGCAACTTGTCCGCCGCGCGGAACAGCTCCGCCTCGAAGCCGAGGTCCGCACCTGATGTCTTTTTCACTGCCCGTGCCATGGTCGTCCTGATTGATGCTTTTTTCCGCTGATAGCCACTGTGCACGGCAGCGACCACCATCAAGCGGCTAACCTCCACGCCAAAAGCAGCCGCGGAATTGGTATGAACGAGTGTCCGAAGTTGGGGAGGCGTAAAGCGGTCTGGAATGACCGACTCTGGGTCAAACGAACAGGTGAGAAACAGTGTCAAAAGGCACGATCGGTTCAGGTTGCCGAAACGACCGCTACCGTAACGCCGCTGCCAAACTTGATCAGATCAGCCGCGCGCTCCCCGATCATGATCGAGGCCGCGTTAGTGTTGCCGCTGACGATGTCAGGCATCACGCTTGCATCCGCTACGCGCACGTTGCCGACGCCCATCACGCGCAGCGCGGTGTCGACCACGTTGCCGATCCGGCAAGTGCAGCACAAATGGTACACAGTGGTCGAGAAGTGCAGCGCCATGCTCTCCAGTAGCGCGTCGCTGGGCGCCTCGCCTTCGACATGGCCGTGTGCGCGGGCTAGCTCGGGCGGGACCAGCCAGGCGCCAAGAGGGTACGGCCCCGGCCAAGCGTCGACGATCGCGAGCGTCTTGCGCATCACTGCAACCATCACCTTCAGGTCGTGCGGATCGGCGAAGTAGTTCATGCGGATGTCGGGCGGCACCGCCGGGTCGGCGCTGGTTAGTGTTATTTCGCCCTCGCTGTGCGGCAGCACTGGGTTGGGCAGGAAGGTGACGTTCTCGGCCGTCGCCGCGAAGAGCGCCGCCGCGTCGTGGTGGACCCTGCTCGTGTCGATGTTGAGCTGGTTCTCGTAGAGCCCGAGGTCGTAGGTGCACGGGATAAAGGCGATCTGGGCGTCGTGACTGTGCAGGTCGCCGAGTCCGGTCGAGTAGAAGCACACCGCGTCATAAAGCGACGACGACGACAGGCCGTGTCCGGTCGCGACCCACTCGGCTAGCCGTCGCTCAGCTTCCGCCTTGAGCGCGGCGAGTTCGGGCGGCAGATGCAAGTCGTCGGCCGGATCGGCCGGCAGCGGCCCGGCGGGCGCGCGCAGCGCGTCCGGCCCCATCGCCATCGCTGCCTCCGTCATCGACAATCCGGTGCCGGGTGCCGAAAAGAACATGCCGCATTGGAGATGATCCTTCAGGTGCTTGCCGACATGGGGATTGTCGAGCCGGCAGCGCACGCCCGCCATCTCCAACTCGCGCCGCGGGCCGACGCCCGACAGCATAAGCAGGTGCGCTGAGCCGACCGCGCCCGCGCACAGGATCACTTCGCGCGTGGCGTCCACGATCGTCAGGGTCCCCGACCCGTCGCGGTACTCGACGCCGGTGGCAAGCAGAGCGTCGTCCAGCACGACGCGGGTCGCGTGGGCGTCGGTGACGATCGTCAGGTTCGGCCGTCCCTCCGCGTCTCCGGCGAGGTAGGCCTGGTAGGTGCTCGATCGGCGACCGCCTCGGGTGCTCGTCTGGAACAGCGAAGCAACACCGTTGGACCGCTGGCGATCGCGGCCGTTATAGTCGCCCTGCTCCATGCCGGTCGCCACCGCGGCGGCGACGAACTCTCGTGACGCCGGGATCACGGGCGAGCGGACGCTTACGCCCACCGGGCCGCCCGTGCCCCGCATCGGCGTGTCGATCACCGCCTCGTTGGTCGGCGCGACATCCTCCAGTCGACGGAAGAACGGCAGGACGTCGTCGTACGCCCAGCCGTTCGCCCCCAGCTGCGCCCAGCGATCGAAATCGCCCGGATGCCCCCGCACCCAGGCCATGTAGTTGATGCCCGATGAGCCGCCGAGCATCTTCCCGCGCGGTACGGGCATGCGTCGCCCTTTCAGGCCCAATCCGGCACGTCCCGCATCGGCGGTCAGCATCCAGTCCGTTTCGGGATCGAGCTGCAGGCTGGCGCACGCGATTGGCATCGCACCGCGCTCGGGCGGACGATCGCCAGCCTCGAGCAACGCGACCGTAACGCCCGCATCCTCGCTCAGCCGGGCCGCGAGTGCCGCTCCAGCCGAGCCGCCGCCCACGATGACGTAGTCGACTTTCATCGTATCTCTCCCAAGCGGCTTCACGCCGTCTCATCGTGAACGGCAGTTACTCACGTTATCACGCCTTTGTGCAAGGGACGAAGCGCCGACGCACTTTCACTTCGCGCTATGGAATAGGTGTTGGCTTTATGCATCGGTTACCTGAACCAGCGTCCGGTTTGCGGGAAGCGCAGCAGCTTCGTTGAATGGCTGCAAGTGGGTCAGAAAGCCCGGGCACCGGACCTTGCGACAGGTAGCGATCTGATCCTCGTTCCATCCGCCACCGCAAGGACGTTCGCGAGCGCGGCGGCGGTCGGCCCCTGCGCGCACTCGCCCGTCCCGAGGAACGGCGTGCTTGGCCGGTCCACGACGTCGACCACGACGCTGCGCGGCGCGTCGCCGAAGCGGAGGATGGGATAGGTGCTCCAGTCGTAGTCGGTTTGGCGCGCGCCGTCGTAGCCGGCCGCCTCATAGGCGCTCCAGCCCAGCGACTGGACGATGCCGCCCTCCACCTGGTTGCGGATCCCGTCGGGGTTCACGGCCTCGCCGCTGTCGACCGCGGCGACCGCGCGATGAACGATCAATCGGCCTTCGTCGGGCACGCGTTCGACGTCGAGCGCGACGGCGAGATAGGCGCCGTGGTTCTTGTAGCGGGCGAAGGCGAAGCCGCGCCCGCGGTTCGGCGACGCCCTGTAGTCCTCCCAGCCGAGGCGCGCAGCCGCACGGCGGATCACCGCGACCGCACGCAGGTCGACGAGGTGTGCAAGGCGGAAGGCGACCGGGTCGCGCCCCGCTGCTGCGGCGAGCTCGTCCATGAAGCTCTCCAGCGCGAAGATGTTCAGGTGCGCGCCGAGCCCACGCAGTGCCGAGACGCGGATCGACATGTCGGGCAGGAAGTGGCTGACCACGTGGCTATTGGGAAAGGCGTAAAGCGGGATCGCGTTGCGGTCCCCGCCGCCGTTGGGTTGAGGAATTGGCTTCGGCGGCGTGGCGGGAAAGGGGGGCACCATCTCCCGCCCGGCCAGCAGGTCGCCCGCGGCAGTTGGCCGGGTGCTGTGCGTGTTGCTCCAGACCTGATGGCCCCAGGACACGATGCGGCCGGAAGCGTCGAGGCCTGCGTCGAGCTGGGCCAACATGGCGGGACCGAGCGGCTCCCAGCCGTGCTCCTGCTCGCGGCTCCATTGCAGGCGGACGGGCACGCCCGGCATGGCGCGGGCAACCAGCGCGGCGTCGCCCGCGACGTCGTCGGCACTGTTATGCCCGTAGCAACCCGCGCCCTCGCGGTGGACGCAGCGGACGCGATCGGGCGGCAGTGCCAGCAATTCCGCGATGGACGCGCGCAGGGGCTCGACTCCCTGGCTATGCGTCCAGACGGTAAGACGCCCCTGCTCGAATAGCGCGACGGCGCAGGACGGACCGATCGCGCCATGCATGAGGTAGGGCCGATTATAGCGCGCGGAGAGTCGCCGCACTGACCGCGCGTCTGGCTCGTCTCGTCTGTCCTCGATCGTTTGGCTCTCACGGCGCATCCGCAGCAGGGCGTCGGGCAGCGCTCCCGGTGCGTTCGCGCCTTCATCCGCCCGCCAGCCGCTCCGCGCCGCCACGTGCAGCGCGCGTTCCAGCGGCCACTCGCGCGTGCCGACGATCGCGGCGAAGCCACCGCGGCGCACGACGCGATCGACGCCCGGCAAACGGGCGATCCCGGAAAGGTCGAACCGACCTCTGGTGCCCGAGCTCGGCCCCCGCAGCACACGCGCGTGCACCATCCCCGGAAGTCGCATGTCGTGGACGTAGGCGGCGAGGCCGGTGAGCTTCGCGGGAAGGTCGACGCGCGGAACGGGACGTCCGATCAGCCGGCGTGCCTCCCGGCGCTTGCGCGGCACGTCCGCGCGGGCGCGCACAGCAAGCGAGGTCGTGCCGGCGAGGTCGGCGTAGCTGACGCTCCGACCCTTGCCGTCCAGCACCGCACCGTCGCGCGTGAACAGGTCGGTCGCGGTCACGCCCCAGCGCGCCGCGGCCGCTTCAGCGAGAAGCAGGCGGACGTTAGCGGCGGCGTTGGCGACGGCGGTTCCGCTCTGCTCGAGCGTCTGACTGCCCGCGGTCACCCCCTCGTTCGGCGTCAGTCCGGTGTCGGCGGTGATGAGGTCGATCCGCGCGAGCGCGACATCGAGTTCTTCGGCGGCGAGCTGCGCGATGGCGGTCTTGATGCCGGTGCCTAGCTCCGCCTTGCCGGTGAAGACCGTGACGCGGCCGTCTGGTGCGATGCGGATCCACGCGTCGAGGTCTGGAAACTTGGCGAGCGTGCCGGCCAAGTCGGGGGCGACCGTCGGCGGTCCGCCGCTTCCCTCACCGCCGCCCGTCTGCGCCTGTGCGGCGGGCGTCAGCGCGAAGACGACCAGCAGCCCGCCGAGCATCTCGCGACGCGTCGGGGTCATGCGACCGGCTCCGCGGGATCAACGACCCCGCCGCCCCGCGCGACCGCGGCCCGGCGCACGGCGCACGGCGCGCAGGATGCGCATGTGGGTGCCGCATCGGCACAGCGAGGGCGCCATGGCGGAGCGCATCTCCTCCTCGGTGGGGGTCGTCGTGCGTCTAAGCAGCGCCTCTGCGCGGGCGATCATGCCTGGGATGCAGTAGCCGCATTGTCCCGCCTGTTCGTGGAGGAAGGCGCGCTGGACCTTGCCCGGCGCTTCGGCGGAGCCGAGCCCCTCGACGGTCGTGACCGCACGTTCGCCGATCGAGCCGACCGGAAGAAGGCACGAGAACACCGGGCGGTCGTCGAGCAGGACGGTGCACGAGCCGCACTGGCCGAGGCCGCGGCCGAACTTCGCGGCGTGCAGCCCCAGGTCGTCGCGCAGGACGTAGAGGAGCGGGGTCGCGGGATCGACGTCCGCGCGGGCAACACCGCCGTTGACGTTCAGCTCGATCACCGGCCCTCCTCCCGCGCCTTGGCTACTTCCTTCTTGAGGTTCTTCCACGCCGGTCCGGAGCCATGCCGGGCCTTGAGGTAGCCGACGAGCTCGGCGATCTGCTCGTCGGTCAGCGCGTCGGCGTAGGCGGGCATGTAGGGGCCGCTCGCCGCAACGGGCGGGCGTAGCCCCTTAAGGACGATCTGGATGGTGTCGCGCGGATTGTCCTCGTGCAGCGGCGTGCCGAGCGGCAGCACCGGGCGGCCTGCCACGACCATCGGCGCACCCGGCTCGTGGCAGGTCGCGCATGCCCCTTCGTAGAGACGCGCGCCGGTGGGATGCTGCCGGTTCGCGAGAGCGCGGCGGTCGGGCAGCGGCGGTTCGACCCTCGCCGCCGGCGCGTCGCGCATCCACCACGCGTAACAGCGCGCCAGCGCCCGCACGTCCGCCGGGTCCGCCCGGACTAGGTTGTAGGTCACCGGGCCCATCGGAGCCGCCGCGGCGGCGTGAAGCCGGCTCAGGCCAGTTCGGAAGTAGGCCTCGAGGCGCTCCGGCGTCCAGGCACGGATCGCCGGCGAGCGGGCGTTGATCGGCGGCGCATACCAACCGCCAAACCAGCCGCCGGCATAGGCCTCCGCGCCGCGCTTCTCCTGCTGCAGCAGTCCCCGCGGGCTGTGGCAGGCCGAGCAGTGCGCCAGCGTCTCGCCAAGGTAGCGGCCGCGGTTCCACTCAATCGACTGTAACGGAATGGCGCCGGCTGCGCGACGAGGGTGTCATCAAGGCGTGGGGTCTAGGTGTGAACCTGGTCGAGCCGATCGAGACAATCCTCGACCTGCAGGAGCCCCGGCCTGACTGCTTCCTGCTTGCCGGCCGCTATACGCTGCTGGACCATGGCCGCGCGTTGCAGCGCGTGATGCCGCAGGTGGAGGAGCGCGGTCTCGGCATCATCGTGGGCGGTCCTTACAGTTCTGGCGCCCTCGTCGGCGGTCCGAACTTCGAGTACGCGCCCGCTTCCCCCGAGATCCTCGACCGGGTATGGCAGATCAAAGCGATCGCCAACCGCCACGGCATCAGCATGAAGGCGGCTGGGCTGCACTTCTCGCTCGCCAACCCGGCGGTCGCCGCGGTCATCCCCGGTGCCAGTCGTCCAGAACGCATCGCGGAAGACGGAAGCGCCATGCGGGAAACGGTGCCGGCAGCGTTCTGGCGTGATCTTCGGGACGCAGGTCTTGTCGATCCAGCGGCTCCACTGCCCGCGTAAACGCCACAAACGGGCGCGGTGTCGATGGACGCGGGAGTGTGCCTGAACCAGCGCCCACTCCCAAAAGCGGGTTAGCGGTCGCCTGATGTCGCCTTCCGGGTCGACCTGCCGGAAAGCGATGTCGGGTCGATCGCGCCACTGGTCTCGGCTATCTGCCCAACATGTTGGGCTCGCCGCTCACCGCCCATTTCGACCCATCAAACCCATTCGGTGGTGATCGCCATCGGCTCTGCCGCTTCAAAATGGTCGTCGATGGCAAAAGCCCCAAGCAGGTGCCGCATCACCCGTCGCGTCGCGTTGAAGCCGCACAACTGCTATGCCAAACCAGCGCTGTCATCCGAACCGATCATGGCGTTGCACCGTCTTGGTAAGACATAGCGATCAGGTTCCGCGCCGGCGCTCGATGGCATATCCGACGACAATGCGCGTTTCGCCGCGTCGGCTATGCCAAAATTAGCTCAGAAAACCCATTTCTGCCAGAAATGGCTATGACAAAACAGCGTGTTTGGCATAGCAGAAAAATTCGGCGCAATACCGCTAAAGTGCCGCAACCACTTTAGCTGCGCTCGCACCCGTCTATCGCCGTCACGATCAACCTTGATCGTTTGCATCCGGGGCGGGGGCGGCCCGGATGCGAGGCTAATTTGGCATAGCTGAGCACAACGGCACGGTTGCTAGCATCAGCTATGTCAAAGCACCTTTTCGAGGCAATCGCCTCGAGGTCCTCCACCGCGCCTTCGAGCGCAGTTCCGGAAGGCATGGACTACCTGCGGCCGAAGATGTTGTGAGAGAGTTGCTGTCACTAATCGCTCATCTTCTTCAGGGGGGTGATGGACACCTCGGCGAATCGAGTCCACCGTCAGGTTGAAGCCTCGCTGCCGCGGGTGCTTCGGTGCGGCGATCTTTAGAGAAGCTACCGCTGGCCGACCCTCGGCCATCGTCGTCACCTAGGTCGGGGGTCTGCCAGCGGCGAAGCGCGAGCCTGCTCCGTGACGCGAACGAAAGACCCTGCCGCACAGGAGGCGCCGGCGCGCCGTGCGGTGGTCGAGAACGAGAGCCGGGCAACCCCCGAGCAGATCGTTCTCCCGCTGACCCCCCGGTTTGAGGGGACGGCCGACCCGCCCACGCCGGGGCGGGACGGCACCGGCGTGTCCGCCGTGAAGATGCTGGATCGCGGATCCGGGAACGCAACAAGTTCTCGGAAGGAAAATCCTGTGCGCCGTCAGCGGCCCAAAAGCCCAGTCAGCATGGTCGATATCATGCGGTTCGTGAAGGCAGCGAGCGGTGCTGGCCTGTCGATACGCTCGCTTGAGGTCCGACCAGATGGCAGCATCGTCTTGGGCACCATCGGCCCCGCTGACGATGAAGGTGAGGATGTGTTCGCCCGATGGGCCGACCGTCTGTGATTGCGGGAGTCCATTTCGTCGCCAAGCGCCTCGCCGGGGGTGGGACGCGATGGTATGTCTATGCTTGGCGTGGCGGCCCACAGGTGCTGTATGCCGATGGCGCAAAGAAGCCCCGGCTGACCACCGCAGCGTTGGAAGCGATCGCGGCGGCCACGAAGACCCGCGAAGCGTCTCGCGCGCCCGATCCGACCATCCTGCTGTCGCTCATCCGCAAGTGGCGATCCTGCGATCCTGCGAGACCGTCCAGCCCCGAATGGGAGCGGCTCAGTGCAAACACCAAGAAGACCTGGGGATCGGCGCTCGATCGCATCGAAGAGAAATGGGGGGCGGTTCCGCTCGCCGTATTCGATGACAGCCGGATGATCGAGAAGGTCATCAACTGGAGCGACAGCCGGGCGGCGACGCCGCGCGCTGCTGACATCGGCATCGACGTGCTGCGCGCCCTGCTGAAGTTCGGGGTGCAGCGCGGCCTGCTCCGCGTCAACGTCGCCGAAAAGATCGGCAAGCTCTATGTCAACGGTCAGCGATCCGAGATCATCTGGACGAACGGGGATCTAGCAGCCTTCGCAAAGACTGCTGGTGACCTGGACCGCCATGTCAACGACGCCGTCCAGCTCGCGTCGGTCACCGGCCTGCGACGTGAGGACCTTGCCCGACTGACGTGGGCGGCCGTCGGCGAGTTCGCGATCGTGAAGAAGGCATTAAAGGCCAGTCGCGGTCGACGCCGGTTCGCAACCGTCCCACGCATCCCCGAACTGAATGCCGTACTCGACGGCCTTCGCGAGCGATACCGCGAACCCGGCGTGGAAACAGTGCTCGTCACCCGTAGCGGCGTGCCGTGGAATTTGGATACGCTAAGCAAGGACGTCGCAAGGATCGCCAAAAAGGCAGGTATCGTTCACGTCGAGGCTAACGAAGCAGGAGGTCCGCCCGTTGCCCGTCGCAAGCACCTCCACGATGTGCGCGGCACCTTCGCGACCCGGTTGATGACCACCACCGACCTCGGCAACGAGGAAATCGCGAGCATCATGGGCTGGTCCCCCACGGAGGTCGAGCGGATACGCCGTATCTACGTTGACGACGCCGCCAGAAACGTGGCACTGGGCCGCCGTATCGCACGCGGAGTGTAAACCGGAATTGTAAACCGGCGCTCCACGGACGATCAGATCAGCGTTAAGTCGTTGATATGCGGGTGTAGCTCAATGGTAGAGCAGAAGCTTCCCAAGCTTACGACGAGGGTTCGATTCCCTTCACCCGCTCCATTTTTTACCCACGGGATCACCGCTCCCGTCTGCCCCGTCGCGCTAGGCGAACCATTGGCCGCCGACGACAGTTCGGACTGAAATCGACGAAAGGGACGCCGGACGCAGCCGACCTCCCTTTCGTTAGGTATACTCCGCTTCAGAACGTCAGTTTCAACCCCGTCCGCGCGCTTGCCCGGTGGTCGGCGTCGCCGCTCTCACCGCTCAGCGCGCCGAACAGCGCCAGTCGCGGCGACAGCGCCACGTCCGATCCGATCGTCGCGGTCGCCAGCACCGGCGCGCGCGACGCGCCCGCCGCCAACAGGCCATAGCCTCCGCCGCCCAGCGCCGCGAGCGCATAGGGGAGGCGCCCGTCGACCTGATAGCGCAGCCCCACCGACAGGAACGGTCGCACGGCGGCGCCATTGCCGATGGCGCCGCGGAAGGTGACTGCGCCGTCGACGAACACCGCACGGAGGTGGTCGCGCGCGACGTCGAGCACAAATGCGCTGCCGCCCGTCTCCGCCACGGCGTCGCGCGTCACGCGGATCGCCGTCGCACCCAGGCTGGGGCGAAGGCTCCAGTTGCCGCCAAGTGCCACTGCGTAGTCGGCGCTGATGTCGCCCGTCCAGCCGTGCAGCGCATAGTCGCTCTCCGCCGTCCCGCCGGGGAGAAGGCGCCGCGTCGTCGCGTTGCCGCCATCATAGGCGGCCGTCGCCTTCACACCCAAACCCCCGCCCTTCCAGCGACCGTGAACGCCGGCGACGAACCCGTCATCGCGGGTCCGCGCGCCGCGCATCGCCAGGTCTTGCCGGCTGTTCAGATAACCGCCGAACGCACCCAGCGACCAGCTGTCCCCGGCCACGCCGATCCCGCCGAGGAAGCCGTAGCCGTTGGTCTGCGCGCTTGACGTCCCTTGCGTTCCGCGCTCCAGCGTTCGCTCGCCCGCCAGCGCGCTGGCGAAGGTGAACAGGCCGGGTGTATCACGGTGCGCGGCGAACGCGTCGGATCGGCCGGCATCTGCCAGCGCCAGGCCCTGCTCGACGCCGATCTGCTCGGCCGAGGCATAGGCCTCGGGTGTCAGCCGTGCAAACGCCGCCTGGTCCGACGTGCCCGATGCGCTCGCCAGCGCCGGCGCCGCGGACAGGAGCGCGGCCGTCGCCTGCCCGCTCGTCAGCACGCCATTGATGTAATCGATCGAGCGCCCGGCCTGTGCCGAGTAGCTCGCGTCGTTGAGGAACTGGCCAAGCAACCTGATCGAATCGGTTTGCTGGACGACAAAGCCGAACAGCGAGGCGGACTTGACGATGTTGGTGTAACTGCCGGTGATGCCGCCGCTGGCGGTCACGAGGGTCAGCGACTGGCCCGGCATCAGCGCCTGGGTGGCGATAAGTTGCAACGTCGCACCCGAGGCGATCGACAGGCTGCCGTTGACGATCAGCTTGTCGGAAACCGTCGGCGTGATCTCGAATAGCGACACCGAGCTGCCGGCGAGCGCGACGTTGCCGTTGACCGTCATCGTGCCCGGTGATGCGCCGGGGCTGAGCGTGCCGGCGACCGATAGGTTGCCGATGACGGTGCCAGCCGAGCCGAAGGTCGCTCCTTGCCCGACGCCGATCGTCGGCGCCGCGATCGTCGAACCGCCGAGCCCGATCAGCCGCCCGCCCGACAGCGCGACGTTGCCCAGCGTCGCGGTGCCCGAGATGATGGCGAGCCCCGCGCTCATGCGCAGCGCCTCGACATCGGTGATGCTGCCGAACGCAACGGGCGTGGTGGCGCCGCCGCCAGACACGTCGATGCTGTCATTGCCTGCGCCGCCCACGACCGATCCGGCAAAGCCGCCGGCGATCGTCAGGTGGTTGTCGGCCGCGCCGAACACGAGTTGCGGCGCAGCCAGCGACGCGCCCGCGGACACCGTCAGGTCACCGGCTGCCTCGACGCGGTCGAAGGCAAATGCCTCGTTCGCCAGCGTGAGAGCGCCGCTGCCTTCCGTCACCAGCCGTTCGAAGCCGGTAAGCGCGCCGCCGAACGTCTTCGCGGTGGAGAGCTCCAGCGTCGCGGTGTCGATGCCCGCACCGCCCGAAACGGTGCCGGCAAGCATGCCCCCGGCCGCGAGCCGGAATTGGTCGTCACCCGCGCCCAAATCGATCGTGCCGGCAAGCGTGCCGCCGTTCGCCACCGCCAGGCTCTGTGCGCCGTCGCCGAACGACAGAGGCGTGACTGTGCTGCCTAGCGCGCCCGTGACGCTGAGTGCGCCGCCGGCCAGCGACACGTTCTCGAACCCGGTGGCGGCACCCGTCAGCGTGACGGGGCCGGGCGCGGTGAAGGCCAGCGTGTCGATGCCGGTGCCGCCATCGTATCGGCCCGCCGCTGTCGCCGTCCCCAGCGTCAGCTGGTCGTTGCCGCCGCCCAGTGCCACCGCGGCGACGTCGCCGTCGACCACCACCTGCTCGGCCGCGTCGCTGCCGTCGACCCAGCCGAGCGTGAAGCCGCCGAGACGGGCGGCGAGGTTGGTGCCGGAAAGCGCGACCGACTGGAAGTTTTGGTCGAGCGCCAGCGTCAGCGTGCCGGTGCCATCCACCGCAAGTTGCTCGAAGCCGGTACGCGCGCCGATGCCGGTGCGGTCGCCGGCGAGCACGACACGGTAGAGGTCGATGCCGTCTCCGCCGTCGACCCCGCCCGCAACCCCGCTGCCCGCGCCTTCGGTGAAGACGTCGTCGCCCCCGCTGAACCGCACCGCGCCGCCGATCGTGCCGTTGTTGGTCACCCGGTCGGCGCCGCTGCCGAGCACGACGTTGCCCGATATCGTGCCCGCGTTGGTGACGGACAGGCTCGCATCGCCGCCGGTTACGCTGGTCGGACCGGTGGTCGCCAGCGTCTGCCCTTCCGCCACGGCCAGGCCGCCGCCCATGAGCGAGATCGTGTTCACCCCGAACCGACCCGAATAAGTGCCGGTGCCGGTGCCCGTCTGGGTAAGTGCCTCGAAGTTGGTGAGCTGACTGGCCGACACCGACAGCTTTTCGGAAAGGTCGACCAGAAACAGGTCGGTCCCGTCGCCGCCGTCGACCAAGCCGCCGGGCATCGCCCCGTCGCGCAGGACGAAGACATCGTCGCCCGCCCCGAGCCGGACCGGGCCGCTGATCGTGCCGCCATTCTCGACGCGGTCGTTGCCGGCTTCGAGCAGCACCGCGCCCGCGATGGTGCCCGTGTTGCGGACCGTCTGGTTGAAGGTGCCCCTCAAGCTGATCGCCGCGCCTTTGAACGAGCTGTCGGTCGCCACGGTCCCGCCGCTGATCGTGCCGGTATTGTCGAGCGTCACCGCCGCGCCCGATGCGAACAGGCCCGTGCCACTCGTGCCGCCGCCGCTGATCGTGCCGCCGGCCGCGTTGCTGATCACCGTGGTCGTCGCGGTGCCGCTGCCGTTGATGTAGAGTCCCAGCGCGCCGGTCGCCGTGGATCCGGCGGCGAGCGTGCCGGCGATGGTGCCACTGTTGGCGATGGTGAACCCGGTCGCGCCCGTACCGCGCGCGGTGAGTTGAACGCCCGCATAGCCAGCCATTGTCGCCGCGCTTAGCGTGCCGGTGTTGATGACTGACACGCTGCCGCCCGCGTCGCCGGTCGCCACGCCGAGAACCAGCGCCGGGCCGGTCTTGCCAGCGATGCTGCCGTTGTTGGTGACGCTCGCCACGCCAGCACCAGCGGTGCTGCCGAGCGACGCCTGGGTATACACCACGCCCGCGATCGCGCCGCTATTGTCGATCGACACCGCATCGGTACCGATCAGGGAGACGCCGGCGGCGACCTGGCCGCTGTTGGCGAAGGCGAGCGCGCCATCGTCGACCAGTTGCACGGCGTAGCGTTGGGTCGCGGTGCCGATGCTACCCGCATTGCTGAATGAGCCGATCGAGCCCGTCAGTCCGCCCGCGATCGAGCCGGTGTTGCTGAACGACGCGAGCGCACCGTTATAAGTGGGAAGGCCGAGCGGGCCGCCGCCATAGGGTAGCCCGGACTGCACCGTGCCCAGCAGCGTCGCCCCGTTCGCCACCGTGCCGTCGCCACTGACGTAGAGCGTCCCGGCGAACGGATTGGTGGCGGTGAGCGTCGCAACCGTGGCGGCGCCCTGCGCCTGCACGAACGCATTCTCGAAATTGACCACGTTCGCGTCGCCATCGAGCGACACCGTGCCGCTGGCGGTCAGCACATGGCCGAAGGTGTCGGTGCCCGCGCCGCCGTCGACCGTGCCCGATACGCCGGTGCCGCCCGCCCCCATGACGATAAAGCTGTCGTCACCGGCGGCCAGTGTGACGTCGCCGGTGACGGTGCCCCCGTCAGTGACGAACGTGTTCGAACCCGAGGAATAGACGGACCCGCCGGCGAGAGCGCCGGTAATCGTGCCGCGATTGATGACAGTGCCGCCCGACAGCGACACGGCGGTCGCCCCAGTGACCGTGCCGGCCGCCTCATTCACCAGCGTCGAGCCATAGCCGAGCACCACCCCGGTGCTGAGCCGGCTCTCGATCGTGCCGCTGTTGGTCACGGTGGCGGCGGCGTAGCTCGTCGCGACGGCGTTGCGGTCGACGCGGATCGTGCCGCTGTTGGTCAACGTCGTAACGCCGGTCACGCCATAGCCGCCCGATCCGGCGGTGTCGGCGATCGTGCCTGAATTAACGACGGTCTGGGCGTTGTTGATCCCCGTGCCGCCGATCAGCGTAATGGCGCCCGCGTTGGTGACGGTTCGCCCCCCGAAGACCGCGGAAGCCGGATAATAGGCGCCGGCGGCGTTGCTGACGGCGATCGTACCGTTGTTGGTGACTTCCGCGTTGCCAGCGTAGCTCGCGGCGAGCAGCGTGTAGCTATAAATCTGCGTCATCTTCAGCCCGACAGAGCCGTTGTTGACGATCGTCAGATCCTGCGCAGGTTCGGGGGTGCCGGCGGTGAGCTGGTCGACGGTCGAGATCGTCGCGTCCACCAGCGAGCGGTCGGTGGTGGAGATGGCCCCGTTCAGCGTCACGGTGCCGTTGCCGGTCAGCCCGATCGTGGTGGTGATCGGGGCAGGCGCGGTAAGCTCAAGCTGCGCATGGTTGTCAAGTTCGTAGGCGAGTCCCTCGAAGCCGTTGGCGAGGGCCAACGTCGCACTGGCGTCGGCATCCACTCGATAACGCAGCGTGTCATAGCCCGCGCCCGCATCGACGCCGCCGGTGGCACCGGCGAGCAGCCGGTTCGGGTCAGTCGCGAGGTCGACCACCAGCTGGTCGTCGCCGCCGCCCAGCCGGATGGCGCCGTTTACGATACCATCGGCGTCGACGAAGATGTCGGCAGAGGAATCATAGGTCGTGTCGGTGGCGAGATTGACCCCGCCGTTGATCGTGCCGGCATTGACGACGCGCGCCGCCTGACCGGCGTTGGTGACGCCGGTGCTGCCGCCCGACACAGTGCCGCCGGCCGCGTTGACCAGCGTTCCCGAAAAGCCGAGCGCCACGCCCGTGATGTCGCCGGTGATGCTACCGGTGTTGGTCAGCCGGGCGCTGGAGACGACGGCACCCGTCGTGGCGCCGCGAATTGTGCCGCTGTTGGTCGAGGAACTGTAATAGCTCGTGCCCGTCAGCGACAGGCCGGTGTCAGCGGTGGAGCGGATCGCGCCGGTATTGGCGACGGTGCCATAGCTGACGGCTGCCGCCGTCCCGGTGGCGGTGATCGTGCCCGAATTGGTCAGCGACGATCCTGCCTGCACCCCCGCGCCGCCTTGTGCGGTGATCGTGCCCGAGTTGGTTAGGCTGATAGGCGTGCCGACCGCGACCTGTCCGCTCGACAGGGTGGCGGTGATCGTCGCCTGGTTGGTGAACGAGAGCGGATAGCCGGTGGCGTTCGCCAGCACGGTAGGGCCGGACGTCATCAGGTTTGCCTGATTGACGACGCTGCCATAGCCGCTGAGCGCGGCGCCGCCCGTGGCGTTAAAGCTCGGCGCCAGCGTGACGATGGCGTTGTTCGACAGGTCGAGGCCCAGCAATTCGAAATTCTTCGGCAGCGGCACGGCGCCCACCGTGGCATTACGGTCGATGCCGATCGCCAGCGTGTCGGTACCGGCGCCGCCATCGATCGCGCCCGTGATCGACGAAACCCGCCCGGTGACGGTATCGAAGGCGGCGCGCAGAGTGTCGTAGCCGGCGCCTAGCGTCAGGTCGCCGTTGATGGTGCCGGTGCGCGTGTCGACCACGCTGTTCTGGCCGGTTCCGGCGGAGGAAGTGACCGACCCGTTGATGGTACCCGCATTGGTCAGCTGTAGTGCTCCGCCGACGTTGATCGCGGTGGCGCTGCCGCCCAGCGTTGCACCGGCGGCGTTGGTGACATAAAGAAAGCCGCTGCCGCTGACGGTTGCGGGTGTGCCGCTCGACGCGATGCGGCCGGAGTTGGCGATGTTGGCGCCCTCCACGGTGGTGGCGATCGCGGCATTGGCGCCGCCGTCGATAGTGCCGGCATTGATGACGGACGTGATCGACCCGCTCATGCCCGCGATCGAGCCGCCCGCCTGGTTGGTCACCCTGAGGTAGCTGTTGTTGGCGTTGCTATCCACCACCGCCGGCCCGGCGGTCCCGGTCATGGTGCCGGCGTTGGTCAGCGTCACGTTGACGAAGCCGTTGGCGTTGTTGATATCGCGCGACAGGAGCAGCGCCTGCGAGCCCGTGACGGTTGCGCCGGCGGCGATGGCAATCGTCGCGCTGGCCGACGGGTAGCTGGTCTGCGTGCTGCCTGGCAGGCAATAGCCGACGCTCGCGCCCGAATAGGGATCGCACGGCACCGTCACCGGCGCACCGGCGGTGATGGCGATGGCCGGCTTGCCCTCGCCATCGACCAGCCCGTTGATGGTCAGGTAATCACTGGTGGCGGTGACGTTGATCGCGGCGGGGGCGTTGCCCGGGCGCACCGTTGCTCCCTTGGCTACCACGACGGTGCTGTTGGGTGTCGAGACCGCCAGACCGTCGCTGTCGGTCCCCGTGCAGGTAGTGGTGCCGTTCGCCGTGGTCGGATCGGGCGTGCATTGCGCCGAGGCCGACGAGGCGTCCGCCGTCCCCATCGCGACGATGCTGGCACCGAGCGTAAATTTCCACCGACGCGCGCGCGCCGAATGTTGATCCACCATCTGAAAGCATCCCCCCGTAGCCCTACGGCTAACCTAGACTAGCACTACTTTGGCAGGTTTGTAGTTTTTGGGATTTCCATTTTGTTGTATCAGTGATTCATGGGGAGCCAGCATGTGGAGGCTGGCGATGGGCAGTGATTGGCGGGATGATCTGGAGGCGTGGCTGAGGCCATTCGTGGCGGCGCTTGGTCACAAGACGCGGGGGCGGATGTGTCCGTCGTATGTTGCGGGGTTGATCGGGCCTGGGGATCGCAAGAGCATTCAGCCGATGGCAGCGCGCGACGATGCCGTCAGTTACGATCAACTCCACCACTTTGTGGCGAGCGGCGTCTGGGACGCGGAGCCGCTGAAGGCCGCATTGCTGGCCGAAGCCGATGCCCAGGTCGGCGGCGGTGATGCCTGGCTGATTATCGACGACACGGCTCTGCCGAAGAAGGGGCGCAGCTCGGTTGGGGTGGCCCCGCAATATGCTGGCGTGCTCGGCAAGAACGCCAACTGCCAGACGCTGGTGTCGGTGACGCTGGCGCGGCGGGAAGTGCCGATCATGGTGGGCCTGCGGCTGTTCCTGCCTGAGAGCTGGATTAGCGATCCGGCCCGGCTTGACCGGGCCAAAGTGCCCGAAGAATGTCGCGATTATCGCACCAAGCCCGAGATCGCGCTCGATGAGATCGACCGGGTGCGAGAGTGTGGTGTTCGCTTCGGCTGCGTGCTGGCCGACGCTGGATACGGGTTGTCCGCGCCGTTCCGGCAGGGCCTCTCCGAACGCGGCCTCACCTGGGCGGTGGGCATCCCTTACAAGCAGAAAGTCTATCCGGCCGATGTCGCCATGATCTTCCCTGTCGCCGGACGTGGCAGGCCCCGCCAGCGGCATATCCCCAATGTGAAGTCCGTCACCGCTCAGGCCCTGCTGGATGGCACCAGGTGGCAGACCGTCAGTTGGCGCAAGGGAACCAAGGGCCGTCTCGCGGCACGGTTCGCCGCCGTCCGTGTGCGGGTCGCCGACGGGCCGACCCAACGTATCCACGACATGGGTGCGCAACATCTACCTGGCGAGGAGGTCTGGGTGATCGGTGAACATCGATCGACCGGCGAGCGCAAATACTATCTCTCCAACCTGCCTGCTGATACGCCGATCAAGCAACTCGCCGGGGCCATCAAGGCACGCTGGGTCTGCGAGCAGGCCCATCAGCAACTCAAGGAAGAGCTTGGCCTCGATCACTTCGAAGGGCGGTCATGGCAAGGTCTGCATCGACACTGTCTCATGTGCATGATTGCCCTCGCCTTCCTGCAGTCCCAGCGGCTCAAACAGGCCAAAGGGGAAAAAAAGAATCGCCGGACCTCCACCGCAGCCCAGCCTGCCGGCAGTGCGGCAGGCCATCCTCCAAACACTCGCTCAGCCGCCGCCAACGCAATGCCCGCACTGCCGGAAAATCATCGAGTGTGAGAAGGTGCCAAAGTAGTGCTAGGGCCGAGACTCATTCAAAGCCAGAACGCGACGGCGGTTGCGAGCGCGACGCCTGAGAGGAAGTTGGCGGCGAGCTTATCGTAGCGGGTGGCGACACGGCGGAAGTCCTTGAGACGGCAGAAGGCGTTCTCGATGAGGTGGCGGCCGCGATACCGGTCCTTGTCGTAGCGGATGGCGCGCTTGCGATTGCGTCGGCCTGGGATGACGGGGACAGCCCCTGCATCGCGCAGCGAGCGCCGCAGCCGGTCGGCATCGTAGCCTTTGTCGCCGAGCAGGTAGCGCATGCGCCCGGCGCGTTCGAGAAGAACCGGTGCTGCCTTCACATCGCTGACGTTGCCGGCCGTCAGCATCAGCGCGTAGGGGCGACCGATGACGTCGGTGAGCGCGTGGACCTTTGTGGTCCAGCCACCGCGCGAGCGGCCGATCGCCTGTGTCGAGCGCCCCCTTTTGCGCCGAACGCCGCGCGCTGTGCCTTGACGTAGGTGCTGTCGATCGAGGTGCTTTTCGTGACCGCGCCGGTATCCACCAGGGCATCGAGCAGCTTCAGCCAGAAGCCCCGGTGCGACCAGCGGTTGAAGCGGTTGTAGACCGTGGTCGACGGACCATAATCGGCAGGGCAGTCGCACCAGCGGCTACCGACCTTCAGAACGTGCAGGATGCCCGAGATCACCCGCCGATCGTCCACCCGCCGGGCACCAGGCTGGTTCTTCGGCAAATGCGGCTCGATCGCCGCCCATGCTTCGTCCGACAACCAGAACAATGCCATCCGCCCTCTCCTTGATCCACGACGCCCGTGAATCAGGAAAGCCGCGCTCCTTCAAGCCGCTGATTGGGTTTGGACCCTAGTGTCGCTCGCAAGTTCTCTTGTCCAGATGTGACAAGGGCGGCGGGATCAATAATCGATGTCCGCTCTGCCCACTGCGAAACCGCTGCCGTACTGACATCGATCATTCGGCTGCCAAAACGGAGCTCCAAACGTGGGCGTGTCCGCAAAGATTGACCAGCACGGTCCGGTATAGGCATCGCGTGGGGTGATGCTGACGAATGCCTTTGCGGGCGATCAGGCTGCGGCCACTAACCATTTACGGGAAAGGCGTGTTCCCTTCACCCGCTCTACCTTTGTGCTGAAGAGCGTAGGTCCGCCGGTCCTTTCGGCTCGAAGCGCCGGTCGCGATGCCGGATGGTTCCGTTGCCGCTGGACCTGCTTCCCTTCAGGATTCACCCGATCAATCGAGTGGCGCCTCGACAGCAGGGGAGCGAAAGCCGGCGGCGAGAAACGGAATGAGGTGGCGCAGAGCACGCTCGTGGTCGCCTGGATCGCACGATCCGCCGGTGATGGTCCGGATGCGCCCATTGTCGGCCATCGTATACGCCATTGTCCCAAGGAGAAAATGGAAGCGCCATTCGACCTCGGCGCGCGGTAGTCCGGGCAGCGCGGCATCGATCGCGTCGACGAAGCGACGGCTTGACGCGTCAAAAGCGCGGCTAAGGATGCGGCGTGCCGTCTGTTCGCCCTCGGCAGCAAGGCGGGCTCTAAGCCGCGTGAAAGCCAGACCGTGCGGCCCTGACTCGGCGCCGACGACGAAGGACGGCCGCAGAAACGCATTCAACAATTGCTCGAGTAGCGGCGAACGCCCCGTCGCCTCACGGCATGCCTCAAGTAGCTGAAGTCTCGCTTCGACGATCGGCCTTGCATGCTGATCGAACAGGGCTTCGAGAAGTCCTTCCTTCGACCCGAAATGGTAGTTCACCGCAGCCAGATTAACCCCGGCATCGCTGGTAATCGTGCGAAGCCCGACTCCGGAAATGCCGTGGTCGGCGAACAGCCGTGACGCGACCGCGAGAATTCGGTCGCGCGCGGCGACCGCGTCTCCGCCGTTCCTCTTCGGTTTCACGGCTTTGTCCATCCCAAACCGAGCTTTAGGCGGGTAACGGAGCGGCGACAACGCCACGTTGACCATGCGAACGATCGTTCGTATGGGTGCCCTTCAGATCGAGAGGAAGAAGATTGAGCGAAATCACGGGCGGCAAACATATCGCCGATGTAATCGCGCATTACGGCGTGAGCCACGTCTTCTTCATGGACGCGATCCTTCGTCGGGCGCTGACCGAAATGTATGATCTGGGTATCACACGGGTGCTCGCTCATTCCGAGAAGGCGGCAGCTTACATGGCTGACGGATATGCGCGTGCCTCGGGGCGGGTCGGGGTCTGCATGTCGCAGTCCGTCGGCGCCATGAACCTGGCGTCCGGATTACAGGATGCGATGCTGGGAGAGTCCGCCGTGATCGCGCTGACTGGTCGGCAGATCGCAGAAAACCAGTATCGCAACGCCTATCAGGAATTGCCGCATGACGAGATGTTTCAGGCGGTCACCAAATGGCACGCAAAGGTCGAGCATCCATCGCAATTGACCCGACTCCTGTCACAGGCGTTCCGGTGCGCGGCCAGCGGATTGCCCGGTCCTGTTCATCTCGATATCGCAGGGTTCACCGGTGATACGCTCGCTGCCCAGAGCGGCGAGTTCGTCGATCCGCTCAATCAGCTAGGGAGCATCTGGCCGGCGCATCGACCCAGGGCCGAACAAGATTCCCTTGCGCGGGCCGCAAGCCTGATCGCGGCGGCTGCCCGGCCGGTGATCGTTGCGGACCGCGGTGCGTTGGTCTCGGGCGCCGGCCACGCCATCGCTGAGGTCGCGACACGATGCGACGTTCCGGTCGTCGGGACGCTCGATGCCAAGACGGTACTTCCCGAACATCACCCGTATTTCGCCGGGATTGTCGGAACCTATGGCCGAACCTGCGCCAACAAGATCGTCGATGCTGCCGATCTCGTGATCTTTGCAGGGTCGAATACCAGCGATCAGACGACCGTGAACTGGTCGTTGCCGCGACCCGATACGCCTACGGTCCAGATCAACGTCGACCCGGACGAGGTCGGCCGAAACTATTCGAACGTCGTTGGTCTGGTATGCGACGTACGCTCCGCGTTTGAGGACCTGTCGACGCGCCTTGAGCCGGCGGACCGATCTGACTGGTTGTCCTTCGTCCGAGCACAGGTGAAAGACTGGCGCGACGCCACGGCCACAGCCGCCTCTGGCGACAGGTCCGACTCCCAGGCGAGTCCGGAGTCTCTTTGCAGGGCGATCACTGCAACCCTTCCGGACAATGGCGTTCTCGTCTCCGACACCGGGTTTTCGGCACAATGGACTGGTAATCTGGTCGAACTCGACCATCCAGAGCAGTCCTTTTACCGGGCCGCCGGCTCGCTCGGGTGGGCGTTCCCGGCTTCGCTGGGCGTGAAGTGCGCCGTCGGCGACCGCCCCGTCATGTGCTTCACCGGCGATGGCGGCTTTTTCTACCATTTATGCGAGCTTGAGACGGCGCGACGCTGGAACATCAATACCGTCACCGTCGTCAACAACAATGCCGGTCTGGCTCAGGGCGTTAAGAACATCAACGTCGCCTATGAAGGACGATCGCCGGAGGGAAAAGACGAACTCTTCGCCTACCGAGAGACTGACTTCGCGGCCATCGCACGGGGTCTTGACTGCGTGGGGCTGATTGTCGAGCGGTCGGCCGATCTCGAGCCGGCGTTGAAGGAAGCGTTCGGTGCCGGACGACCGGTGGTCGTCGACGTGCGGACTGAACAGGGTCGTCAGGCACCGTCGCCCTGGGTCCCTGAATCTAAATAGCTTTCAAAGCCGCCGACTGACGAGCCAGATCCTATCGGGAGAGATCCAAATGACGATTGCGCAATCGAGCGAGCGCCGTGAGATTACCAAGGAAGACCTTGAACTATACAAGCGCGAATTGACGAATTGGGGGCGATGGGGTGCCGATGACGAGATCGGTACGCTGAACTTCGTCACCCCGGAGATCGTCGCATCGGCCGCGCAACTCGTAACCGCCGGCCGCCGCATCTCGCTGGGACTGGCGTATGACCAGAAGGGGCCGCAGACAGGCGCGCTGGGACGCTACAACCCCATCCACTTCATGAGCAGGTCCGGCGTCGACGGCTATGCCGGAGTGCGCGACCAATATGGTATTCGCGGCGCCGACGATTGGATCATCATGCCGCTCCAGTCGAGCACGCACTGGGATGCGCTGTCGCACATCTTCTACGGCGATGAGATGTACAACGGTTACGACATCCGCAACGTCACCTCGGACGGCGCGAAGAAGAACGGCATTGAGAAGGTCAAGGACAAACTGGCCGGACGCGGGGTGCTGCTGGACGTCGCGCGCGCTCGCGACGTCGACGAACTGCCGGGCGGGTTCGAGATCACCGGCACCGTCCTCGAGGAAACGGCGGCTCGGCAGGGTGTCGAGATCAGGAGCGGTGACTTCTTGATCGTACGCACCGGGATGCTTGAAGCGCGACTGGCGGCCGGGGATTGGGGCGATTATGCGGGCGGCGATGCTCCAGGCTTTTCATTCGACTCCGCGGAATGGTTGCACAAGCGGGAAATAGCCGCGGTAGCGACCGACACATGGGGCTGCGAAGTCCGGCCGAACAACTCGCCGGGAATCTACCAGCCGTGGCACTGGATCGTCATCCCGATGATGGGACTGACGATGGGCGAGAATTTCTATTTGAAGGATCTTGCCGACGATTGTGCGGACGATGGCCGCTACGAATTCTTTCTGGTCGGCTCGACGCTGCCGATCACGGGATCGGTCAGCGGGCCGACCAACCCGATCGCCTTCAAGTAATCGTGCGATCACTGACGTGATGCCGCGCGGTCAAGATTGACAATGGCAACGGCGGTCGCGTCGGACGAGGCGGACCGTCTTTCGGTTTCACGTCGCGGGCTGACGCTCGCACTGCTGACGATCACCTTCTTCTTCAGTTACATGGACCGGCAGATCCTGGCGATCCTGCAGGAACTGATCCGCACGGATCTGCGACTGACAGATACCCAGTTGGGACTGATTGCCGGCTTCGCCTTCGCCTTATTCTACGCAACTCTTGGCATGCCGATCGCACGGCTCGCCGACCGTGGCAACCGGGTCAACATCATCGCGGTCGCGATCACGATCTGGAGCTTGATGACCGCAGTCTGCGGGTTGGCGCAAAACTTTGTTCAATTGCTGTTCGCCCGCATCGGCGTCGGCATCGGAGAGGCGGGCGCGGCTCCGCCGAGCCATGCGATGATCGCGGATCTCTATCCGCCCGAACAGCGCGCGGGCGCGATGGCCATCTACTCGCTTGGCGTGGTCTTCGGCATCGCAGGGGGCAGTATCATCGGTGGTACGGTCGCGCAGTTTTATGGGTGGCGCGTCGCGATGATGCTGGTCGGCTTTCCCGGCATCGCCGTCGCGATCCTCCTGAAACGGCTTTGTTGCAGAACTGACGGTGGGGATTCCGCGAAGGAATCGAGAGGGATAGATGGGCGCGATGCCCAAGCCTGCCGCCCCTCGCTACCGTACGACGAACTGGCCCGAGTATAATGCGGCCCTGAAGCGCCGCGGGTCGCTGGAGGTCTGGTTCGATCCGGACATGGATTGGCTTTCGAAGCCGTGCGGTCGTCTTGGTCGCCCGATGCTGTTTTCGGACAGCGCCATCGAGTTGTGCCTGACGCTGAAGGTGCTGTTCAATCTGCCACTGCGGCAAGTGACGGGATTGGTCGCGAGCCTAGTCAAGATGGCCGGGCTGGACTGGCCGGTGCCGGATTACACGACGCTGTGTCGGCGGCAGAAGACGCTGAGGGTCGAGTTGGGCGGCCGGTCCAGTTCAGGCGGGCTGCATCTGCTGGTCGACAGCACCGGCATCAAGATAACCGGTGAAGGCGAGTGGAAGACGCGCAAACATGGCGCATCCTACCGTCGCCAGTGGCGTAAAGTGCATCTCGGGATTGATGCTGGAACGCTGGATATCCGGGCCCTTGAGGTCACGACGAATGCTATTGGTGATGCACCGACGCTGCCTGGGCTTCTGGCGCAAATCCCAAAGAACGAGCGGATCCTCAGCGTCGGCGGGGATGGCGCTTACGATACCAGGGGCTGCCATGCCGCCATCGCCGAACGCGGTGCCGATGCGGTCATCCCGGTCCGCCGTAATGGGCAACCATGGACCAAAGACGGCCCCGGGGTCGATGCTCGCAACGAAGCGCTACGCGCAACCAGGCGCCTTGGTCGCGCCATCTGGAAGAAATGGAGCGGCTATCACCGTCGCAGTCTGGCCGAGACCAAAATGCACTGCTTCAAACTCTTGGGCCACCGCGTTGCCGCTCGCACCTCCGATCGTCAGGTTACCGAGCTTAAAGTCCGTGCGACAATCCTCAATCGCTTCTCAGCAATAGGAACACCGATGACCGTCCGGGTCGCATAACAACCTCAAGTAAAGTGCAGCTTATCCGCCCAGAGAATTATGCAACAAAGCCTCCTGAAACTGCTGGTCGTCGACCCACGCCGGGGATTGTCCGATGCCGCTGCGCCGACCGCGCTTGATGCCGACGCGCTCGGCATCTTGGCTGGCGCGCGGGCGATGCTCCACAACCGCGCTGCCGTTCATCTCGTCGCGGCCGTTACGCTGACCTCGACGATCGGCTATGGGCAGACGGCCTTCGGTCCCAGCTTCATGCAACGCTCGCTCGGTCTCTCGCTCATGGACATCGCGACCTGGATCGCGCCGATCGCTGCGGTTATGGGGACGGCGAGCGCGCTGCTTGGCGGCTGGATGGCCAACGTCGCTGCGCGACGTTACGGCGTTCATGCCCAAGCATGGCTGGTCCTTGCACTGAAGGCGGTCGGTTTGCCGCTCAGCTTCCTTTTCTATGCCTCAACGGATGTCGAGATTGCGATCCCGGCCTATTTCGTCTCGACGCTGCTGATCAGTTCCTATCTCGGACCCACCTTCGCCCTGATTCAGGGTCAGGCACCGTTGCGCGCGCGGGCGATCTGGGCCGCCATTACACTCTTCGTTCTGAATCTCCTCGGCTTGGGCCTCGGTCCGACGTTGATCGGTGTCATCAGCGACGCTTTTCGACCAAGCGTCGGTGAGGACTCGCTCCGCTACGCAATGCTTGTCTTCGCCGCTGTCACGCCTTGGGCGATGTATCATTATTGGCGCGCAGGCGTCTGTCTTCAAAGGCAGACGCGATAGAAGGCGGCGATTGCCTGAAATATCTCGTGCAGATGTCCGTAATCAGCCAAGGAACTCAAGATGGAGCAAGTCCACGACGTCTCGATCGTCTGTCAGGCGCGATCGAGCGGCAGAATGCGAAATGACATGCTGGTGACTGGAAGTTGGGCGAAGGCAACGCCTTGGTCGCTGGCGACAGATGAGGGCGCTTTCCACGGAGGCGAGGGTAGCGCACCACCTCCACTCGCGCTGTTCGCTGCCGCGGTGACCGGCTGTTTCATGACCCAGCTGCGCGCCTTTGCCAAGAAGATGCGCATCACGATCGACGGCGTGACGGTCGAAGCATCTTACCGTTGGCGGATGACCGTCCCGACTGGCGGCCTGTATCATACCGCACCATCTGGCTTTGGTCTCGATATCGATATTGTCAGCAGCGCCTCTTTTGAGGACCTGAAGGAACTGATCGCCGCCGCCAAGCAAGGTTGTTTTCTGGAACAGACGCTCGGTGTCGCCAATGTCATCGATCACCGGCTGAATCGAGACGGTGAGTGGATCGATGTCTGACCGGCCGTTAGAACCGGCCCCTTAGCGTCAGTCCTGTTCATGTTGAAGCATAGCCGCTGTTGCGCAGGTAGTTGGCGCATTTGGCTGGCGGGAAGGCGTCGAGGAGCGAGCCGGTGCGCCGCCAGGTTGCCTCGACGGTTCGCTCAGCGGCCTTTCGCAAGAGCAGGCTTGAGCCCTTCGACAAGCTCGGGAGAGCCTTGGCGAAGACCTGCTCGATCGGGTTCAGCTCGGGCGAGTAGGGCGGCAGGAACAGGAGCTTGGCACCGGCGCTACGGATCGCTGCGCGGATGGCCTGGCTTTGTGACTGCTGAGATTATCGAGGACGACCACGTCGCCGGGCGAGAGCGTCGGCACGAGGCATTGCTCGACCCAGGCGGTGATGCGGCGCGGCGATCAGGATGAGAACGCGCCGTCAAACAGGATGAGGATCGGGAGGGGGTGCGGCGGTGCAGGGCGTAGCCCGGAGCCGACGTAGCCCCTCGCGATGGCGCGTTCCGGAAGGGGCGTTGCCGCTGATGATCACGGTCGGTCGGGTATTCCCGGCTTCCTCTCTCGCAGGGGAAGCCGCAGATGCCTGGTCGCCACATCAACGATCATCAGATGAGGCTCTATATGAAGTTCCGACACAGTGACGGCGTCGCGACAGCGGCGGCCAAGGCCGGGTTCAGCACGGCGACCGGATACCGGATCGCGCACGATCCGCAGCTGCCATCGCAGAAGACGAGTGTCCGGGGACGACGTCGACCCGACCCGCTGGCCGATATCTTCGACGCCGAGGTCGTGCCGTTGCTGCGCGCGGCACCGGGTTTGCGGTCGATCGCGGTGTTCGAGGAGATGCTGCGCCGCCATCCCGATCTTGGCACCGGGGTCCGCCGGACGCTGGAGCGGCGGATCCGCAGCTGGCGGGCGCTTCACGGCGAGGAGCAGGAGGTGATCTTCCGCCAGACCCATGAACCAGGCCGGATGGGACTGTCGGACTTCACCGATATGGCCGATCTTGGTATCACCGTTGGTGGCATTCCCCTCGATCACCGGCTTTATCACTTCCGTCTCGTCTGGTCGGGGTTCGAGCATGCCCATGTGATCCTGGGCGGCGAGAGCTATGTGGCGCTCGCCGAAGGGCTGCAGAACGCGCTGTGGGCGCTCGGCGGCAGCCCGATCGATCATCGCAGCGACAGCCTGTCGGCCGCGTTTCGCAACCTGGACGCCGATGCCCGAGCCGACCTGACCCGCCGCTACGATGCGCTGTGCGAGCATTACGACATGACGCCGAGCCGCAACAATCGCGGCGTCGCGCATGAGAACGGATCGGTCGAGAGCGCGCACGGGCATCTGAAGAAGACGGTTCGTGACGCGCTGCTGCTGCGGGGCAGTCCTGCGTTCGACGATCTGGCCGCTTATCGGCGGTTCATCGACGAGGTGATCGCCGCCAAGAACCGCCGGGCGGCGCCGCGCATCGATGCCGAACGTGCCTATCTTCAACAACTGCCGGACCGGCGGACCAGCGATTACGAGGAGGTGATCGTCACCGTCACGTCGAGCAGCGGCTTCACGCTGCGCAAGGTGTTCTACACCGTGCCAACGCGGCTGATCGGGCACCGTCTGCGTGTCCGGCTATATGATGATCGGCTCGACGTCCTTCTAGGCGCGACCAAGCTGATGACGCTCCTGCGCGGACGATCGGCCGGGAACGGCAAGCACGGTCACGTGGTCGATTATCGTCACGTGATCCACTCGCTCCGGCGTAAACCGATGGCGCTCATCGGCGTCGTCTACCGCGAGCAACTGTTCCCGCGCGAGGCGTATCGGCGGATGTTCGATCGGCTTCTCGTCCAACTGCCCGATCGTATCGCCTGTCGCACGATGGTCGAGCTTCTCGCGCTTGCGCACGAGCGGGCCTGCGAGGCAGAACTTGCCGATATCCTGGCTGCCGATCTTGATGCTGGTCGGCTGCCGGACATGGCGGCATTGCGACGACGCTTCGCGCCGGATCCCGCGACGCTCCCAGAGGTCGTGGTCACGCTGGCGCCGCTTAGCACGTACGATGCCCTGCTCGGCGAGGTGGCGGCATGACCACCATCACCCAACCTATCGATGCGCAGCGTCTGACGCTCATCCTCAACGACCTGCGTCTTCCCGCGATCAAGCACCACTGGCCCGAGATGGCCGCGCGCTCGGACAAGGAGGGCTGGCCCGCCGCCCGCTTCCTGGCCGCCCTTGCCGAACACGAGATCGCCGAGCGCGACCGACGCCGCATCGAGCGGCACCTCGGCGAGGCGAAGCTGCCGCCCGGCAAGACGCTCGACAGCTTCGCGTTCGATGCCGTGCCGATGATCTCGCGTGCCCAGGTCATAGCGATCTGCGCGGGCGACGGCTGGCTCGAACAGGGCGCCAACCTCATACTGTTCGGCCCGCCGGGCGGCGGCAAGAGTCACCTGGCTGCCGCGATCGGCCTGGCGCTTATCGAGAATGGCTGGCGCGTGCTGTTCACCCGCACCTCCGATCTCGTCCAGCGCCTCCAGGTCGCCCGGCGCGAACTGACGCTCGAGGCTGCCATCGTCAGGCTCGACAAATACCATCTGCTGATCCTCGACGACATGGCGTACGTCACCAAGGATCAGGCCGAGACGTCGGTGCTCTTCGAGCTCATCAGCGCCCGCTACGAGCAGCGCTCGATGCTCATCACCGCCAACCAGCCGTTCGGCGAATGGAACAGGATCTTCCCCGATCCCGCCATGACCCTCGCGGCTGTCGACCGGCTCGTCCATCACGCCACCATCTTCGAGATGAACGTCGAGAGCTACCGGCGACGTACCGCCGTCCAGCGGCGCACCGGCGCAGGGCGACCCCCAACCTACGCGACAATCAAAACGACCGAGCAGCCGCCGTCCCGCGACAATCAGGACGCGACATAACCCTTGCCAGCGACAATCCGACCAGCCATCCCTGTCGCGCCGCGACAATCAGTTCTCATCCTGATTGACGCGCTTCTCACCCAGATTGTCGCGCTACACGGTGAAGAGCTGTCCGTTGATCGGGGTGTCGAGCACATAAGGGCATCGATCCGGTCGCAGCGTAGCGCAGCGATGAAGGTCATGGTGCGCCAGTGGCCGTGCGGAGTTTTGCCAATGAGCTTCTTGCCGCGCGGCGCCCAGCCACGGATCGGGGTCATGTTGGTGCTGGCCCAGAGCCTGCCCCGGCGAAGGCCGGGGTCTCGTCGAGAAACACCAGCCGCCTGGGGTCAAGCCCGCCTTGATACTTCTTCCACTGCGCCCGCCGCCTGCGATTGCCGGCCGGTCCTGTTCAGCGGCGACCAGCGTTTTTTTTGAAGCGGTGACCGGCCCCGCGCAGCAACGTCTACACCGGGTTGGGGCTGACTACGATGCCGCGCCCGGCCAGCCCGGCCGCCAGCACCCGCACCGTCAATCCGGCTGCTCCGCCAACCGCGCCAGCAGCCAGTCCCGCTCGCCCAGCAGCACCGGTCGCCGATATCCGCCCATCGCCTTGGCCGCTGCGACCACTTCACCGCGCTCGCCGCGCTGACCCCGAACAGCCGCGCCGTCTCCCGGCACGATCGCCCGTCCTGCACCGACGCCGCAACCCGCTACCGCATCGTTGGAATAGGGTCTCGCCATCGCTGCCGGCCTCCGTCCCAGCCAGCAGCTTGAATCACGCTTCAGCCCGCTTCGGAATCCCCAATCGATTCAGCCAAGGCCGGACTGACTCTAAGTATCTGCAATATATGGTGGACGCACTTGGGCTCGAACCAAGGACCCGCTGATTAAGAGTCAGCTGCTCTACCAACTGAGCTATGCGTCCATCGATCGGTAGCGGCGCTGCCGGTCCGATGGGAAGCGCGCGGTTAGCATCGTGGGCTCTTGTTGCAAACCTCTTTTTTCACCCGATCCGCTTACCAGCGGACTTGGCGGCGGTTTTCGCGGTCGATGGCCATCATGATCCCCAGGCACAGCAGCACCGTCATCTGCGCCGAGCCGCCGAAGCTGACGAGGGGTAGCGGGATACCGACGACGGGGGCTAGACCCATCACCATCGACAGGTTGATCGCGACGTAGAAGAAGATCGTCGTCGCCAGGCCCGCCGCGGTCAGCTTGGCGAAGCGTGAGGGCGCGCGCACGCCGACGCCGACGCCCCAGCGGATGACCAGCAGAAACGCCACGATCAACAGGCATCCACCGACCAGGCCCCATTCCTCGGCCATCGTCGCGAAGACGAAATCCGTATGTCCCTCGGGTAGATAGTCGAGGTGGCTCTGCGTGCCTTGCAGGAATCCCTTGCCCCATACACCGCCGGAACCGATCGCTATCTTCGACTGGCTGATGTGATAGCCGGTACCCAGCGGGTCGCTTTCCGGATCGAGGAAGATCAGGACACGGTTGCGCTGATAATCGTGGAGCAAGAAATTGACCGCGAGCGGCGCTGCAACCGCCAGGGTCAGCGCTCCGCCGACGAAGAGGCGAAGTGGAACGCCGGCCAGGAACATGACTGTCGCACCGCCCGCGCAGATCATCAGCGCGGTCCCGAGGTCGGGTTGTAGCATGACAAGTCCGGCCGGAACGCCGACCAGTAGCAGCGCCGGCCAGATGGCGGCGAAACGCCGTGTCTCGCCGGGCGGAAGCATGTCATAGAATTTCGCGCAGGCTAGAACGATGGCCGGTTTCATCAGTTCGGACGGCTGCAGCCGGATGACGCCGAAATCCAGCCAGCGCTGACTGCCACCACGTACGGCGCCGAGCAGTTCGACGAGCACCAGAGCAATTGTCAGGGCAGCGTAAACGGGCAGCGCGCCAGCTTTCCAGATGCGCTCGGGAATATAGGAGGCGACGATCGCGGCGCCGACGAAGACGAAGAAGCGCAGTCCTTGCGAGAACGCCCAGGGCCGGAGAGATCCACCTGCCGCCGAATAGAGGACAACCAGACCGAAGCAGCCGATGGCAAGAACGATCAAGATGACCCGCCAGGGAAGCTGCGCCAACGGTTCCGGTACGAAGCGCGCGCGGCTCATTGCCGACGCTCGGGCGTCGGATCCTCGGCGACCGTCGTGATGTTGCCGGCGCTCGTCGCCAGCGCCGCCTGAGCCGCATTGACGGCCGCGCTCTCGGCCTCGACCGGTTCCGAGTCGGTCGGCACGGCGCCGTCGGTGCGCGTCGCGATCGTCTCCGCAGAAGGGGCGTGCGCCGCCTTGTAGACGGCCTGTTTCACGGACATTCGTGTCGCAATATCACCGCCCCAACTCGGTTCCACCTCCGCAAGCGAAGCGAGTGCGCGATCCCGGTCGAACAGATAGGTCATGATATCGCGGGCGATCATCGGGGTGTCGAGATTGCGCACGGTATGGCCGTTATGTTCAAGCGCGATGCCGATCGCATAGCGGGGGGCATCGGCGGGCGCGAAGCCGATGAACAGCGCATGGTCGCGCAGCTTGAAGGGGAGCGCGCCGTTCTTCAGCACGCCGGCTCGCCGCTCCGCCATCGTGATCCGACGCACCTGCGCGGTGCCGGTCTTGCCCGCCAGCGCGACACCGGGCACCTGCATCCGCGCCGCGCCTCCGGTGCCGCCGCCGTTGACCACCGCCCACATCGCCTCGCGCACAGTCTGCAGATGGTCAGGCGGGAAGGGGAGCGCGGGCGCGCTGCGATCGACCCTATCTACAAGAAGGCTTGGCTGAATCACGCGCCCAGACCCGATCCGGGCGGCCATCACCGCAAGCTGGAGTGAATTGGCCAGGACATAACCCTGCCCGATCGAGGCGTTGAGTGAATCGGCGACGGTCCAGTCGGCCTTGTATTTCTTCTTCTTCCACGCGCTGTCGGGCACGGTGCCGTAGCGCTGGGAGGTAACGGGCAGATCAAACTCCTGGCCGAGTCCGACCGCACGCGCGACCGGCGCGACCTGATCGTAACCGATCCGGCGGACCATTTCGTAGAAATAGATGTCGCAGCTTTGCGCGACCGCGCGCTTCATGTCGATCGCGCCATGACCGCCGCGCTTGTGGCAGTGGAAGATGCCCGTACCCACCCGCAGCGCGCCGGTGCAGACAACGCGATCGGTCGGGCTGACGCCCGCGCGCAACAACGCCAGCGCGTTCATCGGCTTCACCGTCGATCCGGGTGGATAAAGCCCTTGAGTCACCTTGTTCATCAGCGGAACATGGTCGTCATCTGACAGCATGTTCCATTCGAGATGACTGATCCCGTCCGAGAAACTGTTGGGGTCATAAGCGGGCATCGACACCATTGCGAGCATTTCGCCCGTTCGGCAATCGAGCACCACCGCCGATCCCGAATTGGTGCCCAGGCGGCGCGCAGCATATTCCTGCAGGCGCGCGTCGATGGTGAGCCTCTGCGTTTGTCCCGGCTGGTCCGGTCGCGTCGCCAGTTCGGCAACCAGCTTGCCGCGCGCCGTCACCTCGACGCGCTTGGCGCCCGCGGTTCCGCGCAGCTCGGTCTCAAGCGCGCGCTCGAGGCCATCCTTGCCGACCTTGAAACCCGGCGTCACAAGCAGTGAGTCGTGCGTTTGCTTGTACTGCTCCGCGGTCGGTGTCCCGACATAGCCTGTCAGATGCGCCACTGCGGCGCCCGCGGGATAATGCCGCGCGAAGCCCCGCGTCGGGGCGACCCCAGGCAGTTCGGGCAGCCTGACGCTGACGGCGGCGAACTGCTCCCAGTCCAGCTTTTCGGCGACCTGGACCGGCTGAAACCCTGCTGCCTGACTCAGGTCGGCCCGAACCCGTTCCATGTCCTCGGGCGTCAACGCCAGCAGGCGCTGGAGCAGGCCCAGCACGCGCTCCTTGTCCTGCAAGCGATCGGGAATGATGTCGACGCGAAAGTCGGTGCGGTTGTTGGCGATCGGGACACCGTTGCGATCGATCAGCCAGCCGCGCCGGGGCGGCATCAGCGTCATGTTGACCCGGTTGCTCTCCGACAGCTTCGTATAGTGATCGTTCTCCGCGATCGACAGCCACGCCATGCGGCTGGCGAGTACCAGTCCGACCGTGCCCTGCGCGGCGCCCAGCATCCAGGCGCGGCGCGAGAAACTGTACGCCTGACTGGCACTGGTGACGATCTGCGTCGGTCGCCTCATGGCTGCGGACCACGCTTGCGATCGATCCACGCGACGATGCGCGCGGCAACCGGAAACAGTAGGACGGAGGCGAGAATCTGGGCAAGCAGCACTGTGTCGATATGGGCACCGATCGGTACTGCGATCAACCGCCCGCCGATCAGGCAAAAGGCGATGGCGCCGGCCGCGATCAGCCAGTCCTGCCAGAAGTCGCGAAAGACCATGCGCTCCTCGATCAGGTCGATCACGAGGAAACTCAGCGACCAGAGCAGCACCGCGCTTCCCAACGGTTGGCCGCTCAGCAGATCATCGAAGAACCCCAGCGGCGCGGCCGCCCACGGGCGCAGCGCGAAGCGCGCCAGCAGCCGCCATGCCAGCAGCATCAGCAGCCCGGTCGGCGGGAACAGCGGCAGTGTCGCGATGATCGGGAAGATCGTCAGCGTCGACGCCGCCATGACGGTCGCCCACGGCAGGGCGCGCGCCCGTCCCGGCGGAAGCGGCGTGACGAAGGCGCTGCGATCCTCAATGCTCACGGCGTGTCGGTACCGGGGGCCGGAAGCGGCGCCGGCATCGGCAGGAAGGGCTGCGAAACGATGGCGAAGTCGAGCGTATCGGGACGCGCGAAGGTGGTGGCGACGACGGTGTCGCGACCCGGCCGGTCGATCCGGGCGACCGGGATACCCGGCGCATACAGCCCGCCGATGCCCGATGTGACGAAGAGATCACCGACGTTGAACCGGACGTTGGTCTGCTCGACCGAGCGGATATCGACCTGGCCGTCGCCGCGCCCGACGGCGATCGCGGGAAGTCCGTCGCGGGTGCGGCGGATCGGAACGACGCTCTCCGCATCGCTGAGTAGCAGGACGCGGGCCGCGATCGGTCCGGTCTCGACGATCCGTCCGACCAGCCCCTCGGGACCGCGCACCGGCATGCCGGGCCGTACACCCTGAAGGGCGCCGGCGTTCAGCACCGCAAAGCGCCGCCCGCTGACGCCCGATGAACTTACCAGCCGGGCGGTGACAACCGTGTCGGGCGACCGATCGCGGATAGCCAGCAGCGTGCGCATCCGGCGATTGTCCTGGATGATCGTCTGCGCCCGCCGCAGGACGTACCGGGTCTGCGTCAGCTCCTGCCGCAGCGCCGCATTCTCCTGATGTACGAAGAAATAGGTACTGATCGCGCGGGGAACCGACTGTACAATATCCACCGCGCGTACCAGCGCCGTCGAGACCGGCGCGGTGACGCTCGCCGTCGTCATCCTGAGCATGGCGAAAGCGGGCGGGTCGAAGCGGGACACGACGAGCAGCACTGCGCCCACGACCGCGCCGGCCACCGCCAGCACATAGCCAAAGAAGACGCTATATTGTCGCCGACGCGAAAATCCCGTCCGCCGGTCCCGGGCTGGCGCCATGCGCCCGTCCCCTAAGTTCGAGTATCACCTGCCTGCCGTCTTAGCTCAACGCGGTCAGCCGTTCATCAGCACACCGCGAAAAAGCGGATCTTCAAGCGCGCGGCCTGTTCCTAGCGCGACGCAGGTCAGAGGGTCTTCCGCTACCGTCACTGGCAGGCCCGTCTCGTCACGGAGAATTTCGTCCAGCCCCTCAAGCAACGCCCCACCGCCGGTCAGTACGATGCCCTGGTCGACAATGTCGGCGGCCAGTTCGGGCGCGGTATTCTCCAGGGCCACGCGTACGCCCTCGACGATCGTCGCGACCGGCTCGGACAGAGCCTCGGCGATCTGCCCCTGGCTGATCTGGATCTCCTTGGGCACGCCGTTCACCAGGTCGCGGCCCTTGACATGGATGATCTTGCCGACGCCGTCGGCCGGCGGGCGAGCGATGCCGACCTCGTGCTTGATGCGTTCCGCGGTCGCCTCTCCGATCAGCAGATTGTGATTGCGGCGCACATAGCTGACGATCGCCTCGTCCATCTTGTCACCGCCGACCCGAACCGAGGTTGTGTAGGCAAGCCCGCGCAGGCTGAGCACCGCGACCTCTGTCGTACCGCCGCCGATGTCCACGACCATCGATCCGATCGGCTCCGTCACCGGCATGTCGGCGCCGATCGCCGCTGCCATCGGCTCCTCGATCAGCCAGACGGCCGACGCGCCCGCGTTCGACGCCGCGTCGCGGATCGCACGCCGCTCGACCTTGGTCGAGCCGGAGGGGACACAGATCACGATCTCGGGGAAGCGCCAGGGCTTTGCCTTGCCGCCGTGAACCTTGTGGATGAAATATTTAATCATCTGCTCGGCGACGTCGATGTCGGCGATCACGCCGTCGCGCAACGGGCGGATCGCCTCGATCGAGCCCGGCGTCTTGCCCATCATCAGCTTGGCGTCGTCACCGACCGCTTTCACGCGCTTGACCCCGTTCGTCGTCTCGATCGCAACGACGGACGGTTCGTTCAGCACGATGCCGCGTCCGCGCACATAGACGACGGTGTTGGCCGTGCCGAGGTCGATCGCCATGTCGTGCGACATGAACTTGAAGAAACGCGAAAAGAACGACATTCAACCCTTGGTCCCGTCTTGCCGCTTTCAAAAGCGGCGTCTCGCACATCATCTCGCGGCCCCGACCGAGTCCAAAGGCGTGTGGTCTCGGCGTCCGGTGTGTTTGCGGGTCGCGGGATGCCGCCGCTTGGGCTAGACGCCAACTCATGTCAATACGGCGCTTGCCCGAACATCTGGTCAACCGCATCGCCGCCGGTGAAGTGGTCGAAAGACCCGCCAGCGCGTTGAAGGAGCTGGTCGAGAACGCGATTGACGCACATGCAACGCAGGTATCGGTCGTTCTGGCGCAGGGCGGCACCGCGCGCATCGAGGTGACTGACGACGGATGCGGAATGGCCGCCGCCGATATGGCGCTCGCCTTGGAGCGACATGCGACATCGAAACTGCCCGACATCATGCTGGCTGATGGCGGGCTTGAAGCGGTCAAGACGCTTGGCTTTCGCGGCGAGGCGCTGCCGTCGATCGCCAGCGTCGCGCGCGTCGTGATCGAGAGCCGCATGGCGGGCGAGGAAGGCTGGATGCGCGCCCTCGATAATGGTGTGCTGGTGCGCGAAGGACCGGCGGCGATGCCCCCGGGAACGCGGATCGTGGTCGAGGACCTGTTCGCGCGGGTTCCCGCCAGGCGCAAGTTCCTCCGCTCGGTCCGCGCCGAATATGCCGCGTGTCTGGATGCCGTCAGAAGACTGGCGATGGCCAGGCCCGACATCGCCTTCATCGTGGAGCATGAGGGGCGACGGACATTGACCGCTATGGCGGCGCAAGGCCGGCCCGATCGCGTCGCTGCGCTGACCGATCGTGCGCTCGCCGACAACAGCGTCGCGATCGACCTGGTCCGCGACGACATCGTGCTGGGCGGAGTCGCGAGCCTGCCGACGTTCAATCGCGGCATCGCGGACCATCAATATCTGTTCGTCAACGGCCGGCCGGTGAAGGATCGGCTGTTGATGGGCGCCATTCGCGGCGCCTATGCCGAGATGCTGCCGCGTGACCGTCATGCCGTCGTCGCGCTGTTTCTCGACATGCCCCCGCAGGAGGTTGACGTGAACGTGCATCCAGCGAAGACCGAGGTCCGCTTCCGCGATCCGGCGGCGGTCCGCGGACTGATCGTCTCCGGGCTGCGACGTGCGCTGGACGAAGGCGGGCATCGCAGCGTCCAGCGCCCCGTGGCCGATGCGATGACGATGTGGCAGCCCGAATCCGGACTCCGCTCATTCCCCGCCACCGATCCGGCGCCTACACCCGCATTTGTGCAGGAGCGCCGTGCCGCCTTCCTGATGGCGCCACCGCAGGCGCGTGCGGAGGTTGCCGTGCCGCTGCCGCAGTCCGGTGATTTTCCTCTGGGTGTCGCGCGTGGCCAAGTGGCTGCGACCTACATTGTTGCAGAAGCCGAGGACGGGCTGGTGCTGGTCGACCAGCATGCCGCGCATGAGCGGCTCGTGCTTGAGCGGATGCGCGCGGCCGCTCGGGGGGGGGGGCGCGTCGCGGCGCAAACCCTGTTGCTGCCTGAAGTTGTCGATCTGGAAGAGCCGGCGTGCGATCGGCTTGAGGCGCGGGCGGCGGAGCTGGCGGAGTTCGGGCTGGAGGTCGAACGTTTCGGCCGCTGCGCCGTTCTGATCCGCGCGACGCCGGCACTGTTGGGGGCCGGTGACGTCGCAGCGCTGGTCAGGGACCTGGCCGACGAGCTGGCCGCGCATGACGAAGCGCTCAGCCTGCGAGAGCGTCTCGACCACGTGATTGCCACGATGGCGTGTCACGGCTCGGTGCGCGCCGGCCGGCTGTTGTCCGTCGCCGAAATGAACGCGCTGTTGCGCGAGATGGAGGCAACACCGCACTCGGGCCAGTGTAACCACGGTCGCCCGACCTGGGTCAAGCTGGCGCACGGTGATATCGAGAAGCTGTTCGGGCGGCGGTAGAATCTAGCTGTTGAGCGCGCTCGCCGAGCGGGCCTTCATCTCGACCTCGGCCAGGGTGCCCCCGGTGATCCAGCTTCCGCCGACGCACAGCACCGGCTTGAAGGAGAGCCACTCCGGCGCGGTGGCCTCCGTGATCCCACCGGTCGGGCAGAAGCGGCATTGGTGGAAGGGCGCGGCGAGCGCCTTCAGCGCTTTCAGCCCGCCCGACGCTTCGGCTGGGAAGAACTTGAAGTGCGTCAGGCCCATGTCGAGCCCCCGCATCAGATCACCGGCCGTCGCCGCGCCAGGCAGAAAGGGAATGTCGTGCTCGGCGATTGCCTGGCCAATGCGCGCGGTCAGGCCGGGTGAGACGATGAACTCGACACCGGCGTCGGCGACGAGGCGAAGCTGCTTTTCATCGAAGACGGTGCCCGCGCCGACGATAGCGCCGGGCACACGCTTCATTTCCGCGATTGCGTCGAGCGCTGCGGGCGTGCGCAGCGTCACCTCCAGCACCCGCGACCAGCGCCTCGGCCAGCGGCCGGGCGGTGGCGGCGTCATCGATGACCAGCACCGGGATGACGCGGCTGGTCGTCATGATGCTGGCGATATCGGTCATGCGGCGTGCTTCTGCGCGAAGGCGGCGGCGGCGCCGAAGAGTCCCGGCTGCGGATGGGTGATGAGCTTGACCGGAATACGCGACATCATTGCCTGAAAGCGGCCCTTGGCCTGAAATCTCTGGTCGAACCCGGAGTGCAGCAGCCGGTCCTTCACCCTGAGGCCCAGCCCGCCGGCGATGACGACGCTGTGCGCTCCGTGGGAGAGCGCCAGGTCGCCCGCGACCGCGCCCAGCGACAGGCAGAACCGGTCGAGCGCGGCAAGTGCGATGGGGTCGGTGCCCGCCAGCGCTTCGGTCCAGATCGCCCGGTCGTCGCGGCTGGGCACCGCGCGACCGTCCAGTTCGGCCAGCGTCTCGTAGATGGCGACGATCCCGGGTCCGGCGACGACGCGCTCGGTCGAGACGCGCGTGAAGCTGCGGCGAAGACGCCGGACGAGTGCATCCTCGATCGCATCGAGCGGGGCGAAGTCGACATGGCCGCCCTCTGTCTCCAGGATCTGATAGGTAGCGCCGTGACGCAGCAGCTGCGCGACGCCGAGTCCGGTACCGGGACCGCAGACCGTGGTAACGCCGTGCGTGGGGAGCGGCTCGTCCGGCCCGCACAGATGCACGAAATACGAGTCGGGCACCTGCGCGACCGCGTGGCCGACCGCGCCGAAATCGTTGATGAGTACGAATGTTTCCGCGCCCAGCCGATCGCCGATCAGCGAGGGACGGATGATCCAGGGGTTGTTGGTCAGGCGGATAACGTCGCCGACGATGGGCGAGGCGACAGCGATCGCGGCGGCGCGGGGCAGGGGGCGGTTCAGTCGCTTGCCATAGGCCTGCCATGCGGTCTGGAGCGAGGCGTGCTCGGCAGCCTTCAGCGTCACTGGCTCGCCCAGCGAGACGACCCTGCCGCCGTCCACTTCCGCGATGGCAAAGCGCGCATGGGTTCCGCCGATATCGGCTGCGACGACTTCCGTGACCATGGCCTACATACCCGCACCGGCGAGCAACGCCGATGCGCCCCGTTCCGCTTCGTCAGCCCGCCGGCAGCCATCGGCCTTCATCGCACCGCGATCATCCGGCGTTCCGGCATGGACAACCTCCGGGTTCACTCAGCACTCCAGTGAATGTCCACGGGCAACTCGGCATCCGCCAGCACGCGGCCGATCGGATAGCGTGACGATGGTCCCTGCTCGATCGCGGCCTCGAGCACGTCGCGCTTCGCCTGACCGGTGATTGCCATCATCAGCGCGCGTGCGGTCACGATCCCCTCACGGCTGAGTGTCACCCGCCCGATCGGCGCCTCGGGGGGCAAGGGGTCGGGCATGACGCCTAGCGCCCGGCGCTCCTTCGGGCCGTTCAACGCCTCGTCGAAATCGGGGCCGGGAAAGATCGATGCGGTGTGGCCGTCCGCGCCCATGCCGAGCAGACAGAGGTCGAGGGGCCAGTGCAGATCCTGCATCAGCGCGTCCGCCGAGCGCCCCGCCGCCTTATAGTCTGCGGTGGCGTTCGGCACGACCGGCATCACGCGCGCACCCTTCGGGATGAAGGCGCGCCCGATCATCGTCACATTGGAAAGCGGATCTCCCAGCGGCACGACCCGCTCGTCGGTGGGGACGATCGTGACACGCTTCCAGTCCAGCTTCGCCGTCGCCAGCTTCTCATAGGTGGCTCGCGGTGTATTGCCGCCGGCCAGCGCGATGACGGCGGCACCGCGCGCGTCGATCGCACTCTCGATGATGAACTGGATATCGCCCGCCAGCGCATCCGCCATCTCGTCGGCATCGTCATAATCCCACCATTCGATCTCGGTCATCGTCAAGCCTTCAATTGGTGCATCGCGCCTCGTCATCGTGGTCCGAGGCACATCTTCAGTCGTCCTGCCAGGTCACCCCGTCGCGTTCGGTCAGGGCGATCGCACCCGACGGACCCCAGGTGCCGCTGGCATAGCTTTTGGGCTTCGTATCGTTTGCCGTCCACCCCTCGCGGATGGCGTCGATCCAGCGCCACTGCGCCTCTACCTCGTCGCGGCGCACGAACAATGTCTGGTCGCCCTCGATCAGGTCGAGCAGCAGCCGTTCATAGGCGATCCGCCGCCGCTGCCCGGCAAACTCCGCGTCGAGGTTCAGGTTCAGCGGCAGTTCGCGCAGGCGGAATCCCTCGCGGTCCAGCCCGGGCTCTTTCGCCATCACCAGCATCTGGACATATTCCTCGGGCTGGAGGCGGATGATGAGCACATTGGGCTGCAGCATGCCGCCGCGTCCCCGGAACATCGAGTGCGGGACGGGCTTGAACTGGATCGCGATCTCACTGCGCCGGGTAGCCATCCGCTTGCCCGTCCGCAGGTAGAACGGAACGCCCTGCCACCGCCAGTTGTCGACATGCGCCTTGACCGCGACGAACGTCTCGGTCGTCGACGCCTCGCCGAGTTCATCGGTGTAACTCTTGACGATCTTGCCGCCCGACGCGCCCCCGACATATTGGCCCGTCACGGTTTCCGATTGAGAGTTCTCGGAAGAAATGGGCCGCAAACAACGGAATACCTTGGCTTTTTCATCACGGATCGCGGTGCCGTCATAAAGAGCGGGGGGTTCCATCGCGACCAGTGCCAGAAGTTGGAGCATATGGTTGGCGACCATGTCGCGCAGCGCGCCCGCGTCGTCGTAATAGGCGGCGCGATCTTCCAGTCCCACCGTCTCGGCGATCGTGATCTGGACGTTGTCGATCCCTTGCGCGTTCCAGATCGGCTCGAAGAAGGAATTGCCGAACCGTAGCGCCAGGATGTTCTGGACAGTTTCCTTGCCGAGATAATGGTCAATGCGAAACGTGCGGTTCTCCGGAAATACCTTGGCCACCGCGTCGTTGATCCCGACGCTGGACGCAAGGTCATATCCCAGAGGCTTTTCCAGGCCGATCCGGACGGTTTCCCCGGCCAGCCCGACCTTGCTCAGCCCCTGGATTCCGGGTTCGAACAGCGACGGCGCGGTGGAGAGGTAGATCGCGAGGCCGCCGCTGACGTCACCCAGCTTCTCGGCCAGGGCATCGAAACTTGACGCCTCCGACAGGTCCGCCGACTGGTATCTGAGGCGTTTCAGGAAACCGTCGATCTGATCGGCATCCTTGCGCTCGTCGGGCAGGAACTCGTCGAGTGCCTCGCGCGCCAGTTGCTGATAGCCCTTGTCGTCATGCTCGGTGCGCGCCGATCCGGTGATCGTCAGCGCCTCGGGCAGCAGCCCATCGGCATGAAGGTTGTAGAGCGAAGGCAGCAGCATCCGCTGCGCCAGATCACCGGTCCCCCCGAACAACAGCATCTTGGCAACCGGCTTCAGTTCCACGCTATTAATCCCCATTTTCGCTGGTTTTGTGTAGTTTAAGGCCGGCTAGGGGGTCCAGGCCAGCCATGATGTTGAGGTTCTGGACGGCGGCGCCCGCGGCTCCCTTGCCCAGATTGTCGAGCGTCGCGATCAGGCGCACCTGCCCCGTCGTCTCGTTGCCGCGGATACGCAGGCTCATCCGGTCGGTTCCGGCATGTTCCTCGATGTCGATGATATCCGCGTCGCAGCGCCCGAGCGACACCAGCACCGAGTCCCGGTACGCCTCGCGCAACACCTCCTCGACCTGAGCGACGGCCGGCCGGCCGGGGAGGGCGGCAAGCGACAGCGGAACCTCGCCCAGCATGCCGCACCTGACACGCGCGACCGAGGGGGAGAAGACCGGTGGATGCTCGATCCCGGCATGAACGCGCATTTCGGGCAAATGCTTGTGCGCCAGCGTCAGCGCATAGGTGTGAAAAGCCCTCATCGAACCGCCGACCTCGAAAGCCGCGATCATCGCCTTGCCGCCACCCGAATAGCCGGAAGCGGCATGAAAGGAGAGTGGCCACTCTGTGGGGATTATGCCCGCTCGCACCAGCGGTCGTACCAGTGCCAGGAACGCGGTCGGATAGCAGCCCGGATTGGCGACGAGCCGCGCACCAGCGATCCGATCCTCCTGTTCAGCTTCAAGTTCCGCAAAGCCGTAGGTCCAGCCCCGGGCCGTTCGATGTGCGGATGACGCATCGATGATACGCGTGTCGATACCTGCCAACGATACCGCTTCGCGCGCAGCCTCGTCCGGCAGGCAAAGGATCGCAATATCGGCGTCGTTCAGCGCTTCTCGCCGGGCTGAGCGATTCTTGCGCTGCGCCGCGTCAAGCCGCAAGAGTTGCAGATCGTCACGCGTCGCAAGCCGCTCGCGAAGGTCGAGACCGGTCGTTCCTTCCGCGCCATCGATGAAGACCGAAATGCTCACCGTCAGGTCAGGGCATGTCGGTCGAGATAGCCGACAAGCCCCCGCGCGACGGCAATGCCCCAGGCATCGTTACCGGCAAGCTCCAGTACCTCGAAAATTTCTCCCGGCGCGAGCACGCCCAGCGCATCGCTGCTGTGTGGCTTGCCCCGCCTGAGCATCACAGCGGTCTCGACGACCGCGGACATTGCTTCGGCATAATGTGGCGCAAAAACGCGGTCGGCTAACCGAATGTCGGCAAGGTCGCGCCTGACTGCATGATGAACGGGGTCGAGCACCACCGACGGACGCGTCAACGCAAAGTTTTTAAGCGGCGACGTGCGGCCGCGCGACTGCACCGTCGCCTGCGAAATCTGCGGACGCGTGTTCGTCGTGCTCTCCGATGAACTGCCCGAATTCTTCAAGAAAGTCCGCCCCCTCATTGGTCTGCGCGACAAAAACGTTGCGCTTGTCGCGGTCGTCGCGCTGGCGGCGCAGATAGCCGAGCGCACCTAACCTGTTCAAGGCGCGCGTCACGACGGGTTTGGAGACGTTCAAATTGTGCGCGAGACCACGTACCGTGTGCGGTCCGGGTCGCAGATAAACGACCAGCAATAGCGCCATCTGCCGATTGGTCAGATCCGGCTCGCCCGAGCGGACGTAATCGACCAGTGTCGTCATCCAGTTCGTGAGAGGTTCAGCCAAAACAGAAGCCACGAGGTTTGTCCGCTCATCCAATTCTTCAAGGTCCGGCACGGCCTCGTTTCGATACCATAACGCCCGCAAACCATGCGAGTTTCCGCAGCTGCAACGGATTATTATCGACGTGGTCCGCCAGCGGTGCCGACAGGTCGTGACTGTTCCGGTTGATCACCGCTAGCAGCTCGCCTATGCTAGCGGTGATTCCAGTGCCTGTCCGGATACCCGAAAGCCAATGTTCGCCTTCCTGCTCGTCGTCCACGCGGTCATCGCGGCGGCCCTCGTTACCGTGATCCTGATGCAGCGGTCGGAGGGCGGCGGTCTCGGTATGGGCGGTAGCCCTTCCGGCTTGATGTCAGCGCGCGGGGCAGCCGATTTCCTGACGCGTGCGACGGCGGTGCTTGCAACCCTGTTCGTGCTTTTTTCGATTGCACTGGCCGTCATCGCGGCCAATCGCCGGACGACGACGATCGACACGTCGGAGGCGCGCACGCCGACCACCCAAGGCGCTCCGCTAGAAACGCAGGTTCCGCCGGCCGACACCGCCCCCAGCGCCGCCGCGATCGCCGCGCAGCAGGCGGCCGGTCGTGGCAATGTGGCGGACAACTCGGCGGTGCCGCTGGCGCGCTGAACATCGGCCCGGCCGGTTCACATCAGCGCCGGTTCACATCACTATCGTCCGCTACGCCGGCGCAAAGCGGTTGGCATGCGGAACCTTTAGACGCTAGGCATTTCTTCCCATGGCGCGGTACATTTTCATTACCGGCGGCGTGGTATCGTCGCTCGGCAAGGGTCTCATGGCGGCATCGCTTGCCGCTTTGCTGCAGGCGCGCGGGTACCGGGTGCGCATCCGCAAGTTCGACCCCTATCTGAACGTCGATCCCGGCACGATGAGCCCGTATCAGCACGGCGAGGTCTACGTCACCGACGACGGGGCGGAGACGGATCTGGACCTCGGCCATTATGAGCGGTTTACCGGCGTGCCCTCACGCCAGTCGGACAATGTAACATCGGGGCGCATCTACAGCCAGATCATCCAGCGCGAGCGGCGCGGCGACTATCTGGGCGCGACGGTGCAGGTTATTCCTCACGTGACCGATGCGATCAAGGCGTTCGCGCGTGCTGAGACGGACGACCTTGACTTCGTGCTGTGCGAGATCGGCGGCACTGTCGGTGATATCGAGTCGCTTCCCTTCATCGAGGCGATCCGGCAGTTGAAGAACGAGGTCGGGCGCGGCAACGCCATCTCAGTTCACGTGACGCTGGTACCGTTCATCGCCGCGGCGGGCGAGCTGAAGACCAAGCCGACGCAGCATTCGGTGCGCGAACTGGCCGCGCTTGGCGTTCAGCCGGACGTGCTTGTGTGCCGCTGCGAGCATCCGTTGCCGCCGTCCGAGCGCGCGAAGATCGCGCTGTTCTGTAACGTGCCCGAAAGCGCCGTCATTCCGGCGCTGGATGCGCAGAGCATCTACGCGGTGCCGCTGCAATATCATACGGAGGGACTGGACTCCGAGGTGCTGCGCGCGTTCGGCATCACGCCGTCGTCGCTGCCCGACCTGTCGCGTTGGACCGATATCATCGAACGGCTGACCAATCCCGAAGGGACCGTCACGGTCGGCGTCGTCGGCAAATATGTCGGGCTTCAGGATGCGTACAAGTCGCTCAACGAGGCATTGGTGCATGGCGGGATCGCCAACAAGGTCCGCGTCAATGTGCGCTGGATCGACGCCGAGCTGTTCGAGGGCGACGAGCGGACCATTGCCGGTCAGCTTGAGCCGTGCCACGCGATCCTCGTCCCCGGCGCATTCGGGGAGCGCGGGGCGGACGGCAAGATCGCCGCGATCCGCTTCGCGCGTGAGCGGCACATCCCCTATTTCGGCATCTGCTTCGGCATGCAGATGGCGTGCGTCGAGGCCGCGCGCGATACAGCCGGGATAGCATCGGCCTCTTCGACCGAGTTCGGGCCGACGGACGAACCCGTCGTCGGTCTTATCACCGAATGGATGGGCCGCGCTGGGCTGGAGACGCGTGAGGAGCAGGGCGATCTGGGCGGCACGATGCGCCTCGGCGCCTATGACGCGGCGTTGTCGGGCAACAGCGTGGTTGCCTCCATTTACGGCAGCACGGCGATCTCCGAGCGACATCGCCATCGCTATGAGGTCAACACCCATTACCGCGACGCGCTGGAGGCGGGCGGGCTGGTATTTTCCGGCATGTCGCCCGACGGCACGCTACCCGAAATCGTCGAGCGCCCCGACCACCCCTGGTTCGTCGGCGTCCAGTTTCATCCGGAACTAAAGAGCAAACCCTTCGACCCCCATCCCCTGTTCGCCAGCTTCATCGCGGCAGCCGTCCGGCAGAGCAGGTTGGTTTGAGAGGGGGCGCCCGAGCCGTAAGGCTTGGACACCCCTATAGAACGACAGACAAGCGTTAAGCTGCCTGCGCTGCCTCGTCGTCGCTCTCGACCGCAGCGAGCGGCGCGCCGGTCTTGATCGCGATCGTCTTCGGCTTCATCGCCTCGGGCACTTCGCGCAGCAGGTCGACTACCAGCAGGCCGTCGCTCAGTCGCGCATCCTCGACGCGGACGAAATCGGCGAGTTCGAAGCGCCGCTCGAACGAGCGATTTGCGATCCCGACGTGCAGGAAATCACCGGCAGTCGTCTTGTCGTCCTTGCGACCGGCGACCAGCAACAAGTTCTGCTGCGCGGTGATCTCGATCTCCTCGCGGCTGAAACCCGCAACCGCGATGGTGATCCGATAGCGATCATCGGCTACGCGCTCCAGGTTGAAGGGTGGATAATTCTCGGAGGTCGCCTGCCGGGCATTCGTCTCGAGCAAATCGAACAGCCGGTCGAAGCCGATGGCCGAGCGGCGATAGGGTGTCAGGTCAAGTCGCATGTCATTCCTCTTTGTGAGCGATTGATCAACCCGGTCGTCCACCAAAACGCGCGACATCCGGACGGCCCGTTGCGGCACCGCATCACTGATGTGATAAATGTATCACAATCTTCAAGAGGGTGCGATCAGCGGACCCGCTTCACGAACAACCGTCCGTCCTCGCGCCGCTCAGTCTGGAAATTTGGGACCGTCGCGATCAGGTCGGACAGCCGGCGAAACCCGTAGTTACGCGCGTCGAAACTGGAGCGGTTGCCCGCCAACTGGCCCATCGCCGAAAGACTGACATAACCGCGCTGGTCACGCTTCACAGAGTCATAGGCGTCAATCAACAGCTTGACGAGTTCGTCGTCGATCGCGCGCGCCGTCGTGATTGGCGGCGGCAGGACCGACTCCAGCGGTTCTTCCCCGTCGCCGGGCGTCTTGCGAGGCGGCGCCAACGGCGCCGCCTCGTCACCGTCCTGCAGCAGCGCATCGACGTCGATGAAACGGGAACAGGCACGCTTGAACGCCTCGGGCGCCTTGGCGCTGCCGAACCCATAGACCGGCAGTCCATCCTGCCTGATCCTCATGGCAAGCGGCATGAAGTCGCTGTCCGACGACATGATCCCGAACGCCTCGACCCGACCCGCGAACAGAAGGTCCATCGCGTCGATGGTCATCTTCATGTCGGTTGCGTTCTTGCCCTTGGTCAGGTCGAACTGCTGCTGTGGCTCGATGCCATGCTTGACCGTCATGTCGCGCCAGCCCTTAAGCGCGGGCTTGGTCCAATTGCCATAGACCCGGCGGACATTGACGGTGCCAAGTTCGGCCAGCACCGTCAGCACCGGGTCTATCGTCGTCCACGACGCGTTGTCCGCATCGATCAGCAGCGCGACATTGCGCGTTGCCACGTCCGAGCCGCCGTTCAGTCGCGCACCCGGTCATTGGGACGCGCCACGTCGTTGTTAATGTCGTCTTGCTTCTTAGAGCGCGTATGCCCGTCGGGGTCCTCGACCGCGCGCTTCATCTCGTCCTGCGTGCCGACGTCGCGGCCCAGGCCACCGCCGCTGCGCATCACATCGCCCGGTGAGCCCGTCGCCGCGTCGATGATCTTGCTGTCGTCATGGTCCCGCGCGCTGTCGGTACGGTCATTGTCTGCCATTTTGTATCTCCTGACTGATACGGATCAAGCGCAGGAAGCGGGTGGACGTTCCCTCAGGGGACGGGATACGCGATCGAAACCACTTCATAATTGCGCTCGCCGGAGGGCAGGATTACCCGGCGCACGTCACCGACTGCGCCGCCGCGCAGCGCCCGGGCGACCGGTGCATTCCAGCCTATCCGGCCGGCGCCGGCATCGGCCTCGTCATCCCCGACCAGGGTTAAGCGGCGCTCCGCGTCGTCCTCATCGACGATCGTCACGCTGGCGCCGAACCAGATGCGAGTGCGGTCGACATGCGTGGCGGGATCGACGACTCTCGCGGCCTTCATGCGCCGCGACAGCCAGCCAAGCCGCCGGTCTATCTCGCGCAGCCGTTTGCGCCCGTAGATATAATCGCCGTTTTCCGACCGGTCGCCATTACCCGCGGCCCAGGCGATCGTCTCCACCAGCCGCGGCCGCTCCTGCCCGAACAGGGCGTCATATTCCGCGCGCAACGCCGAATAGCCTGCCGGCGTGATGTAGTTGGGGCGCTCGGCCATGATTGCCGTCAGCCCGGCCGGGCGTTCTTGCCCAGATACCAGGATAGCGGCGTCTTGCTTCGGCTTCGTGCGCGCGGGGGGTTCATCAGGTCGTATACGACTGCGTTTTCCAGCACACGTTGGACATAGTTGCGCGTCTCGGTGAAGGGTATCGCCTCGATCCAGTCAAGCATGTCGACCGCGCCGGTCCTGGGATCTCCGTTCGCCCGCAGCCAGCGGTTAACGTTGCCGCCGCCCGCATTATAGGCCGCGATGGCGAGTGGATAACTACCATAATTGGCGAAGATCCGCTCGAAATAGCTCGACCCCAAACGGATCGAATAATTCGGATCATTGGCCAGCGCGTCGGGCGAATAGGCAAGGCCGATCTTGCCGGACTGCTCGCGCGCGGTTGCCGGCATCAACTGCATCAGGCCGCGCGCCCCGGCATGGCTGACCGCCGTCGGGTCGAACTGGCTTTCCTGGCGGCTGATCGCATGGATGATCGTCCAGTTGGGCTCGAAGCCCATAGGGACCGTGACCGTTGGATAGCCGATTGCGGAATAGTCGCTCAACCCGTTGCGCAGGGCGCTGCGGCCGACCATCACGCCCAGGTCGGGGCGGCCAAGCGTGCGCGACAGTTCGGCCGCGAGCATGTGATCGCTGTCCGTCGTCGCGTCGCTCGCGATCTGCTTGATGAAGGCTGTCTGGTCCTGCCGGTCGCCGATCTGACGCAGGAACTTTGCCGCACGTACCGTCGCCCTGGCCTCGAACCTGCGGCGCTCGGCCGGCGATACCGCGATTGCCGAGATCGGTGGCGGTGCGGTCAGCGCCTTGCCGGTCCGCTCCGCTGCAAGCTGACCGTAGAACTGGTCGCGAAATCCGATCGCCCGGTCATAAAAGGCCGCTGCTTCGGCCTTCCTGCCCGCCGCCTCGGCTGCGCGCGCTGCCCAATAGAGCCCGCGCGAGGTGACGGATACGCCCTGCGATCCGCCCGCGTAACGATCGAAGAGCGTCATGGCGTCGGCGGGGCGCCCCAGATGCTTCAGCGCCGCCTGGCCGGCTAGCCAGGTCAGGTTGGTGTATTCGTCGCGCTCCTTGTATGATTTGGACGAGACATCGGTGCCGAGCGGATAGGCATCGTCGACCTGGCGCGCGATGTCGTACGCGGTCTGCCACTGGTTGTCCGCCGCGGCGGCGCGCGCGAACACGCTCAGCAGCGCATACCACTCGCCGACATTACCTGGACGGCTGGTGAGGTCGTGTGGCCGTGCGAGCAGGGCGCGGGCGTTCAGTTCGGCGCCGGTATTGCGAAGATACATCGCCTTGTCGGCGATATAGCCTGGGTCGCGCAGCCATTGCGGATTGCTGCTGTCGGCTGCCTCCGCTGCGTCGCCGCTACGTGTCCGCATCGCCAGCCGCGCCGCGAAAAGCGCCTGCTTCGCAGGGCTGACGAAATTGAGCTGGCGTCCCGCCGCGGTGGTCTGCCCTTGCCACAGCAGCGCGTCCATGCGCGCGTCCTGGTCGGCCAGGGTCAGCGCGCCGGCGAAGTTGGTCAGGACGAGCGCCTCGTCGTTGGTCGACAGACCACCGCGCCGCCAGGCCGTACGCGCCGCCTCGTTCGCCTCGGCGCGCAGCCCGACGCTCTCCAACGCGCGTGCCTGCGCGACATAACCAGCGCTGGTCAGGGGAGGAAAGCGGCGGAAGAAGGCGACGACATTGCCCGCCGATCCACCGCCGGCCGCCGCCTTGCGCTCGGCTGCGCGTCGGTTCGCCGTCTCGTTCGGCCAGCCGGGATGCGCCATTACGAAGTTGGCATAGCTGTCGAAGGGTAGCGCATCGGTCTGTTGCAACGCGCGCCACTGCGCCAGGGCCGATGCAAGTGCGGCGTTCGACGCCTGGGTCGACGCCTGCGCCTGCACCGATGCGTCCTGCACGACGCCGGGAGAACCCGTGACCGCGATCGTCGCCATCAACAGGGAAGTCTTCAATACCGCTGCTACCATGTGGACACGATACCGAGGCAACCCGTATCTGTCCTGAACAAAATCCCGACACAGGTCGTCCGAAGGAGCGCCAAGCGCATGTTCTCTGGCTCCATCCCCGCGCTCGTCACTCCCTTCGACGAGGAAGGCCGGTTCGTCGAGCGCGCCTATCGTGACCTGATAGAATGGCAGATCGCCGGAGGATCGTCCGCGCTCGTTCCCTGTGGCACGACGGGCGAAGCGGCGACGTTGACCTTCGACGAGCAATTTGCGATCGTGCGCGTCTGCGTGGAGCAGGCGAGGGCGCGCGTGCCCGTCATCGCGGGCGCGGGTTCCAACGACACGCGTGTCGCCGCCGCCAACCTGCGCGCGGCGCGGGAGGCGGGCGCCGATGCCGCGCTGATGGTGCCGCCCTACTACAATCGCCCGTCGCAGGAGGGCATCTTTCGCCATTTCGACGCGCTGGGGCAGGGGGCACCGCTTCCGATCGTCCTCTACAACGTGCCGGCACGCACGGTGACGGACATACTGCCCGCCACCGTGGCACGCATCGTCGAGGCGTTCCCCAAGGTCTTCGTCGCTATCAAGGATGCCAGCGGCGCGCTTGCTCGCGTGACGCAGCATCGGCGCGATTGCGGTCGCGATTTCGCGCAGCTGTCCGGCAATGACGATTTGGCGCTCGCCTTCAATGCGCTGGGCGGCATCGGCTGCATATCGGTCACTGCCAACGTCGCGCCCGGTCAATGCGCGGCGTTCCAGGCGGCGTGCGCGGCTGGTGACCAGGCGAAGGCGCTCGACCTGCATGACCGTCTCTTTCCGCTCCATGATGCGATGTTCAGCGACGCGTCGCCCGGACCCGTCAAATACGCGGTGACGAAGGTGCGCACGGGCTTCCCGCACGGCCTTCGTCTGCCGATGACATGGCCGGCGGAGTCTGCGCGTGCCGCGGTGGACGCAGCGCTCGCACAGTCCGGGATAGTTTGATCCCGCACGCGCGCTGCCCTACATCACCGGCCGATGGCCCGCCCTAAACCCGCAACCTTCGACAAGACCAAGGTCGTCGCCGACAATCGCCGCGCGCGGTTCGATTACGAGATCGACACGGTGTACGAAGCCGGCATCGCGCTCACCGGGACCGAGGTGAAGTCGCTGCGTTTCGGTGAGGGCTCGATCGCGGAATCCTACGCGGAGGTGAAGGGCGACGAGATATGGCTCATCAACTCCAACGTACCTGAATTCGCGCATGGCAACCGCTTCAACCACGAACCCAAGCGACCGCGAAAGCTGCTTCTGCATGAGCGCGAGATCCGCAAGCTGCATGGCGCGGTCGCGCGCGACGGCATGACGCTGGTCCCGCTCACCGTCTATTTCAACGCCCGCGGCCGCGCCAAGGTGGAGCTTGCGCTTGCCAAGGGGCGCAAGGCGCATGACAAGCGCGAACATATCAAGGAGCGCGATTGGAAACGCGACGCCGCGCGGATCATGCGCGAGCGCGGTTGACCCCAAGGGCAGCCGAATATTTGACGCCGCGTGTCATCCGGGTAAAACGCCCTCAGTGTCACATCATATCATCTGCTCAGCGAAGGAAATGTCCATGCGTCAGTCACTGCTCAACACCGTTCTGCTGGGATCCGTCGCGCTGTCGGGCATGGCGATCGCCCAGACCAAGAGCCAGACGGCGAAGCAGACGCGCACGGTCGCGAAGGCGGCGGCCGGACCGGTGAGCTCGGCAAAGGCCGACAAGCCGCAGATCGGCACGTTCGGCTTCGACGTCGCTGGCATGGATCGCAGCGTCAAGCCCGGCAACGACTTCGTCGAATATGCCGGCGGCGATTGGTTCAAGGAGACGACGATCCCGCAGGACAAATCGTCCTATAGCATGTTCAACGTGCTGAACGACCTGTCGCTGGAACGCACCAAGGGCATTCTGGAAGCCGACGCGCAACAGCCCGGCAACAAGGCCGGCGACTTCTACGCCAGCTTCATGGACGAGGCGGCCGTCAACGCGAAGGGGATAAAGCCGGTCCAGCCGATGCTGGATGCGATCAACGCTGCGTCCGACAAGCCTGCGCTCACGACCGAGATGGCGAAGCTGCAACGGCAGGGCGTCGGTGACCTGTTCGGCGTCGGCGTCGGGCAGGACGACAAGGAGCCGACCCAGTACATTGTCGGCTTCTACCAGTCCGGGCTGGGGCTGCCGGACCGCGACTATTATCTGAAGGACGACGCCAAGCTCGCTGAGGCGCGCACCCAGTATCAGGCGTACATGACGACGATGCTGGGCCTGACCGGGGCGGACAACGCGCAACAGCGCGCGGCTGCCGTCTTCGCCTTTGAAAAGGCACTGGCGCGGGCACATTGGACGCGCGTCGAATCACGCGATGCCGACAAGACCTACAACAAATGGATGCCCACGGACTTTGAAGCGAAGGCGCCGGGCTTTGCGTGGGCGCAGTATCTGCCGGCCGCCGGTATCGCGGGTCGGTCCGCTTATCTGGTCGCGCAACCGACGGCGGTGGCCGGAGAGGCAAAGGTCTTCGCCGATACGCCGTTGCCAGTCCTGAAGGACTACATGGTCCTGAAGGTGATGCGTGCCAACGCGCCGTATCTCGCGCAGCCGATCTATGACGCGTATTTCAAGTTCTACGGCACCGATCTGTCGGGAACGCCCGAGCAACTGCCGCGCTGGAAGCGGGCGGTCAGCACGGTGAACAGCGGTGTGGGCGAACTGGTCGGCCAGCAATATGTCGCGAAATACTTCCCGCCCGAGGCGAAGGCTACGGCAGATCAGCTCGTCAAGAACATCATCGCGGCGATGGGCGTACGGCTCGACAAGCTGACCTGGATGGCGCCGCAGACCAAGCAGCGTGCGCAAGAGAAGCTCGCATCGTTCACACCCAAGATCGGCTACCCGTCCAAGTGGCGCGACTATTCCTCGCTCAGCATCGACCGCGACGATCTGGTCGCCAATGTCGCGGCCGCCAATGCGTTCGACTATCAGTATGATCTCAACAAACTGGGCAAACCGATCGATCGGACCGAATGGGCCATGACGCCAATGACGGTCAACGCTTATGCCAGGCCGACGATGAACGAGATCGTCTTTCCCGCCGCCATCCTGCAGCCGCCCTTCTTCGACCCGGAGGCCGACCCGGCGGTCAATTACGGGGGCATCGGGGTCGTGATCGGTCACGAGCTCAGCCATCACTTCGACGATCAGGGGCGCAAGTTCGACAAGACGGGCAAGCTGACCGACTGGTGGACCCCGCAGGACGTGTCGCGCTTCAACGCCCTAACCGAGAAGCTGGTTAAGCAGTATGACAAGTACGAGCCGCTTCCCGGTCAGCACATCCAGGGTGGCCTGACGCTGGGCGAGAACATGGCCGATCTTGCCGGGCTGACGGTTTCCTACGACGCCTATCACCGGTCGCTGAACGGCAAGCCGGCGCCGGTCATCAGCGGCATGACGGGTGACCAGCGTTTCTACCTCGGCTATTCGCAGGTGTGGCGGGTCAAGTACCGCGAGCCGCAATTGCGGGCGCAATTGCTGTCCGATCCGCACTCGCCGGGCCCATTCCGCACCGACGAGGTCCGCAACATCGACGCCTGGTACAAGGCGTTCGACGTGAAGCCCGATCAGACGCTTTATCTCGCTCCAGCCGATCGAGTGCGCGTCTGGTAGCAGGGCGCTTGACCTGACGCACGGGTGCGCGGAGAGCGGCGCCATGGCTTCGCTTCCGGCACCCGTGTCTCCCACCACTCACCTCATATCCTCTCCGGCACGCACCGCAGCGATCGCGACGTCGATTGCGGGGGTCAGCGCCGCTATCGTGATCCTGCTTCTATTGGGAAGTCCGATTGCCGCTGCCGGCTTCATGGCGAGCGCGCTCGTCGGCGGGGGCGCGATCATCGCGTGGCGATCGTTCGGCCAGCCTGTCGAGGCACGGGTGGTGCCGCTCGATCTCGATGTGATCCGGGCGGTCGCGCAAACCAGCGACGATGCGATCGCGATCACCGACCGTGTCGGTAGGCTGGTCTGTGCGAATGACCGCTATGAAACGCTGTTCGCAGGCTATCCAACCCCGCCGGGTCTGCCGCTGGATGCGTCCAGTGTCCAGCGCGTGGCGGAAGCGGGCCGGGCCGCCTGGCGGGACGGGGTCGCCCGTGCCGACCAGCTGCAAGCCGAAGATCGTGAATTGTCGTTGGTTGTCACGCGCGCCGGCGGGGAAGACGATACGCTGGTCTGGCGGCTGACAGTCGCCAAGGCCCATGACATCGCCGAGCGGGTCGACCGGATGATCGCCGGGCGCATGGGCGAGCGGCTTGGAACTGGTGGGATCATGGCGACGTTGCTGTCACCCGATGGCCGTGTGCGATCCGCCAACCGCGTACTTCGCGCGCGCGCCACTGGCTCGGGTGATACCGCCATCGAGGGCGAGGATTTCGTCACCTTTCTTACGACCGACAATCGTGGCCTGGTTCGTTTTGAGCGGGAAGGTGCGGAGGCTACACCGCTCAGGATCGTGCAGATTCCGTTCCTCGACGATGAAACTGCCCCGATGCTGGTCGCGCTGCTGGATGACGAGGATATGGGGGCGCCATTGGGTGCCGACGGATCGGAGCATGTGCGCGGTCTGGTCGGTCTGATGCCGTTCGGCATGGCGCTCGTCGATCGCGATGGCCGCTTTCTGGAGATGAACCAGGCGTTCAAGCGCGCGGCCGGCATCGATCCGGACGCATTGCCGCTGTACCCGGGCGATCTGGTCGTACGTGAGGACAAGACCGCGGTCGCCGACGCCGTGCGGCGCTTCGCGGGCGGCGCGACGCATTCGGCAGACATGGCGGTCCGCCTGAAGAGCCATCCCGATGAGCCGGTAGCGCTCACCATCGGCGGCGCGCGCGGGCTGGGCGACGCCGCGGTGCTGCTCAGCCTCAAGGATAATGGCGAGGAGAGCCGCCTGAAGCGGGAGGTCGCTCAGGCGACCAAGATGCAGGCGGTGGGCCAGCTGGCAGGTGGTGTCGCGCACGATTTCAACAATATCCTGACCGCGATCATCGGTCACTGCGACCTGATGATGATGCGCCACTCGCCGGGCGACAGCGACTATGACGACATCCAGCAGATCCGGACCAATTCCAACCGCGCCGCCGGACTGACGCGCCAGCTCCTCGCCTTCAGCCGACAGCAGACGCTTCGGCCACAGATCCTGCAGCTTCCCGACGTCGTCTCCGAAGTGTCCAACCTGCTCAAGCGGCTGATGGGTGAGACGGTTACGCTGGAGGTCACGCACGGCCGCGATCAGGGTCCGGTGCGCGCCGATCCCGGACAGCTCGAGCAGGTCGTCGTCAATCTGGCGGTCAACGCGCGCGACGCGATGCTGGGCAACAATGCGCGCGGTGGCGGCAAGCTGTCGATCCATACCCACGCAATTTCTGCCGCGCAGGTCCAGCGTCTGGGTCTCGATGTGCTTCCGGTCGCCGACTACACGGTCCTGGTCGTCGCGGATACCGGGATGGGGATCGCGCCTGAAGTCCTGCCCAAGATATTCGAGCCCTTCTTTACCACCAAGGAGGTCGGACGAGGCACGGGGCTCGGGCTGTCGACCGTCTATGGCATCGTCAAGCAGTCGGGCGGTTACATCTTCGCCGAGAGCAAGCCGGGTAAGGGCGCGACCTTCTCGATCTACCTCCCCGTCCATGCGTCCGCCGCGCCGACCCGGGCATCGACGCCGCGCCTGCCGTCCCGCTCGGAGGCGCTGTGGGGCACGGGCACGGTCCTGCTCGTCGAGGACGAGGACATGGTGCGTGCGGTCGCGGAACGCGCGCTGGTTCGCCAGGGCTACAGCGTCCTGACCGCAGAAAACGGCGAGGCCGCGCTCGATGTGCTGGAGGGTAGCGGGCGCCCCGATCTCCTCATCTCCGACGTCGTCATGCCGGCGATGGATGGGCCGACGATGGTGCGCCGGGTGCGTGATCGCTACCCGGACCTGCCGATCGTCTTCATGTCGGGCTACGCCGAGGAACAGCTCCGCCGTTCGATCGATCTCGATAACGTCTCCTTCCTGCCCAAGCCCTTCTCGGTGCAGCAACTGGCGGAAGCCGCGCGCGACGCACTGATCGGTCGATAGTTGCGCGCGAACAGTCGCCCGGCGTAAGGCTTGACCCGATGAACGCGTCCAAGAATGTGCTAATCGTCGAGGACGAACCTTTGATCGCCATGATGCTCGAGGATTTCCTCGACGTGCTCGATCACCAGCTCGCTGGGGTCGCCGACACGGTGAACACCGCGCTCGAACGCATCGCCGGCGGTGGCATCGATGTCGCGATCCTGGACGTCAATTTGCGAGGCGGCGAAAAGAGCACCCCGGTCGCCGAGGCCTTGGCCGAAAAGGGTGTGCCCTTCGTGTTCGCGACGGGCGGCCATGACGACGGCGTCGACCCCCGCTTCCGCGATCGCCCGCGCCTGTTGAAGCCCTACACGATGGACGGCGTTTCACAGGCTTTGGACGGGCTTTGAACGGCGCGCACGCAGCACGCAAAAAGTCTGTCCTCTTGGTCATCGGTCTTGTCGCCTTGCTGGCTATGCTTGAAGGACCAAGCGGTTCGCTACTGTTCGTCCTCGTTTTGGCGCTACCGGTACTTGCTTGGACATTTGACAACCCATCGGGCATATATTTGATGCTATCGGTGTTGGTCTTGCTAGCTGTCGGTGTGCTGGTGATGCTGATCGGATTGCTGGCGGGACTCGCCGCGCGCTGAGAAGCTTGCGCTCGATTGCCATCCCGCGCCATGACCCTGCCATGACCCATCATTTCGACAAGTCGCGTCTTCCCAGCCGCCACGTCTCGGTTGGTCCCGAACGCGCGCCGCATCGCAGCTATTACTACGCGATGGGCATTGCGGAGGAGGACATCCAGAAGCCGTTTGTCGCGCTGGCGAGCGCGGGCAACAACTCCGCTCCCTGCAATACTACGCTCGACGCGCAGGCCGACGCGGCGCAGGCGGGCGTGATTGCCGGCGGGGGCATGCCCAGGCGTTTCAACACGATCACCGTCACCGACGGAATCGCGATGGGACATCAGGGGATGAAGTCCTCGCTGGTCAGCCGCGAAGTCATCGCCGATTCGGTCGAGCTGTCGGTGCGCGGCCACTGTTACGACGCGATCGTCGGCTTCGCCGGGTGCGACAAGTCGTTGCCGGGCATGATGATGGCGATGCTGCGGCTCAACGTGCCCAGCATCTTCGTCTATGGCGGATCGATCCTGCCCGGCACTTACCAGAACCGGGACGTGACCGTCGTCGACGTATTCGAGGCCGTGGGGCAGCACGCGGCGGGTAACTGCCCGCTGCACGAGCTGGTCGCGCTGGAAAAGGTCGCCTGCCCCGGGCACGGTGCGTGTGGCGGGCAGTTCACCGCCAACACCATGGCGTGCGTGGGTGAGGCGATCGGACTCAGCCTACCCAATTCCAACATGATGCCGGCCCCCTACCGCGCTAGGGACGAGATCGCCGTCGCGGCTGGCGAGCAGGTCATGGCGGTCCTTGCCAGGAACCTGCGCCCGCGCGACATCTGCACTCGCGATGCGTTCGAAAACGCAGCCCGTGTCGTCGCCGCCACCGGCGGATCGACCAACGCCGCGCTGCATCTGCCGGCGATGGCGAACGAGGCCGGGATCGACTTCGACCTGTTCGACGTTGCCGAAACATTCAAATCAACGCCTTATATCGCGAACCTGAAGCCGGGCGGCAGGTATGTCGCGAAGGACATGTACGAGGCGGGCGGCATCTACATGCTGATGAAGACGTTGATGCAGGGCGGCTTTCTGCACGGAGACTGCATAACGGTCACCGGACGAACGCTCGCCGAGAATATCGACCGCGTGACGTGGAATCCGGACCAGAAGGTGATTCATGACGTCAAGACGCCGCTTAGCCCGACCGGCGGCGTAGTGGGGCTGCGCGGCAGTCTGGCGCCGGATGGTGCGATCGTGAAGGTCGCCGGGATGCACCGTCTCGATTTCGAGGGTCCGGCGCGGGTGTTCGACTGCGAGGAGGATTGCTTCGCGGCGGTCGAGGCGCGCACGATCGACGAGGGTTCGGTGATCGTCATACGCTATGAAGGACCAAAGGGAGGCCCAGGCATGCGCGAGATGCTCTCGACCACGGCGGCGCTGTATGGGCAGGGCCTGGGCGAGAAGGTCGCGCTCATCACCGACGGCCGGTTCTCCGGCGGTACGCGTGGCTTCTGCATCGGGCATGTGGGGCCGGAGGCCGCCGATGGCGGTCCCATCGCGCTCATCGAGGACGGCGATCCGATCCGCATCGACGCGAACGAGGGTACGATCGACCTGCTGGTCGCCGACGATCTGCTGGCTGAGCGCCGCGCCGGCTGGACGGCGCGGCGAAACGATCATCGCTCGGGTGCGCTGTGGCGATATGCGGCGACGGTCGGGCCTGCGTGGCAGGGCGCCGTCACGCATCCCGGTGCCAGGGCCGAGAGCCACGTCTATGCGGACATCTAGCATCGCGATGATCCTGGCCCTTGCCGCGTGCGATCAGTCCACCGCGCACGAACAGGTGGCCGCTCAACCCGAGGGCGAACGCGTTGCGTGCGCGTATTCCGGCAGTCCTGCGGCGAATGGCTGCATTCTCGAATGCGAGCGAGTGCGCGGTGGGGTGCTCTTGGTGCTGCGCCATCCGGACGGCGGGTTTCGTCGGCTGCTGCAGACCGATGACAATCATCTCGTCGCCGCCGACGGCGCTGAGGAGGCAACGGTGCGGCAGCACGGGCGGGCACGCGATGTCACCATCGGTCGCGAGCGGTACATTCTGCCGATTGATGAGCGGGTTGAAGGACGGTCTTCGTGATCCGTCTTGATGGCCAGCCGGTTCTGACCGCTGCCGCCATGCGTGAGGCGGAGGGCCCGGAGATCGCGCGCATCGGCGCCGAAGAGCTGATGGCGAAGGCGGGGGGCATGGTCGGAGAAGCGATCAACCGGCTTGCGGGCACCTCCGAAATACTGGTCGTATGCGGACCGGGAAACAACGGCGGTGACGGCTACGTCGCCGCCAGAACGCTGCGTGATCGCGGTGCCAATGTACGGGTCGCGGCGATGACCGATCCGGCGACCGAAACCGCTTGCTGGGCGAAGGAGCAATGGGGCGGCGCGGTCGAATCACTTGACCAGGCCGGACCCGCGCCGGTCGTCGTCGACGCACTGTTCGGGATCGGCCTGTCCCGACCGATCGACGATGGCATCATGGCGTCATGGCAGCGTCTCGCCGAAGGTGCACGGTTCACGATCGCCATCGACCTGCCGAGCGGGTTGGGGACCGATGACGGCCGCGTCTTCAGCACGCCGCCTCGCATGGACGTGACGCTGGCGCTCGGCGCCGCCAAGCCCGCGCATTTGCTGCAACCCGCCGCGCGCTATTGCGGCGCGGTCCGCCTGCTCGACATCGGGCTGGACGTCGGCGGCGACATGCACGTCCTCGCGCGGCCCAGTCTGCCCGAACCCGGTCCCGATTCGCACAAGTTCAATCGCGGCATGGTCGCGGTTGTCGCGGGCGCGATGGCGGGTGCGTCGCTCCTCTCGGCGATCGCGGCGATGCATGCGGGCGCCGGGTATGTCACCCTGATCGGCGAGGGGGACGGCGGCCCTCACGCGCTGGTCCACCGCGAGTTCACCGACCACGCGCTCGGCGACGACCGCATCGCCGCGATGGTCATCGGTCCCGGCCTGGGCCGCGACGACGCAGCGAGGCATCACCTCGAGCGGGTACTGGACAGCGGGCATCCCCTCATCATCGACGGCGATGCGTTGCACCTGCTCATCGATCGGCTGCCGACACTGGCAGCGCGCTCGCGCCCGGTGATCCTGACACCGCATGCGGGCGAGTTCGCCGCATTGTTCGGGCAGGGCGAGGGGAGCAAAATCGAGCGCACGCGCGCCGCCGCCGAGCGCGCGGCCGCCATCGTCGTGCACAAGGGTGCGGACACGGTGATCGCCGCGCCGGATGGTCGGATCGTGCTGGCTAGGGACGCGAACGACTGGCTGTCGACCGCCGGATCGGGCGACACGCTGACCGGGGTCATCGCCGCATCGCTGGCGGCGGGACTCGATCCGTTCGCCGCCGCATCGGCGGGCGTCTGGATGCACGGGCAGGCGGCCAGGCGGCTGGGTGCCGCCTTCATCGCCGATGGGCTTGCCGCCGCGCTCGCCGCCGTCCGTGCGGCCCTGTGAGTGATACGATTGTCCGGGTGGCGGCGCGCGGTGAGGGCGTCACCGCCGACGGCCGCCACGTTCCCTTTGCCGCGCCGGGCGACACGCTGCACGCGGACGGCACGCTCGATTCAGGCCGGCATCGCCCCGTACCGCCGTGTAGACACTTCCCGCTCTGTGGCGGATGTAAACTGCAACATCTTGATGAAGAAAGCTATTCCGCTTTCGTCGTCGACCGCATCACCAGCGCGCTCGACGCTCAGGACCTGACCACCGCTATCCGCGCGCCCATCGTCTCTCCGCCGCGCACCCGGCGTCGAGCGACGCTCCACGCCGAGGGCAAGGGTGGCCGTGTCCGGCTTGGCTTCGCGTCCGCAAGATCGCACGACATTGTCGACATCGCGGAGTGCCATATTCTGGCACCCGAGCTCTTCGCGCTGATAGCCCCCTTGCGCAAGCTGTTGCAGCGGCTACGCTTTCGCGGCCGCGGCGACGTCCACCTGGCGCTGATCGACCAGGGTATCGACTGCCTCGTCACCCGCTTTTCGCCTGAGGGACTTGAGGCGGCGGAGGTCGTGACCGCGTTTGCGAGGGAGAACGGTGTTGCCCGTTTCTCGGTCGACGGTGGCATGGGCGTCGAGACCCGCTGGGAACCCGACCCGGTCACCGTGACGCTCGGCGGGCTGCCCGTATCCTATCCACCCGCCGCCTTCCTGCAGGCAACGCGCGAGGGGGAAGCCGCGCTGGTCGCCGCCGTTCGTGAGGCGATCGGCGATGCCGGCACGACCGCCGACCTGTTCGCGGGCCTCGGCACCTTTGCGCTTGCGCTCCCCGGCCGTGTCTATGCTGCCGAAGGCGCGCGCGATGCTCTGCTGGCGTTGAAAGCGGCTGCAAATTTTGGCGGTCGTGTGGTCTTCGCCGAGCACCGGGATCTCTATCGCCGCCCGCTCACCATCGCCGAACTCGATCGCTTCGATGCGGTTGTCATCGATCCGCCACGCGCCGGCGCCCGCGAACAAGCCGCCGCACTCGCCGCTTGCCAGACGAAGACGATCGCCTATGTCTCCTGTAATCCCAACAGCTTCGCGCGAGATGCTCGCCTGTTCGTTGAGGGCGGGTGGCGTCTCGACTGGGTTCACCCCGTGGGCCAGTTTCTTTGGTCCACGCATGTCGAACTCGCCGCCCGCTTCAGTAGGTAGCGCGTACTAAGAACAGCCCGTCGGGCGGCGCGTTCAGTCCCAGCCGCGCTCGATCGCGAGCTTCAAGCGCATCGCGCACGGTCGCGGCCGACCATCGCCCCATGCCGACCAGCGCCATACACCCGACCATCGAGCGCACCTGATGATGAAGAAACGATCGTGCAGCCGCGCGAATCGTGATCCGCTCACCCTCGCGCGCGACAACCAGCGTGTCGAGCGTCCGGACCGGGCTGTCTGCCTGACAATGCGCCGAGCGAAAGGTCGTGAAATCGTGCCGCCCGACCAACACCGCCGCCGCCTCCGCCATCATATCCGTGTCGAGCCGCTGCGGTACCTGCCACGCCAGCCCCTTCTCCCACGTCAGCGGCGCGCGTCGGTTGACGATACGGTACTCATAGGCCCGCCCGGTGCAGGAGAAGCGCGCATGCCAGTCATCTGGTACGACATCGCAGGCCAGCACCGCGACCGGTGACGGCCGCACCCTCGCGTTGAGCGCCTCCATCAACCGGAACGGCTCGATCGTCCGTTCGATGTCGACATGAACCCGCATGCCCAGCGCGTGTACGCCCGCATCGGTCCGCCCCGCCCCCTGAACCGCCGTCCGTTCGCCCGTCACCGCGAACACGGCTTCCTCCAGCGCCGCCTGCACGCTCGGCCCGTGCGCCTGACGCTGCCATCCCATGAAGGGGCGGCCATCATATTCAACGGTCAGCGCAAAGCGCGTCAAAGCTGCGTGCCGGGCACGATCGGAAAGCCCCGCAGCATCTCGGTCGCGCTCGTTACACCGCGCCCGGCGCGCTGCACCATTTTCGGACGGATCGCGGCGACCCCGCAGGCGATCGTCAGCTCGTCGTCCAGCACGACGCCCGGCCGTCCGCCGGCCGCGACCCGGTCCGCCGCCAGCACTTTGACGCGTTCAGCCGCCAACTCCAGCCATGCGCCGGGCGCCGGATTCAGCGCCCGGACCTGCCGCTCGAGGACGACCGCCGGTTGCTCGAAATCCAGTCTTGCCTCGGCCTTGTCGATCTTGGCCGCATAGGTCACGCCCTCGGCCGCTTGCGCGATCGGCGGGTGCGCGTCGATGTCGGCGAGCACGTCGACCATCAGCCCTGCGCCCATTATCGCGAGCGCCTGCGTCAACTGCCTCGCCGTCTGCCGCCCGATCGTGACGCGTCCCTCCAGACGGACCGGCCCCGTATCTAGTCCCACCTCCATCTGCATGATGCCGACCCCCGTCTCGGCATCGCCCGCCATGATCGCGCGCTGCACCGGCGCCGCGCCGCGCCAGCGCGGCAGCAGCGACCCGTGGACGTTCAGGCTCCCTAGCCGCGGCGCATCCAGCACCGGCTGCGGCAGGATCAACCCATAGGCGGCAACGACGCCGATATCAGCGCGCAGCGCTGCGAACGCCGACTGCTCCTTCGTGTCGCGCAGGCGTGTGGGTGAGCGAACCTCGACACCCATGTCCTCCGCCCGCCGCTGGACTGGCGAGGCGACCAGCTCGCGACCACGCCGTCCGCCGGGCCTTGGGGGCTGCGTATAGACAGCGGCGATCTCGTGCCCTGCCGCCGCCAGCGCGTCCAGCGTCGGCACCGCGAAGTCGGGCGTTCCCATGAAGACGATCCGCATGGCGCGCCGTGTCCTCGCTGGCGTCGCCGTGCGCAACCCCCTATCTGCCTTGCATGGCTTCCCCCGAGATCGAGGCGCTGACGACCGCGCTGTCGCGCCTGCCGGGCCTTGGTCCGCGCTCGGCACGGCGCGCGGTGCTCCATCTGCTCAAGAAGCGCGAAGCGGCATTGGGACCGCTGCTGGCGGCGCTGACCGCGGTCGACGAGCGGCTGGAAACCTGCGCGACCTGCGGCAACGTCGATACCGCAAATCCGTGCGCGATCTGCGCGGACCAGCGCCGCGACCAGCGCTCGCTCTGCGTCGTCGAGGAGGTGGCCGATCTCTGGGCGCTGGAACGCTCGCGGCTCTTTCCCGGCCGGTTCCACGTCTTGGGTGGCCGGTTGTCCGCGCTGGAGGGCGTACGGCCCGAGGACCTGACCATCGACCGTCTCGTCGGCCGCATCGAGCAGGGCGGCATCGACGAGGTGGTGCTTGCCATGAACGCCACGCTGGAGGGGCAGACGACCGCGCACTATGTCGCCGAGCGGATCGAGCGCTTCCCCGTCCGCGTGACGCAGCTTGCGCATGGCCTGCCCGTCGGCGGCGAGCTGGATTATCTCGACGAGGGCACCCTGGCGCAGGCGCTGAGGGCGCGTCGTCCCGTCGCGTGACACCGGCCGCCGCTTGACGCGGAACAGACCAGAAACTAGCCCCGCGCCATGTCCGTCTTGTCCATCCTGGAGGTCCCGGATCCGCGCCTCCGCCAGACCTGCCAGCCCGTCGAATCCGTCGACGATGACGTGCGCACGCTCATCGCCGACATGACCGAGACGATGTACGCGGCCAAGGGCATCGGGCTTGCCGCCATCCAGGTCGGCGTGCCGCACCGCGTGATCGTCATCGACCTGCAGGAGGAAGAGGACGACGAGGGAAAGCCGGTGCCCGCGCCGCGCACCTACGTCAATCCCACGCTGGTCGAGGTGAGCGAGGACCTGTCGACCTACAACGAAGGCTGTCTGTCGATCCCCGAGCAATATGCCGAGGTCACCCGGCCGGCACGCTGCCGCGTGCGCTGGTTGGATGGCCAAGGCCAGAACCATGAGGAGGAGATGGACGGACTCCTCGCCACCTGCATGCAGCACGAGATCGACCATCTGAACGGCATCCTGTTCATCGATTACATCTCGCGTCTGAAGCGCGACATGCTGCTCAAGAAACTCGCCAAGCAGCGCCGCGCGGCATGACCGAGCTGGCCATCGTCGCCGTCGTCGCGCTCGCCATCGGTGCGCTGATCGGCTGGCTTCTTGGCGCGCGAGGAGGGCAGGGCGCGGCCGCCGACCTTGCCGTCGCGCAAAGCCGAGCCGCGGATGCCGACATCGTCAGGCAGACCAGGGACGCCGTCGAGCGTGAGCGCAACGAGGCACAGCGCGACCTGGCGGCGCTCCGAGCGGAGACGAAGGAGCGCGAGGCGGCGCACCGCGAGACGGTCCAGCAGTTGAAAGACGTGCAGGCCACGATGGTTGCGCAGTTCGATGCCGCCGCCGGCAAGGCGCTGGAGATGGCGGAGGCCCGCTTCCTCGAACGCGCCGATGCACGCTTTCGCCAGTCGGAGGAAACCTCCGGGCAGAACCTGAAATCTCTGCTGCTTCCCGTCAATGAACGCCTGCAACGCTATGAGGAGGGCGTCGCCAAGGTGGAGGCGGAACGGCGCGACGCCTTTGGTGACCTGAAGGGTCAGATCGAGCAGATGCGGCTGGGCCAGGAAAAGGTATCGAGCGAGGCGGCAAAGCTGGTCAACTCGCTGCGCAACGCGCCGAAATCGCGCGGTCGCTGGGGCGAGCAGCAGCTGAAGAATGTCCTGGAGACATGCGGGCTTAGCGAACATACCGACTTCCAGACCGAGGTCAGCGTTGCGGGTGAGGAGGGCTCACGCCTGCGTCCGGACGCGATCATCCGGGTGCCCGGCAACGGCAACTCGCTGGTGATCGACGCCAAGGTCTCGCTGAACGCTTATCAGGACGCCTTCGCTGCCGTCGACGATGCGGAGCGCAGCCTTGGACTCGCCGCCCATGCACAATCGATGCGTACCCATGTCAGCGGCCTGGGTGCCAAGGCGTATTGGGCGCAATTCGAGAACGCGCCCGACTATGTCATCATGTTCGTGCCCGGCGAGCACTTCTTGTCCGCCGCACTCGAACACGACCCGACGTTGTGGGACTTCGCTTTCGACAAGCGCGTGCTTTTGGCCACGCCAACAAACCTGATCGCCATCGCGCGTACTGTCGCCGCCGTCTGGCGGCAGGAGAAGCTCGCCAGCGAGGCAAAGCAGATCGGCGCGCTAGGCAAGGAACTCTACGATCGCCTCGCCGTTGCCGAAGGACATCTCCGCACGGTTGGTTCCGGCCTGACTACAGCGGTCAATAACTATAACAAGTTCGTCGGAAGTTTCGAGCGCAATGTATTGAGTACCGGACGAAAATTCAAAGAACTGAATATCGAAACCGGTGCCCGGGAGATTGAGGGCATTCAGCCGGTCGAGGCACTCGCGCGCTATGGTGACGCGCCGGTCCTCCTCGAATAAGCGGAAAACGACTTGGCGAGCGGCTAGAACAGAGACCCCTGCGGTCCGTCGGGCGGGCGAAAAAGATCACGTCGCAGCACGATCCGTTCATTGACCAATCCGTGCCGCCGGCAAGCGACCGCGAAGCGGGTTGCCAGAAGGTCCGCCCAAGGCCCGCTGCCCTTCATTCGTGTGAAAAAGCCCGGATCATTGTCCCGCCCGCCGCCACGAATGTCCCGGATCGTCGCCATCACCTTGGCCGCACGGTCGGGAAAATGCGTATCGAGCCATGCCCGGAACAGCGGCGCCACTTCCCAGGGCAGCCGGACCGGGATGAAGAACGCACCTTTCGCTCCCGCCTCCGCCGCGCGCTCGATGATATGCTCCATCTCGTGATCGGTAATCGCCGGAATGACCGGCGCGATCGAGACATAGGTCGGGATCCCCGCTTCGCTCAATCGCTCGACCGCCTTCAGGCGCCGGGTCGGGGTCGGCGCGCGCGGCTCGATGGTCATCGCGATGCGCGGATCAAGCGAGGTGACCGACAGGACGACGACGACCAGCCCCTTAGCCGCCATCGGCGCAAGCACGTCGATATCGCGCAGGATACGGTCGGACTTGGTCGTGATCGACAGCGGATGGTTCTGCTCGGCCAGTATTTCGATCAGCCCGCGGGTGATCCGCCACTGCTGCTCGATCGGCTGGTAGGGGTCGGTGTTGGTCCCCATCGCGATCGGCGCGCAGATATAGCCTCGCTTGCCCAGCTCCGTCCGCAGCAGGTCGGGCGCGTCCGGTTTTGCGAACAGCCGCGACTCGAAATCGAGTCCCGGCGACAGGTCATGGAACGCGTGGCTCGGCCGCGCGAAACAATAGATGCAGCCATGCTCGCAGCCGCGATACGCGTTGATCGACCGATCGAACGGCACGTCGGGCGAGGCATTGCGCGTCAGGATCGTCCTCGGCCGCTCGACCGTGACGGTCGTGCGCAGCGGAGGCGGCGCACCGTCGACGTCCTCCTGCGCGTCGAGCCAGTCGCCATCGGCATGCCGCTGTGGCAGGGCAAACCGCTTGCTCTCTCCGTTCAGCGTTGCTCCGCGAACTGCCCTTGCCTTGCTCACCGTGTCAGCGTAGCAATGTCGCTAGAACATAGAAAGAACAAAAGGAGCGGTTCAAATGGCCAGGCTGAGCTATCTCGAACTGCCTGTCGACGACAGCGGCAGGGCAGGCGCCTTCTACGCCGCCACGTTCGGCTGGCGGTTTACCGATTTCGGCCCGACCTATGCCGCGACGACTAGCGGCGACACGGATATCGGTCTTCAGGCGGATGCCGGGCAACGAACCTCGGCGCCGCTGCCCGTGATCGAAGTCGACGACCTCGAAGCGGTGCTGGCCTCAGTCGAACAGGCAGGCGGCACCATCACCGCCCCGATCTTCGCCTTCCCCGGCGGCCACCGCTTCCACTTCCGCGACCTTGACGGCCACGAACTGGCGGCGATGAAGGCTGGGTCGCATCACTCGCCGATCGATTGAGGCCCAGACCAATCAGCATTCTAGGTCTGTCGAGATTCACTTGGAATTGAGGACGGCAGCGGCGAGATAGATAGCGGCGGCAAAGCTGGTGTCAGTTTTGTCGGCTTGCATGGTGATACGCTTGAATTCCTTGAGCTTGCAGAAGAAGTTTTCGATCAGATGCCGCCATTTGTAGATATCGAGATCGATGGCGACGGGCTTGGCGCGTCGTGGATGCTGGGAAATGACGATCTGCGCACCACGCTCGTTGAGGTCGGTGATGATGGCGTTGCTGTCGAAAGCTTTGTCTGCGATCAATTCACCGAAATCGACGCCTTTGATGAGCGGTTCGATGCCGACGGTATCGAACCTGTTTCCAGGCATCTGATCGAGCGGCTGGCCGCGCGGGTCACAGAGCTTGAGGCGCTGGTCGGGCTTGCGCGCGGGACATCGAGCAACTCTCATGTTCCGCCGTCGAAGGACAGGTTCGGCCGGGGAAAGGCCAAGGTTGGCAAGGCGTCGAACAAGCCGCGTCCGCCGCGCGAGGGCAAGACGCGACCGCTGACGCAAACGCCGGACAAGACCGAACGCGTCGTCGCCGCTGCCTGCGGTCACTGCGGGACAGACGTGTCGGGCGCAGTACAGCGCTGTCGGCACCGTTACGACCACATCGACCTGCCGCCGATCCGGCCGGTAGTGACGCGGGTGGAACTGTTCGGCGGTCGCTGCGGCGGGTGTGGTCGGCGCTACCGTGCCGGGGCACCGGTGGGGATGGCACCGGGCACGCCCTTTGGTCCCGGCATCCGTTCATTGCTGACTTACCTCCACCACAGCCATCACGTCAGCTTCGAGCGCCTGTCGCGGCTCGCGGCCGAAATGTTCGGCCTGACCATCTCCGAAGGTGCCATCGCCAACATCTTTCGCCGGATCGGGCAGGACATGGTCACCGCTACTGGCGCGATCCGCGAGCGGTTGCGCACCGCCCGGATCATTGCTTCGGACGAAACGACCACCCGGACGAACGGTGTCACCCAGTGGCAGTGGGTGTTCATCTCCGACGCGGCCGTGCTGCACGAGGTTGCTCCGCGCCGGGCGCGCAGTGTCGCCGAGACGATGCTGGGCGATCATCGCCCCGATGTCTGGATATCGGACCGCTATGGCGGGCAGCAGGAACTGGGCAGCCGCCACCAGGTCTGCCTCGCGCATGTGCTGCGCGATGTCCAATATGCCATCGATTGCGGAGACACGATCTTCGCGCCCACGGTTCGCGACCATCTACGATGGGCGATAGGGGTCGGCAGGCGACGACATCGGCTGAAAGAAACCACCCTCGCCAGCTATGCCGCCAGGGCCGACCTCACGCTGTCCCGGCTGATGCGCGCGCCTGTCGCCCATCCGGCGGGCAAGGCGCTGCTGAAACAGATCAAGGCGTGGCGGACCAAGTTCTTCGTTTTCCTCACCGATCGCGACGTGCCTGCCACCAACAATATCTCCGAGCGCGAGATCCGCCCCTCGGTCGTGTTCCGCAAAGTCACCGGCGGCTTCCGCTCCGACTGGGGTTCCGGCATCCATGCCGGCTACCGCTCGGTCACTGGGACCGCCCGCCTGAACGGGCAATCCGCCCTCGGCGCTATCCGCGACCTCGTCGATGGCAGGTTCGCCGTCACCTGATCAGGCCGTCACGCGCCAACCCGCAGTTACTGATTATCTACGACAGAGACTTGTCAGAGACGTAAGCGTGGTCTGCGGACCGCCTTGCCCGTTTTGCTGTAGCTGGGATGTTTGTCGCCTTTGACGAGGGCGATTGCGGTGTGGGAAGTTTTCGGGTCCGAGACTGGTCATACGAGCGCTCGTATGACTGGTTGCGTAGAGTTGGTCGGCCGGGTGTCGGGCCGGCGGAGTTGGTCGGACGAGGAGAAGCTGGAGATCCTGGCCGAGGCTTTCCGGCCCGGCGTGCGGGTTCGCGATGTTCTCCAACAGCGCGAGATATCGAGCGGACTGGTATACACGTGGCGCAAGCAGGCACGGCTGGGCAAGCTGGGCGGCATAGCGCCCGCGCTGCCGACATTCGCCGAGGTGCGTGTGGCCGAGGTCGCCGCACCTGCAGCGCCGCTGGCGACATCCACGCCCGGCCTTATCCGCATCGAGTTGCCGGGCGGCGTCCGGGTCAGCGTAGACGCCTCGGTGGAGGCGGGCGCGCTGGCGCGGGTGCTGTCGGTGCTGGGATGAGCCCGATACCCTTGCCGACGCGCGTGTTTCTGGCCTGCGGTGTAACCGACATGCGCAAAGGGTTCGAAGGTCTGGTGGTGCTGGTCCAGCAGGTGCTGCGCGAGGATCCACATTCCGGCGCGCTGTTCGCGTTCCGCGGCAAGCGCGGTCACCTGGTCAAGCTGCTGTGGTTCGACGGCCAGGGGCTATGCCTGTTCTCGAAGCGGCTGGACCGGGGTCGCTTCGTCTGGCCGGTGACCGCAACCGGCGCGGTGACGCTGACGCCGGCGCAGCTGTCGATGCTGCTGGAGGGCATCGACCGGCGTCGGCCGGAACGGACATGGACGCCATCGCTGGCGGGCTGAAAACCGCGGTTTTGCGACGCTTTTGCTCGCCTGTCAGCGTGCGATCTGCTATGCAATCCGCGTGTCGGAAGCGCCCGTTTCCCCTGCTGATGCGATCGCGCGGATTGCCGCGCTGGAGGCTTCGCTCGCCCGGGCTAATGCCGCGCTCGCCGCCCGCGACCTGCTCATCGACACGTTGCGCGGGCAGATCGCCCGGCTGCGGCGGATGCAGTTCGGCGCTTCGTCCGAGAAGCTGGGCCGCGAGATCGCGCAGCTCGAACTGGCGCTGGAAAAGCTGGAGACTGAGAGCGCTGTTCCCGACGCAGAGGCAGTTACATCCGACGTAGCGCCGCGACCGACGCCGGTCCGCAGCCTGCCCGGCCACCTGCCCCGCGAGGAGATCGTCCACGAGCCCGCATCCGGCGCCTGCACCTGCCCGGACTGTGGCGGTGCGCTTTGCCGACTGGGCGCGGACACGCACGAGATGCTCGACATCATGCCGGTGCGCTGGCGGGTCGTGCGTAACGTCCCTCCCAAATACAGTTGCCGGGCCTGCGAGAAGATCGTGCAGGCGTCCGCGCCGGTCAGCGCCGTCGCGCGCAAAAAGGCGACCTTCGCGACGCTGGCGCACGTCGTCGTCTCCAAGTTCGACCACCATCTACCGCTGTACCGTCAGGCGGAGATGATGGCCGCGCAGGGTCTCGACATCGACCGTTCGACGCTGGCCGGCTGGACTGGGCAAGCCGCAGTCCTGCTCGACCCGGTCGTCAGCCGTATCCGCGACGAGGCGCTCAAGGCCGACAAGATCCATGTCGACGACACGCCGGTGGCGGTGCTCGACCCCGGCCGGGGCAAGACCGCAACCGGGCGGCTGTGGGTATACGCGGCCGATGACCGCGCGTCCGGCAGCACGGCGCCGCCCGCGACCTGGTATCGCTTCACACCCGACCGGATCGCCGCGCACCCGCAGGCGCATCTCGCCGGCTTCCGCGGCTTTCTCCAGGCCGACGCCTATGCCGGCTATGACGGCCTGTACCGCAGCGGCGTGACCGAAGTCGCATGCTGGGCGCACTTCCGCCGCAAGGTCTTCGACCTGCACGAGCGCATCCCCACGCCGCTGACCACCGACATCCTCGAACGCATTGCTGCGCTCTACGTCATCCCAGGCCGAGGTGCGCGGTCGGCCACCGGATGTACGCCATCGTACCCGGCAGGACCGAACCAGGCCGCTGGTCGACGCCTTGCGCGAGGTGCTCGACGCTGCCCTTCGTCGTCTGTCGCCCAAGTCCGACATTGCCAAGGCCATCGCCTATGGCACCAAACGCTGGCCGGCGCTGTGTCGCTTCCTAGGTGGCGGGCGTCTCGCAATCGACAACAACATCGCGGAGCGCGCCTTGCGCGGCGTTGCCGTGGGAAGACGTAACTGGCTGTTCGCCGGTTCGCGCGCAGGTGGCGAGCGCGCCGCTGCAATCTACACCGTCATCCAGACCTGCAAGGCCAATGGCGTCGACCCGCAGGCCTATATCGCCGACGTCATCGCCAGGGTCGCCGACGACTGGCCCGCCAGCCGCTGGGACGAACTCATGCCGTGGAACTGGGCTCGCGAACCTGCCAGACTGGCGGCATGAGCGCCGAGACCATTGCCCGCCTGCACCTCGTCTTGAACGATATCGAACCCGCCATCTGGCGCCGGGTCGACGTGCCGGTCACTGCCAGCCTCAAAATGCTCCATGACATCGTCCAGGCGGCGATGGGCTGGGAGAACTATCATCTCTGGCACTTCGAGGCCGGCGACCGGCGCTACGGCGTGCCGGACCCGATGTGGCCCGAGAGCGGCATGGCAGCCGCGAAGAACGTGAAGCTCGCCGCCCTCATCGACCGGGGCGTGCGAGAACTCGTCTACACCTACGACATGGGCGACGACTGGCGCCACATCATCACCGTCGAGACGGTCGGCCCCGGCGAGCCCGATGTCAAATACCCGCGCTTCGTCGCCGGCGAACGGCGCTGCCCACCCGAGGATGTCGGCGGCTTGCCCGGATACGAGATGTTCCTGGACGCCATGGCCGATCCCGCCCACGAGGACCACGACCGCCTGCGCAACTGGTATGGCGGCCCTTACAACCCGGATGACAGCGACGAACGCTTCACCAGACGCGCCGTCGCCGCCATCGCCATCCGCCGCCGTGCCGGAAAGCTCGCCTACGAAAAGAGCCGCCCGCAATAGCAAGACGGTCCGCAGACCACGCTTACCCGAAACTACCCGTCGTGTATCGAGAAACGGGAATTCGGCGAACTGCCTGAACAGTCGGTCTCGGGATCGAAAGTCTATCGAGCGGATCGGCGGGATCGAGCGATCACAGTCGTCCGGCGTCGGCCGGACGAGATGAGCAGCGCGGGTGGGTTAGCGGCCGCGCCCGGTCTTCGCCTGCAACTCGTCGATGCGCTTCGATGCATCGGCCTTGGTCAGCGTTTCGTCGAACTTTTCGTGCGCTTCCTCGGACAGGGTTCTCAGGTAGCTGGCCTGCGCGCCGGTCATCTTCTCATCGCCGGTTGTCCAGTCGTCGGGGTCCTTCTCGGCATTGGAGAAGGGCTCGCTCTTGGGGTTGCGGTCATCGGTCATGGTCGTGGTCCTTTCAGTGCGATGAAACCCGTTCGTTCCGCTTGTGTTCCATCACGCCCAGCCCTCGAATGGCATCCCCAGCGCATCGGCGACCGCACGGTGGCGGACCCTGCCCTTAGAAACGTTGAGCCCTGCCGCGAGATGGCGGTCCGCGCGCATCGCTGCCTCCGCGCCCAGGTCGGCGAGTTTGACCGCGAAGGGCAGGGTGGCGTTGTTCAGCGCGAAGGTAGACGTGCGCGCGACCGCGCCGGGCATGTTCGCGACGCAATAGTGGATGACGCCGTCGATCTCGAAGACGGGATCATCATGCGTCGTCGCATGGCTGGTCTCAAAGCAGCCGCCCTGGTCGATTGCGATGTCGACCAGCACCGATCCGCGTTTCATCATCTTCAGCATGTCGCGCGTGACGAGCTTGGGCGCAGCCGCGCCCGGCACCAGCACGGCGCCGATCACCAGGTGCGCGTTGCGGACCGCCGATGCAATCGCGCCCTTCGAGGCGAAGGCAGTCTTGATCTGGCTGGAGAAGAACATGTCGAGTTCGGCCAGCCGGCTCATGTTGAGATCGTAGATCGTGACGTCGGCACGCATGCCGACAGCCATCTGCGCGGCATTGATGCCGGAAATGCCGCCGCCTAGGATCGCGACCCTGGCGGGCGCGACGCCAGGGACACCGCCCAGCAGGACGCCGCGGCCACCCTGTTCCTTCTCCAGATAATGCGCGCCGACCTGCACCGACATGCGGCCCGCAACTTCCGACATCGGCTTGAGCAGCGGCAGGCCGCCACCGGAACCGGTCACGGTCTCATAGGCGATGCAGGTCGCGCCCGATCTGATGAGCCCCTCGGCCTGCGGCTTGTCGGCGGCCAAATGCAGGTAGGTGAACAGGACATGCCTGGACTCGAGCATCGCCACCTCGCCCGGCTGCGGCTCCTTGACTTTGATGATCATGTCCGAGCCGGCAAACACCGTGCGTGCATCCGGCGCGATCGTCGCACCGGCCTCGATATAATCGGAATCCTGGAAATCGATTCCGATGCCCGCCTGGGTCTCGACGATCACCTCATGCCCGTGTGCGACCAACTCCGCGACCGAGGGCGGCGTCACGCCGACCCGGTATTCGTGGTTCTTGATCTCCCTGGGAACTCCGACCTTCATCATCTTACTCCGCGACGTGTTGTTGCAGGGCTATAGCGAGTGCGGCGTTGCGTGGTCGAGGGGGCGCGTGCTAGCCGTTCATCCGGTATCAATGAGAATGTCAGAGCGTCCGATGTCCAATCCGTGCTTCGCCTCGAGCATGCTATACCAACGGTGACGACGGCACCCGCAGGCGCCGGTCCGGCGGTCAGACCGGTCAATGGCGACCACGGCCACGCGCCGGAGGGAATGGTCAAGCTGGCGCTCGGCGCGATCGGGGTCGTCTTCGGCGACATCGGGACCAGCCCGCTCTATGCGTTCCGCGAGACGTTCGCGGGCCATCACAAGCTGACACTGGACCCCGCGCATATCATGGGCGTCATCAGCCTGATGTTCTGGTCGATGATGATCGTGGTCACGATCAAATATGTCGCGATCATCATGCGCGCCGACAACAAGGGTGAGGGCGGCAGTCTCGCCCTGCTCGCGCTGGTGTCGGGCAAGACGAAGACGAAGCGATGGACGAAGGGCATTATCCTGCTCGGCGTATTTGCCACCGCGTTGTTCTACGGCGACAGCATGATTACGCCCGCAGTGACGGTGCTGGGCGCGATCGAGGGGCTGGCCGTGGCCGCGCCGGGGCTAGGAGAGCTGGTCATCCCGCTCGCGGTCGCGATCCTGATCGGGCTGTTCATCGTCCAGCGCAAGGGCACGTCGCGGATCGGCCAGGTCTTCGGTCCGATCATGCTGATATATTTCGCGACGCTGGCGACACTGGGCGCGCTCAGCATCGCCAAGACGCCAGGCGTGCTCTGGGCGTTTTCACCTTATTATGCGATCGAATTCTTCCTGATCGATCCCTGGCGCGCTTTCCTGGCGCTAGGTTCGGTGGTGCTGGCGGTGACCGGGGCGGAGGCACTGTACGCCGACATGGGCCATTTCGGGCGAAAGCCGATCGGCCTGTCCTGGCTGGTCTTCGTCCTGCCCGCGCTCATCACGAACTACATGGGCCAGGGCGCGCTGCTGTTCCGCGAAGGAACATCGGCGCTCGAGTCGCCCTTCTATCAGCTGGCACCCGACAGCCTGCAACTGCCGCTGGTGCTGCTGGCGACGATGGCCGCGGTGATCGCCAGCCAGGCCGTAATCACCGGCGCCTTTTCCGTCACGCAGCAGGCGATCCAGCTGGGCTTCATGCCGCGACTGCGCATCGAACATACCAGCGCCGCGACCGAGGGCCAGATCTACATCCCGCTGGTCAACTGGATGCTGATGGTGATGGTGATCCTGCTGGTCCTGTTCTTCCAGTCGTCGTCTAATCTCACCTCGGCCTATGGGATCGCGGTGACGGGGGCGATGTTCATCGACACCTGTCTGCTGGGCGTGGTGCTGATCCGGCTATGGGGATGGCCCAAGATCGCTGCGTTGCCGCTGCTGGCGCTTTTCGCGCTGGTCGACGGTGCCTATTTCACCGCGAACCTGACAAAGGTGCCGGACGGAGGTTGGTTCCCGCTGCTGGTCGGCTTCGTCATCTTCGCCATGCTCACGACCTGGTCGAAAGGACGCAAGCTGATGATCGACCGGATGGACGAGTCGACCATGCCGATGAAGGTATTCATCGGCTCAGCGGCCAATTCCGCGACCCGCGTCCCCGGCACGGCGGTCTTCATGACGTCGAGCCCGGACGGCGTCCCGCACGCGCTCCTCCACAACCTGAAGCATAACAAGGTGCTGCACGAGCGGGTCATCCTGCTGACCGTCAAGATTGTCGGTCAGCCCTTCTGGCCGGTCGAGGACCGGGTACACCGCGACGATCTGGGTGAGGGGTTTCACCGTCTAGTGGTACGCTACGGCTTCATGGACGAGATCGACGTACCCGCCGCGCTTACTCACGTCGATCACTGCGGCGGGGCGTTCCGGATGATGGACACCAGCTTCTTCCTGTCGCGCCAGACATTGTTGCCCTCCGACCGGCCGGGCATGATGCTGTGGCGCGAGAAGCTCTTCGCGTGGATGCTGCGCAATGCCGAGAGCGCGATGGAGTTTTTCCGCCTGCCGACAAACCGCGTGGTAGAGCTGGGTAGTCAGGTCGAGATTTGACGGACTCGGGCGCATCAGCGCCGATCATCGTCAGTGCCTTGTTCGGACGCAGCGATGCCGCCTTTTTCGATGCGATGCGGCGCGAGCATTTCCCGCCCGAGCGCAATCAGTTGAGCGCGCATCTGACGCTGTTCCATCACCTGCCGCCATCGATCGTCGACGAACTGAAGCGGCGGCTGATCGACGAGACGCGGACGATCACGGCGCCCGAGGCGCGGGTGACCGGCCTCATATCGCTTGGCAGGGGCGTGGCGTATCGCATTGATTCCCCATCATTGGCGGCGATCCGCTCGCGGCTGGCGGAGGCGTTCGGGGGCTTGCTGACGCCGCAGGATGCCGGTGGATGGCGAGCGCATGTCACGATCCAGAACAAAGTGACGCCGCAGGCGGCGAAGGTATTGCTGGCCGGGCTGAACCGCGATTTCCGGCCGCATCCGGTTTCGATCACGGGACTGGGAAGCTGGTGGTATCGCGGCGGACCGTGGGAGCCGCTGTCGCGCCACATGTTCGCTTGACGCTCATCGCCCGCCGCCCTTATAGGCCGCGCTCTCGCACGCGGTCGGGCGGAGTAGCTCAGCTGGTTAGAGCACGGGAATCATAATCCTGGGGTCGGGGGTTCAAGTCCCTCCTCCGCTACCACGGTAGCACCGTCGCCTGCGAACACTCCGTGCGGATCGTTGACGACCAGCAGTGCATCCGACCTGACGAGCGCCACCAGGGTCAGACCGTGTGCGTTAGCGTGATCAATCGCCATCGTAGTCGGTGCGGAGACGCCAGCCAGTATCGGCGTACGCGCTATGAGCGCCTTGTCGACCATCTCGAAGCTGATCCGCGAGGTGACCAGCACGCATCCCTCAATCCGGTAGGAGGCCGAGGCTGCCCAGCCGACGAGCTTGTCCAGCGCGTTGTGGCGTCCGACGTCCTCGAACGCACCGGCGATGATACCGTCCGTTTGGCAGGCGGTCGCGGCGTGTACGGCGCCGGTCTTGGTGTTGAGCGGCTGATGGTCGCGCAGGGTTCTGAGCGCGCGGAAGATGGCCGAGGGCGGCATGGAGGGAACCGGTGGACGATGGTGGACTGGCCGGCGCAATTGTTCGAGGTTCTCGATGCCGCACAGACCGCAGCTCGTGTCGCTGGTGCGGTGGCGAACGCGGTCGTGGATGCGTGCGCGCACGGCCGGTGCCAGCGAGATGCGGAGGATCCAGCCATTCACGCTCTCGAAGAGCTCGATCGCCACGACATCGCGTGCCGCGTCGGCTAGGCGCTCGGTCAGCATGAATCCGACCGCGAAGGCATCGAGATCGCTCGGCGTCATCATCATCACGGCATAGCCCAGACCGTCGATCTCAATGGCGACGGGAGCCTCGACGGCGATCGGACGGACGCCTGCTTTCGCGCCGCCGTCCGGGCGCAAGACGGTCATCGGTCGCTCCTCTGACGTCATGGCATCATCAGATCCTCGGGTGTGTTCACGTTCATGATCGGGTGTTGCGCGTGAACGGGCGCCGCGCCGATCGATCTAGCCCAGTGTCGCACCGCGCGGGGGTTATCGGTCAGAAGATACGCGCGAAGGTCGTCGCCATACCGCGTTGGCCAGTGGCCGAGGACGGGAGCATCGACACACCAGGCCGCTTCCCGCTCGAGCAGTGCCTGGATCAGATCGCCCGGAAGTCGCGGCATGTCGCACGCGATGGTCAGTACGCTGTTCAAGCCAAGATGCTTCGCATGCGCAAGCGCGCCCGCAATACCGCCGAGCGGCCCGAGGCCTGCACGGGGGACATCCTCCACTCCTTCCCTACCACCGATGATCACCGAGTCGTCGACATGCGGCGCGATCTGTTCGGCAGCGTAATCGATCAGCCGCCGCCCCGCCAAGAGCGCCATGGCCTTATCCGAACCGAAGCGGCTCGACTTCCCTCCCGCCAGGACGGCGCCGAGAATCAGGCGCTCTTCTCCACGCGAACCGGGACCGACTTGGCGGCGGGTACGTGGCTGTCGATCGCGTGATGGGACAGCGGGATGAGCAGGTTGCATTCTGGATAATAGGCACCGATGCAGCCGGCAGGGATTTCGTATCGGACGACGCGAAGGCCCGGAAGCCGGGCGTCGCGGTTGGTGCCTGCATCCCCGATGAGCGTGACACTGTCGCCCTCCTCGACGTCGATTACGGCCATGTCGGTGCTGCTCATGAAAACGACGTCGCGTGTGCCGTCGATACCGCGAAACCGGTCGTGATAGCCATAGATGGTCGTGTTGAACTGGTCGTTCGATCTGAGCGTCATGAGGCGAAAGCGACCGGCCGCGTCGTCAAAGCCGGTCGCATTGAGCCCGGCGGGGACATTGAACTCGGCCTTGCCGCTCTCTGTCAACCATTCGCGGTGCGCAGCCGCGTTTCCCTTCCAGAAGCCGCCGGGGGTGAACATGCGTTCGTTGTACCGTGCGAACTTGTCTGGATAGCTGACCTCGATCGCTTCACGAACCTTTGCATAATCACCGACCCATGCGTCCCAATCCAGTTTCGGGTTGGCCTCAAGTGTTGCTTTGGCGATCCCGGCAACGATTGCGGCCTCGGACAATAGAGTGGGCGATGCCGGTGTCGCCTTGCCCTGCGATCCGTAGATACGGCTGAACGAATCCTCGATCGAAACCGATTGCGGACCGGAAGCCTGCACATCCTCTTCGATCCGGCCGAGGCAGGGCAGGATGTAGCTGGTCTTGCCGGGTAGCAGGTGCGACCGGTTCAGCTTGGTGGCGATGTGGACAGTGAGGTCCAGGTTGCGCCACGCTTCCTCCATCGCCGTCGTCTCAGGGATCGCACGCACGAAATTGCCGCCCAGACCCAGAAACGCGGAGGCTCTTCCGTCGATCACCGCCGCGCAACTGGCGACCGTGTCCCAGCCCTTCTTGCGCGGCGGCTCAAACGCGAACTGTTCGGCCATGCGATCGAGCGGGACGAGTTCAGGCTTCTCGCTGATCCCGACGGTACGCTGCCCCTGGACGTTGGAATGGCCGCGTACCGGCCCCATGCCCGCGCCCCGCTTGCCGATATTTCCGCGCAGCAGCATCAGGTTGACGAGCATATGGACGTTGTCGATGCCGCCGACATGCTGGGTCAGCCCCATACCGTACACCGCGATGACGTTCTTGCGGCGCGCGTAGACCGCGCCGGCGGCCTCTAGGTTGAGCCTGGTCAGCCCGCTTTCCCGCTCGATCACATCCCAGCCCGTTTCGCGTGCCCTGTCAGCAAACAAGTCAAAGCCGGTGGTGTGCTCGGCAATAAAATCATGGTCGAGAATGTTTCCCAACTTGTCATCGGCTTCGATCAGATACTTGCAAATGCCCATCAAGGCGGCGATGTCGCCACCAGTGCGCACCTGATGATATTGCGTGGCAATCGGCGTCGAGGTGAGCGTCACCATCTCGATCGGGTTCTGCGGATCAGTGAACCGTTCCAGCCCCCGTTCTTTCAGCGGGTTGAAGACAACAATCTCGACGCCCCGCTTCGCGCAGGCGCGTAGCGGATGAAGAAAGCGAGGGCTGTTCGTACCGGGGTTCTGTCCGAAATAGAAGATGGCGTCGCAATGCTCGTAATCGGAAAGGTGGATGGTGCCCACTGGCGAACCGATCGCCGATTTCAGTCCGACCGAAGTGCTTTCATGGCACATGTTGGAGCTGTCGGGCAGGTTCTGGCTCCCGTACATCCGCGCCATCAAACCCCACATGTAGGAGGTTTCCAGACTAGCCCGGCCAGACACGTAGAAGATGACACTTGTCGGGTCGTAGCCTTTGAGCTTCGATCCGATATCTGCGAGCGCTTCATCCCAGGAAACAGCGAGATAGCGGTCACTGCTCGCGTCGTATCTCAGCGGCTGCGTCAACCGCCCGGCCTGTTCCAGGTCGTGATCCTTCCAGCCACGCAGCGTCGTGACGTCGTGGCGTTGGAAGAAGTCGGGCGTGTTGCGATAGCTCGTCAGTTCCCATGCGGTCGCCTTCGCGCCGTTCTCGCAGAATTCTGCCGGGTGCGGATGAGCGGGCTTGCCCCAGGCGCAACTGACGCAGGCAAATCCGTCAGGCTTGTTCTGGCGGGTTGTTTCGCGCAGCACCTCGGGACCGATCTTCTCGCGCAGGCCGATCCTCGCGAGTGACTTGATTGATCCCCATCCCCCGGCCGGGCCGTCATAAGGTTCGATATCATCCGTTTGTTCGTCGCTCATCGCTCACCTCGCAAGGCCAATAACGAGCGTGGTCGGATAACGCTGCGCCCGCAAGGTTCAATTCCTGCTCCGGCGGGACTAAATCGCGTGGCAACTACGAAGGATCACCATGGCAAACCATTCCACCCGCATGCTCATCCTGGGTTCCGGACCGGCCGGTCTGTCCGCCGCCGTCTATGGAGCGCGCGCCGGGATGGCGCCCATCGTGGTCCAAGGCGTCCAGCCCGGCGGGCAGCTGACGACCACGACGGACGTGGAGAACTATCCGGGCTTCGCCGATGTCGTTCAGGGCCCGTGGCTGATGGAGCAGATGCAGGCGCAGGCCGAGCATGTCGGCACCCGGATGATGTGGGACACGATCGTTGACGTCGACCTCTCAAAGCGCCCGTTTCACCTCATTGCCGACAGCGGCGACATTTTCATGGGTGACGTGCTGGTCATCGCAACCGGCGCGCAGGCGAAATGGCTGGGCCTGGAGTCGGAAGAGGCGATGAAGGGGAAGGGGGTGAGCGCGTGCGCGACCTGTGACGGATTCTTCTACCGCGGCAAGAAGGTCGCGGTCATCGGCGGCGGCAATACTGCGGTCGAGGAGGCGCTTTACCTGACCAATCACTCGCCCGAGGTGACGCTGATCCACCGCCGCGACTCACTGCGTGCCGAGAGGATCCTTCAGGACCGGCTGTTCGCGCATGACCGGATCACGGTCCTGTGGAACAAGCAGGTCGATCGGTTCGTCGATGGCGGGGGGATGGTGGGACTGGTCGCGCTGGATTTGCGCGACACCGTCACAAAAGAGACGTCGCGCATCGATGTCGAGGGCGGTTTCGTGGCGATCGGGCATCGCCCGGCGACCGAGTTGTTTGCGGGTCATCTCGAACTCGATGGTGATGGCTATATCCGGGTCGACACGGGAACGACGAAGACGAGCGTACCGGGCGTGTTCGCGTGCGGTGATGTCGCCGACAAGGTGTATCGGCAGGCCGTCACCGCGGCCGGGACGGGCTGCATGGCGGCGCTGGATGCTGAGCGCTTCCTCGCGCATGCTGCCTTCGAAAGCGACTCGAAGGCGCGCGCGGAGCATCCCGGGATCAAGGAGAATGCGGAGGCTACGTGGTAGGTCGCTCGGTGAGCCCTTGGCACAGTACTGCCTCAAGTTGCTTCATGTCGCCTTCGCCGGCAAAGGTATGCGAGGCGGTTTCGACGAAGACGAAAGGTGGGGCAGCTTTGTTCGCGACCGCGTCTAGATAGGCGATCGCCGTGGCATCGCCGCGTGCCAGGACAACGCGGGCATCATGTTTTCCGACCGCTTCCATGAAGCGGGCCGCGAGCATCACATCTTTTGACCGCTTACGAGTAATAGCGCGCAAACCCGTGATTGATCCGGACAGACTGATCCTGCCCGTAATGAGTTGTCGCCAGAACTGGGAATCGCCCAGCCGCCGGCGGTAACGATCACGGATCGCGGCTACGGGGGGAAGCGAAGGGGGTGGTTTGACGATCCACGGATTGGCCAGCACAAGGCGCTGGATGCTCGTCGGGTTCGCGAATAGCGCCAATGCGGTCGCTCCGTCGCAATTGCCGAAACCGACGACCCGTCGAACCTGCGGCGCTTCTCTATGAAAGGTCGCGGTCGCCGCCGCGATATCCGCCGCGCTGCCTAGGAAGCCGATATTCTCTCCGCTCGAGTCGCCAATCCCGCGCCGGTCGAAGCGGAGGACCGGGACGCCGTCCGCGGCGAGGCGCGCGGCGAGCTCCGCCATGCCGCGATATGCGCCGCAGCGGATCTCATTGCCGCCGGAGACGATCAGCAAGCCGGTCGATCCCTCGGCCGTGTCGAGCGTCGCCATCAGCGTCTCGCCTTCACAGGCAAAGGGGATCAACCGACGCAAGACCTAACCCAATCGGCAATGTCATCGGCCAATCGTGATGCAAGAGCCGGATCGGTGCCAGGCTCGGCACGTCGCCACAGCGGCGTGCCGTCGACATGTATGTCCGCCGGTCGTGGGTCCGAATGCAGGCGGACGGTTCGGAGCCGCTGCTTGCCTGACTCGCGAGGCCGGGCCGTTGCCAGTTCTGCGATGAGGCGCTCGGAGACGTGCCTGCCGTTGCCACCCGCCGCCGCTGTCTTCGCCAACTCGCGCATCAGGTCCGCACCGCTTTGCGGCGCGAAGTGCCACCGTGCGCTCAAGCGGGCACGCGCGTCTAGCAGTGCGGCGCTTCTTATGCCGATCCCGACACAGGGGCGGTGGCTGGTTTCCAAATGGCGTACCATGGCATCATAGCCGTCCTGCATCGCCGACAGGGCGGCCTGCCCGGAGGGTGTCAGGCTCTCCCCGGTGCCAGGCAGGTCAGGTAAGGCAGCTGCGATGCCGAGTGTGGCCAGCGAGCGCAGGATCGCCACCATGAAGGTACGGATACGGTTCGCTTCCTCGAACAGCGGGAGCACCGCGATGACGACCGGGCCGGTAGCGGGACCGAAGCGCAGCATCGCCTCGCGCCCGCCGGTCCAGTCGTACCATTCAACCAAGCGCGCGGTGGGCGCAAAACATGACGAGCGACCCGAACGTCTCGAGCATCGAACCGTCGACCTCATCCTGCTCAATCAAAATCCCGAGACGATCTTCGATCTCCGTCAGAACGCCGGCAACCGCCATCGAGTCAAGTTCCGGAAGCGAGTTGAACAGCGGGGTGGTGGCATCGAATGTCGCTACCCGCTCGGGCGGGAGCCCCAGCACGTCGACCAGTACGGCGCGGACGGTTGCGTCCACTTCCCTTGTGCCATTGGGAATCAAGTGCCTGGAACCCCTTTGCCATTGCAGCCGGTCGGCGCGATACTGCTTGGGAGTGCGCGAGGCAACGGGCGTGCGCTATCAGGACTACATGATCGCGCTTAACCCCGACCCATGCCCCATCGATCATGTCCTGTGCGGCGCATCGGGCGATGCGGCGATAATCGACCGCGAGGGCACGACATCCTTCGACCAGGCGGAGGCAATGGTCGCAGCGGCGGCGGGCTGGCTGATGGAGCGCTGCGCGCCGGGTGACCGCGTGGCGTCGTGGCTGCCCAAGACGCGGCTGGCATGCCTGTTGCCGCTGGCGGTGGCACGGGCAGGAATGATCTATGTGCCGGTCAATCCACTGCTCAGGCGGCCGCAGGTCGCGCATATCCTGGCCGACAGCGGTGCAGCGATGCTGGTCTCGCAGCGGGCGAGGATGGCGACGCTGGAATCGGGGGACGTGCCCGCGAATTGTGCGCTCGTGCCGGAGATGGATATCGTGATCGACGGAGCGGGCGCGGGCCGATGCGATGCGCATCCGGACAAGCTGGCGGCGATCCTATACACCTCGGGTTCGACCGGACGGCCGAAGGGGGTGATGCTAAGCCATGCCAATCTTTGGCTTGGCGCGGTTTCGGTCGCGCATTACCTGCGGCTTGCGCCTGACGACCGCGTGCTGGGCGTGCTGCCGCTCGGTTTCGATTACGGGCAGAACCAGCTTTTTTCGGCCTGGGTCGCAGGTGCGACGGTCGTGCCGTTGGACTATCTGCTGGCGTCGGATGTCGTGAAGGCCGTTGCGGGGTTCGAGATCACGACGCTTGCGGGTGTGCCGCCGCTATGGATGCAGTTGCTGACGGCAAGATGGCCCGAGTCGAGCGAGGCAAGCCTGCGTCGACTGACGAATTCCGGCGGGGCACTCGGCGTCGAGCTGGTTCGGCGTCTCCGGGCGCGGTTCCCCAAAGCCGATCTTTTTGCGATGTACGGACTGACCGAGGCGTTTCGCTCGACCTATCTCGATCCCGCCCTGATAGACGACCATCCCGAATCGATCGGAAGCGCGGTTCCGTTTGCGGATGTCATGGTTGTGCGCCCCGATGGGGCAAGGGCGGTGGTCGATGAACCCGGAGAGCTCGTTCATGCAGGACCACTGGTGGCTCAAGGCTATTGGGGCGATGCACAGAAGACCGACGCACGTTTTCGGGCAGCACCGGATTTCTCGCGTTATCCAGGTTCGGCCGTCTGGTCGGGTGACACCGTGGTCGAGGATCGTGATGGGCGCTTGCGCTTCGTCGGGCGCGATGACGAGATGATCAAGGTCTCGGGCAACCGTATCAGCCCGCAGGAGGTGGAGGAAGCGGTCTTGGCGGGGGGAGAAGTGACAGAGGCGGTTGCGGTTGGCGTACCCGACGAACTGACCGGGCAGTCCATCGTTGTTATGGTCACGGGCGACGCGGAGCAGGAGGGCGGACTTCGCGCGCGGCTGCGGACCATCCTGCCCGGCTTCATTCAGCCGGCGCGCTACGTCTGGCGCGACGCCCTGCCGCGCAACGCCAACGGCAAATATGATCGGCCGGCGATCCGGGCGGCGATGTCATGAAGCCGATGGGTCCGTTACCGGCCGCGTTCGCAGGTCAGCAGGGTCAGCTTGTGGTCGCCGGGCGCGCGGCGGGCGATTGGGTGGCCAATGCAGGCGACACGCCGTTGTTCGTGTATGACATGAACATGGTCGCGACGCGGATCGCTTGGTTCCGCGCGGCGTTTGCGACAGTCGAACTTCACTATGCGATCAAGGCCAACCCGTTACTTGCGCTGCTTCAGGAGATCGCGCCGCTGGTCGACGGAATGGATGTGGCATCAGGCGGTGAATTGCAGGCCGCGCTGGGAATCTTGCCGGCGACGCGCATCAGCTTTGCCGGACCGGGCAAGCGCGATGACGAGCTGCGCGCGGCGATCGTCGCAGGAGCGACGCTCAACGTTGAGTCGGAGGGCGAGGCCACGCGCGCGCTGGCCATCGCCGATCGGCTCGGCATCGCGCCGAAGCTCGCGGTGCGGGTCAATCCCGATGCCGAACTGCGCGGCTCCGGCATGCGGATGGGCGGGCGCCCGTCGCCCTTCGGCATCGATACAGCGCAGGCAGGCGCGCTGATCCGCCGGTTGATCGACGCCGGAGCCGACTGGCGGGGCCTTCACATCTATGCCGGGTCACAGGCGCTGGACGCCGAGGCGATCATCCAGATGCAGGCGGCGACGATCGATCTTTCCCGGCGGCTGGCGGAGGAGGCGGGCGCGGCACCGCCGGTCGTCAACCTAGGCGGTGGGTTCGGGGTGCCGTATTTCGCGAACGATACGCCGTTGGACGTGGACCGCGTCGGAGCCGCGCTGGGGGAAACGCTGGCAGTGTTGCCCCGCGCGCTGGCGGGTACGACCTTCGCGATCGAGCTGGGGCGCTGGCTAGTCGCCGAGGCGGGTGTTTATCTGACCCGGGTTATCGATCGGAAGACGAGCAGGGGAGAGACGTATCTGGTGGTCGATGGCGGACTGCATCATCAACTGGCGACCAGCGGTAATTTTGGAACGGTAGTGCGTCGCAACTACCCTATTGCGGTCGCGCATCGCATGGGTGAGACTTCGACGGAGACGGTGAGCGTCGTCGGTTGCCTGTGTACGCCACTGGATCGCCTGGGCGACCAGGTGGCGCTGCCGCGAGCCGATGTCGGCGATCTGATCGCCATTTTCCTGGCCGGAGCCTATGGCGCAACGGCCAGCCCTTCTGCCTTTTTGGGACATCCTCCGGCGCTGGAATGCGTCGGCGCTTTGGCCTAACGCTATCTTCACCCGTTCGTACCATAGCGAGCCTTCGAGGGTCGATTGCTCGCCGGACGCTGCCGGAGAACGACGACTGAGGAGACGACCGACGATGCGTGCCCGCCCAGTGTCCCGCCCCGCCATGACGATGGTCGTGGTTACAGCGACGCTTTCGTCCTGCGCCACCGGTACCAGCCGCCCGCAACTGCCGCCCGCAACCTATGTGGCGAGCAAGGAAGTACCGGGCGAAGAATATGTCATCGGCCCGCTTGACAAGCTGAACATCTTCGTGTGGCGCAATCCGGAATTGTCCGCAAAGGTCCAGGTACGGCCGGATGGGCGGATCACGACACCGCTGGTGAATGACATGGCGGCGGTCGGGAAGACGCCGGCGATGCTCGCCGACGACATGAAGAAGGCGCTGGCGAAATATGTGAACGATCCGATCGTGTCGGTGATCGTCGAGAACTTCTCGGGCACCAATAGCCAGCAGGTCCGGGTGGTCGGGGCGACCGAGAAGCCCGCCTCCATTCCGTACCGCGCCAACATGACCTTGCTGGATGCGATGATCGCGGTCGGCGGTTTGAGCGAATATGCGGCGGGCAACAAGGCGCGACTGATCCGCCATGATCCCACAACGGGTCGGCAAAGCGAATATTCGCTGCAAATTTCAGACCTGCTGAAACGCGGGAATTCGTCGGCAAATGTGCGGCTCGAGCCGGGGGATGTGATAATCATCCCGGAATCGATGTTCTGAGCGCCGGCAATGAACGGCATCTACGACGAGGTCCGGCTTGCGCTGCACATGATCTGGACGCGGCGCTGGATAGCACTGGCGGCCGCATGGGCGGTCTGTGTCCTCGGCTGGCTGTTCGTCGCGCAGATCCCCAGCCGGTATGAATCACGGGCACGTGTGTTCGTACAGATGCAGTCGGTGCTGCCCGATTCGCTGTCGGGCAATCCGGGGCAGCAGCAAAAGGACGTAGATACGATCCGTCAGACACTGGTCTCCGCGATCAATCTGGAGAAGGTCGTTCGCGGGACGGATCTGGCGAACACGGTGTCCAGCGGCCGTGACGTGGCGGACCGGGTCGCGGGGCTGTCGCAGGCGATCAAGATCGATGCGCAACAGGACAATCTGTTCCAGATCACGACCACGGCATCCAGCCCGACACTGGCGCGGACAGTCACGCAGAAGCTGATCGACATCTTCGTCGAGCAGAATCTGGCGGGCGACCGCCAGCAGAACGGGCAGTCGCTGCGTTTCCTGGACGAGCAACTGGCGCAGCGGCAGCAGCAGTTGCAGACGGCGGAGGACAAGCGCGCGCAGTTCGAGAGCAGCTATCTGGGATCCTTGCCGGGCACGGGATCGGTGTCGGAGCGGATCAGCGCGGCGCGGTCGCAAATGGCGCAGGTCGATAGTGACCTGGCCGCGGCGCAATCGAGCATGGCCGCCGTATCAGGGCAATTGGCGGGTACGCCGCGCATGGTTGCGGGTGCGGGTAGCTCAACGGGAGCTGCCGGTCCTGCCCGGGCGCGGCTGGCGACGGTCCAGGGCCAGTTGGCGGATGCGCGTGCGCGCGGATTCACCGACAGTCACCCGGACGTGATCGCGCTCAAGGCGCAACTGGCAGCGGCGCAGGCCGCCGCCAAGGGCGAACCAGTGTCCGCCGCCGGCGGCAGCGGTGCGGCGAACCCGCTCTATCTGTCGCTCCAGTCGATGCAGGCCGAGAAGCAGGCCCAGGTCGCATCGCTGCGGGTGCGCAAGGCGCAACTCCAGGGCGATCTTGACCAGTTGAACGCCAAGCTGGCCGCCGATCCGCAAGCGCTGGGCGAGCAGGCGCGGATCGATCGCGACTATCAGGTCCTGAAGGACCAGTATGACAAGCTGCTGACCAGCCGCGAGCAGATCGCGCTGCGCGGAGAGGCGCAGTCGCAGACGGATTCGGTCAGGTTCTCGGTCATCGACCCGCCCACGACACCACGGGCGCCGGTCGCGCCCAATCGCATGCTGTTGCTGTCGGCCGTTCTGATTGCCGGACTGGCGACCGGCATCGGCGCCGCCTTCGCGCTAGGGCAGCTTCGTGGTACGTTCGCGACTACCGCGAGGCTTGAAAAGGCATCCGGCATGCCGGTGATCGGTCAGGTGGGCGAAATGGTGACGCGTGCGCAGTCCGAATTGCGCGCGAGGCAACTGAAGATGTTCGCGGCCGGGTCAGCGGCGCTGGGCGGCGCCTATGTCCTGCTTTTGGGAGTCGAGATCGTGCAGCGGGGGATGGCAGCATGACGGTTCATGTTCCGATACTGGCGAAGGAGCGCGGCCGGCGCGGCGGTTCTTCCCTGCTGGAGCGCGCGGCGATCACCTATCGCCTGGTGCCGGACGGTGTCCGGCAAGATACGCCAGAGATCGATGACGGGATGCATCCCGAGACGCTGTCGCCCGCCTTTGCCCCGCCGACCATGTTCGACGGGAATCGGGCGGGTCGTGATCCGGACAGTGTCGTGATCGAGCGATCGATGCTGGCGGAAATGGGCATGATCGTCCCGGGCGCGCCGATCGGGCCGCTGGCGGAGGAATTCCGGCTGATCAAGCGTCACCTGTTCGTGACCCGGCAGCAGATCGAGGATGGTGATCAGGCGACCAAGGCGCGCACGATCCTGGTAACGTCGGGCAGGCCGGCCGATGGCAAGACATTCTGCGCGATCAACCTGGCGCTGTCGATCGCGGCCGAGCGCGATACCGAGGTTCTGCTGGTCGACGCCGATTCCGCGAAACCAGACGTGCCGTCGCGGCTGGGCATCGCGGAGACGCCGGGATTGCTCGATGCCCTGGCGGACGGTGGGATGGATGTCGAGGAACTGGTGCTGCGCACCGATGTCCCGCATCTGTCGATCCTGCCGGCGGGAAGCCGGATGGCGTCCGACACCGAACTGCTGGGCAGCGCGCGGACCAGGGCGGTGATCGCGCGACTTCTCGATGCAAACCCGCGGCGGATGATCGTGTTCGACAGCCCGCCCGTCCTTGCGGCATCGCCGGCGGCGGTACTGGCGATGCTGGTCGGGCAGGTGATGCTGGTGGTGCGGGCCGACCGCTCGCCGGAAAGCGAGATCCGCGATGCGGTCGCGTTGCTGGACGGGTGCGAGCATATCCAGCTTGTGCTGAACGCCGTCACCTACAACAGCGGTGCCGCGCGCTTCGGGAGCTATTACGGGCATGACGATCCGTGATGAGCGGGAAAGTCCTGGTTCAGGGGTTGGCGATCGGCGCGGCGATTGCCGCCACTCCAGCCCATGCCCAGGATCGCGACGCGGCGGATGTCCCGGCGGTCCCGGACGATCCGGCGCAGGTGGCCACCGTGCGTCCCGCCACGACGAGGCGCGTCGTCGTCTCGCCCTATATCGAGGTGGGACAGGTGCTCAGCGCAGACTTGAACAACGGTAACGTCCTGACCTATACCGAGCTTGCCGCAGGCGTCGACGCGAGCGTGGAGACCGCGCGCGCCAGTGCCCAGGCCAGCCTGCGGTACGAGTATCGTTTTGGCTGGGGTGACAATCTTGCGGACACCGAAATCCTGTCCGGGTTGGCGCGCGGAAGCTATCGCGTGACGCCGGGGCTGAGCATCGACGGCGGCGCGCTCGCGACGCGGACGCGCAATGACATTCGAGGCGCGGCGCCGATCGGTTTGTCGGCGAATGCCGCCAACATCAGCCAGGTCTATACGGTGTACGGGAGGCCGTCCTATGCGGCGCGGGTCGGTCCCGTATCGCTGAACGCCGCGTACCAGATCGGGTACACCAAGGTCGACACGCCGAGCTATGCGCTATTCGACGCAGGGCGACCGCGGCTCGACTACTATGACGACTCGGTGGGTCAGGTCGCGACGCTGCGGGCGAGCGTGGGTCCGGGAGTGATCGCACCTGTCGGGCTGACCGCCAGTGCCGGCTATGACCGCGAGGATGCGGGCCAACTGAACCAGCGGTACAAGGGGTTCTATATTCGCGGCGACGTACTCAAGCCGGTATCCGCGCACGTCGCGCTGACCGCCGGGCTCGGCTATGAACGGATCGAGCAGAGCCAGCGTGATCCGCTGCGTGATGCGGCCGGCGCACCGGTGCTCGACGACAACGGCCGGTTCGCAAGCGACACGAGGGCGCCGCGCCGCGTCGCATACCGGACCGACGGGCTTTACTACGATGCCGGAGTCATCTGGCGTCCCAATCGCCGTACCTCGGTAGAGGGGCATCTGGGCGAGCGTTACAGCTCGCTGACCTTCTACGGCAATGCCAATTGGCAGTGGAAGCGGTCGGTCGGGCTTTCGGTCAACGTTTATGACAGCGTTCAGACCTTCGGGAGGCAGCTGCGGAGCGGGCTTGCAAGCCTGCCGACGAGTTTCTTCACGCAGCGCGACCAGTTGACCGGGCAGTTCAACGGATGCGTCTTCGGGACGAGCGGCGGCGCACCGGGCGGTTGCCTCGACGATGCGTTCCAGTCGATCACCACGGCGAGCTATCGCGCGCGCGGAGTTGATGCGATCATCGTCGCGCGCCGTGGCCGCGCGACCTATGGAGCAGGGCTGGGCTACAGCAATCGCCGGCTGCATGCACCGGACGGCGGATCGGGGATCGTCGCGTATGGGCTGGATGACGACAGCTATTACGGCCAGATCTTCTATGCCTATTCGCTGTCGCCCAAATCTGGTTTCGACCTGAACGGGTTCGTCAACGATTACAGCAGTCAGCTGGCAGGCGCGAACGATGTGTTCTCGGTCGGCGCGACAGCAACCTATTATCGATATTTTGGGCGTATCTCGACGACTGCTAGCCTGGGCCTGTACCATTTCGATGTCGACAATTTCGGCGGCAACACGACGGTGCAGGCATTACTGGCGGCACAATATCGCTTCTGAAGGGTTCGCGCGATGTATGACGATCACTATGGTCTGACGGGGCGACCTTTTCAGCTGACGCCCGATCCGCAATTCTGGTTCGACACGGCGACCCACCGCAAGGCGATGGCATATCTCGGCTATGGACTGGCGCAGGGCGAAGGATTCGTCGTCATCACCGGCGATATCGGTGCGGGCAAGACCACGCTGATGGGGCATCTGCTGGAGACAATCGATCCGCAGCAATTGAGCGTCATCACGCTCTTGTCCTCCGCCGTAAGGGCGGACGACCTGCTCCGCATCGTTGCCAGGGGACTGGGCATCGATTCCGTGCGCATGGAAAAGGCCGAACTGCTGATGGCGGTCGAGCGCGGCCTGCATTCCGTCGCCAGGACGGGACGCCGGACGCTGCTGGTGGTCGACGAGGTCCAGTCGCTGGCGGTTTCGTCGCTGGAGGAATTGCGCATGCTCTCCAATTTCCAGGCAGGCGGGCGCGCGCTGTTGCAGATCGTCCTGCTGGGTCAGCCGGAATTCCGGGATCGGCTGTTCGGATCGGACCGCCTGGAACAGCTGCGACAGCGGGTCATTGCGCTGCATCACCTCGAGCCGATGGAGGAGAGTGAGGTCGCGAACTATATCGAGCATCGGCTGAAGCGGGTCGGATGGCACGGGCGCCCCAGCTTCACGCCGGAAGCCTATACCGCGCTGTATGGCGGATCGGATGGCATCCCGCGCAGGCTGAACCAGCTCGCTGGCCGAGTGATGCTGCACGCCTCGATCGAGCAGGCAGATGTGATCGACGGAATTCTGGTTGAGGCGGTCATCGACGACCTGAGCGCCGACCTGCCGGAAATCGCGGCAACGACCACGGCACTAGTCGGAGCAGGCGACGACTCGGCCGCGCGCATCGCCGCGCTGGAGGCCAGGCTGGAGCAGCAGGAACGCGCGCTGCGACGGGTGCTGGAGCTGCTGGTCGACTGGGTCGAGAGTGACAAGCAGCGGCCGGACCACGCCCGCGTTCGCCACGCAGCGGCCTGACCGGGACGACACAGATGCTCAACGGCCTGTCGGTGGACGTGGAGGAGTGGTTTCAGGTCGGCGCGTTCGAGAAGATCATCGATCGGGGTGACTGGGTGGATCTCACCTCCCGGGTCGAGGCCAATACGGGGCGAGTGCTTGACCTGTTCGCGGCGGCGGACGTGCGCGCGACCTTCTTCACGCTGGGATGGGTGGGCAAGCGGCACCCGGCACTGATCCGGCGGATCGTGGCGGCGGGACACGAGATCGCGAGCCATGGCTGGGACCACCGACGAGTATTCACGATGGATATCGGGCAATTCGCGAGCGATCTGAGGCGCACGCGCAAGACACTGGAGGACGCCGGGGGCGTCGGGATCAGCGGATACCGGGCCCCGAGTTTCTCGATCGACCAGCGGACGCCGTGGGCGCACAGGGTGCTGGCCGACCAAGGCTATGCCTATTCCTCCAGCGTCGCACCGGTGGTGCATGACCATTATGGCTGGCGAGCGGCCCCGCGTTACGCGTTTCGGCCCGTCGCGGGATCGGAGCTGATCGAGTTGCCCGTCACAGTTGCGAGCGTAGCGGGGCGGCACGTCGCGACGGGCGGCGGGTTCTTCCGGCTGTTACCCGGGGCATTGACCAGCTTTGCGGTGCGCCAGGTCAATCGGGAGGCGCGACCAGCGATCTTCTATTTCCATCCCTGGGAAGTCGACAGCGGACAGCCGCGCGTCAGGAACGCGCCGTTGCGCTCGCGCATTCGGCACTATTCGAGGCTGGGCGCGATGGCGGGCAAGCTGCGGACGCTGGTCGACCGGCATGAATGGGGGCGGGTCGATGCGGTCGCGGCGCGCGAGGCTGCCCGCGTGTGAGCGGTCACCAAGCAGTCCGCGAGGTCGATGTTTTCGATCGGGCGGAGGCATCGCGGGTGGAGGCGTTCGTTCTCGCCCAAGCAGAATCGACACCGTTTCATCTGCCGGGTTGGAGCCGCGCGGTAGAGCGCGGCTGTGGTCAGCGGGGGCGGATGTTGGTGGGCGAGGTCGGCGGTTCGATCGTCGGTTTGCTGCCGCTAACGGACGTGCGATCGCGCCTGTTCGGACGGGCGCTGGTGTCCGCCGGATTCGCGGTGGGCGGCGGGGTGCTGGGCGAGGGGGGCGAGTCGCTGGCGAGCGCGGCGTGGGAACTGGCGCAGCGCTGCGGCGCGCGGTCGGTCGAGTTGCGGGGCGGGACGTTGCCGCAGGGATGGGCGGTCGATGCCGGGAGCTATCTGGGCTTTACCCGGCCGCTGGCCGAGGATGACGATGCCGAGCTGAAGGCGATACCGCGCAAGCAGCGGGCGGAGGTCCGGCGGTCGCTGGAGTTCGACCTGGACATATCGGTCGGCCGCGATCGGAGCGCGCAGCGGGCGCATTACCAGGTCTATGCGGAATCGGTCCGCAATCTTGGAACGCCGGTCTTTCCCGCGTCGCTGTTCAGTGCAATTTTGGGCGAGGTCGATTCCGACATATTGACGGTGACGCACGCAGGAAAGGCGGTCGCGAGCGTGCTCAGCCTGTATCACGGCAGCACGGTCTATCCCTATTGGGGAGGTGGGACGGCGGCGGCGCGGGGGCTGCGCGCGCACGACCGGATGTATTTCGCGTTGATGGCGCATGCGCGCGAGCGGGGCTGCACAAGCTTCGACTTCGGCAGGTCGAAGGTCGGAAGCGGGCCGGCCGCGTTCAAGAAGAACTGGGGCTTCGAGGGCGTGCCGCTCCGCTATGCGGGCCGCAGCGCAGGCGCGGCGCGGCAGATCAATCCTACCGATGCGCGCTACTCGCTGATGGTCCGGACCTGGAAGCGGCTGCCGCTATGGCTCGCGAACGCCGCCGGACCGTTCATCGCGCGAGGACTTGGGTGAGCGAAGTCCTGTTTCTTGCGCACAGGGCGCCCATGAAGCCCGATCGGGGCGACAAGATCCGCAGCTTTCACATCCTGCGCCATCTGAGCGAGCGGATGCCGGTCCATCTGGTCGCTTTCGCCGACACGGTGGCAGACATGAACTCGCCACAGGGCTTTTCGGCTGGGCTAGCCAGTTGCACGATCGTCCCGCGCGTAAAGTCCCGCGTCCGTGCAGTCGCCGAAGCGCTTGCCACGGGTCGCGCGGTGTCGGTCACCGCCTTTGCGGACCCGGCGATGCGGCGCGCGGTCGATGGGGTGCTGGCAAGCGAGACGGTACGATCGATCTACTGTTTTTCGGGCCAGATGGGGCAGTATCTGCGTTACGGCGGGCAGCGGACGGTGATGGACTTCGTCGATGTCGATTCGGAGAAGTTCAAGGAGATGGGCGAAACAGGAACGAAGCCGCTGCGTTGGCTGATGCGGCGTGAAGCGCGGTTGCTGGGCAGGTTCGAGCGGGACGTTGCGGCGCGCGTCGACGCGACAGTGTTCGTCAGCGAGGAAGAGGCGGGGCTTTTCGGAGAGGGTGCCGGCAAGGTTCATGTCGTCGGCAACGGCGTCGACACATTGTTTTTCGATCCCGCCGCCTCGTTCGCGGCGGTCGATGAGCGCGGGCCATTGATCGTCTTTACGGGCCAGATGGACTACAGACCGAATATCGATGCGGTACGTCATTTCACGGATGCGATCCTTCCGCTGGTTCGCGAACGCCATCCGGCCGTCCGCTTCGCGATCGTCGGGCGGGCGCCGGGGGCGAGCGTCAGGGCGCTGGCGAGCAAATACGTGATCGTCACCGGCGGGGTTGAGGATGTTCGCGGATGGTTGCAGGCGGCGACTGTATGTGTGGCGCCGCTGACGATCGCGCGAGGGGTTCAGAACAAGGTGCTGGAGGCGATGGCGATGGCGCGGCCGGTCGTCGCGTCCGGGGCGGCGGCGGAGGGGATCGATCATGGCAACACGATCATGGTCACCGACGGGCCGGCGGTGTTCGCCGATGCGGTGACAGGGCTGCTGGATGATCCGCGCCGCACCGCGCTTGTCGGCGCGCGCGCCCGTGCGCGGGTTGTGGAGCGTTATGCGTGGTCAGCTCGGCTGGCGCCGCTGGGTGCGATGCTCGGGGTGGCCGACCCCGCGGACGCGCGATGATCGCGGCGGCGGTCGGCGCGGCGACCTCACGGCGCTGGCTGCGGCACAGCGCCGTGCTGGCGGCGGTCGGTGTTTTCATCCTGATACTGTTCGCAAACGATGTCGGGAGACTGACGACATTATGGTGGACCAGCACGACCTATGGGCATTGCCTGTTCATCGGACCGGTCATCGGCTGGCTGGTCTGGTCGAGGCGCACTGACCTGGTGCGACTGACGCCGGTCGCGTGGTGGCCGGGGCTGGCGCTGGTTGCACTGGGCGGGTTCGGGTGGCTGTTGGGCGAGGCGGGTACGGTCACCTTTGCGCGGCAGTTCGGGATCGTCGTCATGCTGCAGGGCGCGGTCGTCGCATTGCTTGGGCCGAACGTCGCGCGCGCGCTGCTCTTCCCGCTGGGCTATGCCTTCTTCCTGGTACCGTTCGGCGAATGGCTGGAGCCGCCATTGCAGTCGATCACGGTCGCGCTCGTCATGCCGATGCTCCATCTGGTCGGTGTTCCCGCCGTGGTCGACGGCGTGTTGATCCATGCGGGACGATATTGGTTCGAGGTTGCGGAGGCCTGTTCGGGCGCCAAGTTCGTCATCGCGATGGTCGCGTTCGGAGTGCTGGTCGCCAATGTCTGTTTCTGGTCCTGGCGCAGGCGCGCGGCATTCATGGCGGCGGCAATCGTCATACCCGTGCTTGCGAACGGGATGCGCGCGTTCGCCACGATCTGGGCGGCGAACCTCACCTCCGTCGAGGCGGCGACGGGTTTCGATCATGTCATCTATGGATGGTTGTTCTTCGGGCTGGTCATGGCGACGGTGCTGGCGATCGGCTGGCGGTGGTTCGACCGGTCGCCCGATCACCCCGCGTTCGACATCTCAAAATTGCAGACCGTCCCACGTCATCAGTCGGAGCTGTTGACGACGGGATTGCTGGTGATGGCGACAGCAGCACTGGCTCCCTCCTGGAACGCGGCGAGCGGCGCCGGTGCATCGCCGCTGCCGGAGCGGCTCATGCTGCCAAAGGTTGCCGGATGGCAGCGTGCGGTGCCGGAAGACGAGACCGGCTGGCGGCCTTATTACCCGGGCGCCGATCATCAGCTTTTCGGACGATATCGCGACCGTGCCGGTGAGACAGTGGATGTCGCTATCGCGGTGTTTGCCTGGCAGGGCGAAGGGAAGCAAATGATCGGCTTTGGCCGTGGTGTCCTGCGGCAGGAGGACCGGTGGATCAGGGTGGCGGACCTGCCGCCGGTCGGTGGCGGGTCGGCGATGCGGATCGTCTCGGCGGGAAGGAACGGGCAACCGGTCGAGCGTGTGGTCGTGACGTGGTATCGGATCGGCGGCATCGTGACGCGCGACGAGCGGCGGGTGAAGCTGGAGACGATGCGGACGAAACTCCTCGGGGAGCGGCAGACGGCTGTCGCGCTCCATCTGTCGGTCGTGGTGGCACCGGGGGGGGCATCGGTCGGAACCATTCAGCGTTTTCTGCGCGATGCGGGGCCGGTGGACGCTATAGCCGACGAGGTCACGGGTCGGCGCTGATGTGCGGGATAGCGGGGGTCTTTCACCTGGGTACGCCCAAGCCCGTCGAGCCCGCGCGGATCGCGGCAATGACGGTCGTGCAGGCGCACCGCGGGCCGGATGGGCAGGGCGTGTGGACCGCGCCCGGAGTGGGCCTCGGCCATCGGCGGTTGTCGATCATCGACCTGGAGGGTTCCGCCCAGCCGATGCACGATGGCATGCTGAGCGTCACCTATAATGGCGAGATCTATAATTTCGCCGAAGTGCGCGCGGCGTTGATCGAGAAGGGTGCGCGGTTCCGGACGGAGGGGGATACCGAGGTCCTGCTCCACGCCTGGCGCGCGTGGGGGCCGGCAATGCTGGAGCGGCTGAACGGCATGTTCGCCTTCGCGCTTCACGACGCCGACGCGCGGACGCTGTTTCTGGCGCGCGATCGCCTGGGCGTGAAGCCGCTTCACTGGGTCGAGCTTTCGGATGGGTCACTCGCATTCGCGTCCGAGCTGAAGGGGCTGCTGGCGCATCCGCTGCTGAGGCGGACACCCGACCTGAGAGCGGTCGAGGACTATCTGGCATTCGGCTATGTCCCCGACGATGCATGTATGGTCGCGGGAGTGAGGAAGCTGCCGGCGGGCCATTTCCTGCTGGTCGAGCGCGATCGCGCGGTGCCTGAACCCCGGTGCTGGTGGGACGTCGATTTTTCAAGGCGGGCGTCGGGGTCGACGCGCGATCTGACGGCCGGGCTTCTGCATCATCTGCGGCAAGGCGTGCACAGCAGGATGGTTGCCGATGTTCCGCTCGGGGCCTTCCTGTCGGGCGGGGTCGACAGTTCGGCGGTCGTCGCGCTGATGGCGGAGCAGGACCGGCGCGCGGTCACCACGTGCACGATCGGCTTCGATGAAGGCGGGCACGACGAGCGCACGTATGCGCGAACGGTTTCGCGGCGATTCGCGACCGATCACCATGAGCGGGTCGTCGGGACCGACCAATTTCATCTCGTCGATAAACTGGTCGTCAGTTTCGACGAGCCCTTCGCCGACGCGTCGGCATTGGCGACCTTGGACGTCTGTGCGCTCGCGCGAGAGCATGTGACGGTCGCGCTATCGGGTGACGGTGCCGACGAGGCGATGGCCGGATATCGGCGTTACCGTTTTCAGGCCAATGAGGAACGGGTGCGACGCATGTTGCCGCAAGCTTTCAGGGAGCAGGTATTCGGCGCATTGGGACACTGGTACCCGAAGGCGGATTGGGCTCCTCGGTCGCTGAGGGCGAAGACGACATTGCAGTCACTGGGACGTGACGGCGGTGAGGCCTATGCCCGCGCCGTCGGCATCACGGCGCCCGAGCTGCGCCGGCGCCTGTTCTCCGGGTCGGCGCGGCAGGCGCTGCAAGGGCACCGTGGGGAGGACCGGTATGTGTCGGCGATGCGCGATGCGCCGGCGCGCGACGGGCTGGGCCGCGCGCAATATGCGGACCTGAAGATCTGGCTGCCGGGCGACATCCTGACGAAGACCGATCGCACGAGCATGGCGGTCAGCTTGGAAGCGCGAGAGCCGCTGCTCGATCATCGACTGGTCGAGTTCGCCGCAGCGCTGCCTCAGCGGTTGCGGCTGCGCCGCGGGGAGGGAAAGTGGCTGATGAAGCGGGCGCTTGGCGGTTACCTGCCCGCCGACATCCTTCATCGCACCAAGATGGGGTTCGTGACCCCCGTCAACGCCTGGTTCCGCCACCAACTGGCGGATGATGCATCGGCCCTTGGCCGCTCGACGACGCTCGCCGAGACCGGCTGGTTCGACATGCCCGCCATCGAGCGGATCGCCGCCGACCACCGCGCCGGCCGCGCGGACCACGGCCGGACTCTGTGGCAGTTCATGATGCTGGAGCGGAGTCTGACCCGGCTGTTCGGCTGATCAGCCGAAGCCGGCGCCCCAGCGACGCTTGACGCGGTCTTTCCAGTGTCCGCGATGATAGGCGTCGGAGGCCAGGAGCGGCATGACCGATCCGGCTTCGGCGAAGACCATCTGTTCCAGCGTCGTGTCGACCTTGCCCCAGCTCGCCGCTTCCTTCAGCGTCGAGGAGGAGCAGGCGCCGTCGCGGACATCCGCAACGGTGATCTGAACAGCGTATTTGTGCATCTCAACGTCATCGTGGCCGAGGATTTCGGCGCAGACGACGGTGTCCTGAATGAAGTTCTTGGGCACGCCGCCGCCAATCATCAGCAGGCCGGTCGTCCCCGCCTTGATCTTGATGTCGGTGAGTTCACGGAAGTCGGCGACCGCGTCGATCATCAGATAGGGCTTGCCGGCCTTGGCACGCTCGACCTGATGCTTGACGAGGCCGAAGCCGGCGGAGGAGTCGACGAATGCGGGGCAGAAGATCGGCACGTCATGCTCGAAGGCGAGCTTGACGAGACTGTTGTCCTTCTTGCCGTGCTCGGTGAGGTAGCGGCCCATTTCGCGGATGAAGGCGCGGCTGGAATAGGCTTTCGGCTCCAGCGCCTCGCAAATCTCGAAGATCGTGTGGTCGCAGTCCTGCAACTGTTCTTCATCGATATAGGTGTCGTAGATCCGGTCGATGTAGAGCGAGCGCAAGGTATTGTCTTCCGGCACCTCAAGCGCCTGATAATGCTTGTGGCCGAGGCCCTCGAAGAAGTCCATGTCGACAATCGAAGCACCCGTCGCGACGACGCCGTCGATCATGTTGGATCGCAGAAGCTCGGCGTACAGGTCCATGCAGCCGCCCGCCGAGGTGGACCCGGCGATGACGAGGAAGATCGAACAGTCCTTGTCGGCCAGCATCTGGTTGTAGATGCCGGTCGCGCGCGCGAGGTCGCGGCTGGTGAAGCTCATCTTGCCCATCGCGTCGACGATGGGGCGTGCGTCGAAGGTGGTGATGTCGATATGCTCGACGCTGGTCGCGAGCAGTTCGGCCTTGCGCGTGTCGTTGACGGTGGACGGGTCGGGATGCGTGACGGTCATTTCAATCTCCAAGCCGCCATCCCGGCGTACAACCGGTCCCGCTCACGTTGACGGACGAGGCCGCGGGACCCCGGGTCAAGCCCGGGACGACGAAAAATAACAGGCCGCTATTACAGCGTTACGACGTTCGATTCGACCTCGTGCTCGTCATCGAGGTAGAGCGACATCATCGGCTCGTCGGTCACGACCACCGTCTCGTCCGAGCCGAACCCGTTGAACGCGGTCCGCATTGCCGAGCCATAGGCGCCGAGCATGCCGATCTCGATATAATCGCCCGCCTTCGTGTCGGCGGGCAGCATGAACGGCCCCGTCATATGATCGAGGTCGTCGCAGGTCGGGCCGTAGAAGCTGAACGGCATCTCACGCGTACGGCTTTCCGGTTCGCGCAGCAGGGTGACCGGGAAGCGCCAGCCGATGTGCGCGGCATCGAACAGAGCCCCATAGGCGCCGTCATTGATGTAGAGTTCATCGCCGCGTCGGCGCTCGACGCGGACCACGAGCGAGGCATATTCGGCGCACAGCGCGCGACCAGGCTCCGCCCATAGTTCCGCCGAATAGCTGATCGGCAGGCTCTCGAACGCGCGGTGGATGGTGTCGAAATACCGCTCCAGCGTGGGCGGCTCCATGCCCGGATAGCTGGACGGAAAGCCGCCGCCGACATCGACGACATCGACCGTCACCGATGCCTCGACGATCGCCGCGCGCACGCGCTCCATCGCCTGTGCATAAGCGTCCGGCGTCATCGCCTGGCTGCCGACATGAAAGCAGATGCCAAGTGCATCGCTGGCCTGGCGGGCGGCCATCAGCAGATCCTTGGCCTCGTGCGGGGCGGCGCCGAACTTGGCGGCAAGGCTGAGCTTGGAATGCTCGGACGAGACACGCAGGCGGACGCACAGGGTCAGGTCGTCGGCCCCTCGCGTTGCGCGGACGATCTTGTCCAGTTCGTCCATCGCATCAAGGCTGAACACCCGCACGCCGTGCGTCGCATAGGCCTCGCGGATCGCTTCCTCGGCCTTGACCGGGTGCATGAAGCAGAGGGTCGCCTGCGGCAGGGTGCGCGCGACCAACCGAACTTCGGCGATCGAGGCGACGTCAAAATGGGTGACGCCGCTGTCCCACAGCACACGCAGCAATTCAGGCGAAGGGTTCGCCTTCACCGCATACATCGCGCGGCCGGGAAACTTCTCGACAAAGAAACGGGCCGCGCGCGCCGCGGCATGCGGACGAACGAGCGTCACCGGTTCAGCGGGGAGACGCGCAGCGATGTCAGCGGCCGAACGGGCGGTCGCTAGCCCCAGCGGAATATGATGCTTGTGCAACTCAAGGGACCTCCAAGTGCCATGCGGCGGACGAGAAAGCTGCCTTGCGGTTGGAAGTCCCATGGGGCAGCGGAAGCGCGATCTAGGGTTCGCGTGCCTTCATGTAAAGTGGTTGTATGCGACACATTGAGGATGAGGCCTGCATTGTGACGATTGTGCGACAACCCACGCGCGCCGGAGTGCGAGATGCCGCCGCCAAGATCGCGGCGGTCCTGCCGCCTACGCCACTGTTCACGGTGGAGATCGCAGGGGTGATGGTGGCGCTGAAGGCGGAGTCGGTGCAGCCGATCGGCTCGTTCAAGATCAGGGGCGCCTGGCACCGACTGACCGTGCTGGACGAGGGGATGCGCAGGCGCGGGGTCGTCGCCTTCTCATCGGGCAATCACGCACAAGGAGTGGCCTGGGCGGCGCGGCGGCTCAGGATCGATGCGACGATCGTCATGCCGCGCGATGCGCCGCGCAGCAAAAGAGAGGCGACGCTGGCGCTCGGGGCGGAGATCGTCGACTATGACCGGGCGACCGAAAGCCGCGAGCAGATCGCGGCCCGGCTCGCCGAAGCGCGCGGAGCGACGCTCGTTCCCAGCTTCGACGATCCGTGGATCATCGAGGGTCAGGGCACGACCGGGCTGGAAGCGGCCAGCCAGATGAGCGCGATGGCGGTAGGATCGCCGTCGCGGGTGATCGTGCCGTGCGGCGGAGGCGGCCTGGCCGCCGGGATCGCGCTCGGCTTGCCCGACACGCACATCGTGACCGCCGAGCCTGCGGGCTGGGACGATATGCGGCGCAGCCTGGACGCGTCCTGGATCGAGCCTGTCGGTCCGAACCCGCCGCCGACGGCCTGCGACGCGCTGCAGACGCCGCGCGTTTCGCCACTGACCTTCGACGTGCTGGCCAAGCGGGACGCGGTCGGTGTCGCGGTCGCCGAAGACGAGATCGCGGACGCGCAGCGCTTTGCCGCGCGTCATCTGCGGCTGGTGGTCGAGCCGGGCGGCGCGGTCGCGCTCGCCGCGCTGCTGGCGGGGCGGGTCGAACCCAGGGAGGGCACACTGGTCATCCTGTCGGGCGGCAACGTCGATCGTGCCGCCTATGCGAAGATGCTGGCGGGATGACCGGTGCCCTGACGCAGATAGCGGCGGCGGCACCCGCAATCGCGATGATCGGCTGTTTCGCCTGCCTGATCGGCGGAATGACGTTGCTCGTCAGGGGTCATGACGTCCGTAAGGCGGTGCTGATGTTCGTCATGGCGATCGTCCTGCTCGCCAACGTGCTGATCTGGACGCTGTAGCTCGGGCTATCTGATCGGCGAATTGGGTTCGAGCCGCATGTCGAGATAATTGTCCACGCTGGCCATCAGTTGCGGCATTTCATTGATGAAGAAATGGTTCGCGCGCGGGATCGTATCGTGATGGATCGTGATGTGTTTTTGCGTGCGAAGCTTGTCCACGAGCTTTTGCACCGGACCCGACGTAACGACCTCGTCCGCTTCACCCTGGATGATGATGCCGCTGGAGGGGCAGGGGGCGAGGAACGTGAAGTCGAACATGTTGGCCGGCGGCGCGATCGAGATGAAACCCCGTATCTCCGGCCGACGCATGAGCAATTGCATGCCGATCCACGCGCCGAAGCCGAAGCCGGCGACCCAGGTCGTCTGTGCTTCGGGATGGAAGCTCTGCACCCAGTCCAGCGCCGAGGCGGCATCGGACAATTCGCCGACGCCATTGTCGAACACGCCCTGGCTCTTTCCAACGCCACGGAAGTTGAACCGCAACGTCGCGAAACCACGGCGCTGAAACGTCTTGTAGAGCGCCTGCGTAATCCTGTCGTTCATCGTACCGCCCGAGGAAGGGTGGGGATGGAGGATCATCGCGACGGGAGCGCGGGGGCGCGGGGCCGGGGCAAAGCGTCCCTCAAGACGGCCTTCGGGGCCGGGGAAGATGACTTCGGGCATAATACTCGCGAACAGATTACCGCGCCCGGATGGAGCGCGAGAGGTTGCGCGCTATATAGGCGCCGCGCGTTTGCGCGCAAATGGACTTGCATATGGCCGACCGTCTCTACCTGGATCACGCCGCGACCACGCCGATGACAGCCGCAGCGCGCGAGGCGGTGCTGGACGGCATGACGTCATGGGCCAATCCCTCATCGCCGCATGGCGAGGGACGGGCGGCGCGGGCAGCACTGGAGAAGGCGCGCGCGGCGATCGCGTCGGCCTATGGCTGGAATCATCAAACGCTGCTGACGAGCGGCGCGAGCGAATCGATTGCGATTGCGCTCGGGCGCTCGGTCGCCACGCGCCGCATCGTGGCGACGGTCGAGCATGACGCCGTGCTGCGCGCGGCCGGCGACGCGAGCATGGCGCCCGTCGATGGTAACGGGATGATTGACCTTATTCACCTGGCGAAGATGCTCGGCGATGGGCCGCCGGCGATCGTTGCGGTGCAATGGGCCAACAGCGAGACGGGTGTGCGACAGCCCATCAAGGACGTGGCGCGTGTCGTGCACGATGCCGGCGGCCTGCTGCTGGTGGATGGCGCGCAGATGCCGCCCGGTGTCGATGCCGCCCCGTCGAATCATGCCGACATGATCGCCCTGTCGGCGCACAAGCGGGGCGGTCCGCCGGGTATCGGTGCGTTGCTGGTGCGTGACCTGGCGAGCCTGCATCCGAGCGGCGGACAGGAACGGGGCTATCGTGGCGGTACCGAGAACTTGCCGGCGGCACTGGGCTATGCGGCTGCGCTTTTCGACCGAGAGGATGTCGCCGTCATGGCGGCGCTGCGCGCGCAGCTCGACGATGCGATCACACGGTCGGGCGGCGAGGTGGTCACCGCCGCGAGCGTCCGGCATCCGGCCATCGCATCCTATCGCATGCCGGGTGTCGTGTCGGCGGCGCAACTCATCCGCTTCGATATGGCGGGGATCGCGGTTTCGGCGGGCAGCGCGTGCTCGAGTGGAAGCATGAAGCCCAGCCATGTGATGGCCGCATTGGGCTGGTCGCCCGAGGACGCGCGAGAGGTCGTGAGAATCAGTTTCGGGCGATCGACAAGCGAGGCCGATGTCGAGCGGGTCATCGCAGCCTGGCGCAGCATCGCGCGGGAGCGAGTCCGGTTCGCCGTATGACGTATCTCGATTATCAGGCGTCGACGCCGCTCGCGTCAGAGGCGTTGGCGGCAATGCTGCCCTGGTTGGAGTCGCAGCATGCCAATCCGCATTCGACCCACCGCCAGGGCCGCGCCGCGAAGGCCGCGGTCGAGGTCGCACGTGAGCAGATCGCGGCGTTGCTGCCAGGGGCGGGGCAGGTCGCCTTTACGAGTGGCGCGACCGAGGCGCTGAACTGGGCAATCAAGGGTACGACCGGACCGATCGTCACGGTCGCAACTGAGCACGCAGCGGTGCTCGACACGGTGCTGGCGGAGCAGAGTGCCGGGCGGGGGGTCACGGTCCTGCCGGTCGGTGGGGACGGACTGGTCGACCTGGCGGCGGCGCGCGAGGCAATCGGGCAGGGTGCGGGACTCGTCGCCGTCATGCTGGTCAACAACGAGATCGGTGTGGTCCAACCGGCCGCGGAGCTGGCGCAAATCGCGCATGAGGCCGGCGCGTTGTTCCTGTGCGATGCGGTGCAGGGCTATGGCCGGATCAGCGTACCGGAGGAATGTGACCTGATCGCGATATCTGCGCACAAGATCCACGGACCCAAGGGGATCGGTGCGCTTTGGGTTCGTGATGGAGTGACGCTCACTCCGCTGCTGCACGGCGGCGGGCAGGAGGCCGCGGGACGATCGGGTACGCTGTCGCCGGCCCTTGCGGCGGGATTCGGGTCGGCGGCGGAATTGATGGCGGCGCGGTGGGACGTGGACGCGGCGCATGTCGCGCGGCTCTGGGACGTGGCACTGAGGCGGCTTGGGGACGCCTGGTTGGTCAACGGGTCGACCACTCGCCGGTATCGCGGCAATCTCAATGTCCGGCGTGAGGGTCTGGATGTCGGTCGGTTAATGTCGGAATGCCGCGACATCGCCTTCTCGGCCGGCTCCGCGTGCGCCAGCGGCTCCGGCCGATCGAGCCATGTGCTGCGCGCGATCGGGCTTTCGGACAGGCAGGCGCGCGGCAGCATCCGGCTGGGCTTCGGGCGCTATACGGACGAGGAGGCGCTCGGCTCGGCGATCGACGGGATCACCGATGTTGCCGGGGCGCAATTCGCATGATCGCGGTCCGGTTCGTCGCTCGGGACGGCACCATGATAATGGCGTCGGGAGTCGAAGGCGCGCGACTTCTGGACGTCGCGCAGGTGGCGGATCAGCCGCTGGAAGGGACATGCGACGGAGACATGGCATGCGCGACGTGCCATGTGGTGGTCGACGCCGCCGACTTCGCGCGCCTGCCGCAAGCATCCGAGGAAGAGGAAGAGCTGCTCGATCTGGCACTCAACAGTACGCGCACCAGTCGATTGGCGTGCCAGATACGGTTGACGGCCGAACTTGACGGGTTGACGGTTCGGGTCCCCTGAAGCTGTCGCTGCGACAACGGCGTATTCAGCGATCGTGCACGCAGTCCACATCATAACCACTCCTGTCCGGCGACGGTTTCGCCGACGTGAAAGGAGATCGAGATGAAGATCATCACCATGCTCGCGGCAGGCCTGGTTGCCGTCACGGGTCTCGCGCCCGCAGCGTTCATCGCGCCGGCTGCGGCCCAGACACGCACGGTCGTGACCGAGCGCACCGTGGTCAGGCATGCGCCGAACCGGCGCGCCACTCGTTATGATTATCGCCGGCACCGCGCTTATTATCGCGGGCGTCACCGGGCACGGCGCACCGTATGCCGGGTCGAGCGCCACCGGTATCGTAACGTGCGGGTCTGCCGGACGGTTTATCGCCGATAGGCCGACCCCTTGAACCCCTCGCCCGGCTTCTGCATAGGCATATGCGGGAGTCGGGCGGACGTGGTCGTCGCCAACCCGGTCAGGTCCGGAAGGAAGCAGCCGCAACGATTTTGCCGCGGGTCGTTCCGGCTCCCACCGCACAGCGAAGATTTGCGCGGCGGCGGTCCGCAGGCCTTCGACAAGCGCGCGCGAACATCCTAGATTAGCAGCAATGTCTGACTCCCTCGACCTCGGTGAAGTCCGTCGGCCCGCGGAACCCGCCTTGTACCGTGTGCTTGCCCGGAAATATCGTCCGCAGACCTTTTCGGAACTGATCGGGCAGGACGCGATGGTGCGCACGCTGGGCAACGCGATTCGGCGTGAGCGGCTCGCCCATGCGTTCCTGATGACCGGTGTCCGCGGGGTCGGCAAGACGTCGACCGCGCGGCTGATCGCGAAGGCGCTGAATTGTGTCGGACGTGACGGGCAGGGCGGGCCGACGATCGATCCGTGCGGGGTGTGCGAGCCGTGCCGCGCCATTGCCGAGGGGCGGCATATCGATGTGATAGAAATGGATGCCGCGAGCCATACCGGCGTCGATGATGTGCGTGAGATCATCGATGCGGCGCGCTATGCGGCGGTGTCGGCGCGCTTCAAGATCTATATCGTGGACGAGGTCCACATGCTTTCGAAGAACGCCTTTAATGCGCTGCTGAAGACGCTCGAGGAGCCGCCTGGGCATGTGAAGTTTCTGTTCGCCACGACGGAGGTGAATAAGGTGCCCGTGACGGTGCTGTCGCGCTGTCAGCGGTTCGATCTACGGCGTATCCCGGCCGACCGACTGGCGGACCATTTCGCGGCGGTCGCACGGGCCGAGGGCATCGCGGCGGACGACGATGCGCTGATGCTGATTGCGCGCGCCGCGGAGGGGTCCGCGCGCGACGGGCTGTCCATCCTCGATCAGGCCATCGCGCATGCGGGACTGGAAGGGGGACGCGTGACGGCAGATGCCGTGCGCGAGATGCTGGGCCTATCGGATCGCGGCGCGTCCCGCGATCTGTTCTCGGCATTGCTGGAGGGTGACAGCGGCAAGACGCTGGCAATACTCAGGCAGCAGTACGACCACGGCGTCGATCCGCTGGCCATGTTCCGTGCGCTGCTGGAGACGGTGCACGGGGTGACGCTGGTCAAGGTCGGCGCGCCCGCGGATATCGCGCAGCCAGCCGAAGAGAGCGCCGCGCAGTCGGAATGGTCGGCCGCGCTGTCGTTTCCCACGCTGCACCGACTATGGCAATTGCTGCTGAAGGGCCATGACGAGGTCGCGCAGGCCGCGCTGCCGATCGAGTCGGCGGAGATGGCGTTGCTGCGCGTCGTTCATGCCTCGACATTGCCCGATCCGGGAGAACTCGTGCGCCAGATGCAGGGCGGCAAGGCGTCGTCATTGCAGGCGCCGCCGGCAATGGGCGGGCCGAGCGCGCCGGTGACAGGGCCGCCGGAAAGCTTTGCCGAACTGGTGGAGCAGCTGGACCGATCCGGCTCACTCGCGCTCGCCGCACGGTTGCGGCACGGTGCCAGCGTCGTGACGTATCAGCCGGGCGAGATCGTGTTCAGCGGGTCGCGGCCGATCGCCGCCGATACACTGAGCGAATTGGCCGCGGTGCTTCGGCAGTCGACGGGGCGCAACTGGCGTGTCACGATGGCCGACATGACCGGCGCGCCTACGATCAGGGAAGAACAGGATGCGGGTGCCGCGAAAGCCCGCCGGGCGCTGCTGGAAACGCCACTCATCAAGGCAGCGTTCGCCGCGTTTCCCGACGCCGAACTGATCGACCAATCCGCCGAGAGGAGCATTGCATGAAGAGCATCGACGAGATCATGGCCATGGCCCAGAACGTTCAGGCCGAATTGCAAAAGGCGCAGGACTCGCTCGATACGATCGAGGTCGAGGGGGCTGCAGGTGGTGGCCTGGTCAAGGTCAAAGCGTCCGCCAAGGGACGGATCATCGGCTTGCAGATCGACGACTCGCTCATCGACAAGAACGAGAAACAGATGCTGGAGGACCTGGTCGTCGCCGCGTTCAACGATGCGCGGACGAAGGCCGACGCGGCATCGGGCGCGGAGATGTCGAAGATGACGAGCGGCATCCCGCTGCCGCCCGGTTTCAAGCTTCCCTTCTAACGCAGGCAGGCATCCAGTCCGTCACGACGGACAACGCCGATCTGCCGGGCGATCGCATTGCCGTGGCGCCGGACGAAACCGTGCGGGTCGATCGCGGCCCGTTTCTTTGGAAGGGGGAGGACCGCGGCGATCCTTCCCGCCTCCGTCGGGGACAGATGCGATGCGTCGTGGCCGAAGTAGCGCACTGCCGCCGCATCAGCGCCGTAGGTGCCGATGCCGGTCTCTGCGATGTTGAGATAGACTTCCATGATGCGGCTCTTGCCCCACAATAGCTCGATCAGTGAGGTGAAATAGGCCTCCAGCGCCTTGCGGAAATAGCCGCCTCCCTGCCAGAGAAACGCGTTCTTGGCGGTCTGCTGACTGATGGTGGAACCCCCACGGATCCGGCCTCCCTGCGCATTGCGCTTCGCGGCGCCGGCGATCGCGCGCCAGTCAAAGCCGTGATGCGTGCAGAACCGCGCGTCCTCACCCGCAATCGCGGCCCTGGCCATGTCCGGATCCATGCGGGACAGCGGCATCCATATCTTCGCGATGCCGCGTCCAGCCAGGGCGTCTCCGATCATCGTTACCGTGATCGGCGGCGGCACGAAGCGGTAGAGGCCGACCCAAAGGACCGAAAGCGCAATCAATGAAAGTACAAATCTGGAGACGATCGACAGAAATCTTCGCATGAGCCGTTCTATGACCCATAGCGGGTCATGCCAACGGCCAGATCGCCGGCTCAGACGAACGCATGTGCGGAAAGATCGTGGTCTGTGGGGACGGGCCGCAGGTCCTGTCGAAACCTGCGGCCCTTTCCACGCGTCAGGATCAGTTCAGAGCCAGCCGAACCATCTGAATACGTCGACGGCGCAATCCGGCGCTGCATGCGCCGACCCCGAGGATCATCATCGCCCAAGTCGCCGGCTCGGGGACGCCCGGCATCATGGGAGGTACGATCACCGATCCGTTGCGTACCTGGAACATCAACTGGCCGGGCGTTCCGTTATTGGTTCCGCGAACTAGCGACATCGGTCCACCGTCGAGAAACGATCCGGGAACCCTGGAGCCTGCCAACTCAAAAAAGGTTGCCGGTGCGTTGCCGGTTCCGGCATTGAAGCCGACCGCGGCCGACACGCCCCCGAAGCCATCGGTCCCGCCGCTGGCCGAGCCCGTCTCCCAAAGGATTCGATCGTAGTTGAAATAGATGTCGAAGTTGCCGTCACCGGTATCCGACCAGTCGGTAAGGATGGTCTGGAAGGAATTGAGTTTATCGCCGCGAGAAGGAAAATAGCCTACTCCGTCCCATGTCGCGCCGAAAGCCGTGTAGCCCTTATAGGTGCCGGTGCCATAGGCCGTTAGGGCGCTTAACGGACTCCTCGTATCGACGTCCGCGAAGAACGCCGCAATGATAGGCTGGCCTGCATAGTCCATCCCAAGCCCTGAAGGAGTGAATGTTCCCTGGCCGGAGTTGAATGTCAGATATCCGTTGTTGCTGACAAATGTGTTCGCGTAAGTGTTTCCAAAATAATTGACGTTGAAACCAAGAGAAATTGCGCCGGTCGCGCCGTCATCGTTGGCAGGAAACGTCGATGCGCGGAACCCGCTATCCACCGTACCCGCATGCGCCGCCGCGACCGGCATAAGGACCATCACGGCCGCTGCAGCAAACTTCCCCAAATTTTCATCGAATGTCTCCCGATCGAGATTCCATCAGAAAACCCGCCTGAGCCATAGCATCAAGCAGGCAACGGAACGCCAACAGGTAAAGAACTGATCGCCGATCTATCAGAGATTTAATATTTGGTAAAGGGAATCAGGCCGAGTTCGGTCATCGCCGCATCGGCGCCGGATGGTTCGCGCGATCCTACTGAATCAGTTATTGAATCTTTAGGCTGTTCCGTGCGGTTCACAACTTGCGCGATCTTTTGTTCAAATAATGTACCAATATTGAACAGGCGCGCGTGGAAAATAGTGATTTTCACGGTTACCGAGAGAACATTGCAGCGTCCGCACATGCAGCGAGTTGGCGCCCAACCGCCACTCTTTCCGTTGCAACCGGGCGCTGGAAAATCCTGCTACACCTGACCCCGATCTTCCAAGACACTCGATCAGCGTTTCCGGTGCCGACGGTATCCCGTCAATCCTCAGGCGGCGGTTAGGAGGCGCTTGTCACCGGCGATGCGCATCATCGCCTTCTGGAGCTTCTCGAACGCACGCACCTCGATCTGCCGGACACGTTCGCGGCTGACACCGTAAACCTGGCTGAGTTCCTCCAACGTCTTGGGATCGTCGGTCAGCCGGCGCTCGGTCAGGATATGCCGCTCACGCTCGTTCAGGTCGTCCATCGCCGAAGTGAGCATGTCGTGCCGGACGTCCGCCTCCTGCTGATCGGCGACGATCTTGTCCTGCAGGGGTGCATCGTCGGCCAGCCAATCCTGCCACTGACCCTCGCCATCCTCGCGCATCGGCACGTTGAGTGACGTATCGCCGCCCATCGCCATCCGGCGGTTCATGCTGACGACGTCCGTCTCTGCCACGCCGAGGTCGGTCGCGATCTTGGTGACATCCTCGGGCTTCAGGTCACCGTCCTCGAACGCGTCGAGTTTCGACTTCATGCGGCGAAGGTTGAAGAACAACTTCTTCTGCGCCGCCGTCGTGCCCATCTTCACGAGGCTCCACGAACGCAGGATATATTCCTGGATCGAGGCGCGGATCCACCACATCGCATAGGTGGCGAGGCGGAAGCCGCGATCGGGCTCGAATTTCTTCACGCCCTGCATCAGGCCGATATTACCCTCCGAGATCAGCTCGGAGGTCGGCAGACCATAGCCGCGATATCCCATCGCGATCTTGGCGACGAGACGGAGATGCGAAGTGACCAGTTGCGCCGCCGCTTCGGTATCGCCATGCTCCTGAAAGCGTTTGGCGAGCATGTATTCCTGCTCAGGCTGGAGCAGCGGAAATTTCTTGATTTCCGACAGATAGCGATTGAGGCTCTGCTCGCCGCCAAGCGCGGGGATCGTCGCCGGGACGTTGCTGCGGGCTGCCATAAATCGTATCTCCCTTCATGAGGCGAGTGTCCCGGTCGAGGACATCGCCATTCATCTTCATACGTCAAGACGACTGAACAGTTCCTGCATATCCACCGACATTTCACTATCGAGGACAACCAGGTTACCGGTCACTGGATGCGTGAACCCGAGCCGAGCTGCATGCAAGGCCTGACGCCGGAAACCGAGCGTCTTCAAAACATCGCCATGTGCCTGTTTCGTTCTGCCATAGACGGGGTCGCCTAGCAAGGGGTGACCCACGGAGGTCATGTGAACGCGTACCTGATGCGTCCGTCCCGTCTCCAGTTGGCATTCGATGAGCGCGGCCCCGCGTAAGGGCCGGATCGTCCGGTAATAGGTGACCGCCCGCTTCCCGCCGTTGACGATCGCGATCTTCTTGCGGTCGTGGGGCGAGCGGGCGAGCGGCGCGTCGATCGTCCCAGATGGCGGCCGCGGCACGCGTGCCACGATCGCCCTGTACCGCCGGTCGACCGTGTGATCCGCGAACTGACGCGTCAGCCCCTCGTGCGCCTTGTCCGTCTTGGCGACGACCAGCAGGCCGGACGTGTCCTTGTCGATCCGGTGGACGATGCCGGGCCGGCTGACGCCGCCGATCCCGGAAAGCCGGCCACGGCAGTGATGCAGAAGCGCGTTGACCAGGGTGCCGTCGCGATTGCCTGCCGCGGGGTGGACGACGAGGCCGGCGGGCTTGTCGACGACGATCAGATGATCATCCTCATAGGCTATCAGAAGGGGAATATCCTGCGGGGCATTTTGCAGGGGGGTCGGCGCGGGAACCGCGACGAAGAGGCGTTCGCCAACAAGCGTCTTGCGAGCGGGATCGCGCACGTCCCTCCCATCCTGAGTGACCGCACCGCTGGTGATGAGCGCCTTGATCCGTTCGCGTGACAGTGACGGCACGGACAGCGCGAGCGCACGGTCAAGCCGGCAGCCGTCCGCCTCTCGCACGATCGTCGCAGTGATGACGGAAGCCCCCTGATCCATGCTAGACGCGATTTGGTGTCGCCCATCACCATATCAACCGTCCTGCTGCGGCAGGTCCTGGGTCACGCCGCAAGCATGGCCGGTCAGGAGGTTTGCGGCCTGCTGTTCGGTGACAAGCGATCGATCGTGAATGTCGAGCCCTGTGACAATGTGAAGGCCGACCCCGCGCGGTCGTTCGAACTCGATCCGGCCCGGCTGATCGACGCCTATCGCCGCGCCAGGCAGGGCGGGCCTGAAGTGGTCGGTCATTATCATTCCCACCCAACGGGAAGTGGGCTGCCTTCGCTCCGCGATGCGCGGGCGGCACGTCCGGACGGCACGTGGTGGATGATCGTCGCCGACGGATCGGCGTTCGTCTGGAAAGCCGTTGCAAACGGCGCCGTCCACGGACGCTTTGATCGGTGTTCGCTGATCGTGTCGCCTTGCGCGGAAGCAGAGGCTTCGTCACAGGTCGGCGCGGAAAAAGGAGTAACTTGATGCAGGTCGACGCAGTGGACTTTGCGAGCGTGATCGCATCGCGCTTGTGTCACGACCTTTTGTCACCGGTCGGTTCGGTGAATAACGGGCTGGAACTGCTGGCGGACGAGACTGATCCGGCGATGCGCGAGCGGTGCCTGGAACTGCTGGGCGACAGCGCGCGCAATTCCGCGAACAAGCTGAAATTCTTCCGGCTGGCCTTCGGGTCGGGCGGTGGGTTCGGCGAGATGGTGGATGTCCGCGAGGCACGCACGGCGATCGAGGGACTGGTCGCGGGCAACAAGCGGCTCGCGCTCGACTGGCTGGTCGAGGACGCCGAACTTCCCAAGGCCGCCATCAGGGTCCTGCTGAACCTGGCACTCGTCGCCACCGAGGCGTTGGCGCGCGGCGGTACGCTGGCCGTGGGCGGGGAGAGTCATGGCGGCCATGCCGAGGTCGCGCTCAAGCTGGAAGGATCACGTCCCGCGCTGGATCCGCAGGTGGCGCGGATGCTGACGGACGGACCGAGCGAACCGCAGGTCGCGCCGCGCGCGGCGCCCGCCTATCTGGTCCACTCGCTGGTGTCGCAAGGGAAGGGCAAGGTCCAGATCTCGGAACCGGCGGAAGGCGTCATGGTGTTCGGCGCGTCGTTCGCGACAGAGTGAACCCCGCGTTAAGATCTTGCGCCGCATAGTCCCGCAGCACGTTCGGCGCTCCGGGGATGTATGGACGATCTGCTTCAGGAATTCATCGCCGAGACGCGCGAGACGCTGGATGCGCTGGCAGGCGAGATCGTGGCGTGGGAGGGCCGGCCATCCGACCGTAGCAGGCTGGATGCAATCTTCCGCTTCGTCCACACCGTCAAGGGGAGCTGCGGCTTTCTCGATCTTCCCAGGCTGGCGCGGCTCAGTCATGCGGCCGAGGATGTGCTGGCAAGCGTTCGCGACGGCAGGCGCTTACCCGACACGGCGCTGGTCAGCGCGGTCCTGTCGATCGTGGACCGGATCGGCCAGCTGGTCGAGGCGATCGATTCCGGCGAGGCGCTCGAAGATGCCAGCGACGACCTGCTGATCGCGGCACTGGCCGAGGACGCCAAGCCTACGCTGACGGCCGATGTCGCCGCACCGTCGCGCGCAGCCGTTCGCAGCGTCCGGCTGAGTGTCGATATCATCGATCGGATGATGAGCGGCATGTCCGACATGGTGCTGGCACGCAATGAACTCGCGCGCCGGCTGCGCGACATCGAAATGCAGCCCCCCGTGGAGGCGGCGCTGGAGCGGATGACCGCCAGCGTGGCCGAGATGCGCGACACGGTCACGCGGATGCGGATGCAGAAGATCGACGCGCTGTTCGCGGCCCTGCCGCGCCTCGTGCGCGATACCGCCGCAGGACTGGGGAAGGCGATCAATCTGGAGATCGGCGGTTCGGAGGTCGAGCTGGACCGCGAGATGATCGAGATGATGCGCGATCCGCTGATCCACATCATCCGCAACGCACTCGACCACGGGATCGAGATGCCGGCCGCGCGGCGCGCAGCGGGCAAGCGTGAGACCGGGCGTTTGCGTGTCAGCGCGAGACAATCGGGCAACCAGATCATCATCGAGATCGCCGACGACGGGCAGGGCATAGATACGCGGCGACTGGCGGCGAAGGCCATCGCGATGGGGCTGCGATCCGAGCAGGAGATCGCGGTGACGTCGGAAGCGACCTGCATGGAGCTGATCTTCGAGCCCGGACTGTCGAGCCGGGACAACGTGACCGACGTGTCGGGGCGGGGTGTCGGCATGGACGTCGTGCGCGCCAATGTGGAGCAGATCGGCGGGCGGATCGCGCTGGCCAATCGGCCGGGCCAGGGCCTGACAATCACGATCCAGGTGCCGCTGACCCTGTCGATCATCCCGACGATCATCGTCGGCGCAGGGGGCCAGCGCTATGCCGTCGCGCGGTCCGCAGTCGAGGAAATCGTGCAGGTTCACGCGGGAGCGGTGGGACTCGTCGAGATCGGCGGTTCGATGATCGTCGACCTTCGCGGGCGGCGGCTGCCGCTGGTGTCGCTTGGTGACATGCTCGGCACGACCCCGTCGGGGGAAGAAGTGCTGGTCGTGATCACCACGCGCGACGGCGAATATGCACTGGCGATCGACGAGGTGTGCGATGCCGAGGAGCTGGTCATCAAGCCCGCTTCTCCGGCGGTGATGGCGGCCGGCATCTACGCCGGGCAGACGCTGCCGGACAGCGGACTACCGATGCTGCTGCTGGATGCGGCAGCGATCGCGGCGCGCGCGGGGCTCGATTTTTCCAGGAGTTTCGCGGTCGAGACGGAGCCCGAAGCGCCATCGGACGACACCATGCCCGCGCTGCTGTTCGAGGCGCTGGATGGACGGCGCCGGGCCGTCGCGCTTGCGGCGATCGACCGGATCGATCGGGTCCCGGCGGATTGCGTGCAGCATAGCGGAGGTCGGGCACGCCTCGTAAGCGACGGCGCATTGCTGCCGCTGCAACCGGACATTGCCGGTTCGGTGCGAGAAGCCGAGCTGCGCATCATTCGCCTGACCGACGGTGCGGCCACGGTAGCTTATGCGATACGCGAAGCGGTGGATATCGTCGCGATGCCGAGGGAACTCGCGCCGGCGCACGGCGATCCCTCGCTGCTGGGCGTCGCGATGATCGATGGTGCGCCGGTCGAGATCATCGATGTGTATGCCGTCTTCGCCGGTGAGCACGGAACGGCGTGCGCGCCCATCTGTGTCCTACGCGAGGACGGATCGCAGTGGATGGAGAGTTTCCTGCGTCCGACTCTGGAGGCGGCGGGCTATCGATGTGTGGCTTCACCGCCGCCGAACGCGTCGTGCGTCATCACCCTGGCGTTTGACGACGATGAATCCGCGCAGGGCGATGTCATTCGGCTGCGCCGCACGCCGGACGCGACGCATCAGATGAACAGTGTCTACCGCTACGATCGCGAAACGCTGATCGCCCGGTTGAGCGAGCGCGTCGGGAGGATCGCAGCATGACCCAGTTGTTCCTGATCGCCCGGGTCGCCGGGCACGGGATCGCGGTGGATGCCGCCGAGGTCGAATCGGTGGTGACCATCGCTCACGTCATCGCGACACCGCGCGTGTCGTCGTCGGTCCGCGGCCTGGCCGCGCTCAGAAGCCGCGTCGTGACGGTCATTGATCCGACGACCATCCTTGGAGGGAGTCTGCCGGACGAGGGCTGTTTCGCGATCGTGACCAGCGTCGACGGACACGGCTATGCGGTGCTGGTCGAGGAGATCAGGGATGTCGTTCCCTGCGAGCGACAGCCGTTGACGCCGGGCCTGTCGCTCGACGCACGCTGGTCCGCCTGCATCGACGGGATGGTCGACCGGGATGGGCATCCTGTGCCGATCATTCGGCTGGGATCGCTGCTACCCGGCATCGCGCTGGCCGCTTAACCCGTTCTTGACACTGTCCGTGCAAGGTCGGCGCCAAGCACGGTTTTCTTGAGAGGCACCCATGAACACTTGTCTGATCGTCGATGACTCCAAGGTCATCCGCAAGGTGGCTCGCCACATCCTGGAGACATTGCAGTTCAGCGTCGAGGAAGCCGGGGACGGGCAGGAGGCGCTGGCCAGCTGCAAGGCGTCGGCGCCCGACGTCGTCCTGCTCGACTGGAACATGCCGGTGATGAGCGGCATGGACTTCCTGCGCGCGCTGAAGGCAACATCGCTGCCGCGCAAGCCTAAGGTCATCTTCTGCACGACCGAAAACGGCATGGCCTATATCCGCGCCGCGATCGATGCGGGTGCGGACGAGTATGTGATGAAACCGTTCGATCGCGATACGCTGGCCAGCAAGCTGCAAATCGTCGGCTTTCACTGATCTGATCCCGGCAGCCGGCGATGCCCGCGTCCGCCGTCCGTCCGATGGACGGACCCGTCCCGATCCGGTTGATGGTCATCGACGATTCAGCGGTGACCCGTGCGGTGGTCGCCCACGCCGTTCAGGGTGACGGCCGCTTCGTCCTGGCGGGCATGGCCTCGACCGCGGCCGCGGCGATCGAGTTGCTGGGCAGGGCCAGCTTCGACCTGATCCTGCTCGACCTGGCCTTGCCGGATGCGGACGGTCTAACGTTCCTGCCCACCGTTATCTCGCTGGGGGCCGGGGCAAGGGTCGCCATCATGTCGGGTTCGGTAATCCAAGGCGGGCAACTGGCTGCCGAAGCGTGCGCGATGGGGGCCGTGGGGACCATCGCCAAGTCGGCGTCCGGCGGTACGGCCGAGCGATTTGGTCTAATGCTCGTCGAGCGTCTGGCGGCCTTCGCCGCTGCCAGTCCTGAACAGGACGCATTCGACCTGATCGCCATCGGCGCGTCGACGGGCGGGCTGGATGCGCTGAGCAGCGTCCTCGCCGCAGTGCCGGCCACGATGACGAAGCCAATCCTGGTGACCCAGCATCTTCCCGCCTCGTTCACGCCGTATCTGGCGGAGCAACTGGCGGCACTGGCCCGGCGGCCGTGCGATGTCGCCCGCGAGCGGGCGCGGATCGTGCCCGGACACATCGTGCTGGCACCGGGCGACGCGCATCTGCGATGCGTCGATCTGGGCAGCGGCGGCTATGGCGTGCGCCTGTCGCGCGAACCGGCGCCGAGCGGTTGTACTCCGTCGGTCGATCCGATGCTACAGTCGGTCGCCTCCGCCTGCGGAAGCCGCTCGCTGGCGATCGTCCTGAGCGGAATGGGGCGCGACGGCATATTGGGGGCCGCGTCGGTTCGGGATGCGGGCGGTATCGTCGCGGTGCAGGACAAGGCGAGCTCGGTCGTCTGGGGGATGCCCGGCTCCGTCGCAACCGCCGGCCTGGCGCATGCGGTGCTTTCGCCCGAAGCGATCGGTCAACTCATCACAAGAGGGAAGCGGATCGATGCATAATCTCGCGATCAAGGCCGGCGGTGCGCCGGGCGACGGGTCCTGCTCGGCGAAGACGATCGCGCTGCTGGTCGGCCTGCTGGAGCAACGATCCGGTCAACGCATCGCGACGCACCGGGCATGGCGGTTTGACACCGCGCTTCGTCCCGTCCTCCAAGCCTATGGCCTTGGCACTCTCGATGAGCTTGGGCATCGTCTGCGCCGCGAACAATGCTCCGGCCTGTCGAACGAGGTGGTCGACGCGCTGCTTAACAACGAAACCTCGTTCTTTCGCGACCCAGCCGTCTTCGACGGTGTCGTGCAACTGGTCGAAGACGTCGAGAAGCGCGACCGGCGCGCGCGCATCTGGTGCGCGGGATGTTCGACCGGACAGGAGCCGCTTTCACTGGCGATGCTGTTCGCCGAACGCGCCGCGACGATCGGCGGCCGGCCGCCGGAGCTGATCGCGAGCGACCTGTCGGAAACCGCACTCCGGCAGGCGCGCGGAGGGCGTTACTCTCAATTCGAGATTCAGCGCGGACTTTCCATTCAACGGATGATCCGCTGGTTCGACGAGCATGGCGGCGACTGGGTTGCCAAGCCCGGATTGGTGAACACCATTGCCTATCGGCGCCAGAATCTGGTCAGCGATCCTTCGCCCGCCGGAGGATTCGATCTGATCCTGTGCCGCAACGTGCTGCTTTATCTGTCGCCCGAACTGAAGGAGCAGGTCTTCGCACGGATCGCCTGCGCACTGCGTCCCGGTGGGATGCTTCTGCTGGGCGCGGGCGAGACGGTCATCGGGCATACGACGAGTTTGCGGCCGAGCAGACGTCTTCCCGGCTTCTACGAACACCTATAGGGCAAAAGCCCGAGTCCTTCATCGCTTGTTCTTGCGAGCGCAATGAAGCAAGGAGCAGCGTGCAGTGTCAGGGGTGGCATGACGATCATCGAGACACCGTCTCCCAATTTCGACGAACGCGCGTTGCCCGTCTCGATGATCGTCCTTCATTATACGGGCATGCGCGACGCGGATGCGGCGATCGCCCGGCTGCGTGACCCCGCAGCGAAGGTCTCCGCGCACTATCTGGTCGCCGAGGACGGGCAGGTGCTGCGCATGGTCGACGAGGACAAGCGCGCGTGGCACGCGGGTCGCTCGCACTGGCGCGGCGTGACCGATATCAATTCGGCCAGCATCGGTATCGAGATCGTCAATCCCGGACACGAGTTCGGCTATCGCCCCTTTCCCGACGAGCAGATCGCGGCGCTGATCCCGCTATTGTCGGCGATCAAGGAACGGCACGGCGTCACGCGCGGAAATATCGTCGGTCATTCCGACATCGCGCCGACCCGCAAGCGCGATCCGGGCGAGATGTTCCCCTGGGGCAAGTTGGCGCGGCTTCGGCTGGCGCTGCCGCGTCCGACCAGGAAACTGATGGATCCGGGCTGGACCGAGGGCGGCTTCCTGCTGGCGCTGGAACGCTTCGGCTATGATGTCAGCGCGCCGATGGCGGCGATTATGGCGTTCCAGCGCCGCTTTCGCCCCGAGCTGATCGATGGTGAGCTGGACGCGGAATGCCGCATGATCCTGCTCGCGCTGCTGCTTCCCAAACCGGAAGGCGACGACTAAGGCGAAGTTGCCAGAGGGTCGGGCGACCGCGGCTTCGCTTCATGCGGGGGCGAGGAAAGTCCGGGCTCCGCGGAACAACGGTGCCGGGTAACGCCCGGCGGGGGTGACCTCAGGGAAAGTGCCACAGAGAGCAGACGGCGCGGGCTTCGGCCTCGTCACGGTGAAAGGGTGCGGCAAGAGCGCACCGCGTGCCCGGCAACGGGGATGGCATGGCAAACCCCACCGGGAGCAAGACCGAATAGGGATGGCATGGGGCGCAAGCTCCGGGGCGTGTTCCCGCCCGCCGTCCGGGTTGGTCGCTGGAGGCGGCGCGCGAGCGTCGCCCTAGAGGAATGGTCGCTCATCCCCGGCAAGGGGAAGACAGAACCCGGCTTACAGACCCTCTGGCACGGTTCTATGACGCCATCAGGACGCTTTCGGGGCGGCCGACTTCCTCCAGCACGGTGCCTGCGTCGATCTCCATCATCGGCTTGATGTGGCCGTCGCGGATGTCGTACACCCAGCCGTGGAGGAACAGCGGCTGGCGACGCGCAAAGGCGCCCTGAACCGTCGCGGTGCGGGCGAGGCGGACGAGCTGGTCGCGCACGTTGACTTCCACGAAGCGGTTGACCTGTTCCTCCTCGCCGGCCTGCGCATGGATCTCGTCCGCATGCGCGTCGCGGACGGCGCGGGCATTGGCGAGCCAGCGGTCGATCGGACCCTCGGTGCCGCCCGAGAGCGCAGCCTTCACGCCGCCGCAGCTGTGATGGCCGCAGACGATGACGTGATGGATCTGCAGCACATCGATCGCATATTGCAGGACCGACATGAGGTTCATGTCGTCGTCGTTCACCAGATTGGCGACGTTGCGGTGGATGAACATGCCGCCGGGAGGCGTCATGGTCATCTGCTCGGGGCTGACCCGGCTGTCGGAACAGCCGATCCACAGGAAGTCCGGCTTCTGCCCCGCGGTCTGGCGGCTGAAGAAGTCGGTGCGTTCCTCGGTCAGTTCCATTGCCCAGGCCTTGTTGGCGAGCAGGAGCTGCTTGTACTGTCTCATGCGAAGCGAACCTCGGACTTTGGAGCGTTAATCTTGGACGCGGTGCGTTCCGATACGTCACCGCGCATGATGACGGTGATGCCGCGGTAGTCCGCGCCTTTGACGAAGGCGTTGATGATATCGATATTGTCGAGATCGACATAGCTGGTCGATGACAGGTCGATGAGGACATTGGCTCCGTCCGGCACCTTCTCGAGCGCCTGCTGCAACTCATATTTGTGGATGAAATACAGGTTGCGCCGCGCGCGGACCAGGCAGTCGCCCTCGTCGCAGGCAAAGGTGATCGCGGTGCGAAAATTCCGCGCGATCACGAAGACGAAGCCGATCGCCAGCCCTATCATGATCCCCTGCAGCAGGTCGGTCAGCAGGATGGCGATGATCGTCACGACAAACGGCACGAACTGCGTATAACCCTGCTGCCAGCGCTCGATGAACAGCGCGGGCTTGGCCAGCTTGTAGCCGACCGAGATCAGGATCGCCGCCAGTGCGGCGAGCGGGATCAGGTTGAGAACGGCAGGGATCAGCGCCACCGAGAGCAGCAGCCATCCCCCATGCAGGACCGCCGACAGCTTGCTCTGCGCCTTCGCGTCGACATTGGCCGAGGATCGCACGATGACCGCGGTGACGGGAAGGCCGCCGATCAGGCCGGACACGATGTTGCCGCTGCCCTGCGCGAACAATTCGCGGTTCTTGTCCGTCGTGCGGCGTTGCGGATCCAGTTCGTCGACCGCCTTCACGCTGAGCAGCGATTCCAGGCTGGCGACGATCGCCAGCGTCAACGCCGTGATCCAGACGGCGCCCGTTCCGATTGCCGAGAAATCAGGAAGCATGAACAGCCCGGTGAAGCCCGCCAAGCTCTCCGCGATCGGCACCTGCACCAGATGCGAGGGCTGGAGCTGCCAACCGGGCCGCACCGCGCCGAAGACGGCGTTCAGGACGACGCCCAGGATGACGACGACCAGCGGGCCGGGCAGGAAGCGCAGCGGCCCCTGCTTGGGGCGCGCTTTCTCCCACCAGAACAGGAATGCCAGGCTGAGTCCGCCGATGATGAGCGCTCCGGGCGTCACCGCCTGTCGCACCGCCCTGATTAGGGTCGAGAACGTATTGCCGCCATCGGCACTGGCGAATTCATAGCTGCCTTCGAAGTCGCCGTCATAGCCGATTGCGTGCGGAATCTGTTTCAGGATCAGGATGATGCCGATCGCACTGAGCATACCGGTGATGACCGAGGAGGGGATGAACTCGGCCAAGATGCCGCCGCGCGACAGCGAGAAGCCGATCTGGAGGACGCCGGCGAGTACCACGGCCGTCAGGAAGACCTGATAGCTGGGCATCGACTGGATCGCCTCCAGCACGATCACCGTCAGGCCGGCGGCGGGACCCGCGACCGACAGCGGCGATTTCGAGAGGAAGCCGACCACGATCCCGCCGACGATGCCGGCGATCAGGCCGGCGAACAGCGGGGCGCCGGAGGCGAGCGCAATGCCGAGGCACAGGGGGAGCGCGACGAGCGCGACGACGATGGAGGCGGGCAGATCGGCTCGCCATGTAGCAAAAGAAAGGTTCGGCACCAGGGCTCCTTGGGCTCGATGGATGTCGAAAGAGCAAAATGACAGAAATGTCATCTTGACGAGGCGCTACTAGCGTATCTGCGATTAGGTCGCAAGAGGCTTCGATCGGTTGCTTCGTCGCGGCGCGGGCTTATGTCGGCGAAATGGCACGAAGCCCGACACGATCGAACGACTGGGGCTTCCCGAGATGGCGCGGCTATGGCTCGGCGAGCGCTGCGACGCAGGTGCGGTTGTGTGACCGGCACGGCTGCTCCGAGCCGGGCAATTGCCCCGCACCCAAGTCTCCCAACAGCCCCGATCGCTGGTATTTCTGCACCGAGCACGCGGCCGAGTACAACAAGAGCTGGAACTATTTCGAGGGGCTGAGCGCGGAGGATGCCGCTGCGCGAGAAGCCGATGAACGGCGCGACGCGGGCGGATATCGCGAGGCGTCGCATTATGCGTGGGCCGGTCCTGGCGATGGTACACGCTCACGCGACGAGATGCGCGCGCTCGCCGTGTTGGGGCTTGAGGCGGATGCGGACTTCGATGTGGTGAAGACCGCGTGGCGGCGCCTGGCGAAGGACAATCATCCCGACCGCCGTCCCGGAGACACGGAAGCGGCCGCTCGCTTCCAGGCGGTGCAGGCGGCGTACGACGTGTTGCGCGCGTCCGAGGAGGTGAGGGCGGGCCGGCCCGGATGAAGCAAAGCCTGCGCAGTGACTGGTCGGGGGCGGTGCTCGTCTGCGGCAAATGCTCGAAGAAGCTGGGCGGTGGTTTCGGCGTGAAGGGGAAGACCCCGCTCGCCAAGGTGCTGCGCAAGCTGCCGGGACTGGGCAAGGGCCGGCGTGCGGGGCTTGGGGTCGTCGAGACGAAGTGCCTGGGCGTCTGCCCCAAGAATGCGGTGATGCTGGTCGACACGCGCCGGCCGGAGGCGTGGCGACTCGTGCGACCGGGCGATGACGTGGACGCGGTGGTGGCCGCGCTGGTCAATCAGGCGGCGTAGCGCCTGGCGGTCTCGTCGATCAGCGTGATCATGTTCGGAATGCCCTGCGTGCGGTTGGAGCTGAGCTGGCGTTGCAGGTCGAAGGGGGCAAGTTCCGCCGGGACATCGGTCGACAGTATCGCGTCCGGGGTTCGATCCTGGACCGCCAGCAGGACCAGCGCGATGATCCCTTTCGTAATGGCAGCGTTCGAGTCCGCGAGGAAGTGCAGGCGGCCTTCCTCTGTGACCCGGGGATAGACCCAGACGGAGGCGGAACATCCCCGGACCAGCGTCGCGTCGGTCTTGAGTGCGTCGGGCATCGGCTCCAGCGCGCGCCCGAGGTCGATCAGCAGACGATAGCGGTCGTCGGCTTCGAGAAAATCATATTCTTCATGGATGTCGGCAAGGGACGGCATGGTTGTGGCGCTAGCGGGGCGACGGTTACAGGTCCACCCCGGCGGCGATCGCTTCCAGCCGCCGGATGCGTTCCTTCAGGTCGGCGATCTCGATGCGCGCGCCCGCGCCGGTCGGAGCGGATGGACGGCGGGCCGTGATCTGCTCGCGCTTCATCGCCAGCCAGCCGCGCCAGCCCGCCAGTGTCGCCGCGGTCAGCATCGCAAGGCCGACCAGTGCCGCCATTGCCATCGCCAGGTAGAATTGCGGATCGTGCATCATCCGTCCCCTTCACCGATCGCGCAGCCGTTCGATCTCGCGATCGAGGTCCAGGCTGCCGTGATTGTCGGTGATGACGCGCTCCAGGACAGCGATGCGCTCCTTCATCTGGCGCATCTCGTCACGCATCATCATGGTGTCGGCACTGTCCACCTGATGACGACCGAGCCGCTCCATCGCGCGGTAGCGTTCGCGCATGACCTTGCCAATCACTACGATCAGGATGATCATCACGACCATCGAAAACGGACCCATGTTCGTGCTCCCTTATATCGTCAGTATCAGTTCAGTGGCGCGTCGCGCAGTCGCTCGATCTCATCGGCGACGTCGATCCCGCGATCGGTCACAATGCGCTCCAGCACCCGCATCCGCTGCTCCAGCCGCTCGGTCTGCGCGGCATATTGCGCGGCCTTCTCGGCAGCGTCGCCGCTCATGATCGTGAGTTGCTTCTCCTTGATCTGAAGCCATCTGTTCAGGACGCCGGACAGGATTGCGACGATCGGGATCATCATGCCGATGATCGGGACCAGGATACCCAAGTTCATTGTTTCTCTCCCCGTGGCTTGCCTCAGCGCAGCTGGTCGATCTCGTCGGCCAGGCGGCTGTTGCGGGCGGTGTAGTGAAGCTCGATGTCGGCCAGGCGGCGGTCGATGTCGCGAAACTTCGAGCGGACCTCGGTGGTCGAGCGATGCGTGTTGGTGCGCACGCCCTGCCAGAACTTCGCGTCGTCGGCGCTGTTGTACAGGCCGATCGGTTTGTCCGGCGCGAGCCAGGCGGCGGCGACATAGGCGAGCAGCAGCAGCCCGTTGGTCACGAACGTCAGGACGACGGCGGCAACCCGGACCAGCGTCACGTCGAAGCCGGTATAGTCGGCGATCCCGGCGCAGACGCCTTTCACCTTGGCGTGTTGCTTGTCGAGATAGAATTGAGTGCGCGCGGCCATGTCAGTTCCTCCTGTCGATCTGGTAGCTCGACCGGGGCGGCGTGAGGCCGGGCTTCCAGTCGGGATTGTCGGCGGCGACGATCCGCTCGACGGTGTTCAGGCGATCTTCCAGCCGGCGCGCGAGATTATACATCTCGTCGAGCAGCTTTTCGTCTTCCTGCGTGATCTTGGGTGCCTGTTTCCATTTCGTCACATAGTGAAAGAAGATCCAGGGTGCGCCGATGAACAGGCAGACAACCGCGACGATCGGTACGACGACGTCTTCCATCTCATCCCTCCCTGTTCAGGCGGCGTTTGAGCGCGGCGAGTTCCTCGTCGACGCGGTCGCTCTGGCGTAGCTCGGCGATCTCGTCCTCAAGCGTCTTGACGACACCCAGGCCCATCGCCTCGGCGCGCCCCTCCGCATCGTCGACCCGGCGCTCCAGCTGGTCGAAGCGGCTGAACGCCTCATGCGTCTTGGGGCCGGCATACATCTCACGCAGGCGGACACGGTTGTTGGCGCTCTCCAAGCGGGTCGCGACGTTGTTCTGCTTGGTCCGCGCCTCACGCAGCTTGGCCTGAAGCTTGGCGATGTCCTCCTCGCTGGCGCGCAGCGCGTCATCGAGAACGCCGACCTCTGCCTTCAACTGATCAGCCATGTCGGCGGCTTTCTGGCGTTCGACCAGCGCGGCCTTGGCCAGGTCCTCGCGGTCCTTGCTGAGCGCCAGTTCGGCCTTCTCGGTCCAGCTGTCCTGCAACTGGTCGAGCTTGCCGATGTGGCGGCGGATTTCCTTCTGGTCGGCGATGGTGCGCGCGGCGGACGCGCGCACCTCGACCAGTGTCTCCTCCATCTCGAGGATGATCATGCGGATCATCTTAGCCGGATCCTCGGCCTTTTCGAGCAGGTCCGCCATGTTGGCGGCGACGATGTCGCGGGTTCGTGAAAATATACCCATTATTTTACTCCGGTGAACTGGTTCAGGCGATCTGCACGGTCGGCGCCGTCGTCGCCTGCTGCGGGGCCTGCGCAGGGGCAAGTGCGCCGAAGAGGCAGAGCGAGCTGAACACGACGGTGAGGGCGATCGAGGCGAAGCGGCGGCTGAGGTCGTTGGTCATGATGTATCTCCCTATTGGTATGGTTAAACGCGGTACACCGAGAGCTTTGCATACAGCGTGCCATTTTGCGGAACTACGTAATTACAGTCACTTAGAGCATGAGTGCCACCATCGGCACATTTGCTCCTTGCCATCGATTGGGATTTGACGCCAAGGTTTGGCAATGGAGCGCGCAACCCAGGTCATCGGTCAGTCGGGAGCGTTTCTCGACGCCCTGGAACGGGCCAGCCGCGCCGCCGCGCTCGACCGTCCCGTCCTGGTCATCGGCGAGCGCGGGACGGGCAAGGAACTGGTGGCCGAACGGCTTCATCGCCTGTCGCCGCGATGGGACCATGCGCTGGTCATCATGAATTGCGCGGCGCTGCCCGAGACGTTGATCGAAGCGGAACTGTTCGGGCATGAAGCGGGCGCCTTTACCGGCGCGACCAAGGCGCGGACCGGGCGTTTCGAGGAGGCGGACGGCGGCACGCTGTTCCTGGATGAACTGGGCACGCTGTCGATGGGCGCGCAGGAACGGCTGTTGCGCGCGGTCGAATATGGCGAGGTGACGCGAATCGGCTCGTCGCGCTCGATCCGTACCGACGTCAGGATCGTGGCGGCGACGAACGAGCACCTGCCGGACAAGGTCGACGACATGAGCTTTCGCGCCGATCTGCTCGACCGGCTATCGTTCGAGGTGGTGACACTGCCGCCGCTGAGAGCGCGGCCCGACGACATCATTGTGCTGGCCGATCATTTCGGGCGCCGGATGGTGGCGGAGCTGGGGCGCGACGGCTGGCAGGGCTTCGGGCCGCGCGCGGTCGAGGCGCTGATGGCGCATCCCTGGCCGGGCAATGTGCGCGAGTTGCGCAATGTCGTCGAACGCGCGGTCTATCGTTGGGAAGACGAGAGTGCGGTCGATGCGATCGAGATCGACCCGTTCGACTCGCCGCATCGCCCCGGTCGGCGTGCGCCGCTCGCGGCACCTCCAGACTGCGAGGCAAGGGCGGATGAACCGGTGGCGGCGTGCGAGGCGGGGCCGTCGGACTTCAAGGCGCGGGTCGCGACATTCGAGCGCGAATTGCTGAACAACGCGCTGGCCGAGCATCGCTTCAACCAGCGCGCGACGGCGCAGGCGCTGGGGCTGAGCTATGACCAGCTGCGCCACGCGCTCAAGCGGCACGACCTGATCGGAAGCTGATTCGGAGCAATCATGGCGGGCGGGCGTTGATGAATGGAACGCAACACCGATGCAGGAGACGCTCAATGGCTTTCGAACTTCCGCCGCTGCCTTATGATTATGACGCGCTGGAGCCGGTCATCTCGAAGGAGACGATGACCTTTCACCATGACAAGCACCACAAGGCCTATACCGACAAGCTGAACGAAGCGGTCGAGAAGGACTCGCAGCTACAGGGCAAGAGCATCGAGGACATCATGGGCATGATCGGCTCGCAGCCGCCCGTAGTGCGCAACAACGGCGGCGGCTATTGGAACCACGATTTCTTCTGGAAGACGATGAAGAAGGGCGGAGGTCAGCCTTCCGGCAAGCTGAAGGAGGCGATCGACCGCGATTTCGGTTCGCTCGAGAAAATGAAGGAGGAGTTCAACACGAAGGGTGCGGGGCAGTTCGGTTCGGGCTGGGCGTGGTTGATTACGGACGGATCGGGCAAGCTGAAGGTCGTCAGCACGCCGAACCAGGACAATCCGCTGATGGATATTGCCGCCGAGAAGGGCACGCCGCTGCTGGGTAACGATGTGTGGGAACATGCCTACTACCTGACCTATCAGAACGACCGGCCGGGCTATCTGAAGGCATGGTGGGACGTGGTGAACTGGGATATGGTCGGCAAGCGCTACGACGCGGTGGCCTAGCCTTCCGGGGGGATGTCGGTAACGGCATCCTCCACGAGGGTCAACCCGTGCCGGAGCAGCATCGGGATGTTGGCGGCGGCGAACAGCAGCGTCAACGGGATCGCGCCCCAGAGCTTGAAGCCGACCCAGAAATCCGTGGTCTGCGTCCGCCAGACCGTTTCGTTCAGACACGCCATGAAGACGAAGAAGATCGTCCAGTTGCGTGTCAGCTTAGACCAGCCGGGCGGGGTCAGGCCCGGATAGGCGGTTTCCAACAGCGATTGGAGGAGCGGGCGTCCGGTCGCCAGGCCGAAGCCGAGGACACCGGCGAAGATCGCATAGACGAACGTCGGCTTCATCTTGATGAAGCGGTCGTCGTGGAAATAGATGGTCAGCCCACCGAAGACGAGGACGAGCGCGCCGGTGATCCAGAGCATCGGCGAGATGTGACGGGTCCTGAACCATGACAGCAGCAGCGCGGCGGCCATCGCAACCATGAAGGCGACCGTCGCAGCGATGACGCGGGCGATGGCCGGTCCGGGGGCAAGAAAATTTACCGCGAAGAAGACGACCAGCGGACCATAGTCGAGGCCGAGCCGGAAGGCGGGTGAGGTAGGTAGGCGCTCGCTCACTTGACCACGCCCCGGTCCACGCCGGCGATGATCCGGCTGACCTCATTGGCGTCGAACGGGCGAAGATCGGTCATCGCCTCTCCGATACCGATGGCGTGGATCGGGAGACCGTAGCGCTCCGCCGCCGCCACGAGCACGCCGCCGCGTGCCGTGCCGTCGAGCTTGGTCATGACGAGCCCGGTGACGCCCGCGACATCCCGGAAGACCTCGATCTGCGACAACGCGTTCTGGCCGGTGGTGGCATCGAGGACCAGGACGACATCATGCGGCGCGTCCGGGTTCAGCCGTCCGAGCACGCGGCGGATCTTGGCGAGTTCATCCATCAACTCGCGTTTGTTCTGCAACCGGCCGGCGGTGTCGACGATCAGCACGTCGATGCCGGTCGCGGTCGCCTGCTTGACCGCCTCAAAAACGACACCGGCGGCGTCGCCGCCTTCGGGACCGGTGACGATCGGCACGCCGACGCGGTTGGCCCATGTCCTCAATTGCCCGATGGCGGCGGCGCGGAACGTGTCGCCGGCCGCGAGCATGACGCCGTAGTCCTGCTCCATGAACAGATGCGCCAGCTTGGCGATGGTGGTCGTCTTGCCCGACCCGTTGACGCCGATGACCAGGATGACCTGCGGGCGCGGGAAGGCGTCGATCTCGATCGGCGTGGCGACGCGGGCGAGCGCGCGCTCAACCTCCTCGGCCACAACCAGGCGGATGCCCAGCTCCTCCATGTTGCGCTCGAAATTGCCCTCGGCCAGCCGGCGCCGGATATGTCCCGCGGTTTCCGGCCCAAGGTCCGAGGCGATCAGCGCCTCCTCGATCTCGTCGAGCATGTCGTCATCGAGCCGCGCGGCGCCGAGCCCGGCCAGATTGCCGACCAGGCGGTCCGAGGTACGGCGGAAACCGCCCAGCAGCTTCTCGTGCCAGCCGGGGTTGGTACTCATGCGCAAATGCCTTCGAGATGCGTGTCGGTGGCGCTCGTGACGCGGATATGCGCGATCGAGCCGGGTTCGCACCGATCGAAGCGCAGATCGGCGAAGTTCGGTGCGTGTCCGCGCGTGCCCGGGCGCTCGACCAGCACCTCCTGCGTCGTCCCGATCATCGAGCGAAGCCAGTGCGTGCGCCGCGACACAGCCCGGTCGCGTAACGCAGCGGCCCGTTTGCGGACGAGCGAAGGCGTGACCTGCGGCATACGGGCGGCCGGAGTGCCCGCACGCGGCGAGTAGGGAAAGATGTGGGCATGGACGATATCGCACTCGTCGAGGATGGCGAGCGAGTCGGCGAAAGCCGCCTCGTCCTCCGTCGGGAAGCCGGCGATCAGGTCGGCGCCGATCGCGACTTCCGGACGTAGCGCCTTCAGCCGCGCGACCAGCGTGATCGCATCGCGCCTGAGGTGCCGCCGTTTCATCCGCTTGAGAATGAGATCGCTGCCGGATTGCAGCGACAAGTGCACATGCGGCATGACGCGCCTCTCCTGCGTCAGCAGCGCGAGCAGACGGTCGTCGATCTCGATGCCGTCGAGCGATGACAGGCGAAGACGCGGCAGTGCCGGAACGTGACGCAGGATGCGCTCGACGAGCGATCCGAGTGACGGCTTGCCCGGCAGGTCGGTGCCATAGCTCGTCAGGTCGACGCCGGTCAGTACCACCTCATGGTGGCCGGCGTCCGAAAGCCGGATGATATGGTCGATGATGGCGCCGGCGGGGATGGAGCGGCTTGGTCCACGTCCCAAGGGGATGGCGCAAAAGGTGCAGCGATGGTCGCACCCGTTCTGCACCTCGACAAAGGCGCGAGCATGCCCCGCCACTGCAGTGGAAGGAGCTATGCTGGCCTGTCGCGCGTGCATGATGTCGCCGACCAGCACCCGCTCATTCACGCTCCAGCTTGCCGGCAGCAGCTTCTCCGCGTTGCCGATGACGCGGTCGACCTCCGGCATCGCGGCGAAACGAGATGGGTCGATCTGCGCGGCACAGCCGGTCACCACGATCTGCGCATCGGGGCGATCGCGACGCGCGCGGCGAACGGCGGCTCGGCTCTGCTTGACGGCGGCGTTCGTGACCGCGCAGCTGTTTATGACGACCATGTCCGTCCCGGCGATCAGCGTCCGGATCGTCTCGCTTTCCGCGATGTTCAGGCGACAGCCGAGCGAGATGACCTCGGGCGCGGGAGCGGGGGACATGCCGGCGATCTAGTCGCGGCCCGCGCTCAAGTCCATGCCGAGAGCTTTGTGAGCCGGATCGGCTCAGCCCGCGTTGCGGTTGATCGAGATGATGTTGGTCGCATCGCGCGGGGAATGTTCGAGCAGCCGCTTTTCCGCAAGCAGCCGGCGGACATGCGCGATGTCGAGCGGCCGGCCGTAGAGATACCCCTGCGCCTTTCCGCATCCCAGCGCGCGCAGGCGTTCCTCGATGACGGTGTCCTCGATGCCCTCGGCGGTGACCGGCAGGTTCAGGCTTTCGCCGAGCTTGAGGATCGCGTTGACGATCGCCGCGCTGTCGGGCTTGTCTGCCATCGAACCGACGAAGCTCTTGTCGATCTTGATGCGATCGAAGGGGAGCGCGCGCAGCGTCGACAGGCTGGAATAGCCCGTCCCGAAATCGTCCAACGCCAGGCGAATGCCCTGATTCTTCAGGCTGCCGATGATCGACTGGGCCAGCGCCATGTTCTCGAACAGCGAGCTTTCGGTGATCTCGACCTCAAGCCGATGTGCGGCGAAGCCAGTCTCGGTCAGCACCTTGATAATCTTCTGCGCGAGCCAGGGATCCTTCAATTGCCACGGTGAGATGTTGACCGACAATGTCAGGGACGAGTCCCAGTCGCGCGCGGCAGTGAACGCTTGGCGCATGATCGACAAGGAAAGGTCGCCGATCAGCCCGGTCTGCTCGGCGATGGGAATGAACAGATCGGGAGGGACGAGTCCGCGCTGCGGGTGCTGCCAGCGGGCCAGCACCTCGAAGCCGGCCAGCCGCCCTGTAGTGAGGTCGATCTGCTGCTCGAAGAACGGGACGATCTCGCGCCGCGGCAATGCTTCGCGCAGGCCGCGTTCCATCTCGCCGCGTTGCAGCAGGTCGGTTTCCATCGACCGTTCGAACCAGGCATAGCGGTTGCGTCCGCTCGTCTTGGCCGCGTTCATGGCGATGTCGGCCGCGCGCATCAGCGTATCGGAGGAGCCGCCGTCGAAGTCCGACCGCGCGACGCCGATCGAGCAGCTGAGGTGAAAGGAGAGGTCATTGACCTGCAACGGCTGGGCCAGTCTGGCGACCAGTTGCTGCGCAATACGGTCGACGATGTCGGGATGGCTGGAGTCGAACAGGAACGCGCACGCGAACTCATCACTGCCAAGGCGCGCGGTCAAGGCGGTCGACGGCATCGCATCGTCGATAAGCGCGGCGACCTGGCACAGCAGCGCGTCACCGGCGACATGGCCGTGCATGTCATTGACGGTCTTGAAGTGATCCAGATCCAGCAACAGCATCGCCATCGCCTTGTGCCGCCGCTGCGCGCGGGCGAGCATCTTCGACCCCTCTTCCGAGATACCGCGCCGGTTGAGGAAACCGGTCAGCGCATCGTTCGACATGCGGTCGGCCACGTTCGTCAGGACGACGGCCCGGCGCGCGAGCATGCGATGGCGGCTCCAGCAGAACAGGACAAGCGCGATGTTGAGGATGAGCGCGGGGAACATCGTCAGATCGGCCACGGCGCCGCCGATCCGAAATGTCCTGACGCCAAATGCCGTTGCTACCAGCAGCAGCAGCAGCAGGGCGGCACCCGTTATGACGCCCGTTAAAAACTCGCCACCGTCCTCGCGACCGCTGCTCATGGCTCGAATATCCATCGATGGAACGTCGCATCAAATCGGTATCGAATTGGTTAACGTGCGCGCCACTTGCCTGTTCGGATCGATCTCGCTAACGAACGTGTGCGTTTCATCGAGGAGGCGCGCTGGATCGCCTGCGGGCGAACGCTGGCCGGCGAGGTTTCGCCCGCCGGCGCTTTTGCGCTTGGCAGTAACTGAATTGAGGTTTACCCCATGTTCGAGAGCCTGAGCGACCGACTTGGCGGCGTCTTTGACCGGCTGCGGGGTCGAGGTGCCCTGACGGAGGCCGATGTGCGCGGTGCGCTTCGTGAGGTGCGCGTCGCGTTGCTCGAGGCGGATGTGGCGCTGCCTGTCGCGCGCGCCTTTGTCGAGGGAATCACCGAGAAGGCGGTCGGGCAGCAGGTTCTTCGTTCGGTCACGCCTGGTCAGCAGGTCGTCAAGATCGTCCATGACGCGCTGGTCGAGATGCTGGGCGCCGAGACCGCGGAGTTGGCGATCGACGTGACGCCGCCCGCGGTTATCATGATGGTCGGGCTTCAGGGATCGGGCAAAACGACGACGACAGCCAAGATCGCGAAGCGACTGAAGGGCCGGTCGGGCAAGAAAGTGCTGATGGCGTCGCTCGACGTCAACCGTCCCAACGCGCAGGAGCAACTCGCAACGCTCGGCACGCAGACGGAGGTCGCGACGCTGCCGATCGTCGAGGGGCAGCAACCGGTCGACATCGCCCGGCGCGCGCTGCAGGCGGCCAAGCTGCAGGGCTATGACGTGCTGATGCTCGACACTGCCGGGCGCCTGCATGTCGACCAGGCGCTGATGGACGAGATGCGCGCGGTCGCCGAGGTGTCGAAGCCCGCCGAAATCCTGCTGGTCGTCGATTCACTGACGGGCCAGGACGCGGTGAACGTCGCGCAGAACTTCTCGGATCAGGTGCCGCTGACCGGCGTCGTGCTGACGCGGATGGACGGTGATGCCCGCGGCGGTGCGGCGCTCTCGATGCGCAGCGTCACTGGCAAGCCGATCAAGTTTGCTGGCACGGGCGAGAAGCTGGACGCGCTGGAGGAATTCCATCCCGAGCGTGTCGCCGGACGCATCCTGGGCATGGGCGATGTCGTCAGCCTGGTCGAGCGGGCGGCGGAATCGGTCAAGCAGGAAGATGCCGAGCGCATGGCATCGCGGCTCGCCAAGGGTCAGTTCGACATGAATGACCTGCGCGGGCAACTGGCGCAGATGCAGCGGATGGGGGGCCTTGGCGCGCTGGCCGGGATGATCCCGGGCATGAAGAAGGCGCAGAACGCGGTCGCGGCGGTTGGCGGCGACAAGGTGCTGGTGCGGATGGATGCCATGATCGGATCGATGACGCTCAAGGAGCGCTCCAGCCCGGCGGTGATCAACGCGAAACGCAAGATCCGCATCGCCAAGGGCTCCGGTACGACGGTGCAGGACGTGAACAAGCTTCTCAAGATGCACCAGGAAATGGCGACGGCGATGAAGAAGCTGAAGAAGATGGGCGGCATCAAGGGGATGATGGCGATGCTCGGCAAGGGCGGGCCGGGGGGTGGCATGGAAGGGCTAGGCAATGCGCTGGGTGGACCGGAACTCGGCAGCATGATGGGCAAGGCAAGTGGTGGACTGCCCGGGCTGGGTGGTCCCGGCGGGTCGCCGGCGCTGCCGCCGGGATTTGAGAATTTCGTGAAGAAATAGCGGGTAACCACTCGGGAACAAACGCAGAAAGAAGGAAGATACAGATTATGGCACTCAGCATCCGCTTGTCGCGTGGCGGCTCGAAGAAGCGTCCCTATTACCGGATCGTGGTCGCCGATGCGCGCTCACCACGCGACGGGCGCTTCATCGAGAAGATCGGCAATTACAATCCGCTGCTCGCCAAGGACAGCGAGAGCCGGATCGTTCTGGACAATGACCGGGCGCGCCACTGGTTGTCGGTCGGCGCGCAGCCGACGGACCGTGTCGCACGGTTCCTGGACGCCGCCGGTATTCGCGAACGCGATGCGCGCAACAACCCCAACAAGGGCAAGCCGGGCGAGAAGGCGACCGAACGTGCCGAGGAGCGTGCGGAGAAGCTGAAGGCGCAGCAGGAGGCCGAGGCGGCCGCTGCTCCTGCCGCTGACACGCCCGAGGAGGCCGAGGCGGTGGTCGCGGCCGATGTGGAGGCGGCAACCGAGGAGCCGACACCGGAGGCCGAACAGGTCGCCGAAGCCACGTCCGAGCAGTAACGACTGGTCCGGTGACCGACGGGCCGATCACGCTGGCGGCCGTGACCGGCGCGCACGGCGTTCAGGGCGAGGTGCGGCTGAAGGTCTTTACCGAGGACCTGACGCCGTACCGGTCGTTCAATGGCGGCGCGCTGACGCTGACGTCGCTGCGCAACGGCAGCAACGGCGCGATCGCGGGGTTCAAAGAAGTACGCGACCGGAGCGCGGCGGAGGCATTGCGCGGGATCGCGCTGACAGTGCCGCGCTCGGCGCTCCCGCCACTGGGCGAGGGCGAATATTACCACGCCGACCTGATCGGCTTGCCGGTGATTTCGACAGCAGGGGAGGCGCTTGGCCGGGTGGTCGCGGTCGAGGACTTCGGCGCGGGCGACGTGATCGAGGTGGAGCGCGATGGGGGCGGGCGCTTCATGGTGGCGATCAAAGCGGTGTCGCGATGGTCGGCGGATGACTTGGTCGTTGATCCTGTCCATGTCGGTTAGTATATACACGGCGTATATACGGAGGGTGTCGATGACGGACTTTTCCATTGCCAAGCAAGGCGCCACAGATTCGCGTTCAAGCAGTGTCGTCGACTCGTTTCCCCGAACGACCACACACGACAGGAAGCATTACCGCGCCAAGGTCTTCAAATCGGGTAACTCGCTCGCGATCCGCATTCCTGTCGGTACGATGCTTTCGGCCGGCATGGAGATGGACCTTACAGTCAACAACGGCGAGTTGCTGTCACTTGAGCCGATCGGACGACCGAAGCCCAAGTTCAATATCGCGAAGGTTGCCGGTTCCGCGCACGATCTTTCTCTAATCAGTGACGGTGATCGTACATTTGAGAATCGGACTTTGCTTTGCGATAAGCCATCATCCGCCGATTAGGGTCGGGCGGTGAAATATCTGCTCGACAGCAATGTAATCATCGCTCTGGTGATGAACCTGAACGACGGGGTGGTGCGGCGCGCAGCCATATGTGACGAAGGCGACATGGTCACCTCGGCCATCGCATTGGCGGAGATTGCCTATGGGTCGGTACGCGACCGTCCACCGGCATTCGACCAACTGCGAGCGTTCCTTGATGAAGTACCGGTCCTCGACTTCGACTATAAGGCGGCCGTTGCGTATGCGTCACTTCCGTTCAAGCGCGCCAGCTATGACAGGCTCATTGCGGCGCATGCGCTGTCACGCGGGTTGACAGTCGTGACGGACAACTCGGTACATTTCGCCGACGTTCCCGGGTTGGATGTCGAGAACTGGACCCAGTGACGTTCGCGGCTACCGTTCTGACGCTTTACCCCGAGATGTTTCCCGGGCCGTTGGGCGTATCGCTGGCCGGCAGAGCGCTCGGCGAAGGTCGATGGTCGCTGGACGCGGTGAACATAAGGGACTTCGCTCAGGATCGTCATCGCTCGGTCGACGATACGCCGGCCGGGGGCGGGGCGGGGATGGTGCTGCGCGCGGATGTGGTAGCGGCGGCGCTCGATGCCCAGTCGCCCGGCAGGCCGCTGCTGGCGATGACGCCGCGCGGCAGGCCGCTCGCACAGTCGCGCGTTCGCGCGCTCGCGCTGGGACCTGGCGTTACCATCCTGTGCGGCCGTTTCGAAGGCTTTGACGAGCGATTGCTGGAAGCGCGGGAGGTCGAGCAGATCTCGATCGGGGACTATGTCCTCTCGGGCGGCGAGGTCGCCGCGACGGTGCTGCTGGATGCTTGCGTCCGCCTGCTGCCCGGGGTAATGGGCGCGGCTTCGAGTGGGGATGACGAGAGCTTCGAGACGGGGCTGCTGGAACACCCGCACTATACCCGACCACAGACGTGGGAAGGACGCAGGATCCCCGAAGTGCTGCGATCGGGGGATCATGCGCGGATCGCGGCCTGGCGCAAGCAACAGGCGGAGATCGATACACGGTCACGGCGACCGGACCTTTGGGAGCGCCATGTCGGCGCTCGGGTCCCGTCGCCCTCTGGCGCGCGGCACGACGAGGACGAGTGACATGAATATTATTCAGCAGATCGAGGCGGAACAGATCGCCAAGCTGACCACCGCGCGCGCGGTACCGGAGTTCCGGGCCGGAGACACGCTGAAGGTCGGGGTGCGGGTCGTCGAGGGCGAACGGACGCGCGTGCAGAATTACGAAGGTGTCTGCATCGGTCGCTCCAACAAGGGCATGGGATCGTCGTTCACGGTCCGCAAGATCAGCTTCGGCGAAGGCGTCGAGCGCGTCTTCCCGCTGTATTCGCCGAATATCGATTCGATCGAAGTAGTTCGTCGTGGTGCTGTCCGTCGCGCGAAGCTTTATTATCTCCGTGGCCGGACGGGCAAGTCGGCCCGCATCGCGGAACGCCGCGATACTCGGCCTGCGAAAGGATCGGCAGCGAGCGAGTAGTCGTGGCGGAAAGGGCGCGGACGAGAGCCGCGCCCTGGCCTGTTCTATTTACCGCGTAGCGTGTTCAGCACGGCAAGCCCGACCACTCCGACCAGTGCCGCCGCCGCGAACGGGCGCTTCTTCGCGAAGTCTTTCGCCTTTCCGACGCCCTTTTGAACATTGCCGGTCAATTGCTGCGCCTGGCCTTCCGATTCGAGCGACGTGTCGCCGGTCGCGCTGCCGATTCCTTCCTTGACGCTGCCCGTGATGTCGTTGCCATGACCTTCAAGCGTGGTTGAATTCATCAATTTCCCTTTCCATCGGCCTGTCCAGTATCGGCGCGGCCTGCCGCGTCTTAACGGATGAGACGGACTAAGGTGCCGTCACGATCATTCGCCCGGGCTTTACGCAAGCCGGTCTCGCCGCGATAAGGCATCCGGGTCGCGGTTCCTGCGGTCCGCCCCACCACGGAGACGACGGGATGCGCGCATGGTTGCTGGGACTTGCCCTGACGTCGACAGGGACGATCGCAATGGCCGCTGATGCACCCGTAAAGAGTGCCGACCTCACAATGAAGCGTGTCTTCGGCAGCCCGGACTTGTCGGGGCCGCAACCTCGGGGCCTGAAGCTGTCGCCGGGCGGCACGATGCTGACATCGCTAAGGCCGCGACCGGACGAGAAGGAGCGCTACGATCTGTGGGCGCGCAACACCCGGACGGGTGCGGAGCAAATGCTGGTCGACAGCCTGAAGGTCGGCTCCGGTGCGGCGCTGAGCGAGGCGGAGAAGATGCAGCGCGAGCGCGCGCGCATCGGCGGGCAGAAGGGCATCGTCGCCTATGACTGGGCACCAGATGGCCGGTCGATCCTGGTGCCGCTGGACGGCGACCTGTATCTGGCGGGAGTCGATGGCACCACCAGGCGGTTGACGGATATGCCGGGCGGCGAATTGAACCCCGTCGTCAGCCCCAAAGGCGCCTATGTAAGCTTCGTGCGCGACCAGAACCTGTACGTCCAACCCTTGAGTGGTGGGGCAGCGCGTCCCGTCACGACCGAGGGCAAGGGCACCGTCCATTTCGGCGAGGCCGAATTCGTCGCGCAGGAAGAGATGGACCGCAGGACCGGTTACTGGTGGTCCCCCGACGAACGATACATCGCGATTGAACGCTTCGACGAGGCGCCGGTCGAGATCAAAACGCGTGCCGCAATCGGCGCGACGGGGACAAGCACCTACCAGCAACGCTATCCGGCGGCGGGAACGCCGAACGTGCTGGTCGACCTGTATGTCGTGAAGCCCGACGGGTCAGGCCGTGTGAAGGTCAACCTGGGGAACGATCCTGATATCTATCTGGCGCGGGTCGACTGGCTGCCGGACGGTTCCGCGCTGCTCGTCCAGCGTGAAAGTCGCGACCAGAAGACGCTGGACATGCTGCGTGTCGATCCCGTGACGGGCAAGTCGCGCGTGCTGTTCACGGAGCGATCGGGCCAGCGAAGCTGGATCAACCTGACCGACGCGTACAAGCCGTTGAAGGACGGCAGCCTGATCTGGCGATCGGAACGAACGGGTTATGGTCATCTGTTTCGTTTGAGCGAAGGCAAATGGACACAGTTGACCAGCGGGCCGTGGGTCGTCACCGGGCTGGCGGGTGTCGACGAGGCGAAGGGCAGGCTTTATTTCACCGCGAACAAGGACGACGTGCTGGAGCAGCAGCTCTATACGGTCGACATTGCGCGGCCGGACGTTATCACCCGGCTGACCGAGCGCGGTTACTGGAATAACGTGACGGCGGACGACGAGGCGCAGCGGTTCATCATCTCCCGGTCAAGCCCAAGCCAGCCGACGCAGGTCTATCTGGCAGATGCGGACGGCAAGCGGCTGGAGTGGGTCAACGAGAACAGGGTCGCGCCGGGCCATCCCTATTATCCTTACCTCTCAAGCCATCGCCCGACGCAGTTCGGCACGGTGAAGGCGGCGGATGGCTCGACGCTATATTGGGAGATGATCGCGCCCAAGCTGGAGCCGGGAAAGCGCTATCCAGTATTCTTCCAGCATTATGGCGGGCCGGGGACGGGGCAGCAGGTAACGCGTGCCTGGACCGGCGCGCTCCCGCAATATCTGGTGGATCGCGGCTGGATCTTCTTTCAGATCGACAACCGCGGTTCCTACAATCGCGGCAAGGCGTTCGAGGACCAGATCTACCACGCGATGGGGACGGTCGAGGTCGCCGACCAAATGAAGGGCGCGGATTATCTGAAGTCGCTGCCGTTCGTCGATCCTGCGCGGATTGCAACGTTCGGCTGGTCCTATGGCGGTTATATGTCGCTCAAGATGCTTGAGAAGACGCCGGGTGTCTATGCGGCCGCGGTTTCAGGGGCGCCGGTGACCGACTGGCAGCTTTACGATACCCATTATACCGAGCGCTATCTGGGCGATCCGCGGACGGTACCGCAAAGCTACGCTCGCGCGCAGGCGTATGAGCCGGCGAACGCGATCAAGGACCCGCTGTTGCTCGTTCACGGGATGTCGGACGACAACGTCTTTCTCGACAATTCGCTCAAGGTCGTGGCGCGGATGCAGGCGACCGATACGCCGTTCGAGATGATGTTCTACCCCGGCTACACGCACCGCGTCGGTGGACCCGGGATCAGTGAGCATCTGTGGGGAACGATCCTCGACTTTCTCGACACCAAGGTGAAGAACAAGCCCGCGACCATGACCGAAACGGGCCAGGAGAAATAGGATGGGCTATCGGATCGCCGTCGCGGGTGCGACGGGCAGCGTAGGGCGCGAGATGGTCAACATCCTGGCCGAGCGCGAGTTTCCGGCCGACGAGATAGCCGTCCTCGCCTCATCGCGCAGCCAGGGCGACGAGATCGAGTATGGCGAGACGGGCCGGATGCTGAAGGTCCGCAATATCGAGCATTTCGATCCCGCTGGCTGGGACATGGCGCTCGTCGCGATCGGATCGGAGGCAACCAAATTGCATGCGCCGCGCTTCGCGCAGGCGGGGTGCACGGTGATCGACAATTCCTCGCACTACCGGATGGACCCCGACGTGCCGCTGATCGTGCCGGAGGTGAATCCCGAGGCGATTGAGGGATATCGGGCGAAGAACATCATCGCCAATCCGAATTGCTCGACCGCGCAGATGGTCGTCGCGCTGAAGCCGTTGCATGACGCGGCGCGGATCAAGCGCGTCGTCGTGGCAACTTACCAGTCGGTGTCCGGTGCGGGCAAGGCGGGCATGGACGAATTGTTCGAGCAGAGCCGCAACATCTTCGTCGGCGATTCCGCCGAGCCGAACAAGTTCACCAAGCAGATCGCGTTCAACGTGATTCCGCACATCGACAGCTTCCTCGACGATGGCTCGACCAAGGAGGAATGGAAGATGGTGGTGGAGACGAAGAAGATCCTCGACCCGCGGATCAAGGTGACGGCGACGTGCGTGCGCGTGCCGGTGTTCGTCGGGCATTCGGAGGCGATCAATGTCGAGTTCGAGGAGGAACTCTCCGCCGAGGACGCGCAGAAGATCCTGCGCGAGGCACCCGGCGTGATGCTCGTCGACAAGCGCGAGGACGGCGGTTACGTGACCCCGGTCGAGTGCGTCGGCGAGTTCGCCACCTTTGTCAGCCGGGTGCGCGACGACCCTACGGTGGAGAACGGGTTGTCGCTCTGGTGCGTGTCGGACAACCTGCGCAAAGGGGCCGCGCTCAATGCGGTGCAGATCGCCGAATTACTGGGGCGGCGGTATCTCAAGAAGGCGGCTTGATGAGTTGATAGCATAACGCTATCACCCGCGTGTGGGACAGGTGTTGATCAGAAACCTCGATGACACGATCATCGATGCCTATCGCGAAGCCGCGGCGCGTAACGCCCGATCGCTGGAAGCGGAATTGCGCGACGTGTTGGCAAAATTGCGGCCCAGAACCGCTGCTGAACGAGCTTCGTTGATCGATCGGGCGAGGATATTGCGTGCACGAACACCCCGGGTCACGCAAACGTCGGTAGTAGAATTGCTCCGGGAGGACAGGGACGGATACCGGCAGGCGTGACGCGGGTCGTTGATGCCAATGTCGTCATCCCCTGGTATGTCGAAGATGAAGGCAGTGAAGCGGCTTGCCAACTGATCGGAGCGTCGCTCGTCGCGCCTTCATTTCTGTTGACCGAGGTCGGCAATATCGTTTGGAAGAAGGTCAAACGAAAGGAAATAGTGGCATCCCACGCCTTGGCGATACTGGCCGAGGTAGAGGTGGTGATCCCGCGCATCGCCGATGAACCCCACCACAGCCGTGCGTTGGAAATCGCACTAACGCTCGCCTACCCGGTCTATGATTGTCTTTATCTGGCACTGGCCGAGGCGCTCGGCATACCTCTGGTCACTGCCGACGTGAAGCTGTGGAACCGTTGCAAGGGAAGCGAATTCGAGGAGATGATCGAATCCCTGACGTCGCCCGATGCGTTGACAAAGACAGGATGGTGAGTCCCTCGCAAACCCACTATTTCCCCAGCTTCGACGGCATACGCCTCGCCTGGCGAGAGATGGGCGAGGGGCGGGCGTTGGTGTTGCTGCATGGCTATCTGTCGGACGCGCATACCAACTGGATCCGTTATGGTCATGCGGCTGCGATCGCCGCCAGCGGCTTTCGCGTCATCATGCCGGACCTGCGAGGGCACGGAGAGAGCGATCGGCCGCACGATCCCGTCGCTTATCCACCCGATGCGCTGACGAAGGACGGGCATGCACTGATCGCGCATCTCGGGATCGACGACTATGATCTGGGCGGCTATTCGCTTGGCGCGCGCACGGTGTCGAGGATGCTGGCGACAGGAGCCGCGCCGAGGCGGGCGATCTTCGCGGGGATGGGGCTGGAGGGACTGCTGGACACGGACCGCCGCAGCGGGCACTTCCGCGACATTCTGACGCATCTGGGGGAGCATCAGCGTGGCAGCCCGGCGTGGATGGTCGAGGCTTTCCTGAAGACAACAAAAGGCGACCCGATCGCGTTGCTGAACATCCTAGGAACCTTCGTCGACACCCCGCCGGAGGCGATCAATGGGTTCGCGCTACCGAGCCTGGTGGTCGCCGGCTATGAGGACCATGATAACGGGTCCGCTTCCGACCTGGCGGCCGCGCTACCGGATGCGCGGCTTGTCGAGACGCCGGGAGGGCATATGAGCACCGTGGTTAAGCCAGAGCTTGGCCAGGCGATGGCCGACTTTCTGGCGGGTTGACCGGGATCGGCGACGCGGTCAGTTTATCGGGCCGGCATGAAACGAGAGAATTCGATGAGATATATGAGTGCGTCCCTGTTCGCCATTGTTGCGGCGACGTCCGCGTCGGCCCAGTCGACATCCGCAACCGGTGCGCCGTCGGGCGGTACCCCTTCGTCGCAGGCATCGACGCCTGGCGCAATGCCCAGCATCGCGGAGGCGGACGCATTCGTCGCGGAAGCGGAGAAGACGCTGGCCCGCATATCCGTTGATGCCGCTCGAGTGGCCTGGGTCAATGCGACCTACCTCACCGATGACACCGATGCATTGGCCGCAAAGTCCGGGGCTGAAACCACTGATCTGGCGGTAAAATATGCGCTGAAAGCAGCGCGATTCAACAACGTCCAGGGATTGTCGTACGACACGCAGCGGAAGCTGGATCTGTTACGTGGCGGACTGACCCTACCGGCGCCGACTCGCGCCGGTGCATCGACGGAGCTCTCGACGCTGACGACCGCGATGTCCTCGTCCTATGGCAAGGGGACGGGGACGCTGGACGGCAAGCCGATCAACGGCTCCGACATCGAAGCGGCGATGGGCACGGGGCGCGATCCGGCAAAGCTGAAGGAGATGTGGGTCAGCTGGAACGACAATGTAGGCGCGCCGATGCGGGGCGACTACGCCAAGATGACGGCGATCTCTAACGAGGGTGCCCGCGAGCTTGGTTTCAAGGATGTCGGCGCGCTCTGGCGCTCCGGCTACGACATGCCAGCCGACGATTTTGCCGAGCTGACCGATAAGATCTGGACGGAGGTCGAGCCGCTCTACAAGTCGCTGCATACCTATGTCCGCTGGAAGCTGAACGAGAAATATGGCGACGAGGTGCAGCCGAAGACGGGTCCGATCCGTGCCGACCTGCTCGGCAACATGTGGGCGCAGGAATGGGGAAACATCTATGACGTCGTGGCGCCCGCGGGATCGGGTGACCTCGGCTACGACACGGGCGAGTTGCTGAAGGCCAAGGGCTATGACCCGGTCAGGATGGTGCGGCAGGGGGAGGGCTTCTATTCCTCGCTGGGCTTTCCCGCGCTGCCCGAGACATTCTGGAAGCGGTCTCAGATCGTGAAGCCGGCGGATCGCGATGTCATCTGCCACGCATCGGCATGGGACATCGACAACGTCGATGACCTGCGGATCAAGATGTGCACTAAGGTCAATGCTGACGACTTCGTGACGATCCACCATGAGCTGGGCCATAATTATTACCAGCGGGCCTATAACCAGCAGCCCTATCTCTACAAGAACGGTGCGAATGACGGATTTCACGAGGCGATCGGCGACACGATCGCGCTGTCGATCACGCCCGATTATCTGGTGAAGATCGGTCTGCTCGACCAGGCGAAGGTGCCGGGGCCGGGCAAGGATATCGGGCTGCTGCTGAGGCAGGCGATGGACAAGGTCGCGTTCCTGCCGTTCGGGCTGTTGGTAGACAAATGGCGTTGGGGCGTGTTCTCGGGTGCGATCCCGACCGGTCAGTATCAGGCCGGGTGGGACAAGCTGCGGCTGCAATATCAGGGCATCGCGCCGCCCGTGCCACGAGACGAGACAAGGTTCGATCCTGGCGCGAAATATCATATTCCGGCAACGGTGCCCTACACCCGCTATTTCCTGGCGCGCGTGCTGCAGTTCCAGTTCTATGAAGCGGCATGTCGGCAGGCGGGGTGGAAGGGGCCGCTCCACCGCTGCAGCTACTACAGTAACAAGGCGGTGGGCGAGAAGCTGAACGCGATGTTGAAGCTAGGCCAATCAAAGCCCTGGCCCGATGCACTCCAGGTCTTTACCGGCAGCCGGGAAATGTCGGGACGCGCATTGGTCGCCTATTTTGCGCCGCTCAAGAAGTGGCTGGACGAGCAGAACAAAGGCAAGCCCAGCGGCTGGTAAGAGGCGCCGGCTCCAAGGTGTGCTGATACGCCCGGCTTGCGACGGCGCCTCTACCGAGCGAGCGGCGTCTCGCTGCGATCGACCAGTCGCGTGTACAGATGCCAGGTGGCATAGCCGAGGACGGGCAGTACGATGGCCAGCCCGATGAAAAACGGGATACAGGCCAAGATCAGGATGACGGCAACGTATAAGCCCCAGGTCGCGACCGTCAGAGGATTTTGATACGTAGCTCTCAGCGACGTGACCACCGCTTTCGATGCGTCAAAACCATCGACCAGCATCGGAAAGGTCGCAACCGTCACGGCGAGCATGACGGCCGCAAAGATTAGACCGGTAAGATTGCCCAGAATTATCAGCATCCAACCCTGCTGCGTGGTGAAGAGCGTGCCCAGGAGTCCCGTCACGCCATCGGGTTCCAACCGCCCCAGCGTGCTTTCGTAGATCTGCCATGCGATGCCTAGCCATCCCAGAAACAAGACGGTCGCAAATGCGCCGATGGCGAGGATATGGAGGCGGGCCGGTCCTCGCAGCGGATCGAGGAAATGCGTCCAGCGCGAGTCCAGTCCGTTCTCCCGTCGTCTTGCCAGTTCGTAGAAGCCGATCGCCAATAGTGGTCCGAGGAGCGCGAGACCGCCTACGATCGGCTCAAGCAGGGGGAACAGCGATGCTCCAAGCGCTATGCCCGCCACGAGCAGGACGACGAGTGGATAGACGAAACCGACGACCAGGATATCGCCCCGCAAACTGGTGAAATCCGTCCAGCCTTGCCGCAAGGCCCAGTGGAGGTCTGACCGGTCAATCCTCCGAACGGATGGGCCTTGTGTTCCCGGTGTGGACTTTGCCAGGGCAACCATCACGACTCTCCTCGTCGATGGTGCGGCAGATGATGGTCAAATACTCTAACGGGCCAGGATCAGTCGCACTCGGTCGGTCATTACTCGTTATGATCCATACACCTTTTTATCTCGTACAACAAAGCCCGATCGAAATATTCTCTGGCTTCGTTATGATGCTCTTTTTCAGCGCACCGCGGCAAACAGTTCATTCCGGAATACTGCCTTCATCCGCAATGCCCGCTTCGAAGGAACGGGACGAGTCGGTTCCGTCGGCTTGATGCGCGCCTCGGCCCGGACTAACCGGCTTTTCCTTCTTCGACGTGCTTCCACGCAGTGACAGTAAAGCAGCAGTGGCTGCGCCGGCGACCGCTACGCCACCGGCGATGGCGGCAACGCCCCATTTGCCGCCGACCTTGTCGACAGCCTTGCCCGTTGCCGCCTTCGACTTTGAAGGGGACTTGCCCGAGTTCGATTTCGGCTTGGTGGCTGCCGGCGACGGCGAACGCTTGGGTGGCTGCGGCTTGGACTCCGATTGCTTGGATGCGGATTTCGTGGCCTGCGCACTCTTGGTCTTCGCGCCGGTTGGGGGTGCGACCTCAATGTCCTTCGCGCTGGCGGGAAGTGGCTTGACCGGCGTCTTGGTCGCACTGCTCTTGCGCGGGGCGCGGCGGGGAACGGGCTTTGGATCGGTCCTGGTCTTGTCCGTTTCGTCGGCCACGTCGCTGCTCCGGTGATCTTGGTTCCACTAGCGTAACGCAGAAAGCATCACAGGTTTCCCAATACGGCCGAAAGCCTAGCGAAAGGGCGGTTCGTCGAAGGCGCGCAGCTTGCGGCTGTGCAGCGCTGGACCTTCCCGGCGAAGCTGCTCGCACGCCTCGATGCCGATGCGCATATGCTCACTGATGGCGCGCTCGTAGAAGCGGTTCGCCTGGCCGGGCAGCTTCAGTTCACCGTGGAGCGGCTTGTCGGAGACGCAAAGCAGCGTACCGTAGGGCACGCGAAACCGATAGCCTTGCGCGGCGATCGTCGCCGACTCCATGTCGATGCCGACCGCGCGGCTGAGCGAGAAGCGCAGCGCCGAGCGGCTGTAGCGAAGCTCCCAGTTGCGATCGTCGGTCGTAACGACGGTACCCGTGCGCAGCCGGCGCTTCAGCTCGTCACCGGACTGGCCGGAGACGATCGCCGCCGCCTTCGTCATCGCGACCTGAACCTCGGCGATCGGCGGAACAGGGATTTCGGGTGGCAGGACATCGTCCAGTACATGATCGTCGCGCAGATAGGCGTGCGCGAGGACATAGTCGCCGATCCGCTGACTGGGGCGAAGCCCGCCGCAATGGCCGATCATCAGCCAAGCCTCGGGCCGCAGCACGGCCAAGTGATCGCAGATCGTCTTCGCATTGGATGGACCGACGCCGATATTGACGAGCGTGATGCCGCTCCGGTCGGGCGCGATCAGGTGGTAGGCGGGCATCTGGTGGCGACGCCACGCGCCGTCAGTAACGAGCAGCCCCGGATCGTCGCCCGGCTTCAACAGGATGCCGCCCGCGCCCGAGAGTGCCGTATAGCGGCTGTCATCGTTCAGCCGATCCGCGGCCCAACTCACGAATTCATCGACATAGCGGTGATAGTTGGTGAACAGCACGAAGCGCTGCGTGTGTTCAGGCGGTGTGCCGGTGTAATGGCGCAGCCTGGCGAGGCTGAAGTCGGTACGCAGCGCATCGAACAGGGCCAGCGGACGACCAGCCTCTGGCGTTACCCAGGTTCCGTCGGCGATCTCGTCGCCGATATGCGCCAGTTCGGTCGCGGGGAAGAAGCGTGCCAGCTCAGCGGCGGAGACTTCATCCAGGCTGAATACGTGTTCGGAATCGAGGACGTAGGGAAACGGGATCTCCTGCCTTCCGGGCACGGCCTCGACCTGAACGTCATAGTCTTCCTGCAATAGGGTCAGCTGTTCGGTCAGATAGTCCGCGAACATGGCCGGCTTCGTAACACTGATGCGGTAGGCGCCGGGCGTCACCAGTCGCCCGAACGAGCGCATCGGCGTCGGTCGACCGACCCCGCCGCGATAGGTCAGGCGGATCTCGGGATAGGCGAAAGACCCGTCCCGTCGCGCCGCCACTGACGGCGCCGAACCGTCGGCCAGATAGGCGTTCAGTGCGGATTGGAGCCTGCCGACCGATGCCCGGTACAGGTGGTCGAGGTCGGCGACGATGTCGGCGGCGGTCATCTACGCCGGTTAAGACGCCGCCCGCGCGCTGGCAAGGGAGAGCCGCCACGGGTTGACAACCCCCTTAATTGTCAGAGCTGGCCGAGAAGATGCTCGGCAGAGCTGACATTGAACTCGCCCGGTGCCTCGACGTTCAACTCCTCGATGACGCCGTCGTTGACGATCATCGAGTAACGCTGGCTGCGTTCTCCCATCCCGAATTTCGAACCGTCCATCGTCAGTCCCAGCTTCTCCGCGAAGTCGGCATTGCCGTCAGCGAGCATTGTGATCGCTCCCGCATCGGCGGACTTCGACCAGGCACCCATCACAAACGCATCGTTCACCGCGGTGCATGCGATCTCGTCAACACCCTTCGCCTTCAGTGCATCGGCATGCTCGACGAAACCGGGCAGGTGCTTGGCGGAGCAGGTCGGTGTGAACGCGCCCGGCACTGCGAACAGCGCGACGCGGCGGCCCGCGAAATAGTCGTCGGACTTGACCTGATCCGGGCCGTCCGGCGTTAGCTTGGTAAGTGTGGTCGAGGGGATTTGATCGCCGACACCGATAGACATGAAAAAGCTCCTTGAGGATTGCTGGAGGTCGCGCCGTGCTCATCGACGGACCGTCGGTGCTTTTCAACCTTCGCGTCATCGCTATGTTCCCGGCACGATGGATGGCTCGAATTTCTTGTCCGGCCAGTTTTTGTTGGCGATGCCCGGCATGGGCGATCCTCGCTTCGATCGCGCGGTGATCGCGATGTGCGCGCATAACGAAAACGGCGCGCTGGGCATCGGCCTCGGCACGACGATTAAAGGTCTCGGCCTTCATGCGCTGCTGACACAGCTCGACATTGATCCGGGTGAGGCACCGGACAGCCCCGTCCACCGCGGCGGACCCTGCGATCCGCAACGCGGCTTCGTAATCCACTCGCCGGAATGGAGCGGGCAGGAGACGGTCGACGTCGCAGGGCGCTGGGCTCTGTCGGGCACCATCGATATCTTGCGCGCGATCGCGGAGGGAAGGGGGCCGCGGTCGTGGGTGATCGCGCTTGGATATGCCGGATGGGGCGACGGACAGCTGGAGGGGGAACTGGTCGGTCCCGGCTGGTTCTCGGTCGGAGGCCAGCCGGCGCTGATCTTCGAGACGGAGGCGCCGCAGCGCTGGACGCGGGGGTTCGCGGACGCCGGCATCGATCCCCGTTTGCTCAACGCAGGCGTTGGGACGGCCTGAACAGCGACATATAAAGAAGTCTTTATATTTGCCCGGGCAGCGCCGAGCGGCTAAGGGCGCGGTCATCCGGCACGGGCATGCGGCCCGCCGATCAATGCGCCCATTGCAGGAGAGCCGCGTGGCCACCGCCCTTTCAACCCAGACTCATGATCACGTCGTCAAGGACATCTCGCTCGCCGATTACGGCCGGGCCGAGATCAACATCGCGGAAACCGAGATGCCCGGGTTGATGGCGCTTCGCAGCGAGTTTGGCGGAGCCAAGCCCCTGAAGGGCGCCAGGATTACCGGATCGTTGCACATGACGATACAGACCGCGGTCCTGATCGAGACATTGACCGCGCTGGGCGCGGACGTGCGCTGGGCGACGTGCAACATCTTCTCCACACAGGACCATGCCGCCGCAGCGATCGCTGCGACCGGCGTACCGGTATTCGCGATCAAGGGCGAGAGTCTGGCCGACTATTGGGACTATGTCGGGCGCATCTTCGATTGGGACGACGGTGCGGGGCAGACCTGCAGCCTGATCCTTGACGACGGCGGCGACGCGACGATGTTCGCGCTTTGGGGCGCGAGGCTGGAGAGGGGCGATACGCTGCCGGAGCCGGAGAATGACGAAGAAGTGGAATTCCAGCGCGCGCTGAAGACCTTCCTAAAGGCGAAGCCGGGCTATCTGACCGATACCGTCAAGAACATCCAGGGCGTGTCCGAGGAAACGACGACGGGCGTTCACCGTCTTTACGCTATCGCAAAGCGCGGCGAATTGCCGTTCCCGGCGATCAACGTCAACGACAGCGTGACCAAGTCGAAGTTCGACAATCTTTACGGCTGCAAGGAGTCGCTGGTCGACGCGATCCGTCGTGGGACGGATGTGATGCTGGCGGGCAAGGTTGCAGTCGTCGCAGGCTTCGGCGATGTCGGCAAGGGATCGGCGCAGAGCCTGCGCAACGGCGGGGCGCGGGTGCTGGTGACCGAGATCGACCCGATCTGCGCGTTGCAGGCGGCGATGGAAGGCTTCGAGGTCGTGACGATGGAGGAGGCGACCAAGCGCGCCGACATCTTCGTGACCGCCACCGGCAACGCTGACGTCATCACCGCCGACCACATGAAGGCGATGAAGAACATGGCGATCGTATGCAATATCGGCCATTTCGACAGCGAGATCCAGATCGCGGCGTTGAGCAATTATAAGTGGAGCGAGGTGAAGCCGCAGGTCGACCTGGTCGAATTTCCCGACGGCAAGCAGATCATCATCCTGTCCAAGGGGCGCTTGGTGAACCTGGGCAATGCGACGGGACATCCTTCCTTCGTGATGTCCGCCAGCTTCACCAATCAAACGCTGGCGCAGATCGAGTTGTGGACCAGGGCGGATGAGTACAAGAATGAAGTCTATGTGCTGCCCAAGCATCTGGACGAGAAGGTCGCGGCGCTGCATCTGGAGAAGCTGGGCGTGCACCTGTCGCAGCTGAGCAAAAAGCAGGCGGATTATATCGGCGTGCCGGTCGAGGGACCGTTCAAACCCGACCATTATCGCTATTGACCGATGAGCGGGAGGCCCGGCGGTGACGTCGGGCCTTTTTGCGTGAATGCCGCTTGTGCCATAGAGCGACCTGAATGAGCGGGGCCGCTGAGCGATGATCGTGCTGGGGACGGGGGCGGCGGTGCTGGCTGGCGTGCTGCTGTTCCTCTTTATCGGTAGCGCGAGCGCCATCCTCTTCCTGGGCCTGCGCGCGCGCGCCGATGCGACCGCGAGCGCGCTCGACAACGAACGGATCGACGCGCTGTTGAGGACCGCGCCTGCCCTCGCGATGATGGTACTGATCGATGGGCGGGTAGAGATGCCCAGGAGACTGGCCGACTGGTTCGGCCTCGAAATCATGCCGCGGGACTTGTCCGATCTGATCGCGGGACTTGGCCCGGACGATGCGCAAGCGCTGACCAGTGACATCGTCGCGGCGCAGCGCGCGGGAAAGGAGTTCGTCCGGGTCGCGCGGCCAACGGGTGCAGAGCGTACGTTGATGCTCAAGGGCAGTCGGACGCCGGCGGGCGTGGCCGCGACGGGCGCCGTCGTCATCTGGGTTTTCGACCAGACTGACCGTGAGATCGAGATCGAACGGCTGAAGGACGAGGCGAAGCGCACAGGAGCAGCGTTCGAGGCGCTGACGGGGCTGATCGAGGCAGCGCCGCTGCCGATGTGGTACCGCACCGACGATCTGCGGCTGGCGATGGTGAACTCGGCCTATGTCGATGCGGTCGAGGGGCATACCGCGTCGGATGTGGTCACGCGCGGGCTGGAGCTGGTCGAGGGGTCGGGGCGAGGGGGGCCGCTGGCGGGGGCGGCGAGCGCGCGTGACGCGGCGCAACCCTGTTCCCAGACACTGCCCGCAACGATCGCGGGGGCTAGGCGTATGTTGCGCGTCATAGACGTACCGCTGACGAGCGGCGGTGTCGCAGGCTTCGCGATGGACGTGGAGGACTTGGAACAGGCGCGCACCGGTGCCAAGCGCTTCGCGGATGCGCAGCGCACGATGCTGGACCGCCTGTCGGCGGGCGTTGCGCAATTCGATGCGGACCGGACGCTGGTCTTCTGCAACCAGCCGTTCCGGCGCATGTTCGCGATGCGCGTCGACTGGCTGGTCGACCGGCCTGAATTCGACCGCGTGCTGGAGCGGATGCGCGAGTCCAACCGGGTGCCGGAGGTGCGCGACTTTCCAGGCTGGAAGCGCGAGCGACGCGATTGGTTTGTCGAAGCTGATGATCTGCAGGAGGAGAACTGGCACCTGCCGGGCGGGACGCACATCCGGCTGGTGGCGCAGCCATTACCCGATGGTGGCCTGTTGCTGGTATTCGAGGATCGGACCGAGCAGGTGCAGCTGGCAAGCGCGCGCGACACGTTGCTACGGGTGCGCACGGCCACGTTCGACAATCTGTTCGAGGCACTGGGCGTCTTCGCCGCGGATGGCAGGTTACAGCTCTGGAACAACCGTTTTTGCGCGCTCTGGGGCTTCGACGACGAGTTTCTCAGCGCCCATCCACGCGTCGATGTGCTGGCCGAGGCGGCGGCCCCCAAGCTGGCGATGCCCGAGCGCGCCTCGCTGATCAGCGACCTGATCCGCTCGGCCACGGTCGAGCGGCAGCAGCGCGGCGGGCGGATCGCCTTTGCCGACGGGCGGCATTTCGAGTTCGCCGGCGTGCCCTTGCCCGACGGCAATGCGCTGTTCACGATGCTGGACATCACCGACAGCAGGCGCGCGGAGCAGGCGCTGCGCGACCGCAACCGTGCGCTGGAGGAAGCCGATCGGGTGAAGACCGCGTTCGTCGCCAACATGAGTTACGAGCTGAAGACCCCGCTGACCTCCATCAGCGGTTTCGCCGAGATGCTGAACGAAGGCTATGCAGGCAAGTTGGGCAAGCACGCGGACAGCTACGTCTCGGCGATACTGGACTCCGTCGAGCGGTTGAGCCTGCTGGTGGACGATGTGCTGGACCTGACGCGCAGCGACGCCGAAGGAGCGGTGATCGAGCGAAGCGACCTTGACCTGGCATCGGTCGTGCGGACGGCGGCGAGTGCGGTTCAGACGACGGTAAAGCGTCGGCAGGTGGATTTCGTCGTAGAGACCCACAAGTCGACTGGTCGGCTGAACGGCGATGCGCGGCGCCTGGCCGAGGTCGTCGAGCATCTGTTGCGGCATGCGATCGCGGCGACTCCGGAGGGGGGGCGTGTCCTCTTGCGCAGCGATGGTGACGCGGCGAAGGCGCGGATCATCGTATCGGACGACGGGCCGGGAATGGATGTGGCCAGCGCGGAGCATGCATTCGACCGGTTCGCCCAGCCCGAGATCATCCCGACGGGGGAGAGGGCGCTCGGGCTGGGCATGCCGCTGGCCAAGCAGTTCGTCGAGGCGCATGGCGGGTCAATCACGCTCGTCTCGAAACCGGGCGAAGGAACTCTGGTCACTGTCGAGTTGCCGCGCCGATGATCCTGCTGCCCGACGCCGCCGCGAGCCGTGCCTTCGGCGCATCGCTGGCACCGCTGGTCGAGGCGGGTGACGTGGTGACGCTGGCGGGGCCGCTCGGCGCGGGAAAGACGAGTATTGCGCGCGGACTGCTCGCCGCGCTGGGGTTTGCCGGCGAGGTCCCGAGTCCCAGTTTTGCAATCGTCCAGCCCTATGAACCGCCCGAGATACGGTTGCCCATCATGCATGTCGATCTCTATCGAATCGGCGATGTGGCCGAAATGGCGGAGCTGGGGTTGGATGATGTCGAGGATGCGGTGATGCTGATCGAATGGCCCGAGCATGCGGCGGGATGGTGGCCGGACGCACTGGCGTTGACGCTGGCGACCGAGCCGGGCGGCGGGCGGCGCTTGACAGCCGAAGTGCCCTTGGGTTGGAGGACGCGGTGGCCGCTTCGATGATCCCCCCCGCCGGCGCTCCGGCCTTTCTGACCAATCACGGCTGGGAGGGGTCGCAGATCGCGCCGCTGGCCGGAGATGCCTCGTTTCGCCGTTATTTTCGCGTGACGAAAGGCGAGGCTCAGGCGGTGCTGATGGATGCACCGCCGCCGCACGAGGATCCGCGACCCTTTGTCGAGATCGCCGCGTGGCTGCGTGAACGCGGCTTCGCAGCGCCCGACTTGCTGGCGATGGATCTGGCACGCGGGTTGCTGTTGCTGGAGGACTTCGGTGATTGCCGGCTGAAGGATGCGGTCGCGTCCGCGCCGCGGCAGGAGCAGGCGCTCTATACTGAGGCTGTGGATGCGCTGATCCGCCTGCATGGCCATGAGCCCGCGCCCGTCCCCGCTTATGACCGGGATATTCTGGCTCGAGAGGCCGCGCTGTTCACCGATTGGTATTGTCCGGCGGTCGAGTTGCCGGTCGATCGGGAGGGCTACCTGTCGGCATGGAATGCGGTGTTCGATACAGGCATTGCCGAGCGTCCGGTGACGGTCCTACGCGACTATCATGCCGAAAACCTGATGATCCGCGATGGCCGGCCGCAGGGATTGCTGGACTTTCAGGACGCGCTCGCGGGGCATCCCGCCTATGACCTTGTATCGTTGCTGCAGGATGCGCGCCGCGACATCGCGCCCGCGCTGGAACAGGCGATGCTCGACCATTATCGCGCGCGCGCGGGCGCCAGCGATGACTTCATGGCGGCCTATCATGTGCTCGGCGCGCAACGGAACGCGAAGATTCTGGGCATCTTCACCCGGCTTTGGCGACGCGACGGCAAGGGGCAGTATCCGGCGCTATGCCCCCGGGTATGGACCTGTCTGGAGAGGGATTTGGTGCATCCGGCGCTGGCCTCGGTGGCCGAGTGGTTTGCCCGGGCAATCCCCGCGGAAGTGCGCGGCGATCCGATGCTGGTGGCTGCTTGACGCGCCAGCTCGCGATCCGTCCGACCCCGCACGGATGCGTGCCCCAGACCGCGATGGTGATGGCGGCCGGGCTGGGCAAGCGCATGCGTCCGCTGACCGCTACCCGGCCAAAGCCGCTGGTCGAGGTTGCGGGGCGCGCGCTGATCGATCATGTGTTCGACCGGCTGGCCGCCGCCGGCGTGCAGCGCGTCGTCGTCAACGTCCATTATTTGGCGGACGCACTTGAGTTGCATCTGCGCGGCAACGCGCAAGGCATGGAGGTCATCGTCTCCGATGAGCGGACCCGGTTGATGGAAACCGGCGGCGGGCTGGTACAGGCGCGCGATCTGCTGGGTGATGCGCCGGTGCTGGTCGTCAACAGCGACAATCTGTGGATCGACGGACCCGTCGACACGATCCGCCTGCTCGCGTCCGGTTGGGACGACGCGCGGATGGACGCGTTGTTACTGATGGTGCCGCTGGCCCGAGCGCACAATCATTCGGGACCGGGCGATTTCTACCTGGCCGCGAATGGGCGGATCACCGATCGGCGCAAGGTCGGGCGGGTGGCGCCGTTCACCTTCACCGGGATGCAGATCATCCACCCCAGGCTGATCGGCGACGCGCCGAAGGGCCCTTTCTCTACCATGTTGTTCTGGGAACGGGCGATCGCCGAGGGGCACGCGTTCGGGCAGGTTCATCAGGGACTGTGGTTCGACGTCGGAACCGCCGCCGCGATCGGCGCCACCGAAGCGGTGCTGCGTGGCGGATAGCTCGCAGCCGGTGAGCTTGTTCACTATCTCTTCGCATCGCGCCTTCGCCGACGCACTGGTCGCGGGGCTGATGCGCCGGACGGGGCGGGAGCCGCTGGCGCTCGCGCGTACGCTCGTGCTGCTGCCGAACAATCGCGGCGTGCGGGCGGTGACGGATGCGTTCGTGAGGGCGAGCGGCGGCGCCTTGCTGCTGCCCCGCCTGGTCGCGCTCGGCGATGTAGAGATGGGTGAGCGTGTAGGAGGTGCGCTGGATCCCGCCGATGATCCCCTGCCGCCCGCTGTCCCTGCAATGGCGAGGCGGATAATCCTGGCGCGGCTGGTGGCGGAGGAGCGCGTGCGGACGGGTGCGCCCGTCGAGGCGGGCGAGGCGGTGCGCCTGGCCGGAGAACTGGCGCGCACGTTGGACCAGTTGCTCGTCGAGGGGGTGGCGCCGGAGCGACTGCGCGCGATCGAGCTGGGGCCGGAACTCTCCGAACATTGGCGACGCTCGCTCGATGTGCTGGAGATCGTGCTCGATCGCTGGCCGAGGGAATTGAGGCGGCTGAATGCCATCGACGAGGCCGTGCGACGTTCGACGACGTTGGAGCGCCTGGCGAGCCGCTGGACGGCGATGCCTCCGGAAGGGATCGTCTGCGCGGCGGGGATCACCGATCCGGCCCCCGCCGTCGCGAAGTTGCTGCGCTGCGTCGCGTCGCTGGAACAGGGGCTGGTCGTGTTCGCCGGGCTGGACCTGGCGATGCCGCCGGAGGAATGGGATGCGCTGGGTCCACACGCGCCCGATCCGGCAAGCGGTATTGGTCCGCGCCAGATCGAGACGCACCCGCAGTTCCACATGAAGCTGCTGCTGGATCGCATCGGGGCGGGACGCGGCGAAGTGGCGATATGGCGCGAAGGGAGCGAGCGGGATGCGACCGCGACACGTAGCCGAGCGATCGCAAACGCGATGACTCCCGCTGTATTCACCGGCAAATGGACGAAGCTCGACGCGGCCGAGCGCAGGCTGACCGGTGTCCGGCTTGTTCAATTGGCGACCCCGGCGGAGGAGGCGCAGGCGATCGCGTTGGCGCTTCGCGAGGTGCTGGAGACACCGGGACGGACCGCCGCGCTGGTGACGCCCGACCGCGCGCTGGCACGGCGGGTGGCGGCGCACTGCGCGCGCTGGGGTATCGAGATCGACGACAGTGCCGGTCGGCCGCTCGCGATCCTGCCGCCGGGCACGTTGTTGTTGGCGCTGGCGGAAGCGGCGGCGCAGCGGTTCGCGCCGCTCTCGCTCCTGACCCTGCTCAAGCATCCGCTGGTGCGTAGCGGGGAGCGACGGCTGGTGTGGCTGGACGGTGTGCGGGCACTCGACCTGGCGCTGAGGGGGCCGCGACCCGCGCCAGGACTGGACGCGATCGATGCGTTCCTGGGGCAGGCGGAGCGGGACTGGTGGGCGAGCGTGAAGGAGATGCTGTGCCCGCTGGCTCGGCTTTTCGATGAGCCGGGAGCGCTGAGCGCGACGATGGCGGGGCTGTACGAGACGGCTGCGGCGCTGTGCGGCGATGCGCTGTGGGCCGGTCCTGCCGGACGAGCCTTGGCCGAATTCGTCGCGGCGGTGGAAGAACATGCAGGCGCGGGTCCGCCCGTCATCGCGCCGGGCGAGGTTGCGCCGCTGCTGCGTACATTGCTGGATGAGGTGGCGGTCAGGCCACCGCAGGGCGGACATCCGCGGCTGTCGATCTATGGACTGATCGAGGCTCGGCTGCAGTCCGCCGACCTGATGGTACTGGGCGGACTGAACGAGGGCGTCTGGCCAAACCGTGCGTCGCCCGACCCCTGGCTCCCGCCGCGCGTTCGCGCCGAACTCGCTCTGGCGGGGCTGGAGCGGCGCGTAGGGATCGCCGCGCACGACTTCGCGCAGTCGCTTGGCGCGCCGCAGGTGCTGGTCACGCGGAGCCGGCGGGAGGGTCGTTCACCTGCGCTGGCGTCGCGGCTGTGGCTTCGGCTGGAGGCGATGGCAGGGGACAGGCTGGAGCGCGCCGACACGTTGCGCGCATGGGCGGCGGCGCTGGACGAGCCGGGGGAGCATCGACCGGCCTCGCGGCCCGCGCCGGTTCCCCCGGTCGCCGCGCGTCCGCGGTCGATTTCGGTGACCGAGGTCGACCGGCTGAAGGCGGACCCTTACGCATTCTATGCCCGGCGGATGCTGCGTCTGGCGGCGCTCGACACGGTCGATGCCGATCCCAGCGCCGCATGGCGCGGGTCGGCGGTGCACGACATATTGGAGCAGTGGTGGACGCAAGACGGGTGCGTGATCGGTTCGCTCCGGCCGCGCGCGCTTGCGATGCTGGCGGATGCGCGCACGCATGCGATGATGCGCGCACTGTGGCAGCCGAGACTGATGGAGGCGATCGACTGGGTCGCGGCCGAGGTCGAGCGCGGCGCGGCCGAGGGACGCCGGGTGCTGAGCGCCGAGGGGAAGGGGCGCATCGACATCGCCGGCGTGACGCTGACCGGGCGCTATGACCGGGTCGACCGCATGCCCGATGGCAAGCTGGGCATCGTCGACTACAAGACTGGCAAGCCGCCATCGACCGCCGCGGTTCGCGAGGGATTTTCGCTGCAGCTGGGCCTGCTGGCGGTGATCGCCGAGCGGGGGGGGTTCGGCGAGGTGACGGGCGAGGCGTCGGCGTTCGAATATTGGTCGATGGGCAAGAACCGCGACGGCTTCGGCTACGTCACGACACCGGTCGACTCCGAGGGCAAGCGCGACCGTATCGCGACGACGGACTTCGCCGCGCTTGCCGCGCACAACTTCATCGAGGCGGCGGGCAGGTGGCTGACGGGAGATGACGCCTTCACCGCCAAGCTGGTGCCGGAATACGCGCCCTATGCGGAGTATGACCAGTTGATGCGCCGCGACGAATGGTATGGACGTGAGTAGCGGGCTGCCCCGGCTGAAGGGCAATCAGGCGCTGGCGAGCGATCCGGGTGCACATGTCTGGCTGGCGGCCTCGGCAGGGACGGGCAAGACGCAGGTGCTCGCAGCGCGCGTCTATCGCCTGTTGCTGCGGGGGATCGATCCTTCGGCAATCCTCGCGCTGACCTTTACCAAGGCCGGCGCAGCGGAAATGGCCGGGCGGATCAACGAACGGCTGGCTGCCTGGGTCAGGATGCCGGGGCCTGCGCTGGCACGCGACCTTGATGCGCTGGGCGAGCGACCGACGGCGGCGATGCTGGAACGTGCACGAACATTGTTCGCCAAGGTCCTTGATGCGCCCGGCGGCGGGCTGCGCATCCAGACCATCCACGGCTTTTGCCAGAGTCTGCTGAGCGCATTTCCGCTGGAGGCGCAGCTCGTGCCCGGGTTCCGCGCGCTGGAACCGCGCGAGGAGGCGGTGCTGGCGCGCGAGGCACTGGCGACGCTGCTGAGTGACGCCGATCGCGAGGGGCGGACAGCGCCGATCGAGACGGCGGGAGCGCTCAGCATGCGGCTGGGTGAGGGCGGGGCGGAGAGCTACCTGCTCGCCTGCGCCCGCGCGCTCCCCGCGCTAGAGGCGTTGCCGGGCGGGGTCCGGCCCTGGCTTCGCCGAGCGCTCGACCTGCCACAGGGAGACGTGATCGAGGCGATAAGCCGGGGGTGCGCGGATATCGATGGCGCGGCACTGGCGCGGTTGGCACGCGCGGATCGAGGCTGGGGGACCGCGACAGGGAACAAGCAAGCCGACGCGATGGAGGCGTGGACGGTGGCGGCGGCGCACGAACGGCCGTCGATGTTGGCGCGCTTGATGGCAGCGGTCCGTACCGGGAAGGGCGAGCCGCGCAAGGTCAAGCCCGGTCAGCTCGCGGGTGAACCGGACTATGCGACATTGGCCGCGACCGTCGGCGAGCAATGCGCGGCGCTAGTGTCGATGCAGGTGCGCGCCGGCTATGCCGATCTGCTCGCGGACGCACTAACGCTGGGACGGGAGTATGCGCGCGCCTATGCGGCGGCGAAGCGGCACCTGGGAGCGGTCGATTTCGACGACCTGATCGCGACCGCGGTCCGGTTGCTGGAACAGCCCGGGATTGGTGAATGGGTCCGCTACAAGCTCGACCAGACCACCGAGCACGTCCTGATCGACGAGGCACAGGACACCAACCTGAACCAGTGGCGGATCGTGCGCGCTATCGCCGATGAGTTCTTCGTCGGGCGCGGCGTTCATGCGCCGAACACGCGCACGCTGTTTACCGTCGGGGATTATAAGCAGGCGATCTTCGGCTTTCAGGGGACGGACCCGATCAACTTCGCCTGGGCCGAGCGGCATTTCGGCGAGCGCGCGGCGCAAGTGGCGGGCTGTGAGGACTGGCCCGAGCATGAACGCGGGTTGCCGATGGAGCAGCTGTCGCTGACCCATTCGTTCCGATCGACGAAGCCGGTGCTGGAGTTCGTCGACGCCGCGATCGAAGCGATCGGTGAGCCGGGGCTGGGCGCAGTGGGGATGCAGGAGCGTCACGCAAGCGAGGTGCCGGGGCCGGGACGCGTCGAACTGTGGCCGCCGGTCATCGCGGGCGGCACGCAGGAGGACGAGGAAGGGTGGATAGACGATGCCGTCCGGCAGCAGGCGATCGACATCGCGCGTGCAGTGCGTGGGTGGCTGGACGATGGCGTCATGCTGGATAGCAAGGGGCGTCCGCTCCGCCCGGAGGATGTGATGATTCTGGTCCGGCGGCGCGGCGAGCTGGCGTCGCTGCTGGTGGCCCGGCTCTATGCTGAGGGGGTGCCCGTGGCCGGGGTCGACCGGTTGCGGCTCAATGCGCCGCTGGCGGTGCAGGACCTGCTGGCGGCGATCCGCTTCGTGTTGCAGCCTGATGACGATCTGAGCCTGGCGTCGCTGCTGGTATCGCCGCTGATCGGCTGGACGCAGGACGAGTTGATGAACATGGCGCCGCGTGCGCGCGGCAGTCTGTGGCGGCATCTGCGCGAGACGCAAGGCGAGGATCGGCTCGTGCCACTGCGCTCGATGCTGTCGCGCGCCGATTACGCGACGCCCTACGTATTTCTCGAGGATCTTTTGTCCGGTCCGCTCGACGGCCGGCGCAAGCTGCTGCGCCGGCTGGGCGCAGAGGCGCGGGATCCGATCGACGAGCTGCTGAACGCCGCGCTGGAGTTCGAGACCACCACGACGCCGTCGCTGCAACGCTTCCTTGACTGGTTCGATCGCGGAGAGGTCGAGATCGTTCGCGACCCGTCGCAACCGCTGGATGCGGTGCGGGTGATGACCGTTCACGGCGCGAAGGGGTTGCAGGCGCCGGTCGTCATCCTGGCCGACGCGACCGCCGATCCCACTGCGGCGCCGCGCTCGATCCTGGGCTGGGTGCCGGAGCCGGGCGCCCAACCGCTGCCTGTCTTTCGCCCGCGCGCCGAGGAACGCGGCGGGCCGCTCGACCAGGTGATGGCGCAGGTCGAGCAGCGCGAGCTGGAGGAGCACTGGCGGCTGTTCTACGTGGCGGCGACACGCGCGGAGGAGCGGCTGGTGATCGCGGGTGCGCTTGGCAAGCGCGCCGATTGCAAGCCGCCCGCGCGCAGCTGGTTCGCCGCCGCGAGCCGTGCGATGGACACGCTGGGCGCGCGCAACGACGACGGAGTGCGGGTCTTCACAGGATCGACGATGCACAAGCCCGCCGGTCGCAAGCAGGCTGCGCCCGAGACGGCACGCTCGCTGGCCGCGCTGCCCGGATGGGCGCGCGAACCGGCGCCGGTTGAGTTGCGCTCGTCCCGGCCGCTGGCCCCATCGGCGATCGGCGAGGATGCCGTCGCCGATGCGCCGCCGGCCCAAGCGATGCGCGATGCGGCCGAGCGCGGACGCCTAATTCATGCGTTGTTCGAGCGACTGCCGCCGGTTGCTCCTGCGGAGCGCGAAGCGGTCGCCGGTCGCTGGCTGGAAGCGAGCGGCGGTGTTGCGGACGTCGCAATCAGGCGCACGATCGTTCGCCAGGTCTGCGGCGTCCTGGCCGACCCCGCGCTCACCGAGCTGTTCGGGCCGACCGCGCTGGCGGAGGCGCCGATCACCGCGGTGGTCGACGATGGTCTGGTCGTCTCGGGGACGGTCGATCGGCTGCTGGTCGAGGACGCGCGTGTGCGGCTGGTCGACTACAAGACCGGGCGCCGCGCGCCGACCTGTCTGGACGAGGTGCCGCCTTATCATCTTCGGCAGATGGCGGCCTATGCCGCGGCTCTTTGCGTGATCTTTCCGGGGCGGAGGATCGATGCCATGTTGCTCTATACCTCGGGTCCTGCGTTGATCGTTCTGCCCGACGACGTGCTGAAGCGTCACAAGCCGTGCTTGGCTGCGCCGGAGCAAAGCTAGGGGCGCATCCGTTGAGCCGGCGCGCACGCGATCCTAGATTGGCAATGAAGGAGAATCATCATGGCCACCAAGACAATCACCGATGCCAGCTTCCAGAGCGACGTGCTGGGCGCCGACAAGCCGGTCCTGGTCGATTTCTGGGCGGAGTGGTGCGGCCCGTGCAAGATGATCGGGCCGAGCCTGGAGGAGATTTCCGACGAACTGGGCGAGCAGGTAACGGTCGCCAAGCTGAACATCGACGAGAATCCCGATGTTCCCGGTCGCTACGGCGTACGCGGCATCCCGACGATGATCCTGTTCAGGAACGGCGAACCCGCCGCCACCAAGGTCGGCGCGGAGCCGAAGGGTCGGCTCAAGGCCTGGCTGGAGGGCGAACTGGGCGTAACGGCCGTCGAGCCGTTACCAAACCGTTCTTAGGCGACATCGTCAAGCCGGGGTTCGAAATCCTCCAGCGTGCCGATGATTCGGGTAACCGTAGCGCCGTCGAACATATCGCTGATGCTGTTGGGGGTTTTGTTGGTGAACGGCGGTTCGAACAGTGCTTTCGGGTCCATCGTTCCCGCTGTCGTTAGGCAGTCGACGATCGTCTCGACGAAGTGAATCTGGCGCGGTGACAGCGTCGTGCCGGCGAGCGCGTCGTTGAAGGCGGCCTGCGCCGCGCGGCGATCCAGACCGACCAGCGAGCGAATGAAGCGGGGCATGTCGGGCATCCGGCGGACACGGTCGAACCCAGCGGGTTCGACCAGCCCCGCGCCGAGGAAAAGCGCCTGCAGCTCGTCGAGGTCGGCCGGGGTCAGCGGACGGCCCTGACGCAGGCGGGCGATCGTCACATGGTCGGCATGCGCGTCGACATACGCGCGCGCCTTGCGCCGGAACTGCGCCAGCGACGAGGCGCCGCCGAGGTCGAGAAGCTCCACCTCACGCTTCGTGCCCATCGCATCGGCCAGGTTCGTGGTGACGATCACCTGCTTGCCCGGCTCGATCAGGTTCATCAGCCCGCGCAGCCGCCGCCGGGCGGTCTCGATCATGTCGGGGGTGGCGTCGGTCCACCAGTCGTCGGTCTGGACCTCCAGGATCAGCGCCATCGCGCGCGCGACGTCGGGCACCGCGCCCTTGGCCTCAAGCTGGTGCACCTGCTCGACAAGAGCCTTGCGCAGCGCCGCGAACGTCGCGCCGCGCAGCATCGCAAGTTGGATGCGCAGGCACACAAGGTCGAAGCGTTTGGCATCGACGTCCGGATCGGTGACGCTGGTCGGCAGTCCGGCGACATGGGCGACCAGTTCATGCCGGTCCTCTTCGCCCAGATGGTCCCAGGCCGACGGTTCCCGGAATTTCTCGACGTGGCGCCGCTGCGCGCGGACGATGAAATTGTCGAGCGGCATCCCGGCGACCTCGCGGTGCAGCGCGGTCCGCACGCCATCGTACAGACCGGGCTCATCGCCCTGGCCCAGGAACGTGCTCGACGGTGATCGCACCCGCGTGCCCGCACCCGGCCCGCGTGACGGCTGCATCAGCCCCAGCAGTTCCACGCGCGCCGAAAAGAGCCGTTCGCCCAGCGGCTTGGCGGTGCGCGCCTCCGCGCCCTCGATCTGGGCGTTGAAATAGTCGAGATTGCCGAGATAGTCGAAGACGCAGAAATATTCCTTGTCGGTGCGATTGCCGTCGCCGTCGATGAAGATGTCCTCCCGCAATCGCGTGCCTCGGCCGATCATCTGCCAGAATTTCGATTTCGACCGGACGATCTTGAAGAACACCAGGTTCAGCACGTCGGGGATGTCGATGCCGGTATCCAGCATGTCGACCGAGACGGCGATATGCGGCGCCCGGTCCGCGACCTCGAACTCCTCGATCAGCGCATGGGCATAGCTGACCCGGTTGTCGATCAGGCGGCAGAACCGGCCTCTCAGCGCGGGATAATTGGCGTCGAAGCGCTCGACGATGAACTCGGCGTGGCGGTGGTTCTTGGCGAAGATGATCGTCTTGCCCAGCCGGTCACCGCCCGCAACCTTCAGCCCGTCCTCCATCAACTGCCTGAGCATCAGGTCGATGGTGTCGACGTTGAACAGCCAGTCGTTGACGTCGGCGGCGTCGACGCCCTCTGGCGGGCCGTCCTCGCCCCAGTCGACCGCGTCCCATTCCTCCTTCTCGCCGTCGCTCAGATCGTCATAGCGGATGCCCGCGCGCGGATAGCGGAGCGGGACGTCGATCGCGCGGGGCGGGACCAGGAAGCCGTCGGTCACCGCCTGGCCCAGGTCATAGGCGTCGGTGGGGACGCCGTCCTCCAGCTCGAACAGCGCATAGGTGTTCTTGTCGACCTCGTCCTTGGGGGTCGCGGTCAGGCCCAGCAGCGGCGCGTCGAACCAGTCGAAGATCGCCTTGTACTTGCGATAGACCGAGCGGTGCGCCTCATCGATGATGACCAGATCGAACCAGCCGGGGCCGAAGCGCCGGCGGCCGTCCTGCCGCGCGCGCTCGATCAGGTTCAGCATCGTGGGATAGGTGGAGAGGAACACGCGCCCGTCGCCGCCGGGATGCTGCACCAGATTGACCGGCGAGCTGTCGGGCAGGTACCTGCGGAAATTGCCCGCCGCCTGCTTCACCAGCGGCACGCGGTCCGCCAGGAACAGGATGCGCTTGGCCCGGTTGGCGCGCATCAGCACATCGGTCAGCGCGACGGCGACGCGCGTCTTGCCCGAGCCGGTGGCCATCACCAGCAGCGCCTTGCGGTGGTTCTCGCCGCCCAGCGCCGAATCCTCGAACCGGTGGCAGACGGCGCGGATCGCCTTTTCCTGATAGGTGCGCCGCCCGCCGCCGGCGATGGCGCGGTCGGTGGGCACATCGGCCAGCGGCAGCCGCGTCTCACGCCGCTGCACCATCGTCTGCAATTCGTCGCGGGTGCGAAAGCCGGCGACGGGGCGCGGCGGATAATGGAGGTCGTCCCAGATCCAGTGGTCGTAGCCGTTGGTGTAGAAGATTACGGGCCGCCGCCCGAACCGCGCCTCCAGGCAGTCGGCGTACAGCCGCGCCTGTTCCTTGCCCTCGCGCGGGTCCTTGCGCGCGCGCTTCGCCTCGATCAGCGCCAGCGGCCGTCCGTCCTCTCCCCACAGCACATAGTCGACGAAGCCCGCGCCCTTCCCGTCGGCGCTGCGGTCGTTGGGCATACCCTGGACGGGGTATTCCACGTCGCGCGGATCGGCGAGCGGCCAGCCGGCCTCTCTCAGCAGCACGTCGATGAAGCGGTCGCGGGTCTCCGCCTCGCCATAATCATGCCCGGCGTCGCGGCCCTCATTGGCGCGGCGCAGCGCGGTCATCTGGGCACGGACCTGCGCCAGTTCGGCCTCCAGCGCGGCGCGGGCGCCGGCATCGGCCATCCGCGCCCGCCGCTCCGCCTCCAGCGCCTCACGGTCGCGCCCGGCGGCGTCCTCCAGCCGCCGGACCTCGTCCGCGCCGGTCTGCGAAGCGGCGACCCCATGCGGCAGCAGGTCGGCGGAGAAGGCCAGCGCGGCGGGCGGCGGGGTCGGCGAATAGCGCGTCGCGAACCAGATACCGATGTGGAACAGCTCGCGCAGGGCACTGACCGACTGGCTGGCGGCGAACGCGCCGGGATGCGCGGCGCGGTTGCCGATCTTGCGGATCAGGTCGATCTTGGTGCGGATCATCGTGCCGGCAAGCCGGTGGAAGCTCGGCTCGGCGATCAGCGCGGCGAGGTGATCGTCATAGGGCGCGCTCAGCGCGGTGTCGTTGTCGTAGAGCCAGCGCACCATCGCCTCGACCGCGAGCCGGCAATGGACGGCGCCGCCGCGTGGATCGGCCAGCGCCTGCCGCTCGGCCATCGCGACATGATCGGTCAGGAAAGCGAAGGGCGCGAGAAAGCCGAACTGCGCGGCCGGTCCATCGGTCACACGGTGTAGGGCGCCGCCCGCGATGCTCAGCGTCCTGCGACCGCCCGGCCCGGTGGTGGTCATGGCCTAGAGTTCCCCGCGAAAGGCACGGTGTTGGAGGGAGGCGAAGAGGGAGTCGGCGTTGCGAGACGCGCTCAATGCGTGAATGCGATCAGATGCTTCGACCTTTCGCTCGAACTCCCTCCGGCTGCTCTCTCCCGGTATTCCCAGTTTGATGGAGAGAACCTTTTCTTTCGCGATATTCTTCATTGACCCGCTGGTGCCGCTCGCCCTTCGCGAAATCTCGCGGCGCATCGGTACTGACTGGAAGAGATGATGCACGAACATTGCCTCACTAGTCCGGTGCCATTGAAATCGCCAAAGCTTATCAGGCATTACGATATTCTCAACCGGATGATTGACCACAGCCGTCGCACCGATCAACGAAGCGGTATTTGCTCGACTGAAAAGTAAATCGCCGGAATGCACGAAATGACTGGCCGGAGGCTTATAGTTGTCAGACAGTGGCTTGGACTCATTGACGTCGAATGTGCCGCTCGTTACCGCACTGACTTTCAGGACACGATTGATACTTATTACATCGCTGGCCGCGGCCGCCAAGTTCTTGCCGGTGTCAAATCCTGCTATCAGTTCGCCTATTCGGCCGTCGTAGAACTCCTTGTCGTTTGCAACGAGGTCGCCAAACATCTGACGGAAGATCGCCTGCCCAAGCTCGGAGAGGCGGGAGAGGGATTGGCGGCGCAGGCGGCGCAGCGCGTCCGCCTGATCCAGGATCGCCGCAATCCGCCGCTGCTCCGGCAGGGGCGGGAGAGGGATTTCAAATTCGCCCAAGGCCTTGGGGCTTAATCGTGGCAAATTCGCGCCGGTTGAGCGGGAAGCTGCGAATTCGATCATAGAGGGCTGACGTAAGAAATACGCTAGGAAGCGCTTGTCGAGGTCTGGCCCAGGCCGGACGGGTAGGATGTCCGTGCTGCAAACGCCTTCAAAGTCAGGTAGCGCGATCTTGGCCAGATAAGGCCTAAGTTTTCCATAAAGCACGTGGTCGGCGCCAAAACGAAATTTGGTGCTGGCTAAGTCGCCTACATCGACCGGATCGGACGAGAGGATGCCGCCGCCAGACTCGATGTGCTCCAGACCAAGATATTTGGTCCCCGACTTAATAACACCGGGCGCAATCGCGTCTCGTTCGATTTCAGCAACTTCTTTTAATGCAACGGACCTCACCCCAACATCCCTTCAAGCGCCGTCAGCCCCGTGGCGATTTCGCCCTCCAGCGCGCGCAGCTCGGCGATGATGTCCTTCGGCGCGTCGTGGGTCACATCGGCGTGGACCATTTCGCGGTAGCGGTTGATCGACAGGTCGTATTCCGCCGCCTGAATATCGGCGCGCGGCACGCAGAAGCTCTGCGCGGTGCGGGGGTTGTCGCGCTCCCGCCCTTCGCGCGCGGCCCAGCGGGTCAGCAGGTCGGGCAGGTTGTTCCTGTCATGCTCCTCCGGCGTCAGCGGCCGTTCGGGCGCGGGGCCGAGCAGCGTCTCGTCCAGCAGCGGCGCGCGCTTGTCGTCCAGGCTCCAGCCGTCGGCGGCCATGTCGTAATACCACACGGTATCGGTGCCGCCGCGCCCGGTCTTGGTGAAGATCAGGATCGCGGTGGAGACGCCCGCATAGGGGCGGAACACGCCCGAGGGGAGCGAGATCACCGCCTCCAGCCGGTGCTCGTCCACCAGCAGGCGGCGCATCGCCTTGTGCGCCTTGGACGATCCGAACAGCACACCATCGGGCACGATCACCGCCGCGCGCCCGCCGGTCGACAGCATCCGCACGAACAGCGCCAGAAACAGCAGCTCGGTCTTCTTCGTGCTGACGACCTTCAGCAGGTCGCGGGCGCAGCTTTCCTTGTCCAGGCTGCCCGCGAAGGGCGGGTTCGCCAGGATCAGGCTGTACTGCCCCGCATCCCCGGCGCCTTCGGCCAGGCTGTCGCGATAGGTGATGCGCGGCTCGTCGATGCCGTGGAGCATCATGTTCATCGCGCCGATCCGCAGCATCGTCTCGTCGAAATCATAGCCGGTGAAGGCGCGGCCCTCGAAATGCGTGCGCGACGCCTCGTCGTAGAACAGGCGGGGATGCTCGCGCCGGACATGCTCGGCCGCCATCATCAGGAAACCCGCGGTACCGGCGGCGGGATCACACACCGTATCGGCGGGGCCGGGGTCCATCAGCCGGACCATCAGGTCGATGATGTGGCGCGGCGTGCGGAACTGACCGTTCTCACCCGCGCTGGAGATCATCGAGAGCAGATATTCATAGACATCGCCCTTCGTATCGCGATCGTCCATCGGGATCTCGCCCAGCCCCTGCACCAGCTTGTCGAGCAGCGCGGGCTTGGTGAAGGCCAGCCGCGCGCCCTTCATGTGGCCCGCCATGACGCTTTCCGGCCCGCCCAGCGTGCGCAGGAAGGGCATGACGTGATCGGCGACGATCTCGTACATGCGCTCCGGCGCCTGATCCCTGAACCGCGACCAGCGCATCAGGTCATAGGGGCATCCGCCGCCGCGAAACCCCGGCGTGTCCAGCCCGTCCCTGCCCTCGGGAAAGATGCGGCGCGGGACATAGCCCTGCTTCGCCAGCGCCAGGGCCATGTTCTCCTCGCGCGTCTGGATCTCGTCGATCCGCTTGGCGAACAGCAGATAGGTGATCTGCTCGACATTGGTCAGCGGATTGGCGACGCCGCCCTCCCACAGATTCTTGCGCAGCCGTTCGATCTGGCTGCGGATCTCACCGGTCAGCATGGTTCGTCTCCAGCGGTGGCGGGCACCCGCGACCCATGCTGCCGCCGGCCCGGTTGCGATTGCGTTGATGGTCCCGCCCCTGCTCGCCCAATGCGACGATTTTCGCAAGCCGGTCGAACGGGGCGGCTTGGCCGGAGCGGGTTCTACGCGTGCGGCAGGTGGGCCTTCTCGAACCCGCTCCAGACGGCGTCATAGTCCGGCTGCGCGGTCGGGCTGTCGCCGGCCCAGCGGGTCAGGCGGATCGGCAGGCGCGTCTCGAACATGAAGGCCATCGTGCCGTCGATCCTGTGCGGCGCCAGCTCGGCGGCGATCGCCTTGTCGTAACTGGCCCGGTCCGGCCCGTGGCCGTTCATCTGGTTGTGCAGGCTGGCGGCGCCGGGCGCGAAGCCGCCCTCCTTGGCGTCATAGGTGCCGGTGACGAGCCCCATGAACTCGCTCATCACGTTGCGGTGGAACCAGGGCGGGCGAAAGCTGTGCTCCGCCACCATCCAGCGCGGCGGGAAGATGACGACATCGCAATCGGCGGTGCCGGGCTGCGCCGACGGGCTGGTCAGGACGGTGAAGATCGACGGGTCGGGATGGTCGAACGACACCGTGTTGATGGTGTTGAACCGCGTCAGGTCGTAGCGGCAGGGGGCGAGATTGCCGTGCCAGGCGACAACGTCGAAGGGCGAATGGTCGAGCGTGGTGGTCCACAGGCCGCCCTGATATTTCTGGATGATCTCGAACCGCTCGTCCCTGTCCTCGAACCGGGCGACGGGCGTCTCGAAGTCGCGGGGGTTGGCCAGGCCGTTGGCGCCGATCGGGCCGAGGTCCGGCAGGCGGAACAGGCCGCCGTAATTCTCGCAGACATAGCCGCGCGCCTCACCGTCGGGCAGCGCGACGCGAAACCGCACGCCGCGCGGGATCAGCGCGATCTGCAAGGGGGCGATGTCGATGCGCCCAAGCTCGGTATCGATCCGCAACCGCCCCTGCTGCGGGACGATGAGCAGCTCGCCATCGGCGGAGAAAAAGGCGCGACCGATCATGTCGCGGGTGGCGGCGTAGCAATGGATGCCGACGCCCGACTGCGCGGCGATGTCGCCCGTGCCGCCATACGTGACCAGGCCGTCGACGAAATCGGTCGGCTCGGCCGGCATCGGCAGCGGGTCCCAGCGCATCCGGTTGGGGGAGGGGGGAACCGCATCGAACGGCGCGGTGCGCAGATGCGGCGCGCCGTCGTAGCGGGTGAACGCGCCGTGGTTGGCGGTGGGACGCAGCCGATAGAGCCACGAGCGGCGATTCTCCGCGCGCGGTGCCGTGAACGCGGTGCCCGACACCTGCTCGGCATACAGGCCGAAGGGGACGTGCTGCGGCGAGTTCTGCCCGACCGGCAACGCGCCCGCCACCGCCTCGGTCGAGACATGGTTGGCGAAGCCGGGCAGATAGTCGGTCACCGCAACCCTTTCTTCTAATGCTTGCGCGTTCGTCGTCAGACCTCAGGCATCGACCGCGACGACGCCGCGCCTGATCTGGTCGAGTTCGATCGATTCGAACAGCGCCTGGAAATTGCCGTTGCCAAAGCCCTGATTGCCCTTGCGCTGGATGATCTCGAAGAAGATCGGCCCGACCATGTTCTCGGTGAAGATCTGGAGCAGGATGCCCTCCTGCCCGACATCGCCGTCGATCAGGATGCGGTTGCGCTTCAGCCGCTCCAGGTCCTCGCCATGCCCCGGCACCCGCTTGTCGACCAGTTCGTAATAGGTCTCGACCGTGTCCTGCAGCCGGACGCCGCGCGCGCGCAGTTTCTCGACCGTGTCGAAGATGTCTGGCGTCGTCAGCGCCAGATGCTGGATGCCCTCGCCCTGATATTCGCGGATGAACTCCTCGATCTGGCTGTTCTCGTCCTGGCTTTCGTTCAGGGGGATGCGGATCGCGCCGTCGGGGGCGATCATCGCCTGGCTGAACAGCCCGGTCGCCTTCCCCTTGATATCGAAATATTTCTGCTCCTCGAAGCCGAACAGCCGGCCGTAGAAGCTCGACCATGTCCGCATCTCGCCGCGCCGGACATTGTGGGTCAGGTGGTCGAGCAGATCGAGCCCGACATTGTTTTCCGCCTCCGCCGCGCGCCAGCCGGGTACTTCGTCCCAGTCTTTATAGAGATCACGATCGGCGTGAACCAGGTAGAGGTAGCTGCCGCCGATCCCCTCCACCACGCACGCGCCGTCCAGCGTTCCGCGCGCGGCATCGACCGCGCTGGCGCCCTCAAGGATGGCATGGGCATAGGCGGCGGCGGGATCGGCGACGCGAAACGCCATGCCGCTGGCGGATGGGCCGTGCGCGGCGCGGAAATCGGCCGCCTGACCCTGAGCCTCCCGATTGAGCAGCAGGTTGATACGACCCTGCTTGTAGCGGATGACGTCCTTTGTCGGGTGCCGGTGTGCGGCGACGAAGCCCATCTGCTCGAATTGCTCGCCGAGCAGATCGGGATCCGGCGAGGTGAACTCGCAAAACTCGAAGCCGGCCAGGCCAAGAGGGTTGTCACGCATCGCATCCGCTCCGATTATGTTATCCATGCCATGAGCGTAGTCACGATTGATTCTAGATGCCACCCTCCACCACCTGCCGCCCGGTCGCGATCAGGTCGTCCGACAGATCGGCGAGGCAGCGCGCGACCTGATCCTCGTCCGTTCCGCGCACGACGAAATTGGCGCCGACCCGGCCCTCGCGAAAAAACGGGTAGCTGCCGATCGCGATCCCCTCATGGCGGTGCTGCGCGGTCGCGAGCAGATCCGCGACCTCGCTCTCGGCGACCCAGCAGCCGATCGTGCCGCTCAGGACGGGTCGTCCACCTTCCAGCGTGCCGGTCAGGGACGCGAGCATCCCGGCGGTGATATGGGGCACGCCTGCCATGATGAAGACGTTCCCCGTCCGGATACCAGGAGCGCCCGACAGCCGGTTCTCGATCAGCGAAGCGCCTTGCGGTACTCTAGCCATGCGGCTGCGCGCCTCGGTGATGCCGCCCTTGCTCTCGTAATAGCGCGTCAGCGTCGCGAGTGCCTGGGGATGGAGCGCGACCGGCACCCCCAGTGCCTCGGCAATGGCATCGACGGTGATGTCGTCATGCGTCGGACCAATGCCGCCCGTCGTGAATAGGTAATCGTTTCGCGCCCGCAGGATGTTGACCGCCTCGACGATCGCGGCCGTATCGTCGGCGACGACGCGCACCTCGGCCAGGCGGATGCCCTGCACGTTCAGCCAGGCGGCGACCTGCGCGATGTTCTTGTCCTGCGTCCGCCCCGACAGGATCTCGTCACCGATGACGATCAGCGCGGCGGTCCAGATGCGGTCGGCGGTCATCATGTCGGCATAGCGGTCGGCGTCGCCCTCGCAAAGCCCGTCACCGGGCGCTATATCGATCGGCATGATCGAATATGTGACCGCGTCAACCGATGTGACCGAGGGGCGCACCGGCGCCATCAAGCTTTACGGCGCTACTGCGTTTAAGGCGATGCACCGCGCCGGCCGGCTCGCGGCCGAGACGCTGGACATGCTGGTCCCGCACATGGTCCCCGGCGTCGCGACCGGCGAGATCGACCGGCTGATCTACGACTTCATCACATCACGCGGCGGCGTACCGGCGACGCTGGGCTACCGCGGCTATACGCATTCCAGCTGCATCTCGATCAATCATGTCGTCTGTCATGGCATCCCCGGCGAGAAGGCACTGAAGGGCGGTGACATCGTCAACGTCGACGTGACGCCGATCCTGGGCGGCTGGCATGGTGACAGTAGCCGCATGTACCTGATCGGCGACGTGCCGCTGCGCGCCCGCCGACTGGTCGAGGTCACCTATGAATGCCTGATGCTCGGCATCGAGCAGGCGCGGCCGGGCAATCACATGGGTGATGTCGCGCACGCAATCCAGCAGCATGCGGAGCGGCACCGTTACGGGGTCGTCCGCGATTTCTGCGGACATGGGCTGGGGCGGCTGTTCCATGACGCGCCGGAGGTCGTTCACGCCGGGAAGCCGGGCACCGGGCCGGAGCTGCGACCGGGCATGTTCTTCACCATCGAGCCGATGATCAATGTCGGCCGGCCCGATGTGAAGCTGCTCGACGACGGCTGGACCGCGGTGACGCGCGACCGCTCGCTCTCCGCGCAGTTCGAGCATACCATCGGCATCACGGACAATGGGTGCGAGATCTTTACCCTCAGCCCCGCTGGTTATACGCAGCCGCCGTCTCAGTAGGGAAAATGGTGCCCAGGGGCGGAGTCGAACCACCGACACGACGATTTTCAGTCGTCTGCTCTACCACTGAGCTACCCGGGCGCCGACCGCTTTCGCAATCAGAAGCGCGCCTTTACGCACGCTCATCGCCGCTGTCCACCCCATCTTCATGGTGAAGCGGCACCTCGATGCGGTAGCCTTCGTCAAGCCATTTCAGCAGATCGCGATCGCGGCACCCCCGCGAGCAGAAGGGCGCGTGTTCGGGCGCGGACGGCTTTTCGCAGATCGGGCAGGGTACGGGCATCATTCCTCCAGTCGGTGCACGACGCCCGTCCGCCGCGCCAGTTCCCCCAACCAGTCGGGCCGGCCTTGCAGCAGGCGGGTGACCGCGGCCGGCGGACGCACGGCGCGCGGCGCTCCCGGTGGCGTGCGTTCCAGATTCCGCAGGAGCGCGCGTGCGGCGGCGCCGACGGGATCGGCGCGCAGCAGTTCGGGAAGCGACGCACGCCGCCTCGGCCGCACGATCTGCAGGAAGCCGAAGCCGTTCATCACCGTGCGCTCGAAGGGCAGGGGCAAATGCGCGTCGATCGCGGCCGCGACCGCCTGCCGCGCCGCCTTCCCCCGCAAGGTGGGGAAGTCGATCCCGATCGACCCGCCGATGCCATGCCGCACGATCACGCCGGCGATCGCCACGGCCGCGTCGATGGCCAGCGGCTCGAGCGGCCCGCCGCCATCCACGTCGAACAACGTCATCGCCGGCGTCGGCGAGCAGCGCAGCATCCCGCGCGGAAAGTCGATATCGCCGGTCTGCGCCTCCTCCAGTACCTCCGACCAGCCTTCTGCCTCCAGCCGGTCCGGCTCATGTGGGAGCAGGCGGCGCACGGCATGACCGGTCCCCGTGATCCGTGCGAGCAGCTCCGGTCCCGCGCGCGGCGTATCGTCGGTGACGATCGCGAGCGGGTCCTTCACCCGGCCCGTCTCGGCAATGCTCTCGCGGGTGATCTCGACCGAAACCGCCGCGCCGTGGGTCAATCCGGTCGGGACGCTCGCCAGCACGACCGTCGTCCCGCTCTCCAGCAGCACGCGACCATTTTCCGTCAGCCGCCCACGCACCACCGCGCCAAGGCGCGGGCGCCCGTCGTCGAGGTCGATTACGGCACGCAGGATATGACCGTCCTCGACCAGCGCGGCGCGCGCCTCGCCGATCCCGTCCTCGTACAGCCATTCAGCCAAGCAGCACGCCCGCATGCGCCAGCAGCGCGCATGTCTCGAACAGCGGCAGGCCGACGACGCCGGAATGGCTTCCGGCCAGATAGCGGACGAACGCCTCGGCATGGCCCTGGATCGCGTACCCGCCCGCCTTGCCGATCCCCTCGCCACGGGCGACATAGGCGTCGATTTCGGCAGTGCTCAGCGGCTTGAAGGCGAGCATCGTGTCGCTCAGCCGCGTCCGCGCGGTTCCGCCCGCGTCGATCACGCACACCGCCGACAGGCAGCGATGCCGCCGTCCCGACAGCAATTCGAGCATCCGGCGCTGCTCATCCTCGTCGACGGGCTTGCCCAGGATGCGCCGGCCAGCCGCCACGACCGTATCGGCGGCAAGCACCACCGTGCCGTCCGGACGATCCACGGCTAAAGCCTTGAGCGCGGCCAAACGCAGCGCGAGATCACGCGGACGCTCCTGCTTCAGCGGGGTCTCGTCGACTTGCGGCGCGGTGACGCAGCCGGGCACGACCCCCAGACGGGCGAGCAGGTCGAGCCTGCGCGGCGAGGACGAGGCCAGGATGAACGGCCGTGCCTCGCTCACTTGAAGCGGTAGGTGATACGCCCCTTGGTCAGGTCATACGGCGTCAGCTCGCACAGCACCTCGTCGCCAACGAGCACCCGGATGCGGTTCTTGCGCATCTTTCCCGCCGTATGGCCCAGGATCTCGTGATCGTTTTCCAAACGGACGCGAAACATCGCGTTGGGCAGCAGCTCGACCACCTGGCCGCGCATTTCGAGCAGTTCTTCCTTGGCCAAACAAACCCTTTCGGACAAATCTTGGGAAATAAAGTCGGCGCGCCTTAGCGGATGCCGCTTTACAAGGGAAGATGGGAGGGCCGGCGGCCTGAATCAACGCACGTCGGACGATGACGCTATAGCAGCGTGTCCTGTCGTGTCGTCGACTCCCGGGCAGCGCGCTTGAAGCCGGCGCTGGGGTCGATGTTCGGAATCTGCGGCGTCTTGCCCTGGAACATCTCCGCGAGCGTAATGATCTGAAGGCGCGGGACGGTGCGACCATAGCCGTCCTCGAAACGGCCGACGGCGGCCGCCTCACGCTCCATCGGTGTCGTCGGCAAGGCCTTGGTGATGAAGACCCCGATCGGCGCCTTTTCGCGCTCCATCGCGGAATGGAGATCGCGGATCATCTGTACGCCGACATTGTCGCCGCCCTTCACCGAGACGATGGCCTTTTCGGTCTTCTTGCCGTCGGGCTTGAAATAGATGATCCCGTCCACACCGCCGTCCGCGCCCTTCTTCTTGCCGCCGAATGGCATCGCGTCCACCATCGAGACCGCCCACCATTGGAACTGGTATTTATCGCGCGCGGCCAGGTCCTCGGCGGAGGCGAGGTCCTTGGGCGTGCCCTCCACGGTGAAGGCGATGCCGGGGAAGGCGGCCTTCATACGCTTCTCGATCAGGCCGATGGCGAGATGCGTGATGTCGATCCCGATCCACTGCCGGTTCAGTTTCTGCGCGGCATGAACCGCGGTGCCGCAACCGCAGAACGGGTCGAGCACGACGCCGTCTATGGGGCAAGAAACTGATATAATTCGTTCTAAAAGAGCTATCGGCTTCTGAGTCGGATATCCGAGCCGTTCCGCCGAAGTATTTCCAATTCGTGGGATATCTGTCCAAACAGATTGGAGCTTCTGACCCTCCAAGCCTTCCAAAAACACCTTGAGACCGTCCATCCGTGGTGACCCGTCGCGGCGCGTGAGGATGCGACCCTCGCTCCACCACTCTTCCAATTTGTCTAGTGAGTATGCCCAACCGCGGGTCGACGGCGGTAGTGTGCCGCGCCACTCGAACTTGCCCGATCCAGAATTCCTACGGTCAGCAGTTAAGTTTTCGGCTCGAAACAGCTTGCCGTCATCGTCTGCTTGGTAGCGGCCAAGCTGGGCTTCGCTATACTCGGTCCGGACATCGTTCCATGCCCATGAATCGGACATGCTGTAGAATAAGATAGTGTCAGCAATTTTTCCGTAGCGATTGGATGAGTTGTGACTGGTAGTCCGACGCCAAACGATTTCGTTACGATGGTTCTCTGCCCCGAACACCCCATCCAGCAACAGCTTCAGGTAATGACTCGCGGTCGGGTCGCAGTGCAGGTACAGGCTCCCGGTAGGCTTGAGGATACGGTGCAGCTCGATCAGGCGGATCGCCATCATGCTGAGATACGCCATCATGTCGTTTTCGCCGAGGAACGAGCGCATCGCGTTCAGGAGGTCGAACGCCTTCGTGTTGCCGCTGCGCGCGACCTGGTCGAAGGCGTCCTCCGCGCGGTCGTTCCAGTGCCATGTGTCCTCGAACGCCTCGATCTGTGCATCCGCCTGCACACCCGTCGGCGACTTGAACAGGATGTTGTAATTGGCGTTCGAATTGAACGGCGGATCGAGATATACGAGGTCGACGCTCGCGTCGGCCACATGCTCGCGCAGTGCGTGCAGGTTGTCGCCGTAATAGAGCCGGTTGGTCATCGGCCGGGTTTGCCGGGTTTGATCGCGGGCGTCCACCGTCAGCGTGCGTTCCGGCGGCTACCGGGCGGCGACAGCGAAGTGTTATGCTGTCCTACTCCTGCCAATGCATGTCATACCCGGTCTGATCTTTGATACACTCAACCGCCGCTGCTGCGCCCATCGCCTTTGACTGGACGTCCGTGTTCCGTTAACCAGCCATGCGTTTCGTGTGAACTTTGTGAACTTCCGCGTCCGAACGGGAGCTCAGACGCCGCCCCCCGCCAGCGCCGCCAGCAGCAACAGCGCGACGATGTTCGTGATCTTTATCATCGGGTTGACCGCCGGACCGGCAGTGTCCTTGTAGGGATCACCGACGGTATCGCCCGTCACCGCGGCCTTGTGCGCCTCGCTGCCCTTGCCGCCATGATTGCCGTCCTCGATATACTTCTTCGCATTGTCCCACGCGCCACCGCCGCTGGTCATCGAAATCGCGACGAACAACCCGGAGACGATGACGCCCAGCAGCATCGCGCCCAGCGCCGCGAAACCCTGCGATTGGCCCGCGACCGCCATGATGACGAAGTAAAGAGCGATTGGAGACAGTACGGGCAGGAGAGAGGGTACGATCATCTCCCGGATCGCCGCGCGCGTCACCAGGTCGACCGTCCGTCCGTAATTGGGGCGGCTGGTCCCCTCCATGATGCCCGGATTGTCGCGGAACTGCTCGCGCACCTCCTCGACCACCGCGCCCGCCGCGCGGCCGACCGCGGTCATCCCGAACGCGCCGAACAGATAGGGGAGCAGCGCCCCCAGCAGCAGTCCGACGATGACATACGGGTTGGACAGGCTAAAATCGACCGTCAGTGACGGGAAATACGCCCTGAGGTCGGTCGTATAGGCGCCGAACAATACCAGCGCCGCAAGGCCCGCCGAGCCGATCGCATAGCCCTTCGTCACCGCCTTGGTCGTGTTGCCGACCGCGTCCAGCGCGTCGGTGCGCTGGCGCACCTCGTGCGGCAGGTCGGCCATCTCGGCGATGCCACCCGCATTGTCGGTGACCGGGCCATAGGCATCGAGCGCGACGACCATGCCCGCCTGGCTAAGCATCGCGGTCGCCGCGAACGCGATGCCGATGATGCCCGCCAGCTGATAGGCGACGACGACCGCGACGACAATCACCAGCGTGGGCAACGCGGTCGATTCAAGGCTGATCGCCAGTCCCTGGATGACGTTGGTGCCATGCCCCGTCTCCGACGCCTTGGCGATGCTGCGCACCGGGCGATAGTTGGTGCCCGTGTAATATTCGGTGATCCACACGATCAGCCCGGTGACGCCCAAGCCGACGAGCATGCACCAGAACAGGTCCATGCCGGTGAAGCTCTGCAGGAGCGATGGCGCCGCCTGCGTGGTCAGGGCGTCGTTCGCCTTGTTCAGGAACCCGGCGCCGCCGACGGTGGCGTTCAGGTCGCCCAGCACCAGCCAGCTGGCCACGAAGATGGCCGGCACCGACAGCAGTGCTGACGTCCAGAACCCCTTGTACAGCGCGCCCATGATCGTGCCCGTCCTGCCCAGGCGCACGAAATAAGTGCCGATGATCGAGGTCACGATGCACACCCCGCCAACGATCAGCGGCAGCGACATCAGCCGCATCAGTTCGGCCGGAGCCGTCTGGATCAGCAGCGCGATGGAGATCATCGTGACGCCCAGCGTCACCACATATGTCTCGAACAGGTCGGCCGCCATACCGGCGCAGTCGCCGACATTGTCACCGACATTGTCCGCGATCACAGCCGGGTTGCGCGGATCGTCCTCGGGGATCCCGGCCTCGACCTTGCCGACCAGATCGGCGCCGACATCGGCGGCCTTGGTGAAGATACCACCGCCGAGCCGCGCGAAGATCGAGATCAGCGATGCGCCGAACGCCAGCGCGGTCAGCGCCTCGACGATCACGCGGTCATTTGGCAGGTGCCGGGCAGGGCCGACCAGATACCAGAAGAACCCCGCGATCGCGAGCAGTCCGAGTCCCGCGACCAGCATACCGGTGATCGCGCCCGAGCGGAATGCAGTGGTCAGCCCTCCCTGCAGGCTGGTGCGCGCGGCTTGTGCGGTGCGGACATTGGCGCGCACCGAAATGTTCATCCCGACATAGCCCGCGACGCCCGACAGTACCGCGCCGATGACGAAACCCGTGGTCGACAGCAGGCCCAGCGTGAAGAACAGGATGACCGCGACGACCACGCCGACCACGGCGATTGTGGTATATTGCCGGCCCAGATACGCCTTCGCGCCTTCCTGGATGGCGGCGGCGATATCCTGCATCCGCTCATCGCCGGCGGACGCGCTCAGCACCTGGCGGCTGGTGATGATTCCATACAGTACCGCGACAAGCCCGCAGAGCATGGCAACGTAAACGGTCGTCATATAGCTGAACCCTTCTCATCCTCCCCGCGGCCCCGGCTTTGCCGGGTGTCCGTCGCGATCCAGCAGCCTATCAGCGCCGCGCGCTTAGGCAAGGCTTTGAATAACGCTAATGTTCGAAACCGAGGCGATCGGGCAGCGGGATGGGCGCTCCGCCCTGTCGCAGTACGAGGCCGCTACCCGCGCCGAACCGGCCGATCAGCGTGGCGGCGACGGGTGGGGTGAGGGCACAGCCGGATGCGAATAGGAGTTGATAATCGTCGCCGGCGGTCGCCGCGGCGAGACGGTCTTCGCCTGCCGCTGCAACATAATCGGCCGACAACGGCACCTGGTCCAGCTCGATCGTGACCGCCAGTCCGCTGGCCGCGGCCATTCGCTGCGCATCGATGAGCAGCCCGTCGGACACGTCGCTCATCGCATGCACCACCGGCGCCAGCCTTTGTCCCTCGGCCAGCAGCGGCACCGGCCGGCAATAGGCCGCGAGCAACCGCGTCGCACCACTGCCCCCGCACGCGACTGTCAGGCCCGCGCCCGCATCGCCGATCGTCCCCGTAACCCAAAGGCCATCTCCCGCCTGCGCCCCACCGCGTCGCGGGACCACTTGCGAACGCCCGATCGCGGTCACGCTCGACACGCGCGGCGCGCCCGGTGGCAGACGGACGGTATCGCCGCCGATGATGGGGCAGGAAAATTGCGTTACCGCCGCCGCCAGCCCCGCCACGAACCGCGTTTCCCATGCGTCGTCGTCGGCCAGCGCGTGATTGAGCAACAATCCCTCCGGCACCGCGCCCTTGGCCGCCAGATCGGACAGGTTCACCGCCACCAGCTTCCACGCGACATCCTCGGGCGCATCGGACGGCAGATAATGGACGCCCTCGACGAGCGTATCGGTCGTGACCACCATGTCGCCCAGCACGGCCGCGTCGTCCGTCAGCCCCGCCGCGCCGGGATGCAGCGGCAGGGCGCGGATCGCCGCCAGGAACGTGGCTTCGTTCAGCCCCTGACCTGCCTGGCGATCGCGTCGAGCAGACCGTTGACGAACCCGACCTCGCGCCGTTCGTAAAAGGCATGCGCCACATCGACATATTCCGTGATGACAGCGCCGACCGGCACATCGGCGCGCGCGAGCAACTCATACGTCCCGGCCCGGAGGATCGCCTTCATCGGCTTGTCGAGCCGCGCCATGCTCCACCCCTTCGCCAGCTTGCCGGCGATCAGCGTGTCGATCTCGCCCGCGCGCGCGGCCGCGCCGCTCACCAGATCGTCGAAGAAATCGACATCGGCTTCGGCATATTCGACATCCTCGATCGTGGCGCCGATCCGATGCTGATGAAATTCATGGATCAGCGTCCGCGTGGCGGTCCGCTCCATCTCCTGCTGATAAAGCGCCTGCACAGCGGCAAGACGCGCGGCGGCACGGGCTTTCGATCGGGTGGCGGTGCGGGACATTGTCGGTGACTTTAGTCGGGGCGGCGAGCGGCGTCACCCCTGTACGAAGCCTTCGCTCAGCGATTGCCGCGCAACCGCAGCGCGACCGAGCGGGCATGGGCGGGCAACCCCTCGGCATCGGCGAGCGCGACGGTGGCGGGTCCCAATATCCGTATCGCGGCTTCGTCCAAGCCAAGGAAGCTGGTGCGTTTCATGAAGTCCAGCACCGATAGGCCGGATGCGAAGCGCGCGCGGCGGCCGGTGGGCAGGACATGATTGGGTCCCGCCACATAGTCGCCGATCGCCTCGGGCGTATGGCGGCCCAGAAATACCGAGCCGGCATGGCGAACGCGGTCGAAGAACGGTTGCGGATCGTCGATCGCGAGTTCGAGATGCTCGGGCGCCAGCGCATTGACCAAGGGGATGGCGTCATCGATTGCCGGGACAACAATGATCGCGCCGTTCGCCTCCCACGCGGCGCGCGCGACGTCGGCCGTGGCGAGATCGGGGATCTGGCGGTCGACGGCCGAGGCAACGGCATCGGCGAAACCCGCATCGTCCGACAGGAGGATCGACTGGGTGGTGACGTCATGCTCGGCCTGGCTGAGCAGATCGGCCGCGATCCACTCCGGATCGCACTTGTCATCGGCCACGACGACGATCTCGCTCGGCCCGGCGACCATGTCGATCCCGACGACGCCGTAGAGCTGGCGCTTGGCCTCCGCCACCCAGGCATTGCCGGGGCCGGTCACGACGTCGACCGGCGCGATCCGCCCGGCGCCATAAGCGAAGGCAGCGATCGCCTGCGCGCCGCCGATCCGCCATATCTCGTCCACACGCACCAAATGCGCGGCTGCCAGCACCAGCGGATTGACGACCCCGTCGGGCGTCGGCGTCGCCACCACGATGCGACCGACACCGGCGACCTTCGCGGGGATGGCGTTCATCAACAGCGATGACGGATAGGCCGCGCGACCGCCGGGAACGTACAGGCCCGCCGCGTCGACCGCCCGCCAGCGCGCGCCCAGTCGCACCCCCTCGTCATCGACATGCTCGCTGTCGGCGGGTCGCTGCCGCTCATGATAGGCGCGGATACGCTTCTCGGCCAGCTCGAGCGCTTGGCGCAGTTCGGGGTTGAGCGCCCGGTACGCCTCGGCGCAGCTGTCCGTGTCGATCCGCCAACCTGCCCGGTCCGGATCGTACCGATCGAAGCGGCGCGTATAGTCGGCAACCGCCGCTTCACCTTTATCACGAACGCCCGCGATGATCGCCGCCACGTCGCGTTCGACACCCGTATCCGTCTCGCGCCGCGACCGCACCAGACGATCAAACTCGGCCGCGAAGTCCGGCGTGTCGGCGTTGAGCGCGATCATGCGGCTTCCCGGCCGTCGGCCGCGAAGCGGAACGCCTCGATCAACGGGACGACCGCGGCGCGGGTCTTCATCGCCGCCCGATTGACGATCAGCCTGCTGGTCACGTCCATGATGCGCTCGACTTCGACCAGCCCGTTTTCGCTCAGCGTGCGCCCCGACGAGACAAGGTCGACGATACGCGGCGCAAGTCCAAGCGTCGGCGCCAGCTCCATCGCGCCGTTCAGCTTGACACACTCGGCCTGCACGCCGCGCCGGGCAAAATAGGTATGCGTTACATGCGGATATTTGGTTGCGACGCGCACATGGCTCCACCCTCGTGGATCGTCACCGGCAACGGCTGCGGCGGGCAGCGCGACCGACAACCGGCAATGGCCGATCCCCAGATCGACCGGCGCGTAGATCTCGGAATAATCGAACTCGGCCAGTACGTCGGAGCCGACGATGCCGATCTGCGCCGCGCCGTGCGCCACGAACGTGGCGACGTCGAACGCACGAACGCGGATGAGCTCGATGCCGGGCCGATCGGTCGCGAAGCGCAACGCCCGGCTCGCCTCGTCGGCGAATGCCGCTTCCGGGCGAACACCCGCACGCTCGAGCAGCGGCAGTGCTTCGCTGAGGATACGGCCCTTGGGCACGGCGATGATGATCGGTCCGGCGCTCACGAGCCAGGGCTTTACGGGCGGTCCACAAAGCGCGCAATGAGCGGGGCGGGAGAGGGCGCAATCATGACCGAGATTCGTAACCGTGAGGCGTTCCGTATCCAGCAATTCTACTGCACCAAGATGGATGCGCCCATCTACGCCAAGCTTTGCGCTGCCTTGGCAGATGGCCTAAGCCGCGAGAGCAGGACCGGCGCCTGTATCCTCGATTGGCCGGGAGAGCCGACCCGCGACGCCGTGCCGCTCAGGCTGATCGGCGGACTGCACGCGCTGGTGCTGGCAGGAGCGGACAGCGAACTGACGGTGGTCTTTGCCGGCGATGTGACGGATGAGGACGCGATTCGCGACGTTTTGCAGCGATGCCTTATCACGCATGACGACCTGTTGCTCCCCTGGCTGGACGGACCTCCGCAGACAAACGATCCGGGACGCTCGGCCGCATTGATGACTGGGCTGCTCGAAATAGCGCGACGTCACGGGCCAAGGGTCGAACTGCTGGAGATCGGATCGAGCGCCGGGCTTAACCTGATGATCGATCGCTATCGCTTCGATCTGGGCGGGGTGCGGATGGGGCCAAGCGACGCCTCGCTGGCGATCGAACCCGAATGGCATGGCGAGCCGCCGCCGGACGTGCCGATCGACATCATGTCGGTCCGTGGCTGCGACATCGCACCGCTCGATGCCGCCGACCCCGCTGTGGAAGCGCGGCTGAGCGCCTATATATGGCCGGAAATGCCCGAGCGGCTTCCCCGCTTGCGGGCGGCATGCGCGATGGTTCGCTCCGCACCCGTCGACCTGTACAGATCGGATGCTGCCGACTGGATCGAGGGACGCCTCGCAGAGCCGCAGGCTGATGGGGTAACGCGGGTGATGATGCATTCGGTGGTCTGGCAGTATTTGCCCGACGCCACAGCCGGGTGCATCCGGTCCTCATTGGCGGACGCTGCCGGGAGGGCAACCGACCGGCGACCGCTTGCGCGCGTGGCGATGGAGCCCGACCGTGCGCTGGGAGAAATGTCGGTCCGCTTACGGAGCTGGCCGGGCCATAGCGAGTGGCGGACGGTCGCGACCACCCATTCGCACGGCCTGTGGATCGATGGCAGCGGCAGCCGCCAGACCAAGCGCATCGACCTGCCGCCATCCGCGAACGTCTCGCTCTAGACGCCCCACCGCCGCATCGCCGCCAGCACGGCGGGTGCGTTCTCCCACGGGACGAAATGCCCGGCATCCACGCGCTCGATCGTCAGATCGGGCACATAGGCGTTGAGCCCTTCCAGTTGCACCGGCAGAAGCGCCTTGTCCTTGGTGCCCCAGATGACGAGCACCGGCATCCGCGTCGCGGGGAAGGGTGCGTCCAGAAAATCGGGACGGGGTGGTTCCTCGTCCATCGCCGGGACGATGATGCTGCTGGCTCGATACCAGTTCAGCATCGCGGTCATCGCGCCCGGCTGCGACCATTCCTCGAGATACGCGGCCTTCTCCTTACCGGCGACAGCCACCGTCAGGACCTGCGCGAAGGTGCTGCCGAAAAACCGCTCGAGCCCGGCGCCGACCAGTCCCTTGTCGATGCCAGTATCACGAAAGCGGGTGATATACTGGCTGGCGCGTCGTTGATCGGCATCCTCGAACAGAGAGCGCTGGAAAATGAGCGGATGCGGCGCATTGATGATGACCAGCCGTGCGACCCTGTCCGGTCTCCCGATCGCCGCCATCCACGCGATTGCGCCGCCCCAGTCATGGCCCACGAGCGTGAAGCGATCGAGCCCGAAATGATCCGCGAGCGCGAACAGGTCGGCGACCGGCTTGTCCGGCGTGTAGTTCTCGACGCCCTGGGGCTTAGACGAACGGACATAGCCGCGCTGGTCCGGCGCAAGGACGAAATGATCACGGGCAAGCTCGGGAATGATCTGCCGCCAGGTCCGGTGCGACTCCGGAAAACCGTGCAGCAGCACGATCGCCGGCGATGCCGGGGCACCCGCGACCGCCACGTCCAGCTCGACGCCCGTCGTCAGCGCGACCCGCTGCATCTGCCAGTCCTTCGCCCCCGCATCATCGCCTGTCGCATCGCTCATCATGCAGCATCCAGTTCGGGATAATGGCGAAAGATTCCGTCCTCGTTGAAGGGCAGGCGCCGTTCGCTGTTCAGATAGGCATCGATCCCCGGCAATGCTCGCACGCTGTGGTGCACCCGCATCAGCGCGGGATAGCGCTCCGCCAGCGTCGCCATGCGTTTGGGGAACATGTATCGCAGTCCCTCGATCAGCTGGAAGATAGAGGTATCGACGGGGGTCCAGCGACCATCGATCGTCCAGCGCTCCGAGCCCGCCTTCGCCGCCTCCTCGAAATAGTCGAGAAACTTCGGCATGCGATCGGCGCGGAATTGTTCGGCATTGCGCGCGGCCTCCGGTTGCTGCTCGTCATAATAGGCGCCGCTGCCAATCGGGTGATGCACATTATGGATCTCGGCGACGAAGTCGGTGACGGTCAACTGCAACTGATGCACCCATAGCCGCTCGGCCATCCCGGACGGCAATAGGTCGTGACGCTCGCCCAGATACATCAGGATATTGGCGACCTGCGCGATCGTCGTACCATTCAATGCGAGATAGGGCGGCGCGAAGGGCGCGCGGGGCGTCCTTGATGCCATGTCGGCCAGCAGTGCTTCCGCCCCCTCCTCGCGGGCGCGGTCGCGATACCCGATACCGGCGGCCTCCAGCGCCAGGCGTACGAATTCGCCTCGACCCTGGATTGAGGGCCAATACCACAGCTCATACATCGTCACGCTTCTCCCGGTGCCCGCGCCCTGATTGCCAGCGCATGGATACGCTGCGCAAGCAGATCAGCCAGCGCCCGATTGACCAGCCGCTGACGGGCGACCCGCGTCATCCCGTCAAACGCGCTGGCGGTGATCTCGACCCTGAAGTGCGTCTCGCCCGTACCGTCGTCTCCCATGTGGCCGGCGTGATGCGCGCTCTCATTCTCTACCTTCAACTCTGATGGGTCGAGCGCGGCGGTCAGCCGGGCGGTGATCTGGTCCTCGACGGACAAGCTGGCAGACGTGTTCATCACCCCCATATAGCGCGTTTGCCAAAGAACGGGGAGCCGGTGTCGAGGCGTGACGAATCGGAGGGTGGAACGCGCAGGCAGGCGCGCTTTCACGGGCGGATCGAGAATAGCGGAGAGCGTTGCGCGGTATCCGGCTGCGATGAACCGGGCGAGTTCAGGGCGCCGCTGGACCGTACCGGCGACGGCGACAGCCCGCGCCCGTTTCGCCTGCTATGCCTGGAGCATGTCCGCGCCTTCAACAGCCGCTATAATTTCTTCGACGGGATGAGCGCCGACGAGATTCATCATGCGCAGCGTCCGATGGCCGGGTGGGAGCGCGAAACCCGTTCCTTCGCCCGGGCAGGGCAGGGCGACCAGCCGCCGCGCTGGTCGGATTTCGCTGATCCGCTCGATGCCATCGGCGCGCGCTTTGGTACGCGGGCAGCGATGCGGCGGGAGGATGCCCGTTTCTCCGAAGGTGAGCGGCGCGCGCTGAACGTACTTGGGTTGGCGGGCGATGCCGACCGTACGGCGCTGCGCCGGCGCTACAGCGAACTCGTCCGCCGCTATCATCCCGATCGCAACGGCGGTGACCGCAGCCACGAGGCGATGCTCCAGAAGGTGATCGCCGCCTATCAGCAGTTGAAGGGGTGTGCCGCCTTTGCTTGATGGTAATTGGACCCTAAGGCGAACGACATGACCGACATTCCCAACACGTTGCCCGACAGTCGTGAGACGACAATCCTCGACACGCCCGATAAGATGGTCTCGGTCCGTGAGATGTTCGGGCTGGACCGCGACATCGAGGTGCCGGCTTTCAGCGAGGCGGACGAGCGCGTACCGGACCTCGATCCGGCCTATGTCTTCGACCCCGACACGACGCTGGCGGTGCTCGCCGGGTTCGCTCACAATCGCCGCGTGATGGTTCAGGGCTATCACGGCACCGGCAAGTCGACGCACATCGAGCAGGTGGCGGCACGGCTGAAGTGGCCCTGCATCCGCATCAACCTGGACGCGCATATCAGCCGCATTGATCTGGTCGGACGCGATGCGATAGTGTTGCGCGATGGGCAGCAGGTGACGGAATTCCGAGAAGGAATGCTTCCCTGGGCATTGCAGACGCCCACCGCCCTGGTCTTCGACGAATATGACGCCGGGCGGCCCGACGTCATGTTCGTCATTCAGCGCGTACTTGAGACCGAGGGCAAGCTCACTTTGCTCGACCAGAATCGGGTCATTCGCCCGAATCCCTGGTTTCGCATGTTCGCCACCGCCAACACGGTCGGACTGGGCGACACGAGCGGGCTGTATCACGGAACACAGCAGATCAATCAGGGTCAGATGGACCGCTGGAATATCGTCGTCACACTGAACTATCTCCCTGCGGCGACCGAGGCGCAGATCGTCCTCGCCAAGTCGGGCGAATACGACAAGCCGGACGGCAAGAAGGTGGTGGACAACATGGTCCGCGTCGCCGACCTGACACGCAAGGGCTTTGTCGGTGGCGACATCTCAACGGTTATGAGCCCGCGCACCGTCATCACCTGGGCGCAGAACGCACTCATCTTCGGCGATGTCGGCTTCGCGTTCCGCCTGTCGTTCCTGAACAAGTGCGACGAGGCGGAACGGCCGCTGGTGGCGGAATACTACCAGCGCGTGTTCGGCAAGGACCTGCCGGAAAGCGTGGTCGGGCGTGGATCGTGAGATAGCGGCAGCGAACCGGTACGCGCCTCGACCCTGTTGGTCACGGAAACAGGGGCGCCGCGCATGCGGCGCCCCTTCCTGCATTTCTATGACCGTCAGGCATAGCGGAACGACGCGCGCACGCGGCGACGCCGCAGCGCACCCCCGCATAGCCCGAAGCCTGCGATCATCATCGCCCAGGTCGCCGGTTCCGGCACCGCGCCGACGGGCGGCATCGGATCCGGGCTTCCGGTATCGCCGATCGCGTCACCGACCGCATAGGCATAGGTGAAGCTGGCACTGCCGCCCTCGGCAAGATCGCCAAGGTCATACGCCAGACTCAGTCCATAATCGCCCGTGGCCGACAGCCCGAGATCGCCACTCGTATGGTTCAGCACGCTGAACGGATTGGGCGTGGCGCAGCAAGAGGAATTGATCTGCGTGCTATGTGCGTATCCGTTGGCATCGAGATTGAGGATCGCCAGCACCAGCCCGCTGACCGCGCCGGCCGAACCGACGAAATCGTCAACACCGAACACGTCATTACCTCGTTGGTTGACAGTGTCGAAGTTGCCGAATCGGCCGACATCCGGGTCCGGATCGACCGAGGTCACGAAGGCGAGGTTCGTCAGGCTCTGGAGCGCGGTGATAGTGGAGGTGATCACCATCCGCTGCTCATTGTCGTTTAGAAAATAATTGTTCGTGATGCTTACAAAGCTGTTCCCTCCGGTCCAGCTAAGACCACAGGTATAGCCATTCAGCGCCGCGCCGATCGGCGCGGTCGCGGTGCTCGTCCCGAACGCCCCGCCGCTGCTCGCATTTCATTGCCCTGGAAACCGAACTGGTCGGAGGCGAGCGCGAAACCCTGATGTGGCGACCCCGGAGTGATATGGTCGTTCCGCGGATCGAAGGTGCCCGTGCCCGTCGGATCATGGATCAGACCGGGGCTGGAGCTGCCGCCCGTCCCCAGCGTCCCCGCGCTACCGACAGCGGTAGAGATGTAATTGTTGCTCAACGAGACCGGATCTGCCGAAGCAACACCGGCAATCGTCACGCCGCCCAACATCAGGGCAAGACTCATTCCTCTTTTCATCTTTCGTCTCCTTAAGAATGCGCAACGCGTTACTCACCGGCCAGAAGACACGCGACCCGATGACATTCTGCTTGCGATTTACTTCCGCAAGGCGTTTGCAGCCGGTTGATGCAGCCGAACATAACGCACGACGGTTCCAGCTGATAGTTGCGAAAAGATAAATGACCTTACGGGCGTTCGTAGGTTCCAGATCTGCATTGACATACACCGTAGCTGGCCGTTCTTGGTATCAATCTTGCTTCGAGAGCATAAGCGTCTGAATGAAATAGTGAATCATCAATTTCGAGGAAGCATGTCGTGAACTATGTCAGCTCTGCTGTTCAAGGGAGGCCGTTGCTGTCCGGATCAGCATGCGCGGAACCGCAGGAGTCGGAAATCACTGACGTGGCTTGATCGGCTTAAGCAGCAACATGACGAACGTCACCATGCTGTTGCACGAACCCTTGCGTTGGTCCTTGAACCGCCGTGCTACTCAGCGCTGAGCCATGTCGTACGGTCACCCGAAAAATTGTTTGGTCTTGCTAAAGAGCTTTCACGTCGGGCAGGACGGGCTTCCCATTAATTCAACGATACAGCGCATTAAGGCGATCTGCATAGGTTTCGCGCAGGACGTGGCGCCGGATCTTGAGTGACGGGGTCAACTGTTCGTTGTCGATGGTGAAGGGTTCGTCTGCCAGGATGAAGCGGCGGATACGTTCGGTCGGGGAGAGGTCGCGGTTCACCGTCTCCACTGCGTGACCGATCGCGGTGCGGTAGGCGCTGTTCTCCGCTAGCCGCTGGAAATCGCAGACGTCGCCATTCTCGGCGCACCATTGCTGTGTCCATTCCGGGTCGGCCACCAGCACCGCGACCAGATAGGGGCGCCGATCGCCGAAGATCATCGCCTGCGCGATCTCCGGCCGCAAGGTCAACATCCCCTCGACCTTTTGCGGGGCAACATTGTCGCCCTTGTCGTTGATGATCAGGTCCTTCTTGCGGTCGGTGATCCTGAGGCGGCCCGCGTCGTCGAACTCGCCGATGTCGCCGGTATGCAGCCAGCCGTCGTGCAGCACGTTCGCGGTCTCGGCCTCGTTGCGCCAGTATCCGTGCATGACCAGCTCGCCGCGGACCAGGATCTCGCCGTCCTCGGCAATCCGGACTTCGGTATTCATGAGCGGGGGGCCGACAGTGTCCATCCGAAGCCCGGCGGATGGACGGTTGCACGACACGATCGGGCCGGCTTCGGTCTGTCCATAGCCCTGCAGGAGCATGACGCCGAGCGCGCTGAAGAACCGGCCGACCTCGGGATTGAGCGGCGCACCGCCCGAGACGAGCGCCTTCAGCCGCCCGCCGAAGCGCTTGGCGACCTTGGGCTTCAACAGGGTCCGGATGGCGAGCTGCATCGGTCGGTCGACCAGGCGCAGGTTCCCCTCGCGTTTCCGGCGACCGATCTCAATCGCGGCGTCGAGCAGTCGCTGCGCCATGCCGCCCTGTCTTTCGATCGCCTTGATGATCCTTGCCTGGAGTATCTCGAACAGGCGCGGCACGACGAACATGATCGTCGGACGCACTTCCTCTATGTTCGCGGCCAGCTTGTCCAATCCTTCGGCGTAATAGATCTGCGCGCCCATGCCGATCGGCACGAACTGGCCGCCGCTATGTTCATAGGCATGGGAAAGCGGAAGGAAGGAGAGGAAGACCTCCTGTGCGCGCCCGAGGTCATCCTCGATTGCCGCCTTGCAGCCCTCGACATTGTGAAGGATCGCGCCGTGATGCTGCATCACTCCGCGCGGCGCGCCACCGGTGCCGCTGGTATAGATGATGCACGCCATGTCGTCGCGCGTGAAGGTGGCTGCCGCGGCCAACTGCGCGGGATCGGCCGGATTGCGCGCGATCAGCGTGTGCCAGTCATGGACGGCGACGCTCGACTGGCCCAGCTTCATCTGGTCAATGCCGATGACGTGGCGCGGCTGGATCGAGCGGAGGACTGCGGGCATTAACGTCGCTGCGAGTTTTGCCGTGGATACGATGACCGCAGCGGCGCCAGAATTCTCGATGATATGCGCGTGGTCGCGCTCGGTATTGGTGATGTAGGTCGGCACCGTCACACAGCCCGCGGCCATGATCGCCAGGTCGCTGATGCACCATTCCGGGCGGTTCTCGCTCACCAGCATCACGCGGTCGCCGGGCACGAGCCCGATGCCCTTCAAACCGGTCGCGAGCGCGGAGACCTGACGCGCGGCCTCGGCCCAGGAGATCGCGATCCACGTCCCGCCCTGCTTGCGCCAGAGAAACGGCGCGTCACCTTTTTCCCCGGCACGGGTGAAGAACATCGTGACGAGATTGGGGAAACGTTCGAGCGTGGGCATGGCGGTCATTCCGGCGGGCGATCGGGAAGGGCTGCTGCGCGCCGGATCTGCGTGACGGTGCCGTCCTGGCTGATTGCCACGCCTTCGCTTCGCGGATCGGCGGCGCCGACCCAGCGATCGCCGACGCGCTCGATCGCGTTGGCTTTCAGGCCCAGCGGGACCAGCTTGATGTCCTCACCCAGCGCGCGTAGCGCCGGTGCCATCGCGTCAAGTTGCGTTCCCTGTTCGGCATAGCCGGCCTTGCCTGGAGCGTAGAGCAGCCCGAGCGCGATCGCCTGCTGCGCCGACTGGTGCCAGTCGATGACCGCGAGGATCGCCTTGGCGACCTGAGCGATGATCGTCGAGCCGCCCGCTGCGCCGACCGCGAGCCGGACACTGCCGTCGGGCGCATAGACGATCGTCGGCGACATCGAGCTTCGCGGCCGTTTTCCGCCCTCGACCCGGTTGGCGACGAGCGCGCCGTCCCTGGTGGGGACGAAGTCGAAATCGGTCAGTTCGTTGTTCAGGAAATTGCCGTCGACCGTCAGACCCGATCCGAAATATCCCTCGATCGTGGTCGTCACCTCGACGACATTGCCTTGCGCGTCGGTGACCGCGAGATCACTGGTGCCCGGCACCTCGCTGACCTTCGCCGGTATGCGGGGCGGCGCGCCGGGGGGCGTGCCCGCGCCGACGCTCGGCATGGTGCGGTCGGGCGAGATCAGGGCCGAGCGTGACGCCAGATAGGCAGGGTCGAGCATCCCCTTGAGCGGCACCTGCACGTAATCGGGATCGCCGACGTAGAGGTCGCGATCAGCATAGGCGAGCCGCGAGGACTCCGCGAACAGGTGCCATGCGACCGGCGAGTCCTTGCCGAGCCTCGCCATGTCGAAGCGTTCCAGCTGCTTCAGGATCATCAGGACGGTGACCCCGCCCGACGATGGCGGACCCACGCTGCAAATCCGGTAGCTGCGATAGGTGTCGCACAGCGGTGGTCGGGACTTCGCCTGATAGGCGGCCAGGTCACCCGGCATCATCTTCGAGGGGTTGCGCGCGGCACCGTCGACCGCCGCGATGATGCGTCCGGCGGTCGGGCCTACATAGAAGCTGTCGACACCACGCGTCGCCAGTTGCTCGAACAGTGCCGCCTGTTCCGGATTCTTCAGGATCGTTCCGACGGGCAGCGCCTTGCCGCTGGGACCAAAGAAATGCGCCTTCGCCCACGCGTCGACGTGATCGCCACCGCGGTCGAGCCCGCGGACGAGACGCGGCGTCATGGAAAAGCCGTCCCGCGCGAGGCGGATCGCCGGCTGGAACAGCCGCGCCCAGGCAAGCTTGCCGTGCTCGGCATGCGCCATCTGCATCGCCCGGAGCGCCCCCGGCACGCCCACGCTGCGACCGCCGGGGATCGCTTGACGCTTGGTCATCGGCGTGCCGTCGTCGGCGTAGAACCATCGCGGGTCGGCGGCCATCGGTGCCGCCTCTCGTCCGTCGATGGTGGTTACGCGGCCGGTGCGCGCATCATGGCTGACCCAGAAGGCGCCGCCGCCGATCCCGGAATTCTGCGGCTCGACGACGTTCAGCGCGAGTTGCGTCGCGATCGCCGCGTCGGTCGCGTTCCCGCCGGCGCGCAGCATTTCGATGCCAGCCGAAGCCGCGCGCGGGTCGGCGGCGCTCACCATGCCCTGCGGCGGAGCCACCGTCGGCGTGCCGATGGTCGTGCAGGCGGGCGCCGGAAGCAGTGCAACGAGTGCGAGGAGAAGCCGTTTCATCGGGTGCGACCGTAACGGCGCGGGCGAACAGGGCAAGCATGTTGGGTCTCACGTGCCGACCGCGTCCGTGACGCACGGGAAGCCGTCGCGTGCCAGCAGTGCGTCCAGGTCGGCCAGCATCCGCATCGCAAGACCCGGTCCTTCATAGACGAGCGCGGTGTAGAACTGCACCAGGCTGGCGCCCGCGCGGATGCGGGCATAGGCCTCCGCCGCGCTGTCGATACCCCCTGCCGCGATCAGCGGCAGCACACCGCCGGTCGCGGCGCGAAACCGCGCCAATGCCTGTCTCGCGAGGGACGCCAGCGGACGGCCGGACAGTCCACCCGCTTGCGCGCCATTTGATGAGCGCAGCGACGGGCGCGAGACGGTGGTGTTGCCGATGATGAGCGCGTCGACCGAGTTGTCGATCGCGGCGCGTGCGATCTCGTCAACGGCCTCGTCCTCCAGGTCGGGTGCGACCTTGAGGAAGAGAGGCGTCGCCCCGCGCGCCGCGTCGCAGGGACCGAGCAGTTCCGCCAGTGCCGGGCCGTGCTGAAGATCGCGCAAGCCCGGCGTGTTCGGCGAGCTGATATTGATCGTCACATAGTCCGCGATCGGCGCGGCGTCGGCGACACCGCGGGCATAGTCCGCCATCCGGTCGGCGGCATCCTTGTTGGCGCCGACATTGATGCCGAGGATGCCGGGACGTTGCGCTTTCGCGATCCTGGGCAGAGCAGCGGGCAAACCGCCATTGTTGAACCCGAAGCGATTCACGACCGCGTGGTCCTCGACGAGCCGGAACAGCCGAGGGCGCGGGTTTCCGGGCTGCGGCAGGGGGGTGAGCGTGCCGACCTCGACACTGCCGAAGCCGAGTCCGAACCAGCCATCGATCGCGCGCGCGTCCTTGTCGACGCCGGCTGCCAGGCCCAGCGGATTGGCGAAGTCCAGCCCGGCGACCCGCGTTGCCAGTCGTGGGAAGCGCGCGGCGTCATGGGCGAATGGCGCGCGCGCCTTTGACCATAGCGACAGGGCGCCGACGGTGAGGCCGTGCGCCCGCTCGGCATCGAGCGCGAACAACATCGGATGATAGAAGCGCATGGAGCAGTCTCTACCCGGTTGACGCGGACGTTGCACCGCACCATCTGCCAATCAGAATAAAAAGGTCCGATTGTGTCGCTTCGTCTCTCCAGCCTCGCCGATTACGCCGTCGTGATGATGGCCGCGGCCGCGCGCCATTGCGGCGGGATGGGTCGGATGAACGCCACGGTGCTCGCACTGGAGACCGGCGTGCCGCTGCCGACCGCGCAGAAGTTGGTCAGCCGGCTGTCCGCCGCCGGGCTGATCGAGAGTGCCCGCGGAACCGGCGGCGGCTTTCGCCTCTCGCGTCCGCCATCGGCGATCAGCCTCGCCGACGTCGTAGAGGCGGTCGAGGGACCGATCGCGCTTACCAACTGCGTCGAGGGCGCGGCACATGATTGCGCGATCGAGAATAACTGCCGCGTCAAGCCGCACTGGAGTGTCGTCAACGATGCCGTGCGTGGTGCGCTGGCGGGTGTTTCGCTTGTTGAACTTGCGCGGATTACCTTCATCCCGACCGAGAGCGACGGGCAACGCGCTGACACGGGCTTCGGCCCGGATCAGCCTCACCGGAACAGGGTTTCAGTATAATGGCCACCAAGAACGCCGAAGCCTATGCGGCCGTCTCCAAGACGTACGAATGGGGCTTCCACTCCGACATCGAGCAGGACTTCGCGCCCAAGGGATTGAGCGAGGATACGGTCCGGTACATCTCCGCCAAGAAGGATGAGCCTGAATGGATGCTCGACTGGCGGCTGAAGGCATTTGCGTTGTGGCAGGGGATGGAAGCGCCCGACTGGGCCAAGCTGAACGTTCCGCCGATCGATTATCAGGACGCCTATTACTATGCCGAACCCAAGGCGAAGCCCAAGCTCGGGTCGCTGGACGAGGTCGATCCGGAAATCTTGCGCGTGTACGAGAAGCTCGGCATCCCGATCGCCGAACAGAAGATGCTCGCCGGGGTGGACGACGGGGAAACGCCGCAGCGCCGCGTTGCCGTCGATGCAGTGTTTGACAGCGTGTCGGTTGCGACCACCTTTCGCAAGGAACTGGAAGCCGCCGGCGTCATCTTCCGCTCGATCAGCGAGGCGATCAGGGAATATCCCGAGCTGGTGAAAAAATGGCTGGGCAAGGTCGTGCCTCAGCGCGACAACTATTTCGCGACCTTGAACAGCGCGGTCTTCTCGGATGGTACTTTCGTGTACATTCCCGAGGGCGTTCGCTGCCCAATGGAACTCAGCACGTATTTCCGCATCAACGCCGAGAATACGGGTCAGTTCGAACGTACGCTGATCGTCGCCGACAAGGGTAGCTATGTCAGCTATCTTGAGGGGTGCACCGCCCCAATGCGCGACGAGAACCAGCTTCACGCCGCAGTGGTAGAGCTGGTCGCGCTCGACGATGCCGAGATCAAATATTCAACGGTGCAGAACTGGTATCCCGGCGACGAGAACGGGAAGGGCGGAATCTATAACTTCGTCACCAAGCGCGCGCTTTGCCAGGGCACGAACTCCAAGGTTTCCTGGACGCAGGTCGAGACCGGCAGCGCGATCACCTGGAAATATCCGTCCTGCGTTCTATCGGGCGATGGGTCGGTGGGCGAATTCTATTCGGTCGCGGTGACGAACAACCGCCAGCAGGCCGATACCGGCACCAAGATGATCCACCTCGGCAAGAACACCCGCTCGACGATCGTGTCGAAGGGGATCAGCGCCGGCCGCTCCGACAACACCTATCGCGGCCTCGTCCGCGTCGCGCCGACCGCGGAGGGCGTGCGCAACTTCACCCAGTGCGACAGCCTGCTGCTCGGCGACCAGTGCGGCGCGCACACCGTGCCGTATATCGAGGTACGCAATCCATCGGCGCAGATCGAGCACGAGGCGACCACGTCGAAGATCAGCGACGACCAGATGTTCTATGCGACCTCGCGCGGGCTGGACAGCGAGGCGGCAGTGGCGCTGATCGTCAACGGCTTCGCGCGCGAGGTGCTCCAGCAACTCCCGATGGAGTTCGCGGTCGAGGCGCAGAAGCTGCTGGGGATCAGCCTTGAGGGGAGCGTGGGATGATGTCTGCCCGATCGATCGTAGCCGTCGCGGTATTCGTCATTTGCGGTCTTTGGGGCTCGGCCGCTTTCTTTTTGTCTCCTGTCTTAATTGCCTTCGCGGCAAGAGACTTGGCGTCTTCTACCGGTGTCTATCTCTCCGCTGTCGCCAATATCGTCTTACCGTTTACGCTAATGGCGGTCGTATTCCGTTTGCGCCGCTCAAGGACCACCGATGCTAAAAGTTGAAAATCTCTATGCCGAGATCGACGGCACCGAAATCCTCAAGGGCCTCTCGCTCACCGTGAACGCGGGTGAGGTACATGCGATCATGGGACCGAACGGCGCTGGCAAGTCTACGCTCGGCTATGTGCTCGGCGGGCGGCCCGCTTATGAGGTCACGCAAGGGTCGGTAATCTTCGATGATCAGGATCTCCTCGCGCTCGAACCGCATGAGCGTGCGGCGGCGGGCCTGTTCCTCGGCTTCCAGTATCCGGTCGAAATCCCCGGCGTTTCCAACGTCCAGTTCCTGCGCGAAGCGCTCAATGCGCAGCGTGGCAGCCGTGACGAGAAGCCACTATCGGGCGCCGAGTTCCTGAAGCTCGCGCGTGAGGAGGCGAAGAAGCTCGACATGGACGCCGAGATGCTCAAGCGTCCGGTCAATGTCGGGTTCTCGGGCGGCGAGAAGAAGCGCAACGAGATGGTGCAGATGGGGATCATTGCACCAAGGCTCGCGATCCTCGACGAGACCGACAGCGGGCTCGACATCGACGCGCTGCGCGTCGTGGGTGACGGCATCAACCGGATCATGCGCGCGCCTGACAAGGCGGTGATCCTCATTACCCATTACCAGCGTTTGCTGGATTACGTGGAGCCGGACTTCGTGCATGTCCTGGCGGATGGCCGGATCACGCGCACCGGCGGCAAGGAGTTGGCGCACGAGTTGGAGCGTGAGGGATATGCCGGGGTGGCGGCCTAGTGTCCGTCCTCGAGCTGCCCTCGACCCGCGGCGAGGCGTGGCGCTGGGCTGACACCGACGCGATCCGCGCCGCCGCGTCCTCCGCGCGCGTGACAATCGAGGCGGACGAGCGATTTCTCGATCTGCCGGGCGCGCGCCTGCTGTTTGTCGACGGGGTGCTGGATGAAGGGCGCAGCACGCTCGGCCGCGTCGCGATCAGGAACCTCGACCCGATCGAGCACGAACTCGGGCGGCACGCACATGGTCGCGGCTGGTCGCTCGTCCTCGAACGCGACGCCGTCGCCGACCCGATTCAGGTCGTCCATCTCTCGACGGGCGGAGAGAATCACCTGCCGGCGGAGATCGTAATGGCGGATGATGCGGTCGCCAGCATCGTCGAGACGTATGTCGGCGGTGGCTGGACAAACCGGGCGATGCGCGTCACGCTCGGCCGTGCGGCGCGGCTGATGCGCGCGGTGCGGCTGGTGCAGGACGACGGGTTCGTCTCCCTGCGGGAGGAGGCCGCGCTGAATGCGGGCGCGAGCCTGATCGCGACATTCCTGGGTGCGGGCAGCGCTGCGCGGATCGATGCGCAACTGACGCAGACTGGTGAGGGCGCCTATATCGAATATGGTGGTGCGTTGCTGACGCACCGCGAGATCAAGCAGGAGTGTGCTGTGGCGGTGCGGCATGCGGCGCCGGGCGGGCAGAGCCACCAGCTCTGGCGCGCCGTGGCCGCCGATCGCTCCACCGCCAGCCTTGCCGCGCGGGTCGAAGTCGCTCGCGACGCGCAGAAGACCGATGGCGAGCAATCGCTGCGCGGCCTGTTGCTGAAGCGTTCTGCGACGATCAACCTCAAGCCGGAGTTGGAAATCTTCGCCGACGACGTGAAATGCGCTCACGGTGCAACGGTCGGCGAACTTGACGCGCGGGCGCTCTATTACATGATGAGCCGTGGCATCGCGCCGGTCCGCGCCGAGGCGCTACTGACACGCGCGTTCGTCGCCGACGCGCTGGACCGGATTGCCGACGAGACGGTGCGTGAGGCGTTTGCGAGCGATGCGGATGCTTGGCTGGAGCAAAGCCGGTGACGGTCCTAGAACGCACCCGGCAACTCGACGCGCTTGCCGATTTTCCGGCGATCCCGGAAGGCTGGGCGTATCTGGACACCGCCGCGACTGCCCAGAAGCCGAAACCGGTCATTGACGCCATCGCCCGGGCCTATGGCGAGACCTATGCCACCGTCCACCGCGGCGTTTATCAGCGCTCGGCGGACATGACGCTGGCCTATGAGGCGGCGCGCCGCCGGGTCGCGTCCCTGATCGGCGCCGGATCGCCCGACGAATGTGTGTTTGTGCGGGGAGCGACAGAGGGGATCAACCTGGTCGCGCAGTGCTGGGCGGCGAAGCAGCTTAAGCCCGGCGATCGTATCCTGCTGTCGATGCTGGAGCATCATTCCAACATCGTTCCGTGGCAGTTGGCGGCAGAGGCGGGCGGCTTTGCGATCGACGTGGCGCCTCTTACCGCAGACGGCCGCATCGACCTGGATGCGGTCGAGGCGATGCTGGACGAGCGGCACAAACTGGTGGCGTTGGCGCACGTTTCCAACGTGCTGGGATCGGTGCTGGATGGGCGCCGCGCGGCCGATCTCGCGCACGGCGTCGGCGCGAAGCTGTTGCTCGACGGTTGCCAGTCGGTGCCGCGCATGGCCGTGGACGTGGCGGCGCTGAACTGTGATTTCTATGTCTTCTCCGGGCACAAACTGTACGGACCGACCGGGATCGGCGTCCTTTGGGGCAGGCCGGAACTGCTGGACGCGATGCCGCCCTGGCAAGGTGGTGGCGCGATGATCGACCGGGTGTCGTTCGAGCGTACGACCTACGCCCCGCCACCCGGCCGCTTCGAGGCGGGAACCCCGCACATCGTCGGCGCGCTGGGACTGGCCGCGGCGATCGACTATGTCGAGGACATCGGTCTGGAACGTATTCACGCACACGAGGCCGCGCTCGTCGCGGCGATGCGCGATGCGCTGTCCGGCCTGAACAGCGTGCGCCTGCTGGGGCCGGCGGACTCAGCCGGTATCGTCAGCTTCACGATCGAGGGGGTTCATCCCCATGACATCGGCACCATATTGGACGAAGAGCATGTCGCGATCCGTGCGGGCCATCACTGCGCCCAGCCGCTGATGGAAGCGCTGGGCTTCGAGGCGACGGCCCGCGCGAGCTTCGGCGTCTATAATAACGCCGCGGATGTTGAGGCGCTGGTGCGCGGGATCGAACGGGTAACGCGGATTTTCGGGTAAGGGTGTGTCGATGAACGACCGGATCGAGATCGAGCAGGTGGACAGCGTCGCTTCCCCGCCAAGGGTGCGGGTCGAGGATGCGCGCGAGACGTTCGCGCGCAAGCGTGACTATCTGGAGGGGTTCCTGGCGCAAAAGCCGCGCGAAGATGCACTCGGCGAGCCCGGCGGCACTTTGTACGAAGCGGTGATCGAGGCGCTCAAGGATATCTACGACCCCGAAATTCCAGTCAACATCTATGATCTGGGACTGATCTATGGGGTAGAGATCGTGGACGAGGCGCATGCGGTCGTGACGATGACGCTGACGACCCCGCACTGCCCGGTGGCAGAGACCATGCCGGGAGAAGTCGAGATGCGCGTCTGCTCTGTCCCCGGTGTCGCGACCGCCGACGTCAATCTGGTCTGGGACCCGCCTTGGGACCCGCAGAAGATGTCCGACGACGCCAAGCTTGAACTGGGGATGCTGTGATGGCGACGAACGTGCGTGAACGCCCCGCGGCACTGAAGCTGACGCCATCGGCGCACCAGCGCATCGCCGAACTGATGGCGCGTGCGCCTGAGGCTGCGATCGGCGTCAAGCTCTCGACCCCACGTCGCGGCTGTTCGGGGCTGGCCTATTCGGTGGATTATGTCAGCGAGGTCGTACCGTTCGATGAACGCATCGACACGCCCGGCGGAACGCTGTTCGTCGATGGCGGGTCGATCCTTTATCTCGTAGGCTCGACGATGGACTGGGTGGAGGACGACTTCACCGCCGGCTTCGTCTTCGCCAATCCGAACGCCAAGGGCGCGTGCGGCTGCGGAGAGAGTTTCACGGTCTGATGCCATCGCTTTTGCGATGACATGATGAGCCGCATGGCTTAGTCGACCGCGCATGGGGGCTTGGCGCAGTCTGATGCGGTGCTCGCCGCGGTTAGTAGCGGCGATGTTGGCCGTGACGCTTGCGATCAGGCTTCTCGTTCCGGCCGGATATATGCCCGCTACCACCGGTAGTCGCGGCTGGCTGATGTCGTGTCCGGGTAGCGGGGGCGCTGCGTCGATGATCGGCCACGGCACGCTTCGCTCGCGGGATACCGGCCATCGCCACGAGGCAGCGTATTCACACTGCGCCTTCTCGGCGCTGCTCGTTCCTGTCCTCGGCGGAGCGGGGCCGTTGCTGCTGCTCGCTGCGATCGCCCATCTGTTGCTGATCGCGCTGCTCGGCCATGTCGAAGTGCCGGTGCTTGCCACCCGTAGGCTTCGACCACCGCTCAGGGCGCCGCCCTTCTCGCGCTGAGCAGGCCCGGGTCGCGGCCGGCCCACGATGATCCCGATCTTAATGCTCTCCACGCGCTGAATAGCGCGAGGGACGATTTTGTCCTGACAGGAACCTGATTCCCATGACCAAGCACCTTCTTCTGGCCCTTTCGGCACTCGCTGCCTCACCCGCTTTTGCCGACGATCGCCCGGATGCCCATGCGCCGATCGGGGTCGTGGCGGATCATACGCATCACAAGGGTGAAGTGATGCTCTCCTATCGTTTCATGCACATGGACATGGGAGGCACGCGCATCGGCGATCAGAGCATCTCGCCCGACAGGATCGTGACGAGCGCTCCCAACCGCTTCTTTGGACGGCCGGCCCAGCCGCCCACGCTGCGCGTCGTGCCGTTGGCGATGCGAACGGACATGCACATGGCCGGCGTGATGTATGCGCCTCGTGACTGGGTTACGCTGATGGCGATGGGTAGCTACTTCTCCAGAGAGATGGACCATCGCACCTATCGCGGGGGCATGGGCATCGACGTGCTAGGCGGCTTCACGACCTCCCCGGATGGGTTTGGCGACACCTCGCTGGCAGGCATCTTCCCGCTCATCAGGCGCGCCGACGTCGAAATAAACGCGCGTGCCGGAGTCAGTATTCCGACCGGTTCGCTGATGAAGACGGGAGAGGTTCTGACGCCGATGAACATGCGCGTGACGCAGCGTCTGCCCTATGCAATGCAGTTGGGATCGGGGACGTGGGACCTGCTGCCCGGTGTCACCGTAAAGGGGCATCGCGGCGCGATCGGCTATGGCGCACAGTATCAAGGCACTATCCGTACCGGTAGCAACGACCAAGGCTATCGCCTCGGCGACTCCCACCTGCTCACCGCTTGGGCCAGCTACACACTGGCGCCGTGGATCAGTACATCCGCCCGAATAGCCGGACGAGCAACCGATGCGATCCACGGAATCGATCCGCGGATCGCGGGGCCGGTGCAGACTGCTGATCCCAGGAACTATGGCGGTGACCGGCTGGATGCATATCTTGGCTTCAACACCGTCGCCGTCCGCGGTCCGTTCAAGGGTTACCGCCTAGCCGTGGAGGTCGGTGCACCCTTCTATCAGAATCTGAACGGCCCGCAGATGGAGGGAAACTGGGAGCTGACTCTTGGCATCCAGAAGGCGTTTTGAGGGGAAGGCGGGTAGAGGGCGGCTTTGCGCGGGGCGGACACTTGGGTAGACGCACCGCCATGAACAGTCTTCTGCGCCGCAAGACCATTTCAGCGGGCGGCACCTGCGTCGCGGGCAATCAACTCGCGCGCACCCTTTCCTGGCCGCACCTCGTCGCGATGGGAGTCGGGGCGATCGTGGGCACCGGGATCCTGACGCTGATCGGGGTCGGCGTCGATCGCGCCGGGCCGGCAGTGATTCTGTCCTTCCTCATCGCCGGCGCGATCTGCGCCTGCGCAGCGCTGGCGTATGCGGAGATGTCGACGATGATCCCGGCGTCGGGGAGCGCGTATACGTACAGCTACGTCGTGCTGGGAGAGGTCATCGCCTGGGTCATCGGCTGGTCGCTGATCCTGGAATATTCGCTCGTCGTCTCGACCGTGGCAGTCGGCTGGTCCGGCTACGCATCGGCGCTACTGATGCCGCTGGGCTTTCCCGAGGCGCTGGCGAACGGGCCGGCGCTGGGCGGCGTCGTCAACCTGCCGGCGATCTTCATCATCGCGGTGGTGGCCGGACTGCTGATGCTGGGCAGCAAGGAGAGCGCGACGCTGAACGCGGTGCTCGTGGCCGTGAAGATCGTCGCCTTAGCGGTTTTTGTCGTGGTCGCGCTTCCGCATTTCGAAGGCGACAACCTTGAACCCTTCAGTCCTTATGGCTTTGTCGCCCGTGTCACGCCCGACGGTGCCGAGCGCGGCGTGATGGCGGCGGCGGCGATCATCTTTTTCGCCTTCTACGGTTTCGACGCGATCTCGACCGCGGCCGAGGAGACGAAAAATCCGGGCCGCGATCTCGCGATCGGGATCGTCGGTTCAATGATCGCGTGCATCGGCATCTACATGCTGGTCGCCATTGCTGCCGTGGGGGCGCTGAGCTATGAGCGGTTTGCGGGCAGCCCGGAGCCGCTGGCGCTGATCCTGAGAGAGATAAACCAGCCGGCGACCGCGACCTATCTGGCGGCGAGCGCGGTGATCGCGTTGCCGACGGTCCTGCTGGGATTTCTGTTCGGGCAGAGCCGCATCTTCTTCACGATGGCGCGCGACGGCCTGTTGCCGCTCAGTCTGGCGAAAGTTTCGCGTCGCGGAACGCCGGTGCGCATCACACTGATGACCGCCGCGCTGGTCGCGATCATCGCCGGCGTCATGCCGATCGATGCGATCGCGGCGCTGGCGAATGCCGGTACACTCGCCGCGTTCGTCGCGGTGTGCGTCTGCATGCTGGTGATGCGCCGTCGCGCGCCCGATGCGGCGCGGACGTTCAGGACACCGGCCGCGCCGGTCGTCGGGAGCGTCGGAATATTGGGCTGCCTGTACCTGTTCTGGAGCCTGCCGGAGCGGACTCGACTGTATTTTCTCACTTGGAACGCGCTCGGGCTGCTGGTCTATTTCGTCTATGGCCGTGCCCGCGCGACGGCTGCGATTGAACACCGCAAAGCGTGAGCCACGGGGTAGCGTCCAGCGCTGGGGCGTGGCAGGTACGATGCGATGGCGTCTTCTAATCCTGCTGCCGGTGGCGCGCTGATCGCGCTCGGATCGCTCGGCGGTGCCGCGGTCGGTTTTCTGGTCGGAGAAGCAACGCCTGGCGTCCTGATCGGACTTACGCTCGGGATCGTCGCGGCGCTCCTGATTTGGTGGCGCGGCCGAACGTCATAGGGCGCTACTACCGGCTTAGCAGGACTCGCGCCTGACCGGCGATCTGCGCCAGCATCGCCGCATTGGGGAGTGCCGCTCGCCGTGCGCGGTCGACCACCGCTCTGAACTGCGCGACCCGGCCTTGCATTTCCTCCAGCCATGCATCGACCGCCCGTTCCGGTTCACTGCCGCTCTTGCATGCCAGGAAATCGAAGCGAAGTTGCTGGAAATCGCGCGCCAGCCCGGCGATCAGCAGTCGCTCCCAGGGATCGCTTGAAGAGACGCGCGCGGCCGTCGCCTGCGCCCAGTCCAGCCCCAGCGCCGCGCCCAGATGCGTGAACGCGCGCGTCAATGTCGCCTCGTCGAGCCCCAGCCGCTCGCCCAGATCAGCCAGGCCGATTGCGCCATCCGATTCGAACAGGCGGACGACCCTCGCGCCCAGCGCTTCGGGTGCGCCCAGCCCGGTCAACTGCGTCATGATCCGCGCGCTTTGCCCGCGAGCTTCGTCCAGCAGCAACACGGTCGTCTGCCGGTCCAGTTCTTTCACGCCGGAGGACAGCCGCGCGACAACGTCGCCCGGCGCGGTGCCCGGTGACGTGACCCGCAGCAGATCGGCGATCTGGCCCCGCGTTGCGAGCGATGCCTCGTCGAACAGCGCAATGCGCGCCGCCTCCGGCATGTCGGTCGTCTCAATGTCGTGCCACAGGGCATCCAGTCGAAACAGCCGTTCGGCAACCACGAACATCGCCGCGACATCACCCATCGACGCGCCCTCCTCCTCGGCGATCTCGAAGGGATGTAGAAGGCCCATCCGGTTGACGATGCGGTTTGCCAGCTTGGTCGCGATGATCTCGCCGCGCAACCGGTGCTGCGCGATCGCTTGGCTGTGCCGCTGTTGCATCTGCGTCGGGAAGGCGGAGCAGAGATCGCTTTCCAACTCGACCCCGTCGCCCAGCCCCGCCTGCTCGATCGCATCCTGCAAGGCCAGCTTCGCGGTCGCCAGCAGGACGGCGAGCTCGGGGCGGGTGAGGCCGCCGCCATCCTGGCCGCGACGCAGCAGCTCCTCGTTGGTGGCCAGTCCCTCGACCTGACGATTGAGCCGGCCAGCGCCCTCGAAGACCTCGATCAACCGGACATAGCTCGGCACCGCCCTCGCGCCATCGGCCTCGGCAATCGAGAGCGCCAGTGTCTGGAGGCGGTTGTCCTCGAGCACCAGTGCCGCGACCTCGTCGGTCATCACGGCCAGCAGCGTGTTGCGGTCCTCGAAGGACAGGCGTCCTTCGGCCATCTCTCGGTTCAGCGCTATCTTGATATTGACTTCATTGTCCGAGCAGTCGACGCCGGCCGAATTGTCGATGAAATCGGTATTGATCCGGCCGCCGGCCTGCGCGAACGCGATGCGCCCGGCTTGGGTGATACCCAGGTTCGCGCCCTCTCCGATCGTGGTCACGCGCAGGTCCTCGGCATTGACGCGCAACCGGTCGTTCGCCGGATCGCCCACGGCCGCGTTATTCTCCCGCTCCGTCTTCACGTAGGTGCCGATCCCGCCGAACCATAGCAGGTCGGCCGGCGCGCGCAGGATGGCGCTGATGAGCGAGCCGGGATCGAGATGTTCGGCATCAATGCCCAGCGCCGCCCTGACCTGCGGGGTCAGCGCGATCGATTTCTCGTTGCGGCTGTGGACACCCCCGCCGCCCGAGAGCGGTGCGGCATAATCCGCCCAGCTCGAACGCGGCAAGGCGAACAGCCGCGCGCGTTCCTCGTAGGACGCAGCGGGATCCGGATCGGGATCGAGGAAGATATGCCGATGGTCGAATGCCGCGATCAGCTTGATCGAGCGTGACAGCAGCATGCCGTTGCCGAACACATCCCCCGACATGTCGCCGCATCCCACTACGGAGATCGGATCGTCCTGAACATCTAAGCCGCGCTCGGCAAAATGGCGCTGGACGGAAATCCATGCGCCGCGCGCCGTGATGCCCATCGCCTTGTGGTCATAGCCCTGGCTACCCCCGCTGGCAAAGGCGTCGCCGAGCCAGAACCCGCGATCGAGCGCGAGTGCATTGGCGATATCGCTGAATGTCGCGGTCCCCTTGTCGGCGGCGACGACGAAATAGGGGTCGTCACCATCAAGAATCGCAATGCCTTCAGGATGAACGACCTGCTTGCCTTGAATATTATCGGTGATCGACAGCAGGGCGCGGATAAAGGTCTGGTAGCTCGCTGTCCCCTCGGCCAGCCAGCGATCGCGATTGGCAGGCGAGGGGAGCAGCTTGGGATAGAAGCCACCCTTCGCACCAGTGGGAACGATGACCGCATTCTTGACTCGCTGAGCCTTCATTAGGCCCAGCACCTCGGTACGAAAGTCGTCGCGGCGATCCGACCATCGAAGTCCGCCACGCGCGACCGGACCGGCGCGGAGATGGATGCCCTCCACGCGTGGGCTGTAGACCCAGATCTCTCGCCAGGGGACGGGGGCCGGAAGATCGGGCACCAAGGCACTGTCCAGCTTGAATGCCAGCGCCTCCGTGCCCGCCGCCACGAAGGCATTGGTCCTGAGCGTGGCACGAATCAGGTCGCGAAAAGCCCGAAGGATGCGGTCGTCGTCAATCGCTCCAACCGCATCCAGCGCGCGCGCCATCTCGGCATCCGCCGCCTCGACCGGTGTATCGCTCGATGGGTCGTGCGCCGCCTCGAACCGCGCAATCATGGCGCGCGCCATGTCGGGCGTGCGTCGCAAGGCGTCGACGACAGTCGTCAGGCCATAGGTCAGCCCGGCCTGCCGGAGATAGCGGAACCATGCTCTGAAGAACACGACCCCGCGCGGCCTAAGTCCCGCATCGATAATCAAGCGGTTGAACGCGTCATTCTCGGCCGACCCCTCAAGGACGGCAGAGATCGCTTCTTCCAGCACGGGCGCATCGGCGATCCGACGACCTGCGTTGACGACGAAGTCGTGAATGTGTGTCCGTGCCTCGTCACTCAATTCGGTCGGCACTTCCTCGACTACCAGAAAGCCGAAATTCTCCAGTACCGGGACGGCATCGGAGAGCGGAAGCGGCCCGCCCTGCCGGTAGAGCTTGAGCCGGATCCCGTCGCCGTCGGCGATTATCCGGACCGCGCGCGCCTGCCGATCGGACAGCGCGGCGACCCGCAGGATATCGGCGGCGGCAGTTGTCCCGTCGTGCCTGGTTCGGTAGCCGGCGGGAAAGCTGGCGGCGTGCCTGAGCGTCAGCCGGGCGGCGCGCACGGTTCCGACCTCGGCTGCCAGCGCCGTCTCGACCTGTGGCGCCCAACCGCGCAGCATTGCGACAAGCTGAGCGTCCAGCGCGTGCGCATCCGGCATCCGGCCTTCTCCGCGAAGGTCGATGGTGTAGCGGATCAGCGCGACCGCCCCGCCCTCCAGCGCGATGGTCCATGTCAGGATGTTTCCACTGGCCGCTTGTGCCAGCATTTCGCCGATCGCGACCCGGCGACCCGTCGTCAGATCGTCGCGCGGCAGCCAGACGAAGGCAAACAGGTGACGGCCCAGCGCGGAACGGACCAGCGTCAACTTGGGGCGCGGCCGATCAGCCAGCGACATCGAGGTCAGCGCGACATCCTCGAGCGAGGCGGTGTCGAACGCGATAATCAGGTCGTGCGGCAGCGAGGTAAGCGCGTGCATCAGCGCTTTTCCCGTGTGTCCGCGCGGATCGAAGCCGAACTTTTCCTCCAGACGGTGCAGCCGGACACGCAGGACCGGTACCGTCCGCGGATCGGCGACCAGCGCGCTGCTGGTCCACAGGCCGGCATGGATCGACAGGCCGGCGATCCTTCCATCGGCCGTGATCGGCAACACGATAAGGTCCAGCGGAACCGCGCGGTGGACGGTCGAGATCAGGTTGGATTTCAGTAGCAACACGGACTCGTCGCCGCCGGCGAACCAGTCCAGCGCAAGCTGCCGCGACGAAGCCGCCAGCATCGCCACCTCGTGCCGGTGCCGGGCAACCCCGAGTGAGTCGGTCGCCTCGTCGCCGATCCAGCGTTCATGCCCCAACAGCGTCAGCTTGCCGTCCAGAAACCATTGTAGCAGGGCGCGGGCTTCACCCTCGGGAACTCTCTCGATGTCGTTTGCCAATGCCTGCTGCATCGTCGGCCAGTCAGTGACGGCGGCATGGACATCGATCAGGATCGCGCCCAGTTCATCGACGAGTTCTCGCCGGTCACGTGCATCGGCACGTTCCAGTTCGATGTATATCATCGACTCCGGTCGGCCCGCATCGTCGATCGCGGTCAGAACGCCATCAGCGGCGCGGCGGACCCCGATGACGGGATGGATGATGCGATCGATCGCCAGGTCTTGCGCAGTGATTGCGGCCGCGATCGAATCGACCAGGAACGGCATGTCATCATTGATCGCCGCCAGTCGCATCCGCCGCATGGTCGTGTCGGCAGCAATCGGCTCCAGCGCGATGGCGGGCGCATCGGCGTCCCGCTTCGCCGCGACCCGTGTCAGGAACCGTGCCGCCTCCCTGATGTCGTCAGGCGTCAGCCCTTCAAGCTCGCCGGGGAGGCAGCCCCTGGTGAAGCGTTCGACGATCGCGTCGGTGCAGGCTTTAAGGATATCGACCATAGGCGTGGTCTATGCGCCCGGCATTGCCCCGGCTCAAGACCCGGGAAAGGAAGTTGCGCTGCGGCGCAACCTATTGAAGGGCCTGAACGGCCTTGCGGGAAAGCGATGTGTTGCCGCCGATAGCGCCGACCACATCGAGATTGCCGTCCGCCGCTACCCGGGCGACCAGCACGACAATGTCGCCCTCGGCGGCTCTTACCGGAATGGAAAGGCGGCCCATGGTTTGGCGCTCGGCAAGCGCGACCGGGCTGGCCTTCGGCGGTTTCGCGCGCCCAAGCCGGCGTTCGGCGGCGACGATGCCCTTGATTCCGCCCTCGAATGCTTCGAGGAAAGCGACCATCGCGCCTTCGTCGACCGACAGGCGCCGCGCATGGTTCAGTACGCAGGCATATTCGGTCAGCCTCGTCTTCTCGAACTGCGGTCCAAAGATCAGCTTCACGATAGGGGTCATCGGCGCGCGCAACTGGACCTTGATCGCGTTCTGCTCCAGCAGGTCCATAAATGCTACCGGGTCGCCATCGGCCGCGAGCGCGAAATCATGGGCCCTTCCCAGCGCTTCATAGAGCGCCTGCCGGCTACGGCTGTCGGCACCAAGAACGGCGGCGGCGCCGTCGCGCGCCAGCGAGAGGTGATCGTGCAGCGTCTCGCAAGGCGTGATGATCGTTGCCGTGTCGGCGCTGGGTCCGTCTGCCCAGATCGGCGTATCATGGCTTTGCTGCGACCCCTGACGCAGGCTGGCATCCAGTTCCGCCTTCACCGCCCCTTGCGTCCGATTATCCGCCACTTCCTTCCAGTTGATCACGCCGTAGATGAAGTCGATCTCCTCGCCATTGGAGGAATAGGGGGTGAGGATACCCCGATAAAGCGTCCGGCATCCACGCGTGGCAACGAATTCGGCCTCGAAGCCGACGGGTGCGCGATTGGCGATGATCTGCAGATAATGGTCAGTCAGCCGCGACAGCAATGAACGGCTGGGGATCTCTGTGATATGTGCCACGGCTCCATCGATCCCGCATTCCTCGCGCAGGGCGCGACCCAGATATGCGATCGCCGGGTCTGCCGGATCACGGGTGAAATCGAGGAGAACGCTGTGCGCGCCGAAGTCGACGATGCTGGCAGGATCCAGGTCGGTGATCGACGGGAAGCATCGCCCCTTCAGCAGTGACACCCAATGATTATAGGCACGCACATGCATGCGGCGCTCGTCCCCACCCAGGTCGAGCACCGTGTCGCAGACGCCGCCCTCCTCATCCGGACGGCCATGGTCGAACCGGTTGTCACCGGCCGCGCCATGATCGAACCCGCTCATGTCCATACCCATCATCCCAGCCGCTGGATTTCCACTCCCTCGTCCCATGCACGCGCGATAGTAAATGCTCCGTTAACTCGCACCGCGCCTTGCGGACTCCCCGGCACCCTGTTAACCGGCGCGTTCCCTCCCTCGAGGGCCAAGGCCGCCTTAGCTCAGCTGGTAGAGCATCGCATTCGTAATGCGGGGGTCACAGGTTCGAGTCCTGTAGGCGGCACCATCTGTAAAGGTACGTTATCCGTCCATTCTGGCCTCCTGCCCGGAAATGCGGGGGAAGCGCTGTGGTCTTGCTCGTCATGGCTCCTTTTCCTCACGCGTCGAGGCCTCCGGCAAGCGCTCCTTCACAAAATCGGACCTGTCGCGCGATTGTCACTGGGGCGCATCCAAATCGTCACATAAGACGGGTAGCGGCATGATCGACTTGGTTAACAGGGGATTACGAGGATGCGCATGCTCGCTGCAATGGCGCTTGCCGCCGCCGGCATCATGACCGCGCCTGCTTCGGCAAGCGTCATGTTGATCGCACAGGGATCGGTGAGCGGGAGTGCGGCGGGACCCGATGTCGATCTGTCGGGCCTTGGCTATCGCCTCGAAAACGGTCTGGCGCAGAACATTCTCGGCGGGATCGGATCCGGGCTGGCCTATGCCGGTGGGAACACTTTCCTTGCCACGCCGGACCGCGGTCCGAACGCATTGAGCTATAACGGTCTGGTCGACGACACGAGTTCCTATATCAGCCGGTTCCATACGCTCGATCTGGGGCTGACCGCCGCAACCGAAGGCGCGTTACCCTTCCTGCTCAATCCGACTTTGACCGGCACGACGCTGCTCTACAGCACCGGCGCCCTGAATTACGGAAGCGGCGCGGGCCTGGGCAACGACATCGACGGCAATCCGTTGCCGGCCGGCGATTTCGTCAACACCGTAGGCCGTTCGTACTTCACCGGTCGGTCAGATAATTTCGGTCCCGGAAACTCGGGTAATCCGATGAACGCACGATTTGACCCCGAGGCAGTGCGTGCCTCGAATGATGGCCGGACCGTCTTCATTTCGGACGAATACGGCCCTTATGTACGCCAGTTCGATCGCGAAAGCGGTGCCCTGGTCAGAACCTATGAGTTGCCGGCCAATCTCGATGTCTCGACATTGTCGCCGCAGGGCGACGTTGAGATCGCCGGCAATTCGAGCGGCCGTACCGCAAACAAGGGGATGGAGGGGCTGGCGATCACGCCCGACGGCAAGACGCTGGTCGGCATCATGCAGGCTCCCTTGATCGGCGACCCGGAAAAGTTTCTGCGGATCGTGACGATCGACATCGCGACCGGCGAGACGCATGAATATGGATATGCGCTGACTGAGGGTTCAGGCGCCAGCGACATCGTCGCGATCGACGCGACCCATTTTCTGGTCGACGAGCGCGACGGCAAGGGGCTGGGAGACGGATCGAAGGCGAAGGTCAAGAGCCTGTATGCGATCAATATCGCCGGCGCGACCGACATCACGACCATCAATGATCCGGCTTCGCTTGCCGGCGCGACACTGGTCACCAAATCAACCGCGCCCTTCCTTGACCTGGTGAGCACCTTGACGGCCCTGGGTGTCAAGGCGAGCGAGATCCCCTCCAAGATCGAAGGGATCGCCTTTGGCCGCGACGTCTTGGACGCCAATGGCGGCTCGCTTCACACACTCTACATCGCCAATGACAATGACTTCGACCCTGCAAGCTCCGGTCAGAACCAGTTCTACGTATTCGGCTTCACCGATGCGGACCTTCCCGACTTCATGCCGCAGGGCTTCACCTCGGCGGTGCCCGAGCCTGCGACGTGGGCGTTCCTGCTCGGCGGCTTCGGCCTGATCGGCGGGTCACTGCGTCGCCGACGCGCCAGCGCAGCGACCGTTTGAACCGGGTTCTTCACCTCTTTGAAAACTGGCAAGGGTCGTTCCGACGGTTTGACCGACGGCACGACCCAAAGGCCATAGACAAGACGTCAGAATGATCGCAGTCTTCCTTCGCACGGCAATGCTATTTCGGCATGGCACTTGGACGAACTTGTCGATGCGCTCATTCATTATCCCGATGGTTGCAGCCGTAAGCGTCGGGGCGGCGCAACCGCCCTCCGCCGTGCGGCATTTGCCGACCGGGCAGACGCTGACGCCGCTCGCGGCGCCGGGTTCGCGGTTCGAGCCGCTGGTGGCACATATCGGCCCCAACCCGGCTTATGTCGCCGATGGTGCCGCGGCGATCGCGGTCAGCCCGGACGGCACCGAGATGCTGGTAATGACCAGCGGCTTCAACCGATATAACGGTTCGGACGGCAAGGTCGTGCCCGCTCAGTCGGGGCAGTACATCTTTCGCTACCGGATCGACGGTCGAGGCAGCCACTGGCTGCAGACGCTCACCGTCCCCAACAGCTATTCCGGCATCGCCTGGATGCCGGACGGCAGGGGTTTCGTGGTCGGCGGCGGTGTCGATGACGTGATCCACCGCTTCGTTCGCGGCAGGGCCGGGTTCGCCGCACAGGGCGTGCCGATCCCGCTCGGACATCGGGCAGGCAACGGAGCGGATGTGCAGCCGCAGGCGGCGGGCGTCGCGGTCAGTCCCGACGGCGCGCGGGCGCTGGTTGCGAACTACTACAACGACTCCGTCAGCCTCGTGGATCTCGCACGCGGTGTCGTCATCGCCGAGCAGGATTTGCGGCCCGGCAAGGTCGATGCGAGCCGGAGCGGCGTGCCCGGGGGCGAGAACCCGTTCGCGGTCGTGTGGACCGATGCGACACACGCCTATGTATCCGCGCCGCGCGATCGTCAGGTGGTCGCTCTGGTCATCGGTGCGTCGGGTGTCGGCGTCATGGGCCGCATCGCGACGCTGGGAGAGCCGACCGCGCTGCTCGCCGACCCGCGCGCGGGCCGACTCTATGCTACCGAGGACAATGCCGACCGGTTGGCGATCATCGACATCGGCAAGGCCAAATTGCTGGGCGAGCCGCGCATCGGCTTTCCCGCGTCGATCGAGTCCGCTCCGCTGGCCAAGGGCGTGAACCCGAACGGGCTGGTGCTGCTTGCCGACCACCGCTTGCTGGTGACGATGGGCGGGATCAACGCGGTCGCGCTGGTCGCGGTCGACGAGGAAGGGGACGAAGCGCGCGTCGAGGGACTGGTCCCGACCGGCTGGTATCCAAGTGCCGTCGCCGTCAGCCGTGACGGCGCGCGCATCTTCGTCGCCAACCGCAAGAGTCCGCCTGGTGCCAACCCGCGCGGCTGCTCGCCGCAGCTGGCGGTCGAGCGCAGCCAGCCGGACGCATGCGGCGCCGCCAACCAATACATCTTCCAGCTCGAAAAGGCGGGGTTGCTCCAGTTCCCGATGCCGGACGCTCGGACGCTGGCAATGACGACGATGCAGGTCGCGGACAATGTCGGGCTGTCCAGCGCACCCGCCCGGGCAGCGGCCGAGGCGCGGATGGCGGCCATCCGGCGGCGGATCAAGCACATCGTCTTCATCATCAAGGAAAACCGTACCTACGATCAGGTGCTGGGCGACCTGCCCGTTGGCAACGGCGACCCGCATCTGGCCATCCTCGGCCGTGCGCTCAGTCCCAATCACCATGCGCTCGCCTCGCAGTTCGTGACGCTCGACAATTTCTACGACAGCGGCGAGCAGTCGAGCACCGGCTGGACGTGGAGTACCGCCGCACGGGTGCCCGACCTGCTCGAGAAGACCGCGCCTGTGAATTATGCCCGCCGCGGGCTGGCCTACGAGGCCGAGGAAGCGGACCGCTTCATCTATGCGCAGCAGACGATGGCCGAGCGTCAAGCGACCAATCCTGCATTGTCGACCGATCCCGACCTGCTGCCCGGCCCTGCGCTGCTGACCGCACCCGATGGCGATGAGGACGATGAGCACGGTCAGGGCTTCCTTTGGAATGCAGCAATCCGCGCCGGAATCAGCGTGCGCAATTACGGGTTCTCCGATGCGTCGGTCTATGACACGGGGAAGCCGGGAGCTGTCCCGATCATCCGGGAGCCGTGGAAGACGGGTACGCGCATCTATACCCCCGGCGATCGGCTGCTCGCCAGCCGCAGCGATCCCTATTTCCGGGGCTTCGACCAGAAGCTGGCGGACTATTGGCGCGTGCAGGAATGGCGGCGCGAGTTCGCCGGGCAGCAAGCGAGCGGCACGATGCCCGCGCTCACGCTGCTGCGCCTCAGCCACGATCATTTCGGCGACTTCAAGGAGGCAGTCGACGGCGTGGACACGGTCGAGACGCAGATGGCCGACAATGACTACTCGCTAGGCCTGGTCGTCGAGGCGATCGCGACCAGCCGGTTCGAGGATTCGACGCTGATCGTCGTTATCGAGGACGATGCGCAAAACGGTGCGGACCATGTCGATGCGCGGCGGAGCGTCGCGTTCTTCGCGGGTCCCTATGTCAGGCAGCATGCGCTGGTCTCGACACGTTACACGACGGTCAATGTGCTCAGGACGATCGAGACGATCCTCGGCCTGAAGCCGCTCGGCCTGAACGACGCGATGGCATCACCGATGGCGGACGTGTTCGACCCGGACCAACGCAATTGGACGTACCATGCGCAGGCGGCCGGCATTCTGCGCAAGACCCGGCTGCCGATACCGGCGGATCGGTTCGCCGCGACGACAGCGGCGCGTACGCCGCACGACCCCGCTTATTGGGCAGCCGCGATGGCGGGACAGGACTTCAGCACCGAGGATCACCTCGACACCGCGCGGTTCAACGCGGCCTTGTGGCGCGGGCTGGGGGACGGGCCGGAGCCAAGGATACGCGACGGCCGCGACCTGCGGGCCGGTCGTGCCGAGTTGCTGGCGAATGACCCCTGAGGGACGCCGCGAAGCTGTAACCTCATTGCGACCCTGCCCCCGCGCGGCATTCGCGCGCTGCCGGTCTTCACATGCACGCGGTCAGTTTGCGGCATGACGGGAATGATAGCAGGGTGCCGCGTGCGGCGTGCCGCGCGCTCCGCAACCAGCGATAATTACGTTGAAAAAGATCGCCAGGTCGTCGATGCACGCGGCGGCAAGGCTAGAGCAGGGGGTCATCATCGGCCGGCGACACGCGGATCAAGGCGAGCGGGCAGGCGTTATCGCGTGCCCGAGTTGCGGCCTGATACAGGCGTTGCCGGAGCTTCACTGGCGCGAGGATGCGCGCTGTCCGACCTGCCACACGGTACTGGAACGCAGGGCCGGTACCAGCTTGGGTTCGGCGGCGGCGCTGGCCTTCGCGACCTTCGTGCTGCTTATACCGGCTAATCTTTTGCCGCTATACCGTGTCGAGCTGCTGGCGGGGTCGCGGGAAAGCCATGTCACGTCGGGCGTCCATCTGTTCTGGGCGCAAGGCTGGCCGCTCCCGTGCATCGCGATGCTGCTGTTCGTGCTGATCCTGCCCCTGCTGCGCTTCTTCCTGCTATCCATCGTCCTGCTGGGGCTGCATTCCGGACGGCGGTCGCCGCACTTCGGCCCCGCATTCAGGGTGGCGCAGACGCTGGGGGTATGGGCGATGCCGGAAGTGATGTTGCTGGGCATCTACGTCGCCTATGGGCGATTGACCGCGTTGTTCGATCTGAAGGCGGGGGGAGGCGCGTTCTTCATGGCGGCAGCGACCGTGGGCGCATTGCTGACGCGCGCCGCGATCAACGATCGCCGCATCTGGCGCGCGATCATGCCGGAGCGGGCGCAGCCGCAGGGGGAGGCGGTCTCGTGCCAGTCATGCGACCTGGTACTGTCGGCCGAATGTGTAGGGGCGGATTGCCCGCGATGTGGCGCACGACTGTCGCGGCGCACGACGAACAGTATCATGGTGACGACCGCACTGATCGCCGCGGGGATCATCTTCTACCTGCCCGCCAATCTGTTGCCGATGGCGCTGACGCTGCAATTCACCGATGCGCAGTCCTATACGGTGCTGGAGGGCGTGATCGAGCTGGCGCAGGCCGGGCTTTTTCCGCTGGCGGTGCTCGTCTTCGTCGCCAGCTTCGCCATCCCGCTGCTCAAGCTGATCGGGATGGCCTGGCTGCTCTGGTCGGTGCACAGTGGATCGCGTAAAGCGCTGCGGCTGAAGACCAAGCTGCATCACGTGATCCATGAAATCGGCCGCTGGTCGATGGTCGACGTGCTGGCGATCGGAACGTTCGTGCCCTTGATGCAGTTCGATCAACTGGCCAATGCGCAGGCGATGCCCGGTATGGCGGCGTTTCTGGGGGTGGTGATCATGACGATGTTATCGACGCACAGCTTCGACGCCCGGCTGCTCTGGGACGCCGGGTGTGCGCGTGATCCGTCGCTGCCACAGGTGGCTGCGGCATGACCGACGATCGGGTCGAGGCGAGCGTTCACAAGAGGCGCTGGCCGGGAATTATCTGGGCGCTGCCGATCGCCGCATTGCTGATTGCCGGGTGGCTATTACTGCGTGCACTGACCCATCCGGGGGCGGACGTGACGCTGCTCGTCAACTCGGCGCAAGGAGTACGCACGGGAGACACGCATGTCACCTATAACGGGCTGGAGATCGGCAATGTCACGGGCATCAAGCTGGCCGACGATAATTCGCATATCGTCCTGACGCTGAAGATCGACGGGTCGAAAAAGGGGCTGTTCCGCGAGGGCAGCAAGCTGTGGGTCCTGGGCGCCAACCCCAGCTTGACCAACATCGCCTCGCTACGCGCCGCCGTCGCCGGTCCCAGCATCCAGGTTCAGCCCGGACCCGGCAAGCCCAAGCGCAGCTTCGTGGCGCTCGATGATGCGCCCGTCGTCGAGCCCAGCGACACGGGCCGGCATTTTCGCCTGGTCGCCGAGGATCTGGTCTCGATCAAGCCCGGCACGACGATTTACACGCACGGCGTCCCGGTCGGCACGATCGCCTCCATCAGGCCGACCGGCAGAAGCGGGTTCGAGGTCGATGCTTTTGTGCGTGAACCATATGCGAAGCTGGTGACGAGGGCCTCGCATTTCTGGAATGCCAACGCTTTTCAGATCACGCGAACGGCGGGCGGATTGCAGGCGCGGCTCACCTCGCCGTCGATCGCCGCACTGGGCGGTGTGCTGTTCGAGACGCCCACGGAGATGGAAAACTCTCCGCCCGCGCAGGCCGGTGCGCGCTTCCAGCTCTATCCGGATTCGGGTTCGGCCGCGGCGGCACCGGTCGGACCCGAGACACGGTACCAGCTGGCGCTGTCCGGCGATGTCGGCGGGTTGGAGGTAGGCGCCCCGGTGCAATTGCGCGGCTATACCGTCGGCCGGGTGGTCGAAACGGGGTTCCTGTTCGACGAGGCGACAGGCACGATTCGCACGCCGGTGACGATCGCACTGGACGGCACGCGGCTGCATGTCGATCCGACCCGCGCCAGCGTCGATGCGATGATCGCCAGCCTTGCCCGGCGCGGACTTCAGGCATCACTGACGCAGTCGCCGCCCCTGATAGGCGCCTATTTGGTCACCCTGGCCACCGACGGGCCGCGCGCGCGGTTGCGGCCCGGCTCGCCCTATCCGTTCATTCCGACCGCCGGTGCGGGCAGCGACCTGGCCTCACGCGCGAGCGGCTTGCTGGCGAAGGTCGAGGCGCTGCCACTCACCCAGATCGGCGATAATCTTCGCGGACTGACGAGCAACCTGCGCGCACTGACCGGCTCGCCCAAGCTGCGCAGCAGTCTCGACCACCTGGACTCCACGCTGTCGACGCTGGACCGGACGACGCAAAGCGCCGCCCCCAAGATCGAGCCGCTGCTGCAAGCGCTTCAGCAGACGGCGGACAGCGCCCAGGCGGCCGCCACCGCGGCCAGCCGGACGCTGGGCGCGGAGGGCGGGGCGCAGGATGCCTCCGTCCCCGCCGCGATCCGGCAGCTGACCGAGGCGGCGCGCTCGATCCGGTCGCTCACCGACTATCTCAGCCGCCATCCCGAAGCGCTGTTGCGCGGCAAGAAGGAACAGCGATGACGCGTTGGCCCGTTCTTATACTCCTGCTGGCGCTCGGCGCGTGCGGGTCGAGCAGCCCGACCCGCTACTGGACGATCGAGCCGGTTTCCGGCACCGCCCCGCGTCCCGCGACCGCGATTGCGTCGGTTCAGGTGCTCACCGTCCATGTCCCGCTGGCGATCGATCGGCTGGAGATCGTGCAGCATGACGCGGCGAACCGCGTGACGGTCAGCGACTTCGACCGGTGGAGTGCGCCGCCCGGCAACCTGATCCGCAAGACGTTGACGCAGGATCTCGCCGCGCGACTGCCGGCGGGAGCGGTCATCTTCCCGGACCTGCCGGCGCCTAAAGACACACGTGCGATTATCGTCGACCTGCTCGACCTCAGGCTCGTGGGTGGAACGTTGCAGGCGGACATGGCATGGCGCAGCCCGACGACGCCGACGATCGCGGGCCAGCAGCGTTTCGAGGCGGTCGCCGGGGCGGGCGACGTAGCCGGCCAGACCGAAGCGCTGGGGCAGATCGTCGCGCAGCTTGCCGACGCCGTCGCGGCCGACATTTCGCGCTGAGAGCGGGAGTCATGAAGTTTCGAGCATTACCCGTGGGACGTCGAGAGACTGTCCGGCGCTCAAGCAGGGTTTCGACGTCGCCTGGCCGGACTGCATTGGGGATAGGCTCCGCCGTCATCTTTGCTGGAGCCACGCTCCTTGCGAGCTGTTCGGGGCAGGGGCAGCGAAGCGAACAGGCACCCCAGGCATCGGTCAAGGCATCGGTGCCGCCCAACCCCGCACCGCTCTCACCCGCGCAACGGGAAGCGAAGGCGACGGTTGCGCGGTATTTCGACCTGATCGCCCAGCGCGACTACGCTGCCGCGCGCAAGCTGTGGGGCAATGGTGGAGCCGACACGCGCGGCACGGCCAATCAATTCGCCGAATCGTTTGCGCAATATGCGCAATACGATCCGGCCGTCGGAGAGCCGACCGAGATCAAGACGACGGGCGGAAAGCAATATGTCCTGGTTCAGGCAAAGCTGCACGTCGTCATCAAGAAATCGGGTCGGGTATCCGACCGGGAGGGCGTCGTCATGCTGAGCCGTTCCGAGGATCGGCAGACAGGCGATCCCGACAAGCGCGACTGGCGTATCTGGGGTGTCGACCTGCGCGAGTCGCATTGACGCTGTTCACTGTGAGTAACATTCACAGTGCCTTAATGTGACTATTCCGGGAAGTATTTGTGACAAACCAGTGACGTAGCGCGCTCCTCAAAAGTTATCGCAAGCTACGCCCTAATTAAGCCCGCTGTCACAATTGTATCACGAAGCCCGCCTATCCGGTTGTCAGCGTTCCGGGGCAGCGATTGCTTGCCGTCCCGGCTCCTTCGACTGCAACGACTCGGGATCATGGGGGTTCATCATGAAGCTTATTCGTAACGTGCTGCTGGCCGGCGTTTCCGCGGTGGTCCTCAGCGGCTGTGGCGCGGACGATATCGGCGGCCCCGGCACCGGCGGCAACATCACGATCGTCACGAACAACCCGCCCCCCGCGCCGACTCCGACGCCTACGCCGACCCCAACGGGGCCGGCCCTGATTACGCCGGCGTCCGGATGTCCCACGATCGCCGACCCGCAGGGCCTGGCTGATGGAAACACGATCATGGGCCCGACCGGCACGTATCGTGTGTGCGTGTTGCCGTCGCGGATCAACCGGAGCATCCGACTGCCGAACCTGACGGGCGTTCTCTACCAGATGAATGGCCGTGTCGACGTCGGCACCGATGGCGGTACGACCGCTTCGACGGCCGATACCAATGTGACACTGACAATCGATCCCGGCGTAATTCTCTATGCCAATACAGGTGTAGCATGGTTGGCGGTCAACCGCGGCAACAAGATCAACGCCGTCGGGACGGCGACGCAGCCGATCATTTTCACCAGCCAGGACAATGTGCGCGGCCTGAACAATGACGCGTCTTCAGGTCAATGGGGCGGCGTGGTCCTGATGGGGCGTGCACAGGTCACTGACTGCGCGGCGACCAACGCAACGCCCGGTACCATTGCATGCGAGCGTCAGACCGAAGGCGCGGTTGATCCCGCGCTCTACGGCGGCGCAACGAACAACGACAACAGCGGACGGCTCAGCTACATCCAGATCCGCTATTCCGGTTACGTCCTGTCGGCGAACAGTGAATTGCAGTCTCTCACGACCGAAGGCGTCGGGTCGGCGACGGTGCTGGATCACATCCAGACCTTCAACAGCTCGGATGACGGCGCGGAGTTCTTCGGCGGCCATGTGCGGATGAAATACTACATCCCGGTCGGTTCGGAGGACGACAATCTCGATACCGATACCGGCACCAAGGCGATGTTCCAGTATGTGCTCGTCGCTCAGCGACCCGGAAGCCAGGCCGCCGGCGCGGACTCGATCATCGAGGCCGACTCGGACAATGCGGTCGATGGTGACACACCGCGGCAGAATACGATCGTGTCCAACTTCACCTTCCTGGACAAGTCGAACAACGCGTCGGCCGATCAGGCATCGATCCTGCTGCGTGGCGGCACCGACTACACGCTGGTCAACGGCGTCCTTGCCAGCGACCCACTCAATCCCTGTATCAGGATCAGCCGGCCGCAGACCGCCTCACTTACCCCCGATCCCGCGATCGATGAGCTGGGTGCGCCGATCTTCCGCTCGGTGCTGATGCAGTGCGCGGCGCAGAAATATATCGGTTCAAGTGGCGTGACCGATGCACAGGTGGCGGCGATTTTCGGTGCCGGCAGCAACAACAACTCCGACACCTATACGCCGACGCTGGTCAGCATGTTCATCAACGGCGCGACGGAGGCGGCGGTGCCGGCCTTCGATGCCAGCACGCTGAACGCGGCGCCCGGCGATCCGGCCTTCTTCGACAAGACCAATTATATCGGCGCGGTCAAGGACGCGACCGATACATGGTACATGGGCTGGACCTGCAACAGCAGCACGATCGACTTCGGCGCGGGCAATTCGGGCCTGTGCACCTCGCTCCCCACGGCGTGACCCGAGGACTCTGAAGGACGGGCGGCGCGCTGAGTTTTCAACGCGCCGCCGACAGGAAGCATGGACTGGGGGATGGTGATGTCGAGGCCGATCGAGTTTGCCGGCATGTTGTTGATGTCGTCCGCGCTGGTGGCGCCGTCGCTCGCCAGGGCACAGAGCACGCCCTCCGCGCCCGCGCCCGCGGCGGGAATACAGTCCGCCACGCCGGCCGTCCCGCCGGTCGACGTGCCGCCCGAGGAACCACCGGCGGATGTGTCCATCCCAGGCGCGGATATCGTCGTCACCGGACGCCGTGGCGGCAATCTTGAGCGCACCCGACCCGAAGTCGTCTCGGTGCTCTCCAGCGCCGATATCGCTCGTACGGGTGAGGGCGACATCGCCGGCGCGCTCAGCCGCGTGACGGGGCTCAGCGTCGTCGGCAACGGCTTCGTCTATGTTCGCGGCCTTGGCGATCGCTATTCGCTGGCGTTGCTCAACGGCTCGCCGCTGCCCAGCCCCGAGCCGCTGCGCCGCGTCGTGCCGCTCGATCTGTTCCCGACGACCGTCATCGCCTCGTCACTGGTGCAGAAGAGCTATTCGGTGAACTTTCCCGGTGAGTTCGGCGGGGGCGTCATCAACCTGACGACGAAAGCGGTGCCCAAGGAGAGCTTCCTTTCGGTCGGTGCGGCTGTCGGCCTCAATACCGAGACGACCAACCGGCTAGGCTATACCTATTATGGCAGCAAGACCGACTGGACCGGCTTCGACAACGGCAACCGCGATAATCCGCCGGCACTCGAAGCCTATCTGCGCAGCGGCCAGCGGATCAGCTCCGGCAATGTGGACACGCAGGCGATCGGCGAGCAGCTGGTCAACGGGCGAAACGCCGTTATCCAGCGCAATCTGCACATCCCGCCCAACGCCTCGGGGGCGATCACCGGCGGCACGTCGTTCGACCTGGGCGGCGCGACGCTTGGCGTCATCGCGACCGCTGGCTATGGCAGTACCTGGCGCACGCGCGACGTCACTCAGCAGACCGCGGCGAGCGCCGACCTGTCGCTGAAGGAGCTGGACTTTCGCCGGATCATTACCGACAACCGCGTCGTCGTGAACGGCCTGCTGGGCCTCGGGCTGGAATTCGGCGAGAACCGCGTTCGGCTGACCAACCTCTATATTCGCGATACGCTGAAGCAGGCCCGGTTCGGCGAGGGGACGCGGCAGACCACGTCGCCCACCGCCACGCTGGAGCAGCAGGACACCGCCTGGTTCGCGCGTCAGTTGATCGACACGCAGGCGGTGGGTGAGTTCAAGCTCAGCCCCGACCTGACGCTCGATCTGCGCGGCGGCTATGCCAATTCCAAGCGCCAGTCGCCCGACGAATTCAGTTTCGAATATATCCGCTCGAACAGCCCGAGCGACCCGTTCGGCAATTATTTCATCAACCGGCTGAACGGGAACCAGGGCCGCGCCGACGTCAGCTATTCGAACCTGCGCGAGAACCTCTGGTCGGCGGGCGCGGATCTCTCGTACAAGGTGACGCCCGACATCACCTTCACGACCGGCTACGCCTATTCCGATACGAACCGGCGCACCGAACGCCGCGACTTCCAGTTCCGTGCGACGCAGACGCTGCCGACCGGCGTCGCGCTGCTGCGTCCCGATCTGCTGCTGGAGCCCGCGGTCATCAACTATTTCAACGTCAACCTGATCGACACGAACGAGGCCAGCCCCGTCTTCCGCGCGAAGCTGCGCAACTATGCGGGCTATGGGCAGGTCCAGGCGCAGATCCTGCCGAAGCTTAGCCTCGACGCGGGCGTGCGCTACGAGGTCGCGCGCCAGCAGGTGTCCCCCGTCCAGGTGTTCGACGTCCCCGGCAGCTCGCAGGCCAGCACGCTGATCCGACGCAATTATGCGCTGCCCGCCGCGACGCTGACCTATCAGCTCGCGACCGACATGCAGGTCCGGCTCGCGGCGTCGAAGACGATTGCCCGCCCTCAGTTCCGCGAGCTGGTCTATCAGTTCTTCTTCGACCCCGAATCCAACCGTCGCTTCCGCGGCAATCCAAACCTGACCGACGGCCAGCTCTACAACGCCGAAGCGCGTTATGAATGGTATTTCGCCCGCGACCAGCGCTTCTCGCTTGCCGGCTTCTTCAAGCGCATCGAGCATCCAATCGAAGCCTTTGTCAGCCTAGACGACAATTCATCGACGACCAGTTTTGCAAACGCGCCCAAGGCCAATCTCTATGGCGCCGAAGTCGAGACGCAGAAATACTTTGACCTGAGTGCTTTGACGGACGACCCCTTCTTCGCCTCGCGGCGCGCGGTGGTCATCGCCAACTACACCTATACCCATTCGAGCCTGAAGGTCGGCGCGAACGACACGACTTCGGTGTTCGCGTCCGCGTCGAACAGGGCGACCGACTATTTCCGCGATGGCAGCCCGCTGATCGGTCAGTCCGATCATCTGGTCAATCTGCAACTGGGGCTGGAGGACAAGAACAGCCTGTCGCAACAGACGCTGCTTTTCACCTATGCCAGCAAGCGCGTCACTGCACGCGGCACCGCGGGGCAACCCGACCTGGTAGAGCAACCCGGCATCCATCTGGACTTCGTGCTGCGCCAGGGAGTGGAGCTGATAAACAAGATCAACGGCGAGCTGAAGCTGGAGGTGCGCAACATTACGGGCACGCGCTATCAGGAATATCAGCAAAGCGGCGCTAACCGCATCTACTACAATCTGTACGACGTCGGCACGACAGCGTCCGTGGGATTTGGTATCAACTTCTGAGGGTCGGCGTCAGCCGCGCCACTCAATGTCGTTCGCCTTGTACCAGCCCTGCGGGTTGCGTTTCAGATCTTCCAGCATGATCGGCAATGTCGTCTGGAGTCGTCGCTCGGGTTTCCAACCGAGCAGGTCATCGGCGCGGCTTATATCCAGAGCGTAATTGTCGCTCGCCTGTGCCATCATGAACGGCCGGATGAACGGCTTGTCGGTGCCCCCCAACGCCTCGGGCAAATGGGGGAGGGCCTTCTCCTGCGCCCAGGCACCGACCGCTGCGACATCCGCCGGTACGCGCAGCGTCGTCCACTCGCGACCGTGCAGGACCTCGCCGATCCGGTCCTGTAGCCAGCCATAGGTCGGAGGCTCCGGTTCTCCGAGCAGCATAATGGTCTTGTCGGGCAAGTCCGCGCGTCGGTCGACAAGTCGCCGGATCGCACTCGCAAGATCCTCGTGGTGGATCATCGACTGCTGCGTCTCCAGGCTACCCGCATAGACATGGCTCTCAATTGCGCGTTCGCGAATGCGTGCGATCTGGTGCGCCAGCGTCGCGATTGCCGTGCGATCATCGTAGAGTCCGGCGAGGCGTAGGATTGCGAAGGGGATTGTCCCGTGATGTGCGCGCACGGCCTGTTCAGCCGCGGCCTTTGAGCGCGGATATGCCCATTTGGGTTCGAGTGGATGGGTCTCGTCGATACGCTCGCCCGGCTTGCCCGCGCGTTCAACCAGCATCGTGCTGGAATAGACGAACTGCTCCACATCAAAGCGCTGCAATGAATCCAGTAACCGGCGCGTCCCATCGACATTGAGTGTCGTGTAGAGCGGGTTCTCCTCGCCGGTGAAGTCGAAGAACGCGGCCAGATGAATCACGCTCGCGATCTGCGAGCCGTAGTCATCACGGAATATCCTGAACGCGTCGGCGACGGAGCCGTCATCGGTCAGGTCGATCTCAACTAGCGGAACATCGGCATCCTTGCCTGCCTGATCCATCCCGATCACGCGGTAACTGTCCGAAAGCGCGCGCGCGATGACACTGCCGACCTGGCCCGCTGCACCGGTCACGAGGATGATCGGGTGGTCGTCAGACATTTTCTCGATTCCTTGCAGCCGGGACAGGAGCGAATGACGTGCCTTGTGTGTTCCCATGCTGATCGCGCGAAAGGATGCCAAATGAACCAGTCGACTCTTGAGGGACGCATCGCTTTCGTCACGGGCGGGGAATCCGGGATTGGTGCCGCCTGCGTTGCGGCCCTGGGCGCGGCCGGCGCCGCGGTCGCGGTCGCTTATTTTCGCGACAAGGCGGCGGCCGAGGCAGGCGTGTCGGCGGTCGAGCAACTGGGCGGCAAGGCGGTCGCCATTCAGGTCGATGTCGCCGACGAGGACTCGGTCGAGGCAGGCTTCGATGCCGCGACGAAGGCGCTCGGTACACCGGACATTCTCGTCAACTCGGCGGGACTTAACATGTCGGGAGTCCGTGTTGCCGATATGTCGCTTGACCAGTGGAACGGACTGCTGGCGACCGATCTGACCGGCAGCTTCCTCACATCCAGGCGCCTCGTCCGCGACTTGCAGCAGGGCGGCGGGCCGGGCGCGATCATCAACATCACCTCGATTCATGCCTTTGCGATGCGGATGGGCGGCGCGGACTATGACGCGGCAAAGGGCGGGCAGGCGAACCTGACCCGCACGCTGGCGCTGGAGGTGGCCGATCGCGGGATCACCGTCAATGCGATCGCACCGGGCATGATCCTGACGCCGATGAACGATCGGGCGATGACCGACTCGGATTACCGGGAGACGCTGGCCGAGAATATTCCCATGAAGCGTGCCGGGCGGCCTGACGAGGTCGCCGGTCTCGCCGTCTTCCTCGCATCCTCCGCGGCCGCTTACATCACCGGCGCCGAGTTCGTGATCGATGGCGGGCTGTCGCTCGTTCAGGGAACAGGTGCGTGACCGACGCCGTGATGACCTTCGGGATCAGCGAATTTACGACCATGCCCTGGTCGTTCGAGCGCGACGTCGAGACCTATGCGCGACTGGGCGTCGACACCATCGAAGTGGTCGAGGCGAAGCTCGACGATGATCGCCTCGCCGAGCAGATGGAGAGCATCGTCGCGGCGGGTCTTGCGATAAGCGGGGTGCAGCCAAGGGTCCGCACGTTCTTCGACAGCCGCATGACTCCCGAACCCAAAGGGTTAGAGGCACGCGTCGCGGCACTGCGCGGGTCGATCGAGCGGTTGGGGAGATATGCACCCGGCGCCCCGTTCATCACCAACACCGGCGCGCACCCAAAGGGCGACATGGACGAGGCGATGCGCGTCGTCACCCGCGAACTGACCGCACTGGCGCCGGTCGCGGCCGATCACGGCGTCCGCCTGGCGCTGGAGCCGCTTAACCCCACTTCGGTCAACGTCGAGAGCGCGATCTGGACCATCGACCAGGCGCTTGCGGTGATCGAGGCGACCGGACGGGACGAGGTCGGGCTGTGCCTCGACTATTGGAATATCTGGCAGAACGCTGATGTCGACGCCGCCATCGCGCGCGCCGGCGACCGCATCTTCACGGTCCAGGCCAGCGACTGGCGCACGCCGCGCTCGTTCGCCGATCGCATCGTGCCGGGCGATGGCAGCATCCCGCTGGACAGGTTGATCGCGGTCACTCGCAAGGCGGGCTTCGCCGGTCCGTACGTGGTCGAGATCTTCTCCAACGATGTCTCCGATACGCTCTACGACCAGAACCTCGAGCAGATTTTGGAACGCTGTCGGGCAGGAATGACCACCGCCTGGCAAGCATCGTTGCTCGTATAGCGACAGTTCAGAACGGGAGCGCCGGCTGGACCAACTCATCGTCTTCGACGAGTGAGGAGAGCGTCAGGCCCAGCAGGCGGTATCCCTTGACCGCCAGCGGTTGCGCGGCAAGCAACTCGCGGCCCAGGCGCAGGAACGTCGGCTGATCCGCGATCGGCGTCGACGCCGATCGGGCGCGGGTGATCGTGCGGAAGTCCGCGTGACGCAGCTTCAGCGTCACTCTTCGCCCACGCGCGGCATTGCGCGCGATCCTCTCCCAGGCGGCGTCCGCTACCCGGACAAGCGCCGCGTCGAGTGCTTCGGGGTCGATCACGTCCTGCTCGAACGTGCGCTCCGCCCCGATCGATTTGGCCTGCCGGTGCGCGCGGACAGGCCGGTTGTCGAGTCCCCGCGCGGCGCCGTAAAGATAGTCCGCATAGGATCCGAAATGCTCGACCAGAAACGCCTGCGACAGCGCGCGCAGGTCGGCCCCGGTCATGATGCCCAGCCGCTCCATCCTGGCGGCCGTGACGGGGCCGACCCCGTGGAAGCGCCGGACCGGCAGCGCTGCGACGAACGCCGCTCCATGCTGCGGGGGGACGACGCAGATACCATCGGGCTTGTTCTGATCGGAGGCCAGCTTGGCGATGAACTTGTTGTAGCTGACGCCCGCCGACGCCGTCAGACCGGTCTCGGCCCTGATCCGCGCGCGGATTGCCTCGGCTATCGCACGCGCGGAGCCGAGGGCGAGATGATCCCGCGTGACGTCCAGATAGGCCTCGTCGAGGGAGAGCGGCTCAATGATCTCGGTATAGTCGGCGAAGATCGCCCGCACCTGCTGTGACACCTGCCGATACACGTCGAATCGTGGTCGCACGAAGACCAGTTCGGGACAGCGGCGGATGGCGGTGACCGAAGGCATCGCCGATCGTACGCCGAACACGCGCGCCTCGTAACTGGCGGCCGCGACGACCCCGCGCGCGCGCGATCCTCCGACGGCAACGGGGCGATCGCGCAACGCCGGATCGTCCCGTTGCTCGACCGAGGCATAGAAGGCGTCCATGTCGACATGGATGATCTTGCGCTGAGGCGAGGAAGACATCGGCACCACCGCAAAGATAGGCGGATGCCGTTCGATCCGCGAGTGCTGCAAGCACGACAGCGCATGGTGTCGGTGGTTGTGATGCGATCATTACACTGCCAAGGCCTGTCCGGATGGACGTCGGGGGACATTGCTGGCGTGTTGCACGCGCTGATCGTATGGCGGTGGTTATCGACGCGGAGGAGTATTTCCGCCATCTTCGCCAGGCGATGCTTGGCGCCAGGCGGCGGATCATGCTGATCGGTTGGGACTTTGACGGCCGCATCATCCTGGACCCGAAGAACGGCCGCGAAGGGCCGGCGGCTGTCGGGCCATTCATCACCTGGCTGACGAAGCGCAATCCGGATCTTCAGGTGTACCTGCTGCGCTGGGACATGGGCGCGCTCAAGGCGCTGTTTCGCGGCGCGAATATCTGGACGTTGTTGCGCTGGCTACGGCACCGGCGCATTCACACCCGCCTGGATGGCCATCATCCTTTCGGCGGCTCGCATCACCAGAAAATCGTGGTGATCGATGACTGTCTCGCTTTTTGCGGCGGTATCGACGTGACAGCGGGGCGCTGGGATACGCGCGCCCATCTCGATCGGGAGCCGCATCGACGCAGCCCGTCAGGACGAGCCTCGAAGCCCTGGCATGACACGACGCTCGCGGTCAGCGGGCCTGTCGCTGCGGCACTGTCCGACCTGGCACGAAGGCGTTGGCAGGTGGCGGGAGGCAAGCCCATCGGATCGATTTGCGTGGATGGGCCGTGCTGGCCGGAAGGATTGAAGACTGATTTCGAGGGAGTCGACTTGGCGATCGCCCGCACCGAGCCTGCGATGGACGGGGAGGGGGGAGCGCATGAAAGTGAAGCGATGTTCGTGGCGCAGATCGCGTCGGCGCGTCGCACCATCTACATCGAAAGCCAGTATTTTGCGGGACGGATCATTGCAGAAGCGATCGCCGCAAGACTGGATGAGCCAGCCGGGCCGGAAGTCGTCGTCATCAATCCCATGACCGCGGATGGCTGGCTGGAGCCGATCGCGATGGACTCCGCGCGTGCCCGGCTCATGGCAGCGCTCCGGCGCCGCGACGTTCACGACCGGCTGCGTATGTATCATCCCTATACCGCGGGCGGGCAGGCGATCTATTGCCATGCCAAGGTCCTGGTCGTCGACGACCGGGTTCTGCGACTCGGATCGTCCAATGTGAACAACCGCTCGATGCGGCTGGACAGCGAATGTGACCTGGCGCTTGAGGCGACCGACGACGACATTAGAGCGCGCATCCTTGGCGTTCGCGACGACCTGATCGCGGAGCATCTTGGCGTGCCGATCGACAGGTTCCGTGCGGTTCTCGCGCGCGAGGGATCGTTGATCGGGGCGATCGAGGAACTGCGGGGTCAGGGCAAGACGTTGCGGCCCTATGACTTTCCTTCGCTTTCGTCCGCCAGGGAGTGGCTCGCGGACAATGAAGTGCTGGACCCGGAGGGACCATCGGCCCTGTTCGAGCCGCTGTCGCGACGCGGCCTGTTCCGGCGATGGCGCCGCGCGACGCCGATCGCTCCCGACCAAAGCAGTTCGTCCATGCCGGCATAGCCAAGCCCCATATGCTCCGGCCGTACGGCCAGGACATCGCCGACGCACAACGTTCCCTCGCGCAGCGCAATCCGGCCCACGCGACGCCATCTGAGCGCGGTTTCCCATCGGATCAGCCGCAAGCTCTGTCCGTCCGGTTCATGCCGGTGCAGGAAGTCGGACTGGATGCGGGACAGCGCCAGACCCAGAGCTTCAAGCGTGGCCCGGTCCGGTACGGCGATTCCTTCCATCATGTGATCGACGATCAGCCGCGCGATCATCGGCGCGCATTCGCCGAAAAGCGGACGATGGCGATCGCTCAGCACCGCCGTCGCATTCGCCTGCATCTGATCCGCGAATCGCTTCGATATGCCCGCCGCGTGCCGCCGATAGGTGACAAGCGGCGTGTCGAGGCGTGCCAGCGATCCGAACGGTCGGACGCGTTGATATAAATCGAAATCCTCGGCGTAGACGCGCTCCGGACGGGTGAACGGGTCGAGTGCTTGTACGACCTCGCGGCGCAGCATGACCGTCGACCAGACAAGCGGGTTTTCGATTCCCGTCAGCCAGTCGATCAGCAGGGGCGTCGTCGCCGGGACGGCGCTTGATGGACAGACGCCGTCTTCGCTCAGGATGTCGACGGCGGTGCCCAGCAGCGCGACGTCCGAATGGCGATCCAGATAGGCGACCTGCGCGGCCAGTCGTCCCGGATGGCACAGGTCGTCCTGATCGAGCGCCGCGACGTAGCGACCGCGGGAGTGTCTGACTGCGATGTTGCGGGCATTGACCGGACCGCCATTGGCCGGAAGCGGGATCAGGCGGATCCGGTGATCACCATGCGCGCGGATCAGCTCGCGCGTGTTGTCGTACGAACAATCGTCGACGATAATCGCCTCGAAATCGCTGAACGTCTGGGCGCTCAGGCTTGCAAGTGTCCGGGCGATTAGCGCTGCGCCATTATAGGACGCCATAATGACCGAAACGACGGGGTGGGAAGGCCATCGGGTCATGCGACCGCCCTCATGTTTTTCTTCATGACCTGGTCGACGATCATCATACCGACGTCATTTTGCCATAGCCAAAGGCCGTTCGCCTGCCCCCGAAAGCTCGGCTCGCCGCCCATCGGGCCCCAGGGTACGAAGCCCGCTGCCAGGCCCATGCCGAACATCCCCGGGATTGGCCGGCGGTTCGCATCGACGATGCGACATTGCCGGTCCACCAGCGCATCGCCGCGATCAGCGGCCAATGGGATGCCGCGTCCATTGGCGTCGACGATTGGCAATGCGCGCGGGCGATAACCCAGCGCGGCAATCACCAGATCGGCGTCGGCGATATGGTTGCACGCAATCACGTCGTCACGGCCACCGATTTGATGCAAGCTGAGACGCGGATCGGGCGTCCGGCCGTCGATGCGCAGCATCCGTTGGACCAGCTCGCGTGCTTCCAGCCTGAAACCGGCGAGCCGGTGGACAAAGCCGGATACGGGGCACACATCATCAGGGCCGAAGTCCCGGTAGCCCTCGGCGAGGGCGGCATCCACGGACGGATAAAAGACCCGCAAAGGGCGGCGATGCAGAAGCGTGATCGCATCGGCGCCCAGTGGCAGCCCCGCCTTGAGCAGCACGGCAGCGGTTGCCACCGCGCTGGTCGACCCGCCCACTACCGCGATGCGCGGCGACCGCTTGCCGCCGAGCGAAGCGGTTGCCTGCTCCACGCCACCACGCGTCAAGATCTCATCCGACTGGATCAGGCGGTCGCCCGCCAACGAAATCAGTGACTCTGCGCCCACATGCTGCCGCGCGAGCCGGTCAAGCGGTTGATTTCCGCCCGTCGCCACCACGACGCTGTGCGCCGATAGATCGAACTTGTGACCGTCCGGGCCGCGCAGTCTGATGCGCCAATGCGCGCCGGTGCGGCGAACCTCCAGTGCTTCATGACAATTCAGCACATGACCGCCATTGTCGCGAACGAGGGCGGTGAGTTTTGCGCCGGTCTCTCGTAACAGGGCAGCGACATGCCCAAGCGGCACGCCAAATGACGTCGCATAGCGAGCAACATCGTGGCCGACGCGGTGTTCGGCAAGCGCCGCAATCTCAGGGTGGACGTTGCCTGCAACCGCGCTCAGGAACGTTTGCGCGCTGGAATCGGAGGTGATCGAGTAATCGCCCAGCCGACCGTCGCCGATGGTTCCTCCGCGCTCGACGATAAACATGTCCTGCGCCAGCTCGGGAAGCAGTCCCTGTTTGCTGGCGGCTGTAAGGATCGCGGTGCCTGCGGGACCGCCGCCGATGATCGCCAACCTGGCAATCCTTGTATCGCCTTTCACGCGAATCGTGTTTCGATCGGCCTTTCGGAAAGCGCCGGCCAGCGTATCGACGACCCGGTCGACATCCGCGTCGGTCATGCTGTCAGTCAGCGGCAGCGACAGGATGCGGCCTCCCATATTGTCGGCGACGGGGGTCGCGTCGATCGTCGCATGTGCACGCATCCAGGGCTGTTCCCCCAGATGCGGGCTGAAATAACATCCCGCACCGACACCGCGTTCATTCATCGTCGCGATGATGTCCTCGCGCCGGGACGTAAGCCGATCGGGCAACAATAGCGGCATGAACTGCATTGCCCGGCGCATGCCGCGAACCGCTTGAAGCTGATAGTCAGCCAGCAAGTGACGATACTCCGCTTCCAGCATGCTGCGATGCGCACAGATTTCATCCAGATCGCCCAGCCGGGCACGCGCCATCAGAGCCAGCACTTCGGGCAGCTTGGCGTTCAGGCCGGGAAGCGTCGCCGACCGGCCGCTCTCGAAACCGAAATTGCCCATCGCGCGCAGCCGCGCGATCAGCCCGGCGTCGCCGCTATGGATCAGGCCGCCCTCGGCAACCGCGAACGCCTTGGTCGCGTGCATCGAGAAAACGATCGCGAAGCGTGCGTCGGCACCGAACCCGGCCCCTTCGTCGTCGATGGTACCGAGTGACGACGCGGCATCGACGACGATACCGACACCGTAGCGCCGGGAAAGGTCGTTATAGCGGTCCAGATCGATCGCATTGCCAAAGGTCGCATAAGGAATGACCACGCGAACCTGCCCCGCATGGCGCTTCAGCAGGCGCTCTTCGGCAGCCGCCGACGCCGACCAATCATCGGGGTCGATATCGCAGATCAACGGTGTCAGTCCGGCCCATTCCGCCGCCTGCGCGGTCGCGGCAAAGGTCAGCGCCGGCATCAGCGCATAGCCGCCCGCCCGGCTCGATCCGGCGGCGTCCCGGATCGCTATCATCAGGCCCAGTGTCGCATTCGCTACCGCCAGCGACGCACCGCGTCCCCCGAACAACGCAACATTCACCTCCGCCTCGAACGCCTGCACTTCGGGGCCATTGTTGCTGAAACTTCCCGACGCCTCGATGCGGCGCACACCGTCGCCCAGCATCGACAGGCGCGGCGGTTCCGGCGCAATCAAAGGCAGTTTCTTCATTGGGCCAAGGCCCCCCCGCAGTTCCAGCGCACTATCTGCACCCATAGGACTAAGAACCGATTAGCCCTGCTATGCCTCATCATGGCGCTTTGGCATAGGCCGGTGATGATTCGGCTCTTCCACGTCAGCGATGTACATTTCGGCGCCGAGGATCGCGGCGCGATCGACTGGTTCGCGGCACTCGTCGCCACCGAGCAGCCCGACGCGGTCGTGATGACCGGTGACCTGACCATGCGCGCCCGGACGCGGGAGTTCGCGGCCGGCGGTGACTGGCTGCGCTCGCTGGGCGTGCCGGTGACGCTGGAAGTCGGCAATCACGACATTCCTTATTACTGGGACCCGATCCGGCGATTAATTGCGCCCTATTCACGCTATGGCGCGGTGGAGCGGATGATCGAGCGACCGCTCGACCTGCCCGGCATCACTGTCGTTCCGCTGAAGACGATCGCTCGCGCGCAGTGGCGGCTCAACTGGTCGAAGGGAAAGGTGAGCAGCGGTTCGCTGCGCCGCGCTTTGGCAATGATCGAGGAAGCGCCACCGGGCGACAAGATCCTTGTCGCGGCACATCACCCGCTGATCGAGGCGGGCACGAGGGGAACCGCACGAACCCGCCACGGCGACGCGGCACTCGATGCACTCGCCGCCGCGGGCGCGGACGCCGTCTTGTCGGGCCATGTCCATGATCCCTTCGATATTCCGATCGAGCGCTGTGGCCGGACCGTGCGCATGATCGGCGCGGGAACCTTGTCCAAGCGCACCCGGGGCACGCCGGCCGGGTTCAACGAACTGCGCATCGACGCCACGAGCATCGCCGTACTCGCGCGGATCCGGTCCAGCGACCCCATCAGGCCGTTGGCCGAGGTGATGTAAAAAGGGCCGCCCCCCCCGGTCTGGGGCGGCGGCCCGGTTGATTGCGGTGGTCGCGATCAGTCGTTCAGATACTCGCCAGCATCAGCATCCGTGCCGGTCCCCGACGTTACGACGTCACCCAGCGGATCACTGCCCGTACCTGTCGAGTCGCGCGGTGAACGGGCAAGCTCCGCGTCATGCTCGTCCGCGGCACTGACCGGCGCGACCAGGGCTTCCGCCAGCTTGCGTTGCTGCACTCGAAGCGCCGCATCCCTACTAGAAGCCGCAACCCTCAAACGATTCATACCGGCACCCGTGCCGGCGGGAATCAAGCGTCCGACGATCACATTTTCCTTCAGACCCATCAGCGTGTCCTGCTTGCCCTGGACCGCCGCCTCGGTGAGAACGCGGGTCGTTTCCTGGAAGGAGGCAGCTGAGATAAAGCTGCGGGTCTGTAACGACGCCTTGGTGATGCCGAGCAGCACGGGCTTGCCCTGAGCGCGGGTCTGCTTCTTGTCGAGCTTTTCGTTGATCGCGTCCATCTCCTCGCGGTCGACCTGCTCACCGGCCAGCAGCGTTGTATCGCCGCCATCGGTAATCTCGACCTTCTGCAGCATCTGGCGAACGATCGTCTCGATATGCTTGTCGTTGATTTTCACGCCCTGAAGACGATAGACCTCTTGGATTTCCGAGACGAGATACTCCGCTAGCGGTTCGATCCCCATGACTTCGAGGATATCGTGCGGATCGGGTGAGCCGCCGATCAGATTGTCACCACGCTTGACATAATCGCCTTCCTGAACGTCAATGACTTTCGACTTGGGGATCAGATACTCCACGACATCGCCGCCATCCTCGGGCTGGATGCCGATCTTGCGCTTGGCCTTGTAATCCTTGCCGAAGACGACACGGCCACTGACCTTCGCGATAATCGCGTTCTCCTTGGGCTTGCGAGCCTCAAAGAGTTCGGCAACGCGCGGCAGACCACCCGTAATGTCACGAGTCTTCGCGGACTCCCGGCTGACGCGAGCAATTACGTCACCGCCCTGTACCTGTGCACCGTCCTCAATTGACAACGTTGCTCCGGGCGCCAGCATGTAACGGCCTGCTTCCCCGGACGCGTCGTCGAGCAGGGTGAGCCTCGGCCGCAAATCCTCCTTCGACTTCGTTGGCGCGCGATATTCGATCACCACGCGTTGCGCGATGCCGGTGGCTTCGTCGGTCTGTTCGGTCAGCGTCTTGCCCTCGATCAGATCCTGATAGCGCACCGTACCGGGGTTCTCGGTGATTACGGGCATGGTGAACGGATCCCATTCGGCCATCCGGTCGCCCTTGCTGACGATATGGCCGTCATCGAACATGACGTAAGCGCCGTAGGGAATACGATCGACCGAACGTTCACGGCCATCCATATCTAGGATCGCCATCTCGCCCGAGCGGCTAAGCACCACGCGGCGCCCACGTTGATCCTCGATGATGCGCAAGTCGCGGAACTCGACTCGCCCGTCGACGGGTGCCTCGAGGTTGGACTGCTCGTTGAGCTGTGCCGCACCGCCGATGTGGAAGGTCCGCATCGTCAGCTGCGTGCCTGGCTCGCCGATCGATTGCGCCGCGATCACGCCGACCGCCTCGCCGATGTTAACCGGAGTACCGCGCGCCAGGTCACGTCCATAGCATTTACCACACACCCCGATCTTGGACTCACATACCAGCGGAGAACGGATCTTTACCGATTGCGTGCCCAGACCCTCAATCTGCGTGATCATCGCCTCGTCGAGCAGCGTGCCCGTAGGGATGACTGCCTTCTCGGTCTTGGGATCGATAATGTCCTCGGCCGTGGTACGACCGAGGATGCGCTCGCCGAGCGATGCGATGGTGCTGCCGCCCTGAACGATCGCCTTCATCTCCAGTGCGCGGTCGGTGCCGCAATCCTCCTCGATGATAACGCAGTCCTGCGACACATCGACGAGACGACGGGTAAGATAGCCCGAATTCGCCGTCTTAAGCGCCGTATCCGCCAGGCCCTTGCGCGCACCGTGCGTTGAGTTGAAATATTCGAGGACCGTCAGGCCTTCCTTGAAGTTCGAGATGATCGGCGTTTCAATGATCTCTCCCGAGGGCTTGGCCATCAGGCCGCGCATGCCGGCGAGCTGTTTGATCTGCGCCTGCGAACCTCGGGCACCCGAATGCGCCATCATGTAGATCGAGTTGATCGGCATCTCGCGACCCGTCTCCGGGTCCTTCTTCACCGCCTTGATCTCGTTCATCATGGCGTTAGCGACCTGATCGCCACAGCGGCTCCAGGCGTCGATCACCTTGTTGTACTTCTCCTGCTGCGTGATCAGGCCATCCTGATATTGCTGCTCGAAGTCCTTCACCTGATCGCGCGTCTCGTCGACCATCCCGACCTTCTGGTCGGGGATGATCATGTCGTCCTTGCCGAACGAGATGCCCGCCTGGAACGCATGGCGGAAGCCGAGCGTCATAATCGCATCGGCGAACAGGACGGTCTCCTTCTGACCGGTGTGGCGATAGACCTCGTCAATTACGTCGCCCACGTCCTTCTTAGTCAGCAGACGGTTGACGGTGTCGAACGGCACCTTCGAACTTTGCGGAAGGCACTCGCCCAGCAGCATGCGACCAGGTGTCGTCTCGTACCGCTTGAGATAAGCCTTGCCGCCCTCATCCGTCTGCGGAACGCGGCTGATGATCTTCGAGTGCAGCGTCACCGCCTGCGCGTTCAACGCCTGATGTACCTCAGACATGTCAGAGAGCATCATGCCCTCGCCGGGCTCACCCTCCTTCATCATCGAGAGGTAATACAGGCCCAGCACCATATCCTGCGACGGAACGATGATGGGCTTGCCGTTCGCCGGTGAGAGGATGTTGTTGGTGGACATCATCAGCACGCGCGCTTCCAGCTGTGCCTCCAGGCTCAGCGGCACATGCACGGCCATCTGGTCACCGTCGAAGTCGGCATTGAACGCCGAGCAGACGAGCGGATGGAGCTGGATCGCCTTGCCCTCGATCAGCACCGGTTCGAATGCCTGGATGCCCAGACGGTGAAGGGTGGGCGCGCGATTGAGCATCACGGGATGCTCGCGGATCACCTCGTCCAGGATGTCCCAGACTTCCTTGCGCTCCTTCTCGACCCACTTCTTCGCCTGCTTGAGCGTCATGCTCAGGCCCTTGGCGTCAAGACGCGCGTAGATGAACGGCTTGAACAGTTCCAAGGCCATCTTCTTCGGCAGGCCGCACTGATGCAACTTGAGTTCAGGCCCGGTCACGATGACCGAACGTCCCGAATAGTCGACGCGCTTGCCGAGCAGATTCTGCCGGAAACGGCCCTGCTTGCCCTTGAGCATGTCGGACAGCGACTTCAGAGGTCGCTTGTTGGCGCCCGTGATCGTGCGACCGCGCCGACCGTTGTCAAAAAGCGCGTCGACGGACTCCTGAAGCATGCGCTTCTCGTTGCGGACGATGATGTCTGGCGCGCGCAACTCCATCAGCCGTTTGAGGCGGTTGTTGCGGTTGATGACACGGCGATACAGGTCATTGAGATCCGACGTCGCAAAACGCCCGCCGTCGAGGGGCACCAGTGGGCGCAATTCAGGCGGGATAACCGGCACGACCTCCAAGATCATCCATTCGGGCCGATTGCCAGATTCGATGAAGCTTTCGACGACCTTCAGTCGCTTGATGATCTTCTTGGGCTTCAGTTCGGACTTGGTGGTCGCCAGCTCCTCCATGAGCTGGATCTTCTCGCCTTCGAGGTCGAGGCTTTCCAGCATGGTGCGAACCGCCTCGGCACCGATCCCCGCCGAGAACGCGTCCTCACCATACTCGTCCTGCGCGTCGAGGAGTTCATCCTCGGTCAGGAGCTGGTACTTCTCCAGCGGGGTCAGGCCCGGCTCGATGACGATATACGCCTCGAAGTACAGCACGCGTTCGAGCTGTTTCAGCTGCATGTCGAGCAGCAGGCCGATGCGGCTCGGCAGCGATTTCAGGAACCAGATGTGCGCGACCGGCGCGGCCAGCTCGATATGGCCCATCCGCTCACGGCGGACCTTAGAGACGGTGACCTCGACGCCGCACTTCTCGCAGACGATACCCTTGTACTTCATCCGCTTGTATTTGCCGCACAGACACTCGTAATCCTTGATCGGACCGAAGATGCGCGCGCAGAACAGACCGTCACGCTCGGGCTTGAACGTGCGGTAGTTGATCGTCTCCGGCTTCTTGATCTCACCGAACGACCAGGAGCGGATCTTCTCGGGGGAGGCAATTCCGATCTGAATCTGGTCGAACGTCTCCGGCTTGGCGACCGGGTTTGCGAAGGGGGTCATCTCGTTCATGGTCATGAACCTTTCTTTAATTTCCGTGCCCTCGTCCGTAAGCCGGAGAGGAGGGCCGAGCATCGCGAAGTCGGGTGAGGGCACTGCTGGCTGGGCCCTCACCCTGGCGCTTCGCGCCTGTTCCTCTCCTGCGAAAGCGGGAGAGGGTTGGTGATTACTCAGCGGCGATGGCAATCCCGTCGCTGTCGTAGCCAAGGTCCGCCGTTGTCAGGTCGACGTTCAGCCCGAGGCTGCGCATCTCCTTGACCAGCACGTTAAAGCTCTCGGGAATGCCGGCCTCGAACGTGTCGTCGCCCTTGACGATCGCCTCATAGACCTTGGTGCGGCCGACCACATCGTCGGACTTCACCGTCAGCATCTCTTGGAGCGTGTACGCGGCGCCGTAGGCCTGGAGCGCCCAGACCTCCATCTCGCCGAAGCGCTGCCCGCCGAACTGCGCCTTGCCGCCCAGCGGCTGCTGAGTGACGAGGCTGTATGGACCGATTGAGCGCGCATGGATCTTGTCGTCGACGAGATGGTGGAGCTTGAGCATGTAGATGATGCCCACCGTCACCTTGCGATCGAACTTGTCGCCGGTGCGCCCGTCGAACAGATCGGATTGACCCGACGGATCGAGACCCGCCATCTCGAGCATCGTCGACACGTCGCCCTCGTGCGCACCATCGAAGACGGGAGTCCCCATCGGAACACCGCCACGCAGATTTTCGGCCAGTTCGACGATCTCATCACCACCGCGCGCTTCAATCTCCGACACGTAATGGTCGCCATAGATCGTAAGCAGGCGCTCCCTCACCGCGTCCGGCATCGCGCCAGCCTTGGGATCCGGGTTGGCGTCGCGCCAGTCGTCCAGCGCTTTCGCGACCTGCTCGCCGAGGCCGCGCGCGGCCCAGCCGAGATGGGTCTCGAAAATCTGCCCGACATTCATGCGCGACGGCACGCCGAGCGGATTGAGCACCAGGTCGACCGGGGTTCCGTCGGCCAGGAATGGCATGTCCTCGACCGGCAGAATGCGGCTAATGACGCCCTTGTTGCCGTGACGGCCAGCCATTTTATCGCCCGGCTGCAGCTTGCGCTTTACCGCGACGAAAACCTTGACCATCTTCAGCACGCCCGGCGGCAGTTCGTCGCCCCGCTCCAGCTTGTCGCGTCGATCGTGGAACTTGTCGGTGATCAGCTTTGCGGCGTCGTCATATTGCTGCTTGACTGCCTCAAGGTTGGTCTGGACGCGATCGTCCGCAACCGCGAACTTCCACCAGTCATGACGATCGACCTGATCCAGCAGGTTCGCATCGATGACGACTCCCTTCTTCACACCCTTGGGCGCGGCAGTCGCGGTCTGGTTTAGCAGCATCTCACGCAGGCGCGACCAAGTCGCTCGATTGAGGATCGTGCGCTCGTCGTCCGAGTCCTTCTTCAGACGCTCGATCTCCTCGCGCTCGATCGCCATCGCGCGCTCGTCCTTGTCAATGCCGTGACGATTGAAGACACGGACGTCGACGACCGTGCCCGACACGCCGGGCGGCAGACGTAGCGAAGTATCGCGAACGTCGGATGCCTTTTCACCGAAGATGGCGCGGAGCAGTTTTTCCTCAGGCGTCATCGGCGACTCGCCCTTTGGCGTGATCTTGCCGGCCAGGATATCGCCCGGCTCGACCTCTGCTCCGACATAGACGATGCCCGCCTCATCGAGATTGCGCAACGCCTCCTCGCCGACATTGGGAATGTCGCGAGTGATGTCTTCCGGCCCGAGCTTGGTGTCGCGGGCCATGACCTCGAACTCATCGATGTGGATCGACGTGAACACGTCGTCCTTCACGATGCGCTCGGAGATGAGAATGGAGTCCTCGTAATTATACCCGTTCCACGGCATGAACGCGACGAGCGCATTGCGGCCGAGCGCCAATTCGCCGAATTCGGTCGAAGGCCCGTCGGCCAGCACGTCGCCCTCTCGAACGACGTCGCCGACCTTCACGAGCGGCCGCTGATTGATGCAGGTTGACTGGTTCGAGCGCTGGAACTTCATCAACGTGTAGATATCGACCCCAGACTTGCCGGCGTCGACCTCGCCGGTCGCGCGGATCACGATGCGTGCGGCATCGACCTGGTCGACCACGCCCGCCCGCTTGGCCGAGATTGCAGCACCGGAGTCTCTCGCCACCGTCTCTTCCATGCCGGTACCGACGAAGGGTGCCTCGGCACGAACCAGCGGCACCGCCTGGCGCTGCATGTTCGATCCCATGAGCGCGCGGTTGGCGTCGTCGTTCTCGAGGAACGGGATGAGCGATGCTGCGACCGACACCAGCTGCTTGGGGCTGACATCCATCAGAGTAATCGTCTCGGGCAGCGCCATCAGGAATTCGCCCGCCTGGCGTGACGAGACCAAGTCCTCGGTGAAGCGCCCGTCGCCGTCCAACTCGGCATTGGCCTGCGCGATCGTATGCTTGGCTTCTTCCATCGCGGACAGGTAGACCACCTCGTCCGTCACGTGACCATCAACGATCTTGCGGTACGGCGTCTCGATGAAGCCGTATTTATTCACCCGACTGAAACTGGCGAGCGAATTGATCAGACCGATGTTCGGGCCTTCCGGAGTTTCGATCGGGCAGATCCGGCCATAATGTGTCGGATGGACGTCGCGGACCTCAAAACCCGCACGCTCACGCGTCAGGCCGCCCGGCCCCAACGCCGAGACGCGGCGCTTGTGCGTCACTTCGGACAACGGATTGGTCTGGTCCATGAATTGCGACAGCTGGGACGAGCCGAAGAATTCCCGCACTGCCGCAACCGCAGGCTTCGCGTTGATCAGGTCGTTCGGCATGACCGTCGAGACGTCGACCGAGGACATGCGCTCCTTGACCGCACGCTCCATACGGAGAAGACCGACGCGGTACTGATTTTCGAGCAACTCGCCGACTGAGCGCACGCGGCGGTTGCCGAGATTGTCGATGTCGTCAATCTCGCCCTTACCGTCCTTCAGGCCGACCAGCGTCTTGACGACTGCGAGAATGTCCTCGGTACGAAGCGTGGTCACCGTGTCCTCCGCATCGAGGTCTAGGCGCATGTTGAGCTTCACGCGACCGACCGCCGATAGGTCGTAGCGGTCAGGGTCAAAGAATAGCCCCGCGAAAAGCGCTTCCGCCGTCTCGAGCGTCGGCGGTTCGCCCGGACGCATGACGCGGTAAATGTCGCTAAGCGCCTGCTCGCGTTCCTCGGCTTTGTCGGCCTTCAGCGTGTTGCGAATCCAGGGGCCGGTTGAGACATAATCTATATCGAGCAACTCTATCGTCGTTATGCCCGCCGCGTCCAGCTTCTCCAGATTCTCTGCGCCGATCTCATCACCAGCCTCGATATAGATCTCGCCTGTCGTCTCGTTGATGAGGTCATAGGCACTGTAGCGACCATAGATCTCCTCGGTCGGAATCAGCAGATCGGTAAGACCGTCCTTGGCCGCCTTGTTGGCCGCACGCGGCGAAATCTTTTGGCCCGCCACGAATACGACCTCGCCGGACTTGGCATCGACGATGTCGAACAGCGGCTTCACTCCGCGCCAATTCTCGGCCGCAAACGGAATCTGCCAACCGCCCTCACCACGGACATATGTCACACGATTGTAGAAATGATTGAGGATGTCCTCGCTCGTCATCCCCAGCGCGTAGAGCAATGCGGTGACCGGCAGCTTGCGCTTGCGGTCGATGCGGACGTTGACGATGTCCTTGGCGTCAAATTCGAAATCGAGCCACGAGCCGCGATAAGGGATTACGCGCGCGGCGAAAAGATATTTACCCGACGCATGGGTCTTGCCGCGGTCGTGATCGAACAGGACACCCGGCGAGCGGTGCATCTGACTGACGATGACGCGCTCGGTACCGTTGATGAAGAAGGTGCCGTTGCCCGTCATCAGGGGCATGTCGCCCATGTAGACGTCTTGCTCCTTGATATCGATAACCGACTTGGCCTCGGTATCGGGATCGACCTCGAACGCGGTCAGACGGAGCGTGACGCGCATCGGTGCGGCGTAGGTAATCCCGCGCTGACGGCATTCCTCGACGTCAAACTTGGGGTCTTCCAGCACATAATCATCGAAATCGAGATAAGCCGTTCCGGCGAAATCCTGAATCGGAAACACGCTGCGCAGCGTCTTCTCAAGGCCTGACACATGGCCGATCGATTTATCGGAGCGCAGGAACTGCTCATAGCTCTCGCGCTGCACCTCGATCAGGTTCGGCATCTGCACGACTTCGTGGATGTTGCCAAAGACCTTGCGGATGCGCCGCTTCGCCGTGCTGCTCTGCGGGGTGCGCCGGTTCGTAGAGCCGTCGATCGCCTTGGTCGCCATAGAGAAAATTGCCTTTCAGCCTTCGATTCAGTGCCGGTATGCCTCCCGGTCGGACGCGCCTTGACGCCGAAAGGCCGCGCGCATCAACTGCGGCGGCGTCCGGCGTCCTGAAACCGACATTCCTCCATCCGATCGACATGCTGCGCGACGGCACGACGTTGCTCGAGGGATTCGGTGATGTCTTTATCTACGAGCCGGCATGAAGTGTGTCAATGCGGGCCAGTTGCATTGATGATGCCGATGCGCGGCCACAAGCCAAGTATATGTTCAGCCTCAAGCTCGGCGCATTTTTGCTCTGTCGCCTCTCAATTTCGTCGTGCGCTGGATCGCATCGAGGCGGCGGCCGGGGGCTTGAACAGCGCGGATGCCATCGCCTAAGTCGCAAATGCCCTCCCCAGGCTGATCAGATCTAGCGAATAAAAGGAGGTTTCATGACCAATCGCGCCGGTTTGACTATCGCGCAGCCGCTTGTCGACTTCATCGAGGAACGTGTGCTGCCGCCGCTCGGCATTGACGGCAACCGTTGGTGGCAGGGCGTCGCCGACATTTTCGCGCGCTTCACGCCCGAGAACGAAGCGTTGCTGGCCGTCCGGACCGAGCTTCAGGCGAAGATCGATCGGCGTTATCAGCAGGGCGATGTCGTCGATGAGGCATATCTGCGCAGTATCGGCTATGTCGTCCCGGATCCCGCGCCTTTTATTATCGAGACGGCCGATGTCGATCCCGAGGTCGCGACGATGGCTGGCCCGCAGCTTGTCGTTCCGTCCCTCAACGCGCGCTTCGTCCTCAATGCAGCCAACGCCCGCTGGGGAAGCCTCTACGACGCTTTTTACGGAACCGACGCGCTACCGGGCAGCGCGAAGCCCGGCGGGTATGACAAGGAACGTGGGGAACACGTTGTTGCCCGAGTCCGTCATTTTCTCGATGAAACATTGCCGCTGGCAAATGGATCGTGGACCGACTTCACAGGCGATAATCCTGAACTCCGCGATCCAACACAGCTGGTCGGTCATCGCGGCGCCAACCTGATATTAATCAATAACGATCTGCATATCGAGGTCGTCGTCGATCGCGACCATCCGGTTGGACGCGACGACAAAGCGGGAATCGCGGATGTGGTGCTGGAGGCAGCGCTCACGACGATCGTCGACCTAGAGGACTCGGTCGCGGCAGTCGACGCGAAGGATAAAGTCGCAGCCTACGCTAACTGGCTCGGCCTGATGGATGGCACGCTTACTGAAACATTCGACAAGGGCGGGCGCACGATCATGCGGACCTTGGCCCCTGATCGCACATACCGCGCGCTAGATGGTTCCGACGTTATGCTGCCGGGACGCAGCTTATTGTTTGTCCGGAACGTCGGGCATTTGATGAGGACACCGGCGGTTCGATGGTCGGACGGGGCGGAACTGCCGGAGGGTATCCTTGATGCGATCGTCACGTCGACTATCGCGATGATCGACCTGAAAAAGCTGGGGAAATTGCAGAACAGCCGCACCGGCTCGGTCTATATCGTCAAGCCAAAGATGCACGGACCCGATGAATGCGCGTTCACGGATCGTCTGTTTGATGCGGTCGAAGATATGCTAGGTCTGGAGCGTCACACGCTGAAGGTCGGGGTCATGGACGAGGAGCGCCGGACGTCGGTCAATCTCGCGGCCTGCATTCACGCCGTGCGCGGCCGGATCGCCTTCATCAACACCGGCTTTCTCGACCGGACGGGCGACGAGATCCACACCGCGATGCGCAAGGGCGCGGTCATTCCCAAGGCGGAGATCAAAGGCACCGACTGGATCAAGGCGTACGAGGATCGCAATGTCCGCATCGGCCTTGCCTGCGGCCTGTCGGGCCAGGCCCAGATCGGGAAGGGCATGTGGGCCGCGCCGGATCGCATGGCCGACATGATGGAGCAAAAGATCGGCCATCCGCTGTCCGGCGCGAACACCGCCTGGGTTCCCTCGCCGACGGCGGCGACGCTTCATGCCATGCATTATCACAAGGTCAATGTCGCCGATCGTCAGCGGGCCTTGAAGGACGAGGAGGTGCCGGCGCTCGGCTCGCTGCTGCGCGTACCGGTCGAGCCGGGCCGGAACTGGCGACCCGAAGAAGTCGCGCGCGAACTCGACAATAACGCGCAGGGGATCCTGGGCTACGTCGTCAGGTGGGTCGATCAGGGAGTCGGATGTTCGAAGGTTCCGGACATCGACGATGTCGGCCTGATGGAGGATCGCGCGACGCTTCGGATCTCATCGCAGCACATGGCCAACTGGCTGCTGCACGGGGTCGCGACGGCCGAGGACGTCGATGCAGCCTTTGCGCGCATGGCGGAGCGGGTGGACCGGCAGAACGCGGATGATCCGGCCTATACCCCGATGGCCGGCAACCCGGAGAGTTTGGCGTTCCAGGCGGCGCGTGCGCTGGTTTTCGAGGGGATCGACCAGCCCAGCGGCTATACCGAACCGCTGCTCCACTCGTTTCGCGCGAAGGCGAAGTCTGTACAAAACTGTTGATATCAATGGCGGATGCCGCGTAACGCTCAGAGACGAGGGAGTATGCCGAAGACGGCCGCTCCAAAGGGGTTCAGCGTCGCGTGCTAGTACGGAACAGTCGGCATTACTGGTTCGCGGCGGCACTCATTGCCGCCACACCCGTACACGCACAAATGGCGCAGCCCGGAGTGGCACCCGCCAAGGGACCGGACGTTCCCGATCCTCAATCGAGCGACGCGGAGCCCCAGCAAGGTCCAATCGTTCCCGAAAACGAGTTCGACGCGGCACTTCCCCCGCTGACGAACGACATGAGTGCGCCGCTGGAACCGATGACACCGGCGCAGCCCGTATCGCCCGGCACGACCGTACAGCGACTGCCCGGCGCGACGGCACCGCAGTCCCCCGACGCTCTGGCGCCGATCCCTCCCACCGACCCCAGCCTGTCGCAGCCGTTGGTACCCCTAGGCCAGTTTGATACCACGCCACTTCAGACGGTCACGGCAGAGCAGAAGGGCAAGAATGCGCCGCTGGTGCGCTATGACACGATCGTCAAGGGGCTGGACGACCTGAACCTGACCGGCCGGTTCAAGTCGCTTTCCGCGCTCGAGGACGGGGACGGCAAGGCGGCCAACCCGACGCAGGTGCAGGCCAGGGCCAAGGAAGACGAGGCGCTCGCCGTCCGGCTGATGAAGTCGCTCGGCTATTATGACGGCAGCGCGATCTCGACGATCGATATCATCCCAACCGAGAGCACTGACACGCCGTCCAGACTGCGTGTCACGATCAGCGCAACGCCCGGCAAGCTGTATACGTTTTCTTCGATCACGATCGACGCGCAACCGACCGTTCCTCCAAAGCTGGTGGACAAGGAATTACCGCTCAAGGTCGGTGACCCGATCGACGCCGCGCGAGTCGAAGGCGCGGAGGCCAACGTCAGTCTGACACTGCCGCAGCAGGGCTATCCCTTCGTCAAGGTGGAGCAGCGAGACATCCTGCTGGACGATCAGACGCCGACGGGCGCCTATACGCTGCCGGTCGATACCGGCCCACGTTCGTCCTTCGGACGTCTGGTGACCGCGGGCGATCCGGTCTTCGATCTGAAGCACCTATCGATCTTTCCGCGGTTCGACCGGGGGGAATTATACGACGTACGGCTGGTCGACGATCTGCGGGAGGCGCTGGTCGCGACCAGCCTGTTTTCCAGCGTCTCGGTAGAGCCGCAGCAGACGAGCCGCGACGGGCCGGACGGGACGAAACAGGTCGATCTGCTGGTCCGTCAGGTGCGCGGCAAAAACAAGAACCTGTCCGGCGCCGCCGGGTATTCGACCGGCCAGGGTTTTCGCCTGGAGGGACAGTTCACCAACCGCAACCGCTTTCCGCCGGAGGGCGCGCTGATCTTCGGCGCGATCGGCGGCACGCAGGAGCAGGGATTGTCGGCCACGTTCAAGCGCTCCAATGCGGGCAGGCGAGACCGCACGGTCAGCCTGACCGCATCGGCCCTGCATCAGAATTACGATGCCTTCAGCGCATTCACCGGCCTGATCTCGGGCCGGATCAGCTATGACTCGACGCCGATCTGGCAGAAGAAATTCACCTATTCCTATGGCTTCGAACTCGTTGGCACCAACGAGAGTGTTTACGACTTCACCAGGCTTGACCGGGTGCGGCGAACCTATTTTATTTTCGCGCTGCCGGGGCAAGCGGTCTTCGACCATTCCGATAGCCTGCTCAACCCCACGCGTGGCTATCGGTTGAAGCTGAACTTCAGTCCCGAAACGTCGGTGCAGGGAGCGGTCAGCCCCTACGCCCGGACGATGGTAGAGGGGACCGCCTATTATCCCGTGTCGCCGAGCCTGGTGCTGGCCGGGCGGCTGCGCGCCGGTTCGATCTTCGGCATCGCGCGCGACGATCTGGCGCCTTCGCGGCGCTATTACGGCGGCGGCGGCGGCTCCGTTCGCGGCTATGGTTATCAGCGACTGGGGCCGCTCGATCCAAACGGTGATCCTGTGGGTGGCCGCAGCCTGAACGAATTTTCGCTTGAGGCCAGATACCGATTCGGTAATTTTGGGATCGTGCCCTTTTTTGACGGCGGCCAGACCTATGAAGGCAGCCTGCCCAAGGGATCGAACCTGCAATATGGCGCCGGGATCGGTGGGCGTTTCTACACCAATTTCGGGCCTTTGCGGGTTGACGTCGCGACGCCGCTAAATCCGCGACCGGGCGATAGCCGAATAGCCTTGTACATCTCGATCGGGCAGGCATTCTGATGACCGACGACCGCATCAGCCCGAGCGAGGTCGCGCATGATGACACGCGGGCCAAGCGGCCGCTTTGGCAGCGTATCCTGAAATGGATCGGCATCGCGATCCTGGCGCTGATTCTGCTGGTCGGGATCGTACTCCTCGGCATCAACACCGATCCCGGACGCCGGTTCGTCGCCGACAGGATTGGCGGCTACACGACGGCATCCGGTCTGAACATCAAGGTCGGGCGGATCGACGGATCGCTCTACGGGAAGATGGCCCTGCGTGATGTCCGCGTGGCCGATCCCAAGGGCGTGTTCCTGACCAGCCCGGAACTCGATATCGACTGGCGGCCCTTCGCGTTCATCAACAAGCATGTCGATGTCCGCTCGCTGGGATCCGACCTGATAACATTGCAGCGCCGTCCCCAGTTGAAGCCGACGCCCAGCGACCCGAACGCGCCGTTGCTGCCCGATCTTGATATCGACGTGAACCGGCTGCGGATCGGTCGCTTCGTCATCGGTAAGCCGGTGACGGGCCAGACGCACATGCTGAAGATCGCCGGTGCGGTCCACATCGCCGACCGTCGCGCGCAGTTGCAGACCAATGTCGACGCGCTGACCGCGCCGGGTGTCGCCGGGGGTGACCGGCTGGCGCTCAAGCTGGATGCGGTTCCGGACGAGAACAAGCTCGATATCGACCTGAAGCTGAATGCGCCGACGGGCGGAGTGGTCGCGACACTGGGGGGACTGAAGCAGCCCTTGCGCGTCTCGGTCGACGGACGCGGCAGCTGGAAGGCCTGGGCAGGGCGCGCGGTCGCGACGCTCGGCGGCGGCGAGCTCGCCAATCTGAACCTCACCGCGCGTAACGGACGTATCAGGGTGCGCGGTCAGACCCGACCGGGCCTGTACCTGACCGGGCCAGTAGAGCGATTGACGACGCCGGCGCTGAATGTCGCGATCGACACGACGCTGCAGGATCGGCGGGCGGACACGCGGATCAAGCTCAAGTCCGACGCACTCTCGATCGACGCAGGCGGCCTGCTCGATTTGGCCAACAGCCGCTTCGGCAATTTCGCGGTCGACGCGCAGTTGCTGACACCCGGCGCGATCGCGCCGAACCTGCGGGGCCGCGATGTCGCCGCGCGGGTCGTACTGAACGGGGCGTTCGCCCGGCCGACGGTCGACTACAAGCTGCGCGCGGGTGCGATCGGCTTCGGCACCACGACCGTCGAGGACGTGTATGTCGAGGGTCTTGCGCGCGTGAACGCCGACCGGATCCTCGTGCCGGTCAAGGGCCGTGCGCGGCGGATTACCGGGCTGAACCCCGCGATCGGCAGCCTGCTGACGAACATCACGCTCAACGGCGACATCGCCTATAACAACGGCAACATTCTGTCGGACAATCTGCGGGTCCATTCCGACAGGATCGACGCGACCGCGGTGATCGCCGCGGATGTCACGACGGGACGCTATACCGGTGCGTTGAAGGGCCGGGTCAACAACTACCGGCTTGAGGGCATCGGCATCCTCGATCTGTCGACGGACGCCGATCTGGTACCGAGCAGGAATGGTGGTTTCGGGATCAAGGCGCGGATAGTCGCGCGCACCTCGCAGATCTTCAACGACGGAGTCCGCAACTTCCTGGGCGGAAATGCGATCGTGCGTGCGGACATCGGCTATGACCCGGCGGGCCTCGTCACGTTCTCCGGCCTGCGGGTGAGCGCGCCGCAATTCCGGGTGACGCGGGGGGATGGGCGCTACAATCTGTCGAACGGCGCGGTTGCCGTGACGGCCGATGCGTATTCGACGCAATATGGAGCGATCACTGCGCGGGTTACGGGTTCGGCAACCGATCCGGTGGTCGTGCTAACCGCCGAGAAGCCAGGGCTCGGCGTAGGTCTTAACGGCCTCAAGGCGCGGGTCGTCGGACGAAACGGCGCCTATGCGATCACCGCGAGCGGAGGTACGAATTACGGCCCGTTCACTGCCGATGTCGTCGTGCGGCCGACCGGTCGCCTGACGGTCGACGTGAACCGCGTCACCTTTGCCGGCATCAATTTTCAGGGTCGCGTCGCGCAGACCGCGGCCGGTCCTTTTGCCGGACAGCTTTCCTTTGCCGGATCGGGGCTGAACGGCAATGTCCGGTTGGCGGCGCAGGGCCAGTATCAGCGCGCGGATGTGAACGCCCGCGCCTACAGCGCCCGTATCCCGGGGATGGTCGACTTCACCATCGGGCGCGCGATCGTGACGGCGAGCGCGATCCTCTACCCCTCGGCGCCACAGGTCGTGGCGGACGCGCAGGTCGCCGACCTGAAATACGGCTCGTTCGTCCTGTCGGCTGCTCGGGCCAAGGTCGATTACAGGGGTGGACGCGGAACGGCGCAGGCGTTGCTCACCGGCTCAAGCGGGATGCCGTTCCGGCTGGCGCTCAACGCGAAACTCAGCCCAAGCGAGTATCTTGCCGCGCTGACTGGCCAGGCCAACGGTATCGATTTCCGGACAGTCAATCCGGCGCGCATAACGTCCAAGGGTGGCGCATACCGCCTGGAGCCGACCCGGATCGATTTCGGGCGGGCGGGTGCGACCAATGGCTCGGCGCGGCTCGCGGGAAGCTTCGGCGGTGCCGCAACCAGTGCGCAGATGCGGCTGGACCGGCTCGACCTGTCGATCATCAGCGCGTTCGCACCGAATCTGGGCATCGGAGGACAGGTGACCGGCAGCCTGGACTATAAGCAGCCGTCGTCATCCGCCGTGCCGCAGGTCGATAGCCGGCTGCGAATCACCAACTTCACCCGCTCGGGCATCGCCGCAGTCTCGCAACCCGTCGATGTGGATTTCAGAGGTACGCTGACCGCGTCGGGCGGGGACGCGCGCGCGAACATCCTTCGCGGCAATACCGTCGTCGGCCGCCTGGTCGCCGATCTGCGTCCGATCCCCGCCGGATCGGGGTCATGGTCGAGCAGGCTGATGGCCGCGCCCTTGTCGGGGGGGATTCGCTACAATGGTCCCTCCGGCGTCCTGTTCAGCCTGGCGGCCTTGCCGAACCAGCAACTGACCGGTCCGATCGCGGTCGCGGCCGATTTTTCGGGCAGGTTGCAGGATCCGCGGATCAATGGCGAGATCCGCGCCGACAACCTGACCTATGACAACGAGACTTTCGGGACCCGATTGTCGCAGATGCGGCTGCGCGCGCGGTTCGACAACGACCGGCTGACGATCCAGCAGCTTCAGGCGACGGCCGGGGACGGGACGGTGCAGGCGCAAGGCACGATCGGGCTGGCGGCGGCGCAGGGCTTCCCGCTGGACGTCAGGGCGAAGCTCGACAATGCGCAACTCGCCAAGAGCGACGCGCTGAGCGCGACGACGACCGGGACGCTTCACGTCACCAAGGGGCCGAACGGTGGGCTGATCCAGGGCAAGCTGACCATTCCGGAAGCACGCTACCAGATCATTCGCCAGGGTCAGGCGGAGGTTCCGGAACTGACCGGCGTGCGGCGCAAGGGTGTGAAGGCTCCGACGCCGGAGCAGCAGCAGGCGATCGACGCCGCCGGCGTGTTCAAGCTCGATCTCGACGTCAGTGCGCAGAACCAGCTGTTCGTCTCGGGCATGGGTCTCGATTCCGAATGGTCGCTCAACATGCATATCGGCGGCACGTCGGCGAACCCGGTCATCACCGGCGGACTCGATATCGTGAAGGGCGCCTATTCGTTCGCGGGCAAGCGGTTCGAGATCACAAAGGGGCAGATCCGGTTCCGTGGCGGCGCGTTGACCGATCCGTCGATCAACATCTCGGCCACCACGACCGCGAATGGCATCACCGCGATCATCAACATTACCGGCACGGGCGAGCATCCGCAGATCAGCTTCACCTCCTCACCGGTACTGGCGCAGGACGAGGTACTGAGCCGGCTGCTCTTTGGAACCAACCCCGAAAACCTGTCGGCCACCGAGGCGATTCAGTTGGCGGCCGCATTGAACTCGCTACGCGGCTCGGGTGGCGGCGGGTTGAATCCGGTCGGCAAGCTGCGCTCGATCACCGGGCTGGACCGCCTGCGGATCGTCGGCGCCGATCAGGCGATCGGGCAGGGTACGTCGCTGGCGGCGGGCAAGTACATCACGAAGAACGTATATGTGGAGATCGTGACGGATGCTCGCGGGTACACCGCCACGCAGCTGGAGATCGCGCTCACGAAGACGCTCAGCCTGTTGTCGTCGACGGGATCGTTCGGCGGATCGAACGGCAGCCTGAAATATTCCAGGGATTTCAAATAGGGAGCGGTGGGTTGCTCCCTGGCGGCGGTCGTCGCATGGCGTGAACAAGCTGGAGAATGACGATTGTGGAGCATGTCGATGTCGTGATTGTCGGGGCCGGAATATCCGGCATCGGCATGGCCTATCACCTGAGCACGCGGTGCCCGGACCGCTCCTTCACGATCCTGGAGGCGCGCGCGGTGTCGGGGGGGACGTGGGACCTGTTCCGCTATCCCGGCATCCGTTCCGACTCGGACATGCATACGCTGGGCTTTGCGTTTCATCCCTGGACCGATGCGAAGGCGATTGCCGACGGGCCGGCGATCCTGAACTATGTACATGAAACGGCCGAGACCTATGACATCGACCGGCACATCCGTTTCGATCATCATGTCGAGGGCGCGGAATGGTCGACCGAAGATGCCTGCTGGACGGTGACGGCGCGTACATCGGGCGGCGATCGGATCACGCTGACGTGCAACTTCCTGTGCATGTGCTCGGGCTATTACGATTATGACGAGGCGCATGCGCCGACATTTGCGGGGGCGGAGAGCTTCTCGGGGCGAATCGTTCATCCGCAATTCTGGCCCGACGACCTAGACTATGCCGACAAGCGCGTGGTCGTGATCGGCAGCGGTGCGACGGCCGTCACGCTGGTCCCGGAACTCGCGAAGAAGGCCGCCAAGGTGACCATGCTGCAGCGATCGCCCACCTACATCGTGGCGCGGCCCGCGCAGGACGGCATCGCGAACTGGTTGCGCGCGGTGCTGCCGGGCAAACTCGCCTATGGCATCACGCGGTGGAAGAACGTGCTGATGGGCATGGCATTCTTCCGGCTTGCGCGTCGCCGGCCCGCCAAGGTCAAGCAAAATCTCATTGACCTGGTGCGCGGTCATCTGGGCGAGGACTATGACGTCGAGACCCATTTCACGCCGCGCTACAATCCGTGGGACCAGCGCCTTTGCCTGGTACCCGACGGCGACCTGTTCGATTCGATCAAGTCCGGCAGAGCCGAGGTCGAGACCGGCACGATCGACCGGTTCGAGGAGGACGGCATCCGCCTGAACTCGGGCAAGCAATTACCCGCCGAGTTCATCGTGACCGCGACCGGTCTCAAGCTGAAGCTGCTGGGAGCCGTGCGATTCGTGGTCGATGGCGAGGGCGTCGATCTGGCCGGGCGGCTGCACTACAAGGGGATGATGTATGACGGCGTGCCGAACATGGCATCCGTCTTCGGGTACACCAACGCGTCATGGACGCTGAAGGCCGATTTGACCGCCATGTACGTATGTCGACTGTTGAATACGATGGCGAAACGAGGCGTGCGACAAGCAACGCCGCAAAACAACGACCCGTCGATGCCGACAGAGCCATTCCTAGATTTTTCATCGGGATATATTCAGCGGGCCGTCGATCTATTGCCGCATCAGGGTTCACGCAAACCGTGGCGACTTAACCAGAATTATGCGCTCGACATCATGGCGCTTAAATTCGGATCGATTGACGACCAGATGGTATTCTCGAGTCCTATATCGCAACGTGACTTTTCGTCTGAAATGCACATTGCTTGATAAGCTCAAACTGTTTCAATTCGGTCTTTGCGGTTTATCAAGCAGATGAACCAACACGCAAATCGGCCCGACGCTCCCGCAAAAAGCTGTTCACTGCATTACGAGCGCAATCGGACCGACAATTCAGTCAGCTTACCAAGGCTTGATCTTAAAACCGTAGACCAGCGCCAGAATGAACTTAAGCATTGTCTTCTCCCTCGTTGACGCCCCAAAGAGGCGCGCTGACTTTTTACTCGACTAAATCGAAGTTAGCAATTCTGATGAACAATACATTAACCATCTTTGCCGGACCAAGCGTTTAAGAGTATCTTCAAACTCGCTCGCTATCCGCGACCGATATGAGCGAGCTAGTGCCCGGCAATCGCGAAACGGACTATCCTGCGGGTCAGCGGCAGGAATGGATCGATGGCGCGAGCAAAAACTCGAGTACTGCCGCTCGGCATTGCGCGCTGCTGATTTCGGTCGAGAACTATCACATGCTTCGCCGATCACGTGGATTGGCCGGCATGCGCGCCCTGATGAGGGAGATCGCCGATCGCTCGGAGGGGGTTAGCGATTGCGCAGCTTCGATCGTTGGATGTGACCTGATCGAATTGCGCTTCAACGCTTTTCAGGAAGTCACGATCGAACAGGTCGCGGCTGGAATTGCCGACATGTTCAAGCCTCCGTTGGACAGCGGTGATGGCAAACATCAGATTGAGGTGATAGTAGCCGGCGCCGTGTCTGACGCCAACATACGTGATGATGTACGCCTGATCGAGGAAGCCGAGGCAGCGCTTCGTGAAGCGCGACTCGATCGCGTGATCGTCATCAGGAAGGTTGCAGAACATTCCGACGCGATCGATCGTATCGAATTGGCGGATCGACTGGCCGCGGCGATCGCAGCTGACGAGTTCGTCCTGCATTTTCAGCCAAAGGTGAATTTTCGGCAGCAGCGGGTCTGCGGCGTCGAGGCGCTGATTCGATGGCAGCATCCGACACGCGGCTTGATCATGCCAGCCGCGTTCATCTCGATTGCAGAGGAGTCGCGGCATATCGTCGACCTGACGTTGTGGACGCTCCGTCGCGCGCTGATCGACCAACAGCGGCTGGCGGATGCGGGTTACGACTTGCCGATGTTTATCAATATCTCGGGCATTGTACTGTGCAACGCCCGGTTTGTCGCCGAGGTCACTCGGCTGATCGGCGGGCGCGGCGACAGGATCGGATTCGAGATCACCGAAACCGCAGTGATCCGGGACCCGGATACCGCCATCGCCAATCTGAAGCTCTTCGCCGAAATCGGCATCGTTCTGGCGATCGATGACTATGGCGCGGGTCTTTCGTCGCTTGCCTATCTCAAGCAATTGCCGGCCAAAGAATTGAAGATCGACAAGCTGTTCGTGACCCAACTCACCAGTTCGAACCGTGATCCCCTGATCGTTCGGTCGACCATAGATCTTGCGCATGCAATGGAAATGGAAGTGGTTGCCGAAGGTATCGAAACGGTAGCGGCGATGGCTCTGCTCTCGGTGATGGGATGCGACATGGGGCAGGGGTTTCTGATTAGTCGTCCGCTAGCGTTTGATGCACTGCTCGAGTTTATGCAAAGTGATTATCAGAGCAAGCTTTCTCTCAGGTTTGATAATCCACTTCGGCACTTTTCCTCATCGATTAAATCGACGTGAAAGTATTCAATCTGATTGCTTCACAGGCCATTTCCTTATTCATACTAATTACATATAGTACAGTAATACAAGCTCAACCAACAGTTGGAAAAGCTAATATATTGATTGGAACGGCCAAAGAGGCCATGCTTACTGACCCACAAAACGCTGTTCGGTTGGCTGAGAAGGCCGAGATTGAGGCCAAACAAATCTCAAACTTAAGAGAACGAGAAATCGCTGTAGCCACCGCACGATGGCTTCATGGGGAAGCGCTTTTTCGGCTTCTTCATGTTCAACCGGCTATACCTCTCATCAATTCTGCATTAAATATCACTCATAATGCCAACCCCAACTCAGCGCTTGAGGCAAATGCACTACTTAGTAGGGGAAGCATAAGATCTGTCGTTGGTGACGTATCAGGTTCTCTCAATGACTATCAGCGAGCATATCGAATATTCTTATCGATCAGTGATGGAAGAGGTAAAGCAGTTTCATTAATATGCCTCAGCACTCTCTATGGAGATGCTAAGGACTATAAATCTGCTATAAGATATATTAATCAAGCGATAGATATCTATAGTGGTGATGATAATATTGGGATATCTATTTATAACAACAGAGGATCTTTTCTTCAGGACTCAGGCAAACTTAAACAGTCTGAGTCTGATTACCAGCACGCGCTCGGTCTTGCCCGCGGAATGTCTAGTCCACTTTTGAGGACGACAACTCTTGGAAATATTGCACGATTGCGTTTGCTAATGAACGACATCAGCGGTGCCTCGACCTACATTACCAGAGCCTTCGATGTCGCATCAGCCACGCCCGCCGCCGCTTGGGAACCTCAACTCATTCCGATTGCGGCACAAATAGCCCTGAAACAGCATGATTTGCAAAAGGCTTTAGCCCTGATTGAGCAACGTTTCGATGGAGTCGACCTCAGCAGCACTAACCTCGGCGATCGTGAAGCGCATCAGGCGGCAGTTGAAATCTATCGCGCGCTTAACAAACCCGAAAAGGCGTTGGCGCATCTGATCGCGCTTCGCCGACTCGACGAGCAGGCCACGCGCCTGGCGACCAATGCCAGTACCGCCTTGCTCGCGGCCAAGTTCGATTTCGCGAACCAGAAACTGCGTATCGCGCAATTGAAGGCGGAGGAATTGCAACGCAACGTCGCAGCGGAGCACGAACAGGCGCGGACGGAGCGGTATTTCTACTTCGTCATTGTCGGATCGACGGCGGCGATCATCCTGGTCCTGGCGTTCGCGCTGTTCGTATCCCGCAGGAGCCGGTATCGCGTGCAGGCGGCCAATGCCGATCTGGCGGTCACGAACGAAGCACTTGGCAGGGCGCTCGCCGCAAAGACCGAGTTTCTTGCAACGACGAGCCACGAAATTCGCACCCCTCTCAACGGCATCCTCGGCATGACGCAGGTCATCCTCGCCGACCGGGCACTGGATGCGAATATGCGCGACCGCCTGTCGATCATCCACGCGGCCGGAGAGGCGATGCGAACGCTGGTCGATGATATTCTCGACGTGGCCAAGCTGGAGAACGGGCATCTGGTGATGGATCAGATTGCGTTCGATCTGCGCGAGACTCTGGAGGACGGCGTTCGCCTCTGGGCGGATCAGGCGGCGGCAAAGGGCGTCGTGCTCATTCACGACCTGGACGAGTCGCCCGGACGGATCGAGGGTGACCCGGCTCGCGTGCGACAGATCGTGTCCAATCTGCTTTCCAACGCACTGAAATTTACCGAGGCAGGCGAGATCCGGCTGGCGGTTCACCACGACAGGAAAGACTATCGCATCTCGGTCAGCGATACAGGGATCGGCATACCGATCAGCAAGCAGGAGCAGATCTTCGAGTCGTTCCGACAGGCGGACACCAGTACGACCCGGCGTTTCGGCGGAACGGGTCTGGGCCTCTCGATCTGCCGGAGCCTGGCACGGACGATGGGAGGCGATGTGACGGTCGAGAGCGAGCCGGGCAAGGGAGCCTGTTTTACGCTCGCATTGCCGCTCAGCGTCCTTCCCGACCTGCCCTGCGCCGAGGTTGCGGAGGCGAATGGCCCAGTTCTCCTGATCGTCGACCGCAGTCCGATTTCCCGCAGCATGTTCCGCGCGATCTTCGCACCGCACGTGACGGTCGCCAGCGCAGCCGACCGTGATGATATGGTTCGATGTCTTGGCGCAGGCGAAGTATCCACAGTGCTGATCCATGAAGCCGGCATGGACGGCGGTGAATTGGCGGCCATCATCGAGAGTGCGCGCGACAGCGGCGCAAGAACCGTCCTGCTTCGGCCGGCCGAAGCAGTGCCGGCGCAAGCATCGCCGTATACGGTCGACGCAGTTCTGACGCGTCCGATTGCTGCCAAGTCTTTGATAGATAGCGTGATTGACTGCCACCATGAATTCGATGCCGGATCGCTTGTTCGCGATGCGGCATAGCTTCATAAGGGGGCGACCATGCCTACCTTCACAGACCATCAGTCCATGTACCCAGCGCGAGCATGAGGATCCTGTTTATCGAGGACGACCGAATGAATCGCCGCGTCGTCTCGGATATGCTGGGTGTCGCTGGGGCGAGGATGACCGAGGCCGACAGCGCAGAACAGGGGCTGAAACTTCTGGATGCGAATGATTACGACCTGTTGCTCGTCGATCTTCGAATGCCCGGCATGGATGGTCTGACGGCGATCGGACATATTCGGGGACGCGCCGACGAAAAGGCGAACGTCCCGGTGATCGTCGTAACCGCCGATGCCGCGCCGTACCTGCGACAACAGTGCCTGGAAGCGGGAGCGGATGATGTGCTGTTCAAACCGGTCGCGATGGAAGCGCTGTTCGATGCGATGGGTCGCATCCTGGCGCGGGGGGTCGACGGCGACGGCATCATCGCCTGACCTCAGCGGCCGATCGCCCGAGCCAGCGAGGTCGTCGCGCTGCCGCGTTTGGCGGGCACGGGCTGCGACGGGTCGGGCGCCCATCCGGTCATGAAGACAAGGTTGAAGCGCTCTGCGATGCGCCCGTCTGCATCGGCCTGCTGCGCAAAGGCGTGCGCAGCGTTGGCCAGGCTGACGCGCGTCAGCGGTGACCGGTCGATGAGCAGATTGCCGGCGGCCATGCCGCGCAGGTCGCTTAGCAAGCGGAAGATGTCGCGATACCCCACTTCCAGCGTTTCCAAGTCGGCGACCGGTAGTGCAAACCCCGCCCGCATGAGCAGATCGCCGGCCGAGCGGACATCGATCTGGGGATGCAGCCGCGCGACCGGCCGCTCTCGCTCCGCAGACCGGAACGCATCGCGCAGGACGGGTAGGCTGCCGCCGCCGACAAAGGCCGCGAGGAAGAGTCCGTCGGGACGAAGTACGCGGCGGATGAGCGCAAGCGCGCCCGGCAGGTCATCGATCTGATCGAGATTTCCGGCGCTGATGACCAGATCGAAGGATCGGTCGGCGAAGGGGAGGCGGTCTTCGTCGGCCTGAATGCCCTGTGCCGCCGTAGCGAAGCGATGGCCCGCATCCATCCTCGCGACGCGCGAACCGGGCGGCGGGCCAAAGGAAGCATCGGCACATCCCAGATCGAGAATGTCCTCAAAACCGCGATTGACGAGCGCGAGCCTGTCCTCGATCCCTTCCAGCATGGCGCGTCGTATAAAGTCATGGTGACCAAAATCGCCGGCGGCCCGGTCGCGTCGGAGCCTGCGCGCATTGCGGTCGAAGATCACGGGCGCGTCCATCGCGCGGCTTGTGCCGGACAGAGGCCTTGGCGACAAGGTACGCTGGGCCTTGTCCTCGCTCCGCTGCGTGTCGCGGTGGCGCTGGCCGTGCCCTCGCGCTGCCCCGGTTGCGGGGTGCCCGTCGAGGAGGACCATCGCTTCTGCACTGACTGCTGGTCTGCGCTGCGTTTTCTCGGGGCACCCTGGTGCGCATCATGCAACACGCCCTTCGCCTTCGACCGTGGAGCGGATGCGCGGTGTGCTCCGTGCCTCGCCAAGCCGCCGATCCATGCCGGGGTTCGGGCAGCGGTGGCGTATGGCGATGTGGCGCGCGTTCTTGCGCTGCGGCTGAAATATGGCGGGCGCATCGCCTTTGCCGAGACCATGGCCCGGCAGATGCTGCGCCTTGTACCGGAGGCGGCGCAGGTGCTGATTCCAGTGCCGCTCCACCGCGGGCGATTGTGGACGCGCGGGTACAATCAGGCCGCGCTGATCGCGCAGGCGCTCGCCCGGCTGAGCGGGGTCGCTGAAGACCGGCTGTCGCTGGTGCGGACCCGCGGGACGACCGTCCTGCGCGGGCTTGGTGCGCGCCAGCGCGGCCGCGCGGTGGCAGGCGCCTTCGCCATCGCGGACAAGCGACGCTACCGGCTGGAGGGGCGGGCGGTCATCCTGGTGGACGATGTCTACACAACCGGCGCGACCGCCGATGCCTGCACGCGCGCACTGCTCGCCGGCGGTGCTGCTTCGGTGACGGTGTTATGCTGGGCGCGCGTGCTGAAGGAGGGTGTCAACGATTGACTTCCGCGGCCCTGACCCACAATTGTGCGGCATGGCCAAAGTCGAAATCTATACCAAGGCGTTCTGCCCTTACTGCGCGCGCGCCATGAAGCTTCTGGACAGCAAGGGCGTCAGCGCCGAGGAATACGACATCACGACGGGCGGGCCGAAGCGCGGCGAGATGATCGAGCGATCGGGCGGGCGCACGACGGTGCCGCAGATCTTCGTCGACGATCGTCACATCGGTGGTTCAGATGATCTGGCGGCCCTCGACCGCGACGGGCGGCTGGACGAAATGCTCGCTGCATGAAGGTCGCGCTCGTCCAGATGACGAGCGGGATCGACCCTGTTGCCAACGCCGCTCAACTGGAAGACGTGATACGCGCGAGCACCGCGCAGGGCGCGTCGATGCTCTTCGCGCCGGAAATGGCGGGTCTCCTCGACCGCGACCGTGAACGGTCGGCCAAGGCGATCGTCAGCGAGGAGGACGATCCGGTATTGCACGCCGTATGTCGTGCGGCTCAGCGCCATCGGATGTGGGTCCATCTGGGCTCACTTGCGGTCCGACGACCCGATGGACGCCTCGCCAACCGCGGTTTCGTGATCGACGCCGCCGGCGGTATACGCGCGCGGTACGATAAGATTCACCTGTTCGATGTCGATCTGCCGACCGGTGAGTCCTGGCGCGAATCATCCGCCTATGCGCCGGGGGACGAGGCGCTGGTCGTGCCGACGCCGACCGGCATGCTGGGCCTGTCGGTCTGTTACGACCTTCGGTTTCCGGCATTGTATCAAGCATTGAGCGGTGCCGGTGCCGAAATCCTTTCGATTCCTGCCGCCTTCACCCGCCCGACCGGCAAGGCGCATTGGCATGTCCTGATGCGTGCGAGGGCGATCGAATCCGCCGCCTTCGTCGTGGCGGCGGCGCAGACCGGTGTGCATCAGGACGGCCGCGCGACCTACGGCCATTCGCTCGTGGTCGATCCCTGGGGCGAGGTGCTGCTCGACATGGGTGAGGACGCAGGTGTCGCGGTGGTCGATATCGACATCGCGCGGGTTGCGGAGGTACGGGCGCGGATCCCGGTGATCGCGCATCGGCGGGCGATCCCGCCAGTGAGGATTGTCCGTTAGGAGGAGCGCGCGAACGCGATCACGTCACAACTGCTCGACATGCCCCACGTCAAAGCCGTCGACGGCCAGCGTCGCGATCCGGTCGGCGACCTTTCGCGGCTCCTTAACGGAGGCGGGGTCTTCGCCGGGATAGGCGCGGGCGCGCATCGCAGTGCGGGTGGCGCCGGGATCGACGATGGCGACGCGTACCTTGCTGATCGCGGCCATCTCGTCGCCATAGGCGCCCAGCAACGTCTCGAATGCCGCCTTTGACGCGCCATAGGCGCCCCAATAGGCGCGGGGGCGCCGACCGACGCTGGAGGTCAGCCCGATCACCCGACCCAACGGAGCTTTTCGCAGCATTGGGTCGAACGCCGTGATCAGCGAAGCCTGCGCGCTGACGTTGAGGGTGAGGACCGCCGCCAGCTCCTTGGGGTCGATCGCGGGGACAGCGCTGAGCGAGCCGAGCATCGCGGCGTTCAGCACCATCACGTCCAGCGCCGCCCAGCGTTCCGCCACCGCCGCGGCGAGGCGCGCGATGCTGTCAGTCTGCGTCAGGTCCAGCGGCGCGATCGTGGCGGAGCCGCCGGCGTCGAAGATCGTCTGCTCGACTTCCTCCAGCCCTTTCGGGGTGCGCGCGGTCAGCACGACATGCGCGCCCAACCCACCCAGGGTCTTGGCGGTCGCCGCCCCGATGCCGCGACTGGCACCGGTGACGAGCGCCAGCCGATCGGCCAGGGGCTTGTCGGTCATCGTCAAATCCTCTGGCTAGATCACGCGCTCGGCAAGGAGCGCGAACTGGTCGACCTCAGCGCGTTCGTCCTGATCGGTCAGCGTGGTCGGATAGTCGCCGGTAAAACAGGCGTCGCAGTGTTTCGGCCGTACGTCGGCGCGTTCTTCCTCGCCCAGCGCCTTGTACAGCCCGTCGATCGAGACGAACGCCAGGCTGTCTGCGTGGATGAACTCGGTCATTCCGCCCAGATCGTGCTGGGCGGCAAGCAATTTGGCGCGTTCGGGCGTGTCGACGCCGTAAAAGCAACTGTGGCGCGTCGGCGGGCTGGCGATCCGCATGTGCACCTCCGTCGCTCCCGCCTCGCGCATCATCTGCACGATCTTGAGCGAGGTCGTCCCGCGCACGATCGAATCGTCGACCAGAATGACGCGCTTGCCCTCGATCAGCGCGCGGTTCGCGTTGTGCTTGAGCTTCACGCCCAGATGACGGACGCGGTCCCCCGGCTGGATGAAGGTGCGCCCGACATAATGCGAGCGGATGATGCCCAGCTCGAACGGGATGCCCGACGCTTGCGCATAGCCGATTGCGGCCGGCACGCCGGAATCGGGGACTGGGATGACGATATCGGCATCGACCCCCGACTCCAGCGCAAGCTGCGCGCCGATGTTCTTACGCACGGAATAGATCGAGCGGTCGCCTACAATCGAATCGGGGCGCGAGAAATAGACCCATTCGAAGATGCACGGCCGCGCCGCCATCGGCGCGAAGGGCCGGATCGAGCGGATGTCGCCGTCCTGCACGATCACCAGCTCGCCCGGATCGACCGCGCGCTCGAACGTGGCGCCGACGACATCGAGCGCGACCGTCTCCGACGCGAAGATCACCGCGTCACCCAGGCGCCCCATCACCAGCGGGCGGATGCCCAGCGGGTCGCGGCACGCGATCATCCCCTCGGGCGTCATCACGATCAGCGAATAGGCGCCCTCCACCTGCTTCAGCGCGTCGATGAAGCGGTCCATGAGCGTGCGGTAGCTGGAGGTCGCGACCAAATGGATGATCGTCTCGGTATCGGATCCGGACTGAAAGATCGACCCGCGCCGCACCAGCTCGCGCCGCAGCCGCATCGCGTTGGAGATATTGCCGTTATGCGCGACCGCGAAGCCGCCGGTCGAGAGGTCCGCATAGAGCGGCTGCACGTTCCTGAGCGCTGTCTCCCCGGTCGTCGAATAGCGGACGTGACCGCACGCGACGGTTCCGGGCAGCGCGCGGATGATGTCGTCGCGGTCGAAATTGCCCGCGACATGTCCCATCGCGCGGTGGGTGTGGAATTGATGGCCGTCGAAGCTGGTGACCCCGGCCGCTTCCTGCCCCCGGTGCTGGAGCGCGTGGAGACCGAGCGCGACCAGCGCGCCGGCACTATCGGTGCCGCTGACCCCGAAGATGCCGCACTCCTCACGCAGATGATCGTCGTCGAAGGGGTTCGTGGTCAGCATGATACCCGTTGGCCAGTTTGACCTGCCCTATAGTCGGAACGGGGCGGCTTGTCGCGCTTTGTCGCCGTGTGTGACGGAGAAATGACGATGGCGAAGGATCACGGACCGCAGATCAAGGACGACAAGCTGGGCACCCCCATTAACCCTGGCGTGATCCGGCCGAAGATGATTCAATGCGCCTGACGGCAGGAGGCGGCAGATGCGTCAGGCGGGATTGTTCGGACTACCGGATCAGCTGAAGCGATTGTCGGATTGCGGCGACCCGCTGGAGACGATGGGCCGCGTGGTGGACTTCGAGATATTCCGCCCGGCGCTGGAAAAGGCGCTGGCGTATGGTGATCGAGCCAGGGGCGGTCGACCGCCTTACGATCCGGTGGCGATGTTCAAGGTGCTGATCCTGGCGGCGCAGAACACCGTCAGCGACGCCCGCATGGAGTTTCTCATCCGCGACCGGCTGAGCTGGCTGCGGTTCCTCGGGTTTGACCTGGGCGCGGTCACGCCCGACGAGAACACAATCCGGCTGTTCCGCGAGAAGCTGACGCGCGCCGGTACGCTCGACGCGTTGTTTACCGCCTTCGACCGGTGCTTGTGGGACCGCGGCTATCTGCCGATGGGCGGGCAGATCGTCGATGCTACCCTCGTCGCGGCACCGAAGCAGCGGAACACTGCGGTCGAGAAGGAAGCGATCAAGGCGGGCCAGAGCGCAGCGGAAATATGGCCCGACAAACCGAACAAGGCGGCGCAGAAGGACACCGACGCGCGCTGGACGGTGAAGTTCGCCAAGGCCCGGACGCTGCCGGGCGGCAGGCCGGGGATCGATATCGCGATCCCGAGCTTCGGCTACAAAAGCAGCATCGCGATCTGTCGGCGCTACGGGTTCATCCGCTCGGCCAAGGTTACCGACGGTGCGCGCTTTGACGGTAGAATGCTGCGCGACGTCGTCACCCGCGACAACACCGCCTCCGACGTCTGGGCGGATACCGCCTATCGCAGCCAAGCCAACGAGGCGTGGCTGAAGTCGATGGACCGGGTCAGCCGGGTTCATCGCAAGAAGCCCAGGGGAAAGCCGATGCCCAGGCGCACGTCCGGCGCCAATGCCAAGCGATCCGCTGTCCGCGCCCGCGTCGAGCACGTGTTCGCTCGTCAGAAGGATCAGATGGGGCTGTTCATCCGCACCATCGGTATCGCGCGCGCCGAAGCGAAGATCACACTCGCCAACCTCGTCTACAATATTGACCGCCTGATCTTCCACGAGCGGCAGGCCGCCACGGGATAGCCGCGTCCGGCGACGGTGTTTTGCGGCTCAGCCAGCCGAAATCCGCCTCCGGGCCGCCACCACCGAGCAGGATGCTGTCTTGCGCCGCGATCAGCGCCCCGCGGCCACGTTGATGTGGGTGCCCAGCTGTACGAGGAAGTCCGCGCGCAGGGCGGGTCAAAGCAGAAGGCCGCCCGCATCGCGAATGCGAAGGCGGCCGGCACGCTGGACCAGCGCGGCACGAACCTTGAGGATAGGACCAAGGACGACCTGTACGACGAGGCGAAGGAGATCGGCATCGAGGGGCGGTCCAAGATGAACAAGGCGGCGTTAGTGAAGGCGATTCGGGATCATTGAGCGGGGACGAGTTGCAGGTGTCGGTGGCCGCTGGCGATAGCGCGGAAGTTCACAAGAAAAGGGGTGTTGGTTAACGATCTACCCTGCTTGTCATCGGTAAGCAACCTGCGAATGCACTTCATAACGGGACGTAGGTATCAAATAGTAGCTTCAGGTATACTCATTCGAGGGGCAGTCGGACAGGTCTTTTGAAGACGCAGCGGGCCAACTGTCAGTGCTGGTACATGCCCATCAGTTTTGGTTAAATTGCTCGGTTTCAACTAAAATGGCACGATAGCGTTTGGGCAACGTCGGCAATTTGCTCTGGAAGGTTAACGTAGAACGCGATAGCTAATATCAAATAAATTGGGGGGCAAGAAATGATGCGCGTTCCACTTCCGATCATCGGCTTTGTCGTGGCACTTGGAATAGCGATTACTCCGGCGAATGCAGCGCCAAAAACGTACGAGTTTTCGGGTCGTCTAGGTAACGCAGCGCTCTTTAGCGGTAGCACTAATCCCGAATGGGCGTTCACCGCCGGCAACGCCTTTTCCGGAACCTTGGTTTACGACGCCGATGCAGTCTCCTCGACCTACGATTACATCAATTCTTCCGACTGGAAGCTGACCTTTCACAAATCACCAGTCGTCTCGCTCAGGTATCGCATCGAGACCGCCAATGGCTTCTTCACCTACGCGCCGCCAGTGCAGGGTAGCTACGCTGCCTTTGGAGCCGCCAAGGTTCCCGGTGGTGGTTGGACCGGCGTCGATTTGCGTTTCCAAAACTATCCGATTGCTGGCAGGCCGCTGTATAATGTACCTGCCGATGGCTACGTCGGAAACTATTACGCTCACTCATCGTTTCTCTCGCTTCTTGATTATGCCAGTCAACCTCTTACGAGCACCGGCGTGGACGTCGACCTTGCTGCACTTTTTGCAGCGTTACCCTCCTCGAGCACTGATTTCAGTGTACGTTCCTCCGATCCATCGCTCTGGAACGAGAGGGGGGAGGGATGAGCGTCTCGAGGGTGTTGTTTATGGGCAGATCGATCATTTTGCAGTGATGTCGAGTGCCGTTCCCGAGTCCGCAACTTGGACATTGATGATTGTTGGTTTCGGCGCCGTGAGCGGTGCTGTTCGCCGTCGCCAAGCGGTCGAGGATAATCGCCGCTTCGTCTCGTAATCGTACATTGCACGGGCGAGTTCTCCTCTTGCGGCGCGAAATTACGCTGCGTCCCCAGAGGAGCGAGCGATGAATGAGCCTGTTCAAGGTCTAGCTGCCACAGCAGCGACTCGTCTGCGAGGCTTCGCAATGAGCGTTGCCGATCGCCGCCCGATCGCTGCTCACAGCCTTTCGTTTGACCTCTAGTCGCTTGCCAGCTTGAGAACGCTCGTCGGAATTGACGAAGAGCTAAAAAGAACAGTTAGCCGCGGCAAGTGCGTCATATATCAGTTTGTGCCAAATGATACTGCTCTTTACGAAAAGCTCATGATCGCATTTGGGGCGAGGCCGCTTACAGACCTTAGGCGACAGAAAGCTACATTATGGCCGTGTGAATAATCCACCGTATCTCAATGCCCTATACGTCAGATCAGGTCGTGATATTCGGACAAGGATAGGTCAACATATTGGACGAATTTGTAGTCCGGGAATATACTCCATGCGTTGGCGCTCTGGGCGAAACAAATGCTTGCAAAGGTCAAGCTAGGGCCGAGACTCATTCAAAGCCAGAACGCGACGGCGGTTGCGAGCGCGACGCCTGAGAGGAAGTTGGCGGCGAGCTTATCGTAGCGGGTGGCGACACGGCGGAAGTCCTTGAGACGGCAGAAGGCGTTCTCGATGAGGTGGCGGCCGCGATACCGGTCCTTGTCGTAGCGGATGGCGCGCTTGCGATTGCGTCGGCCTGGGATGACGGGGACAGCCCCTGCATCGCGCAGCGAGCGCCGCAGCCGGTCGGCATCGTAGCCTTTGTCGCCGAGCAGGTAGCGCATGCGCCCGGCGCGTTCGAGAAGAGCCGGTGCTGCCTTCACATCGCTGACGTTGCCGGCCGTCAGCATCAGCGCGTAGGGGCGACCGATGACGTCGGTGAGCGCGTGGACCTTTGTGGTCCAGCCACCGCGCGAGCGGCCGATCGCCTGTGTCGAGCGCCCCCTTTTGCGCCGAGCGCCGCGCGCTGTGCCTTGACGTAGGTGCTGTCGATCGAGGTGCTTTTCGTGACCGCGCCGGTATCCACCAGGGCATCGAGCAGCTTCAGCCAGAAGCCCCGGTGCGACCAGCGGTTGAAGCGGTTGTAGACCGTGGTCGACGGACCATAATCGGCAGGGCAGTCGCACCAGCGGCTACCGACCTTCAGAACGTGCAGGATGCCCGAGATCACCCGCCGATCGTCCACCCGCCGGGCACCAGGCTGGTTCTTCGGCAAATGCGGCTCGATCGCCGCCCATGCTTCGTCCGACAACCAGAACAATGCCATCCGCCCTCTCCTTGATCCACGACGCCCGTGAATCAGGAAAGCCGCGCTCCTTCAAGCCGCTGATTGGGTTTGGACCCTAATCGCAGCTTCACGCTATTAACTCTGTTATAATAATCACGAATTAGCAAAGCCGTAATCGAATGAGTGCTTACCAGTTCTGTGGCCAAGTTCGCTCAGCAAACCTCGTTAAATTGGCCCTAGTCTAAACTTTCCGCTCGGCGCATGGCTTCTTAAATGGCTCAAATGCCCGACACCCCCGAAACCACTCTGACCCTTTCCCCCCGGTACGACGCCGCCGAGCTTGTCACGGCGGTAGTTACCGATCGGGCGGGGGCGGTGCTGATGGTGGCGCATATGAATGCCGAGGCGCTCTCGGCGACGCAGGCTGGCGGGGAGGCGGTGTTCTGGTCTCGGAGTCGGCGGCGGCTTTGGCGGAAGGGGGAGACTTCGGGCAACGTGCTGCGCGTCGTCGAGATGCGGATCGACTGCGATCAGGACGCGATCTGGCTGATCTGCGATCCCGCCGGGCCTGCCTGCCATACTGGCGCGCGAAGCTGTTTCTACAGGGTGGTCGAGGGTGATCGGCTGGTGCCGCTGGCGTGAGGGGTTGGGTTGCGCTTGCGCTGTTGCTCGCAGGTTGTGGGGAGCAGCGCGCTCCGGAGCGGCAGATGTCGCCCGGCGAGCGGCTGGAGGCGACGGCGCGGGCGCGCGGGCTGGTCGTCGATCCGGCGACCGTGACGCCGATCGGCGCCTGGGCGCGGGCGAGCGACCGGCTGTGCATCGTGCCGGGCGGCAGCGGCGCGATGCGGATCGGGGCGGTCGTGGATTATGGCGCGGGGCAGGGCTGCGCTGCGTCGGGGACGGTTTCGCGCGATGGTGACGCGCTCAGCGTCGCGTTCGGCGACTGCCGGTTCGACGCGCGCTTCGACGGGACGCGGATCACGTTCCCGGCATCGCTGCCCGCGTCGTGCGACCGGCTTTGCCGGGGGCGCGCATCGCTGTCGGCGCTGACGGTCGAGCGGGTGAGCGGGTCGGTCGCGGAGGCGCGGACGCTGCGCGCGCCGAACGGGCGACCGCTGTGCCAAGGTTGACGTTGACGTAAAGGTAAGCTACAAGGCCGGCATGGCTTCCGTCGCCGCCTACGCCCCGATTGACCCGCGTCCGGACCGCGATTGTTTTACCATATCCGACCTGTCGGCGGAGTTCGGGGTCACTGCCCGTGCGCTGCGCTTTTACGAGGACGAAGGGCTGATTGCGCCCGAGCGGCGTGGGATGCAGCGCGTGTATTCGCACCGTGACCGCGCGCGCCTCGCGTGGATCCTGCGGGGCAAGCGGGTCGGGTTCTCGCTCGGCGAAATCCGGGAGATGATCGACCTGTACGATCTTGGCGACGGACGCCGGGCGCAGCGCGCGGTCGCGATCGAGCGCTGCCGCGCGCGGGTGGCGCTGCTGGAGGCGCAGCGGGCCGACATCGACGCCGCCATCACCGAACTGAGCGAGTTCATCGCCGTCCTGCACGACGGCGCCAACCATCACCGAGGAAACTGACCATGCCGCAATACACGCCCCCCGTTCGCGATACCCGTTTCGTGCTGGAGCACGTCGTCGGGCTGAACATGCACGCGAACCTCCCCGGCTTCGCCGCCGCGACGCCCGACACGGTCGATGCGGTGCTGGAGGAAGGCGGCAAGTTTGTCGCCGAGGTGCTGTTCCCGCTGAACCAGTCCGGCGACCAGCAGGGCTGCACGCGGCACGAGGACGGGACGGTGACGACGCCCGACGGCTTCAAGGAGGCGTACCGGCAGTTCGTCGAGTCCGGCTGGGGGACGCTGGCCGCGCCGGAAGCGTTCGGCGGGCAGGGCATGCCTCACGTCGTTTCCACCGCGTTCCAGGAATACATGATCTCGTCCAACATGGCCTTCGCGATGTATCCCGGTCTCAGCCACGGTGCGATCGCGGCGCTGCTGGTCAAGGGATCGGACGAGCAGAAGGCGAAGTATGTGCCCAAGATGGTGTCGGGCGAATGGGGCGGCACCATGAACCTGACCGAGCCGCAGTGCGGCACCGACCTGGGCCTAATCACGACCAAGGCCGAGCCGCAGGCGGACGGCAGTTACAAGCTGACCGGCACCAAGATCTTCATCTCGTCGGGCGAGCACGACCTGACCGAGAACATCATCCACCTGGTGCTGGCCAAGACGCCGGGCGCGCCCAACAGCTCGAAGGGGATCAGCCTGTTCGTGGTACCCAAGGTAATGGTGGGCGACGACGGCGCGCTGGGCGCGCGCAACGCGGTGACGTGCGGGTCGATCGAGCACAAGATGGGCATCCACGCCAACTCGACCTGCGTGATGAACTATGACGGCGCGACCGGCTGGCTGGTCGGCGAGGAGATGAAGGGACTGGCGGCGATGTTCATCATGATGAACGCCGCGCGGCTGGGCGTCGGGCTGCAGGGGCTGGGCGTCGCGGAGGTCGCCTATCAGAACGCGGTCCACTATGCGCACGACCGGCGTCAGGGGCGCGCGCTGACCGGAGCGGCGGAGCCGGGCGAGAAGGCGGACACGCTGTTCGTCCACCCCGACGTGCGGCGCATGCTGATGGATGCGAAGGCGTGGACCGAGGGTTTGCGCGCGCTGTGCCTGTGGGGGGCCTTGCAGGTCGACCTGGAGCACAGTGCGGCCAGCGAGGAGGATCGCCAGATGGCCGCCGACCTTATCGGGCTGCTGACCCCGGTCATCAAGGGCGTCGGAACCGACAAGGGCTATGAGATCGCGACGAACGCGCAACAGGTCTATGGCGGGCACGGCTACATCGCCGAATGGGGGATGGAGCAATATGTGCGCGATGCCCGGATCGCGATGATCTATGAGGGCACGAACGGCGTGCAGGCGATGGACCTGGTCGGCCGTAAGCTGGCGCAGAACGGTGGCCGCGCGGTGCAGGCGATGTTCCGCATCGTCGGCGAGGAGGTAGCGGCGGCCAAGGGCGACCCCGCCACCGCCGAGTTCGCCGAGGCGTTGGAAAAGGCGAACGGCGCGCTGCAGGCGGCGACCATGTGGTTCATGGCGAACGGGATGCAGAACCCGAACAATGTCGGCGCGGGCGCTGTCCCGTACATGCACCTGATGGGCATCGTTGCCACCGGGCTGATGTGGCTGCGCATGGCAGTCGCTGCCACGAATCTGAAGGCAGCGGGGGAGGGCGATGCCGCGTTCCTGGACGCCAAGTTGGTGACCGCGCGCTATTTCGGCGAGCGTGTCTTGCCCGAGGCGGGATCGTTGCGGCGCAAGATCGAGGGCGGCGCGGGTTCGCTGATGGCCTTGCCGCCGGAAATGTTCATGGCCGCCTGATCGCGGGGAGTCGCGGGCGGGGTTCGGCGAACCCCGTTCAGCGGCGGCGCCTTTGCCGCTGGTCCAGCGGGCTTCGCATCCGCCGGTTCCGCACCGGCCGTCCTGCGCAGCGTCGGCTCGTCGATCAGCAGCATCTGGCGCTTCATGCATTGCGCCCGGTCGGGGCGCTGGAAGGTCGTGCAGTCCCACAGGCTCTTGTCCAGCTTGAACTGCCGGTCGCGCGTATAGCTGTAGGACAGCGCCGCGACCTGCTGGGTCGTGAGCGGCAGGGTCGACGCCGCCGCCTTCGGATCGGTCCAGACGAGGACGCGGCACAGGATGCGGTCGCCGCATGCGGCGTTCGCCAGCGTGACGAAGGACGAGGCGGGGCGTTTGGCGCTGAGGACGGCGAGAAAGGCATTCGGGTCGCTCGCGAGCGGGACCAGCGGCTTGCCGAGCGCCAGATTGGCCTCGCCGGTGGCGGCATCCGCTTCCAGCAGGGCGTCCGCCAGATCGTGCGCGGACGAGATCGCCGCCATCTGCGCCTCGTTCGGCTCGCTTCCCTGAGGCTTGAGGCGAAAAGCGCCGGGTGTCCCCCACCATCCCGACCAGCGGAAGAAGAGGTGGCTGTGCACCTTGGCGATCTTGTCGAGGCTGGACTGCCAATAGGGGACGACCCAGTCGGTGTGATAGTGCGTCGCATAGCCGACCGGCTTGTAGACGTTACCGTGCAGTGCGGCTGATGCAACGGTGTGGGCACGCTTCCACTGGTCGAGGGTCGGGTGCCAACGCTGCATCGACCCGTCACACGTGAAGCTGAACTGGCAGCCGGTGGCGCGTTCCGATCCCTCAAAGACGACGCCGCACACGGTCTTGGGAAAGGCCGGGTGACGCAACCGGTTCAGCACGACTTGGGCGACCGCCTTCTCGCCCGGTGCATCGTCGCCCGCTTCGTACAGCACCCCTGCCGCAAGGCAGTCGGTCGCGCGCTGCAGGTCCTCCGCGCTGCCCGCGAAGCGAAAGGCGCGCGCCGCAGGATTGGGCCCGTCGGCGAACGGGATCGACGCGTTATACGCCTCCGCGTCCTCCGGCGCCACGTCGACGACGGCGACCGGCTCTACCGTCGGCACCTTCTCAGGTGGCGCGATACGATGGGCGGGCAGGGCGACATGCCGGGGCAGCTTCGGGATGGCAGGGGGATGCAGGACGACGGCGGTCGGAACCGTGATGGCGGCAATCGCGATCGTCGCCATGACGGCGCGCAGCAGGACAGTGCTCGCCGTCGTCGACGGGGAGGTCATCAATTCTCCGGCAGGAAGTCGGGAACTGACAGGTATCGCTCGCCAGTATCGTAATTGAATCCCAGGACACGGACATCATCGGGCAGGTCCGGCAGCTTTTGCAGGATCGCGGCCAGTGTCGCGCCGGAACTCATGCCGACCAGCATGCCCTCTTCACGCGCCGCACGCCGGGCCATGTCCTTGGCCAAAGCCGCATCGACCTCGATCACGCCATCGATCGACCCGGTGTGGAGATTGTCGGGGATGAAACCGGCACCGATGCCCTGAATCGGATGCGGCCCCGGATTACCGCCCGCGATCACGGGCGAGGCCGCCGGTTCGACCGCATAAACCTTCAGGTCCGGCCATGATTTCTTCAAGGTTTCGGCGACCGCAGTGATATGGCCGCCGGTTCCGACGCCGGTGATGATGACGTCGATCGGGTCATCCGCGAAGTCGCGCAGAATTTCCTGTGATGTCGTATGGACATGCACATCGATGTTTGCGGGGTTCTTGAACTGTTGAGGCATCCACGCGTCGTCAGTCTGCTCGACCAGTTCTGCCGCGCGGTCGATTGCGCCGTTCATTCCCTTGTCGCGGGGTGTCAGGTCGAAGGTGGCTCCATAGGCGAGCATCAGCCGCCGCCGCTCGAGCGACATGCTTTCGGGCATGACCAGGATCAGCTTGTACCCCTTGACCGCGGCGACCATCGCCAGCCCGACGCCGGTGTTGCCGCTGGTAGGCTCGATGATCGTGCCGCCGGTCTTGAGGCTGCCGTCGCGTTCCGCGGCCTCGACCATGGCGAGCGCGATGCGGTCCTTGATCGAGCCGCCGGGATTGGCGCGCTCGGACTTGATCCACACCTCGGCGTCGCCAAACAGCCGCTGCATGCGGATATGCGGCGTGTCGCCGATCGTCTCGAGAATCGTGGTCGCCTTCATGGTCGGGCTCCGTGTAGCTGTTCGTCAACCGGCATTTCGGGGGGATCGAAGCTCTTTGCAAGTTTGAGCTCGGGAAACAGCCGCGCCCAGATGAGCGTGACGGCGATCGCACCGACCCCGCCGAAGACCACCGCCCCGACCGGACCGAGCACCGAAGCGAGCAGCCCGGACTCGAACTCACCCAATTCGTTCGAAGCCGAGATGGTGAGCTGCGACACCGCGCTTACCCGTCCGCGCATCGCATCGGGAGTGTGGAGCTGGATCAGTGACTGGCGGACATAGACCGACACCATGTCGGCCCCGCCCGCGACGATGAGCGCCGCGAAGCTGAGCCAGAACAGTCGCGACACGCCGAAGGTCAGGATGGCCAGGCCGAAGATGACGACTGCCAGCAGCATCTTCGCGCCGACATCGGTCTTCATCGGCCGGATCGAGAACCAGACGGCGGTGACCGCCGCGCCGATGCCCATGCCGGCGGCCAGCACCCCCAGCCCGGTCGCGCCGACATGCAGGATGTCGCGCGCGAAGACGGGGAGGAGCGCGGTCGCCCCCGCGAGCAGCACCGCGAACAGGTCGAGCGTGATCGCCGCGAGGACCAAGCGGTTCTGCCGGACATAGCTGAATCCCTCGACGATCCGGGCCAGTGGCCGGTGGTCGGTCTGCGCCGGCGGGTGAGGGACACGGCCGATCAGGACGATGAAGCCCAGCGCGACGATGAACAGCAGCGTCGCCGTGCCATAGGCGATATCGGGATGGATCGCGAACAGCAGGCCGCCCAGGCTGGGACCGGCGATCGTGCCCACCTGCCATGCGATCGAGCTGATCGCGATCGCGGTGGGTAGGCTTTCCAGCGGCACGAGATTGGGCGCGAGCGCCGAATAGGCCGGCCCTGCAAAGGCGCGCGCGATCCCGAATGCGACGGCCGCGGCGAACAACGCGGCGATCGAAAGGGTTCCCGCCCAGTTGAGCAGTCCCAGCGTGCCGGCGGTGACGATCAGCAGCGCCGTCGTCGCACGCACGATCCAGCGCCGGTCAACGCTGTCCGCCACCAGCCCGACGATCGGGGTTAGCAGCAACAGCGGAACGAACTGCGCGAACCCGATCATGCCGAGCAGGAACGCCGCCTCGCGTACGTCCATCGTCTCGCGCGCCAAGCCGTACACCTGCCAGCCGATGACGATCGACATCGCGCTGACCGCGACCGTGCCGGTCAGCCGCGACAGCCAATAGGCGCGGAAATTGGCAATGCGGAACGGGTGCAGGGGCTTGTCCATGATGTCCGATGCTTTGGCGACGTGCCGCTCCGGTAGCAAGGTCAGGTAATTGCGCCGGCCGCGCCAACGCGCTTATAGGCGCTTGAGTTGCCGCTCCCCAGGAAACAGAGGTCCGATCTTGGCCAAGACCCCCGCACGCCAGACCGCCGCGCCGCCCGCATCCAACCGGGAACGCCCGGCCGAGTTGGTGCCGTACGATGCGTCGCCGGAAGAGCTGATGCGGTTCTACAAGGACATGCTGCTCATCCGCCGGTTCGAGGAGAAGGCGGGGCAGCTGTATGGCCTCGGGCTGATCGGGGGTTTCTGCCATCTGTATATCGGGCAGGAAGCGGTGGCGGTCGGGTTGCAGTCCGCACTGTCCGACAAGGACAGCGTCATCACCGGCTACCGCGACCACGGCCACATGCTGCTTTCCGGCATTCCTCCGCGCGACGTCATGGCGGAGCTGACCGGGCGCCAGGCCGGTATCTCGAAGGGCAAGGGCGGCTCGATGCACATGTTCAGCGTCGAGCATAAGTTCTTCGGCGGGCACGGCATCGTCGGCGCGCAGGTATCCTTGGGCACCGGCTTAGGCTTCTCACACAAGTACAAGAAGGACGGCGGGGTGTGCCTCGCTTATTTCGGCGACGGCGCGGCGAACCAGGGGCAGGTCTATGAGAGCTTCAACATGGCCGAACTCTGGAAGCTGCCGATCGTTTATGTGATCGAGAATAACCAATATGCGATGGGCACCAGCGTCAACCGTGCTTCCGCCGAGGACCAGCTGTACCGGCGCGGCGAGAGCTTTCGTATACCCGGGCTTCAGGTCGACGGGATGGATGTGCTCGCGGCGCGCGGTGCGGCGGAAGAGGCGCTGGCATGGGTGCGCGCCGACAAGGGGCCGATCATCCTGGAGATGAAGACCTATCGCTACCGCGGTCATTCGATGTCCGACCCGGCCAAATATCGCAGCCGCGACGAGGTGCAGGCGGTACGTGAAAAGTCGGACCCGATCGAGCGCGTCAAGGCGATGCTGAGCAAGCAGGGGGTCCAAGACGAGGAACTGAAGGCGATCGAGCAGGAGACGCGCAAGCTCATCAACGAGGCGGCGGACTTCGCGGAGCAGACGCCCGAGCCGGACGAGGCCGAGCTCTACACCAACGTGCTGGTGGAGTCTTATTGATGGCGATCGAGATCAGGATGCCCGCGCTGTCGCCGACGATGGAGGAAGGCACGCTGGCAAAGTGGCTTGTCAAGGAGGGTGACACGGTCAGGTCGGGCGACATCATGGCCGAGATCGAGACCGACAAGGCGACGATGGAGTTCGAGGCGGTCGACGAGGGCACGCTCGGCAAGATCGTAGTTCCGGAAGGTACTGATAATGTGAAGGTCGGCGCGGTCATTGCGGTCCTGGCCGAGGAGGGCGAGAGCGTCGACGCCGCGGTGACCGAGAGCCGTTCGGGCGAGGACGCCAACGCCGCGCCCAAGGACGAGGCGATGGATCAGGACTCGCCGCCGGTACCGGAGGGCGCGACGCCGGCGGAACAGCCCAGCGGCACGCAGACGCTGGTCGCCTCGGCTGAGAAGACCGGTACGCCGTCGCCGGAGGTTCCGGAAGGAACCGAAATGGTCAAGATGACCCTGCGCGAGGCGCTGCGCGATGCGATGGCCGAGGAGATGCGCGCCGACGACCGCGTGTTCGTCATGGGCGAGGAGGTCGCGCAATATCAGGGCGCGTACAAGGTCACGCAGGGCCTGCTCGACGAGTTCGGCGACGCGCGCGTGATCGACACGCCGATCACCGAATATGGATTTGCCGGCGTCGGGACGGGCGCAGCGATGGGGGGGCTGAGGCCGATCGTCGAGTTTATGACCTTCAACTTCGCGATGCAGGCGATCGACCATATCGTCAATTCCGCGGCCAAGACGAACTACATGAGCGGCGGGCAGATGCGCTGCCCGATCGTCTTTCGCGGCCCCAATGGCGCGGCGTCGCGGGTCGGCGCTCAGCATTCGCAGAACTACGCGCCGTGGTATGCCAGCGTCCCCGGACTGATCGTGATCGCGCCCTACGATGCCTCGGACGCGAAAGGCCTATTGAAGGCGGCAATCCGCAGCGAGGATCCGGTCGTCTTCCTGGAAAACGAGCTGCTGTACGGGCGCAGCTTCGAGGTGCCCAAACTCGATGACCATGTCCTTCCTATCGGCAAGGCGCGTGTGATGCGTGAAGGCAATGACGTCACGCTTGTCAGCTATTCGATCGGCGTTGGCCTGGCGCTGGACGCGGCAGAGACGCTCGCCGGCGAGGGGATCGAGGCGGAGGTCATCGACCTGCGCACGTTGAGGCCGCTCGACAAGCGGACGGTGCTGGACAGTCTGGCCAAGACGAACCGCATGGTCGTGGTGGAGGAAGGCTGGCCGACCTGCTCGATCGCGTCGGAAATCATCGCTATCTGCATGGACGAAGGGTTCGACGACCTCGACGCGCCCGTGTTGCGCGTCACCAACGCGGATGTCCCGCTCCCTTATGCCGCCAATCTGGAGAAACTGGCGCTGATCGACGCCGAGCGTGTCGTCAGAGCGGCGAAGCGGGTGTGCTACCGGAATTAGGGGCTACAGCCCGCTGACACTGCTGCAATTGCTCTTTGCAGGAAAGCGGGGGTCGTTGCTCGGCGTCTGAAAGTCCTTGTTCCGCGCCTGAAACATCGCCGTCTTCGTGAAGCTGGTCGGCAGCGTCAGCCAGCGGAACGGCATCGTGCTAAAGATCGGCTGGTATTTGTAGCTGACCTGCACGTGGAAGGTTACTTCGTTCAGCAGCATCGGTCGCGGCAGGGTGGCGATCGTGTTGTTGCGTGCGCAGCCAACCACGGGAGGCACGACATAGCCGCCGTCGAAGCGCTGCCACAGGATGCGGTTCTCAGGCTTCCCGTCATTATCGTTATCTGTGCCGAGCAGCCCGGTAATCACGATCCGCCCGTTGTCGCGCACGTCGAACGGCTGCGCGGTCAGGTCCAGTGCGTTGAAAAGATCGTAGATCTGCGCTTCCGAAACCCCGACATTTCCCGTGCCGCTCTGCGCGACGAGGTCGGCGCTCATGGTCGTCAATCGCTGGATGCGGTTATTGGCCATCAGATAGTTGGCGAATTCGATTCCCGTCAGCGTGAAACCGAGGAACAGCGGCAGCGACAGACCGAACTCCAGGATTGCGACCCCGCGACGGTTGCCGGAGAGGCGCATCAACGATGCGAGAGAGCGCGTCATGTCTTTCTCACCACGGCTTCGTTGCGAACCACGGTCGTCGCCCGCAGGGGGATAATTCCGTTCTGGAAATTCAAGACTTCGCTCAGCCACCCGAAGAGCACGGCCTTGGGAAAGGTGACGGTATAGCTCACGACGTCGCCGGGACCACCCAGCGCACTGTTCGCGACGGGAGCGGCATCATCCCATTTCCCGTTGCGATTGCGATCGACGAAATTCTCGCCCAGATCGTAGCGGCCGTTGCCGTTGGCATCTGTATAGGTCTCCGGCGTGACCGAACTGAAGTCATGGTAGACGGCGGTCGCAATCGTCATCGACCTCCCGCGCGCGAGCGGAAAGCCGTTCATCGCGCGCATGATGCTGCCGCGCATGATCGCGTCGCGGTCGGACTCGGTCGTCTCCAGCGAGGCGGTCGCCAGGCGTGCGGCCTCGGTCATCGAACCTTCCAGCACCATGCGCGCAAAGAGCATGTGGCCCAGTTCGATGGAGCCGCAGATCAGCAGCAGCATGACCGGCGCGAGCAAGGCGAACTCGACGATGGCGACCCCGCGCCGGTCCGCGCGCAGACGCCGTTGAGCGGTCCGTCTCATTGAACGAGGTGCAGGTCGACGAGTTCTGAGGCAACCTCCTTGAACGCCTCGCGCAGTCCCGCCGTGCTGCTCGTCCGATAGACGCGCCCCGGCGCGCATTGGTCGAACGCTGTATTGACGTCGGTGCTGTTGGCAACCAGCGCGATGATGTATACCCTTGGTGGGTTATTCTCTCGCTGAATATTAGCGCACGTCTTTGAGAAACGCCGCAGCATCTGGATTTTGCCATCAGAGGCGTTTGTAGAAATTGAATTGTCCGACCATCTACCGTACCAACTGAATGTGCGGTCGAAGTAGCCGTTCTGATTGTCAGATATGTCGTTGATACCATCAGTCATGAATACGATGGCGCGGCGAGGTTGCTCCTTTGTGGGGTTGTCTCTTCTGAAGAAGTCATCACGTACCAGCATCCGATAAGCCCAGAGCAATCCCGAATGATGGATCGTTCCGTTGCCCGGATAGATTGCTGCGTTCTCACCGTTGATGTATGTTGTGTATGCTGACTTCTCGCGTCCATAAGCAATCGGCATCGCCTGCTGCGGGCACTGCCAGTTCGGGGTCGCCATAGGCGTTATGTCAGAATTGATGTTATCTACGCGGCCTCCATTCTTGTTCACGATGGCATCGGCAGGGTTAGACCAGTAGCTGGTCTCATAATAATGCGGAATGCGTGTCCAATCGACATACCAGTTGGTCGTGTTACGACTTCCGGTTGATGGATCATAATAGGAAGGGTTGTTCGTTGGCCGTTTGCGGATTACATCATCCGACTTGTTAGCATCACCATTGTTGAGTCCGATATAATAGTCGTAAAGATAGGATCGGTAGGCTGTGCTGTTGGAGAGATACCACGCACCTTCATCAGTAAAAGAACTCTTATCGAGCCGGTATAGATTATTTCTCTGTTCGAAGCTGTCGGGTGCAATCCGGTAAAAATCGCCGTCCTTGTTCGCAACCTGACTGACGTCGACATTCTTCTTCTCGAGAAAAGGCACATACATCGGTGGAATGAAATACGGGGCCACTTTTGGATTGCCGCCCTCATTGGGCAGGGTGCGTGTAAGATCCCATGCACCCGGCTCTGACGTCAGCCTGTTGCTGCTGACGTCACGCACGGTTGTGTCGTTCATGACGCAGCCCTTCCAGGCATATTTATTAGCGGGCCAGTCGCCGGCCTTGTACACATCACCGCTGTTGAACCCGTCGCGCGCCACTACGGCGTCCGGTGAGAGCAACTTGCCCACGTTCACCGTCACATCATATGGAATGATGCCGAGCGCGAGGTCGCGACGCAACGTCGCCCCCTGGTGAACGATATCGACGAAGTCGTTCGCAGCGGCTTTCAGCGCCGTAATCCGCGTCTGGCCGCCGGTCAGGTTGAAGCGCATCGACCCTGTATTGTCGAGCACCATCATCACCTCCAGCGGGCGGGGTTGCAGTTCCGCCTTGGCGACAGCGTGAATCGTCTGCTGGGTGAAGCCGAAGATGCGCATGAAGGAGAACGGCATCACCGTGTCGGCGGTCACGCTGGTCACGTTGATCCCTTGATCCGTCGAGAATGTCGGGATGGGATCCACGTCCTTCGATCCCATATAGCCTTGAGGAAAGTTGCCGTAGAAATAACGCTTGACCTGCGCGTCGCGACCTTGCGGCGTCTTGTCGTCGACGCCGAACGCGCGCGCCCCCGCCAGCGCGGCGGCATCGACACCGGCCTGTAGCTGCGACTTGACGATATAGGCGCGCCCGATGTCGATCGCCGAACCCAGCGCGGCGATCGCCGGGATCAGGCCCGCCGCCATCATCGCGATCGCCGATCCGCGACGGTCCTGCCAAAGCCTGCGCAGGCGCGCGCCGCCAAGTGATATTGGCGCGCCGGTCGATCGCTTCTTCTGAGCCATAGCCATCTTGCTTTCCAGGCGTCGCAGTTCAACGTTCGCGATCTAGACAGCGACGATTGAGCGAGTGCTTCCGGAAATGGTTAACGAGGCGGTAACCGCAGATGCGCGAGGTGCCGAGCGGGCCTTGGTGCTGCGCTATGCCCCGGTTACGGGGCGGCCGGCGCTTGCGGCGATTCTTTCACTCGACGATGCGCTTGCACAGATACTGCGCACGACCCGCGAGCCGATCGTCGGGCAGATGCGTCTCGTCTGGTGGCGTGATGCGCTGGAGCGGCTGGATACGGCGCCCGCGCCGGCAGAACCGGTGCTTCAGGCGCTCGCGGGTGACGTCATCCCGCGGGGGATCGGGGGTGGCGAGCTTTCACGGATGACGGCGGGCTGGGAAGCCTTGCTCGGGCCGGCGGCGCTGGATGAGGAGGCGATCGAGGCGCATGCGCGGGAGCGTGGCGGTCGGTTGTTCTCACTGGCGGCGCGGGCACTGGGCGCGGATGGCGATCCGGCTGCGCTGGCCGGTGAGGGATGGGCGATGGCCGACCTCGCCGGGCATCTGTCGAATGAGGTGCTTGCGATCAGCATCACGGACCGCGCGCGTGATCGCCTGACGAGCGCGATGGCTCATCGCTGGAGTCGACGCGGCCGGGCATTGGGGGCGCTGGCGCTGGGCGCGCTGGCTGATCTCGACGCAACCCCGATCGGTGCCCCGAAACGGGTCGCCCGCCTGTTCGTGCACCGCTTGACGGGACGATAGGTGAAGGCGACACGATCGACCGCAGGATAGGCGAGGGGGCTCGTGATGTGGCGGTATCTGGCAGGGGGTGTTGCGGCAATTTTGATGGCGGCGGCGGCGGTGATCGTCCTGCGCCCGAGCGCCAGCGCTGACGTTCCGGCATTGCTACAGGCGCCTCCGGTGGCCGCAGGCGCTGCCGACGATCCGCTGCCCGACAGCGTGCCGGAAGCGAGTCCGCGCACCCGCGAGCAGAAGCGCTTCGACCGCTATGACAAGGATCGCAACGGACAGATCACGCGGGAGGAGTATCTGGCGCAGCGTCGCAAGGCGTTCGCCAAGCTGGACAGCAACCATGACGGCCGGCTCTCGTTCGACGAATGGGCGATCAAGAACGAGACGAAGTTTGCCACCGCCGACAAGGACCGCTCCGGCACGATGACCCAGGCCGAGTTCGCGACGACCGCGGTGAAGCGCAAGACGCCGATCCGCGCGAAATGCCCGCCCGCCTCCGCGCCGGCAGGTGAGGACGGCTAGGCCGCCATCCACTCACCCAGCGCGGCGCGGGCACGGTCGGTGTACATCCGCTTGCGATCGGCCTTTTTCGTGCGGCCCGCGATCGGCGGGAACAATCCGAAATTGACGTTCATCGGCTGGTAGGTCTCCGTCTCCGCCGCGCCGGTGATATGCCCCAGCAGCGCGCCGAGCGCGGTCGCGACCGGCGGCGGCGTCATCGCTGCGCCCAAGAGCTCCGCGGCCGCGAACCGCCCGGCCAGCAGCCCGATCGCCGCGCTCTCGATATAGCCCTCGCATCCGGTGATCTGCCCGGCGAAGCGGATGTTCGGCCTGTTCTTGAGCCGCAGCGTCGTGTCCAGCAGTTCGGGCGAGCGGATGAAGGTGTTGCGGTGCAGGCCGCCAAGCCGGGCGAACTCGGCATTCTGCAGCCCCGGGATGGTGCGGAACAGCCGCACCTGTTCAGCGTGTTTCAGCTTGGTCTGGAAACCGACGATGTTCCACAGCGTCCCGCTGGCATTATCCTGTCGCAACTGCACGACGGCATGGGGCCATCGTCCGGTGCGGGGGTCATCGAGCCCGACCGGCTTCATCGGGCCATAGCGCAGCGTATCGACGCCGCGCTCGGCCATCACCTCAATCGGCATGCAGCCCTCGAAATAAGGCGTGTCGCGCTCCCAGTCCTTGAACGCGGTCTTCTCACCCTCGATCAGCCCGGTATGGAAGGCGAGATATTCGTCCTTCGTCATCGGGCAGTTGATATAATCCTTGTCGCCCTTGTCCCAGCGTGAGGCGAACCATGCGATGTCGATGTCGATCGAATCGCGGTGGACGATCGGCGCGATCGCGTCGAAAAAGGCCAGCGCGTCACTGCCGGTGACCATGCCGATCGACTCCGCCAGCGCCGCCGCGGTCAGCGGTCCTGTCGCGACGATTGCCTGTCCATCCGGGAGCGCATCCATTCGCTCGCGCACGACCGTGACGTTGGGATGCGCCTCCAGCGCCGCGGTCACGCCCGCTGAAAAGCCGTCGCGGTCGACCGCCAGCGCCGAGCCGGCCGGCACCCGGTGCCGGTCGCCCTCGCGCAGGATCAGCGACCCCAGCGCGCGCATCTCCTGATGCAGTAATCCGACCGCGTTAGACTCGGCGTCGTCCGAGCGAAAACTGTTGCTGCATACGAGTTCGGCGAGTGAGTCGCTGTGATGCGCGGGCGTTCGCTCCCCGCCGCCGCGCATTTCCGACAGGCGGACATGGTGCCCGGCCTCCGCCAGTTGCCACGCGGCCTCGGACCCGGCGAGGCCACCGCCGATCACGTGAATGTCATGCTGCATCCAAATGCCGTTAAACGCGTTTCCATGAAGACGCACCTCCTTTGGCGCTGCGTCGTCAATCAACGGGGAGAGAAGCATGATTGTCCGCAACGTGAGCATCGCCATTGCAGTGATCGCCGTTCCAGCCATGTCGTTGTCGGCGCAAATGGCCCAGCCAAGCAGCCCCTCCGCATCGATGACGAGCGAGATGTTGCCATCCGAGTATGTGAAGAAGGCCGGTGCTGCAGATCTCTACGAGCAAGATTCGAGCAAGTTGATCTTACAGTCGACGAAAGATCCCCAGATGCGCAGCATAGCGCGCAAGATGATAGCGGACCACACCACCAGTACCAATGAGGTCAAGGCGGCAGCGATACAGGCCGGGCTGCAACCCGAACCGCCGGTGCTTGACGCAACCGGCCGTCAAAACATCGCCGCACTGCGCCGTGTGACCGGCAAGGCGCGTGACCGGCTGTATATAGCACAGCAGAAAAAGGCTCATGAGGCAGCACTCGAACTGCATCGCGATTATGCCGAGAACGGAACGTCGCCGCCCCTAAAGGCAGCGGCTGCCGAAATTGCGCCGGTCGTTGCGCGGCATGACAGCATCTTTACTGCGCTTCCTCCGGTGTGACGCGGTCCAGACCACGCCAATGGAGCTGAGTGGGGTCAATCACCGCTTAGAATTTGCAGCCTGAACCGCGCTTCGGTTGACATTTTCTCCGAACGTAATCGGGCCAAAGGTTCAGCCGGTGACCGGCAGCAGGACATGTCCCTTGGCGTCACGGTCGAGCGGACCATAGGCGACCACGGTTTCCAACAGCAGCGGACCGTACAGGTGCGGAAACAGCGCGCCGCCGCGCGAGGTTTCCCAACGGGTCCGCTTGCCGTTGGCCGGCAGATCGACCGCGGCGACGTATAGTCCGTCCTGCCCGGCGAAATGCCTGTCGGCCGTTTCGGTCAGCTGTTCGGCGGTCGACAGATGGATGAACCCGTCGGCAAGATCGACCGGCGAGCCGTTGAACCGCCCGTCACGCTCCAGCGACTGCATTTCATCGGCATTCAGAATCTTGTACCCGATCTGCGGTCGGTCGCTCACTCCCCGTCCTCCGGTCCTTCTGCGATGTCCTCGCCAACCGTGGCGCCGGAGTCTGGAGCGACCTCGACCGCATCGTCGGCCAGGTTCACCTCCGCTTCTTCCTCCGTCTCCTCGACTCGCGCCGCGGACACGACATGCTCGTCGGCCGCCACGTCGAACAGCTTTACGCCCGCTGAACTACGGCTGATCACGCGCAGGCTGGCGAGCGTCGTGCGGATCAGCTTGGCCTGGTCTGTCACCAGCATCAACTGATGCCCCTTGGACGCGGGGAAGCTCGCAACGACCGGCCCGTTACGCGCGATATTGTCGATATTGGTGATACCCTGTCCGCCACGCCCGGCCTGGCGATAATCATAGGCGCTCGACAATTTGCCGTAGCCGTTGGCGCAGACCGTCAGGATGAACTCTTCGCGATCACGCAACTCTTCATAGCGCTCCTGCGACAGGTCGGGGTCGCCTTCCTTTTCACCCTTCCACGGCGCGAAACGCAGATACGCGTCGCGGTCCTCCGTGCTCGCATCGACCCGTGCCAGGACCGACAGCGAGATCACCTCGTCATCGTCGCGCAGCCGGATGCCGCGTACGCCCGTCGACGCGCGGCTCTGAAACTCGCGCACGTCGTCTGCCGCGAAGCGGATCGCCTTGCCCTGCCGGGTCGCCAGCAGCACGTCGTCCCCCTCGTTGAGCAGGACGACCCCGATCAACCGGTCGCTGCTTTCATCCTCGAACCGCATCGCGATCTTGCCAGCGGTCGGCACGTTGGTGAAGGCGTCCATCGAGTTGCGTCGGACAGATCCCTTCGCGGTCGCGAACATGACGTGCAGCCCGCCCCACTGGGTCTCGTCCTCGGGCAGCGGCAGCACGGTCGAGATCGTCTCGCCCTCGGCCAGCGGCAGCAGATTGACCATCGGTCGCCCGCGCGTCGTCGGCCCGCCCTCGGGCAGGCGCCAGACCTTCATCCGGTACACCTTGCCCAGCGTCGAGAAGAACAGCACCGGCGTATGCGTGCTGGTCACGAACAATTCGGTGACGACGTCCTCGTCCTTCGTCGCCATCCCCGAGCGACCCTTGCCTCCGCGAGCCTGCGCGCGAAACGTATCGAGCGGCGTGCGCTTGATATAGCCCTGAACCGTAACCGTGACGACCATGTCCTCCCGTTCGATCAGATCCTCGTCATCGATGCCATCGGCGGCAGCGGCGATCTCCGAGCGCCGGGGGGTCGCGAACTCATCACGAATGGCGGTCAGCTCGCCGCGCATCACCTCGTAAAGCTTCGCACGGTCCGCCAGGATCGCCAGCAGATCGGTGATCGACTCCGCCAGCATCTTCAGCTCATCGCCGATCTCCTCACGTCCCAGCGCGGTCAGCCGGTTCAGCCGCAGTTCGAGGATCGCGCGGACTTGTGTGTCCGACAGGCGGTAAACGTCGCCCGACTGTTCATCCTCGACCGCCTCTACCAGCGCGATATACGGCGCGATCTGCGCGATCGGCCATTCCCGCATCAGCAGCGCATTGCGTGCTTCCGGTGCGTTCGCCGAGCCGCGGATGATGCGGACCACCTCGTCCAGATTGCTGACCGCGATGACCAGCCCCAGCAAGACATGCGCGCGATCCCGTGCCTTTTGCAGCTCGAACTTGGCGCGGCGCGTGATGACCTGCTCGCGAAACTGCACGAATGCCTGGATGATATCGCGCAGGTTCAGCAGCTCGGGCCTGCCGCCCCTGATCGCGAGCATGTTCGCGGGGAACGAGCCTTGTGCGGGGGTATGGCGCCATAGCTGGTTCAGCACCACCTCAGGCGTCGCATCGCGCTTCAGATCGATGACGATCCGCACGCCCTCGCGATTCGATTCGTCGCGAATGTCGCTGACGCCCTCGATCCTTTTGTCCTTCGCGGCTTCCGCGATGCGCTCCACCAGCGCGTTCTTGCCCTGCTGATAGGGTATCTCGGTCAGCACGATCGAGCGCCTGTCGCCTCGTGCTTCCTCGACGATGTGGCGTGAGCGAACGATGATCGAGCCACGCCCGCTGGCATAGGCCGAGCGCGCACCAGTGCGGCCGAGGATGATTGCGCCGGTCGGAAAGTCGGGGGCGGGGACGATTTCGCCCAGTTCCTCGACGGTGACCGCGCCGTTATCCATATAGGCCAGGCAGGCGTCGATGACCTCGCCGAGATTATGCGGCGGGATATTGGTCGCCATGCCGACCGCGATCCCGCCCGCGCCGTTGACCAGCAAATTCGGATATTGCGCGGGCAGCACCGAGGGCTCGCGCTCCGACCCGTCGTAGTTGGGCTGAAAGTCGACAGTGTCCTTGTCGAGATCGTCGAGCAGCGAGTTCGCGACCTTTGCCAGCCGCGCCTCGGTATAGCGCATTGCGGCGGGCGGATCGGGGTCCATCGAGCCGAAATTACCCTGCCCGTCGATCAGCGGGACGCGCATGGACCAGTCCTGGCTCATCCGCGCCAGCGCGTCATAGATCGCGCTGTCGCCGTGCGGGTGATATTTACCCATCACGTCACCGACGATGCGCGCCGATTTGCGGTACGGCTTGCCCGCGACGAAGCCGCTCTCGGCTGCCGAGTAGAGGATGCGCCGATGGACAGGCTTCAACCCGTCGCGCACATCGGGCAGCGCCCGCGCGACGATGACGCTCATGGCATAGTCGAGATAGCTCGACTTCATTTCATCGACGATGGCGATCGTCGAGGATTCAGGCGCGGGTTCGGCGAGCGTCGTCTCGTCGGTCAATTCACGGTGCTTTCGGGTTTGTGTCCTTGATGTGACACACTACCCCAGCGCACTTAAGTTGACTACCCCGCGTGGCCGGGAAGCCGGTACCGACTTGCCCGTTAGCGCCCGCTCAAGCCGCGCGCTGTACCCGTTTGAACCCTTCCGGATCAGTTGCCTTGATCCGCGCCAGTTCTTGCTCGACGTGGCCCGAGTGGATGTCGACCGCGGGACGCTGACCCTTGAGATCTATGTCGGGCGCCATCGGACCCTCTGTGCGTATGCCGCGGCGGCCGACCGCGAACATCTTGAGCGGGTTACGGATCGCGTCGGTCGCGGCGGTGCCCTCGAAGCCGCAATGAACCATGCAGTCGGCGCATTTCTCGTACTTGCCGACACCATACTGATCCCAGTCAGTGCCCTCCATCAGCTCGGCGAAGGTTTCAACATAGCCTTCGCCGACGAGATAGCAGGGCTTCTGCCAGCCGAAGACGGTGCGCAGCGGCATCGACCAGGGCGTGCACTCATAGGTCTGGTTGCCGGCCAGGAAGTCCAGGAACAGCGGCGAATTGGTGAAGGTCCAGGCCTTGCCCCCGTCGCCGCGGCGGAACACGTCGCGAAAGAAGTTGCGCGTACGCTCACGGTTCAGGAAATGCTCCTGATCGGCTGCGCGCTCATAAGCATATCCTGGTGAAATGGTGATCTCGACCCCGCGCTTCTCCATTTGGTCGAAGAATGCCGCCAGCCGTGCGGGATCGGCGCCATCGAAGACCGTGCAGTTCACCTGGACGCGAAAGCCCTTTGCCCGGGCAAGTTCGATCGCCTCGATCGCGACGTCATAGGTGCCGTCCTGATCGACCGCGTGATCGTGCATGCCGCGATCGCCATCCAGATGGATCGACCAGGTAAAGAAGGACGACGGAGAATAGTCGTCGATCTTCTTCTTCAGCAACAGCGCGTTGGTGCACAGAATGACGAACTTCTTCTTTGCGATATACCCGCGCACGATCTTCGCCATGTCGCGGTGAAGAAGCGGTTCGCCGCCCGCGATCGACACGGCTGGCGCCCCGCATTCGTCGATCGCCGCCATGCACTGCTCATAGCTCAGTCGCTGATTGAGAATGGCGTCGGGATAGTCGATCTTGCCGCAGCCCGGGCACGCCAGGTTGCACCGCAAGAGCGGCTCCAGCATCAGTACCAGCGGATAACGTCCGCCTTTCAGGTGTTGCCTGAGCGTGTACGCGCCGATCCGCGCGACCTGGGCGAGGGGAAGTCCCATGGTGGCTCCTATTGGGCGGCAACGGCCGGCATGGTTGCAGGCGCGGGGTGCCGAAGTTCGCGTGGCAATCGAAAGCTGATATTTTCCTGAACGCCGTCCAGCGTATCGACCTCTGCGCCGCGCAGGCGCCTGAGCGAAGCGATGACGCTCTCGACCAGTTCGTCCGGCGCCGACGCACCGGCGGTCAGCCCGACCACTTCCACGCCGTGCAACCATGCAGGATCGATCCCGTCACCGTCATCGACCAGATAGCTCGGCACGCCCATCTCCTCGCCGATCTCGCGCAGGCGGCATGAGTTCGAGCTGTTCTTCGAGCCTACCACGATCAGCAGATCGCTGACCTGCGCCAGGTCGCGCGCGGCGGTCTGACGGTTCTGGGTCGCGTAGCAGATATCGGCGACGTCGGGGCCGATGACATCGTCAAAACGCTCGGTCAGCGCGGTGATGACGTCGCGCGTGTCGTCGACGCTGAGCGTCGTTTGGGTGACATACGCTATCGGCGTCGATCGGGCGATCGGCAGCGCGACGACATCCTCAGGTGTGGAGACCAGATGAATGGGGGCGCCGATCTGGCCGATCGTTCCGACGACCTCGGCGTGACCGGCATGACCGATGAGCACGATCGTGCGGCCCGAACGCGCATAGCGGCGACCCTGCATATGCACTTTCGTTACCAGCGGACAGGTCGCATCAAGCACCGGAAGGCCGCGTTTCGTCGCCTCTTCGACGACGCTGCGCGCGACACCATGTGCGCTGAAGACCGTAGTGGCGCCAGCAGGGATCTCGTCCAGTTCGTCGACGAAAATCGCGCCGCGCCGCTTCAGCTTGTCGACGACATGGCGGTTGTGGACGATCTCGTGCCGGACATACACCGGCGCTCCGAAGCGATCGATCGCGCGATCGACGATCTCGATCGCGCGCACGACGCCTGCGCAAAAACCGCGCGGACTCGCGAGAAGAATCCGCAAGGGAGGAGCGATCGGCGTCGGTTCAATCGGCAAGCACGCATCTCCATCAACCGACTGGTTGTCGGAGGACTGCTATAGCGAGCGGCAAGTGCTTGTGAAAGCCGCTTTTTGCGGTCGCGTATTGGACGCGTTCAGCTTGGGCGAATATAAGACGCGCATCAACAAGGAGCCAATGACTGATGCGTAGCCTGATGCTGGGCGCCTGCCTGTCCGTCCTCGCTGTCCCTGCCGTATCGGCGCAGGCCGTAAAACCCGCGCGTGCGACTGTGCAAACGCTGGACGACGGGCTGATCGCAATCATGAAGGCCGGCAAGGCTGCGGGCATCTCCGGGCGCTCAAGTCGCATCGCGCCCGTAATCGATCAAACCTTCGACATCCCCCTGATGACTCGTCTCGCCGTTGGAACCAGCTGGAACAGCATGTCCGCGTCAGACCAGTCGGCGCTGGTCGGCGCCTTTCGCCGCCTGACGATCGCGCAATATGCGCGCAATTTCGACGGCTATTCCGGCGAAACGATTACGATCGATCCGCAAATCGTATCGCGAGGTGCCGACCAGCTGGTTCGAACGACGCTGAAAACCTCGAGCAGTGGTGCGATCCCGATCGCTTACCGATTGCGTCAGACGCGCGGTGCATGGCGGATCATCGATGTCTTCTACAAGAACTCGATCAGCCAGCTCGCGACCCGGCGCGCCGATTTTGCCGGCGTGTTGGCGAAGGGTGGCGCCCCGGCGCTGGTCAACCACCTCGACCAGTTGGCGGCGAAGCCGGACAGTTGATCCTGCCCATCGGTTCCGCTCTATTAATGGTGGTGGCGGGGCAGCAGGGGGCCGTGATCGCAACGAGGCGGCCTGATGCCGCACCTGCAGTCGTAAATGCCCCCAGTCCCGAGAAGCCGAAGCACGAGCCCGGCGACCCGCATGAGCGGTTCAATAGGCGGATGTTTGCCGCGCAGCAGAGGTTCGATCGAAAGCTGCTGCGGCCAGCGGCGCTGGGCTATCGCCACGCGCTCCCCAAGCCTGTGCGCGGCGGGCTACGCCATTTCTTTTCCAATCTCGGGGAGCCGATCGTCTTCCTGAACTATCTGTTGCAGCTGAAGCCGGGCAAGGCAGCGGAGACCGCCGGGCGCTTCATGATAAACTCGACGCTCGGCATCGGTGGTCTCCTCGATCTGGCGAAATCGAAGGGGGTACGTCTGCCGCATCGGCCAAACGGGTTTGGCGACACGCTGGGCTATTACGGGGTCAAGCCCGGCGCGTATCTGTTCCTGCCGTTTATCGGCCCGACGACAATACGGGACCTGTTCGGCGGGCAAGCTGACGGCCTGGTCCTTCCGCTGGCGATCGGCACGCCGTTCAACAAACTGAGCTATCAGCTCTCCAAGGCAGTAATCACAGGTCTAGACCGGCGCGAGCAGGCCGACGAAGACTATCGCGCATTGCTGGACGGCGCGGTCGATCCCTACGCGACGCTTCGATCCGTCTATCTGCAGGACAGGGCCGGCGAGATCGCGCAGCTCAAGGGCAAGCGGGGTGAGCCTGCGCAGGACCAACTGATCGATCCGCTCGACGACCCCGCCGATACGGCTATGGCGCCGCCCTCCGACGAACTGTCGGACCCGCTGAGCGATCCGGCGGTTATGCCCGAGGCACCACCCGATCCGGGTCCTGCCGCCTCGGACCCAGCAGCGCCGGCTCAAAGATAAGCGCGCAAACCAGCGTCCAGGCCAGCGAGATCATCAGGATCTTGCCCATGCTGGCGGTACCGGGATGGTGCGAGAGCCACAGGCTGCCGAACGCGGTACCGGTCGCGAGCGCGCTGAACAGCACGGCACGCGCCAGACTCGACTCCAGCAAACCGCCTGCGCCGCGGCGCCAGGCCATGACGAAATAGATGTGGAACGCGACACCCACCCCGAACAACAACGGGAAGGCGATGATGTTGGCGAAGTTAATCGGCTGGCCGATCACGACGCACGTGCCAAGCGTCAGGAAGATGGAGAGGATTACCGGGGCCAGCGTGAACGCGACCTCGCGAGCGTTGCGCAGAACGAGCAATAGCAGCAAGCTGACCGCCAGGAAGGCGATGATCCCGGCCTGGATAAAGGCGCCGGCGACCGTGGTGGCAGCGGCCTGGGTAGCGACCGGCAAGCCGGAGATGGCGGGCGTCAAGTCCGCGACGGCGGCGCGGAAGCGGCGCATAGTGTCGGCATCGTCGGTATTGCCGCTCGGGAATACCATCAACCGGTAGCGGCCGTCGGGCGTCTCCCAGTCGCGTCTCAGTACCGCTGGGAGGGTTTCGCGGGTGATCGGTTCGGCTAGTAGTGCGGCGCGAACCTGATCGAGCATGACGTCGAGCGGGCGAGTGATACGCATGGCGACGAGATCAAGTGCCGTGGGAGAGGCGCGAGCCAATCGCTCGAATGCCCCGCCCAAGCGGCGGGCATCCTCGGCGGGTGGCCCGTCGCTGGATGCTGCCGCGGTGCGCAATCGACCGGCCACCGTCGCAAGCGCTTCCCGCGTTTCATTAGCGCTGTGCCGCGGTGCCGTATCGAACGGATTGAGCGTCAGGTCGAGCAGCATCTGCGCATCGCCGATGATCGCCAGCTTTGCCGGCTGGTCTTCGGGAATGAAACTGTCGAGACTGACGACCTCCGTCACTTCAGGCAGCGCGGCGAGGCGGCGAGTGAGCGCCACGGCCCCCGAAGCATCGGGTGCCATCACATCGATCGTGTTCGGTGTCCGCTCCGGATCGCGCGTCAGGTCGGCCAGCGTGCGCATCGCCGGGGCGTTCGGATCACGCAGGTGCAAAGGGTTGAAGTCGAAGCTGATCCAAGGAAGCAGCGCGATGCTGATCAGCATGGACGCGCCGAAGGCCCATAGCACGGCGCGGCGGTGTCCCTCCAGCCAGGTTCCGGCGGGCGCCAGCACTGCCAGCCCGGTTTCGCCGCGGGGTTGGGCGGGGCGAAGCAACAGGACCAGGACAGGAAGCAAGGTGATGCTGAGCGTCAGCGCCACCACCATGCCCATGCCGGCGATGATGCCGAGTTCGGCGATCCCGACATAGGCGGTCGGGAGGAAGGCGCCGAACCCGAGAAACACGGCGCCCGCCGCGATCAGCAGCGAAGCACCCAGCGCATGTCCGGCGCGGCGCATTGCCTCGGCAGGTTCGAACCCGTCAGCGCGCTCGGCATTGAAGCGTACGCAGATCTGGATGCCGAAGTCGACGCCCAACCCGACAAAGAGAGGAATGAACGCGACCGAGATGAGGTTGAGTTTTCCGACTGAAAGCAGGCCGAGTGCGGTCGTCACGATCAGTCCGCTCGCCGTTGTCACGATGATCGCGGTGACGAGCCTGATCGAGCGGGTCGCAAGCCAGAGCGTACCAAGCATTGCAGCCAGCATGACGAGTGCGACGGCACCGATATTGTCTTGCAGCGTCGCGAACTCCTCGTCCGCCAGCGGAACCTCCCCGGTCAGGCGCACGCGCACGCCGTGCGCGGGGTCAAGCGTGAGCTTCTGAACAGCCCGTTCCACGGCTTGTGACGCGGCGGCTCCGGGTTGCAGGTCGGAATGGTCGAGAATCGGTTGCGCCAGGATCAGGCGACGCTTGGGCGGGGTAAAGCGCGACGCGTCATCGCTGAACAGCGCCTGCCATGAAAAGAAGGCGGGTTTGCCGACCAGCGTCTGGTCCGTGACGGTCGTCAATGCTCGCATCGGGGCATCAATCTGGCCCAGCGTCGCCGAGCCTCGTTCGACGCCATCGAGTATGGTCGAAAGGGCTCCCGCCACGCCGTGCAGCGAGGGATCGGCAGCGAGTGGCCCGAGCAGGGGCTGTGCCTCGATCAGCGCGGCCATCGAGCGTCGGACTTCTGCGACCGGCACGAACAGGAGTCCCTCCCGCGCGAAGAAATCTCCGCCATCGGGACGGCTGATGCTGCGGAAATGACGGCTGTCCGATCCGAGTTGCCTGGCCAGACGAGCGGCGCCATCTTCCGCCAGCTCAGGCGTCGCGCCGTCGATGACGATGAGCATATTATCGCGCAGTTGGGGGAAGGCGGTTTCCATCACCCGCTCCTGACGTCGCCAGTCGATATCCGGCGAAATTAGCGCGCCCGTGTCCGTCGTCATCGCAAAACGCGTCGCGACGACGCCCAGCGACAGGATGGTGAGCAGCAGCATTACGATGATCGTCATGCGCGGGCGTATGATGGCGGTATCGACGATCCGCGGTACCGGTGAGCGCATCAGCGGGGCGGCGGTCCCTTTGCGCCCAGAAAATAGCGCATATGAAGCACGATCCGCGCGCCGCGACCGTCAAAGTCGAAATAGGCATCGTTCCACTTGGGCGGGCCAAGGCCAATGCGCGCGTCGCGCGAAAAACCGACACCCTCTTTTGGGATACCGAACAATGCGCGGTCAACCTTGCCGTTCGCATTCTCGTCGTCAAACGCCTGTACGGCATAACGCCCGGCCGGCAGGTTGCGAACGATGACGGTGGTTGCGCCGATGCGCGCGGGAGACTGGCCGCTATAGGGGCAATCGTCCTTCAGAAACTTTGCCTCCGGACAGATGTCAATATGGACATTCCCCTTGGCGCTTCGGACATTGCCGACATCGACGACCAGCGTACCACCAGGCGGCGCGGCTCCGACGAGCAAGGCGGACAGCAATGAGGCAGTGAATGCGCGCCTACCCCGCATCGTGCAGCGCCAGCTCCGTATCGTTATGCCTGAGTGCCTTGAGGACGGTTTGGGTGATGTGATCGGCATCGAGGCCGGCGGCGGCGTATTGGGCGTCGGGCTTGTCCTGGTCCTGGAAGGTATCGGGCAGGCGCATGGTGCGTAGCTTGAGCCCGGTGTCGATGAGGCCCTCGTCCGACGCCATGGTGAGCACGTGCGCGCCCAGCCCGCCGACCGAGCCCTCCTCGATCGTCACCGCGACCTCATGGGTCGAGAGGAGCCGGCGGATGAGGTCGGTGTCGAGCGGCTTGGCGAAGCGCAGGTCGGCGACGCTGGTCGACAGCCCCTTCGCCTCAAGCTGCTCGGCGGCCTTCAATGCCTCGGCCAGCCGGGTGCCCAGCGACAGGATCGCCACCGTCTTGCCCTCGTGCACCATGCGGCCCTTGCCGATGGCGAGCCGCTCGGGGCTGTCGGGCAGGGCGACACCGGTGCCGTTGCCGCGTGGGTAGCGCACCGCGATCGGGCCGGTGTCATGGCATGCCGCGGTATGCACCATGTGGACCAGCTCCGCCTCATCGGCGGCGGCCATCACCACGAAGTTGGGCAGCGTCGCCAGATAGGTGACGTCGAAGCTGCCGGCATGCGTCGCCCCGTCCGCGCCGACCAGCCCGGCGCGGTCGATCGCAAAGCGCACGGGCAGGTTCTGGATCGCGACGTCGTGCACCACCTGGTCGTAGGCACGCTGCAAAAAGGTCGAGTAGATCGCGCAGAACGGGCGCATGCCCTCGGCGGCCAGCCCAGCGGCAAAGGTCACGCCGTGCTGCTCGGCGATGCCGACATCGAAGAAGCGCTCGGGATAGGCCTTGGCAAAGCCATCGAGACCCGTGCCCGACGGCATCGCCGCGGTGATCGCGCAGATGCGCGGATCATGTGCGGCCTCCTTGACCAGAGCTGCACCAAAGACGTTCTGATACTGCGGCGGACCCGGCGGCGCTTTCGCCTGCACGCCCGAGACGACGTCGAAGCGCTGGACACCGTGATACTTGTCCGCCGACGCCTCGGCCGGCGCATAGCCCTTGCCCTTCCTGGTCACGACATGGACCAGGATCGGGCCTTCCTTGGCATCGCGCACATTCTCGAGCACCGGGATCAGATGCTCCAGATTATGCCCGTCGATGGGGCCGACATAGTAAAAGCCCAGCTCCTCGAAGAGCGTGCCCCCCATCGTCATCCCGCGCGCGAACTCGTCGGTCTTTCTGGCTGCGCTGTGCATCGGCCGCGGCAGCGTGCGCGCGAACTTCTTCATCAGCTCGCGAAGCCCCAGGAACTCGCGGCTGGAGACCATCCGGCTCAGATAGGCCGACAAGCCGCCCACCGGCGGGGCGATCGACATGTCGTTGTCGTTCAGGATCACCACCAGCCGGTTGCCGGCGGCCGCGGCGTTGTTCATCGCCTCATACGCCATCCCCGCCGACATCGCCCCGTCGCCGATCACCGCGATCGCTTTCGCCGTGCCGCCGGCCAGCCTGCTCGCGGTCGCAAAGCCCAGCGCCGCCGAGATCGAGGTCGACGAATGCGCCGCGCCGAACGGGTCGTACTCGCTCTCGGCGCGCTTGGTGAACCCCGACAGCCCGCCGCCTTGTCTCAGCGTCCTGATCCGGTCCCTGCGCCCGGTCAGGATCTTGTGCGGATAGCATTGGTGCCCGACATCCCACACCAGCTTGTCGCGCGGCGTGTCGAACACATAATGGATCGCCGTCGTCAGCTCGACCACCCCCAGCCCCGAGCCCAGATGACCCCCCGTCACCCCCACCGCCGATATCACCTCACAGCGCAACTCATCCGCCAGCTGCCTGAGCCGCCCCGGCTCAAGCGCGCGCAACGCCACAGGCGTCGTCACGGTGTCCAGGAGCGGGGTCGAAGAGATATGAGCCATTAGAGGGGTCTAGACCTTTGATTTGATGGCGCCAATGTCTTTCCTCAACAATGCCAGTCCGGCGTCGGCCATCTCGGCACCGGGAATATCGAGGCAGGGCAGACCGATCGGACAATCGAGCAGATAGCACGGACTGCATGGGGTCGGGCGGCGCAACAGGTGGTGCGGGGCGGCGCGAGGACGCCATTGGCTTTCGAGGTCGGTGCCCGAATATGCGGCCAGGACCGGCGTTTCGAACGCATCGGCGATGTGGAGCGCGGACGTGTTGCTCGTGACGACCAGCGCGGCGCCGGCAATGAGCGCCGCGTACACGGGGAGGTCGGTCGCGCCGGTCAGGTCCGTGGCCCGCCCGCCGAGATGGTCGAGCAGCGGCCGTGCGTCGGGGCGGTCGCGCTCGGCGCCGCAGAGCAGCACATGCAGATCCGATTCCCGGGCGATCAGATGCGCCGCCTGAGCGGCCCGCACGGGCGGGTAGGTACGGGCCGAGCAACTCGCGAACGGAGCAAGGACGAGATAGGGCCGGTCGATCAGTGCCCTCGCCCGGTCGCGAGCAACGTCCGAAGGTGCGAGCGCCAGCGCGCGGTCGGCGACCGGAACGCCGATTGCTTCGATGAGAGCGAGATTGCGCTCGGCCTGATGCGCGGGAGTCGGAGTGGCGTGCTTTGGACCGTGGGTGAGGAGGGCGGCGTCGTGTTCGAGAGACTCACCCAGCCTGAGCGGGATACCGGCCAACAGGCACGTGGCCGCCGGAGCGTGCGGCGATTGGCTGAAGCTGGTCAGCAGGATCGCGGCGTCAAAGCGGCGTGCAGTCAGATCGGCGATAAACGCGGCTTCGCGATCGGGATCGAAGGGGAGGCTGCCCAGATCCTGCCACACGGGGCGGGCGACGAGCACCTCGTCGATCCACGGCAGCATCGGTGCGACCTGCGCACCGGCGCGGCTGGCGAGGAGTGTAATATGCGCGGACGGCCAGGCGGCGCGGATCGCTCGCAGCGCCGGCGTGGCGATCACGACATCGCCGATATTGTCGGGACGCGAGACGAGCAGGCGGCACACCCCGCGCCATTCGGAAAGGAGCGTCACGCCATGAGGTCCAGTGCGGCCGCGACGACTTCCCGCGGAGGAACCAGAGACAGGCAGGGATGGCCTTCGACCGGGCAGACCGACTTGTAGCACCAGCGGCACGCAACGTCACGGTTGAGGACGCGGGACGGCACCATCCACGGCGTATGCTGAGCATTGGTGAGAGCATAGAGGTCGACAACGGGGGTGCCGAGCGCCGCGGCGAGATGCGCAGGCCCCGTATTGTTCGAGATCAGGAGAGGAGCACGCGCAATGAGACCCGCGAGCCGAGGCAGCTCCAGCCGGCCGGCAAGCGATATGGCGGCTACGCCCGCTGTCGCGAGCAGCGTGTCGATCAAGGGAGCTTCATCGGCGTCGCCGGTCAAGACCAGTTGCCAGCTGTGATCGACGACAAGGCTGCGCATGACGGCGGCGAAATGGGGATAACGTCGCGAAGGAGCGCTCGCGCCGGGGTGAACGACGGCCCAGGGCCGGTCGGGATCGATGCCGGACGGCAGGTCGATGAGCGGGGTGTCGATGACCATCCGCTCATTGGAGGGGTTGAAGCCGACGGTGGCGACGAGGTCGAGCTGGCGGCGGACCTCGTGGCGAACATGATCGTGCGGTTCTGTTTCGGGGACGTGCGGGGTGAGAAGCTGATACGGGTTCTCACGCGCATGGGCGAGGCGCAGCGGTATCCCGGCCAGATAGCACAGCAATACCGCCGGCATCGGGTTCTGGCTGTAGACGGTGAAAATCACCGCGGCATCGAAACGCTCCGCGCGCAGATGGTCGATAAGGGCGAGGTCGGGCTCCGGGCCGCGCGGGGGCGTAGCCTTCATCCAGGGGGCCTGATGGACGATGACGCGATCGATGAAGGGACACAGATGCGCGGCGGCCGCGCCGGCGGGGGACGTGAGGAGCGTGACGCCCACTCCCCCCTCGGCGAGCGCGCGGATGGCGGGTGTCGTCATCAACACGTCGCCCATGCTGTCCAGCCGGACCGCCAGCACGCGGCGCACCGCGCGCCAGGCGTCGGTCATGCGACCGCCTGCGTCGCGTTCTGCCGGATGCGATCGATGATGCCGCTGGTCGAGCGATCCTCGAGAAAGTCGAGCAGCTTGACCTCGCCGCCCAGTCGCTTGACCACGGGTGCTTCGGGCAAGGTTTCGAGCGTATAGTCGCCACCTTTCGCGTAGATGTCCGGTCGGAGTACTTCGATGAGCGCGACGGGCGTGTCCTCCTCGAACACGACGACCAGGTCCACGCAGGACAGGGCGGCGATCACGCTGGCCCGGTCGTCCTGATCGTTGATCGGGCGCTCCGCCCCCTTGAGGCGTTTCACGCTGCTGTCGGCGTTGAGGCCAACGACGAGAACGTCGCCCAGCGCCTTGGCGCGATTGAGGTAGGTGATATGGCCGCGGTGGAGGATATCGAAACAGCCGTTGGTGAAGACCACGCGCCGGCCCGCCGCGCGCCAGCCCTCGACCTGGGCGGTAACCGCCGACGTCGTCGCGACCTTGCGCTCGCCGGCCAGATGTTCACGGATCAGCGCCGCGCTGCATACGGTCGTCCCCGGCTCGGCCACGCTGACGGTCGCGGCCGCGGATGCCAGGTCCGCCGCCGCGGGCGTATGCGCTCCGGCCGCCAGTGCCAGGGCAAATGCGCCGGTGAAGACATCTCCGGCACCGGCGGCGTGGATATGCGGCGAGGGACGGGTGAAGGTGCGATAGGCCTCCCGGCTGCGTTCGAAGACAATGGCGCCGGTGACGTCGAGCGTGACGCACAGGATCTGCGCGCCGGTCACGGCCAGCAGATGATCCTCGGCCGCGACGATCTGTTCGAGGCGGGCACGCCCTTCGAGACAGGGCGCACCGGCAAGCGCGATCGCCTCGGCGTAGTTGGGTTTGGCGGCGGTCACGCCGGCGCGGGCGTAGCGGGTCAGGTTCTTTGCATCAGCCACGAGGACGCGCGGTTCGGCTCGCTGAAGCCGCTCGATTTCGCCGACGACGGCGGGAGTGAGTATCCCATAATCATAGTCGGAGACGACGACCGCGTCGGCGTGCGTCCAGCGTTCCGCCAGCGCGTCGAGCAAGCGCCGCTCGCTCGTCTCGTCGAGCGGTTCTTCGCTGCCTTCGTCGAGGCGCAGGAGCAACTGGCCATTGCCCATGACGCGCTGCTTCGTGAGCGTGGCGCGACCCGGCGCGGTGAAGACGCAGGCATCGTGCAACTCGGCGCGTCCGAGCGCACGGCGCAGCAGCTGCCCTGCGTCATCATCACCGATGACCGAGAGGAAGTCGACCGTGGCACCGAGCGCGCGGATGCCAGCGGCGGTGTTGGCGGCACCGCCCAGCGTGTCCTGCCGGCTGCCCATCGCGACGATCGGTACGGGCGCCTCACGGCAAAGCCGGGCGACATTGCCGTGGAGATAGCTGTCGAGCATCGCCTCTCCGACGACGAGTATGCGCAGAGCGCCAAAGCCCTCAAGCAGCGCGAGCGTCGGCATGATCGTTCTCCAGGATCAGCTGCGCGGCCGCACCCATGTCGGGTACGCGCGCAAAGGGGGTGCGATGCGGGCCGCCGAGCCATTCAGTCTCGCCGCCGTTATCGACCAGGATCGAACGGCATCCGGCGCGGTTGCCAGCTTCGACATCGTTCAGGATGTCACCGATCATCCAGGATGCGCGCAGGTCGAGGCCGAGGTCGCCGGCGGCGCGGGTGAGCATTCCCAGATCCGGCTTGCGGCAATGACAACCATCGGCGGGACCATGCGGGCAGTAGTAGAAGCCGGCGATCGGGGTCGGCGCCAGCAGGGCGCGGAGCCTGTTCGAGACATCCACGAGCGCCGCTTCGTTGAAAAACCCGCGCGCGACCCCAGACTGATTGGTGACGATCACCAGCGCAAAGCCGGCGGCGTGCAGTGCGGCCGCGCCATCTGCCGCTCCCCGCGCAAGGACCATGCGGTCCGGATCAATGTTGTACGGCAGGTCGTCGACAAGCGTCCCGTCCTTGTCGAGAAAGACCGCCGGGATCACGGCCAGCTCGTTTCGGTGGTCGGCACCACGAGCAGTTCGGGAATGACCGTCGTCCTGGGCGTCAGCAGCAGGAACTTGACGGTATCGGCCACTGCCCGCGGCTCCTGAAGGTTCTCGAGCGGCGTGTCCGGGAAGCGGTCGAGAATGAAGGGTGTGCGCATGCCGCCAGCGAGGAGCGCGGTGACCTTGATACCCAGCGGCCGTCCCTCGACATGCAGGGCGTGACTTAGGCCGAGCAGCCCCCATTTGCTGGCATGATAGGCGGATGCATTTGCCCAGGCGCGCTTGGCAGCGGTCGAGACGATGTTGACGATATATCCCTGACCGCCTTCGCGCATCAAGGGAAACACCGCCTTCGACAGCACGAACGGCGCACGCAAATTAACCGCCACAACCCGGTCGAAATCCTCCTGCGTCAGATCCTCGATCGACTCGGTCTTGTCGGTCCCGGCATTGTTGATCAGCACGTCGATCCGGCCGTGCTCGCGTGCGATGCGGTCGACAAGCGCCGTCGCCGCATCGGCATCGCGAACGTCAAGGGTCTCGGCGGTCGCGCCCAGCCGACCGGCAAGGCCGGCGGCCTCATCGACCTTCATGTCGATGATGACGACGTTCGCTCCGGCCTCCGCCATGACGGTCGACAGCTCCGCGCCCAGGCCGGTCGCGCCACCAGTCACCAGGACGACCTTGCCGGCCAGTTCGGACGAGGCTTGCGCGGGTTCGGCGCGGGTCATCGTATCGGTCATTGCAAAACTCCGGAGGTAAGAATGGGAACAATGGCGGGAGAGGCGGCGTCATGCGCGTGCACGCGTTCCTCGACGAGTTCGCAGACCAGATGCAGCGCCAGCATCTGGACTTCCTGTACGCGCGCCGTCTCGGTCGAGAGCGCACGAAGCGCGACATCGGTCATCGCGAGCGCCGGCGTCGCCGCCGCGCCCAGCACGCCGATGGTGCGCAGTCCGCGCTCTCGCGCCGCTGCCAGCGCCGCCAGAATGTTGCGCGACCGGCCGCTGGTCGAGATCGCGATCAGCACATCACCCGGCTGGCCATAAGCCTCCACCCCGCGCGCAAACACGTCGCTGAAATCGACATCGTTTGCCCATGCGGTCAGGAACGCCTGATCCGCGCCCAGCGCGATCACAGGGAGGCCGCGGCGGTCAGGGCGCTTGAATCGTCCCACGAATTCGGCGGCGAAATGCTGCGCATCGGCGGCGCTGCCGCCGTTGCCGCAGATCAGGACCTTGCCGCTGGTCAGCAGGCAGGAGGTAATGAGGTCGGCGGCGGCCACGATCTCTTCACTGAGGGTGGTGCGTGAGCGGGCGATGGCGGTCGTGAGATCCTCAAAGGCGCGACCGATGCGGGCGGTTTCGGCGTTGACGACCGGGCATTTGTGGCGCGCGCCACAAAATTCGGCATAGGCCGTGTTCATCTGCGTGGCGACGCCTTCCCAGGTGAAATGCCTGCGGACGCGGGCCAGCCCCGCCCGTCCCATCGCGATCGCCCGCCGCGGGTCGTCGAGCAGCGCGACCAGCGCCGCCGCCAGCGCGACGGGATCCTTCGGAGGCACCAGCAACCCGGTCTCGCCCTCGACGACGGTCGATTTGAGGCCGCCGACGGCAGCAGCGATGACGGGGCGAGCGCAGGCCATCGCTTCCAGGGGGGTGATGCCGAACGGCTCGTACCAGGGAGTCGTGACGAAGACGTCGGCGGCGCCGTAGTAGAGGCGAAGCTGGTCGCGGGCCCGCGCGCCCGCGAACGTGACGCGGTCGGTGACGCGTTCCTCGCCGGCGATCCCGGACAGCCGGACGAGTTCGGGCTGCAGCGCCGGCTCGCCGCCATCGCCGCCGACGATGACGAGGCGTGCATCGCCCAGCGATGCCGCGGCGCGGGCAAAGCCGCGAATGACGGTATCGACGCCCTTGCGCGGCACCATTCGCCCGAGTTGAAGGATGATGCGCTGATCGGGATCGAGGCCGAGCGCGGCGCGTGCCTCCGCCTTGTCCATCGGCTGGAACTCGTCAGCGTCGAAGCCACAGGGGATGGTGCGGAGCCGCGCTTTAACGGCGCCGTAGAGCCGGGTCAGGTCGTGCTCGTCCGCAGGACATTCGGCGATGATGAGATCGGCTTCGGCGACCAATCGGTCCTCGATCGCGAACCGCTCGTCAGGGAAACCGTCTACCGATTGCTGATGCAGCCGGCGGACGCGGCCGAGCGCATGGAACGTGACGACCAGCGGCAGGCCGAGCCGTGCCTTCAACTCCAGCCCGACAAGCCCGCTCATGAAGAAATGCGCGTGGACGACGTCATAGCCGCCGTGCGACGCGATGAAGCGCTCCATCTCGCCCGCGAAGCCGGGCATGAAGGGCAGCAGCTGTTCCTTCGGCAGCACCTGAGCCGGCCCCGCCGTGACCTGGATCACGCGGACGCCCGGCGCATAGTCGGTGATGGTCGCGACCGCAGGACATTCGCGGCGTGTGAAGACATCGACATGGTGGCCAAGGCGGGCGAGGTGTCGCGACAGCATGGCGACATAGACGTTCTGGCCGCCGCCGTCCGGGCCGCCGAGATCGGCGAGTGGCGAGGCGTGTTCGCTGATCATCGCGATCCGGCTCATGCGGTGACCCTCCTGAAGGCGGCGGTCCAGTCCGCCGCGAATCTGTCCATTCCAAAGCGCCGGCGCGCGGTTTCGCGGCCCTTGAGGCCGATCTCACGTGCGAGCGATTGGTCGGCCAGCAGCGCGCGCATCGCCTGGTGCAGTTCCGCCTCGTCGGTGTGCGTGAAACCGTCGACCCCGTTCGTGACGATGGTCGGCAACTCGGTGGTGGCCAGGCCGATGACCGGTAGCCCCGCCATCATCGCCTCGCACAGCGCAAGCCCGAGGCTGGTGTAGCGAATGGGGTGGAAGAAGAAGCGATAGCACGCGGAAAAGGCAGGCAAATCGGGAAGGGGAACTTCGCCCAGGCCGCCGCTTTCTTCGGAAGACATGCCGATCAGGTCGAGCGGCAGGAGCGCGCGGGCACGCTCGAATACGTCGACGCCCAGCCGGCGACCGCGCCGGGCAAGGCCGTTGACGACGGTCAGCCCGCGCTCACGCTCGCCGGTGAACAGGTGGCCGTGATCGTCGACACCGTGCTCGACGACGGTCGCGGGGGTGGTGCCCGCGTCCCACATCAGCTGGTTGTAGTGGGTAACATGGACCAGCAGCACGAACGGATCGTCGACAGGATGCCGCGTGTCGGTGGGCGTCTCTCGCGGAGGATCGTGCTCGAGATAGAGTTGCGGCAGGCGGCGCTGCGCTTCGCTGAGAATCTCGTGCCGGTCGATCAGCCAGTTTCGGTGCGACTGATAGAGGATCGCGTCATACTGCCCGTTCGCGACTTCGGCGGCGGATACGTCGTGGACGTTGGCGCCCCAGGCGAACCCGGGCGAACGGCCGCCATAACCCTCCGGCCGGCCCTGTTTGACAGGGAGAAAGAAGTCGTGCGGGATGCGGCACAGATAGTTGAGATAGCTGCCGTGGACGTGCCATGTGAGGATGCGCAGGCGCTTCATGCGATAGCACCATCGAGCGCGTCGACGAGCGCGCCATCGGGCGCATCGGCGGGCAGGCAGTGCGACAGGAGCGCGCCGCCGAACTCGGCGGAGCGGCCAATGCGGATCGGGACGCCGGCCAGGTAGAGCAAGGTCGCCGCTCCCCAAGGGGTTTCGCCGGGTTCCGTGAGAAGCATCGCGGCCCCGTAGCCGCGCAGGGCGGTGATTCCGTCAGGGGCGACCGCGGGCAGCGGCGCGCGTGACCAGCCGGGGCGCGCGACCGCCGCGACGCGCTCCGGCGCGCCCAGGAGAAGGACGTCAAGCCGCAAGCGAGGGCTCCAGCGTCTCGATCTGGGAGAGGACTTCGGTGACCTCCGGCGGCGGTGGCGCCGCGCGACACAGCGACGCATCGGGCAGTCCGGGTCCGACGCAGCGGTGACGGTCGGCGTCGAGCGGTGCCCAGCGGGCGCGGTCGGAGGCGAGGAACAGGACGATGCTGGGCGTCCCGACCGCTACGGCCAGATGCGATACGCCGGTATCGTTGGTGACGAGGAGGGCGGCGCCCTCGACAAGAGCCGCAAGGGTGCCGAGCGATGTTCGTCCGGCCAGATCGACCGATGGGGCACGCATCTCCGCGGCGACCGCGGCGGTCAGTGATGCTTCCGCCGGTGTTCCGGTCAGCACCACCCGGTGACCTCGCTTTGCCAGCGCATCGGCGATGGCGGCGAAGCGGTTCACAGGCCAGCGACGGGCCGGCTCGCTGGCGCCGGGATGGACGATCGCATAGCGGCCGACCGGCTGGAGCGTGGCGATCGCGTGGCGCTCCGCCTCGATGATCGGGAAGCCGACGCCATGATCGACGTCCGGCAGGCCGAGCCGATCGGCAAGCATGGCCCAGCGGCCGGGTTCGGGAAGATCCGCCGGGTAGGGAATGAAGTCGCCCGCCGGGTGCCAATCACCCGGGCTGTAGCAGCCAGCGCAGCGCCGGGCGCCGAGCAACGCGGTGAGGACATTGGTGACGCCGCCGCTGCCGTGCATCTGGATCGCCAGGTCGAAGCGACGCGCTTGCATTTCCACGAGGAAACTCGCCGTGGCGGCCGGGTCGACCGGCTGCTCGGGCAGACCGGGAAAGCCGGGCATGATGATCAATTCGTCGATCAGGTGGCCATAGCGGCCGACGACATCGCAGGCGGAGGCCAAGCCGATCACCGCGATATGCGAATCCGGCCTGCCGGCGCGCAGACGGGCGAGGGCGGGAACCGCGCACAGCAAATCACCCAGTCCGGGCAGCGCGCGCAGTACTGCGATCGTTTCTACTGTACTCCCTGTCTCCATCGCTGCTCCAAACAATTGTTAGAAGACTTGGTTGCGGTAGAAGCTCCTACGCGTTTTGAACTTGATGCAGATCAGCCAATAGTTTGCAGGATGAAACCCAGCGCAAGATGATCGGACATTGCGACCGGATGATCGGCGCCGATCACCTCGATCGATGCGACCTTGCCGGCAAGGTCGCCACGCCACCAGAGTTGGTCGATGCGGCCCCAAAGATCGCCTGTCTCGAAGGTGAAGCCATCACCTGCGTTCAGTGCGGCCCAGGCGTCGGTCCAACCCGCGGCGCAAAAAGCGTCAGCGAAGTCGCTGTCCGGTGTCTGATTGAGGTCGCCGACGAGCAGCAGGTCGCCGTCGATCCCGGTCGCGTGGCGCAGTGTCTCGGCAAGGTTGTCGGCGGCCTGTCCCGCCACCCACGAGAAATGCGCGTTGAGGACGTGAAGCGCCTGCGCATGATGCCGGAGCGTCACATGAAGCACGACGCGTGCATTGTCGTCTTCGCCCCCGCGACAGGTGAGCGGGATGGTACGGATCGCGTCCAATGGGCGCCGCGAGAGGACGGCCGAGCCGAACCATCCGTCCGCCATGCGCTGTGCGGCGGCGAAGGCGTGGTAAGGATGGCCGGGCAGCGCTTCGCGCAGCGCGGTCAGAGGACCGCTACCGTCGTCGGCCGTGACCGCGGCCTGCAACAGGACCAGATCGGCGGCAAAGGCACGGATCGTCTCGGCCGCCCCGGCGACGCGCGCGGGCCATGCGCCATGTTTGTCGCCGTCGCCGCCGAGGTTGAGCGACAGGGCGCGCAGCGGTGCTTGCTGATCCATCTCCATGAACTTCCTTTCGATCGTGGCTGGTGACACGAGCGCTGCTACCCACGTCCGCACGGAACCGCCACCGCATCCGACCGGTTGTTTCGAATGCGACATGATGAGGGGAATGGCGATGGCGGACAATGAGGGGACGGCGCATGAGCCCCGCAGTCCGTGGGCGTTGTCGTTCGACGAATGGAAGCAAGTGCTGAAGAGGACCTGGCAGGAGTCGAGCGACGACAATGTCGGGCTGATCGCCGCCGGTGTCGCGTTCTACGGTTTTCTCGCGCTGGTGCCGATGCTCGGCGCCGTGGTGATGAGCTATGGTCTGATCGCCAAGCCCGCGACCGTGATCGGCGATATCCGGCAGCTTGCCTCGGTTATGCCGGCGGACGCCGCTCGGCTGGTCGGCGAGCAACTGATGAACATCGTCGGGACGTCGGGCAGCAAGAAGGGGTTCGGATTGCTTATCGCGTTGGTCATCGCGCTGTTCAGCGCGCGCAATGGCGCGACCGCCATCATGACCGCGCTGAATATCGCCTATGAGGAGGAAGAGGATCGCGGGTTTTTCGCGCTCAACCTGCTCGCGCTGGCCATCACGGTCGGCGGCGTGCTGGTCGCGGTGTCGACGATGATCGGCGTCACCGCGCTCGGGCAATTGCCGAACATCCTGCCGGACCTGCCGGGCTTCGTGCTGAGCATCGGCACGATCCTCTCCTACCTGTTGCTGGCCGCGATCGGGGCAGGGGCGGCAGCAACGCTTTACCGCTACGGGCCTTCCCGCGCGCGAACGCGCTGGACGTGGCTGACCCCGGGCTCGCTGTTCGCGACCGTCATGTCATTGGTCATCACGGTCGGCTTCGGCGCCTATGTCGCGAGCTTCGGCAACTATAACGCGACCTATGGCTCGCTGGGTGCGGTCGTGGTGATGCTGACATGGCTGTACCTGTCGAGCTATGTGCTGCTGATGGGCGGAGAGCTTAATTCGGAGCTGGAACATCAGACCGCAGCCGACACAACCACCGGCGCGCCCGAACCGATGGGAGAACGCGACGCATGGGCGGCGGACCATGTCGAGCCGGAAACGCCACCGGCCGTTGGGCGCTCGCGCTCTTGAGCACCTTCGGTCGTGAACAAAGGGCATCTCTGTCCGGACCGGCCGACGACGATCGGGCGGCACCGCCAACCCTGTCTACGATGTGCTTGCTGTTGAGTCGTGAAGGTCATGTTGACTCCGGAAGCCGATAAGGACCGCACGGCGATCGAGGATTAGTCCTCGTCGTGGGTAAATGAATGATGGCTTCTGCGAGCAGCCTTGTCGCCACAAGACACCTCTTGCATTACTAGGGCAGGCGCGTGGTCGATGTGCCGAGAGGGGTGGGCGAATGCGGGACTATTCAACGATCTCACTCGCTGATGCACGGCGAGATTACCTAGCGACAACCACGACTGCGATGCCGATTGGCGGCTTCATGGCATGGAGCGCGCTTGCGATAGCGGCTTATAGCCTTGGCGATCGGCTTCCGAGTTTTGCACCGTACATCGCCGCAGCCATTCCCTTTCCGCTCGCCCTCCTCATCGACAAGGTTCGGGGTGAGCCGGGCATCCAAACAGACAGTCGGCACAATCCCGTGACGCAGTTGTTTATGAGGTTCATTCTTGTCGTTACGCTACTCATCCCTTTCGTCATCATCGCTGCTCAAGCGGCCAAAAACCTCGACCTTCTGATTCTTGGCCTCGCGATCCTCGCCGGAATGACATGGGTGCCTCACGGTTGGGGTGCAGATGACCCCGCTGGCTTCATCCACTTCGTGATGAGGGCCGTTCTTTGTTACGTAGCCTATCTATTCGCTCCGGAGGCGGTGCGCGGAGCGGCCATAGCCGGCGCTGCGGCGCTGACCTACGTCTACGCCATCTCCGCGATGAGGAAGCCCTCTACCGCGCGTTGACCGGGAATCGGAACCCCGGCTCGGGGCCGGGGTGACGCAGAGCGAGACGCCCCCTCAGCCGGGCGACATCCGCCGATCATCCGGCTTTTGCCAACCGACTATCTTCGACGTTCTCATATTTTCGCCAACCCGTCGAACCGGGTACGCTCAAGACACCGGCTTACCCAGTCGGTCGCCGATATTGCCTTGCTGGCCCGCCAACATGTGCGCGGCGTTGACCAGCGCAAAGTGACTGAAGGCCTGTGGAAAGTTGCCGAGCTGGCGTTTGGCGACCGGGTCGTATTCCTCGGCGAAGAGGCCGAGATCATTTCCATAGCTCAGCAGCCGTTCAAACAACGCATAGGCCTCGCTCATCCGGTTCGACAGGACATAGGCGTTGCACAACCAGAAACTGCACGCGAGGAACGCTCCTTCGTGGCCGGGCAAACCATCCGCATCATCGGCGTCGGTGCGGTAGCGATAGACCAGGCCGTCTTCGACCAGGTCACGCTCGATTCGCGCGATCGTGCCCTGAATGCGTGGATCGTCCGCAGGCAGGAAACCCAGCAGCGGCAACTGGAGCAGCGCGGCATCGACCCGGTCGGCGCCATAGTATTGGACGAAACTGTTGCTGGCCTTGTCGAAGCCCTTTTCGCACACTTCGGCATGGATTTCGTCGCGCGCGGCGCGCCAGACGTCGATCTCGCCTTCGAGTTCGAAGTCCACCGCGCTTTCGACCATGCGATCAAAGGCGAGCCAGCACATGACCTTGGAATAGACGAAGTGCCGCGTGTTGCCACGGACTTCCCACAGACCAGAGTCGGGCTGCTGCCACAGTGTCAGCAGGTTCCCGGCGATCGCACGCTGCAAGGGCCAGACCGCGTCCATGTCGGGCAGACCCGCCCGGCGTGCTCCGTCGAACGCCCCGAGCACCGCGCCGTAGACATCAAGCTGGAGTTGGTCGTGCGCACCATTGCCGACGCGAACCGGCTTGCTGTCTTCATAGCCGGGTAGATGGTCGAGCGTAACCTCGGTCAACCGCCGCTCGCCGCGCAAACCGTACATGATCTGCATTTCGTCGGGTTGACCGGCCGCGGCGCGCATCAGCCACCAGCGCCATGCCCCGGCCTCTTCGGAAAAACCGGAGCCGGTTAGCGCATACACGGTCCACACGGCATCCCGCAGCCAGCAATAGCGATAGTCCCAGTTACGCACCCCGCCCGGCATTTCCGGCAGGGATGTCGTCGGTGCCGCGACGATGCCGCCGGTCGGCCGGAATGTCAGCGCCTTGAGCGTGAGGAGCGATCGCCTCACCTCGTCGCTATAAGGACCCTGATAGGTGCAGCCCTTTGCCCAGTCGGTCCATTCCGCCTCTGTGCGGCGCATCAAGGCATAGGGATCGCGCGGAATCGGAGGCTCGTCATAGGAGGGAAAATATTCGAGCATGGTCGCGACACTGTGCCCTGCAGTGACGCTGAATTCCGCCTGCGTCGCGAAACCGGAATTCTCCAGACCGATACTGCTGCTGATACGCACCGCATCGGGTCCGGCGGTGGCGATGATGGCGCCCTCCTTGCGCTCGACCCAGGGGAGTTCGGAGCCATAGTTGAAGCGCATCCTGATCTTCATCGCGATCCGCACCTCGCCCTCGACACCGCGCACGATGCGGACGAGCTCGGACGTACCGCCCCGGATCGGGTGCGGCATGAAATCGAGGACGATTGCCTTGCCGGTGTCGGTCTTGATCGTCGTCTCGAGGATCATGGCATCGGGCACATAGCGCCGCGATACTTCGGCCGCCGGATCGCACGCCGCCAGTTCCCACGCGCCATGCTCGAGCGTGCCGAGGAGCGAAGCAAAAATGGCCTCTGAATCGAAGGAGGGCATGCAACACCACTCGATCGTGCCGTCGCGGTGGATAAGTGCCGCGCTCTCGGTCGAACCGATCAGCGCATAATCCTCGATCAGGCGCGTTGCCTTACTGTTCGATTCGGGAGCGGTGGTCGCCATCACGCGGTCTTCTCCGCCGTCAGATCGTGCCATTTGCGACCGTCACGCGTCAACAATGTCTGTGCGGCCTCGGGACCGAGACTGCCGGGGGCATATCCGTCCGGCTTTCCGCCCTTTGCCCAGAGGTCGAGGAACGGCTGAACCGCAGCCCAGCCCGCCTCGATTGCATCGTCCCGCTGGAACAAGGTCTGGTCGCCGGTGAACAGATCATAAAGCAGCGATTCATAGCCGACCTGATGGCCGATATCGAACCGGTCAGCATAGCGGAAATCGAGACTGACGGGCACTGCCTCGACCTCCAGCCCGGGCCGCTTGATGAGCATGTCCATGCGCAGGCCCTCATCCGGCTGGATCTGGATGACGAGCCGGTTCGCGGGGAGATGATCGCCCGGCGCTTGTGCGAAGGGGCTGAAGGGAACGCGCTTGAAGACGATGACGACTTCGGTGTCGCGGACCCCCATCACCTTGCCGGTCCTGAGATAAAAGGGCACACCGGCCCAGCGCCACGTGTCGATCATCAGTTTGAGCGCAACGAACGTCTCGGTGGTACTGTCCGCCGCGATATCGGGAACTTCGGTGTAGGCGGGCACCTTCTCACCTTCCAGCGTGCCCGCGCCGAAAGCGCCGCGGACGCCGTTCTTTTCGGCTTCCTCCGCCGTGTAGCGGTGGATGGCCTTTAGCACCTTGCCCTTTTCGTCGCGAATCGACTCCGCATCGAAGCTGTTGGGTGGCTCCATCGCAACCATCGCCAGCAACTGGAACAGGTGATTGGGCACCATGTCGCGCAAGGCGCCTGTCGCATCGTAGAACTTGCCGCGCGTGCCAATGCCGACGGTCTCGGCGGCGGTGATCTCGACATGATCGATCGCATCGCTGGTCCAGAGCCGCTCGACCATCATGTTGGCGAAGCGCGCCGTCATAATGTTCTGGACAGTTTCCTTGCCCAGAAAATGATCGACCCGGTAAACCTGGCTCTCGGTCACGCGCGAGAGGATTTGTGCGTTGAGCGCCTTGGCGGACGCAAGGTCGTGGCCGAACGGCTTTTCGATGGCGACGCGGCGAAACCGATCCGGCGTTTCGTCCATGAGATGATTGTCCGCCAGCTTGCCGACGATATCGCCGAAAAAGCGCGGCTGTACCGCTAGATAGAAGGCGGCGTTGCCGTCCGCGACACGCCTTGCCACCTCCTCATAAACCGCGTCCTGCGTGAAGTCGCCCTGAAGATAGGTGATGCGCGAGCGCAGCGTTGTCCATGCCTGTCCCCGCTCGACATCACCTTCGCCGCCTGCTTCCTGATGGAAATCCTCCAGGGAGGTGCGCAAAGTCTCGTCGTCACCCGGATCGATCCCGACGCCCAGGATGCGGATCCCGTCGCCGATCAGGTTCAGCCGGGTCATGTTGATCATCGCGGGTATCAGCAGGCGCCGCGTCAGATCACCGGTGGCGCCGAACAGGACAAGCGTCGCGGCCGGGGCGGGCGGGACGTGCAACTCGGTCATTGTTGCGCGCCGATCGGCGCCGGGTCGGCGATGGGCGAGTGTCGCATGCAATAGCCTTCGATTGACGGTTGCCGAGTATTAGCCGTGTCAACCGTCCGGCAGCGACTTTCGATCCGGTCATGCCACAGCAAAAAAACACGGTGCGAGCCAATGGTTTGCCGAAGACGTCCTGATCTGTATCTTTGCGAGCAATCCATCATCTGGCCGGAAAATATCGCCCACATGCTCGTGCGTGCCCTGATCCTGCTGCTCCTTGCCGTCGCGACGCCGGTGAGCGCCGGCGCGCAGTTACTGCCCGGCGCGAAGCCGACGCAGCCGGCCAAGCCCGTCGACCCGTTCGGGTGGGAGACCCCGCGCTCGGCGGTCACCGGCCTGATCGATGCGCTAGCGGCGAAGGACTATCAGCGCGCCGCCAACTACCTTGATCTGCCGGTGCAGCAGGATCCCCGGGTAAGCGCCGGTGCGGCGGAACTGACCCGGCGCCTTCAGGCGATGCTGGACACGGGAGGGGAGCTGACGCCGTTCTCCGTGCTGTCGAACGATCCATCGGGGCGGGTCGATGACGATCTGCCGCCCGACGAGGAGAATGTCGGAACGCTAAGCAAGACGGAGGGAGGCGAACCGATCCTCCTGACGCGCGGACCCGGACCCGGCGGCACGCAGATCTGGCGGATATCGCATGCGACGATCCGCGTGCTGATGGCGCAGTCGGCTGCCGAGATCCGGAGCGAGGCATCGGACAAGGGCGTCACGGGGACCAGCGTGGCGGGGGCGCCGCTGCACGACTGGGCATTGCTGCTGATAATCGCGGCGGCCAGCTTTGCCGGCTTGCGCGCGTCCGCCACCGCGATCCTGGCGGTGATGCGGCGCTCGATACGGGACCATGAACACAGTTCCGTCTATGGTTTTGCGAGTGCCGCTCTGCCGCCGCTCAGCCTGTACCTGTCGGTCGTCGCATTCTACATCTACGCCAACAGCATGCCGGTGGCGATTGTCGCGCGGCAGACGCTGCTGCGCTATGCGGGCGGCGTCGCGTGGGTCGCCCTTGCCTGGTTCATGTTGCGGCTGGTCGACGCGATCGCGCGGGTGGCGACGGGACGGATGCGTCGGGCAGAGCGGCGGCAGGCGATCTCGGTCATCACGCTGCTGCGCCGATCGGCCAAGATCGTGCTGCTGGCGATCGCCGCCATCGCGGTGCTCGATACATTCGGGCTGGATGTGACGACGGGGATTGCGGCCCTGGGCATCGGCGGCATCGCGCTGGCGCTGGGCGCGCAGAAAACGGTAGAGAATCTGGTCGGCAGCGTGACGGTGATCGTCGACCAGCCGGTGCAGGTCGGCGATTTCTGCAAGGTCGGCGATGTCGTCGGGACGGTCGAGGACATCGGCATGCGCTCGACGCGCATCCGTACCAACGAGCGCACGGTCATGACCATTCCCAACGGCGATTTCGCCGCGTTGCAGATCGAGAACTTCTCGAAGCGTGACCGCTTCCTGTTCAATCCGACGATCGGGCTGACCTACGACACGACGGCGGAGCAGATGCAGGAAGTGCTGGACAAGGTTAGGGCGGTGCTGGCGGATGACGACAACATCATCACGGAAGGCGCCCGGGCCCGGTTCACCAACTTCAATTCCAGTTCTCTGGATATCGATATCTTCGCCTATATCCAGACCCACGACTTCGCCACATCGCTCGGGATGCGCGAGGCAGTGATGCTGAAGCTGATGGCCGCGATCCGCGAGGCGGGGACGAGCATCGCCTTCCCGACGCAAACGCTGTTGCTGCGCCCGGAGGGGAAGGCGTAACGGGGCTACTCGGTGCACCGGCCGTCCGCAAAGACTGCGACGGTAGTCAGCGTATCACCCGCTTCTCGATCACGGTTCGCGGGGTCCGCCCGATACGGGATCATGACGCCTTCGAGGGGGCAAGCTGGGCACCCCCATTAACCCTGGCGTGATCCGGCCGAAGATGATTCAATGCGCCTGACGGCAGGAGGCGGCAGATGCGTCAGGCGGGATTGTTCGGACTACCGGATCAGCTGAAGCGATTGTCGGATTGCGGCGACCCGCTGGAGACGATGGGCCGCGTGGTGGACTTCGAGATATTCCGCCCGGCGCTGGAAAAGGCGCTGGCGTATGGTGATCGAGCCAGGGGCGGTCGACCGCCTTACGATCCGGTGGCGATGTTCAAGGTGCTGATCCTGGCGGCGCAGAACACCGTCAGCGACGCCCGCATGGAGTTTCTCATCCGCGACCGGCTGAGCTGGCTGCGGTTCCTCGGGTTTGACCTGGGCGCGGTCACGCCCGACGAGAACACAATCCGGCTGTTCCGCGAGAAGCTGACGCGCGCCGGTACGCTCGACGCGTTGTTTACCGCCTTCGACCGGTGCTTGTGGGACCGCGGCTATCTGCCGATGGGCGGGCAGATCGTCGATGCTACCCTCGTCGCGGCACCGAAGCAGCGGAACACTGCGGTCGAGAAGGAAGCGATCAAGGCGGGCCAGAGCGCAGCGGAAATATGGCCCGACAAACCGAACAAGGCGGCGCAGAAGGACACCGACGCGCGCTGGACGGTGAAGTTCGCCAAGGCCCGGACGCTGCCGGGCGGCAGGCCGGGGATCGATATCGCGATCCCGAGCTTCGGCTACAAAAGCAGCATCGCGATCTGTCGGCGCTACGGGTTCATCCGCTCGGCCAAGGTTACCGACGGTGCGCGCTTTGACGGTAGAATGCTGCGCGACGTCGTCACCCGCGACAACACCGCCTCCGACGTCTGGGCGGATACCGCCTATCGCAGCCAAGCCAACGAGGCGTGGCTGAAGTCGATGGACCGGGTCAGCCGGGTTCATCGCAAGAAGCCCAGGGGAAAGCCGATGCCCAGGCGCACGTCCGGCGCCAATGCCAAGCGATCCGCTGTCCGCGCCCGCGTCGAGCACGTGTTCGCTCGTCAGAAGGATCAGATGGGGCTGTTCATCCGCACCATCGGTATCGCGCGCGCCGAAGCGAAGATCACACTCGCCAACCTCGTCTACAATATTGACCGCCTGATCTTCCACGAGCGGCAGGCCGCCACGGGATAGCCGCGTCCGGCGACGGTGTTTTGCGGCTCAGCCAGCCGAAATCCGCCTCCGGGCCGCCACCACCGAGCAGGATGCTGTCTTGCGCCGCGATCAGCGCCCCGCGGCCACGTTGATGTGGGTGCCCAGCTGCGCGCTGATGAGTGGCGCCATGCGGCGGCCGACGACCAGCGAGCCTTGCGCGGTCAGATGCCCATAGTCGAATTGCAGCGGCACGTCGCGGGACGCCCACACGATACAGCGCTTTGGACAGATCGCCCGGTAGATCGAGAAATACGCGGTCCCCGTCTTGCGCGCCGCCGCGGCGAACCGACGGTCGACGGTAGCGATCGAGTTCTGGCGATGGCGGTCGACGTCGTCGCCGCTAGCCAGATGCCGGGCGAGGATGCGCGGCAGAGGCTGGTCGTATTCGACGATCGGTCCGGAGACGATCACGTGCGGCGTCACGTGCCGGATGGCGCCGATCGTCGCTTCCATCGGGCCGAGGTCGCTCATCCCCCAGCGCGCCGACAGGATGACGACATCGGGATGGATCGTCGCGAGTTCATGGGAAAAGACATAGTGCATCAGGTCGACGCAGCGCGCGTCTCCGCTCGCGGCAAGCACCGGTTTGCAGCCCGATGCCGTGGCCTCAAGGAGATCGACCCCTGGAAGCGCCCGCCTCAGGCCGGGATAGAGGTGCGCGCCGTGACTGTCGCCGACTATCAGCACGCTGGGCCGGTCGGGCGAGGCGGTCAGGCATCGCTGCGAAAAGTCGGTAAAGCGGTTGCGCGAGGCCAGGAAACACGTGCCCGCTCGCATGTCCGCGCTGCGTCCGTCCGTCTTTTCAAAGGCGAGGATTCGGCGGGCTTGGGGGGAGACGGGCCACCAGATGCTGTCCGCGGTCGCAAGGCCGACTGCGACGGCGGCGCACGCGGCCATCGCCGCGACACCCCGGAGCAGGACCGATTTGGCTGGGCGCCTGCTGTGTCGGCGGAACGGCCGTTCGACAAAGGCCCAGGAGAGCGTACCGGCAGCAAGCGAGAGCAAGAGCAGGAGGATGCGATCGGCAAGCTCGATGCGGGCGTCGAACTGACGGTAGAAGACGATGATTGGCCAATGCCACAGATAGAGCGAATAGGAGATGAGGCCGACGAATCGCACGGGCGATAACGAGAGGAGGCGACCTGCGACGCTCGCGCGCTCCGTCCCGGCGAGGAGGATCAGGGCGGTCCCGACGCATGGCAGCAGGGCGGATGCGCCGGGGAATACCGTTGCTGAATCAAATGCGAACACGGACCATGCGATCACGCCCAGGCCCAGAAGCACTCCGGCCTCGACCTGCCATCGCTGCGTTGGCGGCTTGACCGCGCCGATGGCGAGCAGCGAGCCGAGCGAGAGTTCCCAGGTGCGGAACGGAATGAGATAGAATGCTGCACTCGCGTCGCGCGTGACCATCCACAGCGATGCGGCGAAGCTGATCGCGGTGATGCCCCAGATGAGCCGGTGGCGTCGCTGGTCGCTCCAGTTTCTCGTCAGGAAGACGACCAGCGGAAAGAAGAGATAGAATTGTTCTTCGACCGATAGCGACCAGGTGTGCAGGAGCGGGTTGCCGTCGAGATCGCCGTCGAAATAGCCGCTCTGCCGGTAGAACAGGATGTTCGACACAAAAGCAGTGGAGGCAAGGGTCGAGCGGGCGATCGCCTGGGTCTGGTCCGACATCAGCGTCGCGAAGCTCAGCAGCATCACGCCTGCGTAGAGGACGACGAGGGCCGGAAAGATGCGCTTGATGCGTCGCTTGTAGAAGTCCAACAGCCCCTGCTGCCAGGTACTGCGTTCGGCGAGCAGCGCGTGCGTTATCAGGAAGCCGGAGATGACGAAGAAGACGTCGACACCGACATATCCGCCCGATGCGCGGCCGACGCCCAGATGGAACAGGACGACGGGAACGACCGCAACCGCGCGCAAGCCGTCGATGTCGGTCCGATACGTTCTGGTCATGGCGCGACGCCTGCGCCTGGCTTTGCCGGAGGCGCGGTGATGACGAAGGCGAAGGCGACGAGAAACATGAGCGAGACGGAGTTGGCGAAGTTGATCGCCCGCTGCTCGGCAAAGCCCTGGACCGCATAGGCCGCGATGATCGCAAGCAGGGTCGCGTAGCCGGGCGAGCGGTGTCGGTAGGCGACCCGGAAGCCCTGGACAAGACCGACGAGGACCAGGCCCAGATACAGGCACACGCCGATGACTCCCATGTCGGCCGCCGTCGCCAGATAGGCCTCGTGCGCGGAGGACGCGGCGGTGATGTACTGTTCATGATGACGATAGCCGACCCCGAGCAGGGGGTGGTCGACGAAGACCTGCCAGGCCTCTGCCCAGGCTTCCGAGCGGCCGGTTCCGCCGGAGTCGATGCCGCGCCGGGGATCATCGATCATCAGGACGTCCGTCGCGATCGTCGGTGCGAGAGGGACGAGCACGGCTCCTGCGACGACCACACCGAGCATCAGCAGCAGCCTGTCCCGCGCGTCGCCGCGCAGCCAGGCGAGCAGCAGCGCGACCAGGCAGCCGGCGACGACGGCGATCATGCTGCTGCGGTTCTGCGAGAGGGCCAGGACGCCGAGCAGGCCGAGGATCGTAAGTGCGCGAAGAGGCATCCGCCGGATGACCAGTGCCGCCAGCAACGCGTAGGCGCACGCGCCGCCCCAGTAGTTCGGGCCGAGACGACCCATGAAACGACCGTACACGAAGTTGCCGTCGATCACCGCCGCCGCGGCTGCGCACACGGTCGTGAGCGCGTAGGTCTGGAGCATCGTGGACAGCAGAACCGGTCGGCGGATATCGGCCGCCACGAGTAGCCAGACGACGCCCAGGACGTAGAAGCCGAGAACCGGCTTGGCGAGGTCGGCAGGATCGGTCGATCCGAGCAGGCTGAGCGTGACGACGATCAGGATCGCGAGTGCGCTCGCCATGAATGGCAGGCCACGCGCGAAGTCCATCCGGCGGGTCGCGGTAGTGATTGCGGCAGGAACAATGCCGGCGGCGATGATCGCGATTGTCATCATGGCGACCAGCGGCGTGTCCGGCCGGGTATCGACCGTATCGTAGGTGAACAGCGGCTGGCGCAGTGGTGCCGCCAGGAAGACGAAGGGCGCGCAGCCGAGCCAGAAGCCCCATAGCGTCGCCAGCGCGCGGTCGCCGGGCCGCGCATCGACGGGCATGGATGATCCTGTCGCCATCAGCATCGTCAGGCCGCGCGTTGGGCTTCGTTCGAGCCCCCCAGCGCCAGTTGTCGCAACTCGGCGAGGATCGCGACGCCAAGCGCACAGAAGATGCCGAGCATCGCGCCCAGCGCGAGCGTCAGCAGCGGCTTGGGCGATGACGGCGTGCGCGGCGGGACCGACAGGCTGATGATGCGTGCATCGGCGGTCTGCATGCCGACATCCAGCCCGGTCTGGTTGTAGCGGTCGGAATAGCTTTCGTAGAGCGAGCGAAGCGACGCGGCGTCGCGCTCCAATTCCGCCAGGTGGACCAGTGCGAGATTGTTCCGGGCGAGCGCGGACCGGGCGCTGGACAGGCTCGTCGCCTGCGAGCCGGCACGGCTGCGCGCGCTGTTCGTCTGAGCGGCCAGGCTGCTCGCCGCGGCCGCGCGGGTTCTTGAGATCTCGGCAGCGATAGCCACGTCGAGCTTCGCGCCTTCCTCTCGTGCGCGCAGGACAAGGGGGTGCTCAGGGCCATAGCGCGTGCCGAGCTCGGCCAGATGCTGCGCATTCTCGGCCTGTCGCGCGCGCAATTGCTGCACGACGGGCGATGCGATCACGGACGGAGCGGACGCGGCGCTGGTCGTTCGCTCGGCCGCCGCGAGCGCCGCCTGACGCGCGGCTTCGCCATCGGCCGCGGCAACCTGCGTCGAAAGCCCGGTCAGTTCCTGCTCGGCGAGCGGCGCACCGACCGCGGAGATGAGGCCGGTTCGACGCCGATAGTCGGCGACGCGGTTCTCTGCGGTCTTCAACTGCTGGCCGATCTCGCCGAGACGGGACTTGAGTTGCGCGTTCGCCGACCGCGTCGCGCGTTCCTTCTCGTTCACCTGATTGGCGACGTAGTTTCGGGCAAAGGCATTGGCGATGGCCGATGCGAGAGCCGGATCGGCGTCGGTATAGCCGATCGCGATCGCATAGCTTGTGCCCGAGCGCTTGATGCTGCGGTGGTTGAGCAGTTGATCGGACGCGTTGCGCTCGCCCTGCTCTTCATCGAACACGCCTCGTGAAATCAGTTTTCGCAGACCCGTCGGCCCGTGGGAAAAGGCTCGGTTCGTAGTCAGCTTCAACTGTTCGACGACCTGATCCGCCAGCGAGCGCGAGCGGAGAACCTGAAGTTCGGTCTCCAGGATCGCGGCATCCGGTTCCAGGCCCGACAAAACGGGCGTGCCGGTCGCGGCCTGCTTGCGGGGATCGATGATCACCATCGACTGCGCGGTGTAGTGGCGCGGGGCGATCGCCAGATACAGCAGGACAAGAAGGATGACTGCGGCGAATGTCGCCGCCATGAGCCGGCCGCGCTCGCGCAGGAAGGTGAGCGGATACGCCGGATCGCGGAAGCGATCGGAACGGCCGCCGACCGGGCGCTTCAGATTCTCAATGATGGTTGCCATGATAGTCCCCCAAAATCTGCCGTTCTTCGTGTCGGGCCGCGGCCGGGCAGGGCGTCAGTCTTCGATACAGTGCGATCAGGTTGCGTTGCTGCGTCGCCCAGTTGAACCGGTCCTGCACCACCTGCCGTCCGGCGCGCGTCATTGTCCGCCGCCGGTCGCGATGGTCATGGAGATGGCGGATGCGCTCGGCGGCGTCGGCCAGATTGTCGGGATCGACCATGATCCCGCAGCGGTTCTGCTCGACGAGGCGTCGCCACACCGGAAAGTCTGACGCGATGATCGGCAACCCCGCGGCCATATACTCGAAGAACTTTGTCAGTTCCTTCTCGTAATAATGATCGGTGCGCGGGAACACGGCCAGGCCGGCGGTCCATCGGCCGGCGTAGCTGTCCATCATCTGATCGGCGACGTAATAGCCCGCACCCTGCACGATGACCGATGATTGCTCCGATTGCGGGCGGGACGATCGTTCTTCCCAATTAACGCCGCCGTTCGCATCCATGACACCGAACCGCGCGTCGCCCGACGCGGCCCGGATCTCGCGTGCCATCGCGTTCGTCATCGTGCCGGAGAAATGGATCGTGCTGCCCGGCAGCAGCATCGCCAGCCTGGCGTGTAGGATCGCGCCACGACTCGGGGTGCTGCTGCCGGTATAGAGGAGCCGGATGTTCGGTGGATCTGTCGTGGTACGGTCGATGCGGCGCAGTGCGTCGGATCGTTCGAGATGGGGATAGTTCAGGACTGGCGTCGCGCGGGGGAAGGTGCGGGCATAGTAGCGTTCCGCGATCACGATCTCGAAGGCATGACCCGCGAGCCAGGCGGCGCCGCGCCATAGTGCCGCGACGGCCGGGCGCAAGGAGCGCGGGATCCAGCTCCGGACACCGGCAGCCTGGCCGAAATCCTCGTGCACGTCGAAGACGACCGTCTTGCCCATTGCGCGCAGCACGAGTCCCCAGGGAAGCAGTTCCGGATCATGGAAGTGATAGACGTCGGCGTTCGTACTCAGGCCGCGCCGGAAGGTCGCGAAGGCCGCCCGGGTCACGCGGTCGAAGCGATTGCGCGCGGGCGGGACGCCGAGGACGCGCACGCCATCGACGACGCGGTCTTGATCACCGCGCGCGACCAGCGTCACGTCGTAACCGGCTGCGGCAAGCGTCCGGCATTCACGCTGGAAGATGCGGTTGTCCAGCGGCTGATGGTTGGAACTGAGATGCGTGACCTTGCCGGTCGGCGAGCGGTTCATTGCTGTTCAATGCTTGTTGAGAGTGTCGACGGTACCGCCGAGAAGCCGTTCGACCAGGTGCGGCCGATGATCGCGGCGGTAGTCGGCATGGGCGTCGGCAACGTGGGGCTGTGGCTGGAGCGGTATGAAGCTGGTCGACGGCTTGGCGCAGAAACCATCGGGACCGGCGCGCTGAATCAGCAGCGTCAGTTCATTGACGTGCATCAGGAATTCGGGCGTCAGCGGCTGCGGGCGTTCATCGATGATGGCGCACGCCATCTCGGCGATGCCGAGAAGCTTGTCTTGCGCGTAGATCTCGCGGCGGCGGACCCAGCCGATCAGCTTGTGCCGGAGTGGCCGGTTGTTACCACGCTCGGCCTCGACCGCGTGCGATTTGGCGTGACGAAGTAGCCGTAGCCGCTGCCCGCCGACACCGAAGCGCCGTCCCAGCAGCGGCTGGGTCCGGATCGAATATGCCTTGCGCGCATGGAGACCGACGGGTGAGAAACGCTCCAGATGGACGGGCGACTGGTAGTGGCGGTAGCTGTCGGCCGCGATCTCGCCTTCCAGCCCGATGATGCGCATGCGGTGGTCGCGCGGCGCAACGATGCTGCAGGTGATGCGCGCGGTGACGCCATCGGCGAAGTCGAGGCAGGCCACGGAATAATCCGGCGTGTCCGAAGGGCTGAGCGGCGCACTGGTCTTGTGCTCGACCAGCGCCTTGGAAAACGCGGTGACGGAGCGTGCGGGTCCGAACATCGCGCAGATCCACACGAGATGATAGCCGACATGCTCGAAGGTGCAGCCCTGCTGGAACTCTTCCTGAAAGGGCCACGGGGCGCCGGTCGGGCTGCGGACCTGCTCGGTTTTCATCAGATGGACGGGATTGTCGTCGAGTTCGGCATAGACGAGCAGCGGCTTGCCCACGGCGCCGTCGCGTACCGCCTTCCACATCGTGGATACCGCGTCGCTGAAGACGTTGCACGGCGCACCGGTGAAGACGAGCCCGCGTTCCCGCGCGATCGAAAAGAGTTCGCGCGCCTGGACGACCTCGGTCGCCAGCGGCTTTTCGGAATAGACGTGCTTGCCGGCCTCCAGTGCGCGCTTCGTCAGTCCGTAATGCGCGTCGATGCTGGTCAGGTTGACGACGATCTGGACGTCCGGATCGGCCAGCAGCGCATCATAGTCGGGATAGACGGCGAAGCCGTAATGAGCCCCGACCGTCGCGGCACGCGCCGCATCGATATCACAGACACCGAGCACCTTGAGTTCGGGATGCGCCCAGATCGTGCGCATATAGATGTCGAACACGAAACCGACGCCGACGAATGCGATGTTCATGCGGACTGCCCTCGCCTGATCGCGTCCCGGATGCGGTCGAGCGTGAGCGCGACGGCAACGCTGTCATCCAGCGGCATGACGTCGCTTTCGATCCTCCCATGTTCGATACAGGCGCGGACCTCATCGGCCTGATAATGATATCCGTTGCCGGCATAGCCAATCCGCGTTGTCAGTGTGCCGGTCCGCGATGAGACGCCGGCAAGCTGGGCGATCCGGTGCGTGAATCCATGCTCGCGCAGACGGGTATTCCGGCCTGGCGGCGATCGGTCGGCAGCGATGGGTCGCTGACGCGAGCGTTCGATTCCCGTGGGCCGTGGCAGGCGGCCGGCGAAGCCGATCAGCCCGTGGCTGCCCATGACCCGGAAATCGTTCGGTGCCCATGCGCGGATAGTGGCGAAGAAGGCGCCGGTGACGCCGCCCCGAAATCGCATCTGGAAGGCGGCATCCTCATCGACGCCGGTCGCGCCGATGGTGCCGGTCGCCTGAACCTGATCGGGCGCACCAAAAAGCCACTGCGCGAGCGAGACGGGGTAGACGCCGAGCTGCGCCATGGCGCCGCCCCCGAGAGCCGGATCGAAACTGCTGGACGTGTGGTCGGGTTCCTTGGAACTGCCGAAGCTGCCCGCCACCATCCGCACATCGCCGATGTCGCCGGACACGACATGCTCGCGCAGCGTTCGTGTCGCAGGCAGGAAGCGGGTCCACATCGCTTCCATCGCGAAGACGGAATTGACGCGGGCCGCGTTGCGAATCTTTACGGCGTCGGCATCCCCGCCGCCGAATGGTTTTTCGACGAGTACCGGAATGCCGGCTTCGATGCACAGGACCGCCAAGGGCGCATGTTCGGATGGCGGCGTCGCTATATAGGCGGCGTCAATGCCTCCGGTGCTTACGGCTTCGGCGTAGCCGCTACGCGCTTCGGGGACGCGCATGACGGAGGCGAAGCGCTGCGCCCGGTCGAGCGAGCGCGAGGCGATGAACGTCGCGTTCGCATCATGCGCGGCGGCGAGCCCGGCCACGAACCTGGCAGAGATGAGGGAGGTGCCGAAAACACCCCAGCGGAATGTACTCATCTGGCTGGACGGGAAGCCGCTGGAACCAGTCGCGCCGATCCCACGCACCTCGTTATTCCGGATCGTCCCCTAATCGTTTGGTCCAAGTCGCGCCCCCTTGACCTTTAACCATCTGGGCACCCACATCAACGTGGCCGCGGGGCGCTGATCGCGGCGCAAGACAGCATCCTGCTCGGTGGTGGCGGCCCGGAGGCGGATTTCGGCTGGCTGAGCCGCAAAACACCGTCGCCGGACGCGGCTATCCCGTGGCGGCCTGCCGCTTGTGGAAGATCAGGCGGTCAATATTGTAGACGAGGTTGGCGAGTGTGATCTTCGCTTCGGCGCGCGCGATACCGATGGTGCGGATGAACAGCCCCATCTGATCCTTCTGACGAGCGAACACGTGCTCGACGCGGGCGCGGACAGCGGATCGCTTGGCATTGGCGCCGGACGTGCGCCTGGGCATCGGCTTTCCCCTGGGCTTCTTGCGATGAACCCGGCTGACCCGGTCCATCGACTTCAGCCACGCCTCGTTGGCTTGGCTGCGATAGGCGGTATCCGCCCAGACGTCGGAGGCGGTGTTGTCGCGGGTGACGACGTCGCGCAGCATTCTACCGTCAAAGCGCGCACCGTCGGTAACCTTGGCCGAGCGGATGAACCCGTAGCGCCGACAGATCGCGATGCTGCTTTTGTAGCCGAAGCTCGGGATCGCGATATCGATCCCCGGCCTGCCGCCCGGCAGCGTCCGGGCCTTGGCGAACTTCACCGTCCAGCGCGCGTCGGTGTCCTTCTGCGCCGCCTTGTTCGGTTTGTCGGGCCATATTTCCGCTGCGCTCTGGCCCGCCTTGATCGCTTCCTTCTCGACCGCAGTGTTCCGCTGCTTCGGTGCCGCGACGAGGGTAGCATCGACGATCTGCCCGCCCATCGGCAGATAGCCGCGGTCCCACAAGCACCGGTCGAAGGCGGTAAACAACGCGTCGAGCGTACCGGCGCGCGTCAGCTTCTCGCGGAACAGCCGGATTGTGTTCTCGTCGGGCGTGACCGCGCCCAGGTCAAACCCGAGGAACCGCAGCCAGCTCAGCCGGTCGCGGATGAGAAACTCCATGCGGGCGTCGCTGACGGTGTTCTGCGCCGCCAGGATCAGCACCTTGAACATCGCCACCGGATCGTAAGGCGGTCGACCGCCCCTGGCTCGATCACCATACGCCAGCGCCTTTTCCAGCGCCGGGCGGAATATCTCGAAGTCCACCACGCGGCCCATCGTCTCCAGCGGGTCGCCGCAATCCGACAATCGCTTCAGCTGATCCGGTAGTCCGAACAATCCCGCCTGACGCATCTGCCGCCTCCTGCCGTCAGGCGCATTGAATCATCTTCGGCCGGATCACGCCAGGGTTAATGGGGGTGCCCATCTGTCGGCCGTATTCATTGAATAAGTTGCTGAACGATGAAGTTGCTTTGGAACATCCAGCATCTGCGGAATGTCGTATGGTGCCGCGTCGCACAAGTCCCGGGCACTGTCCCGCTACAAGACAGGAAAGTCGAGTGTTTCAATCAGGGATCCTCAACTCTGATCGTAACTGAGACGCGGCACTAATTTGTTCTTAACCGGTCTACTTGCATGGCCATCTCGACATTCGTCATGATCGAAGACTGACGCTTGATATGCGTCGGAGGCCGTCTGGGGGAATAAGGTGCTGGTCCGACTTGCATTGCTGATATCGCTCGCGTGCATACCGCTTATCTCGGCGTGTACGCAGACGGGGGGGCTGCCGCTCGAGGCCCTCCCGGCCGGGTCTGTGTCGCAGGCGGGACATTATAGGCTGGGCGCCGGCGACATCGTGCGTGTCGGCGTCTATCTAGAGCCGGAACTGACGGGCGACTATCCGATACTGAGCGACGGCAATATCGCCTACCCGCTGCTGGGTGCGGTGCCGGCGTCCGGGCGCACGGTCGACGAGCTGAAGACGGAGCTTGCCCGGCGGCTGCGCGGCGGCCTTGTGAACAATCCACGGATGACTGTCGGGCTGGCAGGATACCGGCCGTTCTACATCCTGGGCGAAGTCGCCAGGCCGGGGCGGTTCGCCTACGAGCCGGACCTCACGCTGGACGGCGCGGTGGCGACCGCGGGCGGCTATAATTTCCGAGCCAATCAGCGTCAGGTCATCCTTCGCCACAATGGCGACGGGATGGCACGGCGCCTAGTCCGCAAACCAGGCGAGCGCATCGTCGTCGAGCCCGGCGACATCATCACGATCCCGCGCCGATATTTCTGACCCGTGCGGATTATCGGTCTGCTGTCGCCGCGCCGCGACCGGATTTTCGCGATCGTCGATCAGGGCTTTACCGGGATCGGGAATTTCACCGCGCTGACGCTGCTGGCGCGTAGCCTGCCGACCACGCAGTATGCCGCCATCGGCGCGGCGATTGCGGCGCATTTCGTGCTCTTCGGCTTCTACCGCGCCAATATCGTCCTGCCCTATATTCTCGCGGCCAAGGACGACGAGACGGCCGTGCCCGAAGGTGCCTGGTGCTGGCTGGCCTTTCGGGTCGCCGCGATCCAGGCAGGGGCGATGCTGCTGCTCAGCCTGGCACTGGCGGGAGCGGGGGTGTCGGCATTCGCGCAGGAGGTCATGCTGTGCGCTGCGATCCTGTCGCCGCCGCTGTTGCTGCAGGAGTTCAGCAAGCGATGGCTCTACCAGCATCGGCGGGCCGGCACGGTCGCGACCGGTTCGGCGATCGGCTTCGCGGTGGTCATTCTTGCGATCGTCGCCATGACCCGGATCGGCGCATCGTGGATCGCGGCATCGCTGGCGCTGGGGGGCGGTGCGCTGGTAGCGGCAATCTTCGGGTTCGTGCGGTACCCTCCGGGACCGGCCGGTCGATCGGTTTGCGCGGGTGTGCTGCTGGGGCGCCGCCGCCGCTTCGCCGTGTGGCAGTCCGTTACGCACATTCCCTATGTGCTCTATAATACGGGCTATCCGTTGCTGCTCGCGGCAGTCAGCGGGCCGGGTATCACCGCGAGCTATACGGCGCTGCGCACGCTGCTGTTGCCCGCCGGCAGTGTCATCACCGCAGTGGACGCGACGGACAAGGTCAGGGCGGTCGCGGCATACAGAATAGACGGGCTGGCTGGCGCGAAGCGATCGGTCGATCGTACCCGGCTGCTGCTTCTGGCGCTGAACGGGCCGGCGCTGATCGTTGCCGCGCTGGCGGCCGCGCCGATCCAGCATCTGCTGCTGGGAAGTGCGTATCACCATCCGCGCGAGATGGCGGTTCTGGCGATTTACTTCCTGCTGCTGAGCATCAATCAGCCATATGAGTCGTTCATGGTCGTGCAGGAGGCAGCGCGATCGCTGCTCGTCTCGCGTTGCCTGAGCGCGGGGCTGGCGATTCTGCTGCTGCTGGTGCTGGCCCCGCGGTTCGGGCTGATGGGAGCAGTCGTCGCGTTGGTCGTGGCGCAGGTCGCCAACTTCGGAGCGCTGCACCTGATGAGCGCACGCAGGGCGGGCGGGGCCGCCGGGCGTGAAGCGGTCGCTCGACCATGAGCCGTGTATCCTGGCTGTTGATGGCGACGGTCGCCGTCTGGATGCCACAGGCGGCGACGGCGCAGGCCGACCCGGTGGTAGGAATCGCTGAGCAGGCGCGGCCGGACTATGCGCCGATCGGCGTTCCGCTGGGCAGCTTCCTGCTGCTGCCCTCCCTGGCCGTCGATCTGCGCGGCGACGACAATGTACGGGCTACCCAGACAGACCGGCGAAGCGACGTGATCCTGCTGACCGAGCCGCGGCTGCTGCTTCGATCCGATTGGGGGCGTCATGCGCTGACGCTGGACGGGTATCTGCGCGACCGCCGTTACGCGCGGCTTGGGCGGGAGCAGCGCACGGATTTCGGGGCGAGTGCCGCCGCGCGGGCGGATCTGCGATCTCAGGAGGTACTGGGCCTGGACCTCGGCGCCGACCGGCTGACCCAGCCGCGCGACGACATCAATGCGGTGGATGCGGCGGCGCGCCCGGTGCGCTTCACGCGGCTGCGCGGGAGCCTGTCCTACGCCTCGCGGGGGCCGCTCATGGCGGTCGAGGCCGATATCGGGGCGGAGCGGCGCGATTATGCCGATGCCGCGACACGCGATGGGTCGATCATCGATCAGGATTACCGCGATGTTACGCGGGTCGAGGGCGATCTCGCCGTCAGCCGACGGATCTCGGGGGGACTGGGCCTGGTCGGCGCGATGTCGGTCAATGTACGCGATTATGCTCGGCATAAGGATGCAGTCGACCGTACTTCGCGCGGCGGGCGGGTGGAAGCCGGAGTGCGCTATGTCGATGAAGGGTGGCTCGATGCAGAGCTGCGGGTGGGGTATCTCGTCCAGTCTTACCGCTCGCCGCTGATCCGGAACGTGGACGGGTTCAGCCTGGCGGCGCGCGTCCGCTGGAACCTGCGTCCCGACATGACGCTGAGGGCCGATGCGGTGCGGCGCGTGGAAGAAAGCGCGAGTCCACGCGGCTCGGGATTGCTGCGCACCGGCGTCGAGGCGGGCCTCGACTACGAACTCGTTCATAACATCGTGGCGAGCGCTGAGGTCGACTATGTCGGCTATCGCTATGCCGGGACGATGCGCCGTGCCGACGAGCGGGCGGAACGCCTGTCGATACGCTATCTGCTCAGCCGCCTGACGAGCATGCGGGCGAGCATTGAGCATGTCGACCGTTCCGCGACCTTTACAGGCGATCGCTATCACGCGACCCGGGTGAGCGCGGGGATCGTGCTCACGCGCTGACCGGCGTCACCGGGTCTGCGGCGGTTGCCAGGTCTGGTAGCGTTTTCCCCGGAGCGCGTCGAGGACTCCCATCATCGTCGCGATGATCGCCCATCCGATCTCCGCCAACCGGCCGGCAAGTCCCCGCGTGGCGCGCAGGATGACGGTTCCGGCCAGTGCGACGGCTAACAGGGCGATGAGCGCGGCCGGTGCGCCGAGAAGCTGCCACATGGCAATCAGCGCGGCGACGAGGGCGAGCGCTGCCCAGAGCGCGCCGAACCAGCGGATGACCCGGTGGCTAGTGTATTTGAGCCGGTTCTGAAGCGACATCGCGCGCAATCGCGGATCGAGATAGCGATGGCTCGAATAGGCGCGGCAGGCGATGCGCCGCTTGCGGCGGAACTCGTCGCCGCTGGACGTCGCAACGCGCTCATAGGCGATGACGTCCGGCGCGCTGATGAGGCGATGGCCGGAGAAGACCACCGACATCGACACGATGAAATCGTCGAGCAGATGACCGGGCACGTGCGGGTACAGGTCGCGCCGGGTAGCGAAGATCGAGCCATCCGCGCCCATCGTCGAGCCGGAACGCGACTCGCGGTGCTTGATCCGCTCTTCGAGCCGCCAATAAGCCGATCCGACACTGGCGGTTTCGGACTCGTCGGGATTGGTCAGGATTAAAGTTCCGCAGACGCCTCCGACCTGCTGATCGGCGAAATAGTCGAGCATGCGCGGGATCGAGGCGGGTTCGACGAGCACATTGGCGTCGGTGAAGATCATTACGTCGGTATCGGCGGCGGCAACGAGGCGGCGCATGCCGAGCGCTTTCCCGGTGCGCTCGGCGGCCTCGTGCACCTCGATCAGGTCGGGATGCTCGCGCAGCAGTACGGCGGTCGGGTCGGTGCCGAAGTCGACATAAGCCATGAACCGGATGTCGGGGACAAGCTCGCGGATGGCTATCAGGTTCGCGATCTTCGCGGGCATAGAGCGCGCTTCGTTATAGGCGCAAAAGACCAGTGTTGCGCTCGGGCGACCGAAAGCGAAAGCCGGCGACAATGGTTCGCGCGGCAACAGCTTCAACGCGAAGGGATAGAGGATGTAGGGGTGAATGAAGACCAGCGCGGCGATGACCGCTATCACCAGATACAGCACGGCAATATTCCAGCGTTCGCCCGCAAGGAGGCATGGATTGGACCGCGTTACTTTCTTGTCGGCGGACCGGTGTGGGTCAAGCGACGAGATCGTCTCATCGCGGGCCGGCTCCGCACCGGAATTAATGCTATGGTTCTTGATGCAGGTGAAAGGATTGGGCCTCGTTCGCGCGCCATTTCATTGATAAGAGCAGCAATTCCGATGGCAGGATGGACGCAGGCAATGCGCGGAGGTCTTGAGCGATGGTCCCCGATTTGAGCGCCGTGCTGCCCTATTGCGGGGCACCTCCGACGATCGCGACGCTGGCCGGGCGGTGGAACCTGGATCCCCGGCTGCTGGCGGCGCTGGTCATCGGGGCGCTATTGTATCGGTCATGGGCGCGTCGCCATGCCACGGCGGCTCAGACGATGCTGTTTGCATGCGGCTGGGCCATTACCGCACTGGCTCTCGTGTCGCCGCTGTGCGCACTGTCGGTGTCCCTGTTCTCGGCGCGGGTCGGGCAGCACATGATCCTGACGCTGATTGCGGCGCCGATGGTGGCGCTGGGCTTTCCCGTTGTGCGATACCGCGTCGCGGGACAGGAAATGCTGGCGGCGGTTGCATTCGCGGCCGCGCTGTGGGCCTGGCACTCGCCGGCGCCCTATGACGCGACGTTCCGCAGCACGGCGATCTATTGGACGATGCATGTCACGACCTGGGGCGCGGCGGTGTTCTTCTGGTGGAGCGTGCTGAGGGCGCCGCACGAGCGTACGGGCTTAGCGACCGTCATGACGATCGCCACCGGCCTGCAGATGGCCCTGCTGGGCGCCGTCATCACCTGGGCGCCGGAGCCGCTCTACGCGCCGCATCTGGCGTCGACTTGGGCGTGGGGGCTCTCACCGCTGAGTGATCAGCAATTGGGTGGTACGCTGATGTGGGCGCCGGGCGGGTTGATCTTCATGATCGCGATCATCGTCCCGCTGGCGATGCTGATGCGACGGGATGGTTCAGCCGGACCGGTCGACGCGATGCCGGGTAACGCATGAGCTTTCCCGCGGAACCGGGACGGCTCGCCGGCCACTTGCCGCTGCAATATCTGACCGGCGCCGGCCCTCACGCCAGTCCCGTTACGAGTTTGACCTGGTTCCTGCTGGGCATCTCGGTGGTCGTGATCCTGATCTTCACCGTCGCGGTGATCTGGGGCACGATCGCGCGACGCCAGCGCACGACTGACGACGCATTGTCGGTCGACGATGTCGGCCGCAGTCACAGCGGATTGGCATGGGTCTACATCGGGATGCCGCTCACGCTCGTCGTGCTGGTCGTGGCCTTGTTCTGGACGATGATCGTCATGGCGAGAATCGACCAGCCGGCAACTCCGACCACACTCACCATCGAGGTGACGGGGCGGCAATGGTGGTGGCAGGTCCGCTATCCGGCCCAGGGTGGTGGCCGGGCGTTCGAGACGGCGAACGAGATCCATATCCCGGCGGGGCAGCCCGTGCTCGTCAAGCTGCGCGGCGGTGACGTGATCCACTCCTTCTGGGTGCCCGCGCTGGCAGGGAAGACCGATACGATACCGGGCCGCGACAACGTCACTTGGCTGCAGGCGGATAAGCCGGGAATATATCGCGGACAGTGTACCGAATATTGCGGGACGCAGCATGCGCACATGGCGTTCTTCGTCATCGCCGAGCCTGCAAAAGCCTTCACGGCGTGGCGACGCAATCAGGAGCGGCCCGCCACTCCCGTTCCCGTCGCGCCCGCGGTCGCTCCGCGATTGACGCCCGTCGCCTATCAGGCTCCGCGCGCGCCGATGCTCGCCGGGGCAGGGGAGTCGCTGTTCGTGCAGCATTGCGGCATGTGCCATGCGATGCGGGGAACGGCGGCGCACGGCAATCGTGGTCCCGACCTGACGCACCTGATGACCAGACGCACGCTGGCCGCGGGTACGCTCAGCAACACCGTCAACAATTTGTCGGGCTGGATTTCCGATCCGGCAGCGCAAAAGCCGGGAGTGCACATGCCGATCACCGATCTGAGCGGCCCGCAGCTCCAGGCCGTCGTCGCCTATCTGAAGGCGCAGCGATGAACGTCGTGCGCGTCGGCGAATGGGAGGATGCGCGCGCGCTCCGGCTGGCCGACAAGGCGGGGGATCAGCCCGGCGACCGGCTGAAAGCGATCTGGGAGACGGAGCCGGGTTGGCGGGGGTGGTTCGGTACGGTCGATCACAAGGAGATCGGCATCCGCTACATCATCACCGCCTTCGCGTTCCTCGCGCTTGGCGGCCTCGAAGCGCTGGTCATGCGCTGGCAACTGGGGGCGCCCGGTGAGACGCTGCTGACGCCCGAGGAATATAACGTCGTCTTCACGATGCACGGCATCAGCATGATCTTCCTCTACGCATCACCGATCCTGACCGGGTTCAGCAACTATCTGTGGCCGCTGCTGCTCGGATCGCGCGACATGGCGTTCCCACGGCTCAACGCGGTATCCTATTGGATATATCTGGCGGCCGGGCTGTTCATCTATGCCGGGTTCGTGACCGGGAACGGGCCGAATGACGGCTGGTTCAACTATGTTCCCTACGCGCTCAAGCCCTACAGCCCGGGCGTCAACATGGACATCTATGCGCTGGGGATGATCCTGCTCGGCATCTCGACCACTGTCGGCGCGGCCAATTTTATCGTCACCTTCCTGCGCAACCGGGCGCCCGGCATGTCGCTCAACCGCGTGCCCGTGCTGCTGTGGGGGACGTTGACCGCGTCGGCGGCCAATCTGATGGCGGTTCCCAGCGTCAGCCTGGCATTTTTCCTGCTGTGGATGGACCGGCAGTTCGGCACGCATTTCTACGATCAAAGCATGGGTCAGCCGTTGCTGTGGCAGCATCTGTTCTGGATGTTTGCGCATCCGTGGGTCTATGCGATCGTCCTGCCGGCGATGGGAATGGTGTCGGACGGACTGCCGACCTTCTGCCGGCGTCCGCTGGTCGGATACACCCTGGTCGCGCTCGCGACGGTTAGCACGATGGCTTTCGGGTTCGGCGTGTGGATTCATCACATGTTCGCGACCGGCCTGCCAAATCTGTCGCTGTCCTTCTTCAGCGCGGGCTCACTCATCATCACTATCCCCAGCGCGGTAGCCGTCTTTTGCTGGACCGCGACAATCTGGACCGGTCGTCCGGTGATCACGACTGCGTTCCTGTTCTTCGCGAGTATGATTATCCTCTTCGTGATCGGCGGCGTGTCGGGCGTCGTAACGGCCGCGGCGGCATCGGACTGGCAATTGACGGATACTTATTTCGTCGTCGCGCACCTTCATTACACGCTGATCGGCATCAACGTCTTCCCGGTGGTCGGCGCGGTCTATTACTGGTTTCCCAAGATGTCCGGCCGGATGCTGAGCGAGCGGTTGGGCAAGTGGAACTTTTGGGTGATGTTCATCGGCTTCAACATCGGTTTCCTGCCGATGCACACGCTGGGCCTGCTCGGGATGCCGCGACGCATCTATACCTATTCGGCGGACATGGGATGGAACGGGCAGAACCTGATCGTATCGCTGGGTTCGCTGATGTTCGCCATCGGCGTGTTGCTGTTCTTCATCAATGTAGCGATTTCGCTCAAGCGGGGACGGGAGGCGGGTCCGAACCCTTGGGGCGCGGGAACGCTGGAATGGTCCATCTCCTCGCCTCCGCCGGCGTATAATTTCAAGGTCATCCCGATCGTCGCCAGCCGCCATCCCCTGTGGGAAGCTGCGCTGGCCGAGTCGGACGAACGCAGCAGCATCGACCAAGGCCTGCTGCTCGATCAGGGGCGGGAGACGATCGCCACAACCCCGCTGGACGGGGAGCCGGACCTGATCCTGGAAATGCCGGGAGACAGTCTGGCACCTTTCACGCTGACGCTCGGTCTGTCGGCGCTCTTCACCGGCGCGTTGCTGCATCAATGGTGGTTGGTCGCGGTCGGCGTGATCGCGGTCGTCGTCTCGCTGATCGATTGGTTCTGGCCGCGCCGCGTGCACGCCGGTCTGGACGCGGCCAATGGATAAGTGGCTGGTCCCGGATCGCGCGCTGCCCGTTGGATCGGACGGGCACAACTCAACCGCCTGGTGGGGCGTGCTCGCACTCATCGCCACCGAGGGATCGCTGTTTGCCTATCTGCTGTTCAGCTATGCCTATTTCGCGGTGCAGCGCACACCCGACTGGCTTCCGACGATGCGTCCGTCGCTCAAATACGGGCTGCCCGGAACATTCGTCCTGGTCTCCTCAAGCGCCACGATCTGGTGGAGTGAGCGAGGGATGAAGCGGGGTAATCACAGTCAGCATCTGATCGGCCTGATCGCCACGATCCTGCTCGGCATCCTGTTCGTCGGCATCGAGTTGCTCGACTGGCGCGACAAGGATTTCACCCTGTCGAGCCGGGCTTACGGCTCTTTCTATTTCATCATCACCGGTTTTCACCTGGCGCACGTCATCGTCGGCGTGTCGCTGCTGACGGCCGTGCTCGGCTGGTCGCTGGCAGGCTATTTCACACCGCGTCGGCACATGCACGTGACCATCACCGGCACATACTGGCATTTTGTCGATGCCGTCTGGGTATTCGTCTTCACCACCTTCTTCATCGCGCCCTATGTCGCCTGACGAGCGCGGAGCGCCCGAGCATCCCTCCCCGTATCGTCGGAGGATCTCGACCGCGTGGCTGTTGTCGGGCCTGGCCATTCCTCCCGCTGCGTGGACGCTGCAACTGCTGGTCGGCTACGGCATCGCGAGCAACGCCTGCACGCTGACGCAAGGACATGTGGGGCAGCGGCAGGTCACCGGATTTGCCGACGAAGGAGTGTTGCTGATTGCGATCCAGATCGGATTCCTGGTCTCGGCGATCGGCTCGGGGCTGATGTCTTGGCGCCATTGGAGTGCGCTACGCGAAGAGAAGACCGACAGCGAACATTCGCATCTGACGCTGGGAGAGGGGCGCGCGCGTTTCCTCGCGATGTGCGGCATGTTTATGGCCAGCGTCTTTTCCGTCGCGATTGCCTTCAACCTGCTGGAACCGATCATGATTCCGCACTGTTGGAGTTTTCGATGACCGGCCGCGCGCTTCGCAATCTTCTCTGGCTACTGACAGCGATCGGCTTGGGTTCGGCGCTGTCGGGGTGCGGCACGCCCGATCCGACGCCGAACCGGTCGATCGACGGTGATTCGCGGTCGGGCGCGATCTGGATCACGCGATCGGGCTGCGGCTCATGCCACCAAATTCCCGGGATCATGCACGCCGAGGGGCTGGTCGGGCCGCCGCTGATCCATTTCTCGAAGCGAACGATTGTCGCGGGATATCTCCCCAACACGCCGGCAAACCTGGTCCGCTGGATTCAGCATCCGCAAGAAGTGGCGCCCGGCAATGCGATGCCGGAGGCGGGACTTACCGAGCAGCAGGCGCGTGATATTGCCGCGTACCTCTATGCGCTGGACTGACCCATGACGGTGCGCGAAAGGCTGGCGGGATTCTGGCACCGGAGGCGGGCAGTTATCTTGGCGTTCGTTGCCGGCGGGGTAACTGCCGGCGCGTTGGCCGGGCTGTTCGCGCTCGCGGTCGTCGAGTTCGGACTGTACAACACGACCGCCACGAAACCGCATTACCGGCTGGTGAGCTGGGCCGCTCACAAGACCTTCAAGCGCTCGACTCGCCTGCGCGCCCGATCGATCGAACCGCCGCCCTCCTTCACCCAAGCGCAGGTAATCTCCGGGTTCAAGCAATATCAGGCGGATTGCATGATGTGTCATGGCGGGCCGGGCATCGCGCGCGCGCACTGGGTCCGGGGACTGGTCCCAACGCCGCCCTTCCTGCTGAACAGTGGGCAGAAATGGAGTGCGGCCGAGTTGGACTACATCCTGGAGGAGGGGGTCAAGATGAGCGCGATGCCTTCCTGGGGAGAGACGCGCAGCCATGACCAGATCTGGAGCATCGTCGCGTTCCTCAAGGCATTGCCCGGCATCTCTCCGGCCGAATTCGCGAAGCTGCAGCGACACTATCCTCCCGATCCGTTCCCGCCGTCGCCGCATGTTAGTGTAGCCCATCAGTGACACGTCAAATGCTTTAATGTCGGGTTAACCTAGATCGTTGACGTCGATTGCCGGGAGGCAGAAGCTGAACATCGACTCAATCGGAAAGCAAAGCCGATGCGGATGATCAGCACGCCCGACCTCGCAAGCATGCGGGCGCTAGGCGACCGGACCAGATCGGCTGCATCCGCGATCCTGACAGTCATCGACGCGAGCGACTTGAGCGAGGGCTTGTCTTATCTGTTCAAACTGCCGGCCGAGCTGTCGCGATATCACCCGGTTTCGGATGTAGCTTGGCGGGGTTGCGACGAACTGTCCAATCCCGTGTCGTTCATCGACCGTGTCGTTGTGCCGGTAGCACGGCATCTCGGTCAATTGTGGGAAGAAGATCTCCTGTCATTCACCGATGTGACGCTGACATCGGCGCAGTTGCTGATGATGCTGATGGCGCATGAGGAGGAACATGGCCGCGCGACCGCGTTGCCAGCACACGGCCGCTCGATCGTGCTGGCGACCGCGGCGGACGACCAGCATGCGCTGGGGCTGGCGTGCATCGCGTATCTGCTGCGGCAGGCGGGGTGGGAGGTGGAGCGGCGCCAGCTCAACCCGGACGCGGCGGGCCAGCGCATCGATGCGGATGTGATCGCGCTGTCTGTCGGGCACGAGCGGGCGCTGGCGCGCTGCTCCGGGCTGATTGCGAGGCTGCGCCGGTCTTCGGCAAATCCCGATGTGCGCATCGTGGTCGGAGGGCCGATGATCGTGGGGCGGGCGGACGTCGCCAGGGCAACGGGCGCGGACCTATGGGCGGAGGACGGGCCGCAATTGGTTCGCGAGCTTGCCACGCGCTTCGACCTGGCCCGCGTTGCCGTCTGACGATCGGCCGGCCGCCGGTATTCGTAATCGCTTGTCTCGTCGCGTCGATCGCGGCAAGGTCGCCTAAATTCGAGGAGCGCCTGTCATGCCGGTCTATCCGTTTTCGGCGATCGTGGGGCAGGAGGCGCTAAAGCGCAGCCTGTTGCTGGTGACGATCGATCCGACGATTGGTGGTGTGCTAATCCTTGGCGACAGGGGGACAGGCAAGTCGACCGCGGTGCGTGCGCTCGCCGCGCTGCTGCCCGAAATGGCGGTGGTCGCCGGGTGCCGATACGGGTGCGCGCCGGGCGAGGCGGCGACCCTGTGCTTCGAGTGCCGTGAGACCGGGCGATCCGCGCGCGCGAAATCGCAGGTGCCGATGGTCGACCTGCCGCTGGGCGCCAGCGAGGACCGGGTGACGGGCGCGCTTGATCTGGAGCGTGCGCTGGGCGCGGGCGAAAAGGCATTCGAGCCGGGGCTGCTCGCGCGAGCGCACCGGGGGTTCCTCTATATCGACGAGGTCAACCTGCTGGAGGACCATCTGGTCGACCTGCTGCTCGACGTCGCCGCGTCGGGAGAGAATGTCGTCGAACGCGACGGGCTGTCGATCCGCCATCCAGCGCGTTTCCTGCTGATCGGGAGCGGCAATCCCGAGGAGGGTGAACTGCGGCCGCAATTCCTCGATCGCTTCGGGCTGGCGGTCGACGTCAGGACGCCGACTGACATCGGCGAGCGGATCGAGATCGTGCGCCGACGCGACGCCTATGACCGCGACGCGAACGCCTTTGTTGCGGACTGGCGGCGCAAGGACACCGCCGTCCGGCGATCGATCGCGCGCGCGCAGGAGCGGCTGGACGGTATCGAATTGCCCGACGCGGCGCTCGAGATGGCGGCGCGGCTGTGCGTGGCGCTCGGCACCGACGGGCTGCGCGGCGAACTGGTCGCGGTGCGGTCGGCCCGCGCGCTGGCGGCGCTTGAGGGGGTGGGGAGCGTTACCGCTCAGCATATCCGCGCCGTCGCACCGATGGCACTGGCGCATCGTCTGCGCCGCGATCCGCTGGATGGCGGTGATGGCGGCGTGCGGGTCGAGCGCGCGCTCGCCGACCTGGCGCCGTGAGCGACTCCTGGACGATCTGGCAGGACGCACTGACGGCAGGACGGATCGTCGCGGAGATCGGTCACCCGCTACTGGTGCGGGCAAGGCCGGGACCGGTGCGCGATGCGTTCATCGCAACGGTGACGCGGACGAACGGGCTGTTCCGGCTTCCGCCCGACGCCGATCCGGCGATGCTGGAGCCCGGCGTGGACCTGCTCGCCAGCATGGCGGCGGGGCGAACGATCGAGCGCGCGGGGCTGGTCCAGCGGGCGGGCAAACACACGGTCGTCATCGGCGGCGGGGAACGATTGTCGATGCTGGCATCGAGCGTGCTGGCATTGGCGATCGACACAGCCGGGCTCCGCCGCCTGATCGTCTTCGACGAGAGCGACGATGACACGCTTCCCGCGATGCTGGTGGACCGGATAACGATGCACGTCGACCTGACATGTGTGTCGGTTCACGACATAGGCGAACGGCAAGGACCAGCACCGGACGGTGAGGGCGTCGAGGATCCCGTGCGGCTATTCTGCGAGGCGGCCGAGGCGCTGGGCATCGTCGCGCTCAGGCCGGTGCTGCACGCCCAGGCGATCGCGCGGGCATCGGCGGTGCTGGATGGCCGGTCCGGTGCCACGACCGGCGATGTGTCGCTGGCGGCGCGACTGGTCCTCGCGCCGCTCGCGCAGTCGGCGCCGGCCAAGGAGATATCGCCCCAGCCGCCCGGGAGTGACGAGCAGGTCGACCATGATCAAGGTGACGGCGGCACCGCCGATGCCGAGCGCAATATCGTGCTGGACGCCGCCCTGGCCGCGATTCCGGCCGACCTGCTCGACCGGCTGGCAACGGGACCGGTTCGGCGCGGCGCGTCCGGGAGCGCTGGCGGCAAGGGCGAGGGGGGGGGCGGTGGACCACGTGGCCGTGTCCGCATCGGCAAGTCCGCGCGTGGCGGACGGTTGGACATCGCGGCCACGCTGATCGCCGCCGCACCGTTCCAGCGGATGCGGGGCAGGATCGATGGCGCCGCGCCGGTGATGCGCCGTACGGACCTCCGCATCCGTTTCCCCAAGCCCGTGACCCGCGCGCTGACGGTGTTTGCGGTCGATGCGTCCGGATCGGCCGCGCTCGCACGGTTGGCGGAGGTCAAGGGCGCGGTCGAGCAGTTGCTGGGGCAAAGCTATGTCCGGCGGGACGAGGTGGCGCTGGTCGCGTTTCGCGGGGACGAGGCGACATTGTTGCTGCCCGCCACGCGCAGCTTGGCGCGCGCCAAGCGCGAGCTTGTGGCGCTGCCAGGTGGGGGGACGACCCCGCTCGCCGCTGGGCTGGCCGCCGGGCTGGATCAGGCGATGCAGGGCAGGCGGGCGGGAAGGGCTTCTTCGCTGCTGGTGCTCAGCGACGGCGGTGCCAATGTTTCGCGGGACGGCACGAGGGGACGCGCGGAGGCCTGGGCCGATGCCGAGCTGGTCGCGCGGCAGATCGCGGCTTGCCAGGTTCACGCCGTGGTGGTGGACAGCTCGCCACGCGGGGACACCCGACTGCGCGATGTCTCGCGGACGATGAACGCGCGCTATGTCGCGCTGCCCAGGTTCGAGGACAGGGCGCTGATGACGATCGCGGGCACGGCGGGACGATGAAAAACCGGCTGGAATGGAGCTCGGACGGTGCCGACTGGCCCAATCGCCAGAGCAGCAGCTTCAACGATTCCGGCGGAATCAAGTGGCACGTCCAGTGCACGGGCGATGGTCCCGCGATCGTCGTGGTGCACGGGGTCGGCGCTTCGACGCACAGCTGGGCGGGACTGACGCCGCTGCTGGCCGAGCGGGCGCGGGTAGTCGCGGTGGACCTGCCGGGGCATGGGTTCACATCGGCGCGCGCAAGCGGGATTGCGTCGGTGCCATGGATGGCGCGCGCGGTCGCCGGGCTGATCCGCGACCTGCACGTCGATCCGGTCGCCATCGTCGGCCATTCCGCCGGCGCGGCGATCGCGGTGCGCATGGCGCTGGACGGGCTGGTCAGCCCCCGGACGATCGTGGCGCTGAACGGTGCGCTGCTCCCCTTTCCGGGTGCGGCCAGCCAGCTTTTCCCGATGCTGGCCAAGATGCTGTTCCTCAATCCTTTCGTCCCCCGATTGATGGCGTGGCAGGCGGGTGACGACCGGGCGGTCAGGCGGGTGATCGAGGGCACGGGATCGCATCTGGATGCGCGCGGTCTTGCGCTCTACGCCCGTCTGTTCCGCGACCCGGGGCATGTCGATGCGGCGCTGGCGATGATGGCGAACTGGAACCTGGAGGCGCTCGCGGCCGATCTGCCCAAGCTGGCCGTCCCGTTGACCCTGATCGCGGCCGAAGGCGACCGCGCGATCGCGCCTGCGCAGGCGGACCGGGTCGCGACAATGGTGCCTGGCGCCAGGGTTATCAGGGTGGCGGGGCTGGGGCATCTGGCGCATGAAGAGGCGCCCGCGCGGATCGCGCCCCTGATCCTCAAGGCGCTGACGGACGCCATTTGATCGGCCAGGGAACGCGGGGGCCGGCGCGTCGCGCGGCGTCGCGCGGCATGCGATACGGCAGCATGAACTGGACGGGCGCCGATCGCAGCCGGTCGAGCGATAGGCTTTCGTGCATCGCCTCGACCCGCTCGCCGAACAACTGCGTATGGAGCGCGGAGCGGGCGTAGAAGGGCGTATCCTCGTATGTGCGCGCCACGCGTGCGCGCGCATCGCGATCGGCGCGGGTGCGGCGGCCCATCAGCCAGAGCGTGGGCGGCAGGCTGGCGGGATCGGGAAGCGCGATCTCCTGCACGCTGGCCTGGGGATCGAACTGGACGGCGAGGCTGGTCGGCGCGCCATCGCGCGGGCGCAGATCGTACAGCACGACCGTCCGCCCGTCCTTGAGCGTGGCGCGGCTCCAGTCCCAATGGGCAAAGCCGTTCTCGATCGGCTCAGCGCCGATGTTCATGTCGAGATAGCCCGAGCCCGACCAGCTGATGTCCGGTTCGTCCAGATCGACCTCGACGCGCGCACAGGGCGCGACCGGCCACCAGAAATGCCGCTCGGTGCGGCCCAGCGCCAGCGGCCGGTCCACCAATGCCGCGGGAAGCAGGCGAATCCTGCCCTTCACGCGGCGTCGCAGCCACGGCGTCGTCTCCGCGATCTCGACGACCAGGGCGTCGCCGTCCCAGTACAGCGCGCTCGGCCCGATCCGCATCGCACCCGCCGTACGCTCCATCGACTCGCTGCCGCGTTCGGTCATTGTCCAGCGGCGCTGGCCGCCATAGAGTGCGACGTTGAGCGCGCAGTGATCGATCGGCTCCGCCCGGTAGCCATTGGCATAATAGGGCGAGAAGACCGAGCCGGCGAAGGCGATGACGGTCAGGCCGTAGCGGCCGTCGTCGCTGAACGCGTCGATGTACCACCAGGCGTAGCCGCCTTGAGGAAGTGCCACGTCGAAGCGCGGTCCGCGAGCATCGCGCGCGCCGCCGTCCGCCCCGAGAGCACCGCCATCGGGACGCCCGCGCCCGGATGGACGCTGCCACCCGCCAGGAAAAGGCCGGGCACGGCCGTCTTGCTGCCGGGCCTGCGGAACGAAGCCATCCACCCATGCGAAGCCCGGCCGTAAAGTGCCCCGCCGGTCGCAGGAAAACGGCGTGCGAAATCCGAAGGTGTCGAGATCGAAAGGGGGGCAGAGGGGCTGAGCGCCAGTCCCGACATCGCCAGCCGCCTGAAGGCCTGCATCGTGCATCGTTCAATCTCCGATTGGGTCCAGTCATGATGGTCGCCGTCGGCGGGCGCGTTGAGCACGAGGAAGAAGCGCTCGTCCGGGCCGGGCGGTGGAGCGTCCTTGGCCATCCGGTCCTGCGCACACAGATAGACGGTGGGATCACACGGCACCCGGCCCCGCGCCAGCGCGTCGAATTCCGGGCGGCAGTCGTCCGAGAACGCGATGGTGTGGCGCAGCGCCGGGCCGGCCACTTGCCCGACGGCGGCGACGGTGAAGGCGGAGAGCGAGCGGTCGCGGCGCGCGAACGGTGCGGTTCCGCTTGCCGCCGCGTTCCCGAACAGGGCGGCACCGAGCGCGGCGGCATCGGCGGCGAGAAGGACGGAGTCGGCGTGCAACTGCTCGCCGCCGGCGAGGCGTACGCCGCTTGCGCGGCCCTTTGCGACGCAAATCTCGTCGACCGCCGTCTCCAGACGGACGGTGACGCCGCGTGAGCGCGCGCGCGCGAGCATGGCATCGGCCAGTCGTGCCATGCCGCCCTCGACCAGCCAGACGCCGCGGCGCTCGACATGCGCGATGAGGGCCAGCGTCGCGGGCGCCTGGAACGGCGAACTGCCGCAATAGGTGGTGTAGCGGCCGAACAGCTGACGCAGGCGCGGGTCGCGCATGTGCGATGACACCATCGACCAGAACGAGCGATAGGGATCGAGCCGCGCGAATCCGGCCAGACCGCCCAGTCCCGCGCGGGTCATCAGCGATAGCGGGTTCGCGGGCTTGTCCGCCTCGATGAAGGTATGGCGCAGCGCGTCGTGGATGACCTGTCCGGCCGCCGCGAAGTCACGGTAGCCGCGTGCGTCGGCATCCCCGGCGAAGCGGGCGATCGCCTCCGTCGTCCGGTCGACATCGGCATACAGGTCGAGCGTGGTGCCGCCGGTCCATCGGTGGCGGGCGAGGACGTCGGCGGCGGTGACCTTCACCGAGTCATGGAGGGAGGCGCCCGAGTCGCCAAACAGCGCCTCGAAGACCGGCAGCATGGTGAGCACGGTGGGGCCGGCATCGATCGACTGCCCCGCAACCGTCGCCTCGCGCATCTTGCCGCCGGCGGACGAGTCCTTTTCCACCAGCGTCACGCGAGCGCCCTGCACCGCGCAGTCGATCGCGGCGGCCAGGCCCGCCATCCCTGCTCCGACGATGACGATCGAGCGGTCCATCGCGTCTCCCGGCGCGAATATGAAGAAAGACTTGGAAAGTGTCCATTCCACTTGTCGTCTATTGATGTAACCTGAAGCAGATGATTGAGTGGTTTGCACGTTTGCGGAACCGGATGCTGGCGAGCGCGGCTGTGCGGGAGCGGCTTGCGGTCGTCCCGATCGGCCGGCAGGTCGCGGCGCGTCATGCCGATCGCCTGTTCGGCGCGGTGGCGGGTTTCGCGCACAGCCAGATGCTGGCGGCGGCACTGGAGCTTGGCGTGTTCGAGCGGTTGCGCGGCGGGCCGGTCGGCCGAGGCGCATTGCTCGACTCGCTAGGGCTGCCAGACAACAGCGCACGGGCATTGGTGCAGGCGCTCATGGCGCTGAGACTGGTGGAGGCGTGGAGAGGCGACCGGCTGGGCCTGTCGATCGATGGACTGGTCGTGGCGACGGACGAGGGCATCGCGACGATGATCCGGCACAACCACCTGCTCTACCGCGACCTGGCGGATCCGCTGGCGATGCTGCGCGTACCCGGTTCTGGAGCGGTCGGGGCGTTCTGGCCCTACGCCGGGCAGGACGGCGACGCCACGGCGTACAGCGCGGTGATGGCTGCCTCACAGACCTTTGTCGGAGAAAGTGTCGCCAACGCGCACGACTTCGGGCGGTACGACGCGGTGCTGGACATCGGCGGCGGTGACGGGTCGTTCGTGGCGCTGCTGGCGCGGCGCTGGCCGGCGGTGCGACTCGGGCTGGTCGAGCTGCCGGCGGTGGTGCCGATCGCCCGCGCAAAACTGGCGGAGGCGGGCGTCGAGCGCGTCAGCGTGCATGAAAGGGCGGGCCGCTGCGATCCGCTTCCCGGCGGATATGACGCGATCACGCTGGTCCGCGTGCTGCATGACCAAGATGACGATGCCGCGGTTATATTGTTCTCGCGGGCGCGGGAGGCGCTTGGGGCGGGCGGCATGGTAGTGGTCGCGGAGCCGATGGCGCGGAGGGGACGCGATCCGCAGACTGCCTATTTCACCGCCTATTTCGTGGCGATGGGGTCCGGGCGGATCCGCTCGGCAGAAGCGATCCGGCGGCTGGGCGCGCAAGCAGGCTTGACGCCCCAAGGCAAGGCGGCGCGCGCCGGCCCGCTCATCTCTGTCCAAGTTCTTGGAACATAGACCGTCCTCAACTATTGACACTCCAGTTTGTAAAGCGCATTGTACAGCGATTGATCGAAGCGGATGCGGCGATCGGCAGAAGGGGTTGCGATGCGGACAAGTGCCGTCATTGTCGAGAAGCCGGGCCGGTTGTCGCTCGCGACGACGCCGCTGACCGATCCCAGGCCGGGCGAGCTGGTGATCGAGACGACGCATAGCGGTATTTCAAGTGGAACCGAGCGATTGTTGTGGGAAGGACGGATGCCCGCCTTTCCCGGGCTGGGCTATCCGTTGGTACCGGGATACGAGGCGGTCGGCACGATCGTCGATGGAGACAGGTCGCGCATCGGCGAGCATGTGTTCGTGCCCGGCGCACGCTGCTTCACGCAAGCGCATGCGCTGTTCGGCGGTGCCGCGCGGACGCTGGTCGTTCCGGCCGAGCGGGTCGTGGCCAATCCGTTCGGCGACGCCCGAGGCGTGCTGCTGGCGCTGGCGGCGACTGCGCATCACATGTTCGCAGCGCCGAGCGGCTCGCCGCCGGAACTTATCATCGGACACGGAACCGTCGGGCGGCTGCTGGCGCGCGTCACGGTCGCGTGCGGTGCCGCGCCGCCGACGGTGTGGGAGATCGAGCCGACACGGCGCGCCGATCCGCTGAGTGCCGAGGCGATCGACCCGGCGGAGGATGCCCGGCGCGACTATAACGTCATCTGCGACTGTTCCGGAAGCGTCGGCGTGCTCGACCAGGCGATGCCGCATCTGGCGCGCGGCGGAGAGATCGTGCTGGCGGGCTTTTACGCGACGCCGGTGCAGTTCGCCTTTCCCCCGGCCTTCATGCGCGAGGCGCGGCTGCGCATCGCGGCGGAGTGGCAGCCGTCCGACATGGCGGCCGTCGTCGCGTTGATCGAACACGGTGCTCTCTCGCTCGACGGTCTCATCACCGACGAGATGCCCGCACGCGATGCGGCCGCCGCCTATGAGCGCGCATTCACGAAGCCCGAATGTCTCAAGATGACCCTGGACTGGAGCGAGCAATGACCCTTGGCAGCGAACGGGCGGGCCGCGACTATCTGTCGGTCGTCGATGAGCCAGCAACCAGCATGGCGAGCGAGAAGCGCGCGACGCAGATCATCGCGATCTATGGCAAGGGCGGGATCGGCAAGTCATTCACGCTCGCCAATCTGAGCTACATGATGGCGCAGCAGGGCAAGCGCGTGCTGCTGATCGGCTGTGACCCCAAGAGCGACACGACCAGCCTGCTGTTCGGGGGCAAGGCGTGTCCGACGATCATCGAGACATCATCGAAGAAGAAGCTGGCGGGCGACGAGGTGCGCATCGAGGATGTCTGCTTCAAGCGCGACGGCGTGTTCGCGATGGAATTGGGCGGACCGGAAGTCGGGCGCGGCTGCGGCGGGCGCGGCATCATCCACGGGTTCGAGACGCTGGAAAAACTGGGCTTCCACGACTGGGGTTTCGACTACGTCCTGCTCGACTTCCTGGGCGACGTGGTATGCGGCGGCTTCGGACTGCCCATCGCGCGCGACCTTTGCCAGAAGGTGATCGTCGTCGCGTCGAACGACCTGCAGTCGCTCTACGTCGCCAACAACGTCTGCTCGGCGGTCGATTATTTCTCCAAGATGGGCGGCAATGTCGGTGTCGCCGGCATGGTGGTGAACAAGGACGACGGCACCGGCGAGGCGGCGGCGTTTGCTGACGTGGTCGGCATCCCCATCCTGGCGGCGATCCCGGCGAACGAGGATATCCGCAAGAAGAGCGCGAACTACCAGATCATCGGCCGCCCCGGCACCGAATGGGCGCCGCTGTTCGAGGAGCTGTCGCTGAACGTCGCGGAGGCGCCACCGGTCAAGCCGTCGCCGCTGGATCAAGATGCGCTGCTCGGACTGTTCTCGGCGGACGAGACGGGGCGCGACTTCGTGCTTCAGCCCGCCAGTCTGGAAGACATGCACGGGCGTCCGGTGCCCAAGCAGGTGTCGCTTGAAGTTATGTACGAGGCCGCGTGATGGCCTTGGACGATCCCTCGGCCGTCGACGCCCCTCCCTCCTGCCACGGCGAACGCGCCGCGGTACGTGCGTCGGCGGTCGAGAAAGGTGCGGGCGAATTGCTGGACCGGTTCGCGGCCGACTATCCGATGGGACCGCACGACCAGCCGCAGAGCATGTGCCCGGCGTTCGGATCGCTCCGCGTCGGGTTGCGGATGCGACGCACCGCGACGATTCTGTCAGGGTCGGCCTGCTGCGTGTACGGCCTGACCTTCACTTCGCATTTCTACGGCGCGCGTCGCAGCGTCGGATATGTCCCGTTCAACTCGGAGACGCTGGTCACCGGCAAGCTGTTCGAGGACATTCGCGACGCGGTCCACCAGATGGCGGACCCGGAGAAATACGACGCGATCGTCGTCACGAACCTGTGCGTGCCGACCGCTTCGGGAGTGCCGCTCAGGTTGCTGCCCAAGAGCATCAACGGCGTGCGGATCGTCGGCATCGACGTGCCGGGCTTCGGCGTGCCGACGCACGCCGAGGCGAAGGACGTGCTGGCCGGCGCGATGCTGAGCTATGCCCGAAGCGAGATCGCGCAAGGGCCGGTGCGGCCGATGCGCGAGGGCAGGGCGGACCTTCCCTCCGTCACGCTGCTCGGCGAGATGTTCCCGGCCGATCCGATGATCCTGGGGCAGATGCTGGCGCCGATGGGGTTGGCGGCGGGGCCGGTCGTGCCGACGCGTGAATGGCGCGAGCTGTATGCGGCGCTGGACTGCGCGGCAGTCGCAGCGATCCACCCCTTCTACACCGCCAGCATTCGCGAGTTCGAGGGCGCGGGGCGGCGGGTGATCGGATCGGCACCGGTCGGAGTCGGGGGCACGCACGGCTGGCTGGCGGCGATCGGCGAAGCCTGCGGTATCGCCGTCGACAAGATCGGCCAGGCTCAGAACGCGATGCGCGGTGCGACGACGGGTGCGCTCGCCGCGGCGCCGGTCACGGGCCGGATCACGCTGTCGGGTTATGAGGGATCGGAACTGCTGGTCGCGCGGCTGCTGGTCGAGAGCGGCGCGGACCTGCGCTATGTCGGGACGGCGACGCCGCGCACTCCCTTCGCGGAGACCGATGCCGCGTGGCTTGAAGAGCGCGGCGTCGCCGTGCGTTTTCGCGCCAGTCTGGAGCAGGACCTGGCGGCATTGGCAGCGTTCGAGCCGGACCTGGCGATCGGGACCACGCCGGTCGTCCAGAAGGCGAAGGAGCGCGGCATCCCGGCGCTGTATTTCACCAACCTGATCTCTGCGCGTCCGCTGATGGGGCCGGCGGGGGCGGGGTCGATCGCGCAGGTGGTCAATGCCGCGCTGGGCGGGAAGGCGCGCTTCGATGCGATGCGCGGCTTCTTCGAGGAGGTCGCGGCATGACGCTGGTCCTCGATCACGATCGCGCGGGCGGTTACTGGGGCGCGGTCTATATGTTCGCGGCGCTCAAGGGGCTGCAAGTCGTGATCGACGGTCCGGTGGGCTGCGAGAACCTGCCCGTGACCTCCGTTCTGCACTACACCGACGCGTTGCCGCCGCACGAGTTGCCGATCGTGGTGACGGGTCTGAGCGAGCAGGAGCTGGGCCGCGATGGTACTGAGATCGCGCTGTCGCGCGCCGGACGGACGCTTGATCCCGCGCGGCCGGCGGTCGTCGTCACCGGATCGATCGCGGAGATGATCGGCGGTGGGCTGACCCCCGAGGGATCGAACCTGAAGCGTTTCCTGCCGCGTACCATCGACGAGGATCAGTGGCAGTCCGCCGACCGGGCGCTGGCGTGGTTGCTCACGGAGTTCGGCGGCAGGGCGAAGCCCGTCAAGCGCAAGGAGGGCGAGCGGCCGCGCGTCAACCTGATCGGCGCCGGGTACGGCATGTTCAATTCGCCTTCCGACGTGGCGGAGGTGCGGCGGATCGTCGAGGGGATGGGCGCGGACGTGAACTGCGTCTTCCCGCTGGGCACGGCGCTTGGCGACGTGAAGCGGCTGCACGAGGCGGACGTGAACATCTGCCTCTACCGCGAATATGGCGCGAAACTGTGCGAGGCGCTGGGCAAGCCATGGCTCCGCGCGCCGATCGGAATGCAAACAACGGTCGCCTTCTGCCAGGCGCTGGGCCGCGAGCTCGGCCTCGATCCCGAGCCCTTCATCGCGCGCGAGAAGGCAACGACGCTCAAGCCCGTCTGGGACCTGTGGCGTTCGGTGACGCAGGACTTCTTCGGCACCGCCAGTTTCGCGATCGTCGCGACCGATACCTATGCGAGTGGGGTGCGGCGGTTCCTGGAGGACGAGATGGGCCTGCCGTGCACGTTCGCCGTGTCGCGCAAGCCGGGCGAGAAACCCGACAACGACCGCGTCCGCGCCCTGGTGGCGGAGAAGCCGCCGATGGTCATGTTCGGCTCAATCAACGAGCGCATGTATCTGGCCGAGGCGGGCGGGCGCGCGACCTATATCCCCGCATCCTTCCCCGGCGCGATCATCAGGCGGCACACCGGCACGCCGTTCATGGGTTTCGCGGGCGCGGTCTATCTGGTGCAGGAAGTGTGCAACGCGCTGTTCGACATGCTCTTCCACGTCATTCCGCAGGCGGCGGTCCTCGACCGGGTCGAGGCGACGCCGGCCCGTCGCGAGGCTTGGGGCACGATCGGCTGGGACGACGAGGCGCGCGCCTTGTTCGAGCAGGCGATCGCGCGCGCGCCCGTGCTGACGCGCATTTCCGAGGCGAAGCGACTGCGTGACGCGGCGGAGGCGGTGGCGCGGCGCGCCGGCGTCGAGCGGGTCGACGCCAGCAGTCTGGCCGCCGCGACGGCTTCACCCTCATGACGACGGGAGGATCGACAATCATGGCTACCAGACAGGGCATGACCAAGCCGCGCGAGGCGAATGTGGTCGGCTATCACCTGCTTGTCGCCGCGCTGTTCACCGGATGCCTTCCGGTCGCGATGGCGGAATGGATGCGCACGCGCGACGGCGCGCACCGGCCGTTCGCGGCTGCGCTGGACACCGCGCGTAGCGCCGTCGCGCACGCATATTCCCTACCGGGATAACCACCAAGAAAGGAGAATGACGATGGCCGACCCCTATCCAGACCGAACTCGCGACGACCGGGTCAGCATGTCCGGGCTCACCGAGGATGAAGCGCGCGAATTTCATGCCTATTTCGTGCGTAGTTTCTTGGCGTTCCTTGTCGTGGCGCTGATCGCACACGCGCTGACCTATGCCTTCTCGCCCTGGGGCGTGAACATGTGAGCGGGCGATGCCCGACGAACTCTAGAACAGGGACATTTTCATGAGACTCTGGCTAATCTTCGACCCGCGCCGAGCCCTGATCGGGCTGTTCGGCTTCCTGGTCGTGCTGGCACTGCTCATTCACTTCATCCTGCTCGGGACCGCCAAATATAATTGGCTCGATCGCAGCAGGGTGCAGATGGGCGCCGTCGAAGCGGTCGCCGTCTATCCCGCGTTGCCGCCTGGCGGCGCTGCGCAGATGACGCCGACTACCACGACGACACCGCCGCCGGTGCCCGGCATCGAGGGCGTGACGCCGGCGCAGGGCCCCGCGCCCGCCAACGCGCAATAACGATCCGACCGGCGGCGTTGCGTCGTCGCCGGTCACTATCCCCAACAGCTGAACGGGACGTGCCGTCATGAGCATGCTGAACTTCGAGGAGAAATACCGGGTCCGCGGCGGGACGCTGGTGGGCGGCGATCTCTTCGATTTCTGGGTGGGGCCGTTCTATGTCGGATTCTTCGGGGTCACGACGATCTTCTTCACGCTGCTGGGGAGCCTTTTGATCTTCTGGGGCGCGTCGCAGGGACATGCACAGACGATCTGGCAGATCACCATCTCGCCGCCGCCGTTGTATTACGGACTTGGACCGGCGCCGCTGAACGACGGCGGACTGTGGCAGCTCGTGACGATCTGCGCGCTGGGCGCTTTCATTTCTTGGCCGCTGCGCGAGGTCGAGATCTGCCGCAAGTTGGGAATGGGGTACCACGTCCCCATCGGCTTTTCGTTCGCGGTCTTCGCCTATGTCAGCCTGGTCGTGTTCCGCCCGGTCCTGCTGGGCGCCTGGGGTCACGGCTTTCCGTACGGGATCATCGCGCATCTCGATTGGGTGTCGAACGTCGGCTATCAGTTCTATCACTTCCACTATAATCCGTTCCACATCATCGCGGTCACGTGCTTTTTCGGGACGACGATGTTCCTAGCGATGCATGGCGGCCTCGTCCTTTCGGCGGTCAATCCGAAGAAGGGCGAGGAGGTGAAATACGCCGAGCATGAAAATGCCTGGGCGCGCGACGCGATCTTCTATTCAGTGGGCGAGATCGGCATCCACCGCGCCGGTTACCTGTTCGCGCTGAATGCTGGCTTCTGGAGCGCGATCTGCATGCTCGTTAGCGGGCCGTTCGTCGTGCAGGGCTGGCCGTACTGGTTCGACTGGTACCTGCAACTGCCGATCTGGAACCTGCTGGGCAAGTTCTGAGGGGACATACGCCATGGTCAGCTTCGAGAGCTTCTACAATCAGACGATTGTCGTCGGTCCACCAGACTGGGGTCCGGGTTTGCCGCGCACTGACATGCCGCGAATCAGAAACCACTTCTTCTCCTACTGGATGGGCAAGCTAGGCGATCCGTCCGTCGGACCCTTCTACCTCGGCTGGGCGGGCACCTTCTCGCTATTGTTCGGCTTTCTTGCGTTCGAGATCATCGGGCTGAACATCGCGGCGGCCGCGGACTGGAACCCGATGCGCTTTGCTGAAGGTATCATCTGGGGCGGTCTCGATCCTCCCCCGGCGAAATACGGCCTGGCGCTGTTCCCCCCGCTCAATGACGGCGGATGGTGGCTGATCGCCGGTTTCTGCCTAACCATATCCGTCTGCCTCTGGTGGGTCCGGCTGTACCGGCGGGCGCGATCGCTGGGCATGGGGATGCACGTCTCGCTGGCCTTTGGATGCGCGATCTTCCTGTTCCTGTCGCTGGGCGTCATCCGCCCCGTCTTGATGGGCGACTGGTCGGAAGCGCCCAATTTCGGGATCATCCCGCACCTCAACTGGACCGCGACGGTCAGCGTCCTTTACGGCAACTGGTATTACAACCCGTTCCACATGCTCTCCATCGTGTTCCTGTATGGATCGACAATGCTGTTCGCGATGCACGGCGGCACTATCCTGGCGACCGCGCGCTACGGCTCGGAGCGGGAGAGCCGCGAGATCGTGGATCGCGGCACGGCGGCGGAGCGGTCGTCCCTATTCTGGCGGTGGACGATGGGGTTCAATGCCAGCTTTGAATCGATCCATCGCTGGGCTTGGTGGTTCGCCGTGCTGACCGTGCTGACGGGCGGGATCGGCGTATTGCTGACGGGGACCGTCGTCGACAACTGGTATCTGTGGGGGATGAAGCACGGGCTGGTGCCGGAATATCAATATCCATACACGCCGACGCCCGAGCCAAACTACATCAACGGCTACATTGCCCCCAGCGGCGCGGGCACAACCGTGATTACGTCGGGAGCAGGACGATGAAACCAGCAACCGTCCTGCTGCTCGCGTCGATCGCCGCATTCGCCGCCGCGCTGTTCCTGGTGCGCGTACCGTCCTGGGTCGTGCCGCCGATCCGCTCGACGGACTACGGCCCGCCCGAAGCAGAGATGGTCGTTTTCCACAAGGATGGCACGCCCGCTCAGTCGCCGCCGCAGCCGGAGGTCCTGCCGACCGCGGGCGCGAGTGGGCCCAGTGCCGCGGTCGCCTACAAGAACATCAGGGTGCTGGGCGGGGTATCGAAGGCGGAGTTCGACCGGACAATGATCGCGATCACGCGCTGGGTCTCGCCGAACGAGGGATGCGGCTTCTGTCATGGCGGGCAGAACGCCAATTACGCGACCGATTATCCGCGCAAGCAGATCGCCCGCGCGATGCTAGCGATGACGCGGACTATGAACGCGAGCTGGACAAATCACGTCGGTGCGCAGGGCGTGACGTGCTGGTCGTGTCATGCCGGACGCGTCGTGCCGCAGAACCGCTGGTTCCTGGATGCGCCGCTGGTTCCACCGGAACGCGGACTGCTGGGCAAGCCGCAGGCGTGGAATACGTCCGCCAAGACAATCCGAGAGTTCTTCCCGGCGCGGCCCAACCGCATGTTCCTGCTGCAGGGACTGCCCGGACACCGCATCCAGGCGCGCAACGCGCTGGCGACGACGGACAAGGCCGTGTTCACGCATGACCGTGAATATACCGAACAGTTGTATATCTCGATGATGCAGATGTCGAACGCACTCGGCGTCAACTGCACCTACTGCCACCAGAGCCGCGTCGCGTATGACTGGGCGCAGAGTCCGCCGAACCGACTGGCCGGATATTCAGGCATCAAAATGACCACGATGCTGAACCAGAACTATCTCTCGCGGCTGGCGCCGTGGACGCCTGCGGCGCTGATCGGGAAGATGGGCGACAGCGCGAAGGTGGATTGCAAGAGCTGTCACCAGGGTCAGGAGAAGCCGGTGGGCGGGATGCAGCACGTCGTCTATCCCGCGCTGATCGGACCAGTTCCGACCGGAGTCGCCAATCCGCTGGCGGCCGCCAACCCGACCATTCCGCAACTGTCGCGGCATCCGCGCGTGGGCGTCCCCTCCAGCGATACGCTGGTCCAGTTCCGGGGCATCCCGCAATAAGACGGGCAAGGGCGGGTCCAACACCCGCCCTTGCCGCGGCAGGATCACGCTATCGCGCGCTGGCGCCGACCGACTGCGCCTGTTCGACCGCCACGACCGGCAGCAGGACGGCGCTGGCCTGATCGCCACCACGCATGAGCGAGACGGTCGCCGGGCGGTAATCGCTCTTCCTGGCGAGAAAGATGTTCGGCACGTAGGTCTGTGGATTGCGGTCATAGAGCGGGAACAGACTGGATTGCACCTGCACCATGATGCGGTGGCCCGGCAGGAAGACATGATTCACCATCGGCAAGCGGAAGCGATATTCCTGCACCTTGCCCGTCGGAATGGCGCTCGGCTTCGCGAAGCTCTCCCGGTAGCGGCCCCGGAAGATGTCGAGGCTGATCGGCAGCTGATAGCCGCCCATCTTCGGGTTCGCCGCGACTTCGTCCGGATAGACGTCGATCACCTTCACGACGAAGTCGCCGTCGCTGCCCGTGGTCTTGGCGAACAGATCGGCGATCGGCGCTCCCGACACGCGGACCGCCTTCGTCAGCACCGGCGTTTCATAGGTCATCACGTCGGTTCGCCCGTCGACACCGCGCTGATCGCTGACCAGCCAGTCGCCCCAGCGTCCGTCATCGAAGTTCACCGGGCGCGGCAGATGCGGCACCGGCTTGCCGGGATCGGAGACATAGGAGTCAGCGCCCGCCGCGCCCTTGGCAAAGCCAAGCCCGCCGTCATTGTCGAGATAGATCGGGGTCAGCCGCGCGGCGCATCCCTGCTCGCACGCCAGCGGCCAGTTGCTGAACCGGTCCCAGCGGTTCTCGCCCGTATTATAGATGGCGGCGGCGGGCAGCGTCACCGGCGGGCCATCCTTTAGATACTGGTTGAAGAAGGGGACGACCATCTGTTCACGAAACTGCGCGGCGGTGTCGCCATTCCAGTCGAACGGGCCGAGGCTGCGACCGTCGCGATTGACTTGACTGTGCCGCCACGGACCCATGACGAGGTAGTTGTTGCCCATGTGTCCGGCCGACTTCAGCGCCTCCCAGCTATGGATGGCGCCGTACATGTCCTCCTGGTCCCACAGCCCCTGTTCCCAGATCGTCGGGACGTTCGAGGGGTTCTTGACGATGAGCTTGTCGAGCGCTTGGCCCTGCCAGAACGCGTCATAGGCCGGATGCGCGACCATGCGCTGCCAATAGGGAAGCTGGTCGTAACCCGACTTTTTCGCCCATTCGCCCGCCGAGCCGATCTCCCGGAAATTGTCGTAATCGTCATAGCCGCCCGATGGGGGTGCCTTGCCCGCGCCCTTGTAACCGGTCTGCGCGCCCAGCCAGCCGATATTGGCGAGGCGAAAGGCGCCATAGTGGAACCAGTCATCACCGATCCAGCCGTCTATCATCGGGCTTTCGGGTGCGGCGACCTTCAAGGCGGGATGCGGGTGCAGCAAAGCCATGACCACCGTAAACCCCTCATAGGAGGAGCCGATCATCCCGACCCTGCCGTTGGATTCAGGCAGGTTCGCCTTGTTCACGAGCCAGTCGATCGTGTCATACGCATCGGTCGTGTGGTCGACCTTCGTCGGATTGAGCGCGCCGATCACCGGCCGCGTGACGACGTAATCGCCGCCCGAGCCGTATTTGCCGCGAATGTCCTGATAGACGCGAATATAACCCGCCTTGACGAAGGGCTCGTCGCTGAGCGGCAGGGTGGAGAGCATCGACGGGCTGTCCATCCGGTTGGCGCGACCGTCAGCATTGTAGGGCGTGCGGGTCAGCAGGATCGGTGTGTTCGTCGCGCCCCTGGGCACGACGATGACGGTGTGCAGCGTCACGCCGTCGCGCATCGGGATCTCGACCTCGCGCTTGTCATAGTCATAGGAGTCGGTGGGCGGCGTGAATTTCGTCGGGATGTCGCCCGCGGACGCCTCTTTCGCGACGGTCGCGTCCTTGGGTGCGTTGAGCGGCCCCGGAGCGGTCTGCGCGAGGGCGGTGCCCGAGAGGAGCAGCGCGGCAAGCAGGGAAGGGCGAAGGCGCATCGGCAGGGTCCTTGAAGACGATTGGACGAAGCCTTCTTCATCGACGGCATCGCCTCCGGTGTAAAGTTGCGCAACCGAAATGCGATAGGCCCTGTCGCAACGACATTGATCCATGCAAAGAAGACAACATGACGACCGCGACATTCTCGCCTGCCCATTCCCGCGAACAGACGCGCGCGACCGCGATCGGCATCTATGGCAGCGCGGGTCGTATGGGACGGGCGATCGCGCAGGCGATCGAGGACGAGAGGGCGTTGCTGGCGGGCGGCGCCGACGCTTCGGACGATCCGCAGGAACTCGCCCGAATTGCCGACTCGCTGCTCGACTTCTCTACCCCTGGTGCGATGCAGTCGCATCTGGACGCCGCGCGGGCGGCCGGCACGCCGATCCTGATCGGCACCACGGGACTTTCGCCGTCGCATCATGCCGCGATCGACGCCGCCGCGAAGGAGATCGCCGTGCTCCAGACGGGCAACACGTCGCTGGGCGTCACGCTGCTAGGCATCCTGGTGCGCGAGGCGGCAGAGCGACTGGGCATGGATTGGGACATCGAGATCCTGGAGATGCATCATCGGCACAAGGTCGATGCTCCTTCCGGTACGGCGCTGTTCCTAGGCGAGGCTGCCGCCGCCGGACGCGGCACCAGCTTGGGCGATGTTCGCGTCGACGGGCGGGCCGGCCTGGTCGGGGCACGGTCCGAAGGGACGATCGGCTTTTCCTCGCTGCGCGGCGGATCGGTGATCGGCGATCACAGCGTCATCTTCGCGAGCGAAGGTGAACGCATCGAGCTGAACCACCGCGGTGATGATCGCTCGATCTTCGCCAAGGGTGCGGTGCGCGCCGCGCTGTGGCTGGCGGGACGCGCGCCCGGCCGATACCGGATGGGGGACGTGCTGGGCCTGTGATGACGCGGCCGTGAAGCGCAGCGACGTCTTTGAATTCTATCGCCGGCTGGCGGAGGCCGATCCGGCGCCCGAGACCGAACTGACGTGGGACAACCCCTACACGTTGCTGGTCGCGGTCGCGCTGTCGGCGCAGGCTACGGACGTCAGCGTCAACAAGGCGACAGGGCCACTGTTCGATCGGGTGAAGACACCCGCGGCCATGCTGGAGCTGGGCGAGGACGCGCTGCGTCAGTACATCCGCACCATCGGGCTTTACAATAATAAGGCGAAGAACGTCATCGCGCTCAGCCGTATCCTGGTCGACCGGCATGGCGGAGAGGTGCCCGCCGATCGCGACGCGCTGGAGGCGCTGCCGGGTGTCGGGCGCAAGACCGCCAATGTCGTGATGAACGTCGCGTTCGGCGCGGAGACGATCGCGGTCGACACGCATATCTTTCGCGTCGGCAATCGCACCCGCCTGGCGCCCGGCAAGACGCCGATTGCCGTGGAAGAAGGCCTCGAACGGGTGACGCCGCAGCCGTTCCGCGCGCATGCGCATCACTGGCTGATCCTGCACGGCCGCTATGTCTGCAAGGCAAGACGTCCCGAATGCTGGCGCTGCATCGTGTCGGACCTGTGCACGTTCAGGCCCAAGACCCCAGCGCCGCAAGCAAAGGAAGACCGATGATCGCTCGCCTGCTCCCCACGCTGTCGCTGATTGCGACGGGTGCCTTGACGCGCGATGTCGTGCCGCCCGCAATCCCGGCGGGCAAGCCGGTCGGTTGCATCCCCGTCGTTAGCATCCGCGAGACCCGCGTACGCGACGACAGGACGATCGATTTCGTGATGAACGGGCGCAAGGTTTATCGGAACACATTACCGAGCAGTTGTCCGAGCCTCGGCTTCGAGCGGCGGTTCACCTATGCGACCAGCCTGAGCCAGCTATGCTCGACCGACATCATCGCCGTGCTCTATGACGCGCCGATAATGCGCGGTGCCAGTTGCGGCCTCGGCAAGTTCCAACCCGTCGCACTGGCCAAGCGCAAGCATCAATGAAGGCCGCCAAAGTGCTGGCATCATGCTGCGTGCTTTGCTAACGCGGCTTGTGCACGCACCCGTAGCTCAGCTGGATAGAGCGCTGCCCTCCGAAGGCAGAGGCCACAGGTTCGAATCCTGTCGGGTGCGCCATCCAATCCTCGAAAGAACCTCGCTGTGTGCGAAAAACAACAGGAATTGGAGCTTAGCGAAACCTGCCGGCTAACGCTCGGCGAACTGCCGCTTCATCGTCTTGGGCCATATTCGTTCACCGATGAGGCAGGCGGATAGTGAGATGTGGCGTTTTTCCGGTTGACCCGCCCGCCCGATGTGCTGAACCGGGCGACGTGACACAGGAAACTCCCCTCGATCGGCTCAAGGCCGTGCTGGCCGGAACCGCACGCGCAGTAGCGGAGGAGCCGGAGGTGGAACTGGCCTTCACCGCCGACGCGCCGGTGCAGTCGGGCAAGCATATGAAAGTGCCGATGCCTGCCCGCGCACTGCCGCCCGAGCAGGTGGCGGAAGCGCGCGGCTTCGCCGACGGGTTCGCGCTCAGGCTGCGGCACCATGATCCGGCGCTGCACGCGCGGGGAGCGCCAGCGGAACCGGTTGCGCATGCAGTGTTCGATGCGATCGAGACGGCGAGGGTCGAGGCGCTGGGCAGCCGCGGCTACCAAGGTATCGGCGACAACCTGGCTACCGCGCTCGACGTCCGGCTACGCTCCGACCCGATCACGCGAGCGCGGACACGTGACGAAGTGCCGCTGTCGAGCGCGCTATCGCTGCTGGTACGCGAGCAATTTACCGGACGCGCGTCGCCCGCGTCGGCGGCAACGGGGCTGGCGCTCGTTCGCGACTGGGTAGAGGAGCGCGTCGATCTGGGTGCGCTGGCGCTGGCGCTCGACGATCAGCGCGCATTCCAAGCGCTCGCGACCAGGATGCTCGAGGATCTGGAACTGATCGAGGGCGAACGACTGCCTGACGAGCAGGACGAGGGCGGCGAGGACGATGAAGGAAGCGACGAGCAGCAGCAAGACGAGGGTGAGGAAGGCGGAGACGAAGGTACGGACGGGCAGGGCGAGATCGAGGCGCGGGGCGAGACGAGCGACGCCGAAGACCAGGACGGCGAGGGCGAGCAGGAGGGTGATCAGGCGGATACCGACATGGAGGGCGATGCTGGTGACGATGGCGAGGAAGGGATGCAGCCCGTGCGTCCCAATCGCCCGCTTGCCGATCCATCGGCGCAGTTCGACTACAAGGCCTGGACGACGCAGTTCGATGAGGTGGTCGGCGCGACGGAACTGTGTGATGCCGATGAATTGATCCGGCTGCGCGGTTACCTGGACCAACAGCTGATTCATTTGCAGTCGACCGTGTCCAAGCTTGCCAATCGGCTGCAGCGCCGACTGATGGCGCAGCAGTCGCGCTCATGGGACTTCGATCAGGAGGAGGGGCTGCTGGATGCGGCAAGGCTGGCACGCGTCGTCGTCAACCCGATGCAGTCGCTCAGTTACAAGATCGAACGCGAGACCGAGTTCCGCGATACCGTCGTCACGCTTCTGATCGACAATTCGGGATCAATGCGCGGCCGCCCCATCTCGATCGCGGCGATCAGTGCGGATATCCTGGCGCGCACGCTAGAGAGATGCGGGGTCAAGACCGAAATACTGGGTTTCACAACCCGCGCCTGGAAGGGCGGACAGGCCCGCGAAACATGGCTCGCGGCTGGAAGGCCGCCGCAGCCCGGGCGGCTTAACGACGTACGCCATATCGTGTACAAGAAGGCCGACGAGCCCTGGCGGCGCGCGCGCGCAAACCTGGGCTTGATGATGCGCGAAGGACTGTTGAAGGAAAATATCGATGGCGAAGCGCTGTTGTGGGCGCATGCGCGGCTGATTGCGCGCCCCGAGGAGCGGCGCGTACTGATGGTCATCTCCGATGGCGCGCCGGTCGATGACTCTACGCTGTCCGTGAATTCCGGCAGCTATCTCGAACGCCATCTTCGCCAGGTGATCGGCTGGATCGAAATGCGCTCGCCTGTCGAGCTGGTCGCGATCGGCATCGGCCATGACGTCACCCGCTATTACCAGCGCGCGGTAACGATCATGGACGCCGACCAGCTGGGCGGCACGATCATCGAACAACTTGCAGCATTGTTCGACGCGCCATGATCGAATCAACACCGGGCGGGTTCGCCGCGCCTCGCAAACGTTCTGTTACTATCGCAGGACATCAAACCTCGATCAGTCTGGAACCCGTTTTTTGGAACGCGCTGGAGCAGGCAGCCGCGGCGCGGGGCTGTCCGACGAACGCGCTCGTCGCGCAGATCGACGCCATTCGCGTGAAAGAGGACGTGCCCTCCAACCTCGCCAGCGCGCTGAGGACGTGGCTGTTTCACGATGCCGTGCCCGCTATCGCGACATAGACGGGGCCGGTCGCAAGCAATGCCGCCACGGACGTTTCCGGCAAAGACGCATCAAGCGCCGTGTCTTGCCACCAGTCGGCGGGAGCCGCCGGTAACGCCCGCCCGGCCAGTATCGAGGCGCATCGCAGTGCGAAGACGCAGACCAGCCTCTGCCGGTCCAAAGTACGGTGAAAGGCGAGTATGTGATCGCAACGCGCGCCGCGTGTCTTGATCGGGGCATAGTCCGCATCTGCGAACAGTTTTGGATGGTGCCGGCGAAGATTGAGCATCTCCGAGATGATCGCGAGTTTTTGCTCACCCCCGATACCCTGCGAACCGTTGCGCCCAGCCAGCATCTGCCTGCGGATCTCGTAATCCACCGGCCGTCGATTATCCGGATCGACCAGGCTGAAATCGCGCAACTCGGTTCCCTGATACAGGTCGGGCACGCCCGGAACGGTGTAGCGCAGCGCCGCCTGCACCAGCATGTTCGCACGCGCCGGCGCCTGCGTCCATTTCACGAAGCCATGCAGATCGTTCAGGAAGGGCGACGACCGCGCCGGATCGAATAGCGCTTCCACTGCCTCGCGACACCGCGCCTCATAGCCCTCGGCCGGCGCTTCCCATGACGAACGAAGCTTCGCCTCGCGCAAGGCCTTTTGCTGCCAGGCGACGATGCGATGCGCATAGGCTGCCAAACCATCTTTGTCGTCCGGTTGCAGGTTGTCCGGCCAGGCGCCGAAGGTCGTTTGATACAGCGTGTACCGATCTGCCGGATCAACATTGCGGGCAACGTCAGCGCTTTGCTCGTTCCAGCGCGCGACCCGCTCGCCCCAAGCATCCGGCATTTCGCTGAGCACGGCAAGGCGTGCGCGCACGTCCTCCCCGCGCTTGTGGTCATGCGTCGCGGTTGCCAGCATGGCATTCGGGAAGCGCTCGTAACGCGCGACAGCGATCCGGTGAAATTCTGCAACAGGCATCGACATCCGGCCCGCATCGAAGCCCACGTCCAAACGGGAGAGCAATTTGCCGTAGCGGTAGAAGGCAGTGTCCTCGACCGACTTGGCGGCGATCGGCGAAGAAAGCTGCTGGAAGCGCCGCACCGCTTCCGCCGCCAGCGCGCCGTCTCCCGGCGCATTGCCGGCCAGCCAGTCGAGGACCATCTTAGTGACCGGCGCCTCGCCGGGCGGGATGAAACGCTCGATTCTCTGTCGCGCCTGCAAGCGGACGTGGCGGTCGTCAATCGGTGCACTGCAACCGTCGCCATAGGTGCGATAGACCGGCCAGACCCAGAGCAGGCGCTCGATCGCTCGGCGTATCATGCCGCGCGTGATTCCGGCGCCCTGCGGCGTGGACGCGGCCAGTGCTTCAAACGCGGCAACGCAGCGGTCGAGCTGACCGCCGAACTGCCAGCTGAGCATGTCCTGCCGGGCCTGTAGTTCCTCGACCGCGAAGTCCGCAGACCGGCCACTGATGTCGGCCCACATCGTCCCCAACCTGCTGCTTCCACCGGGCGCATGGAGCAGCGCGGATACTTCCTCCATGAAGTCATAGCCGCTGGTGCCGTCGACACCCCAGTCGGTCGACAGCTCTTCGCCCGGCCCCAGGATTTTTTCGATGACGATATAGGCGGGGCCAGACGGTGTTCCGTCGGGCCGCTCGATTGCATCCAGGCGAGCGCGCAGCGTCCGGCAGTATCCGGCCGGATCAGTCAGGCCGTCCACGTGATCGACCCTGACGCCGTCGATCATCCCTTCGCCGTAAAGCCGGAAATACAACGCATGCGTCTCTTCGAGGACGACCGGATCTTCGATCCGCAGACCCGCCAGTTCGTTGATTGCGAAAAAGCGGCGCCAATTCAGATCGTCATTGGCCGTGCGCCAAGATGCCAGCCGGTAGTGCTGCCGATCGAGCAGGTCGCGCAATGCCTCGGGCGTGTCGACCGCTAGAGCGCTTTGCTGGTCCTCGTCGCGCAACGGAAAACGATCTTCACCATAGGCCGTTATGACGCTACGCCCCGCATGGAATGTCACCTCGATCGCACCGCTCGCCAACACCGCTGCCAGCGGTTCGCCGAGCACGGGAAGGACGAGACGTTCGCTCCAGTCGATGTCGAAGAAGCATGCGTATCTGCTGCCCGGGCCCTGCGCCAGGACGTCATTCCACCAGCCGTTCTCACCACCGACCACGCCCATGTGGTTGGGCACGATGTCGATAATCATGCCCATGCCCCGCTGGCGAAGCGCCGCGATCAGGCTCCGGAATGCAGGCTCCCCGCCCAGTTCGGGATTGATCCGGGTCGGGTCCACCACGTCGTACCCATGCGTCGATCCGCTGCGCGCGGTTGTGATCGGCGAGGCATAGATGTGGCTGATACCCAGCGAGTCCAGATAGGGGACGATCGCTTCCGCGTCCCCGAAAGTGAAGCCGTGGTGGAATTGCAGCCGATAGGTCGTACGCGGGATCATCGCGGCCTCGCGGCGTTCAGGCGGTCGATGCGGGCCGAAGCCGCCGGCTCGTTCAACGATGCCTCGGTCGTACCCGGCATGCGCCGTCGCCAATTAGGGTGTTCGTCGATCGTACCCGGCAGATTGGGCTGTTCCACCAGCCCCAGCAGATCCTCCATCGGCAGGATCGCCAGGGCGCACGGTGTCGCGGCGACATCAGCCAGCGCCGCATCGACGGCAGGCGCGGGTTCTTCGGCAGCGGGTTGCGGGCTATCCACGATCCCTGCGGTGGAAAACGTCTGCCACAGCCGAGCCCGATCTTCGGCACGGTTCGCCCGGTCCTCCGCCTCGCTGGCCGCCGGTGACGTTCGGCCAAGCTTCCAGGTCCAATCGATGTCGCGCCCCGTCCACCATCCAGCAACCGTCGGCAGGTCGTGGGTTCCGGTCATCGCCGCCGCCGCGGGCGACCACTGCCCCGGCGCCGTGAAGTCTCCCGCATCGCCCCGCTCAAACCACAGAACGCGCATGCCGAGCATCGCGCGCTCGTCCATCTTGGTCCGAAATCCCGGCGGCACCGTTCCCAGGTCCTCACCGATGACAATTGCCTTGGCGCGGTGGGACTCGATGGCGATCACGCGCATCATGTGCTCCATCGGCATGATGAGATATGCGCCCTGCGTCGCAGATGCGCCGTGCGGCACCACCCAGAGACGCTGCAGCCCCAGGGCATGGTCGATGCGAATCCCACGCGCAAGACTGAGCGCGGAGCGCAAGGTCGCGATCAGCGGCTCGAACCCGTTCGCCAGCAGCGATCGGGGGGAGAAGCCGGTAATTCCCCAATCCTGGCCGTCCGGACCGAGCAGATCGGGTGGTGCGCCGATCGACAATCCCTGCAGCAGGCCGGCGGGTCGGCTCCAGGCATGACTGCCGCCTGCGTCGAGACCCACCGCCAGGTCCGCGATCAGCCCGACCGCCATGCCTCCCGCTCGCGCCGAGTGGTTCGCGGCGGCGAGGCTGTGCGCTGCAAGCCACTGGGCAAAGACGAAGAAGCGGACGTCGTCGGCATGTTCCGCCGCGAAGCGCTCGACGGCGTCGCTCCCAGGATCGTGAAAGGCGGTTGGCCATTGCTGCCAGCCCTTGGCTCCGTCTCGCCGGAAAAACCATGTGTGGATCGCATCGAACCGCGCGTGGTGTTCCAGGTCCTCGCCGCCTTGCCGACGAAACTCCTCAATCTGATCGATCTGTCCCGAAGCAAGGTCGCCGAACGCCCGCCGGAGTAGCTGCATGCGGCGAGGTGCTGCTTCACGCCAGTCGATCAGGTCGCTAACATTCTCACCCGCACCTCGTTCGAGCACACCAAGATCAGCCGTGTCGGCGTACAGGATGTTCAGGAACCGCCGACTGGACGGCGCATAAGGACTGTAACGGCTCGCATCGGCAGGGAAGAGCGCGTGTACCGGACTGATCGCGACGGCATCCGCACCGCGTTCGGCAAAAGCTTGCACCGCCTTGGTCAGCGTCCCGAAGTCGCCGAACCCGTCCTCGCTTCCATCGCGCAAGGCAGCGATCTGAACCGAGGGACCCCAGATGCGACGACCCTGTGTGGCGTCGTCGATCGTGAAACAGCGCGACGGGGCTATGGCAAGGCGTATGGTGTGCCTGCCGGCGATGAGCATATGGTAGCCGGGTCGATCGATCGGCGGCAGCATTGCGCCACCGCGATGGCGCTCCAGGGTGACGAATTGGCGGTGTCCGTCCTCGAACACAAGCTCGGCGCGTCCGGCGGCACAACCCAGGAGAACGCTCTCGCCGACATCGCCGGACGCGAATTGCGGGTTCGCCATCTGCTCGGCAACATGATGCCTGCTGTCGGCGATTGCGGCGTCGCCGTCGGCGGGAAGATCGAGCGCCGCCAAGATCGCGATAAGTGAGTCGTCGGTGACATGCTGCGCTTGCCCCCGCGCGTCCTCCCAGTCGATCTGCAAGCCGGCCGCCGCTGCGAGCGCGTGCAGGGGACTCATGGCTCGATCCAGACGGCTACGCTGCCCGGCGCTCCGGCCTCGTTCAGTGCAAATGATGGGGTCGGTGGTTGAGGAAACGCGACAGCCTCATCGCCGAGGTTGATCGCGATGATCAGTCTTGCGCCACCACCCATCTGCCACCGGGCGACCACGGCGCCGTGACCCAGCACCTGCGCTCCGATCGATCGCGTACCCTTCAGGTGCGGTATGATGCGCTCGTGGCGTAACGCGATCAATGTCGTGTAGAGGTCGCGCCACCTTTGCGCGTCCGGTCCGGGCTCTGGTCGCGATGCTGCGAAGGTGCTCACCGCGTTGGGATCGGGAATTCGCTTGCGTGATGCGGCATCGGCGAACGCCGGAAACTTCGCGAACTCCCTCCTGCGTCCCTCGCGAACCGCATCCGCCAGCTCGTCATGGAAATCGGTGAAGAACAGGAACGGAGTCGTACTGCCGGCCTGATCCCCCATGAAGAAAAGCGGGATCTGTGGTGCCAGCAACAGGAGTACGGTCGCTGCACGCAGCTTGTCCTGTTCGGCAAGCAGCGTCAGCCGTTCACCCAGCGCACGGTTGCCGATCTGGTCGTGGTTCTGGAGGAACGACACGAACGCCGTTGGCACAAGGTGCGCGCTGGCCTTGCCGCGCGGGGTGCCTCCGTGGTTGGGTGACCCCTCTCCCTGGTAGATGAAGCCCTCGGCCAGGCAGCGCGCCAGTCGCTCGGTCGGCGCATCGGCGAAATCGGCGTAATAGGCTGTCGTCTCGCCGGTCAGCAGGACATGGAGGACATTGTGAAAGTCGTCGTTCCACTGCGCGTCATACAGTCCGGGTGCCAGGCGATCGGCGTCGTTCCGTTCATTTTCCAGGATCAGGTGGACATGACGGTCGCGGCCTACCCGCTCACGTAGCTCGCGCGCTAGGCGGTCCAAAAATACGTCGTTATCGATCGCATGCACCGCATCAAAGCGCAGCCCGTCGATGCAGAACTCCTCCAGCCACATGATTGCGTTGCCGACAAAGAAGTCGTGAACGGCCGGTCGATCGACCGCGACCGCGCCGCCCCAGGGGGTGTGAACGTCTTCGTGAAAGAACGGGCCGGCATAAGCGCTCAGATAATTACCGTCGGGCCCGAAGTGATTATAGACCACGTCGAGAAGCACCATCATGTCCAGTTCGTGCGCACGATCGATCAGCGATTTCAGCTCGTTGGGCGTTCCGTAACTTTCTGCAGGCGCGTAAGGCAGCACGCCGTCATAGCCCCAATTGCGCGACCCGCCAAAAGCGCCGATCGGCATGAGTTCGATCGCGGTGACGCCGAGTTCGGCCAACCCGGGCAGATGATCGGCGATGCCCGCGAAGCCGCCGAGCACACCGGCATGCACCTCCTGGATGATCGCTTCTTGCCAGGGCCGTCCACGCCATCCGCTCGTGCGCCAGCAATAGGCGCGGGGATCGACGACGACGCTCCAGCCATGCACGCCGTCATCCTGTTGTCGCGAAGCAGGATCGGGGACCGCCAGCGTTTCGCTAAGACGAAAGCGATAGTGGGTGCCCGGACCAGCCTGCGCCTCGAGCTGAAACCATCCGTCGTCGACCGCCTCCATCGGCATGACGCCGCGTTCCCGCAACTCGAGCAGAACCGAAGTCTGGTCCGGCGCCCAAAGCCGGAAAAGGGTGCGATCCGGTGCAACGCGCTGCGGACCCCAATTCATTCCGGCGTCTCAGCGTCCAGATCGGTCGCCTCCATCGTCCAGCACAGCAGCGCGGCGCCCTGCGGTCCGACCTCATAGCTGTTGGCGACAATGCGCTCGCCCTCATCCGGCCGGGCACTGTCGATCAGCAACGTCCGATCGACGTGCGGCGCGGGCAGATCGAAGGTGAGCGCATCGCCGGATGCATTGAGCAACAGGCTGATCGCCTCGATCCGTCCGCCGATGCGCCGGGCACGGCGCATGACCAGCGCTCGCCCTTCCGGATTGCTCCAGTCCTCCGGCGAGAGTGTCCGCCCACGCTCGTCCCACCATTCCAGATCGCTGATCCCGGTCCCCGGCATCGCTCCACCGTACAGAAAGGCGCCGGCACGCAGCATCATGTGCGCCTTGCGCAGGGAAATGAGGCGGCTCGTGAAGCGCATCAGTGCCGCGCCATCCTCAGTCTCCAGGCGCGACCAATCGACCCAACCGATCTCGTTATCCTGGCAATAGGCGTTGTTGTTGCCAAGCTGCGTCCGACCGAACTCGTCGCCCGCGAGGAGTAGCGGCGTGCCCAGCGAGGTGAACAGCGTCGTCAGCATCGAGCGCATGACGCGCGCTCGCGCATCACGTATCTGCGGCTCGTCCGCCGGACCCTCGACACCCCAATTACGAGAATAATTCTCGCTGTGCCCGTCGCGATTGTCTTCCTTGTTCGCCTCGTTATGGCGCTGTTCATAGGCGACGGTGTCGGCCAGCGTGAAGCCGTCGTGGACCGCCAGTGCGTTGACACTGGCCCAAGGGCGGCGCGCTCGCCTGTCGAACAGGTCGCCCGACCCCGAGATGCGGGCCGCGACCTCGCCACGCATGCCCGGGTCGCCGCGCCAGTATCTGCGAATACCGTCGCGGTACTTGTCGTTCCATTCGGCAAAGCCGGGAGGAAACTGACCGAGCGCATAGCCGCCGGGGCCGATGTCCCAGGGTTCGGTCGATAGCTTGAGCTGGCCCAGTACCGGATCCTGGCGCAGCACATCGAAGAACGCGGCGCCGGGATTGAACCCATGTTCCTCGCGGCCAAGCGTCAGGCCGAGGTCGAAGCGAAAACCGTCGATCCCAAAAGACGTCGCCCAATAGCGAAGCGAGTCCGCGACCATCTGGATCACGCGAGCCTTTTCCAGATTGAGCGTATTGCCGGTGCCGGTGTCGTTGACCGCATAACGCGGCTCATCCTGTACCAGGCGATAGTAGGTGGCGTTGTCCAACCCTCGCCACGACATGGTCGGTCCGCGTTCCGACCCTTCGCAGGTGTGATTATACACGACGTCCATGATTACCTCGAGGCCAGCGGCATGGAAGCGCCGGACCGCGAGGCGCAATTCGTCGTGACTGTCACCCGCGAAATAGCTCTGCTCCGGCGCAAAGAAGCCGAGCGTGTTGTAGCCCCAATAGTTACGCAGGCCTTTTTCCTGAAGAAACCGGTCCTGCACGAACGCATGGATCGGCATGAGTTCGATCGCCGTCACACCCAGTCTCTTAAGGTGATCGATGACGCTGGGATGGCTCAGCGCGGCGAAGGTGCCGCGTTCGGTCGTTGCCACCTCTTCAAACAGCTTGGTCAGCCCCTTGGCATGGGCTTCATAGATAATCGTTTCGGACCAAGGGGTCTTCGGACGGACATCCTGCGACCAGTCGAACGCATCATTGACGACCACCGCTTTCGGCATGGCGGGCGCGCTGTCGCGGCGATCGAAGCTCAGGTCTTCGCGCCTCGATCGGACCTGATAGCCGTGCAAAGCGTCGGTCCAGCGTACTTCGCCCGATAGCTTGCGCGCATAGGGATCGAGCAGCAGCTTGTTGGGATTGAACCGGTGCCCCTCTTCGGGAGCATAGCGGCCATGCGCCCGGTAGCCATAGAGCAGGCCCGGACGCGCATCAGGCAGATAGCCGTGCCAGACCTCATCGGTCCATTCCGTGAGTTCATAGCGCCTGATCTCACGACGGCCACTCGGCTCGAAGATACACAGTTCGATCTTCTCGGCATTGGCGGAGAAGACGGCGAAATTGATCCCAAGTCCGTCAAACGTGGCACCGAGCGGATAGGGCGAACCGGCATCGAGCCGATCAGGCAGTGGATTCAACGCTTACTTTCCTTCGTGGCGCAAAATGACTGCGGCGAGCGGCGGCAGGACGACCTCGGCACTGGCCGGTTGTCCGTGTGCCGCCGTCGCCACTGCTCGAATGGCACCGCCATTGCCGATATTGGCACCGCCATAAGGCTCCGCGTCGCTGTTGAGAACCTCAGTCCACGAACCCGCCATCGGCAAGCCGATCCGGTAATGATATTTTGGCTCGGGCGTCATGTTCAATAGAACGACGCAAGGAGGCGCCTCGTCGGCATAGCGCGCATAGACGAAGACGCTGTTTTCGGCGTCGGCGCCGATAATCCAATCGAAGCCGGACGGCTCCGCGTCACGTGCATGCAGCGCCGGTTCGGCGGCATAAAGGCGGTTCAAGTCGCGCACCAGCCGCTGGATCGCGGCATGCTCGGGTCGGTCGAGCAGATGCCAAGGAACCTGAGTGTCATGGTTCCATTCGGTGTCCTGGCCCAGCTCGCCCCCCATGAAGAGCAGCTTCTTGCCCGGATGCGTCCACATGAATGCCAGATAGGCGCGTAGGTTGGCGAACTGCCGCCAGCGATCGCCGGGCATCTTGCCCAGCAGCGACCCCTTGCCGTGCACCACCTCGTCATGGCTGAGCGGCAGGACAAACTTCTCGGAAAATGCATAGACCAGCCCGAACGTCGCCTCGCCGTGATGCCAGCGACGATACATCGGATCGCGCTCCACATATTGGAGCGTGTCATGCATCCAGCCCATGTTCCACTTGTAGTCGAAGCCCAGACCGCCCTGGGAGACGGGAGCGGTGACGCCGGGCCAAGCGGTTGACTCCTCGGCCAATGTGATCGCGCCGGGGCAGCGCTCGGCCACGACCGCGTTCATGCGCTTCAGGAACTCGACGGATTCAAGATTTTCTCTACCGCCATGAATGTTGGGGACCCACTCGCCCGCGTTGCGGCTATAGTCGCGGTAGAGCATCGAGGCGACGGCATCGACACGCAACCCGTCGATGTGGAACGTCTCCAGCCACCAGAGCGCCGATGCGAGCAGGAACCCCGCCACTTCGCGCCGCCCGAGATTGTAGATCAGCGTGTTCCAGTCTTGGTGAAACCCCTCGCGCGGGTCGGCGTGCTCATAGAGATGCGTGCCGTCAAAACGGGCAAGACCATGCTGATCGGTCGGGAAGTGCGCCGGCACCCAATCGAGGATGACGCCGATGCCCGCGCGGTGGCATGCATCGACAAAGCCCGCAAAGTCCTCGGGACTGCCGAATCGCGCGGAGGGTGCGAATTGCGACAAGGGCTGATAGCCCCAGGATCCGCCGAAAGGGTGCTCCATGACCGGCAGCAATTCGACATGGGTAAATCCCATGTCGGCGACGTAGGGGATGAGGCGTTCGCTCAACCCCTGCCAGTTCATCGTGCGGCTCGCATCGCCGCCGGGGCGCATCCAGGACGCCGCGTGCACCTCATAGATGGAGATGGGCGCATCGGGGTGCTGGCGCGCGCCGCGTTCCGCCATCCAGTCCTCATCCGTCCAAGAGAAGTCCGGCGTGGCGGCAACCACGGAAGCGGTGGCGGGTGGCGCTTCGGTCGCGCGGGCCACCGGATCGGCTTTCTGGATGACGCTGCCATCGGCACTGGTGACCTCGAACTTGTACCGCGCCCCGACCTTGACGCCGGGCACGAAACTTTCCCAGACGCCCGAGTCCCCGCAGCGGCGCATCGCATCGCGCTGCCCGTCCCAGTCGTTGAAGTCGCCTATGACCGACACGCGGTGAGCGTTGGGCGCCCAAACGGAGAAGGCGACACCGTCCGATCCGTCTATCGTTCGCGGCTGAGCCCCAAAGACGCGCGCCAGATCCCAGTGGCGCCCCTCGTTGAACAGGTGCAGGTCCAGGTCGCCGAGCACAGGGCCGAACGAGTTCGCATCGGCGCCGGCTTCGGGACTTGTGATAGGGTCAGCGGATGTCATGCAATTTCCTTGTCGAGTAGCGCGAATGCGGCGCGCGCCAGCCCGTGGGCGGGTACACCGATCCAGTCGGGTCGGTTCGCGGCTTCATAGGCGACCTCATAGGCGGCCTTCTCCAGCACGAAGAGGTCGAGGAGCGGATCGGGCGCTGTTTCCTCGCCCTGATAGCCGGCCATAAAGGCGTCACGGGCCTGTGCAGCGAAGCGCGCATAACGTTCCCCGGTCCGCTGTTCCTCCCGCTCGGCGACGGCGGGGCGATTGCGCTCGGCCACGGCGGCGGCGTAATCGAAGGAACGCAGGACTCCCGCGACATCCCTTACGGCCAGATCCTTGGCGCGGCGCTCTGCCATCGGCTTGGTAGGTTCGCCCTCGAAGTCGATGATCATCACGTCACTGCCGGTGACGAGCACCTGGCCCAGATGAAGGTCGCCGTGAATACGCGTGCGGGGGCGGTCGACCGCCCGGCGAACGACCTGGCGGATGCGATCCATCAATGCCTGGCGGTCTTCGTGCAACCACCCGGCAATTGCGTCTGTATCGTCCGCGCCGAGCGAGCGATCGCGCAACGATTCCAACGCGCGATCGACCTGGCCTGAAATCCGGCCGCCCAGCTTGTCGGCCTGTTCCGTCGTCATCGGTTCAGGAGCGAAGTCGGCCTGATCCGTCTCGCGGGCCAACACAGCGTGCATCTCGGCCAATCGTCGACCTAAGTTGGTCGCAAAATTCTCATAGTTGGCGAACGTCCACTCCGGCTCGCCGGCAAGACGTTCGAGCACACCCATCGTCCATTGCCAGCCGTCGCCCTGATTATAGACGAAGCGCTGCGCCAGCATCAGCAGACTTTCTTCGCCGTCCTCGACGCGCTTCACCGTGCCCAGCATCGGCGGGACGTTACCGAACCCGTTATCACTCAGATAACGGACCATCTCGACGTCCGGGTGGATACCGGGCGCCACTTTCCGGAGCAGCTTCAGGACCGCGCGCTGTTCGAGGACGAGCGTGCTGTTCGACTGTTCTGCCGCCAGCCATTCGGGTTTCGCGTCAGGCTCGATATCGAAACCCGGCAGCGCCTCGTACCGCAGTTCGCCAACATCAGTCACGATCGTGCGGTTGTCCCGGAGTGCGCCGACAACCGCCTCGGCAAATCCCGCCAGTGCAAAACCATCGGTGAGCAAACCGACGGTTCGCCCACGCCTGACGCGCGCCAGCGCCAGATTGGTCGCGAACGGCCCATGAACTTCGCCTTCCCACGCGATCCCCAAGGGAAGGGTGTAGGTGGCGGCTCCCTTGGCGGTCATGACCTCGACCTCGCCCAGCAGCAGGTCGTCACCCATCGGCGTCGCGCGGAGCAGCCGGGTCTCGCCGATACGCTCGTCCTTGCCGCCGAACCAACGGCGATGCGGGATATAGGAGGGCAGGACGTCGCGCTCCAGGACGGAGCGGTTCGCGCCCACCATAATGTCCGCCAGTTCGGGACGGAGGACGAAGGTGTAACGCTCGATCTCTGCCGCCGGCGATGTCGTGGACCATCCCGGTGCTTCCTCTGCGATCGACAATCGAAACCACAGAAAACCGTATGGCGGAAGCGTAAGCAGATACGGGAGTTGACCGATTCGCGGGAAAGCGGTGCTGCCAAGCAGTTCGACGGGTACGCGCCCCTCGAACTCCGCTAAGTCCAATTCGACCGCCTGCGCGGTTCGCCCGAGATTGGCGACGCACAGGATGGTGTCGTCGCCATGTTCACGCAGATAGGCGAGGACCTTGCGATTGGCGGGTCGGAGAAACCGCTGCGCGCCGCGACCGAACGCCTGATACTCGCGCCTGACCGCAAGCATGCGCTTGATCCAGTTGAGCATCGAGTGGCGATCGCGCTCCTGTGCCTCCACGTTCACCGCCTGGAAGCCGTAGAGCGGGTCCATGATCGCGGGCAGCGCTAAACTGGGTGGATCGGCTCGGCTGAACCCTCCATTCCGGTCCACCGACCATTGCATCGGCGTTCGCACCCCGTCTCGGTCGCCAAGGAAGATGTTGTCGCCCATGCCGATCTCGTCGCCATAATAGAGGACAGGCGTGCCCGGCATCGTCAGCAGCAACGCGTTCATCAACTCGATGCGTCGCCGATCGCGTTCCATCAGAGGCGCGAGCCGACGGCGAATGCCCAGGTTGATCCGTGCGCGCTTGTCAGCGGCGTAGGTGTTCCACAGATAGTCGCGCTCGGCGTCCGTCACCATTTCCAGCGTCAGTTCGTCATGGTTACGCAGGAAGATCGCCCACTGGTTGTCCGGCGCGATCTCGGGCGTCTGGCGCATGATGTCGGTGATCGGGAACCGGTCCTCCTGCGCGACGGCCATGTACATGCGCGGCATCAGCGGAAAGTGGAACGCCATATGACATTCCGCTCCGTCCTCACCGAAATACTGCTGCGTGTCCTCCGGCCACATGTTCGCCTCGGCAAGCAGCATGCGATCGGGGTAGTGCGCGTCGAGATCCGCCCTGATCTCGCGCAGCACCGCATGCGTCTCGGGCAGGTTCTCATTCGACGTCCCGTCGCGCTCGATCAAATAGGGGATTGCATCGAGCCGCAGACCGTCGACCCCCAGATCGAGCCAGAAGTGCATCACCGATAATACTTCTTCGATGACCTTCGGGTTATCGAAATTCAGATCGGGCTGATGGCTGTAGAAGCGGTGCCAGAAATACGCGCCTGCCTCATCGTCCCAGGTCCAGTTCGACTTTTCGGTATCGAGGAAGATGATCCGCGTCCCCGAATACAGCTTGTCGTCGTCCGACCAGACGTAGAAGTCCCGCTCCGGGCTGCCCGGCGGCGCTTTGCGCGCGGCCTGGAACCAAGGATGCTGGTCGGACGTGTGATTGATGACGAGTTCGGTGATGACGCGGATGCCGCGATCATGCGCCGCCTGGATAAAGGCTTTCGCGTCGTCCATCGTGCCGTAGTCCGCGGACACGTCGCTGTATCCGGCGATGTCATAGCCATCGTCGCGTCGCGGCGACGGATAGAAGGGCAACAGCCAGATCGCCGTGACGCCCAAGTCCGCAATATAGTCGAGCTTGTCCATCAATCCCGCAAAATCGCCGATGCCGTCATTGTTGGCGTCGAAGAACGACTTGACGTGCAGCTGATAGATGACCGCGTCTTTGTACCACAGCGGATCGTTGTTCATCATCGTCATGCGTCTCCTCCGGCGTCGATGCGCCAGATGCGATAGGGTTCGCTTGGGTCGAGCCGGATGTGCTGCATCTTGCCGTGCCAGCGGAACCGATCACCGCCGACCAGGTCCTCGACATCGATGCCGCCGTCATCGGGAACACCGAACTCCCACAGCGGCACCTCGAAGTCAGCCTCCTGGGCATGATGCGGATCGAGATTGACCATCACCAAGATCATCTCACGAGCGCTGGGCGACGGTTTCGCATAATAGATGATCTGCTCGTTATGCGCGACCAGGAAGCGGGTGTTCAGATGCGTCTGCAACGCCGGATGCGCGCGGCGCAGGCGATTGAGCATCTTGATATCCGCAGTGATGTTGCCCGGTCCGTTCCAGTCACGCGGCCGGAGTTCGTATTTCTCTGAATCGAGATACTCTTCCTTGCCGGGAACAGGCGCAGCTTCGCACAACTCGAAGCCCGAATAGACGCCAAATAGCCCTGAAAGCGTCGCAGCTAGGACCGCTCGAATCCGAAAGCCAGGTCGACCCGACGTCTGGAGATAAACCGGATTGATATCGGGAGTGTTGACGAAGAAATGCGGCCTGTAGAACGCCCGCGGCGCGGTTGTCGTCAATTTGGTGATGTAATCAGTAAGTTCTTTCTTGCCGTCCCGCCAGGTGAAATAAGTATAGGATTGTGAAAAGCCGATCTTGGCCAGCCGGTACATCATCGCCGGTCGGGTAAAGGCTTCGGCAAGGAAGATCGCATCGGGATGCTTTGCACGGACGTCACCGATCATCCACTCCCAAAAGGGAAGCGGCTTGGTGTGTGGATTATCCACCCTGAAAGTCTTCACACCATGATCGATCCACAGCAACACTACATCGCGCAATGCGTTCCATAGCGCCGGCACAGCGTCGGATGCGTAAAAATCGACGTTGACGATGTCCTGATATTTCTTGGGCGGGTTCTCCGCATATTTCATCGATCCGTCCGGACGCCATGCGAACCAACCGGGATGATCCTTCAACCACGGATGATCCGGCGAGCATTGGATCGCGAAATCGATCGCAACCTCAAGGCCATGTTCACCCGCCGCTTCAACCAGCTTTGCAAAGTCGTTGAAGTTTCCCAGTTCCGGATGAATCGAGTCGTGCCCGCCCGCGTCGCTGCCAATTGCGTAAGGACTACCGGGATCGTCGGGACCGGGCGTAAGCGTATTATTCGGACCTTTGCGGTTTGTGTTGCCGATCGGATGAATGGGCGGGAAATACAGCGTGTCGAAGCCCATGTCGCGAACGGCGGGTAAGCGGTCGATTACATCGGCAAACGTGCCGTGGCGCTCCCGACTGCCGCTCTGTGAGCGGGGGAACAGTTCGTACCAACTCGAAAACCGCGCTTGCAGTCTTTCGGCATCCAGCAAGTGCGGACGCGAACGCAGCCGATGTGGTCGCTCGTCGCTCGCATCCATCAACTCGGCAAGTTCGGCCGAAAGCAGTAGTTCGGCACTTTCGCCGATGTCGGCCCCGGCAATTCGCTTGGACCATTGCTTGAGGCTGGATTTCTGCCCCTTGACCACCCGCGTCGCCGCTTCGTCGATCAATGCGCGCCCCTCCGCATGGTCAACGGGCAGCGCGACCCCGGCATCAAGCTTCTTCGCGAAATCGCGCCGAAACCCGCCGAACCGGTCCAGCCAGCCCTCGACAGCGAACTCGTGTCGTCCAAGCCGGTCCAGCGGCATATCGGCCGTCCAGGCATCATTGGGCAGTTGCGTCATCCGGCCGGAGCGCCAACCCTTCTCGCCGATCGCGCGCCAAAGCAATTCCGCGGCAAGCTGTTCGTGCCCGTCAGCGTAGATCGTCGCGCTTACTGTTACGGTCTCTCCCACCACCCGTTTCACCGGGAAGTCGCCACCCTCGACCGATGGCGTGATCGTCTCGACGACGAGGCGTGGCGCCTCGGCGCCAGGCTTTGCGTCGTATCTACCGACGATCGGCGCACAGCGCTTCGCGGGCAGGATGCGAACCTCTCCAGCGCTCAGTACTGCTTGCGCGCCGATGCCTTCGAACGGTCCGAATGCAGCACCTGCAGCCGGTAATATCAACGCCAACTCAGGCAGCGGCTGCGTACGATCACTGGTATTGATCAGAACGATCGCGGCGCTTGTCGCCGCTCGGACGTCACCGGCATCGCACCGCAGAAGCGCGGTGACGGGGTCTGAAGACTCCGACAGGCGCCGCATCTCGCCCCGGCAATCGGCGAGTTGCCCAACGATGGCGAGCGACCGCGCCACCGCGCCGCCGATCTCGTTGCCGGTTGCCAGAAGGGCGGCGGGCATCATCACGCCGTCACCGACCGCCGCCGAGGCAGACAAGCGCCTCGCAACACGGCTTGCGTCGTCTGCAATCCCCGGGCGGTCGAGCCGCACCTCGGAGATGAGCGGCGCAATAGTGCGCAGTTCTTCATATTCTTCGATCAGCCACTGCGCCCTCAAGTCCCACCAGGCAAAGGACGAAACGAGATGGTCGAAACCGACCGATCCCAATGCGGTTATCTGCGGCCGCGAAAGGTCCGGCGCACCAGCGATGAACACCGCACCGGTTACGGTCGCGCGCACGTCCTCGATTAGCGCCTTGAGGAAGGCCGGTTCGATCCGCTCGGCGTTGCTCAGGCGAAAACCAGCAACTCCGCAAGCCAGCTGCTCCTCCAATCTTCGCTTGAGCGTCTCACGCAGAAGCGCGAATACCTCGGCGGAACGCAGCCGCGCGCGTGCATGGTCAGCGGGCGCCGGTGCATCGCGCGGATCAACCTTCCCGCGCGAAAGATTACCGCGGCGGATGCTGAATGCCTGGGGATGCGATCTCACAAGCGCGTCGTCGATCGGAAAGTGCGTCAGGTCTGTCGTGGTGAGGACCTGCAAGTCCCGCGACCGGCACTGGTCGATTGTTGAAACCGACAAGCCTTCGGCGGCTTCGATCAACACGGTATTGAACCCTGCCTTGCCGGCGGCATCGAGCAGGTCGGAAGAAGGCGCCGGGAGGGACGTGGTTAGAATACGAAAGGGGCTGCCGGGCAACACAAAGCTCCATCAGGGTGACGAGGAATAGCCTCTTTTCAACAACCGCTGCGTTTCATCGTTCCGTGCGCGCATTGGTGCGGCAGATTGAGGAGCGGTAATCGGGAGACTTTTCCCGGCGCAAGAGTTTCAGATGAACGGATGGTTAATTGATTGAGGCGGCAGGAATAATGGGTAGACTGGTCGTTGTATCGAACCGTGTCGGGGAACTCGCGTCACGCGGCGGGGCATCCAAGGGCGGACTGGCGATGGCCTTGTCGGCGGCGCTGCGCGAGCATGGCGGGCTCTGGTTCGGCTGGAGCGGCAATTCGGTCGATCACCCCTCAAAAGGCGCGGCGGTCGAGCGGCACGGCGACGTCCATGTCGCTACACTCGACCTCAATCCGCAGGACATTGACGAATATTATAATGGCTTCGCCAACCGTACGCTCTGGCCGTTATGCCATTACCGGATGGACCTAACCGCCTATGAGCGTTCGTTCAATACCGCCTATGTACGGGTGAATGCGCGTTTCGCCGAAGCGCTGGCCCCGATCCTGCGTCCGGACGATACGCTGTGGGTTCACGATTATCACCTGATCCCGCTCGCCAGCGAATTGCGCCGGCTCGGGGTGCGCAATCGGATCGGCTTCTTCCTCCATATCCCCTGGCCGGCGCGGCAGGTGCTCTCGACACTCCCGCGCCATCATGAACTCGTGCAATCGATGCTCGACTATGACCTGATCGGCTTTCAGACCAAAGGCTGGCTGAAAGCGTTTGAAGACTACATCACCGAGGAGCTGACGGGAAAACTCACGGCGGACGGCACGATCAGGGCACTTGGCCGTGTGGTCAGCGCGGCGGCGTATCCGATCGGGCTGGACATGCCCGAGATGCAGGATCTCGTCGCGACGCCGGCGGCTCAGGAGGCCTGTCGGTCGATGCGCTCGGTAGCGGGGCAGGGAATGCTGATCGGTGTCGATCGCATTGATTATACCAAGGGTCTGCCGCAGAAGTTCGCCGGATACGAGCAATTCCTGCGCGACAACCCGGACGTGTCGGGCAAATTGTTCCTGCTGCAGATCGGCCAGCCGAGCCGGATCGAGGTGCCCGCGTACCGCGAGTTATACGACGATCTCCAGTCGCATGCCGGCCGTATCAACGGCGCATTCGGCACGCTGGACTGGAGTCCGCTTCGCTATCGGACACAATCGATGCCGCGCGACGTGCTGGCCGGCGCTTATCGGGCTGCCCGCGCGGCAATCGTCACCCCGCTTTATGACGGCATGAACCTGGTTGCGAAGGAGTATGTCGCCGTTCAGGATCCGACGGATCCCGGCGTGCTGATCCTGTCGCGGTTCGCCGGTGCGGCGGCGCAGATGCGCGAGGCCCTGCTGGTCAACCCCTACAGCCGTGAGGATGTCGCCGACGCGATCCGCCGCGCGATCCGCATGCCGCAGGCAGAGCGGATTGCCCGGTGGAAGTCATTGCATGCCGGGATCTCTCGCGAGGACCTAACCGCCTGGCGAGAGAGTTTCCTTCATGATTTGCGGGTGGATGGAGCGCGGCAGACGTCCGCCGATCAGAACATACCCGCCATTGCGGGCTAACCAGGCTTCTTGCTCGCACGCGGTTTGCGCGCCGGAGCGGGCGCCGGATTTGCCGTAGGTTTTTTGGCAGACCGCTTTGTGCGTTTGACAGCAGCGTCTGCCAAGTCCGGTAAAACTACTTTCTCGGCGGCTGCCCGGTCCCAATGCTCCTGATCGCGCCCGTCCGGTTCGCCTTCGGACTGCTAGATCGCGTAGGAGCGTTGTCGGATGGCTTGGTCCCGGTCGTCCATGCTTTCTTCTGCTACCATGCCGCTAGCAGAAAGGGGCGTCGTAGTCACCACGTCGGGCATCAAGACGGTAGTAAACCGATCTATCGATTGGCCGACGGTCGTCGGCTTGTCCGATCCAGATCCGTATTCTATGACGACGCTCGTGACAGGTTCCCAGAGATGGGATGAAAAGGGAACCCGGAAGCGAGCGTGCTCGTGATCCGGGGCTGCCCCCGCAACTGTGACCGGCGAGCCTCGCCCATTCGTACCACTGTCGTCTCTGGACGGCGGGAAGGTCGGACGAGGCACTGACCCGGGAGCCAGGAGACCTGCCTGTCGCGGTTTGTCCTTCGCGCGGACGGGGTGTTCCGGGCGATCGAGGTTCCTCCTCGCGTGACGACATAGCTTGGGGTCGTGCGCGGCGGATATGGCCGGTCCGGCGAGCGTCACGTGCGTGCCCCCTTTTGATCGTGAAGGGGCCTACACATGCGCAATCAACTGATACTTCTCCCGTTTTTGTCAATCGCTGCGCCCGCTCTTGCACAGAGCGCGCAATCGACCGCCGGGTTAGAGGAAGCCGGCAAGGCTGGTGGCGATATCGTCGTCACTGCCAACCGCAGCGCCCAGCCCGTCTCGCGCGTCGGTCAGGCAATTACGGTGCTCGATAATGAAACAATCACGACGCGTCAGGCGGTGGTCGTGGCAGATCTGCTACGCCAGACGCCGGGTGTAAGCGTATCGCGCAACGGCGGCGTCGGCACCGCGACGTCGGTTGCCATCCGTGGGGCGACGGGCGATCAAACCGTCGCGCTGATCGACGGCGTGAAACTCAACGATCCGTCGTCGCCCGCGGGCGGGTTCGACTTCGGCGGGCTGCTGATCGGTAACATCGCGCGGATCGAGGTGCTGCGCGGTGCCCAGTCGGTGCTCTGGGGGAACCAGGCGATCGGCGGCGTCGTCAACCTCATCACACGGCAACCCACTGAGCAGTTGCAGATCAACGCGCGCGCGGAGGGCGGCTGGCACGACTCAGGTCAGGCCTTCGCCAATGTCTCCGACCGGATCGGGCCCGTGGCTGCGAGCCTGGGAGGGGGCTATTACAGCACCGCCGGTATCTCGGCCTATGATCGCGGAACCGAACGTGACGGATATCGCAATTACGCTGCCAATGCGAGCGTGGGCATCGCAATCGCACCGCACGTCTCCGTCGACCTGCGCGGCTTTTACAGCAACGGGAAAACCGACATCGACGGCTATGCGCCGCCCGACTACAGTTTCGGCGACACGCGCGGATACAACAGTTCGGAGCAATATGTCGGCTATGGCGGGCTCAACATCGGCCTGTTCGACGACCGGCTGCGTAATCGCTTCAGCTACGCCCATACCGACACCAGTCGACGCGGCATCGATCCGGACACGGTGCCGGAGGAGACGTTCCGCGGCAAGGGTCGCAACGATCGGTTGGAGTATCAAGGCATAGTGGACGCCGCGTCCTGGGTGCAGTCCACCTTCGGCGTCGAGCGGGAAGTGTCCCGATCGACCACCTCCAGCTTCGGCGGAGCGGAAAATAGCGGGCGGGCGCGATTGTTCAGCGTCTATGGACAGGTTGCCGTAACCCCGATCGCCGGGCTGACGGGAACGGCGGGCGTACGCCGTGACGACCACAATATCTTCGGCGGCGCCACAACCTTTTCGGCAAGCGGCGTCTACTCGCCCAACGGCGGTCCCACGACGCTGCGCGGCAGCTATTCCGAAGGCTTCAAGGCACCGACCTTGTTTCAGCTGCAGAGCGAATATGGGAATGGCCTGCTGCGGCCCGAGCGCTCCCGCGGATGGGACGCCGGCGTGACGCAGCACGCGGTCGATGGCGCGATCAGTGCGAGCGCGACCTGGTTCCATCGGCGGTCATACGACTTGATCGATTTCATCTTCTGCTCCGAGCCTTTGACCGGCATCTGCACCGCCAGGCGCGACGGCACCTATGACAATGTGGCTCAGGCGGTGTCTGAGGGGCTGGAATTCGCGCTCACGGTAAAGCCGGTCGAAGCCTTCACCCTCGTCGGCAGCTACACCTATCTCGACGCCAAAAACCGGTCGCCCGGTACCGCCGACTTTGGGCGCAGGCTGGCGCGGCGTCCGAGCCAGAGCGTGACGGTCAACGCCGATTATCGCTGGTGGTTCGGGCTGGCGACGGGGGCGACGCTGACCGCGATCGGCGACAGTTTCGACGATGCATCGAATGCCCGGCGGCTTGATGGCTATGTCCTCGCCGACCTTCGCGCCTCCTATCCGATCACCCGCAATCTCGCGGTCTATGGTCGGGTCGATAACGTCTTCAACCAGCGGTACGAGACGGTGTACCAATATGGCCAGCCCGGTCGCGCCGCGTTCGGCGGCATCCGGCTAACCTATTGATCTCCGCCATTCGCCTGTTGTTAGCCGTGCTGCTCGCCCTGCCGGCCGCATCGGTCGGTGCGGCGCGCGGGCCGATGCGGATCGTGTCGATCAATCCCTGTCTCGATGCGATCCTGGTCCGGGTTGCGGACCCACGTCAGATCGCGGGCATCAGCCACTATTCTCAGGATCCGCGTGCGACATCGATCCCGTTGTCGCTCGCGAGACGCTTCCACGCGATCTCGGGCACCGCGGAGGAGATGGTCGTGCTCTCGCCCGATGTCGTGCTCGTAAACGCGGGCACTGCCCCCGCGACGATCCTCGCGCTGCGGCGGATGCATGTCAAAATCGCCGAGTTCGGGCTTCCGCAAAGCGTCGCCGAGAGTGAGCAGCAGATCCGCCGCATCGCCGCGATCGCCGGTCATCGGGATCGCGGCGCCGCGCTCGTCGCCCGCATCGAGGATGCGGTCAAGCCGCTCGCGATGCCGCCGGTGGCGGCGCTCATCTGGGGTGGGGGACTCGTGCCCGGCAGCGGCACCTTGCCCGACGAACTGCTGAGCCGCGCAGGGTTTCGGAATATGAGCGCGGCTTACGGCTTGAAGCAATGGGACGTTCTCCCGCTCGAATATCTGATTTCGCGGCCACCGCGTGTTCTGCTGTCCGTGCCCGCTACGGAGGGTGGCAACGACCGGCTGAGCGCACATCCTGCGATGCGCCGACTGGCAGGGCGAGTTGCAATAGTCCCCTATGCCGACCGGCTCCTGAATTGCGGCGGCCCGACGATCATCGATGCAATGACGCGGCTGAAGGCGGTTCGGCGCAAGGTTCGGCCGTGACCCGGACGACGTTCTGGCTGATCACCTCGCTGATCGGCGTGGCGGCGCTGTCGGTCGCCTCGGGTAAGGTCTGGGTGCCGCTGGACGCCTGGACCCCTAACGATCCGCGCTCGATCATCATCATCGAACTGCGCTTGCCGCGCACGGTGCTGGCGATGACCGTCGGGGCGGCGCTGGGTCTGTCGGGGGCGGTCATGCAGGGCTATCTTCGCAACCCGCTCGCCGATCCCGGATTGTTCGGCGTGTCTTCGGGCGCGGCGCTGGGTGCGGTCCTGTCGCTGTTCTTCAGTTATGCGGCTCAGGCATGGCTGCTGCCGGCGTTCGCACTGGCAGGGGCGGCCGCGACGATGGCATTGCTCGCGCTGATCGCGGGACGCTCGGCCAGCCTGGTCCTGTTCACACTCGCCGGTTTGATCCTGACCAGCATCGCCGGGTCGATGACCGCACTCGCGATCAGCCTGGCGCCCACCCCATTCGTCGCCTCAGCGATCGTCAACTGGCTGATGGGCGCGCTGACCGATCGAAGCTGGAACGACGTCGAGATTGCCTTGCCTCTGGTACTGGTGGGTTCCGCCATCCTGGCAACGACGGGGCGGGCGCTCGATGCGCTGACGCTTGGCGAGGAGGTGGCGGACACGATCGGGATCGATCGGCAGCGGTTGCAATGGTCAGTCATCGCCGGCACGGCGCTGACCGTCGGCGCGTCGGTCGCGGCGGCCGGAGTCATCGGCTTTGTCGGGCTGATGGTACCGCATATGGTTCGATCGATCGCCGGCAACCGGCCGTCGGCAATCCTCCTGCCCTCGACCCTCGGTGGCGCGGTTCTGCTGACGCTGGCCGACAGTCTGATAAGGCTGATTCCTACGGTCAGCGAGTTGCGGCTCGGCATCGCCATGTCGATGCTTGGCGGGCCGTTCTTTCTCTATCTGCTCATCCGCATGCGGCGTAGGCTCGCATGAGCGTACTGGCCGCCGATGCGGTGACCGTGACGTTGGGCAGTCGCCGCGTGCTGGAGGACGTGTCAGTGACGTTCCGGCAGGACAGGATCACTGTGTTACTGGGACCAAATGGCGCCGGAAAGACCACGTTGCTCGCCTGCCTTGCCGCATTGCGAGCACCGGATGCCGGCGCGGCAACGCTGGACGGGATCGACGTCAATGCTCTCGACAGGCGGGAGCGGGCACGCCGTGTCGGGCTGCTGCCTCAGAACGGCGACGTGCATTGGAACGTCGACGTCCGCACCCTCGTCGCGCTCGGCAGGCTCGCGCATCGCGGTCGCTGGGGGGATGCCGCCGAGGATCGCGATGCGATCACACGAGCAATGGAAGCAACCGACACCGCTCGCTTCGCCGGGCGCGGAGTCGAGCAACTCTCCGGCGGAGAGCGGGGGCGCGTGTTGCTCGCACGGGTGCTGGCGGGCGAACCCGAATGGCTGCTGGCCGATGAGCCGCTTGCCAGCCTCGACCCGGCCCATCAACTCGATGTGCTGAGCCGGTTGCGCGACGTCGCCGAAGCGGGGCGCGGTGTCGTGCTGGTGATGCACGACCTGTATCTGGCCGGACGTATCGCCGACGAAGCGGTTCTGTTGCGCCACGGCCGGATCGTGGCATCCGGTGAGGCGGAGATGGTCCTGACCCCCGCACTGATCGGCGAGACGTACGGTATCGAGATCGAAAGCGGCCGGACTCCACTGGGGCAACGCTTCGTCCTGCCCGTTGCACGAAGGTGATGGGGTCATCGCAGAATCCCTTTCTGAGCGTACGCTAAGCGTCCGACGTAGCTGATCCGGATCGCAGGCGTTCGATCGTCTGCCGCTCGAACGCCGGTGGGTTCTGGGCGGCTGCCCGCAACATGTCCTCGTCCAGCGCCAGCGCAACCTTGCCATCGGCGAGCATGAGTCCCGCGTCACACGCGGATGCCAGCGTGCCGAGGTCATGGAGGGCGGTGATGAGCGTCAGGCCCCCAGCGACCATTTCACGCAAGGCCTCGCGCAGGTCGAAGATCGCCACGGGGTCGAGCCAGTTGAACGGTTCGTCGAGGATCACGAGCGGGTGACCGCCCGCAAATGCTGCGGCAACCGCGATCCGCTGTCGCATCCCGGCTGAGCAGTCGCCGATCCAGCGGTCGAGCAGTGGAGCCAGACCCAGCGCTTCATGCAGTTTACCCAGACGCGAACGGACATCGTAGATGCTCCCGCCGACGAGTTCGAGGACATCGCGCCCACGCAGGGCATCCGGCAGCTTGTCGGCTGGAGGAGAGAAGCCAACGCGCAGTGCCCGCCCGACGCGATCCCCGGCCAGTTCCTTGCCGTCCACCCGGCACGATCCGCTGGCGAAGGGCAGTCTGCCGGCAAGCGCCCTCAGCAGGCTGGTCTTGCCCGATCCGTTGGCGCCGATGAGGCCGAACCACGATCCGTGCGAGATCGTGAGGTCGACGCCCTACACGACGTGCTGCCCGCTCCGCTCGACGGCTGCCCCCGAAAGATTGACGGCAGGGTTCATGCCAGCAGCCACGTCTTTGTCCGCCCCGACGTTGCAGCTGCCAGAGCATGGCGAGGGCGATGACGGGCAAGGCCACGGACATCAAGTACGCGACCACCATGAGCAGTCCTGCGAGAATGGAGACGAGGAGATCGGCGAACCGCTTGGCGTGCAGCCGGTAGGCAAGTACGCGCAGGCTCACGAGCAGCAGCATCGCGGCGCACACGGCAGCAACGATGCCGGCCGCGATCGGGCCGAGCATGACCCAGCATGCCGGCACTGCCACGGCGAGGAATGACGCCAATCCCCTAGTGTGGCGAACGATGATGTGCCGTGATCCGTGTCCGGCAATGGTCATGAAGCGGACGATGGCGTCATCGATGCTGGTCAGAATCAGTGCGAGCAACACCGTCCCGATGCCGACGACCGCCATCAGCGCATTCGTGCCCAGCGTGCGTGCCGGCAACAGCGACAGGAGCAGCACCGTCGCGGCCGCCACCCCGGCGATCGGGCGGTGCGACCATGCCCGGAGCGTCCATCCCGGTCGCGTCGTGCCGGCGATGTGCTTTGGAACCTTGAAGCCATCCGTCAGCCCAGCAACAAGTACCCCAGCAAGATAGGCGGGAACGCTGACGACCAACAGCAAAGGACGCGCGATCAGGGTCACCATGGCCAGCATCGCCAGTTCAACGCCATGCCATGCCGCCACATAGTGCCGACGTATCTGCGGGTGCAGAGCATCGGCGGCGAGCAGTCCGTCGAAGGCGTGGAAGGCGATGCGCGTGCCGACAAGGCGTCCCGCGCCCATACCGATCATCGCGCCCGCAACGAGTGCCGCCCATGTCGCGATCCATGTCGCGATCGTCCAGGGGCGATCGATGAACCACGCGCGGACGACCGCCAACGCCGCTAGCAGCATGAGCGCGGCGATCACCCGGTCGTGCCAACCCGTAAACGTCGCGCGGATCGTGTTCCAGGCGATCAGCCGGTCATGACGGAACAGGCGGCTCATTTCGTCTTGCGCCGGTCGAGCATCCGCTGCCCGTCGTTGCGCAACTCGCCTTTCGGTCCGACGAAGCGGTAGAGGGTCTGGCGAGTGATGCCGAGTTCGGCGCACAGCTCGGCGACCTTGGTTTCGGGTTTGCCCATTGCTGCCTGGGCGAGGCGCAACTTGGCGGGGGTCATCTTGAACGGGCGACCGCCCGTACGACCGCGGGCACGCGCCGCGGCCAGCCCGGCCTTGGTGCGCTCGACGATCAATTCTCGCTCGAACTCGGCAAGCCCTGCGAAGATCGCGAAGACGAGCCGGCCATTGGCGGTGGTGGTGTCGATCGACGCACCCTCGCCAGCGAGCACCTTCAGCCCGATGTCGCGTTTCGTCAGGTCGCCGACCAAATTGACGAGGTGGCGCAGGTCGCGCCCCAACCGGTCGAGCTTCCACACCACCAGCGTGTCGTTCGTGCGAAGCGCCTTGATACACGCCTCCAGCCCCGGCCGGTCGTCGCGTTTGCCCGATGCAGCGTCGGTATAAAGGTGATGCTCCAAATCGACGCCGGCCTTCGCCAGCGCGTCGCGCTGGAGGTCGATGACCTGGCTGCCGTCCGCCTTCGATACCCGCGCATAGCCGATCCGCGCCGTCACTTTAACGTGCGTCCACGTGACAGATTGGTGCAGTACCGCAAAGCAGCCGCTTCCTGTCACTTAACCAGTCACTCCGGCTATGTCGCATCAACGTCATCACGGGATGATTGTGTGACGGCAGGAGGAACTGGGTCAAGATGGTCACGCAAATCCTGTCGCCGGCGCAGCGCACCATGCTGTTTGACCCGCCATCGGACCCCGCCACGATCGAGCGGCTATACACGCTCGGTCCCGAGGATCTGGTCGAGGTATTCCGGCGGAGACGCGCCGCCAACCGGCTCGGCTATGCGGTCCAGCTCGGCTATCTCCGCCATCCCGGCCGGGCATTCGAACCCGGCGAGATGCCGCCTGCTGCAATGCTCACCGTCCTTGCCACGCAGACCGGCTGCGAGCCGGACGCCTTTGCCGACTATGCGGCACGCGACACGACGCTGCGCGAACATCGCGCCGCGATCGAACGCCGGCTCGGGCTGCGCGCTTTCGAACGCGCCGATCGCGCGATGGCCTTCGCAACTGCGAGCGAGGTGGCCACGTCCACCGATCGTTGTGACGCCATCGTCGCGGCAATGGTCGAGCGGCTACGTGGCGCGGGCGTGGTGCTGCCGGTGCCGGCGCTTCTCGAACGGATTGCTCTGGTCGCGCGAGCGGAGGCGAGGCGGCAGGCGTTCGCACGGCTTGGTCGTGATCTGACGGCGGATCAGGTCGAACGGCTCGATGCCCTGCTGCGGATCGGGGGAACGCCCACCCGCTCGTCCCTGGCCTGGATACGCGACTGGCCGGAAGCCCCCGGTGCCGGCAACCTCAAGGCGATAGTCGAACGGCTCGATCATGTCCGCAATATCGGCATCGAGGCGGAACGGGCGCGGCGCATTCATGCCAGTCGCTATGCGGTGATCGCGCGCGAAGCGGCGATCATGACCGCCCAGCATCTGACCCGGCTCGAAAACCGGCGTCGCCTTGCCACGCTGGTCGCCTTCGCGATCGAGATGGAGGTGGCGTTGACCGACGCCGCCATCCTGATGGTCGAGAAGCTGGTGGGCGGCATGTTCCGACGTGCCGACCGCACCCGGTCGGAACGCCTCATCGACCAGGCCCGGCTGTTCCGCGACACGGCCCGGCTGCATATCCGCCTCGGGCGGACGTTGCTCGATGCGCGGAGCACAGGCAGCAATGCACTGGCGCTGGTCGATGAGCGGATCGGGTGGGCGGCACTCGAACAGAGCGTGCGCGCGGCGGAGGAACTGACCCGCCCTGGTGAGGACGGTCTGGACGAGGTGGTGGAGCGCTATCCGGCGGTCCGCCGCTTCCTGCCGACCTTCGTCGCGGCGTTCCGCTTCCAGACCGCACGCGCGGGTGATCCGCTGCTCGGCGCCGTCGAGTTGCTGCGCTCGTTCTACGCGGAAGGTCGCACCATCCTGCCACGCAAAGCGCCCGTGTCGTTTCTCAAACCCAAGTGGCGTCGGGTCGTCCTCTCATCGGATGGCGTATTCAACCGGCGTGGATGGGAGATCGCCGTGCTGGTCCATCTGCGCGACCGGCTCGCGTCGGGCGCGATCTGGGTGGATGGCAGCCGCGCCTATCGCACGCTCGACGACTATCTTCTGCCGGCCCCGGCCTTCGCGACCATGCGCGCCGAAGGGCGATTCGGCTTGGCGGTGAGTGGCAGTGCGGTAGACTGGATCGCAGCGCACCGCGATCGGTTGCGCCAGCGCATGGACGAGGTGGAACGCGCCGCGACCGAAGGCACGCTGCCCGATGCAGGGATCGAGAACGGCCGCCTTACAATCTCGCCGCTGCGGCGCTCCACCCCCGACGAGGCGGAGGAACTGAAGGCCCGCCTCTATGGCCTGCTGCCGCGCATCCGCATCACCGACCTGCTCGCCGAAGTCGCCGTCTGGACCGGCTTCGCCGACCGCTTCGTCCACGCGCGCACCGGCATGGCGGCAAGCGACCAACCTGCGCTGATGGGCGCGATTCTCGCCGATGGCACCAACCTCGGCCTTGCCCGCATGGCGGAAAGCTCGCGCGGCCTGACCCATGCCCGGCTGCTTTGGACCGCCGAATGGCATATCCGCGACGAAACCTATTCCGGCGCGCTCGCCGCAATCGTCGATCATCACCATGCCCATCCGCTCAGCCGACTATGGGGACCGGGCGACACCTCGTCGTCGGATGGGCAGTTCTTTCGTGCCGGCGGACGTGGTGAGGCACGCGCCGATCACAACGCCCGTACGGCAGCGAGCCGGGCGTACTGTTCTACACCCATGTCTCCGACCGCTTCGCGCCCTTCCACAGCAAGGTCATCGCCGCCAATGCCGGCGAGGCCCCTCACGTCATCGACGGGCTGCTCGACCATGAAAGCGGCATCGTGATCCGCGAACATGCGACCGATACCGCCGGCGCCGTCGATCATGTGTTCGGCCTGTGCCACCTGCTCGGCTTCCGCTTCGCGCCGCGTATCCGAGACCTTGGCGAACGCCGCCTCTATGCTATGAGCGACCTTGCATCCTGGCCGACGTTGCGCCCGCTCATCGCCGGACCGGTCAACGTCCGCGCCATCGAGGAAGACTGGGACGAGACGCTGCGGCTCGCCGCCTCCATCCGGGCCGGTACCGTCCGGGCATCGGTGATGTTGCGCAAGCTCGCCGGCTATCCGCGCCAGAACCCGGTCGCACGCGCCCTGCGCGAGATCGGGCGGGTGGAACGCACACTGTTCATGCTCGACTGGCTCGACAATGCCGATCTGCGCCGACGCACCAACGCCAACCTCAACAAGGGCGAAGCCCGCAACGCGCTCGCCCGTGCCGTCTTCTTCAACCGCCTCGGCGAACTGCGTGACCGCACTTTCGAGAACCAGCGGCACCGTGCCTCCGGCCTCAACCTCATCGTCTCGGCCATCATCCTGTGGAACACCGTCTATCTCGATCGTGCCGTCCGTCACCTGCGCGACCGGGGCATTGACGTGCCCGACACGTTGCTCGCCCACGTCGCCCCGCTGGGCTGGGAGCATATCAGCCTCACCAGCGACTATCTGTGGAGCGAAATCGACAAACCCCGCGAGCGGTTCAGGCCGCTGCGATCCACGGGATCAGCCAATCGCCCTTAGCGTACGCCCGGAAAGACATTCTGCGATGACCCCGTGATCGCGGACATGTTCCTTCACGAGGAAAGATGTCGCCGTTTGCACTCGTGGCGGCGCCGTCTGAGGTTTGGGTTCCCCCGAGCGAGATCCAACGGGGTGAAGCGTGTCCTAATGCATGGCAGCGCGTAGCGTCGCGCGGACACCGGTATGGGTGGCGTCATATTCGACGATCGATTGCAGGCTCTGCGCCATCGCACGGATCAGCTTCGTGCCAAGGCCGGTTCCCTGCGGCGAACCCGCAGCCATACCGCAACCATCGTCCTCGACCGCCAGCACGAAACGATCCTGCCCATCGCGGTTGAGCACGACGCGGACTTCGCCCGAACCGCCGGGATACGCGTATTTGCAGGCGTTGGTAACCAGTTCCGTCACGATCACGCCCAGCGATACCGCGCGGTCGGTCGGCAGCGTAATCGACTCGGCTGCGAGTTTCAATTCGCGACGCGCTTCCCTGCTGGACCATGTGTCACCCAGTTCGGCCACCAGCGATCCCAGATAGTCGCGCATGTCGACGTGCGCGACATCGTTTCCCGTATAAAGCCGCTTGTGAACCTGTGCGATCGCGGCGATCCGGCGCTGAGTATCCTCCAGTGCATCACGCGCGGTCGGGTCGTCGAGCGCATTGGCCTGCAACCGCACCATTGCCGAGACGAGTTGCAGCGAGTTGGCGACGCGGTGATTGACCTCTCCCAGCAGCGCCTCCAGCCGAGCATTGCTGGCGCGCAGCTTTTCCTCGGCCTCGGCCTTGTCCTGCTCCAGCACGCGCCTGATCTTGACCATCGCGAAAGAGGCGGCCAGCAGATCAAAGAAATCCTCCCCCACCGATTTGACAACATAATCGGCGGCACCTGCCTTTAGTGCAGCGATCGCGATGCGGCTCTCCTCCGAGCCGGTCACATAGACGACGGGTGGGCAGCCGCCAGGCAAGTCGCGAAGCGCGACCAACGTCTGCAGCCCGTCCATTTCCGGCATGTAATGATCGACCGCAACCACATCGAACGGCTGCTCCCGCGCGAGCCATATGCCCTCCGCGCCACGATCGGCCGTCGTCACCTCAAAACCTCGCCGTTGAAGAGCACGCGAGGCCAGCCGCCTAATGCCGGCATCGTCGTCGATATAGAGGACGCGACCTCCGGCCGTCATCAATCCTCGACTTCCGGAAGCGCTATAACGGACAGGAAAAGCCCCAACTGGCGGATCGCCTGCGCGAAGCTTTCGTAATTGACGGGCTTCGTGATGTATACGTTACAGCCAAGGTCATAGCAGCGCTGAATCTCGACCTTGTCGTCGGTCGTGGTCAGGACGACGACGGGGGTGCGTCTGAGCGGGCTTTCTTCGGCCTTGATGCGGGTCAGGATGTCCGTCCCGCTCATGTCCGGCAGATTCAGGTCGAGCAGGATCAGGGCGGGGCCATTCAGTGCCGGGCCGTGCGCGTCATTGAATAGGAACTCCAGCGCGGTGCTGCCATCGGTGAAATGGCGGATCGCGTTATTGATTCCGGCCCTGCGAATGTTCTTCTCGATGAGGCGAGCATGACCTTCGTCATCCTCGACCATGACGATGCCTACGGGTCGGTGGTCGGTCATGCTTGGCCCCTAGATTTCGCATCCGGCAGGTTCAGGGTAAAGGTCGCGCCCTCGCCGAGCGCGGAGGCAACCTCGATCGTCCCGCCCAACCGATAGGCGAGCGCGCGCACGTGCGCTAGACCGATACCTTCGCCCGGTTGGTCCTGCGTCCCCGATCGGCGAAACAGGTCGAAGATGCGCTGATGGTCAGCAGGCGCGATCCCTCGGCCGTTGTCGGCAACCGACAGTAAGATGCGCCCGCGTTCCCGCAAAGCTGAAAAGGCGATCTTTCCGGCGCGATCAGGATGCAGATACTTGGAGGCATTCTCGATCAGGTTAGACAGGATCTGCTCGATGGCCAGTCGATCGCTGACTAGCGGCGGCAGCGGGTCCTGAACGGTCAACGTGACACCTCGATCATCAAGCACATGCTGAATGCTCTCGCCGATCGCGGTTGCCATCGCATGAAGATCGATCAGTTCAGACGTCAAGGTACGGCGCCCTTGTCGCGACAGTTTGAGGATGGCGTTGATCAACCGGTCCATCTTTTGCGTCGAGATACGGATGAAGCCGATCGCCTCCGGCAAATCCTCGCGCGCCGCCAGCCGAGCTTCTTCGGTGAGAAGGTCGGGTGCCTGTTCCTCGGCGCGGTCGACCAGCTCGCCCAGCGCGTCCGTGGCGGCAGACAGTTCTGCGGTGAAGCCCATGACGTTGACCAGCGGAGAGCGGAGGTCGTGGCTCACGATATAGGCGAAGCGCTGAATTTCCTCGTTCGCCCGCGACAGGTCGGCGGTACGCTCCGCAACCTGTTCCTCAAGCGTTTCGTTGAGCTGGCGCAGCGAATCGCGCGACCGGGCAAGGTCGCCAGTGTAGCGGCGCACGGTGACGAACGACACGATCGCGACCAGCAACAGGATCGCGCCACCGGCCGCCAGGACCAGGTAGAAGCTGCGCACGCTAGCGCGCAGCGTCCGGTCGCGAAGCTCGAGCAACCGGTGCTCCTCCGCCAGCATCCGGTCGATCTCCGCGCGAATGGCAACCATCCGGTGCGCGTCGGTTTCGTGCGCGAACATTTGCGTAGCGTCATCGCCGCGACCGGACGCCACGAGCGCGACCGTGCCCTCGCGCCACTGCTGAATGTCCGCCAGCAAGACGCGCAGCCGGGAGATATTGGCGACCTGCGCCCGATTGTCCGCCGTAAGCGTGGCTAGAGCCTGCATCGCCCGGTCCAGGTCAGCGGAGGTTTCGCGGTACTGCCTTAGATACGACGGTTGTCGCGCGAGGAGGTAACCCCGTCGCCTTGTCTCCACCTGCTCGTTCAGGTTGCGGACCCGGACGATCGCGAGCTGCGCCTCATAGGTGTGGTTGACCCATGCGACATGCTCCTGCATCCGCACGGTCGTCAGCGCGGCGGCAAGCCCGGACGCGAGCAGGCTGATGAAGCCGATCGCCATGCACGCCACGAGAAAACGCCCGACGGGCGAGTCCTTGGCGGGCAGGCGGGGGAGAGCGCGCAGCATTCGCGGAGCGTGTAGCCCGGTCGCGATCGTTACGCTAGCGGTACTGCCTTGATGCGTATCAAACTAGAGCAGCAATTTCTGAGCGCTGGGACGGCCCACATGGCCGCCGCCACTTCGCCGGTCCATTTCCGATTGCGCGGTGAAGCGCACGTCCGGGTCGCGATCGGTCAGGAAACCCATGAGCGACTCATGGTCGATCTCCCGCCAGTCCTTGCCGCGATCGGGACCGTAACGCACGCGCGGTAGTAGTCCCGGATCGCGCGACCATTCGACAAGCCGCGCCAGACTCGCCTCGTTCAGCTGGTCGCGCAGGTGATGCGCGGTCACATAGGCGTCGGGAAAGGCCCTGTGGACGGGCAGCCCGCGCTGATGATCGATGCCCTGCGGCCGGCGCCAGTAGCGCAGCACCTGGTTGGAGAAGCTTGGGCTGTCGGGCCAGAGCCTGAGCGCGCATTTCCACGTGCAGATCCAGTCGGCGTCACGAGTCAGTGCGGGCGTGCAGAAACGCTGCTCGAAATCGGCGCGGTGCGCGGCAAGCGCCAGGCGTCGAGGCCAGGGATCAAGCACCTGCCGCGCGATATCGTGCCACCACGGCGCGTCGGCGACCTGCTCGTCGAGGATGTGGTGAACGGCCTGGGTGACGGGCGGGATCGGACGGCCGGGATTGACCAGGATGTGCCCGCCCTCGCCCAGCAGCTCCCAGCGTCCGTCCACGCCCAGCGCGACGTCCTGCCAGCCAACCTCGCAAACGCCGTGCGCGGGGGGAGCCGAGCCGGTCGTCTCCAGGTCGACGACGCGGATGATCTGCGGTTGGGGAGGGGCCATCGGCCCTTATCTGGGCGCTGGGACCCGCTTAATCCAGCGCGGCAGGATCCGCGAAGCCCTCATAACCCTCCCGGTCGATACCGAGTTCGCGCACCCCGCGCCTGATCCGGGCGCGTTCGACCAAGCCGCGCAGACCATCTCGCCGGTCGCGCGCCATCGGGATATCGCGCAGCACGAGCGGCGCGCCGGCGGTACTCAGATCGCTGCTCGTCAGCGTGATCGTGCCGATGTCGGCCATCTGGTTGACCAGGGAGTAATTGAGGCGGACGTCCTTCACGCGGTACAATTCGATCTCGTCGACCGTCTTCATGACCAAGCCGCGGGTGAGGACGAGGCGCTGGTCGGTGACGCGGTAGGCGGTCGCGCGGTTGCGCAGCCACCTGACGCCGATCAGGACGAATCCTATGCCGACCAGGCACAGCAATAGCGTCAGCCAGCCAGCGAAGCTGCCATAAAGCCATCGGCCGGTGCTCGAACGGAACGTGTCGATCTCACGCTCCATAACCATCATCCCACCGCACGCTTGCCCATGTCAACGACGCACGCCTCATTCGCCCTCGCGGGAGAGCAGGACGTCGCGAGCCCAGTTGACGCGGCGGGCAAGCTCGGACGATCCGCCGCGATCGGGGTGCACGCCGGCAACGAGGCGTCGATGAGCCGCGCGGACCGCGCCGGCATCCGCGCGGGCATCGAGTCCCAGGATCGCTCTTGCCTCAAGGACATCAGCACTGATCGTAGGAGGTTTTTTCGTGGGCCCCAAATATTTCCACGCCAGCCAGATAACGAGCGCAACGACGATCCACTTCAAGCGGGCACCGACGCTGTTTGTACTTCGGGCAGCGCCAGCCCGGCCATCATCTCGCGCAGTTCCTGGCGCGCCGCGACATGCGCCAGCCCCATCGATCCAAAATCCTTGGAGTCGATCATCGTCAGCCCGGCCGGGAACAGCTCGCGATAGATCACGCGCTCGCCGAGTCCGGGAATGATGCGAAAGCCGACGCGTTTCGCAAGCTGTCCCAGCGCGTCCGACACCCGGCGCATGTTGCGCGCCTCGATATGCTGCAACCGGTTGCGCAGCACAACCCAGTCGATCGTCGAGCCGTCGGCGCGGGCGCGGGTCTTGCGCGCGTCCCAGATCAACTCGGAATAAAAAGACGGACGCGTCACCTTGTACGTTTCGGGGTCGACCTGCCCGATCAGATCGAAATCGACGAAGCTGTCGTTCATCGGCGTGACCAGCGTGTCGGCGCGCGTCGCGGCTGTACGCGCGAAGGAATCGTCGCGGCCCGGCGTGTCGATGACCAGATAGCCTGCGCCGCCGGATAGGCCGGCCCATTGCTCCTCGAAGCCTTCCTCTGTCTGGCTGGTGTGCGTCGCATAGACCGGTTGCGGCAGTTCGGCACCGGTGCGCTTCATCGTCTCGGCGCGGTTGTCGAGGTAGCGGCCGACCGTGCGCTGGCGATGGTCCAGGTCCATCACCGCGACCTGCGCCCCACGCGCCGCCAAGGCGATCGCGACATGGACCGCGGTGGTCGACTTGCCCGTCCCACCTTTCTCATTGGCGAAGACGATGACATGCGGCTTTTCGGCAACGGGTTTGTGCAGGGGTCGGTCTGCGCTCAGCAATGCGCCATGTCCTTGTTGATCTGGGGTCGCGCCCTTCATAGAAGCCACGGCCTGATGGAACGAGGGGTAAAATCGTGTTGATGATCCGGGAGCCGGAACCTTTGCGCGTGGTCATCGCGCAGCAGCGGGCCGACGGCAAGCGGATCGCACTGGTGCCAACGATGGGTGCGCTGCATGCCGGGCACATGGCGCTGGTAGAGGCCGCGCGTCGACCAGGGATCTTCGTCGTAGCCTCCATCTTCGTCAATCCCAGACAGTTCGGTGTGAACGAGGATCTGTCGCGCTACCCGCGACGCGAAGCCGCCGACGCCCGAATGCTGACGGAGGGCGGATGCGACCTGCTGTGGGCGCCATCGGTCGAGTTCATGTATCCGGCGGACTTCGCGACGATGGTAACGGTAGCGGGGGTCAGCGAAGGCTTCGACGGCGCCGCCCGGCCGGGGCATTTCGATGGCGTGGCGACCGTCGTCGCCAAGCTGTTCAACCAGGTACGTCCCGACATCGCCTATTTCGGTGAGAAGGACTTTCAGCAACTGGCGGTGATCCGGCGGATGGTCGCGGACCTCGACATGGGAATCGAACTGGTCGGCGTCCCGACGCAGCGGGAGGATGACGGCCTCGCCCGCTCGTCGCGCAACGTCTATCTGGACGAGGAGGAGCGGACGCGCGCGGTCGCAATCCCACGCGCGCTGGGGATTGCAGCGCGCGCGATCCGACAGGGGGACGATGTCGAGTCGGTCCTCGCTACGGCACGCGCGACCATCGCGGCCGCCGGCTTCGCGATCGATTATGTCGCACTGGCGGACGCCGAGACGCTTGCGCCAGAACCTGCTGCCGGACGGCCGCGACGATTGCTCGCCGCTGCGCGGATGGGCGCGACCCGCCTCATCGACAATATCGCTATCTAAAAGGGTTAAGCGCCTTAACCATTTGTTGGTGATCGAGTCGCTACGCCGTGCAGGTCACAAGGGGATGACAGCGACCAGAGGGGCAAGCAATGGGACAGAGCCTGGGAAGTGCGCAATTCGTGATCGAACGCCGATTGCGCGATGCCGCGCGCGGTGATGCCGATGCCTGTTACGACCTGGGCATGATCTACTCGACCGGCGCCAGCGGCCTCCAGGTCGACCTGATCGCGGCGCACAAATGGTTCAATCTCGCGGTGATGAGCGGCAGTATGGCCGCCCAGGCCTGCCGCGCGGAGATCGCAGACGACATGACTGCGCGCGAGATCGTCGAGGCACAGCGTCAGGCCCGCGCCTGGCTCGCGACGAGCATCAGGCGGGCGGCTTAACGCGTGATGGCACTGACCTAAATGCCGACGCTCGTCACATCGGTCTGACGTCCGTTCGCCGGCACGTCGTGAAAGATCGCGCGCACCGCCGGCATTCGGTCTCGCCAATTCGGGCGAAGCTTGCTCTGCTTACGCTCGCTCGCACCTACTTACCGTTCGCCGCGATGCCGTCCAGCGTCGCGACTGCATCATCCGCAAGCGTTAATGATGCTGCGGCAAGGTTTTCGCGCAGATGCTCGACCGATGACGTCCCGGGAATGGGGAGGATGTTGGGCGAGCGGCGAAGCAGCCAGGCCAGCGCCGCTTGCAGGGGTGTCGCATCGACCTGTTGGGCGACCCGCGACAATGCGTCTGACTGGAGCGGCGTGAAACCGCCCAGCGGGAAGAACGGAACATAGGCAATGCCTGCCTCGCGCAGGTCGTCGATCATGGCATCGTCGTCACGATGGGCGAGGTTGTACAGGTTCTGGACGCACACGATGTCAGCGATCCCGCGCCCCTCAGCGAGCTGTGTCGGCGTCACATTGCTCAGCCCGATATGACGGACCAGTCCTTGGCGCTGCAACTCCGCAAGCGTGGTCAGTGGCGCCTCTATCGATCCCTCGGCCGGCCCCTGAGCGAACATGATCCGCAGGTTGACCACATCCAGTACGTCCAGTCCCAGGTTACGCAGATTGTCATGGACCGCTCCGGTCAGTTCTTCGGCTGAAAAGGCCGGATTCCATGATCCATCCGCGCCACGCTTCGCGCCGATTTTCGTGACGGTCGTCAGCGTTTGCGGGTAGGGATGAAGCGCCTCGCGGATGATCTGATTGGTGATGTGCGGGCCATAGAAGTCACTGGTGTCGATATGGTCGACGCCGCTTTCTATCGCTTCGCGCAGCACCGCGATCGCCGACTCGCGGTCCTTGGGCGGGCCGAAAACATGCGCGCCGGCGAGCTGCATCGCTCCATAGCCGAGGCGGTGAACAGTGTGATCGCCCAGCGCGAAGGTTCCGGCCTGGTCTGCGATGGTCATGCTGCGTCTCCTGTCGGTTGGCCCGGAATATGGACGGCGCGGCGACGCTCGCTACCCGTGGGAGCTGGTAACGAGTTGTTCGGGGGAGCGAATCCTATTTGATGAGGCCGATCTCGACCAGCCGCTGGTGAAGATAGTCATGCGCGGTGATGGGGTCGGGGTAGCGATCGGGGTTGGCTTCGCTGATGCAACCCGGCAGCGTCTCGATCAGGAAGTCGGGGGCAGGATGCAGGAAGAAGGGCATCGAATAACGGGAACGGCCGCTCCGCTCCGGTGGCGGATTTACGACGCGATGCGTCGTTGATGGCATGACATGGTTGGTCAGCCGCTGGAGCATGTCGCCAACGTTCACGACCATCGCGCCCTCGGGCGGCTTCACCTGAAGCCAGCGACCGTTGCGGTCGAGCAGTTCCAGCCCGGCCTCCTCGGCGCCCAGCAGCAGGGTGATGAGGTTGATGTCCTCATGCGCACCCGCTCGCTCGCCCTCTGCGTCGCCCGAAATGGGCGGATAATGGAGCAGGCGCAGAACGCTGTTACCGTCCTCGACCGCCGGATCGAACCAATCGGGTGCCAGCCCCAGATGTCGCGCGATGGCCGAGAGCAGCCTGTCGCCCGCCGTGTCGAAGGCCGCGAACAGTTCGACGAACGTCTCCCGGAAGCCTTCGGGCTGGGTAGGCCAAACGTTGGGGGCCATCACATCGCTGTACCGATGCCCCGCGGGAAGCTCGCGGCCGACGTGCCAGAATTCCTTCAGGTCGACGGCACTCGCGCCCTTCGCGATCTCGGTCCTGAACGGCGTGTAGCCGCGCGCGCCACCGCCGTTTGCCAGATAAAAGCCGCGCTTTTGCTCGTCCGGCAGCGCAAACAGCGCGGTCGTCTGCTCCCAGGCCCGTGCGATCAGCGCGTCCGGGATGCCGTGTTCCGCGACGATCGCGAACCCGAACCGCCGGAAGGAGTCGCCGAATTGGCTTGCGAAGGCGTTGGGGTCACGCACCTGATCTGCAAGGCTAAGCGTGGGGACTTGGGCGGCGGGTGTGTCGAGCATGCGGCGATCCGGACGATAAGGTTCGTGACGCGCTCGCTATAGCGCGGATCGCACAGCCGGGCACGTTCAATAGCGGGTGACCTTCGCCTGTGATCCGTTAAGGCGGCACCCATGAACAAGGCCGTCTTCGTGGAACCCACCGTTCGGGTGGAGGGTGCGCCGATCCCGTTCGTCGAGTTCGTGGCGCTGATCGCCGCGCTGATGTCGCTGACGGCGCTGGGTATCGATTCAATGCTGCCCGGCTTGCCAGCGATCGGGCGCTCGCTGAACGTAGCGGACGAGAACAGCCGCCAATTCGTCGTCACGTCGTTCGTGCTGGGCTTCGGCCTGGCGCAACTGATCCACGGGCCGCTGGCGGATCGCTTCGGGCGGCGCAGACTGCTGCTCTTCGCGCTGGCGGCCTATGCGATCGCCAATGCTGCAGCCGCGAGTTCGCCGAGCTTCGCGGTGCTCCTCGCCGCGCGCTTCGTCGGCGGCGCGTCGGTTTCGGCATGCCGTGTCGCGGTCGTGGCGCTGGTGCGCGACTGTTTCCAGGGCCGCAGCATGGCGCGGGTTATGTCGATCGCCTTCATGGTCTTCATGATCGTTCCCGTCCTCGCGCCCAGCTGCGGCACGGCGGTGCTGCTGGTCGGTAGCTGGCGGCTGATCTTCTGGACGATCGCCGGCATCACGCTGACGATCCTGATCTGGTTCGCGCTGCGGATGCCGGAGACATTGCACACTGACGATCGGCAGCAGATCTCCCTTGCGCGGATCAGCGCGGGCTGGCGCATGACGTTGAGCGACCGCGCCTCGCTTGGCTACACGCTTGGATCGACCGCGCTGCTGGGTTCGCTCTACGGCTATCTCAATTCGATCCAGCAAGTGATGCAGCATGTCTTCGGCAGGCCCGACCTGCTGGCGGCGATCTTCGCGGTGACGGCGTCAACGATGGCGGCCGCCAGCCTGTTCAACGCGCGGCTGGTCATCCGCCTGGGGCAGCGCCTGATCAGCCATATTGCGCTGATCGGCATGATCGTCATGGCGCTGACGCAGCTCGGACTCGCACTGACGGGCCTCGAGACGCTTGTATCGTTCACAATCATTCAGGCAGTCTTTCTGGGATGCTTCGGCCTGTCGACGTCCAATTTCTCATCGATGGCGATGGAGAATATGGGAGGCATCGCTGGTACCGCCTCCAGCGTGCAGGGGTTCGTCAGCGTCACCGGCGGCACGCTGATCGGCGCCGTCATCGGGCAGTCCTTCGACGGCAGCGCGGCGCCGATGGCCCTGGGCTTTCTATGCTGCGCGACGGGCGCGCTCGGTATCGTCCTGGTCACCGAGCGCGGACAACTGTTCCGCCCCCAGTAGAGCCGAGGCGGCCGCTTTTCAGGGAACTCGTCAAGGCGCTGCGCCGTTCGCTGCGTATCGCCTCAATCACGGGGGTAAGGAGCAGGCAGGATGGGCGGACATCAGGTGCCCGGCAAGGGAACGGGCGACGACGGCTATGACGAAGACGGCTATGACGAGAGTCAGCGCGCCGAGATCCTGGAGGCTACACGCAACGGACCGAGCGATGGCGTCGTCATGACAGACCTCGATCCCGATCTGGGCATCGACGACACCGATGACGAGTCAATCGACGAGACCGCGATGGACTCAGAAGCGGTCGGGGAAAGCGATGCCGCAGTCGACATGTCGCAAGAGGACATTGACGAAGACGAGGTTCAGGACGAACTTGACGACGGCAGCATCGATGACGACGAACTCGACGATCCCGACGAGGTAGCCGTCAAACCTTAGATGTCGATAGCGGTGAGAGCGACGAGTAGGCGACGTCTGCTACCCGGTCACGGCAAGCCGCTCGATCGTAGGCATCGTCAGGCGAAGCCTGTCGCAGGCGCATGCGGACTACAGCGGATCAGTCGTGATGTGCGGACTGCTGCCTGTCGGTGGATGACCGCTTGCCGGTAGATCGGATCGGTTACCATTTCCATGAAGGCGCCCGCGCTTGGATACTGGGCGACGAAGGCGGTGTCCCAAGTCTCGTCCGCTGGACCGATCAGCATCAGCATCGGTCGCCCTGACCAGATGATCCGGCCGCCGACCCTGGTGAAAACCGGGCCGCTCTTCTCGCCGTAATGCCGATAGGCCTCGGCTCCGGTCATCTCCTCGCCGGATTGTGGATGTCCGTCAGGATAGTTCGCCCTAGCGTAGAGGCGCAGCAGGTTGATCATCTCGACCGGTTTGTCGCGCGGCAGATCCTTGAAAGCGTCGAATTGTTCGCGGGTCGGATCGACATGATCGGTCATGGACTGGTTCCTTCGACGCGGCAGGGCTATCGGCGTTTCTGCGTATAGGCGCTTTCGTTGGTCGTTCGAGCGGGGAGGGGGTCCTCGGACCAGCCACCGCCCAATGCCTTGTACAGCATGACGATCTGCTCGCGCAGTGTTGCATCGCTCGCCACGACCTGCGAGCGCGTCTGCAGCAGCGTCACCTCCGCGTTCAGCACGTTCGAGAAGTCGACCAGCCCTGCGCGGTTCTGCGATAGGGCGCTGGAGAGCGCGATCTGAGACACCGCGACGGCCTCTCGCAGGGTCGCGTTGCGTTGCCGCTCGAATCGGTACTGCGACAACGCATCCTCCACATCCCTCAGCGCGCCCAGGACCGTGCCGCGGTATAATAGGTAGCTTTGCTCCGCCTGTTCACGTGCCTCGCCGACCAGCGCGCGATTGCGGCCGAAATCGAAGACCGGGAACGAGAACGCCGCCGTGCCGGTCGCCTGGATGCTGTCCGTGGTGAAGAGATTGCCGAGCGAGGTCGAGATCAGCTCGGGTATGCCCATCAGATTGAACTTGGGATAAAGCTGCGCGACCTGAACGCCGACCTGAGCGGTCGATCCCGCCAGCCGGCGTTCGGCGGCGCGGATGTCGGGGCGACGGCGAAGCAGGTCGGACGGCAGGCCGACCGGGACGACCGGCGGGATGGGCATCGGCCTCGTTTGTGGAACCGTCAACTCCGGGATCAGCGACGCGGGTGGTTGCGCCAGCAGGATCGCGATCGCATGGATCTGCGTGCGCTCCTGGCTTTCGATCTGGATCAGGGCGGCCTGGCTCGACTTGATCGCTGCCAATTGCTGCGTCCCGCTATCCTGCGGTACCAAGCCGGCACGAGCGGTGTCGTTCAGGATCTTGAGGATGTTCTGCTGGCGCGCGATCTCGTCATTCAGGACACGCCCGCTCTCCTGTATCTCTCTGAGCTTCAGATAGTCGTCGGCGACTTCGGCGGCGAGGCTGACGGCGGTGTCACGACCGCTCCATAAAGTAGCTTCCAGCTGATCGAGCGCGGCTTCATTGGCGCGGCGACGACCGCCGAATATGTCGACTTCCCATGATGCATCGAAGCCGAGCGAATAGGTGGTGATCGAACTACCGGGCGTCGTGACGCCGCCCATGTTCGAGCCGATCCCGCCCCCTGTTCCGCTTCCGCCCGATCCGCCTCCCCCAGCCGAGCCTCCGCCGCCGAACAGGGATGCGAGCGATGAGAAGCCCGCGTTCTTCGAGAAGCGCAGGTAATTCACATTGCCCATCGCACTGAGCGAGGGCAGGCCCTGCGCACGCGTTGCAACGACCTGGAGCCGCGCCTGGCGCAACCGCGATTGAGCTGTCGCGATGTCGAGATTCTGCGTCAGCGCCCGGTCGACGAGCGATACCAGCATGGGGTCGTCGAACGCGTGCCACCATTTCGCCAGATCGACCGCCGCATCCGTACCCGCAGGATGCGGCGCGACGAAGCTTGCCGGGACATCCAGCGAGGCCGTCGAAGGTGGCCGATAATTCGGACCAACGGTGCAGCCCGCAAGCGCCGCAAACGCGAGAAGGGGGGCGAGTTTCATGCAGCCGGCGCTCCTTCCGCGTCGCTGGCCTCGCTGCCGCGGATCAGGAAGGCGAAGGGAAGGGCGATGACGATCAGCCAGGTAATCGCGCGGAACGCGTCGTTATAGGATAGAAAGCGTGCGTTGTGCGTCACCTGCTGGAAGATCATCGCCTGTGGCAGCATCTGCTCACCCGCCTGCCGGGCGAGTCCGCCCATGCGGGCGATCGCATCCTGATAATTGGGGTTGAGCGGGTTGAGAATCTCTACCAGCCGCGACTGATGGAACTGGGCCCGTTGCGCAAGGATCGTCTGCGAAAACGAGATCCCGACGCTGCCGCCCAGATAGCGTGCGACGTTCAACAGCGCCGACGCGTCGTTGGTCTGATCTGCTCTCAGCCCGATGTAGGCGATGGTGCTGATCGGCACGAACAGGAAGGGCAGCCCGATTGTCTGGATAAAGCGCGCGACCGACAGGTGCCAGAAGTCCGCCTCCAGCGTCAACCGCGTGAAATGCCAAACACCGAAGGCGCTTACGGCGAGTGCCGGCATGATGAGAAGCCGCGCATCGACATTGCCGGACAGCCTCCCGGCGAACGGCATCGCCATCAGAATCGCGACCCCGCCCAAGGTCAGCGCCAGGCCGGCCTTGAATGCGGTGTAGCCGTACACTTCCTGAAACATCTGCGGAATGATCTGGGTCGTGCCGAACAGGATCATGCCCACCAGGAACATGATCGCACAAACCACAGCGAAGTTTCGGTTGCCCAGCAGCTTCAGCCGGACAATCGGATTCCTGTGATTGAGCTCCCAGACGATTAGGCCGATCAGCGAGAAAGCCGAAAGGCCGAGCATCGTCGTGATGAACGAGCTGGCAAACCAATTGTCCTGTTGGCCTCGCTCCAGCCCGACCGTCAGGCAGCCCAGACCCAGCGCCACCAAAATGAAGCCGACATAGTCGACCGAGATGCCCTCATCCAGCCGCTCCTGCCGCTCCTTTTCCATCACCTCGGGCTCGATCACGACATTATAGACCAGAAGGAGCGATATGATGCCGATCGGCACGTTGATGATAAAGATCCAGTGCCATGACGCCGTGTCGGTTAAGTAACCGCCGATCGTCGGGCCGAGCACGGGTCCGACGACGACGACGACGCCGTAGGCGGCAAAGGCGAGTCCGCGTTGGCTGGGCGGGAAACTGTCGGCCAGCATCGATTGCTCGCTGGGCGCGAGGCCGCCGGCGGCGGCACCCTGAATGATCCGCGCGATGACGAGAAACGCGATACTCGGAGAAAACGCGCAGGCCGCGGACGCCGCAGTGAATATGACAACCGAGATCATGTAGTAACGCTTGCGACCGATCACGTCCGTCAGCCAGCCGCTGATTGGGATAACGATCGCCTGAGCGGCCAGAAACGAGGTCAGTACCCAGGTCGCCTGTTCCTGACTGACCGAAAGCCCTCCGGCAATATAAGGGAGCGCGACGTTAGCAATCGACGTGTCGAGCGTCGTCATGAACGTCGCGATCGAGATCACGCCGGTCAGCAACCACGGATTACCGTTCGGGCCCGCCGCCGAGCGTTCGGAGTTCCAGCCGCCGTTCCCACCCTTAGCCAAGTGACACGCTCCCGTTCACTGGACCCTGACCGTCGGGACGACCGACATCCCGGGTCCGATCGGATATTGTAGCGGGTTGGGGCGGACGAAGGTGATGCGTACCGGAACCCGCTGCACGACCTTCACGAAGTTGCCCGTCGTGTTCTGCGGCGGTAGAATCTGGAACGCTTGCCCGGCACCACGCTGGAACGAGTCAACCCGGCCCTCGAACTTGATCGCGGGCAGTGCATCGACCGCGATGTCCACCGACTGTCCGATCTTCATCCGGGCTAGCTGCGTTTCCTTGAAATTCGCGGTCACCCACAGATTGTCGGGGATCAGTGCCAGCATCTGCTGTCCCGGCGCAACATAGCTTCCCACGTTGACGTTGACGTTGCTAATGACACCGGACAGCGGTGCCACGATGCGATTATAGCCCAGATTGATGCTGGCCTCGGCTACCTGCGCCTTGGCCGCCTTGATCGCCGCCTGCGAGGCGCGGCTGGCATCCTCGGCGGTGCTGATCTGGGAGCGTGCGCTCTCGGCCGCGTTCTCGGCGGCACGTACCTGCGCATCGGCATTGCGGACCGCCGCGCGTGCCTGGTCAAGCGTGGTACCCGCGACCGCATTCGGGTTGACGGATTGCAGATAGACGTAACGCGCGAGATCCTGTCGCGCCTTGACCAGTTGTGCGCGCGGCTCGGCGATCTGCGCCAGAGCCTGCTGATACTGCTTGCGGGCCGTGTTGATCGCGGAAAGCGACTGCGCATAACTCGCCTGCGCCTGCTCAACGTTCGCGCGGCTCTGCTCGACCTGTGCCTCGGTGCTGTCCGGCCGGATGGAAATCAGCAGGTCACCCTTGTTCACATGGCGGTTGGGCGCCACAGGCATGTTCGTGATGACACCCGAGATCTGCGGGGCGAGCCGGACGATGCGAGCGTCGACAAAGGCGTCGTCGGTCGACTCATACTTCTGCGAGTGATTGTACCAGAGCAGGATCAGTATGACCGCGACGATGGTGACGATCCCGGCGATGATGAGCACCTTGGGCCGCTTGTAGAAGGGCGGCTTATCTTCCTCTTGGTCTTCGTCTTCACCATCGGGGCCGTCCTTCTCCTCCGCGTCGTCGTCCGACCTGCCCTTGTCGGAGTCCTTGTCGTCCTTGCCGCGCGCTTGCTCGTTGCCGTCTTGGTCGTCCGTCTGGTCCGATGCGGTCCGGGACTCTGCGTCGTCATCACTACGGTTGCTGTCGTCACTCATCCCTGTCTCCACGCGCGTCCCGGGTTCTGCAAGCAATGGCTGCCCGGTTGACGATCACGGCTTCCCAGCCTGCCGCATAATCGCACGCTTCGGACTGTGCACAGTCAAAAAATCATCGACCTTGCGAAAAGCTGTATTTCATATTGGTTAATCGATCGTGTGGGCGTCAGATGAGCGCCAGTGCCGTCAGCCTTCCGATCAGGGCTATCGGCATCTCGCCGATCCCGATGGCGTCACCGCCCAGATCGGACGGTGCATCCGGGGACTCAAGGTAGCGCCAGCCCTGATGCGCCCGTTTTGGGTGCGACTGGATCAGGATCAGGCGCGGATCGATATGGATTGCGACACGACCGCCCTCCGCGTCGCCAAAGCGCAGGATCGGAGAACGGGCGACCAGTTGATGCTTCAGAATCCAATAGAGTGATCCCTGTCCGGCGATCTCTTCATGGCGCTTGGGCAAGTAGCGCGTCGTCAGGAAACACGCGCCCTCGTCCTCGCGTACGCGGAGGCACTCACGCAGTTCGTCGAGATGCGCGGCACCGAAGGCTACCTTGGAGAGATGGAGGGGCACGAGCATGAAGTGGGCCGCGGCAAATGCCGCTTCAACCGCTGAGCCCCCAAAGCGTCGCCAGCCCCAAAAAGGCGAAGAAGCCGCTGCAGTCGGTCATCATCGTCACGAACACGGCTGACGATATGGCCGGATCTGCACCGGCCCGTTCCAGCGCGACGGGCACAAGCACCCCAGACAGTCCGGCCACCAGGTTGTTGATGAGGATCGCCAGCCCGAACACTACACCCAACGGAACATTGTGATAGATGAGGATTGTCCCGCCGCCGATCAGCAGCCCGAGCAACAGTCCGTTGGCCAGCGCGATGCGGAGTTCGCGCAGGATCATCCAGACGGTGTTGGAACTGGTCAGCTGGTTCATCGCCATCGCCCGCACGACGACCGCCAGCGTCTGAGTCCCGGCATTGCCGCCCATTCCCGAGACGATTCCCATCAGTGCCGCCAGAAGCGCGAAGCGGGCGATCTCGGCCTCGAACCAGCCTACGACCGATGCCGCTATCATCGCTGTGCCCAGATTGACGATCAGCCAGACGACTCGAGTGCGCACCGTCAGCCGGACGGGTTCGTTGATATCACCCTCACCGGCGCCCGAGAGGCGCAGCACATCCTCGCCCGCTTCCTGCTGGATGATGTGGACAATGTCGTCGACGGTGATCATGCCGACTAACCGGCCGCTCTGATCGACGACTGCGGCCGAGATCAGCGCGTATTTCTGGAAGCGCAGTGCGACCTCCTCCTGGTCCATGTCGACCGGGACCAGCGTCTGCTCGCGCTGCATCACGTCGGCGATCGCGATGCCGCGCGGCGTGCGCAGCATCCACGACAGCTGGCACGTGCCGACCGGGCGATGCGCCGGATCGACGACGAAGATCTCCCAGAAATCGGTCGTCAGCCCGTCATGGCCGCGCAGGTAATCGATCGTGTCGCCGACGCTCCAATGCTCGGGCACCGCGACCAGGTCGCGCTGCATCAGGCGGCCGGCGGTTTCTTCCGGGTAAGACAGCGCCTCCTCGATGGCGGCACGGTCGTCGGGATCGAGTGCGCGCAGCACAGCGCGCTGCTCGTCCTCGTCCATGTCCTCGATGATCGCGACTGCATCGTCGGTGTCGAGTTCGGAGGCCAGATCGGCGACCTCGTGCGGGTCGAGCGCGTCGATCAGGTCCTCGCGGACATAATCGTTCATCTCGGCGAAGACCTCGGCGTCGAGCAGGTCGCTGACCGCCTTGGCAAGACCGGCCCGCTCATCGGCGGGGGTCAGCTCGAACAGGTCGGCGATGTCGGCGGGGTGAAGCGGTTCGACGAGCGCGCGAGCAGCCTCGGTGTTACCCTCTTCCACCGCATCCAGGACCGCGCGCACGAAGTCCGGTTTCAGCCGGTCGTCCTCGTCCAATTGGCTGTCCGTCTCGTCCAGCATGGGGTCGGGGAGCTCGACTTCACTCATTCATGCCTCGCCGGTACGCGGTCAGCGCTGCCCTAGCTTTGCGGGTGGTGATTTGCCAGTCGCGAGCGCGCATCCTATCTGGCGACGCAGACGAACAGGAGATCGAAATTGGCCGACACCCCGAGTACGCTTACCATGACGCTGGATGATGGCGATGTGACGATCCGTCTGCGGCCCGACCTGGCGCCCCAACACGTGGCACGGATCGCCGAGTTGGCGAACGACGGCTTTTATGATGGTGTGGTCTTCCACCGTGTGATCCCCGGCTTTATGGCGCAGGGTGGCGATCCGACGGGGACGGGGACCAGTGGGTCGGACAAGCCCAATCTTCCGGCCGAGTTTTCTTCCGAAGCGCATGTGCGCGGCGTGTGCTCGATGGCGCGCACCAGCGATCCAAATTCGGCAAACAGCCAATTCTTCATTGTCTTCGACGATGCTCGGTTCCTCGACAAGCAATATACTGTCTGGGGCGAGGTCACGAACGGCATGGATTTGGTTGACGCCCTGCCCTCTGGCGAGCCACCACATCAGCCGGGCAAGATCGTCAGGATGCGCGCGGCGTAAGTCCGGTTGTTTTTCCTGTCACTCGGGGGCGAGCAGGGTGCTTCTTTCTCTGAATACCGCATGAACTAATCTGTTGCCGACCGCATTGCAGAAAGGGCACGAAAAAAGCCTGTCTATTTCCCCAGGATCTGTGTCATCGACGTCTCGTTTTTTTGATACCGAATAGCTTCCACAATTTTGACTTCGGACCATCATCGACGTCTCAACCGGCAGCGCGACTGTTGGCGTTTGGCGTGAACTTTGTGAACTTCCGTACCATGGTCTCCGTCACGGCGCGGCCAGCGTGTTGATGAGCCAGTCGTGGAACAGCCGCACCGGCCTTACCTGCAACGCGCGTGGCCGGCAAACGAACCAGTAGCTGTACGGGCTTTCCACCTCCACGTCGAACAGGCGGACGAGGCGCGGGTCGTTGGCATCGGCGAAATGGCTTTCGAGCATGAAGGCAACGCCCAGTCCTTGTGCCGCCGCCTCCAGCATCAGCGCGCCGGAATCGAAATGATCGACGGCGAGGGGTTCGATGCCGTCCAGACCGACCGCGCTTCGCCACGCGGGAAAGGTATCGGGCATGTCGCGGTGCAGGAGGGCAGTCATGCCGGCGATGCGTGCCGGTTCGATTACCGGATCGGGCCCTTCCAGTAGTGCGCGCGCGCCGATGACATACACCTGGCTGCGGTCCAGCTTTCTGGCATAGAGTGCGGGATCGATGTCGCGGGCCAGCGCGATAACCGCATCGAGGCCATCGCCCAGGCGCGTCACGCCATGCGCGGCAGTATCTATGTCGAGATGCAGGTCGGGGTGCGCAGCCCGCAACTCGCCGAGCCGAGGCAGCAGCCGTTGTGACGCGAACAGCGGCAGGACTGCCAGGCGCAACCGCATCATGTCGGTCCCGCTGGTCGCCCCCTCTACCGCGTCCGACAGCCGGTCAAGGACAGGCGCGATCTGCGCGAGCAGGCGCTCGCCGTCGGCGTTGCATACGATCGCCTGATGCCGCCGCTCGAACAGAGGTTTGCCGACGAAGCGTTCCAGCAATTGCACGCGTCGACTGAGCGCCGGTGGCGACAGCGCCAGATCGGCGGCAGCCGCCTTGACCGAGCCGAGCCGAGCGACCTGAACGAATGCCTCGATCGCGCCCAATGGAGGCAGTCTGCGCATCCTTTCCTCCCACGGTTGCAGATTGTGCAATCGTACCAATGTCTTTCGCACTTGCAACATAACGTGCCGCCACGCATTTAGCGGAGGCCTTTCAGGCATCCTCTCCTAAAAACTTCGACGGGTCGGTCCTTGTGACCGGCCCTTTTTTTCGTCCTCTGATCTAGGGCTGCTTCAACCCGTCGACAGGGCGGAACCACGATCCCATGTAACGCGCTTGATTGCCAATCTAGTTTAGGGATCAATCATGGCGGACGACGAGCGGCAACCCCGCAAGATACAGGTGGCGAACAGCCGTCCGGAAGACAGTGGCCGTGGGCTTGCGCATCTTCCGCGCTCGTTGATGGCGGCGCTGGGGGTCGGCGAGGGCGATGTTGTGGAAATCATGGGCAAGCAGAACACTCCTGCCCGTGCGGTCGGACCCTATTCCGAAGACGAGGGCCTCGACATTATCCGTATCGACGGGCTGCAACGCGCCAATGCAGGAGTCGGCTCTGGTGATTTCGTGGAGGTTCGTCGGGCCGAGTCGAAGCCGGCGACCCGTGTCGTTTTTGCCCCCGCGCAGCAGAACCTACGGCTTCAGGGGTCCGCCAATGCGCTAAAGCGGACGTTTTTCGGCAGGCCCTTCTGCCAAGGTGACGTCGTGGCGACGGCCGGCCAGCAACGCGTCGACAACATGCCTCCGGGCGTTCGGCAGTTCATGAATGCGCCGGCTTACGCATTGCAGGAAATTCGTCTGGCGGTTGTCGCGGCAAGTCCCAAGGGCGTCGTTCACATCGACGAAAACACCGAAATCGAACTTCGATCGGAATATGAAGAACCGCAGGCGGCGCGCCGCGCCGACGTCACCTATGACGATATCGGCGGCATGGCCTCGACGATCGACCAGTTGCGCGAGATGGTCGAGTTGCCGCTGCGTTATCCCGAGCTTTTCCAGCGCCTTGGCGTCGACCCCCCCAAAGGTGTGCTGCTTCACGGCCCGCCCGGCACCGGCAAGACGCGGCTGGCACGCGCGGTCGCCAATGAATCGGACGCGCAGTTCTTCCTGGTCAACGGCCCCGAGATCATGGGTTCCGCTTATGGCGAGTCCGAAGGTCGACTGAGGCAGGTCTTCGAGGAAGCAACGAAGGCGGCGCCGTCGATCGTCTTCATTGACGAGATCGATTCGATCGCTCCCAAGCGGGGCAATGTTTCGGGCGAGGCGGAGAAGCGGCTTGTTGCCCAGTTGCTGACGCTTATGGATGGGCTGGAAGCGCGGGCCAATCTTGTCGTGATCGCCGCTACCAACCGTCCCGAAGCTCTGGACGAGGCGCTGCGGCGACCGGGGCGGTTTGATCGCGAAATCGTCGTCGGAGTTCCCGACGAGCGGGGCCGCCGTGAAATTCTCGGCATCCATACACGCGGCATGCCGCTTGGCGATCGGGTCGATCTGAATGAACTGTCGCGGACGACATATGGCTTCGTCGGCGCGGATATTGCCGCGCTAGCGCGGGAAGCGGCGATCGAGGCGGTACGTCGGATTATGCCCAAGCTCAATCTGGAAGAACGGACCGTCCCTCCGGAAGTCCTCGACACACTCTCGGTAACACGCGAGGATTTTCTTGAGGCTCTCAAGCGCGTGCAACCGTCGGCGATGCGCGAGGTAATGGTCCAGGCGCCGCAGGTTCGGTGGGAGGACGTCGGCGGTTTGAACGATGCCCAGATGCGCCTGAAGGAGGGGGTCGAACTTCCGTTGAAGGACCCCGACGCGTTCCGGCGTCTCGGCATCCGCAGTGCCAAGGGCTTCCTGCTGTACGGGCCGCCGGGAACGGGCAAGACATTGCTGGCCAAGGCAGTTGCGCGTGAGGCCGCGGCAAATTTCATCGCGACGAAATCATCCGACCTGCTGAGCAAATGGTATGGCGAGAGCGAGCAGCAGATCGCGCGTCTGTTTCAGCGCGCGCGCCAAGTCGCGCCGACGGTATTGTTCATCGACGAGCTTGACAGTCTGGTACCTGCGCGTGGCGGTGGCATGGGCGAACCCCAGGTAACGGAACGCGTGGTCAACACGATCCTGGCCGAGATGGACGGGCTGGAGGAGTTGCAGTCGGTGGTCGTCATCGGAGCCACGAACCGTCCAAACCTGATCGATCCGGCGCTGCTGCGCCCCGGGCGTTTCGACGAGCTGATCTATGTCGGGCTTCCCGATCGGGCGGGCCGCCGCCGTATACTCGACATCCAGACCCAACGCATGCCGCTGGGCGACGGTGTCGATCTCGATCAGGTGGCGAGACGCACCGAGCGGTTCACCGGGGCGGACCTGGAGGATGTCGTCAGGCGCGCCGGACTTGTGGCGCTGAGGCGCTCGATCGATGCGGTGACCGTGACGATGGCCGATTTCGACGAGGCGCTGAAGGAAGCGCGGGCTTCCGTGACACCGGAGGTCGAGCGCGACTATGAACAGATGGCGGCTCATCTGAAGCAGGATGCGACGGCGATCCAGCCGATCGGCTTCATATCACCCGGTCAATTGACGCCGCGAGACAATGATGATCCGTCCTGAACGTGTCAGTCCCGCGCTTCCCTGAGCGCTGCCCAGCAATAGACGATGAGCGCCAAACAAGCGGCCCCGCCGATCAGATAGGGTAAAGGACGGCTTGCTTCATACAATGCTATGCCGATGCTGGGTCCCAGGACGAAGCTGGCACCATTGATGCTCGTGACCTTGCCGGCGACCGATGCCTGCGCGCCCGGGCCGACGGCAAGGCTTGCCCCGGCGGTAAAGCCCGGGCGCGTAAAACCGAAGCCGAGGCTGGCAAGTGCGTAGGCGGTCGCGATTCCGTAGAGCGAGCCCGCCAGACCGGTCAGAGCGGTGCCGACGCCCGCGAGCGCCAATCCCACCAGCACGAGCCGGCGCGGGGAGAGGTTCAGCAACGGGATGATGCCCCACTGGGCGAGCAGCGTCGCGCCCGCACCCATCATCAGGACGATACCCGTCGGCTCCAGCGCCAGCGTCGGCGCCAGGTCGAGCCGGTCGATGACCAGAAAGCCGATCGCCTGGCTGGTCATCGCCTGCGCATGGCCCATCACCAGTCCGGCGATCATCCACCCGCGGATACGGCGATCGGCATAGCCGATCTGCTCAGCCTCGGGCGCCTCATCGCGCGCCGCAGCGCGTCTTGCCGCTGCTCCGGTCGGGGCACCGCCGATCGATGGATAGGCATTGGCCGCGCCGTAACTGACCCGTGCAGCGAGGCTGTCATCGGGGAGCATCGTGCGGACCGTCACCCAGACGACGATGCCGAACACCGCGAAAATGAATGCCGGGCCCGCAAGCCCGATCTCCATGACGCCGATCCGGCCGAGAATCAGATAGGGCGCGATCGCGGGACCCAGGATGGTGCCGAGACCAAAGGCCGACGCGAGGAGCGTCAGCGCCCTGGTTCGCTCTTCGCGTGTCGTCTCGCCCGCGACCAGTGCCTGAACGGCGGGCGGCGCCGCCGCCCCGAACGTTCCGTAGATCAGCCGCCCGACGATGAAGAGTGCGAACGCCGTCGTCCCCCCGATCATCCCGTTGATGCCCGCTGCAAGGAACAGCCCGCACAATGTCAGCGATATCGCAAACCCGCCCATGCCCAGCAGGATCATGCGCCGCCGGCCCTGCGTGTCGGAGCGTTTTGCCCAATACGGCGCGGCCAGCACCCACAGCAGCGCCGACGCGGAAAATGCCGCTGCAACCGCCCGGTCCGCGACACCCAGTGACCTTCCCAAGGCAGGCAGCACCGATTGCAGCGCGGTGTTTCCGGCGGCGATGGTGAGCATCACGAGAAACATCAGCACAAAGCGGCGATCCATGCCCGCAGTGGCTGTAACGTCCGGAACTTTCAATCACGTTTCCATTTATAAGCGCGCTCGGCGATCGCTACGACGACCTCATATGAATTGTACCAGCGTGCGCGGCCTTGATCGCGGATCCGGCAATGATCCGCGTGATCCCGCCAGGCTATAGCCGCGTCGTCGTCGACCCAATAACTGATGGTGATACCCGCTCCGTCGGCGCCACGGACGCTTTCCATTCCGCGATAGCCCGGCTGGCGTGCCGCCAACGCCGCCATTTCCCCAGATGCTTGTGCATAACCCGCTTCGTCCAAATCGTCGCGTCGTGATATGAAAACGACGATTGTCTGGCCGATCCGGTCCTGCATGACCATGCGATGGCCTGCACCGGACGCGATGGCAAGATGAGCGATATGATTGAACGTGTCTGCCAAGTCTTGATCGGCATTCGGGAAACGTGCGACGGGAACGGCGTTCTACAGACGGACCATTTCGTAAGGATGCCGATGCCAAGCTCGACGACCGCCCGCCGCGCCCGTACCCGCAGCCGTACACCCGGCGTGCCGACGCCGTGGCAGATGTTCTTCTCCGGCTTCCTGAAACATCCGGTGATGGTGGGTTCGATCGTCCCGTCGTCGGACAGGCTGATCCGGCGGATGCTCGATCCCGTAGACTGGTCCGCTTGCAAGCTGTTCGTGGAGTACGGACCCGGCGTCGGCACTTTTTGCCGACCGATCCTCGACAGGCTCGCCCCCGATGCAAAGCTGATCGCGATCGATACCAATGCCGAGTTCGTTGCCTATCTGCGCCACACGATCGTCGATCCACGCTTTTCGGCCATTGCCGGGTCGGCTGCCGATGTGCAGCAGATCGTCGAGGATCATGGGTTCGACCATGCAGACTATATCCTGTCCGGGCTGCCGTTCTCAACCCTGCCGCCGCCCGTTGGCCCCGCGATCGCCGCCGCGACGCATGCAGTCCTGCGGCCCGGCGGCGCCTTCCTGGTTTACCAGTTCAGTCCGAGGGTCAGGGACTTTCTTACCCCGCACTTTGATTCGATCGACCATGACATGGAGTGGTGGAACGTGCCGCCAGCTCAGCTTTACTGGGCCTGGAAGGAATAGCGCGCCGCTATTCGTCGATGCCGAAGTTCAGGCCGCGTGATACGCCGGGGTCAACGACGGCGACGAGGAAATAGGCGCCAAGCTGGCGCATGCGCTGGACCCAACCGGTGCTCTTGCGATAGGTCCGTTCGGTTACTTCGCGCGACATCTCGATTTCACCGTCGACATAGGCGTGGACATGGGCCGCGAAGGCCGGATCCTTGATCCTCAGCATCAGCTCGAGATTGATGAACAGACTGCGCATGTCGAAGTTGGCGGAGCCGATATGCACCGCGTCGTCGATCGCATACAACTTGGTATGCAGCCGCGTCGGTTGGTACTCGAACACGCGCACCCCCTTGCGCAATAGTCCGGCGTAGGTGAAGCGGGCAGCGGCGATCGTCGCGCTGTTGTCGGACTTGGCGGCGGTGACGATACGCACCGTCTGCCCCTTCCTGCCTACCCGGTCCAGCCGGCGCAGCATCGTCGGGCTAGGGGCGAAATAACCGGCGATGACGTCGACATGCTCCCCTCCGCTCATGTCGGAGCGCACGGTACGCGCCCACGGCGACAGCCTGCGCGTAGGGCCGCCGATCAGCCACCTCAACGCACCCTCGCGCTCGCTATACTGTCCCAGTTCATCATTCAGATGCCGGAGTTTGCCGCGCGGTTCCCTTATCCAGGCGTGAAGCGCGTCGAAATATTTGTGCATCCGCGCCGCCGCCTTGCCCTCAAGTAACAGCCCCAGGTCGCGCCAAGCCTGTTCGGCGGCGGTGCCGAAATAATCGTCCTCGATATTGAAACCGCCGATGATGATGCGTGCATCCGCGCCACGCTCGGCATCTGCGAGTGCGAGCTTTTGGTGATTGCGCAGCAGAAAGCGCCGGCCAAAGCGAGGTGAGAAGAAACAGATGGTTATACCGTGTTCCTCCAACGGCTCGAAGAAGGTCTCGCGGCTGGAATCGTCGCTACCGAAGCCGTCGACGATTAGGGACACGGTGACGCCCCTCCGGACGGCTGCGATCAGCGCGTCGTTGACCCGTCGCCCCGTTTCATCGTCGGCATAGATATAGTAAAGCAAGCGAAGGCTTTGCGTGGCCCGCTCGATCAGTTCGATCAACGCATCCAGCCGCCGCGGTCCGGTATCGAGAAGGTTGAGCCGGTTGTCGTCGACCACGAAGACAGGTTGCGGCGGCGGCTCCTTCATGGCGGTGGTTTAACCGTCCGTAGACGGCACGCAACCTGCTTTCCTTGACTTTGGCGGCGCCGGTCCGTAGCAGGACGGTTCACCCTATCGCTGGTTAAAGGATAGCGTCATGGCACGCGTCACCGTCGAGGATTGCGTCGACAAGGTTCCCAATCGCTTCGACCTCGTCCTCTTCGCCGCGCAGCGCGCGCGCCAGATCTCGGGCGGCGCCGATCTGACGATCGACCGCGACCGCGACAAGAATCCGGTCGTTGCGTTGCGCGAGATTGCGGAACAGACGGTTCGGCCCAAGGTGATGCAGGAGTCAGTCATCGGCGGCTTGCAGCGCGTGCAGATCGACGATGACGATGAAGCGGATGAGGTCGGCTCACTGACGGCGTCGGCAGAAGCGTTGCGTCTGACCGCCGCCGCTCCGCCGCGAAATCAGAATCTGGGCGCCGACTACGAGGGCTGATCCGTGCGGTCGCGTTCTTCCGACCGCCCTTTGAAGCCTTGTGCGATCACATACCATTCGGACGACTCCTTCCGGCTCGCCGGAGGTTTGGCATGCTTGACGACCGTGAACTGCTGCTTGAGCAGGGCGACCAGATGGTTGTCCGCGCCGCCGGCCAGCACCTTCGCGACGAAGCCGCCGCCCGACTGCAGGATGCCGGCTGCGAAGTCCACCGCCGCTTCGACAAGGCCCATTGTGCGCAGGTGATCGGTCTGCGGATGACCGACAGTATTGGCAGCCATATCGGAGAGGACCAGATCGGCTGGTCCGGCCAGCGCATCCCGCAGCAGCCTTGGCGCCGCATCGTCCATAAAGTCGCCCTGCAGGATCATCACCCCTTCGATCGGATCAACGGCAAGCAGGTCGATGCCGACGATCGTGGCTTCGGGGAGTCGCCGGCGTAGCACTTGGCTCCATCCGCCGGGAGCGATCCCCAGATCGACGATGCGGCGTGATCCCCTAAGGAAACAGAATCGTTCGTCCAGTTCGATCAGCTTGAATGCGGCCCGGCTGCGATACCCCTCGGCCCGTGCGCGCTTTACATACGGGTCATTGAGTTGCCGCTCCAACCAGCGCGTCGATTGTGCACTGCGTTTGCGCGCCGTCAGGACGCGTGTGCGACCGCCGCGGCTCATGGCCTGACACTGTTCATCAGGCGGCGAAGAATGCCCTCGCGGATGCCGCGATCGGCGATGCCGACTCGCTCAGCAGGCCATAGGTCCATGATAGCCTCCAGAATCGCGCATCCCGCCACTACCAGGTCTGCGCGCTCGGCGCCGATACACGCGATCTGGGCGCGTTCCTCGATCGCCATCGTCGACAACTCATGACTGATCGTTCGCAGCGCGTGAGCGGGCACGACGAGCCCGTCTACCGCTGACCGGTCATAATGACTGAGTCCCAGATGGACGCTGCCGAGCGTCGTGACAGTGCCGCTTGTGCCAAGCAGCCGGGGACGCAGGACACCGACCGGCAGGCGCGCGGCGAAGCCGGTCAGGCTGTCACGGACCAGCGCCTTCATCCGCGCATATGCCGCCGCACGCTGCTCGATATCTTCACCGCCACCCATATGCTCAGTCAGCGACACGACACCCCAAGGCACCGAATGCCAGTTCAGAATACGCGGCAGCGACGCGTGGGTGTCGACCAGAACGACCTCGCTCGAGCCGCCGCCGATATCGAAAACCAGCGCGGGATCGTCACCCGGTTCGATGAGTGCGTGACATCCCAGCACCGCAAGGCGCGCCTCCTCCTCGGGCGAGATGATGTCCAGATGGATGCCGGTCTCTTCATAGGCGCGGGCGATGAAGGCGGCGCCATTTTCGGCCTGCCGGCACGCCTCGGTCGCGACCGATCGTGACAGCGTGACGTGCCGCCGCTTCAGCTTGTCCGCACAGATGCGCAGCGCTGCGATGGTCCGGTCGATTGCATCGTCGTTCAGTCGCCCCGTCGCCGCCAGCCCCTCGCCGAGACGTACGATCCTCGAAAAGGCATCGACCACAGCGAAGCCTCCGCCATTGGGTCGTGCGATCAGCAGCCGGCAGTTGTTCGTCCCCAAGTCGAGCGCCGCATAGTGGTGCGCATCCGACCAGCGACCCCGCTGAGGCCTCTCGATTGCCGAACGGGCAGGGCGCTCCTGCCGGTACGGCATATTGGCGGGATGATCCCCCATGCCGCGTGCTCGCTCTTCTGTTCTGCCGGCACGGGCAAGTCCCCGCTCGGTGCTTGCAGACAAGGTAGCGCGGCGGCGCCTGTTCGACAAGCGTCAGGCCGTTGACAGCGTTGGTAGCGCCGCCTAGACGCGCCGCTCTGTTGCCCCGTCGTCTAACGGCAAGACTACGGACTCTGACTCCGTCAATCGTGGTTCGAATCCACGCGGGGCATCCATTTGTATGCCGATGCGGCGTTTAATCTCAACCGCACGTGCGGAAGGTTCAGCCGCTCGGCCAGCACGAGCAAGTATTGTCAGACATCGCTCGCGGCGGTTTTAAGTATCTGACGTGCTCATTGTCTATCGGATATGAAACCGGCGTCTCCGGTCGTGCTCGGCACCAGATATGCTGCCCTCACTCGGACAAGCCGGTCGGCTTTCGACTATCGGAACTCTACATTGTCCTCGGCTAGCATCGCGAGGATATCGCCATCAGCTCGGTTCCGGCTCGAAGAGTGTCGCACCCTGGCGGGTGTAGTGCGCATCCAGCGCCTTGAGCGCGTTCGGGTTGAAGAACGCCTTCTTGCCGCCCTTCTTCCGCTCAGGATCGAGGAACCGCTCGTAGCAGAGCTTCCGGTCGGCCTTCACCGGCTTCATGCGCTCGTGGAAGTCGGCATTCTGTTTGAAATCCGCATAGCGCTCCTTCAGCCTCTTTATCAGGTCGTCGTAAGTCCAGATGAACCCCTGCGGCACCTTGTCGCCTTCCACCACAACCGTCAGGTCGGCATCTGCACCGCCGACCACCGCGGCCTTCACCGCTGAGTCGTCCTTTTTCTTGATGAGGTCGAAATCGATGCGGACGGTGAACGCGTAGTCCGACGAGGTCGACGGCAGCGCCGCCTCCACCTTCTCCATGTGCATGAGGAACTTCGTCACGGCGTCGGACGACTTCTTCGCCACCGCGTCGACCTCCTTCTGATCAAGGTCGAATGAGATTGGTATCGATGCGATGTTGAGGTCCGAGAACGACAGGCCGAACCAAGCCTGGGCGGCGATGACGTAGTTGCGAACCGACGCCATCGAGATTTCGGTCAGCTTCTTCCGCAGCAGTGCATCCGTCGCGATGAAGTGGGTGGCGCTATCCCTGATCTCCAACAGGGCCTCGATGTTAGCGATGCATGCCTGGTCGATCCGGTCCTTTGCATAGCTCGAGACGAGCTTCCAGCAGCGGTCGATGCCGATGGTCATCGGTGCCTGGGAACGGGTCCGCTTGACCTCCTTCAGCTTGCTGGCCGAGCCGTCCTTCTTCTTGCGCGGCCTGAATTCATGGATGGAGCTGGTCTTGCCGCCGTTCTCCCGCATGATCCGCGCCTTGAGTAGAAGCTCCCACGCGTTGATCATCAGAATCGCGAACGTCTCCTCGCGATAGAGCGCCGACGCCCGATTGTAGGTCTCGACCGCCGATAGGCAGGCCGCGCGGGACTTCGACACCAGCTGCATGTGCTTCGACGTCGGCAATGTCCCACCTCCTTTCATCAGCTATCGAAGCCGTCCGACGATTTGGCAAGCGACTGGCTTTGCTGAAACGAAAGGGCTTAGGCTGATCCAACAGGCACGTACGTAATCCTCTTCTCCCATGCGGGCGACGTCAAAGAGGCAGTCAATCACTGTCCCGCTTGAACCCCTGCGAATCTGGCGCCATCGAAAAACCAGTCGACCCTGCCATTCACCTCGTCGGGCACGGTTCGGATCGAGCGCAATCGCCGTTCCGAGCGCCCAGCACCGACGTGATCTCGCATGGCCGATCCGAACACGAGCAAAAAGATGGCAGCGAACTGAGCCTGCATCACGGCGGACTGAGCCTCGCCTTCGCTGGCACACGCATCCTCTCACCAGCACATCGTTTCCATCCAAATACGACAGGAGGACGCATGCCGAACTGGTGCTGTATAGGTTTCAGGGTGATCGGCGATCCGGTCGAACTCGAGCGCTTTACCACCATGATGTTCAGGACGGTGAAGAGCTACAACGCGGTTTAGAGGAACGCTGACGGCCTCGAGCTCATCCTCGACTTCAACGGCATCATTCCCATGCCGCCGGAGGCGGAGCGCGACTGCTACGAGGCATGGGCGGTCGACAACTGGGGCACGAAGTGGAACGCGCAGGATCTGCAGCTCCATGTCGGAGACGGGTTCGTCCGCTTCCAGTTCGACACCCCCTGGGACTTCCCGCTGCCGGTGTTCGAAGCGCTCGCCGAGGAGTTTCCCGACCTGGTGTTCTCGGGGTCCGCCTACGAGGACAACGGCGCTTTCGCGTTCAGGGGACAATTCAACGGCGACGGCTCCTGGTGTCCCGTCGAGGTCGACCGGAGCAGCGACGACGATGACGACCAATGACGTCACCAATCGTCCGGGAGGATCCAACGGCCATGCCGACATCCCAGGCCGCGCGAGAGCCGCCGGCCTGATCGTCATCAATCACGCCGGGTCCGGTTCCCGTGCTGCAGACCACCTGGTCGCTGCGCTTCGACACCGACGAGCAGCGCGACGAGTTCTACGAATGGCTCTGCGTACGCCTGGACCGCTGGCCTGCGTGGGCGAAGTTGGCCGATGGGCATCCGCATCTCGAACTGACGCAGCATCTGCTAATGGTGATGACCGCCGCACTCGCCGGGGATGTCGAAGCCCGAGAAGGATCCATGTCTCTCGAAGGATATGCTGCGGATACGAAATGACACGATCAAGCGCCAGCCATCGGGCGGGAGCATCTTCTCGGCGGCTGGCGTGTAGCCCCTCGATCATCGGCGAAAGGTAGCGCGGAAAGGCAGCCTGCGAATGCGCACGCCGTGAGCGGAACTTACCCGTGTCCCATCGCCGATCGACTTCTAGGGGTAGCCAAATCGATCTCCAGCCGAACCTATCATCCGCCCATCAAGCCGCCAGCCGGCATGCCCATTGCAAAGCATCGCAATATGATGCCGGATGGGGGTGAAAGGTGGGGAATCGATGAGCAGGATCGACTGGTGGAACGACGATACGAAGACGTCGAATTGGGCGTTGAAGGTACTTCCTGTTCTCGTCCGTCAGGCGCGCAGCCAACGGCCGATAACCTACAAGGCGGTGGCTGCCGAGGTCGGGATGAACCACCACCGACCGGTCCAACGGGCGGCAGGCCACATCGCCTACGCATTGGGTGAGATCGGCACTCTACGCGGATGGCGCAAGCGCCCCCCGCCACAGCTCCAATCATTGATCGTCAACAAAGATACCGGGCTGCCGGGCCATGGCGTCGACGCATTCATGAGCCGCCACTATCAGCAGGCCAAGACGAAGTCGCAACGGGAAGCGGCGCTTCTGTCCGTACATGGTCAGATATATGCCTACCCGCATTGGGATGACGTGATGGACCTTTTGGAGGTCGCACCGCCCTCCACCGATCTGGAAGCGCTCAGCGACGAGGCCACGAGATCGAGGGGGCGCGGCGGCGAAGGTCCCGATCACAAGGCCCTCAAGGAGTTCGTCGCGCGGAACCCGCAAATGCTCGGCCTTCCCAATGGACACGCTGTCGGCAAAACGGAACATCCTCTGCCCTCCGGCGATCAGGTCGACGTAGTGTTTGCCGCTCGCGGCCGAATGACGGCAGTCGAGGTAAAATCGCACATCTCCGAGCGAGCGGACGTGGCACGGGGCATATACCAGTGCGTCAAGTATCGCGCCGTTCTGGAAGCGCAGGCGTCTGTCACGACGCCGCCATTCGACGTGTCCGCGATGCTCGTATTCGGAGGCAGCATGTCCCAGGATTTACGTGAGTTGGCGAACACGTTCGCCGTGCAGGTCATCGATGGCGTGACCCCGACATGATGCTATACGACGAGTCCGTCATTATAATACGTGAAGCCAAAGGACTTCGAGTGCGCCGCGTGGTGGTCGATGATCCGGCGCAGGCAAGACATCATGCCATCCCAGGCAGCCATAGCCTTCGGTCGCGATTCGTCTAACCGACCGCGAGCGTCCTCGCGAAAGATGGACGATGGCGGAGCCCAACTGGCGATGTCATAATCGTCTGACTGATCGCGTAAACCCAAGTCACGACAAAGGTTTCGGAGATGGGCGACGACGAAGCCGCTTGCCTGTCCTTTGCCGGTTTCCTAGACGACAACGCGGGGACACGATCAACATGGCGGGGGGGGGCTTATGTCCGCGAGCAATGCCTATGCGGGACAGCTGGCTGGCCGTCTTGAGGAATACCGTGATCTGGGGCGCAAGGAGGCGACGAAGCATCGTCCGCCCACGAACGCCACGCACCCGGACACGCACGAGGTCACGCTGCGATCACAGGCCGACGGCTTCGTCAGCCGCGAACAGGGGACGTTCGACGGCGTCGTCGCGGATGCGGACCGTTCCACCTTGGACGCAAGCAGCAAACTGGTCGAGCTCCGGTCAGACATCGCGCAGGCGTTGGCCGACGATACGGTCATGACTCGGGTCGGGGCCGAGTTGGCTGGCGACAGGACGGCGTTGGTCGATGCGACTGCCGCCCGCATACGGGCCGAAGTGGCGTGGCGCGGTTTCCGCGCGACCAACGGCATAACCGACATGGCGAACTATCCAGAAAGCCACGTCTGGCACTGGGCCATCATCATCGCGCTAGCTTTCGTGGAGACGCTCGCCAACGCCTTCTTCTACAGGAACGACAGCGGCCTGCTTGGCGGCTTCTTCGTCGCCTTGGCGGTCGCCGTCGTGAACATGGGCACCTCGGCCGGGCTCGGCACCATGTTCCGCCGCAAGAACCTGTCAGAACCCTCGCAGAAGTATTTCGGCTGGGCCTGCCTCGCCATCTTCCTTCCGCTGACCCTGTTCTGCAACGCGCTGTTCGCCGCCTTCCGATCGGCATTCGAGGCGACCAGCGACGCCGGCGACGGCGTGCAGCTCCGCGATGCGTTCCAGACCGCCTGGGCCGAAGCGGCGGCGTTCTTCGTAGGTCGCTTCCACTTCGGCGACCTGTCCAGCTTCCTGCTGTTCATGACCGGTCTGATCCTGAGCATGATCGCGTTCTGGAAGGGCTACACCTCCGACGATCCCTATCCGGGCTACAGCCGGCGCGACAAGGCGCTGAAGGCCGCGCGCGAGGCGGAGACCAAACGACAGGATCTGGTGAAGCAGAGGCTGAAGGACTTCCTGGTCACCCACCGGAACCATGTGCAGGGGCTATCCGGAGCCACCGGAACCATGATCACGATGCTGTCGCATCGGACCAGCGCCCTCGGCCATGCCAAGCGTACGCTCGAGACCAATGCCGCTGCAGTGGAACGCGACTACCACCTCGTGCTCGACGCCTATCGCCAGGCCAACCTCGCGGTTCGCGGGACCGCGCCGCCGGAATACTTCACCGAGAAGCCGGGCGTCGCCGACAAGGCGACCGTGCATGCCGCGACCCCGGTGGAGATCGAGATGCAGAACGTCCTCGACCTGCTCGAGCAGCTCCAGCGACAGCATCGGGACGATCTCAACGGCAAGCTCAACCAGCTGCAAGTTCAGATGGCGGACGTCCTGAAGACCACCTACGACGACTTCCTCGAGAGCGTGGACCGAGACGCCCAGGTGGCGGTGCAGAGGGACATCCAGGTCCTGCCGGCGGCCGGTTGATGTCCACCCTCTCCAAGAAGGACAAACAGGGCTTCCTGCTGATCGCCGGCGTCGCTGTGCTTGTCCTCGCGCTCTTCGTCGCCAACTACCAGAGGTCCAACAAGCCCAAGCTCGACGAGCGGAGCTGCTCCGCGGACATCGCGCGGTCGACGACCGTCGTGATCGATCGGAGCGACGACACCCCGTCGCAGACGCTCGACGAGATCCTCGCGCGGACGAAGCGGTTCGTCTCGGAGCATGCGCAGGAGGGCGAATTGGTCTCGTTGTTCGAGATATCGGGTTCATCGCGCACGAGTCTGAAGCCGGTGTTCAGCGCCTGCCTGCCGCAGCGCGACGGCAACGACCTCTACGAGAACCGCCGCAAGATCCAGCGTTACTTCGACGAGCGTTTCGCCAAGCCTCTCGACCAGGCTTTGGCGCACCCCCCTGTCAGATCGGAGAGTTCACCCATATCCGAGGCGATCATAGACCTGTCCGCGAGCCAGTATCTCGCCGCTCCCGCCAACAGGCTGATCGTCTTCTCCGATCTGCTCCAGAACAGCCCGAACGCATCGCTCTACCGCTGCTCGTCGGCGAAGGCGGCGATAGCGGACTTCAAGTCGCATCGAGCCGGCGCCATCGAGCGTCCCTCCTTCCGCAACGTCGCCATCGAACTGAACGTGATTCCGCGCGAGGGCCTCGCCCGAGACGTCGTCGCCTGTCGCGACGGTTTCTGGGCGTGGTTCTTCGGCGACGACGACGGCCCCGAAGCGGGCCTGACCACCAAGATGCTGCCCGGCGGCGCGAGGATCCAGTGAGCGACTTCAACTACTCGACCACCCTGACCCGGTGCATGCTCCTGTCCGCCTTGGCGCTCGCGCTGGGCGTGGCCTTCCCCGCGGTCCCTCCGATGGCGGCGTTCCTAGGCGCACTGGTTCCACTCATCTGGTATCACACGATGTTCCTGCGGCCGCGAGCGACCGACGGACTTCCGCAGCCGGCGATCGACAGCGTCTACTACTACGGCTTCCTCATCACCATCGGGGCGCTGGGCGCCACCGCGCTGGACCTCTCGCTGCACGGCATGGGCGAGAACTTCGCGCCGGTGGCGTTCCAATTCGGCCTCGGCCTGCTCGCGACCGGCTATGCGGTATGGGCAAGAGTCCACCTGACCGCATCCACCAAGATCCTCGACGAGGACGAGCTGCGTGTCCTGATGAACCGGCAGATCGCGCAGTCCCGCGAATTGCTGGGGAACGTGGAACTCGCCTCGGCGTCCTTCGAGACCTACGCCACCACGCTGCTCCAGCGGTCGGAGCAGTTCGCATCCGACGCCGAGGCCCGGACCAGGGCCTCCATCGATGCGGCGATCAAGGCCTTCTCCGAAGGCATAGCCGCCATGTCCGAACAGGCGCAGACCGCCCTCGGCGATCTGCGCGGCATCGTGAACGACGTCACGTTCGGTGCGGAGCGGGATGCTCTCCGGACCAGCGTGACTGCCATGGTCGATACCGTGACCAGCCTCAGCGAGGGGCTTGATCGCCTGAGGACGTCCTCCTCCGCCGGTGCCGAGAGCGTGGGCGGTTTCGCCGGCAGCCTCGAGCGTGTGAACATGGCCGCCGCTGCCGCAGGCGGAAGGCTCGAGCCGCTCGGACGCGAGGACGGGGTGATCGCCCGCTTCGACCAGGCGCTCGGTGGTGGCGGCGAACGCGCCCGCGAATTCGTCGACTCCGCGGCTGCGGCGACGACGGCGATGGCCGCCATCGGTGAGTCCGGAACACCCGCCAAGCAGGCGTTGGACACGGTCGGGCGCAAGGCCACTCTGACGGCGAACAAGCTGCAGGCGCTCGGCGATGCACTCGACGCGGTCGCGGCCTCCGGCGGCGACCTGAACGCCACCACCGCCCAGTTGATGGATCTGCGTGGTGCCGCTGAAGCCGGGTCCGGTGGCCTGCGTGAACTCCACGCCCAGCTGGCGACCCTCCGCACGACCGCCGGCAGCCTGGATGCCATGCTGACCGCCACGACCGACGACCTCAGGGCATCCATCGCCGCGGGGGCGAAGACGATCGACGATGCTGTCGGACGGTTCTCGGCTGCGCTCGATCAGATGCATGAGCGCGAAGCCGCAAAGGCGATGGAACGCATCGAGGTGCACGGAGCGGTCGATGTCCCATCAGCGCTCTGACAGCATATTCCTGCTGACGCTGGTCGACTTCCTCGTCCAGATCATCTTCTTCGGGCTGTTCATCTTCGTCGTGCATCACACGATCACCCAGCGCGAGAAACGCAGATACGACCCCGCGGCGGTCGACCGCGCCGTCGAGACCGCAGGCGTTTCGGACATCACCGAACTCGTCGACGAACTCAGCAAACTGGCCCCCGTCCGGCTGAAAGGCTTCAACGCCACCCTCGGGAATGAGGCGGACGAGGCGCAGGTCCGCAAGGTGGCGGAGGCGATCCGCGAGGCCGGCGGGGCGGCCGGCGTGACAAACGCCATGCAGCGGCTGGCGAAGCTGGAGAGGGGCAGCGGGCTTCCCGCATGTCTGGACGAGACGGTCGGCGAAGCCCGACGGGCCACTACGCTCGCTACCGCCACCGGAACCGCCGACAGCATCGTCTTCGACGCCCCCACGCCGCAGCTCACGCAGGTGCTCGCCGAAGTCGGACTGGACTTCGGATCCGTGCGTGCGCTCGGGCTTCGCGATTTCGGTCGGACCTTTCGCCGAGTTCTGACGAAGCATCCTAACTGCCGCTACACCATCGTCCTCCGCGAGACGACGCGGATGGTCAACGCCCGCGACGCCGCGGGTCAGATATTCTACCTCAAGCTGCGTCGCTGAGTCCGCCATTCCATGAATGTGAATGCGGCCGCCGCCCTGCCGGACCGGCCGCAGTCCTTCTTCGCCTCGGGGTCTTGATCAGTGCGACCAGCATCGACCTTCCTGAAGACATGGGCGACGGCGGCGATCATCACTATTGCACGGATGATGCCCTCACTTCGGAAACCTTCGTCCCTACCGGGCGTGGCAGCATGATTTCCATTCCGGTCGCCCAACTACGCCGCGCCAGATCTTTCCCTACCTATCATTGCCCAAAAGACGCCGTGCGGTTCAGCCCACCGAACTCGATTCGGTCGTAGCCTATTGCCTTCGATCTCGTTCGACCCGATCAAAACGTCCCGGACAAGGGGGTGTAATGCCGTTCTATTTTCGAAAGTCGGTCCAGGCAGGACCATTCCGCTTCAACTTCTCGAAAGGCGGCGTCGGCGCATCTGTCGGCGTCAGAGGCCTTCGCATCGGAACGGGTCCGCGTGGCCACTACGTACATGCCGGCCGAGGCGGCTTTCACTACCGAGCGACCATCGGCCGCCCCGGGGAGAAGAAGACCGATCGTGTTGCCCCGGCATCCACGCCCTCCACGCCCAGCATCGTGTTCGACGGTGGCGTGGACATGGTGGAGATTGATTCCGGCGACGTGATGGCGATGAGGGACGAGACGTTCGGCGACGTCATCGACGAGATCAACTCCAAGCGCAGGCAGAACAGTCTCGCCGCGACCCTCGGTCTATCCCTCGCTGCCTTCGGGGCGATCACCGCGCTGGTGGTGGGCCCAGCGGGCATCCTCCTGCCGCTTTTCGGGATCGCCGGGTGGGCGATCGGCCGTTGGCTGGATTTGTATCGACGAACGTGCGTGCTGTTCTACGATCTCGAGCCGGAAGTCGAGCAGGCCTACGAGGAGGCCGTTCGCCGTTTCGACGCGCTCGCCGGATGCGCCGGCAAGTGGCACGTCGAAGCCGGGGGTGCCGTGCAGGATCTCACCACCTGGAAGCGCAACGCCGGCGCCAGCCACATCGTGCGGAAGAAGCCGACGACCCTCGACTTCAAGCTGCCGTCCGCGGTCACTAGCAACATAACCCCTCCGGCCCTGCATGTCGGTAGACAGGTGATCTACTTCCTCCCCGATGTCGCGCTGATGGATGATGGGCGCACCGTAGGTGCCGTCGCCTATTCCAAGTTGTCGATGGTGTGGCAGGACTCGAACTTCATCGAGGAAGGCCAGGTTCCGCGCGACGCCCAGATCATCCGCCACACTTGGAAGCATCCCAACAAGAGCGGTGGTCCCGACAGGCGCTTCCGAGACAACCGGCAGATCCCGGTCTGCCGCTACGAGGCGATGCATCTGCGAAGTTCGAGCGGCGTGAACGAATTGGTCGAGTTCTCGCGCGTCGGGGTCGTGGAACCGTTCGTCAGCGCATTGAAGGCGATGCCGAGGAACTCGATCCTCGTATCGGCCCACGCCATGGCGGGCGGTTGATCATGCACCCGATCCGATCGCGCTGGGCACCCTCGAGTTGCTTTTCGCCGGATGATCAGGTCTCGTCTACCCATCACCAGAGCATCGCGATGTCGTCGGCACGAAAGCCGCCGCTGATGCCGCTCGCATTCCCTTTCGCCATCGCGACCGTGCGCGATACTCGACCGCACGCGTGCGACATTAAGCGGTCAGAATCTCATTCACGCGACTATCGTGACGGAGAGGCTTTCGAGAGGGGCCAGATGCTGGCGTTCCGACCGATCCAGGCAGCTTCCTGATGTCACGCGGCACCCACCACGAAGTCGTCGGCATGCTGCTACGAGATCGCCACGACTTGGTGCTCGATGTCCGGGATGAGGGCACGTGGCGGCTCGACCTCGGTTGGCGCGTGATGTGGCGCGCGCGGAGGTTGATCGGGTTCCGCGTCAGAGTGACCGGCGTCAGAGACGGCTTCGACCTCCTGGCCGTGGAAACCATCGAAAGGAACCGCTGACGTAGCTCATTCCGAGAGCAGGGTCTTGGCGGTTTCAGCATGCTTTGGCGATGTAGGCGCCACGCATACATTCAGAGATCGGTCGTCGAGGATCGTCCGAAGCACTATCGTTTCGACGAACTGATCCGATACGGAAAGTCGCGTCGATGGCGGCGCGGGGGGATTCGAAGTTGTCACACGCCGATCAGGGCCGGCCGAAGACGGCGACTACCCCTCGCGTCTCTTCTGGTTCTGATCGAACGGCGTCTGGAGGCCGATGTCCTCAAGCAGCAGCCGGCCGAGGAACGACACCTCGACGGTATGTTTGAAGTGGCCTGACTTGGCATCGAATTCCGGAATCTGCCCCTTCTTCACGTTCCCGAAATTGCGCTGAAGCAGTTCCAGCCGGAGCAGGTGCTCCTGGCCGGCCTTGAACAACCTGTCACGCTCCAGATCCTTCGACGAGGTCTGCATGTGCACCGGATCGGGTCGGCTGATACCATGGAAGGCCTCTCGATCCGCTCCGGCATAGGAGCGCCCATACGCGTTGAGGAGGGCGACCTCGTCGTCGTCGAGTTCGCCGAACATGACGAGGAGCCGTTTGCGCCTGATGACGTCAGCATCGTCCTCGGCGAGCCCCCGGGACACTGCTTCGGTGATGCGCTCGACACGCTCCGCGGAAAGCGCCCGCGCCGACTGATACCCTCCCTCGACGACGAGATCGAGCTTGGCCGCGTTCTCACCGATTGCCCGCTGCGTCCTTTGGTCGAGCTCGCCGATCCTTGCTTCCAATCCGCGCACATAGGCCGCGATGCGGTCGGCGCGTTGGTTGGGTATCGCCACCCCGATCATCTCCGCAAGCGGTCCGCCGACCAGGGGAACGAGACTAACCGCACCCTTGCCGATCGCCACCAGCTGATCCCGGTAATCGTCCTCGAGCGGATCGTATGCTTCAGGTCCCTGATCTGCCATCACCATTCCACTCCTACGTATCCGATGCGAAAGTCCCGGCACGTCGCCGACCCGGATCGCCCATGTCCGCCACTGATTCATGACGCTGGAAACCCCGCCCGTCCACCTGGGCGCAGTGACTCGGAAACGCTCCGCCAGCGCCTGCTCCAGCTACGGTCAGAAACGATCGTCCGAGCAGAAGTAGACCCGGAAGAGATCCCGTTTTCCACAGGGCGAGAAACGCGTTGTGGATCAATCGACGGGGTGACGCTCAAACGCTGCATATGGATAAGCCGAAGATCATGGCGGCGGTCGCGGGCTCCCTCTCACCATGCCTTGTATCGTCACGGCCATTGCTCGGCGTCGATGCGAAACCGAAGCCGTGCATCTGACCCGCGATCCGTCCGACGCCGATGGCGGGGATCGACCATCCGATCGCTTGACACGCCGACGGTCCCAACGGACGGGACCCGCCCGCTCTCCCACCAAGGATCGTTCACATCGGATCGAACCTCCCGCGCCTCTTGATCGCATTCCTCTCGCTGATGGCGTTCGCCCCGGCATGCTCCAATGCGCCGGTGCCGGCGGCGGGCCGTTCCTGCTCGAGCCTGCACCCGGACGGCACCGCACCGCTTATCTTGAACCCGAAGCTCGCGAGGGGAACGCGTTCGCTGTGCTTCCGCGCCTTCGTCGTCCTGCATTCGGGAACGACGCGCACGCCCCTGTACGTCGCGGAGCATCTCACGCGGGTTTCGGTCGAGGCCGCGCGGGCGCTCGACACGCGGGACGACCGCTTCCATCCGGAACCCCGCCTGACCACCGTCGAGCGTTCCGAATTGGCCGATTACAGAGGATCTGGTCTCGATCGAGGTCACATGGCGCCATCAGGCGACATGGGCGCCCCGCAGGACGACCACGACAGCTTCTCACTCGCCAACATCGTTCCGCAGGATGCGCGGCTCAACCGCGGCGGCTGGGCGGATCTCGAAGGTTACGTCCGCGATCTGTCCGGCACCCTCGGCCAAGCCTACATCGTCACCGGGCCCGCGTTCACGGGCGGCAGCCTACGTCGCCTGAACGGCCGGGTGCTGGTCCCCAGCCACGTCTGGAAGGCGGTCTACGTTCCGGGTCAGGGAGCAGGGGCATGGATCGTCGGGAACGATCGCGAAAGGCAATGGGAGGTGGTTTCGATCGCGACGCTGTCGGCTCGGACAGGCATCGATCCGTTCCCGTCGCTCGATGCGGCGACCAAAGCGCGGGTTCCCGCGTTTCCGACCTTCGACGATCGATAGAGGAGCATACCGATGATCAAGCCGTTCGCCGACGACGATGCCGCCGCTTCGATAGGAGATCTATCGATCGAGAACGGCACCACCGTCGTAACGATATCCGGGTCAGTGGTCATAACCCGCGATACCGCCGGTCTGGCACGCGCACGCGAACTGAAGCGCCTTGCCGACGATCTCGTAACTGAACTCGAATCCGGCGCATCGCCGCAGGGCTTGGCGTCTACGCCGCCTGCCGTATCCGATCAGGTCGCCAACCCCTTCGCCTGATCCGGAATGACGGACCACGGAATCGACTATGAACCACCCGTTTGAGGCTTACGGGTCCGAGATAACGCCGCATGCGTCAAGCTGCGGATCTACGTTACGCGAAGCATGAAACCTGATCCGATTTGCACTAAGCGTCTCGCCCAAGGCTATTCGCAGCCGACCCCGTCGTTGTCGCGGTCCAGCTTGCGGCTGTAACCAGGCTGCCCGCGCATCACCGGTGCGGCACCCGCCGCACGGGCAGCGGAGCAGTTCGCGTAGTACGTGCTTCCGCCAGAGGTCTTCGATGACGACGGAGCCTTGGGCCGCCGAGCGCCCGGACGACGCTTGACCGATCGATCCGCGCGGGCACCCTGCGCGAACGGGTTGTCGGCGCTCTGAAGATCGGTGGCCAATGGTGCGGCGATCAACAGCATGGAGAGCAGCAGCATGTCGTTCCTTATTCCTTGTGACGACCCGCCCGCCTGACGATGAGCTTGTATCGACATTGCATCCTAAACGATGCCTTTGCGAGTATCGTCAACCCTGGCCTGAACGTCCGTATCGATGCCGCGTGCTGCACCTCCACCCAGACGACAAGATCTGTCGTGTCGTATCACCATGTTCGATTCCAGTGACGGCATCGAGTCGTCGCAAGGATGGAGAACGAGATGAGTAAGGGTAAGAGTGGCGGCAGTTACCGCAGCGCGATCAGCGGCCGCTACGTCACCGCGAAGCACGGCAACGCAAGTCCGCGCACCACCGTTCGCGAGAGCAGTGGATCGACCGCTGGTTCCGGATCGCACTATCGCAGCGCCATTTCGGGGCGGTACGTCACCACCGCCCACGGCAAAGCGAGCCCCCACACCACCTTAAAGGAGTCCTGATCATGGCGAAGCGCTACGTCACCGCCACGGGTAAGAACACGCAGGGCGACATCACGAAGCTCTGCAATTCCGGACAGGCCTGGTCGCCACGCAGCAAGGCCGACGCGATCAGCGACATCGACGGCGGCATCCACGAATACTGGGTGAACTGGTCCACCGCGCCCGAGACGAAGATCCGCGTCGTGCAGGGCGCAACCGGCAAATACCTCCGCACCGATCGCGACACCACGTCGCGCAACAACCTCGACGATCTGCCGGACTGCTGACCGGCCCCTTGGGCCGGGGCGATGCCCCGGCCCCCTCTTCTCACGGCAGGGACGGGAAGTCGGCGCGACGGTGATCGGCGACCATCCGTGCCAGTTCCGGCGGCGATAGCACCTCGACCGCGTCGCCCCACATGTAGAGATGCCAGCACATCTCCAGCAGGCCGGATGCCCGGAACCGGACGACGAGGGACCCGTCCGATTGCTTCTCCACGACCTGCATCGGGTGGAATTGGAAGCCCTCCACGCGTGCAACGGCCTTCGGAACGAACCGCCATGCCACGTCGTGCATGCCGTCCGCCTGCTGATATGATCCGAAGCATCGCTGCGCATGGGCGTCGAGGTCGAAGCCTTCCTTCCGGACGAACGTCTCCGGCAGAACCACCGCCTCCTCGATGCCGTCGACCCGAAAGTGCTGATTTCCGCCGCCGACCTTCTCCAGATCGACCGCGACGAGATATCTTCGGGCGCCGAGGAGCAGTCCGTGCGGTGCTACGATCCGGTCTCTCGCGATTGGGTCGTTCCAACCCTGGTAGCGTATCCTAAGTCTTGAGCATCCCTTCAGCGCCGTCGAGATCGAGGCGTCGATCGCATCGCGGCCGATGGGGCGTGGTCCCGGCCTGGCAGCGTGTCCCAGCGCCATCAACAGCGCCTCCTCGTCCGCCTCGATGCGACGGCTGCGCTCGTCCGGGATCAAAGCTAGTATCTTCGCATGAAGCAGACGAAGTGCCTTGACCTGATCGGCGCCCGCCCCGTTCGCCAGCATCTCCTCAGCTAACGACAATGCGGCGAGTTCGTCCGCGGTGGGCATCAGCAGCGGCGCTATCGCCGTGCGCGGCAACCGCCATCTGGTCCGATTCGACTCCTCGTCCCTGAACTCCTCCAGTTCGGGAAAGCGTTCCCTCAGGGCATCGACGACCCGCTGCGCCGTCCTGTAGTGGCGTTCGAGCACGCGTCCGATGTCATCAAGCCCGACACCCCTCGCCGAAGCAGCCATCGCGGCGATCGTCAGAAGATCGATAGCGTTCCGATACGACATCCCCACCCCCTCCGATGCGACATGATCTGTCGTCTGGCATCATTATGGAGATAGTGCATGATCCAGTCCAGCGGACCGAAGATCCAAAACGGGGACATTGTAGATGCTGCGACACCAAGGTCGGACGATCTTCTCGGCGAGCGATCTCGTGAACTTCATGGGCTGCGTCCATGCGACCAAATTCGACACGATCAACCTGACCGAACCCACCACCTTCCCACCCGACGATGACGGCGCGGTCCTGCTCCAGCAGAAGGGGATCGAGCACGAATTGGCCTTCCTTTCCCGATTGCGTGGCGAGGGTCGTTCCATTGCGGAGATACCGACGGCGGGCACGCTCGAGCAGCGCGTCGACGCAACGCGGCGCGCGATGCGCGATGGCCCGGCCGTCATCTACCAAGGCGCGTTCCTCGTCGGCCGGTGGCACGGCTATTCCGACTTCCTGTTGAGGCGCGACGACATGGTCTCGTCGCTCGGCGCTTACGCCTACGACGTAGCCGACACGAAGTTGGCGCGATCAGCGAAGGCGAAGCACGTGCTCCAGTTGTGCGTGTATGCGGAGATGCTCGCTGCGGAACAGGGCGTGATGCCAGCGCAGATGCACGTCGTGCTCGGAACCGGGGAGTTGGCGTCGCTGCCCACCACATCCGTCCTGCACTACTACCGGCGCGCTCGCGAACGGTTCGAGACGTTCGTCGGATCCGCTCTGGTCGGTTCGCCCACCGATCCATGCGGTCACTGCACCTTCTGCCGCTGGAGCGACCGCTGCGACGCCGATTGGGAGGCAGCCGACCACCTTTCGATCGTCGCGGGGATGGGCAGAAGCCAGATCACGGCGCTTCGATCGTTCGGCGTGAACGACATCGGCGGTCTGGCGGTGATAGGCACCACCGGCAGGATACCGGGAATCCAGCCCGCAACCCTAGCGAAGCTATCGGGACAGGCCAGGCTCCAACAGCATCACCGCACGACCGGCGAGCGGCGGATCGAGATCCTGCCTCCTGTGGAAGGCCGCGGCTTCGGCCGCATTCCGCGACCAGACCATGGCGACATGTTCTTCGACATGGAGGGCGATCCGCTCTTCGAAGGCGGCCTGGAGTATCTGTTCGGCGTCGTCGCGTTCGATGAGGCGGGAAAGGACCGCTTCCATGCCTTCTGGGCGCATGACCGCAACGCCGAGAAGGTAGCCTTCGAGCAGTTCATGGATTTCGTGACGGACCGCATCGCCAGCCATCCGCAGGCGCACGTCTACCACTACGCCTCCTACGAGGAGACGGCCCTGAAGCGGCTGGCGATGTATCACGGCACCCGCGAGAAGGAGGTGGACGACCTCCTCCGCGGCGACCGGCTCGTCGATCTCTACAAGGTCGTGGCCGAGTCCATCCGCACCTCGGAACCGCGCTACTCGATCAAGAACATGGAGGCCTTCTACCTTCCCGGCGGGCGGCAGGGGGAGGTGAAGACCGCCGGCGACAGCATCGTCATCTACGAACGCTGGCGACAGCTCGGCGGCGACCCGCTGCTGCAGGAGATAGCCGACTACAACGAGATCGACTGCCGCTCGACCCGCCTCTGCCGGGACTGGCTGCTCTCCCTCCGCCCGCCCGGGACGGAATGGTTCACCGGCCGCATGGTCGCTCCCCCCGATCCTGCCAAGGTCGCGGCCCGGGAGGAGACGGACGAACGCACGCGGTTGCTGGCGGAGCGTCTCCTCGCCGGGGGCGACGAACCGTGGAGACGGCTGCTGGTCGATGTGCTTGAGTTCCACCGGCGGGAGGCCAAGCCGACGTGGTGGGCGATGTTCGCCAGGCAGGACATGGACGCGGAGGAACTGCTCGACGACGCGGAATGCATCGCCGATCTGCAGCCGCACCCGACCCTGCGACCGTGGAACGACAAGAAGTCTGTCGTCCATCCGTTCGTCTTCCCACCCCAGGACTTCAAGATGAGGGTGGGCGACAAGCCCCTTCGGTCCGCCACGCTGGAGCCGGCGGGCGAGATCGTGTCGCTCGACGAGGACGAACGGGTCGTCGCGTTGAAGCTAGGCCCTTCACGTTCCGCCATCGATCCGGGATGTGCGCTGATCCCCGAGGGTCCCGTGGGCGACAGGATCCTGCGCGACGCGGTGCATCGCTACGCCGGCGACGTGGCGGCGGGTGGATCAAGATACGCCGCCCTCACTTCGATGCTGCGTCGCGACCGCCCGCGGCTCTCGGGCCGCACCGCCGGTCAGGCGATCGTTCGGGCGGGAGGGGATGCGACTGCCGGCGCCATCGACGCCCTCGGCGTGCTGAACGATAGCTACCTGCTGGTTCAGGGACCACCCGGCGCCGGCAAGACCTATACGTCGGCTCAGGCCATCGTCGCTCTGCTCGCCGCTGGGAAGCGGATCGGCGTCGCGTCGAACTCGCATAAGGCCATCAACAACCTACTGAGGGAAGTGCAGGCGATGGCGACGGCGCAGGAGGTGCACTGCCGCGGCATGAAGAAGTCCAGCCGGGATGACCAGAAGCTCGACGGTGGCGGCTGGATCGAGGACGTCGTGGGAGGCAGCGGCAGCGGCGTGCAACCGCATCACCGGCTCGTGGCCGGAACAGCCTGGCTGTTCGCGCGCGAGGAACTCGACCAGGCGTTCGACCATCTCTTCATCGACGAGGCCGGCCAGGTCAGTATCGCCAACGTGCTGGCGATGGGCACCTCGGCGCGCAACGTCGTGCTCGTCGGCGATCAGATGCAGCTGTCTCAACCCATCAAGGGCACCCACCCCGGCGGCAGCGGGCGATCCGCGCTCGAACACCTCCTGGAAGATCACGCGACCGTTCCTGCCGACCAAGGCGTCTTCCTGCCCATCACGCGACGGATGCATCCGGACCTCTGCCGCTTCATATCCGATGCGGTGTATGAAGGACGGCTTGAGGCGGAGCGGACGACCTCCGTGCAGCGAATCGAGGTCGATGCGGCCCTGGACCCCGATGCCCTAGCTCCGTCGGGCCTCAGGTTCGTGGACGTGCCGCACTCCGGTCGGACGCAGCGTGCGCCCGAAGAGGCGGAGAGGCTCGCGAAGACCTATCGCGCGCTACTGGGAGCGCACTGGGTCGATCGTCACGGAGTCCGGCACCGCATCGGCACCAACGACATCCTGGTGGTCTCGCCGTACAACATGCAGGTCGAACTGCTGAAGCGCAGCCTTCCGGACGGCGCTCGGGTGGGGACGGTGGACAAGTTCCAAGGACAGGAGGCGCCGGTCGTGCTCGTCTCGATGGCGACGTCCTCCGGCGACGACCTTCCGCGCAACATTGAGTTCCTGTACAGTCGCAACAGGATGAATGTGGCGATCAGCCGGGCGCGTTGCCTCGCCGTCGTCTACGCCAATCCGCGGCTGCTCGAGATACCGTGCCGGACCATTGCGCAGATGGAGCTGGTGGACGGGCTCTGCTGGGCCAGGGAGTTCGCGGTCGATCAGGCGTCGGGGAACCCCGTGGTAGATGCGGATACCGGCATGGAGGCACTGATCCGTGCGGCATGACGGACGGGCGATGCATGGGACCGCCCCGTCGATGCCGGACACCCTGCCGAGGACGGTCACCGCGGGCATACGCGCGTTCTGCCGGACCATCGCCGAAAGCGATCCGGTCTTCGTGCGATGCCGCCCCGATAACGACGCCGTCGCATCGGAATGCTTCGACAACGTGGCGAGAAAGGTCGCCCGAGCCGGCGGATCGGTCGTCAGCGGGTGGGCGATCTGGACGACGCCCGGCGTCTACTTCGAGGCCGAGCATCACGGCGTCTGGCGTCGGCGGACCGGCGAGCTCGTCGACGTCTCTCCGCAGCCGAATGTTCCCAAACGCATCCTGTTCCTACCCGACCCGGAAGCGGTCTATGATCCGCTGCGGCACAGAAACAACGTGCTGGTCGCGGCCAGCGAAGACCCCAAAGCCGTCGAATTCGTCGCCCTAGGGAACCGCCGCAACGCGATCCATGGCGCCTATCGTGCGGGCGGAAGCAGATTGGCGTTGTTCACCCTCTCCGACCAGAAGGAGCTGGGCTTGATCGAGACCCGGCTGAAGGTGCTCTCGACGCAACTACTTCGCTCCCCATGAAGCTAACTACTGATTCGGCCTCGCCGCGGAGGATCGGAAGGATCGGCGCTCAATCGCGTTCTTCGGAACGGAAGCCTGGCAGAGCAACGCGGAGACGCGTAACCAGGGGCGATGCAGTGGGAAGCACGACCGAGTGGTTGGACGAAGAACGCCGACGACGCACGCTCGAACTCGGACATCGACTACGGTCGCATCATTCACTCGGCATCGTTCCGCCGACTGCAGGGCAAGACCCAGATCCTGAACCTGGGCGACAGCGACTTCTACAGGACGCGGCTCACCCATTCGCTGGAGGTCGCGCAGATCGCCGTCGGGATCGTCCGGCAGCTGCGCCAGGACAACGGCGACCACGTCGGCGTCGTCCACCTGCCCGATCTCGCCATGATCCAGGCCATCGGATCGACGCACGATCTCGGTCACCCGCCCTTCGGCCATGGCGGCGAGGTCGCCCTCAACTTCTGCATGGCCAAACATGGCGGGTTCGAGGGGAACGGCCAGACGCTGCGCATACTCACTAAGCTCGAGAAGTTCTCCGAGAAGCACGGCGCCGACCTCACCCGCCGGACCCTGCTCGGCACCCTGAAATACCCCGCGCGCTACTCGGCGACATGCCATCCGGAACGGATCCCACGCCTGCAGGACGGACCAGTGAGCATCGCCCTGGTGGATCGGGATGCTTCGAAGCCGCCGAAATGCCACATGGACAGCGAATGCCCCGAGGTGGAATGGATACTCGACGTGCTGTCGGAGCCGGACAGACGCCTCTTTACCGCGACCGACCGCACGATGGCGGCGGCGCAGCTCGAAGCGAAGCCGAAGCATCTCAGAACGCTGCACAAGTCGCTCGACTGCAGCATCATGGACGTCGCCGACGACATCGCGTTCGGCGTGCACGATCTCGAGGACTCGGCAGCCCTCGGCCTCGTGCAAGCCGAAGACTGGGAGGCCCATGTCGAACCGCCCATGTGCGAGGGCTTCTTCGTCTGGTTGAGTGATCGAAGCCGAAGCAGCTTCGAGAACGACGCCTACGCCGCTCTCATGCGGAAGCTCTTCGGTGACGCGTCGAGCCGGAAGCACGCGGTCAGCCTGCTGGTCGGCTACTTCATCCATCGATGCGAGATCATCGAACACGACCAATTTGCCGAACCCCTGCTGCGCTTCCGCGTAACGATGGAATCGAAGGCCCGCACCTTCCTCGACGCATTGAAGGCGCTCGTCTACGACGCCGTCATCCGTAGCGCCGAGGTCCAGCATCTCGAATTCAAAGGGCAGCGCATGGTGGTCGCCGTGTTCGAGGCGCTGGCCTCCGAACCCGCGGCGTTCCTGCCGAAGAACACCTTCCGCCAATACAAGGAGGCTGGCGGGGATATCCGCGTGATCTGCGATCACGTCGCCGGAATGACGGACATGTTCCTGCTCAAGACATACGAGAGGCTGTTCAGCCCAAGAATGGGATCCGTCTTCGATAGGATATAGCCGTTTTCGCGCGTAAGCCGTGATGCTCGCCTCGAGCCTGCGCGCGGCAGCAGATCAGTCGATCAACCCACTACCGATACCGCGCGCATCCCAACTCGGAACTACAGAGATGATTTCTCGGGCGCGGCACCGCCGACCGCCCGCTTCACCGCCGCCTGCCACGCCCGCTCCGCCGCCACTCCCTGCGACAGCGAGACGTTCAGCTTGCCGTAGACGTCGAGCTTGGCTTCGAGGCCGGTGTGCTGGTTGCCCCAGATCTGTCGGCACGGATCACCACCCGTGCACCAGCTCGCCTGGTAGACGGGGTTGGCGACCATCGAGACGCCGGGCTTGCCGTAGCGCTTCGTCATCTCGACGGCGATCTGCTCGGGCGTCCTGCCGGCGGCGGGCGCGACATACCGCACGACCTTGACGGCGTCACCGGTCGGCATCGGCTGGAATTCGACGCTCAGCGTCTCGTCGCCCTTCCTCGCGTTCAGCGTCGCCACGCCGTTCCTCGGCTCCTCGATCGGGAAGACGTCGCGCTGCCGCTTGGCCTCATGATCCACGGTCGCCGCCCAGTCCTCGCCGGGCGACGTGTCGACCTTCCAGCCGTTGCGGACGAGCGTCGCCTGCGCTTCGGTCGCCGACATGCCGATCCGCAGCCCTGCGATCGTCAATGGCTTCTCCGTCGCCCTCGTCTGCGCGGCGGCTTCCCGTTCGGCGACCGACGCCGATCCGCAAGCGGCGAGCAGCGCCAGCGCGCTCATGGCCGTGATCCTGGTCATCATGTTCTTCCCTCAAGTTCGATGGACGTGCGACTTCTTCCGCCGGGAAGGCATCCCGGCGTCGCAGGTCCGTTGGTGGACGTTCGATCTACTGGTGGACGGCGGCCGGTTCGGGGGGCGAGCGCGCCCGGAAGGAGCCGCTCACCGCAGCACCAGCGTGACGAAGCCCGCCGTGTCGGTCGCTCCGGCGACATGCCCGGCATCGAAGGCGCGGGCGATGCCGAGCCGCAGCGACGAGGTCGGCGACAGCGCCGCCGACCAGCCTAGCTCCAGATCCAGCTCGCGGGAGTCGGGAGCGAGGTCGACCGTGGTCGTCGCGGTGGTCAGCGCTCCGGTCATCAGGTCGTAGGCGACCGGCATCAGCAGCGTGGCCCGCGCCCGCTCCACCCGCAGCGGCGACGACACGCCCAGCGTGGCGGTGCCACCGAACAGACCGCGCGCGCCCTCGACGGCGAACGCGCCGCCCCGCACCGGCCCCAGGAAGCGCATCGTCTCCGAGCCGCCGGCGACGCGGGTGGTGGAGGCGGTGGCGCGCGCCGAGACGAGCACGCCGGCCACCATGCGCCGTGCGGTGAGCGAGGCCATCGTGGTGCGCGCGCCGCTCAGCCCGAACTCGACGCCGCCGCGCATGCCGAGCGCCTGACCCCGCTCGATCAACTCCGAGACCTCGAACCCGAAGCCGAGCGGCGTGGAGACGGCAAGGCCGCGCAGATCCGTGCGTCCGTCGCGGGCCGAGCCGGACGAGAAGCCGGCGGACCAGCCGGATCCGGTCCAAGAGGACGACATGCCGACCGGCGTGTCGACGACGCCGCGCAAGGGCGAGCCGGCGATGCCGTCACCGCGACCGACCGCCACGTTGGCGCCGAGCGTCACCGTCTGGCCGGGCATGGGCGAGAACGACACTATGGCCGATCGGTTCGAGCCGACGGTCTGCCAGTAGCTGGGCACCGATGAGGAGAAGCCGAAGCGGGCGTCGGTCGGATCATTCCGCCGCCATGGCGCGTCGATCGGCGAGATCATGGCGCCGGCGAGCAGGCCGGAGCCGCGAACGCGGATGCCGGACGCGGCCCTCATCGCGAAGTCGCGGCCGTAGCGGTCGAGGACCGTCATGGTGGACGCCTTGGCGGCGATCGCCGCGGCGCTACCGAACGGCGCGGACATCGTCAGCGAGGAGTAGCGCGCCAGCACCGCCTGCGCCGCCACGAACGAGGAGGCGGGCGCCTGCGCCTGCATCGCCTTCTCGACGTTGAGGATGCCGACGCCGAAGACCGGATTGATCCCCGGCGCGCCCGCGTCGGTGGCGGTGTCGAGCAGGATGCGCGCGATCGCCCTGCCGCCGAGCTGCGGCCAGTGCTGCCTGAGGAGCGCGGCCGCGCCAGCCACCGCGGGAGCGGCGAAGCTGTTGCCGGTCTCGACGACGACGGCGCCGTTCTGGTCGACCGTGCGCACCTCGTTGCCGGCGGCTGCGATCATGCGGTCGGCGAGCGGGCCGGCGTTGCCGTTCGCGATGCGGGGGGTGCCGTTCTGATCCACACCGATGGCGAAGAGGAACCAGTCCCTGTTCGCGCGGTCCGTGCCGACCAGGTTCTCGGCGATCATGCCGGTGAAGCTGTCTTCGCCCGTGAAGTTCGAGACGGACTCAACCAGCAGCCGGTCGGCCTGCCGGACCGCATCCATTGCGGCTCGCTGCTCGGCCGCCATGCCGCCCGCCGTTACGCCGTTCAGGCTCATGCTGAGCACGAAGGCACTCCTGTCGACCGCATACCGGATGGCGGGCGCGATTAGCGCGACGTTGGCGCCGTCGCCTTCGGGCACCGGTCCGGAGGTCGGCGTGACGTTCGTCAGGTCCGAGCCGCTCAGCTTCAGCGCCAGAATCGTCGCCTCGGGCGCGACCCCCTGCACGCCAATGCCGTCGCGCGCTGCGGCGGCGATGCCGGCGACGCGGCTGCCGTGGCCCCTCACGTCCTTCACGTCGAAGCGGATCGTCTCGGGCGCGCAGGTGGCACACCGGGCGATCGTCTGGTCGAAGGCGGTGCTGTCCGGCGAGATGCGGCCGGCGAACTCGCGCCCCGAAGTGTCGATCCCCGTGTCGAGGACGGCGATGGTGACGCCCCTGCCGGTGACGCCGCGATCGTAGGCATAGGCCGCCTTCGCCGACACGACCGCGCCGGACGCCCTGTACTCGGCCGTGTCGGCAGCGGATGTCGGCGTGGGGGTGGGCGGCGGCGTGGGCGCGGGCGTCGCCGGCGGCGTGGGTGCCGGAGCACTGGTCGGCGGCGCGTTGCCACCGGGCGAGTTGACGCCGCCGCCGCCGCACGCGGCGAGCAGCACGGCCGCGGACACGGCCGTCGAACTCCTGATGATCGTCAGCCGCGTGCTGCGCCGTCCGTCGAATACGTCCACGCCCGAACCCCCGTTCGCGGCGCTGCCGTTCGGCTCTCCCAGCCGGCGGCACCGCCTCCTGATGAAACGAGGCGGTGCCGGCCCGTGAGCCGGGAGGTGACAACCTGCGGTAAGACAGGCGCGAGCGTCTTTAGGCCCCCGAAGGAGCCCTGGACATGCACGCCCGCTTCCCGGCCGAAATGATTCGGGCCGGGCTTACGGCTACTTACCGACGAGGTTGTCACGCCTCGGTCCGCCTGATGGCGAACGGAAGTTCTCTACGCGCAGAGTGTTGACACGATCAATCCAGCAACTTCAGATCGGACCACCTTTTCGATGATCATGCTGACCACACGCACGTCACCATGTCGCAACCTTTGTGCCAGGACCGGCGGATAATAAGTCGTCGTTTCCTTCACGCACCAGCCAGAACCGGGCACCGATCTGGCGAACGTGTCCCTCTGCGCGGGCTCCGCCCCGAATGTCAGGACCATGAGCGAGAACGGCGTGGGCTGCGCCCGGCCGCTCGGATCGAGGAAGCGAATGCGGCCACGGAGCAGGTAGATGTCGGCGTCGGCGCTGATCCGGTCGTGGAAGATAGCGGAGTCCGTACGGACCGGCACGAGGCAGACGACCGTCGCCACCCTACTGGCCGACCACTCGCCATGCGCACGCTCCAGCCACCTAGTCAATTCCGAGAACGGCGGGTTCACGAAGGCAAGACGCCCCGACCAGTCGTCCGAGAGGCCATTACCGCCTTCGTCGAGAAGGATGCGACGACGCGCCACCACAGGGCTTAGGCGATGAGCGCAGGGGTCGAGATCAATCTCGCCGAACGCCGCGTGCACGTGGACCATGAAGTCCGGTGGCGTGAAGCGGCTGTCTCGGTCGGCCTTGTCGCCCGCGCCCCAGTAGGCGCGCTCCATTGCCCGGCGGCGCGCCTTCGGGGCCAGCGCGGCGAGCAGCCGCAGCAGACTTGCGATCGTTCCTTCTCCTCGTTCCACCGCGGAGATCGTCGCGCGTGACATGCCGGTGCGCGCGGCCATCTCCCTCAACGACAGGGATCGACTGTGCCGATTGGCCTGAAGCTGTTCCGGCAGAGTGGCTCCGCGCCCGACGCCCGTAAGGCGGAAGTCGAGGACCTTCATCACTTCAACCAACGTCGAAGTCGAGCCGACGCCTTTCTCCATCCGTTTCACGACTTGGACGTTCAAACCAACCAGCTCCGCCATGCCCTGCTGAGACAGTCCGACTGAGCGGCGCGCCTTCTTTATCTCTTGGAGCAAAATCTGATCCCCTTTGGTATCGCATCCTGAGCCGGTGCTGCCGGACCGCCGGCTTCCTGTCCACTGCCGGTGCAGACGTCAGACGCCCCAGCCCATGTTCACCTGCAAACCTCTTATCCCGCATCGTCCGGGCGGGATTGGGTGGAATCCAAGGTCATGCCTCCGCCGGTGGATTCGGCCACGACGCATCCCTGCGACATCCATCGCCTCCGTCGAGCCGAAGAACTTGCGCCTCCCGTCGCGTGGCCGCATCATTGCCTCGTGACAGCCCTCCGATCGACCGCATCAGCTATCCTGCGCCCATCGGTGCAATCTTGAGCGGCGAGGACGACGAGATGAAGCGGGTCAACGTCACCGACCCGCCGAGGGCCACCGGCACCGAACTCAACTTCGCATCGTCAAGCGTCCGGGGTAAGAGCAACCTGTTCACAGAGCAGATGGCCGGCGACCGCGCACTCGACGAAATCAGGACGGCGGTCGGCGGCTTCGCGATGAGCAACTCCACCGCGGATCAGATCATGCGGGACATGCGAGAGGGCAGCGTCCTACAGGGCGCGATACGCGAGGCGAGTGGCGGAGTCGGGGGTTTCCTCGCGAATTCCACGACCCGATCCCTACTGCAGCAGGCGCAGGCTGCCACGGCCAGTGACGCGCTCGCCAAGGCCCGCAGGCTGACCGGCTCGTTCCTCGACCACGTCGAACCCTCGACGGTCGCTGCCCTAGCCGATCAGTCGATCGTATCGGGCGTGTTGAAGACCGCGCGCACGCCGATCGGAGCACCGTTCGCTGACGCGGCTTTCCGTTCGTCGCTGTCTCGTCTGCACGACGAGTTCGGCGAACGCTACGGACGTGCGATGCGCGAGATCACCGGCATAGGTTCTCTCGGAGGCGTCGCTGCGAGACTGGCGTCGGGCCGACCAGAAGACCTGGCGAGCACGCGCGGACTGCTCGCCGACGCTGCGGCACGCGCCGCAGCGTCTATCGAGGCGTCGACGACCAGTGCCGCGCTGAGGCGTGCCCACGCGGCGCTGCTCCCGCCATTGCGGCCACCGACCGCAAGTGAGATCGAGCGGGTCGTGTCGGCTACCGGGACATGGTCGGCCTTGGCACCCTATCCGGACTGGTTGGCGCGCGCGCAGGCGGGCGTGACCGGCCTCGCGGCTCCTTGGGTGCGTGAAGATCGGCCCGACCTGTCGCTCGCGGCGATGGCCCGCTTCGGCAGGCTTGGCGGAACGGTCGCAAATCTCAATCCGCGCGACGAGGCCGTCACCGAGGAATTCCGCGCGACGCTGGGCGACTACCGCGGCGAGCAGGTGGACGAAGATGCCGACGACGATCCCGCGCTTCGCGTGGCTGAGCGCTACGATCGCGGCTTCGACCCCGTCCTGTCCTCCATGCCGACGCGGATCGTGCTGGCCATGTTAGAGCCGTTCGGGCTGCGCTTCGACCCGCAAGCGGCGGACGATGAGTTCGGCATCGACGACATCGCCGCGCAGATGGTTCGTCGCTTAGAGGCCAAGCTCCTCGCGTTCGTCCGGGACGCGCTCGACGCCGCCTGGGGTGACGAGTGGATCATTCATGTTCCCGGCGAGGTGCGAAACCGTGTGCGGCGGCGGCAGAAGCAGGCGGAGGAGCGCGGACGCCCGGCGAAACACCTCATCGTCCACGCGGACTTCGGCGACTGGCTCCAGATCATCGGCCGGGAGGAGAACTGGCCGCTGTTCGCCGCAACATTCGGCTCGCTCGATGTGCTCCGCGAGACACTGGAACAGATCAAACCCATCCGGCACGACGCTTCTCACCCAAGAGGCGTCGGACCCGAGGACCTCCTGGTGCTGGCGGCCAACGGGACCCGGCTGCTGCGATGGATCGGATCCACCTGAAGCACGGGCACTCAGGTGAGGGTGCAAAGACGAAGGAAGTCCGCGTCGAACTCGACTTTACCCTTGGTGGTGTTCGATGATCGATAGGTATGCAGCCGGACACCGCATTCGCCGATCGCTTCCACCAAAGCGGGGTGGGGCAATGCCGGCAGCAACAGAACGAGTTCGTGGCCGCCAAGGCTCGGAAGCAGTAGTGGATATAGCCGGAGCTGCCCCATGCCTCCGTACACGTCGGCAGCCGAATTGCCCGTCTTGATCTCGATAAGCAGCGCACCTCCGGGGCCAGCGACAACCGCATCGACCTCGTAGCCTGCCGCATGTCTCGGCTTGTCGATCGCAATGCCGACGTCACGAAGAAGCGCGGCAAGCGCCTGCCAGACCTCGCCCTGCAGTCGACGCACCTCCTGCGGCTCGGAAGCATCCCGCGCCCCCACGGTGTATGGATTTGCATCCTCGTCGCGACCAAGTCCCTCGATTGGATTGGTGTCCGGCAGGTTGCCTTCAACCTCGGCATAGTGGAGTCGCGCCAATGCACAGTGATCAACGAAACGACCTGTCGCATCCCTGATCTCTGAAGCATCGACGTCAAGCCGCGTGACGACGTGCCACTCCCGTCTCTTGCCGCTCGTGTCGCCGTTCCGCATGGGTGTCGGCACGAGACCGGTAAGACGACGGAATTCGTCTTCCAGGATGTGCTGATTCCCAGCCACGGGCGAAGTCAGCCGCCCCTGACGGATGAGGAAGATGCCTTCCTGCTCATCGGTGGCGATACCCGAAAGCACATTCGCGTCACCGGGCATTTTCGCCTCGTTGATCTGCACGGCCCAATAGCTGCCCGTTGGATCGGTCCCAAGCGCCGTCCTTGAGCCCAGCCGCTCGCTTCGGTTGTCGGACTGATTGCGGAAGACCATGCGCTGCTCCAGCAGTCGCCACAACGCACCATGCCTCACACCCTCTTCGAGCAGCGCGGCCCGCCACGTTTCGAACGCGGGACTTACGATATCAGGATCCGAACTCATCGTTAGCATTGCCACAACTCTCCGGTTCGCGTCTGACGGAACGGTCATTCAGCCGTCAGGCCAACGCATGCCCCGCCATCTCGTGGCGCGATCACCTCATCAGCTTGAGCCCTCTACGCTTCCGCCCCCCCCGGCGGCGCGACCGTCTTCACCGGGCTTGTCGGCCGATGCCGGAGGCGAATGCCTACCCTCGTCCCACAGATGATACTGCGAGAACCGAGCGCCCGGCAGCGCCAGACCCGCGATGGCCCGACGGAAGGTGACGGCCCCAAACCACTCGGACGCCTTCGCGTTCGGAAGGGACTCGATGACGGCCGATGAAAGGGCGGACAAGTTCAGAGCCGCCTTCGCTTCCTCATACCGTCGCCTGACCAACACGGCGAATGCGCGCTGGTCGGCCGCTATGTCATGGCCGGTATCGCCCGACCCGGGCTGCGTGGGAACGTCGACGGCATCGTCGGTGATACCGAGCACATCCGCCAAACGGTCGAAGCCGACAACCCGATCGGCCACGGAGGCGTAAGCTGCCGCGAGGCCACCCGGGGCGACGATCGCCGTCAGCCGATCTTCGCTTCTTAGCCTGTGGAGCAGCGGCGTGAAGTCGGAGTCGCCCGACACGAACACGAACTCGCCGAATCTGGTTCTGTGATCTAATAGGCCGAGCACGTCGATCACGATCCGGATGTCTGCCGCGTTCTTGGCGCCTCGGGTCACCGGCGGGCAGTCAATCACCTCGAAGCCGGCGTCCACGAAGGCGGATCGCAACTTGTAGAACCGCAGCCTACCGCCCGGCTCGCCGGGATCGCTGACCCACCCCGAGGGGTTCAGGTAGCATCGTGCAACAAGCCATCTCCGAGTTTCTCCGGTGGCCGGGCTCGCCAGAGCCGTGAGCCAGCGCCCGGGGTCCGAGGCGAAGCGGATGGCAAGTTCGACGTCCCGTTCCCACAACTTCGTGAAGACGTTGTCGAAGTCCACGAGGATCGCCGCTCCTTCGCCACTCGCCGATTTCTCCGGAAGCGCCGTCTCCCGATTCATTCGTCACCCGCCCTGAAGTATACCCGAAAACGATCTCCCTCGCCGCCGGCGGAGAACTTCGTCGTGAACCAGTCGGCCGGATGCCGGTCGAACGCTTCCCATACGAAAAGACCGAACATGAGCGCAGCCTGCTCGAAGCTGCCTTTTGCGCCGACATCGTAGATCGCCTGCCATGGGGTTCCACGCCAGTCGCTGCCAGGTATCCAAGCCGACGTCTCGATCCTGCTGCCCTCAATGCGTTTGTCCAGCGCGGCTCTTACGGTAGCGACGTCGGACGAACTCATCCTGTCTAGGGCCCGCTTGAAGGTCGCCCCCCTTTCACCCTTATCAAGCACACCGGCGACGTGCCTTCCGCTGTCCAGATCCCTGATCGTCATTCGCCCCCCCCCCCCGAACCGTGTTGCAAACTTCCGCATAATAGAACCCCACGTGCGTGACATGTGACCTGCCGGGGTTCTCCGAGATCAACACAGTTGATCGATGCTGCCTATGCAGCGATCAGAGCGTGGCGACGAAGGTCATGTACTCCCGTGGGAAGGTGTGCAGCTTGTGCAGCTCGAGTCGGATGGAGGCCGACGACGGCGGGTTCGCCCGCTGAATCATGGCGCGCCGCATTCAGGCGGTGGGGGCGACCCGGCGGGCGACTGCACCCTGAATGATTAATCCGAGGCTGCATATCTGCTCTGCCATGTTATGTGGCGGGACACCGGTTCCCGCTTCCCGCCGTATAGCATGAGAGTAGCCCACGAGATCTCGTCCGAGATGTCGTCGTCCGCGATGGATGCCGACCAGAGCTTCCGGCCGGCATCCCAGCGGTAGCCTCGCTCCTTCAGAACCTCGCGCGCTGAAAACGGTGCGCCTACCGCCTCCACGGTCCAAGTCGGACGGCTCGCTCTCCTGATCATATGACGCGCCACAGTGCCGCCTTCGTCCAGAGGGTAGTCGAGTAGGTGCATGAGTGCCGTCACGTCCGTCGATGCCCGATGCGCGTCGAAGAACCAGCCCATGCGAGACAGCAGTCCCGACAAGGTCCGACCCTCGAAACCGAGTTCCGTCCAGTTGACGTCGTTCAGCGAACAGGCCCAAGGACGCCCCTCGGCCAGCGGCAACCGCTTCTCGACAAAGGGACGATCGAACCGCGCGTTGTGCGCCACGACGAAGTCGGCCCCCATCAGCATGGCCGTCGCTTCGCCGTCGGAGATTGCCCGTCCTGCGACATCGGGATCGGCCAGGCCCGTGATCCGGGTGATATCCGCCGGGATGGGTCGGGACGGCTGCTCGAGCCAGGAGCGTGGGCGTCCCGTCTCGACGATCCTTCCGTGATCATCGAGACGGAACCGCTGCATGGCAAGCTCTATGATCTCGTGCTCGAGATGGTGAAGCCCGGTGGTCTCCACATCCAGCGCCAAGCCGACAAGACCCTGCCCCCGCACGTCTTTGGATGACCTGCGTTCCATGGGTGCGATCCGGCGCAGGACCCGGAAGTCGTCGTGCCGGCCGAGCGCGCGTGCCAGCACGTCGGGATCGACCGGCACCGCCACGAAGTCGCGCCTCAAGCGGCGCGACACTTCTCGAGGACTCGGGCGTCCGGTCCTAGGAACGGCACCCGTCCACCATTCCCCGCCGCCATCCGATTCTCGACGTCGATGCCACCCTCCATGGCCTCGACGCTTCCCTCCAATGATAGCCCATCGACGTCCGCATCAATGTCACCGGGCTCATCCGCGAGCAGATCGTCTATCTCGTCGGCGTCCGCGTCCAGCCCGAGCGCCAGACCATGGAGGACGACGGCGCGGTTGCACCCCTCCAGTTCCAGACAGGCTTCGATCGCCGTCCTGCCGTCAAACAGCCGCCTGGGTGCGAGCATCCAGGCCATCGGATCGTGCCGGACCCCATCTCGCTCGAACCGTGCGCCGGTCTCGCAGGCGACGAGCGCCAAACGGACGAGGCGTCGGCGCGTCAGGACGATGCAGTCGTCGTCGGCCTGATCCTCATCCAGCGGGTCCGGGAAGACGGGGGTGGAGGGGAGGCGGCGGTGTTCGACGTTCAACATGTACGTTTCTCCAGCCGCCGTGTGGTCTCCGATGATCGGTTGGTCGGGTCGACAGCAGCCCCGACCAACGCAACCTAATGCGGAATTAACTATAATACAACATATATTAGACCATAATTTATTGCATCGACTTGTCGCGGTGATGGCAGTGCGCTATCTCGCTACTCATGGACAAGGAACGGGTGAGAGCCGCGCTGGCGGCCCTCGGCAATTCGACGAGGCTGGAGATGGTCGAGATCATCGCCCAAGCGGGGGACGACGGCACGCTTCCGAGTACGCTCGCCGACGCGGTCGGCATTCCACGCAACCTGCTAGGCGCTCATCTCCTAGTGCTGGAGAAGGCGGGCATCGTCACGGCGGAGCGGCAGGGACGCAACCGCATATGTCGGCTGGAACCCTCCATCCTGCGTGCCCTGGCGATTGTTATCGAGGGGTATGCTCGGATGCCCGAGGATGATGAGAAGTCACAGCGGAATGCTTGAGTGGACAGGTGTAAACCGTCCCATAGCGGCGCGCCTAATGACATCGCGCACGAGTTTGGGAGGACGGAGAGATGTAGTAGATGATGGACGGATCTACGTCGCATGTTCGTAGGCTTTCCCGGGTTTGATGACACGTTGTAGATTGCAAGCACCGTGCTGCGTTATCCACGGGTCCTGTTTGCATCCGGGAAGCGGTATCATCCGACTATACGCACAGACCTAGCGCTCTTTACCAATTTCGGACCGCAACACCTGCATGACGTAGGCGCAGCCTGATCAGCGACGATCGCGCAGGTGCGCCGGGCCGGGCCGGGCCGGGCCGGGCCGGGGGATGAACAACTTTCGGTGCGGCATGCCGTCAGAGGAGTCGCTCCGGACGCGTCGGATCGGACGCATCGATTCCATTCTTTTAGGTAATGCCTCTCCGACAGGCGTCAACAGCCTGTCAGGAGGTGGCAGGTCTAGCCGCTCCCGCGAACGCGTCAACGATCAAGACAGCGTTTAATCAATTCAATTCATCGTACTCTGTCTCTTCGGATTCCCGTTTGTGGTTCTCAGACTCCTCCCTGAGAAGACTGAGCCGGTACTCCCGCATCTCGCACGCCTCCTCCATTTCAAACAGCATGTTGCTATCGTGGATTATTAGTTCATCGATGACCTTTTGATCCTCCTGCATGATCTGGGAATCGATCTCGCGCACTTCGGCCAGGTTGATCGCCTCGCCGTCGCGATAAAGGCCTCCCACGGTCGCGAACCATCGCTCGGTCCATTCCAGCTGCCCAGAGTCCTTCTCCCGAAGTCGCAGGATGCGTCCCGGGTGTGGAAGGCGGAAAAGGCTGAGCTCCCCGCCTCTCACTTTGCTCGACGTCCGTCGCTGCTTACCGCTCCTGTTGTCCAGCGGCTCGATTTCCGACCAGGCGCAAAAGACCTTCGCGACCGCAACGCCAACGAGCACGATGTCGCGTCCCGTCAGACGACCATTTTGGGCCCACGATTCCAGCCGACTTCCGGCCTCGACCTCATCGATCACGATTTCGCCGTCAACTCTGGGGGGAATGGTCCCGTTGAGATTGTCCATCTCCAAACCGTAGTCGAGGCACCATGTCATCTCCGGATCGCCGAGGGCGAACTCGGCAACGATCCTGGTGGACTCCGCATCGAGATGCCACGGCTCATCGGCGAACTTGGGGCTGGGGTTCATTCCAATCATAAGTGGACAGGGCATAATGGCCTCGAAGCTGCGGGAAGGTGTGTCTGGGAGACTACCTTCGAAGATATGAAGGCATTCTTGCGACCAGCGCCACGGGCATTCGGCCACCATGTGGATTTATGTCGGTCCCGCTCGGCAACGCCCGCAATTGCCATGCGGATGTGCCGGGATCGAACGGCGAGCAGGATCGGCATCAGGATTAGCGGCACGGTGACGCACGCCAACGAGTCCCATGCGCCTTGAACTCCATGACTGCCCGCACCGATCTGCAACCGAGATGCCCACGCACGCTTCGCCTGCCGCGAGCCGCTTCCTGCAAAAAGCAAGGCAACGGACGGAGGAGTTGTGGCGGTACCGCTGAGCATGATGAAGGTTCCGCTCGGACGCCGGCGCATGTCGCAATGCCCGACTAGGAGACGCGCGGGCTCGAAAGGGGAGGCGCCGCGCCGCCTCTAGGAGTATTTGCAAGGGGGATCTCGAGCATCAGCATCGAGGAAAGAGAATGAGCGAACGCAACGGAGAAACCGGCGGCGACCGGGCGGCGCAGAGAGCCGCAGTGGTGAGGGAGTTCCTGGCGCAGGAGCATCGCACGGCGGCTTCGGCCCGCGCAGGTGCCGACCGGTTGGGCATGAGTCGGAGCAACTTCTATCGTCTGGCCAGGGCATACGACGCCAATCTCGCCGAAGTGACGAAGCACGGCCGCACGGGCGTGCCGCAGCTGCAGAAGGGGACTGAGCGCCAGATCTCCCTCGTCCTTGACCGGATCGGAGTCGAGGGGCGCGTCGCCGACGCGCATGCTCTGGTAGATCTCGCCTGTCAGCGGATCGGCCTCGACACTCCGGCCAAGGACGTCGTGCGCAAGCGGATGCTGGAGCGGCGGCGCACGTCCGGCATGACGCTGGCCGGGTCCCGACTCCAATTCGACGAGACCGGCCTCGGGATGGCGCTGACGATTGAAAGTCGGACGGTGCTGCCCGCCCTGTCCCTGATACTCCATGCAACCAGCGGACGCATCGTCGCCCATCGCCTCGATCCCGCTCCGCACGACGGCGTGATCCTTCGACTCGTCGATGCGGTGGGTTTACCCGAAGACATCAAACTTGGTAGGCCACGGCTGAAAGGCGGGTCGGCCGCGGCCGTGTTCGGCGACAGGCTGGGTCCATTCCTGCTTCGCCCTCGCGCGGCCGGGCGCCCTCCGTCGAAGCACTACACCTTCGAGGCCGGTCTGGACGAGGCACGCCGGATCGTCGGCGGACTCATCGACGAGCACAACGCCCAGCGGCCCCAGATCTGAACCAGTCAGGCCGTCATCCGCTGCATCGCCGCCAGATTGACCGAACGGCACCCCTCGAGGCGTCCGCCGGCAGCGGCGCGCCGGTGAGAAGAAGGGCAAGCTCGCCACCGTCGAGGTCCGACGCCCGGATGCGACTGGTCCACTCGGCGACGCGTCTGTCCCAAGTCGGGCCCCGTAGGACCAGTCGAGCGCCCTCGTTCCGCCGCACGATCTCGACGTTCCACTCGTCGACGGCCTTGGAGAGAGCGCCGGCCAAGGATATGAGCGGCTCGGCCGGTAGACTCGGTTCTGCGTCCAAGCCGTCGCCGACAAAGGTAAGCAGCGGATAGCGTGCGAACTCGTTGCCGATCACGTCCAACAGCCGTGCGCCGTGCCGACGTTTGGGGGAGGCATTCGTCGCATCGGTCACATTCCAGTCCGCGGCCAGAACCGTAGTCACCATTTGCCAATCGGCCGGGGGTACCCACTCGACGCGTTCCGGCATGCGGGACGCGGGAATCGAGCCGAGCAGCGGCGAGGACCAGAATTCGTCGGAGTCGTATAGCGCGGCGGCAAGTGTACGCATTCCGTCGCCGAGCGGTCCCAACCCGACGCCGATGATCAAGCGGGTGTCCAGGTCGAGCACGAAGGCGATCCCGAGCGATGCGCCGAAAGGGCCATCATGGGCGGGCACCCCGAAAGCGCACTGGTCGATCAACAGGTCGCGGCCGAAGCGTGCGTCCCGTCGCTTCGTCCGACCGAGTGCCTGCGGCGGCGCCTGGGTGGTCGAACGCAGTGCTGCCACACGACGCTGGATCGTCGCACGCGAAGGGAGTCGCGCTCCCTCGAGAGCCGCCGTCGACTTGGACAGAGCGTCCATGATGCTCGCCAGCTTGGCGTCTGGATCGTCGCGCACGATCCGCGCGAGCTCGGAGGAGAAGTCGTAGGGACCACCGGGACTGCCTGCCTTCGGAATGCGCGCGTGCGGGACCAGGCCCAGCGCGGCGCCCACCTGCCGGTAACGCGCGAGCAGGCGATAGAAGTTGCTCCTGGGCATGGAGAGCGCGTCGGCCGCCGCGTCCGCGGCGGCGGCCGACCCCTTCTCCAAGGCGAGATACCGGTCGATCACGTCCACCCGCCGAAGCACCAGCGCGCGGGTTTCCGCAGGCAGCGCCATGATCTCGCGCCGCTCCCATTCCCCCGTGCCGGGCGAAAATCGCCCCAGCAGCGGGAACAGCTCCTCGTCCACGCGCGAACGCGAAGCGAACGACGCCCGGCCTTGATCGGACTTATCAACCTGACCCTCGAAAAAAGCATCATTTAGTTCAGGAACCATTTGTCTAGCGCTCTGTTCTGGGTTAGCATCACGAAGTTGATACCACAGACCTATGGAGAATGGAACCATGAGCGAGACGAACACGACGCGGCGGACCGGACGCGACAGGCGCAATGCCGGCTCCTACAGGAGGATCAGGGTCGAGAACCGCGAGCGGGACCTCGCGCGGTCGGAGGCGCGTGAGCTCAAGGGCCGCGGTCTCGCCTGGAACTGCGTCCTGTACGCGGCACCGTCGCGCCTCCCCGTCCCGATGCAGCTCGACTTCGACGCGAAGCGGTCGGTCGAGGCCTTCGGACACGTCTCCGCCCCCGCCGGGCGCGACGCGCCGCCCCCCCGCCCCGCCGAGGCGGTCGCCGCCACGGCAGGGGAGGCCGCGCCGTCGCCGGACCGCTCGTGGTTGCCCGAGGTCGGCGCGCCGGTTGTCGTCGCAGGCGTCCGGATCGCCGCATTCGGGGTCGCGGGCGGGGGCGACCATCCGTTCTACGTCCTTGCCCGTGCCGAATGACGGTCCAGGCGCGGTGTCGCCTCCCGTAGACGACCCTGGGCCCGGCGGCCCTTCGCGGCACGTGGGGCGGCGCACCACCCGAATGATAGGGGAGCGTTCATGCACAAGCGCGTCTACCACGACGCATGCCGTCCGCCGGCCGGAAAGCGGGCGGACAACACCAACACCCATCGCGAGATCCCAGAATGCCATTCGGCCCGGCGTTCCCCGCCTGGCAGAACCCCGACGCGATGCGAATAGCCGCATCGGGTGGTGCATTCCCAAGACGCTGAGACGGTCCAGAATCCGCAGGCCGCACCAGCTGCCCGCCTGACGACCCATCAGAACGGCCACCGCCAGGCGGTTCACGCGACCTCGCTGCCCGATCAAGCCCTCGACGCCGCCCCGCCGCCGATGCCGCGGTCGGGATCGATGACGCACGCCCTTCACGACTTTTCAGGAGAATACCGACATGAACTCCGACGAACTCCGCTATTCCGACGACCTCCGCCAGGGTTCCATCATCGCGTCCGAAGGGCAGCGTCACGTGCTGCACCGTCAGACCATCGCCGGGAGGCCGGCGCCGACCGGCATGCTCGCGACCATCCCCCACGACGACGATCCCGACCAGACCATCGAACTCAGATCGACCGTGATCGCCGTCCTGTGGGAGGCCATTCTCGCCGGCGAGGTAAAAGTTCTGGAATACGGCCCGGCTCGGCGTTCCCGGCGTCAGGCTCCCTCGATCGAGAGCCTCATGCGCGAAGGCAAGGTCTTCTACGGATCGAAACTCACCGTCCCGCGGCGACCGCGCAGCAGAACGCGTCAGATCAGTCCCAAGGCGTAATGGACGGTTAGCCGGCCGAAGACGTCCGGCCACCGTCGACCGCAACCCATCAGAAGTATCGAGATCGAGAAGGAGCCGCCGTGACGGACGATAACGCCAGTGGACCGGCCCCGCACTCGGACGGCACCGAGTCCATTCCGTGCCATCGCCGTTGGAGGAGGGGACCTCGCGACATCGGGACATGGTGCCGGTCGACGAAGCGGCGGTGCGGAGGATGACAGCCGGACGTCGAGACATGAATCCCGAAACCGTCGTCAGCGAAGCGGTGACCGGCGGCGCACCGCAGGCGGATGTCCGAACGCCAATCGAGCGGATGTTCATACGGCACCACGGACCGGACCGCTTCGCCGACCAAGGCGTCCTCCCCAGTTCGGCCCGGCTCCGCTGGCCGATCGAACGCAGGACGATCAGACGCGAGGAGCTTGCGATGTGCTACATGATCCGCGCCGAGGGCGGCGGCCCGCTCCGGTCATTCTCGGGTGGTCTCGCCCACGAGACCGGATGGCACCATTCCCGGAAGGCGGACCGCATGCTCGGTTGGGAGGGCGAAACCGCCTACGAGCTGCTGATCGCCGCGGAGAGCGATCACGCGGTGATGAGGATCGAGACGGAGAGCGTCGCCTTCGAAAGCGTCCTCGACGGCATCCCCTTCCACTACACCATAGACCTCGAATTGGTCATGGCCGATGGGACGAACACGTTCGTCGAGGTGAAGCGGACCGAGGCCGATCTGCGCGACGAGCGTCTGCGGGATGTGCTGGCATTCGTTCGCGAGGCATGTCGCAGATGCGGCATCCGCTTCCTGATAGTGTTCCGCAGCGGGATCTGGGCGGATCGGCAGCACCGCCGCAACGCCCACCTCGTCGCGCGCCACGCCTTCACGCCCATCGACCAGGAGCACCGTCTCGCGATCCGTCGCCATTTCGACGAGGCGGGCAGGGTCACCACGCGCGGTGCCCTCGCGGCGGCTTTGGCGCCGGATCGACCGGCCCATGGCCGCGCGCTGGTCGACGCCTGCACCATCGAACGGCTGGTGCGCATGGACATCACCAAGCGGCGGCTGGGCGATGCGACGGAGGTGCGCCCGCCCTGACGCGAGGGTGCCCGGGACGGGTGCGTCCTCACAAGAACGGGTCCGCCACCCATCATCAACCGGATCATGCCCGCGGTCGGCGCAACGCCGATGCACGTCCCCTTCAAGGAGAGCCCTCATGGCCAAGAACGTCTTCCCGCCCAAATCCTACGCGGATATCCACGACGTGCCGTATCGTTATCAGGGGCACGTCCATGACAAGCTCGATCTGGTCTGCATGAGGACCGGCCGGCCCTACGTCGAGCCCGACGTCGACGGAGTAGTTGGCCTCATCGACGATACCCGCTTCGATGCGATGATCCAAAGCGGGCAGGCGAAGGTCCGGACCCTCAACGCCGACCGAACCCGGATGCTCGAAAACTCCAGCAAGCTCACCATCGCACAGGCGATGGCCATCGATCCCGACGTCGAGAGGATGCTCGTGCAGCTCGATATGCTCGACGACGGCAACGTCCCGCAGGGCGTGGTGGCGATCAGGATCTTCATGGCGAAGCATTGGACAGACGACCTGATCGCGAAGCACGGCCCGCACGACAAGCCTGCCACCCTTCGCCATTGGCGGCGTGTCCGGGGACGCGCCGGCGCCCGTCATCCCCGCGAGATGATCCGATGGAACGGCAAGGTGCCGCGGGGCGCCTATCGCTGCGAATTCCTCCAGGACCGTCTGGCGTTCCACATCGGTCTCGGCAAGGCGGGGCGGGAGGAGCGCAAGGCCGCCTACGCGGCCTTCTCGGCCGAACTCGACCGCATCAACAAGGGACTCGACATCGATCACGCCAAGCCCGACGTCCCATACAAGATACCCCACCCGGGCACGTTCGCCAGATGGTGGAACCTCGCGCATGACGAGGAAATCACGAAGGAATCGCTCGGGGACGAGGCGGCCCGCCAGTCGTGGCGCGGAGCGGGAAGGCCGCTCACCGCGGAATACGCGATGCACCGCGTGATCATCGACCACACCCGTCTTGACGTCATGGCGGTCGTGGTCCTCGACGACGGCGAGATCGTCGCGGTCGGACGCCCTTGGCTCACGCTGGCCATCGACGTCTATTCGCGGGCCGTCGTCGCCCATCTCATCAGCTTCATCCCGCCCTGCGCCTGGACGCTGGGCGAGATCCTGCGCCGCATGGTGCTTCCAAAGCGTCCGCCCAAGGACGAGGCCGAACGCTGGCCCGTGCTCGTCCAGCTTCGGGGCAAGCCGAAGGAGATCATCGTCGACAACGCTCCGGAATTCAGATCCCATGCGGCCGAGCGCTCGCTCAGGGCGTCGACCATCGGGATGCGTCACTGCCCCATCAAGCGACCCCGCTACCGTGCGGTCGGGGAGCGGGCGATGGGCACCGTCAATCGCCTCGTCCGCAAGGGCGTGCCCGGATGCACGATCCCCGCTGCGGAGGCCCGGCGCGTCGGCTACGACCCGACGAAGCATGGACTGGCCGAGATCGGCCAGATCGAAGGTCTAACCAACCTGGCCGTCACCCTCCACAACCTGGAACCGAACTCCGACCTGCGCAACCGGCAGCCGGCGCTCATGTTCCACAAGGACGCCGAGTCGCGTGGCATCACCAACCTCGCCGATCGCGACGCGGTCATGCGCGACTTCATGACCTTGGTGCCCGGGCATCAGATCACCCGGTCCGGGATCGAATGGAAGGGCCTGCGCTTCGCAGGCGACGCCGAGGTTCTCGGCCTCCTCAACGATCTCGCCGGCCTCGAACCCGCGAGCGCTCGTCGTGCCAACGGCGACGCCACCGCAACGGTGGACTTCGTGCATGACCCGCTCGACATATCCCGGATCCACGTCTGGAACAGGGTGGCCCGCGACTACGTCGAGCTGCGTTGCGACGATGCGGACTATGCCGACGGCATGCCGCTCTTCGTCCATGAGATGATCGTCGAGTCCGCGAAGGCGAGCGCCGAAGCGTTCGGCAGCGAGCAAGAGCGCATCGCCGTCCGCGACCGCCTCGTTCAGGCGAAGCGGCACCTCGATCCCGATCAAAGTCTCAAGCAACGCGAGGCCGCGATGCGTCTGCGAGAGGCGCCCCGTTTGCGCCAGATCGCAGGCAACGTCGTCCACCTCCATACCGCGCCATCGCAACCGGTCTCCGCCTATGAACTCATTCCGCAGGAGCGCGCCGCCCTGACCAAGTTCGACATGGAGGTGCTGAACCGCCGCCCTGATCCCCGCACCGACGGCAAGCGGAGGCGCTCGTCCCGCCCGTCCCGCGACGCGGGACAGGCCAGGCCCGACGTGAAGAAGGCAGGCGATGGGATCGCCAAGGCTCAACCAGCACGGCGCCGCGCCGTGACGGGAGGCTACAAGTGAGCTCCGCATCCTGTCCTCGCGACGGCGCGACTGAGAAGCCGTCCGATCTCGTGAGGCGGGTGGCGCAGGCGAAGGCGTCGTTCAACCGCATCCGAGGAACCAACCCCTATCAGGACGCGGTCGTGGCCGCCTTCGACGAGGTGCGCCTCGCGCATCTCGATCGGGATCCGGGGACGCCCTGCGGGGGTGCCATGCTCATCGCCCCCTACGGCACGGGGAAGACCGAGGCCCTCATGGCGCTCGCGCGTCATGCCGCGACGGGAGCGCCGGAAGGGACGATGCCGGTGCTGAACGTAGTCATGAGAGCCGAAGGCACGCCCGAAGCGGTGCCTTCGGCCATACTCGCCGCACTCGGGGCACCCAAGCCTGACGCCGGCCGGCCATCGTTCCGGTGGGACAAGGCGATCCGCGAGATGAGGAGCCGCGGCGTCCAGCTGGCCACCTTCGATGAGTTCAATCGCGCGGCGCGGCGCGTCACCATGAGCAGACCCATCGCCACCGTCATCCAGGAACGGATCATGGACGCGGGCGTCTGCCCGGTCGCCTTCGTCGGCAGCGAGGAGGCCGACGTCGTCCTCAAGGGGTGCCCAGCGCTCCTCGATCGCCTCGATGACGGCGTATCGCTCGATCCCTTCGACTGGAGCGTGGACGAGGATCAGAGGACCCTCGTCGACTTCCTCAACGAGATCGACGGGAAGATCGTCGCGAATCGCCTCCTGAACGGCGAATCCGCTCTGGAACGGCACGCCGAACGGTTCGTGCTGGCCTCCGGCGGTCGCATGCGCGTCATCATGAAGGTCATCCGCAACGCCCTGGGGGAAGCAGTGGCGCGCAACGCCGAAGCGATCGACCTCGGAGACCTCGCGGCCGGCTTCGCCCGCCTGCCGCTGGCGGACCGGGAGGCCCGGAATCCCTTCGAGAAGAAGGCCTCGTGACCTCCCACCCCCATCCCCGCCTGCCGGAACAGGGGGAGTCCCTGGACGGGTATGCGGCATATCGCGCCGCCCGGTTGGGCCTCGCGAGCATCCAGGAGATCGCCGAACTGATGGGGATCGGCGTGCCCGGTCGTGTGCGCATCTCCAGAAGCGGCGTCTCGGCTGCTCCTCTGGCGGACTTCCTCGAGGTCGATGAGACGCGGATACAGCCACTGCTCCAACCCCTGGTCGGTTCCAGACGCCGGCTGTTCGGCGGCGGCGTCGCAGTCGATCGGCTGCACATGGTGCGCAATCAACGCCTGTTCGCCCCCGCGGCACTGGCCGACGCGGCGTATCATCGGGCCGCCTGGGATCTAAGACCGTTCCCCTTCTCCGACGAGACCTGGGAGCATCTTCAGGCCGAGTGTCCGGATCCACTCTGCCAACATCGGCAGGGCTGGCACCATACGCTGGGCGTGGAGGTGTGCGACCTGTGCGGCGAACCGCTGGCCATCGCAGGAGCGTCGTTGGTGCCGGAAACGGATCGGGATGCGCTGAGGGCGGCCATCGGCCTCTTCCATCACGATCCCGCGAAGCGGGCCGTCAGCGCCGCTTCGCTGCCGGAGTGGCTCCGCGCGGTCGATCCGGGTGACGTGCTCGACCTCATCGTGGCGCTCGCCGGCGTGTACGACCCGTCAATCCGCTGCCGGACGGCTAAGCGGGCGCTGCGGATCGGCGCCGCGCCGGAACGGGTGAGCGCCGCCGTCGCCGTGTCATGGCGCCTACTCGAGGATTGGCCGGTCAGCTTCGAGCGGTTGGCCGCGGAACGATGCGGTCGCCGGCCGACCCGGTTCGGCGACGGCAACGGCGGCGCCACGATGGACTTCCTGTTGCTGGGCGATCTCGTCGGCACGCCCGCGTTCCTCGCGGCGGTCGCCGGCGCGGAAATCGCCCGTCTGCGCGGCAAGGCGCACCAGACGGGGATCGAGATGGTGGATGCCGGAGGCCTACAAGGCCTCAAACCCACCGATCTCGCCCGTGCGCGACGAGCAGGGATAATTCCGACCGTATTCGCCGTGAGCGGGGATCGTCCCGTGCCGCTTCTTCATCGTGCGACCATCGAGAAACTGTCGCGCCGGTTCGTCGAAACCACACCGGTCGACGTCGCGGCCGTAGGATTCGGCTGCACCGCGCATGGCATCGAGCTGCTCATCGAGTCCGGTCTTCTCGGTGGTGTCGAGGACTTGCACGCGCCGTTGACGAGAGGGACTGTCCGCCTGTCCATCGCGGGCCTGCGCGATCTTGCGGAAGCTCTATCCGGCTGCTCCCGGCCGAGCGAACCGGGCTGGGTTCGGTTCGGCCGCGCCAAATGCGCGATCGGTGGAATGCGCAAGCCTTACGGACTGATCGTCCAAGGCATGCTCTCCGGTAACCTGCCGTTCCACTTGGCCGACGGTCCTGGACCATTGTTGGAACGGGTCAGCGTCCCGCCCGCCACGATCACCGCGATGCTTGGATTGGAGACGACGACTTCCGGGTTCCAGGAACGGAACCGGGCAAAGCTGGGCACCCCCATTAACCCTGGCGTGATCCGGCCGAAGATGATTCAATGCGCCTGACGGCAGGAGGCGGCAGATGCGTCAGGCGGGATTGTTCGGACTACCGGATCAGCTGAAGCGATTGTCGGATTGCGGCGACCCGCTGGAGACGATGGGCCGCGTGGTGGACTTCGAGATATTCCGCCCGGCGCTGGAAAAGGCGCTGGCGTATGGTGATCGAGCCAGGGGCGGTCGACCGCCTTACGATCCGGTGGCGATGTTCAAGGTGCTGATCCTGGCGGCGCAGAACACCGTCAGCGACGCCCGCATGGAGTTTCTCATCCGCGACCGGCTGAGCTGGCTGCGGTTCCTCGGGTTTGACCTGGGCGCGGTCACGCCCGACGAGAACACAATCCGGCTGTTCCGCGAGAAGCTGACGCGCGCCGGTACGCTCGACGCGTTGTTTACCGCCTTCGACCGGTGCTTGTGGGACCGCGGCTATCTGCCGATGGGCGGGCAGATCGTCGATGCTACCCTCGTCGCGGCACCGAAGCAGCGGAACACTGCGGTCGAGAAGGAAGCGATCAAGGCGGGCCAGAGCGCAGCGGAAATATGGCCCGACAAACCGAACAAGGCGGCGCAGAAGGACACCGACGCGCGCTGGACGGTGAAGTTCGCCAAGGCCCGGACGCTGCCGGGCGGCAGGCCGGGGATCGATATCGCGATCCCGAGCTTCGGCTACAAAAGCAGCATCGCGATCTGTCGGCGCTACGGGTTCATCCGCTCGGCCAAGGTTACCGACGGTGCGCGCTTTGACGGTAGAATGCTGCGCGACGTCGTCACCCGCGACAACACCGCCTCCGACGTCTGGGCGGATACCGCCTATCGCAGCCAAGCCAACGAGGCGTGGCTGAAGTCGATGGACCGGGTCAGCCGGGTTCATCGCAAGAAGCCCAGGGGAAAGCCGATGCCCAGGCGCACGTCCGGCGCCAATGCCAAGCGATCCGCTGTCCGCGCCCGCGTCGAGCACGTGTTCGCTCGTCAGAAGGATCAGATGGGGCTGTTCATCCGCACCATCGGTATCGCGCGCGCCGAAGCGAAGATCACACTCGCCAACCTCGTCTACAATATTGACCGCCTGATCTTCCACGAGCGGCAGGCCGCCACGGGATAGCCGCGTCCGGCGACGGTGTTTTGCGGCTCAGCCAGCCGAAATCCGCCTCCGGGCCGCCACCACCGAGCAGGATGCTGTCTTGCGCCGCGATCAGCGCCCCGCGGCCACGTTGATGTGGGTGCCCAGCTAGTCACCAAAAGCGATGCTATGACCGAACTGAACCTGCACGTGCGCGATGCGACCACCGTGCTGGCGCAGTGGCCGACGAGTAAGGGGGCACCAGTGGTGCCAGTGCCGTGGCTCAAGGACATGTGCCGCCGGTTCATCACCGCACTAGAAGTCTCCGCGAGATTGGGCGTGCATGGTCTCTCCGCGATCGGCCTGTTGCGATCGGCCGGCATCGATCCCGAACGACAGCATCTATACGATCGCGCGCTGGTGCTGCCGCTGGTCGTCGGATGGCCAATGGGCATCCGCACCTCGAACTGACGCAGCATCCGCTGATGGTGAGGATCGCTGCACTCGCCTAGGATGCCGAGGATCAAGATTCCGAAAGGGATCTGACCGTTCCAGGAAGGATCAGGAACTGCCAGACAAGATCAAGCAGGAGTTTATGGCTCAAGGGCCGTCGGTGCTTTCGATGGCTTCGTCGGCTGTGCGCGCCATGCGCGCCATGCGCGCCATGCGCATGTCCTCCCACGCATCGCTCAGGCCTATGCCGTCGAGGCCGACATTCGTGGTCAGTCGGCCGATGCACGCCGTGCCGTCCGGCAGGAACGCAGCCGCGTCATCATCGACGACCTTCGGCGCGTGCTCGATATGCGGCTCGGCCAGATCAGCCGCAAAGGGGGACTCACCGAGGCTATCCGCTATGCACTGAGACACTGGTACGGCCTCTGCCGCTTCCTAGGCGACGGACGCATCGAGATGGGCTCCAACACCGTCGAGCGCAGCATCCGGCCACTGACGCTGAGCCGCAAAACGCGCTTTTCGCTGGCTCCGATGATGGCGGGGACAACTGGGCGGTCGTCGCCTCGCTCATCTAGACCGCCAAATTAAACCGCGTCGACTCACAGGCTTAGCTCGCCGATACCCTGACGCGCCACGCCGAGGGCCATCGTATCAATGCGCTCGGCGACCTTATGCCATGGACTGGACTTGCGCCGTTTAAGTGGAGAGGCATTTGCTCAGCGTGACGCGGCTCGTTCGAACTGCGCGGGGCTGATGTAGTCGAGCGCGGAATGGCGCCGGACGGGGTTGTAGAAGCCGTCGATATAGCGGGCAATAGCAGTTGCGGCTTCGGCGCGAGTATAGAAGACGGTGCGCCAGACGAGCTCGGATTTGATCGTCTTGAAGAACGTCTCGACCATGGCGTTATCGTAGCAATTTCCCTTTCCTGACATGGAGATACGGATGCTATGGCGGCGTAGCTCGGCTTGGTAGTCCACAGAACAATATTGGCTGCCGCGGTCCGAGTGGTGGATGAGCCCTGCGGGCGGACGCCGCATGACGAGCGCCTTGCGCAGCGCGGCTAGCGCCAGATCGCGGTGCAGGCGGTCACCGACGGCCCAGCCAATCACGCGGCGGGAGAACAGGTCGATGACCACCGCCAGATAAAGCCATCCCTCCCGCGTCCAGACATACGAGATGTCCACACCCCACTTCTGGTTGGGTGCCGTCGCGGTGAAATCCTGGTCGATGATGTTCGGCGCGATCGGCCAGCTATGCTCGCTGTCGGTCGTCCGTTTGAACCGACGCTTCTGCCGGCCCCGCAGGCCGTTTTCGCGCATCAGTCGCGCGGTACGCCGGCGCCCGATGGCAAAGCCATCATCCTTCAACTCTCGCGTCATGCGCGGACTGCCATACGTGCCGTTCGACAGCGCGAATGCCGAGCGGACATGCGCCAGCATCACCATGTCATCGCGTTGCCGCCGGCTCGCCGGACGATCCTTCCAGGCGAAATAGCCGCTTTGGCTGGCGCCAAGCACCTGGCAGAGGCGGTGTACGGGGAAATCCTTCTTCGCCTGATCGACGAGCGCAAACCTCATCGACTTCCCTCCCGGGCGAAAAAAGCGGTCGCCCGCTTCAGTATGTCGCGTTCTTGCCGAAGGATCTCATTCTCCCGGCGAAGCCGCTTCAACTCGGCTGCCATATCTGCCTGCGGCGTTTCGCCCGGCATCTCCGTCAACCGATCACGACGACGACCTATCCACCGAACCAGCGTCGACAAACCGACCCCCAGATCTTCCGCAACCTCACGCTGCGTGCGCCCACTCGTCGCCACCAGCCGGACCGCCTCGTCCTCGAATTCCTTTGTAAACCGTCGTTGCTTCGTCATCGAGTTCGCCTTTCACCTCAGGAAAACTCTCCACTTTTCTGAAGCAAGTCCAGACCTACGCCGCCCGCGTGGTGAGTTAAACAGCGCTTACGTCAGTCGTATACCTCACTCTTATCTAAGAGCGGGCCCTGTTAGGTCTTTTAGGGGAGGGGGCACCCTCAGCGCCTACCGCTGTAGACCGCGCGTACTCATCGGCTCCGACACTCCACGGTCAGTGGTCGTAAAGACAGCGGCTAGGAACCAACTTTCTCTCTAAACAACTCTGTTTCGTCACGGACTACGCCTTTTTCAGCTACGTAGATCAGATCGGCAGCGGCAATAGTCTCCAGACGGTGAGCAATGATAATACGGGTTATCCCTAACTTTTTAATCGCCGAATTGACAATCATCTCACGGTGGGAATCAAGGTGAGAAGTTCCCTCGTCTAGGACAATAAGTTTAGGGCGACGGTATAATGCGCGAGCAAGAAGCAACCGCTGCTGTTGTCCGCCTGATAGGCTGGATCCCATATCGCCAACCAAGGTCTCGCAACCCATTGGCATTGATCTGATATCCTCGGATAATGCCGCTGTATCGATACATTCGTTAATAAGAGATTGATCGGGATCATCGTCGTAAAGTGCTATATTATCAGCCAGCGTTCCGGCGAAAAGATGATCATCCTGAAGCACTGCGCCGACCTGGTCATGATATTGTTTAATACCAAATTTCTTGAGCGGAATTCCATTAATCAGCACTTCGCCCTCTTCCGGTTCAACCAATCCGAGAATGATCCTGACCAACGTCGACTTTCCGCCTCCCGATGCTCCTGTAATCGCAACATGGCTCCCGGGCTCCACACACAAATCCAATCCACGAATAACCCAGGGATCTGCAGGACTGTAGCGGTATCCGACATTCCGCAACTCGATGCGCCCAGCGAGTATACGGCTTTCCTCAACCTCGCCGGAAAAGCTTGGGTCCTGATCTGCCAGCGCGATGTCCGACAATCGTTCCAGGTGCAGCCCGAGCATACGGAAGTTAACGATCTGATCCAGCAGTGAAGCCGAACGCTGCAAAAACTGGGTCTTGTAAGCCATGAACGCGAAGACCATTCCAACACTGAAACCGCCTTCAATCACCATGCGGATTGCGAGCCATATGGAAATAATCGTCTCTAAACCGAGGATCCCGGTGCTACCGGCCTGTTGCCAGTTAACGATCCGTCCGACAGATGCTTCTGCATTCATCGCATCCGACAACCGAGTCTGCCAGACCTGATGGCGTGACGTCTCCTTGTTGTAAAGTCTGAGCGTGACAATGCCTCGCAAGGACTCGATCATTGTCGACTGCTCAAGACCCGCTAGCGCGATGCTGTCCTCTTGAGAACGCCGCGGCGCCGCGAACGATACCCATCGAACCGCTGCGTAGGCAAGTAGGCCTGTTAGAGCCACTAGGCTCAGCGTCGGACTGTAGAAAAGCATGATCGCGAAAGTCAGCACTGCGAGGCTGCCATCCAACGCTGATCCGATAGCGCCTTCGGTAAGGAATTGCCTGACAGGGGTAATTGACTGAAAGCGCGACAGAATGTCGCCGACATGCCGCTTTTCAAACCACGCGATCGGAAGTCGGTAGAGCCGCCTAGCGACGTTGACGGCAATGCTAAATCCAAGTGTGGTCCCGGCGGAAAGCAGAACAAACGATCGGAGCAGCGATGCGGCGGTATTTATGAGCGTAAATGCCCCGAATCCCGCCGCCAGCACAGTGAGAAGATTGCGATCCAATGCTGGCAACGCATCGTCCAGTGCAATCTGCATGTAATAAGGGGAGATGAGAGCGAACGCCTGCATTATGCATGACAAGAGCAACGTTTGTAACAGCGTGCGCTTCAACCCGGTCATTTTACGCCAAAGCTGCGGCAACCGAAGTCGCTGGCGATCTATTTCTGGCTCGAAGTCGTCAGATGGGCGAAGTTCCAGCGCAACGCCCGTGAAGTGGTCGGATATTTCTCGAAACGGGATCCAGCCTGTGCGACCATCGGGGTTATGAACCATAGCCTTCGAGCCGCGCACTGCCTCCAGCACAACGTAATGGTTCATGTCCCAATGAAGGATGGCGGGAAGGTGAAGTTTTCCCAGTGCCTCAAGCGGCAATTTAACAGGCCGCGCTACCAGACCCAGGCGATCAGCCAGCGCAACCAACGTCTTGAGCGTCGCACCGCGAATTGATGGTTGGAACCTGCGGCGTAAGGAAGCCAGATCCAAATTCGAGCCGTAGAAATTCGCGACCATAGCCACCGCTGCCAAACCGCACTCGGCAAGCTCCGTTTGCCGGATCAGCCTCATGCGGGAGCGGCGAAATATTCCGAGTTGCAGATTGCTCATCGATTGCGCACCGCAAAGAATGGTTCGAACAGCCAGCGGAGCAAGCTACGGCGTTCGGTTACGATTCGTCCTGTCAGTGTCATACCGGGAAGCAGACGCCACCTCTTACCGTATGCATGAACGGACGGTTGCGAAAGGGCTGCAGTAACGATGTAGGCAGGAGTGTCTCCTTGAACGCCTGGCCGCATAACAGCCGCTCCCGATACGCTGGTCACCGTGGCCTGCACGGTACCGAATGTCGCGTAGGGAAACGCGTCAACGGCCAACCTTATCTCCTGACCAGGGCGAACAAATGCCGCGGCGGAGGTTGGGACGTAAAGTTCGGCTCGAAGAGTAGATCCGACCGGGACGATCATCATCAACTGTCGCTCCGTCGCGGCCGGCTGGCCTGCCTTGGCGATGAGCGCGGTCACTTCGCCGTCGAACGGAGAGGTTATGACGTAACCGGACGCTTGGTCGGCTTCCGCAAGCTGCTGATTCAGCGATGCTCGCGTTGCTTCGGTGCTCGCTACCTGCACATCAGCCGTCGCAGAGGTCTGCGCTAGGGACCGCTGTGCTTCGATCACACTCGATCTTTTGGCAGCGATCAGCTGATTTAGTTGGGCGAGCTGCTGGTGACGGCTAATTAAAACCGTCTCGCGCGCGTCCAGATCGCGCTTACTAACATAGCCACGCTCCGCGATCCCTTTCGCCCGATCGAAATCAGTCTGTGCAGCTTGTATAAGCCTGTCCTGATCCGTTCGCTGAGTTTCAAGCTGAGCCAGTTCGGCGTTGATCCCGTCGATCTGCGCACGAGTGCGTGCCCTGTCCGCATCGGCTGCGCGGGCAGTCTGAAGGCCTTGCGTTTGAAGCTGGACATCTTGCCTGCGCAGGGCGTTACGAACTCTTTCCGGCGCTGTCGTTCCGCCCGCCAGCGCTTCCTCCGCCCGGACGCTGAGCAAGGCTTGTCCTGCGGTCACCCTTTGTCCCTCGGTCACCGACACGGAGACTATTGTGCCGTTCCGCGAGGCAACGATCGAAGCCACCCCCTTGTCCAACGTCACGGTCCCCGACGCGGATTCCACCCGCGAAAATGAGCCAAAGGCTAGCAGTGAAAGCGTCAACGCAACTGTTACGAAGAGCAAGAGCGTCAGCAGTTGCCAGGAAACGGGCGTAGCGAGATTAACGCTGCCCTGCAGGCGACCAGCCCGATGGGCGGAAACCTCTGGCCGAAACAGCGAAAGCGAATTCATGAGGGTTGCTGGTGCATGACGTCGGTCCAGTCGCGTGGTGAAGAGGGCTCGGCACGCCGGCGCCCTATCAAAAAAATCCATTCGCCGCGAATTTGGCAATCACCGAGCCTCGCGCTGGGCAACCGAAGCATTTCATCTTCGATCGGCCACCCACCACCTTCCTAAGCATTGACATCGCTGACCGGTTGACCGGATTGTGCAAGCCATGCCCCTGCCTAAAATGCGAATTTCGGTAATCCTTGAAAACATTCAACGCCCCTTCCTTGCAGCTTCGGCGTCTCGGCGAAAGACGCGTCGCGTGGAGATTGCGCGGCTCGGGCGTGGGTTGGCGGCTGTGGCGTTAATGATCGTCTCCACAGCCGTGCACGCAGAGACCTCGCCGAAAGGGGCCACAGAGAACGTGCGAACGGTAGCCATTACTTTCGACGATTTGCCGTTTGCATCCGGCGACGACACCATAAAGCTGGGCGGGGATACGGCGACGGCGCTATCGATCGATAGGCGCATAAGAAAGGCGCTCAAGCGCAAGCGTGTTCCCGCGACCGGCTTTGTCAACGAATCGAGGGTAAAAAGCCTCGGCTCGGAGGGCCACGTGATTCTTGCTGCGTGGAATCGCGGCTTGCTTTCGCTCGGCAACCATGGCGCGACCCATGCCGACAGCAACATGCTCACCCTCAATGAGATCGATCAGGAGATAATCTCAGGCGAGGCCACAATACGTCCACTTACTCGAGATGCGGGGAGATCGATCCCGTTCTTCCGCTTTCCTTACAACCATGTCGGTAATACGGATGAGCGTCGGGTCGCCATTGAAGGTCTGCTGCAGGTTCGAAACTATCGAATCGCCGCGTCGACCATCGACACGTCAGATTATCTCTTCGATCAGGCATACCGGAGAGCATTACTCAGAAAAGACGATGCACTAAAAAAGCGCATCGCGACGGCGTACCTCGAACACACTCGGCACCAAATTCAATACTACGGTGATCTCAACCGGAAAGTTGTAGGATATGAGCCGCCGGAGGTGATGCTGCTCCACTTTAACATGCTTAATGCCGTTGTGATGGACCAACTGTTGGATCTATTCGCGCATGCCGGTTACCGATTCGTCTCTCTCAGCGAAGCTCAGGACGATCCAGTGTACCGGCATCCTCCGACGTTTTCGACCAAGTTTGGTCCGATGTGGGGATATAGATGGGCGCGGGAGCGATCGATCAAGGTTGACGGTCGCTTGGAGCAGGAGCCTCCAGCATGGATCACAGCATATGCCGAGAGCGGACAGGCTTCCAGTGCGGAAGGGCAGTGAGGAGCGATGGGGTGTCTATCATCGTCGCGATCCTGGATTTTTCTCGATCGAGATGGAGTAATCAACCGAGATACCGGGCACGTTGGAACCTGGGATCGATTTGAGTTCCTTCCAGGCGCAGTTAATGCCATGGCCGAACTATCGGCGGCCGGGTTTCCCCTGTGCATCGTCACCAATCAATCCGGTATCGGTCGAGCCTTGTACAGCGAGCTTGATTACGTCCGCACGACACTCAAGATGGGCACCCCCATTAACCCTGGCGTGATCCGGCCGAAGATGATTCAATGCGCCTGACGGCAGGAGGCGGCAGATGCGTCAGGCGGGATTGTTCGGACTACCGGATCAGCTGAAGCGATTGTCGGATTGCGGCGACCCGCTGGAGACGATGGGCCGCGTGGTGGACTTCGAGATATTCCGCCCGGCGCTGGAAAAGGCGCTGGCGTATGGTGATCGAGCCAGGGGCGGTCGACCGCCTTACGATCCGGTGGCGATGTTCAAGGTGCTGATCCTGGCGGCGCAGAACACCGTCAGCGACGCCCGCATGGAGTTTCTCATCCGCGACCGGCTGAGCTGGCTGCGGTTCCTCGGGTTTGACCTGGGCGCGGTCACGCCCGACGAGAACACAATCCGGCTGTTCCGCGAGAAGCTGACGCGCGCCGGTACGCTCGACGCGTTGTTTACCGCCTTCGACCGGTGCTTGTGGGACCGCGGCTATCTGCCGATGGGCGGGCAGATCGTCGATGCTACCCTCGTCGCGGCACCGAAGCAGCGGAACACTGCGGTCGAGAAGGAAGCGATCAAGGCGGGCCAGAGCGCAGCGGAAATATGGCCCGACAAACCGAACAAGGCGGCGCAGAAGGACACCGACGCGCGCTGGACGGTGAAGTTCGCCAAGGCCCGGACGCTGCCGGGCGGCAGGCCGGGGATCGATATCGCGATCCCGAGCTTCGGCTACAAAAGCAGCATCGCGATCTGTCGGCGCTACGGGTTCATCCGCTCGGCCAAGGTTACCGACGGTGCGCGCTTTGACGGTAGAATGCTGCGCGACGTCGTCACCCGCGACAACACCGCCTCCGACGTCTGGGCGGATACCGCCTATCGCAGCCAAGCCAACGAGGCGTGGCTGAAGTCGATGGACCGGGTCAGCCGGGTTCATCGCAAGAAGCCCAGGGGAAAGCCGATGCCCAGGCGCACGTCCGGCGCCAATGCCAAGCGATCCGCTGTCCGCGCCCGCGTCGAGCACGTGTTCGCTCGTCAGAAGGATCAGATGGGGCTGTTCATCCGCACCATCGGTATCGCGCGCGCCGAAGCGAAGATCACACTCGCCAACCTCGTCTACAATATTGACCGCCTGATCTTCCACGAGCGGCAGGCCGCCACGGGATAGCCGCGTCCGGCGACGGTGTTTTGCGGCTCAGCCAGCCGAAATCCGCCTCCGGGCCGCCACCACCGAGCAGGATGCTGTCTTGCGCCGCGATCAGCGCCCCGCGGCCACGTTGATGTGGGTGCCCAGGTTGGGATATGCGTCGCAGGATCGCTCGATCAGATCCGGGGCCCCGTCGCGGTCCTGAACATCAGCACCATGCACCACGCCCTCCAGCATGTTGCCGAGCGTGTCGGTCACGATGTGGCGTTTACGACCTTTGATCTTCTTGCCGGCGTCGTATCCGCGCGGCCCGCCCGCCTCGGTGGTTTTAACCGACTGGCTGTCGATGATGCTCGCGCTCGGTTCGGGCTTGCGGCCTTCCGCGACACGCACCCATGCTACCAGTACCGCGTTGACGGCATCCAGCAGACCGCTGTCGCGCATCCGGTAGAAATGATACTGCACCGTCGTGAAGGGCGGGAAGTCCTTCGGCAGTTGCGCCCATTGGCACCCTGTCGCAGCGATATACTGGATCGCATTCCACAGCGTCCGCACCTTGTGCTTGCGCGGGCGTCCCACCCTGGAGGTCCGCCTCAATAATGGCCGGACAACGGCCCATTCTTCATCGGTGCAGTCGCTTGCATAGCGCAGCCCGCTTCTGTCATGCTCGCGGCGAGCGGTTTTGGTCCAGCCCATGTGATCCTCGTGGTCTTCGCAAACCCCCGGTGAAACACAAGCCACTGAAATCGCTCAACTCAATTTTCGGTTGGGCTCTTAGCGCGCCAGAAAGAAAATGGCGCGCTCCCCGGGATGTTTAGGAAAATTCGGGTGGTCTAAAATAGCCCGGGTGACGGGCGATATAATTACATCTTCGCCGATATCGTTTCATATCTCAATATTTTGTAGTTCCCGGAGCATCTTCATGGACGAGCGTCGCCATCACGATACCATTACATCTGATTGGCTACCGCAATGATATGCTCCCTGCCCGCAACGGTCATCCAGAACGTCATTGTTCCCGTGCCAACCCGCATAGCCGCGTATCGCGCTTTAGCTGGCGATCAATTTCCACTGCGGCATAGGCACATCGTGGTATCTAATATGTAAGCATGCTCTGAAGGTCGCTTTGAAGGCGGAGCGTTCAACGGGTTGATGGCGGCTGTTTGAACGGGGCCGTGTGCCAGACGAGACCGACCGACAATCTCGATACGACCACTCGTATGACCGGTCGTATGACTACTCGCTACATCTGCGCGAAACCGGACCGTCAGAGATCCAGAGGCGACTCTGGGAATCTAGCCAGCGGAGCTAAGTGGATTGTCGATCTGACGGCGGTTGAGCTTTGTGCTGCGAAACCTGCCAATCGGTTGAACCTTGTGCATCCAACCCGACTGCGAAGTATGCTGTGCTCTCGGGGCGCAGTTGAGGTTAATCGCAGATCGACATTGTATCGGGGGCCACGCGGAGGCGACCCCCGATCTGTGCTCAGCGATGGAGGTCGAAGCGATCGGCCTCCATCACCTTGACCCACGCATCGATGAAGCGGCCGACGAACCGATCCTCGCCGTCGCTACTGGCATAGACTTCGGAAACAGCGCGCAGTTCGGAGTTGGAGCCGAACACCAGATCAGCGCGCGTGCCCGTCCACTTCGCCGCGCCGTCGACGCTGCCCTCGAACATTTCCGACTGGCGATCGGTCGGGCGCCATGTGCTGCCCATCGCCAGCAGGTTCACGAAGAAGTCGTTGGTCAGCGTCCCGACGCGGTCGGTCAGTACGCCATGCTTCGTGCCCTTGTGCGTCACGCCGAGCACGCGAAGCCCGCCGACCAGAGCGGTCATCTCGGGCGCGCTGAGGTTCAGGAGGTTGGCGCGGTCGATCAGCAGATACTCCGCCGGCAGCCGGCTGTCCGGACTCTTGTAGTTGCGGAACGCATCCGCGCGCTGCTCCATCTGAGAAAAGGATTCGACGTCGGTCTGCTCCTGCGTCGCATCGACACGACCGGGCGTGAAGGGAACGGTGACATTACGTCCCGCGGCCTTCGCCGCGTGCTCGATCCCGACGCTACCCGCCAGCACGATCAGGTCGGCAACCGAGACCACCTTGCCGCCCGAAGCGCCGCGGTTGAAGGCATCGGCAACACCCTCCAGCGCGGAGATGACAGGGCCGATCGCCGTCCAGTCATTGGTCGGCCAGTTGCGCTGCGGCTCAAGCCGGATGCGGGCGCCGTTCGCGCCGCCGCGTTTGTCACTGTGGCGATAGGATGAAGCTGACGCCCAGGCGGTCGTCACCAGCTGCGTGACGGACAGGCCGCTGCCCGCAATGCGCTGCTTGAGCGTCGCGATGTCGCTCCCGTTGATCGGCGTACCGCTCGGCTTGGGCAGAGGATCCTGCCACAGCAGTTCCTCGGCGGGAACTTCCTTGCCGACGTAGCGCGTCTTGGGCCCCATGTCGCGGTGAGTGAGCTTGAACCACGCTCGCGAGAAGGCATCAGCGAACTCGCCGGAATTATCCAGGAACCGCCGCGAGATGCGCTCGTAATCGGAATCAATACGCAGCGCCAGATCGGTGGTCAGCATCTGCGGCGCATGCCGCCTCGACGGATCATGCGCGTCCGGCACCGTATTCGCCGCCGCCCCATTCTTCGGCTTCCACTGGTGCGCGCCAGCGGGACTCTTGATCAGCTCCCAGTCATGCGCGAACAGCGTCTCGAAATAGCTGTTGTCCCACTTGGTCGGCGTCGCTGTCCATGTCACCTCCAGCCCGCTGGTGATCGTGTCGCCGCCATGACCGGTGCCGAAGCTGTTCTTCCAGCCCAGCCCCAGTTCCTCAAGCGGCGCACCCTCAGGCTCGGGCGCCACGTATTCGCCCGGATTGGCAGCGCCGTGCGTCTTACCGAAGGTATGCCCGCCGGCAATCAGCGCAACCGTCTCCTCATCGTTCATCGCCATGCGGCCGAAGGTTTCACGGATGTCGCGCGCCGAGGCGGCGGGATCGGGGTTCGCGTTCGGACCTTCCGGATTGACGTAGATCAGCCCCATCTGCACCGCTGCAAGAGGACTCTCCAGCTCGCGGTCGCCGGTATAACGCTCGTCACCAAGCCACTCATTCTCCGGACCCCAATAGACGTCCTCATCGGGTTCCCACTCGTCGACGCGACCGCCCGAGAAGCCAAAAGTCTTCAGCCCCATCGACTCCAGCGCGACGTTGCCCGTCAGCACGAACAGATCGGCCCAGGAAAGCGACTGGCCGTATTTCTGCTTGATGGGCCACAGCAACCGGCGCGCCTTGTCGAGATTCGCATTGTCCGGCCAGCTGTTGAGCGGTGCGAAGCGCTGTTGCCCGCCTCCCGCGCCGCCGCGCCCGTCCGCCACGCGATAGGTGCCCGCGCTGTGCCAGGCCATGCGGATCATGAATGGGCCGTAATGCCCGAAATCCGCCGGCCACCAGGGCTGCGACGTTGTGAGCATCTTCGCGATGTCGGCTTTTACGGCGTCCAAGTCGAGCGCCCTGAATGCCTCCACATAGTCGAACTCCTCGGGCAGCGGATTGATCGCCGGCTGGTTCTTGGCGAGGATGCGTAGATTGAGCTTCCTGGGCCACCATTCCTGATTGGGCGCACCCTGCGTCGGATGCGCGACGCGGTCATGCGCGATCGGACACTTCTGGCCCGCGGCGACGGCGCCGTCGGTGTTCATCTCTGCCTCGACGGCGTCGTTGTGCTTGACTTCAGCCATTATGATACTCCTCGTGGGGGTTGGACGTCTGGCGAGGGGCGCACCGTGGAACATGACCGGCAGATTCCGCGATAGGTCACTTCGGCCTCGTCGATAATGAAACCTGCCGCATCTCCCGCATCGAGGCATGGCGCGGTGCCGACAGCGCAGTCGACATCGACGATCAGCCCGCAGGCGCGACAGACGCAGTGATGATGATTGTCGCGCGTCCGCGTCTCATAGATTGCCGGTCCACCGTCAATGATCAGACGGCGCAGCAATCCCGCATCGGTGAGATGCGCGAGGCAGTCATAAACCGCCTGATGCGACACCTCCGGCAAAACCATCGATACGCCTGCCAAAACGGTCGCTGCACTCGCATGCAGCCGCGCATCGACCGTATCCAGAACCGCGATCCGCTGCCGTGTCACGCGCATTCCAGCTCCGCGGATCAGCCTCTCGGAACGCTGGACAATACGGTCGGTCACATGGCTGCGATAGCTTCCTTTCTGGAATGACTCAAGAAAGAATTGGCGTTCAGCACTGCTGCACTGGCTGATGCCTTTGACGAGTTGCCTTGTCCTTCAGCGGTTTGGCGTCATTGCTTCTGTCCGTCTTCCAGTCGGCTGCCGGCAAAGAACATGTGCTACGGCGCGATTTCCGAGCCATCCCAATTGAACAGCTTGCCGCTGTCGGGCGCCTTCAGCCCGTCGATCACGTCGAGGAGCTGGATCGCGGCGCGATCGGGCGGGAAGAGGCTGCCCGGCCGGACGTTGCCCTGGAACGGCCTGGACAGGCCGGTGTCGACGGTGCCGGGATGCAAGGCGACGACAATCGAGCGGTCGTTGCGGCGCCTTTCCTCGACCGCCATCGTGCGAATCAACTGATTCAGCGCCGCTTTCGACGCACGATAACCGTACCAGCCACCCATCCGGTTGTCGGCGATGCTGCCGACGCGTGCCGAGAGCGCGGCGAAGACGCATCGCCCGGTGCGCGGCATCAACGGCAGAAGATGCTTCGCGACCAGCGCGGGACCGATCGCATTGATTGCGAAATTGCGCCGCAACCAGTCCGGATCCAATTCGCGCAGTGCCTTTTCCGGACCATGGGTATCGTCATGCAACAGTCCCGTCGCGACGAGGATCAGAGTGGGGGCAGGGCCCATCGCCACCATCGCTGCCGCCGCCGCGATACTCTGTTCGTCCGTCAAGTCGAGATGGCTAGACGCATCAGAATACCTTGCGAATGAGTGTAGCGCTTCGAACGCATCTTCGTCGCGGATCGCGTCGACCAGCGCCGATCCGATGCCTCCCGAAGCGCCGATGACGACCGCCGCACCGCTCATCGCACGAACCGCCAGCGATCCGGTTCGCTCGCGGACGGGTCGAACCGGTAGTCCTCATAGTCGAAGCCCTTCATGTCCTCGATCGCGGTGATCCGTTCGTCGATCATGAACCGTGCCATGAACCCGCGCGCCTTCTTGGCGTGGAAACTGATGAACCGCGCGTCATCGCCTTCGCGAAAGTCCACCGCGACGATGCGGACATGCTGCGGAAGTCGACCCTCGACCGCCGCCCAATATTCCTGACTTGCCAAGTTGAGGATGACGCCTGTTCCCTCTCCGGTCAGATCCTTCGTCAGCAGGTCCGCAATCCGACCGTCCCACCAGTCGGTCAGGCGGTCACGCCGGGGGGCCCAGCGCGTTCCCATCTCCAGCCGATAGGGCCGGATGGCGTCGAGAGGCCTCAGCAACCCATACAAACCCGACAGCAGCCGCAGGTGCGCCTGCGCGAACATGACCTGTTCCACCTCCAGACTGTATGCCGAGAGGCCGGAATAGACATCGCCGGCAAACGCGAACATCGCCGGCCGCTGCGGAGCGTCGTCGAAAGACTTGAACCGATCAGCGTTCAGCTTAGCCAGTGCCGGCGAGATATCCATCAGCTCGCGCAACCGCTTTTGAGTGAGGTGCGACGCGCTCTTCGCCAGCGAGGCCGCCTCGTTCTGGAAGTGGGGCACAGTAGCGTCCGGGACGGGGAGCGGGCGCTCATAGTCGAGCGTCTTGGCGGGAGAGAGGACGGCGATCATCGTCCCGTCCGCTACAACCCGGACCCGATACGTTCAATCCGCGTTCAGTCGCCGGTTGCTTGAAGGTGACCGGACCGATCGATAAGGCGACGCATCGTCGTTTATAAAGGCGCGTGACCGCGTGCCAGATCCAAGGAGAGTTTCGCTCATGAAGACCGTATCCACCCTGGCGATCGCCGCGATACTCGGCGCCGGAAGCGTCATCGCAGTATCGATTCCCACGCCTGTCCTCGCCAAGGACAAGAAGGAAGAGGCGCCGGGCCGGAAGCTGAGTCCCGATGTGTTGAAGGCGGCACAGACCGCACAGGCGCTGATCGCGGCCAAGGACTATGCCGCGGCGGAACCAGCGGTTGCGCAGGCCGAGGCGGCAGCGAAGACCGATGACGACAAATATATCGCTGCAGCGCTCCGCTATGACATGGAACAGCAGAGGCTGGCCGCGGCGCAGGCCGCCAATCCGAACGCGCCGGTCGACGAAACCGTGCTCGCCAAGCCGCTTGATGCTCTGATCGCCAATCCGACAACGCCCGCCGACACGCGCGGGCGTCTCAATTACCGTCGTGGCGCGCTCGCCTACAACGGCAAGCAATATGCCTCGGCCATTCAGTATTTCCAGCAGGCCAAGCAGCTCGGCTACAGCGACGACAATATCGATCTTCAAATCGCGCAAGCCAAGGTCGCAACAGGCGACGTCCAGGGCGGGCTTGCACAGCTCAATTCGATTATCGATGCGCAGGTCGCGGCCGGCAAGAAGCCTCCCGAGGACTATTACAAATACGGTCTAGGCAAGGCTTACGCCGCCAAGATGCCGGTGCAAACCTTCACCTGGATGCAGAAATATATCGCTGCCTATCCTACTCCCAAAAACTGGCGCGCGATGATCGTGATTTATGGCTTTCAACAGGACTCACTTGCAAAGCTCGACAAGGATCAGCAGATCGATCTTTTCAGGCTGATGCGCAGCACGAACGCGCTGGCGGATCAGGTCGATTACGAGGACTACGCTCAGAAACTGGTTGATCGCGGACTGCCGAGCGAGGCGAAGACCGTGCTTCAGGAGGGCATCACGACCGGGAAAGTGCCGTCCAGTAGCGCGAATGCCAAGGCTATTTTAGCTGCGGCGAACAAGGGAATTGCCAGCGAGGGGTCAATGTCCTCGCTAGAGAAGCAGGCGATGGCCAGCAGCACGGGCAAACTGGCGGACCAGACGGCCGATGCATATCTGGCGCAGGGTAATTATGCGAAGGCGGTGGAGCTTTACCGGGCTGCCCTTCAAAAGGGTGGCGTAAATACCGATGAAGTCAACACCCGGCTCGGCATATCGCTCGCACAATCGGGCGACAAGGCCGGGGCAACGGCAGCGTTCGCGGCGGTGACGACCCAACCGCGCAAAGACATCGCTGCCCTGTGGACCACTCATCTGCAGACCTCAGCGTCCTGATACGCCGGACCAGGTCGGCAGCATATGTCGGCCCGGTCAGCTAATGTCGATCGGTACTCCCGGAACCGACTTGGAGGTCCGGATGGTGAGGGACGTCTTGACGCCGGCGACGTTGGGCGCGGTCGTCAGATGCATAGTCAGGATGGACTGAAAACTTTTCAGGTCCGGCGCGACGACCTTCAGAATGAAGTCGATCTCGCCGTTCAGCATGTGGCACTCACGGATTTCCGGGATCGATGAGACATATTCCTCAAAGGCTTCCAGATCATGCTCGGCTTGGCTTCTAAGGCTGACCATCGCAAACACGGTAATCGGATAATTGAGCAGCGCAGCATTGAGTTCAGCATGATAGCCGCGGATCGCTCCTGCCTCTTCCAGCGAGCGAACGCGGCGCAGGCAGGGGGGCGCCGTCAGTCCAACGCGCTCCGCAAGGTCGACGTTCGTCATCCTGCCGTCATCCTGCAACAGCGACAGAATCTGCCGATCGATATGATCGAATGCCAAGATCACCCCACTGCGGCTATTTTCTACCACATTACCGCGGGCGTCATCGCGCATCACCAAATGGCGTGCAAGTGCAATTGTCCCACTTTGTTACGTCCCAAATTGGTCAGTTACGCGCCGGCGAGCCGAACGTTAAGAAATAGTTAAAGCCCGATGCGATGGTTCGGGCGGGGACGGGCATTGCGCTTCGACGACAGTCTCAGGACCGTGCTTTCAGCCGATGTGTCGAGCAGTTTCGGTGCGCAAGCCGCTTGGCGACAGCTACTAGACCTCATTGGCAGAAGGCGCGTTCCTGCCGATCCCAACACGCTGGCGCATCTGAGATCGCTGCGTTCGTCGGTTCCGCTCGACATTCGTACAGCGAGCGCGCGGGCGCTCGCGTTTCTGATGCCGCCGGGACCGCTGGTGTTTCTATTGGCCGAGGACGAATTGCCGGTTGCCGCGCCCGTCCTGCGCACCGTCAGTCTCCCTGCTGACACATGGCTGGCACTGCTGCCCCGGTTAACACCGGCGATGCGGTCGATCCTCAGACAGCGCCGTGACCTGCCACTAGAAGCAGCGCGCGGACTCGACGCACTGGGTTCGACCGATTTTGCGTTGGCAGATGAACGCGTTGATCTCGCGTTGCCCGAACCAGAAGGTGAGGAAGCGCTGCATGATCGGGAAGAAGTACAGGAGCAGTCAAGCGGCTTTGAGATCGGCGACATCGTCTCGCGGATCGAGGCGTTTCGAAATGCGCATTCCGGGTCAGCGCGGCCCGCACCGAAGCCATCCCGCGTTGAAGAGTTCAAATATGAAGCCGATACCAGGCGGTTGATCCGCTGGTCGGAGGGGATCAACAGGGGTGCGACCGTTGGACGGCGGGTCGATCGCGGAAACAGGGTGACGTTGCCGCATTGGCGCGAGGCAGGACTGGCGTCACTCGCGGTCACCGGAACATCCGACGCCGCCGGCGCGTGGCTGGTGACGAGCAAGCCCGTCTACGACCGGCGGACGGGGCGGTTGGCGGGGTTTCGGGGAGTGGGTCGGCGGTTCGATGATCCGATCGAGAGCGCCGTCCCGGACGGAATGCGGCAGATGGTGCACGAGCTGAGGACGCCGACCAATGCCATCGCGGGCTTTGCCGAGTTCATCGAGACCGAGGTCCTGGGACCGGCCGCGCCGGTCTATCGCGAGCGCGCGCGGAGCATCCGCGGCGAGGCGACGGACCTGATCGACGCAATCGACGACCTGGACATGGCCGCGCGCATCGACAGCAACGCGCTGGACCTGCGCGCGGAGATCGTAGCGCTGGCGCCGCTGCTCCGGCAGGTCACATCGGACCTGTCCGCGCTGGCGATGCTGCGCGGGGTCGAGATCGCGCTGGACGCAATCGACGCACAGGAGGTCGAGGTCGCGGGTGACGAACGCGCGCTGGAGCGCCTGCTGGGTCGACTGGCGGCGGCGCTGGTCGCGGTCGGCCGGCGTGACGAGCGGATCGGGATCAGGGTCGAGCGTACCGCCGAGCCGGACGGCGTGCTGATCCGGTTCGACCGTCCCGTCGACCTGAAAATGGAGAAGGACGAGGAAGGAGCGCAGGCGTCGCTGCTGGGCGCCGCGTTCAGCCTCAGGCTGGCGCAGAACCTGGCGAGGGAGCTTGGCGGCGCGCTGAGGATCGACAGCGACCGCTTGACACTGCGACTTGCGGTGCCGATGGCCGGCGACATGGAGCGGGCAACAAGCAACCGGCGGTGAGCGCACCGCGCCGGACGTTTTTGTCCGGGCCGGGGTCTTCCGGGCCGAGGTCGTCCGAGCCTGGGTTGTCCGGGCCGGGTCCGCGCATCGACTGGCCGAGCGGGTTCGGCACCCGGTTCGCCGTCTTCATCGATGTCGAGGAGGAGTTCGACTGGAGCCGCCCGCTCGATCGCGCGGCGCGGTCGACGCGGGCGATGACGGCATTTCCGGACATGCACCGGCGCCTGATCGAGCGCGGCGTCGGGCCGATCTGCATGGTCGATCATCCGGTCGCGACCGATCCCGCCTCGGTCGACATCCTGCGCCGCGCCGCAGAGGAACGGCGAACCGCGATCGGGACGCAGCTTCACCCCTGGGTGAACCCGCCCCATGTCGATCAACACCTGCCGCGCGACAGCTTCGCCGGCAATCTTCCCCTGGCGCTGGAAGGCGCCAAGCTGCGCGTGCTGACCGAGGCGATCGAGACCGCGTTCGGCACGCGCCCGCTGATCTATCGCGCGGGGCGATACGGGATCGGGCCGAACACGCCGATGCTGCTCGCCGGGCTGGGATACCGGATCGACAGCTCGGTCCGCGCACATCATGATTACCGGGCGGAGGGCGGCCCGGATTTCCGGTACGACAACAGCCACGCGCGTCGATGGGGGTCGATCACCCAGGTGCCGCTGACGACGATGTTCGTGGGCCATGCGCGCGCAGGCGGCGCGCGGCCGTATTTCGCGGTGCCGCCGATCGCGCGCGCGCTGATGGCGCGGACGGGCATGCTGGAGCGGGTATCGCTGACGCCGGAGGGGATGCCGATCGATCGCGCGATCGCCGCGGTCGACGCCGCGCGCGAGGAGGGCGTCCGCCTGCTGGTCCTGTCGTTCCATTCCCCGTCGCTGCGGCCGGGCAATACGCCCTATGTCCGGACCGAGGCGGACCTGACGCGGTTCCACGACTGGTGGAACCGGATGCTGTGCGCGCTGGACGAGCGGGCAATCGCGAATGCGTCCCTCGACGAAGTCCTGACCGCGCTCGCGTGACCGCCGGGCGTGTGTGCCGGTTCCCGAAGTTGGTGGCAGCGGTCCCACAACAGCGCGCCCTCTTCCCCCAGCAGCTTGGTATCGCGACCGTAACCCAGGCGGCAAAACCCCGGCAATGATAAAGGCTGGAATAACGGGGCTTTGGCGGCAGACGGTTGGCGGTTTGGACGCGAAATAGCCGGTGACCCGGTTGTGCGTAACCCCAGCGACCGGTTCGCGTTGGGGTTCCTCAAGATAGCGACCGAAATTGCGAGCGAAGTCCGTCGCAGTCACCTGTTCAATCCGCTTTCCTTGGACCCCAAAAGCGGCAGTACACAAAGTGTTTTTTTGGCGACTACTCACTGGCAGTGTAGCCGTGCGAGGATCCCCTTTTCTCCGTGCCGATCGGACCATTTCGAGAAAATCGATTTGGGAACGGATTTCGGGAACGTGGCTCCCGCCGACGGCAATTTACCGGAAGCAGGTGCACGCCGTTCCCGCGTCGGGTTCCCTTATGGGAACAGAGCTGGGCCTTAAAGCATTGCAATGAAAACTATGGGTGCCGCATTACTGTTGCTGCCGGTTGTTGCCGAGGCGCAGGCCCAACGCCCCCAGCCCGCGACAGTGAGAATGCAGCAGTGACCAATCCCGCGAACGTGACCGCCGTAGATCACACGGGTTTTGCCGTTTCCTCGTTGAACGAGGCTGTCCGCTTCTGGACGGAGGCGCTCGGCTTCACGCTCGAACAGCAATCGGAAATTGGGGGCGATTTCCTGCATCAGGTTACAGGCGTTGACGATCCGAACGTACAAGCGGCGATTGTCAAGGCGCCGGATGGGTTCGTGATCGAACTGCTGCAATATTCCAAGGGCCGCCAGAATGGGTCCGCGCCCGAGAGCGCGGGTGCAATCGGTGCCGCCCACTTGGCGCTGACCGTGAAGGACATCGATGCCGCTATCGCTCGCGTCGAGGTCGCAGGATGGAAGATTAAAGGAAGCCCGCAGCCAATTCCGGGCGGTCCAAGAAAGGGGACGCTGACCGCCTACGTCTCAGGCCCGGATCACATCACGATAGAGTTCATGCAGCCGCCAGCCTAATAACGGGCTTACAAAAGCGGCGTCCCGATTGACCGGTTCATTTTCAGGAAGACAGTCGCTTGCGCGAATAGCAAGCGTTATTAACCTCCATCATCGCAACTCGGCTGATTCCACCAGCGGGTTGCGCCCTCAAAATTGGAGACAAGAATTTGTCGCGCTTCCGGTTTGTCGTGCCGTCGCTCCTTGCACTTGGCTTGGCCGGAGCAGCTTGGGGTCAAGCGACCAAGAGTGACACGCCGCCAGACAAAATTACGGTTCCGAAGGTCGAGCGAAAGGGAGTGTGGCAACCTACCCCTGGCGGAACGCAAATCCCGCTATGGTCGGCGGATGTACCTCTTCTGAAGCCGGACACTGGCGATGAAGCTGAAGGCACGGGAAATGGTTCGCCGCTTGCAGGTGGTAGGAAATGGTATTGGGCAAGCTATGTCACCCGACCTACCATGACTATGTACAAGCCAAAAGGACGGAACACTGGCGCGACAATGTTGGTGCTACCCGGAGGGGGCTTCTACGCGGTAGCAACTGACTTGGAAGGCACCGAAATCTGCGATTGGGTTGTTACAAAGGGCATGACATGCGTCATGTTGAAATACCGGACACCGCAGGTTTGGCCGAAGGTGAATGGACGGCAGAAGCGGCCAGACGTACTACTAGGTTTGGAAGACGCTCAACGAGCTATGGGCTTCTTGCGTCACCAAGCCACGGCCTATGGAATTGATCCCCATAAAATCGGTGTAATCGGTTTTTCAGCCGGAGCGTACCTCGTAACAAATATGAGCAACGATTACGAAAGAACATACCCCGTCCGCGATGCAGCGGATCGGGTATCACCACGGCCTGACTTTGCGATCGTTGCCTATACGGCCCGTGTGTTGGACACCAGCAAGGGCAAGAATGAACTCGAACTGGCCCCTTGGGTAGAGATAAACCCGAAGGCACCGCCGACGCTCATCATTCACGCGATGAACGACCCCACCGACAATATTCGACAGCCGATGGCCTATGCACTGGCGCTCAACGATGCTGGGGTGCCAGTCGATATGCGCCTTTACGCGAAGGGAGGGCATGCCTTCGGAATGCGGCCGACTGCCGATCCGATCACAAGGCAATGGCCAGGGCAGGTCGAACAATGGTTGCACAACATCGGCGTGCTGTAGGCCCGCAACCAACTTCAACGAAGGATAGTGCTTTCCGGTTGGGGGTAAGCGCTTTCCCGCTTCACCATCCTTTTGGGAAAGCCCCGGCCTTCTCGATCGCCGTTCCCAAACGGGAAGGTTCAGCGGTTCAGATCGGCGGCGCATTCAAGCACGCTGTCTTGGCCGAAGTGGTGACGCCAGAGGCGCGCGCCGAGTTCGGCCGACCGATCGAGGGAGGAACCGACCGTCAGCCACTTGAGCATCGTTGGATGTCGTCGGCTTCCATCCAAGCTGCCGCCAGAACGGTGTCACGTCCTCGTCATGGCGCTCGACGGTAGCGATAGAATGCATCGTCGGCGCAAGTTGCCCGATGCCCTCCACCTGCCATCGCGGCGGGTCGAAGCACGGTTGAACGTCGATAACGAGAAGTGCCTGTTCCATACGCTGCTGACATAGCGGAAGAGGTAAGACCGCGTCACCGTGGCAGCCTCTTCTCTTTACACGATCCTTTTGGGAAAGCCCCGGCCTTCTCGATCGCCGTTCCTTGTGAGAACGCGTTGGCTTGCTCGCCGGGCATCCTGATCGGAAAAGATGGCTGTGCAAGTTGCAGGAGCCTGCGCGATCCATATGATCTCGTCATCAAGGGGGAATGATGCCGGGGATCAATCGCGAGGCGCTGGGCCACTATGCCCTTGCGGCTCTCTCAGGGGGGCTGCTCGCGATGAGCTACGCCATGCACCCCCTATGGTGGGCAGCATGGTTGGCACCGGCCCCTGTGATCGTCGGGGCGTTGCATGCGCCCGTCGCATCACGACGCTGGCTCACCTTGCTGACCGGCGTGATTGGGGGGATCAGCAGCTTTTCCTACCATCTGACGGTCGGTGGCTGGCTCGCTGCAATCTTGATCCTCACCCTTGTTACCGTGGCCTGGTCGAGCGCGATCCGCCTCACCGTCACTTTTGCGGAGAGAGGGCAGTTTCTTCCGGCTGTGCTTGCCATTCCGGTCACCTGGGCGGCGATCGACACGCTCCTGATCCACTTCTCGCCCCACGGCAGCGCCGGGAGCATCGCGTATAGTCAGATGGACGCGTTGCCGGTCATCCAGGTGGCAAGCCTGGGTGGCGTTCCAGCCGTCACCTTCGTCGTCCTGCTCGCCGGCACCCTGCTTGGCGTGCTGCTCGCCCGCACGTCGGAGGTGCACCGGCGTGGCTTGCAAGCGACGTGCGTCCTTACGGTCGCGGTGGTCGGTGCCTGCCTGCTCTTTGGGATCATGCGTCTGCACGACGTGACAACGGCACCGGGAGCGAAAGTCGCCCTGATCGCGACGGACGGCATCCAAGCCGAGCCTCGTAGCTGGAATGCGTTCTGGAGGGCCTATGGTCCGGAGATCACCCGAGTGATCGGGCCGGACACGATCGTGCTTCTTCCCGAGGGTGTCGTGCGGCTCCCCGTCGCAGCTGCCGAGCAAGCCGGTCGTTCGCTTGCGGCATACGCATTGCAGAACCAGTCCACGGTCGTGGTCGGCATCATCGTGGAGGAGGCAGGGCGGCTTACCAATCGTGCCCTGATCGCTCAGCCGGACGGGAGCTATCGCTGGTATCTGAAGCAGCATCTGGTTCCCGGCGTCGAAGCGGGAATAACGCCGGGCGCCAGCCCTGTCGTGCTGCACTACCCGACGACCGGGATCGGGATCGCGATCTGCAAGGATATGCACTTCCCCACGCTAGGCCGCGATTATGCTCGCAAGGGTGCCCGGCTCATGCTCGTGCCGGCAAACGACTTCGACGTGGACGACTGGCTGACGGCCCGCATGACGGTCCTTCGTGGTGTCGAGAGCGGATCGTCCATCGCCCGTGCGGCGCGTCACGGCATCAGCTTCGTAAGTGATCGCTACGGCCGTGTGCTCGCCGAGGGCCGAAGCAATGCCACCATGGGCACCTTACTTACGCGAGCGCCTGCGGACCCTGGCGGTGCCACACATTATGCGCTGCTCGGGGACATGTTTGGCTGGGGGTGCGTCGTGGTGTGGGCCATTCTGCTGAATTTACGCTCTGGCCGATTCTCGAAAACATCCGCCAACAACGAGTTTCGGGAAGCCGCCCACGTTCCCAATTCTTGATCCCAATCGGGAACGCGGTATCTACTCTCGCGTCCCCTTTTCGGAGCGCAAAGTCAGGCGTATTGTGAGCGAATGTTGATCCGAGCGTTTGAGGCGACCGACGCGGAAGCGATTGCGGACCTGTTCCATACGTCGGTCCGTCACGCCGCAATCAGCGATTACACGCCGGAGCAGGTTGCTGCTTGGAGTCCATCGAAGTCAGATGCCAAGGGCTACGTCGAACAAGCAGTTGGCCGAACATTTTTGGTCGCTGTCGGCGACGATGGCACGGTCATTGGCTACGGTGATCTTGAGCCGAATGGCCACATCGATCATCTATACTGCCGCCCGGACGTGGTTGGTACGGGCGTCGGTTCTGCGATCTATGCTGCTTTGGAAGGCGCCGCCAATGATGCAGGAATCGAAACGCTTTTCGTTGAGGCCAGTAAGGGCGCGCGTCGGCTCTTTGAGCGTCGTGGTTTCAGCGTGGATGGTCGGAATGATCTAACCGTCAGCGGCGTCGCGATCCACAATTACCGCATGTCGAAGTCGCTCGCTCGATAGCCTCTTCCGGTCTGCTTTCCCGAAACTCGATCCCCAACTGAGAAGGCTGTACATTACGGGATCAGGGGATTGATCCCCGGCGCATCAGTCGAGTGCCACATTGCCGCCCTTGCCTTGCCATACTGGCCAGGCCGCGCGCAGCACGTGGGCCGCCGATCGCAGGAACAGGATCGCGATGACGGCGCCGGCGAGAACGTCTGGCCATCCTTTATTCGTCCACGCCACCAGCGCCGCGGCGGCGAGGACGCCGACGTTGGCGATCACGTCGTTGCGCGAACACTCGAACGTGCTGGCCATGTTCACGTTGAGGTGCCGGAAGCGCCAGAGCAGCGCGAGGCAGGCAAGGTTCGCGGCAAGCGCGACTGCGGTGACGGCGAGCATGATCGTGCTGGACGGCGTGACGCCCTCCGCGATCTTGAACCCCGTCTCAATCAGGATGCCGATGCCGAAGGCGAGGATCAGCCCGCCCTTGGCGAGCGCAGCGCCAGCCTGCCACCGCTCGCCCTGCCCCAGCGCGTAGAGGCTCAGACCATAGACGATTGCGTCGCCGAGCATATCAACCGAATCCGCCATCATCGCGCTCGATCGCGCGACCAGGCCGAAGCCGAACTCGGCCGCAAACATGACGATGTTCACGGCCATGACGATGACGAGGACGCGCCGCTGGTCGCCTCGCGCCAGCACGTTCAGCGTCTCGGCCTTACGGGAACAACAGTCGTTCATCCTTATCCTCGACAGAAAGAATGGACAGGCCTATGCACCCTGAAGCCACTTCAGGGTCAAGCGATGAATGACTTGCGCATCGGCGACCTTGCGCGCGCCACCGACACCAGCGTCGAGACGATCCGCTGGTATGAGAAGCAGGGCCTCATCCCGACCCCGAGCCGCACGTCCGGTAACTACCGAGCCTATGGCGAGGTCGACTTGGCGCAGTTGAGCTTCATCCGCCGTGCGCGGGACTTGGGCTTTTCACTCGATCAGGTACGTGCGCTACTTGGTCTGGCCCGCGACGAGGCCGGCGATTGCGCATCCGTCGACGTGCTGGCGCAGCAGCATCTCGACGAGATCGATCGCAAGATCGCGGATCTGACGGCACTGCGCAGCGAGCTGTCCGGCTTGCTGGCATCGTGCAAGGGCGGGACCATCGGCAAATGCCGGATCATAGACACGTTGGCACCACGGCGTTGACGACGTTTGACGGTCCGCTCGCAGGTTTCAGCTCTTTCCCGTAATTCGATCGATTCCGAGGAGGGGCAGCGTTCTCTTTTCGTTGCTCGACTTGTAAGATTTTGAGGCAGAGCGTTTCCCAAGTTGAGCGACAGCTTGTCGCGTGAACCGGTGAAGTCTCCGATCACATACGCACCGACATTCGAGGAACTGAAAGGCTGACACCGGCTCTCCCGAAATTCGATCGTTTTTAGGAAAGCCGGCTTGACCGTTATCGCCCAATTGCGGACTTTCGTCAGCACAAGTAGGGTTCAGCAATGACGCTCAAGCTTGCCATCGTTGCGCTTTCCGCGTGAACACGCCTATCAGCACTCGAGTTCCCGCGCCGGGTTCGTTCGCGGGGAAGCCGAACGGTCGAACGGCTTTGTCCGATCGTCGTCAGGGGCGTCAGTTACGCCGGTCCCGCACGTGATCCACCAGCGCGCGCAGCGCCGTCGGCAGGTGACGGCGGTTGGGATAGAACAGGAAGAAGCCCGGAAGTGGTGGACAATAGGGCTCGAGGACCGCGCGCAGTTCCCCGTCATGCAGTAGCGGCGCGAAGGTTTCTGCCATGCCGATGGTCAGACCGGCACCGGCACGGGCCATCTTGACCATGAGCGCCATGTCGTTGGTAGTCATCTCCGGCTCGACTGCGACGGCGAAGCCGCGATCGCCCTCGGTGAACTCCCAGCGGTAGGGCGCGACTTCGGCGGACGATCGCCAGCCGATGCACCGGTGCTGAGTTAGTTCCCGCGGGTGGAGAGGCGTCCCGGCTGCTGCCAGATAGGCGGGTGCTGCGACGACGATCTGGCGCTGATCCTTGCCGACCGGCACCGCGATCATGTCCTGCTCGATCAGCTCACCCAGCCGCACGCCGGCATCGAAACCGGCCCCGACGATATCGAACTCCGCGTCGGTCACGACAACGTCGAGCCGGACGCCCGGATGGGCGGTCAGGAACGATGCCAGCAGGTCGCCGGACAGGAAGCTTTCGGCGATAGAGGATACGGCCAGACGCAGGAGGCCGGCCGGTCTTCCGTCATGCGCGGCGGCAGCCCAGGCGGCCGCTTCGATCTCGGCGAGGGCGGGCGCAACCCGGTCCAGCAGCGCCTCACCCGCCTCGGTCAGCGCTACGCTGCGCGTCGTTCGTCGCAGTACCGCCGTGCCGAGCGCGTCCTCCACTTTGCGAACCGCCTGGCTCGCGGCCGATCGCGTGACGCCGAGCTGATCCGCCGCGGCACGGAAGCTGCGGGCGTGGGCGACGGCGGCCAGCGTGGCGAAGGCGTTGAGATCGATCTTCATTGTCCAGCGGAGCTTACCAAGCCATCCACGATTGAGGCAGTAGTCGTGCCGATACTGCCCCTCTATCTCTCTGGCCATCACTGAAAAGCGAGAACCATGAGCAAGATTGTACTCATCACAGGCGCGAGCAGCGGCATCGGCGAGGCTACGGCCCGCATTCTGGCGGATGCGGGCATGACCGTGGTGCTGGGCGCGCGGCGGACCGATCGGCTCGAACGGCTCCGCACCGAGATCACGACCGTGGGCGGCACCGTGCGCGTACGCCGCCTCGACGTGACCGACCGCGATGATTTGGCCGCGTTCGCGCAAGCGGCAGTCGAGGAGTTCGGGCGCATCGACGTGATCGTCAACAATGCCGGGATCATGCCGCTCTCGCCCATGTCCTCGCTGAAGGTCGATGAGTGGGAACGGATGGTGGACGTGAACATCAAGGGGGTGCTGTGGGGCATCGCGGCGGTGCTGCCGACGATGAACGCGCAGGGCGCGGGCCACATCATCAACATCGCCTCAATCGGTGGCCTGCACGTCTCGCCGACCGCAGCGGTCTATTGCGCGACCAAGTTCGCGGTGCGGGCGATCTCGGACGGCCTCCGCCAGGAGAATGACCGTATCCGCGTCACAAGCGTGTGCCCCGGCGTGGTCGAATCCGAACTGGCCGACAGCATCTCGGACGAGGCCGCCCGGGCTGAAATGGCGACCTTCCGCGCGGTCGCCCTCCAGCCCGACGCGATCAGCCGCGCCATCCTCCACGCGATAGTCCAGCCCGCGGACGTGGATACCACCGAGATCGTCGTGCGCCCGGTCGGAAACCCGGCGTGAGTGGGGCGCCGCATCCTTACGTCGGCATGTGGGTGACGGCGGACGGTCGTATCGGGCACGAAGTGCTGCCGGACGGCCGATACGACGAAGCGCGGGACGGACGGGCGCACGCCTACCAGGGACGCTACCGGGTCACGGGTAACCACATCGACTATACCGACGACACAGGGTTCACCACCGATGGCGATTTCGTGGCGGCCGATGTTCTGCATCATGCCGGGATGGTCCTGAGAAGAGAGACAGGGGTGAATCGGCATGGATGACAGCCGTTACCAGCGCGGACTGGCGCAGCTTGAGGCCGTCAGCGGCATACATGGCGCGAAGGTCGTTCAGAGCCTGGAGGATATCGCCCCCGACCTTGGTCGCTATATCGTGGAGTTCGCCTACGGCGACATCTTCGCCCGCCCCGGCCTGGACATGAAGACACGCGAGCTGGCGACAGTCGCCGCGCTGACCGCGATGGGCACCGCTGCCGCCCAGCTCAAGGTCCACATCCAGGCGGCGCTGCACGTAGGCGCGAGCCGGCAGGAGATCATCGAGACGATCCTGCAGATGATCCCCTATGCCGGCTTCCCTGCCGCGTTGAACGCCGTGACCGTTGCCCGTGAAGTCTTCGGGGCCGAGTAGGAGAACACCGCTGTCCGGTTCCGGAAGGGCTGGCAGCGGCGCTGCTTATCACCCTGAATGAGTTTCGAGGACGATTTCGCGTTCCCGTTTCCTAATCGAGACTGTCCGAAAACGGCGTTCTGGATTCCGCGATGTGCCGGGGCGGTGTAGTCTGCACGCATGGGGTACATCGAGGGTCATCCGCGCGACCAAGCGCTGCTGCTGCCGGCATCGGGCGAGGATTATGTAGCGGCGGACAATCCGGTGCGGTTCATCGATGCGTTCGTCGATGACCTCGATCTGGGCGGGGCCGGTTTCCTGCAGGCGCAACCGAAGGCGACGGGGCGGCCGGGTTACGATCGGCCGACATGCTCAAGCTGTACCTGTACGGCTACATCAACCGGGAGCGCTCGAGCCGGCGCCTGTCGGCGGAAGCCAGCCGCAATTTCGAGCTGATCTGGCTGCTGCGTGGGGTTCGGCCGGACTTCAGGACCATCGCCGATTTCCGGCGCGACAACCGTGCGGCGTTCAAAGTGGTGTTTCGCCAGTTCGTGGTGTTGTGCCGCAAGCTCGACCTGTTCGGGCGCGAGCTGCTGGCGGTGGACGGAACGCGGCTGAAAGCGGTGAACAGCCGGGCGTGCAATTTCAGTCGCGAGCGGCTGGCCGCGTAACTTGCCTCCGCGGACGCGCGCCTGGATCGCTACCTGGCCGAGCTGGACGAGATCGACCGCGGCGAGGACGGTGCCGGCACCGGCCGCGCCAATGCGCTCGCAATGAAGATCGCCAAGCTGCGCGAGCAGCGGCAGGTCAGTGCAGCGCTGCTGGGCCACCTGGAGGAGAGCGGCGACGGGCAGATCTCGCTCACCGATCCCGACGCGCGCCTGATGGTAGCGCATTCGAAGGTGACGGTCGGCTACAATGCTACGCTTGAGTTGCGACACTCAACCGACAGAGACAGCATCAATCCGCTCGAGCGCCGCAACGGCGAAATCAAGCGGGGCATCAATGCGGTCGGGCTTACGCGCTTTGCGCGTCGCTCCCCAACGAGGAAGCGATCACTCGTCTGGTCGGTGCCCTCCTGCTCGAACAGAACGACGAATAGGCCGTCCAGCGCGCCCGGTACATGACGCTGGAACATGTCACCCAGTAAAGCGATAACACCGCCGTCACCTTGCCAGCGGTAGCAGCGTAATCGATCCTATCCCGCTGGAACTCGCCGTCATCGCACCGGCAAAGCTCCACCAAGCAGTGGGACACGACCGTGATGCTGAGGGATCGATTGCGCGCTGTTGACCGTTTACGCATCATCCATTTTGGAGTTGAAGCGGTGCCGGTCAGTTCGTCGATCACGGCTGTGCTACGTAAAAAACTACCAGACGTGTCTGTCTATGGTGGGCTCGATCCACGGGTCAGTTTCGAACCCTGGAACCGTACAGATGCCGACTGGCCGCTCGCCCGCGTCCTCTGCTCGACGCGGGCGCACGTCAAGGAGGCGGTGCGGATCGCGGCCGATCACGGCGTTCCCGTCAGCGCCGCAGGGGGTCGCGAGGACACATACGGCCGCAACAGCCGGGCCGGACATCTCGTTCTGGACCTTCGAATAATGGACGACGTGTCGTTCGATGCCAAAAGCGGTCTCGCTGCGGCGGGGGCGGGGTTACGACAAGAAAGTTGCTGGCAGGACTGCCCGGCGGGATCGTTACACCTACGACCGTCAACGCCAATGTCGGCGTCGTCGGCGCGGCCGCAGGCGGCGGGTATGGCGCGCTGTGCGGCAGGTTCGGCATGGCTTGCGACGCGCTGATGGCGGCGGAGGTGGTGCTAGCCGATGGGCGCACGGTGCATGTCGACGCGGAGCAACATCCCGACCTGTTGTGGGCGTTGCGAGGCGGCGGCACGGGCTATGGCATTGTAACGCAGGCAAGCTTTGCGACCCGTTCGCTTCCCTCCCTGCTCAGCGCAGAGATCGAGGTGCCGCTGGAAGTCGCCGAGGACACGCTGCTGCTTGTGCAGTCGCTGCTCGACGCCAACCCCGACGCGCTTTGCCTGTTGCCGCTTTTCATGCGCAAAGAGGAAGGGCCACCGTTACTCACCCTATTCTTCACTTGGATCGGGGCCGAGGAACTCGGCAGGCAGGTGCTCGCCGAACTGTCGTCGATCGACGGGGCGAGCGTCGTCGGCGGGGAGGCCGTCGCGTACCGCGATACGCTAGACGATGGCGCCATCTGGCCGTGGGGAAGGGCCTGGGCTTTCGACACACGAACCTTCTCGCAAATCACCGCGGAACTGGCCCGTCGATTGGTCGATGCCGCGAGCGACATGCCGTTACCCGGCGCAGTTCTATTCCTGCACGACTTCCACGGCCAAGCCGCCCGCGTCCCGCAGGAAAGTGCCGCGTTTGCGCTGCGTGCACCTCACTTCGTGGCGGTGATCGGCGCGCCTTGGGGAACTGACGACAACGACGCAGGAGGTCGACAGCGGGCATGGGTGGCTCGCGTACGCGAGAGCTTGGCATCGCTCGCGCTTCCCGGCGGCTACCCTAACTTCCTGGCACCGTGGGAAACGGACCGGGTTCGTGACTATTTTGGTGAGTCCGGCGCTACCCTCGCTGCGATCAAAGCGCGCTTCGATCCCCACGATCTCTTCCGTGCAACGGTTGGTCGGATGCTGCCGATCCAAGCAGCACCTACCGGCACCGCTTGACTGGCATAAATCTCATGTCCACGCAGCGGGACAGGAGCGGTTCTCGCGCCCGATCGAACATTAATATTCTCCCGTTTCACCGATCGAGAAACGTTAGCCCACCTTCTCACTGCTCTGGCTAACTTGCGATCTATGCAAAAAGTCTGATTCCCGCGACCACGTCCGCCTTGCCGCGATCGGCAAGCGCCCCACCCAGCACGTCGAAGCCGTGGACTCCTCCCGAGTAGACGTGGAGGTCGGTCGATACGCCCGCCGCCATCAGGCGCTTCGCATAGGCCATGTCCTCGTTGCGGAAGAGATCGAGCGAACCCACTACAATCAAGCTCGGAGGCAGGCCGTCCAGCCGTTCTGCCACGGCCGGAGAGAAATAACCGAACCGTGTCGCGCCGATGGCCTGGGCACCTCGGACGGCCGCCCACGCGTTGCGATTCTGCGCCCGCGTCCAGATGAACTCGCCGGTGGTCGGATCGTCGTCGGGTGCATCGGGCGTACCGGTACGATGATCGAGCATGGGATAGATGAGGAACTGCGCACGCACGGCCAATTCCGCGCGATCTCGTGCAAGCATTGTCGCCGCTGTCGCCAGGCCCCCGCCTCCACTGTCCCCCATCAGCGAGATGCGTTCGGGATCGGCGCCAAGCCCGCCCGCATTGTCGCGCACCCACAGCAAGGTGGTGTAGACGTCCTCCATCCCGCTCGGGAACGGCGCTTCAGGGGCCAGGCGGTAGTCAACCGACACGATAAGGGCGCCCACTTGCCGCGCGAGATCGGCATGCGCACCCGCCATCATGTCGGGCGTGCCGGCGATCATGCCACCGCCGTGGACATAGACGATCACCGGCAAGGATGCCGTCGCAGACGGCGGGCGAAAGAGCAGGACCCGAACTTCCGGCGCACCATCGCGCGAGGGTACGCGTCGCTCCTCGAATTTGACCGGATGAGGCGTCAGGATCGCGGTGAAACCCTCAACAAGAACCTGCCGGAACTCGGCAACGCTTTGATCGGAGGGATCGGACAGGGGGAAGGAGGCGACGGCATCGCGCTGTTCATGCGCCACAAGCGGGAGGGTGGTCATGGATCGAAGCTCCTTCATGATGATAAGGCAGCAGGCAACACACTATTTACAACGATCGTTCTGTCATACAGGGGCGCAATGCCAAGGATGGAGACCATCCTGCAAGGTGTCGCACCCGACTGGATGGGGCTTTGGAATGCGGGCGCACGGGGTCAGCCAACCGCTTTCACCAATGAACCATCCCTTGCGAGACAGAAGAATTGTCCGACATGGTGCTTCGACTTCGCCCAGCACGAACGGGTCAGGGTAGGGTCGCTCGGCGGGGAAGGAACGGGGCGATCGATTGCAATTAAGGACCGGCGGCATGGCTTCGTCGGACCAGGGCAAAACCGCCGGACTTTTCAACTTCATAGATGATGCCGACCCGAGAATAAGGCGTGGAACGGGTGGGCCGCCGGCGTGTTTACGGAGGACATCGTCCATGATGCCGGAGTGTACGCCGTGAGCCAGACCGTCAGCGACTTCTTCTGGGACCGCCTGCATCAATGGGGAGTGCGACGCATCTATGGCTATCCGGGCGACGGCATCAACGGCCTGATCGGAGCGCTGGACCGTGCGGGCGACCGGTTCGAGTTCATCCAAGTGCGGCATGAGGAAATGGCCGCCTTCATGGCCTCTGCGCATGCCAAGTTCACCGGTGAACTGGGCGTCTGCATGGCGACGTCGGGCCCGGGCGCGGCTCATCTGGTGACGGGGCTGTACGATGCGCGCATGGACCATATGCCGGTGCTGGCGATCGTCGGACAGCAGGCGCGCACGTCGATCGGCGCGCATTACCAGCAGGAGCTGGACCTGCAATCGCTGTTCAAGGACGTCGCCGGCGAGTTCGTCAAGATGGCGAGCGTGCCCGCGCAGGTCCGCCACCTGACCGATCGGGCCGTGCGCATGGCGAAGGCGCGTCGCCGCGTCACCGCGCTGATCTTCCCCAATGACCTGCAGGAAGAAGCGATGGAGGAACCGCCGCGCGCGCACGGCGCAGTATTCTCAGGGATCGGCTGGGAAAGGCCCGTGACCGTGCCGACCGATACCGAATTGCAGCGCGCGGCCGCGATCCTGAACGCGGGCAAGAAGATCGCGATCCTGGTCGGGGCGGGGGCCAAGGGCGCGACGGACGAGGTGATCGCGGTTGCCGACGCGCTGGGCGCGGGTGCGGCCAAGGCGCTGCTGGGCAAGGATGTGCTGCCCGACGATCTTGGATGGGTGACCGGCTCGATCGGCCTGCTCGGGACGAAGCCGAGCTGGAACCTGATGACCGAGTGCGACACGCTGCTGATGCTGGGTTCAGGATTTCCCTATGCCGAGTTTCTGCCCAAGGAGGGACAGGCGCGCGGCGTGCAGGTGGATATTGAGCCGGGGATGCTGTCGATCCGCTATCCGATGGAAGCGAACCTGGAAGGCGATGTGAAGACGACGCTGAAGGCGCTGCTGCCGATGCTGCGGCCGAGCGGCGATACCGCCTGGCGCGAGCGGATCGAGGGCTGGAACGCGGACTGGAAGACGGTGCTCCACGACCGGGCGATGGCCAAGGCCGACCCGATCAATCCGCAGCGGCTGTTCACCGAACTGTCGTCGCGGCTGCCCGAGCGAGCGATCCTGACAAGCGACAGCGGCTCGTGCGCGAACTGGTATGCGCGCGATGTCAGGATGCGGCGCGGGATGATGGGGTCACTGTCCGGCGGGCTCGCGTCAATGGGCGCGGCGGTGCCCTATGCGATCGCCGCCAAGTTCGCGCATCCCGACCGCCCCGTCATCGCGCTGGTCGGGGACGGCGCTATGCAGATGAACAACATGGCGGAGCTGATTACCATCGCCAAATACCGCGATCGCTGGCCGAACCAGACGCTGATCGTGGCGGTGCTGAACAATGAGGACCTGAACCAGGTCACCTGGGAACAGCGCGTGTCGGTGGGCAATCCCAAGTTCGAGGCGTCGCAGGATATTCCCAATGTCGCCTATCACCAGTTCGCCGAGATGATCGGACTGGAGGGAATCTTCGTCGATACGCCCGAGGGTGTCGGACCCGCATGGGACCGGGCGCTGGCGGCGAACCGGCCGGTGGTCATCAACTTCAAGACCGACCCCAGCGTCCCGCCGCTGCCGCCGCACATCACCGTCGAGCAGGCGAAGAACTTCATGTTTTCGCTGGGCAAGGGCGATCCCGATCTGGGCGCCGTCGTGAAGGAAAGCGCGCGGCAGGTGCTGAGCAAAGTCCTACCGGGCGCGGAGTGACGGGGATGGCGACCAGGGCGCAGACCACCGACCCCGCTCGGCTGGTCACGGTAGGCACCACGATGCTCGCCGCATCGGTGCTGAGCGACAGCGCGATGGAGCATTATCGCGGATCATTCCGCAATCCGGCGATGGTCCTGCCGCTGGCGGCGTCGGCGGCGTCGCTGGCGCTCGACGGCGTCGGCGCCGGGGGCAAGCGGGTGCGTGAGGTGTCGCACATGGCGTCGGTCGCGATCGGGCTGACGGGACTGGGCTTCCACGCCTTCAACGTCGGAAAGAGACTTGGCGGGATGAGCTTCACCAACCTGTTCTACGGGGCGCCCGTCGGTGCGCCCGGCGCACTGGTCCTGACGGGGATCACCGGTGCGCTGGCAGACGGGTTGCGCGCGCCTGAACGGCGGGTGGGAATGGTTCCGGTCGGATCCGGCCGGATCGTCGGAACGATCGCCGCGGCCGGGATCATGGGCACCGTCGCGGAGGCCGCGCTGCTCCATTTCCGCGGCGCCTATCACGATCCCTTTATGTGGTTGCCCGTGACGATCCCGCCGCTGGCGGCGGCGGCGCTGGCGGTCGATGTCGTGCGCGACCGGCCGTCCGGCGCGACCAGAGTGCTGCTGGGCACGACCTTCGTCCTGGGGATCATGGGGGTCGGCTTCCACGCCTTCGGTGTCGCGCGCAACATGGGCGGGTGGCGCAACATGCGGCAGAACGTCCTGGCCGGACCGCCGATTCCCGCGCCGCCCGCGTTCACGGGTCTGGCCCTGGTCGGAATGGCCGCGCTTGCGTTGATGGGACAAGCCCGTGACTGACCGTTTTCCAGGCTATAACGTGCTGGCGAAGCGCGACACGCCGAGCTGGAACGAGAAGACCCGCGAGGTCATCGACCGGCGGATGGTGATGATCGAGCGTAGCGATGTGCTGACCGACGCGCATGTCGCGACGCTGGGCGCTATCGTCCAGCGCATCGTGCCGCAGCCCGAGAACCGCGCACCCGTCAACGCCGCCGCGATCCTGCTGGAGAAGATCAATGAGGACGCGGGAGACGGCTACCGGTTGTCGACGATGCCACGGGTCCAGGACGCCTGGCGACAGGCGCTGGATGCCATCGATGCCGAGGCGATCAAGCGGTTTGACAAAGGCTTTGCCGACCTGGGCGGCGCGCAGGCGGACGAGATACTGAAGGCGGTGGAGTCGGGAGAAGCGACGGCCGATGAATGGGCAAGGCTAGAGCCTCAGGATTTCTGGAAGTGGCGCCTGATCCCCGATATCGTATCCGCCTATTACGCGCATCCCTCCGCCTGGAGCGCGATGGGCTTCGGCGGACCGGCATCGCCCCGGGGTTACGTCCGGCTGCGGCAGGATCGCCGCGATCCCTGGGAAGCGGCCGAGGTGGACGACGGCAGCCTGTTGCCGGTCGATTGGCGAAATCGCCATGCGCAGTGATGCCGCCGACGCGCCGCGCGCCGTGGACGGACGCGCGCCGGACGTGTTCACGCCGGGCGGCTGGGTGCCGATGCGCGAATATTCCGAGAACGAGCCGGTCGATTTCGTCATCGTCGGGACCGGCGCAGGCGGAGGAACACTGGCCTGCAAGCTGGCCGAGGCGGGCTTTTCGGTCGTCGCGGTAGACGCCGGCGCCTATTGGCGACCGCTGGAGGATTTCGCCTCCGACGAGCGTCATCAGAGCAAGCTTTACTGGACCGACGACCGCATCGTCGACGGCGCCGATCCGCTGACGATGGGCGCGAACAATTCGGGCAAGTCGGTGGGCGGCTCGACGGTTCATTTCGCCATGGTCGCGCTGCGCTTCCGGCCGGAATGGTTCAAGGCACGCACGCTGATGGGATATGGCGCCGACTGGCCGGTGGGCTGGGAGGAGATGTGGCGCTATTACGACGAGGTCGAGCGCGCGCTGTGCATCTCCGGGCCGGTCACCTATCCGTGGGGACCAAAGCGCCCCCGCTATCCCTATCGCGCGCACCCGCTGAACGCCGCAGCCGAACTGCTGGCGCGGGGCGCGGAGGCGATGGGGATCGACTGGACCGAGACGCCGCTGGCGACGCTGTCCGCGCCGCGCGGCAAGGCGCACCCGTGCGTGTATCGCGGCTTTTGCGTCACCGGCTGTTCGACCAACGCCAAGCAATCGGTGCTCGTCACCTGGCTGCCGCGCGCAATCGCGGCGGGCGCGGAGATCCGCGACCTCGCGATGGTGGGGCGCATCGAGACGGACAGCGCCGGGACGGCGACAGGCGTCCATTATCAACGGGAGGGCCGGTGGCGTTTCCAAAAGGCGCGCAACGTCGTCGTCGCGGGATATGCGATCGAGACCCCGCGACTGCTGCTCGCCTCGGCGACCGATCGCTTCCCCGACGGGTTGGCAAATTCGTCCGGACTGGTCGGCAAGAACCTGATGGTCCAGACGAACCAGGCCGTTTGGGGGCAGGTCGATCAGGAGGTGCGCTCCTACAAGGGGCCGCCCAGCCTGGCGATCTCCGAGCACTGGAATTACGAGGATCGCGGCAAGGATTATCACGGCGGCTGGTGCTATATGAGCCAGGGGCCGCTGCCCGCGCAGTGGGCGCGCGAACTCGCCGGGCGGCGCGGGATGTGGGGCCGGTCGCTCATCGACGAGATGGCGCGCGCGAACCATTCGGTCGGGCTGAAGATGGTCGGCGAGACGATGCCGTCAGAGGACAATCGCGTCACGTTGGCCGACGATGTCGATCAATATGGCCTGCGCATCGCGCGCATCACCTATTCCATGACCGACAATGACCGCGCGATGATCCGCCACGCGCTGTCGTTCATGGACGACAGTCTGGCGGCGATCGGGGCGGCCGAGCGGTGGCAGGACATTGACGATACCTGCCACCTGAACGGGACCGCGCGCATGGGCAGCGACCCGGCAACGAGCGTCGTCGATGCGGACTGCCGCAGCTGGGACATCCGTAACCTGTGGGTGTGCGACGGATCTGTCTTTCCGACGGTCGGCGGCGTCAACCCGTCGCTGACGATCCAGGCCATCGCCTGCCGCACCGGCGACCGCATCGCCCAAATGGCGAAGCGCGGCGAGTTGTAGGCGGCGGGGGGCGGGTGGCTGCTACCGTATCATCGGTTGACCGGAAGGTCGGCTGTTCGCCTTCCCAGGACCGGTCATTTCGACGTGGGGTTCGGATATGGCAAAAAATCGCGGTAAAATCGTTCTACAAAATCGGTCTCCAGAACCGACCGGCGCTTATTCAGGAGCAGCTAACGCCATAGCCGCCTGCCTGCTGGTTCATCTCACATCAGGACTTGTAAGCGTACATTTAGCTGTACATATCTGGTCCCAGAGACGGAGGTTGGCATGCAGGTCCTGACGTATACGGAAGCTCGCGCTCATCTGAAGGATGTGATGGAGCAGGTCGTAGAAGACCACGAGGAGGTGGTCGTCACGCGCAAGAACGGAAAGCCGGTGGTAATGGTGTCTCTAGATGCCTGGAACTCGATTCAAGAGACGATGCATCTGCTGTCCACGCCAGCGAATGCACGCGCCCTCCGAGAGTCCATCACTCAACTGGATGCCGGCAAGGGCGTCGAGCGTGAATTGGTTGAGACGGCCGACGCGTGAAGCTCGTCTTCTCCGATCTTGCCTGGGATCAGTACAATCACTGGATAAACGCCGATCCCAAGGTCTTCGGAAAGCTGAACGACCTGATTAACGAGTGTCGGCGGAGTCCTTTCAAGGGCAAAGGTAAGCCCGAGCCCCTGAAGGGCGATCTGTCCGGGTGGTGGTCACGTCGCCTCACCGCAGATGATCGGCTGGTGTATCGGGTATCGGGAAAGGCACCGGACCAGCAGTTCGAAATCGCCCAATGCCGGTTTCACTACTGAACGCCGAGAGCTTTCCGCGCCTCATCGTGGCCGCACCGATGTCGAAAACCGACCGGTTTTTAGACTGCTGAATCCGCTAACCTCTGGGCGGATTATTCGTTTTGCTGTGATGCATGTACGAGATTGCGTATGGTCAAAGAGTTGATTGAGGTCGCAAACCCCGGACTGCGCCGAGTAGTGAGCCTCGTCGCGCTTCTGAACCTCGCCTACTTCGGGGTCGAGTTCGCGGTGGCGAATAGCATCGGCTCGGTGTCGTTGTTCGCCGACTCTGTCGACTTCCTCGAAGACGCCTCCGTCAATCTCCTGATTTCCCTTGCTTTGGGTTGGACGGCCCAGAACCGCGCTAGGGTTGGCATGGTGCTGGCGCTGATCCTGCTCGTGCCTGCGTTTGCGACGATCTGGACCGCATGGGCCAAGTTCAACGCGCCGGTAGCTCCCGCCCCTCTGCCGCTCTCGCTCGTTGGCCTGGGGGCGCTCATCGTTAACCTGAGCTGTGCCTTCATGCTTGCCCGCTTCCGTCACCACGCCGGAAGCTTGACCCGAGCAGCATTCCTGTCGGCGCGTAACGATGCATTTGCCAACATCGCCATCATAGCGGCCGGGCTCCTGACAGCCGCCATCTGGCACGCGGCGTGGCCGGATCTGATCGTCGGGATCGCGATCGCGTCGATAAACGCGGATGCCGCGCGAGAGGTCTGGCGAGTGGCGCAAGAAGAACATCGTGCGTTAGCCTGATGCTGTCAGCGTCATATGAGGACAGGCAAGCGCCACCTTCAATGGCGGTAGCACAACCGATCGGTCGTGGCACCGCGTGAAGTACGACCCTCGTTCTTTCGGTACCCGAAAGCCATCCGCCAGCAGGGCGCCAATCGCGGGTTCAGACAGTCACTAAGCACAGGCGATGACGTCAGGTCGTTGGACTCCGATCATGTAGCGCCCCATCACGGCGTCAATAACCGCCACTATGTTGCGTTCGCGCTCAGAGCGTGAAGCCATAAGTCGGGACGCCGCGGACGCCGGGGTCGATCGACAGGATGGCGCCTGCCAGCGGTTCATCGCGGCGCTGGTTCTCGTCCATCCCGTCGCTGGCGGTGGTGATGTACAGGCTGGTCATGTCCTCGCCGGCGAAGGCGCACATCGTCGGCTGGCTGACGGGCAGGGGGATGTCGCGGTCGATTCCGCCATCGGGCGCGTAGCGCCGCAGCCGCCCACCGCCGTGGAGCGCGCACCAGTAATGGCCGTCCACGTCCAGCGCCGCGCCGTCGGGAATGCCGAGCCGCTTCTCGATCCGCGCGAACAGCCGCCGGTCGCCGAGCCGGGCGGTGTCCGCGTCGAAGGCGAAAGTGTAGATCGACTGCTCATAGCTGTGCGACAGGTAGAACCGATCGTTGTCGATGCTCCACGCCATGCTGTTATGCAGTTCGGCGGCGTCCGGAATTGGCCGCAATCCGCCATCCATCGTGAAACAGTGGAGCGACGCGCGCTGCTCCTGCCCGTCGTTCGCGGAGTCGAGAGGATCGTACATCACCCCGACCCAGAAGCGCCCCCGGACATCGCACTTGCCCTCGTTGAAGCGGAACAGGGCAGGGTCGAACGGCGGCGGCGCGAGGAGCGAGAGCGCGCTTGACTCCAGGTCCAGCCGGTGGATGCCGTGACGCAGCGCGATGATCGCGGTTCGCGGGTCGGCGATGGCGAACGCGCCGACATCGCTGGTGAGCGGCCAGCGACGATCCTTGCCGGTTGCCGGGTCGAACCGGTGAAGCGCGGGTTCCTTGACGTCGATCCAGTAGAGCGCCTGCTCGCCGGGCGACCAGTGCGGCCCCTCCGCTATGGTGGCACGGGCATCGAGCGCTGTGTGAACCTGCATCCCGTCATCCTCGCTGAAGTCCTATAATCGACGATGAGGCCGCGTGTTCCGACGGGCCGGACGAGAGCGAGCGTGCTATGGCAGACCAGACAGCTACGGCAGCCAAGACAGCTACGGCAGCCAAGACAAGAGCACGATCGATGACGGCGTTGGAACCAATGACCCCGAGAAGACTGCCCATCGATCAATCCCGCAAGAAACCGGATCGCAGGCAGCTGGTCCTGCTGCTGGTTCTCATCCTGATCGGCTGGGGGATCAGCCAGGCGCTGCAGCGGACGGCGCCGATCGGCCGCAACGTTGGTGATGAGGAAGTGGTGCGCACGCTGCTCCGTGATCGCACCTCGCCGTCACGCGAGGTGAAGGATCCCACGCTGACGCTGGTCGTGTTTACGGACTATCAGTGTCCGGCATGCCGGCTTGCTTATTCCGCAATGGATGCCGCCGTCACCGCAGACAGCCATGTCCGCGTGGTTTACAGGGACTGGCCTATTCTGGGTCCACGGTCCATCCACGCCGCGCGAATTGCGATTGCCGCCGATCGGCAAGGTATCTATCCCGCGCTCCACGGACGCCTGATGAACGAGCGTCGGCAACTCGATGATGACGTCCTGCGTCGGGCGGTTGAGGAGTCGGGCGGAGACTGGGCGCGGCTGAACCTGGACCTCAGGGTCCATGCCGCCGATATCGAGCGGCAGCTCAATCTCAATCGCGGCGCCGCCTTCAGCCTGGGTATCGCGGGCACTCCGGCTTACCTGGCAGGGCCGATCCTGATATCCGGGGCAACGAGCGAAGCCGGGTTCGCCAAGGCATTCGCCGCAGCCCGCAAGGCGGCAACGCTGTGAAGATCACGGCGGTCCCGGTCGGCCCCGTGCGAGACGTTCAGAACCAGAGCCGGACGCCCGCGACATAGTTGGTGGCGCTGGGCTTGTCCCCGCGGGCACGGGCATAGGCGGCGCTGTTGCCCAGTCGCCATTCCTGCTCGACGCCCATATAGGGCGCGAATTCGCGCACGATCTCGTAGCGGAGGCGCAGACCGAGTTCGGCGCGCTCCAGCCCCGCGCCGACGCCGATCTCGCGGTTGTTCTGCGCCGCCAGATTGATCTCGGCGCGCGGTTGCAGCCGCAGGCGCTGGGTGATGCGCTGGTCCAGCTCGGCCTGGAGGCGCGCGGACAGCTCGCCCCTTATCGACAGGAAGGCGGCGGCGTCGATGTCGAAGAGATACGGCGCGATGCCCTGCACCCCGGCGACGAAGTAGGTGCGCGTGCCCCGGGTCAGGTCCTGCCGGGCACCGGTCTGCAGGTCGAACCAGGGGCCGATCGCGTGGCTCCACAACGCCTGCACCTCGGCCCGTTCGGGCTTATCGCCGAAGCTGCCTTCACCCTCGCTCTTGACGAAGAACTTGTCGATATCGCCGCCATAGGAACCCTGAAGATCCCAGAGATAGCCGTCGCGGCCCTGTCGCGCGCGGTACTCTGCGCGGTCGGCGAGGAAGTAGAAGAAGCGTTGCCCGCCCTGCTCGTCGCGCAGCCGGTCGCGCGACGCGCGCATTGCCTCGGCGCCCCAGATCGCATCGGCGGCGTGCGCGGGACCGGTGCCGGCCGCGGCGGCCGGCGGAGCTTTTGTCAGCGTATCCACGCCCGGGATCATCCGCATGCCGTGCGGCATCGCGTGCTGCGCGAAAGAAGGCGCGGCTGCGCCGACAAGCAGGAGCGCCAATGTCCTTGCGATCATGCGGGCCGACTGTCCGGGAAGGCGACGCTGACGATCTGAAACATGCCCGCATGCATGTGGTAGAGCAGGTGGCAGTGGAACGCCCAGTCGCCGGGTTCATTGGCGGTCAGGTCGAACTGCGCGCTGCTGCCCGGCTGGACGACCACGGTATGCTTCCTCGGCTGCGCGCCGTCATGGCCGTTCACCAGCTCGAAGAAATGGCCGTGCAGGTGGATCGGATGCGCCATCATCGTGTCGTTGACGAGCTTGACGCGCACGCGCTCATTATAGGCGAAGCGGATCGGATGGTCGCTGACGGCGGAGAACTTCGTGCCGTCGAACGACCACATATAGCGGTCCATGTTGCCGGTCAGGTGGATCTCGAGCAGCCGTGAGGGCGTGCGCCGGTCCTTGCCGGGATCGAGCGCGACGAGATCCCTGTAGGTGAGGACACGGTGGTCGAGCGTGTCGAGGCCGATGCCGGGCACGCCCATTCGGTCGACCGGGTTCATCGCCACCATGTCGATGCCGGGCGAGACCTTCACGTTCGCTGGCAGCAGCGAGGTGTCGCGCATCTTCATGCCCGGCATCGCGCCGTGGTCCATGCCCGGCATCGCGGCCATCGGCCGGTGGTTCATGCCCATGTCCGCCATCGTCAGCAGCGGCGGGTCGCGCAGTGCCGGCACCGCCGCCCGCTCGCCCGGCGCGGAGGCGAGCGTCGCGACCGCCATCCCTGAGCGGCCCATCGACTCCGCGACGATCGTGTAGGCGGGCACGCGCCCCGGTTCGACGACGACGTCATAGGTCTCGGCGACGCCGATCTGGAACTCGTCGACCTCGACCGGACGGACATTCTGCCCGTCCGCCGCGACGACGGTCATTGGGAGGCCGGGAATGCGCACGTTGAAGAAGGTCATCGCGCTGCCGTTGATGATGCGCAGCCGCACCCGCTTGCCGGGCCTGAAGAGATATTCCAGGCCTTGTTCCGGACCGTGCCCGTTGGCGAGATAGGTATAGGCGGGCGCGGTCACATCGAGGATGTCGGTCGGCATCATCCGCATCTTCCCCCACATCAGGCGCTGCTTTTCGCTGAGGCGATAGGCGTCGGTCAGGCTGGTCTGCTTGTAGTTGTAGTAATTCTCACCGTTCTTCAGCTTGTTCATGATCGTATGCGGTGAGACGGGGGCGAACTCGCTCAATAACAGCACATAGTCGTAATCCGCCTGCACCGGGTCCGGCCCGGCCGGATCGACGACGATCGGGCCGTAGTGACCGGTCTGTTCCTGAAGGTTGCTATGGCTGTGCCACCAATAGGTACCGCTCTGGCGCACGGGGAACTCGGCGGTGAAGGTTTTGCCGGCAGGAATACCGGGAAAGCTGACGCCGGGCACGCCGTCGAGCTGGAACGGCACCATCAGCCCGTGCCAGTGGATCGAGCTGTCCTCGTCCAGGTGATTATGGACGTTGAGCGCGATCGTCTTGCCTTCCTTCAGGCGGAGCAACGGACCCGGCACGCTGCCGTTGACCGCGATGCCCGGGCCGGTGCGGCCCTGCACCGTGCGGCGGCCACGCGCGATCGTCATGTCGATACTCCCGCCGACGACCTCGTCGAAGCCTTCGCGGATCGGCGCGTCCGGGCGGTTCATGCTCATGCCGCGCGCCCAGGCGGGGATCGCCAGCAACGCGCCGCCAGCCGCCATGCCGGTCATGAACTGCCTACGAGGGATCGTCATGCGGGACATGCGCGTTGAACTCCTGAGCAAATAATACTAGATACCCCCATATGGTATTACAAGACGATGGACCGGCGATGTCCAGGGACGTGACCAGTACCCTCAACCGCCTGAAGCGGGTCGAGGGACAGGTGCGCGGGATCGCGAAGATGGTCGAGGACGATCGCTACTGCATCGATATCCTCAACCAGATGCAGGCGGTGAAGGCGGCGCTCGCTAAGGTCGAGAGCGGCATTCTGAAGGATCATGCCGCCTGCTGCGTCGCGCAGGCGATCAAGTCGGGCGACATCGAGGATCAGCGCAGGAAGTTCACCGAGCTGGTCGATCTGTTCGAGAAGGTGAAACGATGAACGCGCATAGTGAGATTCGTCCGGAAGGCGAGAAGTCCGCCAGACTGTACCGGATGGTCATGGAGAAACATGTCTGCCCCTATGGACTGAAATCGAAATGGCTGCTCGAGCATGAGGGTTATACGGTCGAGGACCATTGGCTGACGACGCGCGAGGAAACCGACGCGTTCAAGGCCAAACATGGGGTCAAGACGACGCCGCAGACCTTCATCGCAGGCACGCGGGTGGGCGGGTATGACGACACACGCCGCTTCTTGGGCAAGAAGGTCAAGGACCCCGACGCCGTTACCTACAAGCCGGTGATCGCGATCTTCGCGGTCGCGGCGCTGATGGCGCTGGCGGGTTCATGGGCGCTGACCGGCGCGCTGGTCACCGTGCGCGGTGCGGAGTGGTTCATCGCCTTTTCGATGTGCATCCTCGCCATCCAGAAGCTGCGCGACGTGGACGGTTTCGCGACGATGTTCCTGGGTTATGACCTGCTCGCCAAGCGCTGGGTACCCTATGCCTATATCTATCCGTTCGCGGAAGCGCTGGCGGGCGTGCTGATGATCGCGCGCGCCTTCGACTGGATCTCGGTCCCGGTCGCGCTGTTCATCGGCGGCATCGGCGCGGCATCGGTCTTCCATGCGGTCTACATTCAGAAGCGCGAACTGAAATGCGCCTGTGTCGGCGGAAGCTCGAACGTACCGCTCGGCTTCGTGTCGCTGACCGAGAACCTGATGATGATCGCAATGGGACTTTGGATGCTGGTGACATGAGGCGGTGAACGCCCTGGCCGTTCTTGCGGTGACCCTCCTGATCGCAGGGGTCGCTGGATTGATGCTCGTCGGCGGGCGTCGGGGCGGTGCGGCGACGTGGCCGCAGCGCGCGCCGTTCCTGGGCGGTGGATCGCAGTCGACGCACGCCTGGCAGCGCTATCATCTGCGCTATTATCCGATGACCCTGCTCTTCATCGCGTTCGAGATGGAGATGATGTTTATGTACCCCTGGGCGGTCGTCTATGTCGAAGAGGGGCTGAAGGCGCTGGGCGAAATGGCGATGTTCCTGTCGATCCTGTCGGTCGGCATCGTCTATGCATGGCGTGAAGGCGTATTCCGCTGGCAATGAGCCTAGCCCAGCGCGTCCAGTCATGGGCGCCGGTCCCCGTCTATCCGGCGATCGGCGAGGGCGGGTCCGACGCGCTGGCGTGGGTCAGGCTCGACCCGGCGCTTCGCGTCGTCGCCAGTGTCCGCCATGCCTCGATCCTGCTGGTCTGCGGAGGCATCCGCGAGGGTGACCGGGCGGCGCTCCGCCGACTGCATGACCAGCTCGCGCATCCGCGCGCCACACTCTGGTGGGACTCGGCGCCGTTCGAGGAGGCCGTCGATGCGGTCCGTGAGACCGGTGGTGACCCGGCATCCGCGCTTCGCCGGCTCGATCGACGGCTTCGCGCAGGAGAACGGACGAGTGAAGCGGACTGGCTGCCCGATGAGCCGCCCAATCCTTGGGAGGGCAAGGGCGATCATGGCCAGGGCGGCAAGGGCATGATGGGCGGCGTACCTTATGGCCGGCCGATGGCGATGACGGACGAGGATCTGCGCGACGGGCTGATGCTGGATGCGATGACGATCCACGTCGGGCCGTTCGCGGCGATGCTGCCGGCCGGACTGTCGCTCGCGCTGACATTGCAGGGAGACGTCGTGCAGTGCGCGAAGGTGCTGACGCCCGCCTATACGGATGATGACCGTCCGGAGGCCGCGTCGTTGCGCCTGGCGGCGGGCATGCTCGATCTGATCGGGCTGGGTGTCCTGACCGGTCTATGCCGCGCCGCTGCCCGGACACCGGGCTTCTCCCGCGACGCGCTGCATCGGGCGGTACGGCGATCGGGAGCGTTCATCGCGATCCCGCCGGGGCTGGGCGAGGTGGGCGGAACCGACGCTCGCACCCGCTTGCGGGGCGCGCTGATGGGCGAGAATCCTTTACTGCCCGCCGATGCGCCGATGCTGGTCACGTTGCTGCCGGGGCTCGAATGGCAGGAGGCGATGCTCGTCATCAACAGTTTTTCTCCTGCGCAGCTGGCGCGGATCGCTCCCGTCACGCCGGATGAGGAGGATCACGCGGACGAGAAGCGGCACGGCCACGGGCACCGTATGGACCACCACTGATGGCGATCGGCGCGGTGTTCCTGCTGCTGCTGTTCGGGATCGCGTTCCTGGCGGTGGGCGAACGATTACCGGGCAATGGCTGGCGGTACGCGCTGCTCGCGCCGATCGGGAGCGCCGCGCGGCTGGTCGGGCAGCAGTCGGTCGAGACCGAGCATCCCGATCGCGTGAACCGCCTCGTCGCCCCGATAGGCTATCTTGTGGTCGCGGCCGCGGGCCTGTCGGTCGTGCCGTTCGCACCCGGCGTTTCGGTCGCGGCCCTGGATGCCGGGATCGTGCTGTGGGGCGCATGCGAGGCGCTGACGATCGTGTTCGTGTTCCTGCACGGCTGGTCGGCGAACTCGGTGCTGCCGCTGATCGGTGGCTATCGCTTCGTCGCCGTCGCGCTTCCGGCGATGCTGCTCAGCATGTTCGTGCTGATCGGCGCCGCGCTGCCCGCGCAGTCGCTGTCGCTCGGCGCGGTGGTCGAGGCGCAGGCGGGGCTGTGGAACGCGATCCGCCAGCCGCTCGGCTTGCCGTTGTTCCTGCTGCTGGGGCTGACGATCGGCTTGCGCGGACCCTTCGACTATGCCGATGGATTTGATCTTGCCACCGGCACGTCGGCGGAGGCGTCGGGTCGCGCGCGGCTCGGCTGGCGGGTGGCACGCCTGGCCATGACGACGGCGTTCGCGGCGATGGCATCGACGGCATTTCTGGGCGGATATCTCGGGCCGTGGCTGCCGGCACCCCTCTGGTTGATCCTCAAGACGAGCTTCGTCCTGATGCTGCTCGTATTTCTGGGTCGCCATCTCGCGCGGATGCCGGCGCCGCGGATGATGACGCTGCTCTGGACGATCCTGCTGCCGCTGTCGTTCCTCGATCTGGTGATGGCCGGCGTCGCGGCGCTGTCGTGACGGTGGTCGATCTCGCCTTCGTCGTCCTGGCGGCGATCGCGGTGATCGCGGGCTGGCGGGTCTTCGCGACCGACAGCATGGTGCGCGCGAGCTTCCTGCTGCTCATCTCGTTCATCGCGGTGGCGGGCATCATGCTGCTGCTCGCCGCTCCCTATATCGGTGTTGCCACCATCTTCATGATGGCGGTCGAGATGATGGTGATGGCGCTCTTCATGGTCGCCTTCATGATGAACCCGGCCGGGCTCAATCCGATGATGATGGTCCACCAGAACCGGCTGGCGATCGGTGCGGGCGTGGCCGCGTTCGCGGGTCTGAGCGCTGCCGTCATCCTGACCGACCTGCCGGCGCGCGTCGTGCGGCCGGATGCGCCGGTCATTCGCGATCTCGGTACCGAGCTGCTCGGGCCATCCATGCTGACGTTCGAGTCCGCCGGCGTGACGCTGCTCGCCGCGATGATCGCGACCGTGGTGCTGTCGGCCAGAAGCGGCCGGTTCGGGCCGTCTGACGAGGGGTCACGGCCCCCGGGTCTGGTGCCGGGCGGCGCACCGGCAGGCCGTATCCCGGACGCCGAGAAAGACGACGACGAAGATAGCCAAGAGACCGGCGCGTGAGCCTGATAACGGTCCTGATCGTCGCGGCGGCATTGATCGGCATCGGGCTGTACGGCGCACTGTCGCAGCAGTCGTTCGTCATGCTGATGATGGGGTTCGAGCTGATGCTGAACGGTGTGCTGCTCGCAGCGATCGGGTTCTGGTCGCTGGGAACCGGCGGCACTCCCAAGGGCCAGTTGCTGGCGATCATCGTGATGGCGGTGATGGCGGTCGAGATGGCGGTCGGCTTCGCGCTGGTCACCGCCGTCTACCGGCGGCGTCAGGTCGACACGACCGAGGGCATCGGGACGCTGAAGAAATGACGCTCTGGCTGCTGTTCGGGCTGCCGCTGATCGGAGGGCTGATCCTGCTTGCCGGATCCGTTGACCGGCGCTGGCTCGGGACGGCGGCGGCGGCGATCTGTACCGCGACGTTCACGGCGGCGGTCCTCGTCCCCCGCGACATCCACGCGGCGGCGATCGATTGGGGTGGTCCGATGCGGCTGACCGCGATGCTGACGCCGATCTCGGCGCTCGTCGCGATGCTGGTCCCGGTCGTGGCGGGAATCGTGGTCGCCTATGCCTCGGCGCATGAAGACGGGCGCGGACTGGGGCGGCTCATCGGGCTGCTGGTGCTGTTCATGGCGGGAATGGAGCTGCTGCTCATCGCCGACGATTTCCTGACCCTGCTGATCGGTTGGGAGGCGGTCGGCGCGTGTTCATGGGCGCTGATCGGGCATGAATGGCGCGAGGACGAGGCGGGACGATCGGCGATCTATGCATTCATCGCGACACGGCTGGGTGATCTCGGCCTGTTCGTCGCGGCGGTCGTGGTTTTCGCGGGCAGCGCGTCGTTCGCCTTTACGGGCCTGTCGCAGCTCCCGGCGGGGATGCTCGCACTGGCAACGGCGGGCGTCGTCGTCTCGGCGACCGCCAAATCGGGACAGGTGCCGTTCGCACCGTGGCTGTTCCGGGCGATGGCGGGACCGACGTCGGTATCCGCACTGCTGCACGCCGCGACGATGGTGGCGGCGGGTGCGTATCTGCTCTTGCGGTTGCAACCGATGCTGGCGTCCGTGTCGTGGTTCGGACCGGCCGTCATCGGGTTCGGGCTGGTCACGGCGCTGTCGGGCGGGGTCGTCGCGCTGGTCCAGCCGCATGCCAAGAAGCTGCTCGCCGCGTCGACGTCCGCGCATTACGGCCTGATGTTCGTGGCGACCGGTGCGGGCTTCCCGCTCGTCGCGGTGCTCCACCTGGTCGCGCACGCGCTGTTCAAGTCGTTGCTGTTCCTTGCTGCCGGCATCGCGGGCGAGCGGGCCGGTGACTATCAGTTGCGGCACATGGGCTTTGCCCGCGTGATGCCGGTCGTGGCCGCGTCGAGCGTGGTGGGTGCGCTTGCACTGGGCGGCGTCCCGCCGCTGGGCGGTGCGTGGACCAAGGAGCAGATCGTCGGCGCGGCCGCGTCTCACGGTGCAGGGGTCGGCCTCCTCGTCATGATCGCGGGGGCGCTCAGCGCCGCCTATGCGACGCGTTTTCAGGTCATGGCGTTCGGAGCGAGGCAGCGCGACGATGAGCGCGGGTATCTGCCCACGCGGGTCGAACGCCTGGCTCCCGCGCTGCTCGCGGTCGCCAGCCTTGCGCTGGGGGTGTTATGGCTAAAGGGGGTGAACGAACCGCTCGCCGACGATCTCGGCGGGGTCCTGCCCGCCGGGCAAGGGTGGGCAATGATTCTCTCGCTCGGCCTGGTCGCGGTGGGGATCGGCGTCGGCCTGATTGTCAGCCGGCACACGGGGTTGGGAACGACAGGGGTGCCGGCGTCGGTCGCCGGCTGGTTCAGATTGCCGCACGTAATCGATGCCGGCCTCGTCCGACCGATCATCGCCCTGTCGAGCATCGCGGCACGCGTCGATGACCGGATCGTCGATGCAGGCGTGGCCGCGACCGTGCGTATGGGCCGGACGCTGTCCCGCGTGGGATCAGGGGCAGGGGAGGCGGTTACCGATGCGTTGCCGAGCTACACCGCTCGACTGGTCGCGACGGGAGGGCGGCAGTCCGTCCGGCTCCAGACCGGGATGGCGCATCATTATTACGTGATGATCGTCGGCGGCATCGTCGGTGTCGTCGCGCTCCTGTTGCTGGGGCTTTGACATGCTGACGCTCGCCATTCTGGTGCCGTTGATCGGCGCGGCGTTTCTCGCCTTTTCGCCCAGTGCGAACCCGCAGACCGCGCGCATCGGCGCTCTGGTAACCGGCGTCGTGCCGCTGGTCCTGCTGGTCGTCGTCTGGGCGGGGTTCGACACGTCGGCGGGAGCACCGGCGTTTCAGGCGGTCGAGGACTATTCCCAAGTCCCGAGCCTCGGTGTCGGCTGGCGGGTCGGGGTGGACGGCATCAGCCTGGTGATCGCGGCGATGAGCGCGCTCGTCTTCGCCGCGTCGATCGCCTGGCCGGTCGAGACGGATGAGCGGGCGCGGCAATACTACGCCTGGCTATTGTTCCTCCAGTCGGTGTCGATCGCGGTCTTCCTGGTGCTCGACCTGCTGCTGTTCTACGTCTTTTTCGACCTGAGCCTGGTCGGCATGTTCTTCCTGATCGGCCGATGGGGGCATGGCGACGCGAAGGCGGCGGCGCTGAAGTTCTTCCTCTATACCTTTACCGGGTCGCTCGCGATCCTGCTGGCGATCATCGCGCTCGTGCTGGCAGGCGACGGGCCGATGACCTTCGACATGCGCGTGCTGATCGCGCGTCAGCCGCTGGGCGCAGGAGGGTGGGCGGCGGGGCTGACGCTATTCGGCTTCGTGTTCGGCTTCGCGATCAAGACGCCGTTGTTCCCGGTCCATAGCTGGCTGCCGCCCGCGCACGTCAATGCGCCGGCGCCAGCGTCCGCGATCCTGGCGGGCGTGATGCTCAAGATGGGCACCTATGGCCTCATCCGGATCCCGATGTCGATGATGCCCGAGACCTTCGCCCGCTATGCGCCGATCCTGGGTGTCCTTGCGTTGGTGTCGATCCTTTGGGGCGCGTTCGTGGCGCTGGGGCAAGGTGATATCAAGCGGCGCATCGCCTACACGTCGATCAACCACATGGGCTATGCCGTGCTCGGCATCGCCGCCGCAGGATCGCTGTTCGCGGGTGTCGAGGGCGCGCGGCAACTGGCGCTCACCGGTGCGGTCGTCGAGATGGTCGCGCACGGGCTGATTACCGGCGCACTGTTCCTGATGACGGGAGTTTTCTGGCAACGCACCGGGACCTATGGCCTCGACGCCCATGGCGGGTTGGCCGGCGTCGCGCCAAAGCTGACCGCCGCCTTCATCCTGGCCGCCTTTGCGAGCCTGGGGCTGCCGGGACTGGCGGGGTTCGTCGCCGAGTTCCAGATCTTCGCGGGCACGTTCGCGGTCTATCCGTGGCTGGCGGGGATGGGCCTGATCGGTATCTTGATAACCGCCGCGCTGTTCCTGACGATGGTCCAGCGCATCTTCTTCGGCGCATTGCCCGATGACCGGCACGCGTTCGTGGACCTCGCACGGAGCGAATACGCGATCCTTGGCGTGCTGTTGGCGCTGGTCGTCGTGACCGGCGTCTATCCGCGCTGGCTGCTTACGCCGGTCATGGCCGCCGCGGCAATAATCACGGGCGGTCCCGTCGGATGATGCCGGTCGGCGACGTCGGGCCGGAGATCGCACTGATCCTGGCGGCGGTGGCGGGATTGATGCTGTCGGCATTCGTCCGGCACGAGCGGCAGTGGCTGGCGATCCTGCCCGCGGCGGCCGGACTCGCCATCGCCGCCATCCTGTGCGTCCGGCAGATGGGCGACGCGCCAAAGATCAGCTTTTCGGGGACCTGGGCGCTGGACGGCGCCACGATATGGGCGCGGCTGCTGATCCTGGCGTCGAGCGCGCTGATCCTGCCGCTCATTCCCGGCTGGCTCAGGGCTGACCGTCGCCACGGCGAGTTCTACAGCCTGTTGCTGCTGTCGGCGGCAGGAGCGATGCTGCTGGCGGGGGCGGCCGATCTCCTGCAACTGGCGATCGCGATCCTGCTGTCCTCGATCACGGGCTACACGCTCGCGGCCTATCACCGCGACTGGTCGATCTCGGTCGAGGCGGGAATGAAGTATTTCCTGATCGGCGCGTTCGCCAACACGCTGCTGATGATCGGAGTGACGCTGCTCTATGGCATGCTCGCGAATACGGGTTATGCGCCGATCGCTAGGGGCCTTGCGACCGATGGCGTCCCGTCGCCCCTGCTCGTCATCGGAATTGGTCTGACGGTCGTCGGCATAGCCTTCAAGATGGGCGCGGTACCGATGCACATGTGGATGCCCGACGTGGCGGAAGGAGCCCCCGCGCCGGCGGCCGCGTTCCTGATGGTCGTCCCCAAGATCGGCGGCGCCGTCGCGCTGGCGCGGCTGGTCGCACTGTTCCCGCTGGAAGTGATCGACCTTCGTCCCGCGATCACGGGGCTGGCCGTGGTCACGATGACCCTGGGCAATCTGGGCGCGCTGTGGCAGCGCGACGTCAGGCGGCTGCTCGGCTGGTCCTCGGTGTCGCAGTCGGGCTATGCGCTGATGGCGGTAACGGTCATCGGCCGGACGGACGAGGCGCTGCCCGCGCTCCTGATGTTCCTGGCGGGCTATGCCGCCGCCACGATCGCGGCGTTCGCGGTCGTCACCCATCTGCGCGGGCGGACGCGGATCGAGGACTATGCCGGTCTGGGCAAGACGCGGCCGTGGGCGGCGGCCGTGCTGATCCTGGCGCTGCTGTCGCTGGCCGGCATCCCGCCGCTCGGCGGTTTCGTCGGCAAGCTCACGCTGTTCATGGCAACGATCGACGGCGGCTATGGCTGGCTCGCGGTGATCGCGGTCGCGAACACGGTGGCCTCGCTTTTCTACTATCTGCGGGTCGCGGGCACGATCTACCTCGATCCGTCCGCCGGCGCGGTCGCCGTGCTCGACCGCCCGACAAAGGGGAGCATGGCGGTCTGCGGCCTGGCGGTCATTGCCGCCGGTGTGCTGGTCCAGCCGCTGACGAGCGGCGTCAGTCCGGCGATTCTTTTCATCGATTGACCCGACTTTCTCGTCACATCGTACGTTTTCGCGACTTTTCACGATCATTTCACGACCCGATCGCGGGCCGATGACGCTTCGGAGCGCACAGGAGCCTCACCGGCCGATGGAGCCGCGATGAAAGGAACCTGAAATGAAGCACGCACCTCTGCTCGTTGGCATGCTCGCCGTCGTTCTGTCGACCGTCCCCGCCGCCGCCGCGCCGCAGGACACTTCCAATTCGCTCGCGCGCTGGGTCGGCGACTGCGACCGGCAGATCGACCGGGTGATGGTCATGCCGGCCGGGAACGTCGCGGGGATGGCGACCGTCAGCTTCCGGCGCGGCGAGGACGGCCGTCCGGTCGATATCGTCGTCGCCAAGGGCAACCGGGTCCTGCACGCCGCGGCACGCGCCAGCGTCCTTCGCCTGCGCAACCTGTCGGCACTGCCCGCAGGCTATGACCCGAACACCAGGATCACGATGCACCTGCTGATCGGTGATCCGGGCGACGTCGCGAAATACAATCGCGACCACAAGCTGATGATCGCCGATGCGACCATGCAGAATGCGCGGGTCGCGCCGGTTCAGATGGCTTCGCTTGAACCGTCACGCTGACCGGAAACATTTGCCGGACCCTCGATGGGAGCGATACTTCGCTGTATCGCTCCCATAATTGCTCCCGCAGCGCCGCTATAGTATATGACGTACCGGTTCTATGCTTGGCGTACCGACGAAATCCGAGTCGGCCTCTTTTCAAGGGCGCTGCCGAACTTGACTCATTCCATGACGTCGAACGTGTGCCGGGCGATCGAGATCGATACGCTGGGTCCGTTCGCCATCCGCCATCTCGGGAATGACATCTCGGTCAGGGGCCGCAAGACCCGGGCGATGCTCGCCTATCTCGCGATGGCACCGTCGGCGAAGGCATCGCGGCAGCGCATCGCCGATCTGCTGTGGGGCGACCGCGGCGAGGAGCAGGCGCGCGGCAGCCTGCGACAGGCGCTGGCGGAAGTGCGCGGGCACCTGAACGAACCGGCGGCGCTTCGCGTCACCAGGACCGATATCGGCCTTTGCCGGGAAGCGCTGGTGACCGATATCGAGTGCATACTCGAGGCCGCGGACCATGCCGATGCCGCGAAGCTAGCGCGGTGCATGGAGCGGGTGCAGGGCGGCTTTCTCGACGATCTTGGCGATATCGCCGAGGTGTTCAACGAATGGGCGTCGGTCGAGCGCAACCGCCAGCATGACCTTATCGTAACGCGTTCACTGGAAGCACTTAACTGCATGCACCCGTCGTCGTCACTCGCCGATCTTCACATCATCCTGCGCGCGCTCGATCGTCTCGATCCGTTCAACGAGGCCGTCGCCAGGATCGGAATGAAGGCGGACCACGCCGCCGGCGACATCGCCTCGCTCCACCGCCGCTATCGCCGGTTGGAGGAGGGGCTGGCCAGCGAGTTCGCGACGCAGCCCTCCGCCGCGACGCGCGACCTGCTGCACGAACTCACCTCCGTCGCGGCAACCCCCGACACCGCTGCCATCGCCCACGGCGCGGATGCACCGCTTGCCCCGGTACCGACCGGCCTGCCGATGATCATGGTCAGCCCGCTTTCATTCAGCGCCGATGACGCGATGGGTGCGGAGCTCGCCGATATTTGCACCGACGACATCCGCGCCGAACTGACCCGCCACCGCGACCTGAGGGTCATTGCGCTGGACACGCCCGACATCGAGCGGGTGATCGGGGTCTGCAAGGGCGCGCTGGCCGCCTATATGCTGTCGGGGCGCCTCCGCAGGGTCGGCGGCGACCTGCGCATCAACCTGCAGATCGGCCATATCGGCGACACCGTGCTGGTGTGGTCGGAGCGCCTGACCGTACCGCTGGGCGAGCTGAGCAACACCGTCGCGCAGATCGTCGCTCGCGCGGTGGGCGCGGTCGATCCGGTCATCGGCCGCGACCTGTCGAGCCGGTTCATCGCCGCCGATATCGATCAAGGCGACTGTGTCGCCCTCTATGCGAAGGCTCGCGCCGTCGTTCACGACGCGAGCACGCTGGACGACGCGCAACGGGGCGCGGCGATGCTGCACCAGGTGGTCGAGGACGATCCTCGCCACGTTGGCGCCCGGCTGCTGCTGGCGCAGCTATACAATACGGACTTCTGGCAGCAGATGGCGGGACATGACGTCGCCGCGCACCGTGCGAACGCGCAGCAGCTCGTCGCAGAGGCAGCGAAGTTCGATCCCGACAATGTGCGTGTCCGCACCCGGCTTGCCTGGTGCCATCTGCGCGCCGGAGACTGGGCGGTCGCGGAGCGCATGCTGCAATCGATCATGGATGCCGCGCCGCTCGACGCCGATGCGATGAACGAGTCGGCATGCGCCTGTTACCATATCGGCGAGCTGGAAAAGGCTCGGAGCGCCATGCAGCGCGCTTTCACGCTGAATCCATTTCCGCCTTCAGATTATCACGCGGATTATGCGATCATTGAGGCGCTGTCCGGCAACCACAAGGAGGCCGAGGAGCATTTCGCGGTCGCGGGTGAGCAATCGCTGCAATATCTGGCCGCGCGCATCGCGAATCTGGCGTCGCTCGCCGGTCAGTATCGCCAGTCGGAAGCGTTGGTCCGCCGGTTCCGGCAATCGTTCGATGCGGCGTGGCAAGGCACGACGGCGCCCGACATTGACGATATCTGCGCGTGGCTGCGCTACACGATCCCGCTGCGGCGGCCGGAACACGAGGCGTTTCTCTGCGATGGGCTGGTCGCCGCGCTCAACGGCATCCGGACACCATAGCGTTGTAGAAGGACGTGAGCGGTGGGCGGCTGCGTGCTGCCGGCTTCTCCGCGCGCGGATGCCCGGCCAGCACGCGCAGCAGCAGGAGCGCATCGGCGCGCTTCAACGAAGGCATGGCCGCCATCGCCCGGGGCGTCACGGACGCTGCACGGCCGGTCCGCCGGGCATAGGCGGCAAGGCACGCAGGCCAGGTGCGGTCGGCATGATGCGCCGTCCGCACGATTCGTTGCAGCATCCGGCGTTCCGACGGATCTATAGCCGCGCACAGCAGCGCGTATTCGGCATCGACCAGCGCGACGGTGAGTGGGCGGTCGTCAAGCTCGGCCGGCGCGTGCGACAGCATCACCGCATCGTCGCGCGCGATCCACCCGGCAGTGTAGAACGCGTGGATGACGCCGATTCCGATCATGCCGTGATCGCCGAGTTCTGCGGCTCTCAGTGCGCCGATGCTGGCGGCGCCAAAGACCGTCGTACCGGCGGCGATCAGGTCGATGATCTCCTTGTGCCAGACGGTCGGCGTGACCTCAAAACAACCGTCGATCAGACCGACCGCCGCGGGTGGATCGTCGAGCAGGCGGGCAAGGTCGCCGCAGCATGCGGGCGGGTGCCGCTCGATTAACGGATCGATATCGTCGTATCGCAGGGTGGGGCCTGAAAAGACGATGAGCCTGCGCCCGCGCGCTTGCCCGATGCTGGGCGGGGCACGGCAGGAGGCACTCGGCCGGCCGGTTCGTCCCAGATCCGACAGGCCCGGTGCGACGGCATGGACCAGGCTGAGACCGGGGGCGGGCGGGTCATGTTCGAAGAGCAGCACCGGCACCGACGATTGACGTCGCGCGACATCGAGGAGCAGGGCGACCAGCTGCCGTGGCGTCAGGTCGCGCCGATCGGGTATGTCCATCCAGCGGACGGGACCCGGCCCGAAGCTGAGCGCACCGAACAGGATGCCGAACCAGCGCTCGTCGCCTTTGCCGTAATCGTCGCGTGTCAGGTCGTCGCGCGCGCCGGCAAGCAACGTGGTCAGCGATTGCGCCGCTTCGAGCAACGCCCGAAGCAGCGCCACCGCGCGGTCGGGATGGCAACCGGAGCCACCGACGGGCGGCAGGGTGCTCGCGTGTCCGCGGCCGAGCACGCAATCGAATGCTGCAATTCCCATCGGCAGGCCGCTCGCCCAGATCCGCACGGCGTGGCCGCATGACGCGAAGCGGGCGAGCAGTGCGCGGATCACGGGATGGTCGATGCTCGCGCGGTCCAGTTCGACCGCGCGCCGTCCTGCCGGTGATGCACAATCGAGTTGGAAGCTCGCGTGGCGCTCGATCAGCTCGGCCAGCGCGCTCGCCGTCGCCTCTGCGGGAGAATTGCCGCAGGCGAGGCCGCTGGATGCAGCGACGATGTCGCTCGCCCCCACGCGCGCGAAATCGAGCGACAGCAGATCCCACGGGATGAGGCAGGGCGTGCCGCTGCCGACCACGATACCCGGCAGCCATTGGCGCTTGACCAGCGGGTCGAGCGTGATCCCCGCGGATCTCTCATTTGCCGGGGACCAGATCCGCTGCGTCGCCTGATCCATGTCGCGAAGGCACCGCGCCGGACCCATCGGCGCAAGACGCTCGGCGGCGTCGAACTCAACCGCTTCCAGGAGCGCGCCGACCTGCGCCGCGATGGGCGTCAGCCCCTTGCCCTGCGACACCGACAGCGAGCGCGACAGGGGACGGATCGCCTGAAAGACCGGCACGCCGATCGGTGTCATCGCGGTCATGTCCGCCAGCCGGCTGACCCCGGCGGCCCGCGCCGCCGTGCGGGCGAGGATCAGCGTTGCCGCCGGAGATCGCTCACGTGGCTGTTCCTGCGCACCGCGCCATCGCACCGCCTGTGCGGCTATTTGTCGACGTCGCCGCCATTGGCGAAATTATTGATCGTGACCCGCATGTGCGGGCCGTTACCCGATTTCAGCGTGGCGGCCATCTCGCCCCAGCGCCGGTCGCCATGACCGTCGTCCGTCGTCGGAATCGGCAACGCGCGCAGCGTATTTCCAGAAAACAGTCGTTCGAGCATCTGGCCGGACATGCCGTCGATCGTCTCGTGCGGAGCGACGGTCAGGAGACGTTCGCAGATCGCGTAGCGCTTCGAATCGTTGTCGACGAGTTCGACGACGAAATGGGCGTGCTCTCCGCCAGGAGCCATTCGCGATTCGTTGGCCATGATGTATCCGATCGTGCTGAAAAACCGACAAGGTTTACGCCGACGCTACACGGGCGACTTCTCAGGCCCGGAAGCGCCTTTATCACATGCGGTGCTCAAGTCGAAGGCGGCGAACAGGAATTCGATCAGCCTGCCGACCATCACGCAGCGCGGGGATCTTATCACCGTTCATGGTCGTCTCCATCTCGCATAGCATCATCAGAAAAGGTCTCCCGACGTGACTACACCCTCCATCGCCGACGCCCCTGCTCGAGCAAGAAGCGCGCCGGTCGCCGACATCGTCCTGGTGCACGGCGCGGTTATGGACGGCAGCGGATGGCGGGACGTGCACGACATGCTGCGGGAAAAGGGTTTGCGCGTTACGGTCGCGCAACTACCGCTGACCGGGTTAGAAGCTGATGTTGCCGCTGTGCGAGAGGCGATCGCACGGGTGACAGGTCCCGTCGTCCTGGTCGGGCACTCCTATGGAGGCGCGGTGATCTCGGTGGCGGGCACCGACCCCAAGGTCCTTTCCCTCGTCTATGTCGCCGCCCACCAGCCCGACCGTGGCGAGAGCTTGGCCGACCTCAATACACGCCATCCTTTACCCGCTCATGTACTGCCGGCAGGGGAGGGGAGCATCATCGTCGACCCCGCCTATTTCCGCGACGAGGTTGCGGCCGATCTCCCAGAAGGCCACGCCGAGTTCCTGGCGAACGCTCAGCGCCCGACCGCGACGGCGGCGTTCACCGCCAAGCTGCCTGAGGCCGCGTGGCGGAGTAAGCCAAGCTGGGCGGTCGTCGCCCGGCAGGATCGCACACTGTCGCCGGAGGTCGAGCGCTTCATGTATGCGCGCTCGGGAGCAACCGTCACCGAGCTCGACGGAAGTCACCTCGTCCATATGTCGCACCCCGGCGAGGTGGCAGAAGTCATTGGTAAGGCGGCCGGGTAGAACCGCGATGACGCCGACGGCTATTACGGGAGTTGCGACGATCCGGAGGTTGCAGTCTTCACGCACCACGTCGGCGCAGCTCTTGCAGGAGGACGACGTTGACTTCGCGTGCCGACCACGACGTGATTGAGACGCAGGTGGCAGCGGTCATGGCGGCGTGGAACCGGGCCTGCCCGGAAGCGCGAACTAAGGCACTATTCCCCAAATCTCTGAAACCAGCTGCCCAGATATTGCTAAGTGCCTGTAATCCTTGGTGACCCCTACGGGAATCGAACCCGTGTTTCAGCCGTGAGAGGGCCGCGTCCTAACCGCTAGACGAAGGGGCCATTGTGACACGCTGATTACGGATGCCTTCGCATGACGTCAAGATCGGTGGGACGTAACGGTCAGGCGAAGATGACCACGCTCTGCATGCCTTCGGCCACCAGTGTTCCATCGCTGTTCCACACCTGCATCCGCTGGCTGGAGAGACCTTCGTGAGCGTGATCGGTCCGGGCCGACAGCAGCCACCAGCCGTCGGTGGTCACGGGTCGCGGATCGAGCAGGTTAACGATCCACGTCAGCGAACTGAGCGGTGCGAAGCTGCCGAGCAGCCGCAAGGCCGCGGGCGGCAGCGCGTCCGCCATCACCATCAACTCGACGGCGGGATGCAGCCCCTGTCGCTCGCGCAGTCGACTCCAGCGCAGCCAGGCGGCCCCCGGCGGCTTCGGATCGATCTCATGGAACTCGAAATTGTTCGTGAAGAAGCCCTCCGGGCCGACATACACCTCGTCCTCGTCGGACGGAGGCGGATATCCGGCAGCGATGCGCTGGTCGAAGGTGATCGCTGACGCGCGCGAAGTGACGAACACGAAGATGGCGCGCAGCCCCAATTCTCCATCGGATGCGACATCTACCTGAACGAAGGCGGCGTTTCGGCCACGACGCAGGCGGGTCGCGGTGACGCTGACCTCGCCCGCGAGAGGACCGATGAAGCTGATCTGCGCCGAACGCAGCGGTGGCAGGTCCGGTTCGCTCAGCAAGGCAGCATGGAGCGCCATCGCTGCCGTAAAGCCGCCATAAGCGGTCCGGCCCTGAAGCCAACCGGTGGGAATTTCACTGCGAAACCCGCCGTCGATCGATGCAGCCGTGGAAAAAAGATCCGCGATGGAAATCATTGTCTGATGCTAGATCAATGTCGCCGTCGGAGCCATACGGCATTTTCCAAGCATTGAACCGCCTTGCGACCGTTATTGTCATCGATGCCCGCGAGCACCAGCTTTGCGTCGTTGTGCAATCCGTGGCAAGTTACCGATAACCAAGGCTTCCATACCCGAGCTTCAATCAATACTGTTTGACGGATAAATATCGCCCGACCGTTTCAAGGAGTGCCGAGATGGCGACAGTCGCCGCAACCGAGACCGCCGATCCAATTTCGTTATTCCGCGACCAGACACGCGAATGGCTGAGCGATCACTTTCCTAAATCGCTTGCCCACAGCGCAATGTCGCTGTCGGCGCTGGAGGGTCCGTCCGAACCCAGTACGGATGAAGCCGCGTGGCAAAAGGCGATGGGGGACAAGGGGTGGGGCGTTCCGACATGGCCCGCGAACTATGGCGGCGGCGGGCTGGACCGTGCTCAGGCGCAGGTCCTGGCGGAGGAGATGGAGCGGATCGGTGCATGGAACCCGATCGGCGGCATGGGCGTGATGATGTTCGGGCCGACGCTGCTCGAATATGGTTCGGAGGAACAGAAGCACGAGCATATCCCGGCAATCGCCAGAGGGACGGTGCGCTGGTGCCAGGGATATTCGGAGCCGGGAGCGGGTTCCGACCTGGCAGCGCTGCAGATGTTCGCCGAGGATCGCGGTGACCATTACCTGGTGAACGGGCAGAAGACCTGGACGAGCGGCGGGCAGTGGGCGGACAAGTGCTTCGCGCTCGTTCGTACCGATCGCACCAAGAAGCACGAAGGCATCAGCTTCCTGCTAATCGACATGGACTCTCCGGGCGTCGAGGTTAAGCCGATACGGCTGATTTCGGGAAGTTCGCCGTTCTGTGAAACCTTTTTTACCGACGTGCGGGTACCCAAGGGCAATCTGGTCGGCGCCGAAGGGCAGGGGTGGACGATCGGCAAGCGTCTGCTCCAGCATGAGCGTTCCAACCTGTCGGGCGGCGGTACGGGGCGCATGTTCGGACAGCGACCGGTGAACGAGTTGGGCAAGGCCTATCGCGGCGCCGACGATGCGGGCCGGTTGCGCGATAGCGACCTCAGAATGCGGATCGTCCGCCATGAGATGGACTCCCGCGCTTTTGCGCTGACGCTACGCCGAGCGGCGATCGAGTCGAAGTCAAATCAGGGTCCCTCGGCCGTTTCCTCGATCATGAAGAATGTCGGCGCGCGCGTGACACAGGATCGCGCGGAACTGGGTGTCGAAATCATGGGCATGAAGGGGCTGGGCTGGGAAGGCGAGGGCTTCAGCGAGCCGGAGCTTGAGCAGACGCGCGCCTGGCTATGGGGGAAGGCCGTCTCGATCTATGGCGGATCGAGCGAAATCCAGAACAACGTCATCGCCAAGCGCATCCTGGGCATGCTGGATCATCAATAGCGGATTTGGCGACGGGCAAGAGGGCAGGGATCCGATGGAGATCGGACCTCTGGGTCTTTTCGGATGTTGAACAGGACGGGAGACTGGTGATGGCGGCGCTCAACGACGAGCAGACGATGTTGCGTGACATGGCGCGCGAGTGGGCCGACAACGAGTCACCGGTCACTGTCTTTCGTCGTCTTCGCGATTCCGGCAGCATCAAGGGATTCGACCCGGACACCTGGCATGCGATGAGCCGGATGGGCTGGGCCGGCATCGTCATTCCCGAGCAATATGGCGGGTCCGCGTTCGGGTATCTGTCGCTTGGGCTTGTCGTTGAGCAACTAGGCCGCAATCTGGTCGCGTCGCCGATCGCCTCGACGGCCGCGGCCGCCGGCGCGATCGTCATGGGTGGCGATGCAACGGTCAAGAACGAGTGGTTGCCTCGCCTCGCGGACGGCGCGGCGGTGGCGACGCTGGCCATCGACGAAGGGCCGATTCACGATCCCGCGACCCTTGCCACGACGGTCACCAACGGCCGGCTTAGCGGGTCGAAGGAATTTGTCGCTGAAGGGGACGGAGCCGATGTCTTCGTCGTATCGGCAAATGACGGGCTTTATCTGGTGGCGGGAGACGAGAGACTTTCCCGAGAGCGACGGATCATGGCCGATGCACGTAGCCACGCGCTGATCCGTTTCGATGAAGCACCGGCGTTCCGCCTCGGCGACTCCGCGCTCACAGCCGCGACCATCGACCGCGCGACGGTGCTGGTAACGGCGGAAATGCTGGGACTTGCCGAGCAGGCGTTCTCGACGACCAACGATTATCTGAAGACGCGCGTCCAGTTCGGGCAGCAACTCGCCACGTTCCAGGCGCTTCAGCATCGCATGGCCAGGATGTTCACCGAACTGGAACTCATGCGCTCGGTCGTCGAGGCGGCGCTGGAGGCGATCGACGCGGAGCGCTCGGACCTCGACCAGACGGTCAGTTTGGCAAAGGCAACCGCAAGCGAGACGGTAAGACTGATCAGTCGCGAGATGGTGCAACTGCACGGTGGCGTCGGGATGACGGACGAATATGACGCGGGGCTTTACCTGAAGCGGGCGGCGATTCTGGAGACGATGTGGGGCAATGCCGCCTATCACCGCGAGCGATTTGCCCGGCTTAACGGATATTGACGATGTTAAACGCGTTACGAATATTGGCGGATTTCTGGTTAATCCTGATGGGATTTCGTGTCGACTGGCGGACGGCCGATGGTGCGCGTCTTTGCTTCCAGGGACCCGCAAGGGACGATCGCGGTGGTGAGGACTGGCCGCGTCCCAAACCACAGCCTAGCAGCCGCGATGCCCGCGTGGCCCGGGTTGTCCTGATCCTGTCGGTCGTGACGATGCTGATGCCGTTTTCGCTTACGACATGTGTGGATATGGTGCGATATGCCGCGCAGTGAATTCCCGGGACATGCCCGGGCGAAGGCATCGAAGACGGTCAGGGCATGTACCGCAACGGCGATGTTGATCGCGGCTGTGCCGCTGACAGCGCAGGTCGTCGAGGAACTCCCCGACCGGTCGATTGGCCGTGGGAAAGTAAAGACGGTCGTGCTTCAACAGTTCGCGTCGATGGATGCCGATCATGACGGTGTCGTCACGCCGGCCGAGTTCGATCAATATCGGCGCCGCCAGTCCACCGGTAGGTCGATGGGGCCGTTGACCCGGATAGGGCCGCGCTGGTTCGCGCGCACGGACACCAACGGGGATGGCAAGGTGACGCGTGACGAAGCGATGGCCCGGCCCCTCAGATTCTTCGATCTGGCCGATACCAATCATGACGGCACCGTGTCGCTGGAGGAACGGCGTATCGCCGTTATCTTGTTCAAGATCGGCGGTCGTTAACCATCGGCGACCATCTCTTCATCGAACATTCCGAAGAACAGCGTTGAGGCGTAAAGAGCGATTGCGCGTTCCCTGGGCATCGTGAAGGCCCATTTCCGCATGTCGAAGGCGGCGTTTTGAAGCGCCATCAGTGTCTGCGCCGCGATCAGCGGATCGACGGCGCGACACGATCCCTCCGCGATTCCGTCGGCAATGGTTCCGGCGTAGCGCCGTGCGATGCGGTTGGAGCGATCGACCATCGCCGTGCGCACTTCCAGCGGCAGCCCACTGAGCGCCGTCGTCCGCAACAGCGGTCCGCGTTCGGCGAACTGCACGTCCAAAAGGGTTGCGATCGCGCTGGAGAGCCGATGCCGGTGACTGCCACCGGCGTCATCGGCCAGCGACTGCGCCCGGGACATGGTATCGAAGCTCCGCCGGTAGCACGCGGCGATCAATTCGTCCTTGGCATCGAGGTGGTGGTAGAAACTGCCTTTCGTCACTTTCAGCGATGCCGCGATACGCTGAACACTGGCGCCGCGATAACCGAGTTCGTTGATCAGCCGCGTTGCCGCCAACAGGAACGCCGCCCGCCCGGGTTCCCCTTCATCATGAGGCAGTTCGAGGATCGTTGGTGCCCATATCGACCCCCGCCCGGCGATGCCGTGCACGAATACATCGACCAGTCTTGCCTCGACCCGAGCAAACTGGTCCCGATCATATCTGCTGAGCCATACGGGAAGCCAGAAGGTGTTCTCGAGCAGGACGTGCGCGCGCGCGCCGAACAGGTCCTTTTCCGTGCGATTACGGGGTACGCCCCACAATCCGCGCGTCGCGCGGAAGACGTGTTGCCATCCGGCCATCAGCCGTGTCCGGAGCGGATCCTCGGTCGCGCGGAGGTCGGACAGCATCGCCATCACCGTTTCCTCGCCACGTTCGATCCGTGCCAGTCTCGTCATGTTGAGCGCGATGTAGCGTTCGACGCGCGCGCGCGGCGTGGCTTCGACCGCGGCTTGTTCCAGCATTCTCAAAAGGCGGTCGAGCGTCGCCTCGAACGCCGCGGTCGCCAGGTCTTCCTTGCGCTTGAAATAATAGGTCACGCTGGTGGTATTGAGACCGACGCGCCGTGCCACGTCGGCAAACGTCATGCCCTTCGCGCTCTGTTCGTTAATCGCCTCAGCGGCGGCGGCCAGAATGGCATCGCGCTTGGCGCGAAACCGACTGGTTCCCGCACTTTCGTCCTCGTCGGTTGCCTTCGCCCCCTGATGCATGCGTGACACACTATCATCGGCGATTCGAAGATGCAGTGTTTTTATTCCGCGCCGGACAGCCCGGTATCCGCGCGCGCGATCTGCTCCGGGGTACTTTACCGAAAATGCGGTACGGTCTAGACACGGTCAAGGACGGGAACGGAGAAACATCATGGACTTCACGCTCAGCGAACGCGAAACCTATTTCCGTGACCGGGTCAGGACGTTCATCGATACCCACATCGCACCTCGCCAGGACGAATGTCATGAGCAGGCGAGCGCGGGCGAACGCTGGAAAGTGCTGCCGGTCATCGAGGATGTGAAGGCCAAGGCCAAGGCGGAAGGGCTGTGGAACTTCTTCATGCCCCCGCATTCTGGCCAGACGCATGTCGACGACAGCTTCGAGTTCGAGGGGACGCAACTCACGAACCTGGAATATGCGCTGTGTGCCGAGGAGATGGGACGGATCGGCTGGGCGTCGGAGTGTTTCAACTGCTCCGCGCCCGATACCGGCAATATGGAGGTGTTCCACAGATACGGAACCCGCGAGCAGAAGGAGCAGTGGCTCCGCCCGCTGATGAACGGCGAAATCCGCTCTGCATTCCTGATGACCGAACCCGCAGTCGCTTCTTCGGATGCGACGAACATCGAGACGTCGATGGTCCGCGATGGCGACGAATATGTCATCAATGGTCGCAAATGGTGGTCATCGGGCGTCGGTGATCCCCGTTGCAAGATCGCGATCGTCATGGGCAAGACCAGCTTCGAGGGGTCTCGGCACCAGCAGCAGTCACAGATCCTGGTACCGCTCGACACGCCCGGCGTGACGATCGAGCGGATGCTGTCGGTCTATGGCTATGACCACGCGCCTCACGGACATGGTGAGGTCCTCCTGAAGGACGTCCGCGTGCCTGTCGAAAATGTCCTGCTGGGCGAGGGACGCGGGTTCGAGATCGCGCAGGGGCGACTGGGGCCGGGGCGCATCCATCACTGCATGCGGACCATCGGCGTGGCCGAGACGGCGATCGAGGCGATGGCGAAGCGGTTGCTGAGCCGCGTCGCTTTCGGCAAGCGCATCGCCGATCATTCGGTCTGGGAACAGCGGATCGCCAAGGCCCGGATCGATATCGAGATGACACGCCTCCTGTGCCTGAAAGCCGCCGACATGATGGACAAGGCGGGCAACAAGGCAGCGCAACTCGAAATCTCAATGATCAAGGTCGCAGCCCCAAACATGGCGCTGCAGATTCTCGACGATGCGGTCCAGGCACATGGCGGCGGCGGTGTGTCGAGCGACTTCCGGCTTGCTCATGACTGGGCGTCGATGCGTACGCTGCGTTTTGCCGATGGACCGGACGAGGTGCACAACCGCTCGATCGCACGGCATGAATTCGGCAAATACGCCGATTATCGCGCTACGCCCCCCGAGCGCACCCGCGATCCGCAGGTTCCCGCGAAGCAGGAAATGGCCACGGCGCGCTGAGGGTCGGTCGATGAAAGCCGCTCTTCTGTTCGAGGTCGGCAAGCCGCTGTCGGTCGAGGACGTGACTGTCGCCGATCCCGCGCCGCGCGAGGTGCTGATCCGCACCGCCGCCGTCGGTGTCTGCCGGTCCGATCTGCATTTCGTCGATGGTGCCTACCCCCACGCGCTTCCCACCATTCCCGGCCATGAGGCGGCGGGTGTGGTCGAGGCGATCGGAAGCGAGGTGTCGACCGTTAAGGTCGGCGACCACGTCGTGACCTGCCTGTCAGCCTTTTGCGGTCACTGCGAGTTCTGCGTGACCGGGCGGATGTCGCTGTGCATCGATCCCGGCGTCCGGCGACCGCGTGGCGCGGAACCCCGGCTGATGCTGGACGGCAAGCCGGTGGCGCAGATGCTTAACCTGTCGGCCTATGCCGAGATGATGCTGGTTCATGAACATGCCTGTGTGGCGATCGACCGCGACATGCCGATGGACCGTGCCTGCCTGCTGGGATGCGCGGTGACGACCGGTGCGGGCGCGGTCTTCAACACGACCGACGTGACCCCGGGCGAAACGGTCTGTGTTGTCGGTTGCGGCGGCATCGGGCTGGCGGCGATCAACGCAGCGAAGATCGCGGGTGCGGGTAAGATCATCGCGCTCGACCCCGTGGCCGACAAGCGTGCGATCGCGGAAAAGCTGGGTGCCACGCACAGCATCGACGCGCTGTCCGATACCGCGGCTGACCAGGTCGTCGAGATCAGCCGGGGCGGCGTCCATCACGCCATCGAAGCCGTCGGCCGGCAGCAATCCGCCGCGACTGCGGTGAAGGTGCTGAGACGCGGCGGGACGGCGACGATCCTGGGCATGATGCCGCTCAGTGAGCAGGTGGGACTGTCCGCGCTTGACCTGTTGTCGGGCAAGCGGCTTCAGGGTGGTTTCATGGGTTCCAATCGCTTTCCCGTCGATATCCCGCGGCTCGTCGACTTCTACATGCGCGATCTGCTCGATCTCGACACCATCATCGCGGAGCGCGTGCCGCTCGAGCGCATCAACGACGCCTTCTGCGCGCTGCGCCAGGGAGACGCGACGCGAAGCGTCGTGGTCTTCCAGTGAGCGCACCGCCGGACACGATGGGGGGGACGATCGCCGTCGAGGATCGGGACCGGATCGATCTGCAGCGACTGACCGAGTGGATGCAGACGAATGTCGACGGTTTCGCCGGGCCGCTGGCCTATGTGAAGTTCGCCGGCGGTCAGTCCAACCCGACCTACCGGCTGGACACGCCGGAGCGGTCCTATGTCCTGAGGCGCAAGCCGTTCGGGCCGATCCTGCCGTCGGCGCATGCGGTCGATCGCGAATACCGGGTCATCGCAGGGCTGCACCCGACGGGTTTCCCCGTGCCGCGACCGTTCGGCCTATGCGAGGACCCAGATGTTCTGGGAGCGGCTTTCTACGTAATGGAGATGGTCGTCGGGCAGACCATCTGGGACGGCGCCATGCCGGGCGAGACGCCGGAGCGCCGGCGCATGCATTACGATGCGATGGTCGACACGCTCGCCGCGCTGCACAACACCGACTATCAGGCGGCGGGGCTTGGCGGCTACGGCAAGCCGGGTAACTATTTCGAGCGCCAGATCGCGCGTTGGACCAAGCAGTACAAGGCCGCTGAAACCGAGCATATGGAGCCGGTCGAGCGGCTGATCGAATGGCTGCCGCGCACGACCCCCGAGCAGAAGCGCACGTCGATCGTCCACGGCGATTACCGCATAGACAACATGATCTTCGCGACGGAGACGCCGCAAGTCATCGCGGTTCTGGACTGGGAATTGTCGACGCTGGGCGATCCGCTTGCCGATTTCTCGTACCTGCTGATGAGCTGGGTCACGCAGCCGGAGGGGCGATCGGGCGTGATGGGGATCACCGGGCCGGATACCGGCATCCCGACACTTGAAGAAGTGGTCGAGCGGTATTGCGCCGCAACCGGGCGCGACGGCGTGCCCGAACTGGACTGGTATTTCGCCTATAACCTGTTCCGCCTCACCGGCATCGTGCAAGGCATCAAGAAGCGGATCGAGCTGGGCACCGCGTCGAGCGCGCAGGCCGAGAAGTCCGCCGCCACCGTCTATCGCCTGGCCGATTCGGCATGGAAATTTGCCGAGCGCGCGGGCGCATAACCGCACCGACGAGAGGAATGCGCCATGCGCTTTGAGGGCAAGTCGATCATCGTGACCGGTGCCGGGTCGGGAATCGGCCGGGCCGCCGCATCGCTCTTCGCGGCCGAGGGCGGCAGCGTCATCGTCGCTGACAAGACAGAGGGTGCGGACGAGACCGCGGCGATGATCGAACAGGCAGGTGGCGTAGCGCGCTCGTTTCGAATGGACGCGGGACTAGAGGAGGACGTCATCCGCTGCGTCGCGCTTGCCTGCGATACGTTCGGCGGTCTGGACGTGATGTTCGCCAATGCCGGTATCTCGGGCGGTGCCGCGAACATCTTCGACACCGACGTCGCGCTGATCACCGACGTACTGCGAGTGAACCTGATTGGGCCATTCCTGGCGATCAAGCATGCCGCACCACGCATCGCCGAGCGGGGGAAGGGCGCGATCGTCCTGACCGCGAGCGTCGCCGGGCTGCGTTCGGGCGCGGGATCGCCCGCCTATTCGGCGTCGAAGGCAGGCGTCATCAACCTGGCGCAGGTAGCCGCGCAGCAACTATCCGGCGCCAACGTCCGCGTCAACGCGATCTGCCCGGGCCTGACCGAGACCGGCATGACGAAGCCGACGTTCGACTATGCGCGCGAGGCCGGGAAGACGGACCGGATCGGCCGGCTCAATCCTCTGCGCCGCGGGGCGCAACCCGACGAGCTGGCGCGCGTCGCGCTGTTCCTCGCATCCGACGATGCGAGTTACGTCAACGGCCAGGCGCTGGCCGTCGATGGCGGGCTGTCATCCAGCCATCCCGTCACGCGTCAGGAATATGGCCGCACCGCGTTCTAGAGCGTCACTCGCGGCGGCGCATCAGTCCTTCTTGCGTGACGCCGGCGACCAGTCGTCCGTCGCGCCTGAAGATGCGGCCCCGGTTGAACCCGCGCGCATGGCCCGCCCAGGGACTGTCGGTGATATAAAGCAGCCACTCGTCGACGCGAAACGGCTCATGCAGCCAGAGCGCATGATCCAGGCTGGCGGTCTGGATTCGGTCGGTCAGCCAGTTGACACCATGCGGCAGCATCGCGGTGCCGAGCAGCGTCATGTCCGACGCATAGGAAAGGATCGCGCGGTGCATGGCGTCATCATCGCCGATCGGCGCCACAAGACGGAACCAGCTCGCCTGGTGCGGTTCACCCGGCTCCGGCCGGAACCACCGGCGCGGCGCGACCGGCCTGATCTCGATCGGTCGGGCACGCAGCATGTGCCGCCTGAACTTTTCGGGGATGTCGTCGATCTGCGCCTGGCGCAATTCGCTCTCGGCCTTGAGCGTTTCCGGCGCGGGCACGTCAGGCATCGCATCCTGATGATGGAGGCCGGTTTCAGGCGCTTGGAACGACGCTGCGAGGTTGAGAATCGGTTGCCCGCGCTGCATGGCGATGACGCGTCTCGTCGCGAAGCTGCGGCCATCGAAATCGCGCTCGACGCGGTAGATGATGGGGTGATCCTCATTGCCCGGCCGCATGAAATAGGCGTGCAGTGAGTGCGCAGCCTTGGAGGCGTCGGTCGACCGCTGCGCCGCCTGCAGCGCCTGGGCGATGACCTGCCCCCCGAAGACGCGGCCGACCCCGTCGGGCTGTCGGCGCCCGCGATAAAGATCGGTGTCGATCTCCTCGACATCGAGCAGGTCGACCAGCCCCTGCGCCAGCTCGGCGCCGGAAGAATGCCGGTGCACGTCCATCAATAGCCCGCGGTGCGTGCCAGACGGTCGGCGTGAAAGTTGGCATCACCGAACAGCTCGGCCAGGACGCGCGCGCGCTTCATGTAAAAGCCGATGTCATATTCGTCGGTCATCCCGATCCCGCCGTGCATCTGAATGCCCTCCTGCACGCTGAGCGTTGTCGCCATCGAGGTCATCGCCTTGGCGACAGAGACCGCTTCGTCGGCACTGTCCAGTCCTGCATCGAGCGCCTGCTGCGCTTTCAGCACCGCAGCGCGTGCGACCTCCATCTCGCTGTAGAGATGCGCAGCACGGTGCTGTAGCGCCTGGTAACTGCCGATCGGCTGGCCGAATTGCTTACGCTCCTTCAGATACCCCATCGTCATGTCCATCGCGCCGCCGCCGACGCCCAGCAACTCCGCAGATGCCCCGGTTCGCCCGGCGCGAAGCAGGCGATCGAGCACGACGCGACCCGCATCGACTTCGCCTACCACAGCGTCCGCATCGAGCTCGACGCCATCGAAGCGGACGTGCGATGCGAGGCTGGAGTCAGCCAATCGTTCCGGTGCGGCGGTCATGCCGGGGACATCCTTGTCGACCGCAAACAGCGTCACCCCGTCACGGTCGATATCGGATCCGGCGGTCCGCGCGGCTACGATGAGGAAGTCGGCGACATGGCCGTGCGCCACGAAACGCTTCTCACCCGTCAGCTTAAAGCCGTTTCCCGATCGCTCGGCGCGCAGAGCGACGGTATCGCCGTGCTTGGCCCGCTCGTCGATGGCGAGCGCTGCGATCATCGCGCCCGTCGCGATGCCGGGCAGGCGCCGCTCGGCCTGGCCGGTGCCCTTGAGCGCCGCGACAGCGGCGACGGCGGTCGAGAGGAAAGGGGAGGGGGTGAGGTTACGGCCGATCTCTTCCAGCACCACGCCCGCCTCGACATGACCGAGCCCGAGTCCGCCGTGATCCTCGCCGACCAGGATGCCGGTGAAGCCCATCTCGGCGAACTCGCGCCACAGGTCGCGCGAGAAGCCGGTCGGATCGTCGGCATCGCGAAGCGCGCGCAGGTGGCTGACCGGCGCCTTGTCCGCCACGAAGCCGCGCGCGGTTTCGCGCAGCATGGTCTGATCATCGTCGAGGTAGAGCGGCATCTGTCTTTCTCTCATAGCCCTCTCCCGCAGGCGGGAGAGGGTTGGGTGAGGACCTTCTTGTTCTGCGGCGGCGGAGCAACGCCCTCACCGCTGCGACTAAGCAGCAAGCTGCCCAGTCTCGCTCCTCTCCCGCTTGCGGGAGAGGAATCTTTCCATCACGCGCCCGGCAATTCCAGGATGCGCTTGGCGACGATGTTGAGCTGGACCTCGCTGGTGCCGCCCTCGATCGAATTGGCCTTGGTCCTCAGCCATCCGCGCGCGGCAGCACCGCCGTTGGACCGCTCGCTCTCCCATTCGAGCGCATCGGACCCGCCAGCCGCCATCATCAGTTCGTGACGTGACTTGTTCAGCTCGGTTCCATAGTATTTCATCATGCTCGGCTGGGCGGGATGCGCGCGACCGGCCTTCAACTCGTCGATGAAGCGCTCGGACATCGCGCCGAAGGCGCGTGCGCGCACCTGGAACTGCGCAATCTGCGCGCGCAGCAACGGGTCCGCCAAACGCCCTTCCGCGTCCAGACCCACGGTCGCGATCGCGCCTTCGATCAGTGGGTTGCCGCCGCTATGTCCTAAGCCCATGCCGGAGATCATCTCGCGCTCATGGCCGAGCAGATATTTGGCGACGTCCCAGCCCTTGTTCTCGTCATATATGCGGTTGACCTTGGGAACGCGGACATTGTCGAAGAACGTCTCGCAGAAAGGCGAGTAACCGCTGATAAGCAGGATCGGCTTCGTCGAGACGCCTTCGCTCGCCATGTCGAACAGCACGAAGCTGATGCCGCCCTGCTTCGATTCCTTCGATGTGCGGACCAGGCAGAAGATCCAGTCCGCCTGATCGGCATAGCTGGTCCATACCTTCTGCCCGTTGACGATATAGTCGTCGCCGTCGCTCTCGGCGGAGGTGGCGAGGCTGGCGAGGTCGGAGCCGGCATTCGGCTCGCTATAGCCCTGGCACCAACGGATTTCGCCGCACGCGATCTTCGGCAGGTGGTCGCGCTTCTGCTCCTCGGTACCATATTTCAGAAGCGCGGGGCCGAGCATCGAGATCCCGAAGCTATTGAGCGGATTGCGCGCGCGAATCGCGGCCATTTCCTCGCGCAGGACCTTCGTCTCGGCCGGACTCAGCCCGCCACCGCCATATTCGGCTGGCCAGTCGGGCACCGTCCAGCCACGCTCTGACATCCGGTCCAACCACTCTTTCTGCGCAGGGCTGGAGGGGACATAGTTCCGGCCACCCCAGCAGACGTCCTTTTCGGACCTGAGCGGCTCGCGCATTTCCAGCGGGCAGTTCTCATCGAGCCAGGCGCGGGTTTCGGTGCGAAAGGTATCGAGATCGGTCATGTCTCAGCTCCTCGTGAGGTCGTGCGCCATCCGCGCGATGGCGATGGCGGTGTGGTCCTGATGACGGTCGGCGATGACTTGCAAGCCGATCGGCAGGCCGCCGACACCGGTCGCTATCGGCACTGCGGTGGCAGGCAGGCCAGGATAGGTTGCCAGGCCGGGGAAGGCGAACTGCAGACCAAATTGGGTGGCTTCCCCGTTGATCGTCAATGTTCGCGCCCGGATTTCATCGTCATCATGGGGAAAGGCGGTTGTACCGAGCACCGGCGCGATGACCGCATCATATTCCAGGAATAAACGCCGCCATGCCTTTGTGTTGCGGGCCTGTGCATCGAGCATGGCAAGCCATTCGGGGAGACTGGACTGGACTCCGTCGTCGGAGGGTGCCCCGCGCGCCAGCGTGACGGAGAGGAGCCGGATATAGGCACCGAATTGTTCGGCCTGATCGGGCAGCAGATCCGTGCTCCTGTCGACAGCCACTCCCGCTTGACCAAGAGCATCCGCCACGCGCTCGACCGCGGCCGCGATCTGATTCTCGACCCTGGCGATCGAGGATTCGGCAAGGACAAGCAGCTTCAAATCACGGGGTGCGCGCTCCATCGCGGGTGGGAGCGGCAGGTCGCTCATGATATCGAGCGCCACGGCCAGGTCGTCGGCGTCGCGCGCCATCGGCCCGATCACCGACATCGCGATCGGCGCGCCATCGGTGCGTGGCATACGCTGCCCCTCGATCGACAACGCGCCATAGGTCGTCTTGTGACCCCAGACGCCGCAAAAATGACCGGGCACTCGGATCGAGCCGCCAATGTCCGACCCGATCTCCAGTGGCACCATTCCGCTTGCGAGCGCCGCCGCCGCACCGCCGGAAGAGCCTCCGCAGGTTCTTGCGGCGTCCAATGGATGGTTCGTGCGGCCATAGACCGGATTGACCGATTGCAGGTCGGCCAAGCTGACCGGCACGTTCGTCTTGCCAAGGATGACCGCCCCGGCCGCCTTCAATCGCCGGACCGCGACCGCATCGGCAGCGGCGATGTTGTCGCGGTGCTGCTCGAAGCCCCATGTCGTGGGCAGGCCGGCGACGTCAAAGCTCTCCTTCACCGTCATTGACACGCCGAACAGCGGTTGGTCGTCCTTCGCTCCGGCCTCGTCCAGCGCCTTGGCGGCGGCACAGGCACGGTCGAAGTCGCGCACCACCACTGCGTTGATCGCGACATCCCCCGCCTCGATCCGCGCGATCGCCGCCTCACATTCGGCGAGCGCGCTCGTTTCGCCCGACCGGATCGCGGCGGCGGTGGCCAGGGCGGAGCGTTCGGTCATTCCGTCACTTTCACCTACCAGACGTCAGCCCAGCGGAAGCTGGGTCTCGCCAATCGCGCGTTCGGCTCGAACCATGAGATGCCAACTTTCGCTGGCATGACAAGTTGAGGAGTAAGCGAGCGGAATGCTTCACTTGATAGTCCCGCCGGATGCCGCCGCGTCCTTCAGCGACTTGGCCACCTTGAAGTCGTGCTTTTCCAGCCCGTCCACGACCTTCTTCAGCCCTTCGGTCTGTGCCCAGAACATCGGGCCGCCGCGATAGACCGGCCAGCCATAGCCGTAGATCCACACGACATCGACGTCGGACGCCCGCTGCGCCTTGCCTTCCTCAAGGATGAGGGCACCCTCGTTCACCATCGGATAGAGCGTGCGCTCGACGATTTCCTCGTCCGTCACCTCGTGCTGCGGGGTGTTCGTTCTGGTACGGAAGTCCTCGATGATCTCCGCGACACGCGGGGAGGGAGAGGGGTTGCGCTTGTCGTCATAGTCGTAAAACCCGGCCTTGGTCTTCTGGCCCCAGCGCTTCTCGGCCGCGAGCGCGTCGCGAATGCTCTCGATACGCCCCGGATCGCGGTGCCAGCCGATATCGACACCGGCCAGGTCGCTCATCTGGAACGGCCCCATCGGCATGCCGAACTCGACATGGACGCGGTCGATCTGGTCGGGCGTCGCGCCTTCCATAAGCAGCTTCATCGCTTCGATCTGGCGCGGCATCAGCATCCGGTTGCCGATGAAGCCGTACGTCACCCCGGCGACGACCGCGACTTTCTTGATCTTCTTGGCAAGGTCCATGACGGTCGCGAGCACATCGTCGGCGGTCTTGTCACCGCGCACGACCTCGAGCAGTTTCATGACGTTGGCGGGAGAGAAGAAGTGCATGCCGACCACATCCTGCGGCCGCGCAGTACTGGCCGCGATCTCGTCGATGTCGAGGTATGAGGTGTTGGACGCGAGGATCGCGCTCGGCTTGCAGATGCGATCCAGCCGGCCGAAGATCTCCTTCTTGACGTCCATCTGCTCGTAGACCGCCTCGATGACGAGATCGCATTCGGCCAGATCGTCGAAATCAAGCGTCGGCTTGAGCGCGCCCATCGCCTGCTCCACCTGTTCCGGCTTCATCCGGCCCTTCGCGGCGCTAGCCTCGTAATTCTTGCGCATGACGCCGGTGCCGCGGTCGAGCGCGTCCTGCTGCATCTCGACGATGGTAACGGGAATGCCCGCGGACAGGAAGTTCATCGAGATGCCGCCGCCCATCGTACCAGCACCGATGACACCGACACGCTTAATGGGCCGCAATTTGGTATCGGCGGGCACGTCGTCGATCTTCGACGCCTGGCGCTCGGCAAAGAAGATGTGGCGTTGGGCCGCTGACTGGACGCCCATCATCAGCCGCATGAACTCCGATCGCTCGAACTGCACGCCCTCCTCGAAGCTGGCACCCGATGCCGCCTTCTCGACACAGGCGATATTCGCGGCAGGCGCCTCGAAACCGCGAAAGCGCCGCGCATTCGCCTTCCTGAACGCTTCGAGCGCATCGGGATCAGGTTTGACCTCCATCTGGCTGGCGCGCGGGATCGGACGCTGGTCGGCGATCTCGTTCGCATAGGCGACCGCGTCGTCGGCCAGGCTGTCCTCGCCGACGATCTTGTCGATCAGCCCCGCATCGAGCGCCTTCTTCGTACTGATCGGGTCACCCTTCGCCGTCATCTCGAGCGCCAGCGCGACTCCGGCGACACGCGGGATGCGCTGCGTGCCGCCCGCTCCCGGCAGCAAGCCGAGCTTTACTTCCGGCGTACCCAATTTCGCAGACGGAACCGCGACGCGGTAGTGGCAGCCGAGCGCAACCTCGCATCCGCCGCCCAGCGCGGTACCGTGGATTGCGGCGACCACCGGCTTGTCCGATGCCTCGATCATATCGACCAGCACCGGGAGCGCGGGGTCGACCATCGGCTTGCCGAACTCGGTGATGTCGGCGCCCGCGAAGAAGGTCCGTCCGTCGCAGCGGATGACCATCGCCTTCACGGTGGCGTCCGCCACGCCTTCCTTGATCGCCGACTCCAGCCCCTGCCGGACCGCCGCTCCCAGTGCATTCACCGGCGGGTTGTCCGAGATGATGACCAAGACGTCGCCGTGGCGTTCGGTGCGGATCGGGGATGTCATATACTTCTCCATGTCAGTTGAGCGCCGCGTAGATCATCGTCTTGAGTTCGCGGCGGATGGGATAGAGGGTGGAGGGGCTGACCTGCGTCATGAAAATCATATGGATGCGCTCGACCGGATCGATGAAGAATGCGGTCGAGAACATGCCGCCCCAGTAATATTCGCCTTTCGACCCCGGTAGCATGGACCGGGCGACGTCGTCGATCACCGCGAAGCCGAGACCGAAACCGGTCCCGGCGTTTTGCGTCTCACTGAACAGCGACCGCGACATGCTCGACAGGTCGGACTTGCCCGGCAGATGGTTCTGCGTCATCAACTCCAGTGTCTTTCGCCCGACGACGCGCGCGCCGTTCAGTGTCCCGCCGTTCAGGCACATGGTACAGAAACGGTGATAGTCCAGCGCTGTCGACACCAGCCCGCCACCACCCGAGACCAGGGTCGGCGAGCGCAGCCATGAACTCTCGGCAGCCGTGTCGAACATGACCCGGCCCTCGCCGGCGACATAGGTGTAACAATCGGTGAACCTGTCCGACTTGTCTGCAGGTACCGTAAAGAACGTATCGTTCATGCCGAGCGGGCCGAAGATACGGTCCTGCAGGAAATCGGCAAAGAGACTGCCCGACACGCGCTGAATGACCGCGCCCAGTACGTCGGTCGACACCGAATAATTCCAGGCACTTCCGGGCGAGAACTCCAGCGGTATCCTAGCAAGTGCAGCAACAAATCCATCGAGATCGAGGCCGCCATGCCAGCGTTCCAGACGCAAGGCACGGTACGCCGCATCGATATTGGTGCGTTGCTGGAAGCCGTAGGTGAGCCCGGACGTATGCCGGAGAAGGTCCAGCATCCGCATCGGCTGGTCCGTCCGTTTCATCTGAAACGGGACATCCGGACCGTCCGTGATTCCGCCGCCGCCGTCATAGACGCCGATGTCCCGAAACTCGGGGAGGACGTGATGCACCGGCGTGTCGAGCGCGACCACACCCTGCTCGGCCAACATCATGAAGGCGAGCGACGTGATCGGCTTCGTCATCGATGCGATACGGAAGAGCGATCCCGCATCGACGGCCGCGCCGCCTTCGCGGGCGTGCCCCTGACTGGAGAAATGAACGATCCTGCCGTCGCGCGCGACCAGCAACTGGGCATTCGCCAGCTTGCCCGGTTCGAGATAGCGTTCACGAAGGAATGCGTCGATGGCGGCAAGGCGTCCGGCGTCGAAGCCGTTCGCGCTTGCGTCCTCAACGTCCATGCTCACCATACCTCCACTTCGAATGACCAAGGCTCTATTGCCTTGAGCGGCATGCAAATCAACAGTAACCTCGGTTTGACAGTGACGTCGGGCAAACCCGACATTCAACATCACGCCGATGGAGAGTATCGCATTGATCGACCCTGCAACGATGGCGATCGACAAGGCCTGGCCGGCCATGCCGCTCCTGGAGGCGCGCGAACGCCTGACCGCGCCGGGCGCGCGCTACGAAATGGAAACGGTCGACATCCGCGGGCTGCCCACGCGGGTCTGGAAGAATGCGCCGGACTCGCTCGCTTCGCTCATCGAACATTCTCGCGATCATGATGACGCCGTCTTCACGATCTATGAGGACGAACGCGTCAGCTATGCCGCCAACTACCGTGCGATCGCCGCGCTTTCGGCTCATCTGCGATCGTCGGGAATAGGGAAGGGGGACCGCATCGCGCTTGCGATGCGCAATCTTCCCGAATGGCCGGTCGTCTTCTTTGCAGCCGTCGTGATCGGGGCGATCGTCGTGCCGCTGAACGCATGGTGGACCGGTGCAGAACTCGCCTTTGGAATGAGCGATTCCGGCGCGCGTGTCCTGATCGCGGACGATGAGCGTCACCTGCGTCTCGCGGATCATTACGCTGCCCTGCCGGCACTGGAGCAAGTGCTGGTCAGCAGGGCGTCGCAACCGCTTCATTATCCGGCCGGGCGGCTGGAGGATGTGATCGGATCGTCCGGGCACTGGGCGAACCTGCCCGATGCTTCGATCGGAAATCAGATGGTCGGACCGGACGACGACGCGACGATCTTCTATACCAGTGGAACGACGGGACGTCCCAAAGGTGCTCTTGGCACCCATCGCAATCTGGTGACTAATATCCTGTCGACCGGATATGCGGCTGCCAGGATGCTGCTTCGGCGCGGCGAGGTGCCGCCGCCGTTGCCGGTCCCGCGTACGATGCTGACGGTCATCCCGCTGTTCCACGTCACAGCATGCAGCGCGACGATGATGGCGGCGATCGCAGGAGGCAGCACGATGATCTTCATGCGCCGGTGGGATCCGGTCCGTGCGATGGAAATCATCGAGCGCGAACAGGTCAATGTCACCGGCGGCGTTCCCACGATCGCCTGGCAGTTGCTGGAGCAGCCCGAACGCGCGCGTTACGACCTGTCGAGTCTCCAGGCGATCAACTACGGAGGCGCGCCCGCGGCTCCCGAACTCGCCCGCCGTATCCATACCGAACTCGGGGCGCTGCCCGGCAATGGCTGGGGCATGACCGAGACGATGGCGACCGTGACCAGCCACGCCGGTGAGGACTATCTCAATCGGCCGGATAGCGCCGGCCCGCCGGTTGCCGTTGCCGATCTGAAGATCATGGACGAAAGCGCCGTCGCGGAGCTACCGGTCGGAGCGGTCGGCGAATTATGGGCGCGCGGCCCGATGGTCGTGCGCGGCTACTGGAACCGCGTCGAGGCTACGGCGGAGTCGTTCGTCGACGGCTGGGTTCGGACCGGGGATCTCGCGCGGTTGGATGAGGAGGGGTTCTGCACCATCGTCGACCGCGCGAAGGACATCGTGATACGCGGCGGGGAAAACATCTATTCGAGCGAGGTCGAGAACGTCCTGTTCGATCATCCCGCGGTGACCGACTGTGCCGTGATCGGGCTGCCCCACCGAACACTTGGCGAGGAACCCGCCGCGGTCGTTCACCTCGCGCCGGGCAGCATCGCTACCGAGCTTGACCTGCAAGCGTGGACGCGTGAGCGACTTGCCGCCTTCAAGGTGCCGGTCGCGATCCGCTTTCTGGACACCACGCTGCCGAGAAACGCGAACGGCAAGATACTGAAGAACGAGCTGAGGACGGTATTTGCCCGCGAGGCCGCGACCGGCTGATCGCACACTGTCACCGGGTTCCGGCAAGAAGCACTCCGATTGCCGCCTTCCAGCCGGCCAGTCGCCCGTCTCGCTCTTGTGCATCCATTTGCGGCTCGAACGTCTGTACCTCGCCGCGCATTGACGCCGCGTCATTCAGGTCGAGAAATAGCCCGGTGCCGACGCCCGCCAGCATCGCGGCACCGAGGGCGGTGGTTTCGGTAAAGCGGGGGCGTTCGATGCGAAGCCGGAGGATGTCCGCCAGATCCTGGGCGATCCAGTCATTGGCCGCCATGCCCCCGTCGATCCTGAGCACCGGCCAGTCGCGGTTGTCGGCGGCGAACGTGGTCTTCAGGTCGTGCGCCTGATGCGCCATCGCCTCCAGTGCGGCACGGACGATGTGCGCCTTCGTGGCGCCGAGGGTCAGGCCGGTGATGGCGCCGCGGGCATTCGGCTCCCACCACGGCGCTCCGAGCCCGTTCAGCGCCGGCACGAGCACGACGCCGCCATTGTCCTCGACACCGGCAGCCAGCGCGGCCGTCGATGCCGCGTCGTCGATCAGCCCAACCTTGTCACGCAGCCACCGGACGAGGCTGCCGGCGACGAAGATCGAACCTTCCAGCGCATAGCTCCGCCTGCCGTCCAACTGCCACGCAACCGTCGATAGCAGGCGATGGTCGGAAAAGGCCGGCGTCGTGCCGGCGTTGGTCAGGATGAAGGCACCGGTCCCGAAGGTCGCCTTGGTCTCGCCGGACACGAGGCAAGCCTGGCCGATGCTTGCCGCCTGTTGATCGCCGGCCAGTCCACAGATCGGAATGCCGCCGCCGAACAGCGTCGTTTCGGCGAACCGGCCCGCGCAATCGACGATCTCGGGAAGTGCGGCGCCCGGCACGCCGAACAGGTCGAGCAGCTCGGCGTCCCATCGCGCGCTTGTCAGCGACATCAAGGCCGTCCGGCTCGCATTGGTTGCGTCGGTGATGTGGAGGCCGTTGGTCAGTTTCCACATCAGCCAGCTCTCGATCGTCCCGATCGCCAGCCGATCGGCGGCATCCGCAACGCCCGGCCATTCCCGCATCGCCCAGCCGATTTTGGAAGCGGAGAAATAGGGGTCGAGCAGCAATCCGGCGCGTTGCCTAACCAGATCCTCATACCCGCGTTCTCGAAGAACCCGGCACTCGTCACCGGTTCGCCGGTCTTGCCAGACGATGGCAGGAGCAAGAGGTTCTCCCGTCGAGCGATCCCAGAAGACGACCGTCTCGCGCTGGTTTGCGATCCCGATCGCCGCGATGTTCGTTGCGCCCCCGGCCCGCACGACCATCGCAGCCGCTACATCGCGCGTGCTGGACCAGATTTCGCGCGCGTCATGCTCTACCCAACCAGGCCGGGGATAGTGTTGGTGAATTTCCCGCGCCTGACCGGCCACACATCGCCCATCCGGCGTGAACAGCATTGCGCGGGTGGATGTCGTCCCCTCGTCAAGCACCAGCAGATGATCGCTCATGATCGTAACCTAGCCGGGATTACACCGCGCTGGAATGGCGCTAGGAAGCACGAATGGCCGATCGTGATGTTGCCGGGCTGGAGCCGAGTACGGGGGTCTATGACGTCCCCGTCGGCACGTCGGCGGATGACGCCGTCCGCATCGCGATGCGGCGCGACCGACTGCTTGCCGGACTGACCCTGATCGCCGGACTTGGTCTGGCGCTGGCGACGCCGTTTGCGTTGAAGGCCGGTGCCGAGTTCTTCCTGCCGTTGACGGTCGCGCTAGTGATCTCGGTCGCGCTGGTACCGGTGCTGGAATGGCAGGAACGTCATGGAGTGCCTTCGCCGATTGCCGCGTTCGTGTGCCTGTTGGTGTTTCTCATTGCGGCCAACGTGGCGCTTGCCGCCATTGTGGTCCCGGCAGCAGACTTCTTCCGCCTGCTGCCGACCCGGATCACCCGCATACAGGACAATCTGGCGCCGCTGCTCGACCTGTACTCGAACCTCGAGCGCTACGTGAACAAGACGTTGCGACAGATTGCGGCAGCGCCGATCAAGCCGTCCCCGACATCCGCGGTTGCGCCGCCGTCATCGGTACTGGAACTGGCCGCGACATCGGCACCGGCGGTCATCATCCAGTTCTTTTTCGGCATTCTAGTCGTCTTTTTCTCCCTGTCGGGCTGGACGAAGCTACGGCGCCGGGCGATCACCGGCCGCAGCAGTTTCGACGGCGCGATGGCGACCGCTCGCGTCATCCAGGACGTCGTCGACGACGTGTCAGCGTATCTCGGAACCATCACGCTCATCAACGTGACGCTTGGCGGGATCATCGCGCTGGCGTTGTTCTGGCTCGGCATGCCTTATCCGCTGATGTGGGGCGGGATCGTGGCCTTGCTGAACTACATCCCCTATTTCGGCCCGATCGTCGCGGCCTTTTTGATGGCGCTCGGGGGGTTGATGACCTTCCCCGACATCTGGCTCGCCATGGCGCCGCCCGCGATCATGATCGGCTGCCACCTGATCGAGGCGAATATCGTGACGCCGCTGGTCGTCGGTCATCGATTGACGATCAATCCTGTGCTGATCCTGATCTCGCTGAGCTTCTGGGGATGGGTATGGGGGACGCCGGGCGCGCTGCTCGCGGTGCCGCTGCTCATCATCCTCCAGACTGTCATCGGCGCGGCCGGCAAACCCGATATCGCCGGTTTCCTCTTCGAGCACGGGACGCTGGTGCACCGGCCGCTCGAGCGACGGCAGCAACGCCGGGAGGTCGTCGACCCCCCTGTTGACAGCCCCGGCGACGTCGCCTAATCGCCGCGTCCTCGCTTGAGCAAGCGGGTGTAGCTCAGTTGGTTAGAGCGCCGGCCTGTCACGCCGGAGGTCGCGGGTTCGAGCCCCGTCACTCGCGCCACAGCGCTTCAGCGCCAGCGACCCGTTTCCATCCACTGCAACAGCGGTCTCATCGGCACGATCCAGACGAGTCCGGCTGTCAGATAGAACAGCGCCTGCAGCGGCCTAGGCCACCGATTGACAATCGTCGACAGGCTGGCGATCACGAGGCTCCAGACCAGGATGAGCAGCAGGATCGCGAGCGCGCCCGCGGGCTTGCGCCAACTGGGTGTCATGGTACGATCCACTCCTTTTCGGTCGCGATCGCGTGCAACGGCACGTCCCAATGGTCGATGGGAAGCGTCTCGCATTCCTGCACGGACCAAGCAACGCCGACGCGCCATGCGTCGGGGTAGTGCGCGAAAGCCCGGTCATAATGCCCGGCGCCCTGACCGATGCGGTTACCGCGTCGATCAAATGCGACGAGCGGCGTGATGATGATGTCCGGCGCGACCTCCGCCGCGTCGCTCGGTGGCTGGGAAAGCCCGTAAGGTCCCACCGTCAGGCCGCGGCCATCGACCTTCAGAAAGCGGAGCGGCGTCCTTGTGTCGACCACATGCGGCAGGCCGATGCGGCATTTCCTGCTCAAGGCGGCGTCAGTCAACGGCGCGGGATCTATTTCACCGCCGACCGCGAAATATGTGGCGATCATCATGTCGGCGTGCAGTCGCCTGACAAAAGCGTCGCCGACCATCGGGCCGACCGTCGGCGCGCCGTTCCGGAAACCATCACGCACAGCTCGCATCCGAGCCCTCAGCGCCACCTTTTCGATACACTCGTCTCCGTATCCCGGAAAGCGGTGGCGGGACCGCCTTGGCCGTTTGCCCTATGTATCCACCGACGCCAAGAACGTCAGGTGGGCACCATGTACATCGGACCAGGGTCCGGGCAGGGACAGCACCCTTGGATGAAGAATAGCCTCAGGGATAATAAACGGCTCGTACCGGGCAGAACCCGCCTACGCCAATTTAGTCGCTGGGAGGCAATTGCTCAAGGGTGTCCGCCAGCCGCTCCAGCCGCTCCGTAAGCTGCAGGAGCATGCCGTCGTCGATCGTGGATTCCTCGCTCGGGCGTGCGCGGGCCTCGTCGAGGTCGTCGGCCAGCATCAATGCCACCAACAGCATCGCGCGCTCGCTTCCGGCACCGCCCGCTGCCCGCGCGGCTTGCGGCCAACGCTCGGCCAGCATCGCGCCCAGCCGCGCGACGCGTGGCTCGTCGCCCTCGCGACATCCGACCTGATGCTCGCGGCCACCCAATGACAGCGCTACCGTTCCCATCAGGAGATGCCCTCGGGCCTGATGATAGAGTCGAGCGCTGCGACCGCCTCCATCATCCGGGCACGCAGCACCGAATGTCTGGCGGCGAGCGCGTCTCGCTCGGCCTGACGATCGGCGACCGCGGCCTCGATCCGTGTCATCGCGCCGGCAATTCTCCGGGAAAGGTTTCCTACCGCTTCGCTCATCCGGAAGGGAATAGCAGTCCCTGAATGGGCGACAAGGCGCTTGAACGTGCGTGAAGCCCGGTTGACAGCGCCGGTCGCCTACGCACAAGGCATGAGCGTTTTCGCAGTTGATCCGATACTTGGCCTCGGCCGATCGGGATCGGCTAAACAATTACTACGTATTTCATTGACTTGAGGGAGAATGTTGGCATGTCGGTCAAGGTAGCGATCAACGGGTTCGGGCGGATCGGGCGACTGGTCGCCCGCGCCATGCTGGAGCATCCAAGCAACGATCTCGAACTGGTCACCATCAATGACCTGGCGGACGCCAAGTCAAATGCGTGGCTGTTCAGCCGCGACAGCGTTCACGGGCGTTATACCGGCGCCGTCACTGCCGAGGGCCAGGACCTGGTCGTCGACGGCAAGCATATCCGCGTCACCGCCGAGCGCGACCCGGCCGATCTTCCCCACCGCGAGCTGGGCGTCGACCTGGTCTTGGAGTGTACCGGCTTTTTCACCGACCGGGCCAGCGCACAAAAGCATATCGAGGCCGGCGCGAAGAAGGTTCTCATCTCTGCGCCTGCGAAGGGTGTCGATCTGACTGTCGTCTACGGCGTCAACCACGACCAGCTCACAGCGGACCATGCGATCGTATCCAATGCGTCATGCACCACAAACTGCCTGGCGCCCGTCGCGAAGGTGATGAATGATGCATTCGGGATCGAGCGTGGTCTGATGACGACGGTCCACGCCTATACCAACGACCAGAAGATCCTCGACCAGATCCATCCTGATCTACGCCGCGCGCGCGCCGCGGGCATGTCGATGATTCCGACCACAACCGGCGCCGCGCGCGCGGTGGGCGAAGTGTTGCCTGAACTGAAGGGCAAGCTCGACGGGTCGGCGATCCGTGTTCCTGTTCCCGACGTCAGCCTGATCGACCTGACGTTTACGCCCAAGCGCGACGTGACGCGTGACGAAGTTAATGCCGCGCTCAGGGCGGCAGCGGAGGACGGCCCACTGAAAGGCATCCTGGTTTACTCGGACGAGCCGCTGGTCTCCATCGATCTGATGCACTCGCCGCAAAGTTCTACCGTCGACAGTCTGGAAACGGCGGTGATCGAAGGCAAGCTGGTCCGGGTCGTCAGTTGGTACGACAATGAATGGGGCTTCTCCAACCGCATGGTGGACACCGCGCGAGTCATGGCCGGGCTCAGCTGATCGGGCGGACGACGCCTCGGAACAGCAAGATGGGGAACGAAGAAAGATGAGCAAGTCCTTCAGGACGCTCGATGATATCGGCGATATCAAGGGCAAGCGCGTACTCATTCGTGAAGACCTGAACGTCCCCATGACGGACGGTGCGGTCAGTGATGATACGCGGCTCAGGGCAACGCTGCCGACCGTTACCGAGCTTGCCGACGGGGGCGCGATCGTACTGATCCTGGCGCATTTCGGGCGTCCGAAGGGCAAGCCGGATCCCGATATGTCGCTCGCCAGGGTGGTGAGGCCCTACGGTCAGTTGCTCGGCCGCCCGGTCCGCTTCGTCGGCGACTGCGTCGGCGAGGAAGCAAAGGATGCCGTCGCGACAATGTCTCCCGGCGACATCGCGGTGCTGGAAAACATACGATTCCATGCCGGTGAGGAAACGAACGATCCCGAGCTGGTCAAGGCCATCGCGTCGTTGGCGGACCTATATGTCAACGACGCATTCTCCGCCGCGCACCGCGCGCACGTGTCGACCGAGGGTCTGGCGCATGCGCTGCCCGCGTTTGCCGGACGCGCGATGGAGGCGGAACTGGATGCGCTGGAAAAGGCGCTGGAGGCGCCCGAGCATCCGGTCGCAGCGATCGTAGGCGGGGCGAAGGTTTCGTCGAAGCTGGACGTGCTCAAGCATCTGGTCACGCGGGTCGATCATCTGGTCATCGGCGGCGGAATGGCGAACACGTTCCTTGCAGCGCGCGGCGTCGATGTCGGTAAGTCGCTTTGCGAGCATGACCTGGCTTCGACGTGCGAACAGATCATGGAGACCGCGGACGGGGCGGGTTGCACGGTACATCTGCCGTACGACGTCGTGGTCGCGACCGAGTTCAGGGCACATGCGGACGCACGGACCGTGAACGTCCATGAAGTTGGCGCCGACGACATGATCCTGGACGTCGGCCCGGCTGCTGTCGAGTCGGTTGGGGACGTGCTCAAAAACTGCAGGACGCTTGTGTGGAATGGGCCGCTGGGCGCCTTCGAGACGCCGCCCTTCGACGCGGCGACGATGGCGCTCGCACAGGTCGCGGCTGCGCTCACCCAGGACGGCGGTCTGGTGTCGGTTGCAGGCGGCGGCGACACGGTCGCCGCGCTGAACCAAGCGGGTGTCGCAGACCAGTTCACCTTCGTTTCTACCGCGGGAGGTGCGTTTTTGGAATGGATGGAAGGTAAAGACCTTCCGGGCGTGGCGGCGTTGAAGCGGTAAGCAATCCCCAAGCCGTCGGTCACGCAATAAGCAATAATATATGTGTTCAGCTCGTGGTTTTTATTTTTATCACGATGAACTGCCTCCTTTTTGATTGGTTAATGATCGGATAGTGTGCCGAAGTCGATCGTACGATGGCTCATTTTTCCGCGCTGCCACAGGATTTCGACTTGGTGGAGTTGGAAGCCAGATGTGCCCGCGACATTGAAACCATAAGGAGGATGACGTGATGAAAGCCTATAACAATATGATGGTTGCAACTGCCGCCATTTGTGGACTGGCGGCGGTACCGGCGTCGGCATCGACGTTGTTCCGGGGAGCGCTGAGCGGCGCGCAGGAAAATCCTCCGGTCGCGACCACGGGCAGCGGCATCGGGTCGTTGCTGTTGTCGGACGATATGAACAGTATCAGCGTCAACCTGTCCTGGATGGGACTGACCTCACCCGCCGTCGCGGCCCACATCCATTGCTGCGTGCCCGTGGGAATGAACGGGCCGATCGCAATCGGATTTACACCTGAGTCGTCGACGTCGGGTTCCCTGTCTTCGACATATGACCTGACCTCGCTGTCAACATATACATCGGCCTTCGTCACGGCCAATGGCGGCACGCTGACGTCTGTCCGTTCAGCATTTCTGACGGGCCTGATGTCGGGTAATTCCTACTTCAATATTCATACCGCCAATAACCCGGCGGGGGAGATCCGTGCTCAGGTCACAGGGGCAGTTCCTGAAACCGCGACGTGGGCGATGATGGTGCTAGGCGTGGGAATGCTCGCGGGCGCGGTGCGCTATCGGCGGCGGACGACACGCGTCCTGTTCGGCTGACCGCGATGCCGGCCGCCTCAACGGCGGCCGGCATCCGCATCTCACGCAAGGCCAAAGGTCCTTCGCGCAAGTTACGTGTCCTCGGTGATGAACAGGACTCCGCGAACGAGATCGCGACTATCGGATCGCCCACCCAGCGAACCGGCGAGTACACCCATCGCGGCAAGGAATAGACTAAGTTTCAGATGGTCGAGCGGCGTCGTCGCGGCGCCGACACTCGGCCAACTGTGCATCAGTCGCTCCGGAAAGACGGAGAGGATGACAAGATACATGATTGCGCCGAAGAATATGAACATGACTACAAGGGTCATCAACAGGCACAACACTGTGGTGGCCATCGTCACGATGCCCGACTCGGACAGGCGACGATCGCGGCTGAGCAGTGCATCGAAGGCAAAGGCGCGGTAGAGCACGAAGGCGGCGGCGGCGAGGCACATGATCGAAAAGGACGCGATCTGCGGCATCGATACAGCAGTCGCAACGTCCCAGGTTTCCGCTCCGAATAGCAACACGACGATCACCGACAGCGCCGTTGCCATCATCGTCGGCATCTTGGCGAGCAATCGAAACGGATTTGCGCGCATTACGCCCCGAGTGATCGCACCGGCATCGCGGATCAGCGTCGCCGCAATAAAGCGTGACTTGTGGTAGCGGGTCGATCGTTCGTGCGCTTCGTACGGCAGCACGCGGCCGATCCGTTCAAGCTGGTCGGCGTTAAGATGAGCCATGCGGTCGAGATCCTCGACGCCCTCCAGGGGATACATTACGTTCGTCGGCTCATGCTCATGGCGAAGCGCGATCAGATGGCCAAAGCTGTGCAACATCAGCGCGGCGAGGCGTTTTGCAGTCCTGTCGGGATCGGGCGCGTCACCCCAGAAATCAGGGCTCAACCGCCGCGTCGAGAGGACGGCGATGTTCGTCAGATGGCTCGGCAAGGCGAGCGTGTAGGCGAGTGACGAGGAAGACAGATCGACCTCCGTCACGATGAGCAAAAAGGGTAGATCCCGCTCGAGCTTCTCGGCCAGTCCGATTTCGAGAAAGTCCAGAGGTGCGTAATTACCCGCGCCCGGCGTGAGGTGCGGTCCCTCGAATGAAAGCGTCTGCGTTTTCAATCGAGACTCACGTGCGAATGCGGCGTCAAGTTCTACCACGGCCAGCGCGACGACCGCGTGAAAGGCGTCCGAATTGCGACCCTCGACCTCCATCTTCATCACGCCGACGGTGAAGGAGCCGGGCACCTGATCCGCGAGATTCAGGACGCCATCGCCTCGTTGTGGGCCGAAAGGCTCTGCGCCTCGATGAAGATGCGCTTGACGATAGGATAGGCGGTTTTGACCTCGCGCTCGACGCGCGACACCGTCTGTTCCACCTCGTTCGTGGCGAGCGCGTCGTCGAAATCGAGGCTGACCGCGACGAGCACATCGTCCGGCCCGAAATGCATCGTCAGCAGTTCGTTGACGCCGGCGACGCCGTCGGTCTTCGCCATCAGCGCCCGCAGACCCGCGCGCGTTTCGGGCGCGACGCTTTCTCCGGTCAGCAGACTCTGGCACTCATAGGCGAGAAACGCGGCGGTGGCAGCCAGGATCAGTCCGATCACGACCGAGGACACGCCGTCGAGCACGGGCATGCCCAATTGCTGCGACAGGAAGATGCCGATCAGCGCGGTCAGAAGTCCGAGCAGGGCCGCGCTGTCCTCGAACAGCACCGTAAAGACGGTCGGATCCTTGCTTGCGCGCACCGCCTGCAGGATCGTGCGCTGCCCACGCTCTTGCTGAAACGAGCGGAAAGCGACCACCCAGACGATGCCCTCGAAGATTATGCCTAGTGAGAGTACCAGATAATTTACCCAGGCGGAGGTGATCGGATGCGGATGGCGTATCTTCGAGATGCCCTCATAGATCGAGATGCCGGACCCGAGTCCGAAGATCAGGATCGCGACGACGAATGCCCAGAAGTAGAGCTGCAACCCGAAGCCGAATGGATGCGCCTTCGTCGGCGGTTTCTTCGATTGGCGCAGGCCGTGAAGCAGCAGCAATTGGTTGCCGGTGTCGACCAGGGAATGGACACCCTCCGACATCATCGCTGACGAACCGGTAAAGGCTGCGGCGACGAATTTCGTGACCGAGATCAGCGCGTTGCCTCCAAGCGCAGCGTAAACCACCGTTGCAGAGCCATGCGCCGCCATTGTCTATCTCGGGCTCCTGGATCGTTTGCAGTGAACACCTCGTAGTGCGCGAGACGCAAAAGTCATCCCGGGCACTACGAAGTAGACCTGCGTCCTTTATCGGACGGCGGGCGCCTGGTTCGCGACGATCGCGTCCTTTTGCGATGCATCCATCGCTTCGGCATTCAGATCAGCGGCATCGATCGCATCGGCGCGGCGTTCACCCGTATCGCGGATCTCGTCAGCGCGCTGTTCCATCGCATCGGCGCGATTGTCGGCCGCATCCTCGACGCGTTCCGCCAGCTTGTCGTCGCCATTCCCGCCGCATGATGCAAGTGGCGTCAGTGCGAGCGCGCCGACGATCATCAAAGTCTTTCGCATTGTGTATTTCTCCTGATTGAGGAGCGAGCCTAGCGCGCCCTGACGGGGCAATCTTGATCCTGATTAACTTTGTCCGGCGTGGGCTGCCCGCATCCGCTGTTGCAAATAATTGTCATCAAAACCGGCAATGCGGACAAGGCGGGTGATGTCATCGACGATAAGCGCACCCCCGGCCAAGTGCATGATTCCTTCGGTTCTGAACGTACGCAGCACACGATTGACATGGACAGGTGTCAGGCCCAGGGCATCAGCCAGTAGTATCTGACTGAGCGGCATGACGCATTGCCCGTTCTCAACCAGCTTGCGCGCACTGGCCCTGAAGTACAGTTCGCACATCAGGTGAGCGACCCGCTCCACGCTGCCGCGCCTGCCGATACTGGCGATCCAGCTCCGCGCGGTCCCCAGTTCGACGAGTTGCTGCAGCCAGAAAGCCCGGGTGATGCCAGGCCGCGTGTCGATTATCTCGGTGATCCGTGCGCGCGCGATCGTTGCGACCAGGGCGGGTGTCACCGTCGCGATCGTATGATCCATCTCGTCGAGGACGCTGGTGTGAATATCGCAGGAGTCACCCGGCATCAGGAAGGCGAGCACCTGGCGGCCGCCGTCCGGCATGATCTTATAGCGGCAGCCCCACCCCTCAAGAAAGACGAGTAACGGTCCGGGCTCATCGCCCTCGCGGATCAGGTCCTGCTTCGCCGGATAATATTTCGCCGTGCCGCAGGCCGCTTCCAGCACCGCGACATCGTCGCATCCAAGCATCCCCCGGTCCATGACCTTCTGGACAAAAGCGTTCGGTATCAAGATATTGAAAACCTCATCAGGGCTCACTCAAATTTCTGTGCGATCTTGACCACGGTTATGGCTCGACTTGTTTTTGACCATATGCTCGCCGGATCGATAACGTAAGTTCTCGAACTCCGCGACCGAGTTCCGTGCCTTGCTCGCCGGCGTCCTTCAGCGGTGGATTAAAGCAATGGCCAATCGTTCGACATCGGCAATGACATCGCGTTCCAGCGGCCCGTCCATCGGTCCCGATGCCCACGGACAAGCAGCATTGTTGCTGGTCGAGAGCCTTTTGCTGGAACTGATCGAGCGAGGCGTCCTGAGCGCGAGGGATGCGATCGGCGTCACGCTCGATGCGAGCGAAGTGAAGAACGCGGTCGCGCACGATGGTGATGAGTCCATTGAGGTGGCTAACCATTCACTGCTGCTGATCGAGAAAATCGCCGCAAGCCTGTCGGTCGACGTCAAGTCTTCCTGACGACGCGCTTCGCTTCCGAGGCCGACCATTGCGACTCATTATTTGCTGATCTTGACCACGGTTAAGATCGCATGAATGGCGCGGTTTATCGCTCGTTCAATGGCGCTGCCGGGTCGATATTCGGCCGAGCGGTAAGGTTGAACGAGGAGAGTAGAACGTGGCGGAAATCAAGATTGAGAAAAAGGGCGGTTCGCTCTGGTGGCTCTGGGCGCTGATCGCGCTGGTCGTTCTCGGCATCCTGTTATGGGTATTTCTCGACAATGATCGCAGCAATGGCGTGGTCGAGGCCCCGGCGGTCGCGACCGCTCCCGCGCAGGCGACAGGCGAGCCCGAGATGAGCATGGTCGATCGATCTGCGGCCGATACCCGGCCCATCACCGACCTGGCGACCATCGCCGGCGGCAATGATGCGGCGCTCGTCGGGCGCGACGTCCGAGTCAGCAATGTCCCCGTCGGCGAGATGGCAGGCGACGCGAGCTTTTGGGTAAACGATGCGAACGGGAACCGCACCTATGTCGTGCTCAACGAAGTCGCCACCCCAGGCACACCGATCGAAGGGCGGGTCAACGTCAACAAGGGCGACAAGGTCGACCTGGTAGGAACGCTGCGTTCGGCCAGTGAGGGCGCGCCTGAAGGGGCTGCGATGGGCACCAAAACCGATCCGCTGCCCTCAGGCATCACCCAGTACATCTACGCGCAGTCGGCGAAGGTCGTCAGCTAAACCAACACCAATTCGGAGAATGACAATGACGGACCATCATCAAATTCAGAACCTTGCCGGCCTCGACCATTGGCAATTGGAGGACTCGGACCAGGACCTGCGCGGTCGCATGCTCAAGACCCCGGATGGAAAGAATGTCGGCGAAGTGGACGACATGCTGGCCGACATTGACAGCGAACGGATCGCCGCGTTGCGGCTTGTCGACGGGCGGGTGGTGAACATCAATTCTGTCGATCTGCATGACGACGGCAACCCCGTACTGCTGGTCGATACTGATACCGTCCCGCCCGCGCCGAGCGGCGTTGCCCGCGAGGACCTGACCAGCGAGCACGTGCCGATCGTCGAGGAGCAGATGATCGTCGGCAAGCGCCGCGTCGAACTGGGCAAGGTGCGCATCAACACGCGTGTCGTCTCCAAGGAGGTCGGCGAAGACGTCTCGCTGAGCGAGGAGCATGTGAGCGTGGACCGGCGCGCGGTCAACGAGCGGATCAGCGCCGACGACGCCGATACACTGTTCAAGGACGGCACGATCGAGATGACCGAAACCGGCGAGCGCCCGATTGTCACCAAGGAAGCGGTCGTCACCGGCGAGGTGGTCGTCGGGAAGGATGTCGACACGCGCAAGGAGCGCGTCACCGGCACCGTGCGCCACACCGAGGTCGATGTCGACCGCGACGCGCCAAGAAAACGCTGATCGCTGCCGGAAGCTCGCGATCACGCGTTCCGGGGGTGCAGCGATGCATCCCCGGTATTGATGAATAGGCAGCCATATGGCGCGACACATGGATCAGCGAACATGAGAATCAACTTATGACCGATGGCGTCACAACCACGCGCACATGCCGCCTGATCCCAAGGACGTCATGACGCCGACGTCGATCGACGAGGGCATCAATGTGCGACTGCCGGAAGTCGAGGAACGGCTCCGCATCGACAAGGAGAGGGTCGTCACCGGCCGCTTCGTCGCCGCATCGACGGTTTCAAAACACGACGTCACCGTCAACGAACCACTCGAGACGGTCACCATTCGGATCGAGCGCGTCCCCGTCGGCCGGTTCGTCGATACCGCGCCGGTCATCCGCAGCGAGGGCGATCGGACCATCGTCCCTGTGACCGAGGAAGTGATGGTCAAACGCCTGCGGCTGGTGGAGGAGGTCCATCTGATCCGGGAACGAACGATCGTCCCGTTCGAGGACGAGGTGACGCTGCGCCGGCTGAACGTCGACATTGAGCGGACCGGACCAGACCGGGGCGACGTCTAGTCGATCCGAACACGGCGATCGCCCGGATGATAGTCAAAGCGCTAACCTGGTTCGTCGGTGCCGTCGCAATACTATTGTGCGCGGTAACGCTCGTTAGTCTGGTTCCCTCCAACCGGTGGTGGATCGCGGTTCTCAACTTTCCGCGGTTGCTGATGTTGATCGTGATCTCTCTGATGACGCTCGGGGTGCTTATTCTCTCGCGGCGTTGGCGCTATCCGCTGCTTATCGCGCTTGCGCTGGCAGCGGTGCTGCAGCTTTGGCGCATCTATCCCTATGTCTTCTTCGCCCCCGCAGAGGTTGTCGAAGCAGGAACGTTGCCCAGGCGCGCCGATGCCTCCTGCTTCAAGACACTGGGCCTCAACGTCTATCAGCATAACCGCGACTATGCGGCCACCCGGTCGATGATCGAGCGTGAGCAGCCGGATATCTTGTTGCTGATGGAAACCGACGCGGCTTGGGCGCGGGCGATGCAAGCCGTTCTGGCGCGCTATCCTCACCGGGTCATGCGGCCGCTGGACAACACCTATGGGTTGATCTTCGCCAGCAAATTACCGGTTCGCTCGGCGCATACTGAGAACGTCACCGACCATGACACGCCCACCGTCTATGCCGACCTGGTGACGCGGGACGAGCAGGCATTCCACTATATCGGGCTGCACCCGAGGCCCCCGTCGCCAGGGCAGGACACCGGCACACGCGACCGCAAGATCGCCCGCGCGGCGCTCAGGATCGCGGGCGACCAAGTGCCCGCAGTGGCAATGGGGGACTTCAATGATGTACCGTGGTCGCGCACGACGCAGGTATTCAAGCAGGTCGGCGGCTATCTCGACCCTCGTATCGGGCGCGGCGATTATCCGACCTTCCCGGCGGACTATGCGCCGGTCGGCTGGCCGCTGGATCAGATATTCGTCTCGCCCGCCTTCACCTTCCGTTCGCTGCGCGTACTGCAAAATGTCGGTTCGGATCATCGCCCGCTCGCCGCCGTCCTTTGCCTTGCGCCAAGCGCAGCGCGGGCCGCCAACGCCCGCCCCGAGAAGCTGGACGCGACTGCCCGTGCCGCTGCGCGAGGAATGACCGGGACTGCGCAGCAATGATGTTTTTTGAGAATTGGTACGGCATCGTGCGCATCATGATCGTCGCACCGCTTGCTTATGCCTCGCTGGTCTTCACGCTTCGTATCAGCGGGAAGCGTACGCTGGCCAAGATGAACGCCTTCGACTTCGTCGTGACGGTCGCGCTGGGCTCGACACTGGCAACGGTCATCATGTCAAAGGATGTACCGCTGGCGGAGGGCGGACTTGCCTTCTTGATATTGGCCGCGCTGCAATACACCATCGCCTGGGCCGCCCAACGCGTCGCTGCCATCAAGAACGCCATCAAGTCGGAGCCGCAGATCCTACTGCTCGACGGCGCCTTCAACCGACCGGCCCTCCTCAACGAGCGCGTGACGGAGGATGAGGTCAAGGCCGCCGTACGAAAGAGCGGGATAGGCGACCTTGCAAAGGTAGCCGCAGTCGTGATGGAAACCGACGGCAGCTTCAGCGTCATATCATTGGATGCCGCCGGACAACGCTCCGCGTTTCCGAATAGTTGAGCATTGGACCGGCTGGCGGAGAGGGTGGGATTCGAACCCACGGTGAGCGTGAACCCACGGCGGTTTTCAAGACCGCTGCCTTAAACCACTCGGCCACCTCTCCGGGCAGTTTGCGATAGGGCGATGGCCGTGCTTTGTGCAAGCCCCATGACGATTGGTGGTTTCGACCGATCCTGACGTGTGCCAATGAAGCGGCATGCTTGGATCGACGAAAAGATGGGTGGGTTGCATCGTCGCGACCGTAATGGCGCTGGCAACGCCGGCGGCGGCGCAGGACGAGGCAGGCTTTCAGAGCTATCTGGGTACGCTGAGGGCGCAGGCACTCGCCGCGGGCGTGCGCCCGGCCACGGTCGACCGCGCCTTTGCCGGACTGGAACTCAGCACCAGGACGATCGAGCTGGACCGGGCGCAGCCGGGAAGCACGCCGGGAGGGCCGATCCCGCGCTTTGCTCCCTATGAGGCCAAGCATGTCGACGCCGCCAGGGTCGCACGCGGGCAGCGTGCCTATCAAGCCGAACGCGGCCGGCTCTCTCGTATTGAGAGCGACACGGGTGTGCCGGAGTCCATCATGGTCGCAATTTGGGGGCACGAGACCAATTACGGGGGCTATACAGGCAATTTCGACCTGATCCGCTCGCTGGCAAGCCTTGCTTACGAGGGGCGGCGGCGTGCGCTGTTCACAGGTGAACTGATCGCCGCGCTCAAGATGATCGACCGGGGGGTACCGCCCGATCAGCTGAAGGGCAGCTGGGCCGGCGCGACCGGCAATCCGCAATTCCTGCCGTCCGTCTATCTGCGCGTCGCGCGCGACGGCGACGGCGACGGGCGCGCGGATATCTGGAACAGCCCCGCGGACACACTCGCCTCGATCGCGGCCTACTTCGTCGATGCCGGCTGGCGCAAGGGACAGCCCTGGGGCCTCGCGGTCACCGTGCCGCGCGGTTTCGACCGGACTTCGGTGCCCAACCGGCTCGTCTCACCGCGCTGTCCGCGGGTCTTCGACCGGCATAGCGGGTGGCGGACGATGAAGGAGTGGCGCACGCTCGGCATCGTGCCGCAGGGCGGCCGCTGGCCAGCGGACGACGTGCAGGCGACCTTGCTGGAACCGGATGGGGAAGGGGAGACGGCCTATCTGCTAACCGGCAACTACCGCGTGATCCTCGACTATAACTGCTCCAACTTCTATGCGTTGTCCGTTGGCCTGCTCGCCGATGCGGTCGAGCGCTGAGATCCTTTTCACCGTTCCTTGTCCAGAGATGAACCCATGAAGAAGCTGACTGCCGCCGCACTCGCCGCATCGATCATCGGTGGGCCGGTCGCCTACCCGATCGCCGCAGCCGCGCCGACGTTCCAGACCGAGGCGCCGATAGCGTACATGAAGGACCTCTCGTCGGACGCAGTGCTGTTTCAGCGCGACGCCGATCGACGGATGCCGCCCGCCTCGATGGCGAAGATGATGACGGTCTATGTTGCGTTCGACCTCATCAAGAAGGGCGAGTTGAAGCTGGATCAGCAGATCACCGTACGTCCCGAGACATGGCGACGCTGGCATGGTCCGGCTGCCGGTTCGACGATGTTCCTGTCCCCCAACGAGAGCGTCAGCGTCGAGAACCTGCTGTACGGCATCGTGACGCTGTCGGGGAACGATGCCTGCGTCGTGCTGGCCGAGGGCATTTCGGGGTCCGAGCAAGCGTTCACCGACCGGATGAATCGATCGGCGCAGACGATCGGCCTGACGAACAGTCATTTCGGCAATTCAAATGGCTGGCCTGACGAAGGGGTCACCTATGTCACTGCGCATGACCTCGCTGAACTCGCCGAGGCGACGATCAACAACTTTCCCAAGCTCTACAAGCAGTTCTACTCCAAGCGTGATTTCACCTGGGGCAAGACGATGGGCGGAAACGAGATCACGCAGGCGAACCGCGACCCGTTGCTGGGACGGGTCGCGGGCGCCGACGGGCTGAAGACGGGTCACACTGAAGAGGCTGGCTATGGCTTCACCGGTTCCGCCGAGCAGAACGGTCGACGCCTTGTCATGGTGCTTGCCGGGCTGAACAGCTTCAATCAGCGGATCGAAGAGTCGGTCCGCTTCATGGACTGGGGCTTCCGTGCCTGGCAGGCCAAGCCGATCGCCGCCAAGGGTCGTCGGGTCGAGACCGCCGAGGTCCAACTGGGCGACGCCACCAGCGTCGGCCTGATCGCGCCGCATGCGCTGACCGTGACACTGCCGGCGGGCGCCGCGCCTGAGATGACCGCCAAGGTCGTCTATGACGGTCCGATCAAGGCACCGATCAAGGCCGGTCAACACATTGCCGATCTGGTGATTTCATCACCCGACATGCCCGCGCAGAAACTGCCCCTGGTTGCGGACAAGGACGTGGGCGAAGCGGGCTTTTTCGGCCGGGCCTGGGCCGGGCTGAAATCCTTTTTTAGCTAGGATGCCGGCGGTCGTCGGTCATGACGCGGCGCGAGCGCAGTTCGTCCGCGCATTGGCCAAGAGCAATCTTCACCATGCGTGGTTGCTTACCGGGCCGAAAGGCGTCGGCAAGGCGAGCTTTGCTCTGGCGGCGGCGATCCGAATGCTGGCCGAAGCATCGGATGGCGGGCAATCTATTCCCAACCTTACCGTGGCAGAGGGCAATCCCGTCCGCTCGCTGGTGATGGCGGGGTCGCATCCCGATCTGAAGCTGCTGACCCGTCTTCCCAAGGATGCGAGCAAGTCGGACGATCAACTCGCGCGCAGCATCACCATCGCGCAGATCCGCAGTCTCCAGCCGATGTTCGCGACCACACCGTCGCTCAGCCCGCGGCGGGTCGTGATTATAGATGCCATCGACGATGTCGAGCGCGGGGGAGCCAACGCGCTTCTCAAGAACCTCGAGGAGCCGCCGGCAGGGACGATCTTCCTTCTCGTCAGCCACGCGCCGGGTCGACTGCTGCCGACCATCCGATCACGTTGCCGCGTCCTTCGCTTCGAGCCGCTGAAGGCGAGCGAGATGGAAACCGTGCTCCGCCGCGCCTTGCCGGATAGCGAGCCGGAAGAGATCGCCGCGCTAATTTCCGCCGGGCAAGGGGCGCCGGGCGTCGCCTTGAGCTATGCGGGGCTGGGTATCGCCGACCTCGACGGCGTGATCGAGGCGATCCTGCACGAGGGCGGTGGCGACAGCGGACGTCGCGCCGCGCTTGCCAGGTCGCTTGGCAGCAAATCCGCCCAGCCGCGATACGAAGCGTTTCTGGACCGCGTGCCAGCGCATATCGCAAACGTCGCGCGGACCCGGCAGGGGCCGGCCCTGCATTCGGCGCTGGACGCGCACCAGTCCGCGCTCCGTGCGATCGGCGCGGCCCGCGGCCTGTCGCTGGAACCGCAGACGACGATTTACGAACTTGCCGGGATATTGTCGTCTCTCAAGGCGTAGCGCGGGCTTCATCTGCCCCGGCCTTTGATCTAGGACCGCAGCGATGGGCAACCCTTTCTACATCACGACGGCGATCAGCTATCCGAACGGACGACCGCACATCGGTCACGCATATGAGGCGATCGCCGCGGATGCGATCGCGCGCTTCCAGCGGCAAGCCGGGCGCGATGTCCGCTTCCAGACCGGGACGGACGAACACGGGCTGAAGATGGTTCAGGCCGCGCGGGCACAAGAAAAGGACATCCGCGCGTTCGCTGACGAGATGTCTGGTTATTTCAAAGCCATGTGTGATGGTCTTTCAATCTCCTATGACCATTTCGTGCGGACCACTGACGAGCGCCATCATGATGCCAGTCAGGCCTTGTGGCGGGCAATGGCCGCAAGCGGCGATCTCTATCCCAGCCGCTATGAGGGATGGTATTCGGTCAGGGACGAAGCCTTCTACGATGACAAGGAACTGACGATCGACGAGGACGGTGAGCGCCGCTCGCCACAAGGGACGCCGGTCGAATGGACGGCCGAGGAAAGCTGGTTCTTCCGGCTGTCGAAATACCAGCAGTCGCTCCTAGACCTCTACACCGCCAACCCCGACTTCATCCGCCCCGAAAGCCGCCGGAACGAGATCGTCCGGTTCGTCGAAGGCGGACTGTCCGACCTGTCGATCTCCCGGACGAGCTTCGATTGGGGCGTCAAGGTGCCCGACGCCGATGGCCATGTCATGTACGTCTGGGTCGATGCGCTGACCAACTATCTGTCGGGTCTCGGCTATCCCGACCGGGGGAGCGACTGGCGCTATTGGCCGGCCGACCTTCACCTGATCGGCAAGGACATCGTTCGATTTCATGCCGTCTATTGGCCCGCCATGCTCATGTCCGCCGGTATCGCGCTGCCCCGGACCGTGTTCGGCCACGGCTTTTTGCTTCACCGCGGAGAGAAGATGTCGAAATCGGTCGGCAATGTGGTCGCCCCCGAAGCGCTGACCGCGATGTTCGGCGTCGATGCTCTGCGTTATTTCCTTTTGAGTGAAGTCACCTTCGGCCAGGACGGCAGCTATTCTGCCGAGGCAATCGTGACGCGCGTGAACGCCGAGCTGTCCAACAGTTTCGGCAACCTCGCCCAGCGCACAATCTCCTTTATCGCCAAGAACCTGGATGGCGCTTTTCCCGCAACGGGTGATTTAGCCGATGCGGACGGGATGCTGATCGAGGAAGTCATCGTCGCCTGCGCCGCCTTCAAGGCGTCGTTCACCGATCTGGCGCTGGGGCAGGGGATCGAGACGTGGATGCGCGGCGTGTTCGCGTGCAATCAGTATATCGACGCGCAAGCTCCCTGGGCGCTGCGAAAGACCGATCCTGCACGCATGGAAGCGGTACTGGCGACGCTCGTGCGGGCCCTCCGCATGCTGGCCATCACCATCCTGCCGGTCGTGCCGGATTCCGCGGCGAGAATGCTCGACCAGATCGGCGCCCAAGAGCGCGACCATGCCGCTATCGATGACGACGGCTGGTATGCCCGGGTGGCGGAGTCCGGTTTTCGCATCGCGCCGCCCGCACCGGTCTTTCCGCGCCTAGAACTTACCCGGGAAAGCTGATGCTCGCCGACAGCCATTGCCATTTGAACTACAAGGGGTTGGTGGGCAATCAGCAGGTCATCCTTGAGCGTGCGCGCGACGCGGGCGTAACGGTTATGTTAAACATATCGACGCGAGAGAGCGAATGGAACGATGTCATCGCGACCGCTGAGCGGGAGCCGGATGTCTGGGCCAGCGTGGGCGTTCACCCGCATGACGCCGATGCCCATGAGCACGTCGATGCTTCTTATCTTGTTAAGCGAACCATGCACCCACGCGTTGTGGGGATCGGGGAGACAGGGTTGGATTATCATTACGATCATTCGGATCGTATCAGGCAACAACGCGGTTTCCGCGCGCATATTGCCGCTGCCCGAGAGACAAGTCTTCCGGTCATTGTGCATAGCCGCGACGCCGAGGACGACACCGTCTCGATCTTGACGCAGGAAATGGAGCGGGGACCGTTCACCGGTGTCATCCACTGTTTCACGGGCAGCGCGGCCTTTGCGCAGAGTATGCTCGATTTGGGCCTGAGCATATCGATTTCCGGCATCGTGACCTTTCGCAACGCCGTCGACCTGCAATCGATTGCTGCGCGGTTGCCGGGCGACCGGTTGCTCGTTGAGACGGATGCGCCGTTTCTGGCACCGGTCCCGCACCGGGGAAAGACCGGCGAACCTGCCTTTGTCGCCGATACGCTCCGATTCCTTGCGACGCTGCGCGGCGAGCCGGTCGATGCACTGAGAGCGACAACCGCCGATAACTTTCATACCCTGTTCACCAAGACCGTCGCATGAAGATACGCATCCTGGGATCGGGAACGTCATCGGGCGTTCCCAGGATCGGCAATGACTGGGGAACATGTGACTCCGGCGAACCGCGCAACCGTCGTCTGCGCGCCTCCGTCCTGGTCGAGCACGGAGATACGCGCATCCTCGTCGACACCAGTCCCGACTTGCGCGAGCAATTGCTCACGGCGCGGGTCGACAGGATAGACGCCGTCATCTGGACCCATGACCATGCCGACCATTGCCACGGCATCGATGATCTGCGGCAGGTCTATCATGCGATCGGCAGACCGGTGCCCGGTTATGCCCGGGCAGAGACACTGGCGGCATTGAAGGAGCGGTTCGCCTATGCCTTTTCGGGCCGGACGGGTTATCCTCCGACCATCGAGGGCCTGCCGCTGCCCGATATGATGACGATCGGAGACATCATGGTGCGGGTTGTCGATCAGCCCCACGGATCGATCACGTCTGCCGGGCTTCGCTTTGAAGCGGGCGGAGCCACGATTGGTTATGCCACTGATTTCAACATTATGACGCCAGAGATGCGCGTGATGTATAAAGGTCTCGATGTCTGGATCGTCGATGCGCTGCGTGAACGTCCGCATCCGACCCATCCGGATCTGGCGACCGCGCTCGGCTATATCGAGACGCTGCGACCAGGGCGTGCGGCCCTGATCCATATGGACCAGACGATGGACTACCGCTCGCTTCTGGACATGCTTCCGGAAACCGTGGTTCCCAGTTATGATGGGCTGGAACTGTCCTGATGCCCGACGGACACGTTGCCGATGTTCTGTTTTACGGCATGATGCTGCTGCTGCCGCTGTCCGCGCTGATCGTGCGACGCGAGAAACCGGGCAAGTTGATGAAAATGGCGGCGGCGTGGGTTCTGATCTTCGGCGTGGCGGCGATCCTCATCGCGAGGCGCGACCTGCTACCGACACTGGGCAGGTCGCGGGAAGCGAACGGCACGGAGGTGAAGGTCGCCATGGCGGTCGACGGACATTTCTGGGTAAATGCCTCGGTCGATGGAACGAAGCGACGCATGCTGATCGACAGCGGCGCGACGACGACGGCCTTGTCGTTCGCAACCGCCAGGACCGCGGGCCTGAACCTGTCAGCGACGCCGTTCGCGACCTTGATCGAAACCGCGAATGGTCGGGTTGCGGCGCACTCGGCCACGGTCGCCGCGTTCAGGATCGGAACCATCAGCCTCGATAACGTCACGGTCGTCGTCGCGCCGGAGTTCGGTAGCAGTGACGTCATCGGCATGAACGTCCTGTCCAGGCTGGCATCATGGCGGGTCGACGGCCGCACATTAATTCTTCGTCAATAGCTGTTCTACTTTACATAATATGTATTATCGACTTTGATTAGGACGACGTGTAAATGATTGGACGCTTGGCAGCTGTCATGGCCCGTCTCCGTCATCCAGTCGACGGTTGTCCCTGGGACCGCGCACAGACCTCGCTTTCGATTGCGCAATATACGATCGAGGAAGCGTACGAGGTCGTTGATGCCATCACGCATGGCGACCCGGCTGAATTGAAGGACGAGCTGGGCGATCTACTGTTGCAGGTCGTCTTTCACAGCCGGATCGCCGAGGAAGCCGGACAATTCGACCTGGCGGACGTCGTTGCCGCGATCAGTGAAAAGATGGAGCGCCGGCATCCGCATATCTTCGGTGGTGGCGGCGATGCGGCGGACTGGGAAGCGCTCAAAGCCGCGGAACGTGCTTCCTCGGGCACCGTCGGCGCACTGGCCGGTGTGGCAGTCGGCCTCCCCGCGCTGATGCGCGCTCAGAAACTGCAGCGGCGCGCGGCGCGAACAGGGTTTGATTGGCCCGATGCCGAAGGACCGCGCGCCAAGATCGACGAGGAACTGGGTGAGATCGCCGACGCTTCCTGCGGCGACGATATCGAGGAAGAGCTTGGCGATCTGCTGTTCTCGATCGTCAACTGGGCACGCCATCTGGGCGTCGACGCGGAAGCGGCGCTACGCCGGAGCAATGCGAAGTTCGAATACCGCTTCGCTGCGATGGAAAAGGCCGATTCGGATTTCGTATCGTTGAGCCTGAGCGACAAGGAGAGGCTCTGGCAAGGCGTCAAGCGTGGTGGCGCATGAACCGGTCGTAATCGGCGGGAGACAGGCGCACGTCGTAGGTCGTACGACCGCCGTCATTGTCGATGGCCTGGTGCCGCACATCGCCATGCGCGTGAAGCCATGCAGCTGCGGCACCATCTGTCGTGGGCACCATGATGCTGTAGTCGCGATGCTGCTCGGTCAGCAACCGAGACACTCCCGCGATCAGCTCGTCCACCCCTTCCCCGGTAGCGGCGGACAGGGCAAACACCTGGTCGCGGCCAGCGGCCTGTTTCTCGACGTTCGTGCGCACGCCATTGTCCATGAGGTCGATCTTGTTCCATGCCTCGATGATCGGCGTGGTCGATCCGACCCCGATCTCATCGAGCACCTGTTCGACATCCACGCGCTGCGCCTCACTATCGGCATGCGCGACGTCGCGGACGTGGATCAGGAGATCGGCCGACGTCACTTCCTCCAGCGTCGCCTTGAACGCGGCAATCAGCTGCGTCGGCAGTTCCGAGACGAATCCGACCGTATCGGACAGGATGGCCTTGTCGATGCCGGACAGGCTGATCTGCCTCAGTGTCGGGTCAAGCGTCGCGAACAACAGGTCCTTTGCCATGACATCGGCGCCCGTCAGCCGATTGAACAGCGTCGACTTGCCCGCATTGGTGTAGCCGACCAATGCGATGACCGGCCAGGGCGCACGCTGCCGCCGGTCACGGTGCAGGCCGCGCGTGCGCGTCACCTGCTGCAGTTCGCGCCGCAGCCGCGCCATGCGATCGCGGATCATACGGCGATCGGCCTCGATCTGCGTTTCGCCGGGCCCACCCAGAAACCCGAAACCGCCGCGCTGCCGCTCCAGATGCGTCCAGCTGCGTACCAGCCGCCCCGCCTGATAATCGAGATGCGCCAGTTCGACCTGCAGCCGGCCCTCGGCGGTGGCTGCGCGCTCGCCGAAGATCTCCAGGATGAGTCCGGTCCGGTCGATGACCTTGGCCCCCAATCCCGTCTCCAGATTGCGCTGCTGAATGGCGGTCAGCGACGCATCGATTATGACCAGCGAAGCTTCTTCCTGCCGAACGATGATCGCCAGTTGCTCGACTTGCCCGCTGCCGATCAGCGTCTGAGCACGGGGCGCCCGGACGCGCAGGGCGATCCTGTCCTTGACGTGAAGCCCGATCGCCGCTGCAAGTCCGGTCGTTTCCTCAAGCCGTGCCTCCGCATCGCGGTTGGCATTTCCTCGATCGGGCAGGACAATGATGGCCCGGGCACCTCGTGCAACGTCATCGCGGTCGCGGTCAAAGCCGGTACTCAATCCTCATCGACCTCATCATCGATTTCTTCTTCCGGCTCACCGGACAGGTCCAGTGGCTGGGCCGGCTGAATGGTGGAGGCGGCATGTTTGTACACCATCTGGGCTATCTGGTCGCGACGCAGCACCATGCAGAACAGGTCGAATCCGGCGATCTGACCCTGCAACATGACGCCGTTGACCAGGAAGATGGTGACGTTGCTCTCCGACTTCCGCGCCGCCGTCAGGAAGATGTCTTGCAGGACGGGCGTCTTGCGAGGCGGCTCGACCACCGCATTAACGATCGGCGCGACATCCATCGGGCCAGCCGGCATGATCGTCGAGATTGCATGTTTGTAGATCAGCTGTGCCTGACCGTCGCGGCGCAACAGGATGGAGAAATTATCGAACCAGGTGATAATCCCCTGAAGCTTCACGCCCTTGACGAGAAACATCGTGACCGGGGTCTTGGATCGCCTGAGCGCGTTCAGAAACAGATCCTGGAGGGAACTTTGCTTATCGGCCATTGATGACCCTTCTGTTCTTGGCGGATATACCCGCAATGCGCCGTTTCCCGGCATCGGAAGTGTCGCGATCCTGTTCGAGACAACATCAATTTATGCATCGGTCGGGCTGCCGTCCAGTGGCACCGCTCAATCCTCGCGCGATTCAGTGATCCCCAGCAGCTTCAGCTTGCGGTGCAGCGCCGAGCGCTCCATCCCGATGAAATTGGCTGTCCGGGAGATATTACCCGAGAACCGCCGGATCTGGACCCTCAGATATTCGCGTTCGAACGTCTCGCGCGCCTCGCGCAGGGGCGCGCCCATGATGGTTCCTCCCCCGCCCTGCTTCCCCTCATCCCCGCGGACCTCGGCGGGGAGAAGATCGAGATCGATGCGACCTATCCGATCGCCCGGCGCCAGAATGACCGTTCGCTCGACCACGTTGCGCAACTGGCGGACGTTGCCTGGCCAGTCATAGGATTGCAGCGCGGCCATCGCGTCCGCCGCGATTTCCGGCGTCGGCACCCGTCGATCGCTGGCATAATGCGCGATGAAATGCTGCACCAGCGGTGGAATGTCCTCGCGTCTGTCGGTCAGCGGAGGGATCGCGACCGGGACGACGTTCAGCCGGTAATACAGATCCTCGCGGAAGCGCCCCTCCGCGATTTCGACCGTCAGGTCGCGGCTGGTCGCGGACACGACACGCACGTCTACCTTGACGATCCGTGTGCCGCCGATCCGGGTGAAACTCTGGTCGGTAAGCACGCGCAGGATGCGGCCCTGCGTCGCCACCGGCATGTCCGCAATCTCATCGAGGAACAAGGTCCCGCCATGCGCCTGTTCCAGCATTCCGGGGCGGATTAAATCACTGCCTTCCTCGGCACCGAACAATTCTTCTTCTACGCGGTCGGGCGTCATGCGCGCGGCGCTGACGATGATGAACGGCGCATCGCTGCGCTGACTCCAGCCGTGCAGCAGGCGCGCCGCCACCTCCTTACCCACGCCCGCGGCGCCCATGATGAGCACCCTGCTGCCTGTCGCACCGACACGCTTCAGCGTCGCGCGCACGCCGTTGATCGCGGCCGAGCCCCCTGTCAGGTCGTTGTCGCGCCCTGCCGATGCGCGCAGCGACGCGACCTCGCGGCGCAGGCGCTCGGTTTCAGTGGCGCGCGCGACCATCAGGAGCAGACGCTCGGCCTCGAAGGGTTTCTCGATAAAATCGGCGGCGCCGCGGCGGATCGCCGTCACCGCTGTATCCAGATTGCCATGACCGGAGATCACCAGCACCGGGATGGAGGCGTCACGCCGCTTGATCTCGTCGAGCAGGTCCAGACCGTCCAGACGTGATCCGGTCAGCCAGACGTCGAGCAGTACCAGCGAAGGCCGGCGGGCGGCGATCGCCTCCAGCGCCGCGTCGCTGTCCGCGGCGCCGCGTGTCTCATATCCCTCGTCTTCAAGCACGCCCGATACGAGATCGCGGATGTCGAGTTCATCATCGACGACGAGAATGTCCAAAGCCATCAACTTGTCCGGTGCATAAGTGAATGTGAACGGCCGGCGTCGCCATTGGTATCGGCGATCGGCTCGGCTTGTCCGGATTCCTCGGGGCCCTCGTCCAGCCTAGCCAGCGTATCTGCGTCAAAGACGATCGTGACGACCGTACCACCACCGGCCCGATCGGCGAAAGCGATCGTCGCGTGATGTTCCTCGACGATCTTCTTGACGATGGCAAGGCCCAGGCCGGTCCCCCTCGCCCGCGTGGTCATGTACGGCTCGATGATCCGGTCTCGCTCAGCCGGCAGTCCGACGCCGTTATCGGCCACATCGATCGTCAGGCAGCGACCGTCATCTCCGTGCAGCGCGATCCGGACCTCACCATCTTCTCGCCCGCTCGCCTCTATCGCCTCCACCGCGTTCTTGACGATGTTAGTCATCGCCTGTCCCAATTGCCGCCGGTCGCATACCAGCATCGGCATTGCTTCGGCATGATCCAGCGAGAAGCGGATGCTGGGATGGGCGACCTCGTGGAGAAACAGCGTCTGACGCAGGATATTAACGATTGATTCCTCGCGAAAGACCGGCTTGGGCATGCGCGCGAAGGACGAGAATTCGTCGACCATCCGTCGCAGGTCGCCGACTTGGCGCACGATCGTCTCGGTCAGCCGGCCGAACACACCGTCGCCGGCCTCCACCTTGCCGCCATAGCGCCGTTGCAGGCGCTCTGCGGCGAGTTGGATCGGGGTCAGCGGGTTCTTGATTTCATGCGCGATACGGCGCGCCACGTCGGACCAGGCGGCGCGCCGCTGGTCGAGCAGTTGTTGCGTGATGTCGTCGAAGGTCAGAATCGGGCCGGTATCGGTACGCGCGATCCTGACCGCAAGCGTACGTGACTCCGCTCCGCTGCCCAGCTGTACGATCGCCTCCCGGACCGATCCGTCGAGCAGGTCATCCAGCTCGGGCGCGACGTCACGAAGCGGCCTCCCGACGATTCCCTGCGTATCGGTGCCGAGCAAGGCGGTAGCAGAGCGGTTGGCGATCCGCACCTTGCGGTCGCCGCCGGTCGCGACGACGCCCGCCGACACGCCGGCCATCACCGCCTCGATCAGCGCCCGGCGATTTTCCAGCTGGTCGTTCGCGTTCAGAAGATCCCGGTTCTGTTCCTCCAGCCGTCCCGTCATCTGGTTGAATGCCTGGGCCAGCGTCCCCACCTCGTCGGCGCTCCTCGGATCGGGCACGCGAGCACTTAGATCGCCGCCGGCCACGCGCCGCGCCGCATCGACCAGCTCGCCGACCGGGCGAACGAGCCGGTCCGCAACCGCCAATGCGATCCAGACGGTGACACCGATCATCAGCAGCGATACCAACAGTAGCGCTACATTGAACTGGAGTTGCAGGCTGCGCGACCGCGCCAGCAGTGCGCGATAGCTGGCGTTAATCGCGCTTGCGCGCTCGTTCTGAAGCGTCGTCTGCTTCAGGTCGGCCAGTCGCGCGGTATAAAGGAAAAGCTCGTCCGATCCCGGAATGGGTGTGACGGTCTGAATCAGGTTGCCCTGCACAAACACCACGCTGCGCCGTCCTGAGCCGAGCGCCGTGATGATCTTGCCGCTGACCTGCTTAGTCAGGTCAACCTGATCGGGATTGATGATCGCGTAGGTCTGGATGCCGTTCTTCGGCGATATCGAGAACAACGCCCCGTCGGACAGGCTGCGGAAATAGACCTGCTTGAAGAAGAAGGAGGAAAAGCCGGGGCTGTCGATCGGCTGTTCTTGAAGGAAGGAGGCGGTGTCACTCGCCATCGTGACCGTCGCTTCCTCCCAGCGCTGGAGCATGTTGTTATACGACGCCTGCGCTAACACCGACGTGTTTTCCAACATGTTGCGCGCCTGGTCCGAATACCAGAACTGGACGCCGTACTGGAACAGCAGTGACGCGAAGATCGCGACGAGGATCATCGGGACCGCCGCGACCGCCGAGAAGATGGCGACAAGGCGAACATGCAGCCGGCCGCCCCCGCCCACCGGAGACGAGGCGGCACGGCGCCGGGCGATGCGTCGACCCAGCAGCATGATGAGCAGGACTCCGGGGACCAGGTTCGCCACAAGCAGAAACGCCACAAGCGGCGGTGCGATCAGGCTGTAGGGTGTCTTTTGCCCGGCGATGATCCACCACGTCGCCAGCGCCATGGCGACCGCGCCTAGAAGTACGACGAGTTCAAGTCCCGGCGTGACGGTGAAGCGCCGTTGCCGCTCGTCATCGGTCATTGCGGGCATTGCGGCAGCCATCATCGCGTGGGTACTACTTCGACCGTTGCCGTCAAACCACATAATCGCAGAAATCGACGTGCTAATCCGTCAGTTCATCATTTTCCGGCTGGTGGTGGCCGACGACTCGTCATTGGATGACAATTCCCAGATCGTCGAGGCGCTTGCGAAGCGTATTGCGATTGATGCCGATCGCCTTGGCCGTGCGAAGCTGGTTGAAGCTGTTGCGCGCCAGCATCATCTCGATCAACGGACGTTCCACCTCGCTGATGACCCGCGCGTAAAGCGACCCATCATCCAGTGCGTTGGACCGCTCCGCACCGATCCGCCCGACCAGCACACCGATAGCCGATGAAATGTCCGCGTCGGCCTGGACCGACGGCCTCACTCCTGGAACCAGCATCTGACGGACGACATCGGCGTCGATGACCGCATCGCGCGTCAGGACTGCGAGCCGCCTCATCAGGTTCTCCAGCTCGCGCACGTTACCCGGCCAGTCATGCGCCTCGATCGCCGCCTGCGCGTCGGCGGCTAGACGACGCCGCGGCAGGCCCTGCCGCACCGCATCCTCGAGGAAGTGATCTGCCAGCAGACCGATGTCGCCGCCCCGATTCCGCAGCGGCGGGATCGCGATCGGCACGACGTTCAGCCGGTAGAAAAGGTCCTCGCGAAACCGACCCGAGAGCACCAGTTCGCCCAGATCGCGATTGGTCGCGGCGATGATGCGAACATCGGTCTGGCTAGGGCGCGTGCCGCCCACACTGGTGAACTCGCCCTCCTGCAAGACGCGCAGCAGCCGCGTCTGCGCCTCGATCGGCATGTCTCCGATCTCGTCGAGGAACAGCGTCCCGCCCGCCGCCTGCTCGAACCGGCCGGCATTGCGCTGCGAAGCGCCGGTGAAGGCGCCGCGCTCATGTCCGAAAAGCTCCGCTTCGATCAGGTCGCGCGGAATGGCGGCCATGTTGATTGCTATGAAGGGAGCGGCGCTTCGATGCCCCAGATCATGGATCGCGCGAGCGACCAGTTCCTTGCCCGTCCCCGATTCGCCGGTCACCAGTACCGTCAGGTCGTTGGAGACGACCCTGGCGACGACCCGGTAGACCTGCTGCATCGGCGCCGAGCGCCCCATCAGCGGCAAAGCATGGTCATCGTCGCTGTCCAGCCTCGTCTTCTCGACATCGCCGCCGCGGGCCAGTGCGCTGGAGACGGCGCCGACCAGCACGTTCAGGTCGAAGGGCTTGGGCAGATACTCATACGCGCCGGCCTCGGTCGCCCGGATCGCGGTCGTCAGGGTATTGCGGGCGGAAATGACGATCACGGGAAGGTCCGGCCGCGCCGCAAGCGTCGTTGCCAGTCGTTCGATACCATCCCCATCCGGAAGCATCACGTCGGTCACCAGGACATCAGGCGGCTTCGATGCCAACGACCGATCCCGGTCGGCAAGCGTCGAGACCGCGACGACGTGGTGGCCCTCTCGCTGGAGCGCCTGACTGATGACCGTCCGGATCGCGGCATCGTCATCGACGACCAGGATGCTGCTCACGGCGCTGCCCTACGCAACATCAGCCGCAATACCGTCATTTCAGGATCGCCCTCGCGGGCATATTCGGCGACGCCACCCATGTCGCGCATCAGCTTGTCCACCAGCGCGAGACCCAGGCCCTGCCCGTCTGGACGACCGGATACGAAGGGATCGAACAGGTGCGGGGCGAGTTCCGAGTTCGCCCCGGGACCATTGTCGACCACGCAGATCTCGATCGGCAGCAACCGGCGAGGTTCCCCCGGCGAAACGCTGGCGGCCATGCCGTGGCGATATGCGGTCGTCAACAGGATGCGCGGGGCGGGCAGCGCCTGCACGGCCTCGCAAGCGTTCTTCAGCACGTTGATGAGCACCTGGAGCAGCGCGTCGTGATTGATGCTCGCGCCGGGCAGGGAGGGGTCGAAACGCTCCTCGATCACAATATTGTCCGCGAAACCGGCCGCAACGACGCTCCTTGCGTGCATCAGCAACGGGTAGATGCTCTGGGCCGTCAGTTCGAGCGGGCGGGTGTCGTCGAACGCCTGCATTCTGTCGATCAATCGCGCGATCCGGTCCACTTCGCTCACGATCAACGCAGGGAGTTCACCCTCCCCTATCAGTTGCGCGGCGCCACGAATGCCGGACAAGGGATTGCGGATCTCGTGCGCCAGCATGGTCGCTGCACCGACAACCGAGCGGCCGCCCGCGCCGCGCTCCACGGCATGACCAAGCCGCCGGGACGGTGAAGCGGGCTGAAACGTCATCATCCGCCATCCGGGATGGTCGGGAACATCGGTTTCCATCACGTCGGCATGAATTTGCACACCGCGGCGAGTGACGAGATGGGCATCCAGTACCGCCAGGTCATGCCCGCGCCGCCGTTCCCCTTCCCCGAGCGGAGGCAGGATCGCGCCAACGGACTGCCCCACCATCATCGTCTCGGACAGGTTCAACATCGCCTCGGCCTGCGCATTGGCGTGCGCGATCCGGTCCCGCCCATCGATGACCAGCACCGCGAACGGCAATGCGCCGAACAGGTCGATCAGGCCGGGGTGTCCGTATTGACTCGGCGGTGACGGCTCAGGCTGCGGCACGGTGGCGCCACGGCGCATAGAAATCGGCCAGCATCGACCGGACGATATCGGGCTCCGCCTGCTGGTTCACGCTGTTGCGGAACTCGGCCGATCCGTGCAGCCCGCGCGTGTACCAGCCGATGTGCTTGCGCGCCATGTTGACGCCCATCTCGGTACCATAGTGCGTGAGCATCGCCTCGTAATGCCCTGCGATCATGTCATATTGCTCACCGAGCGAAGGCTCCGCCAAATGACGGCCGGTCGCCAGCCGATGCATGATCTGTCCCAGCAGCCACGGTTTGCCATAAGCCCCTCGTCCGACCATCACCCCGTCAGCACCGGATTGCTCCAGCGCTGCGTCCGCGTCCTCGGGCGAGCAGATGTCCCCGTTCACGATCACCGGCACGCCGACGGCAGCCTTTACGCGGGCCACAAACCGCCAGTCGGCGGTGCCCTTGTACATCTGGTTGCGCGTGCGCCCGTGCACCGTGATCATCCGCACGCCGAGGTCCTCGGCGATCCGCGCGAGTTCGGGTGCATTCAGGCTGTCATGGCACCAGCCCATCCGCATCTTCAGCGTGACCGGTACCTCGACCGCCCTGACCACCGCGTCGATGATCGCGCTCGCCAGCTTCACGTCGCGCATCAAGGCAGAGCCGGCATCGCCGTTGACGATCTTCCTGACCGGGCAGCCCATGTTGATGTCGATGATCGCCGCGCCCCGATCGGCGTTCAGCTTGGCGGCCTCGGCCATTTCGTGGGGCGTGCAGCCGGCAAGCTGCATCGACACCGGCTCTTCGGTTGCGTGCCAAGCGGCCTTTTGAAGCGACTGCCGGGTTTCGCGGATCATCGCCTGGCTGGCGATCATCTCCGTCACGTTCAGCCCCGAGCCGAAGCGGCGCACGAGGGTGCGAAACGGCATGTCGGTCACACCTGTCATCGGTGCCAGGATGACGGGGCAATCGATCCGGACGGGTCCGACCTGAATGGGCTTGAGTTTTCGCATATGCCTGATTTTCGGGCATCGCTACAGGCTGGCGACAAGGGGATCAAGCCGCTAGGCGGTGACGATGACCGATCGTCCTCTCACCATCGCCCTGCTGATGGCCGCCGGTACCGGGAGTCGCGCGGGTGCCGGCCTGCCCAAGCAGTTCGCGATGCTGGGCGACCGGCCGTTGATCGTGCACGCATTCCAGGCGCTGTCCGGCCATCCCGTGGTCGATCATGTGCTCTGCGTCGTTGCGGCCGATCAGGTCGGGACGGTTCGCGCGACGCTGCCGGACGCGATGATCGTCGAGGGCGGGGTGCTGCGCCGGGATTCGGTTGCGCTCGGCGTCACCGCCGCGATCGAACGGGGCGCGGGCCGCGTTCTCGTCCACGATGCCGCACGGCCGTTCTTGCCGCATGCGGTCATCGATCGGCTGCTGGCGGCGTCGGACGACAATGACGGAGCCGTCCCTGCCCTGCCCGTCACCGACACGCTCGGCAAGGCGGATGGCGAGCATGTCGATCGTCGCGACCTCTACCGCATACAGACACCGCAGGCCTTCGACGCGCAGCAGCTGTTGCGCGCGCATCGTGCATGGCCGCCGAATCTCGACGCGAGCGACGATGCGCAGATGGTCCGGCGGCTTGGCGGGCGCGTCGCTTTGGTGCAGGGCGACGCCATGCTCGACAAGATCACCTATCCGGAGGATTTTGCGGCGGCGGAGGCGCGGCTCGGTTGGGAAACGCGGATAGCGTCGGGCTTCGACGTGCACCGGCTGGAGGACGGTGAGGAATTGTGGCTTGGCGGGATCCTGATCCCGCACTCGCAGGGGCTGTCCGGACACAGCGATGCCGACGTCGCGCTGCACGCGCTTACCGATGCGCTGCTCGGCACGATCGCCGCCGGCGACATCGGCATGCACTTCCCGCCGAGTGATCCGGAGTGGCGCGGCACGGAGTCCGGTCAGTTCCTGCGTCATGCCGCCTCGCTGATCGCCGCGCGTGGCGGCAGGATCGACTTTGTGGACCTCACGCTCATGTGCGAAGCACCGAAGATCGGCCCGTATCGTTCGGTTATGGCGAAAAGAATCGCCGAGTTGCTCGATCTGGATCCCGAGCGGGTGAGCATCAAGGCCACCACCACCGAGCGCCTCGGCTTCACCGGGCGCGGCGAAGGCATCGCCGCCCAGGCGATCGCTACCGTCAGCATCGCGCGAGCCGCGCGATGAGGATCGCGGCGCTGCTCGCGGTGACGGGGGCGCTGATGAGCGCGCCAATCCAGGCCGCATGCCTCACCACGTCGGAAGCACGGTCGATGGCGCTGGTCGCGTTGCCTGCGATCATTCAGCAGACGGGCATCGTCTGCGCCGGGCAACTCCCTGCGAGCAGCCTGGTCAGGCGCTCGTCCGGGGCCTTCCTCGCCAAATACGAAGCGGAAGCCGATCGTGCATGGCCTCTGGCCCGCGCGGCGATCGTCAAGCTGAGCGACCCGGCGATCGATATCCTGCTTGCATCGGATTTCGCCCGGCCGCTGCTGACGACGCTGATCGTTCCGCAACTCGTCGGCCGCATCGCGCCGGAGGACTGCGGAACGATCGACCGCTTCGTGACGCTGCTGGAGCCGTTGCCGCCACGCAATACCGCTGGCGTCGTTGTCGAGGCGCTGCGATATCTGAAGGCGGAAAAAGCGAAGGGCAAAAATGTCGAAGTACCCGATCTGCCGCTTTGCACGGAGCCGACGCGATGACCGATACCCTGCTTCCCGCCGAACTGGTTGCGGCGGCAACCCGCGTGGTCGAGGCTAATCGCAAGGCAGACCGCAGGATCGCTCTTGCCGAAAGCTGCACCGGCGGGCTTGTCGCTGCTGCGTTGACCGAGGTTTCCGGCTGTTCGGCAATCCTTGACGCGTCGTTCGTGACCTATGCCAATGAGTCGAAGAAGGACATGCTCGGTGTCAGCAGCGACGTGATCGCCACGTTCGGTGCGGTCTCGATCGCGGTCGCGTGGAGCATGGCTCAGGGTGCGTTGAAGATGACGAACGCCGATGTCGCGGTCGCGATTACCGGGGTGGCCGGCCCCGACGGCGGAACCGAGAAAAAGCCGGTGGGCACGGTCGTGTTCGCACGGGCCGAGCGCGACGCAGATCCTTCGGATATCTGTGCCGAGCGCCGGGACTTCGGCGACATCGGTCGCGGCGGTGTCCGCCTTCAGGCCGCGCTGTGCGCGCTCGAATTGCTGATGCCGACGTCATCCGGTGACGACTGACCACCGTACAGGACCGCGGCGCGCTGCTCGAACGCGCCGATCATCCGGCGAAGCGCAACACCGAATACCTGCCCCGCCAGCATCTCGAACATTCGACTCTTGAACGCGAAGTCGACACAGAAATGCACTTGGCAACCGCCATCCTCAGCGTGAAACTGCCAGTCGTTACGCAGATATTTGAGCGGGCCATCAATGTAATCCACATGGATTTCACTTGGCCGAACCTTCCGGACCTTTGAGGTGAAGCTCTCTCGCAGCCCCTTGAAGCCGACGATCATGTCGGCGACCGTGTCGGTGTCGCTGTTGGAACGGACACGCATTGCGCTGACCCAAGGGAGGAATTCGGGATAACGCCGAATATCGGCGACCAGATCGAACATCTGTTCGCAACTATAGGGAATCGATCGGGTTTCTGAATGTTGCGGCACTACCGGACTCCTACGCCGCTTTCGCCAGATTTGCTTCCCGCGCATCGCGCAGTCGGACGAAGTCGTCACCGGCATGATAGCTGGACCGCGTGAGAGGCGACGAAGCGACCAGCAGGAAGCCCTTTGCTCTGGCAATGCCGGCATAGGCGTCGAATGTCTTCGGCGTGACGAACTCCGCCACTTTGGCGTGTCTCGGCGTGGGCTGCAGATATTGACCCATGGTCAGGAAATCGATGTCGGCCGATCGCATGTCGTCCATCACCTGATGTACTTCCAGCCGCTCCTCACCCAGCCCCAGCATCACGCCGGACTTGGTGAAGATCGACGGGTCATGCCGCTTCACGCTCTCCAGCAGGCGCAGTGACGCGTAATAGCGTGCGCCCGGGCGTATCGTCGGATAAAGGCGGGGTACCGTTTCCAGGTTGTGGTTGTAAACATCGGGTCGCGCCTCGACAATCGACTCAACGGAGGCCTGCGCCTTGTTCCTGAAATCCGGCGTCAGGATCTCGATCGTCGTGCCCGGCGTCAATTCCCGAAGTGCCCGGATCACCTTCACGAACTGCGATGCGCCGCCGTCGGGCAGGTCATCGCGGTCCACCGACGTGATCACGATATGCTCCAGCCCCAGTTCGGCCGCCGCGGTTGCCGTATGCATTGGCTCCAGTGGGTCGACGGCCCGCGGCATACCGGTCTTGACGTTGCAGAAGGCGCATGCGCGCGTGCACGTATCGCCCAGGATCATCACCGTCGCGTGCTTCTTCGTCCAGCATTCGCCGATGTTCGGGCACGCCGCTTCCTCGCAGACGGTCGCAAGATTCAACCGCCGCATCAATGCCTTGGTCTCGGCGAACCCGACCGATGTCGGTGCCTTGACGCGAATCCAGTCGGGCTTGCGGGTACGGGGCGGACGGGCGAGCGGAGTCAGGTCGTTCATGGATTCGAGATAGCGACTCCCGTAGCGCGAAACAACGCGCTAGGAAGCGTCCCCATGACGGCCTTTGACGAACTGCTGAGCGGATACTCCCGCTTTCGAGAAACCGATTGGACCCGCGAGCGGGAACGCTGGGCAAAGCTGCGCGAAGGGCAGAATCCCCGCGTCATGGTCATCGCCTGTTCGGATAGCCGCGTCGATCCGGCGCAGATTTTCGACACCTCTCCCGGTGAGATATTCGTGGTGCGAAATGTCGCTAACCTGGTGCCGCCTTTCGAGGGTGACGGGAGCCGGCACGGGGTATCCGCCGCCGTCGAATTTGCCGTGACGCAATTGGGTGTCGAGGAGATTGTCGTCCTCGGCCACGGCACATGCGGCGGTGTCGCGGCGGCGATGTCCAGGCGGTTCGAGGATGCGGCACCCGGCGCGGGCGGCTTCATCGCGCACTGGATCGACCTGCTGGATGAGGCGCGGGAGCGGATCGTCGCGGAGCACGGGTCGGGGCCGGATGCGATCCACGCGCTCGAACTTGAGACGGTTCGCGTTTCCATCGACAACCTGCGCACCTTTCCGGGCATCACCGAGCGCGAAGCATCAGGTGATCTGCGCCTTCGCGGCGCCTGGTTCGCGATCGCCGATGGCATATTGCACGTCATGAACACGGACGGGGTGTTCCACCCGGCATCCTGAAGGCTCAGTCTCCGAAGGCTTCCCTTGCCAGCCTCGCGACTTCCGGGTTGAGCGGTGGCGGTTCCATCGGGACATTCGCCTCCAGGCGTTCGACGATATATTCCAGGGCCGCGATCCGCGCTGACTTCTTGTCATTCCCGTCGACGACGTGCCAAGGCGCGATCGCGGTGTCGCACCGCGCGAACATATCATGCATCGCTTCAAGGTAGTCGGCCCGGCGCGCACGGTTACGATAATCGTCGGGTCCGGTCTTCCACCTCTTCCACGGGTCCGTCATGCGCGCGCGCAGGCGCTTGTCCTGTTCCTTCTGACCGGTGTGCACGAATAACTTGATCAGCGTCGTGCCGCCCTCCACCAGGCTCGCCTCGAAGTCATTAATTTCGTCGAAGGCCGCGCGCCATTCGCCCTCGCTGGCATAATTCTCCACTCGCTCGACCAGGACGCGCCCGTACCAGCTTCGGTCAAAGATCGCGATATTGCCACGTTCCGGCAGGCGGCGCCGGAAGCGCCAGAGAAAATCATGACGTTTCTCGGCGGCGGTCGGTGCGGCGATCGGGTAGACCTCGAAATGGCGGGGATCCCATTTGCCGGTCAGGCGCTGGATGATCCCGCCCTTCCCCGCCGCATCCCAACCCTCGAACATGATGACGGCGGCGCGATCATGGACGATATGGGCGACCTGAACATGCTTCAGCCGCTTCTGGAGCTTCTTCAGGTCGCGGCGATAATGCCCCTTATACTTGCGGTCCGATTCGTGCTCGGTAAGATCGATGATCATGGGCGGGACTGTGCGCGGTCGCGGCCCGTCCCGCAACCCTGCCCGTACGGCATCGATCATCCGGCTTCCGGCGCCACCAGACCATCCGGATTCTTCGGCGCAGGCGCATTGACCCGCAGATGCAACTCACGCAACTGCTTGGCCGAAACAGGGCCCGGCGCGCCCATCATCAGATCCTCGGCCCGCTGGTTCATCGGGAACAGCACGACCTCACGAATGTTCGGCTCGCCCGCCAGCAGCATCACCATGCGGTCGATCCCCGGCGCAGATCCGCCATGCGGCGGTGCGCCGAACTTGAACGCGTTGATCATGCCCGAAAAATCGCGATCCACGTCCTCACGGCTATAGCCCGCGATCTCGAACGCCCTGTACATGATCTCGGGCTTGTGATTACGGATCGCGCCGGATGACAGTTCGACGCCGTTGCACACAATATCATATTGATACGCAAGGATATCGAGCGGATCCTGCGTCTCCAGTGCCTCCAATTCACCCTGCGGCATCGAGAAGGGATTATGGCTGAAGTCGACCTTCTTGGCATCCTCGTCATATTCGAACATCGGGAAGTCGACGATCCAGCAGAACTCAAAGCGCCCCTCGTCGATCAGGCCCAGTTCCTGCCCGATCCGCGTCCGCGCGGCGCCGGCCAGCTTCGCCGCCTGCCCTTCCTTGCCCGCCGCGAAGACCACGCCATCGTCCGGTCCCAACCCCAGCGCGTCTATCAGGCGCCTGGTCGCGTCCTCACCGTGATTCTTCGCGATCGGCCCGCCGGTCTCGCCGCCCTTTTGCGTGATATAGCCGAGACCCGCATAGCCCTCCGCCCGCGCCCAGTCGTTCAGGTCATCGAAGAACTTGCGCGACTTGCCCCCCGTCGCCGGCGTCGGGATCGCGCGCACCACCCCGCCGCCTGCGACGATGCGGTCGAACAGGCCGAAGCCGGAGCCGCGAAAATGCTCGCTGACGTCCGCGATCTCGATCGGATTGCGCAGGTCGGGCTTGTCCGACCCGTATTTCAACATTGCCTCGCGAAAGGGAATTCGTGGGAAGGGCCGCGACGAGACGATACGACCGCGCCCCTGCCAGTCGGCGAATTCCTCAAACAGACCGTGCAGCACGGGTTCGATCGCCTGGAACACATCCTCCTGCGTCACGAAGCTCATCTCGAAGTCGAGCTGGTAGAACTCGCCGGGACTGCGGTCGGCGCGTCCGTCCTCGTCGCGAAAGCACGGCGCAATCTGGAAATAGCGGTCGAACCCAGCCACCATCAGCAGCTGCTTGAACATCTGCGGCGCCTGCGGCAGCGCGTAGAACTTGCCCGGATGCACCCTGCTCGGCACCAGATAATCACGCGCGCCCTCCGGCGACGACGCGGTCAGGATCGGCGTCTGGAACTCGGTGAACCCCTGCCCGATCATCCGCTGCCGGATCGACGCGATCACCCGGCTTCTCAACATGATGTTTGCGTGGATGCGCTCACGCCTCAGATCGAGGAAGCGGTAGCGCAGGCGGATATCCTCGGGGTAATCGGCTTCCCCGGCGACGGGCATGGGCAGTTCCTGCGCGGCAGACTGAACCGTCACCGCGGTCGCGAACACCTCGATCGCCCCGGTCGGCAGGTTCGGGTTGGTCGTATGCTCGCTCCTGGCCTTCACGACGCCATCGATCGTGACGACCGACTCCGTCCGCGCCGCCTCCAGCGCGGGAAGCGCCTCGGAATCGGCATCCGCCACGATCTGCGTCACCCCGTAGTGGTCGCGCAGGTCGATGAACAGCACGCCGCCATGGTCCCGCTTGCGATGGATCCATCCCGACAGGCGGACGGTCTGCCCGACATCATCGGCCCGGAGGGCGGCGCAATTGTGAGTGCGATAGGCGTGCATGGCTGGTTTCCAAAGGCTGCGCGATGCCCCGTCGAGCCGGCGTCCATCAGCGCTGATGTCTGTCGCTGTGAACGCTCGCCGGCTCGGGGTATGGCAAAAGTCATCCGTCCGTTCTCTTTCATGCCCTCCTTTGTCAAGGCGCACGGGCGCAGCTAAGGCCGGCCGATGCACATCCACGCGCTCATTACCGACACCGCGACTCTCGCCAATCTCTGCGCCCGCCTCGCGACCGCCGATTACATCTGTGTCGACACCGAATTCATGCGCGAAAGCACCTTCTATCCCGAGCTGTGCCTGATCCAGATCGCCGATACCGAGGAAGCCGCCGCGATCGACCCGATGGCGCCCGGTCTCGATCTGGTGCCATTGCTCGACCTGCTGGTCAACAATGAGCGGGCGTTGAAGGTCGTCCATGCCGGTGGGCAGGATATCGAGATCATCTACAACCTGACGGGCAAGACGCCGCATCCTCTGTTCGATACGCAGATCGCGGCGATGGCGTTGGGCTTGGGGGAGCAGGTCGGCTATTCGAACCTCGTCGACAGTTGGCTGGGCATCAGCATCGACAAGGGCGCGCGCTTTACCGATTGGACCCGCCGCCCGCTGGACGAACGCCAGATCGAGTATGCGATCGGCGACGTCACGCATCTCTCGCGCATTTTCCCCAAGATGTTGGAGCGGCTGAAGAAGACCGGGCGGGGCACGTGGCTAGATCAGGAAATGGATCGGCTGGCCGATCCCGCCAACTACGCCAACGACCCGGAACAGGCATGGCAGCGCGTTCGCATCCCCAGTCGCAAGCCGGACGTGCTCGGCCGGCTCAAGGCGCTCGCCCGCTGGCGCGAGATGGAGGCGCAGGCGAAGAATCTGCCAAGGGGCCGGATCGTCAAGGACGAGACGCTGGCCGACATCGCGGGCCATCCGCCAAGGAAGCAGGGCGATCTGGCGAAGGTCCGCGGCCTGAGCGCGACGTGGGCCGGCAACGATATCGGCGGACGGCTGATGGCAGCGCTTCTCGACGCTGAACCGCTCAGCATTGACGAACTACCATCACGCGATGATCGCAAGCCCGGCCTGGGCAAGGACGGCGCGCTGGTCGCCGACCTGCTGAAACTGTTGCTGAAAATTCGCTCGCGAGAGATCGACGTCGCCGCGAAGCTCCTGGCAAGATCGGATGAACTCGAAGCACTCGCGGCGGGGAAGCGGCAGGGGTTGCCAATGCTTGAGGGATGGCGGTTCGAGCAATTCGGACGCGACGCGCTCGATGTGGTCGAAGGCCGCCTGGGGTTTGCCGTCAGGAATGGAAAGCTGCGCATGACGCGGGCTGATGACCCGGCGGATCCCGCGCCGAACGACTGGCCGTCAGGGTGAGCGGCAAACCACCGCTCGTCGCCCCAGTATCGACGCAAGCGCGTTGTGACGCCGCTCTACGGCTTCGCCATACAGCGCGTCGTTTCCACTGCTAAAGGCAAGGGAGACGTCATCGTTGCCTAGCGCTATCGTCGTCTGCTCCAGAGGAGCGGCAAGCCCCGCACTCAGGCGCTGACCCATTCGAATGGCCAGGCCCCAGGCAGTTGCCTTTGTCAGAAGATTCGGACCCGCAAGCTGCGCGACGGGATCGCCGGCGATCCCGCCGCCGCCCAGGCTGGCATAGAGTGCCTGTGCCAGCATCGCCCTGCCCGTCGCGTCGATTGCTACCCAATTGCCGTGAAGTGCCACCTCCACACCGCGTTCGGCTCGAAACTCGGGATTGGCGCGCCATGCGACATCGGCAAGCAGGCAAGCCGCGTGGCGAAGCCGGGCATACGCGGGGATATCATGCGTGAACAAGGGTGCGATCCACCGATCGAGCAGATCGCCATGTTCGGGAAAACGCCCCAGCGCCCTTCCCTCTTCGCGGGTCGCGACGATCAACGGGTCGAGCGACCTGCGCTCCTCGTCCAGCGAGGCGAATAGCAGGCCTTCGCGCAGTCCGAAGGCCGATGCGATCGTCGCGTTGCAACCAAGCTGTCTCAGCAGGATCGAAAGCAGCGCAGTCGCATCGCCCAATGTCGCTGCACGCAGCGAGGAGAGCCCGGCGACGCTCTTCACCCGCGCCTTTGACAGATGCGCAATTGTCCGTCCAAGGCGGTCGACCGTATCGGGCGTCATGGGGTAATGATGGATGATCGGCAGCGGATAGCCGTGAAGGCTCATGTCCAGCCTTACCAGCGCTCGCCATGAACCACCCACGAGATACAGCGGCAACCCCCTGCCCCGTCCCATCCACCCCGCATCGGCGAGAAGCGTACCGACATGCCGCTCAAGGATCTTGCCTCGCTTTTCACGCAGCGCTGCGATCCGCAGAACGCCGAGCGGGAAGGAGGCACGCTCCTCTACCTGCCCGTCCTTGACCCGTACCAGTTCCAGGCTGCCGCCGCCCAGGTCGCCGACGATCCCGTCCGCGTCGGGGATCGCCGACAATACCCCGTGGCCGGCCGCCCGCGCCTCATGCTCGCCGGACAGGATCTCGACTGACAAGTCCAGTCGCTCGCAGCAGTCGATGATCGCGCCGCCGTTGGTCGCATCCCGAACGGCCGCCGTCGCGACGGTACGAAGATCGCTGAGGGCCATTGCCCTGGCGATCGTCGCAAATCGCGTCAGCCCCGACGTCGCTAGTGCCATTGAATGGTCACCGATCGCGCCCGTCGTCGCCAAGTCGCGGCCGAGGCCCGCCATCACCTTTTCGTTGAACACGATAGCCGGAATGCGCGGATGCCCCTGATAGACCACGAGTCTGACCGAGTTCGATCCGATGTCGATGATTCCCCGGCGCGCTGCCGTTTCAGCGCCACTATCCTGGGGCGAAGTCTTGCGGAGAAGGATCACTCTAACCCCGTCGCTTGAGCGAAAGCGTGGGCACCTGACCACTTGCCTCCAACGCGGCGCCGCGTCCGGACAATGACGGGTTGGTCATGAAGTAGCGGTGGAGGTTGAACGGTCGCTCACCGGGCTCCAGCCGCGAATAACTGCCATCGGAGGCGAGCACCCACGTCTGTTCATTGTCGAGAAGATTGGCAACCATCACCTGATCGAGAATCTGGTCATGGACGGTCGAGTTCTCGATCGGGAGCATATATTCGACGCGGCGGTCGAAATTGCGCGGCATCCAGTCCGCCGACGAGATGAACAGCCTGGCGCCATCATTCGGAAGCGGTTTGCCCGATCCGAAAGCCCAGATCCGACTATGCTCCAGAAATCGTCCGACGATCGAGCGCACGCGAATATGTTCGGACATGCCCGCGATACCGGGACGCAGACAGCAGATACCGCGTATGATCAGGTCGATCTCGACCCCTGCGCTGCTCGCTTCGTACAGCTTCTCGATGATCGCCGCATCGACCAGACTGTTCATCTTCGCCCAGATACTTGCAGGCTTTCCAGACCGGGCGTTTGCGATTTCCTCGTCCATCATCTGCGTCAGTTGTGTGCGAAGATCGCGTGGCGACAGCGCCATCGAAACCATGTCGGTCGGCTCGACATAGCCGGTGATGTAGTTGAACATCTGAGCCGCATCCCGCCCTATACGCGGGTCCGCCGTGAAGAAGCTGATATCGGTATAAATCCGCGCGGTGACGGGGTGATAGTTGCCAGTGCCGAAATGGCAGTAGGTCCGGAACACGTCGCCCTCGCGCCGGACAACCATCGACACCTTTGCATGCGTCTTCCAGTCGATGAAGCCATAGACGACCTGAACGCCGGCGCGCTCAAGCGCGGATGCCCAGAGCAGATTCTGTTCCTCGTCGAACCGGGCCTTCAACTCGACGACGGCGGTGACCGACTTGCCGGCTTCGGCAGCCGCGATCAGCGCGTTGATGACAGCGGGCTGCTTGCCCGCACGATACAGCGTCTGCTTGATCGCGACGACATCGGGATCCTTCGCCGCCTGGCGCAAAAAGGCGAGCACGACGTCGAACGTTTCATAGGGGTGATGGACGACGATGTCTTTCGCCTTGATGGCCGCGAAGCAATCGCCACCGAATTCACGGATGCGCTCGGGAAAGCGCGGGGCGTAGGGCGGGAACTTCAGGTCGGGTCTGTCCTCCTCGACTAGGGCGGACAGGTCGTTGATGCCAAGCAGATTGCCGCTCTCGGTGATGATGGTGTCGGCGCCACCAAGCTTGTCCTTCAGGACGGCCGCCAGCATGTCGGACAAGCCGGTTTCCAGCTCCAGGCGGATCACGCGGCCGCGCCTTCTTCGCTTGATCGCGTTGGCGAAGTAGCGGACCAGATCCTCGGCCTCCTCCTCGATCTCAATGTCGCTGTCGCGCAGCACGCGGAAAGCGCCGGCGTCGACAACCCGGTAACCGGGAAAGATCAGCGGCGAAAACCGCCTGACGATCGTCTCGATCGCGACGTAGCGCGCCTCGTCGCCCGGCAATCGCACGAAGCGTGGCATGGTCGGAGGGAACATCACCAATTCGTCGATCAGCTCTTCGTCGGACAAGCGGACGAGGTTGAAGATCACCGACAGGCCGGCATTGGGAATGAAAGGGAACGGATGCGCAGGATCGAGCGCCTGCGGTGTCAGGATCGGGAAGATCTGCTCGCGAAACTGAGTTTCCAGCCAAGCGGCGGCGGCGTCATCGACGTCTCCGCCCAGCATCGTAATACCGGCGGACGCAAGTGCTTCGCGCAAATCGCCCCATACGGCCTGCTGGCTGGCCATCAGCCCATCAGCTTCCCGTGTGATCGCCTGAAGCTGTTGTCCCGGCGTCATGCCGTCATCCGAGCGACGGTCGACATCCTGCAATTGCTGACCCTTCAGGCCGGCAACGCGGACCATGAAGAACTCATCGAGATTTGATCCCGAAATCGACAGGAAACGCAACCGCTCCAGCAATGGATGCGCGGGATTACATGCTTCTTCAAGTACCCGGCGGTTGAATGCCAGCCAGGACAGCTCACGGTTGAAATAACGCTCACCGGCGTCGGAGACGAAGGGATCATCGTCATCCGCTACGAGCAGCGGCAGGTGAGCGGGACGCGTCATGTCCCGTCAATGAGGCTGGTCGGCGTTGGTTGCACGATCGCCACCAACCCGGCCGCCGCCAGCGTGGTGCGCGCAAGCGGCACCGAGAGGCGTTTGCGACTTTCGAGCACCTCCTGATCCAGCGCGTCGACCACACGCTGAGCCGCGACGTGACTGCGCTCGATCCGCGTCGCAAGCCAGTCGATGAGATCGGGCCGTGCGTCGAGGCCGCGGCGTTCGAACAGGCGCACAAACAAAGCTCGCATCAACGCATCGTCCGGCTCCCCGATCGTCGCGAGCGTGCTGGCCGCCAGCCGGGAACGCAGATCGGGCAGGCGAACGTCCCAAGCGGCGGGCGGTGCATCCACCACGAGGACGAGCGGCCTGCGATCCGACTGCGCCTCGTTCCAGGCATGGAACAGCAATGTCTCGGGAACCCGTTCCGCATCGTCGATGATGCTGCCACCGCTTTTTGCCGAAAAGATGCGGGCAAGCAGGCTGCGTCCGGACTTGCGCGGGCCGGTCAGCACGGCCGTCATCACCGGCCACGCGCCCCAATGCTCCAGCTGATGCGCGGCGCGGGCGTTCGAAGGCGTCACGATGAACGCATCGTCACCTGGATCGGCAGGCCATCCGATCGGCAGCGCCATCTGACCGGTCACGCTCGGCTCATCCGTTCGGGATAAGGTCGGCCGACGTGGCGGGGGACGGCCGCACACCGCGAATGCGTAGTGTCTGGCCGGATCCGACCACCTGATAGCCCTGCGCCTGTAACGACGCCTTCAGGGCGCCCAGATCGCCCTGATAGACGACCCTCATCAGCGAAACACCGCCTAGAGCGAGGCTGCTGGTTGCGGCGGACTGCACGCCCGGCAGCGAACGCACCGCGTTTTCGGTCGTCGTGACCGAGGCGGCATTGGGCGTGTCGAACTGCAACGTGACGGTCAGACTGGCGGCGGGCTCGTTGGCGGCGGCGATATCGTCGACTATCCCGGCGAGTGCGTCATCCTCCACGGCCTCCTCGACCGGGGTCGGGGCCGGTGGTGGAGACAGTCCCGGATCGGGGCGCAGGCGACCGGCATTGAGCGCGCTTTGATATATCCCATCCATCCGCGCCACGCCCGTGTCGAGCAGCTGCGGCAAGCCGCCGGCCTTGCCGACGCGAAGCGTGAAGCGATCGATGACGACATTGTCGGGGCCGAACCGTGCCTCGAAAACGCCGATGATCGGGCCTTCGGGCCATTGCCGATACAGACGGACGACGGGAATGAGAACGTCGCTCGCCCCATATTGATCGAGGATCCGGCGCCACCAGCCGCGCCCCGGCCGCCCGGTCTGGCCAGCGTTCAACAACAGCGAGTCGGGTCCGGCACCCGACGGGCGGACATAATCGATGGTGCTGTTCCCGGTGCGGTAGCGTGCCCAGGCGGACTGCCATTCGGTCCGCTGCTCGAACACCTCTCCGACCCCGCCGGACCACTCCACCGGCAGCACGAGCATCGGCGGTGAGCGGCTAGCGTAGGTGGAGATGCCCAGCAGCGCGGCCGTCCGCTGGCGGTCGAACAACACCCCCAGTTTCGCGATGTAGCGGTTGGGGCCGATTTCCTCGTCCTCGACCGCGATCGCCGACACCAGCGAGTTCAGAACACCGTCCGAAATCGACGATCCGCCAGCCCCCAGCCGCGTCGAAAGCTGCACCCATGCCTTGCGCTGAGCCATCCGCCAGCCGGCATAGCGCGCCGCGTCCGGCGTCTTGGCCGAGACGTCAACCCGCACCCCGGTGACTTCGTAGTTTCCGGAACTGTCGACCGGCGCTACCCCGCGCGACCCCTCGATCTGCGCCAGGGTGACGGTTCCGGCGACAAGGGCGATACCCGCGACCGGAATCATGATGGTGCTGAAGCGCATGCGTTTCGCCTTTTGGCGAAGCGGCAATGGAAATCCAAGCGAGATATGGCTAGCAACAACCAGATGCCGGACGACCGATCCTCTGACACCTCCTACACCTATGCGAACGCAGGAGTTTCGATCTCGCGGGGCAACGCGCTCGTGCGTGCCATCGCGCCGTTGGCAAGAGCGACCAGCCGGAAGGGTGCGGAAGTCGAACTCGGCGGGTTCAGCGGGTTGTTCGACCTGCGCGCGGCAGGCTTTACCGATCCGTTGCTGGTCGCGGCGAACGACGGGGTTGGAACCAAGCTCAAGCTCGCGATCGAGTGGGACCGGCATTCAGGAGTTGGCATCGACCTGGTGGCGATGTGCGCCAATGATCTGGTCGTGCAGGGAGCCGAGCCACTGTTCTTTCTCGACTATTACGCGTGCGGGCACCTTGACGCGGCGATCGCGGAGAAGGTCGTCGCCTCAATCGCAGAAGGCTGCCGCAGCGCAGGCTGCGCCCTGATCGGCGGCGAGACGGCGGAGATGCCGGGCATGTATGCCCCCGGTGACTATGACCTCGCCGGGTTCTGCGTCGGCGCAGTCGAGCGCGACCGGCTGCTGACCGGCGCCGCAATTACCCCGGGCGACGTGATCCTGGGGCTGGCGTCGTCCGGCGTTCATTCGAACGGCTTCTCGCTTGTGCGCCGGCTGGCGAGCGATCGCGGTTGGAAGCTGGAGCGCCCGGCGCTGTTCGACCAGGACCGTCTGCTGATTGACTGGTTGATGGCGCCGACGCGCATCTATGTCGCGAGCCTGTTACCGCTCGTGCGCCGACGGACGATCAGGGGGCTGGCTCATATCACCGGGGGCGGGTTGCTGGAAAACATCCCGCGAGTGCTGCCGGAGGGCTGCCGGGCAGTGATCGACGCCGACAACTGGGAGCAGACGCGTCTGATGGCGTTTCTCCAGGCGCAGGGAGCCATTGAACCGGAGGAGATGGCGCGGACCTTCAATTGCGGAATCGGCATGGCCGTGATCGTCAGCCCGGACGCCATCTATGACGTGCGGAGCACACTCGAAGAGTCGGGTGAGACGGTCCTGGCAATCGGGCGCATTGAGAGCGGCACGCGTGGCTGTGACGTGCGCGGCTCGGCTGGTACCTGGAGTGCGCGCGCCGACTGGTCGGTCGGGTACGATGCCTGAAGATCGGCGGCGGGTGGGCGTGTTGCTGTCGGGGCGGGGATCGAACATGAGGGCGATCGTCGCGGCCGCACAGGAGAGCAATTGCCCGTACAAGGTCGTGATCGTGGCATCGGACAAGCCGGATGCGCAAGGTCTCGCTTGGGCCGACGAGCACGGGCTGCCGACCTTCGCGCTGTCGCCGCGCGGCATCGGCAAGGCCGCGTTCGAACAGGCGCTGGAGGATGCGTTACAGGCAACCGGTGTCGAGTTGCTGGCGCTGGCGGGGTACATGCGGCTACTGTCGAACGGGTTCGTCGCCCGCTGGCGAGGGCGCGTCCTCAACATCCATCCGTCGCTGCTGCCACGCTACAGGGGACTCGACACGCATGCCCGGGCGATCGCGGCGGGGGACAATCTGGCAGGATGCTCGGTTCATGTCGTAACCGAGGAACTGGATGGAGGAGAGGTGCTGGGCCGCGCCGAGGTGCCAATTTCAGCCGGCGACGACATCGAAACGCTTGCCGCCCGTGTGCTGGCCGCCGAACACGACTTGTATCCACGCATCCTCGCAGAGTACGCCCGTCAATGACCGACCCTCTCGATCGTATCCGCAGCGCCGCCCTAGCGCTTCCCGAAACGTCGGAGCGCCTGTCGCATGGCCAGCCGAGTTTCTTCGTGGGCGACAAGCAGTTCGCGCAGTTCCGGGATAATCATCATGACGATGGTCGGCTGACGGTGTTCGTCAAGACCAGCGGGAGCGATGAGCAGGCCATATTGATCGAAGCTAATCCTAACGTTTATGCGCGTCCTGCCTATCTTGGATCGGCGGGCTGGGTAGCGATCGACCTGGCCGGCGATCCCGACTGGGCATTGATCGAGGATCGGATCGCCACAAGCTGGGAACTGGCGGCGCCAGCATCGTTGCTCGAAGCCGGCGGTCGGTGATTTTCAGAGGCGGCGTCCGCAGATCAAGTCGTCGCACCAGGTCGACCCGACAAGGAACCGGCGTTTACCGATCACCTCGAACCCCTCACGCTCGTAAAAGCGCCGCGCGCGGTGATTACCGGCATAGACTCCCAGCAGCATTCGGCGACCGTCGAGTGTAATCGCGTCCTGCACGGCCTGGTCCATCAGTGAGCGGCCCAGCCCCGAACCCAGATAAGCCGTCATCGAATAAATGCGCCGCAACTCGACATCTCCCGGCACCGGAACGATCGGAAGGTCGGGTGCTGTGAGGACGGTATAGCCCAGTGGAGCCTCGCCCGAGGCGTGTTCGACAAGCGTTACTATGCTCCCAAGGTCTCGCGTCCACTCCTCGAACGCCGTTGGCGCATTCCTGGTACGGCAATGGGCGAGAATATCAGTCTTGGGCAAGATGCCGGCAAACGCCTCGAGAAATGTGGCCGAAGCAACGAGCGACAAGGCATCCGCGTCGAATGGGACCGCCCGCCGCAGACGCCAGAGCATCAGCCGACGATCTCGTCATCCTTGAAGAAGTAAGCGATCTCGGTCGCGGCATTCTCGTCCGAATCCGAACCGTGTACCGAATTGGCCTCGATCGACTCCGCCAGTTCGCGACGGATCGTGCCGGGCTCTGCGTTCTCGGGGTTGGTCGCGCCCATGACATCACGGTTGCGCTTGACCGCGTCCTCGCCTTCCAGAACCTGTACGACGACGGATCCGGAGATCATGAAGGAAACCAGCTCACCGAAAAACGGACGCTCCCGGTGGACCGCGTAGAATCCTTCAGCCTGATCGCGGGTCATGTGAATACGCTTTGACGCCACGACGCGTAGTCCGGCGTCTTCCAGCATCTTCGTGACCGCACCGGTCAGGTTACGGCGGGTCGCATCGGGCTTGATGATCGAAAAGGTACGGGTCGCGGCCATGGCGGTCACGTGGCTCCTGCGTTCACGGGATGAAAAGTGCGGTTCCCGTAGGCGGCCGGCAGGCACGATGCAAGCCGGCCCTACGCTACCTGTTCCCAGCGGCCCGCTTCGTTCTGCTTCCAATAGCGACAAACCGTATCACCCCTGCCCGCCAACCCTTTCCAGGCGATGCGCGCGTCACGAATGCATTCGTCATCGAAGAAATGGAATATGCGCTCGAAATCGAGGGCGTCGTCGCGCCACACCCCATCGGCTAGCGCGACGTGCCGGGCACCATTGGCCGTGTTGACGTCGCGCGCGAGCAGGATCGGTTGCGCTGCGTCATCATCCTTCCCCGATTGCGCGTGGGGCACGAAGCTGTCGGTCGCGTACGACCATAGCAGGCGGTCCAGATTGGCGCGCTGTTCGTCATTCTCGACAACAATCAGCAACCGCGCTCCATCCGCCAGCACCTTTTCGGCGATGGCAGGAAGCACGCGCTCGAGCGGTATGAGGGTCAGATGATAGAAATCGACCTGCATTCGGGTATATCAGCGCTCCAGCGTATTCGCGACGAAGCGGTCGAGCAGGCGCACTCCATAGCCGGTCGCCCCCTTGTCGAAATTCGTGCCCGGCTTGTCCGCCCAGACCATGCCCGCGACATCCAGATGCGCCCAGCGCACGCCGTCATCGACAAACCGCTTGATGAACTGCGCCGCGGTGATCGATCCGGCCGGACGCGGTCCGACATTCTTCATGTCGGCGATGGGCGAGTCGATCAGCTTGTCGTATTTCTCCGACAGCGGCATCCGCCACAGCAGGTCACCGCTCGCTTCGCCCGCGTCGATCAGTTCCTGCGCCAGTCCATCGTCGTTCGAGAACAGACCGCCATGCTCATGGCCCAGGCTCACGAGTATCGCACCGGTCAACGTTGCCAGATCGACAATCGTTTTCGGTCGGTAGGTCTTCTGCGTCCAGGTCAGAACGTCCGCCAGCACCAGGCGACCTTCGGCATCAGTGTTGATTACCTCGATCGTCTGGCCCGACATCGAGGTGACGACGTCGCCGGGACGCTGCGCATTGCCATCGGGCATGTTTTCGACCAGCCCGCACACGCCCACGACATTGGCGTTAGCGCCCCGCGCGGCGATTGCCTTCATTGCCCCGACGACAGCTCCGGCGCCGCCCATGTCCCACTTCATGTCTTCCATACCGGCGCCGGGCTTCAGCGAAATGCCGCCGGTGTCGAACGTCACGCCCTTGCCGACCAGCGCGAGCGCGGGGTCGCCGTCGCCGGCGCCGTTCCAACGTAGCGCCAGGATACGTGCCTCACGGACCGAACCCTGGCTGACGCCGAGGAGCGCCCCCATCCGATGCTCGCGCATCGCCGCTTCGTCCAGCACTTCGATTTCAAGGCCAAGACCCTCGACATCGGCGCGGACATGCTCGACGAAACTTTCCGGGTAGATGATGTTAGCCGGTTCCGCGACCAAGGTTCGGGTCAGTTCCAAGCCCTTTGTGATGGCATTCTGCGCGGACCAAGCACCATCGATCCCGGCTGGAGCGCCGATGATGACGATGGAGGCCAGCGTCGGCTTCGCGTTGTCGGGAAGCTTTGTTCGATAAACGTCATGGCGCCATGCGCGCTGCGCCGCTGCTCCTGCAAAGCGTGCGACGGCTGTTACCGCAAGCCGATCACCCAAGGCGCCGATGTCGACTACCACCGTCGCCGCACCAGAGGTCAGCAGCCGGGCGGTCAGCGCACCACCCGCCTTCTCCCAGTCATTTTCCGATCCCTTACCAACACCGAGCAGCAGGACGCGCCGAACCGACCCGTCAACGGACGCAAAGGTCTCGGCGACGCTGCCGGCCTCCCCTTTGAAACGCTGCGCCGTCGCCGCGGCCTCGACGATCATTTTCGCTTCCTGCAGACCGCCCCACTCCACCGTACAGAGTCCATCCTTTTCGACGGTAAGTGCAACGACTTCCCAATCGGCGGGCATGGTGCTGGCGAAGTCGATCTGCATGAACGGTGGCCTTTTCTTGGGAAGTGGGTTGCCTGGACGCGATGTAGGGTTTTCCTTCGATGGGTCAAAGGCCGGGCGATTGCTCCGAAGCGCTGAGGGTGCAATAGGCTCGCCGCTGCATGACCATCGGGGCCGTCATGCATGACGATGTGGGGCTGGCTGGAACCGTGCTGCGTACACATGTGCTGGCAAGCTGTACGCTGCCCCTGCTGTTGCTGGCCGTCCCGACGACGGCGCAGGCGATCGACACACATACTGACCCCCCGCCCATGCCCGCCGGCAACAATGACCAGATCGAGTTCAGTGCCGATACGCTGGAATATGATACCAACACTGACATCGTCACTGCGACCGGTGCCGTGAGGATGACGCGCGACGGGCAGCGGCTGCGCGCCGACAAGGTCGTGTGGAACCGCAAGACGGGACGCGTCGAGGCAAGCGGCGATGTCGCCGTCACCAACCCGCGAGGCGAGATTGCTTATGGGGACCGGATCGAGCTTACGGACTCGTTGAGGGACGGAGTAGTCGGCAACCTGCTCGTGGTGCTGAACCAGGGCGCGCGGCTTGCGGCCCGCAAGGGGTCGCGGGAGGAAGACGGCACGCTCAACCTGAACTACGCCGCGTACACGCCCTGCTCGGTCGTGACGTCGGCCGGGTGCCCGAAGAACCCGTCTTGGGAAATCACGGCGGTGCGGGTGACCTACCGACCAGAGCGCCGGCGCATCTATTTTCGCGGGGCGCGTTTCAATCTCTTCGGGCTGCCGGGCCTCCCCCTGCCGAATCTTTCCGCGCCGGTGGGCGGCGAAGGCGGCAGCGGGCTGCTGACGCCGCAGTTCCGCGTCAGCCGCACCAACGGGCTGCAGGTCGCGCTTCCCTATCATTTCACGCTCGGCCCCAATCGGTCGCTGACGATCACGCCCAACCTCTTCACCAACGTGCTGCCGATGCTCGCCGCCGACTATCGCGCGCTCAGCGACAGCGGAGCCTTCAGCCTGACCGGATACCTGACCGACGGACGGCGCAGCGACACCTTGTCGAGCCGGCCGGTGGGCACGCAGCGCGCGATCCGCGGATATCTGGACGGCATCGCCCGTTATCAACTCACACCCAATTGGAGCGTCTCGGGATCGCTGCGCGTCACGACCGACAAGACCTTTCTGCGCCGCTACGACATCTCGCGCGACGATCGGCTGCGCAACACCGCCAGCCTGCAGCGGATCGACGCCGACAGCTATTTTTCCCTGTCGGGCTGGGCCGTGCAGACGCTGCGCGTCGACGACGTGCAGGGCATGCAGCCGATCGCGCTGCCAGAGATAGACTATCGCAGGCGAATGACCGATCCGTGGCTGGGCGGCACATTCCTGCTGCAGCTCAATTCGCTGGCGCTGACGCGATCCGAGGGTCAGGACACGCAGCGTGCCTTTGCCAGCCTGCGATGGGACCTCCGACGGCTCACGACCCTGGGCCAAGAGGTCACCTTCACCGCGTTCGGGCGCGCCGACGCCTATAACGCCAACGACGTGATGGCGACCGCGGTCAGCAGCTATCGGGGCACGGAGGGGTTCAGCGGGCGCGCGATCGGGGCGCTCGCAGCCGACGTCAAATGGCCGCTGGTCGGTGATTTCCTGGGCGGCACGCAGCGGCTGACGCCGCGCTTACAGGTGGTCGCGTCACCGAAGATCGCCAATCTGAGGATCCCGAACGAGGATTCGCGCGCGGTCGACCTTCAGACGAGCAACCTCTTCGCGCTCAACCGCTTCCCCGGCTATGACCGGTTCGAGGATTCGAGCCGTATCACCTATGGCGGCGAGTGGGCGATCGCGCTGCCCGGGCTGGCACTCGACACCGTCATCGGCCAGAGCTATCGGCTGGACCGGCGTCCGTCGATCTTCTTCCCCGGAACGGGCCTGTCGGATCGCTTCTCCGATTTCGTGGGCAGGACGGACGCGCGCTACCGTGATTTCGTCGCGCTTTCCTGGCGCTATCGCATCGACAAAAGTTCGTTCGCCATCCGCCGCAACGAGATCGATGCGACGATCGGTTCGCAGAGCACCTATGCGCTGCTGGGCTATATCAAGTTGAACCGCAATATCATGCCGGCGATCGAGGACCTGGCCGATCGCGAGGAGGCGCGCGCCGCGGTCCGTGTCCAATTCACGCGCTTCTGGTCGGCATTCGGCTCCGCGGTCATCGATCTCACAAATCGAGACGAAGACCCCTTGTCCACTTCGGACGGGTTCAGTCCGGTCAAGCACCGGCTGGGCGTGCAATATGAGGACGACTGCCTGCGTCTTGGCTTCACCTGGCGGCGCGACTACCGGACGACGGGAGACGCGCGTGCCGGCAACAACTTCCGGTTGTCGCTTTCATTGAAGAACCTTGGGCGCTAAGCCGTCGTTCAGCATCCAGCGGGCAATGCGCCACCTTGTCGGCGCGCCTGCCGCCAGCCCAATATTCTACCGGGGATCATTTTTTCCGTGACATCCAGACGACTGCCCGCCGCAAAGGCTTCCCGCAGGATCGCGCTTGCCGCGCTGATGGCGTTGGGGAGTGCGACGGTAGCCCAGACCGTGCCGGATCAGTCGGTCCCCGACACCGGCGGGCTGAATATCCCCGAGAATCTCCAGATCTTCGGCAAGGTCGACCCCAAGATTCGCAAGGCGACCGCGATCGTCAACGACACGGTCATCACGGGAACCGATGTCGATCAGCGCGTGGCGCTGATCGAGGCGGCGAACAATACCAAATTGTCGGGAGAGGAACTCGACCGGCTCAAGCTTCAGGTTCTGCGTCAGCTGATCGACGAGACGCTGGAGATTCAAGAAGCCAAGACCGCCGACGTGACGCTCACGCCCGAGGAAATCCAGCAGAGCTTCGACAGGGTCGCGAAGAATTTCAAGCGAACCCCCGATGAGATGCGCAAGTACCTGGCTGATGCCGGATCGTCGGAACGATCGCTCAAGCGGCAGATCGAGGGCGAGCTCGCATGGCAGCGCTACCTCAGGCGCAAGGTCGAGCCGTACGTCAATGTCGGCGATGCGGAAGTGCAGGGCATCATCGACCGCATCAAGCAGTCGCAGGGAATCCGTGAGTATAATCTGAAGGAAATCTATCTTTCCTCAACGCCCGCGACCGCGCAGCAGATCTTCGACAATGCGCGCGGGATCATCGCCGAGCTGCAAAAGGGGCAGCAGCCGTTCGGCTATTTCGCCCGGCGCTATTCCGAGGCATCCACCCGGGCGGTCGATGGCGACCTTGGCTGGGTCCGGATCGCGCAACTGCCCGCACCCCTGGCCGAGGCGGCGCAGACGATGCAGGTCGGGCAGGTTGCTGGCCCGATCGAGATTCCCGGCGGCTATTCGATCCTGTACCTGACGGACGAGCGCCAGATCGGTACGGCGGACCCGCGCGATGCGCGGTTGAGCCTGAAGCAGCTCACCATCCGCTTCCCGCCAGGCACTACCCAGGCGCAGGCGACGAGCAGGGCCGCCGCATTCGCGGAGGCGACGCAGGCGATCAAGGGATGCGGTTCGGTCGAGAAGGTCGCGGGGGGCATCGGAGCGGAAGTCGTCGACAATGATACCGTCCGGGTCAGGGACCTGCCGCCCGCATTGCAGGACATCGTGCTGAAGCTGCAGGTCGGGCAGTCGACCCCGCCCTTCGGTTCCGCAGAGGACGGTGTACGTGCGCTGGTGCTGTGTGGTCGTGACGACCCGGTCGCCGGTGCCTTGCCGAGTGCCGAGCAGATCCAGAACCAGGTGGAGGGACAACGCGTCAATCTTCGCGCGCAGCAGAAACTGCGCGACCTGCGACGCGACGCGATCATCGAGTATCGCTAAAAGACGTCCATGACCTGCACATCCCCGCCTGCTCTGCCGCTTGTGGTAACGATGGGGGATCCTGCCGGAGTCGGCCCGGAGATCATCGCGAAGTCCTGGGAGCGTCGCGCGGAGCGGGGATTGCCGCCCTTCGTGGCGATCGGTGATCCCGCCGCCATCGCCGCTGTCTGGCAAGGGCCGTGGAAGCAGACCGATGGTGTAGCCGGAGCGGCCCAGATCTTCGCGGACGCGCTCCCTGTTCTGGCGGTCGGTGATGCCGGACCGGTGGCACCGGGAATGCCGACGATCGAGGGTGCCCGTTGCGCGGCAAACGCGCTCGAGATCGGGGTCGGGCTGGTTCGCTCGGGCGCGGCCCGAGCACTGGTCACGGGTCCGGTTTCCAAGGCGCAGCTTTACGTCGTCGGCTTCACGCATCCCGGCCAGACCGAGTTCGTCACCGAGCGCTGCGGCATCGCGCGCGAGAATGCGGTGATGATGTTGGCCGGACCGACGCTGCGGGTCGTACCGATCACCACGCACGTGCCGCTATCGGAAGTGTCGGGGCTGCTGACGGTCGACCTGATCCTGGCGAAGGTGCGCGCCACCGCGAGTGGACTGACGCGAAACTTCGGGATCAAGCGACCCCGGCTCGCCTTCGCCGGTTTCAATCCGCACGCCGGCGAGCAAGGCGCGCTGGGACGCGAGGAGATCGAGGTGATCGAGCCTGCCATCGCCATCCTCAGGCGGGAAGGCCTGGATGTGAGCGGACCGCTCGCCGCAGACACGATGTTCCATCCGCGTGCGCGCACGCGCTACGACGCCGCCATCTGCTGCTACCACGATCAGGCGCTCGTGCCGCTCAAGACGCTGCATTTCGACGAGGGTGTCAACATGACGCTCGGCCTGCCGATCGTGCGGACGTCCCCCGATCACGGCACCGCATTCGCCATTGCCGGACAGGATTGTGCGGAGCCGGGTGCGATGATCGCGGCGATCGCAATGGCAGAGCAAGCGGTCGCAGCACGCGCGGTGCATGACGCCTGACCTGCCGCCACTCCGCGAGGTCATTGCAAGCCACGGTCTTTCCGCGAGCAAGGCGCTGGGGCAGAACTTCCTGTTGGACGCACAGTTGCTGGCACGCATCGCGGCCGTCCCCGGCAAGCTGGATGACCACGAGGTTCTGGAAGTGGGGCCGGGTCCCGGTGGCCTGACCCGCGCGCTGTTGGCCGCCGGCGCGCGGGTCACTGCGGTAGAGCGCGATCGCCGGTGTATCCCCGCCCTGAACGAACTGGCCGATGCCTATCCCGGCCGGTTGACGGTGATCGAAGGCGATGCACTTGCGATCGACGGACGGCTGCTGTTCGCGCATCGCCCGCATATCATCGCCAACCTGCCCTATAATATCGGCACGGCTCTGCTGGTCGGCTGGCTCTCGACCTGGTGGCCGCCCTGGTGGGCGACGTTGACATTGATGTTTCAGCGCGAGGTCGCGGATCGGATCGTCGCCGCATCCGGAACCTCAACCTATGGTCGGCTGTCGGTGCTCTCCCAGTGGCGGACGACGGCCCGTATCGCGATGCCGGTGCATCGCTCCGCCTTTACCCCACCGCCCAAGATCATGTCGGCGGTTGTTCACCTCGAGCCGAACGAGCAGCCGGAGGGCGTGCGCCTGGCGACGCTCGAACGGGTGACGGCCGCCGCGTTCGGTCAACGGCGCAAGATGCTGCGCCAGAGCCTGAAGGCCGTGCCCGCCGCTGTCGAGGTGCTGGGCGTGCTTGGCATCGACCCGACGCGCCGCGCTGACACGCTCACCGTCAGTGATTATGTCGCGATCGCTCGGCGGCTGGAATGATTATTCCTTGGGAGCGGTGACGGACGTATCGACCTGAGCCGTGGCAATCGGCGGCCCCTTGGCGATCACCGTCGCCAACTCGGTCGCCGGCGCACAGGCACCGCGGCACAGCGTGCGGATCCTGGCGAGATTGGCGCGGGCGAGATTGACCGCACCCTTGTGTACCAGTGCCTCGCCCTGTCCCGCCAGCGCGTTCACGTCATTGGGATCGAGCAACAAAGCTTCCCGATACAGCCGAATCGCCTTGCCGGGCAGCGAGCGCGCATCTGCGATGTCGGCCAGCAGCAGGAAAGCGTCGCGATTGCGTGGGTCAACGGCAAGCGCCGTCTCAAGGGCATCGGTCGCTCCGTCCAGATTTCCGGCTGCCTTGGCCGCGCGACCCTGCGCCAGCAAGGACAGGGAGCGCTGGTCGATCCGGACCGCGGTCTGTTCGCCGCGCAATGACGTCGTGACGCAGACGCCGAGCAACGCCGCGGCAAGGGCGACGGACGTGATGCGCATGATGGTCTCCACTGGCGATGACGGCTTGAGCGCTATCACGGCCGGCGAAGCCGTGCGACAAAAAAGCCGTCCGTCCCGTCAACGGCCGGCTGCAATCGAACGCCGTCGCCATGTCGGCAACCGGCGGGCAGGTTCAGCTCATCGACCGTCCAGTCGCGGTGGTCCACCCGAAAACGCTCGACCTGTCCCACTCCTTCGGCAGCGAGCAGCGAGCAGACGATAAAGGCGATCACGCCCCCCGGCGCTACGAGCTCAGCGCCGAGTTCGAGAAGGTATCGCTGCGTTTCGACGAGCCGGGCCAACCGTTCCGAAGTGAGGCGCCAGCGCGCCTCCGGATTGCGCCTCCAGGTGCCGGTACCCGAGCAGGGCGCATCGATCAGGACGAGGTCCGCGCCTGACCGCCAGTCCTCCAGGGCGGCGCGTTCCCTGCCCGGATCGAGCAGCCGTGTCTCGGCGATCGTGACGCCGGCCCGCCGCGCGCGCGGCGTCAGCCGGGAAAGGCGGCCGCGATCGGTGTCGGTCGCCAGCACCACGCCCTGGTTCGCCATCAAAGCGGCGAGCGCGAGCGTCTTGCCGCCACCGCCCGCGCACAGATCGACGACGCGCTGGCCGGGCCGTGCGCCGGACGCCAGCGTCACGATCTGGCTCCCCTCGTCCTGCACCTCGATCGCGCCGCTGCGCCAAGGCTCCAGCGCCTCGACATTCGTGCCGGGCGCAAGGCGGATCGCGGTGGGCGCGTGCGGTGCGGGGGTGGCACCCGGCAACACGCTCAACGCCTCGTCGCGTGCCATGCGCAGCGTATTGACGCGCACATCGAGCGGTGCGCGCTCGAGGAGCGCCGCCATCTGCGCGTCATCCACGCCGGAGGCGCGGAGTACCTCTGCCAGCCAGGCCGGCGCGATGCCCGGCGTCGCTCTCGCTTCGCCGGGATCGATCGCCGCCGGTCCGTGCGGCGATCCGTCGAACGTGGCCGCCAGCGCCGCGTCCTGATCCGCCAGGGCAACCAACGCCGCGCGGCCGGAGGCGGGAACATCGCCGGCGTGGCGGATCGCGGCATAGGTCAGTTCCCGTACCGCACGCCGGTCCTTGGAACCGGCATAGCGCCGCGCCGCGAAGTACCGCGCGATCAGCGTGTCCGCCGCCGCGCCGCCCTCGCGCGCGCCGGCGATAATCGCGTCCACCAGCTCGATCGCCGCCTGGGTGCGCGCGGCCGGCGTCATCGCATTGTCTCAGCGTGTCGGATAATTGGGTGCCTCGCGCGTGATCGTCACGTCATGGACGTGGCTCTCCTTCAGCCCGGCGCCGGTGATGCGCACGAACCGGGCACGGTCGCGAAGCGCGGCGATGGTGGCCGATCCGGTATAGCCCATCGCCGCCTTGATCCCGCCGACCAGCTGGTGAATGACGTCGCGCGCGGGGCCCTTGAACGCGACCTGCCCCTCGATCCCTTCGGGCACCAGCTTCATCTGGTCCTTGATGTCGCCCTGGAAATAGCGGTCGGCCGAGCCGCGTCCCATCGCGCCGACCGAGCCCATGCCGCGATAGGATTTGTAGGCGCGGCCCTGATAGAGGAACGTCTCGCCGGGTGCTTCCTCCGTTCCCGCCAGCAGCGATCCGACCATGCAGGTGGAGGCGCCGGCCGCCAGCGCCTTCGCCAGATCGCCCGAGGTCCGCAGCCCGCCGTCGGCGATGACCGGGATGCCGGCCTTCAGCCCCTCCTCCGCGCAGTCCATCACCGCCGTCAGCTGCGGCATTCCGACGCCGGCCACGACGCGGGTGGTGCAGATGGAACCGGGTCCGATGCCCACCTTGACCCCGTCGGCGCCCGCGTCGATCAGCGCGCGGGTCGCCTCCGCGGTGGCGACGTTGCCGGCGACGACCTGAACCACGTTCGACAGGCGCTTCACCCGCTCGACCGCGCGCGCGACGTCGCGGTTGTGGCCGTGCGCGGTGTCGATGACGATCAGGTCGCATTCGGCGTCGATCAGCGCCTCCGTCCGCTCGAAGCCCTTGTCGCCGACGGTGGTGGCGGCGGCGACGCGCAGGCGGCCGGCCGCGTCCTTCGTCGCGTCGGGATAGGTGACCGCCTTTTCCATGTCCTTGACCGTCACCAGCCCGACGCAGCGATAGGCGTCGTCGACGACGAGCAACTTTTCGATCCGGTGCTGGTGGAGCAGGCGGCGGGCCTCGTCCTGCCCGACGCCGACGCCGACGGTGATAAGGTCGTCGCGCGTCATCAGCTCGCTGACCGGCTGGCGCGGATTCTCGGCGAAGCGCACGTCGCGGTTCGTCAGGATGCCGGCCAGCCGCCCGCTTGCCTCCACGACCGGGATGCCGCTGATCCGGTGACGGTCCATCAGCGCGCGCGCGTCCGCGAGCGTCGCATCGGGCCGGATCGTGATCGGGTTGACGACCATGCCGCTTTCGAAGCGCTTGACCGCCCTTACCGCGTCACACTGCTCGGTCGCCTCCAGGTTGCGGTGGAGCACGCCGATCCCGCCCAGCTGCGCCATCACGATCGCCATGTCGCCCTCTGTCACGGTATCCATCGCCGACGAGACGATCGGGATGTTGAGCGCGATGCCGCGCGTCAGTTGCGTCCTGACATCGGCGGCGCTCGGCAGGACGTCGGAGGCGGCCGGGCACAGCAGGACATCGTCGAAGGTGAGGCCGAGCCTGATGTCCATGATCGTGCCGCTCCTTGCGCGCTCGCCGCTGTCCGGGGTGGCGTGCCGTGTAACCGCAAGCCGCCGGTATCGCTAGGCCCCCCGCCCTCCGTCATGCTAGATCAGACAAGGAACATGCGATGGGGAGTGGTTCGATGGCGTTGACGATCGCGGGACTGGCGCTGGCACTGGTGCTTTTCTACCTGATGACCAGCATCAAGATCGTCCGGCAGGGCTATCAATACACCATCGAGCATTTCGGCCGCTTCACGACCGTCGCCAAGCCGGGGTTCAATTTCTACCCCGCGTTTTTCTATCGCGTCGGGCGGCGGGTGAACATGATGGAGCAGGTGATCGATATTCCGGGCCAGGAGATCATCACCAAGGACAATGCGATGATCGCGACCGACGGCGTCGTGTTCTTCCAGGTGCTGGACAGCGCCAAGGCCGCCTATGAGGTCGCGGACCTGCAGATGGCGCTGATGCAGCTGACGACGACCAACCTGCGCACCGTCATGGGCTCGATGGACCTCGACGAGACGCTGTCGAAGCGCGACGAGATCAACGCGCGCCTGTTGTCGGTGGTCGATCACGCGACGAATCCCTGGGGGGTCAAGATCACCCGCGTCGAGATCAAGGACATCCGCCCGCCCGCCGACATCGTCAACGCCATGGGGCGGCAGATGAAGGCCGAGCGCGAGAAGCGCGCCAACATCCTGGACGCGGAAGGGACGCGCGCGTCGGAGATCCTGCGCGCCGAGGGGCAGAAACAGGCACGCATTCTTGAGGCCGAAGGCCGCAGGGAATCGGCGTTCCGTGACGCGGAGGCGCGCGAGCGCGCCGCCGAGGCGGAAGCGTCGGCAACGCGGGCGGTGTCCGAGGCGATCGCCGGCGGCGACACGCAGGCGATCAATTATTTCATCGCGCAGAAATATGTCGAGGCGATCGGCAAGTTCGCGACATCGCCCAACGCCAAGACGATCCTGTTCCCGGTCGAGGCGACGCAGTTGATCGGGACGCTGGGCGGGATCGGCGAGCTGGCCAAGGAGGCGCTGGGCGACCACGCCGCCAATTCGGCGACCGCGCGCGCCAGCGTCCCCGCGGTGCGGCGCGGCCCGTTCGAGGCGTCGTCGCAGCCGTGAACGACGGCGGAATGGGGCCGGCCGCGATCTGGATGATCGCGGCACTGGCCCTGGGCATCGCGGAACTGGCGATTCCGGGGGTTTTCCTGGTGTTCCTGGCCATCGCGGCGGGCATCACCGCCGCCGCGATCTTCGCGCTGCCGGAATTGCCGCTGTCGGCGCAACTGGGCTCGTTCGCGGCGTGGAGCGTCGTCGCGGTGCTGATCGGCCGGCGATGGTATGGCGACTATCCCGTCGCGAGCGACGACGCGGCGCTGAACGACCCCGCCCAGCGGCTGGTCGGTGCGATCGTCACGGTGGAGCTGCCCATCGACGGAGGACACGGACGCGTCCGCGTCGGCGACGGAAGCTGGCCCGCGATCGGCCCCGATGCGAGGATCGGCGAGCGTTTGCGGGTCGTGTCCGTGACCGACGGCGTGCTGAGCGTCGAGGCGCCGGAGCCGAAGGAGTCGCTCAGCGGCCTGCCGCTTTAGGCGAAATCGGACGAGCTGGGATCACGCCTCTGCGTTCGTGCCGAGCGAAGTCGAAGCACTTGTTCAGCTGTAGTCCCCGTTTCTCTTGCCCTTCGACCGCGCTCAGGGCGAACGGAGGTGGGAGTATCAGCACGAACGGGTGGTGGTATCGGCACGAACGGAGGTGGGATCAGCACGAACGGTGGGGGCAGCAGCACGGGCGGGATGGACAGGGATTCGAGCGTTATATCGGCTTCAATGGCCCCGAGGCAGGCTGACATGAAAGGCCGGGCCCGCTAGTCGCGGCTTGTCCTGTGATTTCCGGGGGGAAGCCTTGAGCCGACAACTCATCAACGAATATCGCGCCGATCTCGACCGGCTGCGCGCCGTCTCGGGCAGCCGGCGCGAGAGCGTGCTGCGCGAGGCGTTCAAGGATTTGCTCAAACGGTGGGGCAAGTCACGCGAGCTGCAGTTCATCCCCGAACACGACATCGTCACCGCGCAGAAGAACCGCATCTATCTCGACGGCGCGCTGCTCCACGCGCTGCGCGTCCCCTTCGGCTATTGGGAGGCGAAGGACGCGGACGACGATCTCGACGCGGAGATCGCGGCCAAGACGCGCAAGGGATACCCGCGCGACAACATCGTCTATTCGGACGATCACACCGCGGTCCTTATTCAGGATGGGCATGAAGCGTCGCGCGTCGCGATGGACGACACCGACGCGCTGTACGGCCTGCTGACCCGCTTCTTCGCGCACGAGCGGCAGGAGGTGGCCGATTTCAACAAGGCGGTGAAGCAGTTCGCCGCCGACCTCCCCGAAATCCTGAAGGCGTTGCGCGAACGGATCGCAGAAAAGCGCGCCGCGTCCCGCGCGTTCGCGGCGGCGGAGGCGGCGTTCCTCGACCATGCGCGCGACGCGATCAATCCGGCGGTGAGCGAGGACGATGTGCAGGAGATGCTGATCCAGCACATCCTGACCGAGGACATCTTCGCCAAGGTATTCGACAATCCCGATTTCCACCGGCTGAACAACGTCGCCGCCGCGTTGAAGCGGCTGGAGGACGTGCTGTTCGGGCGCGGCGAGAAAGCCGGGCTGCTGCGTGCGCTCGCGCCCTATTATGCGGGCATCGCGTCCACCGCCGCGCTGATTTCCAGCCACAGCGAGAAGCAGGGGTTCCTGAAGGCGCTCTACGAGGATTTCTACAAGGCGTATAACCGCAAGGCCGCCGACCGGCTGGGCGTGGTCTATACGCCGGGCGAGATCGTGCGCTTCATGATCCGCTCGGCGGACTGGCTGTGCGAGAAGCATTTCGGCCGGAACCTGATCGATCGCGGCGTCGAGATTCTCGATCCGGCGACCGGCACCGGCACCTTCATCGTCGAGCTGCTCGAATATTTCCGCGGCGACCGCGACAAGCTGCGGCACAAATACAAGGAGGAACTGCACGCCAACGAGGTCGCGATCCTGCCCTATTACGTCGCCAATCTGAACATCGAGGCGACCTATCAGGCGATCACCGGCCAGTTCGCGGAGTATGAGAATCTGTGCCTGGTCGACACGCTGGATAATGTCGACGCGCTCGGCATCCATGCCGGATACCAGCACGACCTGCTGGGCGGGCTGGCCGACGAGAATATCGAGCGCATCAAGCGCCAGAACCGCCGCAAGATCAGCGTCATCATCGGCAACCCGCCCTATAATGCCAACCAGCAAAACGAGAACGACAACAACAAGAACCGGGCATACGCGCACATCGATCGGCGCATCAAGGACACGTACATCAAGGCGAGCACGGCGCAGAAGACCAAGCTCTACGACATGTACGTTCGCTTTCTCCGCTGGGCGAGCGATCGGCTTGGCGATGAAGGGATAGTCGCTTTTATTACCAACCGTAGCTTCATTGACGCACACACAGCCGATGGTTTCCGCCGAACGGTCGCCAAGGATTTTGACGAGGGGTGGGTTGTCGATCTCGGGGGAGATTACAAGAAGCAAGGCGTCGGCGGCAGCGGCAATGTCTTTGGTATCGGCACCGGCGTTGCGGTCAGTTTCTGGGTCAAGCGCAAGGGCCGCTCGCCGGGCATGTGTCTATCGTATCTGGCCGCGCCATCGGTAACAGCCGAGGACAAGCTTTCGTGGATTGCGAGTCACGACCTCGCTGACGGTCGCTGGCAACGGCTCAACGATCGGCCAGACGCCTCTTGGATTGATATTCCGGAACTTGAAGCCACCGGCCTCCCGCTTGTCGAGCGCGCTACCAAGGACCAAGACGCCAGCGGTCGCGATAGAGCGATCCTGCGACTCTACTCGCTTGGCATTTCGACTAACCGCGACGAATGGGTTTACGATGAGAGCCGAGATCAACTAGGTGCCAAGGCCGCCGCGCTCGTTGAGGCATACGACGCAGTCGGGACCAAGGCCACCAGCTTCCCGCTAACGATGAAATGGTCACGCAACCTAAAAAGGAGGCTTGGCCAGAACCGACGTGAAAACGTAGATTCCGCGCGTATCATTAGGGCTATGTATCGCCCTTTCACCGCCCGATGGCTCTACCAATCTTCGCTATTCGTAGATGAATCTGGATTAGCAGAGCGCCTATTCCCGCCCGGCCATGAAAATGTGGCTATTTGCTTTAGTGACCGTACCTCACAAAAACCATTCCTCGTCAACGCGGTGGGTGGTTTAGTCGATCTCCATTTCGTTGGAGCTGGCGCCGGCACGGTTTACTCATCCCGCTACCGCTACACCAAATCCGGCGAGCGGGTCGACAATATCACCGATTGGGCGCTGGGCGAGTTCGTCGCGCATTATGGCAGGAAGGGCGTCACCAAGGATTTGATCTTTCATTACGTCTATGCGGTGCTCCATGACCCGGTTTATCGTGAGACCTATGCGCTGAACCTCAAGCGCGAGTTTCCGCGTATTCCTTTCTACCCCGATTTCGCGAAGTGGGCCGCCTGGGGCGAGGCGTTGATGACGATGCATATCGGTTATGAGGATGTCGAACCCTGGCCTGTGGTTAGAGTAGAAGAAGAAGGCCCTCACCCGGCCTCTCCCGCGAAGGCGGGAGAGGGGAAAGAGAGGGGAGAGGGGAAGGACAGGAAGAAGCGGCGGGCGGAGGGTACGGCGCCCAGGCCGATCCTGAAATCGCATCCCGAGCGCGGGCTGGTCGTGGTCGACGCCGATACGCAGATCAGCGGCATTCCGCCCGTGGCGTGGACCTATCGCCTGGGCAACCGTTCCGCGATCGACTGGGTGCTCGACCAGCACAAGGAGAAGACCCCGCGCGATCCGACGATCCGTGAGAAGTTCAACACCTATCGCTTCGCCGATTACAAGGAGAGCATGATCGCGCTGCTGGCGAAGGTGGTGCGGGTCAGCGTCGATACGGTGGCGATCACCGATGCGATGAGGGCGACCGGCCGGGAGGATTGACCGCCGGTCGCCGCCGCTACGCCGCCTGCTTCACGCGCGGCGCGGCGTCGCGGACGCCCTCGTCGACATCGTCCTCGAACTGCGCGAAATTCTCGACGAAGCGGTCAACCAGCTTGGCGGCGGTTGCGTCGAAGTCGTCCTTGTCCGCCCATGTCTGCCGCGGGTCGAGGATCCGGGAGTCGACACCCGCCACCGCGACCGGCACCTGAAAGCCGAAATTGGGGTCCTTGCGGAATTCCGCTTCATTGAGGCTGCCGTCGAGGGCGGCGTTCAGCAGCGTGCGCGTCACCTTGATCGGCATCCGTGATCCGGCCCCATATTTGCCGCCGGTCCAGCCGGTGTTGACCAGCCAGCAATCGACGCCGCCACTGGCAATCCGCTCCTTCAACAGATTGCCGTAGACCGATGGGTGACGCGGCATAAACGGCGCGCCGAAGCAGGTCGAGAAGGTCGCAGAAGGTTCGGTCACGCCGATCTCGGTGCCCGACACCTTGGCCGTGTAACCGGACAGGAAATGATACATTGCCTGATCGGGCGTCAGCTTGGCGATCGGCGGCATCACCCCGTAGGCATCGGCGGTCAGCATCACCACCGTCTTGGGCACGCCGCCCATATTGTCCGCCGAGGCGTTGGGGATGAAATCGATCGGATAGGCCGCCCGGCTGTTTTCGGTGAGCGCGTTGTCGTCCAGATCGAGAACGCGTGTTTCAGGGTCCATGACCACATTCTCCAGCACCGTGCCGAAGCGCTTGGTCGTCGCGTAGATTTCGGGTTCCGCCTCCGCCGACAGGCGGATCGTCTTTGCGTAGCAACCGCCCTCGAAATTGAAGATCGCGGTATCGGACCACCCGTGCTCGTCGTCGCCGATCAGCGTGCGGCTGGCGTCGGCGGACAGGGTCGTCTTGCCCGTGCCCGACAAGCCGAAGAACACCGCCGTCGAACCGTCCTGACCCATATTCGCGGAGCAGTGCATGGGCATGATGCCGGTCGAGGGCAGCAGATAGTTCAGCAGGCCGAAGACCGACTTCTTCATCTCGCCGCCGTAACGGGTGCCGCCGATCAGGATCATCTTCTCGGTCAAGTTGACCGCGATGATCGTCTCACTGCGCGCGCCGTGCCGTTCCGGATCGGCCTTGAAGCTCGGCAGATCGATGATCGTGTAGTCAGGCACGAAATCCGCCAGTTCACCCTGTTCGGGGCGCACGAGCATCGTGCGAATGAACAGATTATGCCATGCGAATTCGTTGACGACCCGGACGCGGACCCGGTGTTCCGGCTGCGATCCGCCGAACAGGTCCTGAACGAACAGCTCGGACTTCGCGGCCACCGCTGACAGGAAGTCTTCCTTCAGCGCGGCGAAATGCTCCGGCGCCATCGGTTGGTTATGCTTGCCCCACCAGACCGTGCCCTCGGTCTCCGCGTCGCGGACGATGAAGCGATCCTTGACGGAACGTCCGGTATGAGGAGCCGTCTCGACGACCAGTGGTCCGTCGGCGGCCAGCTTGCCCTCTCCGCGCGATACCGCCTCTTCGACCAGATCCGCCGCGACCAGATTCCACCGAAGCCGTGCACCGGTCGGAATGCCCTGTTCGATCAGGCCGTGCGATGGTGTGCGATCAGGCATAATGTCGTCCCCAACTATCGTTCCGCGGTCTCTCGCCGCAGAATTATCATGGTTCGCATAAGGTGGACCGGGAAATGCGTCAAATGGCGCTTCTGCCGAAATCGTGGCTTTTGGTTGCGGTGACCCGCATCGGCACGATATGCCGTGGGCATGTCTGCCACGATCGCGCTCGTCGACGACGATCGCAACATCCTGACGTCGGTATCGATCGCATTGCAGGCCGAGGGATTCCTGACCCGGGTTTATTCGGACGGCGAGCAGGCACTGAAGGCACTCATCGACAACCCCCCCGACCTGGCCATCTTCGACATCAAGATGCCCCGGATGGACGGTATGGAATTGCTTCGTCGTCTGCGGGAGAAGAGCGCGATCCCGGTGATCTTCCTGACCAGCAAGGATGACGAGGTGGACGAGGCAATGGGTCTGGCAATGGGCGCGGACGACTATATCGCCAAGCCCTTTTCACAACGCCTCCTCGTCGCGCGTATCCGCGCCATCCTGCGCCGCGCCGAGGTCGTCGCGAATACCGGCGGGAACGAAGTCGACCAGGCCGATGCGCGGATGATACGCGGACGGCTGGCGATGGATCCCGCGCGGCACCGCACTACATGGAACGGCACTCCGGTCAGCCTGACCGTCACCGAGTTCATGCTGCTCGAAACGCTGGCGCAGCGCCCTGGCGTGGTACGAACCCGCAATCAGCTGATGGACTCCGCCTATCAGGACGACATCTATGTCGATGACCGCACTATCGACAGCCACGTCAAGCGGATCAGGCGCAAATTCCGGCAGGTCGACCCCAAGTTCGACGCAATCGAAACGCTCTATGGCGCCGGATACAAGTTCGCGCAGGACTGAGGAGCGCGACCTTCAGCTCCGGTGGTCGGGGCGGGTATCGCTGACGCGCCGCATCCTGGCGGTCAACATCTTCGCACTGCTGCTGCTTGCGGGCGGGTTTTTCTATCTCGATTCCTATCGCAGCCGGATCGTCGACAGCAGGCTGATGCAATCCCGGCGGGAAGTCCGGTTGATCGCGGAAGCGCTCGCCGCGGTATCATCCATCGGCCGACAGCAACTGGTACGTCGATTGGGGGCCGACAGCGGAACGCGCGTTCGGACCTTTGGCCCGGCGGGCGAAGTGCTGGTCGACACGCGGTCGCTGGGGCTGCGTAACTTCGTTCTTCTCGATCCCGACAAGGATGGTTGGGACCAGGCCGCCGCCCGCTTCCTGGACGCGGCAATCGATACCGTGGTGGCGGCCCCTCGCCCTCCGCTTTATCGTGAACGTCGCCCCGGCCAGCGGTGGCCCGATGTCGCCGCCGCGCGCGACAGCGGCCGGGTCGCAGCCACCGTATGGCGAGCGCCCGACCGCACGCCCGTCATCACCGCTGCCGCGCCGCTTCCAGGCGGAGCGGCGGTAATGACCACGCTCGATGCGCGCGACATAACGCAGACCGTCCGGATCGAACGGTTCCGGCTGGGGGTCGTACTGCTCGTCGTCACACTGGTTTCGGTGCTGCTCTCGCTGTTTCTCGCTCGGACTATCGTCCGTCCGTTACGCCGCCTCGCCCGCGCGGCCGTGCGCGTGCGCCTGGGTCGCGCCCGAGAGGTCGTGGTGCCGAGACTGCCGTCGCGCGGCGACGAGATCGGCATGCTCGCGCGCGCATTGTCTGACATGAGCCTGGCGCTGCGCGCGCGCATCGATGCGACCGAGGCCTTCGCAGCCGACGTCACGCACGAACTCAAGAACCCGCTGGCATCGCTCCGCTCCGCGGTCGATGGGCTCGGACGGATCGAACAGCTGGACCTGCGCCAGCAATTGCTGACGATCGCGCGCGACGATGTTTACCGGCTGGATCGCCTCATCACCGATATCTCCGAGGCATCGCGGCTGGACGCGCAACTCAGCCGTGCGAACCTGGAATCGGTCGATATCGCCGTGCTGCTGAACGACCTGATCGAGCAGCGCGTGGCGCGCGGCATCGAGCGCGGCGTTCGCCTTCAGTTCGACGCCGAGGACGACGACCCCGCGATCGTACTGGGAGACGGGACCCGGCTGGAACGCGTGGTCGCAAACCTTCTCGACAACGCGATCTCCTTCTCACCGTCTGGAGGAACGGTCATTGTGTCGTTGTGCCGCGAATTCGAGGATTGGGTCATTCGCGTGGATGATGAAGGGATAGGCGTGCCCGTCGAAGCACGGGAGACGATCTTCCGGCGGTTCGCGACGATGCGCCCCGCCGACGAGGCATTCGGGCGCCATTCCGGCCTGGGACTCGCGATCGCGCGCACGATTGTCGAGGGACATCAGGGCAGCATCATCGCCGATGCGAGGGAAGACGGTACGAGCGGCGCGCGCTTTATCGTCCGGCTTCCAGCCGACCCGGCATAACGATGCGCACGGTCCATGCCTCCTGCGTATCGATCGACGGTCGCGCCGTCCTGATCGAAGGTCCGTCGGGCAGCGGCAAGTCCGACCTAACACTTCGCCTGATCGATCGGGGGGCGATACTGGTAAGTGACGACTATACCGCGCTCACCCGCCGGGGCGAGACACTCATTGCACGCGCTCCGCACACGATCATGGGCATGATCGAGGTTCGCGGCGTCGGTATCGTCAAAATGCCCTGTTGCGATCAGGCTCAGGTCGCGCTGCTCATCGTGTCTGACGTCGCGCCGCCGCGCTTGCCCGCACCGGCGTCCCGAAGCATCGTCGGCATCGCAATTCCCGTGGTCGCGATGGATCTGCTGCAGCCATCGGCGCCAATCAAGGTTGAGCTGGGACTTCGGCAATATGGTAGGACCGAGCGATGAGCAGCGGCACCAAGGATATCCTGCTCGTCACCGGCATGTCCGGGGCTGGCAAGTCGACGGTGTTGAGGACGCTGGAGGATCTGGGTTGGGAGGTCGTCGACAACCTGCCTCTCATGCTGCTGGACCGGATGCTCGGCAGTGCCGACGCGGACACCGAACGGCCGCTGGCAATTGGTCTCGGGGCGGCTACGCGCGACTTTGAGTCGCAGCGCATCGTCCGGCACCTGAAGCGGCTGCGCGACGATTACGGTTCGTCGATCGGCACCTTGTTCCTAGACTGTGCCGGCTCGGAGCTGGCCCGCCGCTATTCAGAGACGCGCCGCCGCCATCCGCTCGCACTCGATCGCCCGGCAGCCGACGGCATCGCGCGTGAGCGGGAATTGCTCGAACCGCTGCGGCGCTGGGCGAACCGGCTGATCGACACGACCAGCATGACCGCCAACGAGCTGGCGCACCAGATCCGCACGACCTTCGCGGCCGATGGCGACGGCGAACCGATCCTTCAGATCGTGTCCTTCGGCTTCGCGCGCGGCATCCATCGAACCGCCGACCTCGTCCTCGACATGCGCTTCCTCCGGAATCCGCACTGGGTGAAGGGCTTGCGGCCCGGAACCGGCATTGACGCGGACGTATCGGCCTATATCGCCGACGATCCGGCCTATGAGGACGCACTGACGCGGATCGAGGATCTGCTGGTACTTCTGCTCCCCCGCTACCGCGCCGAAGGCAAGGCATATGTAACGATCGCTTTCGGGTGTACCGGCGGGAGACATCGCTCCGTTCACGTCGCCGAACGCGTGGCGGGACGGTTGCGCCGGGAGGGCTTTTCGCCCACGGTCGCGCACCGTGACCTCAATGCTGCACCGCAAGATGCATTGGAAGGATCACCGACGGGTCGATGACGATATGGTAGGGCGTAGGACATGATCGGGCTGGTGTTGGTGACGCATGGGCGGCTCGCCGAAGAGTTCGTGACGGCGATGGTCCATGTTGTCGGACCGCAGGAGCGGATCGCGACGATCGCGATCGGGCCGGATGACGACATGGAAAGCCGTCGCGCGGATATCGCTTCGGCAATCAGCAGCGTCGATACGGGGTCCGGAGTGATCGTGCTGACAGACCTGTTCGGCGGTACGCCGTCGAACCTGGCGATCTCGTTGATGCAGCGCGGCAGCATCGAGGTCATCGCGGGCATCAACCTGCCGATGCTGATCCGCCTGGAGTCCGCCAGGCGGTCGATGAGTGTCGCCGCCGCCGTTGCCGCTGCTCGGGAAGCCGGCCGCAAATACATCTCCGTCGCATCCGAAGTCTTGGGCGAAGCAGCGGCATGAACCGCGTGGCCCGGACGGTCGTCATCGCAAACCGGCGCGGTCTGCATGCGCGGGCCAGTGCCAAGTTCGTGACCCTGGCCGCCGAACAACCTTGCGAAGTGCGCGTGGTCAAGGATGCGGGACCGGTGACAGGTACGTCGATCATGGGCCTGATGATGCTGGGCGCCTCAATGGGGGACGCGATCACCATCAGCGCTCATGGCACCGGCGCCGATGAGGCGGTGGCAGCGTTATGCGCTCTGGTGGAAAGCCGCTTCGGCGAGGATTGAGCAAGCCGTGCCGCGCACGATCACCGCTTTTTCCAATCCTATCGTCAAGCAGGCGCGCGATCTTCGCGACAAGCGCCACCGCAGGGCGAGCGGCAAGTTCCTTGCCGAAGGCCTGCGTATCCTTACCGAGGCCAGGGAGATGGGTCACCTTCCCGTCACGCTGTTCTATACAGCGTCGAGCGCTGGGCATGAACTGGTTCACAGCTTGTCCGTCGACGTCGAACAGGCGGGCGGCGAGGCGATCCAGACGACGCCCGATATTCTCGCGAAACTTTCAGGCAAGGATAATCCGCAGGCGGTGGTCGGCATCTTTGAAATCTTCGAGACATCGCTGGATGCGATCGATCGCCATTCCGCTCCAATGTGGCTGGTTGCCGAGCGCCTGCGCGATCCCGGCAACCTGGGAACGATGCTGCGGACCGCCGATGCGGTAGGAGCAGGCGCACTGATCCTGATCGACGAGTGTGTCGACCCGTTCTCCGTCGAGGCGGTCCGCGCGAGCATGGGCGCGGTGTTCACCGTCCCGGTGGTGCACTGCGCCTGGGCTGAGTTCATTGCATGGCTGCAAACAGGACCAGGGTATCTGGTCGGGCTGCATCTGAACACGCAGACCGGCTACCGAGACGTATCGTATGCCGCGCCTGCCTTCCTTCTGACCGGGAACGAAGCGCAGGGAATGCCGGATGACATGGCTGCATCGTGCGTACACCTTGTCCGAATCCCCATGCTCGGCAAGGCGGACAGCCTGAACGCGGCGATCGCAACTGCCGTGCTGGCGTATGAAGTGCTGGCGCAGATCCGATCCGGCTGAACGGATCGCCCCGGCTTCCGGGACGTTCAAGCAGAATGCAGCAGGAGGAAGCTATGGCGGAAATGGAAGACAAACAGGCGCAAAATACGAAGCACGCCGAAAAGGAATCCGTGGGCAAGGGGCGGGGCGCTGGAGGCGCCGCCGAGTCGGGCGGCGGTTACGGCAACCACGCAACCGGCGGACAGGACGGCGAACGGACCGGAGATGCCGGCGCCGCCAGTAGCGAGCATTTCGGGGTCGGACCTGATAAGCGTCAGGCGGAGCCGCCAGGCAGTGCCAAGGCAAAGCCCTGATAGGTGTCACGCAGCGCGGTCTTAAGTAGTTTGCCGGTCGCGGTGTGAGGTAGGGTGTCGACGAACACCACGATGTCAGGCACCCACCATTTCGCGACATGCGTCGCCAAATGATTGCGTACATCTTCCTGGGAAATCGTGCTTCCCGCGACGCGCACCGCAATGAGCAGCGGTCGCTCCCCCCATTTCGGATCGCTCAGTCCGATCGCGGCCGCCTCGGCAATGCCGGGGCATCCAACCGCGGCGTTTTCCAGTTCAACGGAACTGATCCACTCCCCACCCGACTTGATAACGTCCTTCGACCTGTCGGTAATCTGCATGGTACCGGAAGGATGGAGGATCGCGATGTCGCCCGTGTCGAACCAGTCTTCCGCATCGACGACGTCGTGATCGGCGCGGAAGTATCGCTGGACGACCCACGGTCCACGGACCTGCAATTGTCCTGAACTGGTGCCGTCCCGCGGTTGCTCGATATCGTCGTCATCGACGGTGCGGAGCACGATTCCGAAGGGCGCGCTTCCCTGCTTTGCGATGAGGTCGATCTGCGCATCGCGGGTCATGCTGGACCAGTCGTGCGGTGGCGAGCCGGACGTTCCGATCGGCGATGTCTCAGTCATACCCCAAAGATGGGCGACCCGGACACCCGTATCCATCAGTCGCTCGATCATCGTCCGCGACGCCGCCGATCCACCGATCGTGGCCAGCCTGAGATGCCGGGGCCGCTCTCCCGTTGCGTTCTCATGCGCGAAGAGCGCCATCCATACCGTCGGCACCCCTGCCGAATGCGTGACCCGTTCCTCGTTCATCAAACCGCAGAGCACCGGAGCATCGTTGACGGCCGACAATACCAGCTTCGATCCGGCCATCGCACCCGCAAAGGGCAACCCCCAGGCCGCGGCGTGGAACATCGGCACGATCGGCAACACGACGCTCGCGGCGGAAAGGTCGAAGATCGCCGGCTGCAGCGCAGCCATCGCATGCAGCGCCGTCGATCGATGCGAGTACAGCACCCCCTTGGGATCGCCCGTCGTGCCGCTCGTATAGCACAGCATGCACGGATCACGCTCCGATCCTTCTATCCAGGCATAGGCATCGTCTTGGTTCGCAATAAGCTCGGCAAGCGTGCCGGGACCCTCGCCGTCCATGACGATGTAATGCTCGATCGAGGTCCAGCGCTCACGCAGCCGTTCGACGATCGCCTCGAAGGAACGGTCATAGAACAGGACGCGATCCTCGGCATGGTTGGCAATGAAGACCAGCTGCTCGTCGAACAGTCGCGGATTGATGGTGTGGACGATTCCACCCATGCCGATCGTGCCGTACCACGCCGCCAGATGATTAGCGTGGTTCATGGCCAGCGTCGCAATCCGCTCGCCGGGCTTGCACCCCAATGCCTCAAGGGCGGCCGCGAGACGACGTGCATCACGCGCTACGCCGGCCCAATTCGACCGGGAGGCGGAGCCGTCGGCCCACCGGGTCACGATCTCACGCGAACCATGTTCGCGCTCGGCATGTTCGATCAGCCGCGGTATGCGCAGCTCGAAATCCTGCATCGCTCCCAGCATGACCTTCTCCCCGTCAGCCGACGAGCGCCAGCCTTGTTTCAGCGGGCTTCAGGTCGACGGCGATCACACCCTGCACGCCCTCGATCCTTGTCGCAAGTTCGGCATCAAGAAGGAAGTCGCGACCGAGCAGGAGGTGGACCTCGGCACCACCGGGCATCGTCACGCGCGCGCGGATTTCGCCACGTGCTCCACGATGATCGGCAAGCATGGCGGCAAGTGCCGCGAAGGCGACGGGTTCGTTGATTGTCACCTCGATGATGAAGCGCGCCGCTGTTGCGAGGCCTTCGAATGGCTGGATGCGTTTGACCGTGACGCGCGGCAATTCCTCACCCGGCCGTCGGTCGAGCTCAACCGTCGCCAGTCCGCAACCGCCCGCACGTGCCGCCTCCTCCAGGTCGGCGGCGACCGCCTCATCGAAGCAGGTGGCGACGAACTGGCCGCTCGGATCGGACAGCGTCGCCATCAGGTAGCGGCGTCCGCGCGCGGACGTCCGCCAACGCGCTTCCTCCACCAGCACCGCCATCGTCGCGCCCGCCCGTCCATCATCGGGGATCGTCAGGTCGCCCAGCGCGGCATAGGACCTTGCACCGTGCATCCTCGCCAGGTGCGCATGCCGGTCGACCGGGTGCGCCGAGAAGTAGAAGCCGAAAGCCTCCTTTTCCTGCTCCATTCGCTGGCTGAGGGTCCAGTCGACCGAGTTCGGCAGCCGGATCGTATCGCTGGCCGGTCCGGTATCGCCAAAGAGACCGCCCTGCCCGCTCGTCCTGGCCTCGTGAGTCCGCACCGCAACCGCCAGCATCGTCTCTGCGACCGCGTGCACGGCAGCGCGGTCGGCATGCAGCCCGTCGAATGCGCCGGCGGCCGCCAGTGTTTCGAGCTGCCGCTTGTTGAACAGGCGCGGATCGACACGGCCGGCGATTTCGTCCAGCGTCACGAAAACGCCCGCCCGTTCCCGTTCCTCGACAAGCCGCTCCATAGCCCCTTCCCCAACCGACTTCAGTGCCGCCAGGGCATAGCGGATCGCCAAGCCATCTGACGTCGCCTCAACGTCGAATTCGGCCTTGCTGGCGTTGATACACGGCGGCAGCAGCGAGACGCCCATTCGCCGCGCATCCTCGACAAAGACACTCAGCTTGTCCGTCTGCCCCATGTCGTAGCACATGGATGCGGCGTAGAATTCGTTGGGATGATGTGCTTTCATCCACGCAGTCTGGTAGGTCAAAAGCGCATACGCCGCAGCGTGGCTCTTGTTGAAGCCGTAGCCCGCAAACTTGTCGATCAGGTCGAACAGCTCATTGGCCTTGGGCGCCGAGATCGCATTCACCTTGGCGCAGCCCTCGACGAAGATAGCACGCTGAGCATCCATCTCGGCCTTGATCTTCTTGCCCATCGCTCGCCGGAGCATGTCGGCACCCCCCAGCGTGTAGCCGGCCAAGACCTGAGCGGCCTGCATCACCTGTTCTTGGTAGACGAAGATGCCATAGGTTTCCGCAAGGATCGGCTCGAGCAGTGGATGAGGGTATTCAATGGCTTCCGCACCATTCTTGCGGCGGCCGAACATCGGGATATTGTCCATCGGACCCGGACGGTAGAGCGCGCCGAGCGCGATGATGTCCTCGAAAACCGTCGGCTTCACCGCCGCCAGCGTCCGGCGCATGCCTTCCGATTCCACCTGGAACACACCGACGGTGTTGCCGCTCTGAAGCAGCCTGTAGGTCGCCTCGTCATCCCAGGTGAGCGCATCGAGATCGACGGATACTCCCTTTTTACCAAGCAGTTGCAACGCCTTCTTGAGGACGGATAGAGTCTTCAGGCCCAGAAAGTCGAACTTCACCAATCCCGCACCCTCGACATATTTCATGTCGAACTGCGTGACGGGCATATCGGAACGCGGGTCGCGATAGAGCGGGACCAGCTTGCTAAGTGGCCGATCGCCGATCACGACACCGGCGGCGTGGGTCGAGGAGTGGCGGGGCAGCCCTTCGAGTTGCATCGCCAGATCGACCAGCCGGCGCACCTGATTGTCATTGGCATATTCGCGCGCGAATTCGCTGACCCCGTTCAGCGTTCGCTCGAGCGTCCAGGGATCGGTCGGATGGTTAGGCACCAGCTTCGCCAGACGATCGACCTGGCCATAGCTCATCTGCAGCACGCGGCCCGTATCCTTCAGCACGGCGCGTGCCTTCAGCTTTCCGAAGGTGATGATCTGCGCGACCTGATCGCGGCCGTATTTATCCTGGACGTAGCGAATGACCTCGCCGCGTCTGGTTTCGCAGAAATCGATATCGAAATCGGGCATTGACACGCGCTCCGGATTGAGGAAGCGCTCAAACAGCAAACCGAGCTTCATCGGGTCGAGGTCGGTGATGGTCAGTGCCCAGGCAACGACCGAGCCGGCACCGGAACCACGACCTGGCCCCACGGGGATGTCATTGTCCTTGGCCCATTTGATGAAGTCCGCGACGATCAGGAAATAGCCGGGAAAACCCATCTGGACGATGACGTCGATCTCGAACTCCAGCCGATCCCGGTAGGCTGCCCGCCAGTCTACGGCGTCCTCCCCGTGCAGCGTCGCGATCCGGTCCAGTCGCCGATCGAGCCCGGCGCGTGCGTCGTTGCGCAGCAACTCGGCCTCTCCGGCCAGATCGCCGGCAAGCGTCGGCAGGATGGGCTTGCGCGATGGCGCCATGAAGGCACAACGCTGGGCCACGACCAACGTATTGTTGATCGCCTCCGGCAGATCAGCGAAGAGTTGCCGCATCGCCTCGGCGGGTTTCAGCCAAGCCTGCGGACAGCTTCTCACGCGCTCGTCCGTCTCGACATAGGTCGAGTGGGCGATGCACAGCATCACGTCATGAGCATCGCCGAATGCGCTTTCGGTAAAGCAGCACGGATTCGTCGCAACCAGCGGCAATTCCCGCGCATACGCCATCTCGATGAGTGCCGCCTCTGCCGCCATCTCGGTCGCATCGCCGCGCCGCGCCAGTTCGATGTACAGATGATCGCCGAAGATCGCCTGAAGGCGGTCGGCATAGAGTGCGGCGCGATCCGGCTGACCTTCCGCGATCAGCCGCGCCAGCGCCCCTTCGCCCCCCGCCGTCAGTGCGATCAGGCCCTCGGCATGAGTTGCCAGATAGTCGAGGTCGACATGCGCCGGCTGTTCGATCGGGCGTCCCAAATGCGCGTGGCTGACCAGCGCGCACAGATTCTCGTAGCCGGACTCATCCTGCGCATAGAGCGCGATCCAGTCGGGCGGTGGATTGATGCCATCCGGCATGTCGGGGCGCATGACAGCGAGCATCGTGCCGATGATCGGCTGAATACCATCCTTTTTTGCCGCGTCGGAGAACGCCATGGCTGCGTACAGACCGTTGCGATCGCTCAGCGCCGCCGCGGGAAAGCGAAGCGCACGCGCCTGCGCCGCGATCGCCTTCGGTTCGATCGCCCCGTCGAGCATGGTGTAGGAAGAAAAGATACGAAGCGGGACGAAGCCTGAATGCATGCCTTCGGTCTAGGCGGCCCGTCGCGATTCGACCAGCGCGCCGTGGCCGGAACCGCGACTGCAAGCGGCTCGTTGGCGGATCGGACAGGACGGGAGGATGACGATGACGGACTTGCGTGGAAATGGCGTCGCCCGAGTAGGCGCGGGCTGGGGCTGGATCCTGCTGTACGGCATCGCCTCGACGGTGATCGGCTTCTGTGCGTTCATCTGGCCTTTCTCCGCAACCGTCGCGGCGACGCTGGTCGTCGGAGGGTTCCTGACCGTCGCGGGCGCGCTGTCTCTAGCGGCGGGCCTGTTCGGCCACGGACATGAAGGCCGAGGTTACACGATCACTTTCGGGATTCTCTCCTTGATCGTCGGCATCTGGATGCTCTTCGAACCGGTCACGGGCGCGATCTCGCTCACGCTTCTCGTCGCGGTCTGGCTGTTGGTGCGCGGAATAATGGAAATTGTCTGGGGTGCGCGCATGCAGCGCCACAAAGGGATGATGATCCTGCTCGGCGTCGTCAACATCATCTTGGCAATCGTGGTCTTCGCGACCATGCCCGTGTCCGCGCTGACCCTGCCAGGCTATATTCTCGGGATCAGTTTCCTGTTCGGTGGCATCACATCGATCATCGGCGCCCTGTCGCACCGCAGTGGAGCCGAGGCGTTCGCGACGCCATCATGACCGGTCAGCGCTTGCGATCGAGAAGGTAGCGCAGGTTCTGCCGAATGCCCGGCCATTCGCGATCGACGATGCTGTAGGCGACCGTATCGCGGACCCTGCCGGCGATGATGGCATGCCCGCGCAGCACGCCGTCCTTGTGGGCGCCTAGCCGCTCAATCGCGGCCTGGCTGCGCTTGTTGAGCGCATCGGTCCGGATATTGACGCACTGACACTTCAGCACATCGAAGGCGTGCGTCAGCATCAGCAGCTTCGCCTCGGTATTGACTCCCGTCCGTTGCGCCGTGGTCACATAGAAGGTGCCGCCGATCTCCACCCGGCGATCGGCCTCGCTCATGCGCATGAAGCGTGTCGTTCCGACCACGTTACCGCTCGCGTCGAGCACCGTGAAGGGAAGCGCCTGCCCTGCGTCGCGCGCGGCGAAGACCTCCCGAGGCTGTGTAAAAACGCTGGAATATGGTAGTGTTTTGCTGGGTTGCGGGAGGCTTTGAGATGGGCCGTTTCGTCGAAGGCGCAGACCGCCGACAGGACTTTCTGCTGCCGGCATCGCTTGATGATTACGTATCGGAGGACAATCCGGTTCGGGCCGTCGAGGCTTTCATCGATGCGCTGGATTTGAAGGCGCTGGGGTTTGCCGGGATGACACCGGCCGAGACGGGGCGCCCGGCGTATCATCCGGCGACGATGCTCAAGCTCTACCTCTATGGTTATCTGAACCGGGTCCAGTCGAGCCGGCGGCTCGAACGTGAAGCCGGGCGCAATGTCGAGTTGATGTGGCTGACGGGGCGGTTGGCTCCTGACTTCAAGACGATCGCCAATTTCCGTCAGGCCAATGGCACCGCCATCCGGGCGGTGTGCAGTCAGTTCATTGTCCTGTGTCGGCAGTTGAACCTGTTCACACGCGCGGTCGTGGCGATCGACGGCAGCAAGATGAAGGCGGTCAATAATCGCGACAAGAACTATACGGCGGCGAAGGTGCAGTCGCGCATGAAGCAGGTGCAGGATAACATCGACCGCTATCTCGAAGAGCTTGATCGTGCCGATCGGGAAGAGAGCGATATTGCCGAGCCGAAAGCGGCGCGGCTGAAGGAGAAGATCGGAAGGTTACGCGACCAGATGCGCGCCCTTCAAGCGCGAGAAGAGGAAGTCCGGCTCGCGCCCGACCAGCAGGTGTCGTTGACCGATCCCGATGCCCGCGCGATGACGAGCGCGGGCCGCGGCACGAGCATCGTCGGTTATAATCTCCAGGCGGCCGTCGATGCCCATCATCACCTGATCGTCGCCCACGAACTGCTGAATATCGGAAGTGACCGTGCCCAGCTCTCGACCATGGCGGCCAAAGCCAAGGACGCCATGGGCGTCGATGCCTTGGACGCCATTGCGGACAAGGGTTATTTCAAGGGCGAAGAGATCCGAACCTGCGAGGGCATCGGCGTTACCGCCTTCGTACCCAGGCCGCTGACGTCAGGCGCCAAAGCTCAGGGCCGCTTCGGCAAGCAGGACTTCGTCTATGTGGAGCAGGAGAACATCTATCGATGCCCTGCAGGCGAGCGCCTGACCTATCGCTACACGTCGGTCGAAGCCGATATGACGCTTCATAGCTACTGGACGTCGAACTGCCAGACATGCGCCCTGCATGATCAATGTACGACCGGCAAGGAGCGCCGGATCAAGCGATGGGAGCATGAAGCCGTCGTCGAAGCGATGGGCCGGCGGCTCGACCGCAGGCCAGACGCAATGCGGATCCGGCGGCAAACCGTCGAACACCCGTTCGGCACGCTGAAAGCCTGGATGGGATCGACACACTTCCTCATGAAGACCCTGAAAAACGTCAGAACGGAGATCAGCCTCCACATCCTGGCCTATAATCTCAAAAGGCTGATTGCGATCTTCGGCGTCCAGCCACTGATCGCAGCAATGCAGACCTGAAGGACGAAGCACGCCTGGCCAACGCGCCGCCTCGAAACCACCGGCTCGATCCTGCGAACGTGTTTTTACACGGCCTGTCCCGGTACCAGCCGTCGATGTCCTTCAGCTTCGCGACGCCGGCATAGAACAGGTCCCATAAATCGTCCGCGGAGGCGGCTGCTATCAGTGCATCGCCATCATCGCGGATCAGCGGTCGCAGGGTAACATAACGACCCTCGAGTTTCGGAACCTCCTTCCAGACATTCACTGAAGATGGCCGTCATGCAGCCGCACGACCCGGTCCATGCGCCGCGCCAGTCGCTCGTTGTGGGTCGCGACCAGCGCCGCCGAGCCTTCCTCCCGGACAAGCCGCAGGAACTCCGCGAGCACCACGTCCGCCGTCTGCTCGTCGAGGTTGCCGGTCGGCTCATCGGCGAGCACGAGCGACGGGCGATTGGCGAGCGCGCGTGCGACGGCGACCCGCTGCTGCTCGCCGCCCGAAAGCTGGCTCGGGCGGTGGGTGAGCCGCTGCTCCAGTCCCAGAGCTGTCAGAAGCGATGCGGCGCGGGCGTCGGCGCTGTCACGGGTCGCGCCGTGCACGAGTTGCGGCAGCACCACGTTTTCCAACGCATTGAAGTCCGGCAGCAGGTGGTGAAACTGATAGACGAAGCCGAGGTGATCGCGTCGTACCTCGGTCCGGCCGTGCGCCGAAAGCCTTGCCGCCTCGCTGCCTGCGATCCGGATCGATCCCGCGAAGCCGCCCTCCAGCAGCCCGACCGCCTGCAAAAGCGTCGATTTGCCTGAGCCGGATGGTCCCACCAGCGCGACGATCTCTCCCGCACCGACCGTCAGTTCGACGCCGCGCAGCACGTCGATTGTCTGCCCGCCTTGCGTGAAGCTGCGGGTCAGGCCCTCGGTGACCAGGACGGCATCACTCATAGCGCAGCACCTGGACCGGATCGGTGCTCGCCGCCTTCCACGCCGGATAGAGCGTTGCCAAGAAACTGAAGCCGAGCGCCATCAGTGCGATGATGATGATTTCGACGGGGTCGGTCTTCGACGGCAATTCGGTCAAGTAGCGAATCGAGGGATCCCACAGATTCTGGCCAGTCACGAACTGGACGAAATTCACGACTCCCTGCCGGTAGAACAGGAAGACGAACCCGAGCAGCAGTCCGGCGACCGTCCCCAGTGCGCCGATCGTTGTGCCTACGACCATGAAGATCCGCATCAACCCGCCTCGCGTCGCTCCTATCGTCCGCAGGATCGCGATGTCGCGCGTCTTCGCGCGCACGAGCATGATGAGCGAGGACAGGATGTTGAAGACGGCGACCAGGATGATGATCGACAGCACGGTGAACATCGCGACGCGCTCTACCGCGAGCGCCTCGAATAGCTGCGCGTTCATCGTGCGCCAGTCGTTGATCACCGCCTGACCGCCGATCTTGCGCGCGAGCGGCGCCAGTATCTCGCCCACCCGGTCGGCATCGACCGTGTTCAGCTCCACCATGCCGACGGAATCACCCATCAGCAGCAGCGTCTGAGCATCCTCGATGGGCATGACGACATAGGCCTTGTCGTAATCGTACACCCCGATCTCGAAGATCGCGCCCACGGTGTAGCTGACATAGCGCGGGACGGTGCCGAACGGCGTCGAGGGACCCTGCGGATTGATGATGGTGATCTCGCTTCCCACTACCGCTCCCAACGCCTCGGCAAGCCGAGAGCCGATGGCTACACGGCCGCTGTTGGACGTCAGGCTGGCGAGCGATCCCATGACCACGCCGTTGCTGATCGACGCATTGGAGCGGATGTCGGCGACGCGCATGCCGCGCACCAGCACGCCTTCCGACCGGCCGTTGAACGTTACAAACAGCGGTTGCTCGATCAGCGGGACCGCCGATGTGACGCCCGGTGTCGCCTTTGCCTCCGTCACGATCTCCCGCCAGTCGGGCAGCCGGCCGCCGACGCCCTGCACGACGGCGTGCCCGTTCAGGCCGGTGATCTTGTCGAACAGGTCGGCGCGAAAGCCGTTCATCACGCTCATGACGATGACCAGCGAGGCGACGCCCAGCATCACCGCAACCAGGCTGATCGATGCGACCAGGAATATGAATGCCTCGCCACGACCGGGCAGCAGATACCGCCGCGCGATCATGCGTTCGTATCGCGATAGGAACATGGGCGAGCGGCATATCCTGCAGATGAATGCCCCTGGCTCTAGGATGCACGGCGCGGCGTGGCAACCAACCCTCCTGTTGCACGTGCGCAACAATGGCGGACCAATCGTCACCGGGGTACAACAGCGACCCGTGACAAGCGGCCCGGGCATTCGTAACAAGAATGTACTGGCACACAGGCAAGGGCCTGGTTCGGGGACGCTCCGCTGCTCCACCACGTGGTGTCGAAGCGCGGAACACAAGAAGGGGGCTGACGAGCAATCGTCACGCAGGCGCCCGGATCGGAAACGGTCCGGGCGTTTTTCTATCCAATCGCACCGGCTTTGGCCGCCCGCGCGGGAGCTTCCAGGTCGCGGGCGGACGGCCCGCCCCACCCCGCCGATCCTGCTATTTCAGCTTGGCTGAACGGCGCGTGGACAGCACGCGCCCTTGTCTCGACAGGAAGGAGGCGAGCGGCCGACTACCGCGCTTCACGCATCACCGCGTCAGCTTCTTGTAGGCGAGGCGCGTCGGACGGTCGGCCGCGTCGCCCATGCGCCGACGCTTGTCCTCCTCGTATGAGTCGTAATTGCCCTCGAACCATTCGACATGGCTGTCGCCCTCGAACGCCAGGATGTGCGTGCAAAGCCGATCCAGGAAGAAGCGATCGTGGCTGATGACGACCGCGCAGCCCGCGAAGGTTTCCAGCGCCTCCTCAAGCGCACGCAGCGTCTCGACGTCGAGATCGTTGGTCGGTTCGTCGAGCAGCAGGACGTTGCCGCCCTCCTTCAGCATCTTCGCCATATGGACGCGGTTGCGCTCGCCGCCCGATAGCTGGCCTACCTTCTTCTGCTGATCGGGGCCGCGGAAGTTGAACGCGCCTACATAGGCGCGCGTGCCGAGTTCCTGCTTGCCGAAGCGGAAGACCTCCAACTCGTCGCTGATCTCCTGCCAGACATTCTTGTTCGCATCGAGATCGTCGCGGCTCTGGTCGACATAGCCGAGCTTGACGGTTGATCCGACGTCGATCGTTCCGTCATCGGGCTGCTCTTGTCCGGTGATGAGTTTGAACAGCGTCGACTTACCGGCGCCGTTCGGCCCGATGACGCCGACGATCCCGCCCGGCGGCAGCGTGAAATCGAGATTCTCGAAGAGCATCTTGTCGCCGAAAGATTTGCTCAGCCCCTTCGCCTCGATGACCTTGCCGCCCAGCCGCTCGGGAATCTGGATCAGGATCTGCGCCTTACCTGCGACGCGGTTCTCCTGCTTTTCCATCAGTTCGTCGAACGCACGAATGCGCGCCTTGGACTTGGTCTGTCGCGCCTTTGGCGTCTGACGCATCCACGCGAGCTCGTCGGCGATCGCGCGCTGCTTGCCCTGCTCCTCGCGCTCCTCCTGCTCCAGCCGCTTGGCCTTTTTCTCAAGATACCCCGAATAGTTGCTCTCGTAGGTGTAGTAGCGCCCACGATCGAGCTCGAGCACCCAGTTGACGACATTGTCCAGGAAGTACCGGTCGTGGGTCACCAGGATGACGTTGCCGGTATATTCCTTCAGGAAATTCTCCAGCCACGCAACGCTTTCCGCATCGAGATGGTTGGTCGGCTCGTCGAGCAGCAGGATGTCGGGCTTCTCCAGCAACAGCTTGCACAGCGCCACGCGCCGACGCTCGCCACCCGACAGGGTCGTAACATCGGCATCGCCCGGCGGGCAGCGCAGCGCCTCCATCGCGATCTCGAGCTGATTGTCGAGCGACCATCCGTCGACGGCGTCGATCTTAGCCTGGAGTTCGCCCATCTCCTCCATCAGCGCATCGAAATCAGTATCGTCCCCCGGATCGCCCATCTCGGCTGAGATGGCGTTAAACCGGTCGACAAGGTCGGCGACCTCTCGCACGCCGTCTCGGACGTTGCCCATCACGTCCTTTGACGGATCAAGCTGCGGCTCCTGCGGCAGATAGCCGACCTGGATCCCCTCGGCGGCCCAAGCCTCACCCGAAAATTCAGTATCCATGCCGGCCATGATCTTCATCAGCGTCGACTTGCCCGCGCCGTTGGGACCGATGATGGCAATTTTGGCGCCGGGAATGAATTGAAGATGGACGTTGCTCAGAACGGGCTTGTTCGCGCCCGGGAAGGTCTTGGTCAGACCCTTCATGACATAAGTATACTGCACGGCCATGGGTGGCGTGACTCCGTTCTTCGAAAGATGGCGGGATTTTAAGTCGGGGAGATAGCGATGGGCGTCGTCCTTGGCAACGCGGGCGAACCGGATGTCGCTGCGCACCGGGTCTTCTGCCCTTGCGATGCACCTGTGCTTGCGTCAGATCAACGGTCTCGATGCCGATGCGGAGATGACGATGACGCCCCTGATACTCGCCCTGATGGCGTTGGCTCCCGCCCTACCCCAGTCGGCGCCCGTTCAGCCGCCGGCACCGGCGGCACCCAATGCCACGCTGCCGCGCGCGACCCCGCGTGGGATCGAACTCGACCCGGCGATCGCTCGGCTGCAGGAAAAGGCGCTGGCCGATGATACCGCCTTCTCGATCGTCGAGGGATTGACGACGGAGATCGGGCCGCGCCCGGACGGGTCGGCGGCGGAGGCGCGGGCGCGTAACTGGGCGGTCGCGCGGCTCAAATTGCTGGGTTTCAGCAATGTGCACATCGAGCCGTACGAACTGATGAACGTCTGGGAGCGGGGCATCGAGACCGCTGAGGTAGTTTCGCCCTACCCGCAACCGCTGCGCCTGACCGCGCTCGGCAATTCGGGCGCTACCCCGGCGCAGGGCATTACCCTGCCCGTGACTTATTTCGCGAGCTTCAACGACCTTCTGCTGGCGCGCGACGGGAGCCTGAAGGGGCGGATCGCGTTCGTATCAAACACGATGAAGCCGACACAGGACGGGTCGAGCTATGGCTCGCAGGGCCTTGCCCGGTTCATCGGGCCGAATATCGCGGCCAAGAAGGGAGCGGCCGCGATCGTCATCCGCTCGATCGGGACCGACCACGGCCGTGGTCCGCATGCGGGCGGCACGAACTTCGAACCCGGCGTCACGCCTATCCCGTCGGCGGCGCTGTCGGTCGCGGACGCGGAGAATCTCGAGCGGATGGTCGCATCAGGCAAGCCCGTGACGCTGCACCTGACACTGACGCCCCGCTTCGTCGGAACGCGGCGGTCGGGGAATGTGGTGGCAGAGGTTCTCGGAACGGACAAGAACGCGGGCCTCGTGCTCATCGGCGGGCATCTCGATAGTTGGGATCTGGGCACCGGCGCGATCGACGATGGGGCGGGAGTCGCCATCACGACCGCGGCGGCCAGGCTGATCATGGCCGATGGCCGTCCCCGCCGCACCATCCGCATCGTCTGGTTCGGCGACGAGGAAACCGGTGGTTTCGGCGGCATCGCGTATGCCAGGGCGCATGCCGGCGAACGGCATGCGACCGCTCAGGAGTCCGACTTCGGAGCGGACCGGGTCTGGCGCGTGGAGATGAACCTGCCCGACAGCGCGAAGGCCGTCGGCGATCGCCTCGCGCTCGCGCTGATGCCGCTGGGCATCACGCGCGGTGCCCAGCGGCCCCATGGGGGCACCGATGTCGAGCCGGTCTTGGCCACCGGCGTTGCCGGCGTCGACCTCAACCAGTCGGGACTTCGGTATTTCGACTATCATCACACGCCCGAGGATACGCTCGACATCATCGATCCGGCGCAGTTGCGGCAGAACGTCGCCGCCTGGGCGACCATGCTCCACATAGTTGCCGACGCACCCGAGGAGATCGGCGCGATCACGCCTGTTCCCGGCGGGTGAACCTTGCTGGGAGATGAATTCCCCTTTGACGGATAGGAAATAGTAGGTAAATAGGTAATTCGCGACGGCACCAGCGTCGGACGCGACTTTATTGATGCTTGGGGAGCACCCTGATGAAGAAGATCGTTTTCGTCCTTGCCGCAGTCGGCCTGATGTCAGTCGCCGCTTGCAACCGTACGCCAACCGAGAACGCGGCCGATGCTGTGTCGGACAACATGGAGATGCAGGCCGACAACCTTCAAGACATGGCGGACAACGCCGCGACCGAGAATCAGGCCATGATGTACGACAATATGTCGGAAAACATGGAAAATCGCGCTGATGCTGTTGAGAACAACGTCGAAAACACCTCGATGTGATTTTGTCGAACGACACTGGAGTAAATAGATGAAAAAGATCGCTTTCGTCCTCGCAACGGCCGGCCTGATGTCGGTTACGGCATGCCAGTCGCCACAGCAGGCCGCGGTTGAGAACAACGCGGACATGATGGCTGATAACATGGAGATGCAGGCGGACAACATGGACGCGATGGCGGACAATTCATCGAACGCGATGGCGTCTTCGATGATGGAGAACGCGGCTGACAACATGAACGCAGCCGCTGACAATGTCCGTGATGCCGGTGAGGCACGCGCCGACAACATGCAGTAAGATAGGGCAAGAATAATCGCCCGACATCTTTTTGAAAGGGCGTGGTCACAGGCCGCGCCCTTTTTCGTTGCGACGATCGATGATGCTCGGCTAACACGCGTGAATTGGGGCCTGTAGCTCAATTGGTTAGAGCTGACCGCTCATAACGGTTAGGTTGCGGGTTCAAGTCCTGCCGGGCCCACCGATCTCACCACGCCTTGCGAAACCAACGGCACGGGCCTAACGCATCGACCAACGGGGAGTGGCGCAGTCTGGTAGCGCATTCGCTTTGGGAGCGAAGGGTCGCAGGTTCAAATCCTGTCTCCCCGACCAATTAGTCGCGCTGGTAGCGAGCGTCTCTTGAGCCGAGCAGGACTGGAGCGGCACGTTCGATGAACAGGCCAGTGGCGCGTCCCCAACCTTGGTCAAGCCCGTTGCCTTACTGACTGATCCTTCCTCTCCGGCCTGCGCAGTGCATCCTTGGCGATGACCAGAGGCATAGCCAGACATATAGAGCCGGTAAATGTCGTAGCGATTGGAGCCGGCAAGCCGCGATCAGTCCTTACCGAACGCCTTGGTGTAGCAACAGGCACGGGCATGGGAGCGCTTCTGCTTGGCGCTCTACTATAGAGGACGCCGATCAGCGTGTCATCATCGCCCACGCGGGCAGCACGCTCGGCGATGGTTGCGTCCGCCCCGGACAGTGCATCGCACCTCGCGGCGTTCTGCACCTGCGAAGTCGGTTGGAACGCGACGCGGCTGACCAATCCGTGGTGCAGATTCAGCGTTGCGCGCGGTGGTCAACGGCTGGTGGGAATGCTGATGCAAATCGCCCGGTTTACTACCCTTCAAACGCCAAGCTGCAGGGAAGATGGTTCCCGTTGAACAGCGCACTGGCCTCTATTGCTTCGGCTTCTCGACCCGATCGAGCGGTGTATCCTGCACCTTGGGCGCCTGTTGCCAGCCACCGCCGAGCGCCTGAAACAGGTTGATCTGGTCCTGTGAAACCTGCGCGGTTGCCTGGGCGAGTGCATTCTGCGCTTGGATCAGCGTACGCTCCGCGTCCAGCGCGTCGATGAAGGGCGAAATGCCGCCGCGATAGAGCCGGTTGACGTTGCGATACGACAAGGCGGCGTCGTCGCGCGCCAGCGTCAGCGCGCGTTCCGTATCAAGGCGGTGGGCGAGCGTTGCCAGAGCTGTCTCGGTCTGGCGCAGTGCGGTCAACACCGTGCTGTCGAATTGCGCCAGCGCACCACGAGCTGCGGCGTTCGCCACCGCGATCCGGGCGCGTGCGATGCTTCTGTTGGGAAAGGTCCAGCTCAGCATCGGCCCGACATTAAATCGGAAGGCGCGATATTTGACGATGTCGGGTACCGAGGTCGCAAGCTCGCCAACGGTCGCCCCAAGTGTGATGCTCGGGTAAAGGTCGGCGGTCGAGACACCGATCTGCGCGACCGATGCGGCCAGCATCCGCTCCGACTGGCGCACATCCGCGCGGCGGGCGAGCATCTGCGTTCCGTCGCCGACGGGCAGCGCAAAGCGCAACACCGGGGGCACCACACAGCCGGCAACACCGGCAGGCAGCGTCTCGGGCGGGTCGCCGGTGAGTGTCACCAGCATGTAAAGCGCCGCCCGGTTTTGCGCGACGAGTCCCGGTAACGTTGCTTCGGTCTGCTCCAGTTGCGTGCGCGATCGCACGACGTCATTGGCACCGACGATGCCTGCCGTAAAGAAACGCCGGACGACATCCAGGTCCGCTCGCGTCAGTGCGATCGATTCGTTCGTCACATTGATCTGGAGTCCGGTGGAGCAGACGCTGGAATAGGCTCCCGCGGTCGCGGCGGCTATCGTGGTGCGGGCATAGTCAAGTGCGGCCGCTTGCGCGCCGACCTGCGCACGCGCTGCCTCGACCGAGCGGCGCAATCGCCCGGCCACGTCGAAGTCGTAGGAGAACATCTCGCTGGCGGTGAACAGGAACGAGGGAGACGGTTCGATCGGAAGCCCGAACAAGTCGGCCGGGACCTGTGAATAACCCGGACTAACGCTCAAATTGGTGGATGGTGTACGCTGTCGCTCTGCCGCGCGCAGCTGCGCCTGCGCCTGCTCTAGGGTTGCCAGCGAGGATCGCAGGTCGGGATTGTGGCGCAGCGCCTTGTCGATCAGCCCGTCGAGGACCGGATTGCCGTAGAGTCGCCACCAGCCGTCCGGAGGCGGATTGATGTCGTAAGCGGGGTTCGCCGCCTCAATCAGCGGCGGCGGCGGTGCTGAACCGGTCAATGCCGGTGGGACGCGGTAATCGGGACCGGCGGTGCAGCCTGCAATCAGCAGCGTAGCCGCAGCAACGAGGCGGCGAACGATCACGGATTAACCGCGCCCGGCGCCGCGCTGTTCGGACTCGGGAGCGGCGGCCGGCGACCAATCGGACTTGTATTGGCGGGGACGTGCGAGGCGGGAACGCCGGGAGTGATGATCGGGGTAGCGGTAGGCAGGATGGTGACGGTAGCGGTGCGCCCGACGACGAGCCTGAGGTTCACGGGCACCTGATCGATGACGATGCGTACCGGGACACGTTGCGCCAAGCGTATCCAGCTGAAGGTCGGGGTGACGTTAGGCAGCATTTCGGGCGAGGGACTCTGCTCGCGGTCGGCGATACCCGCCGACAGGCTGTCGACATGGCCCCATATCGGCCGGTCATCACCCAGCAACGTGATTCGTGCCCGATCGCCAATGCGAAAGCGGTGAAGCTTGGTTTCCTCAAAATAACCGAGAATGTAGTAGCTCTGCGTGTCGACGAGAGCAAAGACGGCCTGGCCCGAATTGACGTAATCGCCGGGCCGCAGGGTGAAGCCGGTCACGAAGCCTGGCACGCGCGCCTTGACCGCCGATCGCTCCAGGTTAATCTGCGCGAGCCGCCGGCTGGCCTTTGCCTGTTCGAGCTGGGCGCGCATCGTCTCGGCCTGAGTCACGCGCTGGTCGCGAACTTCCCGGCTAACGAGGTCGCCGAGCGAGAGGTAGCGGATACGCTCGCGAACGGCGTTGTCCAGTTGAGCACGGGCGCTGTCGACATTGGCGTCGGCCTGAACCAGTTGCGCCGTATACCGCTCCTTGTCGACGACGAAGAGGGTCTGGCCGGGTATGACCGGGCGGTTGTCGCTGACCAGCACGTCGGTCACGAGACCCGACACATCGGGGGCGATCTGGACGATGTCAGCCTGGATCTTGCCATCGCGCGTCCATGGATCGCGCTCATAGTGGCGCCACACAAGCACCAGCGCAACGATCGCGCCCGCCACGAACAGCAGCGTGAGCACAACCTTTCCGATCTGGGTAACTAGATGGGTCATCAATCCCTTTCGTGCGCGCCCTTACGTCAACGACCACCCATCGGGAAGCAGTATGACGATGATTCCGAACAGAATTATCAGGATTGCAAGGTCAACGATCGGACGTTGCCATACCAACTGATAGAAACCGACGCGCACCAGCACCATTGAGACGAGAACCGTCAGGAACAAAGCCGCGAAAAAGACCGGCACAATCGACGAGATCAGGATGCCGCCGATGTGGAACTGGCTGATCATTGTTGCCCCGGCTCCTCAGCATCCTCATGCTCATCGGCATCCGCAGCCGGTGCATCTTCGCCCTCGTCTTCCGCCTCATCGACATAGGGCGAGGCATCGGGCGCGAGGCCGAGACGTAACCCGAACAAGGCGGCGAGGAGCCGACGTCGCACGTCGCCGTTTTGACCCCCCCCGGGCGCGCCGATCAGGGCGTCTATCTGTCGTTGCAGATCGCCGGGCAGGTCCTCGCCCGACGCATGCCGGCGAAACGCGCTGCCGATCGACGCGAGGAGCCTGTCGATCCCACCGCGAAGGGACGCGGGCAGTTCGGGTGACATCTCGCGCAGTGCAAGGATGTTGAGACCGACCCGCAAGTCGTCGATCAGATCGGCCTTCGCCAGCGGATCGTCCTCGCCGAGCTTGTCGATTGCGGGAATAAATTGCGACAACCGGTCGACCGTAAGCAGCAGGAACCGCTCGCTGCTCGGCCGGCGTACGGAACAGGCCGCGTTGTAGATGTCGAGCCTGACAGCCCGAACCAGCCGCCTCGCGGTGACACGCGGTCGGTTGTAGCTCAGCACATACATGCTGAACACCGCGAAGATGAGCCCTGCCATCGATCCACCAAGGCTCAGCAACGACCGCTCGAAATTGCCGGTATAGGTTCCCTGCAGGCTCAGTAACGCAAAGAAGAAGACGCCTATAAACAGTCCAGCCTGGGTCATCGACATGAACAGGCCGACGGGGATGAGGATTGCGGCGAAAACGGCGACCAGAACCGGAAAGGCGGTGACGCGCGGGAGGATCGCGAACTGATAGGCGAAAACCAGTACAAAGGCCACTCCGACCCAAGAGACGACCCCCAGTCCCGACCGCAACGTGCTCGGCTGACCGATCAAGAAGACGCAGCCGATAAAGGCGAACAACATCGCGTTGGTGCCCGACGCCCAGGCGGTGAGGTAGTAGCTCGTCGCCGCAACCGATGTCGCCAGCAGCAGTGGTGCAACGTCGAAGGCGGCGACGAGATAGTCGATGCTGCGTACGGGCTTCGCCGCAGCCGCGACCGGGCGCAGACGGTGCGGCAGGCGTGCTCGCGTCGCGACCGACCGCATGGCGATCGCAAGGTCGATCCAGTTCTCGATAAAGCCGTCGAGCCGACGCAGGATGCCGTTCTGGACGAGCGCCTCATGGTCGCGTCGCGCGCCCAACTCCTTGTCGGCCGCGGCGACGCGCGCCCTCAACTGTTCGCCCTTGCCTATGTCGACGAACAGTGTGTCATCCTCGCCGTCACGCTCGCAGACCCAGTCGGATACCGAAGCAATCAGCCCGGACTGCGCCTCGCCGCCGCTCGGCGTCACGCGCGCTGCATGGATCCATTCCTCGATCGCAGCGAGGTCGGTGGCGACGCGCATCACCATTCGGCGCACCAGATGGACGTCGCAACGGCGTGGCGGCGCCGCGACGATATCGTAGGGGAGCTGGACCGCCATCGCATCGAGCGCGCCGATCGTCCCGGTTAGCTTGCGCAGATTGTCATGGACCATGCCGCGCCGTTTCTCGGTCGGAGGACCCGCGTTAATGGTGCCCAGCGCGTCGACAATCCAGTCCCGCGCGCTATCGTGCCATTCGCCCATCATCTTGAGGAATTTGGGTTTCATCGGTACTGGTGCGATCAGGCTGTCGACCGCAGCGATCCCCAGGATGCCGACACAGATCTCCGCCATCCGCGCAGTAGCCAAGGTAAACATCTGCCCTGGTTGCTGAAGATCGATCAGTCCGATAAATCCCGTAGTCAGTCCTCCGGAGAACCAGATATAGCTGGCAGGCGTGCGATCGATCTCGTTTGCCCATGTGGCGATCGCGACGATTGCAATGTTGAGCACCAGCATGACGCCGACTTGACCCGCGGCAATCGCGGTCGTCGCCATGACCGACAGCCCACCCGCGACCGTACCGATCAGGCGATACAGTGCCTTGGACCGCAGCGCGCCGCTCGCCGGCGGTAGCAGAACGATGTAAACGGTCAGCGCCGACCAATAGGGGTTGAGCAGGTTCTGGCTGAACCCGACGATCAGGCACAGGATGACCGCAAGATACGCTTTCAGCGAAAAGACCAGATCATTCGCTGTCGGCCATCGAAGCGACTGCCATACGCCGGTGATGCTTAGCGGCGGCGCCACCGGTCAGCCGTGATCGCTCGGGTTTCGGTCGCCGCCCGTCATCTCAAGCCGCTGCGATCGCATAATATTCTCCGATCAGGGCGCGGTCCAAATCGCGATCGCTTCATAACAACGTCGCCGTTGATTGTCTTCCGTGAGCGAGCGCTATGCTTGATTGGTCGGCCTTGCCTTAAACCAGGATGGTTTAGCTGATGCAAAACCCTTTTTTAGGTGGTAATAAAAGTAGCCATGTATAAATCATCCCGGCTATGAGCCAGAGCACCGCGCGCCGGGCTGCCGCCTTCAAGAAAACGCGTCTCGCGCATCAGCGCGAGGTCGCGGAGGATTATGTCGAGCTGATTGGCGACCTGATCGATGAAACCGGGGAAGCGCGCCTGGTCGACATTGCGGATAACATGTCGGTCAGCCGGCCTACCGCATCGAAGATCGTCGCGAGGCTGAAGCGGGAAGGCTTGGTCGAAGCCAAGCCGTATCGCTCGATCTTCCTGACCGAAGCCGGTGCTGCGATGGCGCGGGAAAGTCGCAGGCGTCACCGACTGGTCTTCGATTTCCTGCTGGCCTTGGGCGTGAACGAGGCAGTGGCCGACGCCGATGCAGAGGGTATCGAACATCATGTCAGCGATTCGACGCTGGAGTTGCTGACGCGTCTGACCGGCCGTCTGCGAGATGCCGGGTCGGCTCTCAAACCCTGACGCGGCGACGTCATTATCAAAGGTTTTCCATGAACGAATCCGGTGCGCAGCAAGCTCACCCCACCGACAATGCGGGCTGGCGGACGGGCGGCGGCGTATCGCTGCCCGAGGTCTTTCGCTCGATCAACGTGCCCGAGGGCGCATCGTGGTGGCGCAAGCTGGCGGCATTCACCGGTCCCGGGTTTCTGGTCGCGGTCGGATATATGGATCCCGGCAATTGGGCGACCGATCTGGCGGGCGGGTCGGCATTCGGGTACACGCTGCTCTCGGTCATCCTGCTGTCTAATATCATGGCGATCATCCTGCAGGCACTGTCGGCGCGCCTCGGGATCGCGACCGGACGTGATCTGGCGTCCGCATGCCGCGACGCGTACAGCAAGCCGGTCTCCGTCATCCTCTGGCTGCTCTGCGAGATCGCGATCGTCGCGTGCGATCTGGCAGAGGTCATCGGCACCGCGATCGGCCTGAACCTGCTGTTCGGCATCCCGTTGGTCTGGGGCGTCTGTCTGACCGGCCTCGACGTGCTGCTGATCCTGGCGCTGCAGAAGCGCGGCTTTCGCCGGCTGGAGGCGTTCGTCATCGCATTGATCGCGATCATCGCGCTGTGTTTCCTGTACGAGCTGGTAGCCTCGCAACCCGCATTGGGTGATGTGCTCGCCGGGTTCATCCCAAGGCACGAGGTCGTGAGCAATCCGACGATGCTCTACATCGCGATCGGCATCCTCGGCGCGACGGTAATGCCGCATAATCTGTATCTTCACTCCGCCGCCGTCCAGACGCGAGATTATCCGCGCACGCCGGAGGGCAAGCGTGATGCCGCCAGATGGGCGACTCTGGACAGTAGTATCGCGCTGATGCTCGCGCTGTTCGTCAACGCCGCCATCCTGATCCTCGCGGCGTCGGCATTCCATACGATCGGACGGACCGACGTGGCGGAGATCCAGGACGCCTATCAATTGCTGACTCCGACGCTTGGTGCCGCGGCGGCGAGCACTCTGTTCGCGGTTGCGCTGCTGGCGTCGGGACAGAATTCGACGGTTACCGCGACGCTCGCGGGGCAGATCGTGATGGAGGGTTTCCTGCGGCTGCGGTTGTCGCCCTGGCTGCGCCGGCTCATCACGCGCGGGCTGGCCATCGTCCCGACGGTGATCGTCGCCGCGATTTACGGGGAGAGCGGCACTGCGCGGCTGCTGATCCTGAGCCAGGTTGTCCTGTCGATGCAGCTTCCCTTCGCGATCGTGCCGCTGGTGCGGTTCACCTCCGACAAAAGCAAGATGGGCAGTCTGGTCAGCCCAGGCTGGCTGAAGATTCTCGCGTGGACCGTGACCGCGATCATCGTCGTACTGAATGTCAAGCTGCTTACCGATGTGGCAGGACTGACGGGAGCCGCCCTGTAACGACCGAGCAGAAGGATGGCTGAGTTCATGCGATCACCCTTCCCGCGACCCGTGCCCGGGCTACCAAAGTAAAAAAGGATATTGATATAGTACAACATCGCGCGTAAGCGGCGCGCAGGTAAAGGGAACAATATAACATGAATGTCTTGCTTCTCGGTGCGAGCGCGCTGACTGCCGCCGGCGCTGCACAAGTTTCTCCGGCGCCACCACCCGCGCCTGCTCCGACCGCGCAATCGGCGGTGCCCACATCATCGCGATCGCCCGCGACCACGGCCAAGGACATCATCGTGACGGGTGTGCTCGATCAGAGCGAAACCGACGTTCTTCAGGGAACGTCGGTGCTGAAGGGACAGGCGCTGACCCGCGACCTGCGTCCGACGATCGGCGAGACGCTGTCGCGGCTGCCGGGTGTGTCTGCGACCTCGTTCGGTCCCAGCGCGTCACGGCCGATCCTGCGCGGATTTCAGGGGCCGCGCATCAGGGTGCTGACCGACGGGATCGGCTCGATCGACGTCTCGAACACCTCGGTCGATCATGCGGTCGCCATCGATCCGCTGCTCGCCGAACGGATCGAGATCATTCGTGGTCCCGCCGCCCTCCTCTATGGATCGTCGGCGGTCGGCGGCGTCGTCAACGTCATTGACACCCGCATCCCGCGGACGGTGCCCGAGAACGGATACCGGCTGAACGGAATCGGTACTTATGGATCGGCCGCCAACGAGCGGGCGGGCGAGGCCGCCGGAGACGTGGCGGTAGGGCAGCACATCGTGCTGCATGCCGATGGATCCTATCTGAAGTCCGACAATCTCCATATCGGCGGCTATGCCCTGTCGCCGGCCGCGCGGGCGGCGGCGCTCAGCCAGGTCGGCTTGCCGCAGGACGTGGCGCCGGGCGAGGATCCGATCGACTTCGCCGCGTCGGCCGCGATCAGGGGCACGTTGCCGAACACGCAGGCAAAGACATGGACAGCGGGCGCGGGCGCGGCAGTCATTACCGATACCGGCAATCTCGGCGTCTCCTACAGCCATTACGACAGCCTTTATGGGGTGCCGATCCGCTACTCGACCGATGTCAACCAGGGGCAGGAGTCCCCACGCCTCGACGTCGTGCAGAACCGCGTCGACCTGCGCGGAGAGGTGCGAACCGGCGGGGGCTTCCTCGATCGCATCCGCGTGCGCATGGGGCACGCGAACTATCGGCATTTCGAACTGGAGCCGTCGGGCGAGATCGGCACAGCCTTCTACAATAACGGGACTGAGGCCCGGCTGGAGCTGATCCAGGCAAGTCGTGGCGGTTGGCAGGGGGTATCGGGCGTCCAGTATTTCAACCGGCTGTTCAACGTGGTCGGCGATGAGGCTTTCCTGCCGCGCAACGAAACCAATCAGACCGGACTTTTCACGCTTCAGCAATATGATGGCGGGGCGTTCAAGGCGTCGGGCGGCGCGCGATACGAGTTTACCGACCTGGCCGCAAAAACCCCGGCCGATGATTTGCGGTTCTTCGGCGGCCGGCGCAGCTACGACGCCTTTTCCGGCTCGCTCGGCGCGTCTTACGGGCTGGGTGATCTGGTGCGCCTGGGCCTGAACGGTTCCTATACCGAGCGTGCGCCGTCGGCGGAGGAAGCGTTTGCCAACGGCCCTCACGCTGGAACGCAGGCGTATGAACTGGGTAGCCCCGATTTTCGATTGGAGCGCAGCTATGGACTTGAGGGCACGCTGCACATGCATGGCGAGCGCTTCAACCTCGACGCGTCGGCCTATTACAACTGGTTCAAGAACTATATCTCCGAGGATCAGGTGGCGCAGAGCGTCTGCGCGGCGGCAGCCGCTCCCTCCGGGCGGGATGTCGACCTGCCATGCTTCCAGTTCCAACAGGTCGATGCGCATTATTACGGGTTCGAAGCGGATGCTTCGGCACGGCTATTCCGGATCGGAGGTACTCAGATCAACGCGGACGCGCTGGGTGACTACGTTCATGCCTCGCTCGTCGATGCGGGACCGGTGCCGCGTATCCCGCCGCTGCGCCTGCTGGGCGGAATCGAGGCGCAGGCCGATCGCTTTACTGCCCGCGGGGAAGTGGAGCATTTCTTCAAGCAGGACCGTGTGGCCCAATTCGAGACAGATACACCGGGCTATACTTTGGTGAACGCGTCGATCAGCCTGAAGCCCTTCGGAAGCGACAGTAAGACATATCTGCTGGTGAGCGCCAACAACATCTTCGATGTGGTTGCGCGGCGGCACTCCAGCTTCCTGAAGGACTTCGCACCGCTCGCCGGGCGCGATATCCGGGTATCGCTCCGTTTCGGGCTTTGAGCAGAAACAACGGCAATTTGATATGAACGCATCATTTACAGCTTGACGGTTAACGTCCGGTAAACGAGGTACCGGCGGGTTGGGGCAACTGCGCGCCGACTCAATCAAAACAGGGGACCGGTATGACAATTGCGAAAAGATTGTTGGCTGCGAGCGCGCTGGCGCTGGCGGCGGTTTCGACGCCTGCGGCCGCTTCGAACCCTGTTCAGACGGGGATCTTCCAGGGCCAAACATGGACTGCGCAAAGCAACATCGTCGGACAGGCTTCGACCGCGACACTGGCGGGCGGCGGCAGCCCGATCAACTTCGCGCAGGGGCCGAAATACCAGGGCGTCGTGTCGCTCATCATGGAATATGAAAACGGCGACGCGTTCATCTGCTCGGGATCGCTGTTGTCCGATCGCCGATCGATCCTGACCGCCGGCCACTGCGTCAGCGGCGGTGCGGGAACCGCGAATCCATTCAGGACGACCGCCTATTTCAACGATCTTTCCAATCCGGATTCGGTCACTTTCCTTGACACCAGATCGGTCGGAGTCGACGTCACAAAATATTTCGTCAATCCCAATTACACGGGTGAGGTGGTCGATCAAAACGACATCGCGGTCTTGCGTCTCGATCATCTGGCTCCCTCGTTCGCGACTTCCTACGAACTCTACACCGGCCCCGATCTGACCGGACAGCGGTACAATATCGCCGGCTATGGCGCACGGTCCGATGTCGGCGGGTTGATCGGGGACAATCTGTCTCCCGGGCGCCTTCGTCAAGGCGACAATCGCTTCGATTTCCGTCTTGGGGACTCCGACTTCGACGGCTTCTTCACCGATCCCGGCGCTGACGGAGAAAAGTTCTTCGGCACGGCCGACGTCAATTACACCTATCTCTCGGACTTCGACCCCGGTGTCCCGCAATATGACGCGTCCTGTCAGCTCGCGACCTTGGGCTTCGGTCTCGACGCATCGGGGAAATATTGCAATCTCGGCGTCGGTGCGCTGGAAGTCAGTTCTGCGGGTGGTGACTCGGGCGGCCCGCAGTTCATCGACGGGAAGCTCGCTTCGGTAACGTCGTTCGGGCTTACCTTCGGAACTACGTTCGGCGACTTCGACGATGCCCTGAACAGCAGTTGGGGTGAGTTCAACGGCTTCGTACCGACGTCGATCCATACTGGTTTCATCGCGTTCGCGATGGGCGTTCCCGAGCCGTCAACCTGGATGCTGCTCACCTTCGGCTTCGGAATGATCGGCGGTGGACTGCGCAAACGTCGCCGGCTGGAAGCCCGCTTCGCCCGCATTTGAATAATGCGGCAGCGGAGATCAAATGTCTCCGCTGCCGTAACGGTCACTTGCGGAGCGTCAGCCCGCCACCGAAGCGCTTGTTGAAGCGAGCCACCTGACCGCCGGTGTCGAGCATTTGCCCACGCCCGCCGGTCCATGCCGGATGCGCCAGCGGATCAATGTCGAGCTGCATCGTGTCGCCTTCCTTGCCCCAGGTCGAACGCGTCTCGAACACGGTGCCGTCGGTCATCTGCACCTTGATCATGTGATAGTCGGGATGGGTATCGGTCTTCATGGATAGCTCCGTTGATCGGCTGGTTCCGACCAGCCTGAATGAAGGAGTGCCGCTACACGCAGCACCTGCTTATTTCAAGCCGGCGGCCGTCAGCTCTTTGAGGGCGGGTCGGCGATCATCGCGGTGAAACTTGCCTCGGCTGCCAGTTCACCGTCGACGAGAGCACGGCCGGCGAACTTGCAGACCGTGCGCCGCTTCTGCGCGAACGAAACCTCGAGGCGAAGCAGGACGCCGGGCTCGACTGGCTTGCGAAACTTCGCCGCCTCGATCGCCATGAAATAGACGAGCTTGCCGGAGCCGGCGAGACCGAGGCTCTCGACGGCCAGAACGCCCGCCGCCTGTGCCATCGCCTCGACGATGAGTACGCCCGGCATAATCGGCCGCCCCGGGAAATGGCCCTGAAAGAATCCCTCGTTGATGGTTACCGCTTTGATCGCGGTGATCGAGGTGTCGAGGACCAATTCCTCGACACGATCGACAAGCAACATCGGGTAACGATGGGGCAGCGCGGCCATGACGGCTGCGATGCCCAGCGCGTTCGCGGAGCGATCAGCCAAGGCCCCTGCCCTTTATCGGCCCTGCGGTTTCTTGCGCGAAGTGACCGGCGCGGTCACCGGAGCGACACCGACCGGTGCTGCCCCCTGCTGCTGCGCCTGCTGGCCACCCGGCTGCCAGTTCGCGGGCGGGGTCGTGCTGACGCTGGGCACCAGACGATCGAGTTCGGTCGTCACGGCCGCCGTGATGTCCGCGGAGGGCTGCACCGACAAAGCCGCATCGGGTCGCACGACGACGACCGCGTTGCGGGCGCGGGCAGCATTGTCGATCGCGTCCTTGAGTTTGGCCGAAATCTGCTCCAGCACATATGACTGCGAACGCTGCGCCGGTGCGGTCAGCCGCTGCAGCTCCTGATTGGCGGTGTTCTCGCGGGTCTGGATGTTCTGCGCCTGGGTCCGCAGCGATGCCTGGTTAGCATTGGGTGCACTGGCGGCGGTCTGATACGCGGTGACCAGCGGCTGCAGCTCGGCCGAGATCGCCGTACGGCGCGCCTCGGCCTGATCGATCTGCGCCTTGTAGGTGGTCTGGATCTGCGTCCGGGCGGTCGCCCAAGCCTTTGAATTGGCGATCGCGGCTTCCGGATTGGCGACCGCGACCTGTGCCTGCGCCGTGCCCGGCAACGCAAGCGCGGGGGCGGCGACAGTGGCCGCGAGAAGGAGAGTGTGGAGTGTCTTCATCAGAACTGTGTCCCTACGTTGAAAGTAATGAGTTTATCGTCGTCGCCTTTCTGCTTCACGATCGCCTTAGCGATATCGATCCGCAACGGCCCGAAGGGCGAATTCCAGTTCACGCCGATGCCGACCGTCAGGCGCGGAGTGGCGGAGTCACCCAAGAACCGCTCAACGAACGGCGTCTGGGGAACGGTATAGCGCGGATTTGCCATTGTCCCAACGCACGCCATGTTCTCACCGGTCGGCGTACCGGTCGCACACAGTGTTGGCGTTGCCACCGTCGTCGTGATCGGATTGCCATTCGCGTCGCTCGTCGTCGTCGTGACGGGATAGGTAAAAAGCGGCTGACCGTTGGTCCCGACCTGGGGAATGTCCAGCGCTCCGACATATTCCTTGCCCGTGGTCGGGTCGATCAGCTTGGGGAATACCGCCGTGGGCAACGGCCGGGTTATGTCGAACAAGCTGCCGATCTGCGCATAGATTGACGGCCGCAAGCCCAGTTCACGGGCACCCGATCCCAACGGGATCTCGAGTTCGGCGCGCGCCAGATAATAAGCCTTGCCGCCCAGCGCATCGTCGATGATCTGGTCACGCCCGTCGAGCAGCGTCTGTGCCGGCGTCGCATCGCTGTATTGGATGCGCTGGATGCGCGGTCCGACGCCGCGTATGTCGAAGCCGCGAAACTGCGGATTACCCAGATAGAAACGGTCGGTGATCCGGATTTTGTCGATACCCGGGCCACGGCTATTTTCGAGAGAGAAGATGTAACCGCCCTCGGCCAGGGTCGAAAAGACAAATCCTGAACCGATGCCATAGTATTTCGCGAAGTTCGCGCGCGTTCGTATATATTTCACATCGCCGCCGAGACCGGCGAAATCCTGGCTGAACGCGAAACTGGTGCCGGCGGTTGGACGCAGGCGGCTATTCAGGCTGTCGTAGATCAGCGAATATCCGACCGATGAGGTCAGGCGATCTCCGATCGCATCGCACAGATAGCGCCCGGCCTTTGCCGGATCGCAAACGCCGTTGGTGAAGAACTGCCCGTCAAGCGTCACGTTATCCTGCGAGAGTCCATAACGACCTGAAAGCGACCAATATTCGGTAAGCGGCACGCCGGTGCGAAGCTGGAAACCCGTCGACACCTGGCTGTACGTCGTGTTTCGCTGATTATTGGTGAAGTTAAACGAATTATAGTCGCGCCGAAATACGTCACCGCCAAGCGCTATATTCTTGTCGAACAGATAGGGTTCGGTGAAACCCAGCTCGATGGACTTAGAATAGCTGCTGTAGTTGACGCCCGCGCGCAATTCCTGCCCCTTGCCACGGAAGTTTCGCTGCGTGATGTTCGCCTGGATGATGAAGCGCTCAAGACTGGAATATCCGGCCGACAGCTGCAATTCTCCAGTCGACTTTTCCTCGACGTTCGTTTCCAGCAGGACGCGGTCGGGCGCCGATCCTTGGCTCTGCTTGATCTCCAGCTTGTCCTGGAAGAAGCCCAGGCTGTTGATGCGGTCCTGCGAACGCTTGACCTGGAAGCTGTTGAACGCGTCACCCTCGGCAAGTCGGATCTCCCTCCGGATCACCTTGTCCTGCGTCTGCGTGTTGCCGTTAATGTCGATGCGCTCCACATAGGTGCGTTGCGCTTGCGCTATGTGGAAGTTGATCCCCATCGTCAGCGTCTCGGGATCGCGCTGGAATTCCGGACTGACCTCGGTGAAGGCATAGCCGAACAGGCCAGCCGACTGACTCAGCTGATCGACCGAGTCCTCGACCAGCTTGGCATTGTACCAATCCCCCTTCTTCAGGGGGAGCGACGCTGCAAGCTTCTTGTTGTCGAAGTCGCGGATCTCGCTGTCGACGGTCACGTCGCCGAACTTGTAGCGTTTCCCCTCCTCGACGACATAAGTGATGATGAAGTCGCGCTTGTCGGGGGTCAGCTCGGCAACGGCCGACGTCACACGGAAATCCGCATAGCCCTCGGTAAGGTAGAACTGCCGCAGTTTTTGCTGGTCATAGGCCAGCCGGTCCTGGTCATAGCTGGTATTGGACGACAACAGCCGGAAGAACCGCGCCTGTTTCGTCGCCATCTGCCCACGCAGCTTATCGTCGGAGAAAACATGATTGCCGATGATGTTGATCTGCTGAACCTTCGATTTCGGTCCTTCGGTGATCTCGAAGATCACATCGACGCGATTCTGGTCCAGGCTGACCATCATCGGCTCGACCACGGCGGCGAAACGACCTTGGCGTCGATAGAGTTCGATGATCCGTGCGACGTCCTGACGCACCGCGGTCCGCGTGAAGATCTGCCGGGGAGCGAGTTTGACCTCCTTTTTGATCTTGTCGTCCTTCAGCCGCTTGTTGCCCTCGAAGATGACACGGTTGATGATCGGGTTCTCGCGTACCCTGAGGATGATATCGCTCGTGTTCGCCCCCGAGATGCTGACATCGGCGAACAAATCGCTGGCGTAGAGATCCTTGATGGCCTGATCGAGCGAGGCGTTGTTGAACGGCTGCCCGACGCGTAGGCGGGTGTAGGAAAGCACCGTCTCCGGTTCGATTCGCTGCGACCCTTCGACACGGAGCGATTTGATCGTAAGAGCGTTCGGGTCGGTGACGGTGACAGGTGTTCCCGGCTCGCTGGGCGGCGGAACCGGGACGGGGGCAGCGCGACGTTCGCCTTGCGCATTCGGGCGGCGGCCGCGTTGCTGAGCGTCGGCGGCAACGGGTAAGCCGGACAATATCGTGCAGGTAAGCAGCACCATCGTGGCGCGAGCGCCGAAACCGGAACCTCTATTCGGTGTCACCTAATCGCCTTTACGAAACGCGCGGCCAAGAATTGCGGTTTGCCCTGCCTCACATAGATCAACCGATCAAGCCGGCCAGGTTCTTCCAGAGCCCCAGCGATGCTAGGTCGTTGATGGTGACCACCAGCATCAACGCCAGAACCGCGGCCAGCCCGCCGCGAAAGGCCCATTCCTGCAGCCACGGCTCGACCGGCCGGCGACGGATCGCCTCGATCGTATAGAAGAGCAGGTGACCGCCATCAAGCATGGGGATTGGCAGCAGGTTGATGAACCCCAGATTGATGGAAACGAGTGCTACCAGGAAGACGAAGGCACCGATGCCCAGCGTCATATACTCGCCAGCCGCCTTTGCCATGCCGACCGGGCCACTCATCTCCTTGAGCGACCGTCGGCCGGTGACGATCTGACCGAGCGTATCGGTCATAAACCGCAGCAGTTCGCCGGTCTGCCGCACCGCGACACCCGGCGCCTGCGCCAATCCGACGGAAACCGTGACCGGGGGGCCGCTCTCGATGCCGATGCGCCCCACATCGAAGCGGCGCCCGAAACGGTCGCCCTCCTCGACCGTGCCAATGGTCATCCGGCTGTGCATCGCGCGATGGTTCCGGCGATAATCGATTGTTACCTGTTCACCCGGGCGGATCTTCACGTATCGGACGAGGTCATCGAAGACGTTGACCGATCTTCCGCCGATACCCGTCACCAGATCGCCGGACCGAAGACCCGCGATTGCGGCCGGACTGCCCGGCACGACCGTCGCCACCTTTGCGGGAGTTCGGCTGTCGCCATAGGCGATGGCGAAACCGGCGAGAATGAGCGCGGCGGCAACGAAGTTCACCGTCGGCCCCGCCGCGACGATGATCGCGCGTTGCCAGACCGGCCGAGCCTGAAACGTCGCCTGACGCTGTTCGGCCGGGAGGGCAAGCCACGCCGCGTCGGGCTGGCTTGCCGGGTTCATGTCACCTGCGAACTTCACATAGCCGCCGATCGGCATCCACCCGAATTTCCAGCGTGTGCCACGCTTGTCGGTGAAGCCGGCAATCTCCTTTCCGAAACCGATCGAGAATGCGTCTGCCTTCACGCCAAAGATGCGGCCAGCGAGGTAATGGCCCATCTCGTGAACGAAGACGAGCGGACCAATCACCAGGGCGAAGGCAATGATGGTTATCAGCAGGCCGGGACTGGCGATCATGCCGGGCGATCCTCTCTACGCTTGGTCACGAGCGAGCGCGCAACCACTCTCGCCTCTGCATCGACCGCCAGCACGGCATCGATCGTGTCGGGAGGATCGGGATCATAGCGCTGTATTGTATCGTCGACGATTGCGGCGATTTGAAGGAAGCCGATCGCGCCGGCCAGGAAGGCGGCGACCGCAACTTCATTGGCGGCGTTCAGTATGCACGGCATCGCACCACCCGCGATCAGCGCCTCTCTTGCCAGCCGCAGCGCCGGGAAGCGTACCGGATCAGGAGCCTCGAAATCCAGCCGGCCGACCGCGACAAGGTCCAGTGGTATCATCGGCGTCACCATGCGCTCCGGCCAGGCCAGCGTATGCGCAATCGGCACCCGCATGTCCGACAAACCGAGCTGTGCCAGCATCGATCCGTCGACATAATCGACCAGGCTGTGCACGACCGACTGTGGATGGATGACGATCTCGATCCGATCCGGGTCGACGGGAAAGAGTCGGGCGGCCTCGATCAGCTCAAGACCCTTATTCATCATCGTCGCACTGTCGACTGAGATTTTCGGACCCATCGACCAGTTCGGATGGGCGACAGCCTGTGCCGCCGTCACGTCGCGCATCTCCTGCATCGACCAATCACGAAACGGTCCGCCGCTGCAGGTCAGCACGATCCGCCGTACCTGCCCGGCCTGCCTCCGGTCGAGACACTGGAAGATCGCATTATGCTCCGAATCAGCGGGAAGCAGCGTCGCGCCGCTTTTCGCGGCCGCCTCCTGGATGATGCCACCCGCCGAGACCAGCGGCTCCTTATTCGCGAGTACCACGATGCCACCCGCCTCGATCGCCGCCATGACCGGCTCAAGTCCAGCGCAACCGACGATCGCGCCCATCGTCCAGTCGGCACCGGAGGCCGCGTCGATTACCGCCGTTCGCCCACCAGCCGCCTCAACGTCGCTGCCATGCAATGCGTCGCGCAGCGCGGGCAGACAAGTTTCGTCCGCCACCACCGCCTTGCGGGCGCGGGTCCGGATCGCAGCTGCGGCCAGGCGGCCGACGTCACAATTCGCCGTCAGGGCATGAATATGAAAACGCTCGGGTTCGCGCTCGAGCAGGTCGAGCGTCGACGTTCCGACCGATCCCGTCGCGCCGAGGATCGTGACCGTCTTCACGCCGAGAACCCGCCGTCGATCAGCGGAAGCAGCAGAATGAGCGCGGCGACGGGCGCCACCGGCACGACACCGTCCAGACGGTCCAGCACCCCGCCATGCCCGGGCAAGATATTGCCGCTGTCCTTCACGCCTGCCCGGCGCTTGAGCGCGCTTTCGTACAGGTCGCCAAGCTGCGCCAGTACCGCCAGGAAAGGCGTCGCGAGCATCGCACGGAACGGCAGTCCGTAGCTTGCGTGCAGGAGGACGCCAAAACCGCTTGCCAGCGCGACCCCTCCGCCCAGTCCGGCCCACGTCTTGGCCGGACTGATCGAGGGCGCGAGCCGGGGACCGCCGATCGCCCGGCCGGCGAAAAACGCGCCGATGTCGCATGCCCAGACCAGCGCCAGCGTCCAAAGACATAGGACGATCCCGTCATCCTGTCGCCGGATCAGGGTGAGCGCCAGCACCGGCAACCCGCAATAGATGGTGCCTGTGGCGAGTTCACGGCGCTTCGTCACGATGACGGTGAAGAAGGCGGCGCCGACGAGCAGCCCGAGCGCGAAGAAATTGCGGTTCTCGATGACCAGCGACGGAGGCGCCATCACCGCCAGGGGCACGCACAAGGCGAATTGCGCGACGCGTTTCTCTTTGGAGCCGATCCGGAGCAAGTCGGACCATTCGGCCATCATAAACAGCGAGATGACGCATGCAAGCACCCAGAAGGCGACACCGCCCAGCCACAGCGCCATCACCGCAACAGCCATCATTCCGAGCCCGGTCATGATCCGCAGGTTGAGATCGGACGAGCGCTGTCCGGAAATTCGGGTCACAAGCCTCCATAGCGGCGCTGTCGCGCGCCGAATGCCGCCACTGCCTCGCTCAGCGCCTTGCCGTCGAAATCGGGCCATAACGTGTCGACGAACAGCAGTTCGGCATAGGCCGCCTGCCACAGGAGGAAGTTGGACAATCTCACCTCGCCCGATGTGCGGATGAGCAGGTCCAGCGGGGGAAGCCGCGCGGTATCGAGTTCGGCCTCGATCATTCCCGCGTCGATCGCGTCGAGGGAAAGATCTCCTGCCACCGCTCGCCGGACGAGGCGACGCGCCACGTCGACGAGTTCCGCCTGAGAACCGTAGTTCAACGCAATGGCGAGCATCGGACCAGTGTTTGCGGCGGTGCGCTCTACGGCGTCGTCGACCATCGTGACCAGGTCCGGCGCGAACCGGCGATAATCACCGATAATCGAGAGCCGGACATTCTCCCGCACCAGTTCGTCTAGGTCGGAGCGGATGAAGATCCTGAGCAACCCCATCAGGTCGCCGATCTCCGCCTCGGGGCGGCGCCAATTTTCCGAGGAAAAGGCATAGAGCGTCAATGCCTCGATACCGAGTTCACGCGCCGCCCGCGTGACGCGACGGACGGCCTCGACACCGGCCCGATGCCCGGCGATGCGCGGCAGCATCCGCTTCCTCGCCCACCGCCCGTTGCCGTCCATGATGACGGCGACATGTCGTGGAACGGCCGGCACCGGACCGCCGGCAGGCCGAATTGCGTCAGCGTCGATCACCTCTGCCCGAAATGGAGCCACCTGCGGCTTCACTTACCGAGGATCTCCTTCTCCTTGGCGGCCGCGACCGCGTCAATATCGGCAATGGTCGAGTCGGTCAGTTTCTGGACCTCGGTCTCGTGCCGCTTGCGATCATCCTCGCCGAAGACACCCTTCTTCTCGTCCGTCTTCAGACTGTCCATGCCGTCACGCCGTACATTGCGCGCGGCTATCCGGGCCTTTTCAGCGTATTGCCCGGCGATCTTTGCAAGTTCCTTGCGGCGTTCCTCGGTCAGGTCGGGGATGGGCAGCCGCAGTGTCTGACCATCGACGATCGGGTTGAGGCCCAGTCCCGCCGAACGGATCGCCTTGTCGCAAGGACCGACATTCGACTTGTCCCAGACCTGTACCGACAGCATACGCGGCTCCGGCGCGGACACGGTCGCCACCTGATTGAGCGGCATCTGCGAGCCATAGACCTCGACCGTTACCGGATCGAGCAGCGTCGTCGACGCGCGACCGGTGCGCAGCCCACCCAGATCGTGCCTGAGCGACTCCGTCGAACCAGCCATGCGCCGTTCGAGATCGGCCTTGTCATACGCCGGCATGTGTCATCTCCATCTCGCTACGGACGATCGTCGAAACACCCTCGCCCGCGAGCACGGCGGCGAAATTGCCGTGCTCGCGGATGTTAAAGACGACGATCGGGATATTGTTGTCACGGCACAGCGCGATGGCGCTTGCATCCATCACCTTCAGATTGTCCGCCAGCACCCGGCCGTAATCGACCGTCGCGAAACGCTTTGCTCCCGCGACGACCTTGGGATCCGCGTCATAGACACCGTCGACGCTCGTTCCCTTAAACAAGGCGTCGCACTTCATCTCGGCGGCACGCAGCGCCGCGCCGCTGTCGGTCGTGAAATAGGGGCTGCCGACGCCAGCCGCGAAGATGACGACCCTGCCCTTCTCCAGGTGCCGCTCAGCACGGCGACGAATAAAGGGCTCACACACGCTGGCCATGGGAATGGCGGATTGGACGCGCGTGTCGACGCCGAGTTGCTCAAGCGCGTTCTGAACCGCGAGCGCATTCATCACCGTTGCGAGCATGCCCATATAGTCGGCCGTGGCACGATCGAAGCCTTTCGCCGCTGCTGAAATGCCGCGAAAAATATTTCCTCCGCCGACCACGACACAAAGCTCATAGCCGGCCGCTCGCGCATCGGCGATCTCGCCCGCCGTGCGAGCGGTGACATCCGGGTCGATGGCAAGACCGTTCTCACCCATCAGCCCGGCTTCGCCCGACAGTTTCAACAAAATGCGTTTGAAGCGCGGGGCCGTCATCGAGTCTCGATCATTGGTCAGGAAGTGTCGTCGACCTTAGGCGGGCCATGATGGAGGAGCAACCTACACCATGGCCACTTGTCATGCAGTCGGTGCTGGTTCCGGCTGCTTTACGCCGGAAGCAGCCGCGACCTCGGCTGCGAAGTCGGACGCCTCACGATCGATACCCTCGCCCAACTGAAAGCGGACATAATCCGTCAGCAGGATCGGCGTGCCGGCATCCTTGCCTGCCTTTGCGACCACGTCACTAATCTTCGTCTTTCCGTCCTTGACGAACAACTGGCTGACGAGCGCGTGCTCCTTTCGGTATTTCGCGATCGCACCGTCGACCATCTTGGCGATGATATCCGTTGGCTTACCCGACTCACCGGCCTTCTCGGCCGCGATGGCGCGTTCGCGCTCGATCACCTCGGGATCGAGATCATCCTCATTCAGCGCTTGGGGAAAGGCCGCGGCAATGTGCATCGCCAGATCCCGCCCGAGCGAATGCAGCGCATCGTCGGGAGCTTCCGATTCCATCGCGACCAGCACACCGATCTTACCAAGTCCCGGCGCCACCGCATTGTGTACATACGAAACGATCGCTCCCTTGGAAACCTCAAGCCGCCGCGCCCGGCGCAGCGACTGGTTCTCGCCAATCGTCGCGATATTGTTGGTCAGCACGTCCGCGACGCTGGTTCCCGAAGGCATCGTCTCGGTCTTAAGCGCCTCGACGTCGTCACCACTGGCGAGCGCCAATTGCGTCACTTCACGCACGAATTGCTGGAACTGCTCGTTCTTGGCGACGAAGTCCGTCTCCGAATTGACCTCGACGACAGCGCCTCGGACGCCGCTGACCGCTACCCCGACGAGGCCCTCGGCTGCCGTCCGGCTCGACTTCTTCTGTGCGACGGCAAGCCCCTTGGTGCGGAGCCAGTCCATTGCGGCAGCCATGTCGCCCGACGTTTCGTTCAGCGCCTTCTTACAATCCATCATGCCCGCGCCGCTCTTCTCGCGCAGGCTCTTTACCATCGCTGCCGTGATCTCGGCCATCATTCGTTCCTCTTCATGCTCGATATGGTTGCGGGCGAGGCAAGGCCCGCGCCCTACCCCGCCCGCGTGACGGTTCGGAGGCAGGGAAGTTAAGCGTCGATCTGACGCTCGGCCTCGACGGCACGCTCGGCCATGACATTGCCCTCAAGATTGACGTTCGCATCGATCGCCGGATCGGTGCCGAGCGCTTCCTCGGTGGGCGGTTCGGCCATCGCACCCATGTCGACGCCGCGACGCTGTTGCTGCTCCTGCCCGCCCCGTGTCGCCGCGATTGCGACGGCCTCGGTATAGAGGCGGATGGCACGGCTCGCATCGTCGTTGGCGGGCACGGGAAAGGCGATGCCATCCGGCGACACGTTCGAGTCGAGGATCGCGACCACGGGAATGCCCAGCGTGTTTGCCTCCTTGATGGCAAGCTCCTCCTTGTTCGCATCGATCACGAACATGACGTCGGGAACGCCGCCCATGTCGCGGATGCCGCCTAGGCTCATTTCCAGCTTGTCGCGCTCGCGCGTCAGTTGCAGCACTTCCTTCTTGGTGAGGCCAACCGTGTCGCCCGAAAGTTGCTCCTCGAGCGCCTTCATCCGCTTGATCGAATTGCTGATCGTCTTCCAATTGGTGAGCATTCCACCCAGCCAACGATGGTTGACGAAATGCTGTCCTGCGCGCCGCGCCGAATCGGCGATCGGCTCCTGCGCCTGGCGCTTGGTGCCGACGAACAGAACCTTGCCGCCCGACGCGACCGACTGACTAATGAACTCCAGCGCCCGGGCAAATAACGGGACGGTCTGGGAAAGATCGATGATGTGGACACCGTTGCGATCGCCGAAGATGTAGGGCTTCATCTTCGGGTTCCAGCGATGTGTCTGATGCCCGAAATGCGCGCCGGTCTCGATCAATTGCTGCATGGTGACGACAGGTGCCGCCATAGGGATAACTCCTTCCGGTTGAACCTCTGGGAAGCGGATGACGACCGGCGGCGCAAGCCGCAAATCGCACCGGGTTATGATGCTTCCCATGTGGGATTAATTCGCGGCGCCTAGCGCACCGACGGCCTCATTACAAGCTTGACAGATGGAACGATAAAGGAACATATACCGAACTAGTAACAAACACGGTATCCTTTCTCGTGTCCGTGCCGGGGCGGCTGGAACCGGGTCGGCACCGTCTCGTTGCGCTGTGATGAGAATGTCGGACACTATCCCGGCGGGAGTGCGAAGATGATTGTGATGGTGCAAAGTCTTGTTTTCGTTGGCGGCTTTTTCATTGCGATGGTGGCGATCGTCACGTCAGTCGTGCCGCAGTGGGACCGGATCATTCAACTCGCATCCGGCCGGGCGAAGGCTTCATCCCATGCCTATTGGTCGACGATTCCGACGAAACGTCTGCCCGTCGTCAGGCGCGGGTTGACGATCGAACCGCAGCCGGACCTACCTCGGTCGAGCGCTGTCGCCTGACGCGTGAATAGGCTGCCGAGCTGAACGGGATCAAGGCGAGATAGACGACGCAGATCGCAGTCAGCGTGTGCCAGGGAGCCGAGACCAGTGCCGCTCCCAGCAACACGACAGCGGCGATCGCCTCGAACCGCACGGTCCGTCGCAATCTCAGCGAGCGCCAGGAAAAGGTTGCGACGCTTGATACCATCAGCAGTGCGATGAACCCCACCCAGGGTGCCACCAGGTAAGGCGAGCGGAAAAAGGGTTCTTCGGTCCAGATCCACAGATATAGTGGCAGCAGTGCCAGTCCCGCGCCGGCGGGCGCTGGTACGCCGGTCAGGAAGCCGGCAGATTTATGAGGCTGATCGCTCTCGTCGATTGCGGCATTGAAGCGCGCCAGGCGCAGTGCGCAAAAGACCGCCAGCGTTAGCGCGCTGATCCAGCCGAGCCGGGGTAGCGCGGTCAGCGACCACAGGTACATGATAAGGGCGGGAGCCACGCCGAACGAGATGGCATCCGACAACGAGTCCAATTCGGCACCGAACCGGCTCTCACCATGAAGCAGGCGGGCGATACGGCCGTCGATGCCGTCGAGGACGCCGGCAACCATGATCATCGCCGCAGCGCTCTGCCACTCGCCCGCGATCGCGAACCGGACGCCGCTAAGGCCGGAGCATAACGCCAGTGCCGTTACCGCATTGGGCGCAACCGCGCGCAGCGGTAGGCCACGAGGGGCACGTCGCAGCCGTCGGCGCTCTGGCACTTTCACCGGCGGCGGGCCGTCACTGCGCGATCCCGGCGACTGGCAGGCCGCCGCGTCGGCCAATCACCGTCTCGCCAGCGATGCTGCGCTGCCCCAGCGCGACCTGGGCCACGCAGTCGTCCGGCAGATAAACGTCGGCACGACTTCCAAAGCGTATCAGTCCGATCCGCTGGCCGGTCGCGATCATATCGCCCGGCTTGACGAAGCCGACGATCCGCCGCGCAACAAGACCGGCGATCTGGGTAAAGCCCACACGCCGGCCATCGCGCCCCTCGACCACGATGTGCTGGCGTTCATTCTCCTCGCTGGCCTTGTCGAGATCGGCGTTCAGGAACTTACCGGAAATATAAATGACCTGTCGGATCGTCCCGGCGATAGGCGTGCGATTGATGTGCACATCGAACACCGACATGAAGATCGAGACACGCATTAGCGGCATGTCGCCCAGCCCGTTCGGCCCGGCCAGTTCACGGGGCAGTTCGACCCGCTGGATCATCGTGATCAACCCGTCGGCGGGGGCGATGATGAGTCCGTCGCCAGCGGGGGTGGTACGAACGGGATCGCGGAAGAAGCTCGCAACCCAGATCGTGACGCCGATCATGGGCCAGAACAATACCTTCGAGACGATGGTCAGCAACAAGGTGATACCGAGCGCGACCGCGATGTATTTATGCCCTTCCGGGTGCACGGCGGGGAAGCGCCACTTGACGGTGCTGGTCATCACCGGCGGCTTTTCAATAGATGGCATGACGCGCGGTCTAACCCTCCCGTCGCCGGCAGGCAACAACCTGCCGCCGCGGTTGATCCCCTGCCCTGCCTATCCTAGACGCTCGGCCAAACCCCATCCAAGGAAGCGAAAATGGCCAAGATCAAGGTAAAGACGCCAGTCGTGGAGATCGACGGCGACGAGATGACACGGATCATCTGGGAGTGGATCCGCGAACGCCTGATCAGACCCTATCTCGACATCGACCTTGATTATTACGACCTGGGCATCGAGCACCGCGACGCGACCGACGACAAGGTAACCGTCGACAGCGCGAACGCGATCAGGAAATACGGCGTCGGCGTCAAGTGCGCGACGATCACGCCCGACGAGGCACGCGTCGAGGAGTTCGGGCTGAAGAAGATGTGGCGCTCGCCCAATGGCACGATCCGCAACATCCTGGGAGGCGTCGTGTTTCGAGAGCCGATCGTGATGCGCAACGTCCCGCGCCTTATCCCCGGCTGGACGCACCCGATCGTGGTTGGCCGCCATGCCTTTGGTGACCAGTACAAGGCCACCGACTTCCGCGTACCCGGTCCCGGCAAGCTGACGATGAAATGGTTAGGTAAGGACGGGCAGGAGATCGAGCATGAGGTGTTCGACTTCCCGGCGTCCGGCGTTGCGATGGGGATGTACAATCTCGACGAGTCCATCCGCGACTTCGCCCGCGCTTCGATGCATTACGGCCTGAACCTAAAATGGCCGGTCTACCTCTCGACGAAGAACACGATCCTGAAAGCCTATGACGGCCGCTTCAAGGACATCTTCGCGGACGTGTTCGAGGCCGAATTCAAGGACAAGTTCGACGAAGCCGGCATCGCTTATGAGCATCGCCTGATCGACGACATGGTTGCATCGGCGCTGAAGTGGAACGGCGAGTTCGTCTGGGCGTGCAAGAATTATGACGGCGACGTCCAGTCGGATCAGGTCGCGCAGGGATTTGGGTCGCTCGGACTCATGACGTCCGTGTTGCTCTCGCCGGACGGCAAGACGGTGGAGGCCGAAGCCGCGCACGGCACCGTCACTCGCCATTACCGGCAGCACCAACAGGGCAAGGCGACATCGACAAACCCGATCGCCTCGATCTTTGCATGGACGGGCGGCCTGAAATATCGTGGCAGATTCGATGACACCCCCGACGTGACACGGTTTGCGGAGACGCTGGAAAAGGTGTGCGTATCGACGGTCGAGAGCGGCCAAATGACTAAGGACCTCGCCATCCTGATTGGTCCGGAACAGCCGTGGATGACGACCGAACAATTCTTCGAGCAAGTTCGCGTCAATCTCGAACAGGCGATGACCAACTGGTAAGGATGGGCTGACATTCGTCCCTTCCCCCCGCTAGGGATGGGACGATGGCGGTACACATCGACAATTCGGGCGCCGGTGACGCGCTAGTCATTCTGGGCGCCGCCGGGTTCGTCATTCCTGCTTTTGCGCGATTTCGGATCAGCCCGGTCATCGGCTTCATCCTGGTAGGGATGCTTGTCGGACCATCGGGACTAGGAGCGCTCGTCGATCGGGCGCCCTGGCTGCGGCATCTGACGATCTCCGATCGTGAGGGGATCGAGCCGTATGCCGAGTTCGGCATCGTGCTGCTGCTCTTTTCGATCGGACTTGAACTGTCATTTCGTCGCCTGTGGACCATGCGCTCCCAGGTCTTCGTGACGGGGCCGGCGCAACTCGTCGGCGCTGGCCTGCTGGTCGGCATCGCATTGCATCTGGTGGGCCAGCAATGGGCGGGAGCGCTCGGGCTGGGCTTTGCTTTGGCGTTGTCGTCGACGGCGCTCGTCCTGCCGCTGGTTGGGACGACGGGAGCGGTCGGACGCGGCGCCTTCGCGATGCTTCTCTTCGAGGATCTGGCGCTGGTGCCGATCGTCTTCGTGCTCGGCGCATTGGCCCCCGGCATTGCCAATGAAGGCTGGAGCAGCGTTGCATCCGTTGCAATCGGCGGTACGGCGACGGTCGCGGCGCTGTTCATCGGCGGCAGGCTGATCCTGCCCCGCCTGTTCGCGCAGGCGGCGCGCACGAAAAGCCCGGAGCTGTTTCTAGCGGCTTCTCTGCTGGTCGTCATCATCGCCAGCGGCGCGACGACGGCGGTAGGGCTTTCGCCGATCGTCGGTGCGTTGCTGGCCGGGCTGCTGATCGCCGAAACCGAGTATCACCGCGAGGTCGAGGTGATGACGGCGCCTTTCAGGGGTCTTGCGCTCGGCGTCTTCCTGATTACGGTCGGTATGAGCGTCGACCCGAGCGCTATCCTGCAGAGCTGGCGATCACTACTGGCGGCCGTCGCCGGCGTCGTCGTCGTCAAGGCGGTGGTCATCTTCCTGCTGCTGCGCGTCGCCAATGTCAGCAAGGGCGTGGCCGCAGAGACCGGCGTTTTGATGGGCAGTCCGTCGGAGACGACGCTGATCGTGCTGGCGACCGCGGCACAGGCGCAGTTGATCCTCCCTTCGACGCTCGCCTTTTGGCAGACAGTCACCGCGATCGGGCTAACGCTGACGCCATTGCTTGCGCGTCTCGGGCGCGAAGCATCCCGCCGCATGGAACGCAACCGAACCGTGGTGGCGGACGCGGTCGTGGACAGCGGTGGTCCGGGCAGCGTCATTATCGGCTTCGGAAGGGTCGGGCGTCTGGTGGCGGACATGCTCGCCGTACACGACCGGCCCTTCATCGCGGTCGAGGCAGATATCGATGTGGTGCAGGAAGCGCGAAAGGACGGTTATCCGATGCTGTTCGGCGATGTCGTTCGCGCAGAACTGGTCGAGCGTCTGGACCTGACGAATGCCAAGGCGCTGATCCTGACGATGGACGATCCGGTGCTGACCGCGCGCGTCGCGCGGCAGGCGCGGCGGCTTGCGCCCGACCTGCCGATCATTGCGCGCGCGCGAGACGCGGAGGATGCTGCGACTCTCTACAAGGCAGGCGTGACTGACGCCGTTCCTGAAACGCTGGAGAGCTCGCTACAGCTGTCGGAAGCGGTTCTCGTGGATCTGGGCATCGCGATGGGTCCGGTGATCGCGTCAATCCACGAGAAGCGCGACGAGCTTCGGCGCATGATCCGCAACACCGCCGAACTGGATCGCGAGCCGCGACTGAGGCGGGTGCGGCGGTTCGATGAGATCGCCGCGCCCGGCGTTCAGGCCAACGACTGACGGACCGCGTCAATCGCCTGCTGCGCTCCGGCGCCATCCGGGCCCCCGCCTTGCGCCATGTCCGGACGGCCACCGCCGCCCTTCCCTCCGACCAAGGCAACCGCCGTTCGCAAAAGTTCGACCGCATCATGACATCCGGTAAGGTCATCGGTCACACCAACCGCGACCGTTGCGCGGCCGTCCTTGACGGCTACCAATGTCACAACGCCCGAACCGATCCGGGCCTTCGCTTCGTCGACCGCGCCCCGTAGCGCCTTGCCGTCGAAGTTATCCAGAACCTGGCCGATAAAACCGATCGTTCCTATCATCTCCGGGCCGGCCGCGGAGCCGGTATTGCCGATGGCCAGCGTCTTCTTCGCGTCGGCCAATTCGCGTTCCAGCCGCCGGCGGTCCTCGACCAGCGCCGCTACGCGCGTCGGAACCTCATCCGGCGTCGTGCGCAGTGCCGCCGCTGCTTCGCGGAGCTTTGCATCGCGTGACCACAGATAAGCGGTTGCCGCTTCTCCGGTCAGTGCCTCCACGCGCCTGACTCCGCTCGCCACTGCCGCTTCGCCGACGATCGTGAACAGCCCGATTTCGCCCAACGCACCGACATGCGTACCACCGCATAGCTCGATCGAGTAGCTTGCGTCCTGAGCGGTGCCCATCGACACGACACGGACCTCGTCGCCGTATTTCTCGCCGAACAGCGCCATCGCGCCCATCTCGATCGCCGCCTCCGGAGTCATCAGCCGTGTCGTGACCGGACCGTTTCCCCGGACCTGGGCATTCACCTGAGCTTCGACCTGAGCGATATCGTCGGTGGTCATCGCCACGGGTTGAGAGAAATCGAACCGCAGGCGATCGGGAGCGACCAAGCTCCCCTTTTGAGCAACATGCGTCCCCAAGCGCTGCCGCAATGCCTCGTGCAGCAGATGCGTCGCGCTGTGATTGGCGCGGATCGCCGTCCGCCGGGTGCCGTCGATGGCGAGATGCACCGTATCTCCCACCGCGACCATACCGGAGTCGAGGCGCGCATGGTGGATGAAGATCTTTGCGAGTTGCTTGGCCGTGTTCAAAACGGTTGCACGCAACCCGTTCTCACCGGTGATCGTGCCGGTATCACCGACCTGTCCGCCGCTTTCCGCATAGAACGGCGTCTGGTTGGTGATGATTGCAACCGTGTCGCCCTCATCGGCTCGATCTACCTCAACGCCTTCCTTGAGGATTGCCACGACCTGCGCCTCGGCTGCATCGCTGCCGTAACCGAGGAACTCGGTCGCGCCGTGCGTCTCGACGATGTCGAACCACAAATCCTCGGAAGCAGTGGCTCCCGAACCCTTCCAGGCCGCTCGTGCCGCGCGGCGCTGCGCGGCCATCGCCGTATCGAAGCCGGCCCGATCGACGTTCAGTCCCTGCGCACGAAGCGCATCCTCGGTCAGGTCGTAGGGGAAGCCGTAGGTGTCGTAGAGGCGAAACGCCGTCTCGCCGGGAAGCGTGCTTCCCGGGCCAAGCCCAATTGTCGCTTCCTCCAGCAGTCGCAAGCCCCGCTCCAGTGTCTGGCGAAAGCGTGTTTCCTCATTTTCCAGCGTCGCCTCGATCAACGGCTGGGCACGCACCAGTTCGGGGTAGGCGCCGCCCATTTCGGCGACGAGTGTCGGAACCAGCCGGTTCATCAGCGGATCGCGCGCACCCAGCAGATGCGCGTGGCGCATTGCGCGGCGCATGATCCTGCGCAACACGTAGCCCCTGCCCTCGTTCGCCGGCAGCACGCCGTCGGCGACCAGAAAGCCCGAGGCGCGCAGATGGTCGGCGATCACCCGGTGGCTGGCCTTGTGCTCGCCCGTCGGCTGCGTGTCGGTCAGCGCCGACGACACCTCGATGAGCGCACGGAAAGTGTCCGTATCGTAGTTGTCGTGAACGCCCTGCATGACCGCGGCTATGCGCTCCAGCCCCATGCCGGTGTCGATCGAGGGGTGCGGCAGGTTGCCGGTGATCTCAGCCTCCTCCTGCTCATATTGCATGAAGACGAGGTTCCAGATCTCGGTAAAGCGGTCACCATTCTCATCGGCGCTTCCCGGAGGGCCACCCGCAATATGCTCGCCGTGATCATAGAATATCTCGGAACATGGCCCGCAAGGCCCACTGTCACCCATCGCCCAGAAATTGTCCTTCGTCGCGATGCGGATAATGCGGCTTGGCGGCAGGCGCTTCGTCCAGAGCGCGTAAGCCTCGTCGTCATTATGGTAGACCGTCGCCGTAAGCCGCTCGGGCGGCAATCCCCATTGCTTCGTCAGCAGGGTCCAGGCGAGATCAATCGCCCGGTCCTTGAAATAATCCCCGAACGAGAAGTTTCCGAGCATCTCGAAGAAGGTGTGATGGCGCGCGGTATAGCCGACATTGTCAAGGTCGTTGTGCTTGCCGCCGGCGCGTACGCATTTCTGGCTGGAGGTAGCCGTGGTGTAGGGACGCGTCTCCAATCCGGTAAAAACGTTCTTGAACGGCACCATCCCGGCATTGACGAACATGAGCGTCGGGTCGTTCTGCGGTACCAGCGGCGCGCTCGGCACGATCCGGTGTCCCTCGCCGCCGAAATAATCGAGGAAGCCGCGGCGAAGGTCATTGGTCGAGATCATCAGCCGGACTTAGGCGAGCACATCGCCGCTCTCAAGCGGTCTAGCATCATCGGACAGGTGGAGAGGCGCGTCGCAAATCAACTTATGCCGCGCCCCGGTGCCCGCCGTCTTCAAGCCATCGGTGCGTCGATCGAGCGTGGCGGTTCGCTGAACCAGCGGGGGCCGTCTTCGGTCATGTGGAAACAGTCCTCCAGCCGGACGCCGAACCGCCCCGGCAGGTAGAGTCCCGGCTCATCGGAAAAGCACATGCCGGGCGCCAGCTTCGTCGTCTCGCCGTGGACCAGATTGACGGGTTCGTGCCCATCCATGCCGATGCCGTGGCCGGTACGGTGCGACAGGCCGGGGAGCTTGTAGCCGGGACCATATCCAAGTGAGGCATAATAGCGACGGACAGCGTCATCTACGCTACCTGCAGGTGTGCCGAGCTGCGCGGCCTTGAACGCGATCTGCTGGCCGCGAGCCACTCGATTCCAGACGGTGCGCTGTTCGCTTGTCGCGGTGCCGTGAACGAAGGTGCGCGAGACATCGGACTGATAGTCCTGCACCGTACAGCCGCAGTCCATCAGGATGATCTGTCCGCCGGTCACGACATGCGGCGTGCGCGAGCCGTGCGGATAGGCGGCGGCCTCGCCGACCAGGACCAGGCTGAACTCGGGCGAGCCGCCCAACCGCCGCGTCGCGACGTCCATCATCCCTGCGACGTCCTGACCGCGCATGCCGGTTTCGATACGCGGGTACACCCAGCGATAGGCGGCAATGGTGACGTCGGTCGCGGCCTGCATGAGCGCGATCTCGGCAGCGGTCTTGATCATTCGGCAGCCGCGCACGACCGGATTGGCCGAAACCAGCCTCGTATCGGGAAGCGCTTTTGCAAGTCCGTCGACGGCAAAGAAGCGGACCGTCTCCTCGATACCGACGGGATACCTCGCGAGCTTCCGGTCACTCAGAAAGCCAGCGATCAGCCGTGCTGGATCTTCATCCTCCTGCCAAGTGCGGACATCGGCGGGGATCGCCAGCGTCTCGTGGACCGACGGCTCCTCAAAAAAGGGCGTAACGATGCAGGGTTCTCCCTCGACGGGAAGGACGGCAGCGGTCAGCCGCTCACTGCGACCCCAGCGCACCCCGGTGAAATAGGTCAGCGACGATCCCGACTCGATGAGCACGGCGCCGATGCCATGCGCCTTCATGAGCATCTGGGCGCGTGCGACGCGCGCCCCGCGCTCGGCGACGTCGATCGGCTTCGCCTGCTGTGTCAAATCCTTCAGTGCATCCAGGTCGGGCTGCACGGCGGTGACGACCGACGAGAGCGGCAACGCCGCGCCGGCGGCGAGCAGGGAGCGGCGGGTGAGCATGGTCGCCGTGTTACGGTCCTTGACCAGGACGCCGCAATCCCCTTCCAAGGAGGGGGACGTGCATCGGGAGTATTAGATGGCCAAGCGGCTGACTTTTTGGATCATGATCGGCCTCGTCGCTGGGCTGGCCATCGGTTGGGGTCTTAACCTAGCGATCGATGACGGGACGACCGCCAGCGCGACACGGTTGACGCAGATCGCCGGTTATTTCTCGATCCTGACGACGCTGTTCCTGCGGCTCATCAAGATGATCATCGCACCGCTGGTGTTCTCGACGCTGGTGCTGGGCATCGCGCATATGGGCGACACGCAGGCATTGGGACGCGTGGGCGTGCGCAGCCTTGCGTGGTTCATCTGCGCCAGTCTGTTGTCGCTGACGCTGGGCCTTATCCTGGTCAACGTGCTTCAGCCCGGAGTCAGGCTCGCGCTGCCCGTGCCGCCCACGACGGCGAGCAGCGGCGTCGACAAGGCGGCGTTCGACTTCGCGACCTTCGTCGCACACATCGTGCCGGCGTCGATGATCGAGGCGATGGCGACCAACGAGATCCTGCAGATCGTCGTCTTCTCGCTGTTCGTGGGTGTCGCGATCACCGCGGTCGGCGATCCGGCCCGGCCGCTGGTCCGCGCGGTCGAGGCGCTGGTGGCGGTAATGCTGCAGATCACGAATTACGTGATGCGGTTCGCACCGGTCGCCGTCTTCGCCGCAGTTGCATCGACACTGGCGGAGCGAGGGCCGGGCGTGCTGGGCGACCTCGCCTATTTCATGGGCACCTTTTATCTGGGATTGGTGACGCTGTGGCTGATGCTGATCGGGATCGGCTTCGCACTGATCGGCGGGCGGATGCGGCTGCTGGTGCGCTATATTCGCGATCCGCTGATCCTGGCCTTCTCGACCGCGTCATCGGAGGCGGCCTATCCGCGCACGCTGGAGGCGCTGGACCGGTTCGGCGTACCGCCACGGATCGCAAGCTTCGTGCTGCCGCTGGGCTATTCGTTCAATCTGGACGGGTCGATGATGTACATGACGTTCGCATCGCTGTTCATCGCGCAGGCATATGGCATTCACATGGCGCTGGGCGAGCAGATCACGATGCTGCTGGTCCTGATGGTCACGTCGAAGGGGATCGCCGGCGTGCCGCGCGCCAGCCTGGTGGTGATCGCGGCGACGCTGTCGATGTTCCGCATTCCCGAAGCCGGGCTGCTTCTGATTCTGGCGGTCGACCATTTCCTCGACATGGGCCGATCGGCGACGAACGTGATCGGCAATGCCGTGGCAGCAAGCGTCGTCGCCAAATGGGAGGGCGGGTTCGACACCCCCGAGCCTCCCGACATCGTCACCGTTCCCGCACCCGGCGGGCATGGGCCGGCGGTCGACGCCGACCAATTCCCTCAGGCGAAAGCGTAGGGTCCGCCCTTTTCGAGCGCCGACCTGTAGGCCGGCAGCGCATGAACCTTGTCGAGCCAGGCGATGGTGCGGGGACGCGAGCCGTCCAGACCGCCGCGGGCCCGTGCCGCCTCCAGCGGAAAGCTCATCATGACGTCGGCGGCGGTCATCGTGTCGCCCGAGAACCAGGGACGTTTCGCCAGTTCCGCTTCGACGAAGTCCAGATGGACGTCGACCATCGGCTGGAACCGCTTGATCCCGAGCTTGCCAAGCAGCGGGATGCGGCCGAGGACCAGCAGGACAAGCAGCGGCGGCATCAGCGACCCCTCCGCATAGTGAAGCCAGAACCGATAGCGCAGCGCGTCGTCGCGGCGGGTTGGCGTGCCCAGCCGCCCGTCCGCCTTGTCGACCAGATATTCGACGATCGCGCCGGTCTCGGCGATGACGCGACCGTCGTCTTCGGTATCCTGGATGACGGGTGACTTGCCGAGCGGATGGATGCGCTTGAGTTCCGGCGGCGCGAGCATCGTCGCCTTGTTCCGTTCATATCGCCTGATCTCGTACGGCAGGCCGAGTTCTTCCAGCATCCACAGAATACGCTGCGAACGCGAGTTTTCGAGATGATGGACGATGATGGTCATGCCGACGCTCCCTGTGTGACGTGCGCCGACCATAGCCATGCGGTGGCGGGAAATGCCACCATGCCGTCGATACAGTGCGCGCGGCAGACATCCGCCATTCGCCGTTCCGCTTCGTCGCGGTCGCGTGCGTCGCGCAGCAGCGCGGCGGCTGGCCCGATCCTCCCGAAAAAGCTGACCGCGTCGCCGACCGGGTCCGCACCAGCGCCTGCTATGTAGCGAAAATCGACGCGGACCGGCGATTCCGGCAGCCAACCGGCAGATGAAAGGATGGTGAAGACACGGTCAGGGTCCGCAAAGGCGAAGGGTCCTGCGCCGTCATCATCGCTGGGCATCGTGCGATCAAGCGCGGCAAGCGGCTCCACTGCCCAGGCATTGGCAGCGCGCTCGGCAAAGCAGGAGAAGATGACACGCGCGCCGGATGCCGCGGCGCGTGCGAATTTGCGAAAAGTGGCGACAGGATCGTCGAAGAACATGACGCCGTGACGCGACACGAACAGGTCGACCGGCGCGAGATCGTCGACCGTGGACGGCGCGTCGCCGAGGATGAATCGCGGCCCCCCAGCCTCTGCCCTACCAGCCCCTGCCCTGCTTCGTGCGACTGCGAGAAGTCGCTCCGACAGGTCGATGCCTATGACCGATGCGGCCGGACGAGCAGCGGCGATCCTGATCGCTGTCGCGCCCGCGCCGCATCCAATATCGACGATACGTCCTCGTTCGGGCGCAGCGGCAAAAACGGCCGCGTCAAGGTAACGATCCAGATCGGCGAAGCTGCGGTCGGTGCGACGCCACTCGTCGGCCCAGACATTGCCGACACTGTTCATCCAGGCCGCGGCATCGGTCGTCGAACGTCTCCCCTCGGATCCGGAAGTTCGCAAAGCTCACACGAAAACGGTGTCTGGTTAACGAAGGTCCTCCCGTCGCGGCGCCAATGCGCTACATATCGTCCTCCGCATCGGGGCCGGTCATCATCTCCTCTGCGACCTTGTCGGTCCGCTGGCGGATGGCGCGCTCGAGGCGATCGGCCATCTCGGGATTTTCCTTCAGATAGGTCTTCGCGTTCTCGCGGCCCTGCCCGATGCGGACCGAATCGTAGCTGAACCACGAGCCCGACTTTTCGACCAGCCCGGCCTTCACCCCCAGGTCCAGGATCTCGCCGATCTTGGACACGCCCTCGCCATACATGATGTCAAATTCGACCTGCTTGAACGGGGGAGCGACCTTGTTCTTGACGACCTTCACGCGCGTCGAGTTGCCGACGATGTCGTCGCGGTCCTTGATCTGCCCGGTACGGCGGATGTCGAGGCGCACGGAGGCGTAGAACTTCAGCGCATTGCCGCCCGTCGTCGTCTCCGGATTGCCGTACATGACGCCGATCTTCATGCGCAGCTGGTTGATGAAGATGACCATGCAGCGCGAGCGGCTGATCGATCCGGTCAGCTTTCTGAGCGACTGCGACATGAGGCGTGCCTGAAGCCCGACATGGCTGTCGCCCATTTCTCCTTCGATCTCGGCACGCGGGACGAGGGCCGCGACCGAATCGATAACCAGCACGTCGATCGCGTTCGAGCGGACGAGTGTATCGACGATTTCCAGCGCCTGCTCCCCGGTATCGGGCTGCGAGACGATGAGCTCTTCGATATCGACCCCCAGCTTCTTGGCATAGACGGGGTCGAGCGCGTGTTCGGCGTCGACGAAGGCGGCGGTGCCGCCGGTCTTCTGAGCCTCGGCAATGACGTGGAGCGCGAGTGTCGTCTTGCCCGAGGACTCGGGCCCATAGACCTCGATCACGCGGCCGCGCGGCAGGCCACCCACGCCCAGCGCAATATCCAGTCCCAGGCTGCCGGTCGAGATAACCTCAACCTGCATCGCCTCCTTGGCGCCCAGCTTCATCGCAGAGCCCTTGCCAAAGGCACGGTCGATCTGTGCCAGCGCCGCATCCAGCGCCTTTTGCCGGTCGGTCGTCGCGGTTGCCGTCGCCATGCCTGTGTCGATCACTTTCAGATTTGCGGCCATCTTGTGTATCCCTCGCTAGAGCAGATGCGCGCACCGTTCAACGCGTCTTCGGCGCTGTACACCATCTGTTCTCCAGGAACAAGCAAGGAACATCCTTTTTTGGGACAGCGCTTCGGCGGCTTGTCAGTCGGGTAGAAATCGGCTGATAGAGTGCCGATGACCATATCCGTTCGCGTGCCCCGGATTGTCACCCCGCGACTCATCCTTCGCCGTCCGGAGAATCGCGACCGGACTCGGTTGATCGCGCTCGCCGACAACTGGGCGGTAGTGAAGACGCTGTCCCGGCTGCCATTCCCCTATCGCGAGCGGGATGCCGATTTCTTCTTCGAGCAAGTCGTGCCCAACGAACTGAATTGGGCGATCGCCCTGGACGATGAGTTCATCGGCGATGTCGCGCTTCGATCCGCCGACGATCGCGAATGGTTCCTGGGCTACTGGATTGGGGAACCCTTCTGGGGTCTGGGCTATGCTACCGAAGCCGCGCAGGCCATTGTCGACTGGGCGTTGGCGGAACTGGAGGAGGCGACCATCATATCGGGCTGCCTTGTCGAGAACGAGGCGTCCCACCGCGTGTTGCGCAAGCTTGGTTTTGTCGAGAGCGGACGGTCAATCGCTTTCAGCATGGCGCGCCGCCAAGAAGTGAAGCATCGCGACATGGCGCTGCCTTCCGGGCAATTGCGGACCGCGGTGGAGACGAACCCAACCTCGCGCCAGGGCAGTTTTCCATCCCCCTGATCCGTTCCCAGCGGTGAAGGATGTCAGCCGAGGCGCGATGACAGCGCCCACCACCCCTTTCCTCTTGCCGCGTCGGCGATCGGGGTGATCTCGGTGCCATGCTCGAACAGCGCAAAGCAGCTGGCGCCGGAGCCGGACATGCGCGACAGCAGGACATCCGGTTGCCCATCGAGAAAGGCACGGACATCGGCGATGGCGGGCGCCAGTGCGCGTGCGGGGCGTTCGAGATCATTGCGGCCCGCGCGCGCGATCGCGAGCGGCCCGCCCTCGCCCAGCGGACCACGGTCGATACCGTCCCAGCGGGCGAAGACCGCGGCGGTCGAGACGGCAACACCGGGATTGACGAGGAGCAGCGGGAGTTCGTCGGGTGCCTGAACCGGGACCAGCGCGTCGCCCTTGCCGGTGCCGCGTGTCGGGCGGCCGAGAAGGCAGGCGGGCACGTCGGCGCCCAGGCCGGCGGCGATCGTCGCGAGGCGGGGATCGTCGCGCGCGACGCCCTCAAGACGCGCGAGCGCGCGCAGGGTCGCGGCGGCGTCCGCAGACCCACCGCCGATGCCGGAAGCAACGGGCAGATGCTTGTCGAGGACGATCGCATAGCTGCCTTCGCCGAAGGCAGTGCTGAACGCGGCGGCGGCGCGAGTGACAAGATTGTCTGCGGCCGGATCGAGGCTGGCCGCGAACGGTCCGGTTATGGTGAAGCGGGGGGTGGCGGCGCGCTCGACGGTGACGAAATCGCCATCGGTAGCGAAGGCGTAGAGCGTTTCGAGATCGTGATAGCCGTCAGGGCGCCTGCCGCGAACGTGGAGCGCGAGGTTGATCTTGGCGGGGGCGGGTTCGGTGGGCATGGGACGCTTGATGGAGAAGCAGTGTATCTATGCAAGGGATGGTGGCTGGGCAAACAGGTGTCAGCCTTCGGATAATTACGAACCGCACCTCATTATACCATCTGCTTTTTCGTCGCCCCAGCAAAAGCTGGGGTCTCTTGCACGCAAAGGACTGACGTCGCGCCGTGGGCGGTTGGACCTACATCCTGGCAAGCAGGCCTCGAGGTATGCTGTATATCGGCCTCACGGCACATCTGGCGGCACGGGTCGATCAGCATCGGATCGATCGCGGTTCGGCGTTCTGCCGCCGTTATGGAATCAAGACGCTGGTTCTTGCCGAACCGCACGAGACGATCGCACGTGAAAAGGCGCTCAAGGCATGGAAGCGGGCGCAGAAGATCGAACTGATCGAAGCGGCCAATCCGGAGTGGCGGGATCTGTGGGAGGTGATCGTTTAACTGCCAGCAGACCCCAGCTTTCGCTGGGGTGACGGACGGAGTTTGAAGGCGATTATGAGAACACTGCGGCGACCAAGCCGCGTCGTCGGTCCCCGCTGTGACGAGGACCGGCCTGACGCGCCTTGCCCCTTCCGTCACATATTCGGATAGTTCGGTCCGCCGCCGCCTTCGGGGACCACCCAGTTGATGTTCTGCGTCGGATCCTTGATATCGCACGTCTTGCAGTGGACGCAGTTCTGGGCGTTGATCTGGAACCGAGGCCCCGCCTCCTCCTGGACGACCTCATATACGCCAGCAGGGCAGTAGCGGGTCGAGGGACAGTCGTAGTTCGGCAGATTGTAGCTGATCGGAACATCGGCGTCGCGCAGCGTCAGGTGGACGGGCTGGTCTTCCTCGTGATTGGTATTGGAGAGGAACACCGACGACAATTTGTCGAAGGTCAGGGCGCCATCGGGCTTCGGATATTCGATCGGCGTGACCAGGTCCTTGCGGAACAGCGTCTCGTTGTTCAGCTTGTGCTTCATGGTGAAGGGCGCCTTGAGCTTCAGATACTCCATCCACATCGCGACACCCGCCAGTCCCGAGCCCGTAAACGCCCCGAATTTGGAAATCAGCGGCTCGGCGTTACGGACGATCGACAGTTCCTTGTGGAGCCAGGACGCCTCGAAGGCCGCCGGGTAGGCGGTCAGCTCGTCATGCTCACGCCCGGCCTGAATTGCATCGAAGGACGCTTCAGCCGCCATCATCGCGGATTTCATGGCGCCGTGCGTCCCCTTGATACGCGGCACATTGAGGAACCCCGCCGAGCATCCGACCAGGACGCCGCCGGGGAAGATGAGCTTAGGAATCGACTGCAATCCGCCGTCGTTGATTGCGCGCGCGCCGTAAGAAACGCGCTTTCCACCCTCCAGCAGCTCGCGCATCGCGGGATGCGTCTTCCAGCGCTGCATTTCATCGAAGGGCGACACGTAGGGATTGGTGTAGTTGAGCCAGGTGACGAGTCCGAGCGACACCTGCCCGTTCGCCTGATGATAAATCCAACCGCCGCCGTTGGTGCCGTCCGTCTCACTCAGCGGCCATCCCTGTGTGTGGACCACGCGGCCGGGGACGTGCCTGTCGGGAGCGACATCCCAGAGTTCCTTGATCCCGATTCCATAGACTTGCGGCTGACTGTTCACAGCCAGGTCGAACGTGCGGATGACCTCCTTGGTCAGGTGCCCGCGTGCGCCTTCGGCGAAGAAGGTGTATTTCGCGTGGATCTCCAGCCCTGGGGTGTAATCCGGTTTGTGCGAACCGTCGCGCGCGACGCCCATGTCGCCGGTCGCGACACCCTTGACCCGGCCGTCCTCATCGAAGAGCACTTCGGCGGCCGCGAAGCCGGGGAAGATCTCGACGCCCAGCGCCTCCGCCTGGCCGGCAAGCCACCGGCACAGATTGCCCAGCGAGCAGGTATAGGTGCCCTTGTTATGCAGGAAGGGCGGCGTCCACAGATGCGGCAGATTGTATTTCTTCGTCTTGGTCAGCACCCAGTGATAATTGTCGGTGACCGGTGTCTCGGCCAGCGGACAGTCCGTGTCGCGCCAGTCGGGGATCAGTTCGTCGATCGCGCGCGGATCGACGACCGCGCCGGACAGGATATGGGCGCCGACCTCCGATCCCTTCTCCAGCACGCAGACGGACAGTTCATTGCGGCGTTCCTCGGCCAGTTGCTTCAGCCGGATCGCGGCGGACAGCCCCGCGGGGCCGGCGCCCACGATCACCACGTCATACGGCATGGATTCGCGTGTCGTCATCATTTTCTCCCGGGCCGCGGCGCCCTGAATGGCACTGGGCGTGGCACTGGCGCATCACGGCAACGTCTGATCGTCATTCGTCGATCACGCGATTTGACCGCGGCGTCAACCAATGAGCAGATAGTAGGTAATGGGAGATAACCAAAACATCGACTGGGTCGCCGCGGTGGCCAGTACGCTGGAGTGGTGGCGGGACGCGGGCGTCGACGTGCTGGTCAATGATGTACCGCACGACTGGAAAGCGCCATCACAAGCGCCGGCTGCTGCAGTTGTGACGACCGATGCGTCGCCGTTGCAGGATTTGCCGGACACGTTGGCCGCATTCCTGACATGGCGCGGCGGCCCCGGTGCGCCGGAAACCGCGTGGAGCGGCGTCCACCTGTCGGCGAGCGGACCACAGGACGCGGCGGTGATGGTGCTGGTCGACTGCCCCGACCGGGAAGACGGCCAATCGGGATGCCTGTTGTCCGGGACATCCGGACGATTGTTCGACCGGATGCTGCAATCGGTGGGCCTGTCGCGCGAGACGATCCACCTGGCAGCCGTCTGCGCCAAGCGACCGGCATCGGGACGCGCCAGTCGGGACGTGGAGGGACGACTGCACGAATTGGCTCGCCATCACGTAGCACTGGTCGCCCCTCGACGGCTGCTGGCGCTCGGCGATGCGGCGAGCCGTGCGATTCTGTCGACGGATGCCATCTCGGTGCGAGGGTCTTCACATCCGTTTAACCATAGAAGTGGTGAAACTACGGTGGTGGCCAGCTTCCATCCTCGATTGCTGATCGACAGGCCGGGTTTGAAGGCCGAAAGCTGGCGCGACCTGAGAATGTTGGTGAAGGGGTTGGGCGAATGATCGCCAGGGTGATGATCGGAGCGGCGATGCTGGCGACGGCCGCACCGGCAATGGCGACCGGGAAAGCGACCGCCATTGCCGTTCCGGTTGCGGCGGAGCCGATCCCGACGCTGCTCGATGCTGAGCAGCAGGCGGGATATCGCGCGGTATTCGCCGCCATCCGCGAAGCGCGCTGGTCCGATGCGCAATTGCAGCTGGACGCGATGAAGCCGGGGCCGCTGCATGCGATCGCGCGGGCCGAACTCTACACCGCCAAGGGATCGCCGCGCATCCCGGTCGAGGCGCTGGTCGCGTTGCTGAACGATGCGCCCGAACTGCCCGAGGCGGCATCGATCGCACGCCTGGCCAAAGCGCGCGGAGCGGTCGATCTACCTCCGCTGCCCACCGCGCAAACGCTGATCTGGCGCGATGGTGCACCGCGGCGCGCGCGCGCGAAAAGCGTTCGCAGCGATCAGGTCGCGGCCGATCTCTCGGTCAGGATGCAGCCGTTCGTAAAGGCCGACGACGCGCGGTCGGCGCATGCGTTGCTCGACGCCACGGAGGGATTGTCGCCCGAGGCGCAGACCGAATGGCAGGACAAGGTGGCGTGGATCTATTTCCTGCAGGGCGACGACGCCAACGCGCGCGTGATGGCGTCGAAGGCGGCAGAGGGAACCGGCGACTGGGCTGTACAGGGCCGGTGGACCGGTGCGCTGTCGGCTTGGCGGCAGGGCGACTGCCGGGCGGCGGAAACCGGCTTCGAAGGGGCGGCCGCGCGAGCTTCGGATACCGACCTGCGCGCCGCGGCGCTGTACTGGACCGCGCGCGCCGACATGGCATGCGGGCGGCCGGACAAGGTCGAGGCCAGGCTGAAGAGCGCATCGCAGTTCGCGGAAACCTTTTATGGGCAGCTCGCCCGCCAGGCGCTGGGAATGAAGGGGCCTGCCGCCAGACTCGGCCGGCTTGTGGCGACGGACTGGGCGATGATGGACCGGCGGCCCAACGTTCGCGTCGCCGCCGCACTGGTCGAGATCGGCGAGATCGATCTGGCGGACGACGTCATTCGCCAGCAGGCCAGGATCGGCAGCCCGCAGGAGTTCGGCAGCTTGGTGCGGATCGCCGGAACGATGGATCTGCCGGCCACGACGGTATGGCTGGCGCATAACTGCCCGGCCGGCGTCACCGCGACGGCGGAAGCGCGCTACCCGACGCCGAGCTGGAGACCCGATAGCGGCTGGCGGATCGACAAGGCGCTGGTCTATGCCCACACGCTTCAGGAGTCGGGCTTCCGGAACAAGGTCATCAGTCCCGCCGGTGCTTACGGCCTGATGCAGATCATGCCGGCGGCCGCCACCGATTACGCGCGGGAGCGGGGGCTCTCGGTATCACGCGATGCGCTGTCGCGTCCGTCGACCAACATGGACATCGGCCAACGGCACCTGGAGCGGCTTCGCGACATGGGGCTGACGGGCGGACTGCTGCCCAAGGTGATCGCTGCCTATAATGCCGGCCCCAAACCGGTCGGCGATTGGAACACCATCGTGCGCGATCAGGGTGATCCGCTGCTCTATATCGAATCGATCCCTTATTGGGAGACTCGCGGATATGTGACGACGGTGCTGCGCAACTACTGGATGTACGAAAACCAGATGGGCAGCGCCAAGGACAAGATGCCGATGCCGAGCCGCGCCGCGCTGGCGCAGGGCATGTGGCCGCGCTTTCCCGGGTTGCCCGGTGCGTCTGCCGTCCGCATGACGCCGAAGGCTGACGGTCGCGCGACCGCCAGTCTGGGAACGCGCACGCCCTTCGGCACGAACTGATGCCGATCGATGCGGCACTGCCGTTCCGGCCGGTCCGGATCGCGGTGCTGACGGTATCCGACACGCGCGGCGCGAAGGATGACCGGTCGGGGGACACGCTGGTCGAGCGGCTGACGAACGCCGGCCACGTGCTGGCGGCCCGTGCGATCGAGCGGGATGACGCGGCGGCGATCACCAAGCGGCTCCACGGCTGGATCGACGATCAGACGACCGACTGCATCATCACGACCGGCGGCACGGGCGTGACCGGGCGCGACGTGACGCCCGAGGCGATCGAGCGCGTCGCGGACAAGATGATCCCGGGGTTTGGGGAATTGTTCCGCTGGCTGAGCTATGCCAAGATCGGGACATCCACGGTCCAATCACGCGCCTGCGCCTGCGTCGCGCGCGGCACCTACATCTTTGCACTGCCGGGATCGACGGGCGCGGTGAAGGACGGCTGGGACGATATTCTGAAGGACCAGCTCGACAGCCGGCATCGCCCGTGTAACTTCGTCGAACTGATGCCGCGATTGATGGAGCGGTAGAGCACTTCTCGACCAGTTGAAAACACACGCCATTCGGCCTGAGCGAAGTCGAAGGCCAAGCGTTCGGCCCGGTGCTTCGACTTCGCTCAGCACGAACGCATCAACGCGATCGAAAAGGCTCTAGGTTGTGTGGACAGTTACCTGAGCCATAGGACGATGGCAGCAAGTGTGATCACAGCGCGGTAGTTTCGAGCGGTTTTCTCGAAGCGGGTAGCGACGCGGCGGAACTGCTTGAGCTTGGAGAAGCAGCATTCGACCAGATGGCGCTGAGCGTAGAGATGCTTGTCGAGGTGGTGCTTGAAGGTCTGCGACGGGTTATTCGGAATGACGGCCGTGGCGCCCTTGTCCGCGATCGCCTGCCGCAGGGCGTCGCTGTCATAGGCGGTATCGGCCATGACCACTTCGGCAGGCAACCCATCGATGAGGCCGGCGGCTTGTGGTGCATCGCCCTTCTGCCCGGCGGTCAGCGTGAAGCGCACGGGACAGCCAAGCCCCCGAACGGCCATGTGCACCTTGGTGCTCAGGCCGCCGCGCGAGCGGCCGATGGCCTGATCTTCAGACCCCCCTTTTTAGCCCCGGCAGCATGCTGGTGAGCGCGAACGACGGTGCTGTCGATGATGGAGATACTCGAAGTCCGGATCGTCCGACATCGCCTCGAATATTCGCCACCACACACCCTTCTCGCTCCACCGGCTGAAGCGACGAAACGCGCTGTTCCAGTCGCCGAACACCTCGGGAAGATCACGCCACGGCGATCCCGTCCGCACGATCCACAAGACCGCCTCGACAAACATCCGGTTGTCGCGGCCGGTCGACCCCTTCTGGTCGGGGCGAGCGATAATGAGTGGCGCCATCCGATCCCAGGCGCCATCGCTCAACACCAGCCGATCCATCACACCCAAGGCTACCTCCCAAAAGCAGCCCTGAATCACGCCTCACGCCAAATGGGAATCCTTAGAGTCCACACCACCTAGCACTACTTTGGCACCTTCTCACACTCGATGATTTTCCGGCAGTGCGGGCATTGCGTTGGCGGCGGCTGAGCGAGTGTTTGGAGGATGGCCTGCCGCACTGCCGGCAGGCTGGGCTGCGGTGGAGGTCCGGCGATTCTTTTTTTCCCCTTTGGCCTGTTTGAGCCGCTGGGACTGCAGGAAGGCGAGGGCAATCATGCACATGAGACAGTGTCGATGCAGACCTTGCCATGACCGCCCTTCGAAGTGATCGAGGCCAAGCTCTTCCTTGAGTTGCTGATGGGCCTGCTCGCAGACCCAGCGTGCCTTGATGGCCCCGGCGAGTTGCTTGATCGGCGTATCAGCAGGCAGGTTGGAGAGATAGTATTTGCGCTCGCCGGTCGATCGATGTTCACCGATCACCCAGACCTCCTCGCCAGGTAGATGTTGCGCACCCATGTCGTGGATACGTTGGGTCGGCCCGTCGGCGACCCGCACACGGACGGCGGCGAACCGTGCCGCGAGACGGCCCTTGGTTCCCTTGCGCCAACTGACGGTCTGCCACCTGGTGCCATCCAGCAGGGCCTGAGCGGTGACGGACTTCACATTGGGGATATGCCGCTGGCGGGGCCTGCCACGTCCGGCGACAGGGAAGATCATGGCGACATCGGCCGGATAGACTTTCTGCTTGTAAGGGATGCCCACCGCCCAGGTGAGGCCGCGTTCGGAGAGGCCCTGCCGGAACGGCGCGGACAACCCGTATCCAGCGTCGGCCAGCACGCAGCCGAAGCGAACACCACACTCTCGCACCCGGTCGATCTCATCGAGCGCGATCTCGGGCTTGGTGCGATAATCGCGACATTCTTCGGGCACTTTGGCCCGGTCAAGCCGGGCCGGATCGCTAATCCAGCTCTCAGGCAGGAACAGCCGCAGGCCCACCATGATCGGCACTTCCCGCCGCGCCAGCGTCACCGACACCAGCGTCTGGCAGTTGGCGTTCTTGCCGAGCACGCCAGCATATTGCGGGGCCACCCCAACCGAGCTGCGCCCCTTCTTCGGCAGAGCCGTGTCGTCGATAATCAGCCAGGCATCACCGCCGCCGACCTGGGCATCGGCTTCGGCCAGCAATGCGGCCTTCAGCGGCTCCGCGTCCCAGACGCCGCTCGCCACAAAGTGGTGGAGTTGATCGTAACTGACGGCATCGTCGCGCGCTGCCATCGGCTGAATGCTCTTGCGATCCCCAGGCCCGATCAACCCCGCAACATACGACGGACACATCCGCCCCCGCGTCTTGTGACCAAGCGCCGCCACGAATGGCCTCAGCCACGCCTCCAGATCATCCCGCCAATCACTGCCCATCGCCAGCCTCCACATGCTGGCTCCCCATGAATCACTGATACAACAAAATGGAAATCCCAAAAACTACAAACCTGCCAAAGTAGTGCTAGGCTGTAGCGACAATTCAACTATTTGAGCCATAGCATGATGCTGGCAAGCTTGATGAGTAAATGCTCACCGGGTTGGCGCGTAACGGCGTGATCAGGTGACGGCGAACCTGCCGTCGATCAGGTCGCGGATAGCGCCGAGGGCGGATTTGCCGTCGCGTAATCAGGCCGTCACGCGCCAACCCGGTGAGCAGTTACAAAAGACGAGCCTCAGCGGGGCGTTGGCGCATCCGGCATTGCCTCCTCGGCCAGCAACCGGTCGAGCAGCGCGAGCCGGAGCGCGATGTCCTGCCGGTAGGAGACCCTGGGCGGGGTCAGCGCCAGCGCCCTTGCCCATAAAATGCGCGCGCGCTCGAACTCGTTGTCGCGGATATAGGCCTGGCCCAGGAAGAAGGGCGGCGCGGGACTGAGCGGCTGGAGGCGCGCCGCGTGCTGGAACGCGAACAACGACGCGGGCGAGACCTGCCCGTCATGCTCCGCCAGCGCTGAACCCAGCCCGACCCACAGGGCCATACTGCGCGGGATCTTGCGGATACCGCCAAGCAGCACCAGCACCGCAGCGCGCCGGTCGCCCGAACCCGTCATTGCATCCGCCGCCACCTGATAGGACCAGTCGGCGCTGAACTTGCCGAGCATCCTGTCGCGCAGGTCGATCAGCGTCGGGTCGTTGGCCGGGCCGGGCACGGCGTCCGGGGACACCGGATGCGCAGGCTGGTCGGGCGAGCCCTGCAGCGCATAGCCCGTCGCGCCCAGCATCACTGCCGCGCCGATCAGTGTCAGCATCGCTCTGGGCACACGCAGCACGATCAGCGCCGCCAGCACCGCCGCCATCAGCACGGCGAGCCAGATCCAGCCCATCAGCGCCGCCGCCGTCGAAAGCTGCCACCCGCCAGCCACACCCCCAGCGCCAACAGGATGACCGGCGCGATCCACAGCGGCGCCGTCACCGCCGACATGGGCGGATCATAGGTGATATAGTCCCCATACCGCGCGATCAGCCATTCGCGCACGCCGCGGGGCGTCTCCCCCGCCGCGATCCGGCTTCGCACCAGCGCGCGCATGTCCGCCGCCATCGTCGCGTCGCTGTCCGCGATCGACTGGCCCTGGCAGACGACGCAGCGCAGCGTCTCCATAAGCGCCTTCGCCTCCCCCTCCTTCGCCGGATCGGCCAGCTGCGTATAGGCAAGCGTCGGATCGGGCGTCGCCGCCAGCAGCATCAGCGCCGCGATCATGACGCCTCCTCGACGGCTTTCAGGATGGCGGGGACATCCTCCGCGCGGATCGCGCCCATCTGCTGCAGCACGATCCGGCCCTGCCCGTCGATGACATAGGTCTCTGGCACGCCGGTCGACCCGATCGCGGGCTGGAGCACGCCCGCATCGTCACGCGACAGCCGTGCATAGGGGTCGCCATTGCGCGCCAGGAAGGTCCGGATTGCCTCCGGCCGGTCATGGATCGCGACACCGTCGATGGGAATGCCCGCCTGCCGGATCGCCATGAGCTGCGGCGCCTCCGCGATGCACGGGATGCACCAGCTTGCCCAGACGTTGAGCAGGCGCGGCCGGCCCGCGTCGAAATCAGCGCGCAGGGCGCCGGGCTTCCCGGCGATCGCGGGCGGGAGCACGAACGCCGGCAACTGCTTGCCCACCAGCGCCGACCGTACCGCGCGGTCGGCCGGGCGGATCAGCGCGATGCCGATCACCAAGAACAGAAGGGCGAAGATGGCGAGCGGCAGCCACAGAATCCGGCGGTTCATGCGTAGGCCAGCCGCCTGTCCGCCCGCCTCTCCCTGCGCAGCCGGCCGAGCAGCGACAGCGCTCCGCCGGTCGCGATCAGCGCACCGCCAGCCCAGATCAGCGTGACGAACGGCTTCCACCAGAGCCGCAACTGCCAGCGCCCATTCCCGTCGGGCTGGCCGAGAACGGTGTAGAGCTGCCCGTTCCACCGCGTCGCGATCGCCGATTCCGCGGTCGTGGTCCGCGGGTCGGAGAAGGTGCGCGACTGCGGCTTCATCACCAATACCGTATTCCCGCGCTGCGCGGTCAGATGCCCTTCGAGACCCGACCAGTTATCGCCGATCACAGGCCTGATGCCGTCGAGCGTAATGTTCCACGGCCCGACCGCGACGGGCTCGCCGATCGACGCGGCGACCAGCTTCTCCTTTGTGAAGGCGCTGTCCGATGCCATGCCTACCAGGCTGACCGCGATGCCTAGATGCGCGACGACCATCCCCCAGGTGAACAGCGGCGTCCGGCGAAGGTCGCGCTTCCACAACGGCGCGACGCTGGCGACGGCCAGTCCGGCCGCGACCGAAAGGCCAAGTAGCGGAAGCACACCGACCCCGCCGACCAGCACGAACAGCGCGGCGCCGGTGAAGCCCGTCACCGCGATTGGCCAGATCATCCGCTCCAGCACCGCCTCGCCACTATCCCTTCGCCAGCGCAACAACGGCCCCGCCGCCATCGCGCATCCAAGCAGCAACGCGATCGGACCCACGGTCTTGTCGAAGAATGGCGGCCCTACCGAAAGCTGCACGCCGAACCCGGCGGCGACCAGTGGATACATCGTCCCGATCAGCACGATGCCCAGGATCACGGACAGCAGCAGGTTGTTGAGCACCAGCCCGCCCTCGCGACTGACCGGCTCGAAGACCGAACCGGTGCGCACGCTGCCGATCCGCACCGCGAAAAGCACGAGCGCGCCGCCGATGTAGATCGCGAGCAGCGCCAGGATGAACGCCCCACGCCGCGGATCGACGGCGAAGGCATGGACACTCGTCAGGATCCCCGAACGCACCAGGAACGTGCCGATCATCGACATCGAGAACGCTACGACCGCGAGCATGATCGTCCAGGCACGCAGACCGTCGCGCGTGGCCAAAACCGTCACCGAGTGCAGCAGCGCGGTCGCGGCGAGCCAGGGCATCAACGATGCATTCTCTACCGGGTCCCAGAACCACCAACCGCCCCAGCCAAGCTCGTAATAGGCCCAGTACGAACCCGCCGTGATCCCGAGCGTCAGGAAGATCCAGGCTCCCAGCACCCAAGGCCGCATCGCTCGTGCGAATGCCGGCCCGACGTCACGCGTGACAAGCGCCCCCACGGCGAAGGAGAAGGCGACCGACAACCCGACATAACCGACGTAGAGCGTCGGCGGATGGAAGGCGAGACCCGGGTCCTGAAGCAACGGATTGAGGCCGAGACCGTCCGCCGGCGGCGGACTGACCCTCGCGAAGGGATTCGAGGAAAAGAGCAGGAACGCATAGAAGCCGATCGCGATCGCCGCCTGCGCGCCCAGCGTCGCGATCATCGTCCGCTCGGGCAGCCGACGTTCCAGCAAGGCGACTGCCGCGCCCCCGACGCCCAGGATCGCCACCCAGAGCAGCATCGACCCTTCATGATTGCCCCATGCTCCGGCAAACTTGTAGAGCCACGGCTTGGCCGAGTGGCTGTTCTCGACAACCAGCGCCACCGACATGTCGGATCGGACGAACACGGCGATCAGCGCCACCATCGCGAGCGCCGCAAGTCCGCCCTGCACTACAGCGACGGGCCGGACGATGGGCGCGAGCGCGTCGCCCTTGCTCGCCAGGGCTCCCCATGCGGCAAGCAGCTGCAACGCGGCGAGCGCCGCCGCCAGCCAGAGCGCTGCGAGACCGAGTTCGGCCGTCACTGCTTCAAAGACTTCGTCTCGTGCAGCATGCCTGAGTTGGTGCGCGCCAGCTCGGGCGGCATGTATTTCTCGTCATGCTTGGCCAGCAGGTTGCTGGCGACAAACCTTCCGTCAGGCTTGAACTCACCCTCAGCCACGACTCCCGACCGTTCCCTGAACAGATCAGGCACGATGCCGGCAAATATGACTGGCGTCGTCGCGCGACCATCGGTCACGACGAAGTGCACCGTGACGCCGTCCGGAGCACGCGCGACCGACCCGGCCTCGACCATCCCGCCCAGCCGCACCGCGCGGCCCAGCGGAACGCCTTGACGGGCGACATCGGACGGCGCGTAGAAGAACGACGCCTGGTCCCGGAGCGCGGAGAGCGCCAGCAACGCCGCGAGTGCGACCGCGCCCATTGCCAGCACGACGAGCGTGAGCCGCTGATGCTTCGCCTTCATCGCTCAGCTTTGCGCATCTGAACATAGACGATGAGCGTCAGTGCCCCGGTGCCGCCCAGCGTCACAGCATAGGCGGCTATAACGAAGGGCCAGGCGTTCATGCGCGCGCCATTCGCCGCAGCCGTGCCTCTGCCCGCGCGGTGGCCAGCATCTTCCGCATCCGCATCAGCACGATCGCCGCGAACAGCAGCGTGAACCCCGCAACCATGATCGGCAGCGGCCACAGGATCGAGGAATCGATGGTTGAGCGGGTCAGCCCGATGCTCGGTCCCTGGTGAAGCGTGCGCCACCAGATTACCGAATAGCGGATGATCGGCAGCAATACGCTGCCGGCAATGCCGAAGATCGCCGGCATCCGGCCGTCTCCGCCACCCTCCGCATCGGCCTGCGCAAGTGCCAGATAGCCGAGATATACGAAGAACAGCAGCAGCATCGACGTCAGCCGCCCATCCCACTGCCACCAGGTCCCCCATGTCGGGCGTCCCCAGATCGACCCGGAAATCAGGCAGATTGCGGCGAACACGGCGCCAGGCACCGCGATGGCACGTCCCGCGATCGCTGCAAGCGGGTGGCGCCAGACCAGGAACGCAATGCTTGCGATCGCAATACCCGTCCAACCGCCCATGCCGAGCCAGGCCGCCGGAACATGTACATAGAGAATACGCACCGTCTCACCCTGCAGATAATCGGGCGGCGTCTGTGTCAGCCCCGCCCAACTACCGATGGCGATCAGCATGGCGCCCGACCAGAACAGCATGGGCGTCAGCGGCCGGGCGATTTTCAGGAATCGCGCTGGATTGGCAAGGGCATGAAGTGCTGGCACGACCGCCCGCTGATAAGGCCTTATCGCTCGCCCGTCACCCCAAAGAAGCAGCTTCCGCATGCTTATGCTCACGCCCGATCAATCGTCGTGCGATCGTATCGGCAACGTCGGATGCCGGTTCCCCAAGCTGGTCGCTTTCCTCCCACACTTCGTTCAGGCGATCGGGAATGCGCGCGATCCTGGCGTTCACATCGGACTCGTCGCCCTGCCCCAGATATTCCAGACCAACGTTGATAATCCCACCGGCGTTGATGACATAATCCGGTGCATAGACGATGCCGCCGTCGTACAGGCGGCGCCCGTCCTCGCGGGTCGCCAACTGGTTGTTCGCACCACCGGCGACCACTTTGGCCTTGAGCAAGCCGATCGTTCGCTCTGTCAGGATGGCGCCCAGCGCGTTGGGACTGAAGACATCGACGTCCTGCGACAGGATTTCGGTAGGAGCGACGGCCGTTGCGCCGAGTTCGTCTGCCATTGCCGTCGCACGCGCGGTATCCACATCGGCCAAAATCAGTTCGGCGCCGTCCTTCGCCAAGAGCCGCGCCAGACCGCCGCCGACCGAGCCGACACCCTGGATGGCCACGCGGACATTGCCCATCTCGTCGGCGCCAAGGCCGCGCTTCGCCGCGGCACGAACGCCCAGATAGACTCCGTGCGCGGTATAGGGTCCGGGGTCGCCACCGGCGGCGCCCGTAGCGACCGGGAGCCCGGAGACGTAGCGCGTGCGGCCAGCGATGACTTTCATCCGCGCTTCAGACATGCCGACATCCTCCGCCGTAACATAGCGCCCCCCGAGTGAATCGATTGCCCGTCCGAAGGCTTCGAGTTGGGCAGTGGAGACGATCGCACCCGGACGATCGGACAGGATGACGCCCTTGCCGCCGCCGAGTTCCAGCCCGGCCATCGCATTCTTATAACTCATGCCGCGCGATAGCCGCAGCGCATCGGTTATCGCCGCATCGCTGTCCACATAGTGCCAGAACCGGACACCACCGGCCGCCGGCCCGAGCGCTGTCGAATGGATGGCGATGATCGCCCGCAACCCTGATCCGGGATCGGTGAAGAGGTGCACGCCCTCATGATCGTCGAAATCGGGAAAACCCCAGCCAGTGGTCATTCGGGCACCGAAAGAAGGAGGTGGGGCGACCGACGGGACTTGAACCCGCAACTTCCGGCATCACAAGCCGACGCTCTAACCAATTGAACTACGGTCGCCGTATGCGCACCGCGTCCTAGCGGCGGCGTGGCTCCAGCGTCAAGACGCGCGAAAGCGCTATCGCAGCCGGCCCTCCACGGAGATCATATAGGCGGTGCCGGCGGCGGGAGTGAAGCCGGCCATCTGCAACCGCGCCGCGGCCTGCCGGTCGGCAGGCCGCACGGTCAGGTCCGCGCGGTAACGCCCGTCCGCTCCGATCCTGAGACTCACCCCTTCGGTCCCCGCCTGGCTGGTGAGCGGCATGAGCAGCGCCGTATCGTCGCATCGTACCGATCCACTGACGGCCGGTGGGAGCACTATCCCTTCCGCTACGCCGCCGAGTGTCGCCCGCACGCGCCCCTCGGCAGTCGCGCAGGCACCGTCGCTGAAGCGCACGCTCACATCGTCGAGCGACAGGCTGGTCACGGGCAACGGCGCGAACAGCGAGGTCGCAGGTAAGGTAGCGGTCACATCGTCGATCCCGAACGCATGGCGACTGACGGACGCGACGCCGTGAACCGTGGGGCCGTCCATAGTGACCCGCGCGCGACCGACGAGCAGCGCCAAGGGCGACAATCCGGCATCCAGGTCACCCAGCGCCAGCGAACCCAGATGCGCTTCGACCAGTCGCCCGGACCAGACAAGCCCGGTCGCGCGCCGCGCCGTCAGCCCCGCATCACCGACCCCGAACCAGCCAAGCGCCGCCCGCAAGGGAATCAGCACCAGAAGCGCGACGAGCACAAACGCGCCGAACAGAGCGGGGCGACCGGTCCTGAGCAGGATGCGGGTCATGTCACGCGGGCCCTGAAGGTCAGATCGGCCGCGACCGTCCTGTCGCCATTGTCGGTCAGGCGCGCCGAGTCGACCAGGACCCCGCTTTGCTCCAGCCTGGCGAGCCAGCCGCTGAGCGCGGCGGGACGCGCGGACTGGATCGTGACGTGAACCTCTCCCGCCGCGGGCTCGTCCAATCCTGCCAGCGTGAACCCGGCATTCTGCGCCGCGCCACGCACGACGTCGGCCAGCGTCCCGGTCAGCGGTGGTGGGCGGCGGGCCTGTGCGCCGCGAACCGCCTCGACACGGACCTCCGTCGCCGCCAGGCGGTCGACCGCACCCGAATAGCGCTCGCGCGATGTCGACAACCCGTCGCCGACCGGCCGGATGATACCCGCCCAGATCACCGTCAGCGCCATCAACGCTGCCATGACCAAGAGCAACCGTTTTTCCCGCAACGAGCGCGACGAGAACCAAGCTCGCAACCCGTTCATGGTGCGCTCACCGTGAACTCGCCGGTGATGCGGCCGGGTGTCGCCTGGAAGACCCCGGCGCGCACCGTGTAGCCGTTCGCTTCGATCGCGCGTTCGAGGTCCGTCGCCAGCGCTTCGCGCTCGACCGCGACTCCGAGCCGCAAATCACCGCTGCCCGCAAAGTCGATCGACGTGACCTCCGAGCCCGGTGTCTTGCGCACCGCCGCGAACACGGCCGCGAGCGTCCGCGTGAAGCCCTGGCCGGGACCACGCAATCTGGCGAGCCGCTCGACAAGCTGCCGGTCGACATCGGTGACGGTTTCGCCCGGTGGAAGGCCGGTCCGTGCCAGCGATGCGCTGCGTGCTTCCAGCGCGTCGGCCGCAAAACTGTATTTGCCGATCCGGACCAGATCGATCGCCAGCGTGATGCTCAGGATCGCGAGCGACAGCCAGCCGAGCCTGCGGATCAGAGCCCAGTCGAGTGCGACCCGCCGTCGGCGCGCAAACGGACCCTGACGCAGGTCCAGCGCTGGATTGGTGGCTGCAGCGACCAGTCCTGTCTCAATGTCGTCGCGAGGCAAGGTCTCGGGCGCGACACCACCCGTCACCAGTTCGGTCAGCCGCGCCTCGTCGGCGAAGCCGCTGGTCGTCCCCCGAACGACTCCGACTCCCCCGAGTTCGGCGCGAAGATAGCCCTCGCTCGGCCTTGGCAGCAGCATCGGTGCCGGGATGACCGCGATCGGATCGATCCCGACCTGTGCCAGCGAGGCAAGCCAGCCCTGCATCGTCTCCATTGCGACGACACCGATCGGCCGCTCGGAAGCATCGCCCTCCCGGCCAACGGCGACATGCACATCCGGCGGCGCCGCGGCGCTCGCCTCGGCGGTGAGCACACGCGCCGCGGCGGTTGCCTGCGCCGCGGATCGCGCCGGCAGTTCGGCCCAGTGCAGCGTGACCGCGTCTGGCGGGGCCACCGCAACCGTGGGTCCGGAAGGATCGGGCACGCCCTCACCCTCGTCAAGCAGGCGCGCATCATCGACCCGTATCCAGCGATAGTCGGCGTCGCCCTGGGGCAGGAAGAGGAAGGTCGTCGCGGTCACGATGGTTCCCCCCATTGCCGCGATACGAGGCGCGCGGGAAGACGCCGCGCGTCGACCATCGCCTTCTCGTGCAATTCCGCCGCACCCTGGACGACATCGATGTCGAGCGCGAACCAACCCGACGTGACCGCTGTCTGATTCTGGCCGTCACCCGCTGCTCCTTCGGGCGCGGCGTGCCAGAAATCACCGGTGTCAGCGAACCCCTGGAGCGGACGCCTGGAGATCATGGCGCGCGCGGCATCGATGCTGAGCGCATCGGTCCCCAGCATCGCGACCAACGGCGCCTGCTCCGGGGTCAGGGTGTTGACGTTGATCCTGACAGGCGCGGCGATCGGCATCGTGCAGATCCAAGGCTTAAGCAGCGCATAGATTTCGGGCGTGACACCGTGCACCGCGCGCAATTCGCTGATGTCCGCCATCAGCGTGCCCGCCGTGCGATAGGACGGCACGCCGCCAAGATAGCTCGAATCCTCCGCGCCAGCGGGCGACTGCTCCTGGTCGGTGTCGATCCAGTCGACGACCCCGCCCGCGACCTGTTCGGCATCCCGGCCCGGCACGCCCAGCAACTGCATTAGCCTGACGAAGCGGGTCCGCGGCTGAGGGACGCCCGCATAGACGCCGGTCCCGTCTCCGACTTCGGCGACCAGGCCGTTGAGGTTGAAGCAGTTCGAACCGTCCCGGACCCGCGCGACCGAGCGACCCCCGCCGGGCAGCGGAAGCCCGAACGGGCGCCCGCTCCAACCACCGGCAAGTGTCACGCGCTCGGGCTGCGCCGACAGCAGCGATCCGATCCGGGTCAGCGCGACCGTCTCCGTCGCTTGCGCGAACGCACGAAGCTGGGCCGTGATCCCGGCATTGGCCGCCAGCCGGGTCGACAGGCGTAGTCGCTCGAGCGCGGTGCCCGCCAGAACCGCGATCACGGCGACGAGCAAGAGCACGGTCAGCAGCGCCGCGCCGCGCTCCCGTTCAGGTATCATCATCGGCGGTCGCTGAATTAATGGTGTCCTGACGCTGCGGGACATAGCCGGTGGCGACCAGGAACATCTGACGCAAGGTCGTTCCGTCGTCGCGCCGGATCAGCAGATCGACCGCCTGTGGCATCGGCGCGCCCTGCGTCCCGTCCCAGCGGTCGCTCCATGCGCCGTTCAGCCGATAGCGTGCCGTTACAGCGCTCACGTGCGGCAGGAGCGCGGTCGGGGGCAGCGCCGATGCACCATCGGGCCGGGAAAAGGCAATGCGCTGCAGTACACCGTCCGCGACCCGGTATTCCACCTTCTGCAACGTCGAGCGCGGTGCATCGTCGAGGTTCAGCCAGCCCGACCGCACCAGTCGCAGCATCGGTGTCGCGGCCGAACTCGCCTCGCCGACGAACGCCGGATGCCCGGTGCCCGCTTCGTCTCGATTAGGACGCTGCTGCGCCTGGGCGAGGTCGGCCGCCATGATCGACAGCGTTCGGGCCAGCGCTGCATCATCGTCCAGCCTTCCACCGGTCAGGCTCTGGGCGCGGACGCTGAACGACAGGATAGCGACCCCCGCCGCCGCCAACATCGCGAAGATCAGCAACGACACCATCACCTCGACGAGGGTGAAACCCGATTCGCTCTCGCTTGGTGTCATGCCGGCGGTACGGCTGCGGGTGGAGGCGAACGGATCATCGTGATACGCCCCAGCACCGCGCCGGCCGGGCTGGCTACCGCGACGTCGATCCGCACGACGCCTGCATTACCGAGCGGCTGAACCTGCCGCGTCCAGATCCAGGGCCTGCCGCCGTTCACCTCGCTGCCACCGGTCCGTCCCGGAGCGGGCGCCACCGCGTCGGTGACGGCCTCGATCGCCACGTTGCTCGCGACCATGCGTGCGATGAGCGTATCGTCAAGGATCGTCGCCCCGCGCACCGTCGCGCTTTCCAGGCGAATGAGCGCCATCGCCGCCAGTGAGAAGACCGCCAACGCGACCATGATCTCGATCAGCGTAAAGCCGGCGCTCCGGCACGTCCTAGCCATCGATTCGCACGTCACCATCGGCGGCGATCTGTACCGTCGCCCGCGCACCGCGGCGCGACAGTCGGATGGTTGCCGCGCGGTCGGCCAGTCCGGTCGTATCGAACGTCACGCGCACGTTTCGGGTGGGATCGTCGAGCAACGCCTCCGTCCCCTTCGACCACTCGGTCACCCGCAATGGCTTCTCCGCGATCGCCGTCCACGCACCGCCGATGCGGCGGTCATACCCATAACCTCCGGCGGTGATCCACACGCTTACCGGCCTCGACTCGACGATTGCAGCATCATGCGCGGCGCGCGTACGCAACGCGAACCGCGCGGCCTCGTCGACCACACGCCCCTGGGGATCGGGCAGCGCCCAGACGACGACCGCCGATGCCAGCGCGATGATCGTCACAACGACCATCAGCTCGATCAGCGTGAAGCCGTGCTCGCGCCCGTCGATCGATCGCGGCGGCTTGCACGAGCGGATCGCGCTACTGCCAGTTGCCGATATCGGCATTGATCCCTTCGCCGCCTTCCTTGCCGTCCGCGCCATAGGTCCAGACATCCGCCTCGCCGTGCGTGCCGGGCGACGCATACAAATACGGATGTCCCCACGGATCGTCCGGAAGCTTCTTGAGATAACCGCCCCGCTGATATCGCGACGGGTCGGCCAGCCCCGCCGGCGCGCTGGTCAGCGCGGACAGCCCCTGCGAGGTCGTGGGATATGTGAGGTTCTGCAACTTGTAGAGTTCCAGCCCGCCCTCGATCTGCGCGATATCCGCCTTCGCCTTTTCCACGCGGGCCTTGTCGCCGGAGGGCAGTACGTTGAGCGCGACGATCGTCGCCAGCAGGCCGATGATGACGATGACGACCATCAGTTCGACCAGCGTGAAGCCCTCCTCCCGCCGCCGCTTTCTATCTTTCTTGCGCATAATTCCTCTTCATTGCCCCGCTAGCGTGTTGAGTTGCAGGATCGGCAGCAGAATGGATAGCACGATCGTCGCGACGATGCCGCCCATCACCACGATGATCGCCGGCTCCAGCAGCGAGAGCGCAGTGGCGGTGAACCGGTCAAACTCGCGCTCAAGATAATCGGCGGCGCGTTCCAGCATCTCGTCCAGCCGACCCGCCGCCTCGCCGCTCGCGGCAAGGTAAGTCAGCAGCGGCGGGAAGACGTTGGTGCGCCGCATCGCCGCCGACAGCGAGCCGCCGCCCCGGATATTCTCGACGATCTCGTCCGATGCCAGGCGAAGGCGCCGGTTGCGGATCGTCCCCGTGGTCAGCACCAGCCCTTCAAGGAGCGGTAACCGGCTCGCGACCATTGTGCCCAGCGTCCGTGCCATGCGCGCCGCATGGAGGTCGCGCAGCAATCGCCCGAGCAGGGGCAGCCGCAGGAGCCAGCTGTCGAATGACAGCCCGATCGCCGGCTCCTTCAGCGCCCGCCACCCTGCGAATCCGATCGCGACGATCGCCAGCAGCATGACCCACCACCAGCCGACGAGCAGATCAGACAGGCCCATCACCAATCGGGTCAGGAACGGCAGTTGCTGACCGACAGTGTCGAACTGCTCAACGACCTGCGGCACAACGAACATCATCAGCGCTGTCACGACGCCGAGCGCGACAATCGCCAGGATCGCGGGATAGGCGAGTGCCGTGATCAGCTTGCCGCGGATCTCCGCCTGACGCTCCAGCAGAACCGCCAGCCGATCAAGGATCGTCGGCAGCGAGCCCGAACTCTCGCCGGCGGACACCATCGCACGGTAGAGTGCCGGGAAGCTGCGCGGCTCACGTCCCATCGCATCCGCCAGCCGCCGCCCCTCGACGACGCCGGCGTGCACGGTGGCGACGACCGCGCGCACACCTTCCTGCTCCGTCTGCCGCGTGATCGTACGCAGCGATTCCTCCAGCGGCGAGACCCGGTTGAGCGTGGCAAGCTGGCGCGTGAACAGCGTCAGCGCCTTTGCACTCATCCTCGGTCGGCCAAGCTGCAGGCCGAACAGCGGCCGGGCCTTTGCGACGGGAGGCGCTCCCGGATCGATCCGCACCACGTACAGGCGACGCGCGTCCAGCGCCGCCCGCGCCGCGTCGATCGATTCGGCCGCGACATGCCCGCGCCGCTCGGCTCCGCGCGTGTCGATCGCGAGATAGTCGAAGTCAGCCATCGCTGTGCGTATCGGGCGCGGCGTCCGCCATCGTGTCGGTGGCATCGCGGCGTGACACGCGGATCGCCTCTTCCGCCGTGGTCATCCCCTGCGCAACCAGCTTGCGGGCGGAACCGGCAAGCGTCGGCGAGTCACGGAACGCGTGTGCGGTGATCGCAGCCTCGTCGCTACCATCGTTGATCAGCCGCCGGATCGTGTCGTCGACACGGACGCCCTCGAACACGCCGACCCGTCCCTTGAACCCGCTCGGCCCGCACTGATCGCATCCCACCGCCTCGTACACGATGTCGCTGGATGCGAAGCCGAGCAGCATCGCGACGGTTCCCTCGGCGCGCACCGCTTGGCGACATGAAGGGCACAAGCGCCGTACCAGCCGCTGGGCGATGACACCGCGCAGCGTCGAGGCCAGCAGGAACGGCTCCACCTTCATGTCGCGCATCCGGGTGATGGCACCGATCGCGTCGTTGGTGTGGACGGTGGACAGCACCAGATGGCCGGTCAGCGACGCCTGCACCGCGATCTCGGCGGTCTCGCGGTCGCGGATTTCGCCGACCATCACCACATCGGGGTCCTGCCGGAGAATCGCGCGCAGGCCGGCCGCGAAGGTCAGCCCGACCTTGGGATTGACCTGCGTTTGACCGACTCCGTCGACCGCATACTCAACCGGGTCCTCGACAGTCAGGATGTTGCGGCTGCCGTCATTGAGGAGGCGCAGCGCGGCATAGAGCGACGTTGTCTTACCAGATCCGGTCGGTCCCGTGACCAGCAGGATCCCATTAGGCTCGGACATGATGTCGGTCAGCAACCGATACATGGCCGGCGTAAGCCCCAGCGCCTCCAGGTCGATGCCAGCATTGTCCTTGTCCAAAATACGCAACACGACCCGCTCCCCGGCACGGCTGGGAAGCGTGGAGACGCGCACGTCGAGCAGCTTGCCTCCCAGCGTCAGCCCCATGCGCCCGTCCTGCGGCACCCGGCGCTCGGCGATGTCGAGTCGTGCCATGACCTTGATACGGCTGACCACGACCGGCGCGACGTGTGCCGGCATGCGCAATGTCTCGCGCAGAACGCCATCGATCCGCATCCGGACGACCAGCCCGCTCTCATAAGGCTCGATATGGATATCGGACACGCCGTTGCGCGCGGCATCTGCAATGACACCGTTGATAAGCCGGATCGCCGGTGCATCGTCGGCGGTGTCGAGCAGGTCCTCCGCGGTCGGCAGATCGGTCGCCAGCAGGTCGAGCTCGTCGCCCATGCCGACGGCCGCCAGCGCGGTCGCCTGTCCGTCCATCGCATAGGCGTCGGACAGGAGTCGGTCGAACGCGGCGGGATCGACCACATCCACGTCGAACGGACGCGCAAAATGCCGCCGCAGCTCCAGCAATGCCTTAGGGTCGGCGCCGTCACGCAGGGCAACCGTGAAAGGCTCATGCCGTTGTACCGCCACCCCGAAGCGCCGCGCGAACAGGTAGGGGACCGCGAGATTTTCAAGCGGCGGCGTCACCGGCGCTTCATCATTGGCGGGCACCTCTTCCCTGCCTAAGCGAACCGTGGCCATCAGCGGACCCGCACGCGCTTCTGGGTGGTGGTGCTCTGCATCACCGGCACGGCGATGTTGGGATCTTCAATGTTCCCCGGCATCGGCGCTGACGGGATCGGGGGCGCGGCGCCCATATAGTCGCGCACGAGCTGGTCGATGGATGGCTCGACGCCCTGCATCGCATAGCCCTGAAGCCGGCGAAGATAGCCGTAGCGCTGCTCGGTTACCCGCCGGCTGTCCTCCGACGTACGCAGAATGGTAGGCCGGATGAAGACCATCAGGTTCGTTTTCGTACGCGCCCGCGACTTGGAACGGAACAGGTTGCCGAGTATCGGCAGGTCGCCCAGCAACGGGATCTTCTCGATCGTGCGCCGCTCATTGTCGTCGAGCAGCCCGCCGATGACGACGATCTGACCGTCATCGACCACGAACGTCGTCTCGATCGCCCGCTTGTTAAGGATCAACTCGCTGTTGTTGCTAGACACCGGCCCGGCGATCGAGCTCACCTCCTGACGTAAGTTGAGCTTGATTGATCCGGCTGAATTGATCTGCGGTTTCACGTCCAGCTGAATGCCCACATTTTCGCGCTGTACGGTACGGAACGCATTGTCGAAATTGGACGACAGCGCCTGGCCGGTCGTGATCGGGATCTCCTGCCCTACCAACAGGTGCGCCTGCTGATTGTCCAGCGTGATGACGTTGGGTGCCTGGAGCAGGTTGGACGAGGTGTCGCTCTTAACCGCGTTGATGATCCCGCCCAGGATCGTGTCGCCGATCTGCGTTGCTACGCCGGCGAAGCCGCCTGTCGCCCCCAGGATCGACGTCACCGCCGATTGGGCGAGCGTGTCACTGATCGTCGTGTTCTGACCGGTAATGACGGTGCTGCCGTTCGTGGTCGTGGTGGTCGTCGCAAGCTGCCGCGCACCGATCGCGCCGGCGATCGTCAGCAGGCTGGGCGCCGATGTCGAGTAGTTCGTCGCCGCAAACGCCCCGCCCTTCACGTTCGCCAGCAGGAACTGGACCCCCAGCGTGCTGGCGGTCGCATCCGACACTTCGGCAACGACAGCCTCGACCATCACCTGCTCGCGGCGCGTATCCAGCTTGGCGATCACTTCCGCCAATTGCCGCTGAACCTCGGTCGGCGCGGCGATGACGATCGCGTTCGCACCGACGAACCGCGTGACGACGGCCGCGGTTCGGCCACCCTGCGTCGACACCGCCGCCTCGCCGGTCTGCTGACCGCCGGAGGACGTGGTTGTCCGCACCGGTGGGGGAATGACGGGCTGGGTGATGGTGCCGCTGTTGACGCCGACCGTTCCCCCGGCTTGCGCGAAGCTGCCGCGCGACAGCGTCGTCTCCTGAATCGGATCGGGCGTCTGGCCCACCAGTCGCTGGAGCACCGGCAGCAGTTGCTCGGCATCGGAATTCTCAAGGAAGATGACACGGATCTCGGTGCCGCTGCGTGCCTTCTGGTCCAGGTCCACCGCCACCTGCGCCAGCCGCGCAACCGATGCCGGATCGCCGCGCAACGCGACCGAGTTCGAGCTTTCGACGGCGACCACCGAGACGGCATTGACCCCCGTCCCGGCGGTCGCGGCGCCGCCCGGCCCGGCCGCGCCACCGCCTGCCAGGCCGGTCAGCGCCGACGCGATCTCCTTGGCGCCCGCATTCTTGAGCGCGACGACACGGGTCGCTGCGTTGTCGGTATCGATCCGACGAAGTACCTCGCGGATGCGCCGGATATTGTCGGCGAAATCGACGATGACGATGCTGTTGCCGCCGCGATTGGCGCTGACCGACCCCTGCGCGCTGACCAGCGGACGTACGGTGTCGACGGCGCTTTGCGCGTCGATCGAGCGAAGCCGGATGATCTCGGTAACGTAGGCATTGCGGTTCGCGCCCGCCGATCCGACCCGGCTTGGTTGCGAAGCGGCATTGTCCAGCGGCTGGACCCTGAACGCCCCGCCGGCCGTCGGCACTGCAACCAATCCATTCGCGCGCAGCGTGGAGAGGAACACCTCGAAATATTCGGAACGGCTCAGTGGACGGTCGGTCACGACCGTCACCTTGCCCTGCACGCGGTTGTCGATGATGAAGGTCCGGCCCGTTACCTTGGCGGCATCCGCGATGAAAGCGCGAATGTCCGCGTCACGTACGTTGAGGGTCGTCTGCGCCTGCGCGGCGGACGCGGCGGCGCAGAGGATGATCGGGGTAAGGTACCGGCTCTTCATTGGGGTGGTGCGATCGTGATGGCGAGCGGCAGCGTGTCCCGCCCGCGCTCGACGATGATGGGAATGGTACCGCCGTTCGCGAAATCGGTAGTAACGCGTTCGATGTCCTCCGGGCCCTGGACGGGGCGACCGCCGATCGCGGTGATCACGTCGCCGTCGCGAAGCTGCGCCTCTCGGAACAACCGGCCAGTCCCGGCCGGGCGCACGATCAGCCCATTTACGCGCGCGCCGTCCAGGCGAGGCGTGAAGGCGATTTCGCGACGGAGCCGCTCGACCGTCGTGCCTTCCCCCGCCTGGGGAGCGGCTGCGCCGTCCGACGTCCCTGCGGTGGACGGTGGAGCACCCGACTGGTCCAGATACAGGTTTTCGTCCGCCGCACCGCGCGCGATCACGACATGGTCGAACGCCACCGACTTCAGCCGCGCGCCCGGCGCTACCTCATCTCCCACCGACACCGACTGCTGAACCTTGTCAGGCCCGGCGATAATCGCGGACCCGCGGCCCGTCGCTTCGTCGATGCGGGTTCCGAACAACGTCAGTTGCAGCGCGGTGACCGTCCCGGCGTCCTGGGCGCCTGACAGGCGGTAAAAGGGGTCAAAGCCGGTTACGATTTCGAACGGGCTTCCTGCGACGGCGGGGCCGGCCGGGCGCCAGTCACCCACCGGACTGACCGGCGTGGCTAATACCCAGGTCAGCCGCGCGACCTGTACCGCCAGCAACCCCAGCAGCACAATCTCCGCAACCGAATAGACGTTCAGGCTGGGCAATCGTCGCAAGAGGGCGCGGGAGCGCGCGTCAAGAGTCAATCGCATGCCGTCATCCGCTCGCGCCCTCGCCTGCGCATGGCACGTTGCACAACTGCGTCAACCGATTCACCACGCCCGCCCACTGGCGCGCGATAGGATTGCCGGGCAAAATACGCAAATGAAGAGCGACCTCCATCCCTGCGGCAACGGCCTTCCCGGTACCGACGTCGCCGAGCGTATCAGGACATCGGGCGGCGTGCAGCGCGTACCGAGCGCCAAGCTGACGCTGTTCGTACGACGCCATTTCCTACCATCCGATGGGTGTTCCGCGCTGGTCGAGCGAATCGATGCGCAGCGACGCCCCTCTACGATTGCCGACCCCAATGGCGACAATGCGTATCGTACGAGCGAGACCTGCGATCTGGACAGCGCCGACCCGATCGTCATGCAGGTCGAGCACGCGTTGGCCACCTTGACCGGCATCGATCCGCAATTCGGCGAGCCCCTGCAAGGACAGCGATACGCGGTCGGGCAGGAATTCAAGGGCCATACTGATTATTTCGAGCCCAACGGGGCCGACTTCGATCGTTATTGCAGCGTCGCGGGCAATCGGACCTGGACGGTCATGATCTATCTGAACGAGCCCGAAGCCGGCGGCGCGACCCGCTTCAAGGCGATCGACAAGATCGTGCAGCCGGAGACGGGCAAGCTGCTGACGTGGAATAACAGGCGCCCCGACGGCACGCTGAATCCCGCCACGCTGCATCAGGGAATGAAGGTACGAGCCGGGGTCAAATACGTCATCACGAAATGGTATCGTGAACGGCAGTGGCGCTGATGACGGGGCCACGACCAATAAGCGCTCACGTCACCGCGGGTCGTGACCGATTGGTGGGCGCGACAGGGATTGAACCTGTGACCCCACCCGTGTGAAGGGTGTGCTCTACCGCTGAGCTACGCGCCCGGTGAACCGGAAGCGGTGCCCCTATCGGGCGCCGCACGACCTGTCTAGCCTATCGGGCAGGATATCAGTTGACCGAGTCCTTCAGTCCCTTGCCGGCCTTGAACTTGGGCTGGCTGGATGCCTTGATCGTCATCGGCTCACCGGTGCGCGGGTTGCGGCCGGTCGAGGCCTTGCGCTTGGCGACCGAGAAGGTGCCGAAACCCACGAGGCGAACCTCATCGCCCTTCTTCAATGTCCCGGTGATCGCTTCGAACACAGCGTCCACGGCCTTGACCGCGTCACCCTTCACCAGACCGGAATGCTCGGCGACCGTCGCGATCAATTCCTGCTTGTTCATTCTCACCCCCAAATTGCCATTTGTGCGGCCGGGACCACCGTCATAGCCGAAGGGTCAATAAGGCGAGGGGACGGGGCTGAGTCAAACAAAACCACCGCATCGGTGCCGGAAATGCGGTGGTTCAGTCCGTGAACACTGGTTAGTGGTGCAGTCCTGCGCCGATTGGCGCCACACCGGGCGGGGGTAGCGCCGCCAGTTCATCCGCATCGGTCCAGTCGATCGGCGTGAGTGATTCGGTCAACGCCAAGCGCAGCACCTCATCGACATGCGCGACGGGGACGATCTTCAGCCCATCTCGGATGTTCTGCGGAATCTCGACCAGGTCCTTCTCATTTTCCTGCGGGATCAGCACGGTCTCAATGCCGCCGCGCAGCGCCGCCAGCAGCTTTTCCTTCAGTCCGCCGATCGGCAGCACTCGACCGCGCAGCGTCACTTCGCCTGTCATGGCGACTTCGCGCCGGATAGGGATACCCGTCATCGTCGAGACAATCGATGTTACCATGCCGACTCCCGCTGAAGGACCGTCCTTGGGCGTCGCGCCCTCGGGCAGGTGAACATGCACGTCCTTGCGCGCGAACAGGCTGGGCTTGATCCCATAGGAGGGTGCACGCGCCTTCACGAAAGAGAACGCCGTCTCGATCGACTCTTTCATCACATCGCCCAGCTTGCCGGTCAGCTTGGCCGCGCCCTTGCCGGGTACCGTCACGCTTTCGATCGTCAGCAGCTCACCGCCCACCTCGGTCCAGGCCAAGCCGGTGACCGCACCGATCTGATGCTCGGTTTCCGACAGGCCATGCCGGAACCGCAGCACTCCGGCATAATCGGCAAGATTATCTGGGTTGATGACCGCGCTCTCGATCTTGCCCTCCAAGATCTGTCGCAAGACCTTGCGTGCTAGCTTGGCGACTTCGCGCTCCAGCGTCCGCACGCCGGCTTCACGCGTGTAGCGCTGGATCAGCGCGCGCAGCCCCTCGGTCGTGAGGACGAACTCCCCTTCCTTCAGGCCGTGCAATTCGATCTGCTTGGCGATCAGGTGCCGCTCGGCGATCTCGACCTTCTCGTCCTCAGTGTAGCCCTCTAGCCGGATAATCTCCATCCGATCCAGCAGCGGCTGCGGCAGATTCAGCGTATTCGCCGTGCAGACGAACATGACGTCCGACAGGTCGATGTCGATTTCAAGATAATGATCGTTGAACTTCGAGTTCTGTTCAGGGTCCAGGACCTCGAGAAGTGCCGACGCCGGATCACCACGAAAATCCTGCCCGAGCTTGTCGATCTCATCGAGCAGGAACAAGGGATTGCTGGCTCCGGCCTTCTTCAGGTTCGTCACCACCTTGCCCGGCAGCGATCCGATATAGGTACGCCGATGCCCCCGGATCTCGGCCTCGTCGCGTACCCCGCCCAACGACTGACGGATGAATTCGCGTCCGGTCGCCCTGGCGATTGACTGGCCGAGGGAAGTCTTGCCGACGCCGGGCGGCCCGACCAGGCACAGGATCGGCCCTTTCAGCTTGTTCGTGCGCGCCTGAACGGCCAGATACTCGACAATCCGGTCCTTGACCTTTTCCAGTGCGTAATGATCCTCGTCGAGCACCGCCTGCGCCGCTGCAATGTCCTTCTTCAGCTTCGATTTCTTCCCCCACGGCAGCCCCAGGAGCACGTCGAGATAGTTCCGGACGACGGTCGCTTCGGCGCTCAACGGCGCCATCGTTTTCAGCTTTTTGAGTTCAGCGGTCGCCTTTCCGCGTGCTTCCTTCGACAGTTTCAGCGTCGCGATCTTCTGGGTCAGTTCAGCGATCTCGTCGCCATCGCCTTCCTCACCGTCATTGCCCAGTTCGCGCTGGATCGCCTTCAACTGCTCGTTGAGGTAATATTCGCGCTGCGTCTTCTCCATCTGGCGCTTTACGCGGCTCTTGATCTTCTTCTCAACTTGCAGGACGCCCAGTTCGCCTTCCATCAGCGCAAATGCCTGTTCCAGCCGCTTGACCGGATCAGGTTCCATCAGCACCGCCTGCTTCTCGGCGACCTTTACACCAATATTGGCCATGACGGAGTCCGACAGCTTCGCGGCCTCGACGATCTCGCCCAGCTGGCCCATGATCTCTGCAGGCAGCTTCTTGTTAAGCTTGGCATAATTCTCGAACTGGCCGACCACGGACCGCATCAGCGCCGAGACATCGGCAGCGTCGACTTCCCGGTCCTCCATGACCGCAACGTCACCGGTCAGATAGCCATCGGCTTCATTCAGGCGCTCGAGCGTCGCACGCTCCTTGCCCTCGACAAGTACGCGCACCGTGCCGTCCGGCAGCTTCAGAAGCTGCAGCACGACCGCTGTCACGCCTACGGTGTAGAGGTCGTCACTGCCGGGATCATCCTCGGCCGGATCGAGCTGCGCGACGAGAAAAATCTCCTTATCGTCCGCCATCGCCGCTTCCAGCGCGGCTACCGATTTGTCGCGACCGACAAAGAGCGGCACGATCATGTGCGGAAAAACGACAATGTCTCTGAGCGGTAGGATGGGATAGGTATTGGTCATGAATACTCCGGTGGACCGCGACGTACAAAGCCGGCCCTTGAGAACAATATGGGGAAAGGATCGCGATCCATCAATCGCGACCGCTCGGCGCGTCTGGCATGATCGATCGCCGTGATTGCGCGTTGTCAAACACTACGCAGATCGGGATCGAACAGATGATCGAACACAAGGAAATGACGAATACCGAACTCGGCCTTCGCCGCGCCGCGGAAATGGCGGCGGTTTTCATGATCGGCGACGGCCTGCTCGGAATGCTGCAGCCGCAGCGCCACGTTGAACTCTGGCGTTCGAACGTCCCGGCGGTCGACATGCTGGTCCGACCGTTTGGTGGCCACAATACCCGACGCAGGTTGTACGGATTGTTGCAGCTCACCGGCGGAATCGCGTTGGCGATGCGTCAACGGCCACCCGAGTGAGCGAACCTAACGGCCCTGCTTATCTCGCCTTTCCCTCGGCAACCGGCGGTATCACCTGCGAATGCTGCACGACTCGCCATTCCTCATGGGAAAGACGCCGATAGGTCGATGTGCAATAGGCCTCATAATGCTCATCATCGCGTGCAGCCACGGCACGATAGGCGACGATGATGAGTCCCTCCTCGGGCCGAGCGACCTGCCGGTGGTCGAGTTCGACGCTCGACCAGCGCGGGGTGTTTGTCACAGCGTCAATCGACTGCTGGCCGCTCATCACGAACGGCTCCATCGGAAGCGCCATCAGGCACTGGTCGTCGATCGACTCCCGGTAGTGCTCAGCATCGGCGGTCCACAGATTTTCCTCGAATGCCCAAACCCGGTCGTCGTCCATCATGCTCTCCGTTACTGTTGCCTCAACAAGCACCGGCGACAGGTCTTCGTTCCAACGACAAAGGGCACCTGACCCAAGGGCACCCTGCTACCATTGCGACAGCCTGCGATCAGGCTGCGTCGCCGGTCTTTTTCTTCTCGGCATAGACGCGGATCGGTTCCTTGCGGCCCTCGATCACGTCCTTGTCGATCATCACCTCATCGACGCCGTCCATGCCGGGCAACTCGAACATCGTGTCCAGTAGGATGCTCTCCAGGATCGAGCGCAGGCCACGCGCGCCGGTCTTTCGCTCGATCGCCTTCCTGGCAATCGTGACCAGCGCGTCGTCGGTAAAGCCCAGCTCGACGTCCTCCATCTCGAACAGCTTCTGATACTGCTTGACCAGCGCATTCTTCGGCTCGCCAAGGATCTTGACCAGCGCGTCGATGTCCAGATCCTCCAGCGTCGCGATAACCGGCAGGCGCCCGACGAACTCTGGGATCAGCCCGAACTTCAGCAAATCCTCCGGCTCGGTCTGACGCAGCATCTCACCCGTCCGCCGCTCTTCTGGCGCCGCCACATACGCGCCGAACCCGATCGACTTCCCCTGTAGGCGATCGCCGATGATCTTCTCCAGGCCGGAGAACGCGCCGCCGCAGATGAACAGGATGTTCGTCGTATCGACCTGCAGGAACTCCTGCTGCGGATGCTTGCGCCCGCCCTGCGGCGGCACACTGGCGGTTGTACCCTCCATCAGCTTCAGCAGAGCCTGCTGCACGCCCTCGCCCGACACGTCGCGCGTGATCGAAGGATTCTCCGCCTTGCGGCTGATCTTGTCGATCTCGTCGATATAGACGATCCCGCGCTGCGCCCTCTCGACATTGTAATCGGATGCCTGAAGCAGCTTCAGGATGATGTTCTCGACATCCTCGCCAACATAGCCCGCCTCGGTCAACGTCGTCGCGTCGGCCATCGTAAACGGCACGTCGAGAATACGGGCCAGCGTTTGCGCCAGCAGCGTCTTTCCGCATCCGGTCGGGCCGACGAGCAGGATGTTCGATTTGGCAAGCTCGACATCGGCCCCCTTGGCACCGTGGTTCAACCGCTTGTAATGGTTATGCACGGCGACCGACAGCACCCGTTTCGCCTGCTTCTGGCCGATTACATAATCGTCGAGCACGTTGCAGATTTCCTGCGGGGTCGGGACGCCGCCGTCGCGCTTCGAAACCAGCGCCGACTTCGTCTCCTCGCGGATGATGTCGTTGCAAAGCTCGACACACTCGTCGCAGATGAAGACGGTCGGTCCGGCAATCAACTTGCGAACTTCGTGCTGCGACTTCCCACAGAACGAGCAATAGAGGGTGCTCTTGGAGTCGCCACCACTCAGCTTCGTCATTCAATCACCTCTCGCGCCCTTGGCGCGCTCGTGCGGTCGGAGCGCCAGTCTAGCGCTCCGTCGCCGTCCTACCAACAGAATTGTCATCAAGCGGTAACCTGCCTCAGGCGGCGGCCGCCATGTCGTCCGCGGGCGCCGGCCGCTTGTCGAAGACCTCGTCGATCAGCCCGAACTCCTTGGCCTCGCCGGACGACATGAACTTGTCGCGGTCCATCGCCTTCTCAATCTCCTCGATCGGCTTGCCTGTGTACTGTGCGTATAGCATGTTCAGATCGTGACGCATGCGCAGGATCTCGCGTGCCTGGATCTCAATATCGGCCGCCATACCCTGCGCACCTCCTGAGGGCTGATGGATCATGATCCGCGAATTGGTCAGCGCGACGCGCATACCCTTCTCGCCGGCCGCCAGCAGGAATGACCCCATCGACGCCGCCTGACCGACGCATACCGTGCCGACGCGCGGGCGAATATATTGCATCGTGTCGTGGATCGCCATGCCTGCCGTCACCACCCCGCCCGGCGAGTTGATGTACATGAAGATATCCTTCTTCGGATTCTCTGATTCCAGGAACAGCAGCTGCGCTGTGATAAGCGACGCCATACCGTCCTCCACACCGCCGGTCACGAACACGATACGCTCGCGCAGCAATCGGCTGAAGATGTCGAAGGATCGCTCGCCGCGATTCGACTGTTCGATGACGATCGGAACCAAGCCGGCCCGGGTCTGCCGCAGACCGACACCTGCGTCGGTCAGTGGCGCATTGAAATCGCCGGTCTCGAACGGGTTGTTCATGAAATTCTCGCCTAGATGCTGGAAGCCGCAGACATCGTCGCTTGACGATGCGAGTTCAAGTGCCCTTGCCCGTCGCCCCCGGCGCGGCATAGGCCAGATACGCAAGCCGCTTCACCTCGCGCCGGCCGCGCACGACGGTATCGAGGATCAGTCCGGCGAAGACGTTGAGTACCGCCAGAATGACCAGTCCCGTTGCCAGCACGGCCGTCGGCAGGCGCGGAACCAGCGCTGTCTTGGCATAGGTGACGGCGAGCGGAATGCTGAACAGGACGGCCGCCAACGCCAACAGACCGCCGATGATTCCGAAGAAAAACAGCGGCCGCTCGATCCGGTAGAGCGTGATGATCGTCCTCAGGATCCGCCAGCCGTCCCCATAGGTCGACAGCTTCGAGACCGATCCTTCCGGTCGCTCGAAATACGGCGTCGAAACCTCCGCAGTCGGCATCTTGAGTTCTAGCGCGTGGACGCTGATCTCCGTCTCGATCTCGAAGCCGACCGACAGGATCGGGAAGCTCTTCACGAATCGTCGGGAAAAGACGCGGTATCCAGTCAGGATGTCGGTAAAGCTTCGTCCGAACAGTCGGGCCAGCATAACGGTCAGCATGGCATTGCCGAACCTGTGCCCGCGGCGATAGGCCAGTTCGGCTTCACTCACCCGGCTGCCAACAACCATGTCCAGCCGCTCGTCCAGCAGCCGCGCGATCAGCGCAGGCGCAGACGCGGCATCATAGGTCGCGTCGCCGTCCGCCATGACATAGATGTCGGCATCGATGTCGGCGAACATCCGCCGGACGACGGCGCCCTTGCCCTGGATACGCTCGGTCCGGACGATCGCGCCCGCGGCCTTCGCCACATCGCGCGTACCGTCGTTGCTGTTGTTGTCATAGACGTAGATGGCCGCATCCGGCATTGTCGCGCGAAAGTCCGCGATCGTCTGCCCGATCGCGGCTTCTTCGTTATAGCAGGGCAGTAGAACCGCCATGCGAGGTCCGGACGTCACGGAAAAGAATCGTGCTGTCAGGCGCTCTTTGCCTTTTTCGGCCCGGGCTTCTTGGCGGGTGTTGGGGCATCCGCCGCCTCGGCGCCTTCAGCACGCTCGGCCGCGACGGGCGACGACTCCATAACTTGCGTCTCCTCGGCGGTCGGTGCCGCCTTCTTAGCGCGCGGCTTGCGTGTCGGCTTATCGTCTGCCGCCGGCTGCTTGTCCTCGGTCGGTTCTGGCGCTGGCTCCGCCTTCACCTCGTCGTCCGCCGTGGCGGGCTTCTTTTTTGCGGTAGCCTTCTTCTTGGGCTTAGGCTCGTCGTGATCGTGCGTATGCGTGCCCGTCGCGAAGCCATCCTCGCTCTCGATCGCGGCTTCCAGTTCCTCGCGCGTCGTCTCGCGATCGGTGATCTCGGCGCGTTCGAACAGGAAGTCGACGACCTTGTCTTCATAAAGCGGCGCGCGCAGCTGGGCAGCCGCCATCGGCTCCTGCTGGACATACTGGACGAAGCGCTGCCGATCCTCGGGTCCGTATTGCTGCGCGGCTTGCGCTATTAGCCGGTTCATCTCCTGGCTGCTCACCTCGACGCCGTTCGCCTGCCCGATCTCGGAGAGCAACAGCCCCAGCCGCACGCGGCGCTCGGCGATGCGACGATAGTCGTCGCGCTCGGACTCCATCTCCGTCTTCGCCGCCTCGGGATCTTCCTCATGTCCGGCCTCATGCTCAAGCTGTGCCCAGATCTGGTTGAACTCGGCCTCGACCATCGACGGCGGCACCTCGAAGTCATGGCCCTCGGCCAGCTGGTCGAGCAGCTTGCGCTTCATGTGCGTGCGGGTCAGGCCGTTATGCTCCTGCTCGATCTGCCCCTTCAGCAGGCCGCGCAACTGCTCCAGGCTCTCCAGCCCCAACGACTTTGCCAGTTCGTCATCGATCACGCTCTCGCCCGCGGTCTTGACCGACTTGATCGTCAGGTCGAACGTCGCCGGCTTGCCCTTCAACGCGTCAACATTGTAGTCATCGGGGAAGGTGACGGCGATCTGGCACTCGTCACTGGCTTTCACGCCGACAAGCTGGTCCTCGAAGCCCGGGATCAGCCGGCCTGATCCGATCTCGATCACCATGTCCTCTCCGGTGCCGCCGTCGAAGGCAACGCCGTCGACCTTGCCGACGATATCCATCGTGACCAGGTCGCCGGTATCCGCTGACTTCTCGCCTGCATCGTCCCACTTCTTCTGCTGGTCGGCGAAGCGCTGCAATTGCTCGTCGACGATCTCCTCGGCGACGGGGATGGTCAGCCGCTCAAGCTTGATGGCATCGATTGACGGTGCTGGGACGTCGGGGAGTACCTCCAGCGTCACGCTGACGGCGGCGTCGCCACCTACCTCATATTCATCAGCAAGTTCGACCGAAGGCTGCATGGCCGGCCGCAATTGCTTGTCGGCAAGCAGACTCTGTACGCCCTGCTGGATCGCCGTATTGAGCGCATCCTGCGTCAGGGCGGGTCCGTGCATCTTGCGGACGAGATTGGCCGGGACCTTGCCGGGACGAAACCCGGGCATCTTCATCTGCGGCGCGACTCGCTTCACCTCCGCATCGACCCGGCTATCGATATCGCCAGCGGTTATGGTCAGCGTGTAGGCGCGCTTCAGCCCCTCGTTCAACGTCTCGACAGTCTGCATCTCGGGCCCTTGCGTCTCGTAGGAATAATTTTGGCGTCCCGCCCGCCGCCGTTCGCGGGGGAAGGCTGGTGCGGGCGAAGGGACTCGAACCCCCACATCTTGCGATGGCAGGACCTAAACCTGCTGCGTCTACCAGTTCCGCCACGCCCGCCGGCCGGACTTGCCGTTCGGCGCGCGTCTATACCAGTGTGCCGGCTTTGGGCAAGCGCAAGGCAACCGGCGGCGTCATCGATGCGTTGAGGGAGCGTGCATTGAGGAGAAAACGATGGCTACGCAGCCCCCGCCGGAACAACCCGCCCCGACGCCGCCGGCGCAACCGGGTACGCCGCCTCCGGAAGTTCAGCAGCCTGGCCCCGACACTGACGTGCCTGCACCAATGCCGGGTCCCGGCACCAGTGAACCGCAGCCACTGGGCTTTGCAATGCCGGATGCAACGACCGGCGCAACTGCCAGCCGGGTCGGAGAAGCCGGCGCCGTCACCGGCGACGGGGTAGGCGGCACCCAAGGGATGGACGCGAGCACCGGTGGGATGGCCGGCACCAGCCGCTGATCAGCAGGAACGAGGTACACGAATGACCGATCAGAAGCAGCCCGACCGCACCGGCGATTTGCCCGATGCCAAGGGTATCCGAAACGAAGCCGACGCGCGCAGCGACATCGAGCAGGTCGTAGAGGCACGATCCGATGCCGTCGAACGCGGCGAGGGCGGCCCGGAGCCTGAAACCTTCACAGATACCGGCATGCCCGATGGTCCAGCAGGAACGGGTGGCATCACCAAAAACCAGGGCCACGACGCGCAATAGCGTCGTGGCCCTAATTGGCCCGTCAGGGTGTGACGGAAAAGTCGAAGACGCGCGCGGTCATCACACCCCCGCCGAACATCCCCGGACCCGACCCCGCGCTCATCGAGTAGAGGAAGCCGTATTCGCCGGGCCGAAGGTCGCTGGTCGGTACGACCTTGAAAATACCTGGCGCCACACGGTCATAGCTGAACGCGATACGGTCCTTGTCCATGACACCCGTTTTCGCTCCGCCGATATTGAAGCTGCCGACCCGCGCTTCGCGGCGTGTCGATTTCACGTCGAAACGAACGAGACTGAATTCATTGGGCGACGTGACCGTCACTGCCGGGCCTGCCAACCAGGATCCGGTATTGCCTCCCTTCGACAGGCTGGCGTTCGACTCATCGAAGTAGAAATAGAATTCAGGCTTGGCATTGCCCGCATGCACTCGCGCGCTGGCGTTGGGGATGATTGACTTCATCTTGAGTGAGGCGATCCCGCCCGTCATTGCATATCCAAGCATGCCGCCCGTCTTGGTCTGGTTTGCCGTCGTGGGGTCGATCCGGATCATGGCCGGTGTTGGCGTTGCCGTGAGAAGATAGACCCCCGAGGGATGTGGAACGCGCCAATCCGGCGAGTCGACCGACATGGCCGTCTTGCTCGATGCCGCTGCCGCAGTATCCGAGGAAAGCATGGCCGCGATTACGCTCGACGGCACGCCCTTCTGTTTCAGTGCGATGATCTGCTCCGACGAGAGATCAAACTTGTTCTCCGAACCCTTGATCTTGGCGATCACCGCGTCGTCGCCGACACCCGCCTGAACCAGCGTCAAGACCTTATCGTTCGTCAACGTCTCGGCAATCGCCGGCATGGCGGACATGGCAATCATGGCCGCCAGCGTATATTTCAGCATCGTCACCCCCCCGGATTGCGGAGGACGATGATTACGCCCGCATAATCAACTCGACAAGGCCTTCTTCAACAGCTCGTTGACCATGCCGGGATTGGCCTTGCCCCCCATAGCCTTCATCGTTTGGCCGACGAAAAAGCCGAACAGTTTATCCTTGCCGGCGCGGTAGTCCGCCACCTTGTCTGCATTCGCCGCCATAATGTCAGCGATCACCGCGTCGATGGCGCCGGCATCGCTCGTCTGCTTCAACCCACGCTCCTCGACGATCGTCGCCGGTGCCATGCCTGTGTCCAGCATCACCTCGAATACCTTCTTGGCAAGACTGCCGGACAGCGTTCCGTCGGTCACCAGCGCGAGAAGCTCCGCAGCGTGCCCCGCCGTGACCGGGCTGTCCTCGATCCCGACACCCAGCCTGTTGAGCGCACCGAACAGTTCAGACGCCACCCAGTTGGACGCCGCGACCGGCTGCGCCCCGGCGTCCAGCAACGCGTCGAACCACCCCGCCGTCTCGACCTCGGCGGTCAGCACGCCGGCATTGTATGGCGTGATCCCCAGCGACTGATACCGTGCACGTTTTGCATCCGGCAGTTCGGGCAACGAGGCGCGACACTCATCGAGGAACGCGTCATCGAGTTCGAGCGGCAACAGGTCGGGATCGGGGAAGTACCGATAGTCGTGCGCGTCCTCCTTGGATCGCATCGACCGCGTTTCGCCACGATCGGGATCGAACAGACGCGTCTCCTGAACGATGCGCCCGCCTGATTCGAGTACCTCGACCTGACGCGCCGCCTCCTGCTCGATCGCCGCCATCACGAAGCGAACTGAGTTCACGTTCTTGGTCTCGGTCCGCGTACCCAGCGGCTCGCCGGGCTTGCGCACACTGACATTGACGTCGGCGCGCATCGACCCCTCTTCCATATTGCCGTCGCAACTGCCGACGTAGCGCAACACCGCTCGCAGCTTGCGCAGGTACGCACCCGCCTCGGTCGGGGATCGCATGTCGGGATGGCTCACGATCTCCATCAGCGCCACGCCGCATCGGTTGAGGTCGACATAGGAGCGCGTCGGATGCTGATCATGCATCAGCTTGCCCGCATCCTGCTCGACGTGAATGCGCTCGACGCCGATCGTCTTGCAAGCATCGCCATCCTCAATCTCGATGGCGCCCTCTCCCACCAGCGGATGATAGAGCTGGCTGATCTGATATCCCTGAGGCAGGTCGGCATAAAAATAATTCTTGCGATCGAAGCGCGACCATTTGTTGATCGCCGCATCGATGGCCATGCCGGTTCTGACCGCCTGACGTATGCATTCCCGGTTCGGTACGGGTAGCATCCCCGGCATCGCCGCATCGACCAAACTGACCTGCGTGTTCGGCTCAGCCCCGAACGCCGTCGCCGCGCCCGAGAACAGCTTCGCCTTCGACGTCACCTGCGCATGGACTTCCAGGCCGATCACGACCTCCCACTCGCCGGTGGCGCCATTAATGCGGTAGTCGGTCATCGCAGCATACTTTTCTTGATGTTCGCGGAATGGCAAAGCCAGCACAGCGCTAGACAGCAGACGAGCCACGCCGAAATTACGGACAACCAGATACGGTACGAGATACCGAACTGCTCGGTCGGCATGATTGCCGTGCACCACACAAGCACGAGGACAATCAGCGGTACCGAGAAGCGTCCTGGCGGTAGTCGTCGTCGGATGATCCCCTCGCACGCGACAGGTACCGCGGCGAAGAAGGCGAACAGGGCGATCAGACTGAAGCCGAGCATCATCGCAGTGCCGACTGGAACCTCCGACACTCCCGCCACGGTACGCTGCGTTCCGACATTGGCCAGCAGGGCACCGAGCACCCCGCCGAACGGCAGCGTTACTGCCCCATAGAGCAGCCGGAATGCATCAATCTTGCGATCGGCTTCGGTCATCTTACCACCAACTCTCCGGCCGTGCCGTAAACGCCGCGCGCTCCTCGATCGCCAGTCCGGCGTTCAGCACCCCCTGCTCGTCCAGCGGGCGGCCGATGATTTGCAAGCCGAGCGGCAGCCCCGCCTTGTCAAGGCCGCCCGGCACGCTCATCGCGGGCAGTCCGGCGAGGCTCGACGGCACGGTGAACACGTCGTTGAGGTACATCGCCAGCGGGTCCGCCGTCTTCTCGCCCAGCGTGAACGCGGCCGACGGCGCCGTGGGCGTCAGCAACACGTCGCACTCGTTCCACACCTCCGCAAAGTCGCGCGCGATCAGCGCCCTCACCTTCTGCGCCTGCGTGTAATAGGCATCGTAGAAGCCGGCCGAGAGCACATAGGTTCCGATCATGATCCGCCGCTTAACCTCGGTGCCGAAACCCTCGGCGCGTGTTGCGGCGTACATATCCTGCAGCCCCGCCCCCTCGGGCAGGTCGCGCAGGCCGTAGCGCACGCCGTCATAGCGCGCGAGGTTCGAAGAGGCCTCCGCTGGAGCGATGATGTAATAGGCGGGCAGCGCGTATTTCGTATGCGGCAGCGAGACCTCGACGATCTCGGCCCCGGCATCGCGCAGCCAGTCGATGCCAAACTGCCACAGCGACTCGATCGCGGGCGGCATGTCGGGCACGCGGTACTCCCGCGGGATACCGACGCGAATACCCGCCATGCTCGAAGAAAGCCCTTGCTCCCAACGTGGCACATCATACTGTAAGGACGTCGTGTCCTTCGCGTCGAAGCCCGCCATCGCCTCGAGCAGGATCGCGCAGTCCCGCACGTCTCGGGCCATCGGCCCCGCCTGGTCGAGCGAGGAGGCAAAGGCGATCGTACCCCAGCGCGAGCAGCGGCCGTAAGTCGGCTTGATCCCCGTGATCCCGGTGAAGGCCGCCGGCTGGCGGATCGACCCGCCCGTGTCGGTGCCCGTCGCGCCGGGACAAAGCCGCGCCGAAACCGCCGCCGCGCTGCCTCCCGACGAACCGCCCGGCGTCAGCGAGGCATTGTCCCCGCCGCCCCGCCGCCACGGAGAAACGACGTTGCCGAATGCGCTCGTCTCGTTCGACGAGCCCATCGCGAACTGGTCCATGTTGAGTTTGCCAAGCATGCCCGCGCCTGCGTCCCACAGCTTCTGCGAAACGGTCGACTCGTACGTCGGTGTGAAGCCGGCCAGGATTTCGCTAGCGGCCGTCGTCGCCACGCCGCGCGTACAGAAGAGATCCTTGATGCCCAGCGGCACACCGGCCAGCGGCTTGAGCGCCTCGCCCGCCGCACGCGCGGCATCTGCCCCGTTCGCCGCTGCGACGGCATGCTCGGGCGTCTCGACCAGGAACGCGTTCAGCACCTTCGCTCGGCTCACCCGCACGATGAACGCGTCGGCGATCTCACGCGCCGAAAAACGGCCGCTGCGGACCCCGTCGCGGATTCCCGCGACGCCGAGTTCCGTCAGGTCACTCATTCGATCACCTTGGGCACTGCGAAGAAGCCATGTTCCGCCTGGGGCGCATTCGCCAGTACCTGATCGCGGATGCCGCCGTCGGTGATGACATCGTCGCGCAGCCGAAGATGGTTCGGGATGACCGCGGTCATCGGCTCGACGCCGCTGGTGTCGACCTCGCCTAGCTGCTCGATCCAGCCGAGTATGTGATCGAGCTCAGGCGCCAGCGTGGCCGCCTCGTCAGGGGTGATCGCGATGCGGGCCAGCCCGGCAATGCGTTCGACGGTCTTGATATCGACTGACATGGCCGCGCGGCTAGCACCCGGCGGCGTTGCATTGCAACATGCGCCCGGGTCGTGCAACGAGCCGTCTGCCTCGCGGAGTATCGGTCCTGGCCCGGAAGTTTCTCTACATCGTTGCCACGCTGATCGTTCTCGTCATCGCGGGCGCCTTTGCCTACCGCTTCTTCGGCACCGATCTGATGCGGCTGGCGATGGTTCCTCACGAGGAATTCCGGCGACAGCCCGGCGTTGCCAGTCGCGCCTATGACGACCGCACGATGTGGATCGCCCGTCCAGACATCCGCAAAAACCCCGCCCTTTGGACACCGTCCGGCTATCTGGCCGATCCGCGGGTCGCGCCGGCGCTCTTCTTCATCCACCCCACCTCCTATCTGAGCCGCGCGCACTGGAACGCCGGCCTTGACGATGAGGAGGCGAACGAGCGGGCCGCGCTCTTCCTGCGCGGGCAGGCCAGCGCCTTCAATGACTCGGCCGAGATCTGGGCGCCGCGGTACCGCCAGGCGACGTTCGGCGCGTTTCTGACGGATGCCCCCGACGCCGACCGTGCGCTCACGCTCGCCTACCGGGATGTGCTGGCGGCGTTCGACGCCTTTGTTCGCCAGGTCGGCCCCGATCGGCCGATCATCCTGGCCGGGCATAGTCAGGGCGCGCTCCACCTGAGCCATTTGCTGCGCGATCGCATCGCCGGAACACCGCTGAGCAAGCGCATCGTGGCGGCTTATGTCGTCGGCTGGCCGATCTCCCGAACCACGGATCTGCCGGAGATGGGTCTTCCGGAATGTCTCCGGGCCGATCAGACCGGATGCATCCTTTCATGGGAGAGTTTCGCCGAGCCGGCCGACCCGTCACTGATCGTCGACCGCTATGACAAGAGCGTGGGGTTCAACGGCGCCCCGCGGCGCGGCACGCCGATCATCTGCACCAACCCGATCACCGGAAGCGCCGATGCGGCAGCGCCGGCATCCGCCAATCTGGGCACGCTCTATCCCTCGGAAGATCTGACCACGGCGCAACTCGTCCCCGGCCGCGTCGGTGCCCGCTGCGGCCCACATGATCTGCTCCTGATCGGTGATCCCCCCGAGCTTGGGGGGTATGTGCTTCCCGGCAACAACTACCACGTCTATGACTACAGCCTGTTCTGGGCGAATGTCCGCGCCGATATCGCACGTCGCGTGGCGGCGTTTGACCGTCGATGATGACCACCCGGTGCGAGGCCATTCTCGAAGCACTTCCCTTGGGCGGCCGGTTGCTCGGAATCGATCTCGGATCAAAGACCATCGGTACGGCGATGTGCGACGCCGGGTGGACCTTCGCCAGTCCGGCGCTGCTGATTCGCCGGACCAGGTTCCAGGCCGACAAGGCCGCGCTGATGCGCCTCATGCAGGGTCAATCGATCGTCGGCTTCGTGATCGGCCTGCCGCTGAACCTCGACGGCACGGAGGGTCCGCGGTCGCAATCGACCAGAGCGTTCGCGCGTAATATCGAAGATATGGCGCTGCCGATTCTTCTGTGGGACGAGCGCTGGTCGACCCAGGCCGTGACTCGCTCCCTGATCGATCAGGACACCAGCCGGGCACGGCGCGGCGCTCTGGTCGACAAGATGGCAGCCGCCTACATCCTGCAGGGCGCGATCGATGCACTCGCCGCTCGTTCCGCACGCCTCGACTGAAAAACCGCGTTCTACAAGGCGCTTTTACCATTCGTTAAAGGGTTACGGCGCAGCCACGGTGCAACTCGGTTGATGGAGGTGGTTTCATCGACCCCGGTAGTTGCATCGACATGAGAGCGAAGGGAATGGCCGCCATGCGTCGCACGATCCTTTTGTTCGCGCTTCTTGCAGGCGTTACGGCTGGATGCAGCGCCCACCGGCCGCTGGTGCTCGGCAATCCTGCTCCGGCCTCACCGCCGGAGCCCGAGTTGGGTTGGCACGCCGTCGTCATGCCCGCGGACCGACAAGCGCTCGATGGCCTGGCGGAGCAGTTTCTCCGGGCCAGGCGCAGTGTCCCGGCTCGATACGGCAAGCGGATGGCCACAGAGGGTCCGATCGTCCAACCCAACGCGGCGCAGCCGATGCCGGCCCTGCCCCCCGGACCCTATCATTGCCGACTGTTGCGATTCGGTGGCCGGGTGGGGTTCAGAACCTATGATCCCGACATCTGCTATCTGCAGCCCGGCGCCGACGCCATGTCCTTCACCAAGGATACGGGTTCGACGCTGCTGACCGGATGGGTGTATCCCGACACTGATGTGCGGCTCGTCTTTCTCGGCACGGTCCGGACTAGCCAACGGACGAAGACGCAGGCCTATGGCGATCCCGATGCGGACAATCTCGCCGGCATCGTCGAACGTGTCTCGCCCTTCCGCTGGCGCCTGATCCTCACGCGCGGGCGCCAGGGGTCGGCGCTGGACATTCTGGAACTTGTTCCCGTCACGCCAGATGTGCCCGGTGCCAGGCCGGCCGTTCCCGATCCGCACTCGACCGACTGACCATTGTCCTAGCGGAGCTCGGACCCTAGTCACGACTTCCGATGCCGCCATCCGACCACAGTCCCGCCAGCCTGATCGAGGGCGGCGCCGTCTTTCCGCATCGACATCTGACCGGCATCGACGGTTTACAGCCCCATGAGATCATGTTCCTGCTCGATGAATCGGAGCGGTGGATCGCCGCCAACGAGGCGCATGCAACACCCGACAAGCGGCTCGACGGCCTGACTCAGATCAATGCGTTCTTCGAGAACTCGACCCGCACCCTTCTGTCGTTCGAGATCGCCGGCAAGCGGCTAGGTGCGGATGTGGTCAACATGCACGCTGCACAGTCCAGCGTGAAGAAGGGCGAGACGCTGATCGACACCGCGCAAACGCTGAACGCGATGCGCGCCGATGTGATCGTCATTCGACACATGTCCTCAGGGGCCGTTCGGCTGATCGCCGACAAGGTCGACTGCCCGGTTCTCAACGCCGGCGACGGACGCCATGAACATCCCACACAAGCGCTGCTCGACGCCCTGACCATTCGCAGGCGGCGCGGCGCGATTGCCAACCAGCGCGTGGTAATCTGCGGCGACCTGCTGCACAGTCGGGTAGCCCGATCCAACATCCTCGCACTTACCGCGCTGGCGGCCGATGTGCGGGTCTGCGCGCCGTCGACGCTGATGCCGCCGGCGATCGAGCGGATGGGGGTGACGACTTTCATCGACTTTGACGCGGCGCTGAAGGGGGTGGACGTGGTGATGATGCTGCGCCTTCAGACCGAACGCATGAGCGGCGGCTACATCCCTTCGTCGCGCGAGTTTCGCCTGCGCTACGGGCTGACCAGGGATCGCCTGAAGCAGATTCCGGATGCGCTTGTCATGCATCCCGGCCCCATGAACCGGGGCGTGGAGATCGACTCCGCCGTCGCGGATAGTCCTGCCTCGGCGATCACGGAGCAAGTTCGGATGGGCGTCGCGGTGCGCATGGCGTGCCTGGATGTCCTTACCCGCCGCGCGCGCGGCGTCGCGGGTTGGGCATGAGCGTGCTCGCGTTGCTCAATGCGCGGCTGGTCCGTCCCGACGGCATCACCGAGTCGGAGTCGCTGCTCGTTGAGGACGGCCTCATCACGCGCATCGGACTGACCGATGTGCCCACCGATGTACCACGAGTTGATTGCGGCGGGCTTACTCTTGCCCCCGCCATCGTCGATCTGGGCGTGTTCGCCATCGACCGCGCGGCGTTTCGAGCAGGCGGGATCGTCCGGGTCGGTCTGATGCCCGACCAGAGCCCGGTCCTCGACGAGCCCGGACAGGTCCAGCGATCCGCGCTGATCGGCAAGCCAGATCTGTGGATTCACCCGATCGCGGCTGCGACGCGCGGGCTGGACGGGCAGGAACTGGCGGAAATGGCGCTCTGCGTTTCCGCCGGTGCGCGCGCCGCGGGCACCGGACGCCGATGGATCGCCAATACCGGTGTCATGACCCGCTCGCTTTCCTACGCGCGCGATCTGGGGATCGTCTTGATCGACCATGCCGAGGATGCCGGACTGACGGCACATGCCGTTGCCACTGAAGGAGAGACAGCGACCCGGCTGGGCCTTCCGGCCGCGCCCGCGATCGCCGAGGCGCTGGCCGTCGCGCGCGACCTGATGCTGGCCGAACAGACCGGCGCGCGGCTTCATCTGCGGCAGGTCACGACCGCGGACGCGCTGGAACTGGTTCGGGCGGCGAAGCGTCGCGGCGTACCGGTGACGTGCGGTATCACTCCTGCGCATCTGCACCTGTCCGATATCGCGCTCAGTGACTTTCGCACCTTCGCGCATCTCTCCCCTCCGCTCAGATGTGAGGCCGATCGCCGGGCCTGTCTCGCCGCCGTCGCCGACGGTACGATCGACGTGCTCTGCTCGGCGCATGATCCGCGCGGGCCGGAGGAGAAGCGGCTCCCCTTTGCCGATTCCGTACCCGGCATGGCCGGTGCCGCGACGCTCCTGGCGCTGTCACTGATGCTGGTCCGCGACGGTTACCTCACGCTGTCGCGCCTCTTCGCGTTGCTGGCGCGTAACCCCGCTCAGGTGCTCGGTGTGGAAACAGGGGAACTGTCTGTCGGCCGGCCGGCGGACCTTGTTCTGCTGGACGAAGGCGCACCCTGGCAGATCGACTCGGAGACATTGCCCGGGATAGCGGGCAATACGCCGTTCGACGGCTTGCCCGTTCAGGGCGCGGTCTGCCGCATGTGGAAGGGCGGGCGCGAGGTGTAGCGGCTCAGCGCGTCGCGACTCGAACCGCCGACCCCGACACCCAGGACGCAACCCGATCCCCCGCATGGGCGCGCACGAAGCACGCACCTCCCTGCGCGCGGTACTGGCGGCAAGTCGCCTCGGCCTCCTCGCGGGCAAAGCCCCCTACCGACAGCCGGTAGAAATCGACCCCATTCTTCGAAAACCCCATGCCATTGGGAGTCTTTCGGCGAAAGAAAGCGAAGCGGCGCTGGGCGCGTGACCACGCATCACGCGCGACACCTAAGCTGTCATAGGCTCCGATCTGGACGTACCAGTTATCCGTCTCGAGCGTCTGGGAAATATGGGAAAGCCGTACCGACGCCTGCTTGCGGGAGGCGGCTGTACGATCCGCGCGAACCATTCTGGCGGGTATCGGCTGCACAACCTCGCCCTGTTCCTCAAAGCTAGAGCGATTCTCGTCGGCGAATTCAACCGGCGCAGGTGTCGTGCCCTGAACATGTTCATTGGCCACCGGCTGCTCGACGACAGGACGCGGAGCGTCGGTGACAGGTGGTAGCGGCTGATGTGCCACCTGCACGCCCTCAGAAGGCGCCTGGTTGAGTGCCAGCGCAGCCGGTTGACCGGCGTCCTGGACGGGATGAATATTCAAAAGCGCGGCGACTTGGTCGGCTGCATGCGTCGGTTGCGCAAAGACTGCCCAGTGTTCCAGCCGCGCATCGACGTCGGCGGGCGACATATCAGCGGCGGCGACGATCCGCGCTGCGTTCCACTGGCCCGCCAGGGCAAGCGCCAGTGCCAGGTTCTGGCGGACCTTCGCATCTGCGCCCTGCGATCGCGCCGCTTGCGTCAGTATTGTCACACCGCCCGCCGGATCACCGGACAAGGCGACCGCCAAGCCGAGATCGCCTGCCGGAATAGCCTGCGAATAGCGATCAAGTGTCTGGCGTGCCGCCTGCCAATCCCCCAGCGCTATTTGCGTCAGCGCGAGGTTCAGCGCAACGCGCCCGTCATGAGCATTAAGCGACACCGCGTCCTCGAAGGAGGTCCTCGCCGAGACTAGACGCCCCGCCTGCAGATAGCTTCGCCCTAGCAACGCCCGATAGCTTGCCGAGCCGCGGGCCAGCGTAACCGCCGCTTCTGCATGCGACACCGCCGCTGCTGCGTCATGCTTGTCGAGCGCCTTCCCAGCATAGTCCGCTTCTCGTTCCGCCTGCTTGGGAGTGCGACTGCCGGCCGTCTCCAACCGCGCGCCATCGCTGCCCGTGCAGCCCATCACCGACCCGCCCAGGATCAGTGCCGATAGCCCCAAGGACCAGAAGGTCCGCCGCCTCATCAATTTCACTCTTCTCTCCCAGCCGGATTGGTGCCGAGGCTCGGCAAGGTGACAAGAAACGCATCGAGCGCCTCAATGACCAGGCTTTGCGCCGACCGGCGGGTCATCGCCGATGCCAGGCGCAGGCGAAGATGACGCTCGGTGTCCAGGCGCAAGGTGAACGCAGCCTTCTTGCTCTTCTCCGCGGAACGCCGATCCATCCCGCTATCGGATGCGGCCGTTCGCAACTGCTCCTCCAGCCCCTCCCGCTCACGAAGGACCGCCGGAGCGACGGCGTCGCCCATGTCGTTCCAACCGAGATTGGCGCTGTCCGCCGGATCGAGCGAGGGGCGCCGCATCGCGGGTCGAGCATTACCCTTTCGCGCCAGCAGGCCGGACGACAAGGAGGCGAGTGGTTTGACGGTCCTCACCTCAACTCACCACTCGGCGGCCGAATCCGCCCGTAGGCGTGCGTTGGCTGGTGACACCGGGAACCGCGAAGACCGTTCTGCGAAAATTCTTCTCAAGACGGTCATGGACATAAGTCCACAGAGCCGCGATCTCGCCCGCCGACTTTGCGCCTGGCTCCGTCTCCATGACCGTCCGCCCGTCGATCATCGATGCAGCGAATTCTGTTCGTTGGTGAACGATGATCGGTGCTACCGTACCGTGCTGCGACAAGGCGAGTGATGCCTCCGTAGTAATACGCGCCTTGGGCGTGGCGGCGTTGACCACGAAGATCAGCGGCTTGCTTGAGCGATCGCAAAGATCAACCGTCGCCCCGACCGCGCGCAGGTCGTGGGGACTCGGCCGGGTCGGAATGATGATGAGTTCAGCGACGGCGATAACGCTCTGGATCGCCATCGTGATCGCCGGCGGCGTGTCGATCACCGCCAGCTTGAACCCCTGGTAGCGCAGCAACTCCAGATCGGCGGCTAACCTCGCGACCGACGTCTGTGCAAACGCCGGCATCTCGGCCTCACGCTCGTTCCACCAGTCCGACAGTGACCCCTGAGGATCGATGTCGATCAGGACGACAGGACCCTGACCGGCAAGCTGCGCCTGCACAGCCAGATGTCCGGACAAGGTTGTCTTGCCCGATCCGCCCTTCTGCGATGCCATCGCCAGAACGCGCATATGCTTCCCTGCCAGTTCCCGGTCCGATGCCGCGTTGCCATATGCAGGAATAAGGATTGGTTAATGCCGGTGGGGCAATGAGCGGTGGCCAGGCAACGATCGATCGGCGAAGAAGTCCGGGAAAGGCAGCTATGACCAACATTCTCGCGCTGTTGCTTGCCATCGGCGCGGCGACGGCGCCCATGCCCTCCGGCGACGTCAAGTCGGGGGTCGAGTCCTGGAGACGCGGGGACTATCGCGGCGCCATTGAAACATGGCGCCCGCTGGCGATCGCCGGCGACTCCGATGCGCAATTCAACCTTGGCCAGGCCTATAAGCTTGGCCGGGGGGTGCCCGTCGACCCGATCATGGCCGAAAGCTGGTTTCGCCAGGCCGCGCTTCAGGGACATCATCAGGCCGAGGACAATTACGGACTCGCGCTTTTCCAGGCCGGCAAACGAACGGAGGCATTGCCCTGGCTTGAAAAATCGGTCGCCCGTGGCGAGCCTAGGGCACAGCTCGTACTGGGCACGATGCTGTTCAACGGCGACGGCGCAAACCGGGACGTTCCACGCGCGTACGCGCTGATGACCCGCGCTTCCGCCGCAGGCCTGCTATCGGCACAGAAGACGCTGGCGGAGATGGATGCATACATCTCGCCGGTCGATCGTGAACGGGGTACGAACCTCGCCCAGCAATACGCGGCGCAGGCGAATGCGCCTGGACCGCGAGAGGCCAGGCAGACCGTGAAAATCATCGAAAAGAATGCCCGACCCGCCGGACCGGCCCTGACCGGGGAGATCTCACCTACATTGCCGCAGCCGAACAAGCCCGTTGCCGTGCCACGTGCAACACCGGTGCAAAACTGGCGGATCCAGCTCGGGGCCTTCAGCACCGGCGCGAATGCACGCAAGCAGTGGGCGGTCGTCCGCGATAGGCTGACCGGCGCGCAACCTAGCTACGTCAGTACCGGAACTGTCACTCGCCTACAGGCGGGACCCTATGCCGACGCGGCTGAGGCGCGACACGCTTGCCAGGCTTCGCATACCGATTGCATGATCCTCAAACCCAGCTCGCGCTAGGGATACCCTGTGCGTAGAGCAGTGCCGTCAGGTCGCAACAGTCGATCCGCGCGTCCGCCGCCGCTGCGAGAACGGGCTTGGCGCGATAGGCCACGCCAAGCCCCGCCGCGCGGATCATCGCGATGTCGTTCGCGCCGTCGCCGACCGCAAGCGCCGTCGGTCGATCCCGTTTTAGCGAGGACATTGCGCTCTCCAGCGTCTCACGCTTCATGTCGGCGTCCACGATCGGGCGAGCCACACGGCCCGTCAGCTGCCGCTCCTCTACCAGCAGGCGATTTGCGATGACGCGGTCGAACCCGATTCGGCGCGCGACGGGATCGGCGAAAACGGTGAACCCCCCCGAGACAAGGATCGTCGTCGCCCCCTGCGAACGCATGGTTTGTACCAGCGTCCGCGCTCCGGATGAAAGGCGGACGCGTTCCGCGAGGCACTCCTCAACCGCAGATATCGGCAGCCCCGCCAGCAGCGCAACGCGCGCATCCAGCGCGGCTGCGAAGTCGAGTTCGCCGCGCATCGCTCGTTCCGTGACCGCCGCGACCTCGGTCCTGATCCCGGCATAATCCGCCAGTTCGTCGATGCACTCGACGGTGATCATCGTCGAATCCATGTCCGCGATCAGCAGCGATTTCGACCGGCCCGCGCCCGGCTGGACGATGACATCGATCTCCGTCAGCGCCTGCTCCAGCGCCGTCCTCGCTACGTCCGGCGCGAGCGCGAAGATCAGGTCCGCCGCCCTTTCCTCGTCGATCCAGCCGGAGGGTCCCGGCGCGCAACCAGCTTGGTCAAGCACATCGCGTGCCCCGGAAATATCCCCTTGCGAGAGCGTCCGTGCTGCTATCAGCGTCGCGATGAACAATGGCGATCTCCCTAGGGTCGGGCTCATCGCAGGGCCGACCGCCAGCGGCAAGTCCGCGCTGGCGCTGGCACTTGCCGAACGATATCGCGGCACCATCATCAATGCCGACTCCGCTCAGGTGTATCGCGACCTGCGCATCCTCACCGCGCGTCCCGACGACGCGGAAGAAGCGCGCGCACCGCATCAGCTCTTCGGATATCTCGATGGTTCCATGCCTTGCTCTGCGGCAGACTGGGCGCAGCAAGCGTCGATCGCGATCGACGAAAGCCTGGCGGAGGATCGACTCCCAATCTTGGTCGGCGGCTCCGGCCTCTACCAACAAACGTTGCTGGAAGGCATCGCGCCGGTGCCGCCCATCGATCCGGCGATCCGTACGGAGGTTCGATCGCTGCCGGTTGCGGACGCATATGCCGCGCTCGTGACCGAGGACCCGGCAGCCGCCGGACGACTGTCGCCGAACGACACCAGCCGTGTCGCCCGGGCGCTGGAAGTCGTGCGGTCGAGCGGCAGGCGGCTTGCGGCGTGGCAGGAAGAACGTCGCGGCGGGATCGGGAACCGCATCGATCTTCGCATCATTCTCTTGCTTCCTGACCGCGTGTCGCTGGCAAGGCGCATCACCGAGCGCGCGGGGCTGATGCTCGGTACAGGGGCGATGGAGGAAGTGGCTGCGTTGCTGGCACGCACCGACCTCGCGCTCGATGCACCCGTCCGACGGGCGATCGGCGTCAGCATCGTCGGTCAACTGCTTGACGGAGATTTGAGCCATGACGAAGCATTGAAAGCACTGGCGACGGCGACCCGTCGCTATGCCAAACGGCAGGCGACATGGTACCGGCATCAGGCACTACCCTGCCGACACTTGAAGAGAATCGACCGTTTGCAAGACACAAAGTTGCTAGAACATGGGATTGACGAGTATTTTTATTACCTTTAGTCAGCCGCGATTGATGGAGACGCTGACGTGATGGACAGGAGCGGCGCTGATATTCTGGTCGAGGCTCTGGTCGACCTGGGCGTAGAGGTCGTGTTCGGCTATCCCGGCGGCGCCGTTCTTCCCATTTACGATGTGCTTTTCCGCGCCCGCAGCATTCGCCACATCCTGGTCCGACACGAACAGGCTGCGACCCATGCAGCCGAGGGCTATGCCCGTTCAACCGGCAAGCCCGGCGTGGTTCTCGTCACCTCGGGACCTGGCGCGACCAACGCGATCACAGGCATCACCGACGCGCTGATGGACTCCATCCCGATGGTGGTGATCACCGGCCAGGTTCCGACCGCACTCATTGGCACTGATGCGTTTCAGGAAGCAGATACGATCGGCATCACCCGGCATTGTTCCAAGCATAACTATCTGGTGAAGGATCCCGCTCGGCTTGGCCCGGTCATTCACGAGGCGTTCCATATCGCCACCTCTGGCCGTCCTGGTCCGGTCGTGGTCGACGTTCCCAAGGACGTACAGGTCGCGACCGCCTCCTACCGCCGTCCCGGCGCAATCCAGCACAAGACATACAGGCCGCAGGTGAAGGCCAATCGCGAGGATGTCGATGCCGCCGTCGAGATGCTGGCCGCCGCCGAGCGCCCCATCCTCTACACAGGCGGCGGCATCATCAATGCCGGCCCGATCGCCAGCCAACTGCTGCACGAACTGGCGCGTATCACCGGCGCGCCGGTCACCTCGACCCTGATGGGGCTGGGCTGCTTCCCGGCGTCGAACCGCCAGTTCCTCGGCATGCTGGGCATGCACGGCACGTACGAAGCGAACATGGCGATGAACCGCGCCGACCTGATCGTGAACATCGGCGCGCGCTTCGACGACCGTGTGACCGGACGGCTGGACGCGTTCAGCCCGCACAGCCGCAAGATCCACATCGACATCGATCGCTCGTCGATCAACAAGAACGTGCGCGTTGACCTGGCGGTAATCGCCGATGCCGGCCATGCGCTTGAGGACCTCGTTCGCGTCTGGAAGGCAAGGCATAATCCGAAGCCCGATCTCAGCGACTGGTGGGAGCAGATAGATGGTTGGCGCGCGAAGCGCTCGCTCGACTTTCCCGAGGACGGAAGCCAGATCATGCCGCAACGTGCGGTGTGCGCGCTCCATGAAGCGACTCACGACCGGCAGCCGATCATCACGACCGAGGTCGGCCAGCACCAGATGTGGGCCGCGCAGCATTTCGGGTTCGAGAAGCCCAACAAATGGCTGACCAGCGGCGGGCTCGGCACGATGGGCTATGGCCTGCCCGCAGCGATCGGCGCGCAGCTCGGCAATCCCAATGCGCTCGTCATCGACATCGCGGGCGAGGCGTCGATCCAGATGAACATTCAGGAACTGGCGACGGCCACGCAATATCGTCTGCCGGTCAAGGTCTTCATCCTCAACAACCAATATATGGGCATGGTCCGTCAGTGGCAGGAACTGACTTATGAGAGCCGCTACGCGGAAAGCTATAGCGAGTCCCTGCCCGATTTCGTCAGGCTGGCCGAAGCCTATGGCTGGCGCGGATTGCGGATCGAGCAGCGCGACGAGCTGGATGATGGCATCGCCGCGATGCTGGCGCATGACGGTCCCGTTCTCGTCGATTGCCGCGTGTCCGACACGGCGAACTGCTTCCCGATGATCCCGAGCGGCGCCGCGCACACCGACATGATCCTTCAGGCGAACGAGGTGTCGGGTACGATGGACGACGAGGCGAAGGCGCTCGTCTGATGCACATGAAAGAGGAGCAGGCGGAGCGGCATACGCTCGCGGTCGTCGTCGACAATGAACCCGGTATCCTTGCGCGTATCGCCGGGCTGTTCACCGCGCGCGGCTACAATATCGAGAGCCTGACCGTCAGTGAGGTCAGTGCGGACGACCTCATCAGCCGGATTACCATCGTCACCAGTGCCTCCGCCCCGGTAATGGAGCAGATCATCGCGCAGCTGGAGCGGCTGGTGCCGGTCCATCACGTGACCGACCTGACCGTGCTGGGGCCGCACGTCGAGCGCGAATTGGCGCTGGTCAAGGTGGCAGGGACCGGCGACAAGCGGATCGAGGCGCTGCGGCTCGCAGAGGTCTATCGCGGGCGTGTGCTGGATGCGACCATCTCCAGCTTCATCTTCGAGGTGACGGGAGGCCGTGACAAGATCGACAAGTTCATCGAACTGATGAACGAGGTCGGCCTGGTCGAGGTTGCAAGAACCGGTATCGTCGCCATCGCCAGGGGGAGCGAGGCGGCTTAACCTACACTATCCAACCACCCCGTCACCCCGGCCTCGAGCCGGGGTCCCGCTATCGTGAACGACGGATAAAGCGGGATCCCGGCTCAAGGCCGGGGTGACGATGAAGGAGTAGAAGCAAATGCGCGTATACTACGATCGGGATGCCGATCTGAACCTGATCACCGGCAAGAAAATCGCCATCGTCGGCTACGGAAGTCAGGGTCACGCCCATGCGCAGAACCTGCGCGACAGCGGAGTCATGGACGTCGTCGTCGCTCTGCGCCCCGGTTCTGCTACGGCAAGTAAGGCCGAGGATGCGGGTTTTACCGTTATGACCAATGCCGATGCAGCGGCCTGGGCCGATATCGTCATGATCCTGGCGCCGGACGAGCATCAGGCCGCGCTCTATGCCGATGACCTCCATGCAAACCTGAAACAGGGCGCCGCGATCGCCTTCGCGCATGGCCTCAACATCCACTTCGGCCTCATAGAGCCGCGTGATGACCTGGATGTCATCATGATCGCGCCCAAAGGTCCAGGACACACCGTGCGCAGCGAATATTGTCGAGGCGGCGGTGTTCCCTGCCTGATCGCGATCCAGCAAGACGTCAGCGGCAACGCGCACGACATCGCGCTCGCCTATGCCAGCGGCGTCGGAGGTGGCCGTTCCGGCATCATCGAAACCAATTTTCGCGAGGAATGCGAAACCGACCTGTTCGGCGAACAGGCGGTGCTGTGCGGCGGTCTGACGCATCTGATCCAGGCGGGTTTCGAGACGCTGACGGAGGCGGGCTACGCGCCCGAAATGGCCTATTTCGAATGCCTGCACGAGGTGAAGCTGATCGTCGACCTCATGTATGAGGGCGGGATTGCCAACATGCGCTACTCGATCTCGAACACCGCCGAATATGGCGACATCACCACGGGGCCGCGGATCATTACCGATGAGACCAAGGCCGAAATGAAGCGCGTTCTCGCTGATATTCAGGGCGGCCGGTTTGTGTCGAGGTTCGTGCTGGACAACCGCGCCGGCCAACCGGAGCTTAAGGCATCGCGCAAGCTTGCCGCTGCTCATCCGATCGAGAAGGTCGGCGCCGAACTCCGGGCGATGATGCCGTGGATCAGCGCGAACAAGCTGGTCGACAAGGACCGGAACTGAATGGTTGGCATCGCCGGATTGCAGGTGTCTTTGACGCGAAGCGCCGACCGGTGCAGGATCGAGCGACAACCACCGGAGTAAACGCCATGCGCCGCTTGACCATCCTTGCGCTCGCCGCCGCCGTCGTCGCCACCCCCCTGGTGGCGCAGCGTGTCCCGCAGATGCTGAGCGGCAAAGGCACCCCGGCGGAGATCAAGGCAGGCACCTTCGTCATCGATTCAAACCACACACAAGTTGCGTTCAGCGTCACTCATATGGGGATTTCTCCCTATTCGGGTGGATTTGGCGACGCCACGGGCACGCTGACGCTGGACCCCGCCAAGCTGGATCAATCCACCCTGACCATCACGCTGCCGACCGGCGGCGTGATGACAACAAGCGAGAAGCTGACCGGAGAGCTGAAAAGCGTCGACTGGCTCGATGCGAAGAAATACCCAACCGCCACATTCCGCTCGACCAGAATTACCAGGATGGGTGCCGACAAAGCGCGGGTCGAGGGCACGCTGACGCTGCATGGCGTCACCAGGCCAGTAGCACTTGATGCACATTTCTTCGGGACAGCGGTCAACCCGATGAACAAGAAGGACTCGATCGGGTTCACGGGCCGCATGTCGATCAACCGCTCGGACTTCGGAGTAGATAAATATGTGCCGCTCGTCTCGGACGAAACGGTATTGACCATCAACGCCGCTTTCGAGCGGCAATAGCCGGTCGCCCTTAGCCGCAACCCTGGCGCGCGCCGACCAGACCCAAAAATGTACCTCTTACCGACGGTGAGGCATCGGCCAGCATCAGCCGCATCTTCTGATCGAATGAGTCCGCGTTCTCACCCTTTTGCCGGTGGGCCATCGCCCATGTCCCGAACTCGCGTTGCTCGACGGTTCGATCCGACAGGATGACGATCGCGCGGTGCCGGGGCTCGGCGAGGATGCGCTCGAAGGTCGGCTCGACGGATGCTTGCGGACCCTCCAGCACCTGCAGGAAGCGTCTGCCGTCCGCATACAGCATGCCCGTGACGCCATCGATCGCGTTGTTGTGCCGCGACTGTTCCAGGATCGCATCCAGGTCGGCCGGACGGTCCGTAACGCTGGAACTGCCGTAGAGAAGCTGCCGCATGATTGTCACCAATATCAGCTAACCGCCTGCAATCAATCGTGACATCGCTGACCTGCATCAAGTGCTTGCCCGGTGGCGCGGGGCTTGTAAGACAATCGTGCCATACGTGGCCGTTCAGCAAGGAAGGGGCGATCAATGATGTTGCACGACCCCTCGACCAAATACCGGCCCTTTCCCCCGGTCGACCTGCCCGACCGGCAATGGCCGTCACGCACGATCACGACCGCGCCGCGTTGGCTGTCGACCGATCTGCGCGACGGCAACCAGGCGTTGATCGACCCGATGGACGCCGAGAAAAAGCGGCGCTTCTTCAAGCTGCTCGTCAAAGTCGGTCTCAAGGAGATCGAGATCGGCTTTCCCAGCGCCGGGGCCACCGAATTCGACTTCATCCGGGGCCTTGTCCGCTCCGACATCATTCCCGAGGACGTGACCGTACAGGTCCTGACGCAATCACGCCGCGATCTGATCGAGACCAGCTTCGCGAGCCTGGAAGGCGCGCGCAAGGCAATCGTCCACCTGTACAACGCCGTTTCGCCGGCATGGCGCCGGATCGTCTTCGGCATGTCGCGCGATGAGGTGAAGCGTATTGCCGTCGACGGCGCTAAAGTCCTTCGCGATGAGGCGGCTAAGCGTCCCGATACCGCCTGGCATTTCGAATACTCGCCGGAAACCTTCTCGACCTCCGAACTCGATTTTTCGCTGGAGGTCTGCGAGGCCGTGATGGACGTGCTCCACCCCACGCCCGACCGCCCGCTGATCCTGAACCTGCCCGCCACCGTCGAGTGTGCCACGCCCAACGTGTATGCCGACCAGATCGAGTGGTTCGCGCGGCACCTCCGGGACCGTGACAGCGTCGTCCTGTCGCTTCATCCTCATAACGATCGGGGGACGGGCGTCGCCGCGGCCGAACTTGGACTCATGGCCGGCGCCGACCGGGTGGAAGGGTGTTTGCTCGGTAATGGAGAACGGACCGGCAATTGCGATCTCGTGACGGTCGCGCTCAACATGTACACGCAGGGCCTCAACCCGAAACTCGACTTCTCGGACATCGACGAGGTGATCGGCACCGTCACCTATTGCAACAACCTGCCGGTGCATCCTCGCACGCCCTATGCCGGCGACCTGGTCTTCACCGCGTTCTCCGGCAGCCATCAGGATGCGATCAGGAAGGGCTTCGCGGCGCAGGCAACTCGCAACGACGACTATTGGGAAGTCCCCTATCTGCCGATCGACCCCGCCGATCTCGGACGATCCTATGAGGCCGTCATCCGGGTCAACTCACAATCGGGCAAGGGCGGTGTGGCCTGGGTCATCGAGCAGGATCGCGGCCTGAAGCTGCCGAAGCGCCTCCAGGCCGACTTTAGCAGGCACGTCCAGGTCCTCGCCGACCGGACCAGCCGCGAACTGGACGCGGGCGATATCTGGCACTTGTTCCAAACGATCTATCTGCCCGGTCCGAATGATCGTTTCGTCCTGCGTGACTTCCAGGAAAGCGCGGCAGCGGGCGAGCGCGTCTTTGTCGGACGCGTCGCCGTCGATGGCGTCGAACGCTCGATCACGGGACGTGGCAACGGACTGATCTCCAGCGTCATCGCGGCGCTGGCCGATTCCGGCGGACCGGTGCTCGACGTCGTCGACTATAACGAGCACGCCATCGGCTATGGCGCCGATGCCCAGGCCGCTGCCTATGTCGAATGCAGGACGGACGATGGCCGCAGCATCTTCGGTGTCGGCATTGATACCGACATCGGCACCGCCAGCGTCCGAGCGGTGCTCAGTGCCGCCAATCACCGGGACGCTGGGCGCGCACCGCGAACTATGACTCCTCAAGATGCATGAAGTCCCGTTCGAAGGGAATGAGTGAGGCCCCCCCATCGACGAATAGGATCTGCCCGTGGATTGCCGGGGTTTCGGCAAGGAACAGGACCGCGTCCGCCACCTGCTTCGGTGTCGGAAGCCTCCTGAGCGGCATCAGCCCGGCCAACCGATTCATCCGGCCCTCGTCATAATCGTCCGTGGGCAGTGTCAGGCCCGGAGCAACGCCATTGATCCGGAGGTTGTACGGCAGCCCTCTTGTCGTCGTGAACCCGGCCAGCGCCAGCTTGCTGATCGTATAGGCAAGCTGATCGCCATGTGGGTATCTGACGCGCTGATCGAGGATATTGACGACACCGACCGGTGCGCCGTCGCTGGACTTCGAGAGCGCCTGCGCCAACAGTACCGGAGATGCGCAATTGACCGAGATTGCGGTGGTCAGGCGATCAGGGGTGACGTCCGCCAGACGATCCTGCTCGAACATCGAAGCACTGTTTACGAGCAGGTTCGGCGCACGACCGAAGTGCGACGTGATAGCGCTGAACAGCGTCACGCACTCCTCCGGCTCCTCCAGTCCGGCGACGAAGCCGCGCCAATCGGTATCATATGCGGCGAGAGCGGTTGCCAGCGCCTCGTCCGGTTCGGCATCCTTATGACCGTGAAGCGCCAGCGCATAGCCCCGCGACGCGAGCGCGGCTGCGATCGCGGCGCCCAGGCGCCGGCAGCCTCCGGTGACCAGCGCCAGCGGCGGCGGCGCTGCCGTCAATTCCTACCCACTCCGATCAGCGCGAGCACCTCCTTGCGGCTGCGCTCGTCATCGCGGAATACGCCCATCATCCGGCTGGTGACCATCGCGACGCCCGGCGTCTTCACGCCGCGCGCGGCCATGCACGCATGCGTCGCCTCGATCACCACCGCGACGCCCTGCGGCTTGAGGTTCTGCCAGATACAATCGGCCACCTCCGCGGTCAGCCGCTCCTGCACCTGAAGCCGCTGGGCGAAGCCGGCCAACACCCGCGCTAGCTTCGAGATGCCGACGACATGGTCCCGGGGCAGATAGGCGACGTGCGCGTGTCCGATGATCGGTGCCATGTGATGTTCGCAGTGTGACTGGAACGGGATGTTCTTCAGGAGGACGATCTCGTCATAACCCCCGACCTCCTCGAACACCCGCGACAGATGTCGCGCCGGATCGTCGTCATAGCCGGCGCAGTATTCCCGCCACGCCATCGCTACCCGCCTGGGCGTGTCGGTCAGGCCCTCGCGTGTCGGGTCGTCACCCGCCCAGCGGATCAGTGTACGGATCGCGTCCGCGACTTCTTGCGGCACCGCAGGCTGGTCTGCCCGGGGCACGAGCCGGTCTTCGCCGGCGGTCCAGGTCACCATGAACGCTGCCCTGACGCCCGGCACCGCATCGTCATCAGACCCGGCATTCTAATCACTGAGTGTATCATTCCTGCATCGCGCTCCGGAAAAGCCGTCTGCGGTGGCACTGATATGGATTGACGAAAGATTTGGCGCATCGCTATTCCCATACCGTAACGTTTAAACCCGTCACCGGTAAAGACCGGGACAGTCCAGGAGAGGATGCCGTCATGGCCCGATATCACCTGCTTGCTGCCTCGGCGATGACCATGCTGCTGGCGGAGCCCGGTTTCGCGCAATCGCTCAGTGCCCCGCCGGCCCAGACGCCGAATGTAAACGGCGTCCCCGCGCCTACTGAACAACCGCCTGCCGATGCGGGACCCGGCACCAGCGCCGACATCATCGTCACCGCACAGCGTCAGTCGCAGCGATTGCAGGACGTACCCGTCGCGGTCAGCGCCTTCAATGCGCAAGCGCTTGAAAAGCAACAGATCAAGAACCCGCTCGATCTGCAACTGACGCTCCCCAACGTGCAGTTCACCAAGACGAATTTCACCTCGTCGTCCTTCACGATCCGGGGCATCGGCGATTTGTGCGTTGGCGTCACCTGCGACGCGGCGACCGCGATCAGCTTCAACGACGAACCGCTGTTCACCAGCCCGTTCTTCAATACCGAGTTCTACGACATAGAGCGGATCGAGGTCCTGCGTGGGCCGCAAGGTACGCTGTTCGGGCGCAACGCGACCGCAGGTGTCGTCAACATCGTCAGCGCCAAGCCGGATCTGGATGCCATCCATGCCGCGATCGAGGGCGAGTACGGCAATTACGATTCGTACAAGGTCAAAGGGATGATCAACCTGCCCCTGACCAACTCGATCGGCGTGCGTGTCGCGGGGCTGTATCTCAATCGCAACGGTTTCACGCGCAACCTGTATGATAACAGTCGCGTCGATGGCCGCGACCTTTACAGCGTTCGTGGGACTCTGCGTTTTCAGCCGACGCCGGACACCACGCTCGATATCACCGGTTCGTACTTCCGCGAGGATGACAATCGACTGCGCATCCAGAAGCAGCTCTGTCAGCGCGACCCTACCGGCGTTCTGGGCTGTCTGCCGGGCCGGCTCGACTATGGTGCGGTCAACACCAACGCGACGTTCGCCCCCGGCACCCTGGCCTCGAACGAATTTCTCGCGATCAACAGGATTCCCGCCGCCTTCGGCTTGGGTAGCCTGTATGGTCCGGATGCCAACAACGGCGTCGTGAATCCGGCCGATCCGCGCGTCATCAATTCGGATACAAACCCGACCTTCAAGAGCGACGAGCTGATCCTGCAGGCGAAGCTGCGCCAGCATGTCGGTTCATTCAACGTGTCGCTCTCGGGTACCTATCAGGACACGACCACCGACTCACAGGAAGACTATCTCTTCTCGGTCCTCAATCGCGCCAGCGCGCAACCGGGATTGAACGTTCTGTCATTGGCGGCGGCGGGGCAATTGCCCGGACTTCCCGCGGCAACGGCACCCTATTTCGCGCCGATTGCCGCGGCGATCATCCCCAACGGTCCCAACGGCGTGATCTGCACCTCGCTGCCGGAAGAAACCGGCACCGGATCCTTCGGCGGTTTCAAGCGATGCGCAAACACACCGCTCGATTTCGATCGCTCGGTACAATACAGTAAGGCTTATTCGATCGAGGGGATCGTATCGAGCGAGTTCGATGGCGCGTTCAACTTTCTGCTCGGCGGTATCTACTCTAATTATCACGTTCGCGAAAACAGCTATTATGTCGATGATTACGGCATCGACTATGTCTCGGGCGTCCTTGGAACATTTACCGCTTTGGGGGGCGGCCGGGCACCTGCCTATCTCGCCACCCCGTTTTCCCGGAACAATACCGCCGACTACAGGCTGAAGTCCTACGGCATTTTTGGAGAGGCTTATCTGCAACTCAGCGACCGACTGAAACTGACGGGTGGTGTGCGGTATAACCACGACAAGAAGAACGTGCAGGCGCGCAACACCATCGTCAGCTTTCCTACGCCGTTCAATTCCACCAACGCGTTTACATCACCCTTCTTCGCTGCCACCTATGACGCGGATCCGGGCATTGCAGGCAATCAGGCCTTCCAGTTCCGCAGCGCCAGCTTCGGCGAGTTCACCGGTCGCGCAGTCATCGACTATCAGATTACACGCGACAATCTGTTGTACGCATCCTATTCTCGCGGCTACAAGTCGGGCGGCATCAATCCACCGCTCTCGCCGGTGTTCACCGTACCCGAGACCTTCAATCCCGAATTCATCAATGCCTTTGAAATCGGCTCGAAGAATACCTTCGGTAACGGTAAGCTGACTCTGAACCTCACCGGCTTTTACTACCAGTACAAGGACCTTCAGCTTGCCCGTCAGATCGCCAGAACGGCGGTCAACGACAATGTCAACGCTGACATATACGGCGTGGAAGCAGAGGGAATTGTCCGGCCTGCGCGCAGTGTCCTTGTCAATCTGGGCTTCAGCTACCTTCACACCAAAGTGTCGAGCGACAAGTTCCTCAGCAACCCGCGCGACCCCTCAGGCGGGCGCAGCGACGCGGTCATCATCAAGGATATCAGCAACGGTTCCAACTGCGCGATCACGTCCAATGCCGGCAGCGCGGCGGCTGTTCAGAGTTTCGTGACTGCGGTTAACGGCGCGCTGGGACTGCGCGGACCGGCGGGTTTCGGACCCAATTCCGGTCTGACCTCGCCGGGCGCCTTCAGCATCTGCTCGGTCCTGGGTGCACAGACGGCGACGCCGGCGGCTGTTGCACTGGGCGGTTTTACGCTTCAGCCATCCGGTGTTCCGGTAAATATCCGCGACAACGAACTGCCTCAGGCGCCGAAGGTCAAATTCTCCGCCGGTGTTCAATATACCGCGGACGTTGGTCGCTTCAGCATCGTCCCGCGCTTCGATCTGACTTATACCAGCGAGTTCTATGCCTCGATCTTCAATCTGCCGATCGACCGTGTGCAGAGTTACACGCAGCTTAATGCCCAGGTCCAGTTGAACGGCCCCGATGACCGGTATTTCGTGCGCGGGTTCATCCAGAACATTGAGAACAATAACGCCATCACCGGACAATATGTCGCCGACGCGTCGTCGGGGCTGTTTACCAACGCATTCACGCTGGAGCCGCGCCGCTACGGCGCGGCCGTGGGCTTCAAGTTTTGACGATCGTCGCTTGCGACAGGCCGCGCAACCAAGCGTTGAGATCGTTGGTTGCTCCATCGAAACGAGGAGAAGGGAACATGGCCGAGTTCAAGAAGGGCGACGAAGTCGAGTGGAAATCGCATGGCGGCAAGGCGCATGGAGAGGTCGAGAAGAAGCTGACCAGCGAGACCAAGGTCAAGGGCCATACCGCCAAGGCGTCGAAGGACGATCCCCAATACTTGGTAGATAGTGACAATGGCGGCGAGGCAGCGCACAAGCCGGGAGCGCTCAAGAAGGCATAGATCGGTCGACCGCCGATTCAACTCAAACAGGAAGGACGATGATGGCAACCGCAAAACAGGAAGCCGGCGCCGAAAAGGCAGCGAAGAAGCAGACGAAGGAAGGTACGGGCATCCACGCGCCCGTCCAGCCCTCCCCCGAGCTTGGCGCTGTCGTCGGCAACGACAAGCTGCCGCGCAGTGAGGTCATCAGCAAGGTCTGGGCCTATATCAAGCAGCACGACCTGCAGAACCCCGAGAACAAGCGCGAGATCATGGCTGACGACAAGCTGAAGAAGGTGTTCGGCCGCGACAAGGTCACCATGTTCGAGATGAACAAGTACATCTCTCAGCACGTTAAGGCTGCCTGATTCCACCGTCCCGCGCCGGCCGATGCGGCGGCGCGGGATGGTGTCCCCGACTGGATTCGAACCAGTGGCCCCCAGATTAGGAATCTGATGCTCTATCCTGCTGAGCTACGGGGACAGGCGCGTTGAGTTAAGCGAGGCAGGGCACTGGGTCAATCACTGGGTCAATCCTTGATCAACGTCACCTGTGTCACGTCGATGCCGCCACCGCGAAAGCCGCCTTCGCAATACATCAGGTAATAGCGCCAGAGCCTTACGAACCGCGCATCGAACCTCGCGGGCAGATGTCCCCCAGCCGCCGCGTCTTCGAATCGGCGACGCCACCGCATGAGCGTTTCGGCATAATCCAAACCGAACGGATGTTCGTCCCGCCACGCGAGACCACGTTCTTCCGCAAGCGCACGAAAACGTGGCGTGGACAGCAGCATGCCCCCGGGAAATATGTATCGCTGGATGAAGTCGACGCTGTTTGCATAGGCGGGAAAAACATCGTCCGCGATGCTGATATACTGGATCGCGGCATGGCCCCCAGGTTTCAATACCCGCGCGATGGTGTCCAGATAAGCCGGCCACCACCGTGCGCCCACCGCCTCGACCATCTCGATGCTGACCACCGCGTCATAGCAGCCTGCAACATCCCTGTAGTCGGTCAGGGCGACGCTGACACCCGGAAGGTGTGCGACATCGACGGCGGTTTTCTGTTCACGGGAGAGCGTCAACCCGTGGACCCGACGACCGGCATTCGCCGCCAGTCTGGCGAACGACCCCCATCCGCAGCCGATCTCAAGAATATGCTCACCGGCCGTCGTTGCCGTCCGATCGAGAATCGCGGCAAGCTTGCGCTGTTGGGCAATCCGCAACGGCTCCTCGGGACCGTCGAACATCGCTGCGGAATAGGTCATGCCTTCGTCGAGCCAGCACTGGTAGAAATCATTGCCCAGATCATAATGACCGGCGATATTCCGGCGTGCTCCATGCCGGCTGTTGGGACGCAAAAGGTGCCAGAGCCGGGCCGTCAGCCGGACCGCGCCGCCGGACCGTGCGGCCTCGCCTAGTGCGACGCGGTTGCGCATGAAGAGGTCGAACAGCGGGACCGGATCGGGGCTCGACCAGTCACCCGCTTCCCAGCCCTCATACCAGCCGATGGAGCCTGCCGTCGCCAGCCGGACGAGCGCCCTCCAGCGGTGGAGAACGACCACGGGACAGGGTCCCGGCGCGCGACCACCCAACAGCCGCCGAGTACCGTCGGGCAGCGTCGCCTCGATCGCTCCGCTCTCGAGTCCGGAGTCGATGCGATCGAGCAGCCGGTGAAACACCGGGGCGATACTGCGCGCAAGAGAGCTGGGCCTCTTGCAATCGGTACTGGCAAGCGCGTCCATCACGATGCCCCTATCGCAAAGCCGTGCATCGCCTAGCCTCAGTTCATCGCTTTTTGTGCCGCCAATGCACGCTCGCGTCCTTCGCGGTGGCCGATGATCTTAGCCGGATAGCTGTCCGGTCGCGCATCGTGCTCGTCGGGATCGTGGATGGCGCCGTCGGGCACCTTTCTCAGTTCAGGCACCCATTCGCGAATGTAACCGGCAGCATCGAACTTCTCGGATTGAAGCAGCGGCGCCATGATCCGGCCGAACATGTTCGAATCCACGCCGGTACCGGCGACCCACTGCCAGTTGACGCTGTTGTTGCCGTAATCGGCGCACAACAGGCAGTCCCAGAACCAGCGCTCTCCGCGCCGCCAGTCGATCAGCAGATGCTTCACCAGGAAGCTGGCCGTTATCATGCGGACACGGTTGTGCATCCAGCCGGTCGTCCAGAGTTGTCGCATCCCGGCGTCGACAATGGGATACCCTGTCCGGCCCTGTTGCCAGGCTTCCAGGTCGGCTTCGGCCTCGGCTCCCGCGCGCCAAGGCAGAGAATCGAACTTGGGCCGTCCATTCGCGTCGGCGTAGTCCGGCATCGCCAGCACCACGCCGGACGTGAAGTCGCGCCACGCCAACTCCTTTCGGAAAGTTCGGACCCCCTGCCCTCGCCCGTCCAGCGCATGCCAGACCTGGCGTGGGCTGATTTCGCCGAAGTGGAGGTGCGGCGACAGGCGTGACGTGCCCTCGACCGCGGGCAGATTGCGATCATGGTCGTAATCGTTCCGAACATCGGCAAAGCGCTCGATCCTTTCCCGGGCACCCGCCTCTCCCGGCTGCCAGTCGGCGAAACCCTTTGCCCAGTCGGGCGCTGTCGGCATCAGCTTCCAGTCCGATAATCGCTCGCTCGGCGGCCAGTCCTCCGGCGCGGGAATGGTTCGGGGTGCGTCGATCGGCGGATCGGGTGGCATGCGCTTGGTCAGTGCTTTCCAGAAGGACGAATAGACACGGTATTGATCGCCACCGCCCGTGGTCACGTCCTCCACAGGCGCAAGGTATTCACCGTCATGAATCGTCAGCACGTCGTCCAGCGCCGCCTCCGCTGCACGCCACCACGGCTCGTAGTGTCGCAGCGCGTGAACATTCGAAGCGCCGGTCTCCTCCAGCAGATCGCGCAATATCTCGACCGAACGCCCCCGCCGCAGAGTCAGCCGCGACCCCTTCGCCTCCAGCCCTTCGGCCAGCGCCACCAGGCTGTGATGCAACCACCAGCGCTGCGCGCCGCCCATCCGCCAGCCGCTCGGCGTATCGTCATCGAGGATATAGATCGGGATCACGCACCCTTCGGCCGCCGCCGCCGCCAGTGCAGGCTGATCCGCGAGGCGCAGATCCTGCCGCAGCCATAAAAGGACGGGAGCGCTCATCGACCGTTCGAGATGACGCCGTCTTCTTTGAGCAGCGTCAGCAATCCATCGATCTGCGCATCGACGTCGCGTGCCCGGCAGACAGCAGCGTTGGACTGGTCGATGGTGCCGCCGATCAACGATCCGTAAAGCCCGCAAAGCCGGACACGATAGCGCGCCCGGGTTGCGGCAACATCGTTGAGGTTGTCGAGCGTCAGCACCCCTCCGGCGCGCGCAGCCTCGGCATTGAGCATGTCCACATAGTTCAGACCTGTTTGTGCGGCCGCCGCAAAGCTCTTCACCACGCTGATTGTCGTCCTGTGATCGCTTGCAGCGCTGCCTGCCCGCTCGGCGCAATCGAAACGGCGATCATTGCGTGATTTGCCCGTGATCGAGACGCGATAGGTCGAGGCACAATGATCGAAAATCGACCGGACGGGTTCCGATGCGGCAGCTAGGGCAAGAAGAACCGGCATCAGATGACGTGCGGCTGCTTCCCGACCATCCAGGTCTGGCCCTGGCTCAGAAGCTTTTGCAAGTCCGGCTTCTTTCCCTTGGCCGCCGCTGCGTTCTGCTCGACGACCGTCGTCTCGAACGTCGGCGCCGGGTCGTCGAGGATCACGCCAAGCGCCATCGGATGCGTCCCGAACGGCATCTCGACCAGCAGGTGCGCGATCGTCCGGTTTGTCTGGTCGTGAACCAACACCCCGGCCGACTGCCAGTCACCGTCCTCGACATCCACCACCGTCAGCTCCAGCCGGTCCTTGTCGAGAGTCAGGCCCTTCGTCCCGCCCGCGAACAGCATCGGCTCCCCGTGCGTCATCCACATCTGCGCGTTGGCCGCGTTCTTCTTTTCGGTGAACAGCGCGAAGACATCGTCATTATACACGATGCAGTTCTGGAAGATCTCGACGAATCCGGCGCCCACATGCGCATGCGCGGCCTTCAGCACACCAACCAGGTTCTTGTGCACGTCGATCCCGCGCGCCACGAATCGCGCGCCGCTTCCCAGCGCGAATGCGCACGGGTTGGCCGGACGATCGACCGAGCCCAGCGGCGTCGACGGGCTCTTGGTTCCCACCCGGCTGGTCGGCGAATACTGCCCCTTGGTCAGCCCGTATATCTCGTTGTTGAACAGCAAAACCTGGCAGTTCAGGTTGCGGCGCAACAGGTGCATCGTATGGTTGCCCCCGATCGACAGGCCATCGCCATCACCGGTGATGATCCACACGTCCAGCTCGGGATTGGCCAGCTTGACGCCCGTCGCGACCGCCGGTGCCCGGCCGTGGATCGTGTGGAAGCCATAGGTTTCCATGTAATAGGGAAACCGTGAGGAACACCCGATCCCGCTGACGAACACGGTGTTCTCCGGCAAGGATCCGATCTCCGGCATCACGCGCTGCACGGCCTTCAGGATCGCATAGTCGCCGCAACCGGGGCACCAGCGGACCTCCTGGTCGGTCTCCCAGTCCTTGGGGCTGGTCTTGATCGGCGTCATGTCATTCATGAAAGGGCGCTTTCGATGGCGGCTTCGACCTCGGCGATCTTGAAGGGCTGTCCGCTGACCTTGTTCAGCGGCCTTGCATCGACCAGGAACTGATCGCGCAGCACGGTCTTCAACTGGCCGGTATTCATCTCCGGCACGATGATATGGTCGTAACTCTTGAGCAGAGTACCCAGGTTCTTCGGCATCGGCCAGATGTGGCGGATGTGGATGTGCGCGACGTCGAACCCGCGTCGCCGAGCGCGCCGCACCGCCTGGTGGATCGGGCCGAAGGTCGATCCCCACCCGACGATCGCAAGCCTGCCGCCGGCCTCGCCGAGTTCCACCTGCTGATCGGGAACGTCGACGCCCAGCACCTTGTCGCGGCGGACATCCGTCATTTCCTGATGGTTCTGCGGCGAATAGTCGATGTTGCCGGTGCCCTGCTTCTTCTCGATCCCGCCGATGCGGTGCAACAGCCCCGGTGTTCCCGGCTTTACCCAGGGCCGCGCCAGCTTGTCGTCGCGCGCATAGGGCTCGAACCCGCCCTCGGGGACGTCGCGCAGATGCTCGACCGGAAACGGCGTGTAATCGCTGACATCGGGCACCTTCCACGGCTCGGCGGCGTTGGCGATATATCCGTCGGTCAGCAACATGACAGGCGTCATATATTCCACCGCAATCCGTACGGCCTCGATAGCGACCTCGAAACAGTCGGCCGCCGATCGCGCCGCGATTACCGGCATCGGCGCATCGCCGTTACGGCCATAGACCGCCTGATAGAGGTCCGACTGTTCGGTCTTCGTAGGCAACCCCGTCGATGGGCCGCCACGTTGCGAATTGACGATGACCAGCGGCAGTTCGGTCATAATTGCCAGCCCCATCGCCTCACCTTTGAGCGCGATACCGGGGCCCGAGGACGAGGTGACGCCCAGTTGCCCGGCATAGGACGCCCCAATGGCAGATGCGATGGCGGCGATCTCGTCCTCCGCCTGGAAGGTCGTGACCCCGAATTCCTTCAGCCGCGCCAGATGATGGAGGATCGCAGACGCCGGCGTAATCGGGTAGCCGCCGAAGAACATCGGCAACCCGGCCAGCTGCGCACCGGCGACGAGACCCAGGCTGATCGACTCCGCGCCCGTCACCGTCCGCCACAACCCTTCCTCGGCCGGAGCGGCGGCGATGTGATGCTGCTTCATCGGTCCCGCCAGTTCGGCCGTCTCGCCATAGGCGTGACCGGCATTCAGCGCCGCGATATTGGCCTCGGCCAGCACCGGCATCTTCGCGAATTTCGCCTTCAGCCAGTCGACGATCGGCTGCCGGTCGCGGTCGAACATCCATAGCGACAGGCCCAGCGTCCACATGTTCTTGCAACGCAGCGCTTCCTTGTTGCCCAGGCCAAAGGGCTTCACCGCGTCCAGCGTCAGCTGCGAGATGTTGAACGACAGCAGCTGCCATTTGGCCAGGCTGCCGTCGGTCAGCGGATTGGCCGCATATTTCGCCTTGGCCAGGTTGCGGTCGCCGAACTCGCCTTCGTCGGCGATGATCAGCCCGCCTGGCTTCAGCGCATCGACATTGACCTTCAGCCCGGCCGGATTCATCGCGACCAGCACGTCCGGCGCGTCTCCTGCGGTCTCGATCGAGGTAGAGCCGAAATTGATCTGGAATGCCGACACACCGAACAGCGTCCCTTGCGGCGCCCGAATTTCCGCCGGAAAGTCGGGAAACGTCGCCAGATCGTTTCCGGCAAGCGCGGTGGACAGCGTGAATTGTCCACCGGTCAACTGCATTCCGTCCCCGGAATCTCCCGCAAAGCGTACGACGACCGACTCCGCTGCTGGGTGCGCATTCGCCTCGGCGGGCGTGATCTCGTGGACGGCAGTTGCCATGATCGTTCCTAGGGAGTCCTTCTTCACTGTCTCTATGCGCGCGCGTCGTCTTGGCCAACCATAGTTTGGACAGTCGACGCCATAGCCTGCCTTGCGAACGCTTCGCCCAGCGCCATGATCGAGGCGACGTGCCGCCTCGCGATCTCCATCGCGTCGTTGCCATAACCGCCGCCCACGGTACTCGCCAGCGCGATGCCGTTCGTCATCGCCAGCCCGGCGATCAACCGCTCGCGGCGCAGCAATCCGTCCAGCGTCAGCGACAACCGTCCCAGGCGATCGCCGGCGTAAGGGTCGACACCCGCCTGATACAGGATCAGCTGGGGCTGCTGCTCCGCGATCATCGGCGTCAACGTCCGTCGCAAGATGTCAAGATAAGCGTCGTCGCCGATCCCGTCGGGCAGCGGCACGTCCAGCGTAGAGCGCGCCTTGCGAACCGGAAAGTTCTTCTCGGCATGGATGGAATACGTCGTGATCTGCGGGTGGCCCGCCAGCAGCGACGCGGTGCCGTCGCCTTGATGAACGTCGCCATCGACGATCATCACCCGCTCAAGCATGTCTTCTTCGATCAGCCTGACCGCCGCAATGGCCAGATCGTTGAAGACGCAGTAGCCGGCGCCCGTCGACGCCAGCGCATGATGGCTGCCGCCGGCGGTATTGGCCGCGTATCCATGCTCGAGCGCCAGTTTCGCGGCCAGCCAAGTCCCGCCGGGCACGACCCGTGCCCGTTCCGCGACTTCGGGCGTTACCGGAAAACCAATGCGACGCGTTTTTTCGGCCGGCACCCGCGCTTGGAGCACTTCGCTGACATAATCCGGATCATGCACCGCCTCCAACGCCTGCCTTGGGCACGACGCGGGCTGGTGCCACATGACCGCATTACCCTGCGCGCGCAGCAGATCGCGGATCAGTCCGTTCTTGTTCCATCTGTAGGTCGAGCGTCTCGGAGCCGGTGCCACATAGGCTGGGTGATGGACGACGTGGATCACGCGTCCTAGTTAGTGGCCGACAGACCCAATCCCAAGCTTGCGCTAGGAGAACAGACCGCGATGAGTGATTTGACCGTCCGACCCGATGTCGCGGGTTTTCTTTCGTATCTCAACAGCTTGCCAGGGCCGAAGCTGCACGAGATGGACGCCGTCTCGGCACGGGGTGTCTATCTGGCGACCAAGAATGTCACCGATCCTCCCGTCGGCGGCCTGGCCGCCATCAGGCAGCTGACGATCCCCGGACCCGCTGGTGACATCCCCGCCCGCCTGTTCGATGCGCGGGAGGAACGCTTGCCGGGGCCTGCGGTCATGTTTTTTCATGGCGGCGGCTTCGTGATTGGCGACCTCGATACGCATGCCGGTTTCTGCGCCGAGATGGCCCGCGCATTAGACCTCCCCGTCATCGCGGTAGACTATCGTCTTGCGCCGGAACATCGCTGGCCCGCGGCACCCGACGATTGCGAGGCTGCCTCGCGGTGGGTCGCTTCCAGCCCCGACGCGCTGGAGCGCGGTATCACGTCGCTTGTCCTGTGCGGCGACAGCGCCGGCGGGTCTCTGACGATCGCGACCGCGATGGCGCTGCGAGACGACCCTGCCGCCGTCCCTGTCATCGTGCAAGCGCCGATCTATCCCGCGACCGATGGCCGGACCGCCTATCCGTCGCACGAGCTTTTCGGTGACGGATACCTGCTCACCACGGCTTCTCGCATCTGGTTCGCCGATGCCTATCGTGCGGACCTCTCGCATCCGCGAGGTTCGCCGATGCAGGCTGATCTTTCCGGTTTGCCCGCCGCAGTCATCATCACCGCCGGACTCGATCCGATCCGTGACGAAGGGCGCGCCTATGCCGCCGCGCTGATCGAGCAGGGCACACGCGTTGTGTACCGGGAAGCGGTGGGCAACATTCACGGCTTCATCACGTTGCGCAAGGCGATCCCTTCTTCTGTCGGGGATGTTGGCGGCTTCTTCGCGGCGCTGAACCCGGTGATCGCAGAGGCCGAGGCAGACCGCGTGATGGCGCAGGCGGCGGGATGAACGATCTACCCTATCGCCCCTGCGCGGGCGTCATGCTGGTCAACCGCGCAAACAAGGTCTTTGTCGGGCAGCGCATCGATACCACGCTTGAGGCCTGGCAGATGCCGCAGGGTGGCATCGACGAGGGCGAGGCTGCACAGCAGGCCGCGCTGCGCGAACTAGGCGAGGAGACGGGCATCGCGCCGCATCTAGTAGCGCTGGTTGCCGAAGCACCCGACTGGCTGACTTATGATTTGCCCGATGAGATGATCGGGAGGATCTGGGGAGGGCGCTACCGGGGCCAGCGCCAGCGCTGGTTCCTCTACCGCTTCCTGGGGCAGGACACGGACGTCGCGATCAGGACCGCGTACCCCGAATTTCGGGCGTGGCGCTGGATCGATCCCAACGATCTTCCCGACGTCATCGTCCCGTTCAAGCGCGCATTATATGCGCAGATACTTGCGGTCTTTCGCCCTCATCTGGGCGCCGACGCCGCCGCATAACCGGTTTCAATTCCACTCCGGCTTGGCTAGCGGACCCGCCATGCGCCGACTTTTCTTCCTGCGCCTTGTGCTGATGCTGCCCATCGGACCAATGCTGATGGGAAACCTCGATCCCAGCCCGATCCCGGCGCCCGTCCGCGCCATGCTGGATGCTGCATTCGCGAACGATAACGAGTCGGAGGTTTCGACCATCGTCAAATATGCCAAGGTCACCAATCCGGCAGCCGCCGGCGCAATCACCGCCATGGCTGACGCCTGGCGCGCGGATCGGCAGGCGCACAAGGTTGCCGTCATTCAGCGCGCCGGACTGTTCAACCTGTGGAGCGGCAAGGCAGAGCTTGGCGGTTACTTCTCAACTGGAAATACTCAGACCAAAGGATTGACGGGGTTGCTCGACCTAACCCGGGAGGGCCTGCAATGGCGCCACAAGTTCCACGCCCAGGCAGATTTTCAGTCGAACCGCGGTGTCACGTCCCGCGAGCACTATCTGGTGTCCTATGAGCCGAATTATAAGGTAGACGATGATCGCTATATCTATGGAGCAGGTCAGTATGAAAGCGATCGTTTCCTGGGCTATACCGATCGCCTGTCCTTCTCCGTCGGTGCCGGCTACAACGTTATCAAGAATGACCGTGTGACGCTGGACCTCGAACTGGGACCTGCTTTTCGCAACACCTACTTCACCAATGGCGTCACGCAGACCAGTTTGGCATCGCGCGGCTCGCTGGTGTTCAACTGGCGGCTGACCACGGCAATCTCACTGAAGCAGGATGCCTCCGCCTATCTCCAGAAGTTCAACTCCACGGTCAGCGGCACGACCGCGCTCAACGCCAAGCTTATCGGCCCGCTATCCGCGCAGCTGTCTTACCAAGTCCAGTATGAAAGTGAACCGCCGGCAGGCAGGCAGGATGTGGACACGACAGGGCGCGCGGCACTGGTCTATAGCTTCTGATCCCGATAAGTCTGCGCCGATGGACGATGGGCCCCCGGATGGTGCTGCGATGCTTCGCGAGGTTCAGGCCTGGGCGAGCATCAACAGCGGAACACGCAACCTTGCCGGATTGCGGACGATGGCCGGGGTGCTGGCCGATGCGTTCTCGGTCCTGCCGGGCGACTTGCGCCTGATCTCGCCCGATCCGGTCGAGTCGATCGACCGCGATGGCACCGCGCGCGCGCTCGACCACGGTCAGCATCTCCACTTGTCAGTACGCCCGGAAGCACCCGCTCAAATGTTGTTCACCGGTCACATGGACACGGTGTACAGTATCGATCACCCATTTCAGCATCAGCAATTCCTGAACGACGGGACCCTCAATGGTCCCGGCGTCACCGACATGAAAGGCGGTCTGTGCGTGATGCTCGCCGCCTTGAAGTCGGTGGAAGCCGACGGTGACGCGACCGCGCTGGGATACGACATCGTCATCAATTCGGACGAGGAGACCGGATCGCTCTCGTCGGCAGCGCTTCTGGCACAAGCGGCGCGGGGCAGAATCGCCGCTTTCACCTATGAGCCGGCGCTCCCCGACGGGACGCTGGTCGGTGAACGCGGCGGCACTGGAAACTTCTCGATCGTGGTGCGCGGTCGCAGCGCCCATGCCGGGCGCAATCCCGAGGATGGCCGAAACGCGGTCGTCGCCGCCGCTGAGATCGCCACACGGTTCGCCGAGGTCGCGCGGCCCGGGCTGTCGGTCAATCCGGCGCGAATCGATGGTGGCGGTCCCAACAACGTCGTCCCAGATCTGGCGATCCTGCGCGTCAATTTTCGCCCTCGCGCGTACGACGACATCGATGCGGCCCGAGTGGCGATCGACGAAGGTGTCGCAGCCGTCGCGCGAGTCCATGACGTGCATGTCGAGGTGCATGGCGGCTTCAATCGTCCGCCCAAGCCGCTGGACAAAAAGGCGGAGCGGCTGTTCACGCTCGTCGAGGCGGTCGGCCGCGATCAGGGCCTGACGATCAATCGACGTGCCACCGGTGGAGTATGCGACGGCAACAACATCGCCGCGACCGGCGTGCCCGTCATCGATACGATGGGAGTCCGCGGCGGCGCGATTCACTCGCCGGACGAGTTCCTGATCGTTGACAGTCTCGTTGAGCGGGCACGGTTATCGGCGGCGGCAATCCGCCGGATCACCCTGGGGCAGTGGTAAGAAGCGATGGCGGGCTTTCGTATTCGCGCGGCGACCGATGACGATCTGGCGCCCCTCTATGAAATGGCGAAGCTCACCGGAGGCGGCTTCACCAACCTGCCCCCCGATCGGCGGGCGCTCCGCGACAAGCTGGCCCGCAGCCACGCAGCCTTCGCCCGCGACGAGGACACTCTGGAGGATGAGCGCTTCATCCTGATGCTGGAGAACGTCGACACCGGCGAGGTGCGCGGGACGTGTCAGCTCTTCACCCATGTCGGGCAGCAGCATCCCTTTTACAGTTATCGTCTCGGGACACTCACCCAGTACAGCCGCGAACTCAATCGCACGTTCCGCGCCGACATGCTTTCTCTTGCGACCGACCTTGAGGGGTCGAGCGAGGTCGGCGGACTCTTCCTGCATCCCGGTGAGCGCGCGGGCGGACTTGGCTTATTGCTCGCACGAAGCCGCTATCTGTTCATCCGGACGCACCGCGAACGCTTCGCCGACCGCATTCTGGCCGAGTTGCGCGGCATCATCGATGAGGCCGGCGGATCGCCATTCTGGGACGGGCTGGCCGGCCGCTTCTTCGGTATGGGCTTTCAGGACGCGGACGAGTTCAATGCGGTCAATGGCCATCAGTTCATCGCCGATCTGATGCCCAAACATCCCATTTACACCGCAATGCTGCCGGAAACGGCACGCGCCGTCATCGGGCTTCCGCATCCCTCGGGCCGCGCGGCGATGCGCATGCTGGAGAACGAAGGCTTCGCATTCGAGAACTATATCGATATCTTCGATGGCGGTCCGACCATGACCGCGCGAACCGATCGCGTCCATACGATCCAGATGGCGCGCGAGGTACAGATCAAGGCGACGGGCGTCGAGGACGACGCGGAATCGCTTGTCGCGACGGGACGGCTAGGCGTGTTCCGGTGCGCCTACGGAACAGTTAGAGAGGATGAAGACGGCGCCGCCGTTTCCGATACGTGTGCTCGAGCCCTGGAACTCTCGGTCGGTGACGTCGTCACCTATGTACCGAGACTGTGACGATCGAGATCAACTTCGACGGCCTGATCGGGCCCAGTCATAACTATGCCGGGCTGAGCCCCGGCAATCTCGCGGCTACGAAGAATGCCGGCGCCGTCTCCCGTCCACGCACGGCCGCGTTGCAGGGCATCGCCAAGATGCGCGCCAACCTCGATTTGGGGCTTGCTCAGGGACTCCTGCTCCCGCATCGCCGCCCCGATCGCGACTGGCTCGCCTCGCTCGCGGTCGACTACGCGGTGGCACCGGCGCATCTGAAGGCGCAGGCTCTGTCCGCGTCCGCCATGTGGGCGGCAAACGCCGCCACCGTGTCGCCCGGCCCCGATACGCGAGACGGGCGGTGTCACCTGACGGTGGCGAACCTGATGACGATGCCGCATCGCAGCCATGAATGGCGCGGCACGCTTGCGCAACTGCACCTCGCCTTCGCCGACCCCGCGTTCGCCGTCCACGGCCCCGTCCCCGCCCCTTTCGGTGACGAGGGCGCCGCGAACCACATGCGTCTGTGTTCGAGTGACGGTGAGCCGGGCGTCGAGGTCTTTGTCTATGGCGCCCGTGGCGGCCCCTTCCCCGCCCGCCAGAACCGCGAAGCGAGCGAAGCCATCGCCCGGCGCCACGGCCTCGAACCCGCACGAACGATATTCGTCGAGCAATCCCCGGCGGCGATCGCGGCGGGCGCCTTCCATAACGACGTCGTCGCCGTTGCGAACCGGAACATCCTGTTCGCGCACGAGCAGGCTTTCGCTGATCCCGCCACCTTCTATCCGGCATTGCGCGCGATGATGCCGACGGTCGAGATCGTCGAGATACCGGCAAACGAGGTCAGTCTGGCGGCGGCCGTCTCCTCCTATCTGTTCAACGCGCAACTAGTCACGCCCCAGGACGACGCACCGACCCTGATCCTGCCGACCGAAGCGCAGGACACCACCGCCGTCTGGGACTGGCTGCAACGCCATGTCGCCGGCAATGGTCCGATCCGGCGCCTGCAGGTCGTCGATGTTCGCGAGTCGATGGCGAACGGCGGCGGCCCCGCCTGTCTGAGACTGCGCGTCGTGGCCGATCCTGCCGCGATCGATCCGCGCTTCCTGGTCGACGAAGAAAAGCTCGATCGGATCACCGCCATCGTGCGCGAGCGGTGGCCGGACGCAATCTCGCCCGACTCGCTAGGTGATCCGCGGCTTCTTGCCCGGATCGAAGCGGCAAGAACGGCATTGCTGGAGACGCTGGATCTTGTCGAGTTAATTGACAGGTAACCAGGTTTGTCAACGCGCGATCAACGTATTTCCTTGGCTGGCACGGTGCTTGCTGGGGTGATGCCATGCTGTCCAACATCACGCGCCTGTTCACCATCAAAACCAAGTTCGAGGCTTTTCTGGTCATCTATGGCCTCGGCACCGGGGCGGTGGAGCGCGGCGTCCACTATCTGCAGCAATATCCCGGCTTTGGCGGGTGGCTGTTGTTCGCCGCGTGCCCGGTTGCCGTGTTCATGGCAGGTGGGCGCATTCTGGATGCGGTCGAGCACAGCCGAGCCGACTGACGTCCGCCTTGTCCCCGAAACAGGTTTAATTCGTCGCATCCGGCTCGCTGCCTCCCTAGTTTGTCGAGCATGTTGACGCACCTGGAGCGGCTCGAAGCCGAAAGCATCCACATCATGCGCGAGGTCGTGGCGGAGGCTTCGCGACCAGTGATGCTGTACTCCGTCGGCAAGGATTCAGCGGTCATGCTGCACCTCGCCAAGAAGGCGTTCTTTCCGGGTCGCCCGCCGTTCCCGCTGCTGCATGTCGATACGACGTGGAAATTCCAGGAGATGTACAGACTTCGCGACCGTGCGGCCGCCGAGGCGGGCATGGAATTGATCGTTCACCAGAATCCCGAAGGACTGGCACAGGGTATCAATCCCTTCGATCATGGACCACGCCACACCGACATCTGGAAGACGCAAGGGCTGAAACAGGCTCTCGACCTGCACCGCTTCGACGCCGCCTTTGGTGGCGCGCGGCGCGACGAGGAAAAGAGCCGGGCAAAGGAGCGCATCTTCTCGTTCCGCTCGGCCAGCCACGGCTGGGACCCGAAGGCGCAACGGCCCGAACTCTGGCATCTTTACAATGCGCGCATATCCGGCGGTGAGAGCATCCGTGTCTTTCCGCTGTCGAACTGGACGGAACTCGACGTCTGGCAATATATCCTCGCCGAGGAAATCGAGATCGTGCCGCTCTATTTCGCCGCGCCGCGCCCCACGGTCGAGCGCGACGGCCTGATCCTGATGGTCGATGACGAACGCTTCCGGCTGAACGAAGGCGAAGTGCCCGTCGAACGCTCGATCCGCTTTCGCACGCTGGGCTGCTATCCGCTCAGCGGTGCGGTCGAAAGTACCGCCGACACCTTGCCGGCCGTTATCCAGGAGATGCTGCTGACGACGACCAGCGAGCGCCAGGGACGCGCGATCGACCACGATCAGGCGGCGAGCATGGAGAAGAAGAAGCGCGAGGGGTATTTCTGATGAGCGCCTATTCGCCCGACACGCTGATCGCCGACGACATCGCCGCCTATCTGGATCAGCAGGCGCATAAATCGATGCTGCGTTTCATCACCTGCGGGTCGGTCGATGACGGCAAGTCGACGCTGATCGGCCGCCTGCTGTACGATTCGCGGACGATCTTCGCCGATCAGCTTGCCGCGCTGGAAGAAGACTCGCGGCGCGTCGGCACGCAGGGCGGTGCGATCGACTTCGCATTGCTGGTCGATGGGCTGGCCGCCGAGCGTGAACAGGGAATCACGATCGACGTGGCGTACCGCTTCTTCTCCACCCCGTCTCGCAAGTTCATCGTCGCCGATACGCCCGGCCACGAGCAATATACCCGCAACATGGTGACAGGGGCGTCGACCGCCGACCTGGCGGTGATCCTGGTCGATGCACGGCGCGGTATCCTGACCCAGACCAGGCGCCACAGTCATCTGGTCCAGTTGACGGGGATCGGGCAGGTCGTGCTGGCCGTCAACAAGATGGATCTGGTCGGGCACGACCGATCGGTATTCGACGCAATCGCCGCCGAATATCGGGCCTTTGCCGGGCGCATTGGACTCGGTCAGGTGACCGCCATCCCGGTCTCGGGCCTGACCGGCGCCAATGTCACCGCACCGTCGGACGACATGCCGTGGTATGATGGCCCGACCCTGCTCGGCCATCTAGAAACGGTCAACGTTCCCGACAACGCGGTCGATCGGAGTTTCCGGATGCCGGTTCAGTGGGTGAACCGGCCGGACCTCGACTTCCGTGGGTTTTCGGGGATGATCTCGAGCGGAACGCTTCGCGTCGGAGATGGCGTGCGCATCATGCCGTCCGGTCGCGCATCGCGTGTCGGACGCATCGTCGTTGCGGCCGAGAACCGGGACGCGGCCGAGTCCGGTCAATCGGTCACGCTTGTCCTGGCCGATGAGGTCGATTGCTCGCGCGGGGACGTCATCACTGCCGCCGCCGACGTTCCTTCGGTCGCCGACGGTGTGGAGGCAACGCTCGTATGGATGGATCAGACCGACCTGATCCCGGGTCGCGGCTATCTGATGAAGCTGGCCACGCAAACCGTGGGCGCGGCCGTGCGAGCGCCGCGCCACGTCATCGACGTCGACACCGGCGAGCAGCGTCCCGCAGCGAGCCTGTCGCTGAACGATATCGGTGTCGCCGAGGTGCAGCTTGACCGCGCGGTCGTCTTCACGCCCTATGATGAGGATCACGCGCTTGGCGGATTCATCCTGATCGATCGCACGACCAATGCGACGGTTGCCGCCGGCATGATCCGCCGAGGCCTCACACGGGCGAGCAATATCCAGTGGCAGTCGACGACGATCACGCGCGAAACCCATGCGGCGCAAAAGGGGCAGAAAGCGCGTCTGCTATGGTTCACCGGGCTGTCCGGATCGGGGAAGTCGACCGTCGCCAACCTGGTCGAGCGCCGGCTGCATGCGCTGGGCAAGCACAGCTTCCTGCTGGACGGCGACAATCTGCGTCATGGGCTGAACCGCGATCTGGGCTTCGACCAGACCGACCGGATCGAGAATATCCGGCGTGTCGGGGAAGTCGCGCGATTGATGACCGATGCCGGTTTGATCGTTCTGGCGGCGTTCATTTCTCCCTATTCGGCGGACCGCGCGATGGTTCGCGAGATGATGGCGCCGGGGGAGTTCGTCGAGATCTTCGTGGACACGCCGCTGAAGGAAGCTGAGCGGCGCGATGTGAAGGGTTTGTACGCCAAGGCGCGGGCCGGGCTGATCAGCGACTTCACGGGTGTATCGAGTCCCTATGAAGCACCGGCCGAACCGGAGATCAGGATCGATACAACGCAGGAAAGCGCGGAGGACGCGGCCAACCGGGTCGTCGAACATGTGCTGGGCATCTGGGCGCCGACCTTATGAGCGACGACGCGGCACTGGCGCGCGCGGTAGCGCATGAGGCGGGAGAGTTGCTGCTTGCGATCCGCGAGCGCGACGTGAGCGGCAAGGCGCTCGGCAATCAGGGCGACCGGGAGGCGAACCGGCTGATCCTCGATCGGCTGCACCGCGCGCGCCCCGACGATTGCGTGCTGTCGGAAGAGTCGGTCGATGACCTTAGCCGCTGCGCGTCCTCGCGCGTGTGGATCGTCGATCCGCTCGACGGTACCCGCGAATATGGCGAAGGCCGCGACGACTGGGCGGTGCATGTCGGGCTGGCGGTCGACGGGTACGCATCCGTCGGCGCGGTCGCGATCCCGCCGCTGGGCAAGGTGTTTGCGACCGACGATCCCCCTGCCCGCGTCGATGACGACGCACCGCTACGCATGGTCGTGAGCCGGTCACGCGCTCCCGATATCGCGATGCGGGTCGCCGAGGACCTTGGCGCGGCGCTGATCCCGATGGGTTCGGCGGGCGCGAAGGCGATGGCGGTCGTCGCGGGCAGGGCCGACATCTACCTGCATGATGGCGGGCAATACGAGTGGGACAATTGCGCACCGGCCGCCGTCGCGATCGCTTCAGGGCTCCACGCGTCACGCATTGACGGCGCGCCGCTGATCTATAACCGGGAGAATCCGCTGCTGCCCGACCTGTTGATCTGCCGGTCCGGCCTTGCGTCGCAAGTGCTGGCGGCAATCCGTAGGCTCAGCGCGAACTGACGGGCTGTTCGGCGGCAAACGCCTGCTGACCGAGCAGTACCGCGCCCAGGGGTCCGGCTCGGTCGCCGAGCGCGGCGGGTACCACGTAAGTCTCGGCCATTGCCACGTCGGGATGCGCGACATAGCCGCCCAGACTCTGCGTCATCGCCGATCGCAGCTTTGGAAACAGATGCCGCTGCCCGACCATGACGCCGCCGCCCATGACGATGCGCCGCGGAATGCCGGTCAGGACCAGCGCGTGCAACAACTGGCCGAGCGCATGGACGACCCCGTCCCAGACCGGATCATCCGCGGCCAGTTCTTCGCCGCTGCGGCCAGCGCGAGCGGCGATGGCCGGCCCCGACGCCAGCCCCTCGACGCACGCGCCGTGAAAGGCGCAGATACCGATCCAGTCGTCGCCCGCCAGTCGGACAGGGCGGATATGACCCAGTTCCGCGTGCGACAGGCCATCCAGCGGCTTGCCGTGCGCGACGATCCCGGCGCCGATGCCGGTGCCGACGGTGACGTAAGCCATATCGTCCAGCCCCTCGGCCGCGCCCCATTTTGCCTCGGCCAGGGCGGCGCCGGTGACGTCGGTATGAAAGCCGGTGGGCTTGCGATATCGGGCACGCAGCCGGCCGGCGATGTCGGTATCAGCCCATCCGGGCTTCGTCGTCGCGGTGATCTGGCCATAGTTCGCGGCGTTCGGGTCGATCGACACCGGGCCGAAACTGGCGATACCCAGTGCCTCGACCCCGCTCCATCCGTCGATCACCGTCTCGATGCGCGCCAGCGTCTCGTCGGGCCGCGTTGTCGGGATGCGCTCCTCCGCCTCGATCGAGTCGGGGCCGCGCGCCAGCATGCAGACACATTTGGTGCCGCCAAGCTCGATACCCGCGGTGAGCGGCGCCGCCTCGCTCATTCGACCGTCACGCTCTTGGCCAGGTTGCGCGGCTGGTCGACGTCCGTGCCTTTCGCGACCGCGACATGATAGGCGAGCAGTTGCACCGGCACCGCATAGACGATCGGCGCGATCAGCGGATGAACCTTGGGCATCGTGATCGTCGCCATGCACCCCTCCCCCGCCGCCTCGATCCCGTCATAATCGGAGATCAGCACGACCTTGCCGCCGCGCGCACGGACTTCCTGCATGTTCGAGACGGTCTTGTCGAACAGCGGTCCCGAGGGCGCGATGACGATGACCGGGACCGCGTCGTCGATCAAGGCGATGGGCCCGTGCTTCATCTCACCTGCGGCATAACCTTCGGCATGGATGTAGCTGATTTCCTTCAGCTTCAGCGCCCCCTCCAGCGCCAGCGGATAATCGGTCCCGCGTCCCAGATACAGCACGTCGCGCGCGCCCGAAATCGTGCCCGCCATCGCCTCGATCGCCTCGTCATAGGCAAGCGCGCCGTTGATCGCGGCCGGCGCCTCCGACAGATGCCGGACGATGTCGCGCTCGGCGCCCTCGCTCATCAGGCCCTTGGCGACCGCAAGATTGGCGGCAAGCGCCGCCAGCACCGCCAGTTGACAGGTGAACGCCTTGGTCGAGGCGACCCCGATCTCCGGCCCGGCATGGGTCGGCAGTAACAGGTCGGCCTCGCGCGCCATCGTGCTGGTGGGAACATTGACGACGACCGCGATCCGCTGCTCCTCGGCACGGGCATGGCGCAGCGCGGCTAGCGTGTCGGCGGTCTCTCCGGACTGTGAGATGAACAGCGCCAGTCCGCCCGGCTCCATCACCGGCGCGCGGTAGCGGAACTCGGATGCGACATCCAGGTCGACCGGCACGCGCGCGAATTGTTCGAACCAGTATTTGGCGACCATCCCGGCATAGAAGCTGGTCCCGCAGGCGACGATCGTGACGCGGCGGATGGCGGACAGATCGAACTCGGGAATCGGCAGCGACACCTGCCCTTCCAGCCGCTTCAGGTATGACCGCAAGGTCTGCGCGACGACGATGGGTTGCTCATAGATCTCCTTGAGCATGAAGTGACGATGATTGCCTTTGGAAATCAGATCGCTCGTCGCACCGGACACCGTGACGGCGCGCTCGACCGGTTGGTTGGACTGGTCATAGACCTGCGTCCCGCCCCGGGTCAGCACGGCCCAGTCACCTTCTTCGAGATAGGATATGCGCTGCGTGAGCGGCGCCAGCGCCAGGGCGTCGGAGCCGAGAAAAGTCTCGTCGTCGCCATATCCCAGCACGAGCGGCGATCCCAGTCGGGCGCCGATCAGCAAGTCCGGGCGGCGGCGAAACAGGATGGCGAGCGCGAACGCACCGTGAAGACGGGGCAGCACCGTGCGCACCGCCTCGACCGGATCGATGCCCGCTTCCACCTGCTCGCTGACCAGATGAGCAACGACCTCGGAGTCGGTTTCGCTGGTAAAGACACGGCCCCGCGCAACGAGTTCGTCGCGCAGTAGCTTGAAGTTCTCGATGATGCCGTTGTGTACAACCGCCACCTCTTCGGTCGCGTGAGGATGGGCATTGTTGGTCGTCGGACCGCCATGTGTCGCCCAGCGCGTGTGCGCGATGCCGACCTCACCCGACAGCGGACTGTCGCTGAGTTCGCCGGCCAGGTTGACCAGCTTCCCGGAAGCGCGACGCCGGTTGATGATGTCCTCGGAAACCGTTGCGATCCCGGCGGAATCATAGCCGCGATATTCGAGACGCTTGAGCCCTTCGAGCAGGCGGTCGGCGACCGCCGTTTGCCCGAGAATGCCGACGATACCGCACATGATGTCGCTCGCTAGACTTAGAGGGTGTAAGGAACATGGACTCCCGGGGAACCGGGCGGAAAGTCCTTCGTATTGCGGGTGACGAGCGTCCGGCCGTTGATCTGCGCCGACGCGAGGATCACCGCATCGGCAAGTTTGAGCTTCCGCCCGCCACGGCGCAAGGCCGGCGCCCGATGGCTGATCGGCTCCGACAGTTCGTCGATCGCGAAGCGGCTCAGGACACGCTCGGTTGCACCGATGCTCGATCCTTCGTCAATCTTCGACAGGACCTCGATCCACGTCACGCGGCTGATCCAGGGCTGGTCGGCAACACGAATTTCATCCGCAGCCTCCTGAACACCGATCAGCAGGTCGATCACGATGTTGCTGTCGAACGAGAGGACCTTCACACAGCGTGACCGCCCCGTGTCCGCGCTTCCCGCTCCTTGTGATATTCATATTCCCGATCGTCGCGCTCGTCGAAAAGGTCATGAAACTCGGCCCGGGTCTCGGGATATTCGGGATCCCACGGGCGCACCCATTCCGCGCGCATGCGACGCTGCACCTCGAGCCCATCGCCAACGTCGGTACGATCCTTCCAGAGGCCGAATGCTGCGTCGATCCAGCTCTTGTCAGTCTCGCGCTTTGCGTCGGCCTCCGAGCGATAGGCCGACACCGCCTCCCGCACCATCGCCGCCCGCGACTTGCCCTTTTCTTGCGCACGGCAATCCAGCCACTGAATGTCGTTTTCGGGAATGTCGACCAGTGTCCTCATAACGCACCGATATCATCCCGCGATATCACCTTCCAGCCTTCTTCGCCCGCATCCGCTCGCGGAAGCGAGCCGCCCATCCGGGCTTTTCGACCCGTTCCGGGCGGACCAGCACCAGCGCATCCTCCGCAATGTCCTTCGTCACGACCGAGCCCGCTGCGACGATCGCGCCTTCGCCGATCGCGACCGGTGCGACAAGCGCCGAATTGGAACCGATGAAGGCGGCGGCACCGATCTTCGTGCGATACTTGAAGAACCCGTCATAATTGCATGTAATCGTGCCAGCCCCGATATTGGCACCCGCCCCGACCTCCGCATCGCCCAGATAGGTCAGGTGGTTGGCCTTCGCGCCGCGCCCCAGTACCGTCTTCTTGACCTCGACGAAGTTGCCGACACGTGAGCCTTCCTCAAGAACCGCGCCGGGTCGCAGGCGCGCATAGGGACCGACGCTGGCTCGTTCACCGACGGTCGCCCCTTCCAGATGGCTGAAACCGTGGATCGTCGCGCCGTTCGCGATCGTAACGCCGGGACCGAAGACGGCATGCGGTTCGATGGTTACGTCACGACCGAGCACGGTGTCGTGCGCGAACCAGACCGTGTCAGGCGCGATCAGCGTGGCGCCGTCTGCCATCGCGCGGATGCGACGCGTCGCCTGCCATGCTGCCTCCACCCCGGCCAGTTCCGCCCGGCTGTTCACCCCGGCGACTTCCGACGCCCCGGTCTCGATGACCGCCGAGCGGCGACCGTCGGCGCTTGCGAGCATCACGATGTCGGGCAGGTAATATTCTTGGGCGGCGTTGTCGTTGCCTACCCGATCCAGCAAGGCGAACAAGTCCACGCTGCGCACCGCCATCAGCCCGGAATTGCAGAGGGTTACGGCCCGTTCCTCCGAATCTGCGTCCTTATATTCGACCATGCGGTCGATCCAGCCGTCGGTGCCGGCAATGACGCGGCCATAGGCAGCCGGATCGGCCGGGCGGAAGCCGAGTACGACCGTCGCGGGCGCATCATCGGCGCGAAGCCGGTCGAGCATCCGCTCCATCGTCGCGCTGGTCACGAGCGGCACGTCGCCATAGAGGATCAGCACATCGCCCGCGAAGCCGGCAAGCGCTTGCCCGGCCTGTTGCACGGCATGCCCGGTACCAAGCTGCTCCGCCTGATACGCCGTCATGACGCCGATCGGCGCGACCGCCGCTTCGACCTGTTCGCGCCCGGCACCGGTGACGACGACGATGCGCTCGGGTGAAAGCGCGGACGCGCTGGCGATCAGGTGAAGCAGCATCGGCCGCCCCGCGACCGGATGAAGGACCTTGTGCAGGTCCGACTTCATGCGCGTGCCGCGACCGGCGGCAAGAATGACAACGGCGATGTGACGGCTGCTCTGCATGGCCCGGCTGTTGCCACGATCCGCTTGCCAAGACCATCACCCTGCTGGCACTCGGTCAGTCGATGACTCAATTTCCCTTCGATATGGTCGGCTTCGACCTGGACGGCACGCTGCTGGATACCAGCGAGGATCTGGCGGCGGCGGTCAATCATGCGCTCGAATCGTCGGGCCGCGATCCGCTCCCCGTGGACCATATCCGTCCGATGATCGGCGGCGGTGCGCGGCACATGCTGTCGCAGGGCATGATGGAAACCGGCGGATGCTCGGACGAAGAACTCGACGTGCTGCACCAGCGACTGCTCGATTATTACGAGGCGCACATCTGCGTGCATACGCGGCCCTATCGATATGCCCTGGACGCGCTTGACGCGCTGGCCGCGCGCGAAGTGACGCTGGGCGTAATGACAAATAAGATCGAGCGCTATGCGCGGACGATACTCGACACGCTGGGGATGACCGGGCGCTTCGCCGCAATCATCGGAAGTGACACGCTTGACGTCCGCAAGCCCTCGCCCCGGCCGATTTTAGCGCTCGTAGAGCAGTGCGGTAGCGGTCGCGGGGTCTATGTCGGTGACACGGTGTACGACGTCGAGGCCGGTCACGCCGCCAAGCTGCCCGTCATCGCCTGCAGCTTCGGCTTTCGCGACCGGCCCGCCGGGGAACTGGGCGCGGATGCGGTGATCGACGACTATCGCGATCTGGTGGGTGCGATCGAACGTCTGGGCTGACGCCGCCATTTCGTCCACAGGTGCCGCGCGAGCATCGCCGGCGACATCCGCAGCCAGTGCGAGCGGACATAGAAGACGAACCGGGTAAGCGGACGCGTCGCTCGCCCCCATTCGTCACGGGCGAGCAGGCGGCGCCGGAACAGGCGGTCTGCGCTGTCCGGCACGCGCCAGCGCTCCGGAATGGCGGTGCCGAACAGGGCGTGCGCCTGCCGCGCAGCGCGGTGCACGGTCGCTGAAAGCTCGTGCCGGCGGGCGCGTTCCTCCAGCCCGTTCGTCCCGAACTCCTCGATCAGGCAGTGAATGTCCCACAGATTGCGCAGCCCGCCCGTCAGATCTCCATCCGCGAACAGATGCGCGGCGGCGTGGACGATCATGTCGGCCGGGGACAGGACGGATAAGCCGATCCCGAGGGGCACCGCGTCCTCGATCAGCGCATCTGCGTCCGGCGTCGGGCGAGCCGTTGGCGGCAGGATCGTGTGATGCACATCGATGATCCGATCCCGGTCACGGTGGATCAGCGGCGGCAATTCATGCATCCATCGCCGGTAATAGGCGTCGTCATACGGGTCGGACTTGATCCCTTCCCACCCCGCGCGCAGCAGCGCCGCCTCGACTCCTGTCAGCGCGCCGTGCGGCACGAGGATGTCGAGATCGCCGATCGAGCGCCCCTGCCCCGCCATCAGCCCGGCGGCGGCATAGGCGGTCCCCTTCAATAGCACGACGGGCGCATCAATGCCCTTCAGCGCGCGGCGCGCCATTTCCGCCTCCCACAGCGCCGCGCGACGCGCCTGCAGCGCGGCGGCACGGGCATCCGCCATGATTGCCCGCGCGGCGTCGGGCATATCCAGCCCGTCGAGGCGGATCGCGAGTGTGCCGAGCAGTTGCTCCGCGCGGGCGGCGGTAATCAACCCGGTCCACCCGGCAGCGTCAAGCAAGGCGGCGCTCGGCGGATCGGCCAGCGCACGGACCAGCGTCACAGTCCCGCCCACAGGGCCTCCACCTGCTCCACCGCCGTGGTACTGTCAGGATAGTCGATCGCGACGGCGGGAACGCCGGCCACCAGCGATGTCAGCGCCGCAAAACCCGGCTCTCCAAGCATCACATAGTTGGTCGAGGCGTGCGTCAACCGGACAAAGGCCTCGCTGCGCGCGACCGGGCGGACGGCCGCGGCCGCGCCGAAGCGGGGGAACAGGATCAGCGCGGGCATCGCGGGCACGTCCATCATGCGTATCGCCGCCGTGTCGGGAGCCAGATGGCGGACATCGCCCTTCGGGGTGGCGCGGAGGAGCGGACCGAACCGGCCGCCGGGCAAGGCCTTGCTCGCCGCCGCGATGCCCTCGTTCTTCAGGCTGACCGGCCTCGGGAAGGGGTGTGCCGTGCCGGTACCGGTACCGAGCAGCGCGAACTCGTCGCCCATGAAGCGCCATCCACCGGCCGCCAGCAAGACGGAGAGCGTCGATTTGCCCGATCCCGACTCGCCCGTCATCAGCAGCGCGCGTCCCCCCCGCCCGACGACCGCCGCATGGAGCAGCAGATGGCGTCGCCAACCGAGCGCCAGTTGCAGGTTCATCGCCATCTCGCCCGCCAGCAACCCGTGAGCGAGCGGCAGCGGCGCGGCCCCGGGCAGGACGTGATCGCCGCCGATTGTTACCGACGGCCGCAGCCAGCGCCGCCAGGGCCGGTCGGCATGCAGACGGACGGTAAAATCGGGGATGCCGTCGCACGGGTCGGGATAATCGCGGTAGACGTCCGCGAGCTGCGCGATCGGACCCGGCCAGTCCGCTATGATCCGATATCCGATCGGCCCGACACGCAGCGCCAGCGCGTGGCTCATAGCGCCTCGACAAGACCCGTCGCGACCAGTTCGCCCAGTCGCGCGGCGAGCGCGTCGATCTCCGCCAGGTCGAACCGATGGGACAGACGCGCGCGCAAAAGCTCCAGCGTCGCTTCGCCCTCGTGCAGCGCCGCCAGGATTTCCGGTGCCGGCTCGCCGAGCAAATGCGTCATCCCCGATGGGCGGTGGTAGAGCACGACGAAGGCGTCCAGTTCGATCGTACGGAGCTGCGAGGCCGGTGCTGCCCGGTAGATCACCGGCTTCAGGTGCGTGGCATCTGCAACGATGCGAAGCAGGTAAAACCGCCCTGCCCGCGTTGCAGGCGGCGGATATACTGAACGTAAGCGCGGCTGCGCTCCGAATCGGTGCCGGGTAGTGGCGCACCCGCCAGCGCGCGCTTGACATCTTCACCCTTCAGCGGTTGCGCGGCGGGCGGGAACGCACCCTTGGTGCCAGGCGCCACCACCGCGCCATCGGCGGCGATGAAGCTGCCCGCACGACCGGCATCGGGTACCGCGATCTCGCAGTTCAGGACGGAACCCGCGGTCTGCGCCAGAGCGGGCCGGATCGAGACGATGGCGCCGGCACCGGCCACCCCCAACATCAGGACACGCCGGGTCGGGCCGGTGGTGCCGCCGGTCTCATCGGTTTGCGATTGAGTGTCGTCGGCCATCTTCATTCCTTATACGGCTGCCCTTTCACATTCGTGAAGCGTCCGCAACGCCGCGCGGGACATCGGATGCGGCGCATGGCTTTGGCGTGACAATCGGCTAGAGCACTGATCCATGTTCATCGGCTTTCCGGCGCGCGCGGCCTGGGCGATCATCCTCACACTGGTCACGGCCATCATGTCCTTCGTGGTCGCCGGGCCGCAGGCCGCGCTGATCGCGCTGGTCGGAGGGGTGGCGGCATCGCTGACGGCACTGGGCATTGGCGGCGAGGAAGCGCCGGCCGCCCCTGCCCCGGACCCTTCGGCTCCGTCACTGCTGGATTTCGCGCTGGACGTGATCGTCCAGCCGGTCCTGATCGTGCGGGGCACGCAGGTCACGCTCGCCAACCGCGCCGCCAGGGCATTGCTGGGCGATCACATCGTCGGGCAGGATACCCGGCTGGCGATCCGGCATCCGGCCGCGACGCAGCGATTGACCGGCGATCCGCCGCCGGGGGAAGAACGGCCGATCGAACTGGTCGGGCTGGGCGCGCTGGATCAACGCTGGGAAATGCGCGTGGGCGAAGCGCAGGACGGCACCCGCGTCGTCCACCTGCTCGACCTGACCGGCAATTACGCGGCGGAACGGATGCGCGTCGATTTCGTCGCCAATGCCAGCCACGAGCTGCGTACCCCGCTCGCCTCGATCCTGGGTTTCGTCGAGACGCTGAGCGAGGAGGCGGGGGAAGACCCTGCGATCAGGACACGCTTCCTGAAGATCATGCTGGACGAGGCGCAACGGATGCAGCGGCTGGTCGAGGACCTGATCTCGCTGTCGCGCATCGAGGGCGAGAAGTATCGCCTGCCCGCGGAGCGGGTACGCCTGACGACCCTGATCGCCGATGTTCGCGCAGAACTCTTGCCGGCGGCCGGCAAGCGCGCGCTCGACATCATCGCCGATGTCGATGCGGGCGAGTCGATCGTCAGCGGTGATCGCGCGCAGCTGTCGCAATTGCTGCACAATCTGGTCGGCAATGCGATGAAATACGGTCGCGCGGACACGCCCGTCATCATCAGGCTCGACCGCGATGACCGCTCGATGATCCGCCTGGCGATCAGCGATCAGGGCGAAGGCATCGCACCCGAGCATGTCCCCCGACTTACCGAACGCTTCTACCGGGTCGACCCGGGCCGGAGCAGGGGAATGGGCGGCACCGGTCTCGGCCTCGCCATCGTCAAGCACATCGTCGAACGCCATCGCGGGCGACTGGATATCGAGAGCGCCTTGGGGGTGGGAACGACCGTGACGGTCATCCTGCCGCCGGAAGCAGGACGCGTCACAAAAGCGTAGCATCAATGTAACATAACGTGACTGATCGGGCGTTAGGGAGCGGCGATGATCGGTTCGCGTTCGATGGTGACGGTTGTGCTTGCCCTGCTGCTGCTGGGCGGCTGCGTGGACCAGGCACAGGGCGGCGCCGGCGCGCGCGACCGGATCAGCGTGGTCGGATCGTCCACCGTCTATCCCTTCACGACGATCGTCGCCGAGGAGTATCTGGCCAGCGATCCCGATGCCGAGGCACCGGTCATCGAATCGACCGGCACGGGCGCGGGCATGCGCCTGTTCTGCGGCGGGATCGGCGGCGGTCATCCCGACATCGAGGACGCATCGCGCCGCATGACGGCTGGCGAGTATGCAATGTGCGCAGCCAACGGCATCGATCGCATCATGGAGGTCAAGGTCGGACTGGACGGCGTCGCCTTTGCCGAAAGCCTGGACGGACCGGGCATGGCACTGACGCCGGCGGACCTGTACCGCGCGCTCGCGGCCACGCCGATGGGTCGTCCGAATACGGCGAAGACATGGGCCGACGTCAACCCCTCGCTGCCGGCCATTCCCATCAAGGTCTATGGCCCGCCCTCGACCAGTGGTACGCGTGATGCGCTGGCCGAACTGATCCTGGCCAGGGGCTGCGACGCGGTCGATCCTCGCGCGAAGACGCTCGCGAAGACCGATCCGGCCGCGCAAAAGCTGCTGTGCACGCGCATCCGCGAGGACGGCGCCTATGTCGATGCGGGTGAGAACGACAATCTGATCGTCCAGAAACTACAGTCCAACCCCCGCGCGATCGGCATCTTCGGCTACAGCTATCTGGAGGAGAATCGCGGCGCGGTGCGCGGCGTATCGATTGACGGCGTCGAACCGACCTATGCCGCGATCGCCGATGGGCGCTATCCCGGTTCCCGGCCGCTCTACCTCTATGTGAAGAACGCGCATCTGGACGCGGTGCCGGGGCTGCGCGCAATGCTCGGACTCTACGCGTTACTTTGGAGCGCCGACGGACCGCTCGTCAAGCGGGGCTTGATCGCCGCACCGCCTGCGGTTCAGGCCCGCTCGGCGGCGATCATAGCGCACGAAACGCCACTCGACCCCGCCGATCTGGCGGCATGAGTGCAATCACGCTCGTCTTTCTGGTGTCGGGGCTGGGGCTGATCGCCTGGCTCAGCGGCCGGGTTCGCGCCGCCCGGTTCCGGTCGCAACGAAGCCCGAGGTCCGGCGTGTTGCCCGGCTATCATGGATGGTATGCGCTGCTGTTCACTACAATTCCGCCGCTCGTCTTCCTGACGATCTGGTCGCTGACGTCACCCGCGCTCGTGACCGACACCGTCCTGGGAACGCCGGGCGCACTGCAATTGCCGCCACCGGGTTTTGAACGTGCGTCGATCCTTTCGGAAGCAAGGTCGCTGGCGCGGGGCCAGAGCACCGGCGCATTCCACGACCTGGCCCGCACGCTGGCGCCCGCCTATGCGGCGGCGCAGGAACGGTTCGACTGGATCGCGACCATCCTGGCGCTATGCCTTGCCTTTGCCGGCGGCGCCTATGCGTTCTTGCGTATCCGGCCGGGCTTCAATGCGCGAACCGCGGTCGAGCGCGTCGTGATGCTCGTGTTGCTCACCGCTTCGCTGGTGGCGATCCTGACTACCGCCGGCATCGTGGTGTCGTTGCTTTGGGAGGCGGGGCGCTTCTTCTCGATCGTGCCGCTCGGCGATTTCCTGTTTGGCACTCACTGGAGCCCGCAGGTCATCGATCCGCGCGAGCCGGGCGCGACGCTCGGCGCGGTTCCGCTGTTCTGGGGAACATTCTTCATCGGCGCGGTGATCGCGATGGCGGTCGCCGTTCCTCTCGGCCTGATGAGCGCAATCTACCTGACGCAATATGCACGGCCGGCGACACGACGGCGGATAAAGCCGGTGCTCGAGATGCTCGCCGGCATTCCGACCGTCGTTTACGGCTATTTCGCCGCGTTGACCGTCGCCCCGGCGGTGCGCGATTTCGCGGTATCGCTAGGCTTTAGCAATGCGTCGTCTGAATCGGCGCTCGCTGCCGGGCTGGTGATGGGCGTGATGATCATTCCCTTCGTCTCCTCAATGGCGGACGACTCGCTCGCAGCGGTCCCCGCGGCGATGCGCGACGGAAGTCTGGCGATGGGCGCGACCAGTTCGGAGACGATCCGCCGCGTGCTGCTGCCCGCCGCCTTGCCCGGTGTCGTCGGCGGCGTGTTGCTGGCCGTCAGTCGTGCGGTAGGTGAGACGATGATCGTCGTCATGGCCGCCGGCGGAGTGGCGACGCTGACCGCCAATCCCCTGGCCAGCACGACGACCGTGACCAAGCAGATCGTCGATCTGCTGACCGGTGAGGCGACGTTCGACAGCGCGAAAACGCTCGCCGCCTTCGCGCTCGGGCTGACCCTGTTCGTCGTCACGCTGCTGCTCAATGTCGTCGCGCTGGGCGTGGTGAAACGATATCGCGAAGCCTATGAGTGAGACGCTAGTCGCCACGGTGCCGGCGGTCGGCGATCGCCCCGAACCGGCTCCCCGCAAGCCGACCGACTGGGCAACCGGCGCCATGCAGACGCGGGTGCGCGCGCGCTATGCCGCGGAACGGCGCTTTCGCCTGTTCGGTCTTGCAGCGGTGTGCCTGAGCACCGGTTTCCTGGGGTTTCTGCTCGTCTCGATGCTGTGGCAGGGGATCGGCGGCTTCACCCGGACCGAGGTCGCGCTGCCGATCGATCTCGCCGCCGCGCGGCTCCCTGTCTCGACCGCGCAGGTTCAGAGCCGTGGCGCCGATCTCGCGCTGGCCGGCGCCGGACTGGAAGGCGCGGTCGACAGCGCCGCGATCACCGCTTTCGGCAAGGACGGACAGGACCTGTTGTCCGATGGCGCCTGGCTGGTGGTGCGCGACGCGATCAAGGCTGATCCTGCGTTGCTGAGCGGCCGAGCGACCTTCGACGTTCCCGTCGCCAGCGCGATCGACATCGCGAGCAAAGGCGAGGGGACGAGGCAGGCGGAGGCGATCGTCGCTCGGCTCACTGCACGCGGCGCGCTCTCACGCGGATTGGCAACCGGGTTCCTGACCGGTTCCGATTCGACCGATCCGACCCGTGTCGGCATCTGGGGCGCGCTCAAGGGATCGTTGCTGACGATGGCGGTGACGCTCGCGCTCGCCTTTCCGATCGGCGTGCTCTCGGCGCTCTATCTGGAGGAATATGCCGCCCGCAATCGATGGACCGACCTGATCGAAGTGTCGATCAACAATCTGGCGGCGGTGCCCTCGATCATCTTCGGCTTGCTCGGCCTGGCGGTGTTCCTCGGCACCTTCCAACTGCCCCGTTCCGCGCCGATAGTCGGCGGGCTGACGCTTGCGCTGATGACCATGCCGGTGATCGTGATCGCGGGTCGCAACGCCATTCGCGGCGTGCCTCCATCGGTTCGCGACGCCGCGCTCGGCATCGGCGCATCGCCGGTACAGGTCGTCTTCCATCATGTCCTGCCGCTCGCCCTGCCGGGCATCCTGACGGGGACGATCATCGGCATGGCCCGCGCGCTCGGGGAGACGGCGCCGTTGCTGATGATCGGGATGCGCGCCTTCATCGCCGCGCCGCCCTCCGGCCTGAGCGACCCGGCGACAGTCCTGCCGGTCCAGATCTTCCTGTGGTCCGACGAAGTGTCGCGCGGCTTCGTCGAGAAGACCTCGGCGGCGATTCTGGTCCTCCTCGTCTTCCTGCTCGCGATGAACGGCCTGGCCATCGCGCTGCGCAATCGTTTCGAGACCCGGTGGTGAAGAACACGCCCCCCAAGATCGTCGCGCGCCACGTCAGCGTCTGGTACGGCGCGAACAGGGCGATCGACGACGTCTCGATCGAGGTCGACGAAGAGAATGTCACGGCGTTCATCGGCCCGTCCGGGTGCGGAAAATCGACGTTCCTGCGCACGCTGAACCGGATGAACGACACCGTGCCCGGCGCACGTGTCGAGGGCGAGATCCTGCTCGATGGCGAAGATGTCTATGCCTCGCGCATGGATGTGGTGCAGCTTCGCGCGCGCGTCGGCATGGTGTTCCAGAAGCCGAACCCGTTTCCCAAGTCGATCTATGAAAATGTCGCCTACGGTCCGCGCATCCACGGTCTGGTATCGGGTCGCGCCGACCTCGACATGGTGGTCGAACGGTCGCTGCGGCGCGCGGGGCTATGGGACGAGGTGAAGGATCGGCTGTCGGACAGCGGCACCGCGCTCTCCGGCGGGCAGCAGCAGCGGCTGTGCATTGCCCGCGCGATCGCGGTCGATCCCGAGGTGATCCTGATGGACGAGCCGTGCAGCGCGCTTGACCCGGTCGCCACCGCGCGGATCGAGGAGTTGATCCACGACCTGCGCGGCAATTACGCGATCGTAATCGTGACGCACAACATGCAGCAGGCCGCACGCGTGTCGCAGCGGACCGCCTTCTTCCACCTGGGCGCGCTCGTCGAATATGGCGACACGTCCACCATCTTCACCAATCCCCGGGCCGAACGGACCAAGGATTACATCACCGGCCGCTACGGCTGAGGATCGCTCCATGATGCAGCACACCGTCAAGGCGTTCGACGCCGACATCGGCGAACTCCGGGCGCTGATCGCGCAGATGGGGGGCCTGGCCGAACAGGCGATCGGCGACGCCATGACGGCGCTGCGCCGCCATGACCTCGAAACCGCGGATCGCGTGGTCGCGGGCGACAAGCAGATCGACGTGCTGCAGATGGAGGTGGAACGTCTCGCGGTCCGCCTGATCGCGCTGCGCGCGCCAATGGCCGACGACCTGCGCGAAGTCGTCGCCGCGCTCAAGATCGCCGGTGTGGTCGAGCGCATCGGAGACTATGCCAAGAACATCGCGAAGCGCATCGTGCTGATTGAGGATCACGGCGATATCGAGCCGTTATCCGTGCTGCCCGCGATGGCCCGTCTTGCCATCGCGATGGTCCACGACGTGCTCGACGCCTTCGCCGCCCGCGATGCCGATGCCGCTCGACAGGTCTGCCAACGCGACCGCGCCCTCGACGATTTCTACGACAGCCTGTTCCGCGTGCTGGTCACCTACATGATGGAAAATCCGCGCTCGATCGGTCAGGTCGCGCACCTGCTGTTCATAGCCAAGAACCTCGAGCGGATCGGCGACCATGCGACCAACGTCGCCGAAATGGTGCATTTCGCCGCCACCGGCGAGCACATGGCCGATCGCGGCCGCACTGGTACCAACGGAAGGGTATGACATGGCACGCGCGAAGATGTTGCTGGTCGAGGACGACGCCGCGCTCGCCGAACTGGTGAGTTGGCACTTCAGCCGCGAGGATTTCGACGTCGCCCAGACCGCCGACGGCGAAGAGGCGCTGCTGCTGGCGCGTGAAACCCCGCCCGACATCGTGCTGCTCGACTGGATGGTCGAGGGCATCTCCGGCATCGAGGTCTGCCGACGTCTACGCCGCATGCCCGAGACGCAGAACGTGCCGATCATCATGCTGACCGCGCGCGGCGAGGAGGAGGACCGGGTGCGCGGGCTGGAGACCGGTGCGGACGATTATGTAACCAAGCCCTTCTCGCCGCGCGAACTGGTCGCGCGCGTGGGTGCCGTACTGCGGCGCGTGCGCCCCGCGCTGGCCGGCGAGCAACTGAGCTATGCCGACATCGAGATGGACACGGTGGGCCACAAGGTACGGCGCAGCGGACAGGTTGTCCCGCTGGGTCCAACCGAGTTTCGCCTGCTCAAGCACTTTCTCGAACATCCCGGTTGGGTATTCTCGCGCGAGCGCCTGTTGGACGCCGTCTGGGGCCACGATGCGGACATCGAGGCACGGACCGTCGACGTCCATATCCGCCGCCTGCGCAAGGCGATCAATGTCGGCAACCGACCCGATATCATCCGCACCGTCCGCTCCGCAGGCTATGCATTGGACACGGGTGCGTAACGGCTCATCGATTGAGCGGCGCGACGTGGGAGCGAAAACGGCGCCGAAACGTTAGGCCGCAGCGAAACGAAAAATCTCGCCGAGTTATTTTTGATCAAGGAGTTTGCCATGAAGACGATCCTCTTGGCGGCCGCGTCCGTCATCGCGATGCCGGCCATCGCCCAGACGACCAGTACGCCGCCCACCGCCGGGATGGAGACGGGCGCGGCGCAGTCGTCGTCGACCACCACCGATCCGTCAATGGGCCAAACGGCGCCGCAGCAGATGTCGACCGATCAGATGGCACAGCCGGACGCGACGACGAACATGCAGACTCAGCCGGACACGAGCACCGACATGCAGACACCGTCGCAGGCTGGCGCCATGTCCTCCGACCAGCAGATGCAGACGACCGGTCCCGTCAACAGCGGTGTCGGCACCGATCCGGCCGGCGGCTATCAGCCCTCACAACCTGCCATCTCCGGGACTCCCGCTCCGGGGCAGACTGTGACATACCAGCCCGCAATGTCGCCGGCGCAGGCATATCCCGCTCCTCCCGCGATGGAGACCTATCCCATCTGCAAGAAGGGGCAGTACGACAAGTGCCGGCAGGCCGAACCCTCGAGCCGCCGCCGCTCGCGCCGCTGAGGGCATGACATCGGTGCGGGTTGCGCGCCGGTGGTGAAACACTAGGAAAGGCGCTCCGTCCCCCGCGAAGGAGCGCCTTTTCCATGTCCATTCGTTTCGACGACCAGATTGCGATCGTGACAGGCGCGGGCGGCGGCCTGGGTCGCGAATATGCGCTCGAACTCGCCCGCCGCGGCGCGAAACTTGTCGTGAACGATTTGGGCGCCTCGACCAGCGGCACGGGCCATTCGGACGCCGCGCAGGCCGTCGTAGCCGAAATCGAGGCGATGGGCGGCGAGGCGATCGCGGACGGCGGCAATGTCGCCGACCATGAGCAGATGGCCGCGATGGTTGCGCGCGCGAAAGAGAAATGGGGCGGCGTCCACGTCCTCATCAACAATGCCGGGGTGCTGCGCGACAAGAGCTTCGCCAAAATGGAAGCCGCCGACTTCGAGTTCGTGGTGCGCGTCCACCTGCTCGGCTCAGCCTACGCGACCAAGGCCTGCTGGGACATCATGCGGGAACAGGATTATGGCCGCATCCTAATGACGGCGTCCTCGACCGGCCTGTTCGGCAATTTCGGCCAGGCGAATTACGGCGCCGCGAAGATGGGGATTGCGGGCTTGACGAAGACGCTGGCGATCGAGGGAGCCAGGAACAACATCCGCGTCAACACGATCGCCCCCACTGCGGGAACGCGCATGACGGAAGGTCTGCTGCCGGACGCCATGTTCGACGCATTCTCTCCGGACAAGGTGGCGCCGGCGGCTGTCTTCCTCGTATCAGCCGATGCGCCGACCAACGCCATCGTCGGTGCCGGGGCGGGGGTAGTGCAGGCGGCCTATGTTACCCTGACGCCGGGCAAATTGCTGCGCGGCGATGACCTGTCGGCGGAAGGCGTCGCGGCGAACTGGTCGGCGATCACCGACCGTACCGGCGAGATCGTTCCGCAATCGGGCACCGAGCAGGCGATGCTGATCGGAACGATGCTGCAACGCGGGTGACGTTCGCCCCCTATCAGCAAACGCGCGACGCACTACTCCACAAGCTTCATCAGCCGCCGCTCGACCGGTGCCAGTACGGGCGCGAGTTCGTGCCCGCGTTTCAGGATGACGCCGCCCTCTCCCACCAGCGCCCACATACCCTGTTTCTGGCGCAGCGCGGGGCGCTTCTCGATCCGATATTCGGGGCGTTCAGCGGAACGCCTGAACGCAGCAAAGACAGCCGCGTCACTGCCGAGTTCGATCGCATAGTCGCGCCAATGGCCCGCCGCGACCATGCGCCCGTACAGATCCAGTATCCGCGTGAGTTCCTGCCGCTCGAAGCCGATCTGCAACGGCGCTCTTGCGTGCGGAAACGGCGTTACCGTCCCCATCAGTTCGCCTTACGCACGGTCACGCATGTCGCGATCGCCCGTCTCGGCGAGCAAGTCGTCGAGCCGCTTGCGCATGACCTCCAGCTCGCACCGCATCAGCTCCATCTTCTGGGTAGCCGGATCGAACATTCCCGCGCACGGTGTCCCATAAGGTACGAAGGCAGGAGCGGACCGAGCTCCGTCGATGACGCTCGCCCGTGCCGGAATACCGACCATCGTCGCGCCATCCGGCACGTCCCTGGTTACGACCGCGTTCGCTCCCACCCGTGCGCGACGCCCGACGACGATCGGCCCCAGTACCTGCGCTCCGGAGCCGACGATCGCACCGTCGAGCAGCGTCGGATGGCGCTTGCCGGCAATGCCGTTGTCGGGACTCGTCCCGCCCAGCGTCACGCATTGGTAGATCGTCACGTCATCACCGATCTCCGCAGTCTCGCCGATCACGACAAAACCGTGATCGATGAAGAAGTTGCGCCCGATCGTCGCACCGGGATGAATGTCGATTCCGGTCAGAAAACGTGAGAAATGGTTGATCGAGCGAGCAAGGAAATAGAGCCGCAGGCCATAAAGCCAATGCGCGGCCCGGTGCCAGCCGAGCGCCCACACTCCCGGATAGGTAAGCACCTCGGCGCGGCTGTGCGGCGCCGGATCTCGCGCACGGATCGAATCGAGATAGGCGGTCAGGCGGTTGGCCATCGATGCTTCCTTGCCATTGGCCGCGCTCATCTAGGCGTCGGCGACTGCGCTTTCCAGAGTGAACGCCGCGGATGGCTCGGCCTGGAAGGAACCTAGAACGAAACCATTCCGGATGTGAATCGTATCTTGCAGTGAGTTTAAGGGATCGCGGTGGGCGGTCCCTCCAATGCGGAGAGAGATATGACAATGACCAGACTTCCCCTGCTTGCACTCGTAGGCGCGTTGGCGCTTGCAGGCTGCAATGGCCAGACCGGTGACGCGAACTCCGCCTCGTCGACCGCTCCGATGGCAGGTGACCAGACGACGGCAGGGACCACGCCGATGTCGGGCGATCAGTCGACCGCGGGCACCACGATGCCGAACACCGGCATGTCGAACACAGGCATGTCGAACACAGGCACCACCGCCAACACCACGATGGCGCCCAACCCCAAGGTCGGCGGCGCCGAGATGTCGACATCCAAGAACATCGTCGAGAATGCCTCGGCCGCGCCAAATTTGACCACGCTGGTCCAGGCGGTCAAGGCGGCGGATCTCGTACAGACTCTGTCGGGGCCCGGACCCTTCACGGTATTCGCGCCGACGAACGACGCGTTCAGCCGGCTCGCAGCCGGTACCGTCGACAAGCTGCTGATGCCCGAGAACAAGGCGGCGTTGGTCAAGGTGCTGACCTATCACGTCGTCCCGGGTGATATCACGCTCGACAAGCTGAAGGAGATGGTCGCATCGGGCGGCGGCACGACCACGCTGACCACGGTCGAAGGGGAGCCGCTGACCGTCACCATCGCGAACAACGTCGTGACGCTCAGTGACGTCAACGGCAATAAGAGCTATGTCCAGACGGCGGATGTACGCCAGTCAAACGGCGTCGTTCATGTCGTCAATGGTGTTCTGCTGCCGACGCTCGGCTAGTCTGGTGTCCAGCGCGCGGCGGCGAGCGTATCGCTGTCGCGCGCCTCGACCCATCGGGTCTGCTTACTACCAACCTCACGCTTCCAGAAGGGCGCATCCGTCTTCAACCGGTCGATCAGATAGGCGCAGGCGGATAGAGCGGCTTTTCGGTGTGACGCCGACGCCGCAACAAACACGATCCGATCGCCTGGCTGCATCGGCCCGACCCGGTGGACGATTGTCGCGCCGGACAGCGACCATCGTTCGATCGCCTCGGCCGCAATGGCCGCCAGGGCCGATTCCGTAGCACCCGGATAATGTTCGAGTTCGAGCGTACTGACGCCGTCATCCGCGCGGACCAGTCCTGTGAAGCTCGCGACCGCGCCAGCTTCTTCGCACTCAACTAGTTCAAGCTCATCGGCCGGGTTGATCGGCTCGGCACCGACAAAAATACGGATCATCCGCCCGTCACCGGTGGAAAGAGCGCGACTTCAGTTGCATCTACGATCGACGCTTCCGCATCGACGAAGTCCTGGTCGACTGCCGCCCTTACCCGTGACCGATCGGCGAACGCTCGGGCATGGCCGTCGCTCCTCGTCGAAAGCCAGTCGATGAGCGAGGCGATAGTTGTGACCTGCCCGGGCACATCGAGCATTTCCTCGCCCGTTCCGATCGTCTCGCGAACCCAAGCAAAATAAAGTATGCGCATGCTCAATCCATGTGCCTCAGGCCGACGCGCAGATAATCCCAACCGGTTATGAGCGTTAGAACCGCCGCCCCCCATAGCGAAACCAGCGCAATGACCGTGAGCCACCGCCATGCCGGCAGCGCCCCGGCCAGAATGACGCCGCCAAGGGCGACGAGCTGCAACGTCGTCTTCCACTTCGCCAGTCGCGAGACCGGCATCGACACCTGCACCTGCGCCAGAAATTCACGCAGCCCCGACACCGCGATCTCGCGCAACAGGATGACCAGTGCCGCGATGACGTTGACCCCGGCGATGTGTCGCGTCGCGACCAGCATCAGGACAACGGCAGCGACCATTATCTTGTCGGCGATCGGGTCGAGGAACATGCCCAGACGCGACACCGCCCCCTGCGCGCGCGCCAGATACCCGTCAAAATAGTCGGTCACCCCCATCAGGCAATAAAGCGCGAAGGCTCCCGCGTAGCCCGCCTCCCAACCGGGCCTCCACAACAGCCCGACGAGCAGCGGGACCGCCACGATGCGGGACAGCGTCAGGAGGTTGGGAAGCGTCAGCATCGCGCCTCCCTACCCAGATTGGCTCACGGGCGGAACAGGGTTTAGGCGTTGGCGACCGCCGTCCGGTTGCGCTAGTGCGATCGCGATGTCCGGCAGGCGAGGCCAGTACCGCTTATGATAAATGCCCTCGGCCTCCTAAAGGAGCGCCGATTCCTGCCGTTGTTCACCACTCAGTTTCTGGGCGCGTTCAACGACAATCTGTTCAAGACCTCGATGGTGCTCTTCGCGACCTATGTGATCTTCAACAACCCGACGGTCGAGGCGAATTTCAACGCGCTGGCGACTGGGATCGGGATTCTGCCGTTCTTCCTGCTCTCGGCGCTGTCGGGGCAATTGGCCGACAGCCACGACAAGGCGCGCATCATTCGAATCGTCAAGACGGCGGAGATCGGCATCATGCTGCTCGGCGCGCTGGGGCTGATGATCGCACGCGCAGGATACGCCAATATCGGCGTCGCGCTGATGCTGTCGACCGTTCTGGCGCTGGGCATCCACTCGACCTTCTTCGGTCCGATCAAATACGCCATCCTGCCGCAACATCTGGCGTCGTGCGACGTACTGGGCGGGACCGGTCTGGTCGAGGCGGGCACCTATCTTGCCATCCTGCTGGGCACCGTCCTTGCCGGAGCGCTATCCGTGGAGGGTGCGGCGATCGGCGTCGTCGTGGTCGCGATCATCGGATGGTTCGTCGGACGCGAAGTGCCGCCGGCGCCGCGCGAGGGACCGCCGCTCAAGCTCAACTACAATCCGTTCACCTCGTCGTGGCGCCTGATCCGCGCGACCCTGCACATTCCGCGCCTGTTCCTCGCGATCTGCGCGATCAGCTTTTTCTGGACCATCGGCTCGGTGCTCATCATCATCTTCCCGCCGCTGGTGAAGAACGTCCTGACCGCCGACGAGTTGGTCGCAAGCCTGGTGATCGCCGTCTTCTCGGTCGGGGTCGCGATCGGGTCGGTCGTCATCAACACGATGCTGCGCGGGCGGATTTCGGCGCGCTATGCCCCGGCATCGGTCATCGCGATGGGCGGTTTCGTCGTCCTCTTCTCGATCGAGGCACGCGGATGGAATGGAGCCCCGGGGGGCGCGCTTTACGGCTGGCGCGAGTTCATGGGTCAGCCGGGCGCGCTCGCCGTGCTCGCAACCTTGTTGGCGGTCGCGGTGACCGGCGGCATGTTCGTGGTGCCGCTCTACGCATTCCTGACGACGACGGTCGAGAAGGACCAGACCGCCCGCACCGTCGCCGCGAACAATGTGGTCAATGCCGGAGCGATGACGGTGGGCGCGGTAGCCGTACTCGGCATCACGGCGCTTGGCGTGACGCCTGAGGACATGCTGCTGGTCGTCGCGGGCATGTGCCTGATCTCCGCCTGGATCGCGCAGCGGCTGCACCGCGCCTGCGACGGAGCGCCCGTCTTCGCCTAGGCGATCATGGCGCAGAAGCAGATGAAGAAGGCGACGAAGCTGAGCAGGAAGAGCTTTACATCATGATCGTCGTCCCGCGACTTCTTGGGCCGCGGCATCGGCGGCAGCGAGCGGCGCAGCGGGTGGCGGGCACTTTCGGTGGTCAGGACGAGCGTTCTCTTCATACCGCAAACGGTAACGCCTCGTTTACGATTACCGCCAGCACGCAAGTTGGTTAACTCTTGGACGTCCGGCTATGGGACAGGCCTGAGACGATCGCACGGACGAAGCGTTGGGGGCGAGCAAAGATTGGAGATGTGTCGATGGTGACCTACAGCGTGGAACGGATCGACGATCTGATGATCAAACCAGGATCACCGGTCGACGCCATGGACTTGATGAGTCCGTTCGTCTGGCGGGAAAATGGCTGCTACAGGATGCTGGTACGCGCGGTGCCGCGACCACTCGGCCCAAACGATCCGACCGGCGTCATCGCCGCGGCGACGAGCACCGACGGCCTGAGCTTTCACGTCGATCCTCCGCTAGCGATCGTACCGGGCGGCGATCCGTCCGATGTCGATGCAGGAGGCTGCGAGGACCCTACCGTGCTATCGTCCGACGAACGCTACGTCGTCTATTACACCGGCGTCGAGCAGTCGCGTCAGCAAGGGGCGATGGTTGTCGCGACCGGCACCGACCTTCATCACCTCGAGAAGCGCAAGATCGTGCTTCAGGCTCCTCAAGGCCAGGGCAACATCAAGGAGGCGACTCTGGTCCAGTGCCCGGCGGGCGACTGGCGCCTATTCTATGAGTATGCGCAGGACAATGCATCGAGGGTGGGGATGGCGAAGGCGGAGACGTTGGACGGCCCCTGGGTCGCCACGCATGATCCCTTTACCATCCGGAATGACAGTTGGGACGACTGGCATTTGTCGACGGGGCCGATCATCACCATCGACGGCGGCGATCCGGTCATGTTCTACAACGGCGCGACCAAAGACGCTCGCTGGAGGATCGGCTGGATCAGCTTCGATCCGACCTTCGAGCAGGTCACTGGGCGCGGGATCGAGCCGGTCGTCATGCCGCCCCCGCCACGTGACCGCAGCGCGACCGACATCGCCTTTGCCGCCTCAACAGTCGTCGAGGACGGGTTGATCTCGCTTTATTATTCGGTCGAGGACCGCGAACTGCGCCGCGCGCGTGTCCGCCGATACGCGTGATCCTGTACGGCGCTCATCGGAACGGAAAGACCGCTCCGACCACTGGTGCGCGGTCGGAGCGGTTCCCGGTTGATTATCGATAGGCCAGCGTCGTCTTGCGGCGGCGATACCGCATCGATCCGCCGATCAGGCCGATGCCCAGGATCATCAGGCCCCAGGTCGCCGGCTCGGGAACCGGAGGCGCGAAGCTACGATAGATCGAGGCCGTCGTAGCGAGGTAGTTCGGGTTCTTCAGCGCATCGACGCCGGTGTTCCAGCCGAAGGCGTCGAAGGCGGCCAGATCGAGCGCGGTGACTTCACCAGCCTGCCCGAAGCAGAAGGTCGGGTCCATGATACCCAGCTGCGGTCCACAACGATTGGCGCCAGTCGCATCCTTCCAGTGCGATGCCTGATTCCCGTCACCGTTGAACCGCCCGGTCGAGAAGGTGTTGCCGAACAACGCCGTCTTGCCGCCGTCGATCGAGAAATAGGACGGGGAATCAACCGACAGGTCGAGGACACCATTATTACCGCGGACCAGGTTCGTCGGGTCCTTGCTGTACCGGAACATGTCTAGCGAGCTGTAGATCGACGTGTCGTTCAGGCTGTAGCCCAGCGTGCCTGCGCCGGGACCGTCGGGCTTGCCATAGACGTCGAGGAAGTCGACCCCGGAGACGAAGCCCAGCGCGTGGCCGATCTCGTGGATCGCTACGCCGATGAAGTCGAACGTGTTGTCGTCGATCCCGTTGCGCGGATCGAAGTCGAACCCGAAGGTGCTGCTGAACGTGACGGCACCGTCGAGCAGACCGGGGTTCAACACCGTCCCGCCAATCGCCTTGACGACCGAGGTGTTGAGGTACAACGTCCTGCTGCTGACCGTATTGCCGATGATGACGGACCGGGCCGAAGCACTGGTGTCATCATTGCCGAGTTCGTCGACACCGCTGCTGATGAACGTCGCGCCGCCGTTGGTAAGGCTGGGCAGTACGGCCGTCCGGTCGACTGTCGAGTTGCTCCTCGTCGCGGCAATGCCTCGCTCCCAATCGGCAACCGAATAATCCTGCCGCGTGCTGCCGGTCGAACCGATCACGCCCTCTGCCAGCGGCGCGAACCGCACGCCCAGGTTGATCGTCGCGTTGTTCGTAAGGATCGACCCCCAATAGGCGGCCGCGATGTTGAAGCCCTGCTCCGCCTTGGATCCCTTCACGCCGCCCTGGTCGATCAGGTTGATGACGGCCGCGTTTGCCGGAACACTCGCCGCGAGCACCGAGAACGCGGCACCGCAACGCAGCAGCATCTTCAATTTCATATAGATCCCCTCATCAGACCGGCCTACAAAAGGCTGGCCGCCCACGGCAGTAACCATGCGGTGATCACTGCGCCGCGTCACAAGGCTTTGTTGCAGAACTGACGGTGGGGATTCCGCGAAGGAATCGAGAGGGATAGATGGGCGCGATGCCCAAGCCTGCCGCCCCTCGCTACCGTACGACGAACTGGCCCGAGTATAATGCGGCCCTGAAGCGCCGCGGGTCGCTGGAGGTCTGGTTCGATCCGGACATGGATTGGCTTTCGAAGCCGTGCGGTCGTCTTGGTCGCCCGATGCTGTTTTCGGACAGCGCCATCGAGTTGTGCCTGACGCTGAAGGTGCTGTTCAATCTGCCACTGCGGCAAGTGACGGGATTGGTCGCGAGCCTAGTCAAGATGGCCGGGCTGGACTGGCCGGTGCCGGATTACACGACGCTGTGTCGGCGGCAGAAGACGCTGAGGGTCGAGTTGGGCGGCCGGTCCAGTTCAGGCGGGCTGCATCTGCTGGTCGACAGCACCGGCATCAAGATAACCGGTGAAGGCGAGTGGAAGACGCGCAAACATGGCGCATCCTACCGTCGCCAGTGGCGTAAAGTGCATCTCGGGATTGATGCTGGAACGCTGGATATCCGGGCCCTTGAGGTCACGACGAATGCTATTGGTGATGCACCGACGCTGCCTGGGCTTCTGGCGCAAATCCCAAAGAACGAGCGGATCCTCAGCGTCGGCGGGGATGGCGCTTACGATACCAGGGGCTGCCATGCCGCCATCGCCGAACGCGGTGCCGATGCGGTCATCCCGGTCCGCCGTAATGGGCAACCATGGACCAAAGACGGCCCCGGGGTCGATGCTCGCAACGAAGCGCTACGCGCAACCAGGCGCCTTGGTCGCGCCATCTGGAAGAAATGGAGCGGCTATCACCGTCGCAGTCTGGCCGAGACCAAAATGCACTGCTTCAAACTCTTGGGCCACCGCGTTGCCGCTCGCACCTCCGATCGTCAGGTTACCGAGCTTAAAGTCCGTGCGACAATCCTCAATCGCTTCTCAGCAATAGGAACACCGATGACCGTCCGGGTCGCATAACAACCTCAAGTAAAGTGCAGCTTATCCGCCCAGAGAATTATGCAACAAAGCCGCGTCACAATGTCAATGGTTAAGGTTAACCGCACCTTGAGAAAGTATATAATCACCCAATGATATATTCTAATTTGGGAAACAATCTAACGTAAGGCTTCGTATTTCGACAGTAGACGACATTGCCATTGCTCGATCGGAACTGGTTGACTAGCCCGGCTCGGGTGCAGAACCACCTGGTAGAGCTCAACGCCTCGATCGATCGACTGCGCAAGGCGACGGCGATCCGGGACCGTCCGGCCATGCGCGCGGCGATCCGGCATCTCCTCGATAGCGGCGCTCCGCTGGGCGGGCAGTGGCGCAATATCGCCGAGATGATGGTGATGATGGCCGAGTATGCCGTCGCCGACGCCGCGATGCAGGCCTTCGTCGCGGCGAAGGACAACGCGCACGATGCCGTCTTTTCGCGGGTCGTGCTGCTGACCCGATCGGGACGGGCAGCCGATGCCTATGCGCTGCTGAACACCATTCCGGACACGACGCCCGATATAGCCTCCAACGCTTATATCCGCGGCAACATCGCCATCACGCTGGGCGACACGCACGAGGGAAGGCGGCAGCTGCAACGCGTCCTGAACGAGCGGCCTGGCTGGGGTCCGGCCTGGCTCTCGCTCGCGTCGACAGTCAACTTCGCAAAGGACGCGGACCTCGCCGACCGCCTCGTCGCCGACGGGAAAGTCGCGAGATCACACCCGGATGGAGACCGCGCGCGCTACGACCATGCGCTCGGCAAGATGCACGCCGACCGGGGAAAAGCGAAGGAGGCCTTCGCCGCGTTCCTGCGCGGCGGCCGCCTGCTGAAGGCCGAGCGCAACTACCAGCGGGCCGCCGACCGCGCGCATGCGGAAGCGGCTACGGTCGGGTACGACGCTCAATTCTTGGACGACCTGGAAGGCGAGCCGCGCGATGGCGAGACGCCGGTCTTCGTCACCGGCTTGCCACGATCCGGCACGACGCTGGTCGAACAGATCCTCACCAGCCACAGCGCGATCGAAGACGGCGGCGAGCTGAACATCATGCAGCATGTCGCCGTCGCGCTGGGCGGCACCGACGCCGCTGCCATCACCCGCTATCGTACAAAGCACGGTTCGCTCGCCGATCTGTCTGCCCTCTACATGCGACTTGTCGGTGAGCGGTTCAGCCGACCGGGCCGGTTCGTCGACAAGACGATCGACAACAGCCGCTACATGGGGCTCATTGCATCGCTGTTCCCCGACGCGCCGATCGTCTGGATGCGCCGCGATCCGCTGGACAATGCCTGGTCCTGCTTCCGGACATTCTTCAGCCAGGGTGCGGCGTGGAGCTATTCACTCGAGGATATCGCATACCACATGATGCTAGAGGATCGGCTGCTGGGCTTCTGGCAGTCGGTACTCGGGCGACGGCTGCTGGTCGTGCCCTATGGCGATCTGGTCGACGAACCGGGTGCCTGGATCAGGAAGCTGATCGCCTTTTGCGGCCTTGCCGAGGAACCGGCCGTCTTCGTTCCGCACGAGACGAGACGGCTGGTCGGCACCGCCAGCAGCTTGCAGGTGCGCCGCCCGATCAACCGTGAGGGCATCGGCGTCTCACGGCCCTATAGGCATTTGATGGGCGACTTCACCCGGACCTATGAATCACTGATCGAACCGGCCGCTACGCCGCTCACCGGCTGAGCGTCGCCATCTGCGGCGCGGCATAGCGTGTCCCCTTCGCGGCACCGCGCGGCATTACCCCGTCGATCCGCGACAGGTCGTCCGGGGACAGCGTGATATCGAGCGCGTCGAGATTCTGCTCCAGATACTTGCGATGCTTCGTGCCCGGGATCGGCACGATGTCGTCGCCCTGCGCCAGTACCCAGGCGAGTGCTAGTTGCGCGGGCGTGCAGCCTTTCTCGGCGGCGATCGCACTGACAGCGTCGACCAGGTCGAGATTCTGCTGGAATGCCTCACCCTGGAAGCGCGGTGACGAACGCCGATAGTCATCGGTGTCGAAATCGTCGGGACTCCTGATCTGGCCCGTCAGGAACCCGCGACCGAGAGGACTATAGGGCACGAACCCAATCCCCATCTCGCGCACCGCTGCGAGGATATCGTCCTCGGGATCGCGGCTCCACAGCGAATATTCGGTCTGCAGCGCGCTGATCGGATGGACGGAATGTGCGCGGCGAATGGTATCGGGACCCGCTTCGGACAAACCGAGATATTTGACCTTCCCCTCCTTCACCAGCTCCGCCATCGCACCGACCGTTTCCTCGATCGGCGTGTCGGGGTCGACGCGGTGCTGATAGTAGAGGTCGATGAAGTCTAGTCCGGTCCGCCGAAGGCTTGCATCGCACGCGCGCCGGACATAATCGGGGCGCCCGCTGATCCCCCTATTACCGTCGTCATCGCGCGTGATCCCGAACTTGGTCGCCACGACGACCCATTCGCGGCGATCCCTGACGACGCGACCGACCAGCTCCTCATTGGCGCCGGAGCCGTACATGTCGGCGGTGTCGAGAAAGTTCAGCCCGAGATCGAGCGCACGGTTGATCGTGGCGGCGGATTCCGCGTCGTCACGCTGGCCGTAGAATTCGGACATGCCCATGCAGCCGAGCCCGAGCGCCGACACCTCCAGACCCTGTGATCCCAGCTTGCGCATTTCCATCGGCTTCGTCCTCCTATAGTCGCCCTGAATCAACGACCTTTACCGATCGAGGTTGCGTGCCATGAAGATTGAACGCCCCCGGCGCAGCGCGTTGTTCCTCCCCGGCTCCAACGAACGCGCCATCGCGAAGGCGCGGACACTGCCGGTGGATGTCGTCATCCTCGACCTGGAAGACGCGGTGGCCCCGGAGATGAAGGAACGGGCACGCGCACACGCCGTCGAAGCGGCACGTGCGGGGTTTGGCGAGCGTGAACTGGTCATCCGCGTCAATGCACTCGACACGCGCTGGGGCGAGGATGACTGTACCGCCATCGCTCGCGCGCATCCAAACGCCATCCTGCTGCCCAAGGTCTCATCGCCTTCCACGCTGCACGATGCGCGTCGATTGATCGGCGACGGCCCGGCACTGTGGGCCATGATCGAGACGTGTCGGGGGGTCCTCGATCTGACGGACATCGTGGCCGCCGCCGCCGACACGGGTCTTGCGGTGCTCGTCGCCGGCACGAACGATCTTGCCAGGGAGATTCGGTGCAAGCCCGAAGCCGACCGCGCGCCGCTGCTACCTGCACTCGGCCGGATCGTCATGGCCGCTCGCGTTGCCGGGCTGGATGCGCTCGACGGCGTGTGCAACGTGATCGACGACGCCGCGGTGATCGGGCGCGAATGCGATCAGGGGGTTGCCTGGGGCTTTGACGGCAAGTCCCTCATCCACCCCTCGCAGATCGACGCGGCCAATCGCGCCTTCTCGCCCGGCGACGAAGAAATCGAGCGCGCACGGCGGATCGTCGACGCCTTCGAGCACGCCGATGACGCAGGTGCGCTGCGGATGGACGGCCGGATGATTGAGCGGCTTCACCTTGCAGAAGCCCGCCGTACCCTGTCCTTCGCCGAACGGCGATGACGGGAGACATTGCCGGCTGGATCGCCCCCGCCGCGACCATGATCGCGGCCATGATGACCGCCGCCAATCTGGGCGCGCGCGTAACCGGCTGGGGATTCGTCGTCTTCACCGTCGGCTCGCTCGGCTGGATCGTCGTCGCGCTGACGACCGATCAGCAGAACCTTCTATGGACCAATGGCTGGCTTCTGGTCGTGAACGCAGTCGGCATCTGGCGCTGGCTGGGGCGTCAGGCATCATATGACGATGGCGGCAAGGCGGCGACCGATCGCAGCGCGGCGCAGCAGATCCCGACACTCTACGCGACCGGCTCGCTGGCGGGTGCGGACGTCATTGGGGCCGATGGTCGCTCGCTCGGCTCGGTCGTCGAGGCGATGCTGAGCCGTGACACCGCCGCGCTCGCCTATGTCGTCGTCAGCGAAGGGGGTGTCGGCGGCGTCGGTGAGCGGCTGCATGCGCTCCACCCTGACGAGCTTCGCTATGACGACGGCTGCTTCCACTGCGATCTCGACGCCGCCGCACTGGCCGGCCGCCGCGTGCTACGCGAGGAGAACTGGCCGCTCCGTGTTCGACCGGGCGGCGAAGAGGACTGACGGGGTTAGGCGTGGGCAGTGGCACGCGCCGACTGCTCCTCCAGCACTCGGTCACGCGCGTCGCTGAGCGTACCTACATAGGCGTCAGCCCCCACGGCGCGCTGGATCGACTCATCGCCGAGCACCTTCTCCCCGCGCGGCCACAGCCCGACGACGATTCGCGCGCTTGGAGCGCGATCGCGCAACCGCTTGATAAGGTAGCGCAGCGCGGCCGGCGATCCCGTCACCTCCAGGTACGAGATGGCGATGACGCCGACCCCGCTCAGGTCAACTCCGCCAATCGCCTCTCGCGAGACCGATGCATTGGGGATCATCCGCGCCGCGATCCCTCGCTCCGCCAGTAACTGGATCAGCATGGCTGAGACGGCATCATCGAACGGTCCGTGTCCCGAGATGCAGACCACCCCGCCCCGGCCGCCCGGCATCGCATCCACCGGCGGTATCCGGCTCCCGCCCGCGACATGGTCCTTCAGGTCGTCGATGACCGACAGCATCGACCGCGTCATCTGCGTCGCGCGTGCGCGGTCGATCGTCCCGCGCGCCTCGTCCTGGGCGGCGAGCTTCAGCCCCTCCAGGACGACGCTGTCATAATAGTCGACCAGCGTATCGCCCTCGATCATCTCGTCGGCCTGCGCCAGCGCCTCGTCGGGATTGTTCGCGAGAATCCGCTGGTAGAAGCTGTCGACCGAGTTCAGCGCGGGGCGGTCGCCGAGCAGTACGTCGAAGAATTCCAGGCTCTTTACATGCCGCCCCAGCACGACCAGGCACAGGGTCAGCGGCGTCGACATGATGAGCCCGATCGGACCCCACAGCCACGTCCAGAAGATTGCCGCGACGATCACCGACACGGGCGACAGTCCGGTCGAATGGCCATAGAGCAGCGGCTCGACGACATAGCCGGTCAGCGGTTCGACGATGATGAACAGCGCCGCCACCTCGATCGCCGTGCCCCAGCCCGGTTCGATCGCCGCACCCAGCGCGATCGGCGCGATCGCGGCGAGGAACGATCCGATATAGGGCACGAACCTGAGCAGTCCCGCCAGGACGCCCCACATCGCCGGCGAAGGGATGCCGATCAGCCACAGCCCCAGCCCGATGACGACCCCGAAGCTGGTGTTCACCGCCAGTTGCGACAGGAAGTACCGGCTCAGCCGCTTGCCCGCGTCGTCCATCGCCATCGTCGTGCGGTGCAGGTCGCTGGAGCCGAAGACGCGGATGAAGCGATCGCGCAGATCCTCCTTTTGCATCAGTACGAAGATTGCGACGATCAGCACGATGACCAGCGTCTCCAGCGGACCCAGGATCGGCGCCAGGATGGTTCGCGCGATGGTGAGCGGGGAGGCGCGTTCGTTCGCCACCTCGACCAGTACCGGCCGGCGCTGGAGACCGGGAGGGGCGCCCAGCGGCCGGGAAGGCGTTTGTGTGGCCGGCGGCGCCGGACGTATGCGACCGCCGCCCAGTTCGCGCGTGATCGCCGTAATCCGGGACAGCGCAAAGCTCTGCGCCCCTGCGACCTTCTTCTCGATCGTCTGGGCATAGGCAGGCGCATTCGCGCTCAGTGCCGCCGCCTGATTGCCGATCAACGCGCCCACCAGTCCCAAGATACCCAGCGCCGCCAGCACGGTGGTCATCACGGCCGGTCCCCGCCACAACCGCAACCGTTGCAACAGGTCAACCAGGGGAGACAGCACGAACGACAGCATCACCGCCAGCGTGATCGGGATCAGTACCTCTTGCCCGAAGTACAGCGCCGCGATCACTAGCGTGCCGACCGCGATCGATAACAGGCTCTTGAGTTCAGGCGCAGAGCTACCCCGGATCGTCGCTGCGCCGACCGGCTCGGATGCGTCCCGCGCACCCGTCACGACGTTGCGATAACCGGCAAGATCGTCATCCGTCGTCATCTACGCACCCCTGATAGTTCTTGCGACAAAGCACGGCGGCACCGATCGGAGCAACATATTCCGGCGAGCAATGCTGGAAACCGATCGCTCCGGCCCCATGTTGCGAACGCTGCCATGACCGCCGGTTCCCCTTGCGCTTCCTGATCGCCGAGAGCGAAACACCCGACGAGCGCGCGCGTCGTCGTGCCGATGTCGGTCGTAGCGCGGGTGAGAGCTATGCCGCGACGCTGCGCCAGCTGTGTTCCGGCGCGTCCATTTGTCTGGTGCGACCCAGTGACGAGGATGCGTCCCCCGTCGACGAGCGGGCATTGAGCGGGTTCGATGCGGTCTTCCTGACCGGTTCCCCTCTCCACGTCTATTGCGACACACCGGAAAATCGTCGGCAACTCGCATTCATGCGGAGAGTGTTCGCATCCGGGACGCCAAGCTTCGGCTCGTGCGCCGGATTGCAGGTCGCGGTCGCGGCGGCGGGCGGCCGCGTCAGCCCGATACACAACCGTGAAGTCGGACTGGCGCGCCGCATCACCCGCACCGAGGCCGGACGGGACCATCCGATGCTCATCGGTCGCGGACCGGCATGGGATGCACCATCCGTCCACGGCGACGAGGTTGAGGTCCTGCCGCCCGGCGGACGACTATTGGCCACGAACGCGGCCACCCGCGTGCAGGCGGTCGAGATCGTCCATGACGGCGGTGTCTTCTGGGGCGTGCAGTATCATCCTGAACTCTCGCTGGCGGAGATCGCCGCGGCGCTTCGCCGCCAGGCGGAGGTAATCGTCGCGGCGGGACTTGCGTTGACGCACGCGGCGGTCGGCGAGCAGGCAGCGCTGTTCGACGCGCTCGATACGCAGTCGGACCGAGCGGATGTCCGCTGGCGACTCGGCATCGACGCGGAAGTGGCGGAGGAACCGCGCCGCCGGACCGAGATTACCAACTTCATTCGCCATCTGGTCGCACCGACCGCTCAGCGGCGCGGACGGACATCGGCGGCGGCACCATCCGAACTCGTCGACGCCTGAACCAGGGAGATCCGAATGCCTACCGCTTTCATCACCGGCGCCACCGCGGGAATCGGCGCTGCATGCGTCCGCGCCTTTGCGGGGGCGGGCTGGCACGTCGTCGCAACCGGCCGCCGCGGTGACCGGCTTGAGGCGCTCGCTGATGAAATCGGGCATGACAAGGTGCTCCCCGCCGTCTTCGACCTGCGCGATCAGGATGCACTTGCCGAAGTTCTTGATGGCCTCCCCGACACGTTCGCTGATGTCGACCTGCTGGTCAACAATGCCGGCCTCGCGCTCGGTACGAAGCCTGCACCCGAGGCCGACCTGTCGGACTGGCACACCATGATCGATACCAACCTGACCGCGCTGGTCACGGTGACGCGCCTGTTGCTGCCGCGACTGGTCGAGCGGCGCGGGGCGATCATCAACATGTCCTCCGTTGCGGCCACCTACCCTTATCCGGGCGGCAACGTCTATGGCGGCACCAAGGCTTTCGTGCGTCAGTTCAGCCTGGGCCTTCGCTCCGACCTCCACGGCACAGGCGTGCGCGTGACCTCGATCGAGCCGGGAATGGTCGAGACCGAATTCACCACGATCCGCAATCATGGCGATCGGACCGCGTCCGACAAGCTGTACGGGGGCGCCAATCCCATGACGGGCGACGACATCGCCCGGACATTGCTGTGGGTCGCGACACTGCCGCCGCACCTGAACATCAATGCTCTCGAACTGATGCCTGTGACGCAATCGTTCGCGGGCTTTCAGGTCGCACGAGAGGGCTGAACCAGCCAATCGGTTCCCGCATGTTCGTCCAGCCGGGGTGACGCGGCATCGCTCGTCATCCGTTCTCCGTCGATGACGATCGGCGCCGCCAGTCCCGGCAAGTCCTGTTCTCCGGCCTCGATCCGCATGCCGCGCGCAATGACCTGCGGGTCGGCGAAGACCTGGTCAATGCGGTTGACCGGACCGGCCGGCACGCCCGCCGCCTCCAGCGCCGCGTACAACTCGGCGGTCGGGCGGCGGATGGTCAGTGCGCTCAGCGTCGGGATTAACACCGCTCGGTTGGTCACCCGTGCCGGATTGGTCGTGAAGCGCTCGTCCTGCGCGAGCGCGGGCACCCCCAGCACTTCACAGAACTTCACGAACTGCCGGTCATTGCCGACCGCCACGATCAGATCGCCGTCGCTGGTCGGAAAACTCTGATAGGGCGCCAGATTGACGTGCCCATTGCCCATCCGCTGAGGCACTTGCCCGCTAACCATCCAGTTGAGTGCCTGGTTTCCCAGCACTCCGACCTGCGTATCCAGCAGTGCCATGTCGATCGTCGCGCCCTCGCCCGTGGCTGACCGGCGCTGCAGTGCGGCCAGGATCGCCACCACCGAATAGACGCCGGTGAACAGGTCGGCATAGGCGACTCCGCCCTTTTGCGGCGGACCATCCGGTTCGCCCGTGATCGACATCATCCCGCCCATGCCCTGGATGATGAAATCATAGCCGGCGCGGTGCGCATAGGGCCCGGTCTGGCCGAAGCCGGTGATCGAGCAATAGACGAGCGTGGGGTTGCGCGTGCGCAGGCTGTCCGCATCAAGCCCGTAGCGCACCAGTCCGCCGACCTTGTAATTCTCGATCACCACATCCGCGTTGACCGCCAGTTCCCTCACCCTGGCCTGTCCTGCCTCACTCGCCAGGTCGACGGCGATCGACCGCTTCCCCCGGTTGCAGCTGTGATAATAGGCGGCGCCAAGCGACCGGTCGTCCGCGTCTTTCACGAACGGCGGCCCCCAGTGCCGCGTGTCGTCACCTTCTCCTGGCCGTTCGACCTTGATGACGTCCGCGCCCAGATCGGCCAGCAATTGTCCCGCCCAGGGTCCGGCTAGGATGCGCGCCAATTCCAGAACGCGCAGCCCGGCCAGAGGCATTTGCCCACTCATTGCCAATTACTCTGCAGCACACCGCGTCTCCCATGATCCTAACGATCGGTTAACCGTCCCCGGTTACACACGCCACCATGCTTATGAGATCCGTGTTACCGTCGTGGACCGACCTCGTCCGCCCTCTGTGCATCGGCGCGCTGTTTTTCATCGGGGTCACGGTGGCAATTCTTGCGACGCGGTTCGACGATGGCGTAGCCTTCATCTGGATCGCCAACGCCGTCCTGATCGGCGAACTGATCGTCGCGCCTGCCCGGCAACGGCCTCGCACCATCATTGCGTGCGGCGTGGGAAGCGCGCTGGCGACAGCGCTGTTCGGCCTGGGGCCGTTCGCCGCGATCCCGCTCGCGATCATCAACGTTGGCGAATCGGGGCTCGGCTTCATCCTGCTGCGCAGGCTGACGTCACGCAACGCGACGCTCGACACACTGCCGTCGATGGCCGCGTTCATCCTTTCGATCGGCGTGCTGAGCCCGGCACTGGGCGCGCTGCTCGGATCGCTGGTGGCTTTCTTGACTGGTCATGGGATGTTTGCGAGCAACGCCATCCACTGGTTCACCGGACATGCGCTGGGCGGACTGACCTTCACGCCGATTGCGATGGTCCTTCTACGCGGCGATGCTCGGAGATGGATCGCCGCCGCCAACCGCCGCAACACGCTGCATGTCGCGTTGATCCTGGGACTGATGACCGGCACCAGCATCGGCGTCTTCTACCAGACGACGCTGCCGCTCCTGTTCCTGCCCATGCTGCCGCTCATCATCGCGACGTTCCGTCTCGGCGGCGCAGGAGCAGCGGCGTCTATCTTCATTCTGGCCGTGGTCGGCGGGACGTTGAGCCTGCTCGAGCGTGGACCGATCGGGATGATCGACGGATCGCACGGACTACGGATCGAGTTTTTGCAATTCTATCTTGCAGTCAACGTCCTGACCGCCCTTCCCGTCGCCGCCGATCTGGCCCGGCGCAAGCGCCTGTTCGCGGAATTGCGCGACAGCGAGGCGCGCTACCGGCTGGTCGCCGATCACTCGAGCGACATCGTCATGAATGTCGACCGGCACGGACTCGTCCGCTACGTGTCGCCATCCATTGCCCTGCTGGCCGGATATCAGCCGGAGGCAATCCTCAATCGCCCGGCATTCGACGCGGTCCACCGGGAGGACATGCCGCGCGTGCTGGCGGGCCATGCGGCTGCGATGCAGCGGCCCGACGAGATGCATATCATCGAATACCGGGCGCGGACCGCGGCTGGAGACTGGCGCTGGTGCGAGGGGCATACGCGCGGCGTTTTCGACGACGACGGTCAGGCAACCGGCGTGGTCACTGCGATCCGCGACATCTCGCACCGCAAGGAGATCGAGGAGCAACTGACGCGGGAGGCCGGGACCGACCCGCTGACCGGTGTGGCGAATCGCCGAACCTTCACCCGCATGATCGACGAGGCGTTCGCGGCCGCAAAGCCGGCATGCCTTGCGGTGCTCGACATCGACTTCTTCAAGCGCGTCAACGACCAGCACGGTCATCCCGTAGGCGACGCGGTGCTCCAGCGGTTCGCCCAGATCGCGCTGCAAACCGTACGCGCCAGCGACGCGGTCGCGCGAATCGGCGGCGAGGAGTTCGCCATTCTGCTGCGCGGGGCCGGTATCGATGAGGCATCGGCGGTCTGCGAGCGTCTGCGCCAGGCCGTTGCCGCCGCGATCATCAATGGTCCCACCAGCCGCATTCGCATCACCGTCAGCGCCGGGATCCTCGCGCTCGACAAGGCGAGCGACCCGGCATCTCTGTTCGCCGCGGCCGACGCAGCCCTCTACCGCGCCAAGGAGAGCGGCCGCAACCGCCTCGTCCTTGCCGCCTGACGGAACGAAGCCCGACGCGGCGTTGTTGAACGAGCGTGCGCGCTGACGATCATCTGATCTTCACCCCCGGCGATGTCGACCTCGCGCGGTCGCCGCTCGATATCGATGTCGAAACCTATGTGCTCGGAGCATTCAACCCCGGCCTGACAAGGCTCGACAACGGCAATCTGCTGCTGATGGTCCGCGTGGCGCAGGCATTGCGTCAACCCGTTTTCGACGAGTGCGTTCACATGATCGCTTGGACGCCCCAAGGCTATCGCCTGACGGGATTTCCCCTCGCCGATGTGGACATGACCGACCCCCGCCAGTTCGCGCTTCGCGGTCGTGCACATCCGACGCTCGGCCTGACATCGCTGTCCTGGCTCCTTCCCGTCGAAATGGACGCCGACGGTACATCGATCGTCGACGTCCATTACGACGCAGCGGTCGCACCGGCTGCCGATTATCAGCAATATGGCGTCGAGGACGCACGGATCAGCCGCATCGACGGCCGTTGGTACATGACGACCTGCTCGGTTTCCGCGGCACGCCTTTGCTCGACGCTTTACGTCTCCGACGACGGCGTCCACTACGCCTTGCGGGGCATGGTCCTCGATCATCAGAACAAGGACATGATCCTGTTCGAGGGCAAGGTCGCCGGGCAGTTCCTAGCGCTCACGCGCCCGCTCGGCGACGTATGGTTCGCCTGGCAAGAGGACAGCCCTCATGCCGGCGGCCCATCGATCAATCTCGCCGCATCGCCGGACGCGATGCACTGGCGCCCCCTTCCCGCCGACGGACTGCATCCGTTAAAGGCGTCGGTCATGGCGTCGAAGCTCGGCGGGGGCACCCCGCCGATCCTGACCGATGACGGCTGGATGACCATCTATCATGGGGTCGAGCGGCGCGGGAACGTCGGCATCTACCGCAGTTTCTGGGCGCGGCTCGACCGCGCCGACCCGACCATCCTCCTGCGACGCGATGAGTCGACCCCGCTCATCGAGGCCGATCCCGCGCTTACCAGGCCGATCGCCGCCCTTCACTACCTCCCGACCGACGTCGTCTTCTCGACCGGGATCGTGGATGCGGGCGACCATTATCTCGTTGCCAGTGGCGAGGCAGACCTCGCCTGCCGCATGACGCGGCTGCCGAAGTCGGCGTTCGCATGATCGAACCCTGGTGGCACCGCGCCGTCATCTACCAGGTCTATCCACGCTCGTTTCAGGACAGCGACGACGACGGCGTGGGCGACCTCCGAGGGATCACGACTCGGCTGGAGTATCTGGCGCGACTGGGCGTCGACGCGATCTGGATCTCACCGATCTACCCCTCGCCGATGGCTGACTTCGGCTATGACGTCGCAGATTATACCGACATCGACCCGCTGTTCGGCACACTCGCCGATCTCGACGCGGTGCTCGCACAGGCGCATGCCCTTGGCCTCAAGGTACTGCTCGACTTCGTTCCGAATCATACGTCCGACCAGCATCCGTGGTTCGTCGAGAGCCGCGCGTCACGCGACGATGCTAAACGCGACTGGTATATCTGGCACGACGCAGGCCCTGACGGCGGACCGCCGAACAATTGGATCAGCGATTTCGGTGACTCGGCTTGGGCTTGGGACGAGCACACCGGCCAATATTATTACCACGCCTTCCTGAAGGAACAGCCGGACCTGAACTGGCGCAACGCAGAAGTCCGCGCGGCCATGCTGGATGTCCTGCGCTTCTGGTTCGAGCGGGGCGTCGACGGCTTTCGCATCGACGTGCTCTGGCACCTCGTCAAGGACGCGCGGTTCCACGACAACCCGCCCAACCCGGACTATCACGAAGGCATGGGTGAGATGCACCGCGTCCTGCAGCTCAATTCCACCGACCAGCCGGAAGTCCACGACATCGCCGCCGACATGCGCGCGGTCGCCGAGGAGTATGGCGGTCGACTGCTGATCGGTGAGATCTACCTCCCCGTCGAGCGGCTCGTTCGGTATTACGGCGTCGACCGACCCGAGGTGCAGCTTCCCTTCAATTTTCTGCTGGTCGAAACAGCCTGGGATGCAATGACGCTCGGCGCGATGATCTCCCGCTATCAGGCCGCGTTGCCCGCCGATGGCTGGCCGAACTGGGTGCTCGGCAACCACGATCGGCCGCGCATCGCCAGCCGCGTGGGGGAGGCTCAGGCACGGTGCGCCGCCATGCTACTGCTGACGCTGCGTGGGACGCCGACCATCTATTATGGCGACGAACTAGGCATGCTGGACGCCACGATCCCGCAAGATCGCGTCCGCGATCCGCGTGAACTACGCGAGCCGGGGCTTGAGCTCGGGCGTGATCCGGTACGAACGCCGATGGCGTGGGATTGGAGTGCAGGGCACGGCTTCACGCACGGCGAACCGTGGCTCCCGTTCGGCGACGACACCGACCGTCATAACGTTGCGGCGCAGGACCATGATGGCGGATCGATGCTGGCCCTGTATCGCCGGCTGCTGGCACTTCGCCGCGAGCACCCCGCGCTCAGCATTGGCGACTTCGCCCTCGTCCGTGCCGATGATGGCGTGCTGGCCTATGAGCGCTGCTACGCCGGCGAGTGTTTCACCGTCGCGCTGAACCTGACCGATGTGCCGCGCCCGTTGAGCAAACCCGGCACCGATACTGCCACCTGCCTGCTGACGACCACCGGTGTCTGGTGTGCCGATGCCCTTGAGCCGAACCAGGGTGTCATCCTGCACGCCGTCAGCTAACGAACCCGCATGCGTATCGCCATGCTCGCGCCGATCTCGTGGCGCACCCCGCCCCGGCATTATGGCCCGTGGGAACTCGTCACCAGCCTTCTGACAGAGGCACTGGTCGCGCGCGGAATCGACGTGACGCTGTTCGCGACCGCCGATAGCATCACCGCCGGCACCTTGTCGGCCGTCGTCCCGCGCCCCTATTCGGAAGACCCCACGATCGATGCGAAGGTCTGGGAATACCGTCACTTGGCGCATGTCTTCGACCATGCCGCGGACTTCGACCTGATCCATAACCAAGCGGACTTTCCCGCTCATGCCTTCGCGAATCTGGTCGAAACGCCGATGGTCACCACCATTCACGGCTTCTCGTCCGATCGCATCCTGCCGATGTACGCACCTTATCAGGACCGCGTGCATTTCGTCGCAATCAGCGACGCCGACCGCCATCCGGCGCTGCGCTATGCCGCGACCATCCATCACGGGATTCCGGTCGACGACTTTCCCTTCGACGCGACCGGCAGCGGCGACCTGCTGTTCTTCGGGCGTATGCACCCGGACAAGGGCGCGCGCGCCGCGATCGACGCGGCAAGAGCAAGCAATCGCCGCCTCCTGATGGCGGGCATCGTCCAGGACGAACGCTATTGGACCCAAGAGGTGCAGCCAATGGTCGACGGAGAACGGATCGTCTACCTCGGGGCTCTGGGCGGCGAGGCCCGCACCGGCGCGCTGGGCGGCGCGCGCGCCCTGCTGCACCTCATCGACTTCGACGAACCCTTCGGCCTGTCGGTGATCGAGGCGATGGCGTGCGGCACCCCCGTCATCGCCAACCGCCGGGGGTCGATGCCCGAGCTGATCGACGATGGCGTGACCGGCTTCCTGGTCGATACCCCGCAACAGGCCGTCGCCGCTATTGAACGCGTCGGCGATCTCGACCGCGCGGCCTGCCGCCGGTCCGTGATCGACCGGTTCAGTGTCGAGCGCATGGCGGACCGCTACATCACGCTCTACCGCTCGATCCTTGGATAGCGACTTCTACCGGCAACCAATTGAGGCGCTGGCGCGCGCGCTCATCGGTGTTCAATTGCTGATCGACGGCATCGGCGGCGTCATCGTCGAGACCGAGGCCTATGACGCGACCGATCCGGCATCGCACAGCTTTGCGGGTCCCACGCCGCGCAATGCCGCCATGTTCGGGCCCGTTGGCCACGCCTATGTCTATCGGATCTACGGGCTTCACTGGTGTCTTAACCTGGTTGGTGGAGAGGCACCCGGCGCCGCGGTCCTGATCCGGGCGCTCGCGCCGACCGAGGATCTGGACAGCATGGCACGGCGCCGGACGCTGACTGATCCGAAACGCCTGTGCGCCGGACCCGGCCGACTGGCGCAGGCGCTTGGCGTGACGAGTGCGTTGAACAGCGCACCGCTCGACCGCCCGCCCTTCGCGCTCACGCCCGCCGATCGGCCCGCCCCGGTCGTCGTCGGAACGCGCATCGGGCTGACGAAAGCGGTCGACAGGCCGTGGCGGTTCGGGCTGGCGGGATCGCCCTGGCTCAGCCGCGCGTTCCTTGCGCCATGCGACAACATCTAAGCAGCCTCTCGATCGGCACCCGTCGGCAGGGTCTGATCGACATCACCGACCGGATCGCCACGTGGCTGGACCAGCAACAGGTCGGGCAGGGCCTGCTAACGATCTTCTGCCGCCACACCTCCGCCTCCCTGCTGATCCAGGAAAATGCCGCGCGTGAGGTTCGTACCGACCTCGAACGCTTCTTCGCGCGGCTGGCCCCTGAAAGCTCGGATTATACGCATGCTGATGAAGGCCCGGACGATATGCCCGCGCATCTTCGCACGGCGCTGACGCAAGTATCGCTGTCCATCCCGGTGATGAACGGCAGCATGACGCTCGGCAGGTGGCAGGGAATTTACCTGTTCGAACACCGGCGAGCGCCGCACGACAGGACAGTGGCGCTGCACCTGATCGGGGACTGATCGTCTCGACCGGACCCGCCGAGCCTAACGCGCTGTCACGACCCGCAACGTCGGCCGGGGTGGCGCATCCGCGGACACGGCAAGTGCCGCATATTGCTCGGCGAGTTCCTCATGGATCCGACGGATCGCATCGGCATTCGCCTTGGCGGCAAGTCGACGCTCCTGCTGCTCACGGCGGAGGTAATAAGCGGGTTGATTCAAGTCTGACACGACGGCCTCCTGCTGACTGGTTGAGAGTGCGCAAGCACGCGGCTGATTGTGCGCAACCAGACGCGAAGTGCACTAAAATGGGTCAATGAAATCAACGATTGGTGATTATTGCGCGTCCAACATTGCATCGAGCAACGTCATGATCCGTGCTGCGCGCTCGGTCGCATCATCGACCTTCATCGCGATGATCCATCTCCCGTCCTTCGCCACCGCCTCGTCCGGCGGTTGCCAGTTCTGCCTGCGCCTCGGGGTCAAAGCGACGGCGGCTGGTCCTGCATCGATCTTCCATACGCCCGCTCCCCGCGCGGTGATTTGCGTCCGTGCGAGATCCAGCAACGTGGCGGCCTCGTTCGGCATCTGACCGAACCGATCCTCCAGTTCCTCTTCGAACGCGTCCAGCGCCGCCTGGTTCACCAGCCGTGCCAGCCGGCCGTACAGCGACAGGCGGATATCGACCTCGGGAATCCAGTCCTCCGCCAGTCGTCCCGCAAGCCCCAGATTCAGCTCGGGCGTCCAGGCATCGACCGACTCGCCCCGCGCCTTGCGCAGCGCCATCCCCAGAAGATGCTGGTACAGGTCGACGCCGATCAGCTTCATGTGCCCCGCCTGCGCCTCGCCCAGCAGATCGCCCGCGCCGCGCATGTCCAGATCGCGCGCGCTGATCGCGAAGCCCGCGCCCAACTGGTCGAACGCCTGCAAGGTACGCAGGCGCTTGAGCGTCGACTCGGCGATCTCGGCATCTTCCCCGGTCGTCAGCAGGATTCGCCCGCGTCGCCCGCCGCGTCCCACCCTGCCGCGCAACTGGTGAAGCTGCGACAGGCCGAACCGGTCGGCATGATGGACGATCATCGTATTGGCGCGCGGCACGTCCAGCCCGGCCTCGATGATGTTGGTGGCCAGCAGCACATCCCCATCGCCGTCGGCGAAGGCCACCATCGCCTCGTCGATCGCCGCCGGCTGCATCTTTCCGTGCGCCGTCACGAGCGAAAGATCCGGCACCAGCGATCGCAACCGTGCCTCAAGTGGCGCGATATCCGCGATCCGCGGCACGACGACAAAGCTCTGCCCGCTGCGTCCCTTCTCGCGCAGCAACGCGGTCCGGACCGCCTCGTCGGTAAACCGGGTGACGGTGGTTCGGATCGGCTGGCGCCGCGCCGGCGGCGTCGCGATGATCGAAACCTGCTGCAGCCCAACCAGTGCCGCCTGCAGGGTGCGCGGAATGGGCGTTGCGGACAGCGTCATCACATGCCCCTCGCCCAGCGCGCGAAGCCGTTTCTTCTCGGCCGTCCCGAACCGCTGCTCCTCGTCGATCACGACCAGCGCCAGATCGTGATAGTGCACGCTTTTCCCCGCAACCGCACCGGTACCGATCACGACGCCGACCGACCCGTCCGCCAACCCCGCCTTGATCTCGCGACGCTCGGCGGGCTTTGTCAGCCTCGACAGGCCTGCGACCGCGATCCCGGTCCCCTCGAACCGGACGCGGAACGTCTCGACATGCTGGCGCACCAGCACCGTCGTCGGCGCGGCGATCGCGACCTGACGCCCCGACAGCGCGACGATGGCTGCCGCGCGCAGCGCTACCTCGGTCTTGCCATAGCCGACATCACCGACGACCAGCCGGTCCATCGGCCGCCCGCTCGCCAGATCATGCTGCATGGCGGCAATCGCTCGCGCCTGGTCGGCCGTCTCGGTAAAGGGAAAGCCCGCGACGAACCGTTCATAGGCCGACGCATCTGCCTCGATTACGGGTGTCGTCCGCGCGTCACGCTCGGCCGCCAGTGCTACCAGGCCGCGCGCGCTTTCGGCGATCGCCTGGTCGATGGCGCCGCGCCGCTTCTGCCAACTGGTCCCATCCAGCGCATCCAGGCTGACCGCGTCCTCGTCCGCCCCATAGCGCCAGATGCGATCCGCCTCATCGACCGGGACCAGCCGCTTGCCCTCCCGGGCATAGCCGAGCACGATCGCGTCGCCACCAGCACCGGCAACGGCACCGCCACCGTCTTCCAGCCGCTCCAGCCCCTCGACCACGCCGACGCCGAAGTCCTCGTGCACCACAACGTCGCCCAGCCGCAGGTGACTGCCAAGACTGAACAGCGCGAGATCGGCGGTGCCGTCCATCTCCTGCGCGTTTGCGCGGCCGCCGAGCAGGTCTGCGCCGGCGACGACGGCGATGTCATCGTGCAGGAAACCGCGATCGATCGGCGCGACCATCGTCATCGCCGATCCGACGGGTCGCGTGAGCGCTTCGCTCCAGCTTTCGACTGGCGTGAAGTCCAGCTTGGAGCGCGCCGTCAGGAAACGCAGATCACGCGGCGACCCCATCAGGATCAGCCTTCCTTTCTTCACCGTCTTGTTCGCGAACCGCGTAAACTCGCGGGCGGGATCGCGCGCCTCGACAAAGCGCGGCGGCACGGCCTCGGCGTCGATTGCGAACGTCAGCCGTTCGCGATCCGCAAGCTCGATGTCCCAGGCTTCGGTTTCGATGATTCCTCGCCTGGCCAGCGCCACGATCCGCCTGCGCCGCTCCGCCACGCCCTCGTCCATTCCCAGCGCGGCGCCGGGCAAATGCGCGAGGATGGCGACGCTCTCGTCACTGACCGGCTCGACCGCCCGCCCGATTTCGATCCTGTCCAGTACCACATCGGTGCGCTGAGATACCGGGTCGTAGCATCGCACCGCGACCACGCGGCCGTCCTCGACCTCGATCCGGACCGGGTCGGCCGCATCCACCGGATAGATGTCCACCACCTCCCCCCTGACGGCGACCTCGCCCGGCTCGTCGATCCGGTCGTCGACGACATAGCCAAGCTTCAACGTCTCGACAGCAAAGCCTGACAGATCCAGTGGATCGCCGACGGCGATGATGGGCGGTTCCGTGTCGAACGCGGCGGGCGGCGCATAGCGCGTTGCCGTCGCCTCGACCGATGTAATCAGTGCTGCGCGCCCCTTCCCGCGCACGCGCAACCTGCTCAGCGCGGCGACGCGTTGCCCGATAACGGATGGCGACGCGGGCGCATCGTCACCGGGCAGCGCGTCGCTGGCGGGCACATGTACCACCACCGCTGCCGGCATGAACGCCGCTAGCGCCGCGGCCAGCGCCGCCGCCCTCTGCTCGTTCTCGGCTACATAGATGACATCGCCATCCGCCAGCCGCCCGGCCAGCGCGGCCGCCAGCGGACCGATGGCGGGCACGCCCTTCTTGGTCGACGTCATCGAAGCGGTTCGATCCTATAGTGAATGGACTTGAAGCTGCCGCCGTTCGAATCGGGCGCCGAGCAGGCGGTCAGACCGACGATCAGGTCCATCGCCGCGCGGAACGCGACATGATCGCCTGCGCGGCTTGTCGGGGGAAGGACCTTCAGCGCTCCCGTCTCCGCGTCGATCGGCACGTTCATGAAGCAGTTGAACGCGACCGGGATCTGGTCGCGCGCAATGTTGAACGGCGCCAGCGCGTCCGCCAGATTGCCCAAACAACCCCGATGGACCGGCAGGCCGGGATAGAAATGCCGGAAGGTATCTTCCGAACACGGAGTCAGCAGGAAGTCGTGACGCCCCACCGTGTCCTCGACGATATCCAGCATGACCGCCGAGCGGTTGGAATACAGCTTGTGACCTACGGTCAGCCGGATGGTTTCGGCATAATCCAGCGTACGCCCTGATGAGAGCACCTCATCCACGTCGGCCGCATTATACGCCAGCAGATCCGCCACCTGCTCGCCACACGGGTCGATGACGACCAATGTTTCGCCACGATTCAGTCTGAAAGCGGTTCCCGACCGCGGCGGGATTTCGGTCGCATCACTCATTCACTCGGGTGACCGGAATAACGAAACGGGCAGGACCAGTCGGCGTCCACCGCCCGGCCGCTATATTGCCGCGCCTCACTGCTTTCGCCGTGCCGTGCTAGCATCGGATTGCGCGACCCCGCCAAGACCTCGTCGCGCCCTAGTATCGCACTACGCATGTTTTCGTATTTTCCTTTGTCCCTCAGCAGCTCGAACTGGTCATGCAGGTTGAAGACCATCGCGGGCCGGTCGAAACGACGCGCGGGACGGCTGGCACCGGGATGCAGCCCGACGATGAAGAACGCCTCGCCGCCGAAGCTCATCGAGAAATGCGGGCTGTCCGGATCGGAACTGACCGAGTCGTCATACGCCTGTCCGCGCCAGACGTCCTTGTCCGACAGCGACTGGGCACGTTCCCACAAATGCCGCTCGAACGCCTGTTCCGTCAACTTGTCCGGCCCTTCGAAAATCACCGCGAAGCTGCGAAACAGCGTTGGGTTACTCCGGTAAGCAGCCGCGAAAGTAATCAGGCCATCATGGATGCGGAGGTCGTCCCAGCCGCTGTCCAGCCGATTGCAGGCAAGAACGGCCAGTGTCCCGCGTCCCAGCGCCGCCTTCGCCCCGACGCAAGGAAAACCTGGCGTGCTGACGAAATCGTTCAGTTGGGCTTGCAGGGTGTCCTGCGCGGGGTGTCGCCACCGGAAAAGCGGCGTCGGAGGTGTCGGCATCGCAAGATAGACGCCCGGCCGGTTCCTCCGTTCCGCAGGCTCAATGATCTGCATCATCGAACCCTGTCACGGGATGGGATCAGGCGTGGACGGCGGCTACGGTGCCCGCCGCCGCCATACCGCTATTCGGCCGACCCCGGCTCGGCCATCTTGCGATGCTGCTCGGCGAGCACGGCGTTGGGCGTAACGTTCGCCACCGCCGACTGGATCTTGTTCTTCCAACCGGAGACTATACTGGCCCTCCCCGCCATTAGCGCGTCCCAGCCGTCCTTGGCCACGTCGGCCGGGTCGCTCTTGCTGTCCGACGCGCCGACCGACGTATCGAGCATCTCGCCACGATCGAAAAATTCTGTCTCGACCGGCCCAGGCATAAGGTTCGTTAGGGTAACGCCGTCCGCCTCCTTGATCTCGTTCTGGATGGCCGCGACAAAGCTTTCCACGAATGCCTTGGTGCCGTTATACACCGCCTGGAACGCGCCCGGAATATAACCGGCGATCGATCCCGTCACCAGCACCTTGCCGTCGTTACGCGCCACCATCGGCTTCAGCACATTCTGAAGCAGATACAATGTTCCGGTGATATTCGTATCGACGACATGCCGCCACTTGGCGACGTCCTGCTCCAGGAACGCATGGCCCAGCCCATGACCCGCATTGGCGCACAATAGGTCAATCTGTCGGCCGTTTGTCGCGGCCATCAGCTTGTCGATCCCGTCGATCGTCGACAGGTCGGTCTCGACCGACTGGACGTCGGTGCCGAATTGCTCAAAATCCTGCGCTGCCGCGTCGATCAGCGGTTCATTGGCGACGACCAGAATGTCATAACCGTCCTTCGCCGCCAGCGTCGCAAGCTCGAAGCCGATGCCGGTCGATGCGCCGGTAATGATCGCGAATTTATCAGCCACGTGCTCTAATCCTCAATGCATGCTCGGTTTCAGAACGACCTTGGTCACGGTGTTCTGGTCGTCGTGGAACATCTTGTAGCCCTTGGGAGCCTCCTCCAGGTCCATGCGGTGCGAGATCATGAACGTCGTGTCGATTTTGCCCTCAACGATCGCGTTCAGCAGTCCCGGCAGATAGTGCTGCACATGCGTCTGCCCGGTCTTGAGGGTCAGCCCCTTCTCCATGAACGCGCCCAGCGGCCATTTGTCGACGAACCCGCCATAGACCGCCGGCATCGACACGCGCCCGCCCTTGCGGCACGCGATCACCGCCTGCCGGTTCGCATGCGCGCGGTCAGTACCCAGCATCAGCGTCTTCTTCACCTGGTCCAGCACGTTGTCGACGAAGAAGCCGTGCGCCTCCAACCCGACGCAGTCGATACAGGCATCGGGTCCGATCCCGCCCGTCATCTGCATCAGCGCCTCATAGGTGTCGGTCTGCTCGAAGTTGATCGTCTCCGCGCCGAACTTCGCGGCCAGCTCCAACCGGTGCGGGAAATGATCGATCGCGATCACCCGCTCCGCGCCCATCAGGAACGCGGACTGGACCGCGAACAGCCCGACCGGGCCGCAGCCCCAGATGGCGACCGTGTCGCCGCCCTCGATCTGCGCGAACTCCGCTGCCTGCCATCCGGTCGGCAGGATGTCGGACAGGAACAGCACCTTGTCGTCGTCGATCCCGTCGGGAATGACGATGGGGCCGACATCGCTGAAGGGCACGCGGACATATTCCGCCTGACCTCCCGCATAACCGCCGGTCATGTGGCTATAACCGAACAACCCCGCCATCGGCTGGCCGTAAAGTTCCTGCGCGATGTCCTGGTTATGGGCGGGCAGGCCGTTGTCACAGGCAGAATACTGATGCTTGTTGCAATAGTAGCAGTTCCCGCACGAGATGGTGAACGGCACGACGACCCTCTGGCCCTTCTTGAGCGTGGACTTCGAGCCGACCTCGACCACCTCACCCATGAATTCGTGCCCCAGTATGTCACCGGATTTCATCGTCGGGATGAAGCCGTCATACAGATGCAGGTCCGATCCGCAGATCGCGGTTGCCGTCACCTTCAGGATGCAGTCGCGCGGGTTCACGATCTCCGGATCGTCGACCGTGTCGACGCGGACGTCATGCTTGCCGTGCCAGGTCAACGCGCGCATCAGCCCTGCTCCTTTTCATACTGCTTCATATTCATTGCCGCGGTCGCCACCTCGCCGGTCTCCATCAACTGCTTGAACCGCCGCAGGTCGCGGCGCGCCTGAATGGCCGGTTCGCGCTGGAAAAGCTTGGCGATGACCTTGCCGATCGCGCCTGCCGGCGGCTCGTAGAGGATGGTCGCCGTCACTACCGTCCCGCGCGCGCCTGCCTCGCGAAATTCGACCCGTCCGCTGTTCGGCACTTCCGCGCCCGGCGTCGACATCCAGGCGAAGGACCGGTTCGGTTCCTCGTCGGTTACCACCGCGTCCCATTCGACCCGACCGCCCATCGGAGCCTTGACCACCCAATGCGACCGCCGATCGTCGATGACGTCGATCCGGTCGATATTCTCCATCACGCGCGGCAGGTTGCTGAAGTCGCGGAAGAAGGCATAAAGCTCGTCCGCCGGGCGGTTGATCGTCACCGCCTGTCCGATCGCCTCGCTGCCCCTGGCGTTGGTAATTGATGAACGAAGCTCCTCGTCCGCCCCGTCGCGGTTGGACGTCGTCAGCGGCGCATCATCGCGCATCGTGTCGCTCATACAGTGTCTCCGATCCTGGCGCCTCAATGGATCAGCCTGTGCACATGTTCCGGATGGCCATGAAAAGGAGGCAGCGATTTGTATCGTCGCCTCAATGGCTTAACCTGAGTAAGTTCTGACTATTTCTGGCAGGCCACGATCGCGGCAATGACGCTCAGCGTCTCCTCGGGATCGCGTACCTTGACCGTATCGAGCCCCAGTTCCTTCGCCGGATAATCGTTGCCGCCGGGGAAGATCGCGTCACCGATGAACATCATCGCGTCCAGCGCGATCCCGCTCGCATCGCGCAGCTTCTTCAATCCGTAAGCCTTGTCGACCCCCTTCTGGGTGATATCGATCGAGGTCGATCCCCCCATGTTGATCGACAACTCGGGCAGTCGCTTGCGCAGGTCGGCCTGGATCACCTTGCGCTTGGCGAAGTCCGGATCCCATTTCTCCTTGGCATCCAGCGGTGCCTGCTGGCCGAGTGCCGAAAAGGTGATCTGGCTCCCGCGATCCTCGATACGCTCGCCCCATGTCTGCTCGGGCTTGAAGCCGGTCGCATCGAGCGCCGCGTCGAACGCATCCATGATCTTCTTCTTCTCATCGTCATCGAACAACTCGGCATAGATGGCATGCCACTCGTCCTTTTCGTGCCGATAGAGCTTCGTGCCGGTCGTCGGCATCAGCCATAATCTGGTCAACTCCGCCTGCGCCGGCAGGCGGCTCGCGACCTGCTTGTCGAACTGCGGCCAGTCACCACCCGATATCACCGCGACGTGCGCGACCTGCAAAAGATCCGCCAGCGCCTCGCCCATCGGCTCCTGCAACGGCTGCTTGCTCTCGGCGAGCGTTCCATCAAGGTCGAACGCGACCAACTCCTTCATTCATTCACTCCCCGTTGGTTAAAATCATCGTGTCGATCGCATGTGCGACCCCGTCCGCATCGTTGCGGCGCGTGACATGGTTCGCCGCGTCCTGCACCTCGGCGGGCGCATTGCCCATCGCAATAGACAGCGCGGCGCGCTCCAGCATCGGCAGGTCGTTTGCCTGGTCACCGATCGCGCAGGTCGCCGACAGCGGCACGTCCATCGCCTTGGTCAGCGCCTCGATCCCGTTGCCCTTGTTCGCGTTCAGTGCGGTTACATCGAGATAATAGGTCTGCGACTGGACGATCGTCGCGTCGTCGTCGAACCGGTCCTTCGCCCGTTCGGCGAGGGAGCGAAGCAACGGCTCGTCGTCGCTGACGAAAGTTATCTTGTCGGCCCGGTCAAGCAGGTCGTCGAACGTCTCGCGCAGCGTTTCGTGCTGGTTGGACGACACGCGCTCGTGCTCGACATGCACGCCCTCGCCGCTGCTGGCATACCATTGCCCGTCGGCGAAGACCCAGCGATCGACGTCCGCATCGCCCACAACATCGAACACACCGCGCGCCACACGCTCATCGATCATGTGATGCTCGTCGACCGTCCCGTCGCGGTGAAAAATGAGGCCGCCGTTGAACGCACCCATTGGCTCGTCGAGCTGCAGTTTCTCGGCGATCGGCATCATGCCGGACTGCGGCCGCGCGCTGATGATCGTGAAACCGATACCCGCCGCCTCCAGCCGCTCGACTGCGGCGATCGTACCTTCGGTCAGCTTCTTTTCCTTGTCGACCAGTGTCCCGTCGACGTCGCACACCACCAGCCGCAATTGCCCGATCGAGCCGTCGCTCACTGCGGCATCTCGACGTGCCCGCCAAAGCCGTAGCGCATCGCCGACAACAGCTTGTCACCGAAGGTACTCTCGACCCGGCTGCGATACCGGGCATATAGGGCTGCCGAAAGCACGTTGGCTGGCACCGCTTCCTCCATCGCCGCGTCGATCGTCCAGCGGCCCTCGCCCGAATCCGCGACCCGGCCCGAGAACTGCTCGAGCATCTGGTCTTTTGCCAGCCCAGCCGCCGTCAGGTCGAGCAGCCAGGACGAGATGACGCTGCCCCGGCGCCAGACCTCGGCGATGTCGGTCAGGTTCAGATCAAAGCGCTCATCCTCGGGCAGCTTGTCGGATGCCTTGCCCTTCAAGATGTCGAACCCCTCGGCATAAGCCTGCATCAGGCCATATTCGATGCCGTTATGGACCATTTTTACGAAATGCCCGGACCCTGCTGGCCCGGCATGGATATAACCCTTTTCCGCGCGCGGATCCTCATAGTCGGCGTTGCGCTCCGGCGTTCGCGCGATGGTGCCCACGCCCGGCGCCAGCGCCCCGAAAATCGGGTCGAGCATGCGCACTGTCTCGTCGCTGCCGCCGATCATCATGCAGAAACCGCGCTCCAATCCCCAGACGCCGCCCGACGTCCCGACATCGACATATTCGACACCTTTCTCGCGCAGCATCTTCGCTCGGCGAATGTCATCTTTGTAGAAACTGTTGCCGCCGTCGATGATGACCTCGTCCTTGCCGCACATGTCGGCCAGTTTCTCGATCGTCTGCTCGGTGGGATCGCCCGCGGGCAGCATCACCCAGAAGATTGCCGGATCATCCAGCTTGTCGCGCATGTCCTCCAGCGAGGACGCACCAATCGCGCCATCCTTTGCCAGTTCCTCGACCGCGTCGTCGTTTCGGTCCCAGGCGACGATCTCGTGCCCGCCCTTCATCAGGCGGCGCGACATGCCCCCTCCCATCCGGCCGAGGCCGATCATTCCGATCTTCATGGTACAAACTCCGACATTGTCATGAGGCTCAAGCGTTAGCGGGCTGCTTCTTCGCGATCGATTCCATCAACTCGTCGAAAGCACCGGCGAATGACGCCACGCCCTCCGTCACGAGCGTGTCGGTCACCGCATCAAGGTCGAGGCCGAGCCGCTTGGCCTCGGTAAGTACACGCTTCGCTCCCTCGATATCCTCGGTCAGCGTGACCTTCGCCGTACCATGATCGCGAAACGCGTCCATCGTCTTTGGTGGCATGGTATTAACTGTGTCCGGCCCGATCAGCGTATCGACATACAGCGTGTCCGGATAGGACGGATCCTTGGTTCCGGTCGACGCCCACAGCAATCGCTGCGGCATCGCACCCTTGTCGACCAGCGCCTTCCACCGGTCCGATTCAACGAAGTCCAGATACCATTGATATGCCATCTTCGCGTTCGCGATCGCCACCTTCCCACGCACGGCCTTCAGCGCATCGACATCCGCGCCGCCTTTCAGCTTTTCATCGACCTGCTTGTCGATCGCCGTGTCGATCCGGCTGACGAAGAAGCTTGCGACGCTGGCGATCCGGTCGATCGGCTGCTCCTGCCGGACGCGTTCCTCCAGCCCCATGACGTACGCCTCGGCCACTCGCTTATAGGCCTCGATTGAAAACAGCAGCGTCACGTTGACGTTGATTCCGGCCGCGATCGTCGTGGCGATCGCCGGTGCTCCGGCCTCGGTGCCGGGGATCTTGATCATCAGGTTCGGACGGTCGACCATCTTCCACAATTTGGCCGCCTCGGTAATTGTTGCGTCGGTATCGTCCGAGATATAGGGCGACACCTCCAGACTGACGTAGCCGTCCTTCGCGCCCAGCCGGTCATACACCGGACGCATGATATCGGCCGCGGTGCGGATGTCCTCGACCGCCAGATGCTCGTACCGGTCGATCGTCGCGGCATCGGGGTGCGCATGGTCATATTCGGTCAGGCTCTCGTCATAGGCATCGCCATGCCCCATCGCCTTCTCGAAGATCGACGGGTTAGACGTCACCCCCGTCACGCCGTCGTCGTCGACCAGCTTCTTCAATCCGCCCTCATGCAGGAACTTGCGCTCGACAAAGTCCAGCCACACCGCCGTTCCCTCAGCACTCAGATCGGCCAGCTTACCCATTGTTCATCTCCAGCAATTCATGTGCTACCTTCAGGACGTGGTCGAGCGTGAAGCCGAACTTGTCCTGCAGCTTGGCGATCGGTGCCGATGCCCCAAAGGTCGACATCGCGATCACCTTGCCCTTTAATCCGACATAGCGGTCCCATCCGACCTCGCTGCCCTGCTCGACGGCGAGGCGCGCGGCGACGCTGCTCGGCAGCACGCTTTCCTTGTAGGCCTCGTCCTGCTTCTCGTAGCGGAACCAGCTCGGCATCGACACGACCCGCGCCTTGACGCCGTCGGCGGTCAGCTTCTCATGCGCGTCCGTGACCAGCGACAACTCGCTCCCGCACGCGATCAGGATTATGTCGGGCGTCCCCTCGCAATCGGCGAAGACATAACCACCCTTCATCAATCCTCCGGCGCCGGCATATTTGCCGCGATCCAACGTCGGCAGGGGCTGGCGAGAGAATGCCATCACGGTCGGATGGCTCGTCGCCTCCAGCGCGGCTTGCCACGCGACTCGTGTTTCGTTCGCGTCGCCGGGCCGAATGACGTCCATCCCCGGCACGACGCGAAGCGCCGTCAACTGCTCGATCGGCTGGTGTGTCGGACCATCCTCGCCGACCCCGATCGAATCATGCGTGAAAACGAAGATGACCGGTAATTCCATGATCGCCGCCAGCCGCATAGGCGGGCGCATGTAGTCGGAGAATACCAGGAACGTGCCCGTGTAAGACCGCAGGTACGAAAGCGCCATGCCGTTCGCGATCGACCCCATCGCATGCTCGCGGATGCCGAAATGCATGTTGCGCCCGCCCGGCGTCGCCGCCTCCAGCGAGTCCGCGCCTTTCACGTCGGTCTTGGTCGATGGCGACAGGTCAGCCGCGCCGCCGACCAGATAGGGGACATGCGGCGCTATCGCATTCAGCACCTCGCCGCTCGCAGCCCTGCTCGCCATTCCCTTGGCATCGGTGTCGAACGTCGGCAGGTCCGCGTCCCAGCCGTCGGGCAGCTTGCCCTGCCGCATCTGGTCGAGCTGATGCGCCAGGTTCGCATGCTGCTCGCGATAGCGCTCGAACATCGCTTCCCACTCCTCGCGAAGCGGAGCACCGCGCCCCGCGACCGAATCATGGAAGGAAGATTTTGCCTTGTCGGGCACCAGGAACTGTGCGTCCTCCGGCCATCCATAGGCCTTTTTAGCGCCACGGATCTCGTCCTTGCCGGGCGCGTCGCTGTGCGCCTTGTGCGTACCCGCGATTGTCGGAAAGCCGATGCCAATCACCGAGTGCAAGACAATCATCGTCGGCCGGTCGTCGGTCGCCTTGAACGTCTCGATCGCCTTGCCGATGGCAGTGGTATCCTCGGCATTGTCGACATGGACGACATGCCAGCCATATGCCTCGAAGCGCTTGCCGACATCTTCGTCGAACGCGAGATCGGTCCCGCCCTCGATCGTGATGTGGTTGGAATCGTACATCCAGCACAGGTTCGACAGTTTCAGATGCCCAGCCAGCGATGCCGCCTCGCTCGACACGCCCTCCATCAGGTCACCATCCGAGCAGAAGACGTAAACGTCGTGATCGAACAGCGTGAAATCGTCGCGGTTGAAATGCGCTGCCAGCCAGCGCCCGGCAATCGCCATTCCAACCGAATTGCCGCATCCCTGCCCCAGCGGCCCGGTCGTCGTCTCGACGCCCGTGGTGTGGCGATATTCGGGATGGCCCGGCGTCTTCGACGACAATTGCCGGAACTGCTTGATGTCATCGACGCTGATGGCGGGGTTGCCCGTCTTCTGCCCGTCGGCATCGATCTCCTCGACGCCCGCCAGGTGCAACAGCGAATAGAGCAGCATCGACGCGTGCCCGACCGACAGCACGAAACGGTCCCGGTTCGGCCAGTCGGGCGTCGCAGGGTCGTAACGCAGGAATTTCGTCCACAGCGTATGCGCCGCCGGGGCCAGCGCCATCGGTGTGCCCGGATGTCCCGAATCGGCCTTCTGTACCGCATCCATCGCCAGCGTCCGAATGGTGTCGATGGCGAGCCGCTCCGGACTGCCGTCCTCGCGCAGCATCGTGTCGGCCTGCTTGGCGATCGGGGTCATGGTATCGGTCATGCAGTCTCGGCCTCACGGTCTTGTTCTCTGTCGAACGCAGCGCATCCGATCTGGTTGCCGGTTGCCCGTTTTACTTCTCCGCGCCCGGCCGTTCCACCTTCGCCACGACACCATCCTCGGCGATATAGGCGGCAGCGACCTCGCGCAGGAACAGGCCGTGCCCCATCACCCCGGGCATCGCATCGAGCGCGTTTGCCACCAGCGCCGGCTCCAGCCCGTCCGGAAAACCGCAATCGGCAACCTCATTCCCCTGATCGGTCAGATAGGCGCCGTCGCCATCCATGCGCCACGCCGGCTCCGCGCCGAGCAGCCGCAACCGCGCATCGACGAACCCCTTCGCGAACGGCAGTACTTCGACCGGCAGCGCCCCGTGTCCCAGCCGCTCGACCCGTTTCGAGCCGTCGGCGATCACCACCATCCGCTTTGACGCGCTGGCGACGATCTTCTCGCGCAGCATCGCGCCGCCCGCGCCCTTGATGGCGCGACACTCGGCGTCGATCTCATCCGCGCCGTCGATCGTCAGGTCGACCTCGGCCACCGCCGCGAAGTCCAGCACCTCGATTCCCTTCGAACGCGCCAGCCGCTCGCTGGCCTGCGACGTCGCGACCGTGCGGATGTGCAGGCCGCGCTCGACCCGCGCCGCGATCGCGGCGATCGCATGCGCCGCCGTCGTCCCAGTGCCCAGCCCAACCAGCATCCCGTCGCGGATTTCCGCGACCGCCGCCTCTGCCGCTGCACGCTTGTCGTCTTCGATCATCGCATGCCGGCTCCTGATCCCGGTTATTGCAACGCACCATTTCCCGGTCACGCTCTGGCATTGTCGGACAGGCTGGGGCATGGGGCATCGCCACGGCCTTCGGCGAGTAGCGGACGACGCCCTTGACATCCACCCTTCTTTCTCCTCGCCCGCTTCGGGCGGCATCGCTCGGCCTGCTGGCGCTGTGCGCCTTGTCGGCATGCGGCGGGGAAAAGCAGGGGCAGGGCGGTGGCCCGGGCGGACCCGGCGGTCCGCCCACCGTCGGCTTCGTCGTCGTCCAGCCGACCAGCGTCGCCATCCCGACCGAACTGACCGGACGAACAACCGCATTCGAAAGCTCGGACGTTCGTCCGCAGGTGACCGGCATCATCCGCCGCCGCCTGTTTAAGGAAGGGACGCTCGTCAAGCGCGGCCAGCCGCTCTACGAGATCGATCCCCGGCTCTACCGCGCCGCCACCGATCAGGCGCAGGCCAATCTCCAGAGCGCGCAGGCGAACCAGGAAGCGGCACGCATCCTCGCCGAGCGCTACAAGCCGCTCGCCCAGATCCAGGCAATCTCCGAACAGGACTATACCAATGCGCTGGCGTCCGCGAAGCAGGCGACAGCCGCCGTCGCTCAGAGCCGCGCGCAGCTCGAAACCGCACGCGTCAACCTGAAGTTCACGACCGTCCCGGCGCCGATCACCGGCCGCATCGGCCGCTCGCTGTTCACCGTCGGAGCGCTGGTGTCCTCGACCCAGGCCGGTCCGCTCGCGCAGATTCAGCGGCTCGACCCGATCTTCGTCGATATTCAGCAGCCCGCCGGCGCGATCCTGTCACTGCGCCGCTCGCTCGGCAGCAACGGCATCCAGGCAAAGACCGCGCAGGTGCGCCTCAAGCTCGACGATGGCAGCGATTATGGACAGACCGGTTCGGTTGAGTTCTCCGAAGCACTGGTCGACCAGGCGACCGGAACGGTCACGCTACGCGTGCGGTTTCCCAATCCTCAGGGGCTGCTGCTGCCAGGCATGTTCGTGACCGCCACCTTCTCGCAGGCGATCGACACCCGTGCCTTCTTGGTTCCGCAACAGGCGGTGAAGCACGATGCCAAGGGCAACGCCACGGTCACCGTCGTCGGCCCGGGCAACAAGGCCGTCACGAAACCCGTCGACGCGAGCCGCGCACAAGGGGCCTTCTGGGTCGTCACCAAGGGACTCGACGCGGGTGACAAGGTCATCACGCAGGGACTGGGCAAGCTCATGCCCGGCCGGCCCGTGAAGCCGGTCCCCGCCGACACGCCCGAGAAACTAGGACCGCCTCCGTCCACCAAGGATGGCGATGCCGGCGGCCAGGGCAAGGCCGGCTGATACACGCATGATCTCGCGTATCTTCATTGACCGGCCGATCTTCGCCTGGGTGCTGGCCATTATCGTGATGATGGCCGGGATCGGCGGCATTCTGGGACTGCCGATCGCGCAATATCCCGATGTGGCCCCGCCCGAGGTGACGATCCGCGCCACCTATCCCGGCGCATCGGCGGAGACGATCCAGAACTCGGTCACTCAGGTCGTCGAACAGACACTGACCGGCATCGACGGCCTGTTGTATTTCAGTTCGTCCTCGTCCTCCCAGGGCTCGGTCACGATCACCGCGACCTTCAGGAAGGGCACCGATCCCGACATCGCCCAGGTTCAGGTGCAGAATCAGGTGCAGCAGGCGATCCCCCGCCTTCCCCAGCAGGTGCAGCAGCAGGGATTGGTCGTGCGCAAGTCCAACCCCGACTTCCTGCTCGTCGTCGGCATGTACGATGCGACGGATCGGAACGACAGTTCCGACATTTCCGACTTTCTCGTCTCCAATTTTCAGGATCCGCTGGGCCGCGTGCAGGGTGTCGGCGACACGAACGTCTTCGGCTCGCAATACGGCATGCGCGTCTGGCTCGATCCCCAGAAGCTCACCGCCTATCAACTGATGCCGACCGACGTCATCGCCGCGATCCAGAGCCAGAACACCGAAGTCGCCGCCGGTGAACTCGGCGGGCAGCCCCAGCCTAAGTCGCAGATGCTGAACGCGATCGTCACCGCCCAGTCGCGCCTGCAGAAGCCCGAACAGTTCGCCGCCATCGTGCTCAAGACGCAACCCAATGGCGCGACCGTCCGCATCGCGGATGTCGGCCATGTGGAACTGGGAGCGGAAAGTTACGGCCGTCAGGGCTTCTACAACAACCATCCCGCAGCCGGCATCGCGATCAGCCTGGCGCCGGGTGCCGACGCGCTGAAGACGGCCGAGCTGGTCAAGGCCGAGGTTCGGAAGGACGCGCGCAGCCTGCCGGACGGTTATCAATATATCTTCGTCAACGACACGACCAAGTTCATCACGCTGTCGATCGATGAGGTCATCAAGACGCTGATCGAGGCGATCATCCTGGTCGTGATCGTCATGTTCGTCTTCCTGCAGAGCTGGCGGGCGACGCTGGTCCCGGCCATCGCCGTCCCGGTCGTGCTGCTGGGGACGTTCGGCGTCTTCTACGTCGTGGGCTTCTCGATCAACACGCTGACCCTGTTCGGCCTCGTGCTGGCGATCGGCCTGCTGGTCGATGACGCGATCGTTGTCGTCGAGAATGTCGAACGCCTGATGGAGGAAGATCCGGACCTGAACCCCCGGGAAGCGACGATCCGCTCGATGGACGAGATTACCGTTGCGCTGATCGCGATCGCGCTCGTTCTCTCCGCCGTGTTCTTGCCGATGGCGTTCTTCGGGGGATCGACCGGCGTCATCTACAAGCAATTCTCGCTGACGATCATCTCGGCGATGATCCTCTCGGTGCTGGTCGCGCTGATCCTGTCGCCCGCGCTGACCGCGACCTTGCTCAAACAGAAGAAGCGCGACGATGACGGCAATCTCGAGCAGGGGTTCGTCGCCCGCCGCTTTCCGCGCGTCGCGGGCTTCTTCTCCAGCGCGTCGGAGAAGTTCAATAACGGCTTTGAACGGCTGTCCGATCGCTATCGCGGTTCGGTTCGCTACGTCGTCGACCGCAAGTGGCTGTTCCTGTTGATCTATGCCGGCGTCGTCGCGCTGCTCGTCGTCATGTTTCTCCGCCTGCCGACCGGCTTTCTCCCGACCGAGGATCAGGGGACGGCGCTGGTCCAGTTCCGCCTTCCCCCGGGGGCAACGCAGCCGCGCACGACGAAGATCGCGAAGGATATCTCGAACTATTTCCTCAAGACCGAGGCCAATAACGTCCAGGGGCTGTTCGCGGTCTCCGGCATCGGCGGCGGCGGATCGCCGGGCGGGCAGAATACCGGCCTGGCCTTTATCGTGCTGCAGGACTGGTCCAATCGAAAGGGTGAGAAGAATGGTGCCGAGGCGATCGTCGGACGCGCCTCCGGTGCGTTCCAGGGGATACGTGACGCCAGTGTTTACGCACTCGTTCCACCCGCTATCCGCGGCCTCGGGCAGTCGAACGGATTTACCATAGAGTTGCAGAATACCAGCGGCATGCCCGAGACTCAGTTTTTGGCGGCAAGCGACAAACTGCTCGGCCTTGCATCGGCCGATCCCTTGCTCGTCGGCGCGCGCAAGACCGAATTACCCGACGTCCAGACGCTGCACGTCGACGTCGATCAGCAGAAAATTCAGGTGCTCGGTCTCAACCAGTCTGATGTGAACATCACGCTGTCGGCCGCGTGGGGCGGTCGCTATGTCAACGACTTCATCGACCGCGGCCGCGTGAAGCGCGTCTATGTCCAGGGCGACGCCCCTTACCGCCAGCAACCGTCCGACCTCGGCCAGTGGTTCGTGCGCGGCAGCACCGGCCAGATGGCGCCCTTCTCCTCCTTCGCACAGACAAGCTGGTCACAGGCTCCCGTGAGCCTGTCGCGCTTCAACGGCATCCCTTCTTTCGAGTTTCAGGGATCGGCCGCGCCGGGTCACAGCTCGGGAGAAGCGCTCGCGCGTATCCGTGAATTGGCAAAGAAGATCCCTGGCACCTCGGTCGCGTTGTCAGGGCTGTCCTATCAGGAGGAATTGTCGTCGGGACAGGCGCCCATCCTCTACGCTTTGTCGCTGCTCGTCGTCTTCCTGTGCCTTGCCGCGCTCTACGAAAGCTGGAGCATCCCCGTAGCGGTGCTGCTCGTCATTCCGCTTGGGCTAGTCGGCGCCGTCCTGTTCGTCACGCTGCGCGGGCTGACCAACGACGTGTACATGCAGATCGGCCTGCTGACGACGATGGGTCTCGCCGCCAAGAACGCGATCCTGATGATCGAGTTCGCCGAACAGGCCGAGCGCAAGGGCGCGCGCGTCATTGATGCGGCGATGGAGGCTGCCAAGATCCGGCTTCGCCCGATCCTCATGACCTCCTTCGCCTTCATCTTCGGCGTGACGCCGCTCGCCATCTCGACCGGCGCAGGCGCGAACAGCCGGATCGCGATCGGCACCGCGGTCATCGGCGGCATGCTGACCGCGACGCTCCTCGCGGTCTTCTACATCCCTCTGTTCTTCGTTCTGGTGCGTCGCGGCGTACGCGACGGATTGGCGAAGCTGCGCGGAAAGCCGACCGTACGTCACCGGAACGACGATAGCGGCGACGGCGATGGCGACGGGCCGATTGCACCGTCCGGGGATCAGCCTCTGCTACCCTCCCCGCCCGACCAACCGATGCTGCCCGCGCCGGACCCCGCCTGATGCGCCGTGCCCTGATGATGCTTGCTACCGCGTCGACAATCGCGGGCTGCACGCTCGGTCCGGAATATGTCCGTCCCGAGCTTCCCGTCCCGCCGTCCTGGCCGGTCGGCGATGCGTATCTCAGGCAGAGCGAGGCAACCCTTCCCGCGATCAACTTCCGCGACGTCTTCCGCGACTCGCGCCTGCAACAGATCGTCGCGCGCGCGCTGGTCGAGAACCGCGACCTCCGGATCGCCGCCGCCAACATCGACTCGACCCGCGCGCAATACCGGATCCAGCGCGGCGAGCTCTTTCCGCAGATCGATGCGACGGGCCGCTACACCTATTCCGGTGGCGGCAACGGTACTACCAACATCGCCGGCGGCGGCACCGGTTCCGGCAACGGAACCGGCGGAACCGGCACGGGCGGCACCGGAACCGGTGGCACGGGTACCGGGGGTACCGGCACGGGCGGCACGATCATCAGTTCGGGGCGCGGCAGCAGCTTTTCCGCAGGGCTCGGCACCACCGCCTTTGAACTCGACCTGTTTGGCCGCATCCGCTCGCTTACCGGCGCCGCACTCGACCGCTATTTCGCGACCGAGGCCGCCGCCCGCGCGACGCGATTGGCACTCGTCGGCAGCATCGCCAACTCTTGGCTGCAGCTCGCTGCCGACCGCAGCCTGCTGAAGATTGCCGAGGACACCGCCGCCAGCGCACGGATCACCGTGCGCCTGACGCAGGCCCGGCTCGACGGCGGCATTGCGCCGCGCACCGACCTCACCCAGGCGCAGACCGTGCTCGCCACCGCCGAAGCCGACCTCGCCCTGCAACGCACGCTAGTCGCGCAGGACGGCAACGCGCTGCAATTGCTGGTTGGCGCTCCCATCGAGGGCGCGCTCCTGCCCGCCGGCATCGACGAGGCCGCCCCCACGCTCGCGTCGCTTCCCGCCGGGCTGGACTCCACGGTCCTCCTGCGCCGCCCCGATGTCGTGCAGGCCGAATACACGCTGCGCGCCGCCGATGGAGAGATCGGCGCCGCGCGCGCACAACTATTCCCCCGCGTCGCGCTTACCGGCTTCGTCGGCTTCGCCAGCCGCGCACTCACCTCGCTGTTCACCGGCGGTGCGTTCAACTATTCGGTTGCGCCGAGCGCCAGCTATTCGATTTTCCAGGCCGGCGCGGCGAAGGCGAATGTCCGTTATACCCAGGCGCAGCGCGACGCCGCACTCGCCACCTATGAGCGTGCGATCCAGACCGCGTTTCGCGAGACGGCCGATGCCCTCGCCCGTCAGGGTACCATCGCCGATCAGCTTCGCGCCACGCAGCAGCTTCAGGCCGCCGCCGCCGACACGCTGCGCTTGTCGAACGCCGCGTATCGCGGCGGCATCCAGCCGTTTCTGAACACGCTGGATGCACAGCGCTCCTATTATTCGGCTCAGCGATCACTGGTTGCCGCGCAGCTGATCGGCGCGGTCAACAAGGTCGACCTGTATCAGGCGCTGGGCGGCGATTCGACGCTCGAGGCGACCGCCGACGGGCCGATCCCCGTCAGCGCGACGGGCACCCCCCGTCCATAGCTTGACGCCGCCGTCTTCCGCGCCGACACAGGATGCATGACCACGCCCAATGATCCCGCCGCGTTCTTCGCAAACCTGCTGGGCCAATGGCAGTCCTTCAGCAAGGATAGCGAGTCGCAGGGCGCGGGCTTTCGCCAGTTCGCCGAGCGCGCAATGGCCGCGGCCAACGTGCCCGGTCGCTCCGACATCGAGGAACTGTCGGCGCGCCTCGTCCGGGTCGAGGCCGCGCTGTTCCGCATCGAGGCCATGCTCGGCAAAGCCCTCGCGACGCGTGAACCGCTGCCCGAGGACCGACCATCGCCGGAGTGACGGGTGGCCCGCCCTCGCCGCTCCTGACCCTGACCGAATTGCCCCGCGCGATCGCCGAGCTAGGCTCGCTGTCGATCGCCGCGCCGTTGCTGGCCGGCGCCCCGCGCGGCGATGGCCACCCCGTCATCGTCCTTCCGGGCTTCCTCGCCGGCGACTCCGCGACCGCGATCCTGCGCACCTATCTCCGCCTGCTCGGCTATGATGCGCATCGCTGGGAGCTGGGGCGCAATCTCGGCCCCCGCTCGATCGGTGCGGAGGGTGAGCACCTGCTCGCGCGCCTCCACGCCGTCCATGCGGATACCGACCAACAGGTCAGCCTCGTCGGCTGGAGCCTCGGCGGAATCATGGCGCGCCTCATCGCACGACAGGCGCCGGCTGCCGTGCGGCAGGTCATTACGCTCGGCTCACCCTTCGCGGGCAACCCCCGCGCCACCCGCGTCTGGCGCGCCTATGAGGTGCTGGCCGGGCATCGGATCGACGACCCCGACACCCGTCGGCGCATGGAGCAAAGCGCTGCCCCACTTCCGATGCCGTCGACCGCCATCTATTCGCGCGAGGACGGGATCGTTCCCTGGCAGGACTGTTTCAACGGCGCTGCCGATAATCCGCACAATCTCGCCGTGTACGGCAGCCACTGGGGTCTGTGCGTCAACCCGACCGTTCTGTACGCCATCGCCGACCGCCTTGCCCGCCCCGCCGATGACACGACCCCCTTCGAGCGAAGCGGCTGGCGCGCCTTCGCTTATCCGGCATAACGGACGGCATTCACGTTAGCGGGCCGTCACCAACCGATAGCCGCAGTCGCGCTCATCCAGTCCGGACAGTTCGGGATAACGCGCCTCCCATTCGCCGCTTTTCAGATCGCTCTCGAGCCTTCGCAGGGGCTCGGAAACGTCCCCGACCGCCCAGAAGGAGGAAATTGCGGCCCTGACTCTGGGATCGAGATAAGCCTCAGGCCGCCGCCAGTACGCGCTCAGAAACCCGTCCGTACAGTCATGCGGGATCGGCACCGGGCGTATCTCCGTCGGGCCGAGATACGCCGCATAGTCGCTCATCCTCGGCATCTGCGCCTCGTCCAAATCGATAAGCGCCGGAATATAATCGGCCAGCCAATAGTCGCGAAACGAAGGATCATATGTCAGAATAACGAGCCGGCCCTGCGTCACGCGGCGCACTTCCTTCAGGCCTTTCTCCTTGTCGGCCCAGTGGTGCACCGTCAGGATCGCCATCGATGCGTCGAAGGCGTTGTCCTCGAATGGCAAGTCTTCGGCGCGGCCCTGGACGACCGGAGCCGCCGGAACGCGGCGCTGCCGGATCATCCGCCAGGACGGCTCTATCGCGGCGACCTCGATGTCGCATGGCTCGTACGACCCCGCTCCGGCTCCGACATTCAGTACGGTGCCTGCCTCCCCGAGTGCCCGTCGCACGATGGTTGCGATTCGCGGATCGGGCCGACGGAGATCGGTGTAGTTGACGCCGATGATGTCATACGGCCGGCCCTTTGGAGCGCCAGGTACGCGAACGTCACCCGGTCGCGACACTACCGCTCCCGCCGCCCACCCAGAGGCGTAACCGCGTCCCGACCGAATTGCATGATCATCTCGCCGATCTCGCGCGCCTGCTCCATGCCGCGCGTTCCCTGCTCGCGCAGGAACTCGCCCTGGACCTTCATCACATCGCTCAGGTCCTTGGCCTCGGCCGCCCGCCGCATCGCCTCGAACGCCGCCCTTGTATTCGCCTCTGCCTGATCGATCATCCTGGTCCCGATCGAGGCGCCGCCTGCGGCCATGCGCTGCCCGGATTCCTTCATCGCCTCGCCCGCCTGCCTGGCGGGGTCCGCGACCTGTTCGCGAAACCGGTCCGCATTCTCCTTGCCTTGTCTGGCGGCGGCGTCGGTCGCGGCCTTCGCCGTGTCCGCGCCCTGATCGATCGCATCCTTCACCTTGTCAGCCATCACGTGTCTCCTTTGGGTTATACCAGATCAACCCCCATCCCCGCCGCTTGGTTGCAGCATCATTCCCACTCGATCGTACCCGGCGGCTTCGACGTATAGTCATAGGTCACCCGGTTGATCCCGCGCACTTCGTTTACGATCCGCGTCGCGACGCGCGGCAGGAAGTCGCCGGGAAAGGTGAACGCCTCCGCCGTCATCCCGTCGGTCGACGTCACCGCGCGCAAGGCCAGGACGTAGTCATAGGTCCGCGCGTCTCCCATCACGCCAACGCTGCGCACCGGCAGCAGGACTGCGAACGCCTGCCAGATCGCATCGTACAGCCCCGCCGCGCGGATCTCCTCGAGATAGATCGCGTCCGCCCGGCGCAGGATGTCGCAGCGTTCCCGCGTCACCTCGCCCGGGATACGGATCGCCAGTCCCGGCCCCGGAAAGGGATGCCGCCCGACGAAATGCTCAGGGAGACCCAGTTCGCGCCCAAGCACGCGCACCTCGTCCTTGAACAGTTCGCGCAACGGTTCGACGAGGCGCATGTTCATCCGCTCGGGCAGCCCGCCGACATTGTGGTGGCTCTTGATCGTGACCGACGGCCCGCCGGTGAAGCTTACGCTCTCGATCACATCCGGATAGAGCGTCCCTTGCGCCAGGAACGTCGCGCCTCCGATCGCGCGCGCCTCTTCCTCGAACACGTTGATGAATGTCGCGCCGATGAACTTGCGCTTCGCCTCGGGGTCGGTGATTCCCGCCAGCCCGTCCAGGAACCTGTCCTGCGCGTTCACATGTACCAGCGGGATATTGTACGCGCCCCGAAACAGCGACACGACCTGCTCCGCTTCGCCGCTGCGCAACAGGCCATGATCGACGAAGACGCATGTCAGTTGCGCACCAATTGCCTCATGGATCAGGACCGCCGCCACCGCCGAGTCCACCCCGCCCGACAGGCCGCAGATCACCCGCTCGCCGCCGACCTGCGCGCGAATGTCGGCGATCTTCGCCTCGCGGAACTCCGCCATCGTCCAGCCACCCGCCAGCCCGCAGACATGGCGTGCGAAATTGGCGATCAGCTTGCCGCCATCGGGAGTGTGGACGACCTCGGGATGGAACTGAACACCGTAATAGCGCCGCGCCTCGTCGGCCACGATCGCGAACGGCGCGCCGGTCGAGGTGGCGACCGGCACGAAGCCCGGCGGGATCGTGTCGACCTTGTCGCCGTGGCTCATCCAGACCTGGTGCCGCTCGCCCGGCGCCCAAAGTCCGTCGAACAGCGAACACGGCTCCCGGATATCGACGAACGCACTGCCGAATTCGCCGCCGTCGCCCGATACAATCACCGCGCCGCCCAGCTGCGCCGACATGACCTGCTGCCCATAGCAGATACCGAGCATCGGCACGCCCGCATCGAACAGCGCCTGCGGCGCGCGCGGGCTGGTCTCCAGCGTGACCGACGCCGGACCGCCCGACAGGATGATTCCCGCCGGTTTCAACCGCTCCAGCGCCTCCCCGGCCGACTGGAACGGCGCGACCTCGCTATACACCCCCGCCTCGCGGACCCGTCGCGCGATCAGCTGCGTGACCTGGCTACCGAAATCGACGATCAGGATCGAGTCTTGCTGCTCCATCGTCGCGCGATACCGGCGCGCCCTTCGGCCGTCCAGTTACGCCGCCTCGTCGTAATCCTCGTCGCTCATCACCGGCCCCGAGTCCTGCCCCTTGGCAGCGATATCGCGGTCGACGAACTCGATCACCGCCATTGGCGACGCGTCCGATGCACGGATACCGGCCTTGATGACGCGGGTATAGCCGCCGGCCCGATCCGCATACCGAGAGGCCAGCACGTCGAACAGCTTCACCAGCTGCGCATCGTCCAGCAACCGTGCATGCGCGAGCCTGCGGTTCGACAGCCCGCCCTTCTTGGCCAGCGTGATCAGCTTCTCGACATAGGGGCGGAGCTCCTTCGCCTTTGCAAGCGTGGTCGTGATCTGCTCATGCTTGATGAGCGCGGCAGACATGTTGCGGAACAGGGCCTGGCGATGGGCCGATGTCCGTTGCAGCTTCCGGCCGCCGACGCGATGACGCATATCTCGTTCCTTCGTTCGTTAAGGAGCCGTGCGAGGTACTCCAGACCAGGTCGGGACGGCGGACCGACCAAATATCCGTCACCCCGGGCTCGACCCGGGGTCCCGCTTACCTGAACCACAGGGTCACAAGGCTCACCCCATGATTTCCTGCTCCAGCTTCTTCGCCATTTCCTCGATATTCTCGGGCGGCCAGCCAGGGATTTCCATCCCCAGCCTCAGCCCCATCGACGACAGCACTTCCTTGATCTCGTTCAGCGACTTGCGCCCGAAGTTCGGAGTCCGCAGCATCTCGGACTCGGTCTTGCCGACCAGATCGCCGATATAGATGATGTTGTCGTTCTTCAGACAGTTGGCAGAGCGTACCGAGAGTTCCAGCTCGTCCACCTTCTTCAGCAGATAGCGGTTGATCTGCTGCGTGTCGCCGATCGGTTCGCCTGCGACCGGCATCACCGGCACACTCATCGCGGGTACACTGGCCGGCATCGGCATATCGTCGAAATGGACGAACAGCGCCAGCTGGTCCTGAAGGATACGACCCGCATAGGCGATCGCGTCATCGGGAGTCAGCGTCCCGTCGGTCTCGACCGTCAGCGTCAGCTTGTCATAGTCCAGGTCCTGCCCGACACGCGTCGGGTCGACCTTGTACGACACCTGTCGCACGGGGGAATACAGCGCATCGACCGGGATCAGCCCGATCGGCGCATCGGCCGGGCGATTGACCGCGGCGGCTGCGTAGCCCTTCCCGATATCGGCGGTCAGCTCCATATTGAGCGTTGCGCCCTCGTCGAGATGGCACAGCACCAACTTCGGGTTCATCACCTCGATATCGCCCGACACCGCGATATCGCCCGCCGTGACCGTGGTTGGCCCCGTCGCAGAAAGCTGGAGCCGCTTCGGCCCCTCTCCCTGCATCCGGATCGCGATCTGCTTCACGTTCAGCACGATGTCGGTAACGTCCTCGCGAACGCCGGCCAGGCTCGAAAACTCATGGAGCACATTCTCGATCTTGATCGATGTGACCGCGGCACCCTGCAGCGAGGACAGCAACACACGGCGCAGCGCATTGCCCAGCGTCAGGCCGAATCCGCGCTCCAGCGGCTCGGCGATGAAGGTCGCCTTGCGCTTGGCGTCACTGCCTGCACGCCGATCCAGGCCGCTGGGCTTCTTCAGTTCCTGCCAGTTCTTTGCATTGACAGCCACAGGATTCCCCTAGGTTTGGGGGCCGGCGCGGGTCGCGACGGCCATGAACGAACGGACCCACGACGCAACCAACCGGAGGGCGCGGGTTGACAAATCAGACGCGGCGACGCTTCGACGGCCGCACGCCATTATGCGGAATGGACGTCACGTCCCTGATCGACGTGATCTGGAAACCGACCGCCTGCAGCGCGCGCAGCGCCGACTCGCGACCCGATCCCGGACCCTTGACCTCGACCTCCAGCGTGCGGACCCCGTGCTCGGCGGCCTTCTTGCCCGCGTCCTCGGCGGCGACCTGCGCCGCGTAGGGCGTCGACTTGCGCGAACCCTTGAAGCCCATCATGCCGGCCGACGACCAACTGATCGCATTGCCCTGTGCGTCGGTGATCGTGATCATCGTGTTGTTAAAGCTGGCGTTCACGTGCGCGACGCCGGCGGTGATGTTCTTGCGCTCGCGCCGTTTGACGCGCTGGGGTTCACGGGCCATCGAAAATCCTGACTTGTCTTGGCGTTGGGCGGGGGCGGTACCCGAACCCGGGTCGCCTCCGACATGAAAGAAACGGCGGAACAGTCCCGCGGACTGTTCCTGCTACTTCTTCTTGCCCGCGATCGGCTTGGCCTTGCCCTTGCGGGTACGCGCATTGGTATGAGTGCGCTGCCCGCGCACCGGCAGTCCGCGGCGATGCCGAAGCCCACGATAACAGGCCAGGTCCATCAGCCGCTTGATGCTCATCGCGGTCTGCCGGCGAAGATCACCCTCGACCGAATAGCTCGCATCGATGGTTTCGCGGATCTGCAGAACTTCCTGGTCCGACAGGTCCTGGACACGGCGGTCGGGCGAAATGCCCAGCTTGTCGATGATCGCTTCCGCGCTCGTCTGGCCGATACCGTGGATATAGGTCAGCGCGATCGCCACGCGTTTGTTGGTCGGGATGTTGACACCCGCAATACGTGCCATGAATTCGTTTCTCCTGCTCCACAAGGCCTGCATGGCAGCCGGCCTCATCTCGACGCGATTATCCCTCACGCACGATGACGGCGAACGCCGTGGCGCCGCCGGTCCTGTCTTTCGGGTTATCGCCAATTAAGGGAGTCGTAATGAACTGTCAAGCATCTCGTTTGAACCCGGTGTCAGCGCGGGACGATGATCCGTGCGACCAGTCCCGGCGCATTGTCGGCCAGTTCGAACCGGCCGCTGTGCAGCCGCGCGACCGAGTCGACCAGTGCCATGCCAAGCCCCGCGCCGGGCTGCGAACGCGCATGGTCCAGCCGCCCGAAGCGCTTCATCGCCGTCGCATGATCGGCCTCGGCGATGCCCGGTCCCCGGTCCTCCACCTGGATCACAACACCTTCGTGCCCGTCGGCCAGCCGCACGGTCACGCTTGCGCCGCATGCGCCGTGCCGCAGCGCATTGTCGATCAGGTTCGCGATTGCCTGACTCAGCAGTTCGCGGTGCAGCCGCATCGGCGCCGGCGCCGAGTCGATCACGACGGCAAACGACAGCCCAAGATCCTCCGCGACGGGGCCGTACAGCTCCCCCACTTCCTCGACCAGCTCGGCTGGTGCGACCTCCGCGAACCGGTCGCGCGACACCTGCTCCGACCGGCTGATCTCGATCACGGTCGTCAGCATGCGCATCACCAGGTCGGTCTCCGCCAACAACCCGTTCAACGCCGCCTCGCGTCCGCCCGCGTCCTCGATCATGACCGCCTGCTCGGCCTTCGTCCTCAGCCGCGCCAGCGGTGAGCGCAGGTCGTGCGCCAGGCTGTCGGTGACAATCCTGAGTTCGCCCATCACCCGCTCCAGCTTCTCCAGCATCACGTTCAGCCGCGCGGCCAGCCGGTCGAACGCATCGCCGCCGCCACCCGTCACCGACACCCGCCGCGACAGGTCGCCCTCGCGCGCCGCCTCGACCACCCGAACGATGTCCTCCAACCGCCGGGTCACGTACCGGGTCAGCACCAGCCCGGCGATGATCCCCAGACCCAGCGACACGAACACCGCCAGCGCCAGCGCACGTTCGATCGCGTGCTGCTCGGCCGCGATACGGTCCAGCTTGCGCCCCGTCAGCAGCCACACATCGCCCAGCCTGACCAGCGAATAGCCGGTCTGGTGCCGCGCCCAGTCACCCTGCCGGCCCAGCCGCGCGATGCGGAACCGGGTCTTGGCCAGCGGCACCGCCAGCCGGTCCGGCACGCTTCCGACCAGCCCGCGGCCTTGCGCCGAAACCAGCCCCACCGCCAGCGAGATGTCGCCCGGGACCTGCGCCGCCCTCACCGCCTCGACCAGTGCCGCCCGCCCGCCCGCGCGGTAGATCGCCGCCAGCGCGTCGGACTGTTCGGCGGTATCGTGGCGGATGGCGGCGATCACGTCGCCCTTCGTCTGCTGCCAGACGAATCCGACCATCGCCAGGTTGGATGCGAGCGCCAGCACGATCGACAGCAGCGCGATGCGCGCGGTGACCGACAGGCGGATCACGCCTCGGCGGACAACCTGTATCCCGCGCCCCTGACCGTGTGCAGGATCGGTGAGGAAAACCCGTCCTCCAGCTTGCGCCTCAGCCGCCCGATATGCACGTCAACCACGTTCGACCCCGGGTCAAAATGATAGTTCCAGATCTTCTCCAGCATCATCGTGCGCGTGACCACCTGCCCGGCATGCCGTGCCAGATACTCCAGCAGGTTGAACTCGCGCGCGCCCAACCCGATCGTGCGCCCAGCGCGCACGACGGTGTGCGCCAGCAGGTCGATCTCCAGGTCGCCGACCGACAGCTTGGTCCGCTGCGGCTCCGCCGAAGCCCGGTCCGCGCGCCGTACCAGCGCGTCGACCCGCGCCGACAGCTCGGCGAAGGAAAACGGCTTGCACAGATAGTCGTCGCCGCCCGCGCGCAGCCCGTCCACCCGGTCGTCGACCGATGCCAGCGCCGACAAAATCAGCGCCGGCGTCTCGATCCCGGCCGCCCGGATCGCGCCCAGCATCGCCAGCCCGTCCAGCCCTGGCAGCATCCGGTCGGCGATGATCAGGTCGAAGATACCCTCGCTCGCCAGGAACAGCCCGTCGCGCCCGTCGGCGCAGCACTGCGTCACATATCCCGCCTCGCCGAGCCCCTTGGCCACATAGCCGGCGGTCGCCTCGTCATCCTCGACGATCAGGATCTTGCGGCTCAATCGACGACTCCGGTTCGCATCCCGTTCACCTACAGGGAAAGGCCGACGGACACGAGCGTCCGCCGGCCTTACGGCACCCGCCGGGAGTGTCGGGTGCCGATGGGGGAATGTCGCCGGCAAACTGCGGCTATCCGCCGGCAGAACCGCTATGCATCACCCCGCCTCCGTCCGCCGTGACACCGCCATGACAAACACGTCACCCTCCGCTCCTTTCTTCAGCCCTCTCCCGCAAGCGGGAGAGGGTGGGTGAGGGCCTTCTTTTTTGCAACCGCAACCGCTTCCCGAGAGCTTGATCCACAATCAAGACAGGCGCAGCATAGTTTGAGGGAAACACCTGCCGATACATTTCGATCGGAAAAACCAGCGCGAGAGGAAGCATGATGGACCGGCACCAGGACGCCCGACGACTGAACAGCGAACTGGGACTGGTCGGACTGCGCGCGCACGCGACCGCGGTCGGCCTGCTGCAGCTATGCACCGAGCTTCTCGATGCCGGCGTCCTCGACAGTGCGGCGATCACCCGGATCAAGTCGGCGATTGCCGATCAGATCACCGTCTCCTACACCTCCCACCGCGGTCGCGAAGCCTTCGAGGAATCACTCCACCGCCGCCTCGACAACCTGTTCCCCACCGCCGGCCCGCGCGACCACCCCGCCGGCACCGTCGGCACATCGCAGGAGATGGGCGAAGGCCTCAAGTTCGAAGATTAGGCAGCAGATAGAACCACTCCCGTCACCCCGGCCTCGAGCCGGGGTCCCGCTACCTCCGGCCGGCCCGTCGCCCCTTCAATCGCACAGCGACAAGTGGCGACCTTCGGCAATGCGGGCACCTCCACCTCAGAACGCGTCGACCGTCCGAGCCGACCTGAACCGATCCTGCCCCTGCTTCGTTCACGCCGGTAGTCCGGGCAGGTCGCCGCTACTGGCAAAGGTAAAGCAATGAGCGAAAGCGATCCGGCATGGCTCGATCGGTCGCTGTTTCCCTTTGCCAGCCGGTTTGTGGACGTCGCCGGAAACAGGATTCATTACATCGATGAAGGGTCGGGGCCGACCCTGTTGCTGTTTCACGGCAACCCGACCTGGTCCTTCCTTTACCGACACATAGTAAGCCAACTGTCGGCGCACTTCCGCTGCATCGCGCTCGACTATCCCGGGTTTGGCCTCAGCACGGCGAGTCCGGAATACGGCTACACCCCGCGTGAACACTCCGGCGTGCTGGAGGGCTTCGTCGACGCGCTCGACCTCTCCGGACTCAGGATCATGGTGCAGGATTGGGGTGGCCCGATCGGGCTTGGACTGGCCGGACGTCGCCCCGAACGGGTGCATTCCCTCATCATTGGCAACTCGTTCGCGTGGCCCGCGACCACCGGGATGAAGGCGTTTTCCTACGTCATGGGCAATGCTCTCTCGCGGTATCTCATCACCCGCCACAACATGCTCGCCCGCTGGCTGATCCCGGCAGGCACCAACCGGACGCTTACACAGGCGGAGATGACGGCCTACCTGGGACCCTTCCCAACCGCCGCTTCACGGCTTCCCGCTTGGATTTTCGCCCGTCATATCCGCGAAAGCGCGGCGTATCTCTCGGAAGTCGAGGCAGGACTGGCCGATCTGACCGACAAACCCGCGCTGATTGTATGGGGTGCTGCCGATGGTGCCTTTCGCCCGGCCGATCGCGATCGGTTCGCGGACCTGTTCCCGATACACCATGTCGTCGATCTATCCGGCGCGAAGCACTTCATACAGGAAAACGCACCGATGGAGATCGCGGCTGCGATCCTCGAATGGCGACCCTGATCCCCGTCAAGGCTCGCCACCTTCGTGAAACGGCAATCGCATCGCGTCGTCGATCGCAACCCGGACACAAACCAGGACCGGTCCGCCGATAACGAAGCTGGGACGAAGCTGGTCGCATCGTTGGGACGCGCGCTCACTGCCGGCCCCGCTCATCCATTTTCCTTCACGATAGGGAAAGCCGAGGCGGCAGGGCCATATTTATCAACCATCCACTCCGCTCAACGCGCCTCCAACCCGGCCGCTATTACTCGCCCCAGCCTACAACGTCGTGACCGCCGAAGACCATGCGGCGGATGAACGGGGCCGCGAGGCCGGAACTGAAGCCCGGCGCAGGCGCGCTCGCATCATCGAGACGCTTCATCTGGTCGGCGCTCAGATTAATGTCGCTGGCAGCGATGTTGCTTTCTAGCTGCGATACCGTGCGCGCGCCGACCAGCGTCGAGGCCACGCCCGTGCGTGCCAGCGTCCAAGCGAGCGCCACCTGTGCGACCGGTCGGTCAAGCTCCGAGGCGATGGCTTTCACGACATCGAGGATGTCCCAGTTGCGATCGACGAACTTGCTGTCGCCGAACGGGTTCGCCCCGCTCAGGCGACCGGTGTCGCTGGTATTGTCCCGCCGGTACTTGCCTGACAGGAAGCCGCCCGCCAGCGGGCTCCACGGCATGATCCCCATTCCGCCTTCGTGCGCTGCGGGGAAATGCTCGCTCTCCACGTCGCGCGCCACGAGGGAATATTCGAGCTGCATCGCGATCGGCCCCGGTACACGCCGCTCGCTCGCGATCGTCGCGGCCTTCATCGCCAGCCATGCGGGCATGTCCGACAGGCCATAATAACGGATCTTGCCCGCACGGACGAGGTCGCCCAGCGTCTGCACGATCTCCTCGATCGGCGTCACGCCGTCCCAGACGTGCATCCAGTAGAGGTCGATGTAATCCGTCCCAAGGCGCCTGAGCGAGGCATCGAGCGCGCGGTGGATGTTCTTGGCGCCGGCGCCGCCCGCATTCGGATTGCCGCTGCCGGCCTGCGTCGCGGTCAGCGGGCTCGCTGACCCGTTGAACGCGAACTTGGTGGCGAGCACGATTTTATCGCGCGCCTTGCTGTCGGCGATGAACCGGCCGACCAGCGTCTCGCTCTCGCCTCCCGAATAGATCCCGAATAGATATCGGCGGTATCGACGAAATTGCCCCCGGCGTTGCGGTAGGCGTCGAAAATGGCTCGCGACGTCGTGTCGTCCGCATTCCACTCGCCGGGGCCAAAGGTCATCGTACCGAGTGCCAGCGGGCTTACGACGAGGCCGGAGCGCCCGAGCGTGCGGAAATTGGTCAGGGTCATTCGAAGATACTTTCCTAGCGTTCGATACGAAAGCCATGATACAGCGCGGACCGACCGTCAATCTCTTTCAGAGCAGTCACTATGGAATTGGCCGAAAAGGAAGCTGTGCCGCGTCGGAAGACGGGACGCCCGCTGTCGTTCGATCGCGATGCTGCGCTCGAACAGGCGATGCTGACGTTCTGGCGCTACGGGTACGAAACCACGTCGATCGTCGACCTGACGACCGCGATGGGGGTGACGGCACCCAGCCTCTACACCGCGTTCGGCGACAAGAAGCGGCTCTTCCTGGAAGCTGCCCGCCGCTATGCGGGCGATCCAGGGGCAATGGCACAGGCGCTCGATGACGCCGAAACGTCATGTGATGCCGCGCGTGCCATGCTGATCTCGGCCGCGACCGCGTTCACGGGTGAGGCGACCCCCAGGGGTTGCCTGCTCGCCAGCGCGACCGCCAGCGGCTCGTCCGCGTCGGCCGACGTGCAGCGGGCGATCGCCGACATCCGCGCGGGTGTCGCTGCCCGGCTACGCGCCCGGATCAAACGCGATGTCGAGACTGGCATCCTGCCTTCGGACGTTGATGTCGCAGCCGTGGCCGGCATGGTGATGGCGATCATCCAGGGAATGTCCGTTCTGGCGCGCGACGGTATGGACCGGCCAGAACTGCTCGCCATCGTCGAGCGTACGCTACAGGCGTGGCCGGTGTGCCAGTAACGCTGATTTCTCTAAAGAACGCATTACCCTTTGTCCTGTCCGATAGGACGGTGGGAGCGCTCACCAGCAGCGCGATCGTCACAGGCTTTAGCCCCCGCCCCCCGCTTATCCCTCCAGCAGCGCCACGATCGCCGCGTGCACGCTGTCGATGTCCTGCATCCCGTCCACCCGCTGCACCAGCCCGCGCTTGTCATAGATCGGCAGGATCGGCGCGGTCTTCGCGCGGTATTCGGCCATGCGCGTGCGTACGGTTTCGGCATTGTCGTCGGGGCGGCGCGTGAACTCGGTCGACCCGCACACGTCGCACACCCCCGCGACGCGCGGTTCCTTGTAACGGTCGTGATAGCCCTCGCCGCATTTGGCGCAGGTATAGCGGCCCACCACCCGGTCGATCAGCGCCGCCTCGTCCACCATCAACTCGATGACCAGGTCCAGCGCCCGGTCGCGCTTGGCCAACAGCAGGTCCAGAGCATCCGCTTGCGCCGCCGTACGCGGATAGCCGTCGAAGATCACGCCGGTGCCGTGTTCCAGCACGTCCAGCTTCTCTGCGATCAGCGCGGAGACGATCGCGTCGGATACCAGTCCGCCCGACGCCATCACCGCCTTCACCTGCAACCCGACGGGCGTCCCTGCGTCCTTCGCGGCGCGCAGCATATCGCCGGTCGACAGCTGGATCATGCCGCGTTCGGCGACCAGCCGACCCGCCTGCGTCCCCTTGCCCGCGCCCGGCGGCCCCAGAAGGATGATATTCACGGCCCGCCTCTCCCTGTCAGGTCATGTCCGGCTCAGCGGAGCCGTCCGCCCTTCAGCTTCGCCTTCTTGATCAGATCGCCATATTGCTGCGCGTACAGATAGCTCTGGATCTGTGTCACCGTATCCATCGTGACGTTCACCACGATCAGTAACGAGGTTCCCCCCAGATAAAAGGGGATCTGTAGCGCCGACACCAGATATTCCGGCAACAGGCAGATCAGCGTCAGATAGGCCGCGCCGATGACCGTGATCCGGGTCAGCACGTAATCAAAATATTTCTCGGTGTTCTTGCCCGGCCGGATGCCCGGAATGAACCCGCCGTAGCGCTTCAGATTGTCCGCCGTCTCCTCGGGATTGAACACGACGGCCGTGTAGAAGAACGAGAAGAAGATGATCCCCGCCCCGTACAGCAGCATGTACAGCGGCGCGCCGTGCTGCAGATACTGGTTCAGCGTGATGATGAAATCGCCCCACGCGCTCTCGCCGGCCACCCGCTGTCCCGCAAACTGCGAGATGGTCAGCGGCATCAGCAGCAGCGACGAGGCGAAGATCGGCGGGATCACGCCGGCGGTATTGATCTTCAGCGGCAAATGGCTGCGATCCGCCTGCATCCCGCGCTGCGTCTGGCGCTTGGGATACTGGATCAGGATGCGGCGCTGCGCGCGTTCCATGAAACAGATGAACAGCACCAGCACGACCACCGCCACGATGATGCCGATGATCCGCACCCCGTCGACCGATCCCTCGCGCCCGCCTTCCAGCAGGTTGAACAACGTCGTCGGCAGGTTCGCGACGATTCCCGCCATGATGATCAGCGACACGCCGTTGCCGATCCCCCGGCTCGTGATCTGCTCGCCCAGCCACATCAGGAACATCGTGCCGCCGACTAGGCTGACGACCGCCGCCACCCGGAACAGCAGCCCCGGATCGACCACCGCCTGCACGCCCTGGTTCGCGCCCAGCGTCTCCAGACCGACAGCGATGAAATACCCCTGCACCGCGGTCAGCGCGACCGTGCCGTAGCGCGTATATTGGTTGAGTTTCTTGCGCCCGCTCTCGCCGTCCTTCTTGATTGCGGCCAGCGTCGGCGACAGCGATGTCGCCAGCTGCACCACGATCGACGCGGTGATGTACGGCATGACGCCCAGCGCGATCAGGCTCATCCGCTTGAGCGAACCGCCCGAGAAGGTGTTGAAGAAATCCAGCACGCCGCCACTGGTCCGCTCGCTCAGCAGCCCCAGCGCGGTCGGATCGATCCCAGGTAGCGGCACATAGGACAACAGCCGGAAAATGATCAGCGCGCCGATCGTGAACCAGAGCCGTTTCTTCAGGTCGGTCGCCTTGGCGAATTTCGCCAGGCTTAGATTGGGCGCCATCTGGGCTGCGGATGCCATGCGTCTTCCTGGGTACGAGTATGGCGGGAAGCGGCTTGCCCGCCCCCGCCGCTCATATAGTCACAGCGGGCGGCTTGTCTAACCGCCCGGTGGTGGTGGGGGTCAGGCGGTCCGCTTGGCCAGCCGCGCCTCGCGCGCCTTGCCCTTCTTGGCGGCGGCCTTCTCGGAGGCCGGCACGACGTGCAGCACCTCGACCGACCCGCCCACTTTCTCGACCGCCTCGATCGCGCCCTTCGACGCGCCCGCGACCGAGAAGCTCAGCTTCGTGGTCAATTCGCCCTTGCCCAGCAGGCGAACACCATCCTTGCCGCCGCGCGCCAGCCCCGCCGCCTTCAGCGCCTCATGGTCCAGCGTCGTCTCGCCGCTCACCGTGCCCGCGTCCACCAGCCGCTGGATCGCGCCCAGGTTCACCTCGGCATAGTCCTTGGCGAACACATTGTTGAAGCCGCGCTTGGGCAGCCGCATGTGAAGCGGCATCTGCCCGCCCTCGAAGCCCGCGATCGACACGCCCTCGCGGCTCTTCTGGCCCTTCTGGCCACGTCCGCCGGTCTTGCCCTTGCCCGACCCGATGCCGCGCCCGACGCGCATCTTGCCCTTGCGGGCGCCGTCATTATCTCGAAGTTCGTTCAGTCTCATTGCACTCGCTTTCGCTTCGTTCGCGCCGATAACTCTCTCCCGCGAGCGGGAGAGAAGGGTTCGCTGCCAAAGGCAGCGGGAAGTGAGGGCTCGGGCCTACCCCTCCACCTCCACCATATGCTGCACCTTGCGGATCATGCCGCGTACCTCGGGGCTGTCCTCCAGCTCCGAGGTGCGATGCATCTTGTTCAGCCCCAGCCCGACCAGCGTCGCGCGCTGGCTCTTGTCGCGGCGGATGGGCGAGCCCGTCTGCGTGATCCTGATCGTCGCCATCTCGCTTACTCCACCAGTGCCGCGGCGTCGGCTTCGGCGACATCCTTGTCCGCCCCGCCGCGACCCATCAGGTCGGCGATCTTCTTGCCGCGCCGCTGCGCCACCGCCTTCGGGCTGGTCTGGTCGCCCAGCGCCTCGAACGTCGCGCGGATCATGTTGTACGGGTTGGACGTGCCGACCGACTTGGTCACCACATCGGCCACGCCCAGCGATTCGAAGATGGCGCGCATCGGGCCACCGGCGATGATGCCGGTCCCCTGCGGCGCCGCGCGCAGCGTCACCCTGCCCGCCCCGAAATGCCCGTTCGCATCGTGATGCAGCGTACGCCCTTCGCGCAGCGGCACGCGAACCATGCCCTTCTTGGCGGCGGCCGTCGCCTTTGAGATCGCCTCCGGCACCTCGCGCGCCTTGCCGTGGCCGAAGCCGACCCGGCCCTTGCCGTCGCCCACGATGACCAGTGCCGCGAAGCCGAACCGCTTGCCACCCTTCACCGTCTTGGACACGCGGTTGATGTGGACCAGCTTCTCGATCAGCTCCTCGCCGCCATCGTCCGAACCGCCGCGGCCGCCGTCGCGCCGCCCGCGATTGCCGTCACGACCGCCGCGTCCGCCGCCTTGGCCGCCGCGACCACGACCGCCACCCGGGCCACCACGACCGCGACCACCGCCGCCGCCGCCGCCGCCGTAACCACCTTGGCTACCACCCTGGCCACCACCGGACCCGCCGGTGTTGCCCGCGGGCTGCGTCGCGGGCGTTGCCTCGGGCGCCGCGGCTGCGGGCGTGTTGTTGTCATCAGCCATCTATCAGAACTCCAATCCGGCTTCGCGCGCCGCATCCGCCAGCGCCTTGACCCGGCCGTGGTACAGGAAGCCGCCGCGATCGAACACGACCTGCGTCACGCCCGACGCCTTCGCCTTCTCCGCGACCCGCTTGCCGACCGCGCCGGCCGCCTCGACGTTCGCGCCCGACTGGTCGCGAACGTCCTTCTCAAGTGTCGATGCGGAAGCAACCGTGCGCCCCGCGGCGTCGTCGATCACCTGCGCATAGATATGCTTGCCCGAGCGGTGCACCGACAGGCGCGGGCGCGATCCGGCCCGTGCGCGCAGCGCGGTGCGATTGCGGCGGCGCCGCTTGTCGAACAGGGACAGTCCCTTGGTCATCACTTCTTCTTCCCTTCCTTGCGGAAGATGAACTCGCCATCATATTTGATGCCCTTGCCCTTATAGGGCTCCGGCTTCCTCCAGCGACGGATTTCCGCGGCGAGTTGCCCCACCTTCTGCTTGTCCGCGCCCGAAATCTCGACCGTCGTCGCGTCGGGCGTCTTCACGTCCAGCCCCTCGGGCACGTCGATATTGACGTCGTGGCTATAGCCCAGCTGTAGCCGCAGCGTCCGGCCCTGCGCCGCCGCGCGGTAGCCAACACCGCTGATGAGCAGCTTCTTGGTGAAGCCGTCGGTCACGCCCGTCACCAGGTTCTGCACCAGTGTGCGCTGCATCCCCCAGAAGGCGCGCGCCCGCTTGGTGTCGTTGGCCGGCTTGACCAGGATCCCGTCACCCTCGACCGCATACGAGATGTCATCGGCCAGCCGGAGCGTCAGCGTCCCCTTGGGACCCTTCACGCTCAACAGGCCATCGTTGATGTTGGCGGTGACGCCGGCCGGGACCGGAACCGCCTTCTTGCCGATGCGGCTCATCAGAACACCTCCGCCAGCACTTCGCCACCGACATTGTGCTCGCGCGCTTCCGCGTCCGACAGGACGCCGCGCGGCGTCGAGACGATGGTGATGCCCAGCCCGTTCATCACGCGGGGCAGCGACTGCGACCCCGAATAGACGCGCCGGCCCGGCTTGGACACGCGCGCGACATGCTTGATCGCGGGCTGTCCCTCGAAATATTTCAGCTCGATGCGCAGGCCCGCAGCCGGACCCATCTGCTCGTCGGTATAGCCGCGGATGAAGCCCTCGCGCTGCAGCACGTCCAGCACGCGGACGCGCAGCTTAGACGCCGGCGACAGGACAGAATCCTTCTTCGCGCGCTGGCCGTTGCGGATGCGGGTGAGCATGTCACCCAGGGGATCGGTCAATGCCATGATCGCTTCCTTACCAGCTTGACTTCACGACGCCTGGGATCATGCCCTTGTTGGCCAGATCACGCAGCATGACGCGGGCGAGGCGGAACTTGCGGTAATACCCGCGCGGACGTCCCGTCAGCTCGCACCGGTTGCGGATCCGCGTCGGATTACCGTTGCGGGGGATTTCCGCCATCTTCAGGCGCGCGATCAGCCGCTCGCCCTCGTCCACCGACTCGTCGTTCGCGATCGCCTTCAACGCCGCATATTTCGGCGCGTACTTCTTTACCATCTCGCGACGGCGGTTGTTCTTGTTGACCGAACTTTGCTTGGCCATGAGTTGCGCTCTCTTCCTTGTATCCGTCCGTTCAGCACCTGGCTGCGGCGACGGGTTGACAGTATCAGGCGGCCTTCTTTTCCTCGGCCGCCTCGTCCTGCGGGAACGGGAAGCCGAACAGGCGGAGCAGCTCGCGCGCCTCCTCGTCGGTCTTAGCCGTCGTCGTCACGATCACATCCATGCCGCGGACCTTGTCGATCCGGTCATAGTTGATCTCGGGAAACACGATCTGCTCCTTCAGGCCGCAGGCATAGTTGCCGCGCCCGTCGAAGCTCCTGGGATTCAGGCCCCGGAAGTCGCGCACGCGCGGCAGCGCGATCGTGATGAGCCGGTCCAGGAATTCGTACATCCGATCACGGCGCAACGTCACCTTCACCCCGATCGGCATGCCCTCGCGCAGCTTGAACTGCGCGATCGACTTCTTCGCCTTCGTGATGACCGGCTTCTGCCCGGCGATCAGTTCCATCTCGGACGCAGCCTGGTCGACGCGCTTCTTGTCCTGCGTCGCCTCGCCGACGCCCATGTTGAGCACGATCTTGTCGAGACGAGGCACTTCCAGCACGTTCTTGTACCCGAACTTCTCAGTCATCGCCTTGGCAATGCTGTCGGCGTACATGGCCTTCATGCGGGGGGTATAGGTGTCAGCCATCGATCTTGTCCCCCGTCTTCACGGCCACGCGGACCTTCTTGCCGTCCTGCGTCTCGTAGCGGACCCGCGTCGGCTTGCCGTCGGCTGTCACATGCGCGACCTTGGAGACGTGCAGCGGCGCCTCGATGCGCTTCAGGCCACCCTCGGGATCGCCCTGCGACGGCTTGGTGTGCCGCACGGCGATGTTGACCCCGCCCACGATCACCTTGCCGTCCTTGGGCATGGCCGTCGTGACCGTCCCGGTCTTGCCCTTGTCACGACCTGAAAGCACGATGACCTGATCGCCCTTCTTGATCCTCATCTTGGGCTTTGCGGCGCTCATCACAGCACCTCCGGCGCAAGGCTGATGATCTTCATATGCTTGCGGCCACGCAGTTCGCGCACGACAGGTCCAAAGATACGCGTGCCGATCGGCTCCTCGTTCTTGTTGACCAGCACCGCGGCGTTTGAGTCGAACCGGATGGTCGATCCGTCCGCGCGGTGGATGTCCTTGGCGGTGCGAACGATGACGGCGCGGTGCACGTCGCCCTTCTTCACCTTGCCGCGCGGCTGCGCCTCCTTGATGGAGACGACGATAATATCGCCGACGCTCGCGGTGCGACGCTTCGACCCGCCCAGTACCTTGATGCACTGGACGCGCTTCGCGCCGCTATTGTCCGCGACGTCGAGATTGGACTGCATCTGGATCATCGATCCGACTTCCTTCTCATCTGGGGCCGATTGCTGACCGGCACCCGCCTGCTTCCTGTCCCGTCACTCCGGCGAAGGCCGGGTTCCGGGTCTCGTCAACCCTCGGCCGAAGCTCGCTCCGGCGTCGCGTGCGTGTTGACGCTCTCGACGACCTTCCACGTCTTCAGCTTTGAGATCGGTGCCGTCTCCTCGATCCGCACCGTCTCGCCCAACTTGAACGCATTGTCCTCGTCATGGGCATGATACTTCTTCGACCGGCGGATGATCTTGCCATAGAGCGGGTGCTTCACCTTGCGCTCCACGTTCACCACCACGGTCTTGTCGGTCTTGTCCGAGACGATCACCCCGGTCAGCACGCGCTTCGGCATGTTGTCTCTTCCTTACTTGGCTGCGGCCGCGGAGGAGGTCCGCTGATGCTGCAATGTCTTGATCCGCGCGATGTCGCGGCGGACCTCCCTGACGCGGCTCGGCTTCTCCAGCTGGTTGGTCGCCGCCTGGAAGCGCAGGTTGAACTGCTCGCGCTTCAGCTGGCCTAGCTGTTCGGTCAGCTGGTCGTCGCTCTTGGTCTTCATGTCGTCGATACGCGCCATGTCAGTTCCGCTCCAGATGGCTCGTGTCGCCCAGCCGGGCAACCACCTTCGTCTTGATCGGCAGCTTCATCGCCGCCCGCTCGAACGCCTCGGCCGCCAGCGGCCCGTCGACCCCGTCCAGCTCGAACAGGATGCGACCCGGCTTCACCCGCGCGGCCCAGAATTCGGGCGATCCCTTGCCCGATCCCATGCGGACCTCGGCAGGCTTCGACGAAACCGGCACGTCCGGGAACACCCGGATCCACAAACGCCCCTGGCGCTTGATGTGGCGCGTGATCGCGCGACGCGCCGCCTCGATCTGGCGCGCGGTGATCCGGTCCGGCTCCATCGCCTTCAGCCCGTAAGAGCCGAAATTGAGCGCGGTGCCGCCCTTGGCGTCGCCGTGGATCCGGCCCTTGAAGGCCTTGCGGAACTTGGTGCGTTTGGGTTGTAGCATCGTCTTCTACCTCAACGCCGGTCGTCGCGCGCCGGGCGCACGCCGGAGGTCTGTGCCTCCATCATCAACCGGTCGGTCGCCATCGGGTCGTGACCCAGGATCTCGCCCTTGAAGACCCAGACCTTCACGCCGCACACGCCGTAAGAGGTATGCGCCTCGGCCTCGGCATAATCGATGTTCGCGCGCAGCGTATGCAGCGGCACGCGACCCTCGCGATAGCCCTCGGTCCGCGCGATCTCCGCGCCACCCAGCCGGCCACCGCATGAAACGCGGATGCCTTCGGCACCCAGCCGCAACGCCGACTGCACCGCGCGCTTCATCGCCCGGCGGAATGCGATCCGGCGTTCCAGCTGGTCGGCGATGCCCTGCGCGACCAGTCGCGCGTCGACCTCGGGCTTCCTGATCTCGACGATGTTCAGCGACACGTCGGACGCGGTCATCGAACCGATCTTCTTGCGAAGCCGCTCGATGTCGGTGCCCTTCTTCCCGATGATGACACCGGGGCGCGCCGCATAGATTGAGATGCGGCACAGCTTCGCGGGACGCTCGATCACTACCTTGCTGATCGCTGCCTGCGGCATCGTCTTCATGATGTACTGGCGGATCTTCAGATCCTCCAGCAACAGGCGGCCATATTCGGCGCCCTCGGCAAACCACCGGCTGTCCCAGGTGCGGTTGATCTGCAGCCGAAGCCCGATCGGGTTGCTCTTTTGACCCATTATGCTTCTTCCTGCTCGCGCACCACGATGCGCACTCGACTGAACGGCTTCAGGATGCGCGTGGACTTGCCACGGCCGCGCGTCGCGAACCGCTTCATCACGATGCCCTTGCCGACGCTCGCCTCTTTCACGACCAGCGCGTCGACATCCAGGTTATGGTTGTTCTCGGCGTTCGCGATCGCCGATGCCAGCACCTTGCGGACATCGACCGCCATTGCCTTGGTCGAGAACTGGAGGATGTTCATCGCGTCCCCGGCCTTGCGGCCCCGGATCAGGCCGGCGACCAGGTTCAGCTTCTGCGCCGAACCACGGATGTTGATCCCGACCGACAGCGCTTCATTCTCATCGACGCGGCGCGGATTGACCTGCTTGCCCATCAGCGCTTGCCCTTCTTGTCGGCGGCGTGGCCCGGAAAGTAACGCGTCGGCGCGAACTCGCCCAGCTTCATGCCGACCATGTCCTCGTTGACCGACACGGGCACGAACTTGCGACCGTTATAGACATTGAACGTCAGGCCGACGAACTGCGGCAGGATCGTCGAGCGGCGCGACCATGTCTTGATCGGCGCGCGCCCACCGGAGTCCTGCGCGGTCTCCGCCTTCTTGAGCAGGTGAAGGTCCACGAACGGACCCTTCCAGACTGAGCGAGCCATTTAGCCCTTCCTCTTCGTCGAGTGACGCGACCGGATGATCATCTTGTCGGTCGACTTGTTGTGACGGGTGCGCGCACCCTTGGTCGGCTTGCCCCACGGCGTCACCGGATGGCGCCCGCCGGACGTCCGGCCCTCACCACCGCCATGCGGATGGTCGACCGGGTTCTTGGCGACGCCGCGCGTGAGCGGGCGCTTGCCCATCCAGCGCGAGCGACCGGCTTTGCCCAGATTCTGGTTCTGGTTGTCGGGGTTCGAAACCGCGCCCACAGTCGCCATGCAGTCGCCGTGGATGTACCGCTGCTCGCCCGAGTTCAGCCGCACGATCACCATGCCGCGATCACGCCCGACGACCTGCACATAGGTACCCGCCGACCGCGCGATCTGCCCGCCCTTGCCGGGCTTCATCTCGACATTGTGGACGATCGTGCCGACCGGCATCTGGCCCAGTTCCATCGCGTTGCCCGGCTTCACGTCCGTGCGCTTGGCCGCCAGCACCTTGTCGCCGACGTTCAGTCGCTGCGGCGCCAGGATATACGCGACTTCCTCGTCGCTATATTTGACCAGCGCGATGAACGCGGTGCGGTTGGGATCATATTCGATCCGCTCGATGACGCCCTCGACGTCCCATTTGCGGCGCTTGAAATCGACGTAGCGATAGCGCTGCTTGTGCCCACCCGCGATACCGCGGCTCGTCACATGGCCCTTGTTGTTGCGTCCGCCGGTCTTGCGCTTGCCCTCGGTCAGCGCCTTGACCGGGCTGCCCTTGTAGAGCTGCGACTTGTCGACCAGCACCAGCCCACGCCGTGCGGGACTGGTCGGATTGTAATGCTTGAGTGCCATGTCCTCAGACCCCTGTCGTCACGTCGATGGAGTCGCCGTCCTTCAACCGGACGATCGCCTTCTTCATGTCGCTGCGCTGGTACTTCTCGCCCTTCCAGCGCTTCGTCTTGCCCTTTTGGACAATCGTGTTCACGCTCAGCACGCTCACGTCGAACAGCGCCTCGACCGCCGCCTTGATCTCGGGCTTTGAAGCGCCGTTCGCCACCTTGAACACCACGCCATTATACTCGGTCAGCATCGTCGCCTTCTCGGTAATGTGCGGCGCCACGATCGTGTTATAATGACGATTGTCGATCGCCTTTTGCTGCTTAGCCATTGAAGCGCGCCTCCAGCTTCTCCACCGCCGCGCGCGTCAGCACCAGCGTGTCATGCTTCAGTATGTCATAGACGTTGGCGCCCATCGCCGGCAGCACGTCGATCCCGAACAGATTGCCCGCGGCATGCGCGAAGCTGGTGTCGACCGCGTCGCCGTCGATCACCAGCGCCGATTTGCCGAAGCCCATCGACGCCAGACTCCCTGCCAGTGCCTTCGTCTTGCCGCCCTCGACCGCCAGCGAGTCCATCACCACCAGCGAGCCGTTCTTCGCATGGCTCGACAGCGCCATCTTCAGCCCCAGCGCGCGCACCTTCTTGTTGAGCGACGGGTTGAAGTCGCGGACCCGCGCGCCATGCGCCTTGCCGCCGCCGATGAAGACCGGCGCACGCCGGTCGCCGTGCCGCGCCGTGCCGCCGCCCTTCTGGCGCCCGAACTTCTTGCCCGTGCGCGCCACATCGGCGCGCTCGCGCGTCCCGCGCGCCGTCCCCCGGCGCTTCTCCAACTGCCAGATGACCACGCGGTGCAGGATGTCCGCGCGCGGATCCAGCCCGAACACGTCGTCCGACAATTCGAGTTCGGCGCCGTCGCCGCCGGCAAAGGATTGAACCTTGATCTGCATGCTCAGCCCTCCTGGCCGGTGGTGGGACCGCCATCGGCGGGGGGCACGCTGCCCGGATCGACCTCGCCCGCGCCGGCGGCATCGGCCGCCGCGGCACCGGCGGTCACTTCCTCGGCGCTCGGATCGGCCGGCAGCTCGTGCACCGCGCCCTCCTCGACCGCGATGTCCGCCGGCTCCTCGTCATGCTCGGGCGCGCGCAGGCCGGCGGGGAACGGCGCGTCGGGATGGCGCGCGACCTTGACCGCGTCCTTCACGAACAGCCATCCGCCCTTCGATCCCGGCACCGATCCGCGCACGAAGATCAGCCCGCGCGCCGCATCGGTGGAGACGATCTCCAGATTCTGCTGGGTGCGATACTTGTCGCCCATGTGCCCGGCCATCTTCTTGTTCTTGAAGACCTTGCCCGGATCCTGGCGCTGGCCGGTCGAACCCAGCGAGCGGTGCGACACCGACACGCCGTGCGTCGCGCGCAGACCGCCGAAGCCCCAGCGCTTCATGCCGCCGGCAAAGCCCTTGCCCTGCGTCCGGCCCTGGATGTCTACCATCTGGCCGGCGACGAAATGATCGGCCGACAACTCGGCGCCGACATCGAGCAGCCCGTCCTCATCGACGCGGAACTCGTGCAGCACTGCCTTGGGCTCCACCTCGGCCTTGCCGAAATGGCCGCGCTGCGGCTTCGCGACATTCTTGACCTTGGCGCTCCCGGCACCAAGCTGGACGGCGGTATAGCCGTCGGTATCCATCTCGCGGCGGGACACGACCTGCACATCGTCCAGATGCAGCACGGTGACCGGCACATGCCGGCCGTCGTCCTGGAACAGGCGGGTCATCCCCATCTTCTTCGCGATCACGCCAGTGCGCATGATCCACACTCCTCAACAGAGGCACTGGGGGGAAATCCCGCAGTGCGTGTCGGCACCCGCCGAAGTCACCTTCGATCGAGTCCGATCAGCCCGGAATTGCGAAGCGAGCCCCCGTCCCGGGCTGGTCGTCCCTTTGACAAGGAACATGACGGGAGACGCTGTCCCGGCGGCGAAGCCACCGGCGGTATCTCTAATGTCGTGGCGCACGGGACGAGTACGTCGACCGCGCTGCCAAGTGCCCTTAGGCCAGTTTGATCTCCACGTCCACCCCTGCCGCCAGATCGAGCTTCATCAGCGCGTCGACCGTCTGCGGCGTCGGCTGCACGATGTCGAGCAACCGCTTGTACGTGCGCGTCTCGAACTGCTCGCGGCTCTTCTTGTCGATGTGCGGGCCACGGTTGACCGTGAATTTGTCGATATGCGTCGGCAGCGGAATAGGCCCACGGATCAGCGCACCGGTACGCCGCGCGGTATCGGCGATGTCGCCGGCCGCCTGGTCGAGCACGCGATGATCGAACGCCTTCAGGCGAATACGGATGTTGTTGTCCATGGTCCCTACCGATGCGAAAGAGCGGAACGGCTCGCCGACCCCTCGTCCCGGCTTCCACCGGCACGACGCGTCCTGCGACCGCCTCTTGATTTACACGCCTACACTAAAAGCAAACGACCGGCCCCGGGTCTCGGGGCCGGCCGATGCCGAACGCTATATTATTTGGCGATCGAGCTGACAACCCCTGCGCCCACGGTCCGGCCACCCTCGCGGATGGTGAAGCGCTGGCCGACGTCCATCGCGATCGGCGCGATCAGCTTGATGCCCAGCGCGACATTGTCGCCCGGCATCACCATCTCGGTGCCCTCGGGCAGCTCGACGGTGCCGGTCACGTCGGTCGTGCGGAAATAGAATTGCGGGCGATAATTGGCGAAGAACGGCGTGTGGCGACCGCCCTCGTCCTTCGACAGCACATAGACCTCCGATGCGAAGTCGGTGTGCGGCTTGATCGAGCCGGGCTTGCACAACACCTGGCCGCGCTCCACCTCGTCGCGCGCCACGCCGCGGATCAGCGCACCGACATTGTCGCCCGCCTGACCCTGGTCCAGCAGCTTGCGAAACATCTCGACGCCGGTGACCGTGGTCTTGCGCACGTCGGGGTGGATTCCGACGATCTCGACTTCCTCGCCGACCTTGACGATACCCGTCTCGACGCGGCCGGTGACGACCGTACCGCGACCGGAGATCGAGAACACGTCCTCGATCGGCATCATGAACGGCTTGTCCAGCGGACGCTCCGGCTGCGGGATGTACTCGTCGACCGCCTTCATCAGCTCCAGAACGGCTTCCTTGCCGAACGTGTCGTTCGAACCGGACAGCGCGCAGGTGGCCGATCCCTTGATGATCGGAATGTCGTCGCCCGGGAAATCGTAGCTGCTCAGCAGCTCGCGGATCTCCAGCTCGACCAGCTCCAGGATCTCCTCGTCGTCGACCAGGTCGACCTTGTTCATGAACACGACCATCGCCGGCACGCCCACCTGACGGGCCAGCAGGATATGCTCGCGGGTCTGCGGCATCGGGCCGTCGGTCGCCGACACGACCAGGATCGCGCCGTCCATCTGCGCGGCGCCGGTGATCATGTTCTTCACATAATCGGCGTGGCCTGGGCAGTCGACATGCGCATAATGACGGTTCGCGGTTTCGTACTCGACGTGCGCGGTCGAAATCGTGATGCCGCGCTCACGCTCCTCGGGCGCCTTGTCGATGTTCGCGAAGTCGACTGCGGTCCCGCCGGTCGTCTCGGCCAGCACCTTCGTGATCGCCGCCGTCAGCGATGTCTTGCCGTGGTCGACGTGACCGATGGTGCCGATGTTGAGATGCGGCTTGTTCCGCTCGAATTTTGCCTTCGCCATGTTCTTCCCTCTACAGCGCGCCGCCTGGAATGTCGGCGGGCCGCGTGATCACGATACGATAGTGGAACGGAGTCCGGGCCCCGTAAAGCACAAGAAGCCGGGCGTCACCGCCCAGCCCCTTACGACGCAGGCGTCCATAGCGGGCCGAAGCGATCCGCGCAAGGCACTTGCGCGCCGACCGATTGTCCTGCGGATGGCCTCGAAATCAGCCCATCAGCTCAGTCGTCGGGATCTCCAGCCTATCGATGGTCGCCGAACGCAAGACCTCCCCCAGCGGGATCTCGAAGCGGCGGCGACAGCCCTCCTCGCCCGGCCCGTCGTGCCGAACCACCCGCCCCCCGTTCAGGTCGACCGCCCAATATTCCGGCACGCCCGCTGCGGCATACAGATCGGCCTTGCGACCCAGATCAAGCGCGAGCGTCGTATCCGACACTTCCACGACCAGCGCGACTCCCGCTACGGCTACGGGGCCGAAGCCCTGCTGCGGAGCCAGAAACAGGTCCGGTTCCGGCATGCTGTCCGGGCTAACGCGAAGCGACACCTCGGAATAGACGTTCAAACTGCCGCCGATCTCCCCCAGCCGTAGCATCAGTGCGTAGAGCAGGCGCGTCTTCACCAATCCGTGGCGAGCATATTGCGCGTTCACGATGTAGATGTCCCCATCGACCAGCTCGGCCTTGCAGTAAGCTTCGAACGCGCCGCTGCCTTCCGGCAGTTCATAGTCCTCGACCCGCAGCTTCAGCTTTTGGGGGAGGTTCGTGACGGGCGCGACAGCATTGATCGCGCGGAAAATATCGCAGATTGAGGCTCGGGAAAAGCGCGCATGCGAAAAGGCCCGCTCGGATCAGGAGCGGGCCTCTTTCTATCGCAGGGCCGACGCGGAAATGTATCCCGCGCCGTAAGACCTCGGCCATAGCCCGGGGCTGGCCGGCCTTTCGCCGTCTAGGGAGCAGCCTGGCCTGCCCCTGTACCCCTCAGGCCAGCTTCGCCTTTACTTCGTCGGCGACGTTCGCGGGTACCTCGTCATAGTGCGAGAACTGCATGCTGTACTGCGCGCGGCCCTGCGTGAACGAGCGCAGCTGGTTCACATAGCCGAACATGTTGGCGAGTGGCACCATCGCCTCGACCGTCTGCGCATTGCCGCGGCTGTCGGTGCCCTGGATCTGTCCGCGCCGTGAGTTCATGTCGCCGATGACGTCACCCAGATAGTCCTCCGGCGTCACCACCTCGACCCGCATGATCGGCTCCAGCAGCTTGATCCCGGCCTTTTGCGCCGCCTCGCGCATTGCCCCGCGCGCACAGATCTCGAACGCCAGCGCGCTGGAGTCGACATCGTGATACGCGCCGTCGGTCAGATGCACCTCGAAATCGATGATCGGGAAGCCGATCATCGAGCCGCCCTCGGCGGTCTCGCGCATGCCCTTCTCGACCGAGGGAATATATTCCTTGGGAATATTGCCGCCCTTCACCTCGTCGAAGAACTGGTAACCGCTACCACGCTCGCCGGGGATGACCGTCACCTTGACGCGGCCGAATTGGCCGGAACCACCCGACTGCTTCTTGTGCGTGTAGTCGATATCGACCGGCTTGCCGAGATATTCGCGGTACGCGACCTGCGGCGCGCCGACATTGGCCTCGACCTTGAACTCGCGTTTCATCCGGTCGACCAGAATCTCCAGGTGGAGCTCGCCCATCCCCTTGATGATCGTCTGGCCCGATTCGGCGTCCGACGAAACCCGGAACGACGGGTCCTCGCGCGCCAGGCGGTTGAGCGCGACGCCCATCTTCTCCTGGTCGGCCTTCGTTTTGGGCTCCACCGACAGCTCGATGACCGGGTCGGGGAACTCCATCCGCTCCAATATGATCGGCGCGGACTGGGCGCACAGCGTATCGCCCGTCGTCGTATCCTTCAGCCCCGCCAGCGCCACGATGTCGCCGGCATAGGCCTCTTGGATATCCTCGCGGCTGTTGGCATGCATCAGCAGCATGCGACCGACCTTTTCCTTCTTGTCCTTGACCGAATTCTGTACGATCGACGCGGCATCCAGCTTGCCCGAATAGATGCGCGCGAACGTCAGCGTGCCGACGAACGGATCGTTCATGATCTTGAACGCCAGCGCGGAGAACGGCGCCTCGTCGGACGACGGACGCTCATCGGGCGTCTCGCCGTCCAGCTTCAGACCCTGAATGGCGGGCACGTCCAGCGGGCTCGGCAGATAGTCGACCACCGCGTCCAGCAACGGCTGCACGCCCTTGTTCTTGAACGCCGAGCCGCACAGCACCGGCACGAACGAGAAGTTCAGCGTCCCCTTGCGGATCAGCTTCTTCAGCGTCGCGCTGTCGGGCTCCGTGCCCTCCAGATACGCCTCCATGACACCGTCGTCCTGCTCGACCGCCATCTCGATCAGCTCGCTGCGCGCCGTCGCCGCGGCGTCCGCCAGTTCGGCGGGGATGTCCTGATATTCGAACTTCGCGCCCAGGCTCTCTTCCAGCCAGATGATCGCGCGGTTCTCGACCAGGTCGACCAGCCCCTTGAATCCGCCTTCGATCCCGATCGGCAGGTACAGGACCGCCGGGCGGGCGCCCAGCCGGTCCTTTATCATGTCGACGCACATCTCGAAATTCGCGCCCGTACGGTCCAGCTTGTTGACGAAGCACATCCGCGGAACGTGGTACTTCTCCGCCTGACGCCACACCGTCTCCGACTGCGGCTCGACGCCCGCCACCCCATCGAAGCACGCGACCGCGCCGTCCAGCACGCGCAGCGAACGCTCGACCTCGATCGTGAAGTCGACGTGCCCTGGCGTGTCGATGATGTTGATCCGGTGGTCGTTCCAGAAACACGTCGTCGCGGCCGACGTGATCGTGATGCCGCGCTCCTGCTCCTGCTCCATCCAGTCCATCGTCGCGGTGCCCTCATGCACCTCGCCGATCTTGTAGGACTTGCCGGTGTAATAGAGGATGCGCTCGGTCGTCGTCGTCTTGCCGGCGTCGATATGCGCCATGATGCCGATGTTGCGATACATGTCGAGCGGATGGCTGCGGGCCATGATGGTGAGTCCTTACGTCAGAATATGTCGATTGAGCAGGGCAGGGCCGTACTCAGGGAAAGAACAGTTTGGCGATCGCCGCCCCCGCGCCAATCAGCGCGGCGATCGCGATCAGACCCTGAAAAACGGTGGCGAACGGCACGATCCGGGTGTCGACATCGGTTTTGAGCCGCTCCGCCGCAATCCTTAACCGTTGGGCTTCAAGCTTGAGACGCTCCGCCTGGAGCTTCTGCCGCTCTAGCTGCAGCTTTTCGCTATTTTCGATGATCTCATGCAGCCGCGCCATTCGTTCGTCGGATGCGAACTGGTCACTGCCTAGATGAGTCGCCACCGTCTACCGCCCTCTCAAGCTCAATATAGCGCCTACCAGCGATAATGCGAGAAGGCGCGGTTGGCTTCGGCCATGCGATGCGTGTCTTCGCGCTTCTTGACCGCGTTGCCGCGATTGTTGGACGCATCGAGCAACTCGCCCGACAGCCGCGCGGCCATCGTGTTCTCGCTGCGCGAGCGCGCAGCCGAGATCAGCCAGCGGATCGCCAGCGCCTGCGCGCGCTCGGGCCGCACCTCGACCGGCACCTGGTACGTCGCACCGCCAACCCGGCGGCTGCGGACCTCGATGCCCGGCTTGATGTTGTTGAGCGCATCGTGGAACACGCCCAGCGGCTCGCGCTTGGCGCGCGTCTCGACGGTTTCCATCGCGCCATAGACGATCAGCTCTGCGACCGACTTCTTCCCGTCATACATGACGGAGTTCATGAACTTGGACAGCACCTCATCCCCGAACTTGGGATCAGGCAGGATTTCCCGCTTCTCGGGACGACGACGACGAGCCATTGCAGCTACCTTTCAAAAGCTTGAAGAAAATACGGGACGCGGCTTACTTCGGCCGCTTCGCCCCGTATTTGGAGCGGCTCTGGCGCCGGTCCTTCACGCCCTGCGTGTCGAGCACGCCGCGCAACACGTGGTAGCGCACACCGGGCAGGTCGCGAACGCGGCCGCCACGGATTAGCACGACCGAATGCTCCTGCAGATTGTGCCCCTCGCCGGGGATGTAGCTGATGACTTCGCGCTGGTTGGTCAGGCGGACCTTGGCTACCTTCCTCAGCGCCGAGTTCGGCTTCTTCGGCGTCGTCGTATAGACGCGGGTGCAGACGCCGCGCTTCTGCGGGTTCTGCTCCATCGCAGGGACCTTCGACTTGGCCTTCTGCGGGTCGCGGCCCTTGCGGACCAGCTGGTTGATCGTCGGCATTGAAGCCTTCACCTTTCCATTGGTTACTTTGCCGGAGCGGGAAAGCTCGATAATACAAAAAGGACCATCGGGCCGGCATCGCCACCCCCAGGTCCACAACTGCATCCAGCAATGTTCAATCGCCCGCACGAGGGACTTGCTCCCCCTTCGGACAACGGGGCTATATCCGCCCGGCTCTGCGCGGTCAACCGGACCACGTCGCATCTTGTATCTCGGGGGCGGCCGCGATAACGGCGGAGCTGCACAGGGGCATAGCTCAGCTGGTTAGAGCGTCGGTCTCCAAAACCGAAGGCCCTCGGTTCGAATCCGAGTGCCCCTGCCATTTTCTCGGAACCGATTGATGCGACGAGGGATTAAGGCGTTGACACTCAACTGATTCAGGGAGACTGCACATGAAAATCACCACCGCGCTTACCGCCTTCGCCGCCGCCTCGCTCGCCGCCGTACCTGCATTGGCGCAGCCCGCCGCGTCGACCTCGGCGTCCTCCGCCAGGAGCCTGTCGCTCAGCCCGTCCGTGCGTGCCGGCAAGGCAACGCACTCCAGCGAGAAGCTCGCCTTCGCCGGATTAAGTGGTCCCGGTCTCATCGCCGCTGGTGCGATGGTCGCGATCGGCGTCGGTGCGATCGTTCTGGCGGCGGTCAACAACAACAATAACAATAACTACAACAGATCCGACAGCAACTAACTCCCACCTTCGCAGATCACCATAAGCCGCCGGCCCCGGACAGGGGGCGGCGGCTTCGTCGCATCCGGCTCTTGTACGACAGCGACCCGTGCGCTACACCTTCGTCTTCCGATATCTGAAGATCACGCGGCCCCGGCCCTCACGGCTCTTGGGAGCCGCTTTCCACCAGCAGGACCGATCCCGTGGCGAAGACGACCCCCATCGAGTTCATCAATCAGGTCAAGGCCGAGACCGCGAAGGTCACCTGGCCCACCCGGCGAGAGACGGTGACGACCGCGATCATGGTCGTCGTCATGACCACCGTCCTGGCGCTGTTCTTCTTCGCGGTCGACACGGTCTTCGAACAGATCGTCGCCCTGCTCCTCAAATTCGCCGCATAGCATAAGGATTCGCCGCACATGGCGCGCTGGTACATCATTCACGCTTATTCGGGGTTCGAGGGCAAGGTTCGCGATTCGATCATGGCCGAGGCCACCCGCATGGGCCTCGACCAGCTCGTCGAGCAGATCGAGGTTCCGACCGAGACGGTGCAGGAGGCGCGCCGCGGCAAGAAGGTCGCGGTCGAGCGCAAGTTCATGCCCGGCTATGTCCTCGCCAAGCTCAGCCTGAACGACGACGTCTATCACCTGGTCAAGAACACGCCCAAGGTCACCGGCTTCCTGGGTTCGTCCGGCAAGCCGCAGGCGATCAGCGAGACCGAGGCCGCGCGCATGCTCAACTCCAAGGAGGAAGCCGCCGCTCAGCCCAAGCAGAAGATCAAGGTCGATTACGAGATCGGCGATCAGGTCAAGGTCCTCGACGGCCCCTTCGCCAGCTTCAACGGCACCGTGGAGGAACTCGATTTCGACAAGGCCCGCGTAAAGGTGTCGGTCAGCATCTTCGGTAGAGCGACGCCGGTTGAACTGGAGTTCGAGCAGGTCGAGCGGTCGAAGTGATTAGCGAAAGCTAATCACAACAGACCGCCCGACCGGCCGGCCTCGTGCAACGAGGACCGACGACGCGGCTTGGCCGCGGCGCTCATGGCACCTGCTGGCTTGGCCGCGGCGCCGCCGTCCGCCCCTAACTCCGCCCCGCCTCCACCAGGCGCCGTTCCTCCAACGTCAGCGCGAACAGGCGGCAGGTCAGCTCGTGCAGCTCCGCCTCGTCGGCCGCTATCCGCCCGCCCAGATCGTTCAGCCGCTCGCCGATCGCGATGATCTGCGCGGCGATGGCCGGCTCGGCATGGACCGCGACATGGCGCAGCCGCTCGACCAGCCGCTTCGCATCGTCGCGCCCGCGCAGGCCGAAGTCCAGCGCCACGCCGCGCCACTGCGCCGCCACCAGTGCCTCCTCGGCCGGCCCGACGAACACCCGCGCCACAAGCTGCTCGTCGGCCAGAAACGACAGCTTGCCGTCCGCCAGCACAACCTCAAGCGCCGAGTCGACCGTCAGCACCGCGTCGATTCCCGCCAACGCCGCTTCCTCGTCGGCGCGGCGCTCGTCATCGACCCAGGCCTTGTGTCCCGACGCGGGCACGCTCGTCGGCACCGCCTGCTCGATCATGGTCAGCGCGCGGACACCCGGCAACAGTCGGTCGAGCGACCAGCGCGCCCTGGCGGTGGAACGCAACCGTTCGTCCAGCGCGGCGCGCTGCCGCACGCGGTCGGTATGCTGTTCCTGCAACCGCATCGCCAGCGCTGATAGCGCCGCGCGGCTCGCGCGATCGGCATGCGGGATCGGCAATGGCGCGATAAACTGCTTGTTAGCCTCAAAATAGCCATTGTCCTTGGGCTTGCCGAGCCACTTGAAGATGTAGTTGGAAACCGGCGCATTCAGCACGGCCAGCAGATACCAGCCATTGTCGCCCTGCGGCAGGATGCCGTTTACGCGGACATTGTTGACGTAAAACTCGCCGGCATGATCGAACGCCATCCGCAATTCCGGTACAAGTTGCGCGACCAGCAGTTTCGGCACCTCCTGCTTGTCGAGGTTCTGATGACGCCCCATCCGGTACCACCCGTCATCGTCGAACTTCCCATGCTCCCGCGCCCGCAACTCCTCCTCGAACCCACGTAGGTACGCCCACGCTTTTGGATAGCTCGCCGCCATCTCGTCCGCCGCCATCAACCGCGCGCCCTCCCCATCGACCCGGTACGGGAACAGCAACCGCGTCTCCGTCACCGGTTCGATGAACCGCTTGGCCTCCGCCCCCGATACCAGCGGCTTCATTATCGCATCCTCGATTGCGACCACGACCGCCGCCTGCTTCTTGCCCTTCACTCGCGGCGTATAGGCATAACGGTCGCGCCCCAGCCGGCGCAGATGAAAGATATGATCGGCGCTGGTGATGATACCCTGAAAAATCGCACGCACATTCTCCGGCTGGTCCAGCCGTACCGCCTCCCGCCCCAGCCGCTCGATCATCCTTCGCACCGGCGCGGGCGCGATCAGCCACGGATCGCTCGGCTGCGCGATGTCGGCATAGGGCAGCACCAGCGTGTCATCGTCCCAGTCGACCCGGCTCAGATCGCCATCGCCGACGAATGCCATCCGGATCGCCGGGACCGCTGCCTTTGAGAAGATCTGGATCGCGGTATAGACCGTCGCTTCCTCGAACACCTGCCACGATCGGAAATCGATCCACTTCTCCAGATGCCCGCCTTTGGCGATCAGCGCGCGCAGCCCCGCTCCGTAATCCAGCGTCGGCCAGAGATTGGGCGCGATATACCCCATCCGCCCGCCCTCGTTCAGCAGCGACAATCCCCGCTCGATGAACGGCAGGTACAGGTCGAAATTACCGGTGCCGGTCGACGCATAGGGCGCCTCCCCGCTCGACCCGGACACCAGCCACTGCGCCATGTCGGCATTGACCCGCTTGAAATTTTGCAACTTAACATACGGAGGATTGCCGATCACCGCGTCGAAACTGCCTGCCGAGAAATCGCCCTCCCAATCGAACACGTTGATCCGGTCGCGCTCGTCCTCGTCCAGGATCGTACGTTTATTGTAGAAGCGCCGGTCGACCAGGCTGTTGCCGCAACGGATCGTGGCGTCCAGTCCGGACAGCGGCTTGTTGGGCAGTGCGGTGTGCAGCCACAGCGATAATTTCGTGATCTCAACCGACGCCGGATTGATGTCCACTCCGAACAAATCGTTCGCCAGGATCATCTGCGTGATCGCCGCATCGTCGGGCAGCGACGCGACGGCACCCGCGCGGTAGGCGGCAGCCAGCGTGTCCGCGAACACCCGCTCCAGCATCTTGAGCGCAACGATCAGGAACGCCCCCGACCCGCACGCCGGGTCCAGCACGCGGATCGCGCGCAACCGATTCCAATAGGCGGCGGCCGCCGTGCGTGACGGCTCGCCAGTCTCTGGCCAGCCCGCCTCCGCCCGCCACCGTGCCAGCAACGGCTGGATCGTCTCGTCGATGATCCGGCCGACCGCCCATTCCGGGGTATAATACACCCCGTCGCGCTTGCGCTTGGTAACATCGGTCAGAGAGGTCCGGCCTTCGGCATCCGCCTCCAGCTTTTCCAGCTCGACGATCGACTGCTCGAAAATATGCCCAAGCGTGTAAAGGCCGATGCTGTTCTTCGCATCGCCCTCGCGCGCGAAATTATAGGTTGCAGCCAGGAACAACAGGGTTTGCGGATGCTCGGCCAGCTTCGCGTCGTTCTGCGCCTGTCCGAACGCCACGAAGATGCGGTTGGGCAGCGTCAGCGCGTCCAGCGCCGCGTCGGTTGCGAACAACCCGCCGTTGAATTGATGGATCGACGCCTCGCCCAGCTTGCCGCCGATGTTCATGATCTCGAAAATGCGTTTCAGCCGACGCCAGACTTCATCACCCTCCGGCTCGAGAAACTGGTCCCGGCTCTGCCGCTTCAATTCCTCCTGCAACGCACCCGCCGGAAAGCCGACGCGCCCGCCCATATCCTCGGCGAACATGACGAAGATCAGGCGGTCGAGCAGCTTCTGCGCCAGTCGCACCGCCCCGCCCTTTGTCACGCCGTCCGGGCGCTGCAGCATGATCAGGTCGACCAGCACCGTGCGATAGGCGCGGTAATGGCTGTAGAACGCATCCTCCAGCCGCTGTTCGGCGCGGCCCTGTTTCTCGATCAGCCGTTCCAGCCGCGTTCGCCCGGCATCGCTCAACAGCATGTCTGGACGGAACAGGTGCTGGAACAGGAACCGGTCGAACAACGCTTCGTCGCCATCGCCAAGCAATGTGACCGGGCTGAACAGATCGCCGCCGGTGATCGAGAAGCGCAGGTAACGGTCGGTAAAATGGTCCCACCAATACAGGCGGAACTCGTTCATGTCGGTCACGATGGCAAAACGCGGCTGCACCGGCTCGTTACCGAACAGCGCCCGCCGCGCATATCTCAGGTAATCATGCGCCTGCACCACGGGAGAGCGATTGTTGCCCTTCCGGTTCTGCGACGCATCCAGTCCGGATTTGATATCCTTGAACTCGCATACCACTTGCGGGATCGCCGGCATGCCGTCGCCGAACTGCCCGATTGCCAGATCGGCCTCCCCGCGATTGCCGCCCTGCCCCGCGCCCGCGATCCCGAATTTGGGATGTAGCTGGAAGTGCGCGGTACCCGTGCCGTCGTCGCGATAACCCCATGTCTCGACGAAGAAACGCTGGATGAACGATCCCTCCGCCTGGGTTTCGCGCACAACCTTGCGCGCTGCCCAATCCTCCAGCCGGCTTCGCAACGAGGAGTCGCCGCCGGACGCGACATAATCCTCGAACGCGTAATGAAGCTCGGCCTTCAGAAACTCGCGGTCGAGCAGGGGCTTGAAACGATCGGCACTCATGCGCCTACCCTGCCCGTATCGTCGGTCGGTTTCCAGTATCGCCCCGCCCGGTTATGCACAGATTTCGGGACGCGGCGTCTTGTCCGGTGTCCATGCCGCGCGCTAGACACGGGCGATGGACGGCGATCAACTCGGCTTTGACCTCGGGGAGCGCAAGCGACCTCAGGGCGTGCTGTTCGACCCGAACGATATTCGCGCCGACGCGCTCGACCTTCTGGCAAAGGCCCGAGCCGCCACGCCCGAGGAACATTGGGACGCGGACACGCTCAAATATCAACGCATCGTCTTTCCGCATCTCGTCTCCTGGCTTCCCGACGCGGCCGAACGCGCGCAATTGACATTCGATTTCACGCAGGCGCTCGACCATATCGAGGCGATGCTGGCGGCCTGAGCCCCTCACAACCGCCGTGCCCTCGGCACCGGCTGCTTCGCGCGTTCCTCGCGCAGCCGCTCCTCGCGCTCGGCCCGGCGTCGTGGCAGCGTCTCCTCTCCCAGCTTGTGGTCCACCTCGCGCCGCATCGCGTCATCCTCCTCGCGCAGCCGGCGGCGCTCGGCGCGGTCGCGCTTCCGCTCCGCCAGCCGCGCGTCCATGTCGTCCATCCGCCACCCGCCGAACAGCGGCACCCCCTCATGATGAGCCGGCTTGTCCGGGTCCGCGTGCGACCAGCCCGTCACCTGGTCCAGCGCGGGCAGGCTCGGCGACGCGTCGTCGAACGCGCAGGCCCTGCCCTGCGCGCGGCGTTCCGCCTCCGCGACCCGGTATTCCTCGCGCCGCTGCTCCAGCTGCGCCTGGCCCATCGCCGACAGTCGATAGCTGTACGCCATCTGCGATTCGCCCGCGCGGCGGCGGATATGCGGCGGCTCGTCCTGCAGCCGTACCTCCTTCTGGTGCAGGTGCATCAGGTGCACCATCTCGCTCGGCGTCATCCGCGGCATCGGCGGCGGCTCGTTGCGTCGCCATGCGTCATGTTCGTATGATTCGGGCGCGGCGTGCTCCAGCAACGCCTCCTCCAGCCGATTGTACCCCGCCTCCATCGCCAGCCGCCATTCGCGCGCGAACGCCCCGTTCGTGCGTCGCCGCCGGTGGAACGCGCGCTCCGACGCGCCCGCCGCCGCCGCCGACAGCGATACGTTCGCGGTCGCCGACAGCGCCGCCAGGAACGCCTGCTCGCACGCCTGCGTCAGCTTGCCCGGCTGAGCGCGCCGCAGTTGCAGCTTGCCGTCGCGCCGCCGCACCACCACCGGCTCGCCGCCTTTCGTGCGGTGCGCGGTTTCGGGCGCGGCGTCCTTTCCTTCCGGCTTGCGCTCCGGCCCCTGCCGCCCGCCGTCCATCCAGAACGCCGCATGCGCGACCGCGACCGCCGCGTCCCAGCGCTGCGCGAAGCCCGGATGCGCGGCGCGGCGCGTGTGCAGCGTCGATACCGCCGCCCCCACCTCGCGCGCGGCCATGCGGATATTGCCGGTGCGCCTCAGCACCCTCAGGAACGCCGCATTCTGCTTGCACTGCGCGCGCGTCAGCGGCCTGGCCATGCGCTGCTCTCCCCCCCCTATATCGTTCACTCTATGTCGTTCGCCTTATGTTCTGTTCGATCTCCAACTTTGCAAGGGGATTTGCGCAGGCGCGACTTTTGCGCTAATGCCCGCCGCTTCCGACATCCGGAGCTATCCGCGGGAGGGCGTTCGCGTCCGCTGGCACCGCTAAACTTGGACAGGCGGGGCGCTGTTGCGCCTTTAGCCAATGGAAAAGAGCGATACATGGCTAAGAAAATCACGGGTTACATCAACCTTCAGGTGCCGGCCGGCGATGCGAAGCCCGCGCCGCCGATCGGCCCGGCGCTGGGTCAGCGCGGCGTCAACATCATGGAGTTCTGCAAGGCGTTCAACGCGCAGACGACCGACATGGAAAAGGGCACGCCGCTCCCCACCCGGATCACCGTCTATGCCGATCGCAGCTTCTCGTTCGAGACCAAGACGCCGCCGGCGACCTATCTCATCAAGAAGGCGCTGGGGCTGAAATCGGGCTCCAAGGAGCCGGGCAAGGCCTCGGCGGGCACGATCCGCCGCTCGCAGCTGTCGGAGATCGCGACCGCCAAGATGAAGGACCTGAACGCCAACGACCTGGACGCCGCGACGCGCATCATCGAGGGTTCGGCCCGCGCGATGGGCCTCTCGGTGGTGGAGGGCTGATGATGGACAAGCTGCACGGCATCGACGAGGCGCTTTCCCTCGCCAAATCCAACGCCACCGCGAAGTTCGACGAGACGATTGAGGTCGCGATGAACCTGGGCGTCGACCCCCGCCACGCCGACCAGATGGTCCGCGGCGTCGTCTCCCTCCCCGCCGGCACCGGAAAAACCATCCGGGTCGGCGTCTTCGCCAAGGGCACTAAGGCCGACGAGGCGCGCGAGGCCGGGGCAGATCTCGTTGGCGCCGAGGACCTCATGGAGACGATCCAAGGCGGCACGATCAACTTCGACCGCTGCATTGCGACGCCTGACATGATGGGTGTTGTTGGTCGTCTTGGCAAGGTCTTGGGTCCCAAGGGTCTCATGCCCAATCCCAAGCTCGGCACGGTAACGATGAATGTCGCGGAAGCCGTCAAGGCCGCCAAGGGCGGGCAGATCGAGTACCGCGTCGAGAAGGCCGGCATTATTCACTCAGGGATCGGGAAGGCCAGCTTCTCCGCAGAGGATCTACGCCGCAATTTCGACGCGCTCGTCGATGCGGTCGTCAAGGCCAAGCCCTCGGGTGCCAAAGGCAAGTATGTCAAGAAGGTCGCGGTTTCTTCGACCATGGGTTCGGGGATTAAGGTGGACACCGCCGAGATAAACGGCGCGTAAGCGACGAGGCGCGACACGTGTCAGCGTCGTCGCGTATTTCGACGGCTCGGGCCGCGACCAATAACGAGACGGGACTCGCTCCCGTGGCGTCTGCCTCATTTGCCTGTATCGCTTGACTCGCTAGCCGTCGTCGTTATGGCATCATTCGTGGTCTTACGGTTATCCGTCGGGCTCTCGTCCTAGACAGCAGGGGTGTCGGGTGACCGGCACTTAATATCCTGCCGAGACGGGGAAAAGGCTGGCCGGTTGAACGGCACTTAGGTTGCGCGCAGGCGCGGCATCCTTCCCCATCGCTGGACTTTTGAAGGGCTTGCATTTGTGCGCCCAGATGAGGAGAATGGCATGGATCGTGAACAGAAGACCCAGGCTGTCGCGGAACTGAACCGCACTTTTTCGGAAGTGGGCGTGGTGGTGGTCACGCGCAATCTTGGCATGACAGTCGCGCAATCGACTGACCTGCGCAATAAGATGCGCGAAGCCGGAGCGGCGTACAAGGTGTCGAAGAACCGCTTGGCGCGCATCGCGCTGGACGGCACCGACTATGACGCGCTCGGCGACATGCTGACCGGTCCCGTGGCACTCGCGACTTCGATCGATCCGGTTGCGGCGGCCAAGGTGGTGGTGGACTTCGCCAAGACGAACGATAAGTTCGAGATCGTGGGCGGGGCGATGGGTGCCACGGCGCTCGATGTCGAGGGTGTCAAGTCGCTGGCGACGATGCCGTCGCTCGACGAGTTGCGCGCGAAGATCGTCGGGCTGATCGTAGCGCCGGCGACGAAGCTAGCCACCATCACGCAGGCCCCGGCAGCGCAGATCGCGCGCGTACTGTCGGCGTACGCTGAAAAAGAAGCAGCATAACCCTTTTTTACTGTAATCGGAGATACATCGTGGCAGACTTGAACACCCTTGTTGATCAATTGAGCGAACTGACCGTGCTGGAGGCCGCCGAGCTTTCCAAGCTGCTTGAGGAAAAGTGGGGCGTGTCGGCCGCCGCGGCTGTTGCGGCGGCTCCCGCCGCCGGCGGCGGTGCCGCTGCTCCCGCCGCCGAGGAGCAGACCGAGTTCGACGTCATCCTGACCGGCGACGGCGGCAAGAAAATCAACGTCATCAAGGAAGTCCGCGCCATTACTTCACTGGGCCTGACGGAGGCGAAGGCCCTCGTCGAAGGTGCACCCAAGCCGGTCAAGGAAGGCGTCTCCAAGGACGAAGCCGACAAGCTCAAGGCGCAACTGGAATCGGCCGGCGCGACCGTCGAGGTCAAGTAACCAAGTAGCGGTTTTCCAGCCAGGAAAAGGGGCGGTGCCGGCTGCGGCGGCGCCCCTTTCTATTTCCTAGCAAGCGCGCAGAGCCTACCGTGCGCAACCAATCAAGCCTCCCAAGGGTACGATCACCTCGTCTCGGCCCGGCCGCTGCAACTGCAGGGTCGCGCTGGGCACGCGAGCGCCATCGGCAAGCTCGGCCATCGTCTGCACCTGCATCTCCAGCGTCGCTGTCACGTCGCCCCCCCGATAGGTCGTCGTCCCGGCAAAGCCCAGGCCCCCGGCTCCGCTCTGCGCTACCAGCGGATAGTCGCGCACTGGTCCGTCGAGCGCGATACGAAGGCGAGCGGGTTCGGCTGATGCCATCACGACCAGCGCGTGCTCGCTCCCCAAGGTCCATAAATACGCCGCACAGCCTTTTGCCGGCAGCGATTGCTGGCCGATCGAGACCAGCGGCGTGCCGGGGGCCGGCGAGCCGGAAACTTGTAGAGCAGCGGCATTGAGTGCCAAGAGGAGTGCGGCCATCATCAGGTCCATCCTACCATCGCCAGCCATGTCGGGTAAGCCGCGATCGCCAGCATCGTCCCCAGCGGCAGCGCGGTCGTCCGTGTCATCGGACGACCGATCAGCTTTGCAACCAGGACGATGCCGAGTCCCCCAAGGCTTGCCAGTAGCAGCACCGGCGCCAGCATTCTCCAGCCCAGCCACAATCCGATCGCTCCCATCAGCTTTGGATCACCACCCCCCATTCCTTCGCGCTTACGCACGTTTCGATAGGCGAATGCGATCAGCCAGAGCATCCCGAAGCCGGCAGCGCCACCGACCAGCCGATCGCTCAGTAGCGGTCCCTGTTGCGTAGCCACCTCCGCGAACCCCATTATCGCGAGCGTCCCGGTGAGTTCGTCCGGCAGCCAGAAGGTCCGCCAATCCAGCGAGGCGATCGCGAGCAATAACCACCCAAAGAATGCACCGGCGATCGCGCGCTGATCGCCGGCCACCCACCCGGCACTCGCTCCGACGATCAGTCCCGCCATCTCCAAGCCGGCATGGAGCAGCGTAATCCTTGCTCCGCAATATCGGCAGCGACCGTTCAGCAGGAACATACTGATCAAAGGCAGCAGATCACGCGCCGTCAGCGTCCGGCCGCACGCATCACAGGCGGATCGCCCATGTGTCACCGATCGTCCTTGCGGCCAGCGCATGACAAGCGCGGCGATAAAGCTGCCGACGATCGCGCCCAGCACCGCAAGCACGGCCGACCAAGCGAATGGAGAGAGCATGGGCATGCAACCGGCGTAGCAATCCGGGCCGGGATGCTGCAACGCGGCATTTGTAAAGCATGGTGCAGCGGACTAGGTGCGCAATAGATAAATCCTTCAGCGGAGCTAATCTCATGGCCACCGACCCGATCGTCATCGTCTCCTATGCCCGCACCCCGATGGGCTCTTTCCAGGGATGCCTGACCGAAGCCTCGGCGACCGATCTCGGGGCCACGGCCGTCAAGGGTGCCGTCGATCGTGCGGGTATCTCAGCAAGCGCTGTCGAGCGCATCTATATGGGGTGTGTGCTATCTGCAGGCCTTGGCCAGGCTCCCGCGCGCCAAGCGGCGATTAATGCCGGGCTTGGTACGCATGTCGAGGGTACAACGGTCAACAAGATGTGCGGCTCGGGTATGCAGGCTGCGATCTTGGCCGCCGATGCGCTCGCGGCCGGCTCAGTCGACATGCTGGTCGCCGGCGGCATGGAGAGCATGACGAACGCGCCGTATTTGTCGAAGAAGCACCGCGGCGGAGCACGCATCGGACACGATACGATCTACGATCATATGTATCTCGACGGTCTCGAAGACGCCTATGAGCCCGGCAAGTTGATGGGCAATTTCGCGGAGGAAACTGCGCAGGACTATCAATTTACGCGCGCCGCGATGGATGCATATGCGATCCGTTCTCTCGAACGTGCTCAAAAGGCGCAGGCGGACGGATCGTTCGAACGGGAAATCGTTCCGGTCGAGGTCAAGGGCCGCAAGGGGAGCGACATGGTCAGCCGGGATGAACAGCCCAGCAGGGGCGACGTCGCCAAAATCCCAACTCTGCGCCCCGCCTTCTCGAAGAAGGGCACGATCACCGCGGCCAATGCCTCGTCAATCTCCGACGGCGCGGCGGCGCTGGTGATGACGCGAGCCAGCGTCGCAGAGAAACTTGGCCTCACACCGATCGCACGTGTCGTGAGTCATGCGGCGCACGCGCACGAGCCGGCCAGGTTCACGACCGCGCCGGTGAGCGCCATGAAGAAGGCGCTTGAGCGCGCAGGATGGTCGACCGGCGATGTCGACTTGTACGAGGTAAACGAGGCATTCGCGGTGGTACCAATGATCGCGATGCACGATCTGGGGCTGAGCGTGGACACCGTGAATATCCTCGGGGGCGCCTGCGCGCTGGGCCATCCGATCGGCGCGAGCGGCTCGCGCATCCTGGCAACGCTGCTCTCATCGCTGGAGGGCGCCGGCCAGAAGCGAGGCCTTGCATCGCTGTGCATTGGTGGCGGCGAGGCTACGGCGATGGCGGTCGAGATGATTGGGTGAGCCTCGTCGGATTCGCGCTGAAACGGGCGTGAATGGCGGACCACGCCCGATCGATGATGATGAGCACTATAGTTAAGGGATATCGCTACGGTGAACGGTACTCATATTACGGTTAGATGGAAATGCGGATGCATAGTGCTTCTTGGCCCGCTTGTCTCGGCTAGAGCATGACCGGACCTGACGGATTCGGGATTCCGTTCTCTCGGGAATTGTGATTCAAGCTGCTGGCTGGGCAAGAGGCCAGCAGCGATGGCGCGTTCTTATTCTCAGGATCTTCGCGAGCGTGTTGTGTGGTTTGTTGGGTCGGGGGCGACCTGCCGGGCGGCGGCTGAGCGTTTCGGGGTTGGCGTGGCGACGGCGGTGTGCTGGTCGCAGCGGCACCGCACGACCGGCGATGCCTCGGCACGCCCGATGGGCGGCTGCAGGCGGGGTGTTCTTGCCGGCGAGCGCGAATGGTTGCTGGCTCGGATCATCGAAAGACCGGACCTGACGCTGCGGGCGATCGTCGCCGAACTGGCGGCACGTGACGTGCGGGTCAGCTATGATGCGGTCTGGCGGTTCTACAAGCGTGCGGAAATAACGTTCAAAAAGCCTGCACGCAGCCGAGCAGGATCGACCGGACGTGGCTCGCAAACGCGAACGCTGGAGGCGCCACCAGCATAAGCTCGATCCGCGCCGCCTCGTCTTTATTGACGAGACCTGGGCCAAGACGAACATGACGCGGACTCACGGCAGAAGCCCGCGCGGCGAGCGGCTGCTGGCCAAAGTGCCGCACGGCCGCTGGCGCACGCTGACCTTCATCGCAGCCCTGCGGCACGACCGGATCACCGCCCCAATCGTGCTCGACCAGCCGATCAACGGCGAAACGTTCAAGGCCTATGTCGAGCAAGCGTTGCTCCCGACGCTGGCACCTGGCGATGTCGTCGTTCTCGACAACCTGGGCAGCCATAAAGGCAAGGCCGTTCGCCATGCCATCCGCAAGGCCGGCGCACACCTCGTGTTCCTGCCGCCCTACAGCCCCGACCTCAATCCCATCGAGCAGATGTTCTCCAAGTTGAAAACCTTGCTACGAAAAGCCGACGAGCGATCGGTCGAGGCAACGTGGAAGAGGATCAGATCCCTCCTCGATCACTTCACACCCCATGAATGCGGCAACTACCTCACCTGTCAATCGGCGCAGGAACGGGGACGGGGATCGGCACATAAAAGGGTACCACCCTTTCGCCGTCGTTCTGGGGGATGTCGGTGGAGGGCGTAGCCCGGAGCCGACATTCCCCAGAACGACATTGCCCCAACCGCCAGCTCTCGTTGCCTGTCTCGACGATGTCGCAGTGATGGGTGAGCCGATCGAGCAGCGCCGTGGTCATCTTGGCATCACCGAACACGGTGGGCCATTCGCCGAACGCCAGGTTGGTGGTGACGATGACCGAGGTGTGTTCGTAGAGCCGGCTGACGAGGTGGAACAGCAGCTGCCCGCCAGCGCGCGCGAACGGCAGATAGCCCAGCTCGTCAAGGATCAGTAGGTCGAGCCGCGACAGATGCTCGGCGAGCTTGCCGGTGCGGCCTTGGAGGACCTCCATCTCAAGCCGGTTCACCAGATCGGTCGTGTTGTGGAAGCGAACGCGGGCACCGGTGCGGATGCAGCTGCGCGCGATGGCGATACTCAGATGCGTCTTGCCCGAACCCGTACCGCCGACCAGCACGACATTGCGCTGGTTGGCAATGAACGCCCCGGTGGCGAGATCGCGGACCAGCGCTTCGTTGATCGGCGTGCCTGCGAACTCGAAGTCTGCGATCTCCTTGGCGAGCGGCAGCTTGGCACCCAAGCGAGCTTTTGCTCGCGTCCGCTCGCGGGCGTCATCTGGTACTTGATCGAGCGAGCATGCTTATCGGCGATCTCGGCCTGCAGCAGATCGACGACGACGTGCTGGACGGGATACTGACGCTTGATCGCATCGGCGATCACCTCGTCATAGGCATGGCGCATACCGGCGAGCTTCAGGTCGCCCATCAGCTCCAGGATCTGGTGACGCTCCATCATCATGCCGATCTGACGGTCGCCATCGCCGATCTCCTTCAGGCGGCCGCGCAGACGCTCCAGTCCCGGCGGCAGCGCAAGCTGCTTGAAAGGCGCGCCGTTCCTCAGCGCGCCCGGCTTCTTCGCCAGCACCGGCACGTAATGCCACGGGTCGTAGATCGTCTGATCGCGACCATAGCGCCGCGCATGCTCGGCAACGATATCGTCGCGCACCGGGGTCCCCATGCGGCTCGCCGCATGGGGTGGCATTGGCGGATGACGATCCGGTCGGCATAAGCGTGGACCTCCGCCGGGCGACCCAGTGCACGGGCCGCGACCGAGTACTTGTTGTAATCGAACCGTACGAGCAGCGTCTTGGAGACGGTCGCGGTCAGCGCATGGAAGCCGTTGAAGACGGTCGTCGGCAGCCGCATCAGCGACGCCTTCTCGTCGTCGAACACGTCGGCGACGCTCCGCTCGCGCAGCTCGGGATGACGATGGGCACCGGCGTGTTCGATGCAGCGATCGAGCAGCCACGCGTTCAGCTCCTCGTAGCTCGCAAAGCGCAGCCGCGGCGTGAAGAAGCGCTCGCGCACCAGACCGACCTGGTTCTCGACCTGTCCCTTCTCCCAGCCCGCGGCCGGCGTGCAGGCGGTCGGCTCGACGAGATAATGGCTGCACATCTGCGCAGAACCGACGGTTGAACCGGCGCTCCTTGCCGAGGGTCCCCCATCGCGCTTGCGCGATGGGATGGGCCGAGGAACACCGCGGCCACCGCCGTCGACATGTTGTCGTAGATACCGCGCGTGCAGACCCCGCCGAAGAAGGCGAACGCTCGTGCATGCGCATCGAACACCATCTCCTGCGTCTCGCGCGGATAGGCCGCCATGAAGAACATCCGGCTGTGGGAAAGCCTGACGTGAGTGGGGCCATGACAATGCTCCCCCGGAGCATCGTCCCGATCATCCGGGGGATGATCGGCGGTCCCACTCCTTCACCGTCGTCGTCACGCCCGCCATGACGACCACCTCGTGGCTCCAGTCGAACTGGTACGCCTCGCCGGGATCAAAACTCAGCGGCACGAACGCAGTTGCCGTCCGCCCCGCTTCCTCGCGCTGCCAGCGACGGGCATGGCGGCGAACGGCATCATAGCCGCCCTCAAATCCGAGCCCGCGCAGCACCTCGTATAACCTGATCAGCGTCAGACGCTCGCGGCGCGGCTTGCGCTCGTTCTCCGCCAACATCTGCTCCAGCGCGGCCACATGGCCGCCCAGCTTCGGCTTGGTCTCCGCAACCCGCATGTAGGTGAACACGGGCTCCTCGGTCTCGATCGCCTTGCGCACCGTCTTGCGCGACACATGCAGCCGACGCGCGATCTCCCGCACCGACAGCTTCTGCACGAAATGCGCGCGCCTGATCCGTCCTATCGTCTCCACGGTCGTCATCTCCACCCCGTCGCCAGCCAACACAACAGGCGAATATAAATGACCCGGAGGGTGGTCCCCGTTTAGGTGCCGATTACCGGGTCAGGTGGTCCCAATCTCAAACCGAAACACATTCACCAACTCGGGATACGCTTCAGCGTGATCCGGTCATGCTCTAGCTTGGCTTCCAGTCCGTCGACAGGAGTTCCCCGAGCGTCTCGAGCCGGCCGACCATCGACACACGCAATGGCGCGCAGGTTCGTGTCGGCGAAGGCGCGGTTCAGAGCGTTGGTCATCGGGCAAACGACTGCTTCCTCTTGCACGAGCACCGCAACGGTGGGCAAAGGTTCCCCCTTCATCGCGCCCTCGATCTCGGCGATCCGCGCAAACAGCCAAGCGGCGACGTCATCCGGGTCTGGTGTGTCGAGCAGCAGGATCGGATCGAAGGGGTCGTTGTTCATTTCGGAAGGAAGCTCGATCTCGCCGTGGGTTTCGAGCAGCGCCGCGAGGGCGCGGGCAAAGTCGAACAGCTGGCGGCTCTGCCGATACGAGATCGACACGGGCTTTATCTCGATGCCAGGGCTGACCCACTCAAGGTCAGATCGATGCTTGCTGCCCCATGGAGTGATTCGCTGATCGAAATCGCCGCACGCGAAGAACGAGTTCGTGCGGTACGAGGCGAGCGCACGCATACAGCTGAGCTGCACGGGCGAGAAGTCGGTCGCTTCATCGACGAGGATCTGGTTGCGCTGCGCGCCTAGAACTGGCGCGAGCGCTGCATAGGGGGATTGGTCGGATGCTCGTGCGATACGCGCGCCGGCGAGCAGGCCATTGGCGGCGCGAAAAGTCGCCAGCAGGATTATGTCGATCTCGAAGTCGTCTGCCAGACGGCCGGCGCCAGCCCCGGTATACCATCGATTCTCCGAGCGACGGATTCGGCGGAAGCCGGCGTATCGCGGGACCACGCCGCGCACGAGAGCGAGCACCGGGTTCGAGAACCGGCGCAAGGCCTGGAGCAGAAGCAAGCTGCGTCCCACGGTCTCGCGCTCGGCCTCGGCAAAGCCGCGTTCCCCGAGCCATTCGAGCACCCGTGCTGCCACGCTCCGTCCCGGCCGACGGCGGGTGACGTGCTGGCGGGCCTGCCTGCGCAGCGCGTCGTTGAAGGCCTTTCGCGCTGCCGCCGGGCCGCTGACGGACCGTGCGGGTTCTCCCTCGTCTTCGTCACCGTCGTCGGTATCGTCGGTATCGTCGGTATCGTCGATCTGATCACCGACTTCGCCCAGACCGTCTATGAATGCCGCTAGCTTGGCGAAGAACTGGGGATCAGCGCGCATCTGTGCGGTGAGCGCGCGTTTATAAGCCTCGTTGATCTCGTTGTTGAGCTGCTCAATCAATATCCGGATTTCGACACCTAAGCCGACTAATTCGATGATCGTCGAGGGTGTGTCGATTGTCGCGGTGCGGCCGAGAGTGGTCTTCAACCTGCCCCCGATTGACGAGACGCTACTGACGGTCGCCTCGGCTAGTAGGTCTGCGGCGGTCGACAGGTCGGCCCAAAACGCTACGGCCTGCCATGTCTCGAAGTCTTCGAACCAAGCGATCTGATCGGCCGCGTCAGGCAGAAGCGTGCCAGCGTTCTCGCGCGCGATAAAGCGACCACCACTGCCGCCGCTGGTCCTCAAAAGCGCGAAGCTGTTGCGCGCGAGATCGTGTCGATGAACGGTCCAAGTCCGGACGACATTGTCGCTGGCCGGCACGTTTTCGCGGCCGAACGCTTCCTTTAGATAGGAGCGCAACAGGTCAGTCGGCGTGAACATGATCCAACTGCTGGCGTGCGGCACAACCGATGCGGTAGCGTCAATCGTGGCCTTCTCTTCGTCCGGCAGTTCCATGTAATTGAGTTTCTGCCCGAGTCGTCTGATAAGGGTTGTGGTCTTGCCTGTGCCTGGACTTCCAAGGGTCACCAGCTGGCGGTCGATGGGGAGGCGGAATATCTCGCTCTGGTATCGGTCGAGGAGGGCCTGGTCGCGCAGTTCCACTTTCCTTAGTGATTAATCGAATGACATCGTAGCGCCTGCTGCGTTGACACAGTTGCTGCTGGCCATGAGTGGGAAATGGCGGGACACGGCGGCAGGTGGCGGAGAGGGTGGGATTCGAACCCACGGTGCCCGTCAAGGCACAACGGTTTTCGAGACCGTCCCAATCGACCACTCTGGCACCTCTCCGCGAGGTCTCTTCTGCGCCCCTGAACAACGCTCCGGCGGGTCGAACGCGGGCGTCTAACGTAAAGCCAGTGACAGCACAAGCGCCGCGGCGCTTGTGCGTCGCGTCAAAGCCATTAGATGAAACACATGCCTCGTCACGATATTCCGCAGTCGGTTTCTCCGTCCGGTCCTGATGCACCACCGGTCGCGCATGCCCATTTTTCGATCGGTGATGTCGTTCGGCACCGGATGTTCGACTTCCGGGGCGTGATCTTCGACGTCGATCCTGTCTTCGCCAACAGCGAGGAGTGGTATGACGCCATTCCCGAGAGTCTTCGACCGCGCAAGGATCAGCCCTTCTACCATCTTCTCGCAGAGAACATGGACTCCAGCTATGTCGCCTATGTCAGCCAGCAGAATCTGGTTCCCGACGATAGTAACGAACCGGTCGACCATCCCGGTATCGCCGGACTGTTCAATGACTATGCCGATGGCCGCTATTCGCTGCGGCGCGAACATCGCCATTGATCTTCCGGGCGGTTGACAGAATCACGAGCGTCGCATAGCGGACATGCTCTTGCCGCCGGAGTTCGCCTCGCGCGGGACAAATTCATTGCCGAAAGAAGATTCCATGTTCGCAATCGTGCGCACGGGCGGAAAGCAGTACCGCGTCGCCGCCGGAGACAAGATCGTCGTCGAGAAGATAGAGGGCGACGAGGGTGACTCGATAACGCTTGGCGATATCCTGCTTGCGGGGGAAGGGTCGGACCTGCGTTCGGTCGAAGGGCTGACGGTCGGGGCGGAGATCATCGCGCAGGCGAAGGCGGAGAAGGTGATCGTCTTCAAGAAGCGGCGTCGCCACAATTATCGCCGTCGCAATGGTCACCGGCAGCTTCACACGATTCTGAAGATCGTGTCGGTTGGTGGCGAAACTCAGGACTCGAGCGCCGACGCTCAGGTCGTGCAGGCGTAAGGAACTACAGGGAATGGCACATAAGAAGGCAGGCGGGTCGTCACGTAATGGACGCGATTCGGCAGGGCGACGACTGGGCGTCAAGATGTTCGGCGGCCAGGCAGCGATTGCCGGCAACATCCTGGTGCGCCAACGCGGGACCAAATTCTATCCGGGCACCAATGTCGGTATCGGCAAGGATCACACGCTGTTCGCGCTGACCGACGGCCGCGTCAGCTTCCGCGAAGGACGGCAGGGGCGTAAGTTCTGCTCGGTGGAGCCGTTGGCGGACGCCGCGGAATAACCGCGGCGCTGATCCGATAGCGCCTGAAAACAAGAAAATCGCCTGGAAATTGTATTTCCAGGCGATTTTCGTTTGAGTCCGATGCCGAAAAGCAAGCGCGATGGCGTTGCACCTTGGCCGATGCCCCGGGCGCCCTCATTCCCGAGCAGCTGACGCTGATACAGCATTTGCCAAGGTCGGCGCGAGCATCTCCGCCAGCGCTTCGCAACCCAGCGCATCTTCAGAGTCGAAACGGTTGGGCAGCGGGCTGTCCAGGTCAAGCACGCCCAGCACAGCGCCCTCGTAAACGATCGGCACAACGAGTTCCGATCGGCTGGCCGCGTCGCATGCGATATGGCCCCGGAAGACATGAACGTCAGGCACGATCTGAGTTTCGCGGGTCTTCGCCGCCGTCCCGCAGACACCCCGCCCCTCCGCAATGCGGACGCAGGCAACCTTACCTTGGAAGGGGCCGAGCACGAGCTCGCCCCCGACCATCCGGTAAAATCCTGCCCAGTTCAGGTCCGGCAGATATTGCCAGATCAACGCCGCGGCATTGGCCATGGTCGCGACCGCATCGTCCTCGCCCGCCATCAGCGCGCCCAAGGCCACAGCCAGATCACGATAAAGTTCCCCCTTGCCGCCTGCCATGAGTTCAAATTCATGCATGACCCAGACATAGCGGAGTAAATCGATCGGTAAAACCGCGCCGATGCACCGATAAAAGGCCGCGGCGCCCCCCGGCACCGCGGCCCCTATCCCGGTTCGGTCGGGAAGACGTCAGGCGACCTGCGACGTAACCATCTCATCGGGTTCACGAAGCACGTAGCCGCGACCCCAGACTGTCTCGATATAGTTGTCGCCGCCGCACGCGGAGCTGAGCTTCTTGCGCAGCTTGCAGATGAACACGTCGATGATCTTGAGTTCCGGCTCGTCCATGCCGCCATAGAGGTGATTGAGGAACATTTCCTTGGTCAGCGTGGTGCCCTTGCGCAGCGACAAGAGCTCCAGCATCGCATATTCCTTGCCGGTTAGGTGCACGCGCGCGCCATCGACATCGACGGTCTTGGCGTCCAGGTTCACCGCCAGCTTGCCGGTACGGATGATCGACTGCGAATGGCCCTTGGAGCGTCGCACGACCGCCTGGATACGCGCGACAAGCTCCTCGCGGTGGAAGGGCTTGGTAACATAATCGTCCGCGCCGAAGCCGAAGGAACGGACCTTGCTGTCCATCTCGTTCATGCCTGAAAGGATCAGCACCGGCGTCGATACCCGCGCCACGCGCAGCTTCTTCAGGACGTCATAGCCGTGCATGTCGGGCAGGTTCAGATCGAGCAGGATGATGTCGTAATCGTACAACTTGCCCAGATCGAGACCCTCCTCACCGAGATCGGTATTGTACACGTTGAAGCCTTCAGTCGTCAGCATCAACTCGATTGCCCTGGCAGTCGTCGGCTCGTCTTCGATCAGCAACACCCGCATCTTGACTTCCCCCGTTTGGCAAGCGCGCATCCCCTGACCGCGTGCCTTCCGAATGGTACGTTAACCACCCGCTGTCTGAACGCAAAAGGTTAATTCTGTATTAATGCGATGAATCGCCGGGGCGGATCGTATCGTCGGATCCAAGCAGCGTATGATGCTTCGTGCGCGGTACGTCCTCCCCCAGAACCTCGCGCAGATACAGGCTGCGAACCAAGGTGTAGATCACGACCAGCAGTGCAGCCGAAAAGAACAGACCGAAGATGCCGAACACCTGACCGACCCCCAGGATCGTGAAGAGCGTGACCGCCGGCGGGATCGAGACCACCCGCTCGGTCACAAACGGCGTGATGAAGTTCGTCTGGATCACGCGCACGACAGCGAAGACGATCAGCGCACCGATGATTTCGTTGGTCCCTTTCGTGGCAGCGAGACCCAGTGCAGGCGCCATCGCGGCGAACGGGCCGATATAGGGCACGAACTCGCTCAGCCCCGTCAGCAGACCCAGCGCCGGCGCGGAGGGCACTCCCGCCAGCCACAGCCCGATCCCGACAAGCAATCCCATCGTTGTCATCTGAATTAGCTGCGCGCGCAGCCATAGCCGAAGCGTCTGCCCGACATCGAACAGCGCGTCCTCGGCAGCATGACGCTTGGACAGAGGGATTAGGAACAAGAAGCCGCGTTCGTAGACCTTCGGGTCGACCGCGAAAAAGATCGCCCCGATCAGCAGCAGCAGACAGTTAAGCATCAACTCTCCCGCTCCAATTACCAGACCGCCCACGTCACGCGCCACGCGGCTGCCGGCGAAAGCGACGCGGACAGCGTCGACGATCTTGGCGCCGACCGGCGACTGCGAGAGATAGGTCGCAAACTGATCGATCAATCCGGGCAGCCGGAGGACAAGCAAGTTGACCTGTTCGCGGAACTGGACGCCGAACATCCAGCCCAGAAGTCCCAGCAGCGCGAACACGGATACGATGGATAGTCCAAGCGCAACCTTTTCCGGCACATGCAGACGATGCTGATACTGGTCGGCGATCGCATGAATGGCGATCGCACCCAGCATTGAGCCGAAGGCCAGGATCAGCAGATCTCCCGCCCAGTACAGCGAAACCGTCACTGCTGCGATCACGATCAGGATCAGAACGCGGCGAATGAAGCGCGCATCCTCGGCGTCAGGGGCAAGACGGTTCATGTCAGGAGTCAGTTTGGCAGATCACGACACCGACGAAAAGCAGCCTCAACCTCCGGTCGGCTCCGACAGTGAATCGGCCAGAAACGTGATCAGTGCCTCGACCCGGGCCGGGCGCAACGGGCTTGGCGGTGTCATCAGATGAAGTCCGACCGGCGGCGGGGTCCAGTCCTCGAGAATCGTGACAAGCGCCCCGGACTTCAGATGCTCACTGATGATAAAACCCGGTAACCGCGCTATACCCAACCCCGCGACCAGCGCAGGCACCATCGCCTCGCCGCTATTGGCGCGAAGCTGACCGGTCGGGCGGATCGATACTTCCTCCCCGCTTGCCTCCGTAAAGCGCATCGGCCCCACGATGTTAGTATAGCCGAACAGACTGTGCTCGCCCAAATCGGAAGGATGATCGGGCCGCCTGCGCTGAGCCAGATAGGTCGGACTGGTAACGATATGGGTCCTGATCCCGCATAGGCGCCGCGCGCGCAGACTGCTGTCAGGCAAGTCCGCAATTCGAAGTGCAACGTCGTAGCCGTCGGCGACGATATCGACCCGCGCGTCCGACAGATGAAGTTCTACCTCGATTGCCGGATGAGCGGCGAGAAAATCGGCGAGATGCGGCGACAAATGGCGGATCCCGAAACTCATCGGCGCCGCCAGCCGCACCCGCCCTTCCAGCGATTGCGCGGAATCTCGTGCCGCTTCTTCGGCCGCACGCGCTTCACCCAAGATACGTCGGGCATACTCGACCAGCGGGCGCGCCGATTCTGTCAGCGTCAATTGCCGTGACGTACGGTGAAACAAAGATTGACCGAGGCTTGCCTCCAATCGCGCGATTGCCTTCGATACGGTCGCCTTGGACAGATCGATCGCCTCGGCGGCGCCGCTGAACGAATCATGCTCGACAACGGCGGCGAAAATCGCCCAGGCTTCCAAGTCAGGCAGGCGCATCGATGATCTCCTTGGCGATGAGGTAAGCAAGAAACAATCGGTTTCCAGCGTTTCCGTTCATACCTGTGCAAACCTGACCTATGCTCGTCGTCGACGACTGATCCGTTGAAACGCAAGGAGATACTATGATGGCTAAAGTTCTGGTGCTCTATTATTCGTCCTATGGACACACTGCCAGAATGGCGGAAGCCGTAGCAGAGGGCGCAAGCGGCGAAGGCGCGTCGGTTGATATCCGCCGGGTTCAAGAAACGGCACCCAAGGACGTCGTCGAGTCGGCGCATTTCCAGGCGGATGAGTCGCACGCGCTAATCGAAGGGCCGGATGTTCTCGCCAATTACGATGCGATCATCGTGGGCACGCCGACCCGTTATGGCCGCATGTCCAGCCAGATGGCGAGCTTCTGGGACATGACCGGCGGCCTTTGGATGAAGGGCGCGCTGAATGGAAAGGTCGGTGCAGGTTTTACCTCGACCGCCAGCCAGCATGGCGGCCAGGAAACGACGATCATGTCGATCATCACCAATCTGATGCATATGGGCATGGTGATCGTCGGCCTGGACTATGGTTTTCAGGGAATGATGGGTACCGATGAGGTCAAGGGTGGATCGCCGTACGGAGCGACTACGATAGCGGGCGGCGACGGTAGCCGCATGCCGCACGAGGAGGAACTGAACGGTGCCCGCTATCAGGGGCGGCGCGTCGCGGAGGTTGCGGGGAAGCTGTTCGGCTAGCGCCAACGGAGCTGCTCTTCACCTGCTCCACCCCCAAATGCAGTATTCCGTATGCCGTCGGCTTGGCGGCCTATCTCTGTCCCCTCCCACGCTTCTTCCGCGCCGGTGCCGGTAGCGGGGTTGGTGATTTGATGATTGGCGCGGGCTGCGCGATCGTGACCTTTAACGTCGCAACCGCGGGGTCTGCAGGGAAGCGAGACCTCGCTTTGGCGAATATGGCGCGCGCGCGGCTCGCTCCCGGCTGCGTCGCGCTGGTGCCGACCCAGCGCCAGTGCCAAGGTTCCCAAGACACCCCCTGGCCGTTGCCGCCCGGGAAACTCAATTCGAATCCGTAACGCGGTGCGTTGGCGCGCAGCCAGCGGCTGGCGGCGGTAGACGCAAAGCAGGTCTCCACATCGGTGCATCCCTCGCTTGGGCGGAACGTGAAGTCGATCGCATAGCCGGTTGCGTGCTCGCTGAAGCCGGGCGGTGCGGCAACGCGCGATCGTTGCTCAGCGTCCATGCACAGCGGCCCACGGCCACAGAAGACAGCTCGCTGATGCTCGATGCCGCGATAGCAGGACGCCCCACGCAGGTGCCAGCCATCGCCGGTTGCGTCCGCCGCGGCAAGCAATCCGGCAAGGTCCGGAACGACGTCACGAAAGAGGCGGCAAGGCTGACCAACCGCAAACCCTGGTGGTGCATCGACCAGATCATCCGCCGATGCCTCTCCATAGGGCATGTGCGCGAAGACCCGCCCGTCCGGCGCGACGGTCACTACCTGTCCCGGGCCGATCGGCAATGTCTGCTGCTGCGTCGTCGAAGCGGTCGCAACCAACAACGGGAGGAGCGAAGCGAAGTGGTGCATGGGAGGCCTGCCTCTGGCATGACGCGCTTCGTAGTGGCAAGGGGCGCGTCATGCACGGCGAGCAAGTCCTCTTCCTCGATGGCGAAGCCCTCGTCATCGACAAGCCGGCGGGTCTGCCGGTCGATCCCCCGCGCGACGGCTCGCTGAGCCTCGATAATCACCTCGATTCGCTGCGCTTCGGCTTTCATCGCTGGCCGGGCGCCGTTCATCGGCTGGATCGCGATACCAGCGGGTGCCTGTTGCTGTCGCGGAATCCCAAGGCGCACGTGAGATTCCAGCAGATGTTCGAGGCGGAGCTGGTCTCCAAACGCTATCTGGCGATTCTGGAGGGCATCCCCGCGAATGAGGCAGGCAGCATCGACCTGTCGCTTGCCAAGATCAGCAACCGACAAACGGGCTGGCGCATGACGGGCGACCCGAAGGGCAAGGCAGCGCATACCGACTGGCGCCTGCTGCGTGCCGACGGCCGCCGCGCGCTGATCGAGTTCCGCCCTTCAACCGGACGTACACATCAGATCAGGGTGCATGCGCTTGAAGGGATCGGCATCGCCGTCGCCGGCGACCCGATATATGGTCGTCCTGACCCGCTAGGCATGATGCTGCACGCCGTCGAGCTGGTGGTGCCGCGTCCGGGCAAGCCGGACGTGGCGGCCACCGCCCCCTGGCCGGATCGCTTTGCCGCAGTGGGCTTCGAGGATGATTGAGATACCGGCGGAAGCGATCGAGGAGCGCTTCCTGGCGGCGACCGGACCCGGCGGTCAGAACGTCAACAAGGTCGCCAGTGCCTGCCAGCTTCGCGTCGACGTGTTTCGCCTCGGCCTCGGCCCGGAGGCTTATCGCAAGCTGAAGCTGATTGCCGGCAGGCGATTGACTGCCGGCGGTACGCTGATCCTGACCGCACGGCGGTTTCGCACGCAAGAGCAGAACAGGGTCGATGTTCGCGCCCGTCTGGACGATCTCCTGGCGCTCGCCGAGCAGCGCGATGCACGCCGCGTCGCAACCAGGCCGTCACGCGCCGCCAAGGCGCGAAGGGTGGAGGCGAAAAAGGGTCGCGGCGCGATCAAGGCTGGCCGGGGGCGGGTGAAACTCGACTGAGTCTCCCCTCCCTCGCCAGGCTCATCGACGCTGCCAAACCTTCTGCCCACCGATCCATGTCTGTTCCACCTTCGCGGCGCGCAGGTCCATCGGCGATGACAGAAGCGGGTCCCGGTCGACGATGATGAAGTCCGCGCGCTGCCCGGCGCCCAGCCGACCGAACTTGTCGTCCGCGAACTCGGCATGCGACGCGCCGCCGGTGTACGCCCACCACGCCTGTTCGCGCGTCACCCGCTCCTGTGGTTGCCAGCCGCCATAGGGCTGCCCGTCCGCGTCCATCCGTGTGAAGGCGGCCGTCCAACCGGCAAAGGGGTCGGGACGCTCGACTGGGTAGTCGGATCCGAACGCAAGCGTAGCACCATTCTTTAGCATCGAGGCCCAAGCATAGGCGCCTGCCAACCGATCGGAGCCCAGTCGCGCTTCCGCCATCGTCCGGTCGCTGGTCTGGTGCGTCGGCTGCATCGACGCGACGATGCCGTGGCGACCAAAGCGCGGCAAGTCATCGGGGTCGACGATCTGCGCATGCTCAATCCGCCAGCGACGATCACCCTGATAGGTCTCGCTCAATTCGTCGATCGCCCCCAGAACCTGCGCGTTCGCCCTGTCCCCGATCGCGTGCACCGCTACCTGGTAATTGTCCATCGCCGCGCGGCTCATCCGGTTCCTGAGCACGGTATCGTCCATAAAACCGGCGCCGGTCTGGCCGGGAGCGTCGCTGTACGGCGCCTTCAGCCACGCTCCGCGTGATCCGAGCGCACCGTCGGCGTAGAGCTTCACGCCGCCCATGCGCAATCGGTCCTCGTACAGCCACGGCGTCGGTCCGTTGCCACCGATCCGGACCGCCGTCTCGACTCCCAGTGCGTAGCTCGCGATCCGGACACGCAAACCTCCGCGATCCGCCATCCGCCGATAGGACAGCCAGTCATCGAGGCTGGTGCCCATGTCGGCCGTCGCCGTTACGCCGTAGCCGAGCAGGATCTCCTGTGCCTTCAAAAGAGCCGCGTCGCGTTCCTTAGGAAGCGGCGCGGGTACAAGCTTGCCGACCAGTTCCTGCGCCGCATCGACAAAGACGCCAGAGGGCCGTCTGTCCGTGCTCCGCTCGATCCGACCACCGGCGGGCGCCTTCGTGCGGGCGGTCACGTCAGCGGCCTTGATCGCTGCCGCGTTCGCCCAGCTTGCGTGTCCGTCGGCACGAGAAAGCCAGATCGGCCGGTCACCCGCCAGTCCGTCCAGGTCAGCGGCGGTCGGGAAGCGGCCCAACCCCCACTTCTCCTGGTTCCAGCCGCCACCGACGATCCACGGCTTGTCCGGATTGGCCGCGGCATAAGCGATGATCCGCGCCTTCGCCTCATCCAGCGAACGCGTCTCGGACAGGTCCAGCTCCAGTGCGCGAAAACCCAGTTGCATCACATGACCATGCGCGTCGATGAAACCGGGCAGCAGCACCGCGCCCTTCATGTCGGCGCGCCAGTCCAGCTTGTCGGGTCGCTTGTCGCGCGTCTCCAGCAACTTGACGACCTTGCCGTCGCGGGAGATCAGCACCGCGTTGAAGCGTACCACCCGCTGATCCTGGTCGAGCGTCAGGCCGGTCACGTTATCGACCAGACCGTCGGCCAGTGCAGGAGCGGTAGCGGACAGGGCCAGGATTGCGGCGGTTAAGCGTATCATGGACCGAGCGCATAAGGCGTGTTCCCCCACTGCACCAGATGATCTAGGTCGGATCATGGCCACGCTCGCCGCGACCGCGGACCCCCTGCCCGTCTCTATCGACGACATCCGCACAGCGCATGCGCGGATCGCCGACCAGATCGTGCGTACGCCCACGCTTATCAGCCGTACGCTCAGCCAACTGACGGGCGCCACCATCTATCTAAAGTTCGAGAACCTGCAATTCACCGCCGCATACAAGGAGCGCGGCGCGCTGAATACGCTGATGCAACTCGATCATGCCGCCCGCGCGAAGGGTGTCATCGCGGCCAGCGCCGGCAATCACGCGCAGGGACTGGCGTTTCACGCCAAGCGGCTCGGCATCCCTTCGACCATCGTCATGCCACGCACTACGCCGACGGTGAAGGTCGTCCAGACCGAGGGTCATGGCGCGACGGTCGTGCTGGAAGGGGAGACGTTCGACGCGGCGCATGCGCATGCGCGAACGCTCGAGGCCACGCGCGGCTTTACGTTCGTGCACCCCTTCGATGATCCCCGCATCATAGCCGGACAAGGCACGGTTGCGATCGAGATGCTGGAAGATGTCCCAGCGATCGACACATTGGTGACCCCGATCGGCGGCGGCGGCCTGATCTCCGGCATGGCGACCGTCGCGCGCGCCAGCAGTCGAACGATCGAGATAGTCGGGGTCGAGGCCGAGCTGTATCCGTCGATGTACAATCGCATCAACCATACCGACATGCCGTGCGCGGGCGATACGCTGGCGGAGGGGATCGCGGTCAAGGAGCCCGGCGCGATCACCAGTCGCATGGTCGCCGAGCTGATCGACGATATCGTGCTAGTCGGCGAGCGGAGCCTGGAGAAGGCGGTAAGCCTGCTGCTGCAGATCGAAAAGACCGTCGTCGAGGGCGCGGGCGCCGCCGGTCTTGCTGCGCTTCTGGAACATTCCGATCGGTTTCGGGGGCGCACCGTCGGCATCGTGCTGTGCGGCGGCAACATCGACACGCGGCTGCTGGCCAATGTCCTGCTGCGCGACCTGGCGCGGTCGGGGCGGCTCGCGCGCATCCGCATCCGGCTGCAGGATCAGCCGGGCGCATTGTTCAACGTTGCGCGCATCTTCGACACGGAGCGCGTCAACATCATCGAGGTGTACCATCAGCGCGTGTTCACCACGCTGCCCGCCAAGGGCCTGATCACCGATATCGAATGCGAGACCCGGGACCGGGCGCATCTGGACCGGCTGATGAAGGCGCTGGGCGCAGCCGGCTTCGAGGCAAGCCAAGTCGAACTTGCCTGACCAGCGGACCAAAACACCGTTCGGGATTAACGACGATTGATGGTAAACCTGCTTTTCACCAAGCCATGCAATATTCATATACGTGCGGCAGGCCGGTGCATCGGGCGCCCGCCGGAGAGGATTGTACCAACCGGTGACCGCGCCTTTTCGCTTCCCGCGCTTCTTCGTCACCAGCCCTTCGCCATGCCCGTATCTGCCCGGAATGCAGGAGCGCAAGGTTTTCACCGAACTGCATGGAACGCAGGCAACCGAACTCAACGATGCGCTGGGTCGGATCGGTTTTCGCCGCAGCCAGGGCGTCGCCTATCGCCCGTCCTGCGCGGGGTGCTCCGCGTGCGTATCGGTACGCGTCGTCGCGAACGACTTCGCGCCCAACGCCACGCAGCGCCGGTTACTGCGGCGGCATGAGGACTTGAACGTATCGGCGTGCCGGCCGTGGGCGACCGACGAGCAGTATCAACTCCTGCGCCGCTATCTCGGCGCCCGGCATCCGGGCGGTGGCATGGCTGGAATGGACGAAGAAGACTATGCCGATATGGTCGAGCACTCGCCGGTCAATTCGCTGGTCATCGAATATCGCGAACCGTCGGTGCGCGGCAAGCGCGGGCGGCTGGTCGGTGCGTGCCTCACCGATCGTCAGGCCGACGGGCTGTCGATGATCTACAGCTTTTTTGCAACCGATGAAGACGCGAGGCCAGGGCTCGGCAACTACATTATAATGGACCACATCGCCCGCGCACGCGAGGCGCGGCTACCCTACGTCTATCTTGGCTATTGGGTAAAGGGATCGGCGCGCATGGCATACAAGATCCGCTTCCGCCCGATCGAAGTGCTCGGGCCGCAGGGATGGCATTTGCTGAACGACGGCGACGCGCCGGCCGAGATGAAACTCCCCGCGATGCTCGGCGAGACGTTGATGGCGTGACGGGAACGCGGGGTCCGCGTTCGTCGCCGCTTATTCCACCCAGTCGAGGCCCAGGTCGCGGTACACGTCGCGATCCTCATCCCAGTCTGTCTTGACCTTGACGTGCAGATAGAGGTGCACCGGCCTCCCGGTAATGCTTGCCAGTTCGGCGCGGGCACGGGCACCGATCTCGCGGATGCGCGCTCCGCCCTTCCCCAATACGATCGCGCGCTGGGTCGGGCGCCCGACCAGGATCTGCTGGTAGATCTCGACCGACCCGTCCTCGCGCTCCTTGTAGGACTCCGTCTCGATCGTGCTGGCATAGGGCAACTCGGCATGAAGCTGCAGATAAAGTTGCTCGCGGGTGACCTCGGCGGCCAGCGCACGCTCGGTCGCGTCCGACACCTGATCCTTCGGATAATGCCAGGGACCCGGCGGCATCGCCGCGGCCAGCGCCTTCTTCATATCGGGGAGGCCATCGCCGGTCGTGGCACTGACGAACCATGTCTGCGCAAAAGCGACCATCTCGTTTAGTCGTTCGGCATGGACCAGCAGCTTCGCCTTGTCGGCGACATCGACCTTGTTCAGCACCAGATGCTTCGGCTCGAAGCGGTCGCGCATCCGATCGGCGATGTTCGTCACCTTGGCTCCCAGCCCACGCTTCGCATCGACGACCAGTGCCAGTATGTCCGCACCCTCCACCCCGCCCCAAGCAGCGGCGACCATCGCACGATCCAGCCGACGTTTCGGCCCGAAAATACCCGGCGTATCGACCAGCAGGATCTGGGTATCACTCTCGATAGCGACGCCCAGCAGACGCGTGCGTGTAGTCTGCGCCTTCGGGCTGACGATCGCGACCTTCTGGCCGACCAGCGCGTTGACGAGCGTCGACTTGCCCGCATTGGGGGCGCCGACCACCGCAACCAGACCACAATGCTGCGTCAAGGAAGGTCGGGACCGGAAGTTGTTGGAGGCATGAGCCGCTATCGTCAAAGAGCGGCGCTTCGACAAGCGCCGATCATTGCTTGGTGATGGTCTCGCTCAACGATGCGACCGGAATGCCGAACTTGCGCACCACCATGCGGTTGAGCGCCTCCTGCCCGCCGGGCTGCAGATATAGCCATTGCTCGGTGTCCATTCCGTCTGCCGACGTATAACGCAGATGCAGGCGATTGCCCGCTACATCGCCTGTGACGGGACCCTTCGCATCGGTCAGCGTGCCCGTGTAATTTCCTGATCCGGCAGGCCGGATATGCCAGGTCCGCATTGTCGGCGGCTTTTCGCCGCGGGTGACCTGCTGGACGAGCACCAGCGTCCCGTCGGGCTCGACATGCCCATTGCCCTCGACACGTACCGGCTGGGCGCCTTTGAAGATCACGTGCAGCGTCGCCTTTCCCTCGGTCCGCCCGGAGAAGAACGCGTCGGGAAAGAGAATCGGCTCGGACCGCGCAAGTTGCTTGTGCCGCGGCATCGACACGCATCCGCTCAACAGGACACACGAAAGCAGAAAGACGGCACGCATCTCCGGAGTTCTCCTTAACGGTTCGCGCCTCCTTGCCGAAAAGTCGCGGTCATGTCGAACCACCGCTCAATCAAGGCGTTAGGCAGATCGAACCCGCTGATCCGAGGAACGGTAATGAGCGACGACGTAACGGCAAGGATTCAGACGATTCAGGACCAGGTCCGCCAGGCGGACAAGGACCGTCCGCGCGAGGAGATGGATGGCGCGCTGCAGGTCGGCGCACGACGCTACCCCGAACCGCCCTTCCCCTCCGAAGCGCTCGCCAAGCCGGGCCTTGAGCAAGACCAGAACCTCGCCCCGATGTACGAGGCGCCCTATTGGAAGGGTTCGGGCAAGCTGGAGGGCAAGGTCGCGGTCGTGACCGGCGGCGATTCGGGGATCGGACGTGCGGTGTGCGTCCTGTTCGCGCGCGAGGGCGCTGATATCGCGATCCTGCATCTACCCCATGAGCAGCAGGACGCCGACATCGTGCGAGATGCGGTCCGCGCCGAAGGCCGCCGCGCAATCACCGTCGGCGGCGACGTTACCGATCGTGACTGGTGCTTTGAGGCCGTGAACATGATCCTCGAACAGCTTGGGCAGATCGATGTGCTGGTCAACAACGCTGCCTTCCAACTGCATGTCAGCCGGTTCGAGGACCTGACCGAGGAGCATTTCGACCAGACGGTGAAGACCAACCTCTACGGATACTTCCACATGGCGCAAGCCTGCGTACCGCACATGAAGCCGGGCAGTGCCATCGTAAACTCGGGCTCAGTCACCGGATTGATGGGCAATTCGACCATTGTCGACTATTCGATGACGAAGGGCGGCATCCATTCGCTGACTCAATCGCTGTCGGGTCTGCTGGTGGCGCGCGGCATTCGCGTCAACGCCGTCGCGCCGGGTCCGGTCTGGACCCCGCTCAATCCCAGCGACAATCCCGACCAGATTGCGACATTCGGTTGCAATACCCGCATGGGCCGCCCCGCCCAGCCGGAAGAACTGTCACCGGCCTATCTGTTCCTGGCGAGCAACCAGATGTCGAGCTACATCACGGGCGAGGTGCTGCCGGTGATCGGTGGTTATACGGATCGGTAGCAGCTAAGGCCGCTGCATGACCGAAATCACACCTGCAATCGTGGCCGAGCATGGCCTGTCGCCCGAGGAATACGACCGCGTGCTCTGTGCGCTGGGACGCGAACCCAATCTGGTTGAGCTGGGAATCTTCTCGGTCATGTGGTCCGAGCATTGCAGCTACAAGTCATCGCGCCGGCACCTGAAGAAGCTGCCGACAACCGGCCCGCAGGTCATTTGTGGACCCGGCGAGAATGCGGGCGTCGTCGATATCGGGGACGGCCAAGCGGCGATCTTCAAGATGGAGAGCCACAACCACCCTTCCTATATCGAACCCTATCAGGGAGCGGCGACGGGGGTGGGCGGCATCCTGCGCGACGTCTTCACGATGGGCGCGCGGCCGGTCGTGAACCTGAATGCGCTGCGCTTCGGGTCGACCGGTCATCCCAAAACGCGCCATCTGCTCGCAGGCGTCGTTCACGGGATCGGCGGATACGGCAATTGCGTCGGCGTGCCGACCGTCGGCGGCGAGGTCAATTTTCACTCCGCCTATGACGGCAATATCCTGGTCAACGCAATGACCGTCGGCGTCGCGGACGCGGAAAAGATCTTCTATTCAGCCGCATCGGGCATCGGCAACCCGATCGTGTATGTCGGCTCCAAGACCGGACGCGACGGGATTCATGGCGCAACCATGGCGTCGGCGGAGTTCGGCGACGACGCCGATGCAAAGCGCCCGACGGTGCAGGTCGGCGATCCCTTCACCGAGAAACTACTGATCGAGGCGTGCCTTGAGGTGATGGCATCCGACGCGATTGTCGCCATTCAGGACATGGGCGCTGCGGGCCTCACGTCATCATCCGTCGAGATGGCATCGAAGGGCGGAGTCGGGATCGAACTCGTCATGGACGACGTGCCCCAACGCGAAGCGGACATGACCGCCTACGAGATGATGCTCTCCGAGAGCCAGGAGCGGATGCTGATGGTGCTGAAGCCCGGACGCGAGGCGGAGGCCGAGACGATCTTCAGAAAATGGGAACTGGATTTCGCCGTCATCGGCCAGGTGACGGACACGGGCAGGATGGTGCTCCGTCATTGCGGTGAGGTGGTGTGTGATATCCCGCTCGCGCCGCTGGCCGACGATTCGCCCGACTATGACCGGCCGTGGACCCGCACGGATCCGCTCGCACCGCTGACCAACCTTCCCGAGTGTATCGATCCGGCGGCGGATCTGCTGACGCTGATGGGCTCGCCCGACATCGCATCGCGGCGTTGGATATGGGAGCAGTATGACCACATGGTCGGTGCCGATACGGCGCAAGGGCCTGGAGGCGATGCGGCGGTCGTACGTGTCCACGGGACCGACAAGGCGCTGGCCATCACGACCGACTGCACCCCGCGCTACTGCTTCGCCGACCCGGTCGAGGGCGGGCGTCAGGCGATCGCCGAGACATGGCGCAACCTCTGTGCCGTCGGCGCGACCCCGCTCGCTGCGACAGACTGCCTGAATTTCGGTAATCCCGAACGGCCCGAGATCATGGGGCAGTTCGTGGGCTGCATTGAGGGGATGGCGGACGCCTGTACCCTACTCGACTTCCCGATCGTCAGCGGAAACGTGAGCCTCTACAATGAGAGCAGGGCGACGGGCGGCGGCAGCTCCATCCTGCCCACGCCGGCGATCGGTGGTGTGGGACTGTTGCCGGACTGGTCGAAGGCCGCAACGATCGCCTTCAAGGACACCGGCGATATCATTGTCCTGGTGGGCCATCATCATGGTCATCTGGGTCAGTCGATCTGGCTACGCGAAATCCACGGCCGAGAGGGTGTCGATGCCGGCCCACCTCCTCCCGTTGATCTGGCCGCCGAGCGGCGCGCGGGTGACCTCATCCGCGCCGGCATTGCTTCAGGCGCGATCACCGCCTGCCATGACGTCGCCGATGGAGGCCTGGCAGTCGCCATCGCTGAGATGGCGTTGGCAGGGAGCATCGGCGCCCTGATCGATACGAGCGCGGAGTGCGGGACTGCCGGTACTTTCTTCGCCGAGGACCAGGGCCTGTATGTCGTGACCCTGGCCGACCACGCGCTCTACAGCTTTCTGTCAGGCGCGCATGCGGCCAAGGTCCCTGCGGAGCCGATCGGCCGTACCATTGCCGGGCGCATCGTGTTCGAACTCGAGTCGGGCGACCATGTCGTGACCCTCGACACACTGCGCCGCGCGCATGAAGAATTTTTCCCGGGTCTGATGACGGCCGACGCCATACTTGCCTGACGCAGACCGGATCAAGTCACTCGACGTCCTGCGCGGCGTCGCGGTGATGGGCATCCTGGCGGCGAACATCGTCGCGTTCGGCCTGCCCGAACCGGCCTATTTCTCGCCTGCCGCGCTGGGTCCGCCAAGCCGGGCGGACCTGGTTGCTTGGGCGCTGACCTTCGTGCTGATCGAAGGCAAGACGCGTTGTTTGTTCAGCGTGCTGTTCGGCGCTTCGATGCTGCTGGTGATCGAACGGGCACAGGCCGCGGGCGAGTCCCCGTTGCAGGTTCATTACAGCCGCCTGGTCTGGCTGTTCCTGATCGGGATGATCCATCTCTACCTGTTCTGGTGGGGCGATATCCTGACCCACTATGCGCTGGTCGGCGCCGTGGCCTATGCGTTCTGGCGGCTGCCCACACGCGTGTTGCTCGCCCTCGCCGGCCTGTTGATCCTGGCGGACCTGGGCATCTTCGCCACGATCGCGCACGAACTGTTCGACCTAGCAACGGCAGCTGCGAAAGCCCGCGCTTCGACCGGCACGATCGCGCGCTGGCAGGATATTTCCGCCGCTTTCGGGAGACCCGCCAACGCGCTGTTGCAGCGGGAATATGCCGCCGCGCAAGGTGGTTTTGGCTCGATGCTGCGCTGGCGGCTGACGACAAACGTCGATCCATTCTCCTTCGCCGTCATCGGCGGGCCTCAAACATTGGCTTACATGCTGATCGGCATGGCCGGACTGCGCTCCGGCTTCCTGACCGGCGAGTGGTCCCGTCGACGATATGGATGGGTTGCGGCACTCTCTTTGGGACTCGCGCTACCCGGCAGTGCCGCGATCGCATGGTTCGACGCGGGGCACGGTTTCGATCCCCGCTACGTCTTTGTCTCCTCCCTCCTCCTCTCGAGTCCGCTCAGGCCGGTCATGGCGACGGGATATTCGGCGGTGGTAATGCTGATGATGCGCGGTGACGGTTCACTCACGGCGCGTCTAGCCGCGGCCGGGCGCATGGCGTTTTCCAATTATCTGGGAACGACGCTGGTCTGCACCACCATCTTCTACGGCTGGGGCTTCGACCTGTTCGGCCAGCTATCCCGCGCCGCGCTCTACGGCATCGTCACGGCGTTATGGATCGTCATGCTCGCATGGTCGAAGCCTTGGCTCGCGCGTTTCCGCTACGGTCCGCTAGAATGGTTGTGGCGCAGCGCGGCACGGCTCGAATGGCAACCGATGCGCGGAGCAGCGCGCTAGGCGCGGCCGAAGCTGCCAGCGCGGCGCGGTCCGTTGCCGAAGGCGGGCCGGCGCGGTGTGAGCGGATTGGCCTCGCGCGCGAGCAGGTTCATCGTCTCCTCGAACAGCGCGCGCAACTGTCCGACATGCTCGACCGCGTGCGCCGGCGTGTCCTGCTGCTCGACGCAATCGCGCGCGATCTGCTCGATCGTCTCGGCCAGCGTCGCCAGTGGCGTCGCACCGAACTGGCGCGCCTCACCCTTCAGCGTATGCGCGGGGATGACCATTTGCGCCGCGTTCTGTCGCCGCATCGCGCCCTCGATGGCGGCGACCGATTTCACGCCATCCTCGTGGAAATATCCGAGAATACGCGCAAAACCCGCACCCAGCTCGGCCCGGGACTGCATATAGACCGGCCAGTCGACCAGCGTGCTTCCCTCGAAAGACACGTCATTCCTCCATCAGCCCGTCGCCGCCGCGCTGTTTCTGGAGGTGCTTGTGACACATGCGGGTAAACGTTCGGTTGCCGCGGTGGTCAGCCATTGCCGCCATAGGGATTCTTCGGCGCGCGCAACGTCAGGCGTACCGGCACCGCACCGAAGCCCAGATCGCGCCGCATGCTGTTAACCAGATAGCGCTCATAGGCGGCGGGTAGCTGATCGACGCGCGTCCCGAAGATCACGAAGCTGGGGGGTCGCGTCTTGACCTGCGTGACATAGCGCAGCTTCACCCGCTTGCCGCCGGGCGCGGGTGGCGGGTTCGCCTCGACCGCGCGCTCGAACCAGCGATTTAGCTCGCCGGTGCCGACCCGCTTCGACCAGGCCTCGCGCGTCTCGAATGCCGCTGCGATCAGTTGGTCGATCCCCTTGCCGGTCGCCGCCGATACGGTCAGCAGCGGGACGCCCTTCACCTGCGAGAGTCCATCCTCCAACGCGCGTTTGACGCCGTTGAACAGCGATGAGGGCCCCTCGGCCACGTCCCATTTGTTGAGCGCGATGACGACCGCGCGCCCTTCCTCCAGCACGCGGTCGGCGATTCGCAGATCCTGCGCCTCGAGTCCCAGCGTCGCATCGAGCAGCAGGACGACGACCTCCGCGAAGTCGACCGCGTGGAGCGCGTCTGCGACCGAGAGCTTCTCCAGCTTGTCCTGCACCTTGGCACGCTTCCTCATGCCGGCGGTGTCGATGAGGCGAACGGGGCGCTCCTCGCCGGTCTTGGGGTCGGTCCAGCGCCAGTCGATGGCGATGGAATCGCGCGTGATGCCAGCCTCCGGCCCGGTGATCATCCGATCCTCGCCGAGGATGCGGTTGACGAGCGTCGACTTGCCTGCATTGGGCCGACCGACGATGGCGAGCTTGAGCGGCGCGTCCGGGCGATCGTCATCTTCAGGTGGTTCATGGTCCTCGAGATGCGGGAGCAATGCCTCGAACAGCTCGACCAGCCCCTCTCCATGCTCCGCCGACAGTTCGACCGCGTCGCCGAACCCCAGCGCCAGCGCCTCAAGCACACCCTGCTCACCTGCGCGTCCTTCCGCCTTGTTCGCCACCAGCACGACGGGTGTCGTCGACGCGCGCAGCCACCGCGCGATCTCCTCGTCCAAGGGCACGATGCCGGCGCGCGCATCGACCATGAACAGCGCGACATCGGCCTGCGCCACCGCAGCCTCGGTCTGCTGGCGCATCCGCCCGGGCAGCGAGGCGGTGTCCTGATCCTCGTACCCTGCAGTGTCGATGACGCGAAAGTCGAGACCGACGAGCGAGGCATCGCCCTCCCGCCGGTCGCGCGTCACGCCCGGACGGTCATCGACCAGCGCCAGCTTCTTGCCGACCAGCCGGTTGAACAGCGTCGATTTGCCGACATTGGGGCGACCGACGATCGCGACGACAGAGGTATTGGACATCGCGCCCGACTAGCGGACGCAAGCCCAGCCGTCACCTCCAGGCGGAGACGCGTCCCTTGCGATCGAGCGTGTAGAGCGTCGAATTGGCGATGATCGGCGGCAGGGTGAACTGCGTCTTTGTCTCGGTCGTCGCCTTGATCGCGCCGTCGGCTGGATCGGTATAGACGATCTGACCACGCGAGTTGGTGAGGATCAGCCTGTTCCCGGCCAGAACCGGCCCGAACCAGGTGATCGGCCCCTTTTTCTTCTTCTCGTTGCGAAAGCGCGGCAGTTGCGCGATCCAGCGGGCCTTGCCGCTGGTGCGCGACAGACAGACCAGCCGCGCATCGTCGGTGACGATGAACAGCCACTCGCCCGCGATCCACGGCGTCGAGATGCCGGCGAAATTCTGTTCCCACAGGCGCTGCCCGGTCGACAATTCCAAGGCTACCATCCGCCCGCCCTGCCCGACCGCATAGACCCGCCCGTCGTCGATCACGGGATCGGCGTCGATGTCGGCCAGGCTGGAAACCGAGGTAGAGATGGACGTGCGAGACAGAGCGTCCTGCCACAGCACGCGTCCGTTCTCATAGCGATAGGCGTTCAGCTCGCCGCTGGAGAAGCCGGCGACGATCGAACCCTGACTGGCGGCGGGCGCCGCGACACCGAACACGCCCTGCGACTCAAGCGTTCCCGATGCCGCCCACTGCACCTTCCCATCGGCCTCGTTCAGCGCGAAGAGCTGATTGTCCTGGCTTAGCACATAGACGGCATCGTTGGCGATCGTCGGCGCGCCGCGCAGCGGACCACCGGGCTTCGCGCGCCATAGTTCCTTGCCGTCCGCCGCGCTCATCGCGACGACGTCGCCCAGACCGTCGGTCGCGAACACGCGTCCATCGTCATAGCTGACTCCGCCGCCGAAGCGCTCGGGCCGCGTCTGCTTGTCCTTCTTGGCGATCATCACCTGCCACAACTCCGCGCCCTGATCGGCGGAGAAGGCGTGGACGGCTGCGTCGACATCGATCACGAACAGCTTGTTGTCCGCCACGACCGGGGAAGCGGCCAGCCGCTCGCGCGATGATCCACCATCAATCGATGCGGTCCAGATGCGCGCGGGGCTTGGAGCGAGGGCCAACTGACCCATCGACTTGGCCGCGTTGCCGCCGCTCTGCGTCCAAGCGTCGTTGGCGGCCGCAGCGGGCAACAAGACCTGCACATCGGCGATCGAGGGATCGGTCTCGACGCCGTTTTCGGACACCAGGATGGGCATGCGCTGTCCGACGGTCGGGGTTTTCTTGACGCTGCCCTTGAAGATCCCGCATCCGCCGAGCGACAGAGCCGCTGCCAGCGCAACCGAGGTGCAAAGATGCTTCTTCATTTCGCGTTCTGATCCTTGTCGGCGTCCGCGGCCGTCGCCCCGCCGTCCGCCTGTAGAGTCGCTGCCATCTGAACGGCGCGTTGACGGATCGATTGCGGTACCGTTGGATCGTTGGCGATCTTGTCGAACAGAGCAGCGGCAAGATCGGGACGATTCTGCCGCACCTCTGCAACGGCCATCATCTCGCCCGCGCTGCCGAACCACGGATTGCCCGCAACCGACAGCGGACGCATCCGCTCGACGATCACCTGCGGTTTCAGCGTATCGAACTCGGCTGATGTCTGACGGATGAGCGCCAGATCCCGAAACGGTTTGGCAAGTCCGTCGTCATTGGCAATGGCGGCGAACTTCGCGGCCGCGCCCGTCAAGTCGTCCCTTTGCAATAAAACGTCGGCTTGCGTCATTAACGCCAGTGCACGATACCCGTCGCGGCCCGACGTCGCGAGAGTGGCCAGGGACTCTTCCGCCTTGGCCGGCTGCTCGGCGCCCAGCGCGTCATAGGCATCCTGCAACCGCTCGCCCTGAATGCCCGCCGCCTTGTACTGGCTGTTCCGCCAATAGATGAACCCGCCGATCAGCGCCGCGAGGATGATGACCCCGATCGCGATAGCGGGACCGAAGCGCCGCCAGAACGACAGCATCCGGTCACGGCGATACTCGTCATCAACCTCGCGGATGAAGGCGGCATTGGAATCGGTATTGGTCGGCAGCGCCAAGGGAGGCTCCAGCGATGAAGGGGCAGGCAGCGTGCTCTAGCCGCAACACCTGAAAATAAAAAGACCGGGGTCAGTCGCGTGGCGCGTAGAGTTGGTCCGGTCCGGGAAATTCGCGCTCGCGCACCTCATGGGCATAGGTCTCCACGGCGCTCCCGATCTGCGCGGCCAGATCATCGAACCGCTTCACGAAACGCGGCGTGCGATCGAACATCCCCAGCATGTCCTCGGTTACCAGTACCTGCCCATCGCAGCGCGCGGACGCACCGATACCGATGGTCGGGCAATCGATCGCCTCCGTGATGGCGACGGCGATCGGCTCGACGACGCCCTCGACCACGATCGCAAACGCGCCCGCGTCGGCAACCGCGCGCGCGTCCGCGACGATCTTTGCGGCTTCTGCCTCGCTGCGCCCGCGCGCGCCATAGCCGCCCAGCGTGTTCACCGCCTGCGGCGTCAGTCCGACATGACCCATGACCGGGATACCGCGCGCTGAGAGAAAGGCGACCGTCGGCGCCATCGCCTCGCCTCCCTCCAGCTTCACCGCCGCGGCTCCGGTCTGCTTGAGCAGCCAGGCCGCGCTCTCGAACGCCTGCCCGGGTGAACCCTCGTAAGCGCCAAAGGGCATGTCGATCACGACGACGGCGTGATAGCTACCCCGGACCACCGCCGCACCGTGGGCGGCCATCATGTCAAGCGTCACCGGCACGGTCGACGGCAGTCCGTAGATCACCTGTCCCAGGCTGTCCCCCACCAGCAGCATGTCGCAATGCGGGTCGAGCAGCTGCGCCGTCCTGACCGTATAGGCGGTCAGCATGACGAGTGGCGTCATGCCCTTTTGTCGCCGGATGGCGGGCACCGTCAGCCGCTTCATCGGTACCGGCATCGGGTTCGCGCGGCTCGTCGCCGTGTCGATCGTGTAGGTCGTGGACATGGATGCGGTGTAACGCCGCATGTCAGCCGCGGCCAGAGCGCCGATCGATCCGCCTATAGTTCGTGTCGGACCTGCGCATGAGCGAGCAACGCGAAGAGCACGGTGCCGCCAACCACATTTCCAATTAACGCGGGCACGATATAGCCGAAAATCGCCCAGCCGACGCTTGCCTCTCCACTGATCGTGAGCAGCCACGCCTCCCCCGACCCGGCGATGACATGGCTGAAGTGACCGAGCCCGATGAAGTAGGTGAACAAAAAGGTGATCCAGAACTCCTGACCCCGCCCGCTGGGCATTGCCCAGGCGATTGCCGCCAGGAAGAAGCCCGCCGGCACACCACCGCGCATTGTCGAGAGCCAGTCATGATCCAGCAGCTTGCGTGACAGATCGATCATGGCTCCCAGGTTCTCCGGAAAACCGACCCAGCCGTTTGCGACCAGCGCGGAGATGATCAACGTACCCATCAGATTTGCCAGGAGAACGATGGTCCATAACCGCATCAACCGCCAAAGATTGTGCCGGTCCGGCTTGGTCGCGACGGGAATGACCGCCGAAAGCGTGCTTTCGGTGAACAGTTGCAGCCGACCCAGGATAACGATGAGGAAGCCCAACGTGTAGCCGATACCCGCAACCGCCGGTCGCCAGGGACTGTCCGGCAACATCGATGAGAGCAGCCCTTCGCCAAGGATCGATGTGGAGATGCCGAAGCCGGCGCTGAGACCCGACCACCATAGCGACCAGAACGGTCGACTGAGTTCTTCGTCGCCGGATCGTCGGACGACCTCATGGACGACGCGCGAACCGACGGACTGGCGTCGATCGACCTGATGCTGCTCCTCGTCGGTCAGCTCGACATGGTCGTTGCCATCCCGATCAGGACTTGCGCTTTGCCGATCGGATGCGTTCTTGTCTGCCATCGGCCACCCCTTCAAGACTGCGCCGAGCGGTATTTAGCCGATCATCGAGTGGATATGGAGTCGCTGGCCCGCCGGCGCTATCAGGCGGCAGGATGACGGCTACGCACCCCTTCTACGCGATTGAAACGCACGGCTTCGTGCGGGTGGCGGCCGCGACACCGGTCGCCAGCGTCGGCGATGTCGCCGCAAACGCGCGCGGCACTATCGTAATCGCCGAGCAGGCCGATCAGCAGGGCGTCGATCTGGTCGTCTTTCCCGAGCTCAACCTGACCTCCTATGCCATCGACGACCTGCATCTGCAGACCGCGCAGCAGCGCGCGACCAGGGAGGCGCTGGCGCAGGTCGTGGCGGCGAGCGCCGACCAGCGCTGCGTGCTGCTAGTGGGCGCGGCTCTCGTGCGAGAAGGTCGGCTCTACAATTGCGCGGTCGCCGTCGCGGGCGGGCGGATGCTGGGCGTGGTGCCCAAGACGTTCCTGCCCAACTACCGCGAATATTACGAGAAGCGCTGGTTCGCGAGCGGCGCGGGCATGACCGGGCTGACGATCGAACTCGACGATCAGGACGTACCATTCGGGACCGACCTGCTCTTTACGGCACGCCGCCGGCCCGGCTTCACCTTCACGGCCGAAATCTGCGAGGATTACTGGTCGCCCACCCCGCCCTCTACGGTGGCCGCGCTGGCAGGTGCGCTGATCTGCTGCAACCTGTCGGCCTCCAACATCGTCGTGGGCAAGGCACGCGAGCGGGAGATGCTGGCGCAGTCGCAATCCGCCCGCACGATCAGCGGCTATGTCTACAGCGCCTCGGGGCCGGGCGAGAGCACCACCGAGGTAGCCTGGGACGGCCAAGGCCTTGTGCACGAAATGGGCGAGCTACTGGCCTCGTCGCAGCGGTTTCAGCATTCGGCAGGACTCGTAATCGCCGATATCGACACGCAGCGCTTGCAACAGGAGCGCATGCGCGTCGGCACGTTCAACGATGCGGCCGGCCTCGCCGGTCACCCGGAACGGTGCTTTCGCCGCATCGCGTTCGACCATCCCCTACCCGCCACCGATCGTGGACTGCGACGCGCCATCCGGCGTTTTCCCTTCGTCCCCGACGATCCGATACGGCGCGACGAGGATTGTTACGAAGCCTATAATATACAGGTCCAGGCGCTCACCAAACGGATGGAGGCCGCGCACGCAGAGCGGCTGGTGATCGGCGTGTCCGGCGGCCTCGATTCCACCCACGCGCTGATCGTCGCAGCGAAAGCGATGGACCGGCTGGACCGGCCGCGCAGCGACATCCTGGGTTTCACCCTGCCGGGCTTCGCGACCAGTGACGAAACCAGGGCCAATGCATGGGCACTGATGAAGGCGCTCGGGGTGACGGGCGAGGAGATCGACATCCGCCCCGCCGCCGCACGCATGCTGGCCGACCTTCATCATCCGTTCGCGGATGGCGAACCAGTGCATGACATCACGTTCGAGAATGTTCAGGCGGGCCTGCGTACCGACTATCTCTTCCGGCTCGCCAACCAGCGCGAGGGGCTGGTCGTGGGCACCGGTGACCTGTCGGAGATGGCGCTCGGCTGGTGCACCTATGGCGTCGGCGATCAGATGAGCCATTATGCAGTCAATGCCGGCGTGCCCAAGACGCTGATCCAGTTCCTGATCCGCTGGGCGATCCGCACCGACCAATATGATCGCGCGACCGACGCCATCCTGGAACGGATCATCGCGCAGGAGATTACTCCGGAACTGGTGCCGGCAGTCGAAGGCAGGATGCAAAGCACCGAGGATATGATCGGTCCCTATGCGCTCAACGACTTCTTCGTGCACCATGTCATCCGCCACGGGCTGGCACCCGGCAACCTCGCATTCCTGGCGTGGCATGCATGGCACGACGCGGGCCGGGGCGCGTGGCCCGAAGACCTGCCGCCGGAGCAGCGCGTTGCTTATGACCTGCCAACGATCGGCTATTGGCTGGAGCGGTTCCTCCACCGCTTCTTCGCCACCAGTCAGTTCAAGCGGTCGGCAATGCCCAACGGACCGAAAGTCGTTGCAGGGGGTGCGCTCAGCCCGCGCAGCGACTGGCGCGCGCCATCGGACGGCAGCGCCGCGGTGTGGATCGCCGAGCTGCGCGACGCGCTTCCCGACGACGCGACGCGTCTTGCATAAGCGGTCGGAGGGGCGCAATGTGACAGGCCTATGACCAGTCCTCCACCGGATGGATCGCGCGACCGCCGGATCGAGGACCCATCCAACCTCTACATCGTGCATCCAATGGCGCGTTCCCTACTGCGTCCGGCCATTTCGCTTGGTATCTCGGCGAATATTATCTCCATCGCCGGGCTTGCACTCGGACTCGGCGCGGCCCTTGCCTATGCGAACTGGCAGCACCCGATATCGACCATGCTGGGGCTGGCGCTCTCCGCGTGCTGGCTGGTTGCGGATGGCCTGGACGGGATGCTCGCGAGAGCGACGGGTACCAGCAGTGCGATCGGCCGGTTACTCGATGGTCTGTGCGACCACGGTGTTTTCATCGCGATCTACGTCGCGCTCGCGCTCTCGATCGGCACCGGCGAGGGATGGGCGGTCGCCGTCGGTGCGGGTGCCTGTCACGCGGTCCAGTCGAGTCTCTACGAAGGCGAGCGTGCCCGTTTTCACCGCCGCCGAAGGGGGATTGCGGAACCGCTGCCGCGGCCTCCATCGACGAGCTTGCTGGTCCGACTTTATGACTTCGTCGCCGATAGCCTCGATCGCCTTGCGCGTCCATTCGAGCGGCGCCTGGCACAGGCCAATGATCCGCGCGCGCTGGGCGGTGACTATGCCAGGCGTGCCGCGGGTCCAATGCGCCTGATGATCGTGCAGACTGCGAACGTCCGCGTAGCGGCGATTTGCATCGCCTGCCTGCTGGGCAATCCCCGATTGTTCTGGTGGTTCGAGATTGGGCCATTGTCGTTGCTTGCCCTTCTCGCCATCCTGCTTCATCGCCGTGTCGAGCGCTCGTTCACACGGCAACCCGCGTCCACGGCAGGCGTACTTCATCTTCACTCGAGGGAACACCGCTACTGATGACTGATATTCGCGTTGCCGTCGTGGGCATCGGTAATTGCGCCAGTTCGCTCGTACAGGGGCTGGACTATTACCGGGAGGGCTCCAACGACACCGTCGGGCTGATGCATCTCGAGATGGGCGGCTATCGTCCCGCCGACATTCGCGTTGTCGCGGCTTGGGATATCGACCGGCGCAAGGTGGGCCGCGACGTGGCGGAGGCGATCTTCGCCAAGCCGAACTGCACCGCGGTCTTCGCGCCGAACGTGCCCGCGACGGGAACGGTCGTGAAGATGGGTTGCAAGCTCGATGGCGTGGCCGAACACATGGCCGATCACCAGGATGATCGCACCTTCCTGCCCGCCGACGTCGCCGAGCCGAGCAGGGAGGACGTGATCGCCGACCTCAAAGCGTCGGGTGCGGACGTGCTGATGAACTACCTGCCCGTTGGCAGTCAGGAAGCGACCGAGTTCTACGCTGAATGCGCGCTGGAGGCCGGCGTCGCCTTCGTCAACAACATTCCGGTCTTCATCGCGTCCAACCCGGCCTGGGCGAAGCGGTTCGAGGACGCGGGCGTGCCGATCATCGGCGACGACATCAAGGCGCAGCTGGGCGCGACGATCGTGCACCGCGTGCTGACCGACCTGTTCGCCAAGCGCGGTGTGAAGCTGGATCGCACCTATCAGCTCAATACCGGCGGCAACACCGATTTTCTGAACATGTCGAACCGCAAGAGGCTGAAGTCGAAGAAGATTTCCAAGACGGAAGCCGTCCAGTCGGTCGCCGCGGAAAGGCTGGATGACGAGAATATCCATGTCGGCCCTTCGGATTATGTCGCTTGGCAGAACGACAACAAGGTCTGCTTCCTGCGCATGGAGGGGCAATTGTTCGGCGGCGTCCCGATGAATCTCGAGCTTCGCCTGTCGGTTGAGGACAGCCCCAATTCCGCCGGCGTCGCGATCGACATGATCCGCTGTGCCAAGATCGCGCGCGACCGGGGGATGCGCGGCGTCGTCGATCCGGCCTCCGCCTATTTCTGCAAGCATCCGCGTGAACAGATGACCGACGATTTGGCCCAGGTCGCGGTCGAGGCCTTCGTGGCGGCTGCTTGACTGCTGTTCGCACCGCAATCGTGCTGGCAGCCGGCGAGGGAAGCCGGCTTCGCGACATGGCCGCGTCGAAACCCTTATGCAGGGTAGCGGGACGCGCGCTCATAGATCATGCACTGGACGGACTGGAGGCCGCCGGGATGACGCGGGTCATCGTCGCGCTCGGTTACCGCGCCGACGAGGTGGAATCTCATCTCCGCGCACGGCGCGACGGCGTCAGGACGCAGACGGTACGCGTCGCGGACTACCGGCGTCCCAACGGTGTATCGGTGCTCGCAGCTGCGGAAGCGCTGGCCGGTGAGGATGCGATCCTCGTCATGGCGGACCACCTGGTCGATCCGCAACTCTATGCGCGGGTCGGCGCGTTGGGCCCCGGTAACGGGCTGAACCTGGGTATCGATCGACGGCTCGGACATGACTGGGTTGATCCCCAGGACGTGACGCGCGTCGCCACTCACGAAGGATGCATTACCGCTATCGGCAAGGGCCTCGAACCCTACGACGCCTATGATACCGGCGTCTTCGCGATCTCGCCGGCGCTGACGGACGCGCTGGCACGTCTCGCCGATCCTTCATTGACCGACGGTGTTCGCCTGCTGGCAGCCGATGGCCGCGCCGGCGTCGTCGATTGCAGCGACCTCGACTGGATCGATGTCGACGATGCGACCGCGCTGGCAAAAGCGGAGGCCTGGCGGAACAGGGTTGCCATCCCGGCTCTTTAGGGTGGCAATGACGCCGGGCGATGCACCACCAACGCTGAGCGTCGACAACCTCGGCAAGTCGGTGCCCGGACCCCGAGACTTGTTCAGTGATTTGTCGCTGCGGGTGCGTGCAGGCGAACTGGTTGCGATCATCGGCGAGTCGGGTGTCGGCAAATCGACCCTGCTCAACATTCTTGCCGGACTGGACGACGCCGACACGGGTGAAGTGCGGATCGAGGGCGTCGCGTTAGGGCCGCTTGGCGAACGCGCGAGGACTCAGCTGCGCCGCGAGCGGATCGGCTTCGTCTTCCAGGCCTTCCACGTCCTCCCCTATCTGACGCTGCGCCAGAACGTCGCCCTGCCGATGGCGCTCGTGTCTCCCGACGGCTCCGCCGCGTCGGCACGAGCGGATGTGATGCTGGAGAGCGTCGGATTGGGCACGCGGGGTGACGGCTATGCCCGCGACCTGTCGGGCGGCGAGTTGCAGCGCGTGGCCATTGCCCGCGCGCTGGTGCATCGGCCCGCCCTCATCCTCGCCGACGAACCGACGGGGAATCTCGACCCGGAAACCGCGACACGTGTCCTGAATCTGTTTGCGGACGCCGTTCGCGCGGGCAATGCGGCAGGCGTGCTGGTGACGCACTCGGCCACCACTGCGAGTATCGCCGACCGCGTGCTGACGCTGACGGCGCAGGGGCTGGCCGCGCATGGCAACGGCTGATCAAGACCTCTGGTCGGCGCGGGTCGCGCTCGGCTGGCTGATCGCGGGCGAATGGCGGGCGCATCCCTCGCGCTTCCTGCTCACCGCCATCGCGATCGCCATCGGCGTGGCGCTCGGCTTCGCGGTGCATCTGGTAAACGGATCAGCGCTGTCCTCGTTCGACGGTGCTATTCGCGGTGTCAATGGCGCGGCCGACCTTTCGGTACGCGCGTCGACTCCGCTCGGCTTCGACGAGATGCTCTATCCGCAGGTCGCCACCGCCGCAGGGGTTGCCGATGCCAGTCCTGTCGTGAAGCTGAATGCACGTGACGGAAACGCACGCTTCACACTGTTGGGACTCGACGTCATCAGGGCTGCGAACGTGACACCCAGCCTCATCGGGGCGCGTTCCAGCGGGCCGGACCAATCACACGCGGCGATCTTCGACGATCGGATGCTGTTCCTGTCGCGCCGTGCCCTGAAGGAAAGCGGCGCGCGGATCGGTGACGCGATATCGGTCACCGCCAACAGTCATGTCGTCGCCATGACGATCGCGGGCACACTTCCCGCCATCGGCGACGGTCAGGCGATCGGGGTGATGGACATCGCGGGCGCACAGTCGCGCTTCGGGCGCCTGGGCACGCTCGATCGGCTCGACCTGAAACTTTCCGACGCAGCGGCGGCGAAAGCCGCTCTGCGGGGCCTGCTCCCCGCGGACACGATGCTCGGGACGGCGCAGACGGTCGCTGCACAGGGCGAGTCGCTCTCGCGCGCCTACCGCGTAAACCTCGACATGCTGGCGCTGGTTGCGCTCCTGACCGGAGGTTTCCTGGTCTTCTCGGCGCAGTCGCTGTCGGTGGCGCGGCGGATGCGCGCGTTCGCGCTGGTGCGCACGCTGGGCCTGCCGCGCGGCGGAATCGTCACGGCGATCGCGCTGGAAGGGCTTGCGATCGGGATCGTCGGCGCCGCCGCTGGCCTGGCCCTCGGCTACGCGATGGCCGACGCGGCGCTACGCTGGTTCGGCGGTGATCTCGGCGCAGGCTATTTCGGCGGCGGCACCAGCCATGTGGTGTTCGCCTGGCGGCCGGCGCTCGTCTTCTTCGCGCTTGGATTGCTGGCGGCGACGCTGGGCAGCATCCTACCGGCCCGCGTCGCCTCCCGCGCGGCTCCCGCAGCGGCGCTCAAGAATACCGGCGACATGATTGATCCGCGCTCGGCCGTTCCCTGGCTTCCCGCGCTCCTGTTGCTGGGGGCAGGGGGTATCGCCGCGTTGCTTCCTCCGATCGCAGGGCTGCCGCTGTTCGGTTTTATCGGCATGGCGCTTTTGCTGGCGGGAGGAGTAGCCGGCGTCCCGTGGCTCGCACGCCGATTACTCGCCGGATGGACCCGGCGCGACACGTCGAACGCACCGCGCCTGCTCGCCATCCGGCATGTGCACGGCGCGCCGGGTGAAGCGGCGACCGCACTGTGCGGTATCGTGGCGAGCACAGCGCTGATGATCGCGATGGCGACGATGGTCACCAGCTTCCGCGGCGCGGTCGACAAATGGCTAGGACAGGTGCTCTCCGCCGATCTCTACCTGCGTACCGAGGAAGGCCCCGCGATCGACAGCGTTACGCAGCAACGGCTGCGCGTGACGCCGGGCGTCCGTAGCATGGCGTTCAGCAGGCAATTGTCCCTGACGCTGATCCCCGACAAGCCGCCCGTCACCCTGATCGCCAGGAAGGTATCGGGCGGGCGGGACTCGCTTCTCGTGCTGATCGGAAAGGGCGGCACGCCTCCGGCCGGCACGATCCCCGTCTGGATATCGGAACCGGCACAGCGGCTCTATGGCTGGAAGACGGGTCAGGTCATTCGGCTGCCGATCGGACAGGACCGACGCTTCGGCATCGCCGGCGTCTGGCGCGACTATGCACGTCAGGCCGGCGCCATCATCATTCGCAGCGCGGACTATTCGCGCCTGACCGGCGACGCCACGCGCGACGAAGCGGCGGTGACGCTCGCCCCCGGTGCGCGCGCAGATGTGGTCGGCCGAGCCCTGCTGGTGCGCTTGCCCGATGCGGCAAGAGCCACGACCTCGCTGGCGCAGCCCGCGACACTTCGGCGCTATGCGCTGATGCTTTTCGACCGCAGTTTCGCAGTGACCTATGTGCTGGAGGCGGTCGCGATCCTGGTCGGGCTGGCTGGAGTGGCGGCCACGATGTCGGCGCAGACGATGGCGCGCAGCCGGGAGTTCGGTATGCTCCGCCATTTGGGCGTCCAGCGCCGCCAGATCACCGCGATGCTGGGCATGGAGGGCGCGCTGCTAGGCGCGGTGGGCGCCGTTGCGGGGGTCGCTACGGGCGGCGTCCTCGCTCAGGTGCTGATCCACGTCATCAATCCGCAGTCGTTCAACTGGACGATGACGACACGCGTTCCGGTGGTGACGATCCTGATCGTGGTCGCAGCGCTGGTCGGTGCAGCCTCGCTGACGGCGATGCTGGCGGGGCGCCGCGCCACGAAGCAGGACGCCATCCTCGCGGTCAGGGAGGATTGGTGATGCTGCCGGTGCGGGTCATGCTGGCGGCAGCTCTGGCGGGGGCGGCGCCGGCCCCCTACCCTGTCGTACACCCCGGGCGCGACTTCGCCTTTCCCGCCGATCACGGCGCGCATCCCGCTTACCGGACCGAATGGTGGTACGTGACTGGCTGGCTGCGCGACGGGAGCGGGCGGCCGATTGGGTTCCAGGTTACCTTCTTCCGGACACGGCCGCGCGTCGATGCGGCCAACCCCAGCAAGTTCGCGCCACGGCAGATCCTGTTCGCCCATGCGGCCCTGTCCGACTCCCGGTCGGGACGACTACTGCACGGAGAACGCGCAGCGCGCGTCGGCTTCGGACTTGCGGGTGCCGCGATCGGAGACGCCGACGTGCGTATCCGCGACTGGCGCTTCGCCCGGACGCCCGGTGGAAACTTCGCGACGCATGTCGCGACCGGTGACTTCGCGCTGTCGCTCGGCTTTCGCCCCACTCAGCCGCCGCTGCTGGAGGGAGAGCGCGGCTATAGCCGCAAGGGGCCGCAGCCGGAGCAGGCAAGCTATTATTATTCTGTTCCCCACATGGCAGTCTCCGGCACGGTGCGCCGCGCGGGACGCGATGTCGCGGTCACCGGGGAGGCATGGCTCGACCGCGAATGGTCCTCCGACTATCTGGCCCCGGACGCGGAAGGATGGGACTGGACCGGCCTGAACCTCGACGACGGCGCCAGCTTGATGGCGTTTCGCATCCGCCGAAAAGGCGGCGGCACAATTTGGGCAGGCGGCTCACTGCGCTATGGCGATGGACGCATCGTCCGGTTCGCGCCTCGCGATGTCAGCTTCCGGCCACGCCGCTGGTGGACCAGCCGCGCGACCGGCGCCCACTACCCGGTCGAACAACTGCTCAGCGTAAGGCTCCCGACCGGCGTTCGCCGCTTCTTATTGAGGCCGCTGTTCGCCGCGCAGGAACTCGACACGCGCGGTACCGGACTCCCGGTCTATTGGGAGGGCGCGGTGTTCACTAATGGCGGGCGAGGTTATCTGGAGTTGACGGGCTATGCCGCCCCGTTGTCGATGTAGTGCGCGGTCGTTCTCGCCCTCACCTCGTCGGCGGTCACGTCAGGCGCCAGCTCGATCAGCCGGAACGGTGACGAATGGTCGTCGCGGCGAAAGACCGACAGGTCGGTCACGATCATGTCGACGACATTCTTGCCGGTCAGAGGCAAGGTACAGGCGGGGATGAACTTCGGGCTGCCGTCCTTGGCGCTGTGGTCCATGACCACGACGATCTCCTTGACGCCAGCGACCAGGTCCATCGCGCCGCCCATGCCCTTGATCATCTTGCCGGGGATCATCCAGTTCGCGATATCGCCCGCCTCGCTGACCTCCATCGCGCCCAGCACGGTCAGGTCGATATGCCCGCCCCGGATCATGGCGAAGCTCTGATCGGAGCCGAAATAGACTGAGTGCGGCAATTCGCTGATTGTCTGCTTGCCGGCGTTGATCAGGTCGGGATCGACCTCGTCTTCATAGGGAAACGGGCCAATTCCCAGCATCCCGTTTTCCGACTGAAGCGTCACCTCGACGCCGTCGGGCACATGGTTGGCGACCAGCGTCGGGATGCCGATGCCCAGATTGACATAATAGCCGTCCTTCAACTCGCGCGCCGCACGAGCCGCCATCTGGTCGCGGGTCCAGGCCATCAATCCACTCCTTGTCATTTGTCCGAGACGGTCGGCGCCCACCGTGAGTCGGGCGGGAATACTTCGTCCAATGTACCCTTCAATGCTTTCCCGTACACCGGATTGGGCAGCATGAACCACCCCGCTCCCCAGTTCGCCGCCAGCGGTGATACCGCGACCGCCGCACGCCTCGAGGTGGCCGGGCGAACCGCATCGAACAGGTCGGAGAAGTCGCCGAGCTGATCGCCCGCCATTGCGACGACGCACCACCGCGCGGCGATCGTCGCGCGCCGTCCGTCCTTGTTGCCGCCCATCGCATCGTCGCCGGCCAGGAACAACGTCTCGCCGTGACGCGCCGGACCAAGTCTCAGCTCGACTTTCCGCATTTTGAGTCCGGTGAGTCGCATTGGGGCGCTGGTTGATTCCGTGAACGGTGGAACCGTCACGGAGACGACAGATGGGCGCAGCGGTCGACCGGCATGACCGGCTGGAGGAGTGGCTGGCTCCATTCCGGATCCTGTTTACGCGGCCGACCTGGCAGCGCGTGCTGGTACTGGCGACCGGTGCGATCCTGACGACGCATCGCCGGACGGTGGCAGCCGCATTACGGGTCACAGGACGCGGGGAGGATGCGGGCTTTTCGCGCTATCACGACGTTCTCAGCCGGAGTCGATGGTCCGCGCGGGCGGCTGCCAGGCTGCTCCTTGTGCGGTTGGTTGCGACGTTTGTTCCCGCCGGCCCGGTGGTGATCGGGCTGGACGATACGATCGAGCGGCGCTGGGGCGCAAAGATCGCGGCACGAGGCATCTACCGGGATCCGGTGCGCTCGAGCCATGGCCATTTCGTCAAGGCCAGCGGCCTGCGCTGGCTGTCGGCCATGCTGCTGGTACCGGTGCCATGGGCAAAACGGGTCTGGGCGCTGCCGTTCCTGACCGTACTGATGCCGTCGCAGCGTTGGGCCGACCGGCGTGGTCTCCGCCACAAGTCACTGGTTGATGGTGCCCGGCAGATGCTGTTGCAGATCGCCCGGTGGCTGCCCGAGCGGCGCATCGTGGCCGTCGCCGACAGCGGCTTCTCCGCGATCGACCTGCTCGACGCCGTGCGCGGCCACGTCTGTGTGGTGACGCGGCTGCGGCTCGATGCGCGTCTGTTCGTGCCAGCTCCGCCACGCCGATCAGGCACGAGAGGCCGCCCGCGGCGGACCGGCGAACGGCTCCCGACGCTGGCGCAGCGCCTCGCCGATCCTGCGACTTCATGGTCGACGCATATCGTCACCGACTGGTACGGCCAGGGCGAACGGCGCGTTGAACTCGCCACCGGCTGCGCGGTGTGGAGCCATCCCGGCCGCCCCGTCGTGCCCCTGCGTTGGCTTGTCGTGCGCGATCCCACCGGACGGTTCAGGCCTCAGGCGTTCCTTTCCACCGATCCTGATGTCCCGCCCGCCGACATGCTCGGCTGGTTCATCCGCCGCTGGTCGATCGAGGTGACCTTCGCCGAGGTTCGCCGTCACCTTGGCGTCGAGACGCAGCGTCAGTGGACCGACCGCGCCATTGCCCGCACTACCCCCATGCTGCTGGCGCTGTTCTCGCTCATCACCCTGTTCACCGACGACATCCACAAGGCCCGCACCATCGTCGTGCGTTCGGCACGCTGGTATGCCAAGGAGGCCGTCACCTTCAGCGATGCGCTCGCTGCCGTCCGGCGACAATTATGGACTGACCAGACTTTTGCCATGTCCCAACAGGACCGGCACCCGCGGAAATCAACCGACGGAATACTCGACCACCTGATCGATCTTGCCTGCTACGCCGCCTGAAATGCGGAAAGTCGAGCTCAGAGCCCGACTCATAATTCGAGCTTGGCTATACGGCGCGTCATTCGCCTGATGGAGGAGATGACCATCCAGGCCTCGGACGATGCGATGGATGTTTCCCAGTCCTTGGCCAGGCGACGGCACCGGTTAAGCCACGCCAGGGTGCGTTCGACGACCCAGCGCCGGGGTAGAACGACAAAGCCTGTCAGGTCAGAGCGCCGGATGATTTCGATCGTCAGCCGATCAATGTGCGCGACCGCCGCTTCGAGCTTCTGTCCGGCATAGCCGCCATCGGCGAACAGCCTGGCAAGGTTGGGATATGCGTCGCAGGATCGCTCGATCAGATCCGGGGCCCCGTCGCGGTCCTGAACATCAGCACCATGCACCACGCCCTCCAGCATGTTGCCGAGCGTGTCGGTCACGATGTGGCGTTTACGACCTTTGATCTTCTTGCCGGCGTCGTATCCGCGCGGCCCGCCCGCCTCGGTGGTTTTAACCGACTGGCTGTCGATGATGCTCGCGCTCGGTTCGGGCTTGCGGCCTTCCGCGACACGCACCCATGCTACCAGTACCGCGTTGACGGCATCCAGCAGACCGCTGTCGCGCATCCGGTAGAAATGATACTGCACCGTCGTGAAGGGCGGGAAGTCCTTCGGCAGTTGCGCCCATTGGCACCCTGTCGCAGCGATATACTGGATCGCATTCCACAGCGTCCGCACCTTGTGCTTGCGCGGGCGTCCCACCCTGGAGGTCCGCCTCAATAATGGCCGGACAACGGCCCATTCTTCATCGGTGCAGTCGCTTGCATAGCGCAGCCCGCTTCTGTCATGCTCGCGGCGAGCGGTTTTGGTCCAGCCCATGTGATCCTCGTGGTCTTCGCAAACCCCCGGTGAAACACAAGCCACTGAAATCGCTCAACTCAATTTTCGGTCGGGCTCTCAGTCGGTTCAGCATCGCCTCGCTCGCGCCGGCATTGGCGGCTGACCGGTTCGTGTTGAAGATGACTGTGACGCCTTGTTGCCGCAGCGCCTCCATCGCCTTGACGGCGCCGGGCACCGCCTGCGCGGTTGCACCCCCCGTCCGTTCATAGGCCTGCCAGCGTGTCGGGCTGAATGTGGTGCCTAGCGCCGCATCCCGCTCGAACCCACGGTTGAGGACAACCGTCTCATCGACGTCGACAACGACTGCCAAGGGCTTGCTGGCACAGGAAACATAGCTCGGCCTGTCGAGCGTCGCATGCTTCGTCAGCATAACGCTCTGCGCGGGCCGACTTCGCACCGCCGCCGCCACGAAATCGCTCAGGTCTCGCCATGACTGCTCGCTAAGCGCCGCCGATTCACCGGACCCGTAGAGATACTGCATCCCCGGCGGCGCCGTGGTGGCGGTGACAGGTGCGACCACAGGCTTGCGGGCTGTCGCACAGCCAGCGAGGATGCAGCACGCCAGCGCCGCGATCCGCTTCACGCAACGCTCATCGCTTCCGGGCGAGGCCGCGTGGTACGAAACTCGATCCGCTTGTCATACGGCGCGCCGACGATCATCCGATTGACATAGATCCCCGGCAGATGGATGCAGTCCGGGTCCAATGTTCCGACCGGGACGATCTCCTCCACCTCGGCGACGCAGACGCGGCCCGCGGTCGCCATGGGCTGGTTGAAGTTGCGCGCGGTCTTGCGGAACATCAGGTTGCCCGCTTCGTCTGCGCGCCAGCCCCGGATGATCGACAGATCGGCGCGGATGCCGTGCTCGAGGATATACTCCTCGCCGTCGAAGGTCTTCGTCTCCTTGCCCTCGGCGACCAGTGTACCAACGCCGGTCTTCGTGTAGAAGCCCGCAATTCCCGCACCGCCTGCGCGACACCGTTCGGCCAGCGTCCCCTGCGGACAGAATTCGACCTCGACCTCGCCCGCCAGATACTGCCGCTCGAACTCCTTGTTCTCACCCACATAGGAGGAGATCATCTTCCTGATCTGGCGCGATCGCAGGAGGAAGACGAGGCCGCTGTCGGTGGTCCCCGCATTATTGCTGGCGACCGTCAGGTCCTTGGTGCCCGCCGCCTCGATCGCCGCGATCAGTCGCTCGGGCACGCCGCACAGACCAAAGCCGCCTGCGCAGATCGTCATGCCGTCGAACAACACGCCGTCCAGCGCCGACGCCGCATCGGGATATAGCTTGCGCATATCGTCTCCTGTACCAACCGCGCGATAGTCGGCCGCGCCCGAGCCGGTCAATGCGCCGGCATCAGCCCCGCCCGCGGCCATGTCGCCCTTGCCAGCCGCCCAGTCCCCGACAGGGTCACCCAGGCGGTGCGCCTGTCCTCTCCGCCCCAGCAGATGTTGGTGGTGAACGGATCATCGGTCGCAACGAACTCGACCAGATCGCCGCTCGGTGCAACGACGCTGATACCACCCTGCCCGATGGTCGCCACGCAGACATTGCCATCGGCCTCGACTCCCAGCGAGTCAAACCATGCGAACCCTCCGGGCGAATAGACGAAGCTGCTATGCCCACCCGGCCCATGGCTCGGCGCGACCACCCCCGGCTCGACGATTTCAAAGGCCCTTAGCTTGCATGTGAAGGTCTCGGCGACGAACAGCGTCGTGCCGTCGGGCGACAGGCCGATGCCGTTAGGGTTCTCCATGGGAAAGATGACCTCGCGGCATTCGCTGCCATCAGCGCGGGCGTAGAAAACGCCGGTTATGTCGCGCGACCGTTCACGGGTCTTCCCGTGATCGGTGAACCAGAAACCGCCATGCGCGTCGAACACCAGGTCGTTGGGACCGCGCAAGGGCGCCGTCGCGCTTTCCGTATAGAGCGTCTCCACTGTCCCGCTCCCGATGTCGATACGCTCGATCCGACCGCCGGTATAATCATCGGGCGTCCCGCGCGGCATCAGCAGGCCACCCTCCTCGACCCATTCAAAACCGCCATTGTTGCAGCAATAAAGTTTTCCATCCGGCCCGATCGCCAAGCCGTTCGGGCCGCCGCCGGGCTCGGCGACCGTCTCCCTGATGCCGTCGTCACCGATGCGAATGATCCGCCCCGCCTCGATCTCGACCAGTATGACACTGCCGTCCGGCATTGCCACTGGTCCTTCGGGAAAACGCAGCCCCTGCGCGATGATCGTCCAGTCCACTGGATTGGCTCCGCAATAAAAAGGGCCGTTTCGGTGTCCCGAAACGGCCCCTCGAATGTCAGATCAATGACCCTGTCAAATGTCGTCGCCCAGCGCACCCTTCACGCTGCCCTTGACCTGCTGGCCCTTGCCTTCGACTTCCTGTACCTTGCCCTCACCGGCCATCTCGGCATCGTTGTTGTTCTCGCCGATGCTCTGCTTGGCCTTACCGATCGCCTCGTTGACATTGCCTTTGATCTTGTCGGTCAACTCACCCATGTCTTCCTCCATCGCGCAATTCGGAAGTCGATGATCGACCCCTCTCGAACCGCTTGAGGATAGAACGGATGGCGGTCGTTCCGGTTCCGTCATATGAGCCCGGATAGGGGACTGGAGGGATCGGCATAGCGCCGCTTGCCCATCCTCCCCGCACGGTAGGCCAGCCGCCCGCTCTCGATCGCCAGCCGCATCGCCGCGGCCATCATCAGCGGATCCTTCGCCTCGGCGATCGCTGTGTTCATCAGCACGCCGTCGCAGCCCAGTTCCATCGCGCTGGCGGCGTCGGACGCGGTTCCAACACCGGCGTCCACTAGCACCGGCACCGATGCACCCTCGACGATCAGCCGGATCGTCACCTGGTTCTGGATGCCGAGGCCCGATCCGATCGGCGCGCCTAGCGGCATGATGGCGACGGCACCGGCCGACTCCAGCCGCTTCGCGGCGATCGGATCGTCGACGCAGTAAACCATCGGCTTGAAGCCTTCGCTCGCCAGGATCTCGGTCGCACGCAGCGTCTCGACCATGTCGGGATACAGCGTGCGCGCCTCGCCGAGCACCTCCAGCTTGACCAGCTCCCAACCGCCCGCCTCTCGCGCAAGCCTGAGCGTTCGGATCGCGTCCTCGGCGGTGAAGCAACCGGCGGTATTGGGCAGATAGGTGATGCGCCTGGGGTCAATAAAGTCGGTCAGCATCGGTGCCTTGGGATCGGAGACGTTGACCCGGCGCACCGCGACGGTGACGATCTCCGCGCCCGACGCCTCGACGGCCGCGGCATTCTGCTCGAAATCCCGGTACTTCCCCGTCCCCACGATCAGACGCGATCGGAACGTCCTGCCCGCGACGCTCCACCTATCGTCGGCTAGCGTACCGACATGGTCGCCGCCTCCAACAAAATGAACGATCTCCAGATCGTCACCATCCTGGACCCTCACGTCCGCCAGCGTCGATCGGGGTACGACCTCCAGATTACGCTCGACCGCGACCTTTTCAGGTACCAGCCCCATCTCGCGCGCAAGATCGGCCAGCGACAGACCCGCCGCCACGCGCTTGTGCTCGCCATTGACCGTGATCGTGATGGTTCCGTCGCTGTGAGGCATATCGCTCCGCCGTCAGGGCCTGGATCGACCCGGTTTGCTCGTCATCGACCACTCATATAGGGAGGTATCGATGCCTGCCACCGTGTTCGTCCTGAACGGCCCCAACCTGAATCTGCTGGGTCTGCGCGAACCGGAGGTCTATGGGCATGACACACTGGACGATATCGCCGGCATGCTGGAGGACCGCGCGCGGGAACTCGAGCTTGAGATCGATCTGCGGCAATCCAACCACGAGGGACATCTGATCGACTGGCTGCACGAGGCGCAAGCGTCGGCGGCCAAGGCAGTGCTGCTCAATGCCGGCGGCTTCACGCACACGTCGGTCGCGCTTCACGACGCGATCCGCGCCATCGAGACGCCAGTGATAGAGGTTCACCTATCAAACCCGCACACACGCGAGCCGTTCAGGCATGTTAGCCTGGTCGGGCAGGCGGCACGCGGTGCCATCGCGGGGTTCGGCGCGCTTTCCTATCTTCTCGCGCTTGAAGCCGCGGCACGCATCTGACAGGGGCGCACGGATGACCGAAGAGACGAACGAGGGGGCGATGCAGGTCGATGTCTCGCTCGTGCGCCAGCTTGCCGAACTGCTCGACGCGACGCGGCTGACCGAGATCGAGGTGGAGGACGGCGCGCGCCGCATCCGCGTGGCCAGAAAGGCCGCGCCCGCCGCCGCCGCTCACTACGCGGCGGCGCCCGCGCCGGTCATGCCGATCGAGACGATGGTGACCGAGGTCGGTGCGCCCGCGACATCGAGCGATGCGGTCAAGTCCCCGATGGTCGGCACCGCGTATCTTGCCGCGGAGCCGGGTGCCAAGCCGTTCATCTCGGTCGGCGCTAAGGTGGCGGCAGGCGACACGCTGCTGATCGTCGAGGCGATGAAGGTGATGAACCCGATCGTGTCCCCGGCCGCCGGCACCATCACCGAGATACTGGTTGAAAACGGTCAGCCGGTCGAGTTCGACCAGCCGCTCGTCGTGGTCGAGTAAGTCCCCTTGCCCGCCATCCGGAAGCTGCTGATCGCCAATCGCGGCGAGATCGCGCTGCGCATCCACCGCGCCTGCCACGAAATGGGGATCAAGACCGTCGCGGTTCATTCGACCGCCGATGCCGAGGCAATGCACGTCCGCCTGGCGGACGAAGCGATCTGCATCGGACCGCCCGCCGCAATCGACAGTTATCTCAACATCCCCAACATCATCTCCGCCGCCGAGATCAGCGGCGCGGATGCGATCCACCCCGGCTACGGCTTCCTGAGCGAGAATGCGCGCTTCGCCGAAATCGTGGAACTGCACGACCTAATCTTCGTCGGCCCCAAGCCCGAGCATATCCGCACGATGGGCGACAAGGTGGAAGCGAAACGCTCTGCTGGCGCGCTGGGCCTGCCGCTGGTACCCGGTTCCGACGGCGCCGTGTCCGACGTCGAGGAGGCCGAGGCGATCGCGGCCGAGATCGGCTATCCGGTCATCATCAAGGCAGCGTCAGGCGGTGGCGGTCGCGGCATGAAGGTCTGCACCGGACCCGACCTGTTGGAAACGCTGATGAGCCAGGCCGGCACCGAGGCCAAGGCCGCGTTCGGTGACGCAACCGTTTATATCGAGAAATATCTGGGCAACCCGCGCCATATCGAGTTCCAGATCTTCGGCGACGGCGCCGGGCAGGCGATCCATCTTGGCGAGCGCGACTGCTCGCTCCAGCGCCGTCACCAGAAGGTCCTGGAAGAAGCGCCCTCGCCGGTTATTACAGCCGCGGAGCGTGATCGTATGGGTGACATCGTCGCCCGCGCGATGGCGGAAATGGGCTACCGGGGCGCGGGTACGATCGAATTCCTGTGGGAAGACGGCCACTTCTATTTTATCGAGATGAACACCAGACTGCAGGTCGAGCATCCCGTGACCGAGGCGATCACCGGCATCGACCTGGTGCGCGAGCAGATCAAGGTCGCGGAGGGCAACGGCCTGACATTGACCCAGGATCAGGTGCCGTTTTACGGTCATGCGATCGAGTGCCGCATCAACGCGGAGGATCCGCGGACCTTCGCGCCGTCGCCCGGGCTCGTCACACAGTACCACGCGCCCGGCGGCATGCACGTCCGCGTCGATAGCGGCTTGTACGCCGGTTACCGGGTGCCGCCCTATTACGACTCGATGATCGCCAAGCTGATCGTCTACGGCGCCACGCGCGCGGGTGCGATCCGCCGCCTGAGACGAGCGCTGGAGGAGTTCGTGATCGATGGCGTGAAGACGACCATCCCGCTTCACCAGCAACTGCTTGACGACCCCGAGTTCCAGGCCGGCGCCTATACGATCAAATGGCTGGAGGACTGGCTGGAGAAGCAAGACGCGTAAGCGCGTGCCCCTGCCTGAAAGTCGGGCATCCGGGCGGCATTGCCAGTTCTTTGGGCACAGGTTGATGCACCGAAGGCGTCTTGGCAGGATCGGCATAAGCTGGCACGTTCGGTGCAAGGCGCCCGGTGGGCGAGCATGTGGGCGAGCATCGGATCGGGAGACGACGTGAAGAAGATCGAGGCGATCATCAAGCCGTTCAAGCTCGACGAGGTCAAGGAGGCGCTGCACGAGGTCGGCGTGTCGGGCATTACCGTCACCGAAGCGAAGGGCTTCGGACGGCAGAAAGGCCATACCGAACTCTATCGCGGCGCCGAATATGTCGTCGACTTCCTCCCCAAGGTAAAGCTGGAGGTCGTCGTCGAGGACGCGCTGGCCCCGCGCGTGGTCGAGGCGATTGCCGCGGCTGCCCAGACCGGTCGCATCGGCGACGGCAAGATCTTCGTGATCCCTGTCGAAACCGCGCTCCGTATCCGTACCGGCGAGCGCGACGAAGAAGCGATCTGAACCCGACATCCCCACCAAACAGGAAAGATCAGATATGGCCAACACCCCCGCCGACATCGTCAAGCGCATCAAGGACGAGGAGATCGAGTGGATCGACCTGCGCTTCACCGACCCCAAGGGCAAGTGGCAACATCTGACGATGGTCGCCTCGATCATGGGCGAGGATGAGTTCGAGGACGGGTTGATGTTCGACGGTTCGTCGATCGAGGGGTGGAAGGCGATCAACGAGTCGGACATGGTCCTGCTTCCCGATCTCGACGCGGTCTATCTCGACCCCTTCTCGGCCACGCCCATGCTCATCGTCTTCTGCGATGTCGTCGAACCGTCAACGGGAGCGATGTACGCCCGTGACCCGCGCTCGACCGCCAAGCGCGCCGAGGCGTATCTGAAGCAGACCGGGATCGGCGACACGGTCTATGTCGGTCCCGAAGCCGAGTTCTTCATGTTCGACGACGTCCGATTCGAGAACAGCTACGCCACCAGCTATTACAGGATCGACGACATCGAACTGCCGACCAATACCGGCCGTGAATATGAAGGTGGCAACCTGGCGCATCGCCCTCGCGCGAAGGGGGGCTATTTCCCCGTGGCGCCCGTCGACTCGGCGACCGACATTCGCGGCGAGATGGTCTCGACAATGATGGAGATGGGCTTGCCATGCGACAAGCACCATCACGAGGTTGCCGCCGCGCAGCACGAACTGGGCCTGACGTTCGGCACGCTCACCACCACCGCCGATCGAATGCAGATCTACAAGTATGTCGTACACCAGGTCGCACATGCTTACGGCAAGACCGCGACGTTCATGCCCAAGCCGGTCAAGGAGGACAACGGCTCGGGAATGCACACGCATTTCTCGATCTGGAACGGCAAGGAGCCGTCCTTCGCGGGTAACGGCTATGCGGGCTTGAGCGACATGTGCCTGTATTTCATCGGCGGCGTCATCAAGCATGCCAAGGCGCTGAACGCCTTCACCAACCCTTCGACCAACAGCTACAAGCGACTGGTCCCGGGATATGAGGCGCCCGTGCTGCTGGCCTATTCCAGCCGCAACCGCTCCGCGTCATGCCGCATCCCCTATGGCACCGGCGCGAAGTCCAAACGGGTCGAGCTTCGTTTCCCCGATGCGCTCGCAAACCCCTATCTCGCCTACGCGGCGCTGATGATGGCGGGTCTCGACGGCATCCAGACCAAGATCCATCCGGGCGACCCTATGGACAAGAACCTCTACGACCTGCCGCCCGCCGAACTCGCCGACGTCCCCACGGTCTGCGCGTCGCTGCGCGAGGCGCTGGAGAGCCTGACCGCCGACCACGACTTTCTCCTGAAGGGCGACGTGTTCAGCAAGGACCAGATCGAGGCCTATATCGAATTGAAATATGTGGACGTCGCCCGCTGGGAAATGACGCCCAGTCCGGTCGAATACGACATGTACTATTCTTCATAGGCGTATCAGTCGGCTAATTTTTCATGGCCTCAACACAAAGGGTGCTGCACTTGTCATCAGTCGTGCGGGACGAATTCCTCAAAATCCAGATTTTCGCGTTATCCCGCCGAAGTATGCCGACGTAGAAAGTCGCGCATCAGCGTGGCGATTTGATGATGATGTGTTTCCAGCGCGAAATGACCTGTTTCAAGAAGATGGATCTCCGCGTCGGGAATGTCGCGCTGAAAAGCCATGGCACCGGCAGGAACGAACGCGGGATCATGACGACCCCAAGCCGCCAGCAGGGGCGGGCGATACTCCCGCAGGTAGGACTGGAAGGCGGGATAGAGCGCGACATTGCTGCGATAGTCGAGGATCAGATCGAGCTGAATCTCCTGCGCGCCGGGCCGCGCCATATAGGCGATGTCGAGTTCGTAGCCGTCGGGCGACAGGCGGCTGGGATCGGCGCCGGTGCCGTATTGCCAGTTCCGGATCGTCTCCGGCGCAAGCGACGGGCGGCAAGCGTCCCGGTTTTCGGCATTCGGCTCGTCCCAGTAAGCCTTCCACGGACCCCATCCGTCGTCACTGAAACCCTCGACGTAGGTGTTGCCGCTCTGCGAGATCATCGCGGACACCCGCTCGGGATGGCGCATCGCCAGACGCAGCCCGACTGGCGCGCCGTAATCGAAGATGTACAGGGCATAACGGTTAAGACCGATGGCGCTGATGAAGCCATCGATCACGTCTGTAAGAGCGTCGAAAGTGTAATCGAACTCGCCCCTGGGGGGTGCTTTGGTCTGACCGAACCCCGGCAGGTCGGGGGCGATGACGCGGTACCGGTCGGCGAGTTCGGGGATCAGGTCACGAAACATATGGCTCGATGTCGGGAAGCCGTGAAGAAGCAGGATAACCGGCGCGTCGACACCGCCCGCCGCGCGGTAGAATAGATCGACGTTGTCAGCTCTGTGCGTGCGATATTCGATGGTGGACATTGGATGCTCCTTCAACCTGACGGGTGCGCGCTTCGCCTTAGCCGATCCGATGCGTCGCCATATGCCCGATACGGCAATAAGCCGGCCAGTGCGGTTTAACGGCGTAGCGGGCGACAGCGCGCGGCGTCTCTTGGGTGAACGCATAAAATAAGTGTTTTTCCGATAAGTAGAATACTTGCATCCCGGTTGGCTGGATTGCAGAAACTGCAACGATGGATCGGCTGAACGCGATAGAGCTGTTCGTGATGGCCGTGGACGCGGGATCGCTCGCAGCAGCGGCTCGCCGTCAGGGCCGATCTCCCGCTACCGTCACTCGGGCCGTGGCGCTTCTGGAGGGGCTGACCGGCGAAACGCTGCTCCTTCGTTCGACACGCCGGTTGAGCCTCACTCCGGCCGGGGAATGCCGTTTGGCGATATGGCGCGAAGTTTTGGCAAAGCTCGCTGAAATCGAACCTTCGAGGTCCGGCGTCCCGCTTAAGGGCAGCATCGTCCTGACCGCACCTGAACTGTTCGGCCGACTGAAGGTGATGCCGGTCCTCGAATCCTTCCTTCGCCGGGAGACGCTGGTCGCGGCCCGGGTGCTGTTGGTAAACCGGCTGGTCGATTTGCCGGGCGAGGGCGTCGACGTTGCGGTGCGTCTGGCGCCGCTGCCTGATTCCACGACGACGGCGATCAAGCTCGGGGAGGTGCGGATGCTTGTCTGCGCATCACCGGATTATCTTGCTCGAGCCGGCTCTCCGGCAAATCCCCGGGAGCTGACCGGTCATGACTGCATCGGCCTGAACCGGGAAGGCGATGGCGAACTCTGGCCGTTCGGATCACATGGAGAAAAGCGTAACCGGGTGCGATCTGTCCGGGTGCCGACGCGGCTAAGCCTCAACAATGCAGGCGCTGCGATCGATGCGGCCCGACGCGGGCATGGTCTCGTTCGGGCAAGAGCGTATCAGGTAACAGAGGACATAGCGGCAGGCCGCCTTGTCCACGTCTTGGAAACCTTCGAACCGCCCCCGAGTCCGGCGCATCTGGTGTTCCATCCTGAACGCGGAAAACACAGCCCCGTTCGCGCCTTCATTGACCATGCCGTCCCTGCATTGCGCGCCGAGCTGTGTCGGGTGGAGGCGACGTTGAAAAACGAATAAACGGTCAAATATCAAAGCCGCACGCGCAAACCATCGGCAGTCAGCATAGGCGTGGAGAAGCTCAATTGGCAAGCGAACCTTCGATGATCGCACACGCCTGCATCGACATGCCAACCGGTTTCGAACCGATCGTTTCCGATCAGCGGTTCGCCAGCTTGCGCGCCCTGGGCGCCAGCCGATCGATGGCGGCGGCATGGATCCCCTGCGTCGTCGCCAGCACGCCCAGCGCCTGCGGTCGTGGCTTGTTGAAGACCAGTGACGCACCCACCGCGTCTGTAATGACGCCACCCGCCTCCGCGACGATCAAGGCCGCGGCCGCGATGTCCCACTCATTGCCCCAGCGCAGCGTCGCGACCATGTCGGCTTCGTCGGCAGCGACCATCGCCAGACGCAGCGCGATCGAGTTCGGTTTTGCGACAATCATCAAATCCTGATCAACGCGCGGTAAAGCCTCGCTCGGAACCCGCGATCCCGCCAACTGCTCGCGCCGACCCGCGCGCAGACGAACATCGTTGCGCCATGCGCCGCCGCCCAACGTCGCCGACCAGCGCTCCTGCCGCGCAGGAGCATCCAGCACCGCAAGCATGGGGCGGCCATTCTCGACCAGCGCGACCGACACCGCCCAGCCTGCACGCCCGCGCAGATAGTCACGTGTGCCGTCGATCGGATCGACGACCCAGACCTGATGCCGTAGCAAGCGATCCTCGCTGTCGGCCGTTTCCTCCGACAGCCACCCGGCACCCGGTAGCAGCGCCAGCAGACGCGTCCGGAGCATCGCATCGACGTCGGTATCCACCTCGCAGACCGGGCTGCCGTCTGGTTTGTCCCGCGCTCCCACATCGGTCCCGGCGCGCGACGCGGCCATCGTCGCCGCCTCATGCACCGCCTCCGCGACGCTCGCCAGGAGGTCAGCCACTCGCGACCGTCATGCCGTCTATGCGTATCGTGGGAACATTGATGCCATAGCGAAATTCCAGGTCGTTGGCCGGCGTCAGCGCGAGGAACATGTCCTTCAGATTGCCCGCGATCGTGAACTCGGCGACCGGGTTCGCCAGCGCTCCGTCGACGATCCGGAACCCCGCGGCACCCCGGCTATAATCGCCCGTCACACCGTTGACGCCCTGACCGATCAATTCAGTCACATAGACCCCGTCGGCAATATCCCCGATCAGCGTCCCGACCGGCTGCGCGCCCGCATCCATGTAGAGATTGCTCGTCGAGACGCCGGGAGCGCCACTGACTCCACGTGCCGCATGCCCGGTCGGCTCCAGTCCCAACTGACGCGCAGCGGCCGAATCTAGTAACCAGGTCGACAATATGCCACCCTCGATGATCGAGACGGGCGACACCGGCAACCCCTCGCCGTCGAACGGGCGCGAGCGCAGCCCATGCGGCCGGTGCGGATCGTCGTTGATGGTGACGCCATCGGCAAAAACTTTGGTGCCCAGCGCCTCCAGCAAGAAGCTGGTGCGCCGCGTGATCGCCTGCCCGCCGATCGCGCCGACCAGATGCCCGAGCAGCGACGATCCCACCCGCGGATCGAACACGACCGGCATGGCGGCCGAGTTGATGCGGCCAGGGTTCATGCGTGCCACGGCGCGTTCGCCCGCCCGCCGTCCGATCTCTGCGGGTCCTTCCAGCGCGTTCAGCTTGCGCGCCGAATGATAGGCGTAGTCGCGCTGCATGTTGCTGCCCTCGCCCGCCAGCACGCTAGCCGACACGCCGTAACTGGTGGTCGCATAGGCACTGGCGAAGCCGTGGCTGGTGGCCAACGCCCAGACGCTGCGCGACGCGCTGGCGCCGCCTCCCTCGGAATTAGTCACGCCGTCGATCGCGCGCGCCGCGTCCTCCGCCGCCAGTGCCATGTCGCGCAGGCCGTCAGGCGTCGACTCCTCATTGTCGGCCAGGTCGAGCAGCGGCGGCGCGCCGTGCAGAAGCCGATCCTGCGGTGCCAGTCCGGCCCAACGGTCCTCGGGCGCCTCGCGGGCCATCGCGACCGCGCGCTCGACCAGCGTGACCATCGCGTCGTCGGACAGGTCGGAGGTCGAGACGCTGGCGGAGCGTTGCCCGACGAACACCCGTAGTCCCAATTCACCGGATTCGGCGCGGCCGACATCCTCTAGCGCACCCAGGCGGACTGATATCTCCAGCGAGGCATTGGCGGCAAAGACGGCATCGGCGGCATCCGCGCCCATCCGGTGCGCGCGGTCGACAATTACTTGGGCGCGCTCACGCGCCTGATCGGGTTCCAGCATGCGCGCGACTTAGGGCGGGAGTGCCGATGATGCTAGGGCGCTAGATGACCCCGCCGTTCGCGCGCACGACCTGCCCGTTGATCCAGCCGCTGTCCGGACCGGCCAGAAACGACACGACCCCGGCGATATCGTCTACTTCGCCCAGCCGTCCAAGCGGAATGCGCGCCTTCATCCCGTCGATCATCTCCTGCGACTTGCCGCTCAAGAAGAGGTCGGTGGAAACCGGCCCGGGTGCGACGACGTTCACGCTGACGCCGCGGCTGCCCAGTTCCTTGGCGAGGACATGTGTCATCGCCTCGACCGCCGCCTTGGTCGCGGCGTAGATGCCGTAGCGTTCGGGGTATAGGCCGACCACACTCGACGAGAAACTGATGATCCGTCCGCCGTCGCGCACCCGCCGCGCACCTTCACGCAGGCCGAAGAACACTCCGGCCAGGTTCGTCGCGACATGCCGGTCGAACGTCGCGTCATCGGTGTCGGCGATCGTCTGCAGTGACATGATGCCGGCATTGTTGACCAGCACGTCGACCGGACCGAACGCCTCCTCGGCGGCATCGAACAAGTGGGTGATTGCTTCCGGATTCCCGATATCCGCCTGCACGGAGCGGGCTGAACCGCCGGCGCCTGCGATACCGTCGACGACTTGCTGCGCTGCATCCTTGCTGTGCGCATAGTTTACGATGACGCCGAACCCGTCGGCAGCCAGTCGTTCGGCGACGGCAGCGCCGATACCCTTTGACGCACCCGTGACGATTGCCGTTTTGCGATCCGCCATATTCGATCTCCTGATTGTCTGATTACTTAACGTCCCAGGTCAGGAGACCGATCCGACGACGAGGCATGCGAGTGCCATCAGCAGTCCAGCGAAGCGATTGCTGCGGAAGCGGCGCAGCGCGTCGCTTCCGTCATAAACCCGAAGCCCAAGTACCTGCCACATCAGATGCACACTCACCGGCAGCAACGCAGTGAGTGCGACGGGATCGGGCCTAACCTCCCAGAACGCGCCACCCCATGATGCGACCGCGACGGCATAGAATAGCCCGACCCCACCTCGCACGCTGTCGCCCATCCTGAGCGCCGATGATCGCACACCGATCAGCGCATCGTCGTCGCGGTCCTGCAAGGCGTAGATCGTGTCATACCCGACAACCCAGGCGATCGATCCGACGTAGAGCAGCGCCGTCGCCGCGTTCAACATCGCGACGGCCGCCCAGCCCACCAGCGCCCCCCAGGAAAAGACCAGGCCCAGCCACGCCTGCGGCCACCAGGTGATGCGTTTCATGTACGGATAGGCGGCGACCGGCAGCAGACTGGCAACCGCGACTCCGACCGCCATCAAACGGAACTGGAGCAGCAAGATCAGCCCGATCAGGCACAGGAAGATCAGCCATGCCCATGCCAGTCTGAGCGATACCAGTCCGGCCGGAATTGGCCGAGCGCACGTCCGCGCCACCTTCGCATCCAGGTCGCGGTCGACGATGTCGTTGTAGGTGCAACCCGCGCCCCGCATCGCGATACTGCCGACCAGCAGATCGGCGAGCAGGTCCCACCGCGCGATGGCGCCGCCCGCCAGCGCCAGTCCCCAGGCGCATGGCCAGAACAGCAGCCACCATCCGATCGGCCGATCCAGCCGCGCCAGCAGTACTAATCCGCGCAGCCGATCCGGCAGGCGCGCGACGCCCTGGTGCTGGCTGTCCGGGACGATCTCACCTGCCATTCGGGTGCGCGTAACGAGGCCGTGTTTGGCGTGCAAGTCGCCCCGCGCTATCAGCACGACGTGCTCGTGCTGCGTCCCGCCCGGTGATCGGTCTTTCCGTCGCGATCGGCCGCTTCGTCGAGGCTCTGTTCTGGGCGATCCTGCGCGTGGCCGGAGGGGTCGCCGCGATGGTCCTCTTGGGCATGCTCGGCATCGTCCTGTTCTGGGTCGCCATCCGCCGCGCACGCCGCAGGCGACGCTGAGGCTTGCGGCGAACGCTCGCGCGTCTAGAGCCGGGGCAATGCCCGCCACTCCCGCCTGGCCGCCGCAATCCGCCCCGCGTCTGTTCGTCGACCGGCCGCTGACCACCGGCTCGATCGAGATCGAAGGCGCGTCGGCGCATTATCTGGTCACGGTGATGCGCGTGAAGCGGGGCGATCCGGTCAAACTGTTCGACGACCGGACCGGCGAATGGCTAGCGCTAGCAGGCGACGCCGGACGGCGCTCACTGACGCTCGACGTTCAGCAGCACTTGCGCGACCGCGAAGCGGTGCCGGATCTGTGGCTATGCGCTGCTCCGCTCAAGAAAAATCGGATTGATTGGCTTGCTGAAAAAGCATGTGAGCTGGGCGTTGCGCGGCTGGTGCCCGTCGTTACGCGGCGCACGGTGATCGACCGGGTGAACACCGTGCGGCTGCGCTCGCACATGATCGAGGCGGCGGAGCAATGCGGCCGCACCGCCCTGCCCCAGATGGCGGAACCGATAACGCTTCGCCGGCTCTTGAGCGATTGGCCGGAAGGGCGCACACTGTTTTTCGCGGACGAGACGGGCGGCATTGCCGCCGCCGATGCGATGCGTGCCCATCCCGGGCCCGGGGCGATCCTGATCGGTCCGGAGGGCGGCTTTGATCCGGAGGAACGCGACCGCATCCGCTCCCAGCCCCAGGCGATCGGAATTTCCCTCGGCCCGCGCATCCTTCGCGCCGATACGGCCGCTGCGGCCGCGACATGCCTGTGGATGGCCGGGGTCGGTGACTGGCGGTGCTAGCGCCGATGATCTCCCGCGCGTAAGGCGCCGTTCATGACGACCAAGACCGCCGAACCAGAGGCCTCTCCAACGATCGAATCGCGCGATCAACTGGTAGCGAGCTTCGCGACCGGGGAGAAACCTGCAGAACGCTGGCGGATCGGGACCGAGCATGAAAAGTTCGTCTATGCGCTCGCCGATCATCACGCTCCGTCATGGGGTGAACCGGGCGGCATCCGCGCCTTGCTGGTCGAGCTGGAGCAGCATGGATGGCATCCGGTTCTCGAGGGCGGCAACCTGATCGCGCTGACGGGCAAGGACGGTTCGGTCAGCCTGGAGCCGGCCGGCCAGTTCGAGTTGTCGGGCGCACCGCTGGAGAACCTGCACCAGACTTGTGCCGAGACCGGCCGCCACCTGGAGCAGGTGAAGGCGGCAGGCGGCAAGCTGGGCCTGGGGTTTCTGGGCCTTGGCATGTGGCCCGACAAGGCGCGCGGCGACCTCCCCATCATGCCCAAGGGTCGCTACGCGATCATGCTGCGGCACATGCCGCGGGTCGGCAACCTTGGCCTTGACATGATGCTGCGAACCTGCACGATCCAGGTGAACCTGGACTATGCGTCCGAGGTCGACATGGTGAAGAAGTTTCGCGTCGGGCTGGCGCTGCAACCGCTCGCGACCGCGCTTTTCGCCAACTCGCCCTTCACCGAGGGCAAACCCAACGGCATGCTGTCGTATCGCAGCCATATCTGGTCCGACACCGATCCGCATCGTACCGGCATGCTGCCGTTCGTGTTCGAGGACGGCTTCGGCTACGACCGTTACACCGACTACGCGCTCGATGTACCGATGTACTTCGTCTATCGCGGTGGCCGTTACCTCGACGCGTCCGGCTTGAGCTTTCGCGACTTCCTTCGCGGCGAGCTGTCAATCCTTCCGGGCGAGACACCCACGCTGGAGGACTGGAACGACCATCTGTCGACCGCATTTCCGGAGGTACGGCTCAAGACCTTCCTGGAAATGCGCGGCGCCGATGGTGGTCCGTGGAACCGGATCTGCGCTCTGCCGGCGCTGTGGGTGGGACTGCTATATGACACTAGCGCGCTCGACGCGGCATGGGACCTGGTGAAGGACTGGACCATCGACGAACGCCAGGCGCTTCGTGACGCCGTGCCCAAGCTGGCGCTGGATGCACCGATTCCGGGCGGCGGAAGGTTGCGCGACATCGCCGGTGACGTCCTCGACATCGCGGGGGCGGGACTGGCGGCGCGCGATAGATCGAACGGCGCCGGCGACAATGAAAGCGGGTTTCTCGACCCGCTGCGTGAGATCGTTCGACGGGGAAAGGTCCCGGCTGAAAATCTGCTGGCGCGATATCACGGTGAGTGGCGCGGCGACGTCAGTCGCGTCTATGACGAGGAGAGCTTCTAGCGCCGCGCAGCAGAGCGAATAATCGCGGAACACACCCATGCTCTGCGATCCACCGATCATAAGTGAGATACACTTCATCGAGCTTTAGATGCGCTTCCTCGGTCTTGGCGCGCCACCAATAGACTCCGCCGATCGCGCCGAGCAGCAGCGTCGCCCGCGCCGCATCGACCAGCGTACCGGTCGTCAGGATCGGAATGGTAGACAACCACCAGAAGAGGTTTTTGGACAGATAAGCCGGATGACGCGACCACGCATAAGGACCACTCGTCAGAATCCCGCGATTGGTGAGATTGGAAAAACGTAGTCCGAACGCTACCGTCGACCAGGCGTAGATGCCGCTGAGAAACACCAGTGTCGCGCTCATGCCTGCGACCAGGAGGGGATGGCCCTGCAGCCACCAGGTCCAGTCGCGCGTGCCGGGTCGATAGTCGAGCGGCCCTCCCGCGTTCATCAATATGAACGGAGGATAGCAGATCAGCGCCGCCACCCACGCGCCGGCGAAGGGATTGGCGCTTCGGATATGTGCATTCAGCAGCCGAAAGGTCAGGATATAGCCGACCGTCGCGAACACCATGTCGACAAGGAACATGAAAGCGATCAGCCACTGGGCCAGCATCACCGGGTCGCGAAGCGCGACGCCCGCATCGGCGCGCACGAACGCCCCGAACCCGGCCGGTAGCCCGGCGAGCATGTAAGCCAGGAAGAAGCCCTTGACCGCCCAGCAACGAAGGTGATCGTAAATAACCTCGCTTTGCGCGCCCTCCTGATTCGTCAGCCAGGCCCCCAGGTGCCACGCGCCGTCGCGCGGTTCGACAAGGCGCCGATCCAGCCAGATGACATACGGGATCGACAGCAGCACCAATACCGGCGCAGCCCAGCCGAGGCACCACATCGAAAAGGCGAAGAGACCCGACCAATATACGCGCTCGACCGCATAGACCAGTGCGATAAGCCCCCATGTCGCCCAAAGCCCGGCAAGCTTCGTCAGGCTCACGTCCAGCGTATCGCGCCACGGTCGACGATCGAGCCGGCTGATCCCCGTCGCCGCGCTCCGATAAGTCCGCTCGACGAATAGCGACCACAAGATCATCGGCAGCGCACAGGCCATCAGGTTGACGAGCGCCGCGTACGGGCCGTCCAGTCCCATCAGACGCGCGAACGTCACCCAGACGATCAGGCCGCATAGTCCCGCCAGTCCGGTGCCTGCGCCCACGGCAGTCGGCGGTCGGCTGGCTACCGCCAGAGGTGCGGCGTGCTGGTGCATCGCGCCGCTCTATCCGCGATTGCTCGGGAAATCGTCAAGCCGACGCACCCTTGCCAGCCTGCGGGCGCGGCGCTAACGCCCGTCGCCACGCGGGTATAGTACAATGGTAGTACAGCAGCCTTCCAAGCTGAATACGCGGGTTCGATTCCCGCTACCCGCTCCACGGCTCCATCTCCCCGACCGCGCGTTGAATGGGGAGTAGAAGGAGTAATCGATGACAGATCCCGAATCAGTCGGTCCACTCGATGAGTCAGGCGAACCCGAAGACATGGAACAGGTGCTTCCGCCCGAGCAGGTTCCGATGGACGACGCCGCCGGCGGACCCAGCGTCGATTGTGAGGATTGATATCGGCAGTTCCGGGACCCTAGCGATCAGGCCTTTGCGACCAACGCCCGTTCTTCCTCGATCAGCGCCAGAGCGGTACGATAGCAATCGTCAATGTGACCGTCGCCGACCAATTTCATCGCGCCGAAGCTGATCCCGGCGGCGACCGCCGATCCGGCGAAGGGCACGTATTTCGCGACGGATGCCGCCGCCAGGCGCTTGCCGACCCGGCGCAACAGCGTCTTCACGACGCGTTTACCCACCGTCCGACCGATGAGCGTGTTCCCCATGCTCGATGCCAGTACCAGCACCCGTGCCGCGAGCCGTGGCTCCATCTTCTCGATCTGCTCGTGGTGAAGCTCGAACCGTCTGCTGATGTCGGGCAGCAGCCGCGCGAGCAATCCGATGTCCGCGATCAGATCGGCGCCCGGAATCGGTACCACCGCCGCACCCGCCGACACGAGCGCCCGGTTCTTCACCATCGTCCGGCAATCAGAACGCACCCGGTCAAGTTCGGCGATCGTACGGATCATGCGGACGGGCTTTCAGTAGAGTGGTGGACAGGGCTGGATTCGAACCAGCGTACGCTTGCACGGGCAGATTTACAGTCTGCTGCCTTTAACCACTCGGCCACCTGTCCATCGGGCCGCTGCTTTCGAGCGAGGCGGCCTCATGCCCAAGCGGGCGCGTGCTGTCAACGCGCCGTACATGGTGGTTGCGCGGTCCGCGCGCGGCGAATAGCACCGCGCGATACAGGCTTTAAGGGATGATGATGGCGCGCCGCGGACACCGCCCCAGTACCGGCACCGCGGGACGCCCCCGGCTATGGGGGCGCCATGCCGTCACCGCGGCGCTCGCGAACCCGAACAGGACGGTACGCAAGCTGTGGGGTACCCGTGATGCTCTGACCGCGCTCGCCCTTCCCGCCGTGCTGCCGGTCGTCTTCGCCGATGTCGCCGATCTGGGCCGCATGGTGCCGACAGACGCCCCGCATCAGGGACTGGTCGCTGAAGTCGATCCGCTGGAGGAGATATGGCTGGGCGACCTGCTGCATGAAGGACGTGAGGACCGGCGCCCGCTGATCGTCCTCGACCAGGTCACGGATCCGCACAACGTGGGGGCGATCCTGCGCTCGGCGGCGGCGTTCGATGCGCTCGGCATCATCACGCAGGACCGCCATGCGCCGCCGGAATCCGGGACGATCGCCCGCGCGGCATCCGGCGCGCTGGAGACGGTCGCCTGGGCACGCGTGGTCAATCTGGCGCGGGCGCTGGAGGAGATCGCCGAGGCCGGGTTCTGGCGCATCGGGCTTTCCGGTCGCGCGACATCAACGCTGGGCGACGCGATGGGGACGCATCGCATCGCGATCGTGCTGGGCGCGGAGGGAGGCGGAATGCGCCAGAATACCGAGGCGCATTGCGACCAGCTGGCGCGGCTGCCCATCTCGGCCAAGGTCGAGAGCCTCAACGTCTCGAACGCAGCGGCGATCGCGCTGTACGCCGTGGCGACGCGCGCCTGACACGACCCGTCATGCCGGCCCGGCCCCCGGTCGCGCCACGGCGAGCGTCACCACGGTCGCGGCAGGACACGTCGGAGCGAAGCCACGCGGCGCGATCGCGGCGACGCGCATCCTTGCCGGTCGCCCTCCGGTGATCGTCATCTCGACGAGACGCCTGTCGATCTGGAACCCGGCCAGCCTTCGCCTCGTCAAGTCGGCGCTGGCGCGCGACTATCGTCCGGCGATCACGAGCCGAGCTTGTCGACCTTGTTCCGCAACCGCGCGACTTCCTCCCGCAGCGCGGCGATCTCGTCATCCTTGGACGCGGAAACGGGCGCCGGGGCGGAGGGCTTGAAGGCGCTGACCGCTGCACCGAGCATTTCCAGGTTGCGCTTGGCCAGATCGGCAAACGGGGTCTGCGCGAAGGCTCCCTCGACCGCCGATTTGAACTGTTCCTGGTTGCGCCGGAAACTCTCCATCGACGCGTCCAGATAGCCCGGCACCACCGCCTGCATCGAATCGCCGTACATCGAGATCAGCTGCCGCAGGAAGCCGACCGGCAGCATCGTCTGCCCGCGGCTTTCCTCGTCCATGATGATCTGCGTGAGGACGCTGTGCGTGATGTCCTCCTCGGAGCGCGCGTCCACGACCTTGAAGTCCCGCCCCGCCCGCGTCATCGCCGCCAGATGCTCCAGCGTGATGTAGGACGAACTCTCGGTGTTGTAGAGCCGCCGGTTGGCATATTTCTTGACGATGACGACGCCATCGCCCTTGTCATGCTTCTTCATCGCTCCACCACTCCCGTCCCGATAGGCTAAGCGCGATCGTGGTGCACCGCAAAATCTAATAGGGGAAGCCTTGAGGCTCCCCCTATTTTCGATAGCATTGGGGAATGGTCAGAAACTGGCTCGCGCCGTGACCGTGAACCGCCGGCCTAGCGCATCGCCACCAGCAGATGTTATGCTGACCGGGATGTATTCACCATAATATTTCTGACCGGAACGATTGAGCAGATTCGTGATCGAAAAGGTCAACCGGAAGTTTTCTGCGGTTTCGACATAAACGCTCGGGTTCAGGATCACGAAGTCGTCGAGCTTATCGATCTCCCGAATGTCAGGACCGCGAGATACTCGCGAGTAGAGTTGCTCGCCAATGTAGTTACCCGACACGACTAGTCCAAAGCCTTCGCCGACATAGCGCAGGTTGAGCTGACCCTGAAATGTAGGGTCAGCGCCGATCGAGGGATCTATCGTTCCATCGATCCGCGTAGGCGCGACGCCGGTAATATCATTGATCCGGGTGCGAACGTAAAAGAAGGTTCCATCGATACCGCCGCGGCCCGGAAGGTGAAGCCCGGACAAAGGACGGATATAGCTCATCTGCGCCTGAATACCGTCGAACTTGATCCGGTTACCATTGCGGAAGCCTGAGGACACGCCGGGTGCCGCTTGGTTGTTAACCACCTGACCTCCTCGATCGCCGCCATTGATTGCGGTACCGCCTTGTCCGGCCGCATAACGCTGGATGAGCGAACAGAAAGCGTTGCCGTTCGCCGGGTCGTTGGTGTTAAAATTGGTATTGTCGAAGCAGCCTTGAGCAATCTGCGTGACAGTCAAGCTTGCGATCGGCTGATTGATTTTGATGTTTATATAATCGACTGACAGTGAGAACCCGGGAAGGAATCTGGGCTGTAGCACGACGCCATAGGTGAAGCTGTTCGCTACCTCGTTCTGCAGATTGGGATTGCCGCCGTTCAGGGCCGGCACTGTCGCGCCGGCCGCATCCAGCGGCGTTGCGTTCGGAAACTTGGCCAGGAACGCGTTGCAGTTCGCGGTCCGGGTTGCAGGGACCGGCCCAGCGCCGATGTTAGCCGGCGAGCAGAGATCAGGAACAGTATTGAAGACATTGGCAATCGGCGAGAACAACTCGGTGATAGCCGGCGCACGGAACGACTTGGTATAATTCCCGCGGAAGCTGATGTCCTTGATCGGTGCGAAACGGCCGCCCGCCGCCCAGGCAAAGAAACCGCCATTGACGGTGTTATCGACGTATCGGCCACGACCGAAAGCTTCTAACTGATTGATAAACCTGAAGTTGTTGTTAGGAGTGATAAGCGGTAGCAGCGCCTCGCCGAAGACAGCGTCAATATTATATTTTCCGCTGATGGGCGAAATCGCCACCGAACGACCCAAGCCCTGCTGCTGGAAATCACTCGGCGTGAAACTGCCACGTTCGTCGCGATGCTCATAGCCGATGTTGAAACCAGTGTCGTTGCCGAACAACTTGAAGGGACTACCGCCGGCATTGATGTTGAACACGAACTCTTGAAGTCGGCTACGCGTCGTATTGTTGGAGATTACGTAAGCGCGCGCTGCGGGGTCGCTCAGGCCTAGCCCGAGCAGGTTCAGCGGCACGCAAGCCGGGTCTGCCTGCGCTGTCCCGCCAAACGCCGCCTGAAAAGGCGGGTTGGGGTCGCAAACGATCTGGCCGGCCGCGTTGCGCGTCACATTGACCGCGTTGATAAAGTTTTGCGCGTTTAGATCCTGGCTGCGATCGACAATATCGACGCGGCCGTAATTCACGCTCGCCTCGTAATTGAAGGTCTTTCCGCCAACGGCGAAATCGCCTCGCGCGCCAAAAACGCCACGATACAAGTCGTTAGTCGAAAAGCCCGTTGGATCGGCAAGGTCGATCGACGCACGCGACACCTGGAACCTATTGACGCCCAGTGCCTGCAATTGTGTCCGTGCTTGATTCGTCAGGAACGGGCTATTGACGTCGAAGGTCAATGCACCGCTTTTTCCAGCACCGAACAGGCTGCTGTTAAAGGTAGGCTGCTGAACGAGTTCGTCGCCACGCGAGTGAAAATAGGTACCCTCAGCGAACAGCTTCAGGGTGTCCGAAAAGTCATACCCGGCAAAACCATTGAAGATATCACGTTTTACTTGACTGGTGATTTGAGAATAATCGTTGAATCGGAAGCCGTCACCGCCGCTTGCCTCGGTCGAACCGAGGAATCGCGTGCCGTTATTGAACGGGACAAGATTCCCACTGCCATCAAATTGCAAGTTCTGTACTGCCCCGCCTACGCGATTGGCGGCGTTGAAAGCAGTACCCCGCGACGCATCCGTAATGATTCCTCCCTGGGTAAGCTGAAAGATTGTCCGATTACGAACAAGCACGGTACCGGGGAAACCGTCTGTGGAGGAATCATTGTAACCGATATTGGGGTTAAGCCGTCCGTCATTCAACGGCGTAATGCCCGGCGCTCGCAGCGCGGCAGCTTGCGCCGTCGATGGATTCATAGCGCCACTCACGTTATGACGATAGAACTCTCGATCATTGTACAAGACGCCGTTCTGTACGTCGCGAGTATAAGACGCGGTGATGTTGCCACGCCCGTCGGCGAAGTCGAACCCGCCCGCGATGCTGGCATTGTAGCGAAAGCCGTCACCCTGCTCGGTAACGCCGCTGACGACCTGCGCGCGAATGCCCTTCAACCGCGTGTCCAGGACATAGTTGACAGTCCCGGCGATCGCATCGGAACCATAGGTCGGCGCGCCGCCGACAGACACGATATCAATATGATCGACCAGCAGCGTCGGTATTACGTTGACGTCGACCTGCGTGCCTTGAGAACCCTGATTGAATATCGTCGTAACGTTGGAGGAGACATAGCGGCGTCCGTTCACCAGCGTCAGCGTGCGGTTTGATCCCAGGTTGAAGAAGTTGATGAAGTTGACCCCCTGGCCGAACGAGCCTTGCGCACCGGATGGCGTGACGCTTCCCCGGACCCCGGGCAGTTCGTTCAGCGCATCAGCAACGTTCGTTAAGCCGCGATCCTCCAAATACTGCTGATTGACGGTGACGGTCGGCTCGATATTCTCCACATTGGGAAGGCGAATACGCGAGCCTGTAACGGTGATCTCGGTACCGCGATTGCCTTGCTGATTGACGGGGGTACCGTCGGCATTGACTTCCTGCGGCGCCGCCTGAGTGACCGTACCTGGCCGATTTTGTAGTCCCGGGTCCTGCTCGCCCGGCTGTACCTGCGCTGACACCGCGACCGGCAATGCTGCGAGCGCGAGAATTGATGCACAACCGAAGAAACTGGACCGCATGATGAACCCCCTGTTTAATACGGATCAGTTTTACGCGGGCAATGCATCGACGCTACCAAAAATTCACACCAACGTCACAATGCCGTTACATTGTTGCGGCATTGCAACACAGGTGATCGGCGGCCATCACCCCCAAACCCGCTCCGCGCGCACACCCAGCCCCGTCAGCAGTTCATATTGCGACATGCCCGACGCCCGGGCCGCCTCGGGCAGCGCATAGTCCAGCGTAATCCAGTCGCCTTCCCGGAGTGCCGGGGCCGGGCCGACGTCCAGCGCGACGAGGTCCATCGACACGCGGCCGATCACGGGCAGCGCCGTCTCCGCCGCCGCCGCCGCCGCCCTCGCCATCCCGCTGCTCGAAAATCCGCGCCAATAGCCGTCGGCATAGCCGATATTGACGATCGCGACCTCGGTATCGGCTTGCGCGGTCCAGGTCGCGTTATAGCCGACCTTGCCGCCGCTTCGCACCCGCCGCCGTTGCAGGATCGCGGCCTGCGGCGTCACGACCTGCCGGATCAGTGGCGCCAGCTCCGCGCGCGGCACGCCGCCGTACAGCGCCAGCCCCGGCCGGGTGACGTCGAACGCATAGCCCGCCCCAAGCGCAATCCCCGCCGAATTGGCGAGGCTGCGGCGGCGGGTGGAGACGCGTGCGCTCATGCCCGCGAATGCGTCGCGCTGGCGCGCGTTCATCGCACTGTCCTCATCGGCGCAGGCCAAGTGGCTCATCGCAGTGTCTATGTTCAGGCCGTCCAGCGCCCCGACGGTGACCTCGTCCTCCGACAGGCCCAGCCGGTGCATGCCGGTGTCGAGCATCACGTCGCACGCGCCGCCTCCCGCCGCGCGCCAGCGCGCGACCTGCGCCACGCTGTTGAGCACCGGGCGCGCATAGCCCGCCCGCGCGGCGGCCATGTCCTCATCCCTCACCCCGTGCAGGACGCTGATCGACAGACCCAGCGGCGCCAGCGCCTCTGCCTCCGCCCAGGTCGCGACGAAGAAGTCACGCGCGCCCGCCGCCGCCAGTCGACGCGCCACCTCGACCGCGCCCAGGCCGTAACCGTCGGCCTTGATCGCCGCGCCGCACGCCGCCGTGCCGCTCAGCCGGTCGAGCGCGCGCCAGTTCGCGACCAGCGCGTCGCCATCGAGCAGCAGCCGGTTGGGGCGCGCGGCGCTCACCGCGGATGCCGCTGGTCGCGCAGCCCGAACAGCGTGACGACCAGCGCCATCGCGACCACCGCCACCGTGTACCACAGGCCGGCATAGGGATCGCCCGTCCGCGCGATGATGTACTGGCTGATGAAGGGCAGGAACCCGCCGAAATAACCCGTGCCGATGTGATAGGGGATCGACAGCGAGCTATACCGGATGGCGGGCGGGAACATCTCCGACAGCAACGCCGCGACGGGGCCATAGGTGACGCCTGCCAACGCGCCGAGCAACAGGACACACAGCAGGATGACGACGATATTGCCCGGCGAAGGCCGGACCGGCGCCGCGTCATAGCCGGCACGCGCCAACGCGGCGTCGAGCGCGGCGGGAGTCAGCTCTTCCTGCGGGACGCCGCCGATCGACACCACCGTCGCGGGCGTACGCTGCTTGGTGTAGGCCACGCCCTTTTTCGAGAAATAATCCAGCAATTGCCCGCATTTGTCCTCCTGTATCCGGGCGAACGGGCTGTAGCGGCAATGGGGGCCGGACACGATGACCGGCGCCCGGCGCGCCGCCTTCGCCAGGCCCGGATTGGCGGCAGCGCCGATCGTCCAGAAGATCGGGAACAGCAGCACCAGCGTCAGCGCATAGCCGACGACGATCGGCATCTTGCGGCCCAGCCGATCGGACAGCCAGCCGAACAGCACGAACCAGCCCAGCCCTGCCAGCGCCCCTGCCCCGACGATCAGCTGCGCCGTCACCTGCTCGACATGCATCGTCCCCTGCAGGAACGACAGCACGCTGAACATCGCGGTGTACCAGATGACGGTCAGTCCCGCCGCGATGCCGAACATCGCGACCAGCATCCGGCGCAGGTTGCCGGGATAGGTGAAGCTCGCCGTGATCGGATTGCGCACGCGCTCGCCCGCCGCGCGCATCGCCTTGAACACCGGACTCTCCGACAGTTTCAGCCGCATCCACAGCGACACGGCGAGCAGCAGCAGCGAGAACAGGAAGGGCAGCCGCCATCCCCACGCGTCCCATATCGCCGCCGGCAACAGTCCCTTGGTGGTCAGCACGACGGCGATGCTCAGCACGAACCCGCCCGCGACGCCGGCCTGGATGAAGCTGGTATAATATCCGCTGCGGCCGGGCGGCGCGTGTTCGGCGACATAAATCGCCGCGCCGCCATATTCGCCGCCCAGCGCCAGCCCCTGCGCGATGCGAAGCAGCAGGACGATCGCGGGCGCCGCGAACCCGATGGTGGCGGCGGAAGGGACCAGCCCTACCCCGGCCGTCGCGGCCCCCATCAGCGCGATCGTCACCAGGAACGTGTATTTGCGCCCCATCCGGTCGCCCAGATAGCCGAACAGGACGGCGCCCAGCGGCCTGAACCCGAACCCGACCGCGAAGCCGGCCCAGGCGAGCAGCGTCTGCACGACCTCGTTCCCCGCCGGGAAGAAGGTTCGCCCGATGATCCCGCTCGCGGCCAGCGTGCCGTAGATAAAGAAATCATACCATTCGAAGATCGTCCCGAGCATTGAAGCGCCGATAACCAGCCTGATCCCCTCGGCTCTTTTTTCGGCGGGCTCGCCGTACACACTGGTCGCCATGATCGCTCTCCCGCGCGACCGATTAGCGTCCCGCGATCCGCAAGCCCAGCCTCGGCATCGGCGCGGTCGGTCCGCTCAATCGATTAGCGCGCGTTTAAGACGCTCATGCTAAGCGCGCGCTCATGTCGTCGCTTCGCATTCTCGTCGTCTTCGGTACCCGGCCGGAGGCGATCAAGCTCTTTCCCGTCATCCGTGCGCTCGCCGCGCACGGCGATCTCGAACCGCGCCTGTGCGTCACGGCACAGCATCGCGGCCTGCTGGACCAGGTGCTGGCGATCGCCGATCTCAAACCCGACCGTGATCTGGACATCATGCAACCCGACCAGTCTCTCGACCAGCTGACCGCCCGCCTGCTGGTCAGCCTCGGCGAGGTGATCGACGCGGAAAAACCCGACATGGTGCTGGTTCAGGGCGACACTACGACTGCGATGGCGGGTGCGCTGGCCGCCTATTACCGCCGCGTGCCGGTCGCCCATGTCGAGGCGGGACTGCGCTCCGGCAATATCTATCATCCTTGGCCGGAGGAGGTGAACCGCCGCATCGTGGCTCCGATCGCGGCGCTCCACTTCGCACCCACCCGGACCGCCACCGATGCTCTGACGAACGAAGCGATCGATCCCGCGACCGTGCACATGACCGGCAATACGGTGATCGACGCGCTGCACTGGACCCGCGACCGGATCGCCGCCGACCCGTCACTCGCGGCGGGACTCGATCCGCTGGCGGAGCGGTTCGCAGGCCAGCGGATCATTCTGGTCACGACGCACAGGCGGGAGAATTTCGGCGGCGGCCTCGTGAACATTGCGCGTGCGCTCGGCAGGATCGCCGCGCTTGACGATGTCGCGGTCATCATGCCGGTCCACCCCAATCCCCGGGTCGGCGCCGCGATGGACCAGGTGCTCGGCGAGCATCCCTCGATCGCGCGGATCGCGCCGCTCGATTATCCGCATTTCGTTCGCGCGCTCTCGATGGCGCATCTCGTCCTGACCGACTCGGGCGGCGTTCAGGAAGAGGCACCCGCGCTCGGCAAGCCGGTGCTCGTCATGCGCGAAACGACCGAGCGGCCCGAGGGAGTCGGCGCGGGCACCGCCAGGCTGGTCGGGACCGACGAGGATCGCATTGTCGATACCGTCGCAGCGCTGCTCGATAACGACGAGCTGTACCTGTCGATGGCGCGCGCGCACAATCCCTTCGGCGACGGGCTGGCTGCACCCCGCATCGCAAGGATTATCGCACATGCCCTTGGACGCTGAGCTTACCGTCACCGTTGTGGGGCTCGGCTACATCGGCTTGCCCACTGCCGCGGTGATCGCGCGAACCGGTGCGACGGTGGTCGGCGTCGATGTCCGCCCGGGCGTCGTCGACACGGTCAATTCGGGTCGCATTCATATCGAGGAGGTCGATCTCGACGGCCTTGTCTCGGGTGTCGTCGCTCGGGGCACGCTGCGCGCGTCAATGGAGGTCGCGCCCGCCGACGTCTTCGTGATCGCCGTCCCGACACCCTCGGACGGGGAGCACCGCCCGGACGCGACCCATGTCCTCGATGCAGCACGAGCGATCGCGCCCGTGCTGAAAGCGGGCGACACGGTCATCCTGGAATCGACCTCACCGGTCGGGACCACCGAACAGGTCCGCGATCTGCTGACGAGCGCGCGGGGCGATCTTCGCATGCCCGGTCGCCCCGGAGAGCAGGCGGACATCGCCATCGCCTATTGTCCCGAGCGGGTGCTCCCCGGCCGGATCCTGGTCGAGCTGATCGACAATGACCGCGTGATCGGCGGCATCACGCCGCGCTGCGCCAGGAAGGCGCTCGGCTTCTACCGCCGCTTCGTGCGCGGCGCATGCGTGACGACGCAGGCGCGCGCGGCCGAGATGACGAAGCTCACTGAAAATGCGTTTCGCGACGTCAATATCGCCTTCGCGAACGAGCTGGCCGGAGTCGCGGATGCGCTGGGCGTCGATGTCTGGGAAGTCATCCGCCTCGCCAACCGGCATCCGCGCGTAAACATCCTGTCGCCCGGCCCCGGTGTCGGCGGCCATTGCATCGCCGTCGATCCCTGGTTCCTGGTCCACGCCGCCCCCGACGATACGCCGCTGATCCGGACCGCCCGGCTGGTAAACGACGCCAAGCCCGATCGCGTGGTCGACCAGGCATCGGCGATGATCGAGGCATTCCCCGATGCAGCGGTCGCGTGTCTCGGTCTGGCGTTCAAGGCGAACATCGACGATTTCCGTGAGAGCCCCGCGCTCAAGATCGCATTGACGCTGGCCCGCCGCTTCGGCCCACGCGTCCGGGTCGTCGAGCCGCACGCTGCGGCGTTGCCATCCGCTTTTGACGGCACTGGCGCGACGCTGACCGACATCGATACCGCGCTTGCCGAATGCCCGCTGATCGTCGTGCTGGTCGATCATGACATCTTTCGCGCCGTCCCCGTTGAGGAGCGCCGTACGAAGACCGTGCTCGACACGCGCGGGATATGGCCGGACCAGCCGCGCACGAACGCTTGACCGTATCCCCGGCCGACTTGTGGCGATGCGGCGGCGTTCGTATCTTTGCCGCTTACAGTGTAAGTAGCCCTTCATGCTCGCAAAACTGCTCAGGCCGCGGCGGCCATCGATCGCGCAGGCTGCAATCCCCGCTGGCCAGCGTGTCTATGCCGTCGGTGACATTCACGGCCGGCTCGACCTGCTCGATGCGCTGATCGCGAAGATCGACACAGACGACGGCGCGCGTCCATCGGCGGAGACGACGATCATCTTTCTGGGCGACCTGATCGACCGCGGACCCGATTCGGCCGGGGTCGTCGAGCGGCTTCGCGAATTGGGCGCGACCCGGTCCAACCTGCGGTTCCTGATGGGCAACCACGAGGAGATCTTTCTCGCAGCGCTGGGAAGCGACGAACGCGCGCTCCGCCTCTTCTGCCGGATCGGCGGGCGCGAGACGATCCTGAGCTACGGTATCGACGAGATGGCCTACGAGCGGATGGACTATGCCGAGTTGGGGGCCGCGATCGAGACGGCAGTGCCCGCCTTGCACCGCGCCTTCCTGTCAGCATTCGAGGACAGTATCGTCATCGGCGACTATGCGTTCGTCCACGCGGGCCTCCGAGGCGATGTGGCGGTGGAGGATCAGCGAACCGCCGATTTGCGCTGGATCCGCGAACCCTTTCTCGAGGGGCGCGGGCGTTACGACAAGCGGGTCGTTCACGGCCACACCATCGCCGACACCGCCGAGTTCCGGCCGCACCGCATCGGCATCGACACGGGTGCCTATGCCAGCGGCACGCTGACCGCGCTCGGGCTTGAAGGCACTGAAACTTGGCTGTTGCATACCTAGATCAGTTCGGGTGTTGCATCGTCGCAATAGTCAGGAACGCTTTGCTCGATCATCACGTTAATTCATTTGCAAACGGCATGAAGCCATGTCAGAGGCACCACCGACGGACAAAAGGGAGTTCGACATGCGTCTAGGAAAGTATCTCGTGGCGGCTGCGGCTGCTTCTATGGCAGTTGCTCCGGCGATGGCCGCTCCGACCAATCCGGCGGCGAGCCTGTCGGTGTCGAAGTCGGTCCGCGCCAGTGCCCTCAAGGGCAAGGGTGAAGATTTGCTCGGCGCCTCCGGTAGCGGCTTGATCGTGGCGGTCCTTGCTGCGGCTGCCGTGATTGCGGGCATCGTTGTCGTCGCGACTGACAACAACAATAACAATAACAACTCCGACAGCAACTGATCGGACGCTCTCCGGAATTTCCGGTTGAAGAAATAGCGGTCCTCGGGCCGCTATTTTTTTACCTGCGCGACCTGCCCATCGACTGATTACCTCACTTCGGGGGTGCGTCGGTCGCAGCATGGCCTTTGCGGCACTCGTTCGCTATGGTCGACCGATCATAGAGAGAGGTTCATCATGCGCGCAGTCACCGTTTCCATACTCGCATTGGCACTGCCCGCCGCAGCCATCGCCGCCGCCACGGCTCCCTCCCCGGCCTTGCTCGCTGCCGTCAACGCCTCCAGCCGGACGCAGATGAATGTGCAGCGCGACCGTTACCGGCACCCCGCGCAGACGCTTGCCTTCTTCGACGTCAAGCCGACCGATACCGTCGTCGAGATCTGGCCATCTGGCGGTTGGTACACCGAGATCCTAGCGCCGTATCTGCAGAGGAAGGGCACGCTGTATGTCGCCGCGCCGAACGAAAAGGGATTGTCGGGAGTCAACGCGCTGCAAAGCGCGAAGCCTGCGGTTTACGGCGGCCTCAAGGAAGCCATGTTCCCCGCCGCCGCGGGACAGCAAGGCGTTCCCGATGGCACCGCCGATGTCGTCCTGACGTTCCGCAACGTTCACAATTGGCGCTTCGGCGCGACCGATCGGACGCAGACCGCATTCGATCAGATGTACGCGATGCTGAAACCCGGCGGCACGCTGGGGCTGGTCGAACATCATCTGCCCGAGGGCATGAGCAGCGATGTCGAGGGCAAGAGCGGCTATATGAAGCGGTCGTCCGTCATCGCCTTCGCCGAGAAAGCTGGGTTCAAGCTTGCCGGAGAAAGCGCGGTCAACGCAAATGCGAAGGACACGCACGACTATCCGAAGGGCGTATGGACGCTTCCGCCCAACTATACCGAAAAGGATGCGGATCGCGCCAAATATACAGCGATCGGCGAAAGCGACCGGATGACGCTCAAGTTCATCAAGCCGGCCTGAGGCTACGACACATGGGCGCGGAAAGACCCGGTGAGATTGATTGGAACGATGCGGGCGTGGCGATCCTCGCCGACACGATCGCGCTTCGCCGCACGATCCATGCCGATCCGGAACTCGGACTCCATTGCCCCAGAACCACGGACAAGGTGAAGGCAGCACTGGCCGGTCTGCCGCTGGAGATCAGCGAGGGTTCCTCGACGACCGGCTTTGTCGCGATCCTGCGCGGCAGCGCCGATCGCCGGGGCGCCAACACCCGCACGGTCCTGTTGCGCGGCGACATGGACGCCCTGCCGATGCCCGAGGAGACCGGACTTCCCTATGCCTCCCGCAACGCCGGCATGATGCACGCGTGCGGCCACGACTCGCATACCGCGATGCTGGTGGGTGCCGCGCGCACGCTGTCGGCGCGGCGCGACACGCTGGCCGGTACCATCGTCTTCATGTTCCAGCCGGGCGAGGAAGGGCATCACGGGGCCCGTCACATGATCGAGGACGGGTTGCTCGACGAACCCGCGCCCGATGCGGCCTTCGCGCTTCATATCTCGCCCAATATCCCCGCCGGCACGGTCGTGAGTCGCACGGGGCCGTTGCTCGCCTCGACGGATACGTTGCGCGCGACCATCGACGGGCGTGGCGGTCATGCAGCGATGCCGCACGAGGCGCTCGATCCGATCCCCGTGCTCTGCGAGATCGTCGGCGCGCTGCAGACGCTGGTGACGCGGCAGGTTCCGGTCGCCGATCCGGCGGTATTGACGATCACGCAGATCGCGGCCGGCAGCTCGCATAACATTATTCCTTCCACGGCAACGCTGCTCGGGACGCTTCGCACCCTGTCCGAGCCGACCCGCCGGCACTTGCGCGCAGCGTTCGTCCGCACCGCCGAGCATATTGCCGCCGCGCATGGGATGAAGGCGCAAGCCTCCATTGAGGAAGGCTATCCCGCGACGATCAACGATGCGCGAGCGCTCTCGGTGATGCAGGGTTGTGCTATCGCCCTGGGCGACGCCTGGCAGAAGATGCCTGCCCCGATGATGGGCGGTGAGGATTTCGCCTATGTCCTCCGCCGGACGCCGGGCGCGATGGCCTTTCTGGGCGTCGCGCCTGCAGGAAGCGATCCCGCAAGCAACCCGCCGCTCCACAATACGCGCATGGCGATCGAGGAAGATGCTATGGCACGCGGCATCGCGCTGCACTGCGCGGTCGCGCATCGCTTCCTGGAAACCGGCTTCGACTGACCGGAAATAACAGGGTGGTGCGGGTGGTCGGGGTCGAACCGACACTCCTTTCGGAACCGGATTTTGAGTCCGGCGCGTCTACCAATTCCACCACACCCGCACTGTGGCTCCGGCTAGCGCAGCCGGGCTCGTACCGCAAGGGACGTCAGTTGACGGGACCGCGCCGCCGATAGCTGAGCGCCTCGGCGACGTGAACGCGCCCGACCGTATCGGCATGCGCCAGATCGGCGATCGTGCGCGACACCCGCAGGATGCGGGTATATCCCCGCGCGGTCAGGCGCATCGCCTCCGCCGCCTGTGCCAGCAGTTTGCGCCCCGCCTCGTCCGGTGTTGCCACCGCCTCGAGGACCGGCCCGTCCGCCTCGGCATTCGTACGCGCATCGACGTCCGCATATCGCCTTGCCTGAACGAGCCGTGCCGCCGCAACACGCCCGGCGATCTCGGCCGATCCTTCGGCGGGCGGCGGCAGGACCAGGTCGGCCGCCGTCACCGCCTCGACTTCCAGATGGATATCGATCCTGTCGAGCAGCGGACCGGACACCTTGCCCTGGTAATCGGCGGCACACCGCGGCGCGCGGGCGCAGGCGAGACCGGCATCGCCCAGATGCCCGCAGCGACACGGATTCATTGCCGCGATCAACTGCACCCGGGCGGGATAGGTCACATGGGCGTTGGCGCGCGCGACGCTGACCGACCCGGTCTCCAGCGGCTGGCGCAACGAGTCTAGCACGGCACGCTGGAACTCCGGCAGTTCGTCGAGAAAGAGCACGCCGAGATGGGCCATGCTCACCTCGCCCGGCTTCACCTTGAGCCCGCCGCCCGTCAGCGCCGCCATGGAAGCCGAGTGATGCGGGCTTCTGAACGGGCGGGTGCGGGTCAGTCGCCCGCCGGCAAGCGTGCCCGCGACCGATTGCACCATCGACACCTCCAGCGCCTCGCCGGCGTCGAGCGGGGGCAAGATGCCCGGCAGGCACGACGCCATCAGCGATTTGCCGGCGCCCGGCGGCCCGACCATCAGCAGGTTGTGCCCGCCCGCGGCGGCAATCTCCAGCGCTCGCTTCGCCGTCTCCTGACCCTTCACCTGTCGGAGGTCAGGTCCGGTCACCGGCTCGTCGATCTCGCCGGCCGAAGGCGGCGATAGGAGACCGTGCCCCTTGAAGTGATTGATGAGGCCAAGCAGGTCGGGCGCGGCCACCACCTCTATCGATCCCGCCCAGGCCGCCTCCGGTCCCTGCGACGCGGGGCAGATAAGCCCCTTTTCTTCCTGCGATGCGTGCAATGCCGCCAGCAGTACGCCCGGCGACGGCGCAATCCGCCCGTCCAGTCCCAGTTCGCCGACGATCACATATTCGCCCAGCGTCTCGACATCGACCACACCCATTGCGCCGAGCAGCGCCAGCGCGATCGGCAGGTCGAAATGCGATCCCTCCTTGGGCAGGTCCGCCGGCGACAGATTGACCGCGATCCGCTTCGGCGGCAGCGCCAGCCCCATCGCAGCAATCGCTCCGCGCACCCGCTCGCGGCTTTCCCCGACCGCCTTGTCGCCCAGACCGACGACGTTGAACGCCGGCAGACCCGGAATCAGTTGCACCTGCACCTCGACGCGGCGCGCCTCCAGCCCCAGATATGCCACCGTCGATACGATTGCCGCCATCCGTCCCCCGCCAGATTTCGCTTCCCCCGATGCGATGCGTTTCATACCGGTTTGGGTGGCCTGCGAAAGTGACGACGGCCGCCTCATTGTTCCAATATCGGGATATCGATGTCCTCGACCAACCGTCATCCCGTCGCTCGCTGGGTCCAGCTGATCCTGGGCGTGATCCTGATCATCGGCGCCGCGGTGATCGGACCCCTGCCTGGTCCGGGCGGAATCTTCTTCTTCGCGGGCGGGATGATCCTCATCCTGCGCAACTCGCACTGGGCGCGCCGGCGCTGGGCAAGGCTCAAGCGTCGCTGGCCGCGCGCCGGCGGCCTGGTTGACCGCGTCATGCGTCGACCCAGCGCGCTCAGGCGGCATGCGCGGGACAAAATCGGTGAGCGATCAGGCGAAGGCGCGGGCAACGGGGCGGTCCCGACGGACAGCCGCAATTGACTTGGATCGCGCCCTGGCCTATGCGCGGCGTCAATCCGGGCCGTCCATGCGTGGCGGCCATTTTCTATTATACGATCAGGGAATGACCGATGAAGCGCACTTTTCAGCCGAGCAATCTGGTGCGTGCCCGGCGTCACGGCTTTCGCGCCCGGATGGCGACGGTCGGCGGACGGTCGGTGATCCGCGCCCGGCGGGCGCGCGGTCGCAAGAAGCTGTCCGCCTAGATACGTTGACCGAGCGCCGCGATTTCCTCGCGGCGAATGCCGGACAACGCGCACCGATGCCGGGGTTCGTGCTCCTGGTCCGCGACCGCCGCGATGCCGACCCGACGATGCGGATCGGCTACACCGTCACGAAGAAAATCGGTAACGCGGTGGAGCGCAACCGCATGAAGCGTCGTCTGCGCGCGCTCGCGCGCGTGGTGCTTCCCGATGGAGGCGTGGCTGGGGCGGATCACGTTCTGATCGGGCGCAGCGGCGGTATCGAGCGGGATTTTAATCTTCTGCGCACGGAATTGGGCCGCGCGCTTCACAACGTCGTAAAGGACGGTTTGCGCAAAAGCGCGGCGAGCGGGCAAAGGGCCGGCGCGGCGCGCGGTGATGCGTCGGGCTTTGCCGCACGTCGGCGCGAACAAGAGCCGCTGGCGCCCAAAAGCCGATGACCCGCCTCATCATCCTCCTCGCCCGGGGCTGGCAGATCGGCCCGTCCGCAATCCTGGCACCGTCATGCCGTTATCAGCCCTCTTGTTCGGCCTATGCAATCGAGGCGCTAAGCCGCTATGGCGCGATCAAGGGCGGCTGGCTCGCGACGCGTCGCATCGCCAGATGTCATCCCTGGGGCGGCTTCGGCCCCGATCCCGTGCCCTGATCAGGCGCATGGGCGACAAGCAGGTAAAGGCGTCACGGTGAAAGACGATCAACGCAATTTCGTGCTGTTCGCGGTACTGGCGGCGCTGATCCTGTTCGGCTGGCCGCTGATCCAGAACCGCGTCTTTCCGACCGCCAACCCGCCGGCGACGCGCATCGAGGACGGGAAGACGAAGGTCCTGCCCGATCGCAGCGCTGATCCCACGGCGGACAGCCCGGCGGCGGTTCGCGACCGCGCCGCGGTGCTGGGCGACAGTCCGCGCATTCGTATCGATACGCCCAAGCTCCGGGGTTCGATCAACCTGAGGGGCGCGCGGATCGATGATCTCGTGCTCAAATCCTATGACGAGACGATTGCGAAGAACTCGCCGCCGATCCGTCTTCTGTCGCCCGCCGGCGCGCCGGAGGCGTATTTCGCCGGCTTCGGCTGGCGCGCCGACGGCTTGCAGCCTCCTTCCCCCGGCACGGTCTGGACCGCGTCGTCGAACGTCCTCACGCCGGGTCGGCCCGTGACGCTCGACGCTCCCGCCAACGCCGCCGGCCAGCGCTTCCGGCTGCAGATCGCGGTCGATCAGGACTATATGTTCACGGTTCGCCAGACGGTGCTCAATGCCGGCGATGCACCTGTACCCGTCGCCTCCTACGGCTATGTCAACAGGACCGGCATCTCGAAAGACCCGTCGAGCATGACGATCCATGTCGGCCCGATGTCGGTCGACGATGGTGCCGCGCATTACAAGCCCAACTTCAAGGACCTGAAAGAGTCTGAACCTGCGACCGCCTTCACGACGACGGGCGGCTGGCTGGGCTTCACCGACAAATACTGGCTGACCGCGCTCATTCCGGATCAGCAGGCGACCTTCAATGGACAGTTTCGTGCCGGTCCCAATGACAGCTTCCAGGCTGATTACGGCTTCCAGCCGCGTACTGTCCCGCCGGGGCGCAGCCTGACCCAGACAACCCGGTTCTTTGCCGGCGCGAAGGAAGTCCGCACACTCCAGCATTATCAGGACCAGGAAGGCGTCACGAAGCTGGACAAGGCGATCGACTGGGGCTGGTTCGAGATCGTCGAGAAGCCGATTTTCACCTATCTCGACTGGCTCTTCCGGATGGTCGGCAATTTCGGCGTCGCCATCATTCTTCTGACCCTCACGATCCGGGGCCTGATGTTCCCCATCGCGCAGCGCCAGTTCCGATCGATGGCCGCGATGAAGGCGATCCAGCCGAAGATGAAATCGCTTCAGGAACGCTACAAGGACGACAAGGTCCGCATGCAGCAGGAAGTGATGGCGCTGTACAAGACCGAAGGAGTGAATCCACTCGCCGGCTGCGTGCCGACCCTGTTGCAGATTCCGATCTTCTACGCCTTGTACAAGGTGTTGATGCTGACCATCGAGATGCGGCACCAGCCCTTCGTCCTGTGGATCAAGGACCTCTCGGCGCCCGATCCCCTCACTCCGGTCAATCTGTTCGGGTTTCTCAATTTCGTGCCGCCGCACTTCATCGCGATCGGTATCGTCCCGATCATCCTGGGCATCTCGATGTATTTCCAGTTCAAGCTGAACCCGGCTCCGATGGACGACACGCAAAAGCAGGTCTTCGCGCTGCTTCCGTGGGTGCTGATGTTCGTGATGGCGCCCTTCGCCGTCGGGCTGCAGGTCTATTGGATCACCACCAACTGTGTCACGATCGCGCAGCAGAAGTGGCTCTACAGCAAGCATCCGGTGCTCAAGACGGCACCGGCGAAGTAATGCCCTTCGACGAGGACCGGATCGAGGCCGCGCGCAAGGTCTTCGCTGGCCCGATCACCTTCCTGAAATCGGCGCCGACGCTGGAGCATATTCCCGACGCCGACGTGCCGGAGGTTGCCTTTGCGGGTCGCTCCAACGTGGGTAAATCCACCCTGCTGAACGCACTCGCCAACCGCAACAGCCTTGCCCGGACGTCGAACACGCCGGGGCGCACGCAGGAGTTGAACTTCTTCGACGTGGGCGCCCCCCTCGCCTTCCGCCTCGTCGACATGCCGGGCTACGGCTTCGCGAAGGCGCCGAAGGATGTCGCGCGCAAATGGCGGTATCTGGTCAACGACTTCCTGCGCGGCCGGCAGGCGCTCAAGCGCGCGCTCGTCCTGATCGACGCACGCCACGGGATCAAGCCGGTCGACCGCGAGATCCTCGACATGCTCGACAAGGCCGCGGTCAGCTACCGCATCATCCTCACCAAGGGCGACAAGGTGAAGGCCTCCGACCTCACCGCCACCATCGCCGCGACCGCCCTCGAAGCACGCGCCCGCCCCGCCGCACATCCCGAGATCATCGCGACGTCCAGCGAAGGCGGCATGGGAATAGCCGACCTGCGCGCGGCGGTCATCGAGGCGGTGACGTAACCCGCACGCTACCCTTGCATGACCGCAACGATCCCCTACATCGGAAGGGCTACAGTCGCATATCGACGGTCTATGGCGCTTTGCGGCTCCTTCTTCCTTCCTTCCCTGCTGCCGAGGCACGGGCGTCCGGTCATCGGCCGCCCCCAACAGGAAAGAAGAGAATCATGACCACAGGTACCGTTAAATTCTTCAACGCCGACAAGGGCTATGGCTTCATTGCCCCCGACGGCGGCGGCAACGACGCCTTCGTCCACATCACCGCGGTCGAGCGGGCCGGCATGGGAACGCTCAACCAGAACCAGCGGGTTCAGTACGACCTTGAGGAGGATCGTCGCGGCAAGGTCTCCGCGGTCAACCTCCAGGCTTCCGAATAGCCCGATCAGCGGCGGCCCCTCACCGGGCCGCCGTTTTCACATCAACCGTCAGGAGCGAACCATGGCCGACACCGCCGCCTTCTACCGCGAACGAGCAGAGACGGAACGCGCCAACGCCGAGCGGGCGACGCTCGACAATGTGCGGGAGCGTTGCGACCGTGCCGCCGAGAGCTGGCAGGCGATGGCGAACCGCGCCGAACGGACACAGACGCTGCGGGCGGCGCGCGAGGGCGGCAAATCCGACGAGGCGTGACGACCCGCCGGTTGCCGCACCCGGCGTGCTCGCCTAATCGTCGCGCATGAAGCTCATCATCGGCAACAAGGCCTATTCCTCCTGGTCGCTGCGCGGCTGGCTCGCCTGCAAGCAGTCCGGCCTAACGTTCGAGGAGATGGTCGTCCCCCTCTACGACGCCGATTGGGACAGGCGGCGTCAGGGCAATGAGTTCGCCCCGTCGCAGGGCAAGGTCCCGATCCTGTGGGATGGTGACGCCGTCGTCTGGGACAGTCTGGCGATCGTCGATCATCTGGCCGACAAGGTGGGACGTGATCTTTTCTGGCCGGACGACGAGGCCGCCCGCGCGATGGCCCGTTCGATGGCGGCGGAAATGCACTCCAGCTTCCCCAATCTGCGCCGCAAGCACAGCATGAACATCCGCCAGACGTTCCCGCAGAGCAAGCCGGACGACGACGTTCTGGCCGAGCTTCGCCGGATCATGGAGTTGTGGGCGCAGGCGCGCGCGCGATTCGGAGGGTCCGGCCCGTTCCTGTTCGGAGATTTCGGCGCGGCGGACATGATGTTCGCCCCTGTCGTGACGCGCATCGTCACCTACCGCCTGCCCGTCGCCCGCTTCGCGCCGGCCTATATGGACGCGGTGCTCCAGCACCCGTTCATGCAGGAATGGATCGCGGGCGCGCAGGAGGAGGAATGGGTGATCGAGCAATATGAGCCTCCCGCCATCCAGACCCGCTGATATCGGCGCCCCTCCAGCGGATGTGGTGGCGCTCGCGAGTGCATTGATCGCGTGCGAGAGTGTCACACCCGGGCGCGGGCGGGTCTTCGATGTGCTGGAGGCGGCGTTGCTGTCGGCCGGCTTCGCGGTCGACCGCTTCCTTGCCGGCGGTGCACCTGATGCCGCCGTCGAAAACCTGCTCGCGACCGGGGGAAGCGGCAGCCCGCATCTGGCCTTCGCGGGGCATCTCGATGTCGTGCCGCCGGGCGAGGGCTGGTCGACCGGGCCGTGGGCGGGCGAGGTTCGCGGTGGAATGCTCTACGGCCGGGGCGCGGTCGACATGAAGGGTGCGATCGCGGCCTTCGTCGCGGCTGCCGCGCGTGGTCATCAGACCGGCACGCTGAGCCTCGTCATCACCGGTGACGAGGAAGGTCCCGCCATCCACGGTACCCGCGCGCTGATCGAGCGGATGACCGCCCGTGGTCTGAAACCGGACTTCTGCCTGGTCGGGGAACCGACGTCGCAGGAACGGCTCGGCGACATGGTCAAGATCGGCCGCCGTGGTTCGGTCAACGTCTGGATCGACGTGCACGGGCGACAGGGACACGTCGCCTACCCGCATTTGGCCGACAATCCGATCCCTCGCCTCGTCGCCATCCTCGCTGCGATCGACGAACTCGTGCTGGATGAAGGCAATGCCTGGTTCCAGCCTTCCAATATCGAAGTGACCGATATTTCCGTGGGCAATTTGGCGCATAACGTCATCCCGGCTCGGGCCGGCGCGCGCCTGAGCATCCGGTTCAACGACCAGCATAGCGGCGCGGACCTGGTCAGTCGGATCGAACGCATCGCCCACGGCTTCGCCCCGGAGGCGACCGTCACGGGTCGCATATCGGGTGAAGCATTCCTGACCCTGCCAGGCGACTGGTCGATGCTCATCACACGAGCGATTACGGATGTCACCGGAATGACACCGGCCTTGTCGACGACCGGAGGCACGTCCGACGCACGTTTTCTGTCGGCTCTTTGTCCGACCGTCGAGTTCGGACTGGTGAATGCGACGATGCACAAGGTCGATGAGGCGGTCGCGCTCAATGACCTGCACCGGCTGAGCGACATCTATGCGCGGGTCATCGCTCGCGCGCTCGCCGGAGGATGAGGTAGAGCGCACCCGCGCCGCCGTGACGGGGATGCGCGCCTCTGACCGCGGCGATGTGACCGGCATGACGCGATGCTGCCAGCCAATCGGAGATCGCGGCCCTGATCGCACCGCGCGCATGCGGCCGCTCGCTTTCCGGCCGTGGCGGCCTGCCCGTCACCAGCAGCACGACCCGGTCCCCGCTGTGAATGGCCCGATCCAGGGCATCATCGAGCAGCGCGTGCGCGGACGACAATGTATGACCGTGGAGATCGATCGAGCGGTCCGGCGCGACCGCTCCTCGCAACAACCGCCGGTCCCAGCTGCCGTCGAGTGTCACACCGGGTGCGCGGGGCTTGCCGGGCGGCGGTGACCGGCGTTCGACGACGGCCGCCTTGACCGGAGAAGGTTGAAACGTTGAGGGCGTGAGCGACGGCATCGCGACCTGCTTGAGCGGTCGAACCGTGCGCATCACCTCGGCCCATAGGGCGCTCTCGTCAGGGTGAAGGGGACGGCCTGTCACCTGACCCTCCTGCCTGTAGCCGGGCGATCGTCCCGGCCGGCAGCAGGATGAACGCGGTGCCGTGCGCCGCCATGCCGCCGGCGGTCGCGCGAGCGAAACGCCCTGCGCCCCAGAACAGATCGAAGCGGTTGGCGCCCTTGATCGCTCCGCCTGTGTCCTGCGCCACCCAGAGCCGGCTCGCGTCCTGCCGATCCATCGACAGGTAGACCGGCGCGCCGAGCGGCACGAATCTGGGGTCCGTTGCAACCGTAACCTGTGGTGTGACGACCACTCCCATCGCACCCACGGGCGGCGTGCTGATCTCGCGGAAAAAGACGTAGCTCTTGTTCTCATCCATGATTGCACGGCTCTGATCGGGATGCGCATGCAGCCATGCGACGATCCCCTGCATCGACAATTGCCCCGGACCAAGCAGGCCGCGCGCCTTCATCAGCGCGCCGATGCCGGTATAGTCGCGACCGTTCTGCGTATCATAGCCGATCCGCACGACCGCACCGTCCGGAAGCCGTAGCCGCCCCGATCCCTGGACCTGAAGAAAGAACAGATCGACCGGGTCGGCCGCCCAGGCGATGATTGGCGCATGCCCGTCCAGCGCGCCGTCCTCGATCTGCGCGCGATCGAAATAGGGAACGAAAGCCGCGCCGTCGACGCGACCGCGGATCTTTCGCCCCTTCATGCTGTTAGCGAACCGTCCCAGATCGACCTCGATCAGGTCTTTCGGCCGCCCGTAGATCGGTACGTCATAATCCGGGCGTCGCTCGCGCGATGCGGCGATCTCCGGCTCGAAATAGCCGGTGGCAAATGCTTTTCCATCACCGATCTGCGCCGCCTCGAACCAGCGGGCAAGAAACGCTCTCGCGCCTCCGGGCCGAACCGACGCAACCGCCGCGCAGGCACCGCGCCAGTCGTTCCCGGTCGTGAGTCCGGATGTGTCCGTGTGTCGCATCATGCCCGAACAGGATCGTCCGAACGCGTCAACCGCCGACGCTGCTTGCCCCTCTTCAATCGGCAGTGCCGAAATCAACGGCCCAGCCATGACCCCCGCTGCATGTGCGTCGACTCCACCCTCGACCCCGGACGTGGCGAGGGGCGGGATCGGAACCGATGGGATTATCGCGACGACCCGTTCGTCCGGCTCAACATGCGCTACCGGCCGGGAACCGGGCGCGGAAGGTCCGTTTGGAACGATCGTTCCGCTACACCCGGCCAGCGCCAGCATGGTCGCGCTGGCCGCTAACCCCTTCACGCGACGAATCACGCCTCGTCGGTATCAGCCAGCATCCAGTTCGGATCGGCGCTCTTCAGCGTCCGGGCGAACGTCCAGATATCGTGAGTCTCGACGGCATCGGTCAGTGATCCGGCGACCACCTGACCATCGGCATCGCGCGTGACGGCAGCGATATCCGCATCGAATTGCACGGTTATCCGGGCATCGCGACCAGCCAGCGCTGCGTCCACGATGACCGTCTTGTCGATGGTGACCAGCCTGTTGTGAAGGACGTGCCCTGCCTCGGCCCGCGCGGCGATCGCTTCGACGAAGCTCGCACGAACCGGATCCTCGCACAATTCGGCAAGCTCTGCCTCATCGGCCCGCCAGAATGCGTCAAGCACCATGCCGTAAGCGGATCGGGCGCCTTCCAGGAAGCGGTTGACGTCAAAGCCCGGCTCGGCGGCCACGATCGCGCGCAATCCCTGCTCTGCCGACGCATCGATATTGCGGTTCGCCGGTTCTCGGGAATCGGTTTGTGCCTCCGCGGCACGCGGCAGGGTCGCGGACGCGGGATGTTCTTCAGCTGCACGGGGCAGCGGCTGCTCGTGACCGGTGCGCTTGCCCAGCACACTGTACAGCCGCAGCCCAAGGAAACAGGCGACCATTGCGAGAAGAATGACGTAGAACACCGAGCCTCCTTGTCCGATCGTCTACATAGGCTCAACCCTTCCTCGATACAAACCGACACCGTTGAATCGCCCGGCGGGCGCTGCTAGGCGCTATGCCACTTTCAAGGATGAACGATGGACGAGAACGGTATGACGGCGGCGGACGGTGTGGCCAACGGCGAGGACAACGCACCGGCGGTCGGCCTTCTCTCGCAATATGTGAAGGACCTTTCGTTCGAAAACCCGAACGCGCCTACCATCTACCAGAGCCAGACGGCGCCCAGTATCGATGTCCAGTTTAATATCGGGACCAACCAGGTCAACGACGACATCCACGAGGTCACGCTGAAGATCGATGTCCGCGCCGAGGTCGAAAGCCAGGTAGCGTTTATTGTCGACCTCTCCTATTCCGGCATCTTCGGGCTCCGCAACGTACCGGCTGAGCATATGCAGCCTTTTCTGCTGGGTGAGGCACCGCGACTGCTGTTTCCCTTCGCACGGCGCGTGCTGGCGGACACGGTGCGCGACGGGGGCTTCCCGCCGCTGCTGCTCGAACCGATCGACTTCGCGCAACTCTATCTGCAACAGGCCGAGGCGCAGTCCGGTCAGCAGCCCAATGTCGGTGATATCGGCCAGGCCTGACCCGCTCCAAGAGGCAACATTGCCGTGAATCTTGCCAAAGCGCTGGGATCGGTAGGTGGGCTGACCCTCGCCAGCCGCATTCTGGCGCTGCTTCGTGACACGCTGCAGGCCACTTATGTCGGAGCGGGCTTTGCTTCGGACGCGTTTTTCGTTGCCTTCCGCCTGCCCAACATGTTCCGCGCGCTCTTCGCGGAAGGAGCTTTTTCGGCGGCCTTCATTCCGATGTTCAACCGCAAGGTCGGCGAGAATGACGGCGACATCTCGTTCGGACTGGACTTCGCCGAACGGGCGCTGGCCGTCCTCTTCCCTGTTCTGGTGGTGCTCACCGCGGCAATGCTGGTCGCCGCCTGGCCGCTTACCTGGGGGCTGTCGGGCGGATTCAAGCACTCGACCACGGAACAGTTCGCGTTCGCGGTCACGCTTTCTCGCTTCACGATTCCCTATCTGATGCTCATCAGCCTGGCCTCGCTCCTGGGCGGCATCCTCAATTCACTCGATCGATTCTGGGTGAACGCCGCCGCACCGATCCTGCTCAACATTGCGATGGTCGCCGCACTCTGGTTCTTCCACGGTGGTGACCCCTATGCGACGGCTCGGGCGCAGGCGATCTCGGTCACGGCTGGCGGTATTCTGCAACTTGGATGGCTCGCCTGGGCTTGCCACAGTGCGGGTGCCAGCCTGAAACTTCGCCGCCCTAGCATTGACGCCGACGTGCGTACGATGCTGAAGCTAATTGTACCGGCAGCGGCGGGCGCCGGGGCTACACAGATCAATCTCGCCATCTCCAGCGCGTTGGCCGGCGGGCTGCTACCTTCAGGGTCGATTTCCTACATTTATTACGCTGACCGGCTGAATCAGCTGCCGCTTGGCATGATCGGAATCGGGCTGGGCACGGTGTTGCTACCCGTCGTGTCGCGGCTATTGGGGGCGGGCCGGGACGGTGAGGCGATGGAATTGCAGAACAGGGGCATGGAGCTGGCGCTGTTCCTGACATTGCCTGCGACGGCGGCGTTCGTCTTTGCCTCTGAACCGATCATCCGCGGACTGTTCCAACACGGCGCCTTTCAGGCCGATGCCACGGCCAAATGCGCCTGGGCACTCAGCGCCTTTTCGATCGGATTGCCGTCCTATGTCCTAGTGAAGGTACTGACCCCGGGCTTCTATGCGCGTTCCGATACCAGGACACCGGTTCGGCTCGCCCTATGGTCGGTGGCGATCAATCTGATCGGCAATCTGACATTCATTCCGCTGTTCGGATATTTCGGCTTTGGTCACGTTGGTCCACCGCTGGCAACGGCGATCGCATCCAGCGTGAATGTCGCGATGCTATATCTGACGCTGCGGCAACGCGGGCATTTTACCATCGACGCGCAACTCAGGCGTCGCGTTCCCCGGCTCGCGGGAGCGGCGCTGATGATGGGTGCGGCGCTTTACCTGCTTGACCCTTACGCCGACCCTTATCTGACGCGTTCGATGGTGGAACGCGGATTGGCACTCACAATATTGGTCGGCGGCGGCGTGCTGGTCTATGCGGTGGCCTGTCTCGTCACCGGCGCCTTCGCGCTGGACGACATCCGGTTCATCCTCAAGCGCAGATCGCAGCAGTCATGACCGTCTCGCCCCCGATGCGGATCGTCTCGGGCATCCAGCCCACGGGCGACCTTCACCTCGGTAATTACCTGGGCGCGATCCGGCAGTGGGTGGCGATGCAGGACGCGATGCGAGCGGAGGACACCTGCCTGTTCTTCCTTGCCGATCTCCACGCCCTCAGCCAACCCGTCGTTCCGTCACAACTCGCCGCCAACACGATCGAGATGGCCGCGACCCTGCTTGCCTGCGGCATCGACCCGGACCGCTCGATCCTGTTCAACCAGGCACGCGTCCCCGCGCATAGCGAACTCGCCTGGATCCTGGGCGGCACCGCGCGGATGGGCTGGCTGCGCCGGATGACGCAGTGGAAGGACAAGGCGGGCAAAAGCGGCGACAGCCAGAGCACCGGGCTGTTCAACTATCCCGTACTGCAAGCGGCCGACGTGCTGCTTTACCGGGCAACTCACGTCCCGGTCGGCGACGATCAGAAGCAGCATCTGGAACTCGCGCGCGACATCGCGACCAAGTTCAACACCGACTACGGCGTCGACCTGTTCCCACTGCCCGATCCGTTCATCTCCCCGGCCGCTCCCCGCATCATGTCGCTCCGCGACGGCGCCGCGAAAATGTCGAAGTCCGATCCCTCCGACATGAGCCGGATCAACCTGACGGATTCGGACGACCTGATCGCACAGAAATTGCGGAAGGCACGAACCGACGCAGATCCGCTACCCGACCATCCGGCTGCGCTTGGCGAACGAGCGGAGGCTCGCAATCTGGTGACATTGTATGCCGCGCTCGCCGACACGAGTATTGGTGCCGTCCTGGCGAATTTCGCAGGACAAGGGTTCGGCTCGTTCAAACCGGCGCTAGCCGATCTGGCCGTGTCTCGGCTTGCGCCGATCCGGAATAAGCTGGGGCGCCTGCTTGATGATCGGCCGGCCGTCGTGGACATTTTAGCGCGAGGCGCCAACATGGCCAATGCAATGGGGTCGCCGACGCTGCGGGACGCACAGCGTGCTCTCGGGCTTGAAACTTGAACCCGGCATAGAATTCATTGCTGTCACTAATTGCCCGGCGATAGCCTTCGGTTAGCGGTTCTCTGCCTCTTCGGGCTTCGCTTCCGCTGGCGGCAAGGGTTGGGCAAAGCATGTCTCAACGCTGTTGCCGGTTGTGACTGTCAACGCGCTTCCGATCAATTGAAAACGGGTATTGCCGGCTTGAATACCCTGCTTCGCCTGGTCGATATCGAGCGTTTGTATCTGCTTGCCGCCCGTCGACAACACGACACGTCTCTGTCCCCCGTAAACCTCGGTCTGATACTCATCGCCATTCGGACAGTGGAAGATGGCGCCCCTGTCGGTGGAAGCTTGGGTCGACGTAACCATCGGGGAGGCGACGGTCGTGGCCGGTGTGGTCGTGGGTGCAGGCGCAGGTGTTTCCTTGCTGCCACAAGCGGCCAGCGGGACAAGCAGAAACCAGGCATATCTCATGCAGCCAGAACGGCTGTGCGAGGCCGAGCGTTCCTTGGCGAGGATGGCGCTCACTCTTCGCCCATCCTGAGCGCGGCGATGAACGCCTCCTGCGGGATGCTGACACTTCCGTATTCGCGCATCCGCTTCTTTCCTTCCTTCTGCTTGTCCAGCAGTTTGCGCTTGCGACTGGCGTCGCCGCCATAGCATTTGGCGGTCACGTCCTTTCTGAGCGCAGCGATCGTCTCGCGTGCAATGACCTTGCCGCCAATCGCCGCCTGGATCGGTATCTTGAACAGGTGCCTGGGGATCAGATCCTTCAGGCGCTCGCACATACCCCTCCCCCGGCTCTCCGCAGTCGCGCGGTGGACGATCATGCTGAGCGCGTCGACAGGCTCGTTGTTGACCAAAATACTCATCTTGACCAGATCGCCCTCGCGTACGCCAATCTGGTGATAGTCGAAACTGGCATAGCCTCTGCTGATTGACTTCAGCCGATCATAGAAGTCGAACACAACCTCGTTGAGCGGCAGTTCATAAGTTGCCTGAGCCCGGCCGCCGACATAGGTCAGGTTCCTCTGTATACCACGTCGATCCTGGCAGAGCTTCAAGATGGAGCCGAGATATTCATCAGGGACATAGATCGTCGCCTCGATCCACGGCTCGGCGATGCTGGCGATACCGTTGGCATCGGGCATGTCGGCAGGGTTGTGCAGCTCGACACGGCCGCTGTCATGCGCCAGCTCGATCTCGTAAACGACGCTGGGCGCGGTGGTGATAAGGTCGAGGTCGTATTCACGGGTGAGACGTTCCTGGATGATCTCCAAGTGCAGCAGGCCCAGAAAGCCGCAGCGAAAGCCAAAGCCCAGCGCCGCCGATGTCTCCATCTCGAAGGTGAAGCTGGCGTCGTTCAACCGGAGCTTTGAAATCGACTCGCGTAGCTTTTCAAAGTCGTTCGCATCAACCGGGAACAACCCGCAGAAGACGACCGGCTGAACCTCCTTGAAGCCGGGGAGCGGCGTGGCCGTTGGGCGTTTCGCGTCCGTCAGCGTATCGCCGACGCGTGCCTGAGCCACGTCCTTGATCTGCGCGGTGATGAAGCCGATCTCGCCTGGACCTAGGTCGTTCAATTGTTCGATCTTCGGGCGAAAACAGCCCACGCGATCGACCAGATGTGTCGTGTCCGCCTGCATGAAGCGGATTTGCTGCCCCTTCTTCAGCACGCCATCGATAACGCGTACCAGAATGACCACGCCGAGATATGGGTCGTACCAGCTGTCTACGAGCATCGCCTTTAGAGGCGCATCGGCATCGCCCTTGGGGGCCGGAACCTTGGCAATGATCGCATCCAGGATCTCGATAATGCCGATGCCCGTCTTGGCGCTCGCCAGCACGGCCTGGGACGCGTCGATGCCGATCACGTCTTCGATCTCGGCCCGGACCTTTTCCGGTTCGGCGGCGGGCAGGTCAATCTTGTTGATGACGGGCACGATCTCATGGTCGTGCTCGATCGACTGATAGACATTGGCCAGTGTCTGCGCCTCGACGCCCTGGGCCGCGTCTACGACCAGGAGCGCGCCCTCGCAGGCGGCCAGGCTGCGGCTCACCTCATAGGCGAAGTCAACGTGACCCGGCGTGTCCATGAGGTTCAATTCATAGCCGCCATAATCCAACCGCACGGTCTGCGCCTTGATCGTGATCCCGCGTTCACGCTCAATATCCATGTTGTCGAGCACCTGCTCCGACATCTCGCGCTCGCTCAGCCCGCCGGTCTGCTGGATTAGCCGGTCTGCGAGGGTCGACTTTCCGTGATCGATGTGCGCGATAATTGAAAAATTGCGGATGCGGTCGAGCGGCGTTGACATGGCTCGCGCCTAGTCGACCGGTCGCATCGATGCTAGGGTGCAAAGATCAGTCGGCTTCAGAACGATGGGTGTTGGCACAGTCTCGAGCCGATCGACATGGGACCGAATGAGGACGTTAATCGATGCGCTTCACGAGCCTTACCGGAAAGTCGGACGTCAGCTTCAGCGGTAATGCTGGCATGTGTAGTTGGCGAAGCGGTTTCACCGCGGCCGGTGCCTCAGGCTATCAGAATACCGCGATCGGTCAGGTAGTCGTTCTTGCTTATCTGGAAACCTGCACCAAGCTGGTATCGCAATTGGGCGGCCTCCCGTCCAATGCGGCAGCGGCGGCGTGACTGGCAACGGACGACAACGGCTATCGCAGCGCTACTGCTTCTCTGGCGGCATCGGGATGCAACTGCGCGACTCTTTCGGCCAGTGGCAAGGTACAGACCAAGATCAAGGCGAACCAGTTCTGATCGAGCCGGTAGCATAGTCACGATGCGCCACGTCGCGGTTATCGGGTCCGGACCTGCCGGCTACTACACCGCGGAAGCCTGCACGAAGCTGTTCGGCGACACGGTACGCGTCGATGTAATCGACCGCCTGCCGGTGCCCTTTGGTCTGATCCGCTCCGGTGTCGCGCCGGATCATCAATCAATCAAGGGCGTCAGTCGCCGCTATGAAGCGACGGCATTGGGCGGCACGGTCCGCTTCATGGGGAATGTCGGTGTCGGGCACGACATCAGCATTGCCGAGCTGCGCGATCTGTACGATGCGGTCGTCGTCGCAACCGGCGCGCCGGCGGATCGGCCGCTCGAATTGCCGGGTGCCGACCTGCCGGGCGTGATTGGATCTGCAGCGTTTGTCGGCTGGTATAACGGACATCCGGACTTCGCCGCCCTTTCCCCGCCCCTTCACGGACCCGGTGCGGTTATCATCGGCGCCGGCAATGTTGCTCTGGATGTCGCGCGCGTTCTGGCAAAGACGAGCGTGGAATTCGCCGGATCGGACATCGCTGGTCATGCGCTCGATCATTTGCAGAATGCGCAGGTGGAGCGAGTGACGATTTTGGCGCGCCGTGGGCCGCACGCGATTGCGATGACGCCCAAAGAGCTGAATGAGCTTGCGCATCTGGAGCGCGCGACGCCGATCGTCGATGCGGCTGACCTGTCGCTCGAAGAAGCAGATGCACTACTGGAGCCGGGGCAGCGCAAGTCGGTTGCGCTGCCCCGGAGCTTTGCACAAAGCGCCCCCGGCAAATCGGTGGTCATTGCGTTCGACTTCTTCGCGCAGCCGCTCGCGATCGAGGGCGATGGCCGGGTAGAGCAGGTGACCATCGAGCGCACGCGGCTAGATACGGGTGGTCGTGCGGTGGGTACGGGCGAGACCTATACGATATCAGCCGGCATCGTGGTCAGCTGTATCGGCTATCGCACGCCGCCCATTCCCGGCGTGCCCTATGACGAACGGCTTGGACGGTTCGCTAATGAAGAGGGGCGTATCGCACCCGGCCTGTATGCCGTCGGTTGGGCACGGCGTGGACCTACAGGCACAATCGGGACCAATCGCCCCGATGGTTTCCTGATTGCGGATCATATTGCGAAGGACTGTCCCTGCGGATCGGACAAGCAGGGCCGCGCGGGGCTGGACACACTGCTGGTCGCGCGCGGCGTCGATGTTGTAACCTTCCAAGACTGGCAGCGCATCGATCGCGCCGAGATCGCCCGCGCCAGAAAAGATGCGCCGCGCGAGAAATTTACCGCGGTCGACGACATGTTGAATGCTTGCGCGCCATGACCTTCTTGCACGAGTGGTCGAGCATGGATATAGGCCTGCTTCCGCAATGACTTTCGCTGCCGCGATCGTGGCGAAAATCCTAACTCCGTCGGGGAGTAGCTCAGCCTGGTAGAGCACTGCCTTCGGGAGGCAGGGGCCGGAGGTTCGAATCCTCTCTTCCCGACCATGATTGCCGAGGTCTTTGGCCCCGCGAGACGGATCAAACTGGTTGGGGACGCCGTATGGCGCCATTGCAATTGCTTCGGCGCGATGGCGACGCGTTTGTTGGGGTTGAACCAATTTTCATACCGTGGCGAGTGCGCGACCACGAAGGCGAAGTCGGCTGCACCAATTAGGCAGGCTAGCACCAAGCACAGCTGAGATCGGAAAAGCACGGCATGGCGGAGCGGTACGCGGATGTCGCGGTGATCGGGGGCGGTGCCGCCGGCATCGCGGCCGCGCGCATGCTCGTCGATTGCGGTCTTGGAGTCACCATGATCGAGGCCATGCCGCGGCTCGGTGGTCGGGGCTGGACGCGCCAGGCGGCGGGCCTGCCGCTCGATCTGGGATGCGGGTGGCTCCACTCGGCCGACCGCAATCCCTGGACGCCGATCGCGGAGGCCTCGGGCTATTCGATTGACCGCCATCGGCCAGCATGGGGAAAGCAATACTGCGACCTCGGCTTTCCGCACGAGGAGCGCGATGCTGCGCAGGCCGCGTTTGCGCGCTGGAGCGAGCGGATCAGGAACGCTCGACACGGTACCGATCGCGCCTGCGACCTGATCGATCCTGACGGTGCATGGACGCCGTATCTGCAGACGCTGAGCGGGTTTATCAGCGGTGATGATCTGGAGCGGATATCGATCGCCGACTATGCCGCGTACGACAAGGCCGCAACACAGGAAAACTGGCGGGTCGTGGCCGGGTTCGGCACGCTGATCGCCGCGAGTGTACCGGAGCGGATGCGCGTAAAACTGTCGACGCCCGTCACCGACGTCCGTATCGTCGCCGATGGCGTTGCCCTCGAGACCAAGCGCGGCACTATCAGAACATGTGCGGCGGTCGTGACGGTATCGACGAATGTGCTGGCGGGCGATGCGATCCGCTGGCCTACCGCGCTCGATCCCTGGCGCGACGCAGCGCGGCGATTGCCGCTCGGGACAAACGAAAAGCTGTTCCTAGAGATCGCGGGAGACTCACCGTTCGCGCCGGAGAGCCACGTCCTCGGCGATCCGCACGATGCCGCGACGGGCGCCTATTACATCCGGCCGTTCGGGTGGCCGGTGATCGAATGCTTTCTCGGCGGCAAGGGTGCGCGACATGCCGCAGCGTCGGGCGCAGAGGCTGCCTTCGCGCGCGCGATCGATCAGATCGCCGGGCTGTTCGGGTCATCGGTGCGCGGCGCGCTGCGACCGCTGATCGCGAGTGACTGGACAAACATGCCGACCATCGGCGGCGCCTATAGCCACGCGCTGCCCGGCTGCGCCGATGCGCGGCTTACGCTGGCGAATTCCTTCGATGACCGCCTGTTCTTCGCGGGCGAGGCGACGCATATGAACGACTTCTCAACCGCGCACGGCGCGCTTGAAAGCGGACGACGAGCGGCCGCCGACGTCGTCGCAGCACTCACCCGCCGATGCCGGTAGGACGCGGTCGCAAGCTGACGAGCATGAAGCAAGCGGAGTCGTTCATCGTCTGGTGACCATTGGTCTGCATGACAGGCCGGTCATCAGGACGAGACCAGACATGTCGACCAACGCGAACGCACCTTCCTTTCCCGCCTGGCTCGCCCAGGAAGAGCGGGTAACCGAGCGAGCACCGGTCGACATCACCGCCACGATCAGTTCGATCAAGCATGGGGCCGCTTCTGCCCGATTGGTTGATCTGTCGTATCTGGGCTTTCGCGCGCGACTGGATCAACCACTGACCGTTGGCTCGATCGTGAGTATCACGATCGCGGGTTTCGCGCCGATCGACGGATGGATTGCCTGGCAGCGCGACGGTGAGCACGGGATCGACTTCGCGCATGCGATGCCGCACCCGGTGGCTCATGCCATCTGGACGAAGAGCACGCATCACGCGTCCTGACGTCCAAGCATTCGCGCCCGCATATATCAGATAAACGACGTCGAGGCGGAGAGGAGCGCAACTGGCACGCCCGGTTTGTCTGTCTGCAGGATTCAGCGTTGCGTCGATCGAGTTACAACAGCATTCCGCTGGGCCGGAACAGAACAGATACAGCCGCCGCGTCTCAAGACGCGACGGCTGCATTCTTCAAGGCGCATTACATCGATGGTTCATCGCCTCATGCGGTGAGGGGCGCGATCAGACAACCGCGCCAACCATTGCTACCTCATACCAAAGCAGCAGTCCCGGCCGAGCGCCGGCGACGGAGGCCGCCGCCGACCAGACCCATGCCCAGGATCATCATGCCCCAGGTAGCGGGTTCTGGCACCGCGCCGACATCGAAAGCCACATTGCCGCCATACTGGCCCCTGCCGCCCGACACGCCCATGACGGTCAGGACGTAGCTGCCCGGCGTGAGGGCGGTCTGCACGGTGGCGCGGTCTTCATTGTCCATGCCGCCGTTGTTCACGAGCGAGAAGGGCGTGGTCCCGTTCGGTCCCGAGAGCATCACTGAGGTGAAATCGAGATCGCTGATGCTGCCGATCTTGATCGTCGCGCTGGTCAGCGTCGAGGCAAAGTCGCCTGCTTTCGCGATCGTGAATGCCAGCGTATCGGTGAAGTTGCCCTTCTTGATGTTGGCATTGCCAAAGAAGCCGGAGTTCACGTCGCCCGAGGCGAAGTTGAGGACGGCAGCGTGGGCGGGTGTTACGGAGCCGAGCGTGAGCACGGCAGCAAGCAATAGCTTTTTCATCAAGGAAGTTCTCCACTGGCGGTAAGAGCCGGACCTTCGACTCTGTACAAACGGCGTACTTGCCCCGGTAGAACTTGCCAACGCGCTTGCGAACAGTGCCTGTACCGATCTGATACGGATTGCTGACCGGCAGCAATTGAGGCTTGGTCACGATGGCTGGCGGCGGTGGTCACCGGGCGCGCGCACGTGCAGACCCGGTGACATCAGCACGGTTTTCCCAGCCAGGGTCAGGACCGCATCGCTTCCTGACACGTTCGACACGGGTAAGGTCAAAGCGGGAGAGATCATGCAATACATCAAACTCGGCAGCACCGGCCTGGACGTGTCACGACTCTGCCTGGGGTGCATGAGCTTCGGCCTTTCGGAGCGCGGCAACCACGCCTGGACGCTGGACGAGGACGCGAGCCGGCCGATCCTCCGCAAGGCGGTAGAGGCGGGCATCAACTTCTTTGACACGGCCAATGTCTATTCCGACGGGACGTCGGAGGAAATCGTCGGTCGTGCGCTCAAGGAATATACTCGCCGCGACGCTGTGGTGATCGCCACCAAGGTCAATGGGCGCATGCGTCCCGGTCCCAATGGCGCGGGCCTGAGCCGCAAGGCGATCATGACCGAGATCGACGCAAGCCTTGCCCGCCTCGGCACCGACTATGTCGACCTTTACCAGATCCACCGCTTCGACCCCGACGTACCGATCGAGGAGACGCTGGAAGCGTTGCACGACGTCGTGAAGGCCGGCAAGGCGCGCTATATCGGCGCATCGTCCATGTACGCCTGGCAGTTCGCGACGATGCTTCATGTCGCCGAAGCCAATGGGTGGACGCGCTTCTCGACGATGCAGAATTATCTCAATCTCCTCTACCGCGAGGAAGAACGCGAGATGCTCCCGCTTTGCGCGGCCGAGGGTGTCGGCGTGATCCCGTGGAGTCCGCTTGCTCGCGGCCGGCTGGCCCGAGGATGGGACGAAGCCACCGAGCGTTCGCAGACCGACGCGTTCGGCAAGACGCTGTATTCCGGCACGGCAGCAGCCGACCGCAAGGTAGTGGAGGCAGTCACGGCGGTGGCCGCCGAACGCGGCGTGCCGCGTGCGCAGGTATCGCTCGCCTGGGTACTCGACAAAGCCGAAGTGGCGGCACCAATCGTCGGGGCGTCAAAAGCGGCGCACCTCGACGACGCCGTGGCCGCGCTTGGGTTCGAACTGAACGAGGACGACATCGCGCGGCTGGAGCAGCCCTATATTCCGCATTCGGTCGTCGGCTTCTCGTGATCGACCCGCTGGCCGAACTGTCCGCCGCGACCTTTGACAAAGAGAGTAGCAGCGACGACCTTCACCCCATACGCCCACTCGTCTTGTCACGCAGATCGACGCGGCGTGACGACGGTGATTCGCCCGCCGGCGGAGGCAATTGCCCTATAAGCTTTCTATCGATGCGGTAGAGCAACGTCTCGCGCGATCCAGCGTGGCTCAAGGACCCAGCACAATCTTGCCGCGCGTGTGTCGTTCTTCCAGTTCACGATACGCGTCCCGTACCTTGGCCAGCGGATAAACGCCTGCAACCGGAACCTCAAGCTCATCATCCGCGATCAACTTTGCCAGTTCCGCCAATATCTCAATGTTGGTGGCGTCCATGCCGCCCTTGGCCTTGGCTCCGAATGTCTTGGCCGCTTCGACGTCGATGATGGTGTTGACGCGCTCAGGATCCAGACCGAGGTCGTTGACCGCCATTTCCACGTAGCCGCCGCCGAACAAGTCCAGAAATGCGTCGATCCTGCCGTCGGGCGCAGCATCCCTGAGCCGATCGACGAGATCGTCGCCATGATTGACCGGGATGGCGCCATGCGAGGCCAACCAGTCGTCGTTGGACGACCCCGCAATGCCCAAGACGGTTGCGCCCGCGCGCCTCGCCAACTGCACCGCGATCGTGCCGACGTTACCCGTGGCATTTGCAATCGCCACGACATCGCCCGCGCCAAGCTCGACCGTGTGCACGCAGGCGTAGGCGGTCCTGCCGGCGACCGACAAACCGCCCGCCACTTCCCAAGGCACAGCCGATGGTTTCGGAGTCAGTTGTCCGGCCGGCACGACAACCGACTCCGCATGGCTCGCGCGATCATTGGTGAAGCCGAGCACCTCATCACCGGGCTTGAACCCGGCGACACCCGTGCCGACCTCAACGACAACGCCCGCCAGATCGCTGCCCTCGCCGGAGGGAAATGTAGCAGGCCAGATGTCGTCCAGCAGGCCTTTGCGGATCGAGGCCTCGCCGATGTTGATCCCCGCCGCCTTTACCTCGACGACGACCTTGCCGGAACCGCCGAAGGACGGGGCATCTGGCGAAGCTCAAGCACGTCGACGTCACCATAACGATCGAACTGCACCGCTTTCATTTCTGGCATGACCGCTTTCTCCGTCAATGCGCCTACCCGTCATTCGCACCGCGCAATGTTCACACGATCAACATGCGAGCCATAAAGTCGTGCCATCTCATGAAAATTGTCCGCCTTGAAGTCGGCCGCAGAACGGTCTCGGCCTTCAGACGCGAACGGACGAAGGTCCGCTGAGACTGGCCACGAGGACGTCGGCGAGGATCGAAACCCAATGCGAAGGGCCATCCTGCGCCTGGAGCAGGTCCTGCCGCACCTCGACTTCGACATAGGGGCGCATCGACGGATAGGCGTGACGCGGGATCGTATAGTCTACCTGGTCCATCCGGTAGGGTTCATTGTCGCCAACCACCAGATTACTTCGCGATCGAAGCGTGGTCAGGCAATCGAGGGCGAAGCCGGGGTCGCCACCGTCATGCAGGATGCCGATCTGCCAGGGACGTTCGTCTGATCCCATCTTCGGGGTGAAGCTGTGCAGCGCGACCAGTACAGTGCTTGCTCCCGCGGCATCGCGCCGCGCCAATTCGGCGGCGATCGCGGCGTGATACGGTTCGTGGATTTCCGTGTACCGCGCCGCGCGGGATGCATCGTTGAGCTTCTGGTTGCCGCGGATCGGCGTCGCGTCGCTGATCGGCGCGATCGCATCATGCGCGTGCGGCGCACGGTTGCAATCGACCACCAGCCTTGAATAGGTCTGGCGAACAAACGCGGCGTCCAACGTGCTCGCCAGGATGACGCCCAGTTCCGCGATTCCGATGTCCCATGCTATATGCCTCGACCGATCGCGTTCGCTCAATCCCAATGTACCAAGACGCGACGGGATCTCGTTTCCGGCATGGTCACCGATCAGGAGAAAGGGCGAGGTGCCGCCGGGGTTGACGATTGCGACGGGCGGTGCATCATCGGCCCCCAGCAGCGACCCATCGGTTTCGCCGCCGGATTGGTCCTCACTGGGGCGGGTACTCGATGCCATTTCTCGATCTCTCCCATATAACGACCTACACCTACCGTCAGCCGGTGTCCTTTGGCGAGCACCGGATCATGGTCCGCCCGCGCGAAAGTTACGACCAGCACCTGATCGATGCCGTTCTCGACATCGATCCCGAGCCGCGCGACGTACGGTGGCTGCAGGACGTTTTCGGCAACGCGGTCGCGATCGCAACCTTCGACCGCGGCGCGAAGCGGCTGTGCTTCGATAGCCGGATCCGCGTCCGGCACAGCCCCAGCGAGGTACAGGACGTCGATATCGAGGAGTATGCGCGGCTTTATCCGTTCACCTATTCCTCCGAGGAGATGCCAGACCTTTTGCGCTCGATCGAGCGGCAGCATCTCGACCCGCTACGCCAGATCGACGGATGGGCCCGCCGCTTCGTGAACATCGGCGGTGCGACCGATACGCTCGCCATCCTGACCGACATGACCACCGCCATCAGGCAGGAGTTCACTTACGTCGCGCGCGCGGAAAAGGGCACGCAGGCGCCGATCGACACGTTGACGCGCCGGAAGGGGACGTGCCGTGACTATGCGATGCTGATGATCGAGGCGGTCCGCGCGCTCGGTTTCGCAGCGCGTTTCGTCTCCGGCTATGTCTACAGCCCGAACGACCGCGATGAGCGCCTCGGCGGCGGCAACACGCACGCGTGGGTGCGCGTATATCTGCCCGGCTCGGGCTGGGTCGAGTTCGATCCCACCAATGGCATCATCGGCAATCGCGGACTGATCCGCGTTGCGATCGCCCGCGACATCTATCAGGCGGTACCCATCTCCGGGACGTGGAGCGGCTTCCCCGGCAGCTTCGTCGACATGGCCGTCTCGGTCGATGTGAAGGTCGACCACCGGATACCGGACGGCCATGCCGACAATGTTTCCCCCGTTCGAAAGCTTTCGTCATGCTGATCCGTACCGGCTATGTCATCCGCTACGAAACCGATATCGCCACGCCGATGATGGCGATGCTGAGCATCTATCCCTCACGCAACAAGGATCTCGTCACTCCCCACCGCATTTGCGCGGATCCCGACATTCCGATGTACGACTATCTGGATGCATTCGGGAATGTCTGTACCCGCCTGACCGTGCCGCCCGGTGGGCTGACGCTATCATGCGACTTCACGATCGAGGACAGCGGAGAACCGGATCGGGTCACGGCGGATGCGATCCAGCATCCCGTCGAGGACTTGCCGGACGATCTGCTCGTCTTCCTGCTCGGCAGCCGCTACTGCGAGACGGACCGGTTGTCGGACACCGCATGGTCGCTCTTCGGGCACATCCCGGCGGGGTGGGAGCGCGTTCAGGCGATCGTCGACTACACGCATCACCATGTCGAATTCGGCTATCATCATGCGCGCTCGACCAAGACCGCCTGGGAGGCCCATCAGGAACGCCAGGGGGTATGCCGCGACTTCGCGCATCTGGCGATCGCCTTGTGCCGGTGCATGAACATTCCGGCGCGGTACTGCACCGGCTATCTGGGCGACATCGGCATCCCGCCAGTCGACTGCCCGATGGACTTCTCGGCCTGGTTTGACGTGTATCTGGGTGGCGGCTGGCACACCTTTGACGCGCGCCACAACCGCCCGCGGATCGGCCGCATCCTCATGGCGAGAGGCAGAGACGCGACGGACACGGCACTCACGACCACGTTCGGACCAGCGCGATTGACCGGCTTCACCGTCCATACCGATGAGGCGAGCGGCGTGGATCAGGCGTGAACCGGACCCGGCACCGCATCTCGTGAACCGTCAATTGCCCTTCAACAATTTCCCGCCCTTCATCACCATCACGACATGCATCATCGTCGACACGTCGCGCGTGGGGTCGCCAGGCACCGCGATCAGGTCGGCGAACAGGCCGGGCTTCACCGCGCCCACCTTGTCCGCGATATGGAAGATGCGCGCATTTCCGGAGGTAGCGGCGATCAGGATCTCGGCGGGTTTCATGCCCGCAGCCTGCATCAGCACCAGTTCGCGCGCATTCTCACCGTGCACGAAGACGCCGACGTCGCTCCCCGCGCAGATCGGCACGCCAGCGGCCAGCGCCATGCGGAACGAGGCCCGGTTCTGCACGACGCTTTCCGGCGCCGGTTCCGCTCCGGCCCAGCCGCGGTAGCGGGCGACGGCGTCCGAAGCCGCGAGCGTCGGGCAGAGCGCGATGCCCTTGTCGTGCATCGCCCTGAAGATCGCGGGCGTGCCGCCATAGCCATGCTCGATTGTATCGACGCCGGCGGCAACGGCACGTCGCATACCCTCGGGCGTGACGGCGTGGACGGCGGCCAAACGCCCGGCGTCGTGGGCCACCCTTGCCCCTGCGGCGAGTTCGGCTTCGCTCAGTGTCGGGTGACTGGGCTCACCGGGCGCATAGCGATAGTCCGCATACATCTTCACGACATCGGCACCGGCCGCGATCTGATCGCGCGCGACGCGCGTCACGTCATCGACGCCGCTGGCCTCCTCGGCGCCCTGCGGAACCTCCACGCCCGGCTCGAAACCTTTGGGACCATAGGCACCCTTCGCCACGATCGCGCGCGTCGCCACCAGCAGGCGCGGACCCGGAACGATACCCTGCCCAATCGCCTGCTTGAGTCCCACATCGGCATAGCCCGCGCCCTCGGTGCCAAGATCACGTTCGGTGGTGACGCCCGCCATCACCGTTTCTCTTGCGTGGACGACCGCGCGCGCCGTGCGCAACGCCAGCGGCTCGTGCAGCACCTGATCGTCCCAACTGGTCTCGTCATACGGGTGAAGGAAGAGGTGGGCGTGCCCCTCGATCATCCCCGGCATCAGTGTGTCGCCCGGCAGCTTCACCACCTGCGCGTTGGCGGGAGCGGACAAACGCGGCCCGGCGGCGGTGATCCGGTCGCCCTCGACCAGTACCTGCCATCCCCGATGCGGTTTCGGGTCGACGCCGTCGAATACGAGCGCGGGTTCGAGCAAGATGGGCGCGGACGGCGCCGGAGCAACGGCCTGTGTCAACGCCAAGGCCCACCACCATGCCATCGCCGAACTCCTTGCCCTGGCCATCGTCCCTAGATAGCGCGTCCCTGATGGTGAAGCCGCTTCGGTCCTTTCGCAATACGCTTGGCGCCTTCCTCACGCTCGTTCCCGCAATCCTGCACGCCGCGCCGCCCACCGAGGAGTCGCACTGGCGTGCCCAGGCCGCGCGCGTCACGATCACGCGCGACGACTGGGGCATCGCGCATGTCAAAGGCAAAAGCGATGCCGACGCGGTGTTCGGGGCGATCTATGCGCAGGCGGAAGATGACTTCGCACGCATCGAGGGCAACTATCTGACCGCGCTGGGCCGCACCGCCGAGGGCGCGGGAGAGGCGGCGATCTGGCAGGATCTGCGCCAGCGGCTTTATGTCGATCCTTCGGTGCTCGAGGCGCAGTATCGATCGAGTCCGGCGTGGCTGCGCAACCTCATGGATGCCTGGGCGGACGGACTCAATTTCTACCTTGCCACTCACCCCAGAACAATTCCGAAGGTGCTGCGCCATTTCGAGCCGTGGATGGCGCTTTCCTTCACCGAAGGCAGCATCGGCGGCGACATCGAACGGATCTCGCTTAGCCGACTCCAGAGCTTCTACGGCGGAATACCCGTAGCCGCTACCGCGCTGGAGACGGGCGCCGATCAGAAGGAGCCGAGCGGATCGAACGGCATCGCGATTGCGCCGAAGAACACCGTGGATGGCCATGCACTGCTACTCATCAATCCGCACACCAGCTTCTATTTCCGCTCCGAGTTGCAGATGACAAGCGGCGAAGGGCTCGACGCGTACGGCGCCGCCACCTGGGGTCAATTCTTCATCTATCAGGGCTTCAACACGAAGATCGGCTGGATGCACACCTCGTCGGGCATCGACAACGTCGATGAGTTCGCCGAGACGATCGTGAAAAGAGACGGCAAGGTCTTCTATCGCTATGGCCAAGAACTGCGACCCGTCACGGCCGGCATCATCACGATCGCCTATCGCAGGACAGATGGACAGACAGGACGGCGCAGCTTCACAGTCTATCGCACGCATCACGGACCGATCGTCGCCGGCCGGGACGGCAAGTGGATCGCGCAGGCGCTGATGTGGAAACCGGTAGCGGCGCTGGAGCAAAGCTGGCTCCGCACCAAGGCGCGCGATCTTTCCTCCTACCTGAAGGTCGCGCAGCGCAAGGCAAACAGTTCGAACGACACGATCTTCGCCGATGCGAAGGGCGAGATTGCCTATCTCCATCCCCAATTCGTGCCGATCCGCGACGACCGGATCGACTATCGCGATCCCGTTGACGGCGCCGATCCCGCGACGGACTGGAAGGGGCTGCACAGCCTCGCCAGCCTGCCGCAGGTCGTCGATCCGCCGATTGGCTGGATCCACAACACCAATGACTGGCCGTGGGACGCTGCCGGGCCGGACAGTCCGAAATCGCAAGACTTTCCGCAGTATATGGATCAGGCGGGCGCGAATTTTCGAGGCGTCCACGCCGACGAGGTGCTGATGGGCCGGCACGATTTCACCCCGGCACGGTTGATTGCCGCCGCCTTCGATAGCCACCTCCCCGCATTCGCCGTGCTAATCCCCAAGCTGGTCGCCGACTATGCCGCGTTGCCAACAGATGACGGCTTGAAGACAAAGCTGGCCCAGCCGATCGCGCTGCTCAGGGAGTGGGACGAGCGCTGGGGTTACCGGTCGCAGGCAACGACGCTCGCGGTGTTCTGGGGCGACACGCTTGCCGGCGAATTGGGAACGTTCGCCAAGGCCGAGCGGATGAACGTGCCCGACTATATCGATCAGCATGCGACGCCGACGCAGCGGCTTGCCGCACTCGATCAGGCGGTGGAGCGCCTGATCCTTGATTTTGGAATCTGGAGGGTTGCCTGGGGCGACGTCAACCGCTTCCAGCGTCTGGACGACAGCATCGTCCCGCATTTCGACGATGCGAAGCCCAGCATTCCGATCCCCTTCACCTCGGCGCAGTGGGGTTCGCTCGCGTCCCTCGGAGCGAAGACCTACCCGAACACGAGGAAGTATTACGGGACGAGCGGCAACAGCTTCGTTGCGGTCGTCGAGTTCGGACCGAGGATACGTGCCTGGGCTGTCACCGCCGGCGGCGAGAGCGGCGATCCCGCGTCACCGCATTTCGATGACCAGGCCCAACGCTACGCATCGGGCAATCTGCGGCGTGTCTATTTTTACCCGACTGATCTGACCAGCCATGTTGAACGCCGCTATCACCCGGGTAGGTAGCGCTGGCCGCAAGACGCTGCGATGCGTCATCACGTAATTTCCTTATCTTTTTTAACTCTTTGCCGCATTTTCGCCAAAGACCCCCTTTGCTACGAACGGCGCGCGATGGTAAACGATTCCTGACGAGTCGTTCATCTGGCCAGACGATCTGCCGTCAGTCTCTGACTGAAGGAAAGTTTATGCGTTGGCACTGTGGGGCAGTGGTTGCTGCCGGACTGAACTTGGCTATTGTTTCCTCATCAATCGCTCAGGCTGCGACCCCCGCGGACTGCTGGTCACCCGACGAGGTCGCGGCTGTACGAATCCGAAATCTTCAGTCGATGCTGCTTGTCGAGTCGCTCAAATGCCGCGACACTGTCCCGGATACGGTTGCTGCCTATAACGACTTCGTGACCAAAAAACGCGCGTTGCTGCTGACCAACAAGTATCGCGTCCAGGATCATTTCATCAAGAATTATGGGGCCGCGGCAGGCTCCGTCGCATCCAACAATTACGAAACGCGGGCCGGAAATCATAATTCCTCGCCGAAGATCACGCCGGAGCGGTGCCGAAGCGTTGCGGCCTACTCACGGCTCGCCGCGAACGCGTCGGAGGATGACCTGCCTGCCTTGGCGGACGCGCTCGCACGCAGCAATCCGATCGCCGACTGTCCCGTCGCTCCGACTGCCATGGTGATCCCCGTCTGGAAAAATGGGCGGCCGCAACCGGTCGCCGCGCCGGGAACGATCGCGCCGGCGGGTCCCACAGAAGCGAGCGCTGCCGAAGATGATGCGGTCGCAACCATTCCGATGACGGCACCGGCTGCGGCACCGACTCCTGCCGTCGCGAAAACGGTGCCCGCCGACCCGGTGAAACCGGTAGAGGTCGCGGCTGCCGTGCCAGTTGCGCCCGACGCCGCCACCGCGCTTCAGGCGGCTGCTGCCGCACTGGCCCAGGCCGCCGCGGCCATGCAGGCAACGCCCAAACCGGGCACGCAATGATCGCTGACTGTGCCCAGAGAAGCCCAAGCGCCGTTCCGGATGCATGACCTTCTACTGCTCGGGCCGAGCGGGCATGTAGTTCCGAGTGATCGAAAGCCAGCCTAGCGCCGGTACAGCGCCTCGGCATCGCGTTTGAATGCCGCGCCGCTGTCCGGGCGGCTGTAGAACATGTGGCCGCCGGGATAGACCGACAGCCTGACCCGCTCGGTCTGGCCGAATGCCGGCATCTGGTCGACGATCATCCGCGACGCGAAGAACGGGCATGACAGGTCGTCCCAGCCGTGCACGATCATCACGGTCATCTTCGGATCGTTGGCGATCGCCTTGCGCAGGTCAATGACCGGCTTGTCGCGCGGCTTGCCCCTGTCCCACGCTTCGTTCACCGCGTAGGACAGCGCATTGTACCGCGCGTCGGTCTTCCATCCGACCTCACGCGTCACGAAATCGACCATCGCGCTCGTCGTCGGGGCGATCAGAGCATCGAGGATGGGATCGTTCGACTCCCGCTCGGCGGACCATGGAAAGGGATCGAACGCGGTCACATTCGAATCATACACGCTGCCGATCGTTCCTTCCGCGCGGTGAACCTCGCGCAGATAGGTGCCAGTGTCGACACGGCCGCCCAGGCGCCGCACGAGAGCCGGATCCAGCCCGGTCAGCCGCGTCACGTTCTCGACGACGCGTTCCGTGGCCTCCCGGTCAGCGCGCCCCTTGAGCAGATCGGCGGCGAACTGGCCGCGAGTGTACGCCTCCACATCCGCCATCGCCGAGGGCGTCAACTGGCCATGCCGCTCCAGATTGGCGGCCGCCATCGACGGCAGGTCGATCATCCAAGGCAGCGGTGAGAGAGCCGTTCCATCATCGCCCGACGCCGGATCGAGATAGGGCGACACCATGACCAGCCCGCTGACCCCAACGCCGATCTGCGATTGCAGCTCATAGGCGATACGCGGCGCGCGATATCCGCCATAGCTCTCACCCATCACATATTTCGGGGAGCGCAACCGGCCCTCCTTGACGAGCCAGTCGTAGACGATCCTGGACAGATATTTGATGTCCGGATCGTTGGCATAGAACGCCTTCTTCGTCTTGGCCTCGTCCACCAGACTACGGCTGAAGCCGGTACCGACCGGGTCGATGAACACCAGGTCGGTGAAGTCGATCCAGCTGTTGGGATTGTCGACCGCGATCGGCGCGTCCGACGGCGAGTCGCCCTGCGCCCCAAACGGGACGTGCTTCGGCCCAACCGCGCCCAGATTGAGATATACCGATGAGGCACCCGGCCCGCCGTTGAACGCGAAGGTGACCGGTCGGCGCGTATCCGACGACGGGACGACATAGGACGTATAGACGACCTCCGCGATCGTCTTACCCTTCTCGTCGCGGACCGGGATCGAGCCCACTGTTGCGCGGTAGCTGATCTGCCTGCCCCCGACCCTGAACGACTGGGTGATCGTCTTGTCTTTCGGCAGCGGCGGCAGGTTTATCTCGTCATCGACCTTCTTCTCGACGGTGGTCGATACCGCCTGCGCGAGGAGCGGCGCCGGCATGAGCGCAAGGGCGAGCAGCAGCAGGTGGCGCAATTAGGCGGTCCGTTTCGATAATGGGCGTCGCGTGCCCGATGGCAACCCATGCCGCTTGCGTCAACGCGCGAGGAAGCGATCCGCCGTTCTGAGTGACAGTGCCATGATCGTCAGCGCCGGGTTCGCCGCGAGAGAACTGGGAAAGACCGAATTGTCGCAGATGTAAAGATTGTCGATGTCGAAGCTGCGACCATCCGGATCGACGACCGCCCGCGATCCGTCCGTTCCCATGCGGCAGGTCCCGATGGTGTGCGCGGAACGCGGCATCGCGAAGACATCCCTCGCGCCCGCTGCCTGCCATATACCGGTCATCACGCCGCGCGCATGATCGTCAATCGCCTGCTCATTGGCGCCGTAGCCGAAGGTCACCCGCGCCTTACGAATACCGAACGCGTCGCGTTCGTCAGACAGCGTCAGCCGGTTGTCGTCGCCAGGCAGGCACTCTCCGTTGATCCCGATGCCCGCCAGGTGAGGATAGTCGTCCATCACCTCCAGCAGCGAGCGACCCCACAGCCCGCACCCGCGCGTAAAGCCCGTCGCCATCGTCACCGGAAGGACGCCGAGGCTCTGGATCAGGTAGCCGCCCGCGAACCCGGCGCCATCGGGGCGCATCATATCCTCGCTGATCAGCGAGGAGGGATAACCACGATTGCAACGCATCTCGGCATCGAACCTGCCCCAGACCTGCGTCGCGAGATGCGCCATGAAGTTGCGGCCGACCTGATCGCTGGAATTCGCAATGCCCAGATGCAGCAGCAAGCGGGGTGTCTCGACGCCCCCCGCGCACAGGAATACGGCACGGCACTTTTGTCGCCGCTCGACCCCCTGTTGCCGATAGACGACCGCCGCGATGCGCCCGCGCTGATCGCGTTCGATGTCGTGCACCATCGCCTCGGCACGGATTTCGGCCCCTGCCGCCACTGCCGAGGGAAGATAAGTCACGTCCATGCTCGTCTTGGCGGCGTTCCGGCACCCCTGATGGCACGCGCCGCAGCTGACGCAGGCCTGGCGAAGCGAGCCGTCCGGTTGATGCCAGTCTCGCGACACCAGCGCGGCGGGCGCGTCGGCCGCCCTGATCCCGCTGACATCGCAGCCGCGTGCCATCGCGTCGGCGGGCGCATTGCGCGCGACGGGAGGCAGCGGGTAGCGGCGCGCTTCGTCCCAGGGATAGGGCGACGGCCCGGAAACGCCGATGAACTGCTCGACCTCGGCGATGTAGCGGATCAGTTCCTCATGACCGATCGGCCAGTCCTCACCCTTGCCCGTCAGCGTCTTCATCCGCATGTCGCGCGCATCGGGTCGCGGGCAGAATGCGCCCCAGTGCAGCGTCGAACCGCCCACCCCCGTTCCGCTGTTGTTGCCGCCGAAGGCCTGAGGCATGTCGCCATCGCTCAGCCGCTCGCCGAGCCAGTAGATGCTGCCCGCGTCGATCTCGTCGGGCGTATGCTCATGGCTCTCCCAGTTGCGCCCCGCCTCCAATGCAACGACACTCAGTCCCGCCTGAGCGAGCCGTGCGAGCAATGGCGCGCCGCCCGCGCCCGTCCCGATGACGACCGCGTCGACGGCGTCCTGCTTGGCGTGGTGCCGCATGGTGTCCAACCTCATGCGGGCGTCGCTGTCGGTCCGGGTTCCCAGCCCTCGGCATCGTCGGCGTGAGTACGCTGAAATCCCTGCTTGCGAACGCCGTCACCACCATTGGCGAAGCCGTCATAGCCGATCCGCGCCAGGCTCGCCGGATGCGACAGCCAGGTTCGCACCGCATCGGCACGCACATCCTCGAACCACAGTTTCATCTGCCGGTCGGATAGCAAGTCCTTCCCCTCGGCGCCGCCGCGACCGTCGGCGATCAAATCGATCAGCGCGATCTGCCGGTTGCCCGGCATCCCGGCGAACCCGCCATCCGATAGCGTGTCGAGCGTATCGAGCCCGCGCCGATAGGCTTCGGCATCCGCGGGCAATTCGGCGAAGCGCCATCCATCCCCTTCACCGTGCGCCAACATCGCGTCGACCCGCGCGGCCAGGTCGATCCCCTGCCCGTCCTGCGGCAGGACATGGCTCAGGAGCGCCTTGAGCACCGCCACCTGCGTCCCGGAAAGGATCGCCGGCTCCGCCTGGGTCGCTTTCGCGCGGGCGAGCAGAACGCGGCGCGTGCGCTCGCTGGTCCGGTCGGATGCGATCAGGTCGGCGTAGCGCGCTGGGATCGGCGGCTGGCGACCGATTGCCATTTGCCAGTGAACCTCGATCAGCTTCGCGATCAATTCAGGGTTTTCGAGCGGAAGCAGGTGCCCGGAGTCCTTCACCACCTCTACCCTCGCATCGGCGTAGTGGGGAGCGTTCAGTCGTCGCTGAGCCTCGGCACCCAGGTCGTCGCCATCCTCCGCGCCCGCTACGATCAGCGCGGGCGTGTCGAGGACGCCGACGATCCCGGACCAGTCCTCGAGACTGCCGCGTTCCAGCCAGGCAAGCCAGGCATGGCGTGACGCGCGTGTCACATCCTCGATGGCTGATGCCTCAAGCGCTGGAGTCAGACCGCCCGCCTGGTTCATCGTCACGAACTTGCGCGCATGTTCTGGCGAGACCGGACCTTCCGACGCCCAGCCGATCATCATCTGCCGGCGTTCCTCGTCCATCGGCTCGGGTTCCGGCGGCGATGCGGCCAGCAGGACGACCGCCGAGGGCGCCGCAAGTCCGATCTCTCCCCGCGCTGCCTGCGCGGCGATGATCGTCGCGATCTTGCCGCCCATACTGTGCCCGACCAGCATCCATCGCTCCGGCGAGAGCGACCTGATCCGCTCGGCGACTTGGTCCACCACCTGCTCGACCCCGAGCGCGGAGGCGTCGGCAGCGGTGCCAAAGCCGGGCAAGTCGATCGCGATGCACTCGAATGACGGCAACAGGCGGACGACACCGTCGAATGATCTGGCGCTTCCTCCCAACGCGTGCAGCATGAAGACAATTGGTCTGCGCTGCCCGACACTCATGCGCGCCGGTCCATTGCCGCTTCCGCCTTCAGCGCGACAAGATCGCGCCCGCATGTCATCACTGCCTGCTCCTCGCCGTCCTCCCGGAATGTCGCGGTGAAGTCGCCCGCCGACACGTCGCCGTCGATGTCCTGGTCCTCCGGCGACGCGACGTGGCCGACGTAGCGCAGACTGGTGTCATAATGCCCGGACCAGAAGAAGGGCGTATCGGCATAATCACCCTTGACCTCGCCCAGCAGGCGGCGGGCGAGCCATTGCCCCATGCGCTGCGCAACGACCCAATGCTCGACGCGAATGCGGTGCCCCAGCCGGGGATCGGGCACGTTGGCCATATCACCGATCGCGTAGATGCCAGCGGACGACGTCTGTAGCCCGGCATCGACCTCCAGGCCGCCGCCATCGTCCTTTCCCGCGATGGTCAGTCCGGCCGCCTGGCACAACGCGGTACGCGGCTTGACCCCGGTCCCCATGACCAGCAGGTCGCCCTCCAGCACGGTGCCGTCATCCAGCGTCGCCTTGCTGCCGTCCCACTGCGTCACTTCACGACCCATATGGAAGACGACGCCCTTGTCCTCATGCAGCGACCGGAGGTAGCCGCCAATTTGCTGACCCGCGGTCTGCTCCAGCGGCACGTCGCCTTGCGCCACGACCGTCACGCTCAGTCCGCGCCCGGTTAGCGAGGCGGCGACCTCGAGTCCGACATAGCTCGACCCCAGCACGATCGCTTTTGCCGCCGATCCGGAGCGTTCGATCAATGCATCGGCGTCCGCCAGCGTACGAAGGACAAGCGCATCATCCCGGTCGTTACCCGCGAAGTCCGGGATGATCGGCTCCGCGCCCATCGCCAGGATCAGGACATCGAATTTGATCACCTCCCCGTCCGCGGTGGTCAGCGAGCGCTCGTGCGTGTCGATCGCGCTCACCTCGCAGCCCGTGCGGATCGTCGGCGCAGCTTCGCGATCGGAACCGGGCAGCGAGAGCATCGTCTCCTCGCGTGTCTTCTTGCCCGCCAGATATTGTTTGGAGCAGAAAGTCCGATCATACGGCGCGTCATCGTCGCTCGACAGCAGCACGACCGAAGCGCCCGCTCCAAGCCGCGCCAGCATCTCGGCGCAGGCGTGTCCCGCGGCACCGCCGCCCACGATCACGACCCGCCCGATATGGGGTGCTGCCTCGACCGACGGTTTCGTATTCAGCTTTGCGGAAACGCGAACCGTCCCGTCCTGCTCCGTCACCTCAAAGCGCACGAGTGGCTCGAACGCGGGAGCGCCGACCGCCTCACCGGTTGAGAGCGCAAAACGGGCATGATGCCACGGGCATCGCAGTTCGCCGTCGCAGACCAGCCCCGTCTCCAACGGTGCACCCAGATGCGTGCACTTGCCGGCCAGCGCCGAAAGCACACCCGCATGCCGCACGACGATGACGGCTTCCCCATCGACGCAACCTGCCAACGGCTTGTCCTCTGTCAACAAGTCGGCAGAGACACCGCGACCAAAGTCGATCATATCCGCCATCTGCTTAATCCTTGATGGGATCGGAGGCATTGATCGGCTCCGGCGCCCGGACACCACCCAATGTCTGGACCTGGCCCGGATCGATCCTGCGGGTCCGTTGCAGCGGTTCGACCCGCTCGGGCTTGCCGGACGTAAGCGCCCGCCGGATCGCCTCGATGACCAGCAGGTCCGCCAGTCCTTCCTCGCCATCCGGTTCCGGATCGCGCCCTTCCAGGATACACTCGGAAAAATACTTCAATTCGCCGCCGAACTGATCGGTGGCCTTGAACGACTGATGTTCCTGCTTGTCGCCGAGCTTGCGGAACTGCTCCAACGGTTCGCCGAAGGTGAAGCTGGGATTCAGCAGGATCGAACCCCTCGTACCGGCGATCGTCAGATTGTTGATCCCGTTGGCGTAATAGGAGACCGTGAATTGCGCGAGCGCATTGTCCGGAAAGCGCAGGGTCACCGCCATCGTGTCGTCCAGGTCGCCCAGTCCGGCTTGCTCATGCCGGATCGCTGTCGCGGACAATACCTCGATCGGTTCGGCGCCGAACAGATAGCGCGCGGCATTGATCTGATAGGGCGCCATGTCGAACAGTGGACCGGCCTCGATCCCGTGGTCGGCACGGTGATTGGTCGGGTCGAGCATTTGTGCGAAACAGGACGTGAAGGCGATCAGGTCGCCCAGTTCGCCCTTTCTGATCCGGTCGATCGCATCCAGCGTCGCGGGCTCGAAATGCAGGCGATATGCTACCATCAGCCTGGCAGAGGAACGATGCTGGGCGTCGATGATGGCGCGACACCGCTCGGATGAAATCTCGAGGGGCTTTTCGCACAAGACGTGAATACCGGCATCGAGCGCAGGGATAACAAACTCGGCGTGCCGCCAATTAGGCGTCCCGATATAGACCGCGTCGATCTTGCCCGATGTCAGCAACTTGCTGAACCCGTCATAGTCGTAAGTCTCGGTAACGTCGTATCGCTCGCCGACCTTGCGGGCCTTCTCCGCGTCGCTCGTCACCAGCGCCACTACCTCGGAATTCCCGGTATGAGAGACACCCGGCAGAAAAGCCTCCTGGGTTATATCGCCCAGTCCCACGACCGCATAGCGGACTTTCTTGCCGCCGAAGCCGAAGGCGGATGCGATGCTCATGATGACGTCTCCATTCGATGCCCTTATTCGCCCAACGCGCGCCGGACCGCTCTTCTCCCTTGCTTCTTGGCGAAAGGTGAGAACACGTCACCCATGTTAAGCGTTAGGGAGCGCCATGAAGCAGATCTCCGAGCCGAACCCCGACCATCCAGCCTTGCGCGATCACCAGGGTTACCTTCCCCTCAAATCCTATGGCGCGCTTGGCGATGGTCGCGCCGTCGCGCTCAGCGGGGCGGACGGCTCCATCGACTGGTGGTGTGTCCCGAACATGGACTCGATGCCGCTGTTCGACCGGCTCCTCGACGCTGAAGTCGGCGGTTGCTTCGTCATCGCCCCGACCGAGCCGTTTACCGTCGAGCGCCGTTACCGCGATGACAGCAATGTGCTGGAAACTGTCTTTACGACCACCTCGGGGCGGGCACGGTTGACGGAATCGCTCAACAGTGGAACCGCCGGTCGCCTGCCCTGGGCCGAACTGGCGCGCCGGGCCGAAGGACTCGACGGGACGATCACATTCGAGGTCGATCTGCGGCTCAGCCGTCGCGGCGACACCGCGAACCCCTACACCGCCAAGACCGGCCAGCACCACATCCTGCATGTCGAGAACGTGCTCGCGGTCCTCATACACGACGATCGGCTCGATATTAGCCAGCGGAGCGATCTGGGCGTCTGCGGCAGCTTCCGCGTCGGTAAGGGGGAAACCGTCACGCTCGGCCTAGTGGCAGGCGAGAACGAACCGCTCGTCATACCGAGCGTCGACCAGATCGATGCGCGGATTGACCAGTCGGACGCCGAATGGCGCGCCTGGACCGCCGGTCTTTCCATCCAGAGCGACCACCGCGACACGCTGGCGCGCAGCGCACTGGCGCTCAAGCTCTTGGTCTATGCCGCGTCGGGCGCAATTGCCGCCGCCCCGACCACATCCCTCCCCGAACGGATCGAAGGACCCAAGAACTGGGACTATCGCTTCGCATGGATTCGCGATGCAGGATATACCATCCGCGCCTTCATCCATGTCGGCGCGCATCAGGAAGCGAAATCGGCGCTGACCTGGTTACTGCACAGGCTGGAAGATGGCGAGCCGCAAGTCTGCTACACGTTGGGGGGCCATCACGTACCGATGCCTCGGACGATCGATCTGATCGGCTATCGGGGGTCGCAACCCGTCGTCCAGGGCAATGCCGCCGGCCAGCAGCATCAGCACGGCATCTATGGCGACATCTTCGAGACGGTTGCCCACTTCATCGCCAATGGCAACGTGCTCGACGGAAAGAGCGCGGCGCTGCTTGCCCGTCTCGCAGACCTGTGCGCCGACCGGTGGCGGCGCAAGGACGCCGGTATCTGGGAACTGAAGGAACCGCAGCATTTCACAATGTCGAAAATCAGTTGCTGGCAGGCGCTGGCCCGCGCAGTCGAACTGGTCGATGCAGGTCAGTTGCCCACCCGGAACCGCGAACGCTGGGCCGGCGAACGCGATCGCATCTCCGCCTGGATCAGCGAGCATTGCTGGTCGGAAGAGCGCGGCGCCTATCTCATGTATCCGGACAGCGGGTGCATCGATGCGTCGCTGACGCTGGCCGTCCGCTTCGGCTTTGATGGACATGAACGGCTTGAGCGCACGCTCGACGCTATCGATCGCGAATTGGGATGCGGCCCGTTCCACTATCGCTATTGCGGCATGGAACAGGAGGAAGGCTGTTTTCTGGCCTGCACTTTCTGGATGGTCGAAGCACGTGCGCTGCTCGGTCAGCATGATCGGGCGAAGGCGGTCTTCAGGGCCGCAATGGAGGCGCTGGATGGCGGAGTCGGCATCTACTCCGAGATGGTCAGCCCCGATGGCACCTTTCTCGGCAACATGCCGCAGGGACTGACCCATCTCGCCATCGTGCAGGCGATCGTCACCACGTTCGAAGGCGGCGTATCGACGCAGATGGATGGAGTCGAATAGGCGGGTTGCAACCACGGTGCCAGGCGTCCACATCGATGTCATACCCAACTTTCGAAAGCGCCAAGGAGAGACCCGCATGAACAGCCGCCTGAATCATTATATCGACGGCGCCTGGGTCGAGAGCGATGGGGGTCGCCGCCATGAGGTCATCGACCCTTCGACCGAACAGCCGGTAACGGAAATCACGCTCGGCAGCACCGCCGATGTCGACCGTGCCGTTGCTGCTGCCCGCAAGGCATTCCGGACCTATTCGCAGACCGGCGTCGACGAGCGGAGCGCGCTGCTCGGCCGCATCATCGAGGCCTACAAGGCGCGCATTCCCGATTTCGCCAAGGCGATGAGCGAGGAGATGGGTGCACCAATGGGACTCGCGACTGCCGCACAGGCGCCGACCGGGCTCGGTCACTTCGCTGCGACGCTGAAGGCGCTGTCGGCCTTTTCCTTTGAGGAAAAAGTCGGGCGTGCCGTCGTCCGCCATGAGCCGCTGGGCGTCGTCGCGATGATCACGCCCTGGAACTGGCCGCTCAATCAGATCTGCGCCAAGGTCGCGCCGGCGCTCGCCGCTGGAGATACGATGATCCTGAAACCGTCCGAGGAAGCGCCGTCCTGCGCGATCATCCTCGCGGAGGTCCTGCACGAAGCGGGCGTGTCGGCGGGCGTGTTCAACCTGGTCAATGGCGACGGTCCCGGCGTCGGCGCCGCGCTGTCGGGGCACAAGGACGTCGACATGGTCAGCTTCACCGGCTCGACCCGTGCCGGCATCGCGGTGGCGCAGGCTGCCGCGCCGACCGTCAAGCGCGTCCATCAGGAGCTGGGCGGCAAGGCTCCGAACTTGGTCCTGCAGGATGCCGACCTGGCGAGCGTCCTGCCGCCGACCGTTCAGGGCGTGCTCGCCAACTCCGGCCAGAGCTGCATTGCGCCGACGCGGCTGCTGGTGCATCGCGACCAGGTCGCCGACGCGACCGGCTTCGTCAAGTCGATGATGGAGCAGACAACGGTCGGCGATCCGGCGGAAATGGGCGCGCATATCGGTCCCGTCGTCAACCGGGCGCAGTTCGACAAGATCCAGGACCTGATCCAGTCCGCCATCGACGAAGGCGCGACGCTGGTGACGGGTGGTCCGGGTCGCCCAGACGGCCGCAACGCCGGCTATTATATCCGCCCCACCCTGTTCGCGGACGTGACCGCCAACATGCGCATCGCGCGCGAGGAGACGTTTGGGCCGGTGGCGACCATCACCGCCTATGACAGCGAGGACGAAGCGGTCGAGATCGCGAACGATACTGAGTACGGCCTGTCCGCGACGATTTCGGGCGATCCCGCAAAGGCTGCCGAGATCGCCCCGCGACTGCGTGCCGGCCTAGTCACGATCAACTCCTGGAGCCCCGATATTGCGGCGCCCTTCGGCGGATACAAGCAGTCGGGCAACGGCCGCGAGAACGGCCGCTACGGCCTGAGCGACTTCATGGAGGTCAAGACAATCGTCGGCATGCCGGGCTGAGCATCAAGGGCGCGGCGCGCGCCTCAGTAATCCTTCGACACGCGCACGTTCACGCTCTGGCGGCCGAGCGTCGAAATGCTGGATAACAGTGACAGCCAGCGCGTGACCTGGAACTCCACGCGGGTCGCGGAATAGCCCTGCCCGTCGGTCACGATCTCCGCGTACAATCGGCGAGTCACGTATTTACCCGCCGCGATCGAACTGCCTTGTCCCGTCTGCGGGTCGGCGGGCAGGATGCGCAGGCGGTCGAGCCCTGCCGAGCGCCGGATCGCGTTGATGGGGTCGAGTCCGCCGCCCCCGCTCTTCAGCGCGGCGACGGCGCTGGCAAGTTGCAACGCCTCCGGAGCGGACAAGTTGGTGATCGACGTCCCGAACAGCAGGCGGGACAGCAGTTCATCCTGCGGCAGCGCGGGGATGCTGGCGAAGGAGATCTCGGGCTTCAGCGCATTGCCGGTGACCCGGATCGTCGCGCTGAGTCCCGTCGTGTTCGCATTAGCCTCGATGTCGAGCGACGGATTGGCGGGCACCTCCCCGCCGAAGCGGATGATCCCGCGATTGAGATCGAACTTGCGCCCGGCAAATTCGACATCGCCGCGAATGAGCCGCGCGCGGCCGGTGATGGCCGGGTTCTGCGGTGATCCGGCGATGGTAAGGTCCGCCGACCATTCGCTGCGCAGCCCCAAACCCGATACCGTGAGCGCATCGCGCGCGCGCGCCTTGACCGCAAGCGTCCAGGGTGAAGCCGGCTCTTCATCCTCCTCCCCGCCTCCCGGCAGGTTGATCTCGCGGATGTTGAGCTTCGGCACCGCCGCCGCGTTGCTCGCCAGCCCGAGCCGGTAGCGGCTGCTGTTCAGCACGACGTCACCGCCGATCTGTCCGCCCACGCCGTTCGAGCGAAAGGTCAGCGGTCCCGTCACCGTCGCGCCGATCGCCTCGCGATCGATCAGGACCGCGTGGTCGGCCTGGATCGACAGGTCGAGGCCGATCCCGCGCGGCGCGGCGAAGTCGAACCGCCCCTGCCCGGTCACGCGCCCTCCCTTGCCCGCATCCGCCGTCAGCCGGTCGATGGCGAGCTGCGACCCAGCGAACCGGCCGGTCGCCTGAACGTTCGTCAGAACCGTGCCCGTCGCCGTGCTCTCGATTCGTGCGCCCTTGGCCTGCACGGTCCCGCTGATGACCGGAGCCGACAGCCGCCCGCTGACGTCGGCGCCGATCGCGACCGGACCGGACAGATCGAATAGCTCGACACCCGTCAGCCGCCATAGCGTGTCGGCGGGTCCGTCATAGCGAAGCTGCCCGAAGAGCGGCGCGGCAGCGATCCGGCTTGCCAGATCGCCCGTCCCGAGCGGCCTCAGCAGCGCCTGCGCTCGCCCGATCGTGCGCCCGCCCGATGCCATCACGGCACGGAGGCCCAGCTTGTCGGAGGACAGGACGCCGGCCAGCCCGACATCGATCGGCTGCGACGACAGGACCAGCCCGCTGCGCGACAGACCCCGGATCGTCAGGTCGACCTTGCCGGTCGGCGCCGTGGCGCTGCCTTGATAGTCGATCTTGCCCGACGCGCTGCCGCTCAGTCCCAGCCCGGGATAGCCGATATCGAGCACCGACAACGGCATCGCCGAAAGCCGGATCATCGCCGTCGTCTCATCGCCACCGAACCCCGCCTGTACCTGCGCCTCTCCACCGGCAAAGCTCAAGCGGGTAGGTTGCAGTCGCCATGCGGCGTCACCGTCGCGCATCACGATCGCAGGCGTCAGTAAACGGATCGGGCGCCGATCGATCATTCCCTGCAATGCGATGGCGTAGCGGTCCGGACTGACATCGACGACGGTCTCCACCGCAAAGGACCGGCCGCGAGAGCCGGCGATCGACGCGCGCACCCGGCCGGCACCGCCGCGAAGGCTGGCGGTCGCGGTCAGCCTCGCCAGACTGAGCGCCCCGCGCCGGATGCCCTGCGCGGTCATGCTTGCCTCGATCGACGTACCGGCGGGATCGAGCAACATCACCAGGTCGAGATGCCCCTGCCTGAGCGTCGTTCCCTCGAAACCCGAGCTACGCGCATCGAGATGCGCCTCGATGCGCTGGACCGTACCGACGGGCCGGAACAGCATCTGACCGGACAGGCCGCCCCCGGCGATGTCGAGCCTGCCGGTGAATCCCCCGTCGGTGATCGCCAGCGCACCGCGCGCGCGGGTGTCGGCGACCTCCAGCGCATCGACCCGGATGCTCGCCTGTCCTCCCTTCGGCAGAAGGATCGCGCCTTGCGTCCGGAACGGACCCAGCCGCGACCCTCCCTGCGCGCGAAAGGTAAAGCCTTCGGCCGTCGGATCGAGGTGCGCGCGCACGCCCGCCAGCCCAAGAGCGGCATTGGGGCTTCCGAGCACCAGATCGAGGGTCGGCTTGTCGATCCTGCCATCGAGGACCAACGTGATCGGACCGTAGCGCGCCTGCCGCCCCGATCCTTCGAAATGGAACGTGCCGTCGCGTCGGCGATACCCCGTGCCGCTCAACCTGAGTTGCGGGGACGTGAGGACCAATCCGCCGAAGTGAAGCACGCCGTCCGGCGTCCGCTCCAGCGCGGTCTCGACGCGTGGCAAGCCACCGGTCAGGCTGCGGAAGAAGGCATTGTCCAGCCGGCGCATCTGCGCGATCCCGCGTCCGACGACCCTCGGCCCGTGGCCGCCCGGCCCGGGGACGACGCGCAGGCTGGAATTGACATCGACGATGCCGAGACCGGGAATCAGATATCGCCCGAGCGCGCCGTTCAGGCCGACGTCGAAGCGACCCGTCTTCAGGTCGAGGATCAGGTTGATCCGGCCGGTCAGCTTGTCCGATCTCAGCCTCAGGTTGGTGCCCGTCAGCACCGCGGGCGTGACCTGTAGCGGCCCCTCTATCATCAGTCCGCGCAGAATGCCGCCGGCGACGTTTCCGACCCCGGTCACGCGCGCGGCCGTCAACCGCAAGGGCAGCGTGACCGGTGCTGGCGACAGACGCCCGCTGCCCGTGGCTTGCACCTGTTCAAAACCAGTATTGCCGAAGGCCATTCGCTCGGCCCGCAACGTGTAATCGAGCCGCGCGGTGTCGAACGGGCCATCCAGCGCGATGCGCAGATCGATGTTCCGCCCGGTCATGTTCGGGAATAGCGCTGCGGGCTTCAACAGGCGCGCGCGGATCGTCGTCCGGCGAAAGCTGTTCGCGCCCAAGTCGACCATGCCCTGCATCTGCAGGTCGATGCCGGGCGAGCGCAGCGTCAACTGACCGTCGAGCCGCCGGTCGACGAAAGTCGATCGGCCACGCACCGTCACGCGTGGGCTGGTCAGTTGCTGCAGCTTGCCCTTCAGCAGTAATGACGGCGCGATGCTGCCGGACAGCGAATAGCGACCCGCGCGCGCGGCAAGTGCCAGATCGACGATATGCGCCGTCCCCATCCGCGCCTCCGCACGTCCCTGCCAGCGGGTCCAGCGCCCCTCGCCGCCAACTGTGAGTGCGACCGTGCCCTGCCCGCCGACCATCTGCGACAGCACACCCCCCGGCGCTCCCCGCGCGTCCACGTCGATGTCGAATCTGTCCCGGTCCGGCTCGGCGTCGATCCGCAGCCGCAGGCGATCGCTACCCTCGACCAGTGCCGAGAGGATGACGAGCGCGCGACCCGATCTGATGTCCGCGCGCCCGGCTGCCCTGGCGACGCGCTGTGTGCCCAGCACTGGCGGCGCCAGGGTCAGATGACCGAGCGACAACGCTCCGATCCGGATGTCGAATCCCGGCAGGATCGATCCGCGCCGCTTCGACGGGCGCGTATGCGGCTTGCGCACCAACGTCGCGCGCGGGATCGCGAGGCGGTCGATGTCCAGCCGGTTGTTGAACCATTTGAGCGGCGACCAGTCCAGCTCGACAAGCGGCGCGCGCAGGAACGCGCCGTCCAGGTCGTCGACGCGCACGTCGACAAGGCGCGTATCGGAATAAAGCGAACCGTCGATCCGTCCGACATGAAATCGAAGCCCGTTGGCAAGCCTGATCTCCCCGATCCGGGCGGCAACGAAGCGGTGGCCGATCGGCGTGTCGACCATGACGAGCGTAACCGCCAGCAACGCGATCAGACTCAGCAGACCCAGCCCCAGCCATCTGAGCCAACGCATCAGAAGGCCTGACCCAGCGACACATAGACCGCGACCCGCGTGTCGCCCGGCTGCGGATTGATCGGTGTGCCCACGTCCAGCCTGATCGGCCCGAAGTCGGAATAGTATCGCACCCCCAGCCCGGTGCCGTAGCGCAGGCTGCTCAGGCTGGGCAGCGGGGACGTAGAGATATTGCCCGCGTCGAGGAACGGGACGATACCGAAATTACCCAGGACACGGATGCGCGCCTCCGCCGCGAATTCGACGAGGCTGCGTCCGCCGATCGGGTCGTTATTGGGATCGCGCGGACCGATCGACTGATAGCCATAGCCCCTCACCGACGCGCCGCCGCCCGCGTAGAAGCGCCGCGACGGCGCGATGGCGTCGCGCGGCGCGCCCAGGATCGTGCCGACCCGCGTCCGGCCCGCCAGCACGACGCGCGGACCCAGCGGATGATAGGCGCTGGCATCCAACTGCGTACGCGCATAGCCGAATGCCGCGCCCTGCAACGACAGCTCAGGACTGACCCGCCCGCCCAGCCGAAAGCCGCGCGTAGGGTTCAGGAGATCGTCCGAACCATCATAATTGAGGCTGGTCGGCAACGCGGCGATGAGGAAGGTCCGCCTGCGCGGTTGTCCCGTCGATGCGATCACATCGCGTTCATCGGACGCCAGCAGTTCAGCGCCCAGCGACCAGATCCAGGTCTTCTGAAAGAAGATGTTGGTCTGCCGCTCCAGGCTGCCCGAGAGCGAAAAGGTCCGCGCGTCATAGGCGTCGCGGTTGACGTGCGCAGCCGCGATCTGCGCCGTCAGCAACCGGTCCCGGCCGTGAAAATTGCTTCGCCGAAAGACTACGGAGCCAAGCTGCTCTTGCGTCCCCAGCACACCCCGCAGCGTCAGCGCACCCTCCGGCGGGAATAGGTTGCGATGCGTCCAGCTCAGCGCGGCACGTGCGCCCTCGCCCGTGCCGTAACCCAACTCGCCGGCGATCGTGCGTGGTGGCGCGGGCGTCATCAACACCGACACGTCGACCACGCCCGGAGTCGCACTCGCCACGGGATGCACGTCGACGGACGAGACCAGGCTCGTCTGGATCAGCGCCCGTCGGAGGTCGACGATCATGGCGGTGTCATAGGGCTGACCCGGCTCGAAACGGGCAATATCCGCGACATGATCGGCACCGAAGACGCGGTTGCCGGGCGCGGCCACGACTCGGCCGAAGCGCGCCTGCGCGCCTGGCGCAACGTTCAGGTCCAGCGTTGCCGTTCGGGTCGCGTGGTCGACGACGATGCGTGGCTCGCCGACCTCGGCGAAGGGAAACCCCTCCTCGCCGATCCTCGCCTGCAACGCCGCCTCGCCTGCCGCTATCGCATCGGCGTTGACGGGATCGTTTGCCGTCACGCCGAAGGCACTCCGCAGGACCGGCGCCTTGTCGCCCGCCGCCTGAACGCCCATCAGCGTCACATCGGCAAAGCGGTAGAGCGTGCCTGGCACCGTACTCAGCACGACCGTCGTCTTGTCGCCCTGCTCGACGCTGGTCGCGACACTCGCGTCATAATAGCCCTCGCCCTTGAGCAGGGTCTGAAGCAGGTCGGCATCTTCGCGCGCGCGGCGGTCGAGCTGGCCGGCGGTCGCGCGCTTCCCGTCATTGGCGTTCAGCGTCGACAGTTCATCGAACCGCGTCCGGAGCAGCGGGGTCGCCACCGCATCGATTCCCTCGATCCGCCAGGAATAAGGCCGCTCGGCGGCGGCAGTCACCTGCCCGCTCTCGACGGGTGCGCTCGGCGTAGACAGGTCTGGCCATGCGACGCCGATATCGGGAAGCGGTGCCAATGGTGCCTGCGGGTCGAGCGTCTGATCGGGGGGGGGCGGCCTCTCCTGCGCTGGTGCCGCGTCCGCCACCATCACCAGCAAAGACGCGGCCACGGCCGCGCCGCACCGCCAGACGCGCGATACCATGTCCGGGTTACTAGCCGCTCAGCCCGGTGAGCGACAATCCCGTGCTGTGCTCACGTCAACACCTTCACGGGGACGGCCTCGACCCTTCGAGCAATCGCTCATGCCGCCAGATTGCGCAGCACATATTGAAGGATGCCGCCATTCAGAAAATACTCCAGCTCGTTGACGGTATCGATGCGGCAGCGCGTCTCGAACGTCGCCGTTGTCCCGTCGGCGCGATTGAGCGTGACCTCGACATTCTGGCGAGGACGCAGGTCGGCGACCCCGGTGATCGTGAACGTTTCATCACCGGTCAGGCCCAGCGTCTCGCGCGTCACACCATCGGCGAATTGAAGAGGCAGGACACCCATCCCGACCAAGTTGGAGCGGTGGATGCGCTCGAAACTCTCGGCGATCACCGCGCGCACGCCCAGCAGGTTCGTACCCTTTGCCGCCCAGTCGCGCGACGAGCCGGTGCCATATTCCTTGCCCGCGATGACGACCAGCGGCGTGCCATCCGCCTTGAAGCGCATCGCCGCGTCATAGATCGGCATGACTTCGCCCTTGTAGCGCGTCATCCCGCCCTCGATGCCCGGCACCATTTCGTTCTTGATGCGGATGTTGGCGAAGGTGCCGCGCATCATCACTTCGTGGTTTCCGCGCCGCGCTCCATAGCTGTTGAAATCGGCACGCGCGACCTGATGCTCCTGCAGATACTTGCCCGCGGGACTATCCGCCTTGATCGATCCCGCCGGGCTGATGTGATCGGTCGTGATCGAATCCCCCAGCACCGCCAGCGGCTTCGCGTCGCGAATGTCGCCGACCGGCGCCGGTGTCATCTCGAGCCCGTCGAAATAAGGCGGGTTAGCGACATAGGTCGACCCCGGACGCCAACCGAACGTGTCACTGCCGGTCACGTCGATGTCCGACCAGCGCGCGTCACCTTGATAGACATTTCCGTAGCGCGTGCGGAACATGCCGTCGTCGATCGAGGCATCCATCAGCTCGCGAACCTCGTCATTGGTCGGCCAGATGTCCTTCAGATACACGTCCTCCCCATCCGTGCCCTGCCCGATCGGTGTCTCGACCATGTCGGTCGTAACGCTGCCCTTGAGCGCATAGGCGACGACCAGCGGCGGGCTGGCAAGGAAGTTCGCGCGCACGTCCGGGCTGATCCGCCCCTCGAAATTGCGGTTGCCGGACAGTACACTGGCGGCAACCACATCATTCTCGTTGATCGCCTTGCTGATCGGTGCGGCCAGCGGTCCTGAATTGCCGATGCAGGTGGTGCAGCCATAGCCGACCAGATCGAACCCTACCGCGTTCAGGTCCTCGCTCAGCCCCGCCTTGTCCAGGTAGTCGGTCACGACCTGACTTCCCGGCGCCAGCGAGGTCTTGACCCAAGGCTTGGGCTTCAGCCCCTTCGCCCGCGCCTTGCGCGCGACCAGGCCGGCGGCGACCATGACCGACGGGTTGGACGTGTTGGTGCAGCTGGTGATCGCCGCGACCACCACATCACCGTCACCGATGTCGTGATCCCGGTCATTGACCGCGACGCGCACAGCGCGTTCCTTCTTGTAAAGTTTCGACAGGTCGCCATTGAAAACCTCGTCGACCTTGTTCAGGCTGACCCGGTCCTGCGGCCGCTTCGGACCCGCAAGCGACGGCACGACGCTACCCATGTCCAGCGCCAGCGTATCGGTGAACACCGGATCGGGCGTGTCGGCATGCCGCCACATCCCTTGCGCCTTCGCATATTCCTCGACCAGCGCGATATTCTCCGCGGAGCGGCCGGTGAGGCGCATATAGTCCAGCGTGCGGCCATCGACCGGGAAGAATCCGCAGGTCGCGCCATATTCCGGGGCCATGTTCGCGATCGTCGCCCGGTCGGCGAGCGGCATGTTGTCGAGCCCTGGACCATAGAACTCGACGAACCGCCCGACCACGCCCTTGGCGCGCAGCATCTGCACGATCGTCAGAACCAGGTCGGTCGCGGTGATTCCCTCGGCCAGCGCACCGGTCAGCTTGAAGCCGACCACCTCGGGGATCAGCATCGACACCGGCTGACCCAGCATCGCGGCCTCCGCTTCGATTCCGCCGACGCCCCAGCCGAGCACGCCCAGCCCATTGATCATCGTGGTATGGCTGTCGGTGCCGACCAGCGTATCGGGATAGGCGATCATCTCGCCGTCCGCCTCGGAAGACCATACGGCCTGACCGATATACTCCAGGTTGACCTGATGGCAGATGCCTGTCCCCGGCGGTACGACGCGGAAATTGTCGAGCGCCTTCGATCCCCATTTCAGGAACTCGTACCGCTCGATGTTGCGATCATATTCGAACGCCTGATTGTCCTCGAACGCCTGCGGCGTACCGAATTCGTCGACCATGACCGAGTGGTCAATGACCAGATGCACGGGCACCTGCGGATTGATCTTCGCCGCGTCCCCGCCCAGCTTCGTGATCGCGTCGCGCATCGCGGCCAGATCGACGACGCAGGGGACACCGGTGAAGTCCTGCATCAGCACGCGCGCCGGGCGATACTGGATCTCGCGGTCGGACCGCTGCTCCTTCTGCCAATCGATGATCGCCTCCACATCGTCGGCGGTCACCGTCTTGCCGTCCTCGAAGCGCAGCATGTTCTCCAGCAGCACCTTCATCGAAAAGGGCAGACGGTCGACACTTCCGAACTTCGCGGCCGCCTTGGCCAGCGAATAATAGGCGTATGTCTTGCCCCCGGCACTCAACGTGGAGCGTGTCGATAGCGTATCCTGGCCGATGGCGGTCATGCGGGTCCTTCCATATGACGCGAGGAAAGCGGCGGGGCAGGCGACCGACGATCGGCCGCACACGCGTCCTCGCGTGAGAGCGATGAATACGCAGCCCCTAGCAGGAGGCCGCGCTTCGGAAAAGGTCATGTGACGCCTTTGTCTGCGCGACATTATCCAAAACGGTGAGGACGTGTCGTTCAGCACACCCCGCACTCACGCGCACCCACTTGCCCGTTCGCGCCGGGACGCTAAGTCCGGCGATCAGGCAATCTTGCACGAAATTCTGGAGAGGCGCAGCATGCACGTCGACACCACGTCGTCCACGGATCCGGTGGCGTCGGGCGATCCGGATCATGGCTATGACGCGCCGGATCTGCGGGTCTTCGTCTTCGCGCTATTCTTCATCTTCGGCGGGATCACGTCGCTCAACGACGTCATCATCCCCAAGCTGAAGGACCTGTTCACGCTGAACTATGCTCAGGCACTGCTGGTACAGTCCGCCTTCTTCGCCGCCTATGCGATCGTCTCGATCCCAGCCGCGGCGATCGTCAATCGCACCGGCTACATGCGCGCCGCCTCGATCGGGCTGGTGACGATGATGCTCGGATGCCTGCTGTTCATCCCTGCATCCGCGTCGGCCACGTTCGGGGTGTTCCTGTTCGCGCTGTTCGTGCTGGCCGCCGGGATCACAATCGTTCAGGTCGTTGCCAATCCACTGATCTCGCTACTTGGCGCACCGCGGACCGCGCACAGCCGATTGACCTTTGCGCAGGCTTTCAATTCGCTGGGCACCGTGATCTTCCCGCTCGTCGGCGCGCCGTTGATCCTGGGATCGCTGGAGGATGTCGACGTCAGCACGCTGACGGGGGCGGCGCTGTCCAACTACCAGGCGACAGAGACGCATGTGGTCGTCATAACCTATCTGGCGCTCGCCGCCGCGCTGCTCATCGTCGCCGCGGTCGTATGGACGCGGCGCAACCGGCTGAACGAGCGCCGGTCCGAAGCGAGCGGGCCGTTAAAGGCATTCGAACTTCTCGTCCGGCCGCGCTTTGGGATCGGCGCCCTGTGCATCTTTCTCTATGTGGGGGCAGAGGTCGCCATCGGATCGCTGATCGTCAATTATCTGGAACAGCAGAACGTCTTCGCCACCGATGCGGCGACGTCCGGTAGCTTCATCCCTTATTATTGGGGCGGGGCGCTTGCCGGGCGCATCATCGGCGGCTTCGTCCTGTCGCGTGTGTCGCCCGGCAAGGTGCTGGCGACCGTAGCGGCAGGCGCCATCACGCTGATCCTGATCTCGGCGAACACGGTCGGCGGCATTTCCGGCTGGTCGCTGCTGGCGATCGGGCTGATGAACTCGATCATGTTCCCGACGATCTTCAGCCTGGCGAGCGAGGGACTGGGCAAGCGCGCGGCGGAAGGGTCCGGGGTAATCGCCACCGCCATCGTCGGCGGCGCGATCATTCCCCCGCTGACCGGCGCGCTCGCGGACAGTACAGGCAGCCTGCACTTCGCACTGGTCCTGCCCGCGACATGCTATGCGATCATTGGTCTCTACGGCATCTATGCGCGCCGGTCGGCTGCCGAGACCGCGGTCTAGCGGCATAATCGCGATGCTGGGTAACTCGTTGATAGTGCCCCGGAACATCAGGTCCGTCCAGTTGTTCGTCAGTCGGAGCCGACATTCCCATTTCCATCGGCGCTTCAGGAGAATGACCATGATGAAGACCATATTGATGACCGGCGTTGCGGCATCGCTGTCACTGATTTCGGTCGCCGCTCAGGCGCGCGCCAACGATGCCGACCGGACTTTCCTCAATCAGGACGTGCAGGGCGGCCGTTACGAACTGGCGCTGGCAAAACTCGGTGCGACAAAGGCGACAAAGGCCAATATTCGCAGTTATTCGCAGATGGTGGTACGCGACCATCAGACTGCGAACGCAATGCTGATGCGGTTGGTCAAGCAGGAAGGTGTCAACCCCCCCGCCGGCATGACGGCCGACGACCAGAAGATGCTCACCAAGCTGAGGGGCATGAGCGGCAACAATTTCGACCGCGCTTATGTCGACGAGATGAACCGGATCAATGCCGAGGACAAGCAAGCGGCCGACAAGGAAAAGGCGTCAACAAACGAGCCGGCGATCAAGTCTTACATTTCCCGCTTTGCCGATACCGACGCAAAGCATCTGCAGATGGCGCAGAAATTGCGCAGCGAGGTATAGCTTGGTGGGGCGACCGGCCTGCGTTCGTCGCAAGCGCGGTCGCCCGCTCCCGCTCATGATTTGGTGCTGCGGCCCGGACCGATCAAATTTCAGTCGTCCCGTGCAGCACGGTGGTTGTTTGCCGACATCTCCCGCACTGCCTCGACCGCGTCAGTGAAAGCGCGTGGTTTTTCTGCGGGAGGTCGTGACCCAACGCGGTCGTTCGATGCTCGTGAAGGCTTGCGAACATCGGAGCGTGGTTCGCAGTGCCTCCCGGTTTTATAGGATGGTCTTTGGCATCCAGCGTCACGGCCGGCGTGGGTTGCAGTATTGCCGAGATAACGAACCGCTTATCGCGCATCCACCCGATTATCGTCTTGGAGCGCTGCCCCAAGGGCGTCATCGCCCATCAGTGCATCGGTAAAGCGCCGGCGCCACCAGACGACGTCCTCACCCTGTACATTGTCCATCATCGCCTGCCAGCGGCGGATGCGCTCACCTTGCGGCATGGCCAGCGCCCGGGCGATCGCATCCGACAACTCTTCCGCGCTATAAGGATTGACGAGCACCGCCTCGGTCAATTGCTCGGCGGCGCCCGCGAAGCGCGACAGGATCAGCACGCCCGGATCCTCCGGATCCTGCGCCGCGACATATTCCTTGGCGACCAGGTTCATGCCGTCACGAAGCGGGGTCACCAACCCGATCCTGGCGGCGCGGTAGACGCCCGCCAGTACGTCGCGCGGATAGCCCTGATTGACATAGCGGATCGGCGTCCAGTCGAGGTCGGCATGCGCACCGTTGATCCGCCCCGAAATGCTGTCAAGCGTCGCGCGAATCTTCTGATAGGTCGCGACCGCGCTGCGCGACGGCGGAGCGATCTGCAGCAGGAACACCTGCTTGCGAACATCCGGATGGTCGTCGAGAAAGCGCTCATATCCCAGAAAGCGCTCTTCCAGCCCCTTGCTATAATCCAGTCGATCGACGCCGATGATCATGTCGCGTCCCACCGCGCTTCGTCGCATCCGCTCGAATGACCGGTGGGCGGCGTCGGACGCGGTCAACTTCGCGAATTCGGTAGCATCGATACCGATCGGGCACGCGATCGCCCGAATACGGCGGTCGGCGAGCACGATGTCGCCGTTCTCTGCGACCGATGCGCCCATCTCCTCGCGCGCGAACTCCTGGAAGGACTCCAGCCACTCCTGCGTATGGAAACCGATGACATCATAGGCGAACAGGGTACGCGCCAGGTCCACCGCGTGCGGTAATGCCGTCAGCAGGCGGCGCGGCGGCCAGGGGATGTGCAGGAAGAAGCCCATCCGATTGGCGAGCTTCTTCTTGCGCAACTCGTCACCCAACGGCAGCAGGTGATAGTCCTGAATCCAGATGACATCGTCCGGCTCGATCAGCGGGCACAGCGTGTCGGCGAAGCGTTCGTTGACGCGCTGATAGCCACCGGCGAATTCGCGATCATATTCGGCCAGGTCGATACGGTAATGGAACAGCGGCCACAGCGTTCGGTTGGCATAGCCGTTGTAGTACTCGTCGACATCCTGCTCTTCCAGGTCGATCGTGGCGGTGGTGACACCGCTTGCCCGCCTGAAATCGATATGGCCGGTGAAATGCGGCGTCACCTCGCCCGACCAGCCGAACCAGATGCCACCGAACTCCGCCAGCGCCGCGGACAAGGCGACCGCCAGACCCCCTTGCGCGCCCGAATGCGAACCCTTGGGCGCGGAGACGCGGTTGGATACGACGATCAGGCGGCTCACGAGAGGATTTTCGCGGTCTTGATTAGGCGGGATAAACAGTGGATCATGCCAGTCAGCGCATGGACGCGCAGATGGTTGCGGACAGTCGTCACCGAGTGCGCGCCGGCGCCGCTTCCAGCCAGTCGATCGTGGCCGCCACGTCCGGCAGGCGATAGCACGCGGCCGTCTCCCGCGGCGGGCCCACCAGGATGCCCGCTCCGCCCAGGTCCGCTGCCGCCGCGAACGCGGACTCGTCGGTAACATCGTCGCCGACGAAGACCGGGCGCGCTGCCGCCATGGCGGATTCTTCCATCAGCCGGCGCAGCGCCGTGCCCTTGTCACTCCCGCCCAGTCGCACCTCGACCACCATCTTGCCTGGCTGCAGCGACGCGCCCGCTTGCGCGGCGATCTCCTCGGCCAACGCAGTCGCTGCCGGCCCGGCATCCGGCGCCAGGCGGTAATGCAGCGCCAGTCCGAACGGCTTTTCCTCGACGATCATTCCTTCATGGGCAGCTGCCAGGCGGTGCGCGCGCGCGACTGCGGACGGTAGCCAGGGGGGAATATCCGGCTGCTCGATGCGACCGTCCGCATGATGAAGCTCCAGCCCGTGGCTGCCGCTTACCGCCAGGCCGGCCTGGGGCAGGTACGCCCTGATCTCATGCACCGGTCGCCCGCTGATGATTGCCAGTCGACCTTTCAAGATTTCCGCCAAGCGATCGATCAGGGCGCGCAGCCGGTCGTCAACAATAATCGCATCCGGGCGGCTAGCGATCTCGACCAGCGTTCCGTCAAAATCCAGAAACACGCCGGCATCGTTCAAAAGATCGGACGGCGGCGCAGAAAGCGGGGGCGGTTGGCCATCCATAAGCAGATCCTGTCCCTTGCATCGCCACACGAAAGCAAGGCCGCGACTGCTCTAACCGAGAATGGTCAGAAAGTCGGACGACTCAACGACAACGCGGGTGGTGGAGCCGAGGGGGATCGAACCCCTGACCTCTGCAATGCCATTGCAGCGCTCTCCCAGCTGAGCTACGGCCCCCAACCTCGCGGTCAAGGCGCGTCCCCTAACGGGCGGGCCGACGCTTGGCAAGTGTCCCCTGCCGACCGGTCAATTCTCGTCGTCTTCCTTTGATGCCTCGACACCCAGGTCGTCATCGCCGCCCAGATCGACCTCGTCGTCAGCGGACGGCTCCTCGTCCTCGCCGGTGATCGCGCCGATATCCTCGTCGTCGTCGCCGCTCAGGTCGGCATCGGGCTTCGCCTTGTCGGGCTTCGCCTGTTCAAAGGGGAGCGGCTGCTTGGACTTCAGGATCGGCTCGGGCTCCCACGTCGTCCCGCATTCGATGCAGGTCACGGGATCATCCTTGCCCAGGTCGTAGAAACGCGTCGCGCATTTCGGGCACGTGCGCTTCGTGCCCCATTCCGGCTTGATCATGCCGTTCGTGCCTTTCAAAATTGCTCTTCGTGAGCGATGCTCGACGAGATGGAGCGCGCCTTGCCATGCCGCAAGTCGACTGTCAAAAGCCGCGCAGCATGGCCGTGCCCCCTCCACAATCGTTCATCATCGCAGCACGCGGACCCCTGAAGGGTTCGGTTGCGGTGCCGGGTGATAAATCGATCAGCCACCGTGCGCTGATGCTCGCCGGGCTGGCGGTCGGCGAGAGCCTTATCGAGGGGCTGCTGGAGGGCGAAGACGTGCTCGCTACCGCCGCCGCGATGCGAGCGATGGGCGCCACTATCGAGCGGTCCGTCGACGGCGCATGGACCGTGCACGGCGTCGGCGTGGGCGGGCTGCTTCAACCGGAAGGCGCGCTCGACATGGGCAATTCCGGAACCTCTACACGGTTGCTGATGGGCCTCGTCACGTCACACCCCATCACCGCAACCTTTACCGGTGATTTATCGCTGTCGCGGCGGCCAATGGCGCGGGTCATCGAGCCGCTATCGCTCATGGGTGCCGACATTACCGCCAGTCCGGTCGGGCGATTGCCGCTGATGGTACGCGGGCTGTGCCCGGCCGTGCCCATCTCCTACACGCTGCCGGTGGCGTCGGCGCAGGTGAAATCGGCGATCCTCCTGGCCGGGCTGAACACGCCGGGTATCACGCAAGTAATCGAGCCGACCGCGACGCGCGACCATAGCGAGCGCATGCTGCGCGGCTTCGGCGCCGACATCACGGTCGAGCTGACCGAGGGCCGGCGAGTGATCGCGCTGACCGGCGAAGCGGAACTCAAGCCACAACGGATCGTGGTTCCCGGCGATCCCTCCTCGGCGGCCTTCTGGCTGGTCGCTGCCACGATCGTGCCGGGATCGGACATTGTCGTAACCAATGTCGGGCTGAACGACACTCGCTCGGGCCTCCTGAAAGTACTGCGCATGATGGGGGCGGACATCCGGGAGCTGGATCATCGCACCGTCGGCGGCGAACCCGTGGCCGATTTGAGCGTGCGGCATGCCGACCTGACCGGCGTCGTGGTTCCGCCCGAACTGGCGCCCAGCATGATCGACGAATTTCCCGTCCTGTTCGTCGCCGCTTCCTTTGCCAGCGGACGCACTATTGCCCGGGGTGCGGGTGAACTTCGCGTCAAGGAGTCCGACCGCATCGCGACCATGACCGCGGCGCTCGGGAATTGCGGGGTGCGCTGCGAGGAGGAAGCGGATGGTCTGATCGTCGAAGGCTCCGGCGGTGAGCCGATCCCCGGCAATGCAACGATCGCCAGCCAGATGGATCACCGCATCGCAATGAGCATGGCCATAGCCGGCCTGCATGCCGCGCGGCCGATCACGATCGACGACATACGACCGGTTGCGACCAGCTATCCCGACTTCGTCGCCACGCTGGACCGGCTGACCGGACGCGCATCATGATTATCGCGGTCGATGGGCCGGCGGCATCCGGCAAGGGTACCATCGCGCGCGCGATCGCGCGTCATTTCGGTTTGCCGCATCTCGACACCGGCCTGCTCTACCGCGCGGTCGCCGCTACGGTCATGCGGATGGACCTCGATCCCGAGAATGAGGCCGACGCGGTCGCCGCCTGCGATTTCGACGACCTGCTGCTGGCGGACCCCGCGCTGCGGGAGGATCGGACCGGGCGGATCGCATCGGTCGTCTCGGCGCATCCGCTGGTCCGCGCGGCATTGCTGCAGCGACAGAAGCGCTTCGCCGCGCAACCGGGCGGCGCGGTGCTCGACGGGCGCGACATCGGCACGATCGTCACGCCCGATGCGGATGCCAAGCTGTTCGTCAAGGCGACGCCCCAGATACGCGCGCGACGCCGCCATACGGAACTGCGTGAGCGGGGCGATCCGATCAGCCTCGACAAGGTGCTCACCGATCTTCGCGCGCGCGACTTTCGCGACAGCACGCGGTCGAACGCGCCGCTGTCGATGGCGGCGGATGCCGCGCTGCTCGATACCAGCTTCCTGTCGATCGAGGCGGCGACGCAGCGTGCGATCGCGCTGGTGGAAGCACGGCTGAACAGGGGACGGGAATGACGATGAGGCATCGGGATCTCGACCTGCCGGACTTCGACCTGGCCGCCTTTGTCGCCGCCACGCTGGCGGAGGACCTGCGTATCGGCGGTGACATCACCTCGGCAGCCGTGATCCCGGCGAGTGCCACGTTCACCGGCGTGATGGACAGCCGCGATGCCATCACGGTCGCGGGGCTGCCGATCGCCGAGGCGTTTTTTCGGGCGCTCGATCCCGATGCCCTGATCGAGCGGCTGATCGAGGACGGCTCGCGGGTGTCTGCGGGCGAAGCGCTGCTGCGACTGACGGGCAATGCACGCGCGCTGCTGACCGCCGAGCGCTGCGCGCTCAACACAGTGCAGCATCTCTCGGGCATCGCCACCATGACGACCGCCTATGTCGACCGGATCGCGGGGACGGGCGCGACGCTGCTCGACACGCGCAAGACGATCCCCGGGCTGCGCGTGCTGGAGAAATACGCGGTCCGCATGGGCGGCGGCATGAACCACCGGATGGGGCTATGGGATGCGGCGATGATCAAGGACAATCATGTCGCGGTCGCGGGCGGAATCTATCAGGCGGTGAGCCTTGCGCGCGATGCCGGAATTGCGCGGATCATCGTCGAGGTGGATGTACTGGACCAGATCGAACCGGCGCTGGATGCCGGCGCGACGCACCTGCTGCTCGACAACATGGCGCCGCCCATGCTGCGCCAGGCGATCGCGATGATCGGCGGGCGGGTGCCAACCGAGGCGTCGGGTGGAGTCACGCTGGACACGATCCGCGCGATCGCCGAGACCGGCGTGACGTACGTATCGGTCGGGCGGCTGACCCAGTCGGCGCCGGCGGCCGATATCGGCCTCGACTTCACCCTGTGAGCGACGACGTGATCCGCGCGTCTGGACGGACAAAGCGATGATCAAACCTCCTTCGATCATGCGTTTCGAGCAATATTGGTGGGCGTCGACGATTCTCTGGCTGATCGGCACCGCGCTCACATGGAGCAGGACTCAGGCCATGCTGGCGGCGACTCCGCAAACCGCACCCGGCGCGCCCTGGGTTCAATGGGTCTCCATTGCCATCGTGCTGCTGTACACGGCGGCGATGTGGTTCCTCGTTGCGCGGGTCGCCAGCGTCGTCGCCAAATAGGTCGTTGTCGTGCTGACCGGCCTGAGCGTCCTGCGAATGCTCGCAATGGTGCTGGCGCTGCTCCGTCCGCATCCACCTGTCATGTCGTCGCTCATTTTCATCATCGCTACCCTCATGAGCATTGCCGCCGCAGCGATGCTGTTCCGATCGGACGCGCTTCATTGGTTCGGCGCTAGCAACGATGTTGAGGAGCCGATCGGATGAGATGGTCAGCAATTCCATCTGCGGCGCTGATGGTGCCGACACTGGCACAGGCGCAGGCCTATTCGTGCAGCGTTCCGCAGTCGATCGAGCGACCGCGCCCCGATTTGCCGAATGCGTCGCAGCCGCGTCGGTTGCTGCCGGTCGGTGGATACACGCTGGCGATCAGCTGGGCGCCGCAATATTGCCGCGCGCATGGGCGGGAGCCGGGCGCTCGGTTTGAATGCCGGAATAATCGCTTCGGCTTCACACTGCATGGGCTCTGGCCCGATGGCATCGGCAAGGACTGGCCGCAATATTGTCGTGCGACGCCCTTGCTGCCGAGAGCGGTCATCCGACGGCACCTGTGCGCCACGCCGTCGGCGCAACTATTGCAGCACGAATGGGCGAAGCATGGGACGTGCATGCCCGGCTTCCGGCCGGCGTCCTATTTCCAGCGTTCGACCGCGCTCTACGACAGGCTGCGTTATCCGGACATGGACGCGCTGTCGCGGCGCGCGCTGACGGGCGGCGGGTTCGTCAAAGCGCTCGCAAAGGCCAATCCCGGCCTGAGGGCGGACATGGTGCGGGTTACGGCGGATCGCCGGGGCTGGCTGGACGAGGTATGGATCTGCCTCGACAGGCGCTTCGCCTATACGCGCTGTCCGGCGCATCAGGGCGGCATCGACCCCGACAGCCGCCTGCTGATCTGGAGTGGGCGGCGCTAGGCCTCGACGGTGACGGTCGCCGGGTGGTGCTTGTCGAGGTGCCGCCGAATAATCTTCAGGTTCCGCGTGTTCGAACGGAACATGAAGTCCGCTGCATCGCCGACGAAGGGAATCAACCCGACCAGCGTGTCGATCCCGACATTGCCCGCCATGCGCGCCAGTTGCAGCTTCGACATGCCAAGGTTGCGCGCTTCCCATACCAGCCACGCGCCCAGCCCGGTTGTCGCCAGATCGCCGACGATGGGGATAAGCCCCAGTATCGCATCGAGTCCGACCGGACGATTGATGCCGGGAATGACGAAAAGCTTCTCCAGCAGGTGCTCCATTGCCTCGACACGGCGCCTGATCGACCCGGGATCACGGCCGAGCGGCAGGCCGCGGACGAGGTTCGGTGACTCCATGCGCTGCGTGGTCATGTTGCTTCAACTGGGGTCGGGACGCAGGTGATTCAATGGATGCCACGCTCGGACGTTGGGCTGCCATTGCTGCAACCGCTGAGACACCAGTGACCAGCGGAGTGGTCGCGCTAGAACGATGAAGGCAACATCCTCGTTCATCGCGGCATCCGCCTCGGCGAGGCGCTGCGCGCGAACCGGTAGGGTCGGTGCGTCGCGCGCGGCCTGCAACGCCTGGCGCGCTGCATCGCTGCAAGTCACGCACGCGGTCGCCAGATACCAGCGGGCGCTGTCATAGGGCGCAACGCGATCGACCAGCATCAGGTCGGCGGCGGCGCTCATGTCGACCCGCTCAGGTGTGATGCCGATCTGGATCAGGTCGGCGGCGATGCGACCATAGGCGACCGTCGCTCCCGGTCCCGCCGGCATGGCGATACGCAGCTTCACCGGCTTGCCCCACGTCCGGACCCGCGCTCTGGCACCTTGAAGCCGCTGCGCCGGGGTCAGGATCGACCAGGCGGGGATCTGAGGGAGCGCCGCAGAGTCGAGTCGCTCCGGCAGCAGGTTCTGCGCGGCTTCCCAGCCCGGCGCGATCGCCGCGGTCAGCGCGGTGCGATCGATCGCCTGCGCGATCGCGGCGCGGTTCATCGCGTCCCCGACAAAGCCGGAGCGGCCGACGATCGCCAGCCCGAACAGCCCGGCCGCGGGATCGGTTTTGACGGTGCTCGCCGGAACATCGGCGGTGACGAGAAGCGGCCGGTCGACGAAGCTGCCGCCAGCGACCAGATCGGAGCGGCGGGTGGCAAAACGCAGGACAGCGCGCGCCGCGCGTTCGCCGGTCAACCGCACGTCCTCTTCGCTCGTTGGCGGCCGGGCCTGGTCCGGGTCATCCCGGTCGGAGTCGAGCGCGGGACCGAGGATGGCGGGATTGCGGGTCCTCAGCAGGAAAGGCCCGGTTCCGTCCGCCACCGAATGCTTCGTGATCGCAAGTTCGGGCTGGGCCAGGAGCTTCAAAAGGTCGGTCCGCGGATGTGAGAGCCGGAGTTCAATCACCTGCGGGGTCATGGCGACGATCTCGGCAATGGCGCTGAGAAAGGGAGCGAGCGGATTGGCGCGCGCCCGGACAGCCCGCGTCAGGATCGTCGCGACCTGATCCGCCGTAACGGGTGAACCGTCTGCCCAGCGACTGTCCTTGAGACGAAAGATGTAACTGCTACCGCCGTCGATGACCGTCCACCGCTCGGCCAGCGCCGGCTCGATCTGGCCGGCGGCATCGAAGCGGACCAGCCCCTGCGCCAATGCTCCCACCATCACGCGATCGGGCAGTGATGATGCGAAGCGCGGGATGCTGCGCGACACCGGTGCGCCGATGACGCTGACGACGACGGCGCCCGAGTCGGGCCGACGATCGCTGCAGCCCGCTATCAGCGTCGGCAGCAGCGCGATCGCTATGGTGCGGACGGCGGGACTTGAACCCGCACTCCGTTGGAAACCGATTTTAAGTCGGCAGCGTCTACCGATTCCGCCACGTCCGCGCACCTGCGCAGGACAAGCCCAGTCGGCGCGCCAATGCAAGGGGTCTCACACGTTCAGGCGCGTGCGCATGTCCTTGCCCGGCTTGAAATAGGGAACACGCTTGGCGTTGACCTCGACCGCCTCGCCGGTCCGTGGATTGCGTCCGGTGCGGGCGTCCCGATCCCGGGTCGAAAAGGCGCCGAATCCGCGCAGCTCGACCCGACCATTGGCAGCCAACTGACGCGCGATTTCATCGAAGAACGTAGTAACGATCGCCTCGACATCGCGAAGCGCGAGCGACGGGTTGGCGTCGGCAAGCTTTTGCACCAGTTCTGAACGGATCATCACAATTACTCCCACCCGGTCGATAGGCGAACGACCGGGTGAGACATATAGGTTATTGCCAGGGATTCATAGGGGCAAGACCTACTCTTGAGCGTCACCGCCCCGTGCCTTGAGCGCGGCACCAAGAATGTCGCCCAGCGACGCACCCGAATCTGACGAACCGTACTGCGCCACCGCCTGCTTCTCCTCGGAGATCTGCATCGCCTTGATCGAGAAGGTCGGCTTCTTGGATCGATCGAATCCTGTCACCATCGCGTCGAACTTTTGCCCTACCTGGAAGCGTTCCGGGCGCTGCTCGTCACGGTCACGACCGAGGTCGGTACGCTTGATAAAGCCGGTCGCGCCATCGTCGCCCGCCTGCACCTCTAGTCCCGCGTCGCGGACCTCCAGCACGGTGACGGTCGTGACGGCGTTCTTGGCGAGTCCGCTGGCGTTCGCGGCGCCGGCACTCGGAGCACCGCGCTCGATCTGCTTCATGCCGAGCGAAATACGCTCCTTCTCGGCGTCGACGTCGAGCACGACCGCCTCTACCGTCTCGCCCTTACGGTGCAGGTTCAGCGCATCCTCACCCGAGACGCCCCAGGCGATGTCCGACATGTGCACCATGCCGTCCACATCGCCATCGAGTCCGATGAACAGGCCGAACTCGGTCGCGTTCTTGACCTCGCCCTCGACGGTCGAGCCGACCGGATGCTCGGCTGCGAACGACTCCCAGGGATTGGACTGCGCCTGCTTGAGACCGAGCGAGATGCGACGCTTCTCGGTATCGACTTCCAGCACCATGACATCGACTTCCTGGCTGGTCGACACGATCTTGCCGGGATGGACGTTCTTCTTGGTCCAGCTCATCTCGCTGACATGGACCAGGCCCTCAATGCCCGCCTCTAGCTCAACGAAGGCGCCATATTCGGTGATGTTCGTCACGCGACCCGACAGCTTGGCGCCAACCGGATACTTGACCTCGGCCGCGTCCCACGGATCGCTCTCGAGCTGCTTCATCCCGAGCGAGATGCGCTGCGTGTCCTTGTTGATGCGGATGATCTGGACGCGCGCGGTGTCGCCGATGTTCAGCATCTCGCTGGGGTGACCGACGCGCTTGTACGACAGGTCGGTGACGTGCAGCAGGCCGTCGATCCCGCCCAGGTCGACGAACGCGCCATAGTCGGTGATATTCTTGACCACGCCGTCGATGATCTGGCCCTCGGCCAGACTCTGGATCAGGCCCGAGCGCTGCTCGGCGCGCGTCTCTTCCAGGACGGCGCGGCGCGACACGACGATGTTGCCGCGCTTGCGATCCATCTTCAGGATCTGGAACGGCTGCGGGATATCCATCAGCGGCGTCACGTCGCGCACCGGGCGGATGTCGACCTGGCTGCCGGGCAGGAAGGCGACGGCGCCGTCCAGATCGACGGTGAAGCCACCCTTCACGCGGCCGAAGATCGTGCCCTCGACGCGGCTGGTCTTGGCGAACTCGACCTCCAGCTTGTCCCACGCGGCCTCGCGGCGGGCGCGGTCGCGCGACAGCATCGCCTCGCCGTGCATGTTCTCGACGCGATCGACGTAAACCTCGACCTCATCGCCGACGCTCAGTTCAGCCTTCTGCCCCGGTGCGGCGAATTCGCGCAGCGGCACGCGGCCCTCGCTCTTCAATCCGACGTCGATGACCGCCAGGTCGTTCTCGATGGCGGTGACGGTGCCGTGCACCACGCGTCCCTCGAAACTGTCGGCGCCGCCGAACATGTCATCGAGCATCGCGGCAAAATCGTCGCGGGTAGGAAGGGCTTGGGTTGCCATAAGGTCGTCAAATCCTCGTCATCGTCTATTTGTCCGGCCAGCCGGTTGTCTCCGGCGGTCTTGGCGCGGGTACGCCGCGACGACCGGATGTCGGCACGGCATCCGCCGGACAAATAACGCTAGGAGGAGCCAGACGCATCATGCGAAAAGGGCGCGTACGGCTAAGCCGACGCGCTTACCTCCACGAGTCCCTGCCCGCCGGATGCGACGCATATGCAGCAAGTCCGGCTTTTTTACAAGTCGTTGACGAGACGGGCCGCGCTGCGCGGAAGTTCACAAAGTTCACACGAAAAGGGGCGTTGATTAATTGCGGGCGGTTGGACGTCGTCGCCTTCTTACCCTCTCCCGCAAGCGGAAGAGGAGCGAGACTTGGCAGCTACGCTGCCTAGTCGCAGCGGTGAGGGCGAGGCGCACACCGCGCAAAGAAGGAAGAAGACCCTCACCTCCCACTGCCTTTGGCAACGGGCCCCTCCTCTCCCGCTTGCAGGAGAGGTTGAAATTGGCCGTCAATCCCCCGTGACCGACACCGGACCGAGGTCGCCCTGCCCGACCGTTCCGCTCGCCATGCTCAGCATCGCATCCAGGCTCTTCTTGGCCCGCAAGCGCAACCCCTCCTCGATCTCGATGCGCGGCTCCAGGTCGCGCAGCGCTACGTACAGCTTCTCCATCGTGTTCAGCGCCATGTACGGGCAGATGTTGCAGTTGCAGTTCCCATCCGCGCCCGGCGCGCCGATGAAGCGCTTGTCGGGCAGCGCGCGCTCCATCTGGTGGATGATGTGCGGCTCGGTCGCGACGATCAGCGTATCGCCGGGAAAGTCCTTCGCATAGGCAAGGATACCGCTGGTCGAGCCGACATAATCGGCATGGTCGAGGATGACCGCGGGGCATTCGGGATGCGCGGCGACCGGGGCGCCGGGATGCTGCGCCTTGAGTTTCAGCAATTCCGTCTCGCTGAACGCCTCGTGCACGATGCACACGCCCGGCCACAATAGCATCTCGCGCCCGGTCTTGCGGGTCAGATAGCCGCCCAGATTGCGATCCGGGCCGAAGATGATCGGCTGGTCGGCGGGGATCTGAGACAGGATCTTCTCCGCCGAAGACGAGGTGACGATCACGTCGGAGAGCGCTTTCACCTCGGTCGAGCAGTTGATGTACGTCAGCGCGATGTGATCCGGGTGCTTCGCGCGGAACGCCGCGAACTGTTCGGGCGGGCAGCTGTCCTCCAGGCTGCACCCCGCGTCCATGTCGGGCAGCACGACGATCTTGTCAGGCGACAGGATCTTCGCCGTCTCCGCCATGAAGCGCACACCGCAAAAGGCGATTACGTCGGCGTCGGTCTCCGCCGCGCGGCGGGACAGGTCGAGGCTGTCGCCGACGAAATCGGCCAGATCCTGCAATTCGGGCTTCTGGTAGTAATGCGCGAGGATGACCGCATTGCACTCCCGCCGCAGCCGATCGATCTCCTCGCGGATGTCGACGCCGGTCAGGTTGCTGGTCATCTCTTCCATAGAATACAGATGGCCCGTGCAATGGAACGGATCAAGCCGCTCAGCGAGCGTTTCGTAGCACCTCATCCAGCGAGCGACTTGTATCCCACATTTCGCCTGATTGGTCCGCGTTCCAAGGAGCTAAGATACGAACTTCGACAGGAGCGTATCCGACTGCGGTGAGCGGGCGCTTGACCAGCTGATTCATGAGCTCAACAGCGCGGCGGCGAGCGCGCGCTATGTTCTTAGCATCCTTGGCGCGCTCGGTTGCTCGCGCAACTATGCGTTTGACACCTTGACGCTGCATGATGATCCCAGCGCCACGTCCTATCCAGACACCATTTTGTTTTATTTCGGCGTGCACAAAGTCTATATTTGGCGCTTCCGTTTCAATTTCTGGAATACGCACTGTAAGTCGATGATTTTTGGGATCCCAGTCAATATCACCTTGTCGAATCTTTTCAAGATTAATAAAGTAGTTTACTGTTACAGGTGCTTTAGTCTGCTGATTTGGACGAAACACCATGCCATCGTAATTGCTAGACGCAATAATCTCTCCAGATAACTGGCCTACTCTTAGATCACTTTTTGCTATAAATACTTCGTATAACACCCGAGTTGCGGTCAGATCAATCTGATTCTGTGCTTTTTCAGCACGATTGTACTGATACCAAGCGAACCCGCTTGTTAGAACACAGACAAGCGCGAGTAACCCCGCCAAGTTCTTTTCAGATCTAGTCACGGCATCCCCCAAGTAAGTCCATCCCGTTTTGCCAATCCACGTCGCTCAAGATCGATTAGATGCGCCAGTACCGACCTCTCCGCCGCCGGCACCAGCTTCGCGTCCAGCCCGACATACATGCGCGCGACGAGTGCCGCCAGCGTCTGCGGTTCGGCGGCCAGAGCGCGCAGGATCTGCCCCTCGCGCTGCCTGCGGTGACCCAGCATGCCGCGGACCAGCCGCTGTGGGTTCTCGACCGCCTCGCCGTGGCCGGGATGATAGACGCGGTCGTCACGCGCCATCAGCTTTTCCAGGCTCGCCATATACGCGCCCATGTCGCCATCGGGCGGCGAGACGATGCTGGTCGACCAGCCCATCACGTGATCGCCCGAGAACAGCGCTCCCGCCTGCGGCAAGGCGAAGGCGAGATGCTGGGACGTATGCCCCGGCGTCGCGACGGCCTCCAGCGACCAGCCATCGCCCTCGATCATCTCGCCGTCGCGCAGCACACGATCGGGCGCATAGCCTGCATCGAACGCTCGGTCGGGTCCGCCGCGTACATCCGGCGCGGCGCCGACGATGGGCGCGCCCGTCAGATCCGCCAGCGGGCGGCTGGCGGGGCTGTGGTCGCGGTGGTGGTGCGTGATGACGATCGCGCGGACGAGACGGCCGCCGATCGCGTCGATGAGCGCGGCGACATGCGCCTCATCCGCCGGACCCGGATCGATGACCGCCAGGTCGCTCGATCCGACCAGATGCGTCTGCGTGCCCGTGTACGTATAGGGCGACGAGTTGGCCGCGAGCACGCGCGTGACGAGCGAGCCGAGCGCGATCGGGATACCGGTCGGCGGACTCGTCATCGACGTGGTGGGCGAGCGATCATCTCACTTCTTGCCGAGCGCCTCGGCCAGCTCGCCGCTCTCGTACATCTCCATCATGATGTCGGAGCCGCCCAGGAACTCGCCACCCACATAAAGCTGGGGAATGGTCGGCCAGTCGGAATAGCTCTTGATCCCCTGCCGGATGCCCTGATCCTGCAGCACGTCGACGCTCTCGAACTCGACCTCCAGATGATTGAGGATCGAAACCGCGCGGCTGGAGAAGCCGCATTGCGGGAACAGCGGCGTGCCCTTCATGAACAGCACCACCGGATTCCCCTTCACGACGGCGTCGATGCGGGCGGTTGCGTCTTCGGTCATTGTTCTACTCCTCAACTGGTCGCGGTCGTAAGCTGCAGCGCATGCAACACGCCGCCCATGCGGCCGCCGAGTGCGGTGTATACCGCCTGATGCTGCCTCACGCGCGTCATTCCGGCAAAGCTCGGCGCTACGACGCGCGCGGCATAATGGTCGCCGTCACCGGCAAGGTCGGTGATCTCAACCTCTGCGTCGGGGATGCCGGTCCGGATCATGGACGCGATCTCGTCTGCGGTCATCGCCATCGCTCAGCGGCTCTCCATCAACTGGCGGCGGGCCTCGATCATATGATCGGCGATCGACTGGCGGATGATCGCCTCGTCGATGTCGGGGACGCCGGCATTGGTCAGGTCACCCAGCAACTTGCGCACCACGTCGTCGTCGCCTGCTTCCTCGAAATCGGCCTGCACGACCGATGTCGCATAGGCCTCGCCCTCCTCGGGCGTCAGCTTCATCAGCCCGGCCGCCCAATGGCCGAGAAGCCGGTTACGTCGCGCGGTCACGCGGAACACGAACTCCCCGTCCTGCGCAAACTTCGCTTCCTGCGCCCTCTCTCGATCGTCGAACATCGTCATCGCCATCCCCCGGTCATCCTCTCGATCGAGATAGGGCGCGACATCGACCTGCGCAACGGCAGGGCGGCGGCTCAGTCGAGCGTCACCACCAGCTTGCCGATCGCGCCGCGCGCGGCCATCTTCGCGATGGCGTCGCCGCCCCGTTCCAGCGGAAAAGTGTCGGTAACGCGGGGGCTGATCCGGCCTTCCTCCCACAGCCGGAACAGGTGATCGGCGTGCGCGCGGTTCGCCTTGGGGTCGCGCGCGGCAAACGCGCCCCAGAACACGCCGCACACGTCGCAGCTCTTGAGCAGCGTGAGGTTCAGCGGCAGCTTCGGGATGCCGGCCGGGAAGCCGACGACCAGATAGCGTCCCTCCCACGCGATCGAGCGGAGCGCGGGTTCGGCATAGTCGCCGCCGACCGGATCATAGATCACATCGGCGCCGTTCTTGCCCACCGCCGCCTTGAACTGCTCGGCCAGCGCCTTCGACTGGTCCTTGTCGAACGGTGCACGCGCATAGATCAGCGTGTCGTCGGCACCGGCATCGCGCGCGGCGGCGGCCTTTTCCTCCGAGGAGACGGCGGCGACCACACGCGCCCCAAATGCCTTGCCCAGTTCGATCGCGGCCAGACCGACCCCGCCGGCCGCGCCCAGCACCAGCAGCGTCTCGCCCGCTTTCAGGTGCCCGCGATCGAGCAGCGCGTGGATGGTCGTCGCATAGGTCAGCATCAGCGCCGCGCCATCGACGAAGCTGCGCCCCTCGGGCAGCCGGTACAGGCGCGCGGGGTCTGCGACGACGCGCTCGGCAAGCCCGCCATGCCCGATCATCGCGATCACCCGGTCGCCGACCGACCAGCCCTCGACGCCCTCGCCGACCGACTCGATGGTACCGGCGATTTCGCCGCCCGGCGCGAAGGGACGTTCGGGCTTGAACTGGTATTTGTCCTCGATAATCAGGACATCGGGATAGTTGATCGCGCACGCCTTGACCGCAATGACAACCTGACCCGGCCCCGCCGCAGGATCGGGCAGGTCCGACAATTCCAGAGTTTCAGGTCCGCCGACCGCCCTCGACAACAATGCTCGCATGTCCGCTCCTGACCTGGATCCACGGTCGATGCTCGGACACCGCCGCCTCGAAATTCGATATCGCGGTATCCTGTGCCATTGTCAGGGCGATCTCGTCCAGCCCCTCCATCAGACAGCGGCGGCGAAACGGGTCGAGATCGAAGGCGAAGCGGTCCTGGTACGGTGTGGTGACCGTCATCGTCTGGAGGTCGACGGTGACCGGCTGGTCCTGCGCCGCGATCAGCAGCCGGTCGATCGCGGACTGCGGCAGCACAACGGGAATGATGCCGTTCTTGACAGCGTTCCCGGAGAAGATGTCGGAGAAGCTGGGCGCGATCACCGCCCTCACCCCCATGTCGAGCAACGCCCAGGCGGCGTGCTCGCGACTGGAGCCGCAGCCGAAATTGTCGCCCGCGATCAGGATCGGGCTGCCAGCATAGCACAGTTCGTCGAAGACATTGCCCGAGACCGCCCGCACCGTCTCGAACGCGCCGCGGCCCAGCCCTGCGCGGGTCGTCGTCTTCAGCCAGTGGGCCGGGATGATGACGTCCGTATCGACATTCTTGGCGCCCCAGGGATAGGCGGCGCCGGATACGCGCTCGACCGGGGTCACTGCTGCTGTTGCATCGGCACCGGCGGTACCGCCGACGCCACATAGGCGGCGACGCCGCTCAGGATGGCGCCCGTCACCAGCAGAACCAGAGCTTTGCGCATAATCTTTCCCCCTTATCCGATCAATTCACGAACATCGCTCAGTCTGCCCTCGACCGCCGCAGCCGCCGCCATCGCCGGTGAGAGCAGATGCGTACGCGCACCCGGTCCCTGCCGTCCGACGAAGTTGCGGTTGGACGTCGAGGCGCAGCGCTCACCGGCCGGCACCTTGTCCGGATTCATCGCGAGACACATGGAACAACCCGGCTCGCGCCACTCGAAACCGGCCTCGATCAGGATACGGTCGATGCCTTCGGCCTCGGCCTGACGCTTCACCAGGCCCGATCCCGGCACGACCATCGCGCGGACGCCTCCGGCAACCCGACGCCCTCGCGCCACGGCCGCCGCCGCCCGAAGGTCCTCGATCCGGCCGTTGGTGCAACTGCCGATGAAGACGTGATCGATGCCGACGTCGCGCATCGCGGTGCCCGGCGTCAGGCCCATATATTCGAGCGACCGCGCCGCCGCCGCGCGCTTGGCCGGATCGGCGAAGCTGTCGGGGTCGGGAACCCGGCCGGTAATCGCGACGACATCCTCCGGGCTGGTTCCCCAGGTCAGCGTCGGCGCTACGGCGCCCGCATCGACCCGCACCACCTGGTCATAACGCGCGCCCGGATCGCTCGGCAGACGGCGCCAGGCGGCCACGGCCTGCTCCCACTCGTCACCGGCGGGCGCCATCGGCCGGCCCTTCAGATAGGCGAAGGTCGTCTCGTCAGGCGCGATCAGGCCGGCACGCGCGCCCGCCTCGATCGACATGTTGGCAACCGTAAGCCGCCCCTCGATCGACATGGACCGGATCGCCGCGCCGGTATATTCGACCACGTAACCGGTCCCGCCCGCCGCGCCGATGCGGCCGATGACGGCCAGGATCACGTCCTTGGGCGAGACGCCGAAGCCCAGCGCGCCGTCAACGCGGACCTCCATCGTCTTCGACTGCTGCAACAGCAGCGTCTGCGTTGCCAGCACATGCTCGACCTCGCTGGTGCCGATTCCGAAGGCGAGTGCGCCAAGCGCGCCGTGCGCCGCGGTGTGGCTGTCACCGCACACCAGCGTCGTACCGGGCAGCGTGAAGCCCTGCTCGGGGCCGACGACGTGGACGATCCCCTGCGCGGGCGAGAGCGCATCGATATAATCTATGCCGAACTCGGCCACGTTGCGGCGCAGCGCATCGAGTTGCGCGGCGCTCTCTTCGTCCACGATCGGCAGCGCATTCCCCCCAGCATCGGTGCGCGGCGTCGTCGGCAGGTTGTGATCGGGAACCGCCAGCGTCAGGTCCGGGCGCCGCACCGTCCTGCCCGCCGCGCGCAGCCCGTCGAACGCCTGCGGGCTGGTCACTTCATGGACGAGATGCCGGTCGATGTAGATCAGGCAGGTGCCGTCGTCGCGCCGTTCGATCACGTGCTGCGACCAGATCTTTTCGTACAAGGTGAGCGGTCTGCTGGCCATCCGTGCCTCCGTTAACCCAAATCTGGGTTAATCGAAAGTGTTTCTCCGGCCGATCCCCCTTTCCCGCGGTCGCCGCATCCGTTACCTGCCGGTCATGGATGCAGTGCTAGCCCGGCCACGGCTATCGCAGGCCGCGACAGGCCTGTCGTTCGCGGCTGCGATCACGCTGGGATGGCTGGCGATCCATTGCTATGCCATGTTCGCCTTCAGGATCACCGACACCGACTTGCTCCTGGTACCGGTCATCGCGGCGGTGCAGTGCTGGCTGTCGGTCGGGATGTTCATCGTCGCGCATGATGCGATGCATGGCTCGCTCGCTCCCGGACGCCCGCAGGTGAACGCAGCGATCGGCTCGGCCGTGCTGATGCTCTATGCGGGGTTCGGCTGGTCGCGCATGCGCGACGCGCATTTCGCGCATCATCGCCGGCCCGGCAGCGCGGAAGACCCCGATTTCGATGCCGATCATCCCTCGCAATTCTGGCCGTGGTACGCGACGTTCCTCAGGCGGTATTTCGGCTGGCGGTCCGCCGCCTGGGTCGGCACCATCGTCACGCTGTACTGGGCGGTGCTGGGTATTCCGGTGGCCAACGTCGTCCTTCTCTACGGCCTGCCGGCCATCGCGTCCTCGGTCCAGCTCTTCTATTTCGGCACGTATCGCCCGCACCGGCATGACGAGCATGGCTTTGCCGACCGCCACAATGCACGGACCGAGACGTTCGGAACGCTGGCCAGTCTCGCCACCTGCTTCCATTTCGGCTATCATCACGAGCATCACCTGTCGCCGGGCGTCCCGTGGTGGCGATTGCCCGCGCACCACCGGGCCAGGGCGACCATCGGAGCGGTGCGATGAGCGTTGCGGAGAAACTGGCGATCGTGCTCGCGGCGGTGGCCGGCATGGAGGTCTTCGCCTGGACCATGCACCGCTATGTCATGCACGGCTGGGGCTGGGCATGGCACCGCGACCATCACGAACCGCACGACCATGTGTTCGAGCGCAACGACCTGTACGCGGTCGTCTTCGGCAGCATCGTGACGATGCTCTTCGTGATCGGCTATCTCTATTCCGACCGGCTCTGGTGGGCAGCGCTAGGCATCACCGTCTACGGGGCGATCTACACCGCCATCCATGACGGCATCGTCCATCAGCGCTGGTTTCGCTGGGTTCCCAGGCGCGGCTATGCCAAGCGGCTGGTCCAGGCGCACAAGCTGCATCACGCGACCATCGGCAAGCACGGCGGCGTCAGTTTCGGCTTCGTGGTGGCGCGCAACCCTGCGAAACTGAAGGCGGAACTCAAGCGCCAGCAACTCGATGGCGCCGCAACGGTGCGCGCGGCCGGCGGTCCGGCGCTGGACGCCTGACCGCCGGCTATTCCTCGCGAACGACCGTCACCTCGACATCCAGTTCCTCCTCGCCTTCGCCCAGACGTGAGCCGGCGATCGGCGATGCGCCGGGTGCATCGAGCGCCGCTGCGACGCGGACATATTCGTCCTCGGGCGATACGCCCGTACAGGGGTCGAACCCGATCCAGCCGATGCCCTCGACATGCGCCTCACCCCAGGAATGGGGTGCCGGCCGCTGTTCCTCGCCGGGATTGCGCCGATAGCCCGCGACGTATCGCGCCGGCTGCCCCAGCGACCGCGCGGCGACGACGAACATCTGCGCCAGATCGCGTGCGGTTGCGGCTTCGCGTCTGAACGCGGTGGCCGCGTCCAGCGTCGGATCGGGGCGATTCCGGCTCCGCTCGAACCGCTCGTGCAGCGCTGAGGTCAGCATGCGCAGCGCGGGCAGCGGCTCCGATGTTCCCGCCGCCGCCCGGGCGAAGTCGGTAATTGCGGGATCGGCCGGCGTCGCGGACGTCGCGCGCAGGAACAGTGGCGGCGGCAACGCCTCGTCGACGCCGTGCAGCACCCCGCCGGAATGACTGGTCAGTACCTCCCCGAGCACCGCGATCTCGATCCCGTCCAGCGGGCCCTCGGCGTAGAGCATCGTGACGGCGTTGCCGAACCCGTCGCGCCCCGGTCTGAGCGTCGCGTCGCAGTCGACATCGATCCGCCAGGACGCGACCGTCTGGTCGTGCGTGTTCTGCGGGGTCAGGCGCAGCATCTGAACCAGTCGCGCCTGCGGGGAAGAAAAGCGATAGGTCGTGCGATGATCGATCGACAGGCGCATGGCTGACCGGTCCCCTTCCTACTCGAACCGGAACTGACGGCCGATCGCCGCGTGAAGCTGCGCGTTCTCGTTGATGAACGCCTGAAGATATTCGTGCAGGCCCGACTTGATGACCTCGCCGCTGCGCGTCTTGCCGACCCGCGATGCGCGCATGCGCGCCATGCGGTCGGCCTCGCCGTGCGTTCCGGTGCGCCGGGCGAGCAGCCCCAGCAATTCGACCGTTTCCTCGGCGGATGCCGCCAGGCTCCTCGGCAATTCGGGCTTCGCGATCAGCAGGTCGATGACGTTGGAAGGGCGCAGCCCGTCATTGTAGAGCCAGCGATAAGCGGTCACCGCCGACACGGTCTGCAACAGCGTCGTCCACTGGTCGCGGTCGACGACCCCGCAAACCCGCTCCCCTTCGGGCAGCAGCAGATGATATTTCACGTCGACCAGACGCGCCGTGTTGTCGGCCCGCTCGATCGCCTGCCCCAGCCGGATGAACCACGCCGTCTGGTTGCGCAGCATGCGGTGCACGGCGCCCTCGAACCCGCGCGTCTCGGTCACGGCGGCGTCGACCAGTTTCAGTGCGGTGGCCGTTCCCTCCGGCGGATCACGTCGCTCGATGGCGAGCCAGGCGCGATTGATCGCGGTCCATGCCTCGCGCGACAGTGCGGTCCGCACCGCGCGGGCGTTCGTGCGCGCGCGCTCCAGGCAATGGACGATCGACCCGGGATGGCTCTGGTCCAGCGTCAGGAATCGGGCGACCGCGATCCGGCCCATCTCGGCACCGCTTTCCTCGAAGGCCGCTTCATTCTCGGTCACGGCCAGTGCCGACGCCCATGCCGCCTCTCCGGCCGGTGACGAGGTCAGCGCGTCCAGTCGCACCGTCGCCTCCACCAGCCGCGCGGTGAAATCGGCGCGTTCGAAATAGCGGCCCAGCCAGTAGAGCGACGACGCGGAGCGTGACAGCATCATGGCGGACCGCCCTGGGTCTGGCTCGAGCCGCCCTGGGTCTGGCTCATGCCTCCCATCTGCTGCGACTGGCGCTGACCGCCGCCGACAGGCTCTGGCATCAGCACCAAACTGTCCTTGGTCCCGCCCCCCTGGCTGGAGTTGACGACCAGCGACCCTTCCTTCAGCGCGACCCGCGTCAGCCCACCCGGCACGACCTGCGTGCCGTTCCGACCGGTCAGCACGAAGGGGCGGAAATCGACATGGCGCGGGCTCAGCGTCTCGCCCGCCAGCGTCGGCACGGTCGACAGTGCGAGCGTCGGCTGCGCGATATAGCGGTGCGGCTCGGCGATCAGCGCGGCGCGAAACGCATCGATCTCCGCGCGCGTGGCGGTCGGGCCGACCAGCATTCCATAGCCGCCCGACCCGTCGACCAGCTTCACCACCATCTCGCCCAGATGATCGAGCACATGGTTCAGCGCATCCGGCTCGCGGCAGCGCCAGGTCTCGACATTGGGCAGCATCGCCTCGGCGCCCGTATAGAAGCGCACGATCTCGGGCATGTAGCTATAGATCGCCTTGTCGTCGGCGATCCCGTTGCCCGGTGCGTTCAGGATCGCGACATTACCCGCGGCATAGGCGGCGATCAGCCCGGGCACGCCCAGCATCGAGTTCGGGAAAAAGACCAGCGGATCGAGGAAATCGTCATCGATCCGGCGATAGATCACGTCGACGCGTACCCGCCCGCCGATGGTGCGCATCCACACGATGTCGTCGGCAACGATCAGATCGGCGGGCTCGACCAGTTCGACGCCCATCGAATCGGCCAGGAAGCTGTGCTCGTAATAGGCGGAATTGAAATGACCGGGGGTCAGGACGACGCAGGTCGGATCCTGCCCCCGTCCGTGCGGCGCCACGGAGCGCATCGTCTCCAGCAGCATGTCGGGATAGCCGTCGACCGCGGCCACGCGGAACGCGCGGAACAGTTCGGGGCACAATCGCAGCATCGCCTCGCGATTTTCGAGCATGTAGCTGACACCGGACGGCGTACGCGCATTGTCCTCCAGCACGAAGAATGCGTCGGGGCCGGTGCGGACCAGGTCGATCCCGCAGATATGCGCCCAGATACCGTGCGGCGGACGGATACCGGCGATCTCCGGCCGGAACTGCTGGTTGCCCAGCACCAGTTCGGGCGGAAGGATGCCTTCGGCCAGGATGCGCCGCTCGCCATAGATGTCGTCGAGAAAGGCATTGATCGCCTCGACCCGCTGGATCAGCCCTTGCGACAGCCGCGCCCATTCATCGGCCAGGAAGATGCGCGGCACGATGTCGAAGGGGATGATTCGCTCGCTCGCGTCATTCTCGCCATAGACGGCAAAGGTGATCCCCAATTGCCGAAAGGTCGTCTCCGCGGTCGACTGGCGACGACGAAGCTCCTCGGGCGGAGTGTCGTCCAGCCATCGGCCGATTGCGGCGAGCTCGGCGCGCGGCGCGTCCGAATCACCCATGATCTCGTCGAATGCCGATCGTTTCCCCATCGTAATTTATACGCGAGCTTGTCTCACCGGTTCCCGCGCGGGCGCAATTAACTGCCCAGCGACTGGAGCATCGCCGGAGTAAGCACCTGGGGAAGAACCTGCGGCTCTCCGCCGCCGCGCGGATAGAACAGGTAGAGCGGCACGCCGGCGCGGTTGTGCGCCTGGATGAAGCGGCCGAGCGCCGGATCGCCGTCGGTCCAGTCCCCGACGAGCACCTCGATCCCGTGCCGGCTGAACGCGGCGCGCGTCGCGGCGATGTCGATTGAGGAGTGCTCGTTGACCTTGCATGTCAGACACCAGTCGGCGGTGAAATAGGCGAACACCGGCTTGTCTTGACTCCGCAGCGATGCGAGCCGCGCTTCGCTGAAGCTGTCGGACGCAGGGTGAGCGGCAGGAGCGCGGGATACGATCGATGCCGTAACGGCGGTGGTCAGCGCGAGTATCAGCGCCGGTGCGAGCCCGAACGCCAGCCCGCGCTGCTGGCGCCGTCCTCCGGCCCACAGCGCGAAGCCGACGATCAGCGCGGCGCCCAGCGCGATCGTCATGCCGTCGACCCCGGCCTGCCGCCCCAGCACCCATGCCAGTGCCAGCGCGGTCAGCCACATCGGGACACCGAGGATGCGGCGGAACCGCTCCATCCACGCGCCCGGTCTCGGCAATCGCTTACGCAGCGCAGGGATGAAGCCGATCAGCAGGAAGGGTATCGCGAGGCCGAGACCCAGCCCCGCGAAGATGGCGAGCGCGACATACCAGGGCAGGACGAGCGCCGCGCCGAGCGCCGCGCCCATGAACGGTCCGGTGCACGGCGTCGCGACGAAGGCCGCGAGCGCGCCGGTCGCGAAGGCTCCCGGCGTTCCGCTGTTGCCGGCGAACCGTGGCATCGGCACCTCGAACAGGCCCGACAGGTTGAGCGCGATCGCGACCGACAGCAGCAGCAGGACGCACACGACGCGCGGATCCTGCAACTGGAACGCCCACCCGGCCACCGCACCGCCGGCCCGCAACCCCAGGATGATCGCGCCGAGACCCGCGCAGACGAGCACGACGCCCGCGGTGTAGGCCAGCGCCTCGCGCCGTGCCTCGCGCTCGCCGGCGCCGCCGCGCGCCAGACTGAGCGCCTTCAGGCTCAGGATCGGAAAGACGCAGGGCATGATGTTGAGGATCAGCCCGCCCAGCACCGCGCCCGCGAACGCAAGCAGCGCCGCCCCCCAGGCCGCGTCTTCGCCGCCGCCCGCTACGATACCCGGAACGGCGTGGACCAGCAGCCCGCGATGCGATGCGATGCGCAGGACGCCATCGATCGCGTCCGCTCGCTTGCCACGGGTCGCGATCACGAGCCGATCGCCGTCGCGGGTCACTTTCTGCGGCACCGCATAGTCGATCGCGCCGGTCGTGACGGGGAAGAAATAGGCATCGTCCAGCGGTGCGCGCGACGGATAGGGGACGGCCAGGTCGAGCGCACCGTCCTTCACCTGATAGACGGCTTCGCTCGCCAGCGGCCGGGGGATGGCGCGGCGATGCTGGTCGAACCGCGCGCGCGTCTCCGGCAGGACCGCGCCGTTGCCGATGGTCAGCGTGACCTCGACGCTCTGGTTCTCGGGCACGCAGATCTCGCGCGTGCAGACCAGATAGGTCGCATGCAAGCGGATCGGCAGCCGCGTTCCCGCCGCCAGCCCGGCCGGTACGCGCAGGCTCAGGAGCGGCGCATACGGCGCTTCGTACACATAGTTCATCAGGTCCGCGACGATCAGCGTCGTCGGCACCGGCCATTCGGGCGCCGAGATCGTGGCCCCGCGTGGCAGTGTCCAGTCGAGGCTGGGTGCGAATCCCGCATCCCCCGGATTGCGCCAATAGCCGTGCCAGCCGGACTCCGGCCTGCTCTCCAGCGCGAGCATCACGGTCGAGCCGGCGCGCGGACGCGGCGTCTCCGCCACCAGCGTCATCGCGAGATGGATCGGTCCTGTATTCTCCGGCGCTTGCGCGCGGCCGGCAACGGGCGCGAGCAGCAGGAGCGTCATCACCATGCAACGAAGGAACGCCATGACGCGGCTTGTACCGATACCCATCAGCGGGCCATAGGCGCGCTCGCCACGCTTTGCATCCGGGACCGCCATGAAAGCCCTGCTCGCCATTCCGCTTCTCATGGTAGCCGCCACGGCAACCGCGCAGGACAAGGGTCCGCCGACTCCCCTCGCCGCGCCCGCGCAGCCGCCCAAACTGATCGTCGCCATCTCCGTCGACCAATTCGCCGCCGACCTGTTCCAGCAATACCGGAACCGCTACACGGGCGGCTTCACGCGACTGTTGAACGGGGCGGTCTTCCCGTCCGGCTATCAGAGCCATGCCGCGACCGAGACATGCCCCGGCCATTCGACGATCCTGACCGGCGACCGCCCCGCGCATACCGGCATCATCGCGAACAACTGGGTCAACCAGGCCGCGCCGCGCGAGGACAAGATCGTCTATTGCGCCGAGGACGAGGACGCGCCCAACACCACGCACACCGACTATGTCGTGTCGGTCAAGCATCTGAAGGTGCCGACGCTGGGCGACCGGATGAAGGCGGCGAACCCCGCGTCGCGCGTCGTCTCGGTCGCGGGAAAGGACCGGGCCGCGGTCATGATGGGCGGACACGACGCGGACCAGACGTGGTGGTGGGACGGCAAGACCTATTCGAGCTATATCGGCAAGCTCGCGCCGCCGGTCATCGAGCGTGCCCGCGCGGCGGTCGCCGCGCTGATCGCGAAACCGCAGGAGGCATTACCGCTGCCCGGCTATTGCAGGGGCGTCGACCGGGCCGTCACCTTCGGCCAGCAGCAACTGGGCCGGGGCCGGTACGAGCGCGCGGCGGGCGACGTGAAGTCGTTCCGCGCCTCTCCCGCCGCCGACGCCGCGGTGCTCTCGATCGCCGCCGCGTTCATCCAGGACATGAAGCTGGGCAAGGGGCCGGCGCCCGACCTGATCGCCATCGGCCTCTCGTCGACCGACTATATCGGCCATGCCTATGGCACGCAGGGGTCCGAGATGTGCATCCAGATGAACCAGCTGGACCAGGCGCTGGGCAGTTTCTTCGACACGCTCGACGGGTTCGGGATCGACTATGAGGTGATGCTGACCGCCGATCATGGCGGCCATGACGCGGTGGAGCGTCAGCGGCAGCGCGCGATGCCGATGGAGCAGCACGCCTCTCCCCAGGCGTCGGTCAAGGCGGTCGGCGCCGCGGTGATGGCCGACCTGCACCTCGACAAGTCCCCGCTGCTGGCGGCGGAGGGCGACATCTATATCGACCGCGACCTGCCGGCGGCGACGGGCGCGAAGGTGCTGGCCGACACCGCGCGGCGCTACCGCGCGATGCCGCAGGTCGCCGCCGCCTTCACCCGCGCCGAACTGGCGGCCCAGGCGATGCCAAGCGGCCCGCCCGAAACCTGGACGCTGATCGAGCGCGCCCGCGCCTCCTTCGACCCCAGCCGGTCGGGCGATCTGCTGGTGCTGCTCAAACCCCGCGTAACGACGATCGAAGCGCCGGGTCCCGGCTACATCGAAACCCACGGTTCGCCCTGGGACTATGACCGGCGCGTTCCGATCCTCTTCTGGCGCAAGGGTATGACAGGCTTCGAACAGCCGCTCTCGACCGAAACCGTCAACATCCTGCCGACCCTGGCTGCGACGATCGGATTGCCGGTCAGTGGCATCGACGGCCGCTGTTTGGACCTTGATCCGGGTGCAGGAAATACGTGCACACAGTACGCGGCTAGCCGCAATTAAATGGGAAAAAGTGCAATAGAATCAGTGCGCGCGACCGGCGAGCTGCTGCGCAGTTCGGTAGCTATTGATGGCCATCTGTGCCCCCGTGAGGCGCAGATTTCCGGGACTCTTGCGCGCAGTTCCGGTATATCAGATGGCCTTAATGGTCCCCAATCGCAAAAAGCGTGGGCGACGCGCCTTTCTGGACGGCAATTTCGCACGCCGAAAACTGCCGTTGAAGGGGCACGAATACTCCATCTGGGATACCGAATTGGCCGGGTTCGGTCTGCGGGTCCGACCGACCGGACGCTACTATTGGTTCGTCCGCTTGCGCCATCGCGGCAAGCACCGGCGGGTGTCGCTGGGATGCACCGAGGACATGGACGCTGCGCTCGCCCGGTCGCAGGCGCGCAGATTGCTGGCCGAGGTCGCTCTGGACGGTTTGCCGAAACGGGCGGTGGTCGAATCCACACCGACGATGACCGACTATGTCGAAACCTACTGGCCTGATCTTGCGCGGGGGTTGAAACCTTCGACTGCCAAGCGCAATCACAACGCCTGGCGGCTCGACCTTCAATTGACGTTCGGAGAGTGCCGAGTTGCCGATGTGACGCGCGCCGATGTGCAGCGCTGGCGCGACGGCTGCATCGGCGGTCTGGAAGCCCGGTTCAACCGCGCGATACCCGTGCTTGGATCGCTGATGAAATACGCCGAGGCGCTCCATCTGCGGCGCAAGAACTCCAACCCGTGCCGGGGTATGCCACGCTACAAGCGCGAGGCGAAAGAACGCTATCTGACGCCGCTCGAATATCGCCGTCTGGCAATCGAGCTTGCCGAAGAAGAAGCGGCACATCCGAAGCAGGTTGCGGTGGTGCGTATGCTCCTTTTCACCGGCGCACGATTTTCTGAAATCCGCGATCTTAGGTGGGAGTGGGTGAAGCCGCCGCGCCTTACGCTGCCCGACAGCAAGACCGGTCCCAAGATCATCTGGTTGAACAGTCTGAAGCGTCCCGAATTTTCCGGAGGCAGTTTGGTTGGGGTCATGCTGCCATATCGAGTTCTTGTTTGGCAGCATAGTAGTTCGCCTCGGCCTCGGCGGGAGTGACATAGCCGATGGGTTCGAAGAGGCGATGGTTGTTGAACCAGTCGACCCAGCGCAGCGTGGCCATTTCGACGGCCGCAAGGCTTGGCCAGGAGCGTTGACGCCAGATGACCTCGGCTTTGAAGAGGCCATTGATCGTCTCGGCGAGGGCATTGTCATAGGAGTCCCCGACGCTGCCGACCGAGGGCACCAGCTTTGCCTCGGCCAGGCGCTGGGTGTAGCTCATAGCGAGGTATTGCGAGCCCCTGTCCGAGTGATGGATAAGACCATCGCTAGCCGTGGGTCGGCGGGCATGGATGGCCTGCTCCAAGGCATCCAGCACGAAGTGCGGTCGCGCTGCTGCTGACCTTCCAGCCGACGATCCGGCGGGCGAACGCGTCGATGACGAACGCCACGTAGACGAAGCCTGCCCAGGTGTGGACGTAGGTGAAGTCCACCACCCACAGTGCGTTCGGGCGCTGAACCTTGAAGGCCCGGTTGACCTTGTCGAGCGGGCACAGTGCCTTTCGGTCGGAAACGGTGGTGACACAAGATTTCCCGCGTCGGACACCGGCAAGCCCCATCGCCTTCATCAGCCGCTCGACCGTGCATTTGGCGATGGTGACGCCGTCGCGCAGCAGCTGGCGCCACACCTTGCGCGACCCATACAGGCCAAAGCTGGCCTCGTGGACGCGCCGGATATGGCCCTTCAGCTCGTCGTCCCGCCGGGCGCGAGCGGATCGCTTGCCCGGGTCGGCCACGCGAGCAGCATGTTGATGATATGAGGAGGGGGCGACCGCCAGTTCCCGGCAGATCGGCTCGATCCCCAACTCCTCTCGATGGGCGTCGATGAACGCCATCTTCATCGCCCGTGGCGGTCGAGCTCCGCCATCGCAAAATACGCCGATGCCTTCCTGAGGATCTCGTTGGCTCGGCGAAGCTCCTTCACTTCGCGCTCCAGCAGCTTCAGCCGGGCGCGGTCATCGTCCGCCAGCAACGCTGGCCCTGCACGCCGGCCAGCCTCGTCACGACACCAGCGCCGCAGCGTCTCCGCCGTGCAGCCGATCTTGCCGGCGATCGACACCATCGCATCCCATTCCGAGCGGTGATCCGCCCGGTGCTCGTTCACCATCCGGACCGCACGCTCGCGGACCTCGGGCGAAAACTTGTTCGTCGTCTTGCTCATTCCAGATGCTCCTACTCACAAGTGGGAGCCTCCGGAAAACCCGGGACGGTTCAGTCAGGCGCTGGCGGTGCTTGAGGCCACACCCAAGGTTACGGACTGTCCATTTGTCTTTGCCAAAGAGAACGGGACTTCCCCTGTCTCGCTCAACGGGTGGTGGCCTGTATTTCGCCGCAAATGCGCGCTGCCGGACGTTCGCCTGCACGCCTTACGCCATAGCTTCGCTTCATCGGCGATCATGAATCATGTGCCGCTGGCGACGATTGGCAAGCTGCTCGGCCATGCACTGACCGACACCACTGCGAAATACGCGCATCTTGCCGATGACGCGATCGCCGACGCAGCGCAGCGCGTGTCCGGCTCGCTCGCGACCGCGCTTGGAATGCGGGCATGACGGCGATCGGACTCAAGCAGGTCGTCGCCGACGCGCTCGCGCGCGTCGGAGCGGACGTGAACTTCATCCGTATTCCGCGCGGCAAGCCGCGCACGACAACCTGGCTCGGTATCGAACATGGCTTTGGCATTCGCCATTATGCTAGCGGGCGGAACGTCTACATCGTTCAGACGCGGATGGCGGGACGATTGCGGACGGTGACGATCGGTCCGACATCGGTGGTGACCAGATACCAGGCGCAAAGTGTCGCGCGGATGGTGATTGCCTATGCGCAGGTGGGGCGCGACCCCGCTACCACACGCAAGCGCATCCGTTCCGCGCCGCGCTTTGACGATTTCGTCGATGAGTTCTGGGCGAAATGGGCGCCGCGCTGGAGCGCGCGGACCTACGACAACAATTGCGGCTACCGCCGCAACTATCTCGACGGGGCGTTCACCGGCGTTTTTGTCGACGAGCTGAATGAAGCCCATATTACCAAATGGTTTGCCAACCTCAACAATCTGACCAGTCCCGGCGCGGCCAACATGACGCTTTCGCTGTTGTCAAATATGCTCAACCGAGCAGAGGATTGGGGCTACCGCCTCGAAGGCACGAATCCCTGCCTTTCTGTGCGCTACAATCGCCGCAAGGTGTGCGAGCGGTTCCTGACGATCGACGAACTGGGTCGAATGGGCAAGGTTCTGGAAACAAGCCGCGCTGGACCTGACTCGTCCCGCTCAGCCGTGGCGAGCGCGCTGATGTTGCTGGTGCTGACCGGATGCCGACGCGGCGAGGTGCTGGGGCTGCAATGGCAGGACGTGCGGGGCAAGCGGTTGAAGCTGCGCTACGGCAAGACCGGGCCGCGCACCGTCTGGCTTGGCGACGAAGCCCGCGCGATAATCGACGCGCTGCCGAGGCGGAAGAACATCCCCTGGTTATTCTGGAACGAGCGGTTCGGCAAACCCTTTCAGGCGATCGATCACTATTGGGAGCACATCCGCAAGGATGCGGGATTGGGTAGGCTCCGGGTTCACGATCTGCGCCATACCTTTGCTAGCCACGCCGCGATGAACAAGGAACCCTACCAATGATCGGGCGCTTGCTCGGTCATTCCTGTCCGAGTTCCACCGCGCGCTATGCGCATCTGGACGATGAGCACGTGTTGAATGCCGCCGAGCAGGTTGGCGCGGCTATCGAGCGAATGATGCACACATAACAAAGTGTAAGGTGATGCTTGACGCCATACACCATAAAGAGTACCTGACCTCATGAGAATCAAGAACGTGATTCACAAGGGATTGCGACGCTTCATCGATCACGATGACGCCAGCGGCTTGCAGCCTGCTGTCGTCACCAAGGTGCAGCGCATCGTCTCTTTCCTCCAGGACATGGAGCGGGAAGAGGAGCTACGCACCGTGCCGAGTTGGAAAGCGCATATGCTGACCGGCGACCGCAGGGGGACGTGGAGCCTGTTCGTCACGAAGAACTGGCGGATGACGTTCCGGATCGACCGCGAAGAGATCGAGATCATCGACCTCGATTACGAAGATTACCACTAGGAGGTGGCCATGAGTGCGATTGCAGGCATCCGCATGAAGAATCCGGCGCATCCGGGTGGCTTCGTGAAGTCCGAGATCATCGAGCCGCTGGGCCTGTCGGTGACGGCGGCGGCCGAAGCGCTGGGCGTGACGCGTGCTACGCTTTCCGCGCTTTTGAACGAGCGCGCGCATCTCTCTCCGGAGATGGCGCTGCGGATCGAGAAAGCGTTCGGAGTGTCGATGGACACGTTGATGCGGATGCAGAACAGCTACGACATTGCGCAGACACGCAAGCGGGAGGGAGCGATCCAGGTTGCGCCGTTTGAAGGAAAAGTGCTTAAATCCCACGCGACAGTCTAATTTATCCTAAAGCCGATCTCCAAAGGGAATTAAGTGGCGATCATGTACTAGATCGCTTCCAATTTGATCGGAGAAGCAGTTATTTGAATGGCAACCAATTTCGCTCAACCACCTCTACTATGAAGATTCTCGACAACACGACCGAGCTTTTTGGGGACGATCTCAGAGGTGAGCTGAGTACCAAAAAGCGCATCGATATCGCGGCGGCTTCGTTTTCCATTCATGTGTTTGCGGCACTTGAAGAAGGGCTTCAAGCGCTGGAAACCTTTCGATTTATTTTCACCGGTCCCTCCTTCGTTACCGATCATGGAGCAACGAAAAGTCAGCATCGCGAATTCATCATTCCGCCCGTGATGAAGCGCCGTGACCTTGCGGGTAGTCCGTTCGAAATTCGACTGCGGAACAAGATGACCACCCGCGCTCTGGCCCGGCAATGCGCAGAGTGGATTCGGGAAAAGGGACAATTCCGGTCCAACCCCGGAAACCCAGTTCCGTCATTTCTCTGTGCTGTGGGCGAAACAACGCAAGCGCTCTATACCGGCTTGCACGGCTTCACATCTGCGGACCTTGGCTATCAGCCCGGCAACCTGACGATGATCAACAAGGTTGCCGATGTCAATTCTGTCGAACGGTACGGCCAACTCTTCGATCAACTCTGGCAGGAACCTGGTCGGCTCCAAGATGTCACCGAAGCATTGTGTGGTCAGCTTGAGCAGGTTTACGCGGAAAACTCGCCAGCTCGAATCTATCACCTGATGCTTTCAATTATTTTCCGGACCTTCCTAGAGGACATCAACGAAGACCTGTTGCCTAACGACCGGACCGGCTTTCGGGACACCAAAGTCTGGAACACGCTCTACAAATTCCAGCAGGATGCCGCGCTCGGACTAATCAACAAGTTAGAGACATTCAACGGCTGCATTCTGGCGGACAGCGTCGGGCTTGGAAAAACCTTTACCGCGCTTGCCGTCATCAAATATTACGAACTGCGCAACAAGTCGGTTCTGGTCCTTTGCCCCAAAAAGCTAGCGGACAATTGGAATACCTATAACAAGAATCTGACCACGAATATTCTTGCCGAGGACCGGCTAAATTACGACGTGCTGGCGCACACCGATTTGCTGAGAACAAGCGGCCATTCGATGGGTATGCCGCTCGACCAGGTGAACTGGGGCAATTACGATCTGATCGTGATCGACGAGTCCCACAATTTTCGCAATGACGATGCGACGCTCGCTCAGGGCGAGGCTGAAACGCGGTATCGGGCGCTGTTGAACAGAGTCATCCGATCAGGCGTTCAAACGAAAGTACTTCTGCTTTCGGCGACGCCTGTGAACAACCGCTTTGCCGACCTGAAAAATCAGCTGGCACTGGCTTACGAAGGCGATAGCGCCGCATTTGCGGCGAAGCTCGGAATTAACCAGTCGATCGAAGAACTTTTCCGTCAGGCACAGCGCGCCTTCAACGAATGGGAAGAACTGCCGCTTGCGGAGCGAACGACGCAGGCAATTCTGGACCGGCTGGATTTCGCCTTTTTCGATTTGCTCGATAGCGTGACGATCGCCCGCTCGCGTCGCCATATTACAACCTGGGCACCCACATCAACGTGGCCGCGGGGCGCTGATCGCGGCGCAAGACAGCATCCTGCTCGGTGGTGGCGGCCCGGAGGCGGATTTCGGCTGGCTGAGCCGCAAAACACCGTCGCCGGACGCGGCTATCCCGTGGCGGCCTGCCGCTCGTGGAAGATCAGGCGGTCAATATTGTAGACGAGGTTGGCGAGTGTGATCTTCGCTTCGGCGCGCGCGATACCGATGGTGCGGATGAACAGCCCCATCTGATCCTTCTGACGAGCGAACACGTGCTCGACGCGGGCGCGGACAGCGGATCGCTTGGCATTGGCGCCGGACGTGCGCCTGGGCATCGGCTTTCCCCTGGGCTTCTTGCGATGAACCCGGCTGACCCGGTCCATCGACTTCAGCCACGCCTCGTTGGCTTGGCTGCGATAGGCGGTATCCGCCCAGACGTCGGAGGCGGTGTTGTCGCGGGTGACGACGTCGCGCAGCATTCTACCGTCAAAGCGCGCACCGTCGGTAACCTTGGCCGAGCGGATGAACCCGTAGCGCCGACAGATCGCGATGCTGCTTTTGTAGCCGAAGCTCGGGATCGCGATATCGATCCCCGGCCTGCCGCCCGGCAGCGTCCGGGCCTTGGCGAACTTCACCGTCCAGCGCGCGTCGGTGTCCTTCTGCGCCGCCTTGTTCGGTTTGTCGGGCCATATTTCCGCTGCGCTCTGGCCCGCCTTGATCGCTTCCTTCTCGACCGCAGTGTTCCGCTGCTTCGGTGCCGCGACGAGGGTAGCATCGACGATCTGCCCGCCCATCGGCAGATAGCCGCGGTCCCACAAGCACCGGTCGAAGGCGGTAAACAACGCGTCGAGCGTACCGGCGCGCGTCAGCTTCTCGCGGAACAGCCGGATTGTGTTCTCGTCGGGCGTGACCGCGCCCAGGTCAAACCCGAGGAACCGCAGCCAGCTCAGCCGGTCGCGGATGAGAAACTCCATGCGGGCGTCGCTGACGGTGTTCTGCGCCGCCAGGATCAGCACCTTGAACATCGCCACCGGATCGTAAGGCGGTCGACCGCCCCTGGCTCGATCACCATACGCCAGCGCCTTTTCCAGCGCCGGGCGGAATATCTCGAAGTCCACCACGCGGCCCATCGTCTCCAGCGGGTCGCCGCAATCCGACAATCGCTTCAGCTGATCCGGTAGTCCGAACAATCCCGCCTGACGCATCTGCCGCCTCCTGCCGTCAGGCGCATTGAATCATCTTCGGCCGGATCACGCCAGGGTTAATGGGGGTGCCCAGCTGCTTGATCAAGCGAACTGGCTTTTTTCCGTTTGAGAACGCCAAGCCGCCTTCCTTCGCGACGTTGCCCATATCTTGATGGAAACCCTTCCACAGGTCACCGCGGATAACACTACGACCAAATCGCGGTTTATAGTCGTCCGACATCCGGTAATTTAGGGACAGCGGCATCAATGCTTGAAGTGTCTCGTTTGACAATGTGGTAAGGAAGTAGGTCCGATGGTCAGCTTCAAATGTCTTCCAAGTTCCCGCTGCCGTCGATTGACCACTCGCCGAAACAGGCGGCCTGTCGACACGAGCAATCTTTTCGAGATTGGCAGTAAGGTAATTTTCGGCAGCCTCTGAGACGACGAGCAGTTTGTCCAATTCCTTGACGCTAAAGCTGCCGCGATTTGCAAAGCCAAAGTTTCGAATGTCTGCGCCGACTTCTTCATCTTGTAGAAGTTTGTCGGCCAGGGAGCCAAGGGTCCCGTCGTCGTTCAAGAAATAGGTATAATGGGTATCAAACTTCTCGATGCCGTCCAGCAATGGTGTGTGTGATTTTGAATCAAACTCAGGAGACTTACGGTAAACATACACGAATTCAGCGTTCTTAACGATCTGGCCCTGCTGTGCATTCACCGTTTTCGGTCCAGATGTCGTAGACATCTCGACGACAATCGTATCGATGAAGTTCTTCTCTCCGAAGATTTCGTCGAATATCCGCTTCAGGTTAGCACTTTCGTCATCCGCGATTGACGCAAACACCACCCCATCATCCGCGAGAAGGTCGCGTGCCAACTTCAATCGGGCATACATCATGCTCAGCCAATTCGAGTGAAAGCGCCCATTCGAATCTGGATTTGCTACTAATCGCCCACCGTCCTCATCACGAAAGCCACCTTCCGACTCGTAATCCGTCTGAGATTGAGTGAAATTATCTCTGTAAACAAAGTCGCTCCCAGTATTGTAGGGAGGATCAATGTAGATGACTTTGATTTTGCCGAGATAGGTTTCCTGCAACAGCTTCAGCGCGTCGAGATTGTCGCCTTCGATGAACAGGTTGCGCGTGGTGTCGAAGTCCACGCTTTCCTCGCGCATCGGGCGCAGCGTCTTGTCGATCGGCGTGTTGGCGGTGAGCAGCGCCTGCCGCTTGCCCGGCCAGTCGAGCCGGTACCGCTCCGCCGGACCTTCGACCAGATAATCGGACAGCGCCTGACGCAGCAGGTCAAAATCGACCATCGGCACATCCTCGCGCGAACCCTCGGTCCGGCATTCGGGAAACAGCTCCAGCAGCCGCTCGATGTTCTGCTGCGTCAGATCGGGGGTCGATGCGTCCAGTTTTTCAATCGTCATGTCAGTTCGTCAGTTCCCTCCGCGAAGCCTCAGCCGCGCGTAATTCACGGTTGATCTCGGTCTTGCGGGCAAAGTCCCCCGTCCGCCGCAGTGTCTGCCGCAGCCGCTCCACCGCCTTGCCTTGCGATGCGATCCGGCTCAAGCGTTCCGCTTGCGCGCGCAGGCTTTCGCCCTCGCGCGCGCCATGCGGCCAGAGTGTGCGCAGCAACCCCGCGTAAAGTCCCTCAAGGCTCGCTGCCTGCGGGAGGGGCGCACGCTCCCGCTCGGCAGGCGTCCATGCCCCGCGCCAATGCTCCAGCGTCACCGTCTGCGCCGCGTCCGCCTCGCTGCGCCGCTTGTAAGCCGCTGCCAGCTGCACCTCGTCGCCATCGGGCGCGCGTTGCACTAGCTCGAACAGGATCGGATGGGGAATGGCCTTGTCGATATGGGCCAGCACGCGGTCGTCGATCCGGTCGCCGCGCAAGGTAACGCGGAACAGCTCGATTTCGTCCACGCCACTGGCTGGCGGCAGGTTCACGCTACGCTCGAAAAGCTTGAACGCCCAGTCGATCCGTTCGACCTGTTCTTCATAAAGCGCGCGGATCGCCTTGCCTCCGCCCGCGATGCGGAACAGCCGGTCGCGCGGGACGCGGTGTTCCACCTTCGCTGCCGCCGGCCATGCGAAAAGCATCGTTAAAGAGCCTTATCGCGCACGATCAGAAAGGCGATCAACTCGAAATCATCCAGCCCGGCAACTTCTCCGATCAGCGCCGTGGTCGGCCCGGTGGCGAACAGGCTGTCGATATCGCGCCCCTGCTTCTCCTCGATCATCGATCGGATCGCGTCGTTCAGCAGATCCGAATATTGTCCCATCCGCCGCCCGTCTTCGGTCTCGGCGTTGAACGGTTCGTAAAGCGCCGGATCGGGTTCGGTGCGATTGCGCGCGGCGGCGCGCAGCATGTCGAGCGCCTGTTTGGGATCGCTGTGCCGCACCAGCGCCTCGCCGTTCTCTTTGACATAGACGAGATAGAAAGGATGCAGTCGGTTGTGCTGCTGCAATTCCCCCGCCGCATCGAGATTGCGCAGGCAGAATATGGCACCGGGTGGCAATTTCTCGCTCGCCGGGACGATGGCGTGCATCCCCAGCGGCGCGTCGTCGAGGCTGCCGTTCTCGCGCACCCAGCTCACCAAATCCATGCGGAAGTCGTTGAGGCCGAGGTCGGTGATGCCGACGCCCTGGCGCAGGTCTTCCAGATCGACGACTTCCTCCTGCATCCGGCGCAGCTGCTCGCGGCGATACTCGACGTCGTTCTCGCGCGCGGTAAGCGGGTTGTCGTCGCCCGTGGCTGTAAGGTCCGCGATGACCATGCGACCCTCGACCCGATCCTTCAAATTGATGTAGTCGTCCAGCTCGATGTCGGGCCAGTAGCTGACCAACTGGATACGCGCGTTCTTGCTGCCGATCCGATCGACCCGCCCAAAGCGCTGGATGGTCCGCACCGGGTTCCAGTGAATGTCGTAATTCACCACCATGTCGCAATCCTGCAGGTTCTGGCCTTCTGAAATGCAATCGGTGGCAATCAGGATATCGATTTCGCGCTCCTCTTTCCTGAGCCGCCCGATCTGCGCCTTCTTTTTCGAAGTGGGCGAGAACAAGGTGAGGACAGCATTGAAATCAAAGCCGCGTCCGAACGTCGTCTTTGGCCCGCCCGATCCGGTGACCATCGCAGAATGCCGCCCGTCCACCTTCTCGATCAGCGGCGCGATCTCGCGGTAGATATTCTGCGGTATCGGCGAAGGCGGTAAAGATGAGCAGCTTGCCGTTGCCGGCGTTGATCGGGTGTTCGAGCTTGTGCCTCACGAATTCGATCAGGTGTTGGAGCTTCTTGTCGTCTTCCGGCGCAACGCGCTCCATTTCGGCCAGCAAGCCGTCGATCAGCGCGATGTCGCCCTCCAGATCGTGTCGGTAGGATACCAGGTCCATATCCTCAAACGCCACGCGCACCTGCCCGCGTTCAAGTTCGGTCGGCACATCGTCTTCATCATCGGATCGCTCGATTTCGAACGCATATCCAGCGCTGCCACCGCGCTCAAACCGCGCGATACTCGCCAAGGTAGCATGATGCGTGGCCGAAAGGCGTGAAAGCGTAAGCCGGAATGCCTCAACCGAGCTTTCGAGCCGCTTTAACAGATTGATCCGCATGAGCGCCTTGATCGAGCTTTCGCGGTCCGTCTGCTTCAGAACATTGGTGTCGGTTGCGGTGTCGTATTGAGCGTATTTATCCCTGCGGCTCGGCTGGACATAGGTCAGCGGCGCATAGACCGCGAGCGTCAGCTTGCTTAGCTCGTCATAGATGCCGTCAAAGGTCGGCACGTCTGCTTTATCGGTAAGCGCAGGCCGGAACGTCGCGGGTTTGAGGCGCTGCGGGAAGCCGCCGATCTCCTCGATATCGTAATAGGTGGGCACCCCCATTAACCCTGGCGTGATCCGGCCGAAGATGATTCAATGCGCCTGACGGCAGGAGGCGGCAGATGCGTCAGGCGGGATTGTTCGGACTACCGGATCAGCTGAAGCGATTGTCGGATTGCGGCGACCCGCTGGAGACGATGGGCCGCGTGGTGGACTTCGAGATATTCCGCCCGGCGCTGGAAAAGGCGCTGGCGTATGGTGATCGAGCCAGGGGCGGTCGACCGCCTTACGATCCGGTGGCGATGTTCAAGGTGCTGATCCTGGCGGCGCAGAACACCGTCAGCGACGCCCGCATGGAGTTTCTCATCCGCGACCGGCTGAGCTGGCTGCGGTTCCTCGGGTTTGACCTGGGCGCGGTCACGCCCGACGAGAACACAATCCGGCTGTTCCGCGAGAAGCTGACGCGCGCCGGTACGCTCGACGCGTTGTTTACCGCCTTCGACCGGTGCTTGTGGGACCGCGGCTATCTGCCGATGGGCGGGCAGATCGTCGATGCTACCCTCGTCGCGGCACCGAAGCAGCGGAACACTGCGGTCGAGAAGGAAGCGATCAAGGCGGGCCAGAGCGCAGCGGAAATATGGCCCGACAAACCGAACAAGGCGGCGCAGAAGGACACCGACGCGCGCTGGACGGTGAAGTTCGCCAAGGCCCGGACGCTGCCGGGCGGCAGGCCGGGGATCGATATCGCGATCCCGAGCTTCGGCTACAAAAGCAGCATCGCGATCTGTCGGCGCTACGGGTTCATCCGCTCGGCCAAGGTTACCGACGATGCGCGCTTTGACGGTAGAATGCTGCGCGACGTCGTCACCCGCGACAACACCGCCTCCGACGTCTGGGCGGATACCGCCTATCGCAGCCAAGCCAACGAGGCGTGGCTGAAGTCGATGGACCGGGTCAGCCGGGTTCATCGCAAGAAGCCCAGGGGAAAGCCGATGCCCAGGCGCACGTCCGGCGCCAATGCCAAGCGATCCGCTGTCCGCGCCCGCGTCGAGCACGTGTTCGCTCGTCAGAAGGATCAGATGGGGCTGTTCATCCGCACCATCGGTATCGCGCGCGCCGAAGCGAAGATCACACTCGCCAACCTCGTCTACAATATTGACCGCCTGATCTTCCACGAGCGGCAGGCCGCCACGGGATAGCCGCGTCCGGCGACGGTGTTTTGCGGCTCAGCCAGCCGAAATCCGCCTCCGGGCCGCCACCACCGAGCAGGATGCTGTCTTGCGCCGCGATCAGCGCCCCGCGGCCACGTTGATGTGGGTGCCCAGCTCGTCAAATGGGCGAATAACTCTGATCAGGGTATTGTGTTGGATTTCTTCGCAGGGTCCGCGACCACTGCTCAAGCGATCTGGGCACCCCCATTAACCCTGGCGTGATCCGGCCGAAGATGATTCAATGCGCCTGACGGCAGGAGGCGGCAGATGCGTCAGGCGGGATTGTTCGGACTACCGGATCAGCTGAAGCGATTGTCGGATTGCGGCGACCCGCTGGAGACGATGGGCCGCGTGGTGGACTTCGAGATATTCCGCCCGGCGCTGGAAAAGGCGCTGGCGTATGGTGATCGAGCCAGGGGCGGTCGACCGCCTTACGATCCGGTGGCGATGTTCAAGGTGCTGATCCTGGCGGCGCAGAACACCGTCAGCGACGCCCGCATGGAGTTTCTCATCCGCGACCGGCTGAGCTGGCTGCGGTTCCTCGGGTTTGACCTGGGCGCGGTCACGCCCGACGAGAACACAATCCGGCTGTTCCGCGAGAAGCTGACGCGCGCCGGTACGCTCGACGCGTTGTTTACCGCCTTCGACCGGTGCTTGTGGGACCGCGGCTATCTGCCGATGGGCGGGCAGATCGTCGATGCTACCCTCGTCGCGGCACCGAAGCAGCGGAACACTGCGGTCGAGAAGGAAGCGATCAAGGCGGGCCAGAGCGCAGCGGAAATATGGCCCGACAAACCGAACAAGGCGGCGCAGAAGGACACCGACGCGCGCTGGACGGTGAAGTTCGCCAAGGCCCGGACGCTGCCGGGCGGCAGGCCGGGGATCGATATCGCGATCCCGAGCTTCGGCTACAAAAGCAGCATCGCGATCTGTCGGCGCTACGGGTTCATCCGCTCGGCCAAGGTTACCGACGGTGCGCGCTTTGACGGTAGAATGCTGCGCGACGTCGTCACCCGCGACAACACCGCCTCCGACGTCTGGGCGGATACCGCCTATCGCAGCCAAGCCAACGAGGCGTGGCTGAAGTCGATGGACCGGGTCAGCCGGGTTCATCGCAAGAAGCCCAGGGGAAAGCCGATGCCCAGGCGCACGTCCGGCGCCAATGCCAAGCGATCCGCTGTCCGCGCCCGCGTCGAGCACGTGTTCGCTCGTCAGAAGGATCAGATGGGGCTGTTCATCCGCACCATCGGTATCGCGCGCGCCGAAGCGAAGATCACACTCGCCAACCTCGTCTACAATATTGACCGCCTGATCTTCCACGAGCGGCAGGCCGCCACGGGATAGCCGCGTCCGGCGACGGTGTTTTGCGGCTCAGCCAGCCGAAATCCGCCTCCGGGCCGCCACCACCGAGCAGGATGCTGTCTTGCGCCGCGATCAGCGCCCCGCGGCCACGTTGATGTGGGTGCCCATCTTCGAGCAGAACGCGGAAGATGGACAGAACCGGAGTTTTATACTCGTCCAATTAAACGAGGAGCCAGATTCTAAGTTTGAAGCAGTCAAAGCTGGCTATACCTCAATCGCTCAACTTTCTCGTGAACGGATTGTAAAAGCAGCATCATTGGCATTGGATGCTGATTCAAACAGTGAGTGGAACCGTGACACTGGGTTCCGCTCTTTTCGGATCGACACCGGCAATTACATCGACACGAGAGTAACACCGAAGGAAGCGACGCAGGAAGCGCTCGCGGGAATGATCAGCCACATCAAGGAAGACCGCAGCGAGGAGGATCTACTGTTTGGCGCGCTGCTGCGCTGGGGCGTCGATATCACGCTGCCGATCGAGCAGCGCGAGCTGGCCGGGCGCACAGTCTGGCTAGTCGATTCACCCGAAGACGGCAGCGCGAAAGGTTCGGCGCTGATCGCCTGCTTCGCCAAACCGGGAAGTGGTGGAAATGGCGGGATCGATACCGAATTGGTCGACGCCATGGCCGAGCTTGCCCCTTTGCGCGTACTCTTCCGCGACGATGGCTTTGCCGACGACGCGACCAAGGAAAACGTCCACAGCCGCTTCAAACAACTCGCGCCCGATACCCAGGTCCGGGTGCTCTGAGGGCGTGACCAAGCAGATATTCAAGCCGCTCGAATACCAAGCCAAGGCTGCGCAGGCCGTGGTCGATTGCTTTGCCGGGCAACCGCGCATCGAGGGCGTCAGCTACCAGATGGACCCCGGCAAGGATGCCGCCGCGCAATCCGCCATGTTCGAGGAAGGCCTCCGCAATGCGCCGCTCAAGCTCTCCGACGCCGATTTAGTCGCCAATACCCGCACAGTGCAGATGGCGCAGCACCTGCCACCCTCAGGCGAGTTGGTCCGAAGCAAGGCCGCGCCGGTCAATCTCGATGTCGAAATGGAGACCGGCACGGGCAAGACCTACGTCTACATCGACACCATGTACCGGCTCTATGCCGAATATGGCTGGTCGAAGTTCATCATCGTCGTGCCCTCGATCGCGATCCGCGAGGGTGTGCTGAAGACGTTCTCCGATACGGAAGACTGGTTCCAGGCGCTCTACGGCCACAAGGTCCGCTATTTCATCTACAATAGCGGCCAGCTCAACAAGCTCACCTCATTCTCCGAAGATGCGGGCTTGCACTGCATGATCATCAACACGCAGGCCTTCACCACCGATGTTCGCTCGGCCGATACCGGCCGCGGCGCGGGCCGGATCATTTTCGACACGCCCGACAGCTTCCAGAGCCGCCGCCCAATCGACGTGATCGCCGGCAATCGCCCCATCCTGATCCTCGACGAGCCGCAGCGGATGGAGGGCGCGAAGACACAGGCGGCGATGGAGCATTTCAAGGCGCCCCTCGCACTGCGCTTCTCCGCCACGCACAAGACGCGGCATAACCTCGTCCACCGGCTCGACGCGCTCGACGCCTACAACCGCAAGCTGGTGAAGAAGATCAACGTGCGCGGAGTGACCACCAAGGGCCTCCCGGGACTGGACGGTTATCTCTACCTCTCCAGCTTCCGGACCTTCACCGATGGCCGCAAGCCCGAGGCGCGGTTGATGATCGAACATGGCCTGAAAGGCGGGCAGGTCAAACGGAAGCCCATGTGGCTGCGCGATGGCGACCGGCTGGAGGAGAAGTCCGGCGGGTTGTCCGAATATGTGGGCTTCACCGTATCCAATATCGACGCGGTGCAGCGCACGGTCGAGTTCACCAATGGCGAGCTGCTGGAGGAAGGCAAGGTCACGGGCGATACGAGCGAAAGCGCCGTCCGCCGCGTGCAGATACGCGAAACGATCCGCGCGCATTTCGAACGCGAACGGTTGCTCCATGCGCGGGGGATCAAGGTGCTCTCTTTGTTTTTCATCGACGAGGTGGCGAAGTACCGCGAGTATGAGGATGGCGAGCCGAAGCCGGGCATCTATGCGGCCATGTTCGAGGAGGAATACAGCCGCGCGATCGACGAGTTGAAGGAACTCGACACGACCGACGAAGCCTGGCTGGCCTACGTCAAGCGCGACCGGGCGGCGGCGGTCCATGACGGCTATTTCTCGATCGACAAGAAGGGCCGCATGGTCGACCCCGCGGTCAACAAGACCGGCGACGAAAAGGGCGAAGCGAAGGACCAGTCATCCTACGACCTAATCCTGAAAGACAAGGGCCGCCTGCTGTCGCTGGACGAGCCGGTGCGCTTCATTTTCTCGCACTCCGCGCTGCGCGAGGGCTGGGACAATCCCAATGTGTTCACGATCTGCACGCTCAAGCAATCCGACCACGAAATCGGCAAGCGGCAGGAAGTGGGCCGTGGCCTGCGGATCAGCGTCGATGCGGGCGGCCACCGCACCGACGACCAGAGCATCGTTCACCAGATCAATGTCCTCACCGTCATCGCTTCGGAAAGCTACGAGGACTTCGCCAAGGCGCTTCAGGATGAGATGGCCGAAGCGCTGAAAGGCCGTCCGCGTGAAGCGAGCGTCGCCTTCTTTACCGGCAACGTGATCGAAACCGAAGCCGGGCCAAAAGAGATCGATGAGAATGACGCGCGCCTGATCCACTTCTGGCTCGTTCAGAACGGCTATATCGATCACCTCGACCATATCCAGCCAGCTTGGCATGCAGCGCAAAGTGCCGGAACCGTGGCTGAGCTTCCGGTAATCTGAAAGACAACGCTGAGCAGTATATCGGCATGGTCAACACAGTGTTCGACGAGGCGGCGTTGCGGAACTTGGTGGGCAATAGCCGCAGGATGGTGATGCCCGAAGTCCGCCGCAAAAACCTCGAAAAAGAGGCCTTCTTGGAACTATGGAACCGGATCAACCGGAAGGCGGTCTATTTCACCGATTTCAACACCGGGAAACTGATCAAAAGCGCCATCGCACGGCTCGACTCTGACCTGTCCGTCGACCGGCAAAGGATTGTTGTCACCGGCGCAGAACTGGCCACTGGAATGGGTGTGGAAGATGTCCGCAGCCGCTCCGCCTTCCGCGAAGAACGATCCCGCTTCGAGTATCAGGAGGAAGCGGTCGATAGCACCGTCCGGTTTGACTTGATTGGCCAGCTTGCATCACTCACGCGGCTCACCCGCGCAACGACTGGCAAGATATTGACCGGGGTCAGCCCGAAGACATTCATCATGTTTGGTCAGAACCCAGAGATGTTTTTGCGCAAGGCAGCGGACCTGATCCGCCGCGAGAAGGTCGTGCTGGCCATTGAGTCGTTACGCTTTGAAAAGACGGGTCAGACTTACGACGTTTCGATTTTCGAAACCGATCGCTACGAGATAGCACTGGACGACGCGTTGGAGGCGACAAAGCACGTTTACAACCACGTGGCTGTAGACTCCAAGAACGAGCGCAATTTCGCCAAGGAGCTAGAGGCTGCCGATGAGATTATCGTGTATGCCAAACTGCCTCGCGGCTTCACAATTCCTACACCCGGCGGCACCTATAATCCCGACTGGGCGATAGCGCTGGAATCGAGTGGATATCGGCAGATATACTTTGTCGCCGAAACCAAGGCTGACACGAGTGAGGAGCAATTGCGGCTATCGGAACTTCAAAGCATCGACAGCGCCGAACGCTACTTCCGCGACATATCTCCTGATGTAACATTCAAAAAAATCGAAGGGTTTGATGAGCTTATGCAGGCAATCCTTTAGCCTGCCGGTAGCCGAGCAAGTTGGAGTGGTGTCGATGGCTATTTGGTCCCCAATCCAGAACACAAAGAGAATATCGGAGCGCGAACTCGAATGACTCGAAAGCCTTCGATCGGCCTACTCGCTCGACCGCGAGCGGCTAAGCGCCTACTGGAAAACGATTAAATTTGGCGGTTCGTGTGATCTGAGTGGCTTCGAATCAGCGGCGTTAAAGTCCCTGTTGACAAGCACACCGTAGGCGCACCTTTCATGGCCATCAACTTAAAAACTACATTGGTATACTATACTCTCGTCGGTCATCACTACCCCAAGCTTCTTTGGACGAATACTTACTGTCATATTGACAGTAGTTATACTTTTGGGATAGTTAATCAATGTTGAGCCTTCGGCTTCTCGCTTCGAGAAAAGAGGCGCGCGAAATTCTCCCTCAATAACCATCCAACCGTCCTGCTTGAGACTGGGTGCTAACGTTCGCGAGGATACAACTTCAAATTGCACATGATTATTTCCGACTTTTAAGCACCGGGATACCGAGTGAATATCATCGTAGCCAATTCCTAGGGTCCAAACCCAATCAGCGGCTTGAAGGAGCGCGGCTTTCCTGATTCACGGGCGTCGTGGATCAAGGAGAGGGCGGATGGCATTGTTCTGGTTGTCGGACGAAGCATGGGCGGCGATCGAGCCGCATCTGCCGAAGAACCAGCCTGGTGCCCGGCGGGTGGATGATCGGCGGGTGATCTCGGGCATCCTGCACGTTCTGAAGGTCGGTAGCCGCTGGTGCGACTGCCCTGCCGATTATGGTCCGTCGACCACGGTCTACAACCGCTTCAACCGCTGGTCGCACCGGGGCTTCTGGCTGAAGCTGCTCGATGCCCTGGTGGATACCGGCGCGGTCACGAAAAGCACCTCGATCGACAGCACCTACGTCAAGGCACAGCGCGCGGCGTTCGGCGCAAAAGGGGGCGCTCGACACAGGCGATCGGCCGCTCGCGCGGTGGCTGGACCACAAAGGTCCACGCGCTCACCGACGTCATCGGTCGCCCCTACGCGCTGATGCTGACGGCCGGCAACGTCAGCGATGTGAAGGCAGCACCGGCTCTTCTCGAACGCGCCGGGCGCATGCGCTACCTGCTCGGCGACAAAGGCTACGATGCCGACCGGCTGCGGCGCTCGCTGCGCGATGCAGGGGCTGTCCCCGTCATCCCAGGCCGACGCAATCGCAAGCGCGCCATCCGCTACGACAAGGACCGGTATCGCGGCCGCCACCTCATCGAGAACGCCTTCTGCCGTCTCAAGGACTTCCGCCGTGCGCCACCCGCTACGATAAGCTCGCCGCCAACTTCCTCTCAGGCGTCGCGCTCGCAACCGCCGTCGCGTTCTGGCTTTGAATGAGTCTCGGCCCTAGGTCTGTTGAGATTGAGGATTCCGCTACCTGGGGTTTTCTGATTCAAGCTGTCGATGGACAGATGTGTTTTGACCGACGCCCAATGGGCGAGAATGGCACCTCACTGCCTTGGCAAGCCTGGCGACCCGGGGCGTAGCGGTGGCGATAACCGACTATTTGTCGAGGCGATTTTGTGGATCGTGCGGACGGGTAGTCCTTGGCGGGATTTGCCGGATGTGTTTGGCCGCTGGAACACGGTTTTTCGGCGCTACCGGGATCGGGTGAGAGCAGATGTTTTCAAGCGGTTGTTCGACGCCTGCTCGGAGGAGCCGGACATGGAATATGCGATGGTGGATGCCACGATCGTGAAGGTCCATCGTCACGGACAGGGCGCAAAAGGGGGACTTTCAGCCAGGCCATTGGCCGTTCCAAAGGCGGCATGACGACCAAGATCCTCGCCTTGACCGATGCGCTGGGCAATCTGGTCCGCTTCGTTCTCATGCCTGGAAACAGGTTTGATACCGTCGGCATCGAACCGCTCATCAAAGGCGTCGATTTCGGTGAATTGATCGCAGACAAAGCTTTCGACAGCAACGCCATCATCACCGACCTCAACGAGCGTGGTGCGCAGATCGTCATTTCCCAGCATCCACGACGCGCCAAGCCCGTCGCCATCGATCTCGATATCTACAAATGGCGGCATCTGATCGAAAACTTCTTCTGCAAGCTCAAGGAATTCAAGCGTATCACCATGCAAGCCGACAAAACTGACACCAGCTTTGCCGCCGCTATCTATCTCGCCGCTGCCGTCATCAATTCCAAGTGAACCTCAACAGACCCTAGAATGCCGATCGGTCTGGGCCTCAATCGATCGGCGAGTGATGCTGAAGCTAGGAGAGGCGGCCGCCAATCGATGCCCAGCCTTTTCGGCATACGCCGATAAGCGCTCGAAGCGCTCCGCGTTCCCAATGGGTTAGCAGGGTTGTAGGCGTCCGAGGAACCATGACGTGCGCGGTTGAACGCGAAGCGTCGCCGGGCCACCGGGTACGGCTCAATAAGCAATCATTGTCAGCAACTCGTATGTTGCGACGCTGTCATGGTCGCCGTTCACGACGATCACATTCCAGCGCACCTCACCATACTGGTCGGTTCGACGAGTCTTCGCCTTCACGGTCAGCGTGACGGCGATCGATTCTCCCGGGGAAAGCGGTTTCACGAAGCGCAGGCTGTCGAGGCCAGTATTGGCCAGCACGGGGCCGGGATCGGGATCGACGAACAGTCCGGCTGCAAAGGCCAGGATCAGATAGCCGTGGGCTACCCTGCCGGGGAAGAAGGGGTTGGCGGCAGCCGCTTCCTCGTCGGTATGTGCGTAGAAGGTGTCGCCGGTAAACTCGGCGAAATGCCGGATGTCCTCCAGTGTCACGGTGCGCGGCTCGGTCGTGATGGTGTAGCCGATGTCGAGTTCACCGAACCGCAGGCGGAACGGGTGTCGCTCGCCGGTCGGCTGCGGAGCGCCCGTCAGCCAGCGGCCGACGATGGCGGACAGGGTGCGCGGGCTGCCCTGAAGGGCGGAGCGCTGCATGTAATGCTTGACGCCGCGCACGCCGCCCATCTCCTCGCCACCGCCCGCGCGGCCGGCACCGCCATGTACGAGCATCGGCAGCGGCGAACCGTGGCCGGTGGACTCCTCCGCGCAGTCGCGGTCGATGAATACCAGACGGCCGTGATGGGAGCCGCTGCCGAGCACCAAGCGGCGCGCGACATCGGGATCATGGGTGTAGAAGGACAGGACGAGGCTGCCCTTGCCGCGGTTCGCCAGCGCGATCGCGTCGTCCAGGTCGCGATAGGGCATCAGCGTCGCGACGGGGCCGAACGCCTCGACCTCATGGATCAACTCCGCGCTCCAGGGATCGTCGGCGCGGAACAGCAGCGGCGACATGAACGCGCCGATGCCGTGCTCTACCCCGACGGCATCGATGTGATCGATGTCGCCAAAGGCCAGCCGAGCCTGTTGGCCGAGTTGGCGCGCCCGCGCGCGGACATCGGCAAGCTGGTCCGTGCCGGTCAGCGCCCCCATCGTTACCCCTTCCACTCGCGGATCGCCGACGACCACCTTGCCGAGACGCGCCGCCAGTGCGGATTCCGCTGCGTCCAGGAACTTAGCCGGTACGATTGCGCGGCGGATCGCGGTGCATTTCTGGCCCGCTTTGACGGTCATCTCGCGGACAACCTCTTCGATGAAGAGGTCGAACTCGGGCGTGCCGGGACCCGCACCGGGACCCAGTATCGCGGCGTTGAGCGAGTCGCGCTCGGCGATGAAGCGCACCGCCTCGCGCACGATGCCGGGATGGGCCTGCAGCTTGGCGGCAGTGTCGGCCGATCCCGTAAACGAAATGACGTCCTGCCCATGCAGATGGTCGAGCAGGTCGCCGACCGACCCGACGATGAGCTGGAGCGCACCGGGCGGCAGCACGTCGGCTTCGATCATGATCCTAACCGCCGCTTGCGCGACATAGGCGGTGACCGACGCGGGCTTCACGATCACCGGCATGCCGGCCAGCAATGCCGGGCCGAGCTTCTCCAGCATGCCCCAGACGGGGAAATTGAACGCGTTGATCTGAACGGCCGCGCCCTGCATCGATGTATAGACGTGCTGGCCGATGAAGCTTCCCCGGCGGCCGATCGGCTCCATGTCGCCATCGGTCAGGATCACGTCATCGGGCAGTTCGCGCTTGCCTTTGGACGCAGTGCCGGACAGCGTGCCCGCACCGCCCTCGATATCGATCCAGCCGTCCTGCCGCGTTGCGCCTGTCTCGGCCGACAAATTGTAAAGCTCGTCCTTGCGCGCCATGATCGCCTGCGCCAGCGCCTTTATGACGGCCGCGCGCCGGTGGAAGGTCATCGCGCGCAGTGCCGGTCCGCCGACCGAGCGCGCATGATGCAGCATCGCAGCGAAATCCAACCCTTGGCTTCCCGCCTCGGCGACCGGTCGGCCGGTGATCGCGGATCGCAGGAGTACAGTGCTACCTGTTGCCGCAACCCACCGGTCAACCGCGTAATTGTTCAGCATCATCGTCATCGCGGCGGACTCCTCCTCAATTCATTGACCGACCGGTCGACTTATCCTATATAACTCGTGTGAACCGAAAGGAAACCGGCGATGAACCCTGCGGAGCTTGGCAACGACGGCAGACCAAGTGCGATCCACCGGGAGGATCCGGCGTTGCTGGAGGCGTTCGAGGCGCGGGTCGCGGCTGACGAGTTCATCGAGCCGAAGGACTGGATGCCCGAGGCGTATCGCAAGACGCTGGTGCGCCAGATCAGCCAGCACGCGCATTCCGAGATCGTCGGGATGCTGCCCGAGGGAAACTGGCTGACACGCGCACCGTCGCTCAGGCGCAAGCTGATCGCGCTGGCTAAGGTTCAGGACGAGGCTGGGCACGGCTTGTACCTCTACTGTGCGGCGGAGACGCTGGGGACGAGCCGCGACGAAATGACCGAGGCGTTGCTGGCGGGACGCGCGAAATATTCGACGATCTTTAACTACGCGACGCTGACCTGGGCGGATATGGGTGCGATCGGCTGGCTGGTCGACGGCGCGGCAATCATGAATCAGGTGCCGTTGCAGCGGACCAGTTACGGCCCCTATGCCCGCGCGATGGTGCGCGTATGCAAGGAAGAGAGCTTCCACCAGCGCCAGGGCTATGAGATCATGATGGTGTTGGCGAGCGGCACGCAAGAGCAGCGGGCGATGGCGCAGGACGCGCTCGATCGCTGGTGGTGGCCGTCGCTGATGATGTTCGGCCCGCCCGACGAGAACTCACCCAATACCGCGCAGTCGATGCGCTGGCGGATCAAGCGCGACACCAATGACGACCTTCGTCAGAAGTTCGTTGATGTGACCGTTGCGCAGGCGGAGCATCTGGGGCTGACGATTCCCGACCCCGACCTCAAGTGGAACGAGGAGCGGCAGGGCTACAGCTATGGCGCGATCGACTGGGATGAATTCTATGCGGTCGTGCGCGGCGAGGGTCCGGTCGCGAAGGAGCGGATGAAGGCGAAGCGCGATGCGTGGGCGAACGGTGCGTGGGTGCGCGACGCGGCGATGGCGCACGAGGCGAAGCGCGACGCGCGGATCGCGGCCTGACGTGAACCGCGAAGTGACGGAAAAGCACGCGCGTGCACGACGCGAATGGCCGTTATGGGAAGTGTTCATCCGTTCTCGCGGCGGGTTGAACCACCGCCATGCCGGATCGGTGCATGCCGCCGATGGCGAGATGGCGCTGCGCCATGCCCGCGATACCTATACGCGTCGGATGGAGGGCGTAAGCCTGTGGGTTGTCCGCTCGGCCGACATCGTCGCCTCCGATCCGGGCCAGGCCGGCGAGTTCTTCGCTCCCGCCGAGGACAAGGTGTACCGCCACCCGACCTTCTATGAAATTCCGGACGAGCTGACGCACATCTGATGCCCTCGCTCCCAACCATCCAGCCCGACGACGAGGTGCGTGCCGAGCGCGGCAGCCACGCCGGGCGGTTCGACGCGCCCGCGGAGGCGGTCGACCAGATCGACCTAGTCGACTATGCACTCAGGCTGGGCGACGACAGCCTGATTCTGGGCCAGCGCCTGACCGAATGGTGCGGACACGCGCCGGCACTCGAGATCGACCTGTCGCTCGCCAATCTTTCGCTGGACCTGATCGGGCAGGCGAACCTGTTTCTCGGGCTCGCGGGGACGGTAGAGAGCAAGGGCCGCGACGCCGACACGCTCGGCTTTCACCGCGACGTGCTGGCGTATCGCAACTGCCTGATGGTCGAGCAGCCCAATGGTGACTTCGGCCAGACCATCGCGCGGCAGTTTCTGTTCTCCACCCATCAGCGCCTGCTGTTCGACGCGCTGACGTCGTCGGCCGAGGAGCGGATCGCCGAGATCGCGGCCAAGGCCGCCAAGGAAGTGCGCTATCACGCCGAGCTTGCCGCCGACTGGGTCGTCCGGCTCGGCGACGGGACGGAGGAGAGCCACGCGCGGATGGTGGACGGACTCGACTGGCACTGGCGCTTCGTCGACGAGCTGTTTCAGATGGATGCGATCGAGACACGACTTGCCGAGGCGGGCATCGCCGTCGACCGCACCATGCTGCGCCCATCCTTCGACACCCTTGTCGCGGGCGTCATGGCAGACGCGACGATCGCGATGCCGGAGATGCCGCGCGCAGTCGTCGGCGGGCGCAAGGGCCATCACAGCGAGCATCTGGGGCCGCTGCTCGCGATCATGCAGTTCCTGCCGCGCACCTATCCGGACGCCAAATGGTAGCGTCGATGTCGGTTGCCGATGGTGTCGACGAGGTCGCGATCATGGCGGCGCTCGCCGACGTCCCCGATCCCGAGATTCCCGCGGTCAGTATCATCGAGCTGGGGATTATCCGCCGTGTCCGCCACGATCCTCCAGCACTTGTCATCACGCCGACCTATACGGGATGCCCGGCCACGAAGGTGATCGAGCAGTCGATCCGGGAGGCGCTCGACGCCGCGGGCTATGCTGACCTGCCGATCGAGACGGCGATCGCCCCCGCCTGGACCACCGACTGGATCACCGAGCGCGGACGCCGGCAGCTGAAGGACTATGGCATCGCCCCGCCGCCGCGCGGCGGCGCATCGCGGTCGCTGCGAGGCACGGATACCATCGAATGTCCGCGTTGCACATCCACCGACACCGTCGAGGTCAGCCGTTTCGGGTCGACGCCGTGCAAGGCGCAGTGGCGGTGCCGCGCGTGCCTGGAGCCGTTCGACCGGTTCAAATGTCATTGAGAGATCCGCGATGTCGTCAAGCTTCCACCCGCTGCGTGTCGTTGATGTCAGCGCGGAGACGGCGGACGCGCTGACCCTGACGCTCGCGCCCGCCAACGGAGACGGGGACGGCAGCGACTTCGCGTTCACCGCAGGCCAGCACCTCACGCTGCGCGCCGACATTGCCGGTGAGGACGTTCGCCGCAATTATTCCCTGTTCATGCCGCCCAGCGAGCGGAGCCTTCGCGTAGCGATCAAGCGGGTCGCGGGCGGGCGCTTCTCCGAATGGGTGGCGCACGGGTTGAAGCCCGGCGACACGATCGAAGCGATGACTCCGCGCGGCCATTTCACCTGGGATTTCGAGTCCGGCAACCGGCGCAACTATGTCGCCTTCGCTGGCGGGTCGGGTATCACCCCGATCCTCTCGCTGATCGCGACCGGGCTGGAAAGCGAGCACGACAGCCAATTCACGCTTCTCTACGGCAATCGCAGTGCCGATTCGATCATGTTCCTGGAGACGCTCGCGGCGCTGAAGGACCGGTATCTGTCGCGTTTCCAGCTCTATCATTTTCTCACCGCGGAATCGGACGATGTCGAGTTGTTCAACGGCCGCCTCGACGCCGAGCGGATCGCCACGCTCCTTGAGTCCTTGATCGATCCCGCACAGGTCGACGTCGCCTTCATCTGCGGGCCCGGTGCGATGATGGATACCGCCGAGTGCGCGTTGGTCGAAGCCGGGGTCGATCCCGATCGGGTCCTGGTCGAGCGCTTCTCGACCGGACCACAGGACACGAGAGCGCAAGCCGTACAGCGCGAGACTGCGCGCAAGGCGGAGGGCCTGCGCGTCGGCGTGACGCTGGAGGGACGACGACGTCAGGTCGCGTTCGACGCCGAGCGGGGCAATATCCTCGATAGCGCCCGCGCCGCGGGCATGCCCGCCCCCTATGCGTGCAAGGCCGGCGTCTGCGCGACGTGCAGGGCAAAGTTGTTGAAGGGAAAGGTAAGCATGGCGGCGAACTATGGCCTCAGCAAGGAGGAGGTCGCCGCAGGCTATATCCTCACCTGTCAGGCGGTGCCGGAGACCGATGACGTCATGGTCGACTACGACGCCTGAGTTAGGCAGACCGTGTGAAAAGTCATGAGCTGCGATCTGCAGGGTGACGGGTTCTCCTTCGAGCGGTTCCCAGGCCGGATAGTGTCTATGTACTCTCTCGGGCTGCCTTGAGGGCGCCGGATGTCGTTTATCCGACGCCCAGCGCTTCATTTAGACGCGAGAAGACTGGTTTTACGCTCTTGCTGTGGCGACCACGCCCGTCACCCCGACCAGGGTGATGGCCCGTCTGATGTTGTAGGCGAGCGCGGTCAGGCTGAACTCGCCGCGTACGTTCTCGAGCCGGCGCATCAGGAACGCGCCTTGGCCCATCCATTGCTTGATGGTGCCAAAGGGATGCTCGACGCTGTTTCGCCGGTGGTCCAGCACATCAGGCCTGGCTGCCAGCCGCGCCGCCATGCGGTCGAGAACAGCCTCGTTCTCCAGGCGCGAGACGCGGCGGAATGACCGCGTGCAGCGCGATTTCATCGCGCAGGCGGCGCAGGCATCGCGGTTGGCGTAGTCGACCTTTACATTGTCGCGCGACTTACCCCGGTAGCGCGGCGAGAGCACTGCCCCGGCCGGGCAGATAAAGACATCCCGGTCCGGCTCGTAGCGAAAGACTTCCTTGCCGAAAAAGCCCTCCCGCACAGCGGAGCCGCGGAGCGGCTTGGCCACATAGGCGGTGATGCCGGCTGCCTCGCAGGCCTCGATGTCCTCGATCTTGAAGTAGCCGCGGTCGGCCACCGCGTCGATCCGCTCGACGCCAAGCGCTTCCATTGCCGCTGTCGCGGTCTGGGCGAGCAGACCCGGGTCGAGGACCTGGTTGCTTACCGCCTGCTCGGCGATCAGCTTGTGCTTCACGTCGACCGCAAGCTGGATGTTGTAGCCGACCGCCACTTTGGTCATGCGCGCCATCGCGCGGGCATCCGGATCGGTAAGCGAGATCTGGTCGTCGCCCGTGCGATCCAGTTCGGCAAGCATGTCCTTGTGACGGTCGCGCTTGCCCTGGATGGCCGCGATCTTCTCGGCCAGTTTGCCGGCACGCTGGCCGGAACTGCCGCCCGGCGTGCGGTCATCGTCGGCGTCCCCCTCATCAAGCCGCTTCATGTAGCCGGCGAGTTTCTCGTCGGCGTCCTGGATGAACTTGGCCAGCGATGCCCGGGTGAAGTTTCGGGTCTTGTTGTTGACCGCCTTGATGCGCGTGCCGTCCACCGCCACGAGCTCACGACCGAAGAGGTCGAGCTGACGACACAGCACCACGAACTCGCGGAACACCGCCTTGAATGCGGCACGGTTGTCGCGGCGGAAGTCGGCGATGGTTTTAAAATCCGGCTTGAGGTGCCGCAGCAGCCAGATAGCTTCGATATTGCGGTGCGCCTCGGCTTCCAGGCGCCGACTCGACCGGATCCGGTTCAGGTAGCCATAGATGTAGATCTTGAGCAGATCAGCGGGATCGTAGCCCGGCCGCCCCGTCGTCTTCGGTTGCACCCGGACAAACCCGGCCGCGCCAAGATCGAGCCCGTCGACAAAGGCCTCGATGAACCGGACCGGATTATCCGGCCCCACATAATCATCAACCGCCTCGGGCAGCAGCAGAAGCTGCGAGCGGTCCGTTCCAACCAGATGCGCCATGGCAAAACCATACCTTGCGCCACGATCCACGGGAATCCTCAGGCCGGGTTTTCACACAGTCTGCAAAAGTTTTGCATCACGGTTCTTGCATCAGGACGGTCGGCAGCGGCGTGGCACGCTCCCCTCGCCGATCGCGTAGCCTGTATTGGCTCTGATACTGGCGGCGCTGCTTAGCCACCTCGTAAAGGACAATTCCCGAGCTGGTGCCAAGGTTCAGGCTCTCGATCATACCAAACATGGGGATCGACACGCATCGTTCGCTTCGCTCGACCGCAAGATCGCTGATCCCCTTCGTCTCACTTCCAAACCAAACGGCGAGTTTGGCGTGCTCTGTGAAGTCGCCCTCGTGAAGGAACGTGTTTTCCTTGCCCTTCCGATGGGGTGACGTGACGATCGATACGAACCGGTTCTTTTCAAGGTGAGCAAGGCACTCTTCCGTGCTGTCGAACCGCTTTACAAAGGTGGGCACCCACATCAACGTGGCCGCGGGGCGCTGATCGCGGCGCAAGACAGCATCCTGCTCGGTGGTGGCGGCCCGGAGGCGGATTTCGGCTGGCTGAGCCGCAAAACACCGTCGCCGGACGCGGCTATCCCGTGGCGGCCTGCCGCTCGTGGAAGATCAGGCGGTCAATATTGTAGACGAGGTTGGCGAGTGTGATCTTCGCTTCGGCGCGCGCGATACCGATGGTGCGGATGAACAGCCCCATCTGATCCTTCTGACGAGCGAACACGTGCTCGACGCGGGCGCGGACAGCGGATCGCTTGGCATTGGCGCCGGACGTGCGCCTGGGCATCGGCTTTCCCCTGGGCTTCTTGCGATGAACCCGGCTGACCCGGTCCATCGACTTCAGCCACGCCTCGTTGGCTTGGCTGCGATAGGCGGTATCCGCCCAGACGTCGGAGGCGGTGTTGTCGCGGGTGACGACGTCGCGCAGCATTCTACCGTCAAAGCGCGCACCGTCGGTAACCTTGGCCGAGCGGATGAACCCGTAGCGCCGACAGATCGCGATGCTGCTTTTGTAGCCGAAGCTCGGGATCGCGATATCGATCCCCGGCCTGCCGCCCGGCAGCGTCCGGGCCTTGGCGAACTTCACCGTCCAGCGCGCGTCGGTGTCCTTCTGCGCCGCCTTGTTCGGTTTGTCGGGCCATATTTCCGCTGCGCTCTGGCCCGCCTTGATCGCTTCCTTCTCGACCGCAGTGTTCCGCTGCTTCGGTGCCGCGACGAGGGTAGCATCGACGATCTGCCCGCCCATCGGCAGATAGCCGCGGTCCCACAAGCACCGGTCGAAGGCGGTAAACAACGCGTCGAGCGTACCGGCGCGCGTCAGCTTCTCGCGGAACAGCCGGATTGTGTTCTCGTCGGGCGTGACCGCGCCCAGGTCAAACCCGAGGAACCGCAGCCAGCTCAGCCGGTCGCGGATGAGAAACTCCATGCGGGCGTCGCTGACGGTGTTCTGCGCCGCCAGGATCAGCACCTTGAACATCGCCACCGGATCGTAAGGCGGTCGACCGCCCCTGGCTCGATCACCATACGCCAGCGCCTTTTCCAGCGCCGGGCGGAATATCTCGAAGTCCACCACGCGGCCCATCGTCTCCAGCGGGTCGCCGCAATCCGACAATCGCTTCAGCTGATCCGGTAGTCCGAACAATCCCGCCTGACGCATCTGCCGCCTCCTGCCGTCAGGCGCATTGAATCATCTTCGGCCGGATCACGCCAGGGTTAATGGGGGTGCCCAGGTCCATTTAACAGCGGACACTGAAAGCTTGGACAGCTTAGGCTCTTTGCGAAGATCGTCCCAGTCATCAGGAAGTACCCGGCGAGGATCGATCACATACACCTTCTCGGCACCAAGGGCGTTCACGTTACGAATGACCGTCCCGATATTACGCGGGTTCTCGGGGTCCTCAATAACGACGATCAGATTTTACAGCGGAAATCCCGTATCTCGTCGGCCCGCTTTCGCGCTGACCGTTTTTCTACTGGCATTTCCTCGGTCGTCACTTCCCAGCCCCTCAATCAATCTGGGAACACTACCGCACGGTGACGCCGGATGCCACCAGCGGGCCAATTGATGCAAAACTCACACAGACTGTGTGAAAACCCGGCCTGAGGATTCCCGTGGATTGTGGCGCATGGTATGGTTTTGCCATGGCGCATCTGGTTGGAACGGACCGCTCGCAGCTTCTGCTGCTGCCCGAGGCGGTTGATGATTATGTGGGGCCGGATAATCCGGTCCGGTTCATCGAGGCCTTTGTCGACGGGCTCGATCTTGGCGCGGCCGGGTTTGTCCGGGTTCAATCAAAGACGACGGGGCGGCCGGGCTACGATCCCGCTGATCTGCTCAAGATCTACATCTATGGCTACCTGAACCGGATCCGGTCGAGTCGGCGCCTGGAAGCCGAGGCGCACCGCAATATCGAAGCTATCTGGCTGCTGCGGCACCTCAAGCCGGATTTTAAAACCATCGCCGACTTCCGCCGCGACAATCGTACCGCATTCAAGGCGGTGTTCCGCGAGTTCGTGGTGCTGTGTCGTCAGCTCGACCTCTTCGGTCGTGAGCTCGTGGCGGTGGACGGCACGCGCATCAAGGCGGTCAACAACAAGACCCGAAACTTCACCCGGGCATCGCTGGCCAAGTTCATCCAGGACGCCGACGAGAAACTCGCCGGCTACATGAAGCGGCTTGATGAGGGGGACGCCGACGATGACCGCACGCCGGGCGGCAGTTCCGGCCAGCGTGCCGGCAAACTGGCCGAGAAGATCGCGGCCATCCAGGGCAAGCGCGACCGTCACAAGGACATGCTTGCCGAACTGGATCGCACGGGCGACGACCAGATCTCGCTTACCGATCCGGATGCCCGCGCGATGGCGCGCATGACCAAAGTGGCGGTCGGCTACAACATCCAGCTTGCGGTCGACGTGAAGCACAAGCTGATCGCCGAGCAGGCGGTAAGCAACCAGGTCCTCGACCCGGGTCTGCTCGCCCAGACCGCGACAGCGGCAATGGAAGCGCTCGGCGTCGAGCGGATCGACGCGGTGGCCGACCGCGGCTACTTCAAGATCGAGGACATCGAGGCCTGCGAGGCAGCCGGCATCACCGCCTATGTGGCCAAGCCGCTCCGCGGCTCCGCTGTGCGGGAGGGCTTTTTCGGCAAGGAAGTCTTTCGCTACGAGCCGGACCGGGATGTCTTTATCTGCCCGGCCGGGGCAGTGCTCTCGCCGCGCTACCGGGGTAAGTCGCGCGACAATGTAAAGGTCGACTACGCCAACCGCGATGCCTGCGCCGCCTGCGCGATGAAATCGCGCTGCACGCGGTCATTCCGCCGCGTCTCGCGCCTGGAGAACGAGGCTGTTCTCGACCGCATGGCGGCGCGGCTGGCAGCCAGGCCTGATGTGCTGGACCACCGGCGAAACAGCGTCGAGCATCCCTTTGGCACCATCAAGCAATGGATGGGCCAAGGCGCGTTCCTGATGCGCCGGCTCGAGAACGTACGCGGCGAGTTCAGCCTGACCGCGCTCGCCTACAACATCAGACGGGCCATCACCCTGGTCGGGGTGCCGGGCCTGATCGCCGCAGCAAGAGCGTAAAACCAGTCTTCTCGCGTCTAAATGAAGCGCTGGGCGTCGGATAAACGACATCCGGCGCCCTCAAGGCAGCCCGAGAGAGTACATAGACACTATCCGGCCTGGGAACCGCTCGAAGGAGAACCCGTCACCCTGCAGATCGCAGCTCATGACTTTTCACACGGTCTGTTTGAGTTTCGCATAAGCATAGTTACCGAAGTTGTCGTCGGCACCGCGTGCATTCCCGTCCTCGCCGAGCGAGATCAGTCGCTCGTCGGACACCAAGGGCGCAAACGGTCTCATCCCCATCGTTCGTCACCCCGGGCCCGACCCGAGCCCCGCTTTTCCGCGCATGCGGATGGGCGGAAGAGATCGTCAGGATTTCCCTGTCCTACTGGACCTTATCATGATACGACCCGGCGTCCATCCGCTCACGGCCGTGTCCACATTCTTTTTGCAACCCACGCGACGCGCCGTCGGTCGTTCACCGACATGTGTTGTCGTGTGAACTTTGTGAACTTCCGGCCTTGAGATCGGCGACCCGGCCGGTGGCATCACACTGGCGACCGGGGCCTCGCGTCGCTATCGCCAACCGCAGGCCGAGACAGGATAAATGCATGAAGCGCTTCGAGGGTACCCAGAGCTATGTCGCCACACAGGACCTGAAGGTCGCGGTCAACGCGGCAGTCACGCTGCGCCGCCCCTTGCTCGTCAAGGGAGAGCCGGGCACCGGCAAGACCGTGCTTGCCAATGAAATCGCTGCCGCTGTCGGCGCACCGCTCATCGAATGGAACGTGAAGTCGACGACCAAGGCCCAGCAGGGCCTGTATGAATATGACGCGGTCGCCCGGCTGCGCGACGGGCAGTTGGGCGACGAGCGCGTCCATGACATCGCCAACTACATCCGCCGCGGCAAATTATGGGAGGCCTTCACCCAGCCCGCGCCCCCGGTCCTGCTGATCGACGAGATCGACAAGGCTGATATCGAGTTTCCCAACGACCTGCTCCAGGAACTCGATCGCATGGAGTTCCACGTCTATGAGACCAAGGAGACGGTCCGCGCGGCCGAGCGCCCGATCGTCGTCATCACCTCGAACAACGAAAAGGAACTGCCGGACGCGTTCCTGCGCCGCTGCTTCTTCCACTACATCAAGTTTCCCGAGCGCGAGACGATGCAGGCGATCATCGATGTGCACTTCCCCGGCATCCAGAAGATGCTGGTCTCGCGCGCGATGGACATCTTCTACGACGTCCGCGAGGTGCCGGGCCTGAAGAAAAAGCCCTCGACCAGCGAGCTGCTCGACTGGCTGAAACTGCTGCTGCACGAGGACATGCCGCTGGAAACACTCCAGAACCGCGACCCGACCAAGGCGATCCCGCCGCTCCACGGCGCGCTCTTGAAGAACGAGCAGGACGTGATGCTGTTCGAGCGCCTCGCCTTCATGGCCAGGCGCCAATCCAACCGGCCCTGACACGCCCATGTTCCTCACCTTCCTCGACGAGCTGCGCACGGCGGGCATCCCGGCCAGCCTCAAGGAGCATCTGCTGCTGCTGGAGGCGCTCGACCGCGAGGTGATCGGGCGGACGCCCGAGGAGTTCTACTACCTCGCCCGCGCGACCTATGTGAAGGACGAGGGGCTGCTCGATCGCTTCGATCAGGTGTTCGCGCATGTCTTTCGCGGCGTCGTGACCAGCTTCGGCCAGTCGCCCGCCGACGTCCCCGAGGACTGGCTGAAGGCGGTCGCGCGGAAACACCTCTCGCCCGAGGAAATGGCCGCGATCCAGTCGCTCGGCTCATGGGACGAGATCATGGAGACGCTCAAGAAACGGCTGGAGGAGCAGCACGAACGGCATCAGGGCGGCAGCAAGTGGATCGGCACCGGCGGCACCAGCCCCTATGGCAATTCGGGCTACAACCCCGAGGGCGTCCGGATCGGCGGCGAGAGCGTCCACAAGCGCGCGGTGAAGGTCTGGGAGCAACGCGCCTTTCGCAACCTCGATTCCACGAAGGAACTGGGCACGCGTAACATCAAGGTCGCGCTGCGTCGCCTACGCCGCTTCGCGCGCGAGGGGGCAGCGGACGAACTCGACATCGACGGAACGATCGACGGCACCGCGCGTCAGGGCTGGCTCGACGTGCGGATGCGGCCGGAGCGGCGCAATACTGTCAAATTACTATTGTTTCTCGATGTTGGCGGTTCGATGGATCCGTTCGTCAAGCTGTGCGAGGAACTGTTCTCCGCGGCAACGGCGGAGTTCAAGAACCTGGAATTCTTCTATTTCCACAATTGCCCGTATGAGGGCGTGTGGAGGGACAATACACGGCGCTTCACCGACCGCACGCCGATGTGGGACGTGCTGCACAAATACGGGCACGACTACAAGCTGGTGATGGTCGGCGATGCGGCGATGAGTCCCTATGAGATCACGCACCCCGGCGGTTCGGTCGAGCATATGAACGAGGAGCCGGGCGCGGTCTGGCTCCAGCGGCTGACCAACACCTATCCGGCGACGGTCTGGCTCAACCCGGTGCCCAAGGAGCAATGGGGCTATTCGCAGTCCACCCGGATCGTGCGCGAGCTGGTCGGCGACCGCATGTATCCGCTGACGCTGTCCGGTCTCGACGAGGCGATGCGCGAGCTGACCCGCAAGCGCTGAGCGCTATCGCGGCCGGCTCACGATCCCCCCCGTCATGGCTTCGGAAACGCCCGTCGTCCCCGGAAAGCTGATCGGCAGACCGGCCAGCGCGCGCGCCGCCATATAGGCGAAACCCTGCGCCTCCACCCCGTCACCGTTCCAGCCCAGCGCGTCGCACGGCTCCGCCGTCATACCGCATCGCTCGGCGATCATCGCGAGCATCGTCGGATTGTGCCGCCCGCCGCCCGCGACGATCAGCCGGCGCGGACGCTCCGGCAGCAACGCCAGCCCCTCGGCCACGGCTTGCGCGGTGAACGCCGTCAGCGTCGCCGCCCCATTCGCCGTCGACAGCCCGCGGGCGGGCTGGATCGTGAAGTCCGCCCGGTCGAGCGACTTGGGCGGAGCCGCGTCGAAAAAGGGATGGCCGAGCATCGCCCCCAGCACCGCGGGATCGACGCGGCCCGACGCCGCCACGGCACCATCGGTATCGAAGCGAGCCCCCGTCGCCGCCATCATCCAGTCGTCGATCAGACCATTCGCCGGCCCGGTATCGAACGCGATCAGCTCGTCGTCGGCGCCGATGAAGGTGATATTGCCGACCCCACCCAGGTTCAGCACCGCGACCGGCTTGTCGAGCGCCGAGGCCAGCGCCGCATGATAGACCGGTAGCAGCGGAGCGCCCTGCCCGCCTGCCGCAACATCCGCGCGGCGAAAGTCGGACACTACCACCACGCCCAGCGCATCGGCCATCGCCTGCCCGTCGCCGATCTGCCAGGTCCAGCCGCGAGCGGGGCGGTGCGCGACGGTCTGGCCGTGGAAGCCGATTACGTCGATCCCAGCGAGCGCAACGCCCGCATCGTCGAGCAGTGCGCACACCACGTCGATGTGTGCGACCGTCAGCATGCGGGTCGCCTCCTCGATCAGCAGAGTCGGCTCCGGCACCGCCAAGCTCAGCGCGTCGCGCGTTGCATCCACGAGCTTGCGACGCTCATGGTCGTCATAGTCCCGCCCCCGGAACGCGATCGGACGAACGAAGTCACGGCCATCGGTTTCGATCAGCGCGGCATCGATCGCGTCCAGCGATGTTCCCGACATCAACCCCACAGCCAGCATCGCACCGTCTCCCCGCGCAGCTTTCAAAACCATCGTGGCCGTCTTATGTGCCTCACCACGCATGGCAACCCTTCTCCCTTCCCCGCCGCGTGTCGGCATGGTGTCGCTCGGCTGTCCCAAGAACCTGGTCGACAGCGAGCGCATCCTGACCCAGCTTCGCGCCGACGGCTATCAGATGTCGCCCGACTATGCTGGCGCCGACGTCGTGCTGGTCAACACCTGCGGCTTTCTCGACAGCGCCAAGGAGGAGAGCCTGGAGGCGATCGGCGAAGCCATCGCCGAGAACGGGCGTGTCATCGTCACCGGTTGCATGGGCAAGGAAGCCGAGACGATCCGCTCTCGCTTTCCGCAGGTGCTGGCCGTTACCGGCGCGCACCAATATGAGCAGGTGGTGGAGGCGGTGCATGAGGCGGCACCCGCCAACCTGTCGCCCTATGTCGACCTGATCCCCGATGCCGGACTGAAGCTGACACCGCGCCACTACAGCTATCTGAAGATTTCGGAAGGCTGCAACCACCGTTGCTCCTTCTGCATCATCCCCTCGCTACGCGGCGACCTGGTAAGCCGTCGTCCGGACGTGATCCTGCGCGAAGCGGAAAAGCTGGTCGCGGCCGGGACGAAGGAATTGCTGGTCATCAGCCAGGACACCTCGGCTTATGGCGTCGACCTGCGTCACGCGACCTATCCGCTGAAGGGCGGCGGCGAGGTGACCGCGCACATGACGGATCTGGCGCGCGAACTCGGGCGGATCGTCGCCCAAGTGCAGGGCTGGGTCCGGCTGCATTATGTCTACCCCTATCCGCATGTCGACCGGGTGATCCCGCTGATGGCGGAAGGCCTGGTGCTGCCCTATCTCGACATCCCGTTCCAGCATGCCGCGCCCACCGTGCTCAAGCGCATGAAACGGCCGGCGAACGATGCGAAAGTGCTGGAGCGCATTCGTGGCTGGCGATCGATCTGCCCGGACATCGCGATCCGCTCTACCTTCGTGGTCGGCTTTCCCGGCGAAACCGATGCGGATTTCGACTATCTGCTCGACTGGCTGGAAGAGGCGCAACTGGATCGGGTCGGCGCGTTCCGCTTCGAACCCGTCGAGGGCGCCGCAGCGAACGACTTGGCCGATCCCGTACCTGAGGCGGTCAAGGAAGAACGCTACGCGCGCATCATGGCGAAGACCGCTGCCATCTCGGCGGCCAAGCTGTCGGCGAAGGTCGGGCGAACGTTGAGCGTCATCATTGATGCCGTCGACGGGGCCGGGGCCGGGGCTACCGGTCGGTCGCAAGCCGACGCGCCCGAGATCGATGGCGAGGTTTTCTTGCGCGACGGCAGGCATTTGGCGGTCGGCGACATCGTCGATGTTGTGATCGAGGATGCCGACGATTACGATCTGTACGGCACAGCCGCCACCTTGCCACCTTCCTGAATCCAGCTCGGAAAGGGCGCAGCCCTTCACTGCTTCTACCGGCTCGATTGCAAAGGCTGGGCTGGTGGGCGGCTGTTGCTCCTTGCACGTCCGCAAGCTGACCAATAGAACATTGAGCCAAATGGTTCAGTGTTTGAACGCCCAACTCGATGCTTCGTTCGCCGTGCTTTCGGATGGGACCCGTCGCGGCGTTCTGGAGCAGCTCAGACGTGCGAACGCATCGATCACCGACCTTGCCGACAAGTTCAGCATGACCGTCACTGGCATGAAAAAGCACGTCGGCGTCCTGGAGCGGGCGGGGTTCGTTGCAACGGAAAAGGTCGGGCGCGTGCGGATTTGCCGGATCGGCCCACGCGGACTCGCGGACGAGGCGGCCTGGATCGAACAGTACCGGGAGGTGTAGGAAGCACGGTTCAGCGACCTGGACGATATCGTTGCTGAATTGGTCAGCAGGGAGAAGATCGATGAATGAAATTAGCAGCACGCCCATGTCCAAGAGCGACGCGACAAAGGTGGAACGGTGCTCGGATCGGGAGCTGGTGATTACGCGAACCATCAAATGCCCGGCAAGACTAGTGTTCGAGGCGTGGGCGGATCCCGAGCTGTTCAAGCGGTGGTGGGCGCCGAAGTCGTTCGAGGTGATCCTGATCTCCTTTGAGGCCGATGTACGCACGGGTGGCACCTATCATCTCGTGATGGGCCACCCTTCCTCGGAAAAGCCGATGTCATTTTTCGGCGAATATGTTGAAGTAACACCGCCCTGCCGCCTCGTCTGGACCAACGACGAAGGCGATGAGGATGGGGCTGTGAGCACGGTGACCTTCGAGGAGAGAGGCGGGACGACGCTGGTCGTCTTGCGCGACCTCTTTTCCTCGAAGGAGGCGCTTGACGATGCGATCGCCTCTGGAAGCACGAGTGGATGGGGCGAACAGTTCGACCAGTTGGACGAATTGGTCCTCACCCGGCGGGCTGACGCCAGCTTACAGGAAGGATAACGCAGTTCTCGGATGCCTCACCAACAGCCTCCCCCCTTTCCCTCCGCCAGCTTCGACAAATCGCTGGCGCTCTCTCGCCGGAAGGAAAGGCACCTCCGGACGTCAAGCCTTGTTCTACGTGAGCGGTTTCAACAACGATGCAGACCATGAAGAATCTGCTTTGCGCTTCCGCCGCCGCCGCCGCCCCGTTGCTCGCCGTCGTCCCGCCCGCCGCCGCACAGGCGCTGACCATGCAGCAAACGTGGCAGGTCGATGGGGTGGTGGACGCCGCGCTCGCCAAAACGGGCACGCCTTCGGCCTCGATCGCGGTGGTGCGCGGCGCTCGCATCCTGCTGGCCAAGACGTATGGCAAGGCGTCCGATGCGACCCCTAGGGCGCGCGCGGACCAGAAATACCAGATCGCATCCATCTACAAGCAGTTCACCGCCGCACTACTCCTGACGCTAGAGGATGACGGCAAGTTGTCGCTCGACGACACCGTGGCGAAATGGATATCCGGCGTGACGGATGGCGACCGAATCACGATTCGCGAACTGCTGAGCCATACATCGGGCCTGCAGGACTATTGGCCTCAGGATTACAGTCCCGCGACGATGAAACATCCCGTGACGCCTCAGCAGATCATCGACGGCTGGGCGAAGAAGCCTCTGGATCTCATGCCCGGTACAAAGTGGCAATATTCGAACACCGGCTATGTCGTCGCCGGTCTGATCGCGGAGAAGGCGGGCGGCGCACCGCTTCTCGACCAGTTGCGCGCCCGCATCTTCAAGCCGCTGGGGATCGACCCGATCAATCAGGACTTCGCCATCGGCGAGGGATATCCCTCGCCGCATCATCGCTATGCGCTGGGGGCGGTTCGTGTCGAGAAGCCCGCCGCACCGGGCTGGCTTTTCGCAGCCAATGAACTCGCGATGAGTGCGAACGACCTGGCGAAATGGGACATCCCGCGAATCGAGCGCGGTATCATGCCCGCCGATGACTGGATCGCGCAGGAGACGCCGGTCAAATTGACCGACAGCAGCAGCACCGGCAAGGGGCTGGGCGTCACAGTCGGCACCGCCGATAGCCGTCAGACGATCGCGCATAGCGGCGAGGCGGTGGGCTTTCTGTCGCAGAACACCGTCTATTCATCGGACAAGGCAGCGATCGTCGTCCTTACCAACGGTGATTTCGGTGACGCCACCACGACGATCACCAAGGGGATCGCGGCGATCGTGCTGCCAGCGTCGGCAAGCCCGGACGATGCGAAGGGGATGGCGACGGCAAGGTCGCTGTTCGACTCTCTGCGCAATGGCACGCTCGACCGAACACACCTCACGGCGGACGCGGCCTATTACTTCACGCCGACCGCCACCCGTGGCTATCACGACAGCCTGGCGCCGCTGGGCGAGCCGACCAGCTTCGAGCTCATAAGGGCGCCGCGCCTGCGCGGAGGCTTCGTCAATCGCAACTATACCGTGACCTATCCTGGACGTACGCTGACCATCGTGACCTATGCCGAGCCGGGCGAGAACGGAAAATGGGAACAGTTCCTAGTGATGCCGGCAAATTGATTGACTTCGCCCCTCTCTTGCAGCCCGATCGCGGGCAGGATGCCAAGCGGATCGTCCTCGTCGATGACCTGGACGAGTGGACCGCTGCGCAATCGCCCGCGCCCCGCGCCGCCGCGCAGGCGCAGCGCTTCACCGGCAAGCCGGGCACCCACGCCGTCGTTCTCGGCGAGCGCGATGACTGGTCGGTCGTCGCGGTCGCGGCGAAGGATCATCCCTGGTCACTGGCGTCGCTGGCCGAGAAGCTGCCGGGCGGCACTTACAGGATCGACGGCCCCGCGCCGGCGCAAGCGGCGCTCGGATGGCTGCTGGGCCAATATCGCTTCGAGCGCTATCGCAAGGGCGACGACAGCGCGCCGCGAGTCCTGCTCACGAAGGACGCCGCCTCGATCGACGAGGTGCTGCGCGTGGCGAGCGCTACGGCGACGGTGCGCGACCTGATCAACACGCCCACCTCGGACATGGGTCCGGGCGACCTTCAGGCGGCGATCGAGGTGCTGGGCGCGCAGCACGGCGCGGACGTACGTACGACGCAGGGAGTCGACCTGAAGCGCGACTACCCGATGATCCATACGGTCGGCCGTGCCGCTGCTCCCGACCGTGCGCCGCGGCTCGTCGAACTGGAATGGGGCAACCCCGATCATCCACGGGTGGCGCTGATTGGCAAGGGCGTCTGCTTCGACAGCGGCGGGCTGGACATAAAGCCGTCGTCGGGCATGCGCCTGATGAAAAAGGACATGGGCGGTGCTGCGCACGCGATCGCGCTTGCCGGACTGGTGATGGACGCCCGGCTGCCTGTGCGGCTGCACCTGCTAGTTGCCGCGGTCGAGAACGCCATTGCCGGTGATGCCTTCCGGCCCGGTGACGTGCTGGCAACGCGCAAAGGGCTGACCGTCGAGAACACCAATACCGACGCCGAGGGGCGGCTGATCCTCGGCGACGCGCTGACCCGCGCGAGCGAGGACAAGCCGGCGCTGATCCTGGATTTCGCGACGCTGACCGGCGCTGCGCGCATCGCGCTTGGCCCGGACCTGCCACCGTTGTTCACCGACGATGAGGCACTGGCAGGCGAGCTTCTCGCCGCCGGCGACGCGGTCGGCGACCCTCTATGGCGACTGCCGCTCTGGAATGCCTATGACGATATGCTGAAGTCGGACATCGCCGACATGGTCAACGCGCCGGAGGGCGGGTTTGCCGGCGCTATTACCGCCGCGCTGTTCCTGCGGCGGTTCGTGCCGGGGGACATGGCGTGGGCGCACCTGGACGTCTTTGCCTGGCGGCCGAAGGCACTTCCCGGCCGCCCCAAGGGCGGTGACGCCTTCGGCCTGCGTGCCGCCTGGGCGATGCTATCAAAGCGTTATGGCTGAACCAACGCCTCTGCCGCCCGAATGATCGGCACGAACTTGGCGGCGGTTAGACTGGCGCCGCCGACCAGCGCACCGTCGACGTCGCTTGCCGCCAGCAGGGTCGACGCGTTCTCACCCGTCACCGATCCACCATAGAGTATCCTCATGCGCGTACCCGGCTCGCCCAGCCGGCCACGCAGGCTGCGCCGGATCGCACCGTGCATGGCCGCGACGTCGTCTACCGTCGGCGTCCGGCCGGTGCCGATCGCCCAGATAGGTTCATAGGCGATCGTCAGCCAGTCCGGGTCGGCGCCGTCCGGCATGGAGCCGGTCACCTGCCCGGTCACCACATTCTCGGCGTGCCCCGCGTCGCGCTGCTCCGCACTCTCGCCGACGCACAGGATAACGGTGAGGCCGGCACGACGCGCGGCTTCGGCCTTGGCTCTGACCTCGTCATTGCCCTCGCACTGATCGGCGCGGCGTTCGCTGTGACCAACGATCGTGAAGGAGGCGCCGGCTTCGCGCGCCATCGCGGCGCTTACGCAGCCGGTATGGGGGCCGGAGTCGTCGATGCCGACATCCTGCACCCCGACCGCGACGCACGCGATCTTGCCCGCTGCGGGCGCGATCAGCGTCGCGGGAAGCGCGATCGCAACGTCGATCGCGCCCGAACAGGCAGCGCCCTCGATCGCCGCCAGTTCGTCCAGCGCCGCCAGCGATCCGTTCATCTTCCAGTTTCCCGCGATCAGCTTGCACCGCATGCCCGTCTCCCTCGAATGCTCGATCCGCGATAGCGTCGCACGCCCGTCGCACAAGGTTGAAGCAGCCCGGGAGTGTCCCTAAAGCGACCGATCAGTCTTCCAGGATACTCTGCTTTCCATGCTTTCCTTCATCCGGCGAATCATCAATTCCAAGGTCGGGCTGATCGTCACGTTCGCGGTGCTGATCGTGATCGCGCTCGCCTTCGCGGCGGGGGACGTATCGGGCATCCGCAGCATGGGCTTCGGGGCACTCGGTGGAAATGACGTGGCGTCGGTCGGGCGCACCGACATCGCGGCCGGTGAACTTGCGTCGCGTGCACAGAACGAGATGGAGGGGTATCGACAGCAGCAGCCCGGTCTGACGATCAAGCAGTATGTCGAGCAGGGCGGGCTGGACGCCACGCTTGAGCGGATGATGACCGGGCTCGCCTTTGCACAGTTCGGCAAGAAGGAGGGCATGGTCGTCAGCGATGCCACCATCAACGGGCAGATCATCAGCATCCCCGCGCTGCAGGGCCCGAACGGAAAATTCGACCAGCAGATCTATGATCGACTGCTCGCGCAGCGGCATCTGAGCGACCAGCAGATCCGCACCGATATTGCCCGCGACACCCTGACGCAGCAATTGCTCATCCCGATTCGTGGCGCCAAGCAGGTGCCGTCGCAGCTTGCACTACCCTATGCGTCGCTGCTGCTGGAGAAACGGCAGGGAGAGGTCGGCTTCGTGCCCAGCGCGGCCTTCCGTTCGGGTTCGGCACCGACCGCGGGTCAGGTGCAGCAATTCTACCAGAGCAACATCGCCCGCTATACGACGCCTGCGCGCAGGGTGATGCGCTACACGCTCGTGACCCCCGCGATGGTCAAGGCAGCGGCAGCGCCGAGCGAAGCCGAGATCGCGGCTGCCTATCGCGACGATGCGCAGCGCTTCGGCGCGACCGAAAAGCGCGACTTGACTCAGGTGGTGGTCGCCGACCGGGCGGGTGCGGTGGCGCTGGCCGACGAGGTACGCGGCGGTACGTCCCTTGCCGATGCAGCACGCGGCGCCGGTCTGGAGGCATCGACGCAGACGGGCGTGACGAGCGCGGACTACGCCGCGTCGACGACACCGGCGGTCGCCGCTGCGGTATTCGGCGCGGCGAAGGGTTCGGTGGTCGGGCCGGTCAAAGGTACGTTGGGCTGGATCGTCGCGCGGGTCGATACCGTCCAGCAGATCCCGGCCAAATCGCTGGCCGAGGCGAGTCCCGTCCTTCTCGCCGAGCTGACCAAACAGAAGACCGAGACGGCGCTGTCAGACATCCACGACGCAATCGACGATGCGCTGTCCGACAACGCGACCTTCGATGAGGTGGTGGCGAACCGCAAGCTGACGGCCGAGGCGACACCCCCGGTGCTCGCAGACGGCACCGATCCGGCGAACACGGCCTACAAGCCGCCGCCGCAGGTCGCGCCAATCGTGGCGGCCGGCTATGCCATGCAGGACGGCGACCCGCCACAGATGGTTCCGGCCGGCGCGGATGGCAGCTTCGCGCTGGTGGCAATCGCCCGGATGATCCCGGCGACGCCGCGCCCGCTTGGCGAGATCACGGCTCAGGTCACGCGCGACCTGACCCTCGATCAGGAGCGCCAAGCGGCTCGCGCGGTCGCTGCCGATGTTGTCGCAAAGGCCGGTGGCATGCCGCTCACCAAGGCTCTCACCGCCCAGAAAGTAGCGCTGCCCGCGCCGCGTCCAATGGGTGCCGTGCGGGCGCAACTCGCCGTCGACGCCCGTAACGCACCACCGCCGCTCGTCCTGCTGTTCAGCCTGAAGCAGGGCGCGGCCAAGCTGCTGGAGGCGCCGGACCGTTCGGGCTGGTATATCGTGAAACTCGACCGGATCGAGCCGGGCAATGCGGCCGCCAGGCCCAACGTCATCGCCGCGACCCGGCGCGATATCGGCGGCCTGGTCGGCGAAGAATATATCGAACAGTTTGTCCATGCGGTGCGCGGTAACATCGGCACGACCAGACATGACGGCTCCGTCGCGGTCGTGCGCCAGCAATTGCTTGGTCAGGGCGGCTCCAATAATTGACGGGCGGGCGGAAGCCGTCGAGCGGGTCGCGGACGGACGGCCCGCGCTCCTGTGGTGCCGACAGGTCGCCGACACCGAGACTCCGGTCGCAGTCGCGCTGAAGCTGATCGAGCCGGAACGCGGTGATTTCCTGCTGGAGTCGGTGGAAGGCGGCACGACGCGCGGCCGCTACAGCCTGATCGGCCTGGCCCCCGACCTGGTCTTTCGCGCGCATGGTGATCGCGCCGAGATCAACCGTTCCTGGTCGCATCAAGCGTCAGCGTTCGAGCCCTGCGCCCAACCGGCGCTAAAGGCGCTGCGCATCCTCGTCGAGGAATGCAGGGCGGATGTGCCGGCGGACCTGCCCTCCGTATTGGCATGCCTCGTCGGCTACTTCGGCTTCGAGACGATCGGCTTGGTCGAGCCGACGCTGAGGGGCGGCGAGAAGGCCGATCCGCTCAAGCTGCCCGACATGATGTTCGTCCGGCCGGGCGTTATCATCGTCTTCGACCGGTTGAGCGACACGATGTTCCTGGTCGCGCCCGCCTGGCCCGATCCGTTGCGCGCCGCCGAGCAGATCGTGGACGCGGCTTATGAGCGGCTTGATGCAATCGCGGCGAGGTTGGCGAGTCTGCCACTCCCGGCACCGGTCCGCTCCAATCAGTCCGATCCGGTCTATATCCCAGCGATGACGCCGGACGACTATCGCGGCATCGTAATGCGCGCCAAGGACTATATTGCCGCAGGCGACATCTTCCAGGTCGTGCTGGCGCAGCGGTTCAGCGCGCCCTTCTCGCTCCCGCCGTTCGAACTCTATCGCTCGCTGCGCCGGATCAACCCCTCTCCTTTTCTCTATCATCTCGATCTGCCCGGCTTCGCGCTGATCGGCTCCAGTCCGGAAATCCTCGTGCGGGTCCGGGACGGAGAGATCACCGTCCGCCCGATCGCCGGCACCCGGTCGCGCGGACGCACTGCCGCCGAAGACGAGGCGAATCGTGCCAGCCTGCTCGCCGATCCGAAAGAGCGGGCCGAACATCTGATGCTGCTGGACCTCGGTCGCAACGACGTCGGCCGTGCCGCTGTCCAAGGCAGCGTGAGGGTGACAAGCAGCTACAGCGTGGAATTCTATAGCCACGTCATGCACATCGTCTCCAACGTGACCGGCGCGATGCCGGACGATTGCGACGCGCTGACGGCACTGTTCGCGGGCTTTCCCGCTGGCACGGTAAGCGGCGCGCCCAAGGTCCGCGCGTGCCAGATCATCGGCGAACTCGAACCCGAACGTCGCGGCGCCTATGCCGGCTGCGTGGGCTATTTCTCGCCGGACGGGTCCATGGATTCATGCATCGTTCTGCGCACCGCCGTCGTGAAGGACGGAATCATTCACGCACAAGCAGGCGCGGGGATCGTCGCCGACAGCCAACCCGCCGCTGAGCAACGTGAATGCGAAGCAAAAGCCGGCGCGATCCTCGCTGCCGCGCGCGACGCGGTGACCACGGCGGGCAACGTGATGTACGGACAGTAAAAATCTGAGCTGAGCGAGGCGACGGCTTGTTGTGCCGTCTCATTGATGCAACACACCTGATGTGGACTGCCTCCAACTTGAAGACGTGTTGAAAGCCTATCGTCGCAGGCCGGTTCTTGCGAATGTCACCGCCACCTTCCCTACCGGATTGACGCTGCTGACCGGCCCCAGCGGAGCAGGCAAATCCACCCTGCTGCGTCTGATAGCGACTGCCGAGCGTCCAAGTAGCGGGACGATCCTCTGGGCGGGTGAGCGCCTGCCGGGCGCGCGCAACGCGCTGCGCCGGACACTCGGATACGCGCCTCAAGCGGTCGAGCTTCCCGACGATCTAACGGCGCGCGAATTCGCCTTGCATATTGCCGCACTCAAAGGACTGGATCAGCGAGCGGCCGACGAACAATTCGTGGCGATCGCCGATACGATCGGGCTGCATGCCGACATCAATCGTCGAGTCTCGACATTTTCCGGCGGGATGCGGCGGCGGTTGGTCCTGGCCCAGGCGCTGCTGGGGGCGCCCCGTCTTCTCGCCCTCGATGAGCCGACCGCTGAACTTGACCGTGAGACGGCGCTGCGGGTCGGCGCTTTGATCCAGCAAAAAGCACGCGACGCCGTCGTCGTCATGACCACCCATCTGGCCGACGCGTTGGCGCCGCATGCGCACGCGGTACTGTGCGTTGAAGGCGGCAGCGTGTGCCCGGCATGACGTTCGGTGCCACCCGCTCCTGCTTCATCACCAGCCTGACACGCTATTCCCGCAGCTGGGGTCTTTGGCTCATGCTCCTTCTCGGCCCGATCGGTGCGCGCTTCATGATCGCACGCGACGACGGGTCGGGCGTGCAGATCGCCGTCGGGCATCACTTGCCCGTGATGACGTCGGCGATGCTCGGCGTTTCTCTTGGCATCGTGGTCTCGACGCTGCTTTTGCCCGTGGCGTTCTTGTGCCTCCGCTCGAACGTCACGCGCCGTCAGCCTTGGCAGATCGAAGAGACGACCGCCGCTTCTCGTACATTGACCGCGCTCGGTCGTTTCGGCGCCGATGTCGTCATCCTGTTCGCCATGCTCGCCACGCTCAACGTTGCCGGATGGCTCCTCGGCTGGGCAGTCATATCTGCCAAGTTCGATGCACTGCTCATAAGTTGGACATTATGGCTGGTCGCGCCGCCCGCCGTCATGGGGCTGGCCGCAATCCACCGGCTTTTGGATGCGTTTCCACCAACGCGTCGTGGCGCCGGCGACGCAGTGTTCTTCTGTCTTTGGCTCGCCAGCCTCGTGATGCCGATAACCGTTGCCGATCGTCCATCCGACCTGACAACCAATCTTTCGGATTTCGCGGGCTTCATACGACCCCTGGCTGGACCTGCGCCATCACAAGGTCAGGACATCGTGCTGGGGAGCGGCGGCATTATTGAGCGCGGGCGCGTGCCGCTCGATGTACTGGCCGGGGTACATGCTGCCGGCTATGTTGCGTCACGCGTCCTCTGGGCGGTGATCGCCATCGTAGTCGCGACCGTCGCAGGCCTTCTCTACCGACCGCATACGATACGCCGCCGGAGTCGCCTGACGGCCGCCGCCGCACAATTGTTCTCGCCGGGTCCGGCTCCGGCAGTCGTACCGGGAGCGCCGTCCGCTGGTCACGCGGCATTACCTATCATCGGATTGATACGCGGTGAGTTCAGGCTGATCGGCGCGGGGCGGCTATTCAAGTCGCTCGCGGCAATCGCCGCCGTTGCCGGGCTGGCCGGAGACTATCGACATCTGGGAAGCCCGGTCGCCATGCTCCTGCTGATCTTCGGAATGGCCAGTCACGCCGGACGAAGTGAAGCGCTTGGATTGCTGCCGTTGACGTGCACGACCTTGTTATCGCCAAATCTGCGACGCATGGCGTTTATCGCAGCGGGTGTTTTGTGGTCCTGCCTGCTCGCCGTACCCGCGACCCTGATCCGGATATCCCTCTATCCCGTCATACTCTCGGCAGCCGCCGGTGCCATTGCGGCCACCGTGGCGGCTGCACTCTGCGGTGTCAGCCAAAGTCCGTTTGCCGCAAGACTGGTGCTGCTGATCCTCTGGTATGCATATCTTTCGTCGTGAAAACGTCGATTGCAGCCAAAATGCCAATCACGCATGTAGATTCACGCAACAACGGCCAGTACGGTCGAAGCCTGAGATTTACGGCACCGACGCCTCGTCACGCACCGCCGCGCGCTTGTCGGCGGCGTAGGCGCGCGCAGTTGCCAGCGCGCAGCCTGACTGCCCCCCGGTTCCGACCGGCGAGCAGGTGTCGGGCAGGCCGCCCGCCACCCTTCCGACCTCGTCGACGGTCTGCGCACGATTGACCCAACTCTGGTTGGCGGCGGGGATCGGGCGATCGCGCAGGCCCTTCGGGAGCCGATAAGGCTGATCGAGCGAACTGCAGACCACGACTTCGTCGGCGCTCGATTGTGGACATTTCTCACCCTTCTTCAGCGTGATGCTGCGAATCCGCTGTGGCGGCTGTCCCGTCTCGGCCTGCGCATCCACGGCCGGTCGCTCCTGGGCGGCTGATGCGACAGGAACCATGATTGCGGCGGACAGGACAAGACGCAGCATGATGTAATCTCCTTCGACGTGTCAGAACGTGCAGTGCGCGATCTGGCTCCATCGTGAGTGACCCGGTTCACGACGCCCGACAATGATTGCGCGGGGCAGCGCAGCGGCTATGGCAAGCGCCATGATCCTGGTCGTCGACAATTACGACAGCTTCACCTGGAACCTTGTCCATTATCTTATGGAGCTGGGGCAACGGGTCGAGGTCGTCCGCAATGACGAGATCACCGCAGTCGAAGCGCTGGCGTCGGGAGCCGACGCGTTTCTGATCTCACCCGGGCCCTGTACACCGGACAAGGCGGGTATCAGCCTCGATCTGGTGGCGGCCTGCGCGGACGCGCGCCGTCCGCTGCTGGGCGTGTGCTTGGGGCATCAGGCGGTCGGCCAACATTTCGGCGGTCGGGTCGAGCGCGGTGCCCTGATGCACGGCAAGACCTCCCCGATCCTGCATGACGCGAGCGGCGTGTTCGAGGGCCTGCCCTCCCCCTTCACCGCGACGCGCTATCATTCCCTGATCGTGCGCGACGTGCCGGCATCGTTGCTGGTCAATGGCTGGATTGAGGATGGGACAGTGATGGCGTTCCGTCACCGGGCGTTCCCGATCCACGGCGTGCAGTTCCACCCGGAGAGCATCGCAACCGAACATGGGCACGCGATGCTCGCCAATTTCCTGCGCCTGGCGGGTCTCGAAGCACGGGCGCTCGCGTGACGACGATCACCCTCCTTCCCGACCCCTCGACCCCGCTGTCACATGAACGCGCGGCCGAGGCGTTCGCCGACATCCTCGATGCGCGCGCCGATGAGGAGCAGATCGCTGCGTTCCTGATCGCGCTTTCGGTGCGCGGAGAGACCAGTATCGAGATCGCGGAGGCCGCGCGCGCCCTACGCCGGCGGATGATCCCGATTAATGCGCTGGCGGGCGCCATCGACGTCTGCGGGACGGGTGGCGACGGTCATCACACGCTCAACGTCTCGACCGCCGTCGCGCTGGTGGTCGCTGCCTGCGGGGTGCCGGTCGCCAAGCACGGCAACCGCGCGGCGTCCAGCAAAGCGGGGGCCGCTGATACACTGGAGATGCTGGGCCTCAACCTGGACATCGCCGGGACGACGGCGGAGGCCAGCCTGCATGATCTGGGGATCGCGTTCCTGTTCGCGGGCAACCACCACCCAGCGATGCGCCAGATCACACCCATCCGCCGACGGATAGGCATGCGGACGATCTTCAACCTGATGGGGCCGCTCGCCAATCCCGCGCATGTAAGCCGCCAGTTGATCGGCATCGCGCGGCCGGATTATGTCCCGGTTTATGCTGCGGCGCTGAAAGAACTGGGCACGACAGCCGCTATGATCGTGTCCGGCGAGGAAGGGCTGGACGAGGTTTCGGGCGCGGGTGCGAGTATCGCGCAGGCGGTTGGCTCACTGTCCATTCCGCCCGTCCTGACTCCGGAGGATGCGGGGCTGCCGCGACATCCGGTGACGGCGATCCGGGGCGGCGATGCGGCGCATAACGCCGGCGCGTTGCAGGCGCTCCTGAGGGGAGAACGCGGTGCCTACCGCGATGCCGTGCTTTTGAATGCCGCCTTCGCCCTCAAGGTCGCGGGACGAGGCGCGACGCCGACCGAGTGCGCGGCTGAAGCGGCGGCGGCAATCGACGACCGCCGCGCGCATGATCTGCTCGAAGCATGGATCGCCTATCGATGAGCGTGCTCGACGACATTCTTGCCGGCAAGCATGACGAGGTACGGTTCCGCAAGGCCGCTACCTCACTAACGATGTTACAGGAGCGGATCGCCGTGGCAGAGCCACCGCGCGGCTTTCGAGCAGCGTTGGAAAACAAGACCGGACCGGCACTGATCGCCGAGATCAAGCGGGCCAGTCCTTCGAAGGGGATCATCCGGCATGATTTCGCGCCGGTCGATCATGCTCGCGCCTATGCAGCCGGCGGCGCGGCGTGCCTGTCGGTGCTGACCGACGAGCGGTGGTTTCAGGGCGCGGATGCCTATCTGATGGCGGCGCGTTCCGCAGTCGCGCTGCCGGTGCTGCGCAAGGACTTCATGATCGATCCCTGGCAGGCGAGCGAGGCGCGGGCGATCGGCGCCGATGCGATCCTGCTGATCGTCGCGGCGCTGGAGGATACGCAGATGGCCGAGATAGAGGATGCGGCGATAACGCTCGGGATGGACGTGCTGATCGAGGTGCACGACGCGCGTGAACTCGACCGGGCGCTGAGGCTCAAGTCACGGCTGATCGGGGTCAATAACCGTGACCTGCGCGACTTCACCGTCGATTTTCAACGGACTTATGATCTGGTCGGGTCAGCACCGGCGGGGTGCACCTTTGTCGCCGAGAGCGGACTCACGGGTCGTGCGGACCTCGACACGATGACGGCGCACGGCATCCGATGCTTCCTGGTCGGCGAAGCCTTGATGCGAGCCGATGACATCGAGTCCGCGACCCGGGCGCTGCTGCAATGAGCTTGACGCACCTCGACGAAACCGGCGCGGCGCGGATGGTCGATGTCGGCGGCAAGCCGGTGACCAGCCGCAGCGCAACGGCAACCGGGCGCATCGCCATCGCCGAAGACGCGCTGGCTGCGGTGCAGGACGGCAGCGCGAAGAAGGGCGATGTCCTCGCGGTCGCACGCGTTGCTGGCATCTTGGCGGCCAAGCGCACCGGCGAGTTGATCCCGCTGTGCCATCCGCTGCCGTTGACCAGTGTGGCGCTGGACCTCGCGCTCGACATGTCCGGCATCACCGTCACGGCGACCTGCACGACCGACGGGCGCACGGGTGTTGAGATGGAAGCCTTGACTGCAGTGTCGGTCGCGCTTCTCACGATCCACGACATGGTCAAGGCGATGGATAGGCATATGATTATCGATGGCATCCGGGTGGTTGCCAAGTCCGGCGGCAAGTCCGGGAACTGGACCGCGACGTGATGCTGATGCCGATTGAGGAAGCGCAGCAGCGGTTGTTCACCGCAACGGCACCCGTCGCTCGGGAAATGGTCTCGTTGCGCGATGCCGCCGGGCGCTGGGCGGCCGAGGACATCGCGGCAAGGCGGACCCAGCCCGCCTCCGATCTGTCGGCGATGGACGGCTATGCGATTCGCTTCGACGACCTGCCCGGCCCCTGGTCGTTGATCGGCGAGAGTGCGGCGGGGCGGCCATTCGATGGCATCGTCAAAGCCGGAGACGCTGCTCGCATCTTCACCGGCGCGGTGCTGCCGAAAGGCGCGGACAGCGTACTCGTGCAGGAGGAAGCCGCCGTCGATCACGGACAGGTTACGCTGGCGGGTGAAGGACCTCCGCACCGAGGGCGCAACACTCGGCGGCGCGGGCTGGATTTCTCGGCAGGTGACGTGCTGGTGAGAACCGGCGAGCGGCTGAACGCCGCGCGGATCGCGGTCGCTGCGGTCGGCGGGCATGCAACCCTGCCCGCGCGCCGCCTGGTACGGGTCGCCATCGCGGCGACGGGCGACGAACTGGTCACACCGGGACAAGCGGTCGACGGGCTCGCACTCCCCGAGTCGAACGGCGTCATGCTTGCGGCCATGCTCGCCGACCTGCCCGTCGAACTCGTCGATCTCGGCATACTGCCCGACCGGCAAGACATCATGCGCGACGCCTTCGCCTCGGTCGAGGCCGATCTGCTGGTCACTACCGGCGGCGCATCGGTCGGCGACCATGACCTCGTCCGACCAGCGCTGGAAGAAGCAGGCGGCGTCATCGATTTCTGGCGGATCGCCCTACGCCCGGGCAAGCCGATGATGGCGGGTCGCCTGGGCGATGCCGCGATGCTGGGGCTACCCGGCAATCCGGTCTCCGCCTATGTGACCGCGTTGCTGTTCGTCCGGCCGCTGATCGCGCACATGGCCGGCGCCACCGATCCGTTACCACGAACAATACAGGGCATCCTCGGCGAAGACCTGAGCGCAAATAAGGCGCGTACCGATTATCTTCGAGCCGAGTTGCGGGATGGCCTTGCCTTCGCCTCGACCGTTCAGGACAGTTCGATGCTGCTGACACTGGCGCGATCATCGTGTCTGATCGTCCGTCCGGCCAATGCCCCTGTCGCAAAGGCAGGCGACACGGTACAAGTCCTCCTTATCGCTTGACGTGAATCTGTATGTTCCATAGAGGTTCCCAGTCTGTTCCCGACGGAGGACTGTCATGCTCACACGCAAGCAGCACGAACTTGTCTGCTTCATCAACGACCGGCTGAAGGAAACCGGCGTTTCTCCCTCGTTCGAGGAGATGAAGGAAGCTCTGGAACTCAAGTCAAAATCCGGAGTGCATCGGCTCATCTCTGCGCTGGAGGAGCGCGCGTTCATCCGCCGCCTCCCGAACCGCGCACGCGCACTGGAGGTCCTGCGCATGCCGGAGCGTCCGACGGCCAGGAAGAAGAAGGCCCCTGCACCACAGCTTACTCATCCGCGGTCGGGTTCGACGCCGGTAGCGGCGAACGATACGGTCGAGGTCCCACTGCACGGTCGCATCGCCGCCGGTATGCCGATCGAGGCATTCGAGGATAGCGCGACGCTCTCGGTTCCCGCGGCCCTGCTCGGTTCGGGAGAACATTATGCGCTGGAGGTGTCGGGCGACTCGATGGTCGAAGCCGGCATCCTCGACGGCGACTATGCGCTGGTCCGACGTACGGATGTCGCACGGGATGGCGAGATCGTCGTCGCGCTGATCGAGGAGTCAGAAGCGACGCTCAAATATTTCCGGCGTGAAGGCGCGATGGTTCGCCTCGACCCCGCCAACCGCGCCTATGATCCGCAGCGCTATGCTCCCGCGCAGGTGCGCGTCCAGGGTAAGCTCGCCGGACTGCTGCGCCGCTACGACTGACCGGACCGACCAGCGGGGGGATACGCCAGGGGTGGCGATCGCCTGGATGCAGAACAGTCCGGACGCTGCCGCTGGCAAGCGCGATGCTGACACCGCCGGTTTCGGCGAGAACGGACCGATCGAGGCGTAACCAGCGGGGGCGACAGCCGCGGGGTAGAAGCCGCTCGCTGACCACGATGTCGGCATGCGCGCATGCCACGATGAGGGCGTCGACCGGTACGAGATAGGCGCTGCGCGTAGCGAGGATGCGCCAATGACGACCCATGACACGACGCTCGACGGCGCACAAGTCGCGACTGCAGCGGGCATCGGATTGCTCAGCCAACAGAACCGGCTCGTTGGTGATGCCCGCACCCTCACTCAGCAGACCACGAGTATAGTCGCCCGTCCGATCCCGCAGCAGGGCGAGCGTGCCGTCTTCTGTCCTGATCGCAACGTGCCGCCCATCCCCGGTGACGAGCAGGTCCGGTACAGGCGTCATCAGCGCCCAGGCCGCGCCCAGCAAGATCGGCGCGATGCCGGTCAGCCGCCAACGGGTCCGCCACAATGCCAGCCACAGGCCACCGCCCATCATCGCCGCAAAGGCGCCGCCCGGCATCGCGGGAAGTGCCGCGACCGATCCGGGTGCCGCAGCAACAAGACGGGCCATTGCCAGCAACAGACGCAGCGACGAGCCCCCCAGCCACCAGACCGGCGCACCCAATCCGACCGCGTCGAGCAGCAGGGCCATCGCCTCCAGCGGCATGATGACGAACGTCGTCAATGGGATGGCGACGATATTGACCAGCGCACCGTACAACCCGGCCTTGTGGAAGTGGTAGATGGCGATCGGCATCAGCGCGACCTCGACGACGACGCCGGTCAGCAGCAGTGATCCGGCCTGCCGGACCATCCGGCGCGACCATGCTTCCTGCTGCGCGGAGAAGGTGCGCTTGACCCACGGCAGTTCGTGCAGCGCGACGATCGCGGTGATCGCTGCAAAAGAGAGCTGGAAGCTAGCGCCGACCAGCGCCTCCGGCCGAACGAGCAGGACGATGAACGCACCGGTCGCGACCAGCCTGAGCGTAATCGCCTCACGCCCCATCGCGAGCGCCGCCAGCACCAGAAGAGCCGCGACGCAGGATCGGATCGTTGGCACGTGCGCACCGGTCAGCCAGGTATAGCCGATCGCCGCGAGCGACCCAGCGACGGCGGCAACGATGGGCAAGCGGAGATGAAGCGCCGCCCACGGACTAAGCGCCAGGAGCCGGAGCACGAGGAACATGGCAGCACCCACGACCGCGGTGATGTGCAATCCACTGACCGATAGCAGATGCGCCAGCCCGGCGCGCCGCATGGCATCCGCATCGTCCTCGGTAATTCTGCCCGTATCGCCGGTTGCCAATGCCACCGCGATGCCGCCCGCGCTTCCCGGCAGCCGCGCGGCAATATGGCGCGAGAGGGCATGACGAATGTCGGCGCCTCCTCCACCGCCGCGCCGTTCGATCTGGACAGGCGCAAAGCCCCGCCCCGTGGCCCCAATACCGGCGAACCAAGCGACGCGCGCGAAATCATAAGCGCCCGGCACCGCCGGCCCGGGCGGCGGCATCAGCCTGGCCCTTAGACGGATCAGCGCTCCGGCGGAAATATCACCCGCCTCTGAAGTAGTCAGGTTGATACGCAAGCGCGGCGGCACGACGATCGATCGCCCCCGTCCATCGGTTGCGTTGATCGGGTATACGACAAGCCGGACGAGGTCACGCGCTACGAGCGGTTCGGCCGCCTCGACCTCGGCACGCATCTGGACGACTGCCGCACGGCTGAGTACCGGCGCGGCGATATGCTCTGCGCGCCACCAGCTGAGCAGCACTCCCGCGCCGATCAAGAACGCGGCAATCGTCAGCACGCGCGCGGCGCGGCCGGCTCGCCCGATTGCCGACATCGCCATTGCCAGCCCCGCCAGCGACAGGGCGACCGCTTCCCATCCCGTCTGATCGGGCAGCGCAAACCACAAGGCAATGCCGACGCCCAGACAGACCGGTATCCAGAGCGCAAGCTGGTCGCGCTCCGCTTCGAGCAGTGTTTCAAGCGCGACGCGAAAGCCGCCTGTCAGACGGCGATCGACCATTTGTCGCCAAAGGGGGTGCGTGCTAGAGGCGCTTGCGGCTGTCATGGCCATGTTCCACGATGCTGTGAAAGGATGCGCGCTTGAGCGCAACCACTGTTACATCCTCACCTGAGACACCTGTCATTACGCGCTTTGCGCCGTCGCCGACTGGTTTCCTGCACCTGGGCGGCGCGCGAACGGCGCTTTTCAACCTGCTATATGCGCGACACAATGGCGGCCGATTCCTGCTGCGGATCGAGGATACCGATCGTGCTCGCTCGACGCAGGCGGCGATCGATGCAATTCTAGACGGGATGCGATGGCTCGGCCTCGACTGGGATGGAGAGGCGGTCTTTCAGTCAACTCGGGCCGATCGTCATGCCCAAGTCGCGCACGAGATGGTGGCACAGGGCCATGCGTATCGTTGCTACCTGACATCCGAAGAGCTGGCCGAGATGCGGCGGGGTGCGGAGACGTTAAAGCAACCGCTGCGCGTGCGCAGCCGCTGGCGTGACTGTGCGCATGAGGATGCGTCGTCCGAGGCGCCTTTCGTCGTACGTCTGAAAGCACCGCGCGACGGGGCGACGACGATCGAGGATCGGGTCCAGGGAGCCGTTACCGTTCAGAATGACGAACTGGACGACCTCGTCCTGCTGCGCTCCGACGGAACACCGACCTACATGCTGGCCGTCGTCGTCGACGACCATGACATGGGCGTTACCCATGTGATCCGTGGCGACGATCATCTGAACAATGCCTTTCGCCAATTGCCGATCTACCGTGCGATGGAATGGCCGGAGCCCATCTATGCCCACATTCCGCTCATCCACGGCAGCGATGGGGCGAAGCTGTCGAAACGACACGGCGCAGTCGGAATCGAAGCCTATCGCGATCAAATGGGCATCTTGCCCGAAGCGCTCGACAACTATCTGCTGCGGCTTGGCTGGGGACACGGCGATACAGAAACCATCTCGCGCGATCAGGCGATCGAATGGTTCGAACTGTCGGGCGTCGGACGGGCACCCGCTCGCTTTGATTTGAAGAAGCTGGAGAACCTAAACGGCCATTATATCCGCGAGGCCTATGACCGGCGCCTCGCCGAACTCGTCGCGGAAGCGCTGGGACTGCAATGGCAGAATGACGCGGTCGATCTGCTCACCCGCGCGATGCCGGTACTCAAACTGCGGGCGAATGACATCAAAGAACTGAGCGATGGCGCAAGCTTTCTGTTTGCCAAGAGGCCGATCGCCATGAGCGAAGAGGGTGCCACCTTGCTGACAGGCGATGCCCGGAATATTCTTACCGCAGCGCACCATACGCTTGACGCAGTCGACGGCTGGGATACGGAAGGGCTGGAGACAGCCGTGCGTCGCGTGGCCGAGGAGCGCAGCCTGAAACTGGGACAGGTGGCCCAACCGTTGCGTGCTGCCCTGACCGGACGCAAGACGTCGCCGGGCATCTTTGACGTGCTCGTCCTGCTGGGACGGGATGAGAGCCTGGCGCGGATCGCCGACCACGCTGGCAAGTGAGACTGGAAGGAAACAATATATGGCCGATGCCGCGACACTCACTACCGGGACCGATACTTCCGATTATCCGGTGCGTTCCGGGTCGGTAGGGCCACAGGTCATTGATATCCGCAAGCTATATGCGACTACCGACAAGTTTACCTATGACCCCGGCTTTACCTCGACGGCATCGTGCGAATCAAAGCTGACCTACATCGACGGTGACGAGGGTGTTCTGCTCCACCGCGGCTACCCGATCGGCGAACTGGCGGAGCATTCCAGCTTCATGGAAGTCGCCTATCTGCTGCTGAACGGCGAATTGCCCCGCGAGAACGAACTGGCGAAATTCACCAACACGATCACTCGTCACACGATGGTACATGAACAACTCGCGACGTTCCTTCGCGGGTTTCGGCGCGATGCCCATCCGATGGCGATCATGTGCGGCGTCGTCGGTGCGCTGAGCGCATTTTATCACGATTCAACCGACATCCACGATCCGCAGCAGCGCACGATCGCCTCGCACCGGCTTATCGCGAAAATGCCGACCATCGCGGCGATGGCTTTCAAATATTCGGTGGGCCAGCCCTTCCTCTATCCGGACAATTCACTGAGCTATACCGGCAATTTCCTGCGGATGGCCTTCGGCGTTCCAGCCGAACCCTATGAGGTGAACCCTGTCATCGAGCGAGCGATGGACAGGATCTTTATCCTGCATGCAGACCATGAGCAGAACGCATCGACCTCGACGGTTCGCCTGGCGGGCTCCTCGGGCGCGAACCCGTTTGCCTGCATCGCGGCCGGTATCGCTTGCCTCTGGGGGCCGGCGCATGGTGGTGCGAACGAGGCGGCGCTCAATATGCTACGCGAGATCGGTACGCCCGACCGTATCCCCGAGTTCATCGCCCGCGCCAAGGACAAGAATGATCCGTTCCGCCTGATGGGCTTCGGGCACCGGGTGTACAAGAACTATGACCCGCGCGCGACCGTCATGCAGAAGACGGTGCGAGAGGTGTTCAAGGAACTCAAGGTTACCGATCCGGTCTTCGACGTGGCGTTGCAGCTTGAGGAAATGGCGCTGAGCGACGATTATTTCGTTGAAAAGAAGCTGTTTCCCAATGTCGACTTCTATTCGGGCGTGATCCTGTCCGCGATCGGCTTTCCGACATCGATGTTCACCGCGCTGTTTGCGCTGGCGCGTACCGTTGGCTGGGTGGCGCAGTGGAACGAGATGATTACTGATCCCGACCAGAAGATCGGCCGGCCCCGCCAACTCTATACCGGCCCGACGCATCGCAGCTACAAGGTCATCGGTGATCGCTGATACGTCTGTTGCGCACTGGCCTTATAATAGTCGGCGTCGTGGCCGCACTCATGGGGCTGCTGTGGATAGGTCAGGGACTTGGTTATGTTCATTGGCCGCGATCCAGCTTCATGCTCGAGCAGAGCGCATGGGCGGATCGCGGCGCGGCGCTAGCGGTGATCGGCTTGGTCATGATCCTGATCGCGCGACGGATCGGCAGGTAGCGTCAACGTGAAGCGCGCGCCTTTGCCGGGCGCGCTCTCTACTGTCAGGTCGCCGCCCATCGCCCGTGCCAGCCTCCGCGCGATATAGAGTCCCAGCCCGTTGCCGCCCGCCTCGGTGACATCGACACGCTCGAACTTTTCGAACACGCGGGTCTGGTCTTCTGGTAAGATGCCCTTGCCGGCATCGCGGACAGAGACACGCGCTTTGTCGCCAACTCGTTCGGCAATCACCTCAACGCCGCTGTTCGGCGGGGCGTAGCGCACGGCGTTGCCGATCACGTTGACAAGAATCTGCAGGGCACGCCGAAATTCGCCGCTGGCTGGCATGCGTTCCCCGACTGCCGGACGTGTGATCGTCACTCCGACATGACCGGCCCGAACAGCGAGCAGTCCCGCCGCGCGGCGCGCGAGGTCTGCCAGATCGATCGGCTCCAGTGCCAGCACGAAGTCGTTGCGCTCGATACCTTGGACGTCGACCAGATCGTCGACAAGTGACAGCAGGTGTCGCCCGGCGCTGGCGATGTCGGCTGCATAATCGACATAGTCGCCTTGCAATGGCCCGTCGATCTGTGCGTGAATACTGTCCGCATTGGCGATGATGCGCCCGAGTGGTGCGCGTAATGCCGGACCGACCCGGTCCATGAACATTTCCGTGAGCGGCGCTTCTTTATCGCCGGGCATATCGCGCGAGCCGCCGACATACCCGGCGAAACCGCCAGCGCTATCATGACGGACGGAAGCGGAAATGAGAATTGATCTCCGCGATGCGCGCACGATCGCCGGAATCGACATGAGCGGACGCCGCCCGTCAAAGCGGTCGATCGCGGTGAAATCCTGCCGCGCGTCATCGCGAAGCTCGAGCAGTTCGGTAATCGGCTGTCCGAGCATCGCCGACGAGCAAAAGCCGTGCCGCCGCCCGGCCGATGGCGACACGAAGGTCAATCGCAGGGCCGCATCGGTATCCCAGCACCAGTCGGCAGCGATCGTTGCAAAGTCGTGGCGGGCCTCATCGGTCGAACCGCGACAACGCCAGGGCCGCTCTTCGTGCCAGCCGCTCGCCGCAAGCCGCAGGCCGTCGCCATCGGGTTCGATCCGGATCCACAGCGCGATGTCGGCTTCGTCGTCCGCAACCACCACGCGGCGCGACACGATCATCCCGAGTCGTAGCGCAATCTGAACCGCGGCGGCCAGGGGCGGCAAGGCAAAGACCGCACCGATTTCCCCGCCCGCCCGCACATTGAGGGCATCGATCGGGATGTCGGCCGAGAGAAGACGACCCTCTCCGTCCAAGCGTGCGTGGGCCAGCATTACGGTCGTGCTCATCGCACCATGCCGATCGCGAGGTCATCGATAGCATCGCGAAAGTCGGGATGAAGCCGCAGAGGAGAGAGGATCGTATCGATCACGGCAAGCGGAACACTCATCGCTTCATCGACCTGATCGGGCAAGGTGTCCGCATCTCGGCGCGGGTCGGCATCGGTAATGGCGAGCGCGATCTGGGCGAGGGCGCGGCGGTTTAGGCCTAGGCTGAGGAACAACAACAGGGACCTGTCGGTCGGCGGCTCCAGGATCACCTCGCGCGCCGCCGAATAGTCGAGGCCGCCAGCCCTGGCCACCACCGCGATGAACAGGGCCAGCTGCCGATCGGCGAGCGATTCGATCAGAAGCGGTTCGAGTTCGCCGGGTCTCGCATCGATCGCTGCAGCGAGCCGTGCCGCCGCGGCTTCGACCGTGTCGGCGTCGTCATGGAGGCCGATGATGTGAGCGGCCGCCTCACCGATGGCGCGATCGATGGCGGGGGTTGCTTCCACTTCCGCGCGGACCGCGGCCGCAACCCACCAGACGACACGCCTATAGATACCGTCCGGCAGGCCGAGTCCTGGTCCGGCCGCGTCGTCGCGCCGATAAGCCTCGGCGCTCAACAGCCCGCGCGCCAGGTCCGCAACGGTCGCGTCCGGTGCATCGACAAGCCTGACGAGAAGACTTGGCCTCGCGGGATCGCTGGCAATCGGAGACAGCGCGTCGGCGATCTCGGCCTGGCGGATCCGACCAAGCAATTCGCTCACAAGCCCGTCATCGGTAAGCACGCCGGACGTCACCAGCCGCCGATAGACGGCGTTGGTCGCTATCCGGCCCGGCGCAGTAGTGCCCGATCCAAGCCTGCTTCGCGCCCGCTGCCAGAGGTCCGCCGCCAGACCGGCAGCCAGCGCCTGCAAGGTCAATGACAATGTCGCGCGGGTTCGATCGGTCAGGCGATCGGCGTCGTCGATCCGGAAATCCGCAAGCGCCGCTCGCCCGCGCTGCACTTCCCGTTCATGGGCTGCACGCGCGCGCGCCGGCATGTCGATATCGGCGCCACTGTCGGAGGATCTATCCGCGCTCATTCTAGCCAGCCTAGCGCATGTTTCCTTAACTCGTCGCTAAGCGACATCACGCATCCGCTCGATCTTGGCGGCAAGCGTGAGGAAGGCATAGACAGCGATGACTGCAAGCCCGGCGACGGCAGCGGACACGAGCATGAACGGGATCAGCAGCGCCAGAAAAGCGGCCGGTGTTCCCCACCAGAGGGCATTGGCGCGTTCCGTCGCCGCCCGCTCGCCAAGGGCGCCAAGGCCGACCGCGGCAAGTGCCAGAATGAACGCCGCCGTGCTCGTGACCCAACCGATCACCGGCACCGCCAATCCCGGCAAGAAAGTTGCCGCGCCGACCTGAAACCGCGCCAGCCGCGGCTCGTCGCGAAGCTCGGCCAATGTCGCGCCGATCGCCAGGCCCAACACGGCGACGAGCGTGAAAAGGACACCTTCGGTAAAATAGCCGAACCAGATCAGTCCGAGCCCTCCCAATCCGAAAACCGTCGACCCGGCGCCGATCGCGCCGCCCGGGACACCGCGCGCGATAAGCAGCGGGAGGATCAGCCTGGCGACCGGGGAGACCACCAAGCGGTCGAACCAGCCACGGCGCGTGGATACGATGGAGGCGAGCACGATCCGCCCCCGTTCCTCCAGCGCCCGAGCCTGATGCTCGATCCCATGTCCATGCTTCAAGGCCTCAAGCGGAAGCGCAAGGTGGACGGCCTGAGCCTGCGACGCGACCCTGACCAGCGATGACTGCGGGTCGTAATCGCTCGGCAGCGCGGCGACCTCTGCGATGCGGCGGGGATCAAGCCGGGCAACGCCCGCCCAAGCGAGCTGGCCGCCGACACGCTCGAACACGCCGGCGGCGGAATCCTCGACGACAAGCAGTGCGTCGCGGCCCTCGCCCGCCAGCGTGTCCACGACCGACTGCGTCGTGATGAGTCCGTCGGCGAGCATCAGGACACGTGCGAGTGGATGCATCTTCTGGACGGCTTCCGCAGCCGATCGCACCGCATCGATCGCGACGCCCCGCTTGCCGATCCGGCTCAGCGCACCCAGCAGCTCCGGCGTCAGCCGCGAGACGAAGACGATGATCTGGGACGCGCCCGCCGCGATCAGGAGTCTGGCCTGATACTCGATCAGCGTTACTCCGCCGAACGGCAGCGTCGCCGACAATCGGTCGGGTCGATCATCGGTGTCGTGAATGGCGAAGAGAAGTCCGGCAAGCATCAGGTGGCTGTTAGGGTTGAATAGTCCGTCCGACAACGCCGGGGAAGAGGCGGCAAGCGCTCGGCCGCAGCCGCTTGCGCTATTCGCTTTGCGCAAACTGGTTTCGTGATAAACACCGCCCAATGGACGGGGGTTCGATGTTCAGGACAGAAGACGGCAACCACGCCGCGTTGGAGCGGGCGGAAGACCCCGGCATGATCGGCTATGTTGTGAGCGATGAGATTCAGGAGCCGCCCGCCGGCTCGACGAAGCGTCCGGCCGTCATGGGACCGGTTGTCGGGGGGCCGGTCGTCGCCGGTGTTCTGCTTCTTTTGTGGTTCGCCACGGCGGCATGGGCGGGCGCGACCGTTCTTGGCCCGCTCGTTCCTCTCGACATCGTCCTTTATGGGGCTGCGGCGTGCGTTCCGCCCATCCTGGCAAGTGTCCTCTGGCTGATTGCGATGCGGACAAGCCGCGGCGAGGAACGCCGTTTTGCGGATGTTGCGCGCGCGATGCAGCGCGAAGCCGGCTCGCTCGATAGCGCGGTAGGCAGAATCACCACCGCGCTCGACGCCAATCGGCGGCATCTGGCGGAACAGATCGAGGCGCTGACGGCGCTGGGCGACCGGACAGGTGATCGGTTCACCCGCCTCAGCCATGACATCGCATCGGATGTCGCGGTGGCCGATGAGCATGTACAGTCGCTCTCGAAAGCTTCGGGCGAGACCCAGGATCGTATCGATCGGCTGATCGCCGCGTTGCCGGATGCGCGTGCCGAAATCGACAGCGCCGCCGGGCGCATGGACGAGATCAGCCAGTCCGCCGAGCGCCGCATCGCCGCGCTGGAGGAGCAATTGACGCTGCTTGCCGAACAGGGTCGCGAAGCCGACATGACATCGGGCGCGGCGGCGGAACGGCTGGCGACCCACGTCAGGGAGATGAAAGCGACCGGCGCGACCGTCGCTCTCCGCCTGGATCACGCCGTCGAGCAGGCAACCGGGACGATCGACGCCCTGCTGGCGCGGACTGCCGACGCTATCCGCGACTCGGCGGATGGACTTGCCGCTCAGGGCGATGCGATGGTGGATATCGTGCGCGCCAATCAGTCAGCGCTGGACGGTGCCGCCCGGTCCAGCGCCGAGGCGCTCAGTTCGCGGGTTGCGGGGGTCGCGCTGACGATCGACGATGTCACGACCCGGCTGGATGCTCAGCGGGAGATCGGCGACCGTGTGGTCGACGAGCTGGATCGCGGCCTGTCGCAAGTTCAGGAAAACCTGATCGCGCTGTATGAACAGGGCATCGATCGGTCGCAGATGCTGGCCGCGTCGATCAGCGCACTGGGTGGTTCCGCGGATGCCATGACAGAGGCGCTACGTACCGGCGAGACGATGGCGACGCGTACCATCGGCACCACCGAGACCTTGTTGATTGCCCTAGATTCAGCCGCGCGCGAGATCGACGAGACCCTGCCGCACGCGCTCGACCGGCTGGATGTCCGGATCGACCAGAGCAAGCAGGTCGTCGTTCAGGCCAAGCCTGAACTGCTGGCGCTGGTAACGGCCGCCGGCAGCACGCATGACGCAATCGAGGCGATCGCCGGTTTGATAGCCGAGCAGCGAGAGACGCTCGATCAGCTCTCGGGCACGCTTCTCGACACGCTAACGACCGGCCGTTCCAGGGCCGACTCGCTTGGGCACACGGTCGATGAGGCGATCGAGCGGACGCAGCATTTCGCGGATGACGCCGCGCCGCGGCTGATCGAGGCGCTGCTGCGTGTCCGGGAAACGGCGAACGCAGCAGCGGAACGCGCGCGCGAAACTCTGGCCAACGTCATTCCCGAGGCGGCGGAAGCGATGGAAAGGGCAACGGCGCAGGCGATGCGTCACGCAACCGAGCGATCGGTCGAGCGGCAGATCCTCGCGCTTGCACAGGCAACGAATGCCGCCGTCGAAGGCAGCACGCGCGCCGCCGACACCGTCTCCGCGCGCGTCGCCGACATCATCGAACAGACCACGCTGGTCGAAACGCATATCGAGCAGGCGCGCGGCGAGCGCGATGCGGCGGAACGCACCTCGCTCAGCAGACGGGTCGCCGTTCTGGTCGATGCGCTCAATTCGGCATCGATCGACATCACCAAAGCGTTCTCGACCGACGTTCCCGACAGCGCTTGGGCAGCTTATCTGAAGGGTGATCGCGGGGTATTCACGCGACGCGCAGTCCGCATCGTCGAAGGCAGCGCCGCACGATCGATCGCTGAACTATACGATCAGGACGATGGTTTCCGTAACAACGTTCACCGTTACATCCACGATTTCGAATCGATGTTGCGCGGGATCCTGACTCAGCCGGAAGGATCATCGATCAGCGTCACGTTGCTGTCGTCCGATATGGGCAAGCTCTATGTCGCGCTTGCACAGGCGATCGAACGGTTGCGCTGATCAGTCCGAACCCATCACGGGCGCGTCCACCGCAAGCATAATGATCGTGTACAGCAGCAAGTCCTTTTCATCCGTGACCTCTACACGAAAGTCGCGACCATCCCACAGCACGTCGGGCTGGTCCGCCATGACCGCCCCTGCATATTTTATCGCTTCGCGCCTTGCTGATGCCGGATCGGCCAGATCAACTCCTTCACGATCGCGCTCGCGTCCGCCGTCTGCTGTGTGAAAATAGAAATGCATCGTTCGCCCCTGCCAAATTGACTGGCCTGACTGGCCTGACTGGCCTGACTGGCCTGACTGGCCTGACTGGCCTGACTGGCCTGACTGGCCTGACTGGCCTGACTGGCCTGACTGGCCTGACTGAACTAACCCTCAGAAATTGCTTGTGTTCCCCCGATCGAAAAGATCGACCGTCTGTGGGGTGATCCAGCCGAAATAATAATTGAGCTGGAACAACAGAAACAGGACGGTGGCGACGATCGTGACCCGCAACGCGATGCGGCCCGGCCGGAATTCGTGCGGGGCGCTGTCGGCCTGGCCGGGCACGGGATCGCCGCCCGCTTCGTCGGTCGTCCGCACACCGAACGGCAGGACGAGGAACACGCTGAAGGCCCAGAACAGGATGTAGATGGCCAGCGCGGACGTCCACCGCATCATGGCGGATCAGGCCTGGATAAGCAGGACGTCGACGACCGGCTTCTTGCCCGTCCAGCGTGTCGCGACGCGGCGAACCGCCAGCCGGACCGCCTCGCGTCGCTTGTCCGCATCGCGCGCCTTGCCTCGCAAAGCCTCACCCACAGCATCGACGGCATCGGCGATGAACGCGTCCCTGTCTTCCTCGACCGGCACTCCCTGGATGCGCACCTCCGGCATCGCCGTCGGCCGGCCGTCGCGCCCCAACGCCGCCGCGACGCTGATCTGTCCGTGCAGAGCAAGCCTGCGCCGCTCGTTGATCGTGCTTCCATCCGCGGGCAGGATGACGTCGCCGTCCAGTACCAGCCGTCCGACAGCAGCATTGCCGACCTTCTTCGCCGGCCCCGGCAACAGGCGGACGATGTCGCCGTCGCGCTGCACCAGCGTCTGGGAGATGCCCTTGCCGGCGCCGAAGCGCGCCTGCTCCATCAGGTGCCGCATTTCGCCGTGTACCGGGATCAACAGATCGGGGCGAAGCCACTCGTAGAGCGCAGCCAGCTCGGGACGCCCGGGATGGCCGGAGACGTGAACATGCGCCTGACGCTCGGTCACCATCGTCACGCCCTTGCCCGCGAGCGTGTTCTGGATGCGCCCGATCGCGACCTCGTTGCCCGGAATCTGCTTGGATGAGAAAATCACCGTGTCACCCGCCTCGAGCGTGATCGGATGAGTGCCCTCGGCGATCCGCGCCAGCGCCGCGCGAGGCTCGCCCTGCCCGCCGGTCCCGACGATCAGCACCCGGTCGCGCGGCAGGCGCATCGCGGTCTCGACATCGACCGTCTCGGGAAAGTCCTTGAGATAGCCGACCTGGCGCGCGACCCTGAGGATGCGGTCGAGAGACCTGCCGGTGACGCACAATTTGCGCTCCGTTTCGCGCGCCACCTCTCCCAGCGTCTTCAATCGGGCGGCATTGGATGCAAACGTCGTGACCAGCACGCGCCCCCTGGCCTTCGCTACGGTTTCGGCCAGCCCCCGGCGGACCTCACTCTCAGAACCCGACGCCTCTTCGTTGAAGACGTTGGTCGAGTCGCACACCAGCGCAGCGACGCCCTCGTCGCCGATCGTACGCAATTGCTCCTCGGTCGCCGGATTGCCGATGACCGGCGCCGCGTCCAGCTTCCAGTCACCCGTATGGAAGACGCGGCCGTGCGGCGTGTCGATCACGAGCGCGTTGGCCTCGGGAATCGAATGCGCCATCGGCACGAAATCGAACCCGAAGGGACCGAGCTGAATACGCTTGCCCGGCTCGACCAGATGCAGCTTCACCCGGTTGGCGATGCCCTCTTCCTCCAACTTGCCCCGGATCAGGCCGGCGGTGAACGGGGTCGCGTAAAGCGGGACGCCGAGGTCCTCGGCCAGATAGGGCAGCGCACCGATATGATCCTCATGCCCGTGCGTCAGCACGATGCCCAGAAGATCATCCAGGCTATCCTCGATAAAGGACAGGTCGGGCAGGATGATATCGATGCCGGGATAGGCGGGGTCGGCGAAGGTGATGCCGCAATCGACCATCACCCACTTGCCCTGGCAGCCGTAGAGATTGACGTTCATGCCGATCTCGCCCGATCCACCGAGCGCACAGAACAGCAATTCATTCTTGGGAGTCATTAAGAACTTTCGAGGGGAAAAAGGATTGGCGCCCGGCAATGCCGCAGCGCGCGCTAACCCGGTATATGGGCGTCTTGGGCCATCATCGCCAGTCCCTGAATGGTCAGGTCCGGCTCGACGACATCGAACACGCCGGTATTGCCGTGGAAAAGAACGGCAAGACCACCGGTTGCGACGACCTTGACCGGGCGACCGATCTCGCTTTTCATCCGGGTCACCAGCCCCTCGATCATGGCGACATAGCCCCAGAAGATGCCGATCTGCATCTGATCGACGGTGTTGCGGCCGATGACGCTAGTGCTCGCGGGTTGCTCGATCGCCAGCCGGGGCAGCTTGGCGGCGGCGGACACCAGCGCGTCCAGCGAGAGGTTGATGCCGGGCGCGATGATGCCACCCTTGTAGGCGCCGCTGTAATCGACCACGTCCAGCGTCGTCGCGGTGCCGAAGTCGATCACGATCAGGTCGCCGGGATGCAGCGCATGCGCGGCGATCGCGTTGACCGCCCGGTCGGCGCCCAGCGACTGCGGTTCGTCGACATCGATCACTATCCCCCAATCGACCGGGGCGCGACCCGCGATCCTCGCTTCGCAACCGAAATATTTGCTCGCCAGCACCTGAAGGTTGTGCAGCGCGCGCGGTACCACCGTCGCGACGATCACGCCGGTGACCGATGTCCGGTCATAGCCCTCCAGATGCAGGAGCTGGCTCAGCCATACGGCATATTCGTCTGCGGTTCTCCGTGGATCGGTCGCGATCCGCCAGCGCGTCCGGATCGAACGCCCTTCGACCAAGGCGAAGACGATGTTCGTGTTGCCTGCATCGATGGCGAGCAGCATCGGTTCGACCCCTTAAAGCGTGAAGACGTCGGCGGCATGAATGACACGCCGCCCGCCATCCGCCAAGCGCAGGATGAGTGCACCGTCGGCATCCAGGCCGTCGAAGAGGCCGTCGATCCGGCTATGATCGGGCAGTTGGGCCGCCAGCGCCGTCCCGATCGGATGCGCGCGCGCGACCCACCGGTCACGGACCGGCAGCAGACCACCGGTACGCCAGCGCTGCACCCAGCGCGCAAACGTATCGGCCAACGCCTCGACGAACGTCTCGGCCGTCACCCCGACACCGTGATCCGCCAGCGCCGTGGTCGCACGATCGGGCAGTTGGGGATGGCTGACAATGTTCACGCCGATGCCGATCACGACCGCGTCGCCCGTTCGCTCCAGCAGAACCCCTGCGACCTTGGCGTCGTCCAGCATCAAGTCGTTCGGCCATTTCAGACGCAGCGTATCCCCCGCCCGATCCGGGCGCAGGAAAACCGCGGCGGTTTCTTCCAGAGCGACACCAGCGACAAGCGCAAGCGTTGCCGGGGGTGGATCCGAGTGCCTCAACCGGATCAAGGTGCTCGCATACACATTACCTACAGGCGATTGCCACTCGCGCCCAAGCCGCCCGCGCCCCGATGTTTGCCGCTCTGCTCGCAGCCAGACACCCTCGGCAAGCCCCGTCGCCGCGAGCGCCAGAAGATCGGCATTCGTCGAGCCCGTCTCCGCGACGGTTCTGACGATCAGAACAAAGCCCGTGCTGCAGTCATGGTGCCCGCCGTCAGCAGCGGAATGGCAAGATAGCCGAGCGGCGACACGAACACCGCTGTCAATGCAATCAGCCCGCCCTCGACCCGCTCATGGGCAGCGCCAAATTGCGTGGAAGGATCGTCGAAATACATCGTCTTGATGATCCGCAGATAATAATAGGCGCCGATCACCGAGGCGACGATGCCGACGACGGCCAGTGAAAACAGGCCGGCCTGCACCGCAGCCTGAAAGACCGCGAACTTGGCATAGAAGCCGAACAGCGGCGGGATACCGGCAAGGCTGAACATGAAGATGGCAAGCGCCGCGGCGAGGCCCGGCCGATCACGCGACAGGCCCGCCAGGCTGGCGATCGTCTCGACCGGCTGCCCCGCCGCGTCGCGCATCTGCAGGACCACCAGGAAACTGCCGAGCGTCATCGCCACATAGATCGTCATGTACATCAGCACCGACGCGACCCCCGCCGGCGTGCCCGCCGCTAGGCCGATCAACGCGAAGCCGACATTGTTGATCGAGGAATAGGCGAGCAGCCGCTTGATATTGCTCTGCCCGATCGCCGCAACCGCTCCAAAGATGATCGAAGCGAGCGCCGCGAAAATGACGATCTGCCGCCACTCGCCCAGTGCCGGACCCATTGCTTCGATCGCGACCCTGACGCTGAGGCCGATCGCTGCAACCTTGGGCGCCGATGCGAAGAACGCGGTAACGGGTGTCGGCGCGCCCTCATAGACGTCGGGCGTCCACATGTGGAACGGCACCGCCGAAATCTTGAATGCCAGCCCAGCGAATACGAAGACCAGCCCGAACAGCAGCCCGAGCGAGCGCGGCCCAGCAAATGCCTGAGCGATACCGTCGAACAGGGTAGTACCGGAGAAGCCGTAAACGAGACTGATCCCGTAGAGCAGAATCCCGCTGGCCAGCGCGCCCAAGACGAAATATTTCAGCCCCGCCTCCGCAGAGCGCGCATCGCGCCGCATGAAGCTGGCAAGGACATAGGCTGCCAGACTCTGCAATTCGAGGCCGACGTAGAGAACCAGCATGTCCGCCGCCGACACCATCATTCCCATGCCCGTCGCGGACAGGAGAATGAGCACCGGGTATTCCGGCCGTAGATCATCACCCGATGTCCGCTGGAAGAAACCCGGCGCCATGATGATGGCGATTGCCGAGGCGGCATAGATCAGCACCTTCGCAAACGCCGCGAACGCATCCGCCCGGTAGAGTCCCTCGAATGCCGCACCTCCCGACGACGCGGGACCCAGCAACGCTATTCCTGCGCCGACAAGAACCAGGACAGCGGTGATGGAGATCAGCCGGGTTGCCGCCTGCCCCCCCCATGCAGCGACCAGCATGAGCGCGATCGCGCTCAACGCCAGAATGACCTCGGGCAGCGTCATCGCGAGATTGGCGGCGTAATTCATGGATGTGCCTCCGCCTCGGCCGCCGGGATAATCGAGCGACCCTGGGTAGGCCGGCTGTCGCTGGCTGGCGCCGCCGGAGCGACGCGCGCAACCAGCACCGCGACATCGCTCCGCATCGGAGCGAGGAAGCTTTCGGGATAGACGCCCATCCACACCACGACCGCAGCGATCGGTGCCAGCAGCCAAAACTCTCGCTGCATCAATTCGGGCATCGCGCGAACCTCGTCGGAGCGAACCTCACCGAACACGACTCGCCGATAAAGATAAAGCATGTATGCGGCACCAAGGATGATACCCGTCGTGCATAGCAGCGCCGTCCAGGTCGACACCTGATATGTGCCCGTCAGCGACAGGAACTCGGCCACGAAGCCGCTCGTGCCGGGCAGTCCGATCGAGGCCATGGTGAAGAACAGGAAGAACATGGCGTAGCGCGGCATTGTGATCGCCAGCCCGCCATAACGCGCGATCTCGCGGGTATGCAGCCGGTCATAGATCACGCCGACGCACAGGAACAGCGCGCCGGACACCAGGCCGTGGCTGAGCATCATAATCATGCCGCCCTCGATCCCCTGCCGGTTGAACGCGAACAGACCGATCGTGACGATCGCCATGTGCGCGACCGAGGAATAGGCGATCAGCTTCTTCATATCGTTCTGCACCAGCGCGACCAGACTGGTGTAGATCACGGCGATGGCGGAAAGCGCGAAGATCAGCCAGGTCAACTCGCCCGATGCCTGGGGAAACATCGGCAGCAGGAAACGCAGGAAACCATAGCCGCCCAGCTTCAGCAGTACGCCCGCCAGGATCACCGAACCCGCCGTCGGTGCCTGGACATGCGCATCCGGCAGCCAGGTATGGACTGGCCACATCGGCATCTTCACCGCGAACGAGGCGAAGAATGCCAGCCATAGCCAGACCTGCGCGCTGCGCGGAAAGTCATAGGTCATCAGGACCGGGATGCTCGACGTTCCTGCCGTCCCCGCCATGTACAGCATGGCGATGAACATCAGCACCGAACCGAGCAGCGTGTAGAGGAAGAACTTGTAGCTGGCGTAAATACGGTTGGTGCCACCCCAGATGCCGATGATGAGATACATCGGAATCAGGCCCGCCTCGAAGAAGACGTAGAACAGGAACAGATCCTGCGCCGCGAAGGTGCCGATCATCAGCAGTTCGGCGAACAGGAACGCCGCCATATATTCCGGCACGCGCGTCGTGATCGCGCGCCAGCTGGCGCCGATGCAGATCGGCATCAGGAAAACGCTGAGCATGATAAGCATCAGCGCGAAACCGTCGATACCCAGCGACCAGCCGAACGGACCGAACACGCCGGGCGCGCTCTCGACGAACTGCCACTGCGCCCCGCCGATATCGAAACTAGCCCATAGAACGATACCGAGCAGCAGATCGACCAGCGTCGCGCTTAGCGCCAGCCAGCGTGCGGTCGCAGCCGGCAGGAACAGGCAGACGACTGCGGCGATCGCCGGCACGGCCAGCATCACGGAAAGGATCGGAAAAGCCCCCATCACGCGTTCAACCCGCAATCGCCCAGGTGACCGCGGCGGTCAGCCCGATCAGCATGACGAAGGCATAGGTATAGACATAGCCGGTCTGGATCCGCCCCGCGGCACGGCTTCCCAACTGCACCAGCCACGCCGAGCCGTCGGGTCCAAAGCGATTGATCGTTTGCTCGTCACCCCGGTGCCAGAAGATCCGCCCGATCGCAAACGCGGGCCGGACGAACAACAGATCGTATAACTCGTCAAAGTACCATTTATTTAGCAGGAACCGGTAGAGGATGCGGAAGTGATCCGACAGCGCCGCCGGGAAACCCGGCGCGCGGATATAGGCATACCAGGCTGTCAGAAATCCCAGCAACATCGCGATGAAAGGACCCAGCTTCACCGGTACCGACAGTTCGTGCATCGCATGCATCAGCCGTTCGTTGAACGCGATCGCGCCATGCCAGTATTCCTGACCGGACAGCGGCTCGACGAAGAAATGCTGGAAAACCAGCCCCGTCAAGATCGCGCCGAGTGACAGCACCAGCAGCGGGACCGCCATCGACCAGGGACTCTCGTGAGGGTGATAGCCCCCGGTTCCCTCAAGCAGGTCCTCATGCGTCGGGCCTTGCTCTGACGGTGCGTCGCCGGCATCCTCTGCCTGCGGCACCGGTGCCGGTCCATGCTCCTCATCGCCATGATGCGCCTCGCGACCGTGGCCATCCGCGTGAAGCGCATGCTGAATATGTTCCGATGCCGCCCAGCGCGGCTTTCCCCAAAAGGTCAGGAACATCACCCGCCAGGAATAGAAACTCGTCAATAGTGCGACGAACACCCCCACGAACCACACACCGGGATCGCCAGCCGCCCAGCTTGCCTCAATGATCGCGTCTTTCGAGTGAAACCCCGCGAACCCGATCTGCGGCAGTCCCAACACACCGGGAATACCGACGCCGGTGATGGCCAGCGTCCCCGCCATCATGCCCCAGAAGGTAACCGGAATGCTCTTTCGGAGGCCGCCGTAATAGCGCATGTCCTGCTCATGGTGCATCGCGTGGATGACCGAACCCGCGCCCAGGAACAGCAGCGCCTTGAAGAAGGCATGCGTGAACAGATGAAACATCGCCGCACCATAGGCACCGACGCCGGCGGCGAAGAACATATAGCCGAGCTGAGAGCAGGTCGAATAGGCGATGACGCGCTTTATGTCGGTCTGAACCAGCCCGATCGTCGCCGCGAACAGGCAGGTCGCGGCGCCGATAAACGTGACGAAGTGCAGCGCGGTCGGCGACGTCTCGAACATCGGCGACAGTCGGCAGACCATGAATACGCCTGCCGTCACCATCGTTGCCGCATGGATCAGCGCGGAGACGGGAGTAGGTCCCTCCATCGCATCGGGAAGCCAGGTGTGGAGTCCCAGTTGCGCCGACTTGCCCATCGCCCCGACGAACAGCAGCAGGCACAGGACCGTCATCGTATCGGCACGGAACCAGAGAAAGCCGATCGTCGACCCCGCCATCGACGGCGCGGCGGCCAGGATTTCCGGAATGGAAACCGTGTTGAAGACCAGATAAGTTCCGAAGATGCCAAGCATGAACCCCAGATCGCCGACGCGGTTGACGACGAATGCCTTGATCGCCGCGGCGCTGGCACTGGGTTTGCGGAACCAGAAGCCGATCAGCAGATAACTGGCAAGTCCGACGCCTTCCCAGCCGAAGAACATCTGGACCAGGTTGTTCGCCGTCACCAGCATCAGCATCGCGAACGTGAACAGCGACAGATAGGCGAAGAAACGCGGCTGATCCGGATCCTCCTCCATATAGCCCCAGCTATAGAGGTGGACCAAAGCCGAGACGGTCGTGACGACGACCAGCATGATCGCGGTCAGCGCATCCACCCGGAGTCCCCATGCAACCGTCATCGTCCCGCTGTCGATCCACGTCGACACCGGCGTGATACTGGCCGCCATGCCGCCGCCCAGGAAAGCGAGGAAGATCGGCCATGACAGGATGCATGACACGAACAGTGCGCCTGTCGTGACGAGCTTGGCGGGAACATTGCCGATCACGCGATTGCCGAACCCGGCTACCGCTGCGGCCAGCAGCGGCAGGAAGACGATGAAGAGGATCACGCGTGGACTAGCCCTTCATCCGGTTGACGTCGTCGACCGCGATAGTGCCGCGGCCGCGAAAGTAGATGACGAGGATCGCCAGTCCGATCGCCGCCTCGCCCGCTGCGACCGTCAGCACGAACATCGCGAACACCTGGCCAACCAGATCGCCGAGGAAGGAGGAAAACGCAACCAGGTTGATGTTTACCGCGAGCAGGATCAGCTCGATCGCCATCAGGATGACGATCAGGTTCTTTCGGTTGAGGAAGATACCCAGCACACCCATCGTGAACAGAAGCGCCCCGACGACGAGATAGTGGACCAGGCCGATCACAGGCTGACCCCCTGCCCGACCGGTTGATCGACGTTGCGCGTCGCGTCCTGCGGCCTGCGCGCAACCTGTCGCGCGACGTTCTGCGGCCGGACGCCGCTGCGCTCGCGGTGCGTGAGGACGATCGCGCCGATCATCGCGACCAGCAGGACGAACCCCGCGCCCTCGAACACGAACAGATACCGCGTATAAAGCAACTCGCCGATCGCACGGATGTTGGACGTGGCGGGATCGATCGGCGCCGCGCGGCGTGCCAACTGGATCGGCCCCGTGCTCCACGCACCGATCGCGATCATCACCTCCGCCGCCAGCGCGACGGCGAGCGCCAGGCCGATGCCGAAATAGCGCGCCACCCCGGCACGAAATGCGGAGACCTCGATGTCGAGCATCATCACGACGAACAGGAACAGCACCGCGACCGCGCCGACATAGACGATGACCAGCAGCATCGCGATGAACTCCGCGCCGACCAGCACCATCAACCCCGCCGCGTTGAAGAAGGCGAGGATCAGCCACATGACCGAATGCACGGGATTGCGCGATGATATGGTCAGCGCCGCGCTGACGATCACCACAATCGCGAACAGGTAGAAGGCAAAGGCGTGGATCACTTGGTCGCCGGCCCCTTACCTGCGATGGAATCGGATGGGCGGCGCATTAACGATAGGGTGCGTCGGCGGCAAGGTTCTGCGCGAGGACGGTTTCCCAGCGGTCGCCATTGTCGAGGAGCTTGGCCTTGTCGTAGATCAGTTCCTCTCGCGTCTCCGTCGAATATTCATAGTTGGGCCCCTCGACGATTGCGTCGACGGGACACGCCTCCTGGCACAACCCGCAATAGATGCACTTGGTCATGTCGATGTCGTAGCGCGTCGTGCGGCGTGACCCGTCGTCGCGCGGCTCCGCCTCGATCGTGATCGCCTGCGCCGGGCACACCGCCTCGCACAGCTTGCATGCGATGCACCGCTCCTCGCCATTGGGGTAGCGCCTGAGCGCATGCTCGCCGCGAAAGCGCGGGCTGACGGGATTGCGCTCGAACGGGTAGTTGATCGTCGCCTTGGGCTTGAAGAAGTATCTGAGCGTCAGCGCATGCGCCTTGACGAACTCCCACAGCGTGAACGCCTTGATGGTGGAGGCAACGCTCATGAACCAACTCCCACGCGCGCCCACATCAGGACACCCGAAATCAGAAAAACCCAGAACAGCGAGACCGGCAGGAATACCTTCCACCCGAGTCGCATCAGCTGGTCGTAGCGATAGCGCGGCACCGTCGCCTTTACCCAGCTGAACAAGAAGAAGAAGCCCAGCATCTTCAGGAAGAGCCAGATAATGCCGGGCACGGCGTAAAGCGGCCCCCAGTTAAGCGGCGGTAGCCAGCCGCCCCAGAACAGTGTCGCGTTGAGCACGCACATCAGGATGACGTTGGCGTACTCACCCAGCCAGAACAGCGCGAACGACATCGAGCTGTATTCCGTCTGATATCCCGCGACCAGTTCCGACTCCGCCTCGGTCATATCGAACGGCGCGCGCTGCGTCTCGGCGAGCGATGACACGAAGAACATGACGGCCATCGGGAACAGCAGTGGATTGGCAGCAAAGCCATTGGCCCAGCCGTAGATGCCCTGCTGCGCGATGACGATGCCGGAAAGGTTGAACGTGCCGGACCAAAGGACCACCGAAATCAGGATGAAGCCGATCGCAACCTCGTAACTGACCATCTGTGCGGCAGCGCGGAGCGCCGAATAGAACGGGTATTTGGAGTTGGACGCCCAGCCCGACAGGATGACGCCATAGACGCCGAGCGACGAGGCCGCGAGGACATAGAGCAACCCGACATTGATGTCCGCCAGCACGACTCCCGCCTGAAACGGCACGACTGCCCATACGATCAGCGCGACCGAGAAGGTGATGATCGGCGCCAGGAGAAACAGCCCCTTGTTCGCCGCAGTCGGGATAATCGTTTCCTGCAGGAACACCTTCAGCCCGTCGGCGAAGCTTTGCGTCAGCCCGAATGGCCCGACGACGTTGGGTCCGCGCCGCAGCGCTATCGCTGCCCAGATCTTGCGATCGGCATAAATGATCATCGCCACCGACAGCATCAGCGGAAAAGCGATGACCAGAATGCAGATCAGCGTGGCAAGGAACCAGCTCGTGTCGTAGCCCAGCCCGACGGTCGTGTTGAAAAACTCGGTCATTCCGCCGCCTCCGCGAAATCCTGGCCGTGCACCAGTTCAGCCGAACAACGCTGCATCGTCGGGCTCGCGCGGCAGATCGCGTTCGTCAGGTAGAAGTCCTCGATCGGATAGCGCTCGATGCGGCCTGACGGGGTGGTATCGAGCGAGGGTGGCGCCCAGTCGAAAATGACCAACGCCTGCTCACGCAGGGCGGGGACCTCTTCGTACATTGCCTCGCGCAGCCCGGTCAGGCTGTCGAAGGGCAGGCGGTGCCCCAGAACCTCGGACAACGCGCGAAGGATGGCCCAATCCTCTCTGGCGTCACCCGGCGAGTAAACCGCGCGCTCGCCGCGCTGGACCCGCCCTTCAAGATTGACCCACGTCCCCGACTTCTCGGCATAGGTCGCGCTCGGCAGGATCACGTCCGCATGATGCGCGCCGCGATCTCCGTGATGGCCGATGAACACCTTGAACCCGGGGAAACGGTCATAGTCGACCTCATCCGCGCCCAGGAAGAAGCCCAGCTTCGCGTCCAGCACGTCCGCGATCCCGCCCGGCTGCGCATAGCCCAGCATCAGCCCGCCCATGCGGCTTGCCGCCATGTGCACGACGTTGAAGCCGTTCCAGTCGTCGCCGACCAACCCGAATGTATCGGCGAATTTCAGCGCGGCACCGTGCCCACCCTTCAGCGCGGCACCGCCGACGATCACCATCGGTCGTTCCGCGGCATCGAATACGTCCGCCACCGCCTCCGGCAGCTCGCCGAGCACGGCCAAGTCCTCTCCCAGCCATTCGAGCGGATAGGTCAGGTCCGTCTCCGGCCCGATGCCATAGACCTTCGCGCCGCGCTTGATCGCCTTGCGGATGCGCGTGTTCACCAGCGGCGCTTCCCAGCGCAGATTGGTGCCGACCAGCAGGATCGCGTCCGCGCGCTCGACGCCGGCGATCGTCGTGTTGAAATTGACCGCCGCCAGGCTGGACGTGTCATAGTCCATGCCGGTCTGCCGCCCCTCCAGCAGGGTCGATCCCATGCTCGCGAGCAGCGCTTTGGCCGCATACATCGTCTCGCAATCGGTCAGGTCGCCCGCGATCGCCGTCACGCTGGATCCGGCGTCCACCGCCTTGATCGCCGCGAACGCCTCGTCCCAGGTCGCCTGTTGCAGCTTGCCGTCGCGCCGCACGAACGGGCGATCGAGCCTGCGCCGCACCAGCCCGTCAATCGCGTGGCGCGTCTTGTCGGTCGCCCACTCCTCGTTCACGTCGTCGTTGATCCTCGGCACACAGCGCAGAACCTGACGACCCCGGCTGTCGAGGCGGATGTTGGTGCCGACCGCGTCCATCACGTCGATGGTCAGCGTGCGCCGCAATTCCCACGGTCGCGCCTCGAATGCATAGGGTTTCGACGTCAGCGCACCGACCGGGCACAGGTCGACGACATTGCCCGACAATTCGCTCGTCACCGCCTCTTCCAGATAGCTGGTGATCTGCATGTTCTCGCCGCGATAGATCGCCCCGATCTCCTCGACGCCCGCCACTTCCTCGGCAAAACGGATGCAGCGCGTGCACTGGATGCAGCGGGTCATGATCGTCTTGACGATCGGCCCCATATATTTCTCGGTGACGGCGCGCTTGTTCTCCTGGTAGCGGCTATGCCCGCGCCCATAGGCCATCGCCTGGTCCTGCAGGTCGCATTCGCCGCCCTGGTCGCAGATCGGGCAATCGAGTGGATGGTTGATGAGCAGGAACTCCATCATCCCCTCGCGCGCATGCTTGACCATCGGCGAGGTCGTGAAGATCTCCTGCTTGTCCGCCGCCGGCAGCGCGCACGATGCCTGTGGCTTGGGCGGCCCCGGCTTCACCTCGACCAGGCACATCCGGCAATTGCCCGCGATCGACAGCCGCTCGTGATAGCAAAAGCGCGGAATCTCCTTCCCCGCAAGCTCGCACGCCTGGAGCACTGTCGCTCCCTGCGGCACCTCGACCTCGATCCCATCGACTTTTACTGTAGGCATTATCTCTTCTCAGTTGCCGATTGCGGCGCAATATCGAACAGGCGGTGAAAATACGCCAAAGCGAGTGCCGCGCGCAGCCCCGCCGCACTCGTCCTAAGCGTCGCATTCTGTGCAAGACACGGACTGAAATACTGCCCGAGCTCATTTAGAGCGTTGGTTTCCATGACCGACCCGGGCGGCGTCGCGAATAGCGTGTTAAGCAACTGCGGCGTCGTTTCCGAAAGGCAAGCGGCCATCTGCTGAACGATATTATTGTCCGCATCAGAGGACATCCAAGACGCAGCATAGTCCGAACGCGTGGGTAGCGCAGCCGGCGCTACAACATGTTGCCGCTTGAAGTATGACTCTGCGAGCGCACCGTACCACAGCGACTCTGGCATGCTCATTGTGCCGTTCGACAATCCCATCGCCTGCGCACCCAGACAGTAACTGAGCCACCGGTCGAAGCTGGATGCCTTCTTCCGCTCGGTCAGATAGACTTTGACTTCCTTCCCGTGTGTTTCGTTCATGCAACGGGCCGCACCATAGGCAACTCGCCTCGCGAGATCCGGCGATCGCACGTTCACCGCCCCTTCCCGCTCCTCCGGTAGCACACGTAGGCCCGGCTGCGGTGCCGGACCCAACCGTGAACCAGTCAAGGGCGGCTCATGCTCCTGCGCTGCGAGACATATGGATGACGAGCATGCGACGAGCGCTAGTATTGCAAGCGCCGCCTTCCTGAAACCGGCCGCCGAGATCGAAGTCTGCCTATGCATTGCGGTCAATGCTCCGTCTCGCGAAGGCCCAGACGCTCTTCGATACGGTCAACTCGTCCCTTGAGATGCGCAACATCCGACTGGATGCCGTATAGAGTCGTCAGCGTACCACGAAAATGATCCTCCAAAGCCGACACCCGCATGTTCAGCGAAGACATGTCATGCTTCATATCGCTGATGTCGCCCTGCATCTTCTTCAGGATCTCGAGGATCAGGTCGCCTTGCTCCAGCGTCACTCCGCCGCCTCCTGCACCGGCGTCAGGTCCTGATCGCCCCGCTCGATGATGCGCCGCTCCATCTCCGGACGGAAATGCTTGATGAGCCCCTGGATCGGCCATGCCGCGGCATCGCCCAGCGCGCAGATCGAGTGACCCTCGACCTGCTTGGTCACCTGTTGGAGTATGTCGATCTCACCGATCTCCGCCTCGCCGGTGCGCAGTCGCTCCATCACGCGCCACATCCAGCCGGTGCCTTCGCGACACGGCGTACACTGACCGCAGCTTTCGTGCTTGTAGAAATAGCTGATGCGGCTGATCGCACGGACGATATCGGTCGACTTGTCCATGACGATCACCGCAGCGGTGCCAAGACCTGACCCGACCGCCTTCAGCCCGTCGAAGTCCATCGCGCAGTCCATGATCTCGGCCGCCGGCACCAGCGGTACCGACGATCCACCCGGGATCACCGCGAGCAGATTGTCCCAGCCGCCACGGATGCCGCCGCAATGCGTCTCGATCAGCTCGCGAAAGGTGATCGACATCGCCTCCTCGACGACGCACGGCCGGTCCACATGGCCGCTGATCTGGAAGAGCTTCGTCCCCCGGTTGTTCTCATTTCCAAAGCCCGCGAACCACTCGGCCCCGCGCCTAAGGATCGTCGGCGTGACCGCGATGCTCTCAACGTTGTTGACCGTCGTCGGGCAACCATAAAGTCCCGCGCCGGCCGGAAAAGGCGGTTTCAGCCGTGGCTGCCCCTTTTTTCCCTCCAGCGACTCCAGCATCGCGGTCTCTTCGCCGCAGATATAGGCGCCCGCGCCCCGGTGGACGAAGACGTCGAAATCATATCCGGTCCCGCAGGCGTCGCGACCGATCAGACCGGCCTCATAGGCCTCGGCGACCGCCGCGAACAGCACCTCCGCCTCACGGATATACTCACCGCGGATGTAGATGTACGCCGCCCGCGCGCGCATCGCGTAGCCCGCGATCAGCGCGCCTTCGATCAGCTTGTGCGGATCGTGCCGGATGATCTCGCGGTCCTTGCAACTGCCCGGCTCGGATTCATCGGCATTGATGACCAGGAAGTTCGGCCGGTCCGGCTTAGGTTCCTTGGGCATGAAGCCCCATTTCGTGCCCGTCGGGAATCCCGCCCCACCACGCCCGCGAAGTCCCGAAGCCTTGATGGAATCGATGATCGCGTCCTGCCCGCGCGCCATCAGCGCTGGCGTATCCACCCAATCCCCCCGCTCGCGCGCGGCACCCAGCTTCCAGGATTGGAAGCCATAGAGGTTGGTGAAGATGCGATCCTTGTCAGCGAGCATCAGGCATGCACCTCCAGCGTACTCACGCGGCGGTCGAAGCTGAGCAATTCGGCCGAGATGTTATCGAGCCGGCTATTGATACCGGAAACCTCGACGAGCAGCGACTGTGCGAGATGGTTCACCGCCGACACTCGGCTCTCCAGATGTGCCATGCGATCCTCGATGCGGGTCATGCGACCCTCCAGGCGTTCCATGCGCTCGCCAAGTTGCGTCACGTCCGACTGCAGCCGCTTAAGCGCCTCGAACAGTAACTGTGGATCAAATTCAGCCATTCGCCCACTCCCCGCGATAGTCGTGGTTCGCGTCAACCATCTCCTTCAGCGTCGTCGGTCCGCCTTCCGGGCAACTCGCACGGCGGCCGATCGTCGAACCCGGCTCGGGCCGCTCGCCCTTGGCTAGTGCGTCCAAAACCGAGGTCGTACGGTCATAGTCCAAGTCCTCGTAATTGTCGTCGTTGATCTGGACCATCGGCGCGTTGGCGCACGTCCCCAGACACTCGACCTCGGACAGCGTGAACAGTCCGTCCGGCGTCGTGCGCCCCTTCGTCATCCCGCGGTTCTTGCATGCCGCCAGGACGTCGTCCGACCCCGCCAGCATGCACGGCGTCGTTCCGCACACCTGCACGTGATAGCGCCCCACCGGCGCCAGGTTGAACATCGTGTAGAAGGTCGCGACTTCATAGACGCGCATGTACGGCACGCCGATCGCGCGCGCGACGAACTCGATCACCGGCACCGGCAGCCAGCCCTGCGTATCTGTTTGCGCCCCGACCTGTCGTTGCGCCAAATCGAGTAGCGGCAATGACGCGGACTGCTCGCGCCCCGTGGGATAGCGCCCAAGTATCTCGTTCGCGAGACGCTGGTTGTCGTCGGTCCACGCGAACCCGCCCCAGCGCGCACGGGTCTGGGCTTCATCGGGAAGGAGGGGCGTGTCAGCCATCAGCGATCACACTCCCCGAACACGATATCCATCGCCCCCAGGATTGCCGTCGTGTCCGCCAGCATGTGCCCGCGGCTCATGAAGTCGATCGCCTGAAGATGGCTGAACGCGGTCGGCCTGATCTTGCACCGATAGGGTTTGTTCGTCCCGTCCGCGATTAGATAGACGCCGAACTCCCCCTTCGGACTCTCGGTGGCGACATAGACCTCGCCTGCCGGGACGTGATAGCCCTCGGTATAGAGCTTGAAGTGATGGATCAGCGCCTCCATCGACTGCTTCATCTCGGCACGCTTGGGCGGCACCACCTTGCGGTCGAGGCTCGCGATCGGGCCGTCGGGCATCTCGTTCAGGCACTGCCGCATGATCCGCGCCGACTGCCGCACCTCCTCGACACGCACCATGAACCGGTCGTAGCAGTCGCCACGCGTGCCGACCGGCACGTCGAAGTCCATGCGCGAATAGACGTCATAGGGCTGCGACTTGCGCAGGTCCCAGGGCAGCCCGGCCGCGCGGATCATCGGCCCGGAGAAGCCCCATTTTATCGCGTCGTCGCGACTGACCGTAGCGATGTCGACGTTGCGCTGCTTGAAGATGCGGTTGTCCGCGACCAGGCTGATCGCATCCTCGAACAGGCGCGGCAACCGCGTGTCGAGCCAGTCCGCGATGTCGGTGAGCAGCTTGAGCGGCACATCCTGATGCACCCCGCCCGGGCGGAACCAGTTATGGTGCATCCGCGCGCCCGACATGCGCTCGAAGAAGCCGTAGCAATCCTCACGCACCTCGAACAGCCACAGGTTCGGCGTCATCGCGCCGACGTCCATGATGTGCGAACCCAGATTCAGCATGTGGTTCGAGATGCGCGTCAGCTCGGCGAAGAATACCCGCAGATATTGCGCGCGAAGCGGCACATCCAGATCGAGCAGCTTCTCGATCGCGAGGACGAAGCTATGCTCCATGCACAGCGGCGAGCAGTAATCGAGCCGGTCGAAATAAGGGAGCGCCTGCGTGTAGGTCTTGTATTCGATCAGCTTCTCGGTGCCACGGTGGAGCAGGCCGACATGCGGGTCGATCCGCTCGATCAGTTCACCGTCCAGTTCCATCACCAGACGCAGCACCCCATGCGCCGCCGGATGCTGCGGCCCGAAATTGATCGTGTAGTTCTGGATCGTGATGTCGCCTTCGGCCGGATTGGCGGGCGTCTCTCGGTCCAGCATCTTCGACACATGCGGATCGAGCGCATAGTCATCGGCGACGGGTTCGTTCTCGATGAGTGTATCGGTCACTGGTTCTGCCCTCCATCCTTGGGCGGCACGATATCGGGATCCTCGGGCTTCGGTCCGGCATGCGGATGCGGCTTGCCCGCACCCGTGCCAGCGGGGCCATCCTGACCCTTGGCATAGCTGCTGCTAGTGCCGGTCGGCTGCTCCGCCTTGCTCCTTGACGCATCCGCGCGCGCGATCTGGTCCGCGGTCAGCGGCGTCTGCGCGCCCTTGGCCTCGGGCAGCATGCCCTTTTCATCGCCGGGCAGCACATACTCCGCGCCCTCCCAAGGCGAGGTGAAATCGAACGTGCGGAAATCCTGCGCAAGCTGCACCGGCTCGTACATCACCCGCTTTTCCTCCTCGGAATAGCGCATCTCGACATAGCCGGTCATCGGAAAATCCTTGCGCAGCGGATGGCCGCGAAATCCATAGTCCGTCAGGATGCGCCGCAGGTCGGGATTGCCGGTGAAGAGCACCCCGTACAGGTCGTAGATCTCACGTTCCAGCCAACCCGCCACCGGCCACAACCCGGTAACGGAGGGAATCGGCGTCGCCTCGTCCGTCGTCACATGAACGCGCACACGGTGGTTGCGGGTCAGCGACAACAGGCAATAGACGACCTCGAACCGTTCAGGCCGCTCCGGATAGTCGACACCGGCCATCTCCATAAGCTGCTGATATTCCAGCCCCGGCGTGTCGCGCAGCGCGGTCAGCGCCTCGACGATCCGCTCCCGGTCGACGCGCAACGCCACCTCGCCGACCTGGTCGTCGGCACGCGTCACGATATCGCCCAGCGTGTCGCGTGCCAGTTGCAGCGTATCGTCGTTCAGATCGGTGGCATAAGCCGGCGCCGGAGCCCTCACCGCTCGATACTCCCCGCACGCCTGATCTTACGCTGCAACTGCATGATCCCGTACAGCAATGCCTCGGCGGTCGGCGGGCAACCCGGCACATAGATATCCACCGGCACGACGCGGTCACACCCGCGCACGACCGAATAGCTGTAGTGGTAGTAGCCGCCACCATTGGCGCAGCTTCCCATCGAGATGACGTATTTCGGCTCCGACATCTGGTCATAGACCTTGCGCAGCGCCGGCGCCATCTTGTTGCACAGCGTTCCCGCCACGATCATCACGTCCGACTGGCGGGGCGATGCGCGCGGGGCGGCACCGAAACGCTCCAGGTCATAGCGCGGCATGTTGACGTGGATCATCTCGACCGCGCAGCAGGCGAGCCCGAACGTCATCCACCACAGCGATCCGGTCCGCGCCCAATGAAACAGGTCCTCGGTCGAGGTGACGAGGAACCCCTTGTCGGTCAGTTCGCCGTTCAGGCTGTCGAAATAGCCTGCGTCCGGCGGCACCAGCGAATTGGGGCCGGAGTCGCGCTCGAGTTCGACCGGGCCGACAGGTGCTTCTACTCCCAATCCAACGCTCCCTTCTTCCAGGCGTAAACCAGGCCAAGAGCCAGTTCACCGATGAAGATCATCATCGAGATCCAGGCGGTCCAGCCCAGCGAAAAAACACTTACTGCCCAAGGATATAGGAACGCCGCCTCCAGATCGAAGACGATGAAGAGTATCGCGATCAGATAAAATCGCACGTCGAACTGGCTGCGCGGATCCTCGAAAGCGGGGAAACCACATTCATATTCGCTCAGCTTCTCGACGGTCGGCTGATGCGTGCCCGTCAGCCGCGACACGATCATCGGCAGGAAGACGAACGCGCTGGAAATCAGCAGCGCCACCCCAAGGAACATGAGGATCGGCAGATATTGCGACAGATCGACCAAGGCTTGCCTCGCGAGATGAGATGAGATGAACGCGCTTTAGGCGTCGCCAAGGAGGCGGGCAAGGTCATGCCGCAGTTGCGAACGACTCTCCTTGCGGTGGGTTAACGCAACGCGGCACTGACGGGTCGGATGCCATCACTTGCGGGGGAGCGCGTACCGGAAGGGCGACTGCGGGGAGGATATCGATGCTCGTCACCCCGGCCCTGAGCCGGGGTCTCGCTACCCGAGCGACAATTCGCACCCGTCTAATCACGATGGCATGCCGCGCACGATGCGCTCGCGTGAAGACGGGGGACCCCGGGTCAAGCCCGGGGTGACGGAAGTGACACGGGCGAGTGCTGTCGACCAATGGCTGCCGTTCAAACTCACCCCGCTCAACCCCAATTCCCTCTTTTCGTGATGCGAAACTTAAACAGACCGTGCGAAAAGTCATGAGCTGCGATCTGCAGGGTGACGGGTTCTCCTTCGAGCGGTTCCCAGGCCGGATAGTGTCTATGTACTCTCTCGGGCTGCCTTGAGGGCGCCGGATGTCGTTTATCCGACGCTCAGCGCTTCATTTAGACGCGAGAAGACTGGTTTTACGCCCTTGCTGCGGCGATCAGGCCCGGCACCCCGACCAGGGTGATGGCCCGTCTGATGTTGTAGGCGAGCGCGGTCAGGCTGAACTCGCCGCGTACGTTCTCGAGCCGGCGCATCAGGAACGTGCCTTGGCCCATCCATTGCTTGATGGTGCCAAAGGGATGCTCGACGCTGTTTCGCCGTTGGGCGAGCATTTCGGGACGCAGTGCCGGCCGCGCCGCCATGCGGTCGAGAACAGCCTCGTTCTCCAGGCGCGAGACGCGGCGGAATGACCGCGTGCAGCGCGATTTCATCGCGCAGGCGGCGCAGGCATCGCGGTTGGCGTAGTCGACCTTTACATTGTCGCGCGACTTACCCCGGTAGCGCGGCGAGAGCACTGCCCCGGCCGGGCAGATAAAGACATCCCGGTCCGGCTCGTAGCGAAAGACTTCCTTGCCGAAAAAGCCCTCACGCACGGCGGAGCCGCGGAGCGGCTTGGCCACATAGGCGGTGATGCCGGCTGCCTCGCAGGCCTCGATGTCCTCGATCTTGAAGTAGCCGCGGTCGGCCACCGCGTCGATCCGCTCGACGCCAAGCGCTTCCATTGCCGCTGTCGCGGTCTGGGCGAGCAGACCCGGGTCGAGGACCTGGTTGCTTACCGCCTGCTCGGCGATCAGCTCGTGCTTCACGTCGACCGCAAGCTGGATGTTGTAGCCGACCGCCACTTTGGTCATGCGCGCCATCGCGCGGGCATCCGGATCGGTAAACGAGATCTGGTCGTCGCCCGTGCGATCCAGTTCGGCAAGCATCTCCTTGTGACGGTCGCGCTTGCCCTGGATGGCCGCGATCTTCTCGGCCAGTTTGCCGGCACGCTGGCCGGAACTGCCGCCCGGCGTGCGGTCATCGTCGGCGTCCCCCTCATCAAGCCGCTTCATGTAGCCGGCGAGTTTCTCGTCGGCGTCCTGGATGAACTTGGCCAGCGATGCCCGGGTGAAGTTTCGGGTCTTGTTGTTGACCGCCTTGATGCGCGTGCCGTCCACCGCCACGAGCTCACGACCGAAGAGGTCGAGCTGACGACACAGCACCACGAACTCGCGGAACACCGCCTTGAATGCGGTACGATTGTCGCGGCGGAAGTCGGCGATGGTTTTAAAATCCGGCTTGAGGTGCCGCAGCAGCCAGATAGCTTCGATATTGCGGTGCGCCTCGGCTTCCAGGCGCCGACTCGACCGGATCCGGTTCAGGTAGCCATAGATGTAGATCTTGAGCAGATCAGCGGGATCGTAGCCCGGCCGCCCCGTCGTCTTTGATTGAACCCGGACAAACCCGGCCGCGCCAAGATCGAGCCCGTCGACAAAGGCCTCGATGAACCGGACCGGATTATCCGGCCCCACATAATCATCAACCGCCTCGGGCAGCAGCAGAAGCTGCGAGCGGTCCGTTCCAACCAGATGCGCCATGGCAAAACCATACCATGCGCCACAATCCACGGGAATCCTCAGGCCGGGTTTTCACACAGTCTGTGTGAGTTCAGCATCAGGTCGAGGGCCATCCGCCCGATCTGATCGGCTGAGACCGGACCGTCGGGATCGAACCAGGTATGCGTCCAGTTGATCATGCCGAACAGTAGCATCGTCTGTACGCGCGCCCGGGCCGGGTCGGCGGCGAGTACGGGATCGATCTCGACCAGCAGCAGCGTCACGGCATCAATGATCGTACGCTGCTTCGAGACAATGGCGCGGCGGCGTTCGGGGGGCAGGCTGTCGAGTTCGTTCAAAAGCACCTTCTGCCGGTCCGCCGCACCGACATAGTGGCGCATGAAGCCGTGAACCATCGTCGACAGCCGCGTCCGTGGCCCAGCGTCGGCACTCGCCGCCTCCGCGACGTCCTGAACCAACTGGTCGAGATGTGAGACCATCACTGCGTAGAGGATGTCCTCTTTCGAGGGGTAATAGTGATAGATCAATGACTTGGACGTCTCGCACGCCTCGGCGAGGTCGGCAACCGATGCGCCCCTGAAACCGGTCGTAGCGAAGAGGCGCGCGGCGTGCTCGACGATCGCTTCCCTGCGCTGTTCATAATCCGGCGCCTGCGTTCGTGCCACGCTTGAGGTGTTCCTTTCAGCCGTCGAGCGGCCAGGTTTCCAGTATCTCGACGAAGCGCGACAGCCAGGCGTTGGTCTGATGGCCATCGACGACGCGGTGGTCGATCGTGAGCGAGACATAGGCCATCGGGCGGATCTGGATCGTGTCGATGCCATCCACCTCACGCGCCACGACGCGCTTCTCCAGCTTGCCGACGCCCAGGATGGCCGATTGCGGCTGGCTGATGATGATCGGAGAGGCGAACAGCGAACCCGACACGCCGTGGTTCGAGATGGTAAAGGTGCCGCCGCGCATGTCGGCGCCCTCGAGCGTGTCCTCCCGCGCCCGGCCGGTCAGATCATCCAGTCTCGCGGCAATGCCGCGCAGCGATAGCTCCTGCGCTTTGTGGACGACAGGCACGACCAATCCCTTTTCGCCCAAGGCAGTACCGACACCGACATTGACGTCCGCGAACAGTTCAAGCCGGTCGGGATGCCAGCGCGCGTTGATAGCCGGTGCGACGGCCATCGCCCGTGCGCTGGCGGCGATCATGTACGCGGTGAGGGTAAGCGGCACGCCCTCCTTCGCGAACGCGGCCTTGTGGCGGCGGCGATGCGCAATGATTGCGGAGAAGTCGGCTTCGAACACCGCGGTTACATGCGGTGCGGTCATGACCGAGTTCAGCATGTTCTCGGCGATGGTGAGCCGCATGCGGTCGTGCGGGATCGAGCGCACACCCCCGGACGACGCGGACCCGGCCGGCGCCGGCGTCGAGTGAGTCTCACGCCCGGCCACGAAACGGTCGACATCGGCACGCGTGACGCGGCCGTCGCGGCCGGTGCCGTCGATCATGCTTGTGTCGACCCCGTGCTGCCGCACCGCCCGCCGCACCGCCGGAGAAAGCGCCGTATTCGTGATGGAACGGGCAGTCGAGGGCGCGGCTTTCGGGACGGGCCGCGATGGCACCGGCGGGGGCACGTCATTCTCGTCCAGCCTACCCAGTACCGCGCCGGGCGCCGCCTCGGCATTGGTGTCCAGCATGATTTCGCGGAGTACGCCGGCTGCAGGCGAGGGAACTTCCTGCGTCACCTTGTCGGTTTCCAACTCGACCAGCGGATCGTCGACGGCGACCATGTCACCGATCTTCCTGAGCCAGGAACGCACGACCGCCTTCGTGCCCTCCTGCTCGGCGGGGACCAGAATATCGACCATCCTTAGAACCCGACCAACTCGTCGATCTTGGCGCGGATGCGTTCCACCGACGGCACCGCCCAGTCGAGCAGCACCGGATTGTGGGGACTGGGGATATCGGGCATCGTCACTCGTGCGACCGGCGCGTCCAGGTCCATGAACGCCTCGTCCGCGACCACAGCCGCGATCTCCGCGCCGAAGCCGGCGGTCTTCAGGTCCTCGTGCACGATCAGGCAGCGACGCGTGCGGCGAACGGATTGCAGTACGGCGTCCTTGTCCCAGGGCATCAGCGTGCGCAGGTCGATCACATCCGCACCGATCCCGTTGGCGGCATCCTCGCACCGGGGCACCATCGCACCCCAAGTCACGATCGTGATGTCGTCGCCCTCCCGCGTCAGCTTTGCGCGGCCGAACGGCAATGCAAAGTCGTCGCCGGGATAGGGCCGCCGCGCCCATGCCAGATCGAGCATCGCACGGTGCTCGAAGAACATGACCGGATCGTTGCCGCGCAGCGCGGTCCGCAGCAGCCCGACCGCGTCCTCGGCGTTCGACGGCACTGCGACCCGCCATCCCGGCTGATGGATAAACGCAACCTCGTTTGTCTGGCTGTGCCACGGATCGCCGCACTTGAAGAAGCCGCCGGGTACGCGCAGTACCATCGGCGCGGCGAACCGGTTGTCGGTGCGCCAGCGCATCGATCCGCAATCATTGATCTGCTCGGTCGCGGGCTCAGCATATTTGCGGAACTGGATTTCGGGCACGGGCATCAGCCCGGCCAGCGCCATGCCGACCGCCCGGCCGACGATCCCCTCCTCCGACAGGCTGGTATCGAACACCCGCTCGGTGCCGAACGTCTCCTGCAATCCAAGCGTCACCGCGTGAACGCCGCCCTTGGGGCCGATATCCTCGCCGAACAGCACCACGCGGTCATTGACGTGCAGCTCATGCTCCAACGTGCGTCGGATCGCGGTCACCATGTTGATCCGCTGACCCTCGGGCTGAGCCTCGGCAGTCGTCGGCAACGGTTTGATGCCGTTCGCGGCGAGGCCGCCGACCTGTTGGACCGCCCCTTCGAAGAATATGTTCGTCGTCACTTGGTCGGGATCGGATACCCCGCGTGTCTCGGCCTGCTCGCGCGCCGCCTCGGCGTCGCTGCGCGCGGTCGCGTCGAGTGCGTCCCATTCGGCCTCGCTCATCAGTGCAGGGACAAGATAGTCCTTGAGCTTGGGCAGCGGATCACGGCGCCATTCGCCGGCGATGAATGCATCCGACTTGTACGTCTGGGTGTCCTGGAGACTATGCCCTTGCAACCGCGGCACTGTCAGTCTGAGCAACGCGGGTGTGCGCTCGTCTCGCACATGCGCAACCGCACGGTCGATCAGCGACGCCGCCTCGGCCGGCTCGGTCCCGTCGCCATCGAAGATCGTCAGCCCCTTCCAGCTGGCCAGGTTCGCCGCGATATCGCCACCGGGAGTCTGGAAACCGGACGGAACCGAGATGCCATAGCCATTGTCCTCAATATAGAAGAGCATCGGCAGGGCTTGCGTCGTCGCGATCGTGAGGGCCGACCAGAAGCCGTTCGATGCAACCGAACCATCACCGCCCAGCACGACGGCGATGGCTCTGTCATAGGCAGGATTCCCGAGCATGGTGCGATGATACTCGATCGCCTGGGCCCAGCCCACGGTCGGCGTATATTGCGCGCCGACCCCTCCGCACATCGGCAGCGCGTCGGGTCCGTCGGGGTTCGGATAGTTGAACACCACGCCGATATCGCGCCCGTCCGAATAGCCGCCCGCGCGCCCCATCGCCGAGCCCAGCGCATCGGCCACGTCGACCCCGAGCGACAACAGCAGCGGGCGAGACCGGTAATAGCCGCAAGTCGCGTCGGTTCGCTCGGTCAGCCGTTGGCCCAGCAACACCTGCGCCATGTCATGGCCCCTTGCCGAAAACTGATAGAGAACCTTCTTTTCGGGAACCAGCCGCGTCTCCTCCATCTCGTCCAGCGCGCGCGAGAGCAAGACCAGATAGGCGGCTCCTCGCCAATCCCTGAAGTCATCGGGTGTGTTGTGAAGAACGGAGCCTGGAGCTTCGGTTACCATCAACCGTCCCTGGACATCCGACATCAGCGGACCTGCAGCACGGAGGTTACGAAGGGTTCGATCGTCGCAGGGGTCAGACCGGCGACGTTGATGCGGCCCGACGGTGCCATGTAGATCGCATGCTCCTCGCGCAGCCGCAGGACTTGTCGCGGATCGAGCGGCAGTACCGAGAACATGCCCCTCTGATCCGCAAGGGGCGCGAAGAACGCATCCCTTGCGGCCAGTCGATGACGCATGTCGGCGATGCGTTCGCGCATGGTCGTCAGTTCAGCCCGCCAGTTCTGCGACATCGCCTTGTCTTTGAGAATGACGCGTACCGCCGCTGCTCCGTGATCCGGCGGCATCGACCAGTTCGTCCGCGCTAGCGCCAGCAGGTTCGACTGCGTGACCATTGCCGCATCCGCCGAACCAGACATGACGAACAGCGCGCCGGTCCGCTCGCGGTACAATCCGAAATTTTTATCGCACGAATAGGCTACAAATGCCTCCCCCACCGCAGCGATAACGCAGCGCAGGCCGCCCGCATCTTCCTCCAGTCCCAGGCCAAGTCCCTGATACGCCAGGTCGATCAACGGGATCAGCCCGCGCTCTGCCATGATCGTGGCAACCTGCCGCCACTGTTTCGCATCCAGATCGGCGCCGACCGGGTTGTGGCAGCATCCGTGCAGCAGGACGAGGTCGCCCGCACTCGCCTCGCCCAATGCCTCGACCATCGCATCGAAACAGATCGACTGGCTCGCAACATCGAAATAGCGATAGATCGAAACGTCGAGTCCGGCTGCCGCAAAGATCGGCATGTGATTGGCCCAGGTCGGCGCGCCGACCAGCACCCGTGCCCCAGCGCGCGCGGCGGCGACCAGATCCGCTGCCAGGCGGAGCGCCCCCGTCCCGCCGGGCGTCTGCACGCCGCTGATCCGCGCGCCCGGATCGCCATCGCCAAAGACGATTGGTCGCAATTCCGCAAAGAAGCGAACATCGCCCTCGGGACCCAGATACCCCTTGCTCGGCTGCGTCTCGACGAGCAGTCGCTCTGCCTCCTTGACTGCGGCGAAGACCGGCGTGTTGCCCTCGACCGTCCGATAGACGCCGACCCCGACATCGATCTTATGTTCGCGCCGGTCGTCACGATATCCGCCGATCAACGCCAGCAAGCTGTCCGCCGGCTGCCGCGACAACCCCTCCAGCAAACCGCCGCCTACAATTTCTTCTGTGATCATCGGCCCTCCATCTTCCGATCTACATCAATGCAGGGGTCATTGCTTTCCACAATTCAGCCTGCCGCTCACCTCGGTGAAAAAACCTCGTCACCGACGACACAGCTGTAAAACCGTCGCGATGCCTGCCCGCCTCGCATGACGAGCTTGACCCCGGCATGGGAGCCCGCACTCCCAACCTGACCGGCGTTCAAGCGGTGTATACCACGACCGGCGTTCTTAGCTCGGCCTGGAGTTACCGGCCGGCAGGTGCGCCGGATGGCGGGCTGCCCATTCCCTGCTGCATCTGCATTTGCCGCAGCACCGACTCAGGCAGGAAGTCGATCATCTCGATATCGAAGACGAGGGTCGAGTTGGCCGGAATCGGTCCCTTCGCCTGACTGCCATAGGCCAGGTCGGGCTTGAGCCAGAACCGATAGGTCGCGCCTTTCGGCACCAGCTTCAATGCTTCCGAGAAGCCCGGGACGGTCGCGCCTTGCGCGACGGGAAAGGGCGTCGGCTGCTGCGACTTGTCGAATGTCGTGCCGTCCAGCAGCTTGCCCTCATAATTCACCAGCGCCACATCGGCATCCGTCGGCTTGGGCGCGTCCCCGGGCGCTGCCTTCAACACCTTGTACTGCAAGCCCGATGCAGTCGTCGTCACGCCCGTCGCCCGTGCATTGCGGGTCAGGAAATCCTCACCCTGCTGGGCCAACGCGAAAGCACCCATACATGCCAGCGCGATGGCGATCCAAAGGTAGACGAGATAGCTCCGCTTAACCGGCGGAATGGGAACGGCGGTTACCGTAGACATAAACAGGCCTTAATGTCGGGAAAGCAGATATTCTCGGCCGGCAGGCATCCGGCGAACCACGCGCCGGCTAGCTCGGCGCGGGTCACCGCGCGCCGTCACGCTCCATCCGCTTGCGATCCATTTTGCGCGCGCGGCGAACGGCAGCCGCTCGTTCACGGGCACGCTTTTCGGACGGCTTCTCGTAATGACGGCGCAGCTTCATCTCGCGGTAGACGCCTTCGCGCTGCAACTTCTTCTTGAGTGCGCGAAGTGCCTGATCGACATTATTGTCGCGAACCACGATTTGCATAAAGCCGTAAAACTCCATTCACACGAAGTACGGCGCAGAATCGCTCTCGCCGCCAAGATATTTGCCTAGCAGGATGACCCGTGTGAAGCAAGCGCCGCACACCTTTGCCCCGACCGCACCGCGCGGTTATGGCGGGACGCATGTCCGATCCGGTCCTTGTCTTTTACAACAGCCTGTCGCGCGCGCTCGAACCGTTCACGCCGACCGATCCAGCGAATGTGCGCGTCTATTCTTGCGGGCCGACGGTGTACCACGACGCGCATATCGGCAACCTGCGCGCTTATGTCTTCACCGATACGCTGTCGCGAACGCTGACCTGGCTCGGCTATCCGCTGACGCACGTCATCAACATCACTGACGTCGGCCATCTGACGTCCGATGCGGACGCCGGCGATGACAAGATGGAGGTGGCCGCGCATGCGCAGCAGCGCGATATCTGGGCGATTGCGCGTCATTATACCCATGCCTTCAAGCGCGACCTGGGCGACCTCAACATCCGCATGCCGGCTCGGTTTCCACTCGCGACCGACCACATCGCGCAGATGATCGAATTTGCACGGGCGATCGAGGAACGCCACTGCTATCGCCTGCCCGGCGGCCTGTATTTCGACACGACGACGGTCCCCGACTATGGGAGCCTCGCTCGCAGCCGAGACGACGCGCCGGAGGGCAGGATCGATCCGGTCGCGGGCAAGCGGCACCCGCAGGACTTCGCCATCTGGCGAGCCTCGGCGCCGGACGAGCAGCGGCAAATGGAATGGGACTCCCCTTGGGGACGCGGGGCTCCGGGCTGGCATCTGGAATGCTCGGTGATGAGCAAACTGTATCTGGGCGACCGCTTCGATATCCATACCGGCGGGATCGATCACCGCGAGGTCCATCATCCCAACGAGATCGCGCAGAACCAGGCGCATTGCGGCTACGCCGACACGGGCGCGACGGTCTGGATGCACAACAATTTCCTGGTCGACCGCGCGACGAAGATGTCGAAATCCTCGGGACAGTTCTTGACGCTGCGGGTGCTGATCGACCGGGGTTTTCACCCGCTCTCCTACCGGCTGATGTGCCTGCAGGCGCAATACCGGTCGGAGATGGAGTTCAGCTGGAGCGGCCTTGCCGCCGCGCAGACCCGGCTCAAGCGGCTGGTGCAGGCAGTAGCGGTGTTGCGCACGCAGACGGCGGAAAGCGCGGCAGGTGCCCCGCGGTACCACGAGCAGCTGGCGACCGCGATGGCGGACGACCTGAACACGCCGCGCGCCTTGCCCGTTCTCGATGCGATGCTGGGTGACAAGCGACTGTCGCCCGCCGACCGCCTTGCGGCGTTGAACGATTTCGATACGGTGTTGGGTCTCGATTTGGCGACGCTGGAGCGGACCGACCTGCGCGTCAGGCCGATCGATCGCGATGTCACCGTTGATGAGATCGAGAAAAGGCTGACCGCGCGGCGGAATGCCCGCGCCGCGAAGGACTTCGGCACGTCCGATGCGATCCGGGATGAATTGATCGGCGCGGGCGTCGAGGTGATGGACGGCGATCCGCTTGCTTGGGATTGGCGTATCGACCTGTCAGGAGATGAGGAATGAAGGCCGTACTCCCTGCCCTAGCCCGTTCACTGCTCGCACCGCGTCTGCCGGACGAGTTGGAGGTCGCATGGTTCTCCTCGCCGGCCGATGCCAATGCAATGATCGCCGATGCCGACATCGCCTGGATCGACATGCAGCCGACCGCGCTGACGGCAGCGGCAGTGCGGCATGCCGGGCCGAGGCTCAAATGGCTGTCAACCATCTATGCCGGGCTCGACGCCTTTCCGCTGGACATGCTGCGCGAGCGCGGCGTGACGCTGACCAACGGCGCGGGAATCAATGCGGTTACGGTCGCCGAATATGCGGTGATGGGCGTGCTGACCGCGGCAAAGCGCTTCGACCAGGTGGTGCGGGCGCACGATCGGCGTGAATGGCTGCGCGACGCACCGGGCAAGATCGAGCTGGCCGGGACCGCGGCGCTCATCATCGGCTATGGCACGATCGGCGAGTTGGTGGGGGAACGGTTGCGTGCCTTCGACGTGGCGGTGACCGGCGTCACGCGCTCGGGACGCAGTGACACACTGACCCCCGCCGCGTGGCGCGCCCGGCTGGGCGAGTTCGACTGGATCATCCTCGCCGCGCCCTCGACCGACGCTACGAAGACGATGATCGGTGCCGATGAACTGGCGGCGATGAAGCCGGGTGCCTGGCTGATCAACGTGGCACGCGGCGATGTGATTGATCAGAATGCGCTGCTGGAGGCGCTGTCCAGCGGCTTAATTGCCGGCGCCTTCCTCGACCCGACCGATCCGGAGCCGCTACCCCCCGATCACCCGCTATGGAGCGCACCGAACGCCATCATCACCATGCACCTGTCAGGGCGAAGTCAGACACGGATGTTCCAGCGTGCCGCCACGCTGTTCCTCGACAATCTCGACGCGTTTCTCGCCGGGCAGCCGATGCGCAACGTTGCGAACCTCGACGCCGGCTATTGAGCGTTCGTTGAACGGTAATCAGTTTTGGCGCATGAGAGCCGCTCTCACGGGAGGAAGAACGACGCATGGCCGCCAGATGGGCCCCCGATAGCTGGACGCAGTCCGAGGCGCGACAGCTGCCCGACTATCCCGATCAGGCCGCGCTGACCCGCGCGACGCGCCAACTCGGCACCTTTCCGCCACTGGTCTTCGCCGGCGAGGCGCGGGCGCTGACCGCCAACCTCGCCGATGCCGCCGAGGGGCGTGCGTTCCTGCTCCAGGGCGGTGACTGCGCGGAGAGTTTCGCGGAGTTCCACCCCGACACGATCCGCGATACGTTCCGCCTGATCCTTCAGATGGCGGTCGTGCTAACCTTCGCCTCGAAACTACCGGTCGTGAAGCTCGGTCGCATGGCGGGGCAGTTCGCCAAGCCGCGGTCGACCGCGACCGAGGTGCAGGACGGCATCGAACTGCCCAGCTACCGCGGTGACAATGTTAACGACATCGCCTTCACGGCGGAAGGGCGCGCACCCGATCCCGAGCGCATGATCCGTGCCTATTCCCAATCGGCGGCGACGCTCAACCTGTTGCGTGCCTTCGCGCAAGGGGGCTATGCGAACCTGCATCAGGTGCACCGCTGGACGCACGACTTCATGGGCCGTTCGCCGTGGAGCCGCAAATATGCCGAAACCGCGGACCGGATCGGCGAGGCGCTGGAGTTCATGGCCGCCTGCGGGATCGATCCCGAGACCGCGCCCCAACTCGCACAGACCAGTTTCTACACCAGCCACGAGGCGCTGCTCCTTCCCTTCGAGGAGGCGTTGACGCGGCAGGATTCACTGACGGGTGACTGGTACGACACATCCGCGCATTTCCTGTGGATCGGTGATCGGACCCGGTTCGAGGGGTCGGCGCATGTCGAGTTCCTGCGCGGGATCGGCAACCCGATCGGGATCAAATGCGGGCCGAGCCTGGAGGCTGACGTGCTGCTGCGGCTGCTCGATACGCTGAACCCCGCACGCGTGCCAGGGCGCATGACGCTCATCACCCGCTATGGCCATGACAAGATCGAGGGCGCGCTGCCGCGCCTGATCCGTGCGGTCACGCGGGAGGGGCATCCGGTCGTCTGGTCCTGCGATCCGATGCATGGGAACGTGGTCAAGGCGGCGAACGGCTACAAGACCAGGCCCTTCGACCGCATTCTCGCCGAGGTTCGCAGCTTCTTTGCGGTGCACCGCGCCGAGGGGACCTTTGCCGGCGGGATCCATGCCGAGATGACCGGGCAGAACGTCACCGAATGCACCGGCGGCGCGGTCGACGTGACTGAGCAGACGCTTGCGGACCGGTACCATACCCACTGCGATCCCCGCCTCAACGCCGGCCAGAGCCTGGAGCTGGCCTTCCTGCTGGCCGAGATGCTGAACGCCGAATTGCAGGAACGGCGCAAGGCGGCGTGAACGACTCGAGCGGGACGCACTCGCATGACGGTGCTGGCGACAACTGTGATGCTGGTTCCGTCGTGCACGACGAGCCGTGTATGGGAAACGACAAACATCGCCATTCACTCAGCTAGATGGTAAAATCGGCATGAAAGGATTGTTAGAAAGAGCCTGACCGTAGAGCGAGAGGATAGGCATGATCGAGACGGACGGGACGTCGTCGCGGCGCACGCTTTTGAAAACGGGCCTCACGGCCGGACTCGGTATTGCCGGGGCCGCCTGTTTTCCGGTCGCCTCCCAGGCGGCTCTTCCCCGCGTCGTTCGTCCCGAACTGATGTCCGAAGCGATGCGCGCGTTGCAGCGCCATTCCGGTTCCGTAGCACGCGACCGCATGGCGATTGCCGATTTCGCCCGGCCGTCGTCGCAGCCGCGCTTCCACTTCGTCGATCTCGCCAGCGGCGCGACCACGACCCTGCTGGTGGCCCACGGCAGCGGGTCGGATCCTGCCCATACCGGCTGGCTCCGTCGCTTCTCGAACGATGACGGGTCCAACGCGACGTGCGAGGGCGCCTTTCTCGCGTCTAACTATTATGTCGGTAAGCATGGGCGGTCGCAGAGGCTCGTCGGTCTTGATCCCACCAACTGCAATGCGCTGTCCCGTGCGATCGTGGTTCACGGCGCATGGTATGCGAATGCGGATATGATCAACAAGCATGGTCAGCTCGGCCGAAGCCAGGGTTGTTTCGCGGTCGGTGAGAGCCGGCTCGCCGAAGTCTTCTCCCGCCTCGGCGAAGGCCGCATGATCTTCGCTGCGAAGGTCTAACGCCGCCGCGCTGCTTCCACGATCCAGCGGCGGTTCCGCCGCACGACCCGCCGCTGCCACCGCGCACCCGTATCCCTCAGAAACCGGTCGTGGATGCCGTGCGCATGCTGCGCGAAGTCGTGAAAGTCGATCCGGTGGTGCGCCAGCACCAGTACGCCGCCCGGCGCCAGCGCGCCCGTGACATCGCGTGCGGTAATCGCCGCGGCGTGCGCGGTGAGGTAATACAGCAATTCGGCAATGACGATGCGCTCATAAGTCGGGTGGGGCAGCCTGCCCGGCACTGCCAGCCGGATCGCACGCGCACCCTGCCACTTCCTGATCGCGCTCGCGACCAGATCCGTGCCCGACACCGTCGCCTCGGTTGCGTCCAGCATCCGGGCGCGTGGCGCGAGCGCGGCACTGTTCGATCCGTTTCCTGCCCCCAGCTCCAGCACCCGGCCCCATGTACCCGTCCCTGACGCATGCAGGATCGCGCGCCGCTTCAAGGCCTCGTCCCTGCTGGTCCATGTCGACCAGGGGTCGGCGTCCTCAGCAAATCGTGCATCGAACCCGTCCGGCGTAATCGGCATCATCGGGCGAAGATCTCGAACGGCCGGGTAAAGGCCGCCATCTGTTGGATATTGATCGCAAAGCCCGCCGGATCATCAGTGATCCGCCCGCATTGCGTACGGTAGCTGCGTAGTGCCATGCGCTTTGCGCCGCGCACCGGTCCGAGCGGCAATGTCCAGACACCTTTTCCCGGCACCGGCCAGACCCTGTAGGAAAGTCGCCGTACGCCGGGTAATCGCGTTCGCCGCAGTGCTCGGGCCACTACGCGGTGATCCTCATGATCGTCATCGAGCGCGGGACCGACGAGCAGGTCAAGCCGCGCCGTGCGCCTGACCGCCTGGTCGATCACAGCCAGCATAGAGGGCGAAACTCGGCTCATCGCGCCATCGGGAAGCCCCAGAAACCTGACTCGACCGCGCGCTATTCCGATACCCCGCATCGTCCGCAAAGTCTCGCGCCGCCGCTCGGCGACCAGCCGTTCGCGGGGCCAGCGCTTGCTCGCGACATGCGATGCGGCCCCGTCCGTCACGACCAGCACGTGGCATACTGCCCCCTTTACGTTGAGGGCGCGGATCAGTCCGTAAGCGCCGATCGCCTCATCGTCGGAATGCGGTGCGACGATCAGTGCGACCCGCACCCGTTCGAGACTCAATCTCATAACACCGGATCGAGCAATCCGCTCGCCACCGCTTCGCCCACCCGCATGCGCTGCGCATCGGGGCCGGGCTGGCGCAGATAGACGCTCAGATCGGAGAGCACGCCTGACAGGGGATGGTCGCGGAACATGCCCTGAAGACCCACGGCGTCCTGCGCCACAATCAGTGCATTGTCAGCCGACGCCAGTACCGCCGCGCGCGCTGCGGCGACGAGAGGCAGACGCAGATTCTCGTTCGCGCCGAACCAGGCTTCGCCCGCCAGACGTACCGCGTTCGCGGCGTGCTGCGCTGCCGCATAGAGCGTCGCCAGCCGCCCGGTCTGATGCGCATCCGCGGCGCGACCGGTCGCGACCAGATGATCGCGAACATAATCCATCAGCGTTGCCACGCCCCCGGCCTGCACGGACGCGAAGCGCAGCGCTCCGCCACTGAACCACGGCTCCCGGATATAGTCGCCTGGCGCGCCAATCAGGTCGTCTTCCTCGGTCGTCGCCGCGTCCCACCGGACCAGATGCGTCTGCGATCGTTCCATGCCGATAGTTCGCCACCAGCTTCGATCGATGACCGGCGGCGTCCGCTCCAGGTCGAGCAACAGCAGTTGCCGGCCGGCCGGGGCATCGACGGAGACGAGCGCATGGCTCAACACACCGGCACCTGACGCAAAGGCCTTGCCGCCATAGAGGCGGCTGCCTTCCAGCCGCAGCGACTCACCCGGCAGGTCAGCGTTCCACACCCCGAACGCCGCGCCCTGCTTCACCGCTTGCGTCGCCCGCTCGACCTGCGAAGACGTGCCACACCTCGCAACGATCTGCAGTGCATCGACATGACCCTCGAACAATCGCCCGAGCGGAAGATCCCGCCTGCCCACGGCGAAGAGTTGCCGGAGCAAAGTCATCAATTCGGCTGTGTTGTCCGGATCCGCGATCGTCTCACGAGCAGAGGCGAGTTCGGCAATTGCGTCGCGCATCATCATGCGACCACCGCCTCGTCCGGTACCGCGATCGCCGCCAGCGCCGCTTCCGCCTGATCGAGCGAAACGGTGCGCTCAGCGGGCGGCGCGGGTACAATCCGCATCGCGAAGGCTTCCGCACTGGGACAATCGCGGGCGACACCGACCACATGGTCGGGCGTCAGCATCAACAGGCGAGCGAGACGATCCAGCACCACAGGCTCGTCCAGGCGCTCATATCCTGCGCGGGCCCTTGCATGACGAACATATTGCCACGCCGCGTCCTCGGGATTACCGACGAACTGCGCTCGCCCGCTGTCTCCTTCGAACAGCATCGCCGCCATTCCGCCCGGCGCACGCCCTTGACGGCGCGAGGATGTTCTAACGATGCAGCCTGCATCGCGCCGCACTCTCAACCCGGCCCGCGCGGCTTCATCGATGATAGCGGCGTCTTCGCCCGAAGTGATCGGCGCAAAGCCGCCCAACACCGCATACGCACTTGCGCGAAAACCCATGTTGGCGCCACCTGTGAAGTGATGCGTGGCACACCGTTCCCACGGTACCGGATCCAAACGGCGGCGCAGGGCGTAAAGCCGGTCGAAATAGCGTTCAACACGGTCCTGCCTATACTGGTTCATGCTTGGTTCGCGCACGATCCGTCCGGTTACGACGTCAGCTTGGGCCAGTGCTGCGGCGCACCTCGCGACCCAATCTTCTGCCGGCGTGCTGTCGGCGTCCGTCGTCAGCAGTATCCCGCTCGTACCCGTCTCCGCCAAGCCCAACTGCATCGCCGATGCCCTTGCCCGCCCGGCGTTCGGCGGCGATCCCGGCGCAACCGATGCTGTGATCGTCCGCATCGGCAGCATGGATGGGTGCCGGCGGATCGTTTCCTCGCTCCCGTCGTGACAGCCGTCCAAGAACAGGCACAACGTCACCGGACAATCGGGTAGCGCCTGAACCGATAAGGCACGGATCAGTGCCGGCAATCGTCTGGCCTCGTTACGTACGGGTACGCAAATAGCAATGCCGGCAAGATCGGGTCGCGAAAACTTCACGCGTCACAAATGCCCATCAATCCGCCACAAAGCTAGCGTCATTGGCAAGCGGGGCCTTGATCCCCATTCCTCAGGCCGTCACGGGCGGCAATGTTGCGCTTTCGGCAAGAGGGGTGGTGACCGGCCGAGCACGATCTCTGTGGCCGTTAACTTAGCCGATCGACTTTGGGCGGCCACGTTTCGGAACTTACGATGCCATTTTTTCCGAGACATTGATGCGTGTTGGCAGTGATTTACGAGTAATATACTAAGACGCGGGATTGATCCTCCGATAGAGATAATCGGTATCGCCTCCGAGCAATCGCCGGTCGGAATGGAATGGGAAAACGAATGGTCGCCTATTTGGTAGTCGAACTTCAGGACCTCGAGATGACGGGCGCCGCCGAGCATCTCGCAATGGACTTGATGAGTCCATTTGTAGGGCATCGTGAAGATGGAAATGGCGTTCCTTATCCTATGTTGCTGCGTGCCGTCCCTCGACCGTTACGCAAGGACGATCCTACGGGAATTATACTGCTAGCCACATCGTCAGACGGCCGTTGCTTTGAAATTAGAGATGAGCCGGCAATTCGACCGGGGCCGGGTGACGGCGATGGAGGCGGCCTGGAAGATCCAACGGTTCACGCCTTCGGAGAACACGATTTTCTTGTATACTATACGGGGGTTGCGCGTAATCGTCAGCAGAGTTCGTTGCTCAGCGCGCGTGGCAATCTCAACAAGATCAACAAGAACAAGCCGGAACTTTCTGCGCCCGAGGGCGAGGGCAACATCAAGGAAGCTACACTCGCGCAAACGCCGGATGGTACTTGGCGACTGTTCTATGAATATGCCCAGGATGACGCATCACGTATCGGCATGGCGCGCGGCCCCAACCCGGAGGGACCGTGGGAATGGTGTTCTCAGCCATTCAATGTCCGCAATGACGGTTGGGACAGCTGGCATCTTTCGACAGGACCGATTGTCTGTCTGCCCGGGCGCGATCCCGTCATGTTCTATAATGGTGCCACCCGCGATGCACGGTGGAGGATCGGTTGGATCAGCTTCGATGCCACCTTTGAAACGGTGACGGGCCGTGGGATCGAGCCGATCCTGACACCGCCGCCGGTGGATGACCGCGAAGCGGTCGACATAGCGTTCGCCGCTTCCGCCCTGGTCGAAGGTGATGCCATCTGGCTTTATTACTCGCTCGAAGACAGTCGGCTCGCCAGAGCAAAAATTGCCGTACTCTGAACTTTTGCTAGCGAGTATCTCTCGCCAAGGCCCTCATGCTGATGATTAGCCGCTTACGGAAAGGTCCATCGGTACCGCGGACACGACCTGGCACAGAACAGATCCCCGCTAAGCCATTGGCTCAGCGAGGCCTTTAAATGGTGGGCGTGGCAAGGATTGAACTTGCGACCCCTGCGATGTCAACACAGTGCTCTACCACTGAGCTACACGCCCGATGCATCGCGCCCTAGCGGGATGGCGCGAGTGGCGCAAGTGATCAGATCAGGCTGCTCGCGTTTCCGACTTCAAAGATGCGGTCTACCTCCAGCACCAGGTCGCGCAGATGAAAGGGTTTGGACAAGACGCGGGCCTCGGGCATCGACTTGCCCAGCTTGAGCGTTACCGCTGCAAAGCCGGTAATGAACATGACGCGCAGATCGGGGCACATCTCGCCCGCGCGTTGGGCCAGTTCGATCCCGTCCATCTCCGGCATGACGATGTCGGTGAGGAGCAGGTCGAAGCGCTCCGATTCGAGCAGCGGGATGGCGGCGGTGCCGCGGTCGACCGCGGTGACGTGATAGCCGGACCGCTCCAGCGCACGCGACAGATACTCGCGCATCACCTGGTCGTCCTCGGCCAGAAGGATTCGGATCATGCGCCATTCACCCCTGTTCGATCGCCGACGCCTGTACGCCCACCATCCTTAACAAATCTACAGCAATTGCCCTATCCGCCAATGGATCGTAGCGTGTCGCAATGGATCACCCTTCCTTCGAACGCCTTGGTCCAGCGGCACCGGCCAGCCCGGTCATCCTGTCCGTCCCCCATGCGGGCCGCGCCTATCCCCACGCGCTAATCGCCGCCGCACGTGCACCCCTGCACATCATCAAAAGGCTGGAGGACCGATTTGTTGATCACGTTGCGCGCGCAGCGCGGGGTACAGTCACGACCTTCATCCAGCACGCACCCCGCGCACTCATCGACCTGAACCGATCCGAGCAAGATCGCGATCCGCTGATCGACGAGGGCGCACGCGCGACCATGACCGCAGCCTCGACGAAGCTGCGTAGCGGTCTCGGGCTGGTTCCGCGCCGGGTTGGGACGAGCGGTGATCTCTGGCGCGGACGCTTTACCGCGCGCGACATCGATTCGCGGATAGAGCGGGCATATCGACCTTACCACGTGGCGCTCGACCAAGCCTTGCAGCAGGCGCGGGCATGCTTCGGCTCGGCGATCCTGATCGATCTGCATTCCATGCCGTCACTCGGTGAAGGTCGTCCGCAGATCGTGCTTGGAGACCGGTTCGGGACCACGGCGTCCGCGCGCTTACTCACCCGCATGGAAGCCGTCATCGCGGCCAGCGGCCTAACCTGCGCGCACAATGTCCCTTACGCCGGAGGGCATATTCTGGCGCGGCACGGTCACCCGGCGGCTGGCGTCCACGCTGTGCAACTCGAACTCGACCGCGCCCTCTACCTTGATTCGCATCTGATCGAACTCGGTCCCGGGCTGAATGCCACGGCTGCGCTGGTGACCGGTTTGATCGCCGCGCTCGCCGACGAAGCGATCGGTCCGCAGTCGGTTGCTGCGGAATGAAAAAAGCCACCTCGCAAAGGGGGGAATGCGAGGTGGCCAGGTTCAGGGAGGGACACGCCCGAAAGCGTGTCGTACGGCACCGCGAAAGGGGGGACACGACACCGTACTCCGCTAAAATAAGCGGGAGCGGAATTGGTTCAAGTGTTTCACGTCAGGACATGACTTTATTTGCTATCGAGAAGCGGCGCCATCCTGCCGAAGATATGGTCACGCAGGATCAGCCAGTGCCGCATCGCCGCCGCCACGTGCAGCGCGACCAGCGCCAGCATGACCCAGCCCAGTATTCCGTGTGCCGTATGCGCGACGCTGGCCGCTGCATCAGAGACCGGTAGATAGGGCAGGTCGAATAGGCCGAACCACGTCAGCGACCGCCGCGTACCACCCGAAACCATTGACCAGCCCGACAAAGGCATGAGGATCAGGAGCGCGTAAAGCGTCCAGTGCGTCGCATGCGCCGACAGTCTTTCCCAGCCGTGAACCGCAGGCGGCAGCGGTGGTGCCGGATGTGTCAGTCGCCATGCGATGCGCAGCGCGGTCAATGCCAGCACTGTCAATCCGATCGCCTTATGCGTCGACATCCAGGGTCGAAGCGCCGGCACGGGGTCGTGCAACAGGCCGATCGCCAGATTTACAATCACCAACGCGGCGACCGTCCAATGGAACCACATGGCGGTCGTCGAATATCGCCGGACGACTTGGACATCGGCGGCGCGAGCGGTCGTCGCCACCATCTAGTTCACCGACTGAAGTTGCGGCTGCAACTGCGGCGCCTTGCCCTGTTGCACCGCTCGCGCGAACAGGTCCCGCATCAGCGACAGCGAGAACAGATGCGCGTAGAGCAGGGGCAGCATCCCCGACTTGCTGATCTTGCGCAGCATGTCGCCGCGCATGTCGGTCAGCTTCTCCTCATTCACCATCTGGAAGCCGCGATAGATGAAGGGCTGATCCGCCTCGTCGAGCTGGATCGTCGCCTCGCCATCCATCAACAGCTCCATCTCACGCAGCTCGTTCATGAAATTTTGCGTCCGCGTCCCCGCCTGTTCGAACGACTCGTTGAAGGTGAGGACATTCTTCACGACCGCCGTCGGCTCGCCGTTCTCGAACAGCGGCTCGCCCTCGTCGAACGGGCCCAGCGTGTCGGTCGAAGGATCGAAGCATAGCGACAGTTCCTCGGCGTCGGGACGCAGACGCGCGAGAAGATAGGGATAGCGGCGGATATAGGCGGGGACGTAGAAATTGTCCTCGGTCAGTTGCCCGTCGTCGCTGACGAAGACGTTCACTCCCTCGTTCAGCCCCATCAGCGCGAGCGGGATCGCGTCGTCGCCGACCGAGAAAACGATCGGCATGAAGCGCTGCACCAGTGGAAATTCATCCACAGTAACCGGTATCGCATGCTGGCTGACCAGAAACGGCGCGCGGTCGGCCGGCCGCAACCGCCAAGTCGCATGCGTCTCGCTCGATAGCGGTTCGAGGCTCTTGTAGAAGAGCGGAAGCGGCGCGCTGGCCATAACAATCTCCATCGATAGGCTCGGCCGGGATCAACCCGGCGACAGGTCGATGGCTCTATGGCGCGGGATCGCCGGGCGCAAGCGCGAGCAGCTTACCGGGATTGAGGATGCCCAGCGGATCGAGCGCGCGCTTGATCGCGGTGAGCGCGGCCATGCGTGCCGGACTCGCCAAGCGCACCAGTTCATCACGCTTCATCTGGCCGATCCCGTGCTCGGCGGAGATCGTGCCCCCTGCTGCGGTCACCAGGTCGTGGACGAATGCGCTGACGACCGGCACCTGCGCGGCATACCAGTCGTCGGAATCGGTGCAGGGGGCCGCGCGCACATGGAAATGCACATTGCCGTCGCCCAGATGCCCGAAGCCGCTGGCGGTGGTGCCGGGGAAGCGCGCCTCGCACGCGCGCGCCGCCTCGACCATGAAGCGGGGCATCGCCTCGACGGGTACTGCGATGTCGTGCTGCGACGCCGGCCCCAGCGCCCGCTCGGAGTCGGAGATCGAATCGCGTATCGTCCAAAAGTCCTGCGCCTGCGCCTCGCTCGACGCGATTACGGCATCGGCGATCAGTCCCTGCTCCAGCGCCGCCCTCAACAGGCGTTCGAGCGTCAAGGAGGGGGCCTCGGTTGCGCTGTTGGGCGCCGTGATTTCGATCAGGGCGTGCCACGGATGTTGTCCGGCCAGCGGCGCGCGGCTCCCCGGCACGTGTGCGACCACGGCATCGAGCGACCCCTGAGGCAGGATCTCGAAACTCTCCAGTCCCTCCGCCGAAGCCTGCATCCGTCGCAACAGGTCGAGCGCCGCTTGCGGATCGCTCAGCCCGGCCCATGCGGTGCCGCGGGCGGCGACCGCCGGCACCAGCTGCAGGGCGGCCGCGGTGATGATGCCGAGGGTTCCCTCCGCGCCAACCAGCAGTTGGTCGAGGTCGTAACCGCGATTGTCCTTCCTGAGCGCCGCCAGCCCGTCATGCACCGAGCCGTCCGCCATTACGGCCTCGACGCCCATGACCAGCGCGCGCATCGTCCCGAAGCGCAGCACTTGGGTTCCGCCGGCATTGGTCGAAACCAGCCCGCCCATCGTCGCGCTGCCCCGGGCACCAAGCGTCAGCGGGAACCGCATGCCCGCCTCCGCCGCTGCCTCCTGAAGGCGCTGAAGAATGACACCGGCCTCGACGATCGCCGGTCCGGCACCCGTGTCAAGTCGCCTGATCCTATCCATCCGGCGCAGCGAAAGGATCATCGCACCGCCATCCTCGGGCGGTGTTGCTCCTCCGACCATTGAGGTATTGCCGCCCTGCGGCACCAGTGGCACCCGGTGCGCGGCGGCCGCGCGCACGATCGCGGCCACATCGTCGGTCACGCGCGGCTGAAGCAGTGCGGCGACCGCCCCGTGGTAGCGCCCGCGCCAGTCGGTCAGCCACGGCGCGATCAGTTCCTGGTCGGTCACGATCGTGCCGGGAGCCAGACAGCTGGCCAGGCTTTCGATCATCCGCGTCTGCGCCGCATCCATTCTGAACAAGTTGGGGCGGGTTCATGGCTTGTTCAACGGCGGGGCAATAGCCGCTACAATGCGACGATGCCGCATCCCGCCAGCCTTCTCGCGTCGATCGGCGCCGTCATGCTCGCCGCACAGGACAGCGCGCCGCGTGTCGAACTCGCGCAGCTGTCGATCCATCAGCGCATCATCATTCGCGTACCGCGCATGCCTCGAAGCGAGGCGACGAACACTGTAAAGCCCGTCATTTGGAAAGAGCATAAAGGACCGAAATGCGTCGCCCCAGCGCATGTGATTGGAGCAACGGTCACGACGCCGACCGATGTCGATCTGTGGCAGGACGACGGTACCCGACTGCGTGCCAAGCTGGAAGGCGATTGCGACGCACTTACATATTACACCGGCTTCTACATCCGCCCTGGAACCGACGGGCTGGTCTGTGCCAAGCGCGACCCCATCCGCACCCGCTCGGGCGGCCGCTGCATGATCGCGCGGTTCAGGGCACTCCGGGCGAAACGCTGAGTGGGGATTTCTTGACTTTAAGGGTATAATCCGCGAGCGGCGCATCCATGCCGCGCGCGCAGGAATGCGCCGCCGGGCCACCCTTTACGGGAAACTGCATGACCTTTGCCGATCTCGGCCTGTCCGACGAACTGCTCCGTACGGTGCATGATGCGGGCTATACGGAGCCGACCCCCATCCAGGCGGGCGCGATCCCGTCGGTGCTGATGATGAAGGATATCATCGGCGTCGCCCAGACGGGAACCGGCAAGACCGCCAGTTTCGTGCTGCCGATGATCGATATCCTTGCTGAAGGACGCAGTCGCGCGCGAATGCCACGCTCGCTGATCTTGGAGCCGACGCGCGAACTGGCGGCGCAGGTGGCGGAGAATTTCGAGACCTATGGCGCGAATCACAAGCTGTCGATGGCGCTCCTGATCGGCGGCGTCTCGATGGGCGATCAGGTCAAGGCGCTGGAGCGCGGGGTCGACGTGCTGATCGCGACGCCGGGTCGGCTGATGGACCTGTTCCAGCGCGGCAACATCCTGCTCAACGACTGTTCCCTGCTGGTCATCGACGAGGCCGACCGAATGCTCGATATGGGGTTCATCCCCGATATCGAGGAAATCTGCACCAAGTTGCCCAAGCAGCGGCAGACATTGCTGTTCTCGGCAACCATGCCGCCGCCCATCAAGAAGCTGGCTGACAAGTTCCTCGATAATCCCAAGACGATCGAGGTCGCACGGCCGGCGTCCACCAACATCAACATCAAGCAGTGGCTAGTCCCGGTCGGCAAGACCGCCTTCGCCAGGCGCAGCACGCTTCGCTCATTGTTGGGTCAGGGCGAAGTGACGACCGCCATCGTCTTCTGCAACCGCAAGACGACGGTGCGCGAACTGAACAAGAGTCTGAAGCGGCACGGTTTCAGATCTGGTGAGATCCACGGCGACATGGAGCAGTCACAGCGGATCGCCGAACTCGACCTGTTCAAGGACGGATCGATCAACATCCTGGTCGCATCGGACGTCGCGGCGCGCGGGCTGGACATCAAGGGCGTCAGTCACGTCATCAACTTCGATGCGCCTTGGCATCCCGACGACTATGTCCACCGCGTCGGACGCACCGGGCGTGCGGGTGCGACCGGTACCGCCTTCACCTTCGTCGGTCACGAGGATGCCGAGAACATCGCCAATATCGAGAAGCTGACGGGTCAGAAGATCGACCGGCTCGCCCCGGTCGAGATCGGCGCGGACGAGGCTGCGCCCCGGCCCGGACGCGCTCGCATCGGACGAAGGCGGACGGCCGAGGTGCGCGAGGCGCCGCCAGAGAAGACCGCCTCCGCCAAGCCGCCGCGCAATGCGGCACGGTCCCCTCTGGGCGATGATCTGCGCGGCCGCCACGACGAGCGCGACGACACGCCGGACGAAGGCTGGAACGGCCCAGTTCCGGACTTCCTGAACGCGACGATCGACGGCTGAGCGCCTCCGGTGGTCGACCGTTCGGAGCCGGTCACGCCGCCCTCGCCTTGCACCGGCGTCTGCCTGATCCAGGACACGCACGGCTGGTGCGAGGGCTGCGGCCGCACGCTGGATGAGATCGCCGGCTGGCCGGCCATGACACCGGCGGAGCGGGCCGGGACGCTGACACATCTCGCCGGACGGCTGGCGATGATCCGAACCTGACCGGCACGCTTCACTGCGGCGGCATCGTTGACTGTCACCGCAGAAACGGAAGACCAGCGCGAACCGACGTCACGAGGTGCGGCTGTACCACCAGACACCATCCTCGACCGCGCGAGACACCCGTCCCTCGACCTCCAGATGCCTCAGATGTGCGAGCGCCTCGCCGCTAGCCATACCCAGTATGTCCGCGCCGATCGTCCGGTGAAACAGGACCGGGAAACAGTCCACGGCGCGCCTCGGCTCGGCACAGAAATCGTGTAGCACGGTCAACCGGTCGCGATGCTCCTCCTCGATCGCATCGAGCCGTCCATGAAGCCCGTTGAAGGGATCGCCATGTCCGGGCAGGACCAACAGGTCGGCGGGCAGTGCGCGCAGTTTCTCGATCGAGGCGAGCCATTCGCCAAGCGGATCGGCGTCAGGTTCGAACATGCCGAGCGAGACGTTGGGACTGATACGCGGCAGCACCTGGTCGCCCGCGATCAGCACACCGTCCGCCTCGTCCAGCAGGCAGGCATGCTCGATGCTGTGCCCGGACCCGACGACGATGCGCCAGTCGACGTGGCCAATCCTCAGCCGGTCGCCGTCAACAATGCGGCGATAGCTAATCGGCATTGGTGTCACGAGCCTGCGGAAGAAGGACCAGCCGCGCTCACGCGCACCGCCAAGTTGCGCCTGGTCCCAGCCGGCACCGCGCCAGAAAGCGATCGCCGCGTCGGGGACTTCATCGCGCGCATCGGCGATCAGAAATTGCGCTGTCAGCCATTCGCCGCGCGTCATCACGACGGGTGCGTCGTGATGGGCCGCCATCCAACCGGCGAGTCCGATATGATCGGGATGAAAATGCGTGCCGATGATGCAGGTCACGTCCGTCCCGGCAAGCGGTCCCCGGAAAACCTGTCGCCACGCCTCGCGCGACGCCGCGCCGTCCATCCCGGTGTCGACGAGCGCCACGTCCCCGGCATCGTCCAGCAGCCAGCAATTGACGTGCCGCAACGGGCCGGGCACCGCGATCCGGACCCAGCGGATGGCCGGCGCTACCGCCATCACATCGCCGCTCTCCGGCTCCGCGCCGCCGAAGGGATAGGTCGGGCCACACGCCTTTGCTGCGGACGGCACCAATTCAGCGGCGGAAGGGATCGTCGAAGACCGGCTTGGGCGGCGGCGCGACATAGCCTTCCTGCTGCTCAAGTTCCGCCTGGCGCGCTGCCTGCTCGCGCTCGGCGCGGAGCTCGCCGATCAGCGCCTCGCGGTCGCCGTCCAGCCGCGTGTCGACGGGCGCCTCGATGCCCGCTGCCTTCGCGGCCTTGGCGACGGCTGCGTCCAGTTCGCGCTGCGTGGTCAGGCCCAGCGTGACAGGATCCTTCGGCGTGATGTTGGCGATGTTCCAGTGGCTGCGATCGCGGATCGCGGCGATGGTCGTGCGCGTCGTGCCGATCAGCGTGCTGATCGCACCGTCGGTGATCTCGGGATGATTGCGAATGATCCAGGCGATGCCGTCCGGCTTGTCCTGTCGCTTGCTGACCGGCGTGTAGCGTGGACCCTTGGTACGGCGGACCTGCTCGGGGCCTTTACGGATCTGCAGGCGATAGTCGGGGTCGGCCTGACCACGATCGATCTCCTCTTGCCTCACTTCATGCGTGCGCACCGGATCGCGCCCGGTCAGCTTGGTCGCGGCGGTGTCGTCGGCAATCGCCTGAATTTCGAGAATGTGCAGGCCACAGAAATCGGCGATCTGCTCGAACGAGAGCGACGTGTTGTCGACCATCCAGGAAGCGGTCGCATGGGGCATGAGCGGCTGGGCCACAGGGGCAGACTCCGTATAAACGCGAAAGGGCCGCCCTTCATCGGAGCGGCCATGTGTTTCATTGACTTAATACAGGGACCGCGGCTGGGCAAGACATGCGCGTATCCGGCACCGGACAAAAGCGTCGCAGAACCGCAACATTACGGTCATACAGCGCGCCTCGACGAGTCGTGACCAACCGGACGCAGCGCTTCGAGGGGTGCGGTCGTCACACAAACAGGGAGACACACATGCGTATCAAGGGGATCATCACTGGCGCCGCCGGCATCGCGCTGCTCGGTGCCGCCACAGCCACGTCGGCCGCGCCCAATCCCGCGGCTTCGCTGTCGCTGAGCAGGGCGGGCGCTGTGTCGGCGCGCACCGGTTCTCAGGTGCATGCAACCGAGAAACTGGCCGAAGGCAAGACGGCCACGCTGATCAGCATCGGCATCCTGGCCGCGCTGGTCGTCATCGTGCTGGTCGCGACGAATGGTAACAATAACGATGACGGCGTGCCCGACAGCGCCTGATCGAAATTGCCTGAAGCCGTCTGGTCGGTCGGCGGCGTTTTACCGCCTTCACTTCATGGTGAGGACGATCTTGCCGATATGATCGCCCGACTCCATGCGGGCATGCGCCCGCGCCGCGTCGGTCAGCGGGTAGGTGCGATCGACGACGGGTCGCACCCGCCCTTCCTCGACATCAGGCCAGACCTCGCGCCTCAGTGTGTCGGCGACCCGCGCCTTGAACGCGGTGTCGCGCGCCCTGAGCGTCGATCCGGTCAGGACCAGGCGGCGGCGCATCACCTCGAACAGCGGGATCGTCGCCTCCGCGCCGCGCTGGACCGCGATCGACACATGGCGCCCGTCCTCGGCCAGGCATTGCAGGTTGCGCGGTACATAATCACCGCCGACCATGTCCATCACCGCCGCCACGCCCCTGCCGCCGGTAATTGCCTTCACCCGCTCGACGAAATCCTCATGGGCATAGTCGATCGCGTGAGCCGCGCCTAGCGCGCGCGCTTTCTCGACCTTGTCCGCTGACCCGGCGGTCACGATGATCTTGATCCCGAAGACCCGGCATAGCGCGATCGCCATGGTGCCGATCCCGCTGGTCCCGCCATGCACCAGCACGATGTCGCCCTTCGTTGCACGACCGCGCTCGAACAGGTTGTTCCACACGGTGAACAATGTCTCGGGCATCGCCGCCGCTTCGATCATCGACAGCGTGTCAGGCACGATCAGGCACTGCCCGGCCGGCGCGACCGCATATTCGGCATAACCCCCGCCTGCCAACAGCGCGCATACCCGCTTGTCCATCAACGACCCGCCCGCCGCATCGCCTGCGCCCACCACCCGGCCCGCCACCTCCAGCCCCGGGATCGACGACGCGCCCGGCGGCGGTGGGTAGGCACCGCGTCGCTGCAGCACATCCGGTCGGTTGACCCCGGCGGCGGCGACGCGGATCAGCACCTCTCCCTTGCCGGGCGTCGGGACCGGTCGCTGCACGGGGCGAAGTACCTCCGGTCCACCGGGCGCCTCGGGGTCGATCGCGGTCATCATGTCGGGTGTCGTCATGTGGTCGGCCTCATGCGCTGCGGCCCGCTCGGCGCGGCCATTCGGATGTTATTGACATCGCAGTCCGCGCGGTCAACGCTGCGCAGGTGATGGATATGGACGAGTCCGCGCCCCGCTCCCACGACCCGCTGGCCGCGCTGGTCAGTGAGGATCTCGATCGCCTCTCCGTTACCGAACTCGAAACGCGAGTCGTCGCGCTTGAGGGCGAGATCGCCCGGATCCGCCGCCGACTTGAATACGCCGTTAACCACCGCGCAAGCGCCGATGCGCTATTCGGTCGCTGAGCGTGGACGGTCGGCTCCTTCAGACCCATTCACGCTTGATGCGGCCCCGTCGACTTCCAACATGGTAGGCACGGGGCCGGCGTCCGCCGACGGCCCGACTGGAGTATCCCGATGCCATCCTTCGCCTCCGCGCTAGAGACTACCCTGCACAAGGCCCTCGAGGCCGCGTCGTCGCGCCGCCACGAATATGCGACGCTGGAACATCTGCTGCTCGCGTTGATTGACGATGAGAACGCGTCGCGGGTGATGACCGCCTGCAAGGTCGACCTGGGTGAGTTGAAGCAGACCGTCTCGCATTATCTCGACACCGAACTGGACGCGCTCAAGGTCGATGCCGCGACCGACCCCTCCCCCACCAGCGGTTTCCAACGCGTGGTCCAGCGCGCGATCCTGCACGTCCAGTCCTCCGGGCGTGATGAGGTGACGGGTGCCAACGTCCTGGTCGCGCTCTTCAGCGAGCGCGAAAGCTATGCCGTCTATTTCCTGCAACAGCAGGACATGAGCCGCCTCGATGCGGTCAGCTTCATCAGCCACGGCGTCGGCAAGGGCGGCGCGGCGGCCGAGGCGAGCACGCCCAAGGGCGCGGGCGACGATGAAAAGCCTGCCAAGCCCGGCGACAAGGGCAAGGGCGAGTCCGCGCTCAAGCAGTTCTGCGTCGACCTCAACGAGAAGGCGAAGAACGGTAAGGTTGATCCGCTGATCGGACGCGGCGCCGAGGTCGACCGGACCGTCCAGATCCTGTGCCGTCGCTCCAAGAACAACCCGCTTTATGTAGGCGATCCCGGCGTCGGCAAGACCGCGATTGCGGAAGGCTTGGCGCGCAAGATCATCGAGGGCGACGTGCCTGAGGTGTTGCTGCCCGCCGTCATCTACTCGCTCGACATGGGCGCACTGCTGGCCGGCACGCGCTATCGCGGCGATTTCGAGGAGCGACTGAAGCAGGTCGTGACCGAGCTTGAGAAGCTGCCCGACGCGGTCCTGTTCATCGACGAGATCCACACCGTCATCGGCGCGGGCGCGACCAGCGGCGGGGCAATGGACGCGTCCAACCTGCTTAAGCCCGCGCTGTCGGGCGGTTCGATCCGCTGCATCGGCTCCACCACCTACAAGGAGTTCCGCAACCATTTCGAGAAGGACCGCGCGCTGCTTCGCCGGTTCCAGAAGATCGACGTTAACGAGCCAACGATCGAGGACACGATCAAGATCCTGGCCGGCCTGCGCTCCGCGTTCGAGGAGCATCACTCGGTCAAGTACACGCCCGACGCGATCAAGTCGGCGGTTGAACTGTCGGCACGCTACATCAACGATCGCAAGCTGCCCGACAAGGCGATCGACGTGATCGACGAGGTTGGTGCGATGCAGATGCTGGTGCCGCTGAACAAGCGCCGAAAGACGATCACCACCAAGGAGATCGAGGCGGTCATCGCGACGATGGCGCGCATCCCGCCCAAGTCGGTCTCGAGCGACGACAAGGCCGCGCTCGAAAGCTTGGAAACCGACTTGAAGCGCGTCGTCTTCGGTCAGAACGCGGCGATCGAGAAGCTGGCAAGCGCCATCAAGCTGGCGCGCGCTGGTCTGCGCGAGCCGGAGAAGCCGATCGGCAACTATCTGTTCACCGGCCCAACCGGCGTCGGCAAAACCGAGGTCGCCAAGCAGCTCGCCTCGATCCTGGGCATTCCGCTTCAGCGGTTCGACATGAGCGAATATATGGAGCGCCATTCGGTCAGCCGCCTGATCGGGGCGCCTCCGGGCTATGTTGGCTTCGACCAGGGCGGCCTCCTGACCGACGCGGTCGACCAGAACCCGCACTCGGTCCTCCTCCTCGACGAGATCGAGAAGGCGCATCCCGATTTATTCAACATCCTGTTGCAGGTCATGGACAATGGCCAGCTGACCGATCAGCACGGCAAGACCGTCGATTTCCGCAACGTCATCCTCATCATGACGACCAATGCCGGCGCGTCGGACATGGCGCGTGAGACGGTCGGCTTCGGTAACCTAACGCGCGAGGGCGAGGACGAACAGGCGGTACAGCGAATGTTCACGCCGGAATTCCGCAACCGTCTGGATGCGGTGGTGCCCTTCGGCTACCTGCCGCCGGAGGTCGTCGCGCGTGTCGTCGATAAGTTCATCCTGCAACTCGAACTGCAACTTGCCAACCGCAACGTTCATATCCAACTGGACGACGCTTCAAAGGCATGGCTCACCGAGAAGGGCTATGACAAGATGTACGGCGCGCGTCCGATGGGCCGTCTGATCCAGGAGAAGATCAAGCAGCCGCTGGCCGAGGAACTGCTGTTCGGCAAGCTGGTCCACGGCGGCGAGGTGACCGTGAAGATGAAGGAAGGCGCACTGTCCTTCGCGATCGAACCCGCGGCACCAAAGAAACCGGCGCGCAAATCCCGTGGCAAGAGCGGGAGAAAACCGGTCGAGGCGAAATAAGCTCCGTTGCCACCTGCGAACGCTGGTCGCCTCAACGGTGGTCAGCGTGTTCCTGGAAAAATGCTGTCCTATTCGCATCAATGTCTGCCATAGTGACGATGACAGTCGACATACGCACAAGGCTGCCCTCGATATCTGTATGCACTGCTAAAGGACGTTAATCAAACTCCCTTTTCGGGTGAACTTTGTGAACTTCCGCGCGCTTCGGCGTTTCTATCGCCTGATGCTGCAGCGTTCGCTGCCGGGAATAATCGCTGACGGAGTAGCGCCCTAAGCGCCGATGATCGTCTTCAGGTTCATGAACTCATGCAGCCCCCAAGGACCAAGTTCGCGACCGTGCCCCGAGCGCTTGATCCCGCCGAACGGCGCCTGCGGGGAGGAGGCAAGCATGCGATTGACGGCGACCATTCCTGCCTCCACGTCCCGCTCGAACCGCTCGCGCTCAGCTGCGTCGTTCGTCCAGACCGAGGAACCGAGGCCGAAGGGCACATCGTTGGCGAGCGCGATGGCCCGGTCGATGTCCTGTGCCCTAAACACCATCGCGACGGGGCCGAACAGTTCCTCACGCGCCGCTGGTGAATCGATTGGCACATCGACCAGCACGCCGGCGGACATATAGGCGCCGGGGCCGTCCAGCGCCTCGCCGCCGACCAGCAGGCGCCCGTCGGCCTGCTGGATCGCGGCCAGTTGATCGAGGACGGTCTGGCGCTGCTCCATGCTGGATAGCGGACCCATGTCGCTTGCGGAGTCCAGTGGATCGCCCGCCTTCACTGCGCGCATGCCGGCGGTGAAGCGATCCATGAACGCGCTATGGACATCGGTATGCACGATCATCCGCTTCGCGCAGATGCAGGACTGGCCCGTATTCTGGATGCGCGCCTTGACCGCAGCTTGCGCGGCCGCGTCCAGATCGGCCGATGGCATGACGATGAATGGGTCCGACCCGCCCAGTTCCAGCACCACCTTCTTCAGATGCCGTCCCGCCGACTCGGCGACCTTCATCCCCGCACCCTCACTGCCCGTCAGCGTCACGGCGACGATACGGTCGTCGGCGATCAGCGCATCGACCTTGTCCGATCTGATCGCCAGATTCTGGAAAAGCCCCTCCGGAGCACCGGCCGCGCGCACCATCTCCTCGATCGCCGCACCTACCCCTTGCGTCAGCGAGGCATGCTTCAGCAGCCCGACATTGCCCGCCATGATCGTCGGCGCCAGGAAGCGCACCACCTGCCAATAGGGGAAGTTCCACGGCATTACCGCCAGCACCGCTCCCAACGGCAGCCGGCGCGCGGTTGCCGTCTCCCCGTCGACCGTGATGTCAAGCGGTACCAGCATATCGGGGCCGTGCTCGGCATAATAGCGAAAGCCGGCGACGCACTTCTCTACCTCGGCGACGGACGAAGCCAGCGTCTTTCCCATCTCGCGCGTCGCAATCCCGGCCAGCCGTTGCTTGTTCGCCTCGAACCGGTCGGCGATCCCCGACAACAGCGCGGCACGCGTGCCCGTGTCGGTCGCGCGCCATTGCGCGTAGGTCGTGGTGGCACGCGCCAGTTTCGCCTCGACTTCCTCGCTCGTCAGTTCGGCGATCGGCACGCTCGCTTCACCGGTCGCGGGGTTAATATTCATGAACATGGCGTCTCCTTGTCAAAAACGACAAACGCTCGGTGTAGACGTGCGTATCCTTGACCCTTGTTGTACCGCTGCGCCATAGCACGGGGCATGGAGACACCGATCGACGACCTGTCCTTCGAGGACGCCTTGAAGGAATTGGAACGAATCGTCGCGCGGCTGGAAAGTGGCGATGCTTCGCTCGACGAGTCGGTCCGTGTTTATGAACGCGGCGACCGGTTGCGGATCCGCTGCGCCGAGCGGCTCGACTCGGCTCAGGCCAGGATTGAGGCGATCCGGCTTGACGCCCAGGGCCAGCCCGCCGGCGTGACACCCTTTGCCGCGGCATGACGCGCCGGTAATGGCGACGGCTTCCTCCCTCGTCGACCGGATCGCGGATGTGGCCGCCGACATCGACCGGCGCTTCGACGGGATGCTGGCGCTGCCGGGCGATCCGCGCGACGACCTTTACCGCGCGATGCGCCATGCTGCGGTCGGGGGCGGGAAACGGCTTCGCCCGCTGCTGGTCCACGCGACGTCCGAACTGTTCGGGGTCGACCGCGACCATAGCGGCCGCGCGGCAGTCGCGATCGAGGCGGTTCATGTCTACAGTCTGATCCATGACGATCTGCCGTCGATGGACGATGACGATCTGCGGCGCGGCAAGGCGACCGTCCACTGCGCCTATGACGAGGCGACCGCGATCCTGGCCGGCGACTGCCTCCATGCGCTCGCCTTCGAGTGGCTGGCCGACCCGGCGACGCATCCCGATCCATTCGTGCGCGCCGAACTCGTGCTCGACCTCGCGCGCGCAGCCGGCCCGGCGGGCATGGCGGGCGGGCAGGCGATGGACTTGGAGGCGGAACGCCAGAGCTTCGATCTGCCGACCGTCACGCGCCTTCAAGGGATGAAGACCGGCGCGCTGATTTCCGCCGCGGTCGAGGCAGGCGCGATCCTCGGCCGGTTGCCGGTCGAGGGCAGAACCGGTCTGCGCGGCTATGCGCGCGACGTGGGGCTTGCCTTCCAGATCGCCGACGATCTTCTCGATATGGAGGGCGATGAGAAACTGGTGGGCAAACGGCTGCGCAAGGACAATGGCGCGGGCAAGGAGACGTTCCTGTCACTGCTGGGCGCCGACCGCGCGCGCGCGCAGGCGACGATGCTCGTCGACCAGGCCGTCCAGCATCTGCATGCCTTTGGCCGGGAAGCCGAGCTGCTGCGCGAGATCGCCGGCTTCGTGCTGGCGCGTGACCGGTGAACCGCGTCGGCGTCTATCCCGGAACGTTCGACCCGCTGACGCTTGGTCATATGGACATCATCCGGCGCGGAGCGACGCTGGTCGACGGGCTGGTCATCGGCGTCACGACCAACCCCTCAAAGTCGCCGATGTTCACGACCGAGGAACGCATGGCGACCGTCCGGCGAGAGGTGGCGCCGATCAATGCCAATATCGAGGTCGTCTCGTTCGACTCGCTGCTGATGGATTTCGCCGAGGCACAGGGAGCGGGAATCATCGTGCGTGGTCTGCGCGCGGTCGCCGATTTCGAATATGAGTATCAGATGGCCGGCATGAACCAGCAACTCAACCGCCATGTCGAGACGGTCTTCCTAATGGCCGACGTGGCGCTGCAACCGATCGCCAGCCGCCTGGTCAAGGAAATCGCGCTTTACGGCGGCGACATCACGAAGTTCGTGACGCCCGGCGTCGCCGCCGACATGGTCGCGCGCGTCGCGAAGGTCGGTCGCCGCCGTGCCTGACGTTCAGTTTGGCGCAAGGGGGCATCTGGTCTAAGCGACCGCGATCCGCCCCACGAAAAGTGAGAAGTCGATGCGTCTGTTCGCCGGTCTTGCCCTGTTGCTTGCTTGCCTCGGCTCGCCCGCTTTTGCGCAATCCGACGACGACGCGCAGCAAGCTCCGCCGGCTGCCGCCGAGGCCACCGTCGTCCCGGCACAGCGACTTGCCCCACCCCCAATCACCGACAAAAACAATCTCTGGCTGATCGACCTGTCCAGTGGTGGACGTGTCACCATCTGGCTGCGCCCCGATGTCGCACCGAAGATGGTGGCGCGGGTCAAGACGCTTACGCGCCAGCATTTCTACGACGGGCTAATCTTCCACCGCGTGATCGACGGTTTCATGGCGCAGGGTGGCGACCCCAAGGGTGATGGTACGGGCGGTTCCTCACTTCCCGACGTTCCCGCAGAATTTAACTATCTGCCGCATGTGCGAGGCGCGGTATCGGCGGCGCGCGCGGAAGCGGAGGATAGTGCGAACAGCCAGTTCTTCATCGTCTTCCAGCCGCGCCTTGCGCTCGACAAGAAATATACCGTCTTCGGACGCGTTATCGAAGGCATGCAATATGTCGATGCGGTGCACCGCGGCGAGCCGCCCGCCAATCCCACTCGCATCCTTCACGCCTATATTGCGGCCGACAATCCGCCGGCCTATGTCGCCCCGCCGCTGGAGGCCGCCCCGGCGCTCGGCGCACCGATCAAACTGCCGGGCACCGGGCCGGCGGTCGCCGCGCCCAAGCTGATGGAACCCGAACCGACGCCGGCACCGCAGCCGACCACGCAGCGGCAGTAGCGCCGCGCATGAACGTCGACCTGTTCGACTTCGCGCTACCCACGGATCGCATCGCGCTACGTCCCGCCAGCCCCCGCGACACAGCGCGCATGCTGGTGCTGCATGGGGACACTACCCGCGACGCCGCCGTCACCGACCTGCCGTCGTGCCTGCGCGCGGGAGACTGCCTGGTCTTCAACGCCACGCGCGTCATTCCGGCGCAGCTCGAGGGGCGACGCGGCGATGCAGGGATCGGCGCGACGCTGCACAAGCGCGAAGGGACACGCGCCTGGCGAGCCTTCATCCGCAACGCCAAGCGACTCCGCGAGGGCGACCGGATCGATTTTGGCCATACCGTCGCCGCGATCGCCTCCGACCGTGCCGACGACGGCAGCTTCCTGCTGACCTTCGAGGGCGACGAGCCGGTCGAAGCGCTGCTGACGCGCGCCGGCCGCATGCCGCTGCCGCCCTATATCGCCGGCAAGCGCCCGGCAGATGCACGGGACGAGGCCGATTACCAGACGATGTTCGCGCGAGATGCCGGTGCCGTAGCCGCGCCAACGGCGGCGCTCCATTTCACCCCTGCCCTGCTCCAGTCACTGGCCGCGCGAGGCGTCGAGCATGCGACGTTGACACTGCATGTCGGCGCAGGCACGTTCCTGCCTGTCAGGGCGGCAGACACGGACGATCACCGCATACACGCCGAATGGGGCCGCATCGATGCGGTGACCGCCGGCCGGATGAACGCGGTGCGCGAACGAGGCGGGCGCCTGATCGCCGTCGGCACGACCTCGCTGCGCCTGATCGAAAGCGCCAGCGACTTGGACGGTACGATCCGGCCTTTCGAGGGCGATACCGCCATCTTCATCACGCCCGGCTATCGCTTTCGCGGGATCGACGGACTGATGACCAACTTTCATCTGCCGCGCTCGACCTTGTTCATGCTGGTATCGGCGCTGATGGGACTGGAGCGGATGCAGGCGGCATATGCGCATGCGATCGAGGAGCGCTATCGCTTCTATAGCTACGGCGATGCAAGCCTGTTGCTGCCCGGCTCAAGCCGCGGGTGACGTGACCGCTTCCGGCAGATCGGACCGGATCAGCGCACCTGCGTCTTCCGGCAGCAATCGCAGCCTTGCCCGTGCGATCCACCGCGCACTAAGCGCGACCGATACGACCGCGAGTCCGATCGCCAGCCCGATCCAGATGCCGACCCCCTGCCAGCCGGCCCAGAAGCCGAGCGCGACCGCGGTGCCGAAGCCGGCGACCCAATAGCCCAGCCCTGCAATGATCATCGGCACGCGCGTGTCCTGCAACCCGCGCAAGACACCGGCCGCCACCGCCTGCGCGCCGTCGAACAGCTGGAACGCAGCGGCGATCGCCAGATACTGCACCGCCAGCATGACGGTACGCGCGTTGTCAGGAGCATCGATATCGAGATACAGTGAAACGAAGAAGCGCGGCGCCAACCACAATGCCATCGCTGTCAACGCCATGAAGCCGATTCCTACCGCCAATGATACGCGACCGGCTCGTGTGATCCATGCGCGATCCGCAGCACCATACGCCATACCGACCCTGATCGTTGCTGCCTGCGCGATGCCGTAGGGGACCTGGAATGCGACGGCGGCGATCTGTAGCGCGACGGCGTGCGCGGCCACCTCGGTCACGCCGATCAGCCCCATCAGGAAGGCTGCCGCGCTGAAGACCGCGCCTTCAAAGGTCATCGTCAGCGCGATCGGAACGCCTAGGCGCACCAGCTCTACGAGACGCGACCATTCCGTCCGCCACCATCGGCCAAACAGTCGGTAGCGATGCAGTCTGCGGTCCAAGCGCATGACCGTCGCGTAGGCGGCGACCATCGCCCAGCTCGTGCCCACGCTCGCCATCGCCGATCCGCGAATACCCAGCGCCGGGAACCCCAGATTGCCGAACACCAGCAGCCAGTTGCCGAGAATGTTCACCACAAGCGCCAGCGCCGTCACCGCGATCGCCCATCCGGGACGCCCGAGCGCCGCCACTGTCGTACGCAGTACTGAGGCGACAACAAAGGGAATCAAGGCCCAGATCAGCAATTCGAGAAAGGCGCCTGCACTGGCCGATGCCGTCGCATCCTGCCCGATCGCGCGCAGGATCGTCTCGCCATAGGCCATCGCCATCATGAACGGCAGGCTGGCGAGGACGGCCAGCCAAAGCGCCATGCGCACCGAACGGCGAACCTCGCGCACCGCGTGCCGGCGCCGACCCAGTTCCGCCGCGATGATCGGCGCGGCTGCTCCCACCAGCCCGACCAGCGCGAACGCGACGACCGTGTAGAGATAGACACCCAGCGTGGCCGCGGCGAGCGCGCTGGTCCCCAGCCGGGCGATGAAGATCACGTCGCTGGCATAGACCGCCATCTGCAACAGGTTCGCGCCGACCAGCGGCCCCGCCAGCACCAGCAGCGCGCGAAACTCGCCAGGCGCGCTTTGAGGAACATCGGTCGGGTGGCCTGTCCGCCCCTTGCCGTGTGCCCACCCTTTTTCGCCCGTCACCAGAAGCGGCTTCCGGGCACGCCCTTGAACGGCCCGGCCAGCGCCCCGGTGATCCAACCCCCATAAAAGTCGCCGGGTTGGGGCTTGACCGTCTCTCCATCGACGCTGCACCGATCGAACGGCGCGGCATAGAAGGCGACGTGATCTCGCAGCAGCCGGAACGTCCGTGTCGGCGCGCCGTAGCTCCAGCCAACACGCGGCAGCACGGTGTCATCGACCGCGACGTCCCAATAGGAGGCCTGCCCTTTCCACTCGCACAGCGACCGGCCTTCGGCGGCGACGAGCACGCCGGGCGCGATATCCGCGCGCGGGATGTAGTAACTCGGCGGGTGGCTGGTCTCGAGCGTCCTGACGCTGGCGCGGGTATCGGCGATGATGCGCCCGGCATGTTCGATCGTCACATGCGCGTCGGTGCGCTCCGCGATGGCGGGACGCGGATAGGACCAGACGCTTTCCTGCCCCGGACCGACAGGATCGGGACGCGGCGTCATGCGCGGCTGGGACTGGCGATCGGCGTCATGACGACCCATGTAGACGCTTCACGAGTATCCGCCAGCATGCCGACAGATCACCGGATGGCGATTTGCAGCGCGATGCTCTATCCTATCCCGCACAGGCAGACCCAACAGGAGCGTTAATGTCCAATCCGATTTCCGGCATCGCGACGGTCGACGTCAGCCGGCGCAGCGTGCTGGCGACGGCATCGCTCGGCGCGGCAGCGACCTCGCTTCCCGCCGCCGCGCTCGCTCAGGACGCACCCGTCGCACGACACGTCGCCAAGATTGCCGTATCTTTCAAGGTGAATGGCAAGAGCCGGTCCCTGTTGCTCGATCCGCGCGTCACGCTGCTCGACGCGATGCGCGAGCATCTCCAGCTGACCGGCTCCAAGAAGGGCTGCGACCACGGGCAATGCGGGGCATGCACCATGATCGTCAACGGCCGCCGGATCAATTCATGCCTGACGCTGGCGGCGATGCACGACGGCGACGAGATCACCACGATCGAGGGACTCGGCACGCCCGACAAGCTGCACCCGATGCAAGCCGCTTTCATCAAACATGACGGCTATCAATGCGGCTATTGCACGCCGGGCCAGATCTGCTCGGCGGTAGCCACCATCGGCGAGATCAGGGACGGCATCCCAAGCCATGTGACCGAGGATCTGACCGGAGATCCCGCAGTGGACGGCGTTGAAATCCGCGAACGGATGAGCGGCAATATCTGCCGGTGCGGGGCCTATTCCAACATCGTCGAGGCCATTCAGGAGGTCGCGTCGGCATGAAGGCCTTCACCTATGAGCGCGCAACGTCGCCAGCGGATGCGGCGGCCAGAGCCGCGGCGGCGCCCGGCGCCAAATTCATCGCCGGCGGCACGAACCTGCTGGACCTGATGAAGCTGCAGATCGAGACGCCGGAGCATCTGATCGACGTCAACCGGCTCCATCTCGACAAGGTCGAGAGCACGTCCGATGGCGGCCTCAGGATCGGCGCGCTGGTGCGCAACACCGACCTGGCGGCCGACAAGCATGTCCGTCGCGACTATGCCGTACTCTCGCGCGCGCTCCTGTCCGGGGCGAGCGGGCAGCTTCGCAACAAGGCGACGACCGCCGGCAACCTGCTCCAGCGGACACGGTGCCCCTATTTCTACGACACCAACCAGGCATGCAACAAGCGCAAGCCGGGGTCGGGTTGCGCGGCGATCGGCGGGTTCAATCGCAATCTCGCGATCATGGGAACCAGCAATGCCTGCATCGCGACACACCCCAGCGACATGGCGGTCGCGATGCGTGTCCTCGATGCGAGCGTGGAGACGGTCAAGCCGGACGGTGCGACCCGGAGCATCCCGATCGCCGATTTCCACCGCCTGCCGGGCGATACGCCGCAGGTGGAGACCGTTCTGCTGCCGGGCGAGCTGATCACCGCCGTCACCCTGCCGAAGCCGATCGGGGGGAAGCAGATCTATCAGAAGGTCCGCGACCGCGCATCCTATGCCTTCGCGCTCGTATCCGTCGCGGCGGTGATCCAGCCAGATGGGCGCGGGCGCTTCGCCTTTGGCGGGCTGGCTCACAAGCCCTGGCGCGTCGAGGCGGCGGAGCGGCAATCGGGTGCGAACGCGATTGCCAGCGGGGTGCTGGCGGGCGCGCGCACCACGCCGCAAAACGCGTTCAAAGTTCCGCTGGTCGAGCGATCGCTCGGCGCCGTCCTCGCCCAAGCGAAGGCCTGATCCCGATGAAATTCGACACTCCCGCCACGACCAACCCGATCGATCAGGGCCGCGTCGTCGGCCGCCCGCATGATCGTATAGACGGCCCCTACAAGACAACCGGCACGGCGCCCTATGCCTATGAGCGGCACGATGTCGTGCCCAACCAGGCTTACGGCTATATCCTCGGGTCGGCCATCGCGAACGGGCGCATCTCCAGTCTCGACACGGCGGAGGCCGAAGCCGCGCCGGGCGTCGTCAGCGTCGTGACCTATCGCAATGCCGGCCCGGTCACGAAGCCCAAGTCGGTCACTGCGGAGTTGCTCGGCGGACCCGAGATCGAGCACTACAACCAGGCGATCGCCATCGTCGTCGCCGACAGCTTCGAGGAGGCGCGCGCCGCCGCGAAGCTGATCCGCGTGGAATATAACCGCAAAAAGGGTCAGTATGACTTGGCGGCGGCAAAGGCCGCTTCCGGCACGCCCAAGGATGGCTGGGGCGGCCCAGCGGACACTGCGGTCGGCGATTTCGCCGGTGCCTTCGCGGCGGCGCCGGTGACGTTGGAGGCAACTTACATCACGCCCGACGAATGTCATGCGCCGATGGAGCCGCACGCGACGGTCGCTGCCTGGGACGCCGGCAAGCTGACGATCTGGACGTCGAACCAGATGATCCAATGGGCGAAGCGTGACCTGTCTCAGGCGTTCGGGCTGCCCAAGGGGGATGTGCGGGTCGTGTCGCCCTATATCGGCGGCGGCTTCGGGTCGAAGCTGTGGATCAGAAGCGATGCGGTCATGGCCGCGCTGGCCGCGCGCGCGGTGAAGCGCCCGGTGCGCGTGGCGCTGACCCGGCCGCTCATGTTCAACAACACCACGCACCGCCCCGCCACGATTCAGCGCATCCGCATCGGCGCCGACAAGACGGGACAGATCACCGCGATCGCGCATGAGAGCTGGTCCGGCGACCTGCCAGGCGGTGGGCCGGAGACGGCGGTCAACCAGACGCGGCTGCTGTATGCGGGCAAGAACCGCATGACGGCGACCAGGCTGGCGGTGCTGAACCTGCCCGAGGGCAACGCGATGCGGGCGCCGGGAGAAGCCCCGGGGATGATGGCGCTGGAAATCGCGATGGACGAGATGGCCGAAAAGCTCGGCATGGACCCAGTCGCATTCCGGATCGCCAACGATACCCAGGTCGATCCCGAAAAGCCGAGCAAGCGATTTTCCCAGCGCAATCTCGTCGGCTGTCTCAGGATCGGCGCAGAGCGGTTCGGTTGGGAGAAGCGCAATCCCAGACCGGGCACCGTCCGCGACGGCCGCTGGCTGGTCGGCATGGGCATGGCGTCAGCTTTTCGTGGCAACATCACGTCCAAGTCGGGTGCAAGGGTCGGGATCGACAAGCGCGGCGGCGTCACCGTCGCGACCGACATGACCGATATCGGCACTGGTAGCTATACCATCATCGCGCAGACCGCCGCCGAGATGATGGGTGTACCGATCGAGAAGGTTGTTGTCAGGCTGGGCGACAGCGACTTTCCCATTTCGTCGGGCTCCGGCGGGCAATGGGGAGGCAACAGCTCGACGGCGGGTGTCTACGCGGCTTGTGTCGCGCTGCGGCGGGCGGTGGCGCAGAAGGCGGGCTTCAATAATGAGGATGCCGTTTTTGCGGACGGCAAGGTGACGAGCGGTAACCGCAGCGTCTCGCTCGCCGACCTCGCGGGCGAAGAGGGCCTGAGCGCGGTGGACTCGATCGAGTTCGGTGATCTCGCCAGCACTTATGCCCAGGCGACGTTCGGCGGGCATTTCGTCGAGGTTGGCGTCGATGCGGCGACCGGCGAGATCCGTGTCCGTCGCATGAGCGGCGCGTTTGCGGCCGGTCGTATCCTGAACCCCAAATCCGCCCGCAGTCAGGTCATCGGCGCGATGACTATGGGCGTCGGCGCCGCGTTGATGGAGGAAGCCGTCGTGGACAAACGCTTCGGCTATTTCGTGAACCACGATCTGGCGGAATATCATGTCCCCGTCCATGCGGACATTCCTCATCAGGACGTGTTCTTCCTTGATGAAGTCGATGACATGTCCTCGCCGATGAAGGCGAAGGGTGTCGGAGAACTGGGACTTTGCGGCGTGGGAGCAGCGGTCGCCAACGCGGTCTATAACGCATGCGGCGTCCGGGTCCGCGACTACCCGCTGACGCTGGACAAGATCATGACCAAGCTGCCGATGGCCTGACCGGTTACGGTCGGGTCGTTACGATGGCTCAGGGGCTGACCCAGTAATCGTGAATGCCGCATTCCACCTTGTCCGCGCCACGCCAGCGACCGGCCCGCGGATTTTCGCCGGGGCGTACGGGGGTCGTGCAGGGCGCACAGCCGATCGAGAGATAGCCCTGCGCCTCCAGCGGATGGCGCGGCAGGTCATGCTCGTCGAAATACCGGTCGAGCGCGGCCTTGTCCCAATCGGCGAGCGGATTGATCTTCAACCGGCCCTCATCCACCTCGAAGCGCGGCAGGGCCGTACGTGTGCCGGCCTGAAAACCCTTGCGACCGGAAATCCAGGCATCGAACGACGCCAGCGCGCGGCGTAGCGGCGCTACCTTGCGCAAATCGCAACAACCATCAGGATCGAACGACCAACGTTCGCCGGCCGCGTCGCGCATTGACAGCACCACCGGATCGGGTCGCTCGATACGCACGTCGCTCAGGCCGAGACGGCGAACGAGCGTCTCACGATAGCGTAACGTCTCGTCGAACATCTTGAGCGTGTCGACAAAGATCACTGGCGTCGCAGGGTCGACGTCGGCCACCAGATGAAGCAACACCGCAGACTCCGCGCCGAACGACGAGACGGCGGCGACCCGGCCGGGAAGCTCGCGTAACAGCAACCTCTCCAACAGGTCGGTGGTGCCGAGCGACGCATAACGCTGTTCCAGCGCGCTCGCACTCACCTCGGTAAAGGCCGGCTCGACGTCCAGCCGATGGATTGTCCGTGCCAAATCAGCCATGGCGCAGCTTCCACACCGGCACGGCATTATCGGCCGCACGCTGATAATGATCGTCGTAGCGCCTCATCGCACGCTCCAGCACGGCCGAGTCGACTTCTGCCTCTGGCGCGAAACTATCGAAGCCGCAGCGACGCATGAAAGGCATCTGGTCGACCAGAACGTCTCCTGCCGCGCGCAGTTCGCCGACATACCCGCCTTCACGCAGGATTTGCGCGGACGAATAGCCGCGACCGTCGCGAAACGTGGGAAATCCGACCTCGACCAGCGCGATGCGGTCAATGAACGGCAGAAGCGCCCGTGCATCGTCGCCCGCTTCCAGTCGCACCGCCGTCGCATTAAACTGACCATCGAGAAAGGCGTCGAGCGTCACCGCGGGCGCTTCATGCGCTGCGTCATCGCGGTAGCGTAGTGGCGAAGGCTCGCCCGCAATGTCGGTCTGCTCCGGGTCGGTCGGGCTGTCAGCCATAGATCGCCTCCTTGAACGGCTCCATGCCGACCCGGCGATAGGTGTCGAGAAACCGCTCTCCCTCCTCACGCACAATCAGATATTTGTCGGTCACCCGCTCGATCGCATCAACGATGCCGTCCTCATCGAACCCGGGGCCAGTGATCTTGGCGAGGCTTACGTCCTCCGCGCCGGATCCGCCGAGCAGTAGCTGGTAGTTCTCGGTTCCCTTCCGGTCGACGCCCAGGATACCGATATGTCCGGCGTGGTGATGGCCGCAGGCGTTGATGCAGCCACTGATCTTCAGCTTCAGCTCGCCCAATTCGCGCTGGCGCCCCAGATCGACGAAGCGCGCCTGTATCTTCTGCGCGACGGGGATCGAGCGCGCGTTCGCCAGACTGCAATAATCGAGTCCCGGACAGGCGATGATGTCGCTCACCAGATCGAGGTTCGCCTCCGCCAGCCCCGCCTCGGCGAGCGCGCTCCACAATGGCTTGAGGTCAATCTTGCGGACATGCGGCAGCACGATATTCTGGCTGTGCGTCACGCGCAGCTCATCGAAGCTGTAGCGCTCCGCCAGGTCGGCCATCAGGTCGATCTGTTCGGCGGATGCGTCGCCCGGAATACCTCTCTTCGGCTTAAGGCTGATCGTCGTGATCGCATAACCCGGCTGATTATGAGCAGCGACATTCTGGTCTAGCCAGACGGCGAAGTCAGGATCGCTGCGATCCAGTTCATCGGGTGCGTCGCGGTCAAAAGCCGGCGGTGCGAACATCGCGGTGATGCGCGCGAGTTCAGCGGCGGGCGGATCGATCCTTAGCGCCTTCACGTGCGCAAACTCGGCCTCGACCTGCTCGCGATAAGCATCGGCGCCGATCTCGTGGATCAGGATCTTGATCCGTGCCTTGTACATATTATCGCGCCGGCCGTAGCGATTATAGACGCGCAGGCACGCCTCCAGATAGCTGAGCAGATCGTCCGCGATCACGAAATCCTTGATCTCCGGTCCGATCATCGGCGTGCGGCCCATGCCGCCGCCCACGAAGACACGCGCGCCTAGCACGCCGTCCCGCTCGATCAGCTGGATGCCGATGTCGTGCAACCGCATCGCCGCGCGGTCCTCGTCGGCAGCGATGACCGCGATCTTGAATTTGCGCGGCAGATAGCTGAACTCGGGGTGGAAACTGGACCATTGCCGGATGAGTTCCGCCCAGGGACGCGGGTCCGCGACCTCGTCGGCAGCCGCGCCGGCGAACTGGTCCGACGAGATATTGCGAATACAATTGCCGCTGGTCTGGATCGCGTGCATCTCGACCGTGGCCAGTTCGGCCAGAATGTCCGGCGCCTCAGCCAGCTTGATCCAGTTGTACTGAATGTTCTGCCGCGTGGTGAAATGGCCATAGCCGCGGTCGTATTTGCGCGCGATGTGCCCCAGCATGCGCATCTGCCGGCCGTCCAGCGTGCCATAGGGGATGGCGACGCGCAGCATATAGGCGTGAAGCTGGAGGTAGAGGCCGTTCATCAGCCGAAGCGGCTTGAACTGGTCCTCGGTCATCTGTCCCGCGAGGCGGCGCTCGACCTGGTCGCGGAACTCGTCGACGCGGGCGTCGACGATCTGCTGGTCATACTGGTCGTATTTGTACATGGTCAGATCACCCAGTTGCCGGCGCTCGGGTCGGCGGGTTTCAGGGTCAGGTCAGCTCGCACCGTCGGCCCCAGCGCGCGGACGCGGTCCTTGATATGGGCGGGTCGCGGACCCTCGCTCGTCATGGTTGCGTCGATCACGTAAGGACCGTTCACGCGCCGCGCGCCTTCCTCGGCCAGCGCGATCGGCTCGCCGTCGCTGCCGACATCGACGGCGTCCTCGACATGGCGCGACCAGCCCTGCCCGCTCCACCAGATCACTTCGCCGCTCGCAAGATCGTTGCCGGTCAGAAGCTTCATGCATCCATATCCTGTGAGATCCGCGCCCATCGATGCAGCCGATCCTCCGCATCCGATTGCAGCACAACCGTGCCGACGACGATGATCGCCGGACTCGCGACCCTCTCGCGCACCAGCATCTCGCCCAGATCGGCCAGCAGGGTGCGCAGCGCGCGGCTGCTCTCCAGCGTCCCACGCTCCAGTACCGCGACGGGCATATCTGGCGCTACGCCATCCGCCATCAGCTTGTCCGCGATCGCCTGTGCAGCCGCCACGCCCATGTAGATGACCAGCGTACGCCCCCGTCCGGCCAGTCCGGACCAGTCCTGTTCGCCCAGTCCCTTGCACTGCCCGGCCACGAACGACACCGCGCTCGCATGATCCCGGTGCGTCAGCGGCAACATCGCCTCCGCCGCGCACCCCAGCGCCGCCGAGACGCCGGGGATAACCTCAACGGGCAGCCCGGCCGTCCGAACCGCATCCACTTCCTCACCGCCGCGCCCGAAGATGAACGGATCGCCGCCCTTCAGGCGTACTACGGTGCTACCTGCCCTCGCTCGCGCGACCAGCAGCGCATTAATTTCGTGCTGCGCCAGCGTGTGGCGCGCGCGCTTCTTCGCGACCGACACGCGCTCGGCATCAATGGGTGCCAGATCGAGTACGCGCGGGTCGACCAGTCCATCGTGCACGATAACGTCCGCGCCTCTAATCGCGGCGGCCGCCCTGACGGTCAGCAACTCCGGATCGCCGGGGCCGGCGCCGACGAGGATCACGCGTCCATTCCTGATAGGATCACCAGCCATGTTGGTCAGATGGCGTCGCATCCCGCCCTACGCAACGCATGACCGCTTTCAGCACGGGTAGCGATGCTACCTCACCGCCATGTCAACCTTGTACGCGTCGACCCTACTGCGCATCTTTCCGCCATGCCCAGTTTTGCAAACGACGGATGAGCGGCCATGCCGAACGATATGCCGCCAGGCGTACGCAGGAGCGGGTGCCCGCGGCGCTGCTGTCTGCCGCCATCGTCGCGTTGCTGGGCTGGGCGCTAATCGCGGGACTTGGCGTTAGCGTGCCAAGTGTGACGAGCGATGCACTCAAGATCTTCTCCGTCGTACCGCCCCCGCCCAAGCCGCCGCCGCCGCCGCCCACACCCGACATCGTTCGGCGACATCGAACGCCGCGCCCCGAGGGCGCCGCCGCGCCGCCCAACCTGAAGGCAAAGCCCACCGAGGTCGTCGCGCCCGAGCCGATTGTACCCGTGACCATACCACCTCCCGTCGTCAGCGCGAAGGTCGCCGGCCCGGGCACTGCCGCCTCCGCCGGCGCCGCGCCCATCCCGGGGCCGGGCACGGGTGCCGGCGGGATCGGCATCGGTACGGGAAGCGGCGGTCGCGGCAACGGCGATGGCGGCGGCGGCGGCGGCGGACGGGAAACGGGTCCACGTCTGATTCGTGACGATCATCGCGGCATCCGCTTTCCTCAAAGTGCTCCGGCCGGACTCTACCGGCTCACCATCCGCTACGCCGTCGAACCCGACGGAAGCGTCGCCGATTGCCGCATTATCAGGTCGAGCGGCAACACCGAGATCGACGGCATGACCTGCAGCAATGCGGAACGTCGCCTGCTCTACAAACCGTGTCGCGACGAGGAGGGCCGTGCCGTACTGTGCTGGATCGTGCGCGACGAGGAGTGGACGATCCAGCACGACCGCGCGGATCGCAGGGGATGAGCGCCACGACCGATGCAATCCCCGCCGCAACCCTGGTCGTCCTGCGCGAGGCCCCGTCCGGGCCACCCGAGATCCTGATCGTCGAGCGCGCCAAGGCAATGGCCTTTGCGCCGGGTGCGCTCGTCTTTCCCGGCGGGCGTGTCGATCCCGGCGACGAGGCGCTTGCCGCCACGCTGCCTCCGGTGGACCAGGCGGCGGCCCGGATCGCGGCGATCCGCGAGACGATCGAGGAAGCAGGACTGGCGATCGGCCTCGATCCGGTACCGACTCCAGACCGGCTCGCAACGATCCGCCATGCATTGCACGAGGGCGCGCCATTCGGTGCCGCGCTCGCGGATGCAGGGTCGGCGCTCGATCTCGCCGCGCTCACCTATTTCGCGCGCTGGCGCCCGGATCATCAGCGCGTGCGCACCTTCGACACGCGGTTCTTCCTCGCACGATTGCCCCTCGGCCAGGGAGAGGCGACTGTCGATGCGACGGAGAATGTCCGGTTGCTATGGGCGACCGCGCGCCATGTGCTCGACGACGCGGACGCCGGGCGAGTGACGATCATCTATCCCACCCGGCGCAACCTGGAACGACTGGCGCAGTTTGCGGCCATCGACGACGCGATGGCGGACGCCGCCGCGCACGAGGTCCGCACCATCACCCCGTTCATCGAGGACCGGGAGGGCGTGCGGCATCTCTGCATCCCGGAAGGTCTTGGCTATCCGATCACGGCAGAGCCGGCAGACCACGCCGTTCGCGGATGATGCGGATGATGGGGCGCTTCGCATCGGCGGTTGCCACGGTCCTGCTGCTGGCCGCTCTGCTCATTCTTCTCTATGGAGCGCTGGGTGGTGGCCGGACGGACCTGCCGTGGCGGCCGCTCGACCTCGGCGAACTGCCTGACGCCTTCACCGGCCGCAAGCTGACCGCACTCGGCGGTAACCGTGCCCAGTGCCTGCGGCTGCTCGATAGCGCCGGCATTGTCTATGTCGCACTTCCGCCGCGTCGGGATGGCTCTCATTGCGGCTATGATGACGGCGTCCGGCTTTCGCCTGGCGGGTCGCGGTCGGTCAGCTATTCACCGGCGCGTCCACCCCTGTCCTGCCCGGTCGCAGCGTCGCTGTCGGATTGGGAATGGGAGGTCGTGCAACCCGCGGCACGCGCGCAGTTCGGCAGCAGCGTCGTGCGCATCCACCATTACGGCAGCTATAATTGCCGCCGCATTGCCGGCTCCGACAGCGGCTGGAGCGAACATGCTCATGGCGACGCCATCGACATTGCCGCTTTCACCCTGGCGGACGGCCGGACGATCTCGGTCGCGAGCGACTGGCGCGGCGCACAGGAACGGTCGGTATTCCTGCACAATGTCCGGGACGGTGCGTGTCGCTTGTTCGCGACTGTCCTGTCACCCGATTATAACGCCGCCCATGCGGACCACCTCCATCTCGACCAAGCAGCGCGAGGCGAGATGGGATGGCGTGCGTGCCGGTAAGCCTTCAGTTCGCCATCGGCTGCGCGCTGTCGACCTTCTCAACCCAGTGCGGAAAGAATGCCGGCTGGCGGTTGGACCAGCCTGACGCCGTCGCCGCCGCCTCGCTGATCGACTGCAGCAGCGACCGGCGCAATTCGGGATGGAGATGCGGCAGTGCCGCTGCCGCGCAGAACGCCGCCGGCAACCAGGGCCGGACCTGAGCGCCGATCAATCGCTCGTACAGGAACCTGCAAGCGGAAAAGCTGGTCAGCCGGCCCTGCCCCAGATCGAACGCGACGAGCGTAATAAGCGGGGCCAGGAACGGCTCGACCGCGTCAAGGCCGCTGTCGTCCGGCACGATTTCACGGAGTTCGGGGAGCGACTGATAGATGCACGCTTGCGCACGAATGCTGGCGGCCTCGACCACGTCACGCGACCAGAGCGCCATCGCATCCTCGCGGTCCAGCCCGATGTCCAGTGAACGGCGAATATAACGCTGCGTCGCCGCACCGAAGCCGGCGAACTCCTTCATCTCGGACAGCGTCATGGCGCCCTGTGCCGCTTTCATCCTGGAACCCATGAACGCCTCTGTCCTAGTGACCGATAAGAGCGTTATAGCCGTTCCTGGTTAACGAACCGGCAAACGTCCAAACGCCCCTATCGACAAACCAACACGAAACCCGCTGCGCCGCAACAACAATTGCGACCAATGATCGATCGCTTATCGTTTAGGCGTGCAGGATATGGTTTCCGGGCAACAATCAATGTTTCGGTCAGTCGCCCTGCTGCTCCTTGGCAGGGTCATACCCCGAAGAAGGCGCTGGCTCACCATGATCCCGCGGTTGGGTTAACGAGACGGGATCGCTTGCGTCCATCGTCTCGTCCAGACCATTGTCCAGCCGGGCTTCGGTGTTGTCGGGATCATTCTTCAGTCGCTCGGCGATCGATTCATCCTGCCCCGCGTCCTGCTGCGGATCGGTAGCCGATGGTTCGATGGACTGCTCCTTGCCGGGCGCTACGGACATGCTGTTCAAAGCGGTCCGATCGATATCCGTCATTAGTACAACTCCTGTAAAAGCCTCTGCGGAAGGAACGGCCGAACCCGCCCGCCGTTCCTCGACCAGGCACCAGAGCGCCAACGAAAAAGGCCCGGCGGGCGAACCCACCGAGCCTTAGTTTTGCGGAGGACCGAATGTCCTAGCTGCGATTTCCGCCGAACAGGCGCAGAATGAACAGGAACATGTTGATGAAGTCGAGATAGAGGCTGAGCGCCGAAAAGATCACTACCCGCTGTTCATTGGGTGTACCGGCCACGTGTGCATACATGCTCTTCGTGCGCTGCGTATCATAGGCAGTCAGTCCGGCGAACAACAGCACGCCGATCCCACTGATGGCCAGACCCAGCGGCCCCGACTGCACGAACATGTTGATAATCATTGCAACCAGCAGTCCGACGACGCCCATGATTAGAAACGTCCCGAAGACCGACAGGTCACGCTTCGTCGTATAGCCATACAGGCTAAGTGCCGCGAAACCCGCAGCCGTCGCAAAGAACGCCTGAGCGATTGCGGTGAAGCTGTAAACTAGGAAGATCGTCGAGAGCGACAGCCCCATCGCTACCGCAAAACCCCAGAACATGCCCTGCAGCGTCGGCGTCGACATCTTCGCCTGACCAAAGCTCATCCCGAACACGAACGCGAGCGGCGCGAACATAATGACGTATTTCAGTAGCCCGCCGCCCACGAACACCTGCGCCGCGTAAGAATTCTCACCACCCCACGCGAACAGGAGTGCGACGATACCGGTCAGCAGCACGCCTGAAGTCATGTAATTATAGACCGACAGCATAAACGACCGTAGGCCGGCGTCATAGGCGTCGGACCTGACACCGATCGACGGTCTGCCGAACGGCGTGGCCTTCGACTGAGGATCGGACCAGTTTGCCATGATGATTGAAACTCCTTTGCCCGGATACCGTACCGGATAGCAGCAATATCGTTCGATGCGTCCTGATTTTCAAGCAAAACCGGTTGCGCTTCGAGCCTTTGCCGGGTGACATCCGCACCATGTTGCGCTTGTTCGTCGCGGTGCGCCCGCCTCCTCCGATCCGTCGCGCCCTGCTGGATGCTCAGGGCGGCGTGCCCGGCGCACGCTGGCAGGACGATGACCAGCTCCATTTGACGCTGCGTTTCGTCGGGGAGGTTGACCGGAGGGCGGCCGAGGACCTGGCCGATGCGCTCGCTCGGGTCGCTGCGCCGGCGCCGGTCGTGGCGCTTACCGGGGTCGGGCGCTTCGAGCGACGCGGGCGGACCGACGCGCTGTGGGCCGCCGTCAGCCCGCACGACGTGCTCGCCCATCTGCACCGCAAGATCGATCAGGCCTGCGTGCGCGTCGGCCTGTCGCCGGAACGGCGCGCCTATCTGCCCCATATTACGCTTGCCCGCCTGTCGCGTTCCGCTGGAGCGTCGATCGAGATAGAACGGTGGCTCGGGCGCCAGGCCGGACTGTCGAGTCCGCCATTCGCCTTGGCGCATCTGATCCTCTATGAGAGTCGACTGGGTCGTGAGGGCGCTACGTACGACGTGGTTGCCCGCTGGCCACTGGTAACCGGCTGACCGCGACGGGTTGGCGAAAGCATGGGGGAGACAGACAATGCGCACGAGCTTTGCGACACTCATCGGAACGGGAATAATCGGCGCGGCAGCGCTTAGCCTGGGCGCGTGCCAGCGCGACGTGGCAATGGGCGCGCCGGTCTCCGGAGGACTTGCAGCGGTCTCACAGTTGAGGACGGACGGCGGTGCAGATGCGGGACGCGCCACGGCGACCGAGGTTGGCGGTGGCCTGCGCTTCACGATTGACGCCCGCAACCTGCCGCCCGGCACGCACGGTGCTCATGTTCACATGATCGGCGACTGCGCCCCACCCGGCTTCACAAGCGCCGGAGGCCACTGGAACCCGGCCGGTGCCAGACACGGCAGCTTGAACCCGCAAGGTCCGCACATGGGCGACCTCCCCAATCTCGTGATCGGCACCGACGGCCGGGGATCGCTCGGCATTACCGTGCCGGGCGCCACGATGGCCGGGCTGCTCGACATAGACGGCTCGGCGCTGATCGTGCATTCCGGACCCGATGACCTGATGACCGACCCATCGGGTAATAGCGGCGCCCGGATCGCCTGCGGAGTGTTTCAGCCGGCATGAGCGGGAGAGGAACCGAGAGTAGTTGTTTTGGCCGCTAAGTCGCCTCTCCCGCAGCACGCGCACGGGCTTCGCGAGTGGCTTCAGCGACCGGGACCAGCCGATAAGCCAGGATGCCCGCGCCGATCGAGACGGGCGCCACCAGCAGCAGGGAAAGCACGCCGGTCGACAGGCTTCCGGTCAGGCTCGATACACGTCCCGCCAGGTACGGTCCCAACGCCAGCCCCAATAGCGTCGTCCCAATGAAGAAGGTCGCGGTGGCCGTGCCGCGCATGCGGGGGAGCACCAGGTCCTGCATTGTCGCCGCCGACGCGCCGAGCGCCGTGCTCGCGGTGACAGACGCTAGGAACAGCATCGGATAGAACAGCGCGGTGCTGGTTGCGGTGAACGCCAGCACGACGAAGGGAATCGGCGCTGCCGCGCCGAAGATCACGACGATCAGCCGCCCCGCCGGATCGTTACTGCGCAGCCGGTCCGCCACGATGCCGCCCAGCGTCACGCCGATGAATCCTGCCGATGCGCCGATACTCCCGATGAACAGGCCGGCGGTAAGCGGCGACGCGCCAAGCTCGCGCAGCACGAACGGCGCCGACCAGAAGCTGACCGCATAGGCGATGAACGAATTGAGCCCATAGGCAACCACGGTCAGGACGAACGCAGGTGTCGCGACGATCAGAGCAAAGGTCGCCGGATCGCGTTGCCGGAGCGCGCTGGCCCAGGAAAACACCGCATAGATGCCGATGCCGATCGCGATCCACTGTGCCCAGGGTTCGCCGGCTGCGTGGAGCGCAACGACCGACAGGACGACAAGCGCCAGGGCAGTCAGATTTACGAACAACGCCCGGCGACCGAGCCGCGCTGCGCCGATCAGCGTCAAGGGCGGCAGGATCGTCACCAACTCGGCCAGAAAGGTCGCGAACGGCGCCGGATGCGGCGCCGGCTCCGGCAGTCCTTCGATCGCGCCGCGGACCGGTTCTCGCAGGGTCGCAACCCAAGCAGCGAGCAACAGGCCGGGCAGACCGACGATCATGAACGCCGCCTGCCATCCGTGCAGGCCCAGCGGGCCTCCGGCGGGATAGGCGATGTTCCAGCGCTGCACGACAAGTCCACCGATGCCCAGCGAAAGGCCGCCGCCCAGATAGAGTCCGGACGAGTAGATGGCGAGCGCGGTCGCGCGCAGCCGCTTGGGGAACCAGTCGGAAATCAGCGAATACGCCGATGGACTTGCTGTTGCCTCGCCGACGCCGACACCAATCCGCGCCGCCGCCAGTTGCCCGCCGGTGCTCGACAGGCCCGACAGCGCGGTCATCGTCGACCACAGCCCCAGTCCCAGCGTCATCAGCCGCACCCGCCGCCAGTTATCGGCGAGCCGGCCGAGTGGAATCCCGAACAGCGCATAGAACACGCCGAAGGCGGTTCCGTACAGGAATCCCAGATCCTCGTCGCGCAGCCCCAGGTCGCGCTTGATGTCCTCGGCCAAGATCGAGATGATCTGCCGATCGATGAAGTTAAGGATGTAAATGAGAAACAGAACCGACAGGACGTACCAGGCATAGCGCGATGCGGGCTGCTCAAGTCGGTGTCCCGTGATGCTGCTTCCGGTCATATGCGCTCCCCCCTGTTCGGTGGGGTATCAGAGCCGCGTGCCGCAAAGAAGCATTTTTGACGCGGGATGTTCAGCGGCCTTGCGATGCCCGGCGTGCGGCGCCTTCCTCCAGACGCTGCAGCAGTGCGTCGATCGTCGCGGGTGGCGCAGGCGGTGGCCGCCCCGATTCCTTGCGCACGACCGGAGTCAGCGCGAACATCTCGATCCGGTCTTCCTGCACGAAGGCAGCGGGGTCGAAATTTGCGAGCGTCGGCTCCTGGTCCTTCGGAAGCGCTTGGTTCCTCGGAAGCGCTGGCTGTGTAGTGTCCTTCTCCCAACGCGTCGACATGGGCCGACCGACCTCCATCAGCGGCACGCCCAGATCAGCCGCCGACATTGGTCGGCGGGGTGGCGCATCGGGATGCGCGTCGGCGCGGCGCACAACCGGCTCGCCGACGCGGCGTGGCGCAATCACACCGCCCTCTCCAAAGAGCAAGTAAAGGGCGGACCAGACGATCATCGCAACGATCGCGCAGCCTGCTGTTCCCAGCATCGTGCGCGCCGTCACTCCCAGCGGTGGCGCGGCAGCGGGAATCAGTGCCGAGATACCGCTATTCCACGCAAACCCGTCAATCATGTCCGACGGCAACAGCACCGCTGTGGCCAAGACGGCACCACCGGCCAGCAGCGCGCCGGCGGGCGGGATCAGCTTGATGTTGGCAGACGTGAACGCGACCATGACCTGTCCAATCCAGCGGTATCGACCAACCGCCTGTACACGGGGTCGTAGCGCGAAATGTTCAACGACCAGTTACGCTGGGTTTCGACGAACGACCGTGCACGCTCACGCATGGCCGGCCAATGCTGCCGGTCGGCGAAAACCGCGACCAGCGCCGCGGCGATTGCGGACGGGTCGTCGGCGGCGAACAGCATACCTGTCCTGCCATCGTCGATCAGCTCGCGGTGGCCACCGACGTCGGACGCCGCGACCAGCCTCCCTTGCGCCATAGCCTCCAGCGGCTTGAGCGGTGTGACCAGATCGGTCAGCCGCATCCGCTTACGCGGATAAGCCAGTACGTCGACAAGTCCGTAATAGCGCTCCACCTGCGTATGCGGCACGCGGCCGACGAAGCGGATTGCCCGCGCGACCGGAGAGGCCGCCGCCTGTACCCGCAGTGCCGAGTCCATCGGCCCGCCGCCGACCAGCAGCAGCCGGGCATCCGGACGCGATGCGATCAGCGCAGGCATTGCGGCAATCAGGTTGTCCAGCCCCTCATAATCGTAGAAGCTGCCTATAAACCCGACGACATCGGCGTCATGCAACCCCAACTGGTTCGCCAGCAGCGCGTCTGGCCCGGGGGGGTCACCGAACAGGGTCAGGTCAACTCCGTTCGGTAAAACGGTGATCTTGCCCGGATCGATGCCCCGCCCGATCAGATCATCGCGAAGTCCTTCGCAAATCACGATGACCGCATCGGCGCGCCGCACGACCCAGCTCTCCAGCGCGCGTGTTACTCGGTATCGCCACGACCCCTCGCATCCGTTTCCGTTGCCGACCGCCGCGTCCTCCCAGAAAGCACGAATTTCATAAACCAATGGTAGGTGATGCCGGCGAGCGATGGCCATCGCCGCGATCGCGCCGAGCACCGGCGAATGCACGTGCAGGACGTCGGGTCGGAACGCGCCGACCGCCGCGCCGATAGCCCGTGCAAATCGGACGATCCCGGATATCTCGCCGATGACGCCGGGCTGGCGGGAAGAGTTGGTGCGATAGAATCGCAGACCGTCGATCTTGGTCGCGTCATCACCGGCCGCCTGTCGCGGCCCGGTCACGCCGGCGACCATATGTCCGCTCGCCTCCTGCGCCTTCAGAATTGCGCGCGTGCGAAAGCTGTACCCGCTTTGCAGCGGTAGGCTATGGTCGAGGACATGGAGGATGCGCATCGCCGGTTTCCTGCCATCGGGGCGCTTAACGGCGCGTCAACCGCCACCGGCTACCGCATTGGCGTGACAGGGGCGACACCATGATCGACAATTTCGCGCTCCTTGTCACGCACGCTCTGATGCTCATTGCGGCGTGGCGACTGCTGCATCGTCCCGATCTGGATCATGAGGGGCGAGAGGGGCTGCGACGGAGCTGGCACCGGTCCCGTGAGAAGCGGCGACTTCGGGACCATATCCACGATGCGTGACCTCGCATTCATCGGCTTTCTGGTTGCGCTCTTTGGCATGGGGTTTCGCAGGCCGTTCATCCTGGTGCTTGCCTATGTCTATATTGACATCGTCGCGCCCCAGCGGCTGACCTATCTGCTGCTCAATGCCGTACCGATCTCTCTCATTGCGGTGATGCTTGCGGTTGGCGGGTGGATGGTGGCGGACGACAAGCGTGGGCTGCGGATCGCGCCGCGGCAAATTCTGATCGTCCTCCTAATGCTCTATTGCTGGGGGACAACGCGCAGCGCCGACTTCCCGGTCGATGCGCTCAACAAATGGGACTGGGTATGGAAGGCACTGGCATTTGCCGCCTTCCTGCCGCTGACCCTCCGCACCCGACTCCGCATTGAGGCGCTGCTGCTATTCATGATCCTGTCGGCCGCGACGATCATCATCGTCGGCGGGATCAAGACGCTTGCTACCGGGGGTGGCGGCTATGGCGAACTGAATCTGATGATCGACAACAATAGCGGACTGTATGAGGGCAGCACGATCTCGACCGTCGCGGTCGCAGTCATTCCGCTCATCTTCTGGTTCATGCATCACGGCACGATCTTCCCACCCGACCGACGCGTGACGCTGTTCAGTGCAGCGCTCGTATTCGCTTGCCTGCTGATCCCCGTCGGCACGTCCACCCGCACCGGATTATTGTGCATTGTGCTCCTAGCGCTGCTGTCCTTTCGAACGGCGAAGAAGAAAGGCCGCTATGTCACAGCGCTCGTAATACTCGCGCTCGCTGCCCTGCCGCTTCTGCCGGCGGACTTCACCGATCGGATGAACACGATCCAGAGATATGACCAGGACGCCTCGGCCTCGACTCGCCTTGCCGTCTGGAAGTGGACCATCGCCTATGCCGGGGACCATCCGCTCGGCGGAGGATTCGACGCCTATCGCGGCAATCGCATCCGCTATGAACTTAAAAGCAGGGACGGCGCGCAGGTGATCGACACGCTGGAGGTGGACAAGGCCCGCGCCTATCATAGCGCCTATTTCGAGATGCTGGGCGAGCAGGGCTATCCGGGCCTCGCCATCTGGCTCGCCATCAACCTCACCGGCATCGTGCGGATGGAGGTACTTCGCCGGCGTTATCGGGATCCCGGCGGCGACCAGGCTTGGGCGGGATCGCTCGCGGTCGCGCTCCAATCCGCGCACATCATCTACCTGTTGGGCGCCGCGTTCATCGCGATCGCGTTCCAGCCGTTTATCTACATGCTGATCGGTGCGCAGGTCGGATTGGACACCTACCTCGCGCGTCCCTTGAGCCAGGAGCGCTTTCGCCCCTTCCACGCGGCCGCAACGTGACTGGTCCGCCCGGGCACCGCAATGAACTGCGCGCTTTGACGGGCGCGCGTGGGATCGCTGCATGGTTCGTCGTGCTCTATCATATTCGCGGCGCGATCTCGGGGGTGCCGGCGACGGGCCTCGCCATCCTTGCAAAGGGCTATCTGGCGGTGGATTTCTTCTTTCTGCTGTCGGGGTTCGTCATCTGGCTGACATGGCACGATCGGCTGCGCGAACGCGGCGCAGTGTTGTTCCTCCGCAAGCGTATCGCCCGTATCTGGCCGCTGCATCTGGTCATGCTAGGTTTCGGTGTCGTGCTCGCGTTGCTGCTGCTGGCCACCGGCCGGGCCGATCCGGTCGCATTCCCCTTCTGGGAATTGCCGGTCCACCTGCTGCTTCTCCAGGAATGGGGATTGACCGACCGGCTTTCCTGGAACGTGCCCGCCTGGTCGATCAGCGCGGAAGCGGCTGCGTATCTGCTGTTCCCACTGGTGCTCGCCCTCATCGACTGGCGACGGTGGTCGACGCCATTACTAGTCGCCGTTGTCGCAGCATTGCTCGGCGGCCTGCATCTTGCGATGAGGAACGCTGCTTCGCTCGGCACCGATATCCCAAGTTTCGGCACGCTGCGCTGTCTTGTAGAGTTCGGCGTCGGGTCGATCGTCGCAGCGTTATGGTTCCGCCGACCCGGCGCGTCGCCTTGGCCTTGGCTGGTGTCATCAGGCGCATTGCTGTCTTTATGGATTGTTGGGGCGAAAGAAACACTGATTGTTCCCGCCGGTCTCGCTGCGTTGCTGATGAGTTTTGCGCTGAGCGCAGAACGCGCGGGCAACCCATTGGAGGGACGCACCGTCAATTGGCTGGGCCGGATTAGCTATGCGACCTATCTTGGTCACTTTTTGCTGTGGCGCGCATTCAAGCTCGCCTTCGTCAATGATGTGACCACCATTCCGCCGAGCAACATTATCGCCTTTTTACTGCTGGTGCTCGCCTCATCCGCCCTGCTCTATCACCTGGTCGAACGACCTGCGCAACGCCTACTGGCACGCGACTGCTCCCGCTCTCCGGCCGGACAGCGGGAGCGGGAAACCGGGCAAGTCATTCGACAGGCTCGTCCGTCAGCTCCTCCTCCAATGCAGTCATTACCGCCTGGTTGAACTGCGGCAGGTCATCGGGCTTGCGGCTGGTGATGAGGTTGCCATCGACGACGACCGCCTCGTCCACTACGTCCGCACCCGCGTTTTCCAAATCGGTACGCACCGACGGCCAACTGGTCATTCTGCGCCCATCGACGACATCGGCCTCGATCAGCAGCCACGGCGCGTGACAGATCGCCGCTACGATCTTGTCGTCCTCCATGAATTCAGTGACAATCTCGACCGCACGGTCCTGTATCCGCAATTTGTCGGGGTTTCCGACGCCGCCGGGAAGCACCAGTGCGTCGTAGTCGTCCGTGTCGACGTCATCGATCGTCATGTCCGGGGTGATGCTGTCACCGGGATCACCGAGCTTCTCGCCCTTGATCGCATCGGTCTTGACCGAGGCCAGCGTGACGGTGGCACCGGCGTCTATCAACGCCTGACGCGGCTTGAACAACTCATCCTGTTCGAAGCCATCGGTGGCTAGCATAAGGACACGGGCTTTGGACAGGTCGGGCATGCGAATAACTCCTTGGGTTCGACGCCCTTCTCAACCCGTCAGCCCACGTCACCGTTCCGAGACGCAGCACAGACAAGCAGCATTTATCATGATAGTCGCGCACAGCACCTCCCGGCGCCGCCGTTCTCCGTCGATCTCGAAAGCCCGCTCGCCAGATGCCAAACAGCGCCCACCCCGCCGCCTCGAACACCGCGCATCCGATCATCGACGCGGCCCAGGCCGGCGACAAGCTGCACGATCTGGTGCGCGTAAGTGGCGTCTGGCTGAACACCCATTGGCTGCAGATCCTGATTGCCAGCGCGGTTGGGACTATAATCGTTTTCGCGCTCCACGGCGCGCGCCATCTGGGCGAGCGGCTTTGCGGTCGTGACAAGGGGACCGCCGGATGGGGCACGATCATCGGGCGCGCAGTCGTCAAGACCAATAATTTCTTCATCGTCATGGCGGCGGCCAAGCTGGTCACCGCCTATGCCGATGCGCCGACGCAGGTCGCGGCCACTATCAACTTTTTGTGGACGGTTGCCTCGGTCTTTCAGTTCGCGATCTGGGCGCGCGAACTGATCCTCGGCGCGATCCTGCACAGGACCAGCGCGGAGAACTACCAGGGCGAGGCGCTGCTGAGCGCGATGGGCATCATCCGCCTGCTCGTCAGCTTCACGCTGTTCGCCGTTGCGTTCATTGTCGTACTCGACAATCTGGGCGTCAACGTTACCGGGCTGGTCGCAGGGCTGGGTGTCGGCGGCATCGCGATCGGACTGGCGGCACAGGGTATATTCGCCGACCTGTTTGCAGCACTTGCCATCATTTTTGACCGGCCTTTCCGGCGTGGCGACAGCATCCATTATGACGACACCGACGGCAACATCGAAAGCATCGGGCTGAAATCGACCCGCATCCGTGCTTTCGGCGGAGAGCAACTCATCATCTCAAACAAGAACCTGCTCGACAAGGAGATCACCAATCATACCCGCCGCAACCATCGCCGCGCGTCGTTGCAGATTGGCGTGACCTATCAGACCAGCCCTGAAGACTGTCGCCGCCTGCCCGAAATGTTAAAAGAGATCGTCGAGGCCAATGACCGGCAATTCGTCCGCTGCGGCTTCACCGGCTTTGGCGACTCCAGCCTCGATTTCGAAGTGCTGTTCGATTCCGATGGCGCCGACTATGCGCAATTCTATGCGGGACGGACCGCTATCGGTCTCGCGATTCTGGAACGGCTGAACGCCGAGGGCATCGACATCGCCTATCCGACGCAGACGACCTTCACTGCGGCGCCGGACGGCACGATAGTGCTGCCTTATCCGGAAGTGCAGGCAGTCAAGGTTGAGGGACAACAAGGCAACTAGACTAGGCGGACTCGGCACGCGCCACCTCGGCCATCCGAACGAATTTCGATTCTTACGCAACTACCACTGGCCGCCTAAATCCCGCCCTCGTCCAGGCTGAGCAGCGTTGCATTGCCTCCGGCGCTCGTCGTATCGACCGATACCGCGCGCTCGGCGCAAAAGCGGTAGAGATAATGGGGGCCGCCGGCCTTGGGACCTGTGCCCGACAGCCCCTCGCCGCCGAAGGGCTGCGAGCCCACCACCGCACCGATCATCGTTCGGTTGATGTACAGGTTGCCGACCCGCGCTTGCGCTTCCACCATATCGGCTGCGCGGGCGATCCGGCTATGCAGACCCATCGTCAGCCCGAAATCTTTCGCGTTGATGCGCGCAATCGTCTCGGACAGCTCTCCCGCTTTCCAGGTCGCGACGTGCAGCAGCGGCCCGAACCATTCCTGGCTTAGATCCTCGATCTGGTTCAGCCGAACCAATGTCGGCGGCACGAACAGTCCCTCCGGCGGCACATCCACGGTCTTGAGCCAATGCGGCTGCATCCGGTCGCGATACGCCATCAGCTTATCATATGCGACGCGGTCGATCACCGGTCCGACATCAGTTGCGGGGTCCGCCGGATCGCCGAGCCTGAGCGTCTCCATCGCGCCCGCCAGCATCGCGATCATGGCGTCCGCCACGTCCTCCTGCAGCAGCAGGAGCCGGAGCGCCGAACAGCGCTGACCCGCAGACCGGAAGGATGAAGCGATGACATCGACGACGACCTGCTCCGGCAGTGCGGTCGAGTCGACGATCATCGCATTGATGCCACCCGTCTCGGCGATCAGCGGCACGATGGGCCGCGCGTCATCCTCGACCAGAGTGCGCGCAATGCGCTTTGCGGTCGCGGTGGAGCCGGTGAAGGCGACACCCTGCACGCGCGCATCAGCGACCAGCGCCGCGCCGACCTCGGGACCGCCCGTCACTAGGACGAGCGCGTCCTCCGGTACCCCCGCGCGGTGTGCTAGCGCGACCGCCGCGACGGCGATCCGCGGGGTTTGCGTTGCAGGTTTGGCGACCACGGTGTTTCCGGTCACAAGCGCGGCAACCGTCTGCCCAAGAAAGATTGCCAGCGGGAAGTTCCAAGGCGCGATCGTCGCCCAGACACCGCGCCCCTCGACATGCAACACGTTGCGCTCACCCGTCGGTCCGGGCAGTTCGACTGGCTGCAACCGCGCGCGCGCCTCCAGCGCGTAATAGCGGCAGAAGTCGGCTGCCTCGCGCACTTCACCAATGGCGTCGGGAATGGTCTTGAACGCTTCCTGCACGCACAGTGCCATCAGCTCGTCACGATGCTTTTCCAGCAGATCGGCCAACCGATCCAGGCAATCCGCACGCTCCCCGACTGGCGTTGCCGACCAGGCTGGAAATGCGGCGTATGCGCAGGTGATGGCGTTCCCTACCCCGTCACCCCGGCCTTGGGCTGAGGTCCTATTCCCTCCGTTGGCGTGTAAGGAGCGGGACCCGGGCTCAAGGCCAGGGTAACGGAAATGGGAGGAATCGGTAACCGCATGGACAGTCGCCTCAATTACGTGGCGATTGCTCAGGTCCAGCCCTTCACTGTTGAGATGACCGGGCGCGAACAGGTCCTTGGGCAACGGGATACTCGGATGCCGCGTGCCGCCGACCGCCGCGACCCTTGCGACCGGGTCGGCAAGGATGTCAGCTTCGCTCAAGCGCTCGTCGGCCAGTTGGTGGACGAAACTGGAATTTGCACCGTTTTCCAGCAGCCGCCGGACAAGATAGGCCAGCAGATCACGGTGCCCGCCGACCGGCGCATAGATGCGGCACCGGTAGCCATGCTCTCGCACCAGCCGCTCGTACAATCCATCGCCCATTCCATGCAGTCGCTGGAACTCGAAATCGCGGCGGTTCCCCGCCCATTCCATGATCGTCGCGACCGTCAGCGCATTGTGGCTAGCGAATGCCGGGCGAATATGGTCGGCATCCAGCATGTCGCGGGCGACGGCGAGATAGGACACGTCGGTGGCGGCCTTGCGCGTGAACAAGGTGTAGTCGGACAGACCCTCGACCTGCGTCCGCTTGATCTCGCTGTCCCAATACGCGCCTTTGACCAGGCGCACGTTCATCATTCGGCCGAGGTCGTTCACCCAGGCGACGACTGCTGGCGCGCGCTTGCCATAGGCCTGCACGGCCATGCCGAAGCCATCCCAGCCTTTGAGCGTGGGCAGCGCCGCGACCGCGCCGATGATGTCGAGGCTCATCTCAAGCCGCTCGGATTCCTCGGCGTCGACGGTCAGCGCGATGCTTTTGCCGGCGGCCTGCACCGCCAGCACCTCCAGCATTTGCGTCAGTGCGGGTACGCACTCGTCCCAACGGGCGACCTCGTAGCGGGGATGGAGCGCGGACAGCTTAACCGAAATGGAATGGCCGGCGGCGGGATCGCGACCCACCGCGTCGATCGCGCCCTGATAGGCAGCGAAATAACGTTCGGCGTCGGTATAAGTCCGCGCCGCCTCACCCAGCATGTCAAAGCTGGCGGTGAAGCCGTTGTGATCGGATCCACGCATTCGCCGCATCGCCTCGTCGATGGTGCGGCCCATCACGAATATCTCGCCCATCATCTTCATAGCCGCACCTACCGCCTGCCGGACGAAGGGTTCGCCCGCACGCGCGATTAGGCGGCGCAGCGGTCCCGCCTCGCCCTCCCCGACCAGCACACGGCCGATGACCAAACCCCAGGTTGCAGAGTTGACGAGCTTCGAGTTGGAGCGTCCGGCATGAGCGCGCCAGTCCGCCTCACCGAGCTTGTCGGCGATCAGTAGATCCGCCGTCTCCGCATCGGGCACACGCAGGAACGCTTCCGCAAGGCTCAGCAGCGCCACCCCTTCCGATGAGTTCAGGCGATATTCCTGCAGGAAGCGATTGACCCAGCCGGCGCTCTGCGCGCTGCGCAGATCGGCAAGCAGCCCGGCGGCATGCGCCAGCACTCGTTCGCGCGAAACGGCGTCCAGCGCTGCACGCAACAGCAGGGGTTTTAGAATATCGGGTTCGCTCGCACGGTGCAGATCCTTCATGGCTTTACGCGGGTCGAGGGAAAGAGCGGCGGTCATCTTCCAGCTTTCGGTCGGGTCGGGGTTGCGGCACGTGCGCGCCAGCGCCTACAGGAGTTGCGAGCGCTTAGCGCCAATCCTTTGCCGAGAACATGGGGGAGAATATGAGCGCGAAGACGATCCCCGCAACGGACATGGCCGGCCGCGTCGGGACGGAGTCGGTTTCTGACTGGATCTTGGTCGACCAGGCGATGATCGACAAGTTCGCGGACGCGACCGGCGACCATCAGTTCATTCATGTCGACCCCGCACGGGCGGCCAAGACACCCTTTGGCGGCACGATCGCGCACGGGTTCCTGACGCTGTCGCTGCTCTCGATGATGGGCCAGAACACCGATGCGCCGCAGATCGAGGGGCGGCGGATGGGTGTCAACTACGGCAGCAACCGAGTCCGCTTCCTCAATCCCGTTCGCTCGGGCAAGCGCGTGCGGGGCCGTTTCAAGCTCATGTCCTTCGACGAGAAGCGCCCCGGCCAGTGGCAGCAGGTCCATGAGGTCACGGTCGAGATCGAGGGCGAGGACAAGCCTGCGCTAATCGCCGAATGGATCGGGCAGATCTTCACCTAATCCAATCAATCCAGGGAGACATATTCATGCGTTCTGCCGTCATCGTATCCACCGCCCGCACGCCCATCGGCCGCGCCTATCGCGGCGCATTCAACAACCTGCCCTCTCCGACCCTTGCCAGTCATGCGATCAAGGCGGCGGTGGAGCGCGCGAAAATCGACGGTGCGGAGGTGCAGGACGTGGTTTTCGGGGCCGCGCTCCAGCAGGGGCATCAGGCGGGCAACATCGCGCGCACCGCGCTGCTTCGCGCGGGGCTGCCGGCCAGCGTCGCGGGCATGTCGCTCGACCGGCAATGCGCCAGCGGGTTGATGGCGATCGCGACCGCGGCCAAGGAAGTCGTGATCGACAAGATGGACGTCGCCATCGGCGGTGGCATTGACTCCATCAGCCTTGTCCAGACGCCGAAGATGAACATCGCGCCCGACCCCGAACTCGTGGCGATGCACAAGGACATCTACATGCCGATGCTGCAGACCGCCGAGGTGGTCGCCAAGCGCTATGGCATCAGCCGCGAGGCGATGGACGAATACGGCCTCCAGTCGCAGCATCGCACCGCCGCCGCGCAGGCTGCGGGCAAGTTCGATGACGAGATCGTGCCGGTCACCGCTACGATGGCGATCGTCAACAAGGAGACAAAGGAGGTCACCCACAAGGAGGTGACGCTCTCCAAGGACGAGGGCAATCGGCCCGAGACTACGCTGGAGGGGCTGAAGAGCCTGAACGCAGTGCTGCCTGATGGTACGATAACCGCGGGCAATGCCAGCCAGTTATCGGACGGCGCGTCTGCAAGCGTCCTCATGGAGGAGAAGGTAGCCGAGCAGAAGGGGCTGACCCCGATCGGCCGTTATGTCGGAATGGCGGTGGCTGGGACCAAACCCGATGAGATGGGCATCGGCCCGGTCTTCGCGATCCCGAAACTGCTAGAGCGGTTCGATTTGAAGATGGACGATGTCGGCTTGTGGGAGCTGAACGAGGCATTCGCGGTGCAGGTGCTTTATTGCCGTGACAAGCTGGGAATTCCGGACGAGTTGCTGAACGTGAACGGCGGCGCCATCTCGATCGGACACCCCTACGGCATGTCGGGCGCACGGATGACCGGGCATGCGCTGATCGAAGGCAAGCGGCGTAGCGCGAAATACGTGGTCGTAACAATGTGCGTCGGCGGCGGCATGGGCGCGGCCGGCCTGTTCGAGGTGCTATAACAGTTAGCGCGAGCCGCCACGGTTAGCGCTCGTTCTGTTCGGAGCGGCGGCGGCGCACGCAACCTCGGGCGCAACCATCCTTTCGGCGTGTCGTTATCCTCCCGAACCAATCGACCAACGAGGAGAATATCGATGCCGTCGAAGGATACGCCGCAGGAAGTCGCCGACAAGTTTCTAAGTAAGGTTCAGGAAAGCCCGTTTATCATGCTCTCGCTGATGGACGGACAGCATGCCGAGCCGATGAACGTGAAGCTTGACGACGCGCAGCCGAACAAGTTGTTCGTGTTCTCCGGCCCGGGCAATCGTGCCGCGAAGGGCGGCGCTGCGATGGCCCAATTCGTCGGAAAGGGGCATGACTTCTTCGCCTGCATGAAGGGTCGGGTCTCGCAGGAAAGCGATACGGCAACCTTCGACAGATTATGGGACAACCGCGTGGAGGCATGGTTCCCCAACGGCAAAGCGGATGCGGTGCTGCTGCGTTTCGATGTGGAGTCAGCGGAAATGTGGGAAACCGACGTATCACTGACCGGGCGTCTGAAAATGCTGTTCGGCGCTACAATCAAGCCTGAGGAGTCGAGCAGTCACGCAAAGGTTGGCTCGATCGCCTGAACAAGTCGCGATCGCCGCGGAGGATCCCTATCCATTCGCGGCGATCCAGCGTTCGACAACTGGTGCTACGAGGTCGCGCCAGCGCGAGCCGTTGAAAATGCCGTAATGGCCGGCCCCGTCAGCCATATAATAGCATTTCTTTTCGTTGTTCAGGCCCGTTGCCAAGGTCAGCGCGGCGCGGGTCTGGCCCAAGCCAGAGATATCATCGCGTTCCCCCTCGACGGCGAGCAGGGCAACATCCTTGATCGCACTCGCATCGACCGGGCGTCCCCGATGCATCATCGTGCCTAGCGGGAGGGCGTGCTGCTGGAAGACCAGCTCTACAGTCTGGAGATAGAATTCGGCGGTCATGTCGCAAACCGAGCGATATTCCTCGTAAAAGTCCTTTGTCTGGTCCGCGCTTTCGCCGTCGCCGACGACGAGATGCTTGAACATCTCCCAGTGACTGATCATGTGGTTGCCCAAGTTCATCGACATGAACCCTGCAAGCTGCATGAACCCCGGATAGACACGGCGTCCTGCACCAGGATAATTCACTGGCACCGTGGCGATAGCGTTATGCTCGAACCAGGCACGCGGACGACCCGTCGCCAGCGTATTTACCGCGGTCGGCGCTTCCCGCGTGTCGATCGGGCCGCCCATCATCGTCAGCGTCCTGGGCCGGCATGGATTCTCGTCGGCGCTCATCAGCGCGGTCGCGGCAAAGCAGGGCACTGACGGCTGGCAGACGGCCAGCATATGACTCCCGGGACCCATCGCCTCAAGGAATGCGATCAGATAGTCGATGTAATCGTCGAGATCGAACCGGCCCTCCATCAGCGGCACTAATTTGGCGTCGCGCCAGTCGGTGATGTGGACGTCGGCACTGGGCAGCATGCGCTCGACGGTGCCACGCAGCAGCGTGGCGTAATGGCCGGACATCGGTGCGACGATCAGCAACTTGGGACCGCCCTCGATGCCCTCGCGGCGAAAGCGCTTTAACTGACCGAAGGGCTTTCTGACGACCACTTCCTCAGTGACCGCGACCGGGCGCCCGTCGACCATCGTGCTGTCTAGGCCGAAGGCGGGTTTACCGCGTGGTGCCGATGCGTGCGCGAATACCTCCAGCGCCGAACCCATGAGCGAACCCCCGCCTAGATAAGCGAACGGGTTGGCGGGGTTCTGGAGCAGGCCGGCACCGAAGCTGGCCATCGCACTGGCGCTCGACATCATCGAGCGCTGCATCTCATAGGCATCGTAGAGCATGGCCGTCCTTTTCCCCCAGATAGGGTTACATCGCCGTAACGGAAAGCGCGGAGATGACAAATGCACGGGCATAGGGCTTGCGCGTTGAGCAAGTCATGCCGCCCTGCTAGGCGCGGCAGTCATGGCCACGCACCCATCCGAGCCCGACCAGGCCCCGCCCGTGCGCCGCAAGTTGGGTAGCCTGTCAATCGTCTGGCAATTCGCGTCGCGCTATCCGAGCCAGCTCGTCATCGCCATCGTCGCGCTCATTATGACGTCGGCAACGACGCTCTACATCCCGTGGCGATTCAAGTCGGTGATCGACCGCGGGTTTGGCAACGGCGCGGATATCAGCCACATCAACCGCGTCTTCTACGGCCTGTTCGCGCTGGTCGTCCTGCTGGCCATCGCGACGGCGGTTCGCTTCTATTTCGTGTCTTGGCTAGGCGAGCGCACGGTGGCGGACATCCGGGTGGCGGTGCAGCGCAACCTGCTGCGTCAGGCGCCGCGCTATTTCGAGGAGAACCGGCCCTCCGAGATCGCGTCACGGCTGACGTCCGATACCGCGCAGATCGAGAATGCCGTCGGCACGACCGTCTCGGTTGCGCTACGCAACGTGCTAACCGGAATAGGCGGGATTATATCGCTATTCCTGCTGGCACCCAAGATCGCCGGTTCGCTGCTGATCGCCATCCCGGTCATCGTCCTGCCGATCGTCTTTCTGGGACGGCGCGTGCGGGTCTATTCCCGATCGAGCCAGGACCGGATCGCCGATATCGGCGCGATGGCGGTAGAGACGCTGGGCGCCATGAAGGTCGTCCAGGCTTTCGGGCAGGAAGCGCGCGAAAGCGACCGCTTCGCTGCCGCGGTATGGCGCAGCTTCGCCACCGCCAAGGGGCGCATCCGCATCCGCGCGATCATGACGGCGCTCGTCATCATGCTGTTATTCGGCGCGGTCACGCTGCTGTTGTGGACGACGATCAGCGACGTGGCGACAGGGCGCCTGACGGGCGGATCGCTGACCGCCTTCATCTTTACTGCCGGACTGGTGACAGGCGCGTTTGGCGCGTTGACGGAAGTCTATGGCGATTTGTTGCGCGCCGCCGGTGCCGCGGAGAGGCTGCACGAATTACTCGTCGAGACGCCGGGGATCGCCGCGCCCCTAGACCCGGTCAGCCTACCGGAACCCTCACGCGGCGCAATCGCCTTCGATGGCGTCGTATTTCGTTATCCGACACGACCCGATCTAGCAGCGCTCGATGATTTCTCGCTTAGCGTGCGTCCCGGCGAGACGGTCGCGCTGGTGGGGCCGTCCGGGGCGGGCAAGTCGACTCTGTTCCAACTGGTCGAGCGGTTCTATGATCCCGCTGCGGGGCGCGTGACGCTGGACGGGATCGACCTGCGAGATCTCGATCCAGCCGCACTCAGGGAACGCATCGCACTGGTACCGCAGGAGACGGTGATCTTCGGCGCGTCGGCGCGCGACAATCTGCGCTACGGGCGCTGGGACGCCGGCGACGACGAACTCTGGGCAGCGGCGGAAGCCGCCAACGCGGCGGAGTTCCTGCACCGGCTGCCGCAGGGACTTGATACCTTCATGGGAGAGGGCGGTGCGAGGTTGTCTGGGGGGCAGCGCCAACGCGTAACCATAGCCCGCGCGCTGCTGCGCGATGCGCCAGTGTTGCTGCTGGACGAAGCGACGAGCGCGTTGGACGCGGAGAGCGAGCGGCTGGTGCAGCAGGCGCTGGAGCGACTGATGGAGAATCGCACGACGCTGGTGATCGCGCACCGGCTGGCGACGGTGCGTGCGGCCGAGCGGATCGTGGTAATGGACGCAGGGCGGATCGTCGAGGAGGGCACCCACCAGACGCTGATGAGCCGTAGCGGCCTCTATGCGCGGCTCGCCAGCCTGCAGTTCAGCGAGGCCGCCTGAAGCGGTCCGGCGCGATCCGCGACCGGTCGATCCGAGCGACCGCCGGATCCGACGGAATGCCCAGCAACAGTGCGGCGGCGATCATGGCTGCCGCCGGAGCCGTCTGGATACCAAATCCTCCTTGCCCGGCAAACCAGAAGAAGCCGGACGCATCGGGATCGAAGCCGTACACGGGCAGTCTATCGGGCGCGAAGCTGCGCAGTCCAGCCCATCGGCGTTCGGGTGTCAATCGCCAGTCTACCACCTGCTGCAACCGGTCGATCGCCAGGGCGACGTCCAGCTCCTCGGGCGCGGCGTCGTACGCATCGCACGGCGTCTCGTCATGCGGTGACAGCCAGATACGACCGCCCGGCTCCGGCTTGAAATAGAACCGCCCGCTGATGTCGGCGACATGCGGCATGCCGGGGGGCGGCGGCGGATCGGTGCGAAGCTGGATCATCGTGCGGCGATATGGAGTAATGCCGAGCGGCCTGACCCCTGACAGCCTCGCGACAGGATCGGCCCACGCGCCCGCGGCATCAACGAGAATGGCGGCATCGAAATCCCCCGCTTGTGTCTCGATCCGCCAGTACCGCATCGCGCGTGTCGCCTTCGAGAGTCCCGCGCGTGTTTCGAGGATGGCGCCGGCACGGCGGGCTGCCGCGAGATAGTCCGCATGCAGCCGCGCAACGTCGATGTACGCACAGCTTGGCTCCATCACGCCCAGCGTCCAGCCGTCCGCCAGCCCCGGGACGAAGTCGGACGGATGAACCCGCTCCAACGCTACCTCGCTGCCCGCGAATTCGGCCAGGAAGGCATTGACCGTCCGTTCATCCTCGGCCCGACCGATGTGCAGCGAACCCAGATCCGCCAGATAGTTGCCTTCGCGCAAAAACGGACCCGACGCCGTCGTCAGCGGCTGGATGCCCGGCCCGCCATAGGTTTCCGACCAGAATGCCGCCGAACGGCCTGTGGCGTGATAACCGGGCGTGTCTTCCGCCTCGAGTAACAGCACGGAGCAGTGCGGCGCGAGCGACGCCGCAAGGCTCGCGCCCGCCATGCCGGCACCGATGATCGCGATGTCATAGATCACCCCGCCAGCGTTTCCGACAGAAATAAATCGACGCGCGCCACTGCCCGGCCGCGCACCGCGTCGTCCTCGCGCAGGATTTCATGCGCCGACTCCTTGCCGAAGCGCAGTATCGAGGCGTTCGGCAATCGGCTTGCGATCCTGTGGGTTGCGCGCGCGTCGACCAGCCCGTCATGGTCGGCCACCAGCAGCAGGATTGGGGTCGCGATCGCGGTCAGCCGGGGATCGGCCTCCAGCGCGATCGTGGATGCGAAGGCCTCTGCCAGCCATCGCCAGCTCGGTGGTCCCAGCCGCAAGGCCGGGTTGCGTTCGTGCCACCAGGCCTCGTCGGCATAGCGTGAAACGTCGCTAGTCAGCAGCTTTTGCCGCGTGGTAAGTGAACCGGGGCGCTCGTTCGTGCGCCAGGCCGCACGTGCCGGATCGCCGATCCAGGCCATCGCGCGCGCGATCCTGGCGGCAATGCGCGTCCCGAAGGGCGACCGGAGCCCCAGCATTGGCGCGACCAGAATGACGGCATCCGCATCGATCGCATCCTCGGCCAATGCGCGAAGAACAACGTGCCCGCCCATCGAATGACCCAGAACAGCGCGCGGGCCACCTGCTTGTGTCGACCATGATCGCCAGAAATCGGTAAGGTCGCTCAGATAAACGCTGAAATCATCGACGTGGCCGACATGAGGTTCCGGCGCCAGCCGCCCCGATCCGCCCTGCCCCCGCCAGTCAAACGACGTCACCGACCATCCATGTTGATGCAGGTCGGCGAAAGTTTCGAGATATTTCTCCAGGCTGTCCCCGCGCCCTCCCTGCATCAGGACGCGCCCGCGCGCCGCGTTAGCGGGCCAGTCGAACCGACGCAGCTTCCAGCCGTCCGGCGCGGTCCATTCGGACAGTACGGCATCGGCGGGGATCGCGCGGCGGAAGCGAGATTTAGACACGGCGCGACATGGTTACGGTTTCCTAAGCCCTTGCGTCTAGGACCGAGTGCCATGCTTTCCGCAAATCTTTCGTCGATCCTCATCCTGTGCCTTGGCGCGCTGCTGCTGTCCGCGGGAATCGAGGATATCCACCGGCGAGAGATCGCAAATTGGAAGAATGCGGCCGTCGCGCTGATGGCGCCCGTCTGGTGGTGGACGAGCGGGCTGTCGCTGTGGCCGGGCGTGCCGGTCCAACTGCTGCTGGCCGCCGTTGTCTTCGCGATGTTCTGCGGTGCGTTCGCGGCTGGGATGATGGGTGGCGGCGACGTCAAGCTGATCGCCGCGCTTGCGCTGTGGCTGCCTCTTGAACCGCTTCTCGACATGCTGATGGTGATGGCGATCGCCGGGGGCGCGGTAACGCTGGCCATCATGATCGACCATCGCATCCGGCGCTCAGAGGGTCCGCCGGAGGTTCCATACGGAGTTGCGATCGCCGCTGCGGGGCTGCTCGCGCTGGGCGAACCGATCCTTAACCATTTTCCGAGATGATTAATGCCGGTCCGTTCGACCGGTGTTCCGAGAAAAGGCATGAGACAGGCCAATGGATAGTCGCAAGCTGATATTGCTGGTGGGTGCGTTGGTGGTCGCAGCCATCACCGCGTTCATGGCGCGCACGCTGGTCGCCGGTAGCGCAGCGCCTCCGGCCGAGGCCACGCTGCCCGCTCCCGTAGTCGATGGCCCGGAAGTGCTGGTCGCCACGCGCGCGCTGCCGATCGGCACGATCCTGGACGCCACCGCGCTCAAGTTCCAGCCCTGGCCGAAAGAGATGGTCGACGGCGCCTATTATCTGCGCGAGAAGACGGACCTCCAATCGCTGCAGGGCACGGTGGTCCGCAACGCGATCACCGCTGGCCAGCCCGTCACGCAGGGCGCGCTGGTTAAACCGGGCGATCGTGGCTTTCTGGCAGCGGCGCTCGGCCCGGGCATGCGCGCCGTGACCTTTCCCGTGTCGGCCGAGACGGCGGTTGCGGGCTTCGTCTTTCCGGGCGACCGTATCGACCTGGTCCTGACCCAGTCGGTGGAGGGCGGCGGCGATGGCCCGCCACTCAAGGTTTCCGAGACGATCATGCGGAATGTGCGGGTGCTGGCGACTGACCAGCGTACGGACAACATGGTCGGCGAAGACGGCAAGACGCAGGTCCATACATTCGGTACGGTTACCGTCGAGGCAACGCCCAAGATCGCCGAGGAGATCGCGGTCGCGCACACGCTGGGCACGCTCTCGCTGTCATTGCGCAGCCTGGCCGACAACAACTCACAACTCGAAGAAGCGATCGCGTCGGGATCGGTCAAGGTCCCGGACGGCACCGATCCGAAGTCGGAAAAGGCGATGATGCTCCAATTCGCCAGCCAACCTTCCGCGGGCAGCAGCAGCTATGCCACCGGGGCCGACATATCCCGCTTCCAGCGCCGGTCGGTGCCGGGCAAGGGCGGCGATGGTTTCTCCGCGCCGCAATCGAGCCCCGTAAGTGCGCCGGTCGCATCCGCAGGTCCCGGCGTCGCGACCGGCCCGGTCGTACGCATCGCGCGCGGTAACAACGTGACCGCCGTGCCGGTCGGGGGGAAGTAGCATGCGCGTCAATACCAAACTCGCCGGCATCACGCTCGCGATCCTGCTGGCCGCGCCGGCGCTGGTCAAGGCGGCGCCGGGTAGCGCCCGGCCGGGCCAGCCCGGCGCAAGCGCTCCAATTGCCCTTCAAGTGAACACCGGTCGGGGTCGGCTGGTGACACTGCCGAGTCCAATGACCGACCTTTTCGTCGCGGACGAGACGATCGCGGACGTCCAGGTCCGTTCGCCGACGCAGCTCTACATCTTCGGCAAGAAGGCCGGAGAGACGACCGTCTCGGCGACGGCGCGAGGCGGCGGGGTCGTCTTTTCTTCAACGGTACGGGTCGGCAACAATCTGGACTCGATCGACGCGATGTTGGGCATGGCGATGCCGGACGCGCACATCGTCGCCACGCCGATGAACGGTCTGGTCCTGCTGACCGGCACGGTCGCCGCGCCGGAAGACGCCGCCGAAGCAGAGCGTCTGGTGCAGGCGTTCGTCGGCGACACGACGAAGGTTCTATCTCGGCTGAAAACCGCGACCCCGTTGCAGGTCAACCTTCAAGTGCGCATCGCCGAAGTCAGCCGTAGCTTTGTCAAGAATATTGGCGTCAACATCACCAACCGAGACGGCGGCAATTTTGTCTTCGGGATCAGCCAGGGTCGTGCAGGCTCGATCACGACGCAGCCCGGCACCTTGCCGGGTCAAGGCGTGCCGGTGCAGGTCGACGCAAGCGGGGCAATTCCCGGCCAGACCATCATCAAATTCCCGCCGAATATCGGCTCGGGCTTGGCGCTTGGCGCCGCCGGACGCCTGTTGGGCACGGACCTGCTCGGATCGCTCGATCTGGGCGAGACGATTGGTCAAGTCTCCACGCTCGCCAACCCAAACCTGACCGCGCTCTCGGGCGAGACCGCGACGTTCCTGGCGGGTGGTGAGATCCCCATTCCGATCAGTCAGGGGCTGGGCGCTGTATCGGTAGAGTACAAGCAATATGGCATCAGTCTCGCCTACACGCCAACGGTACTCTCCGACGGGCGCATCTCGCTGCGCGTCCGACCCGAGGTATCGCAGCTTTCCTCGGATGGCGCGGTGACGATCAGTGGCACGACCATCCCGGCGCTGACCACCCGCCGTGCCGAGACGACGCTGGAGCTTGGATCGGGCCAGAGCATGATGATCGGCGGGTTGCTACAGAACAGCCATAACAACACGATCGACAAGGCGCCCGGGCTGGGTGACCTTCCAGTGCTTGGCGCGCTGTTTCGCTCCAACGCGTTTCGCCGCAACGAGACCGAACTGGTCATCGTCATCACCCCGTATCTGGTCAAGCCGGTCAACAACCAGAGCGACATCGCGCTGCCGACCGATGGCGCCCGCGCGCCGACCGATCTGGGCCGCGTGTTCCTGGGTGAAATGGGCGGCGGGGTGAGCGGTGCCCGGCGCCCCGTCCCGAGCGTGGCCGCTGCGAACCCGCCAGCCCCCCGGACCGGATCGCTTACGCCGATCCCACCAGTGCCCGAAACTCGGGATCGCAGGCGGGCGACGCGGGCGAACGCCGCCCCGATGCCGGGCTTTTCCAATTGACGCTCCACTGCAAGGACATCGGTTCCATGACAACGCGTTCGGTCATCCTCGCATCACTCGTCCCCGCACTGCTCCTCGGCGGCTGCATGGGCACCGAGAATCGCGGTCTCGAATCGGTCCACCAACCGGTCGTCACCCGGCAGGACTATGCGCTCGACCTGCTGACAGCGGGCGACGCCTTGGCGCCGGGGGAAGCCACTCGCCTGGCGGGCTGGCTCCAGACGATGCGGCTGGGCTACGGCGATCGGATCGCGGTCGATGATCCGCTCGGCACAAGTCCCGGTGTGCGTGAGGAAGTCGCCGATGCGGTCGCACGCCACGGTCTGCTGCTGTCCGACGACGCTCCGGTCACGCCGGCGGTGGTCCCGGCTGGAATGGTCCGGGTCGTCGTTAGCCGCAGCAGCGCCTTCGTGCCGGGCTGCCCCGACTGGAGTCGCGATTCCAGCCACGAATTCAACGGCAACACCTCGTCGAACCAGGGGTGCTCGGTGAACAGCAACCTGGCCGCAATGGTTGCAAATCCGCAGGATATGGTCCGCGGCCAGCCGGGATCGGACACGGTCGATCCCGCCACCTCCGCCAAGGCGATCGACGCATTTCGCAAGGCGACGCCGACGGGCAGTGGCGGCGGCAAGGTCGAGGCCGTCAAGACGGGAGCCAACTGATGAACGCACCCTGGAAGCCGGCGGGATCGGCGCACCGCGACCCCTTCACCGCCTTTGTCTGCGACGATGCGACTACCGAGGCGATTCGTCCGATCGCGATCGAACTCGGCTGGCCACCCGACAAGGTCAACAAGGGCGGGCTGCGCAACGCGGTACAGTCGCTGTCGGTGTCGGCGAGCCCGCAGATCCTGTTCGTGGATCTGTCCGAGTCGGGCGATCCGCTGAACGACATCAACGCGCTGGCGGAGGTGTGCGAGCCCGGTACGGTGGTCATCGCCGCCGGCCGGGTGAACGACGTTCGCCTGTACCGCGACCTGCTCTCGAGCGGGATCCACGACTATCTGCTCAAACCCCTCGGCGCCGACCAGCTCCGCGATGCATTCGGACAGGCGCAAGCGCTGCTCAATGCGCCGAAGCCTGTCGAGAATGCCACGGAACGGCCGCATAGCGCGATCGCCGTGATTGGCACCCGTGGCGGTGTGGGCGCCTCCGCCCTTGCGACCTCGCTCGCGTGGCTGATGGCGAACCGCGAAGGGCGGACGACCGCGTTGCTCGATCTGGACGTGCATTTTGGGACTGGCGCGCTGGCGCTCGATCTGGAGCCGGGGCGCGGGCTGACCGACGCAATCGAGAATCCCAGTCGTATCGACGGACTGTTCATCGAGCGCGCGATGGTCCGCGCATCCGAGAATCTGGCGGTGCTGTCAGCGGAAGCGCCGATCAACGCGCCCATCATCACCGACGGCTCGGCCTTCTACCAGTTGCAGGAGGAGATGCGATCGGCCTTCGAGTGCACGCTGGTCGACATGCCGCGCGGCATGCTGGTACAGCATCCGCAGCTCATCAATGACGTGCAGGTCGCGGTCGTCGTGACCGAGTTGACACTGGCGTCGGCGCGCGACGCAATCCGCATCCTGTCATGGCTGAAGTCGAACGCGCCGCAGACCAAGGTGTTCGTCGTCGGCAACCGGCTGCATGCCGGCGCGCAGCTGGAGATCACCCGTAAGGATTTCGAGGGGTCGATTGAGCGCAAGCTGGATGTGCTCATCCCGTTCGACCAGAAGCTGGCGGCGCAGGCGGCCAAGCTCGGCAGGCCGATGGCGGAAGCCGGCAAAGGATCGAAGACGGTGGCGCCGATCATCGACTTGGCGACCAGGCTGGTAGGATGCGCAGCCGATACGGGCGATGCTCCCAACGGCAAGTCCAGCAAGACGAAGTCGGGCACGTCGCTGATCGGCAAGTTCGGTGACCTGAAAGCGCTGATCCCGAAGCGTGGCGCGAAGAAGTGATCCGCCGGAGGCTCGCCAGATGACGATGATGCTTCTGCTGATCGGTGCGACGCTGACCCTGATGATGGTCGCCCTCGCGCTGGCCGGTCCTTCCGCGGGAAAGGCCGGCACGCGCCGACTCGCCTCGGTCAGGGCGCGGCATGATGCCTCGCAGATGGTGGTTGCCGCGCATCAACGCCGGATCGCGACCAGCCAGAGCACGCGCATGGACATGGCGTTCGTTCGCATCCTGCCGAACCCGGCGCAGCTGGCCAAGCGACTGGCAATGACGGGCAAGGACTGGACCGTCGGGCAATATGGCATGGCCACGGCCGGGATCGCCCTGGGTGTCGCGCTGCTGGTGCTGCTGCGCGGACTGCCGTGGTTCTTCGCATGCGCGATGGGGCTGATGCTGGGCGCGGGCATCCCGCACTTCGTTGTCGGCCGGTTCATCAAGCGCCGGGTCGCCAAGTTCACCGCCAAGTTCCCCGACGCGATCGAGCTGCTGGTGCGCGGGTTGCGCTCCGGTCTGCCGATCAGCGAGACGATCGGCGTCGTCGGGCACGAGATGGACGGACCCGTCGGCCAGGAGTTCCAATCGGTCGCCGACAAGATGAAGATCGGTCAGACGATGGACGCGGCGCTTCAGGCGACGGCGGACCGGCTCGGCACGCCCGAGTTCCAGTTCTTCGTCATCACGATCGCGATCCAGCGCGAGACCGGCGGCAATCTGGCGGAGACGCTGGCGAACCTCGCTAATGTCCTGCGCAGCCGCAGTCAGATGAAGCTGAAGATCAAGGCGATGTCTTCGGAGTCGAAGGCATCGGCCTATATCGTCGGCTCACTTCCCTTCATCGTGTTCGCGCTGATCTACACGATCAATGACAATTATCTGCAGAACTTCTTCATCGATCCCAGACTCATGGTGGCGGGAATCGGCGGACTGGTGTGGATCGGGATTGGTGCCTTCATCATGGCAAAAATGGTCAGCTTCGAGATCTGAGGGGTAGTCGGGCATGGGCGTGACGGCCGGACCAACGCTGATGGGCGTGGACGTAATATGGGTAGCGACGATCCTGTCGGGCATCGCGGGCTTTGCCGTGGTACTGGCGATCTATGCCGCGACGACCGTGCGCGATCCGATGGCGAAGCGCGTCAAGGCGCTGAACGACCGGCGCGAGCAGCTGAAGGCGGGGATCACCGCCTCCACCAAGCGACGCGCCAAGCTGGTCCAGCGTAACGACACCGCCGACCGGATGCGCGGGGTGCTGTCATCGCTTCGCGTGTTGCAGGACAGCCAGTTGAAGGTGGCGCAGTCCAAGCTGGTCCAGGCCGGCATCCGCAGCAAGGACTGGGCGGTCGCAGTGATCTTCGGCCGTATGGCGATCCCGATCGTCTTTGGCGGCTTCATGATCTTCTGGGTCTATGGCACCGACTCCTGGGCGGCCTGGGGTCCGATCAAGAAATACGCGCTGGTCGCGGTCACGCTGGTCCTGTCATACAAGGCGCCGGACATATTTCTGACCAACAAGATCAAGAAGCGCTCCGATGCGATCCGCAAGGGGCTGCCCGATGCGCTAGACCTACTGGTCATCTGCGCCGAGGCGGGACTGACGGTCGATGCCGCCTTTAACCGCGTCGCGCGCGAGCTGGGCCGTGCCTATCCCGAGCTTGGCGACGAGTTCGCGCTGACCGCGATCGAACTGGGATTCCTGACCGAGCGGCGGCAGGCGTTCGAGAATCTGGCGTCGCGCGTGCATCTGGAGGCGGTCAAAGGCGTCGTCACGACAATGATCCAGACCGAGAAATACGGCACGCCATTGGCGTCCGCGCTGCGCGTGCTGTCGGCCGAGTTCCGCAACGAGCGCATGATGCGCGCGGAGGAAAAGGCGGCGCGACTGCCGGCGATCATGACGATCCCGCTGATCCTGTTCATTCTGCCGTCGCTGTTCATCGTGATCCTCGGGCCTGCGGCCTGTTCGATCAAGGACGCGCTGATGAGTGGCAACTGACCACGCTCAGGCAACCGGGCGGACGGACGATCGTTACTTGTTCGTAACAGGGAGGATCGTCCAATGCTCTTCACCACGCCGTCCCAATTTGCCGCCCTCGTGCTCGCGCTCGTCGCCGGCTGGCTGTTCGGGCTGGCCAGCCATCCCGGCGGGCGCAAATGGCGCGAGCGCTATGCCGCCGAGCGCGACGCGCACGCCCTGACGCGCAAGGAAGCCGATGCGCGCATCGCCGAAGCCAATGCGCGCGCCGAGCAGGCCGAGCGCCTTCATGACACCACCGCGCGCACCGAGGCCGACGACCGCGTCGTGGCCGCCGAGCGGCGGGCCACCGAGGCCGAGCGTCGGGTGGAAGACGCGGAGCGCCGCGCCGACGAGGCGGAGCGCGCCCATATGCGCGTCATCCAGGCGCCGCCCGAACCCCCGACGCCGATCGCACCCCAGCCCGCGCCCAACGTCCAGGTCATCCGCAGCAGCCGCGCGCGGGCAGCCGATGATGGCGACCGCAAGCGCGGGTGGTTTGATTTCGACTAGGACTCGCTCCAATGGCATGACGCGGGTTTAGCCGTCGTGTCGATGACCCGGCAACGTACTTATAGTCTCGGACGGCTTGGCAATGTCATAGAGGAAGCCGATGTTTCGGAGTGACTCGACCCAGTAAAATACGGGTTCGATAACTCGTATCCTGACCCTCATGAACTGGGCAAAGGGCTTGCCGCTATCGGCATCTGTCATCCTGGGCGCGTGCGGTGGAGGCGGCGGCATCAACGGTACGCCAGCACCACCCATTAGCGTAGCGCTAACCCCGGCGCCAACTCCAACTCCGGCGCCAACTCCGACCCCAACCCCTACTCCGACGCCAACCCCTACTCCGACGCCAACAAATACCACCGTGAACAATTTGCAGGCCAGCCAGAGCTTTACGACCGATGTTGCATCCAACAAGCTGACGCTCGATCTGAAGACGAGTACGGCAATTTCCGGCAGAAATGCGCCTGGGCCGCTGACCATCGGCTATGACGCCGACACCAACAGCTACTCGATCGCGACACCCTCGCAGACGGTCATGTTCAGCCCATCCGATGTGGTTGACAGCGATGATGTGCAAACCATGTACCAAAAAAGGGGCGATACCGACCGCAACTATCTGACCCTCGTAAAAGCCCCTATTCGGGTAACGCCGTCACGCAATATGTCGCGCTCGGTTTCGTTCAGCACAACGTGCTGGACGATCTTCAGCAGGATACGGACTTCGCTACCTTTACCTATGGCTTTGATACGCCGACAAGCGCGGTGCCGCGTATTGGCACCGCTGCCTTCACCATCGACGTGTTCGGCCTGGCGACGACGCCCGGATACGAGCCGCGCCAGTTTCAGGGGAGCGGCACGTTCAGCACGGACTTCGCCGCTGGGATATTCTCCGCCCGAAGCTACGTCACTGAAACGGAACTGGTATCAGGGCAGGAAACGTCCGGGGGCGGGATCGAGCTTATCTCGGCGGGGCGACTGTCGGCATCGGATGGCACCTTTTCGGGCAATTTCCTCTATGGCGGCTTCAACGGCAGCATTCCCGGGCAGCTGCCGGTCGTTTCTACGGGCCGACCGCGCAGGAACTGGGTGCCTCGTTTTCCGGCGCGACCAGCGACGGTGCGGCGGTCGCCGGATCCTTCACCGGGCAACGAGATTCCAGCGCGACCGTCGTAAACCTGACCCTGACCAGTCTTACCAGCAGCCAGCTGTTCTACGTTCCGTTTGCGCTGCTCGAGACAACCGTGATTGACGGTCAGAGCGGGTTCAACACGAGCACATACAGCACGATCGGACAGCTTAACCGGATGAACGCCGAAACGTTCACCTATGGGCCTGGTCTGTCAAACCTGCCGGGCGGCCAATTCACGATCAATGACAAGGTGACCGGCACCGACCCCAACTTCATCGCCTATCGCAAGAAGTTTGCAGGGCAGGAAGTGATGCTCGAACTTTATCGGCCGGGCGCGGGGAATACCGAGCTCGCGCTGACTTATGCCAGTCTTGGGCGCTGGAGCACGACGAGCAAAAACGGCGTCGTAACAGCCAATGATAGCGTGTATCTCGCCTATGGCCTCGAGACTCCTTCCGGACTGCTGGCGGCGAAGACCGGCACGGGCCGATATGACGGTGTCATCTACGGTGCCGGCGCGAACCGAACAACCGGAGACACCTTTGACGTTACAGGCACTTCGCGCTTCGACGTTGATTTCTCGAACCAGCGCTATTCGGGTGCTTTGGCGATGCGTGGCGCGGGTACCAACGGCACGACGACACTCGATTTCGGCAGCTATGATTTCGGCGGTCAACTGGCTGCCTATGGCAATGGCTCAACGGTTTCCCTTACTACCGGGGGCATCGGTGCCGGTGAAATGAACACGCGCTTCTATGGTCTCGATGGCGAGGAAATCGCGGGCACCTTCACGTTGACCGCGCCTTCGGGCAGCCCCGACGCTGGCACTACCATTGCGGGTGCGACGGCTGCCATGCGACGGTGACGCATACGTCTGCGCCCTCGTTCAGGGGCGGGGCGGAATGATGGGATTGATGATGGCGATTGTCGCCGGCGTCGTCGTCTCATCTACAGAAGCGCCAGTGCAGAATACGGTCGCGGTGCCCAATCTCGACCATTTATCGGCTACGGATCTGTTCGATCTGGCGAACCGCGCACGCGGCGCCGGACGGGCAGACGATGCGCTGGCCCTCTATGATGCCCTGGCACATGACGATAACGGTGATATTCGTGCAGAGGCGCTCTTCCGAAAGGGGATGCTGCTGGCCGACCTGCGGCGCTTCACGGAAGCGGCGACTACCTTTCGCGCGTTGCTCGACCAGAAGCCCGACACGGTCCGTGCGCGGCTCGAGCTCGCTCGCATGCTGGCAGCAATGGGCGATGAGAACGGCGCGCGCCGGGCAATTCGTCAGGCACAGGCGAGCGGCCTTCCTGATGATGTGGCGATCACGGTGGACCAGTTTGCCCGTGCGCTGCGCTCGACCCGGCATTTCGGCGGCAGCGTCGAACTGGCTCTGGCGCCCGACAGCAACATCAACCGTGCGACGCAGGCGAGGGCGCTCGATACCGTCGTCGCGCCGCTGACCTTGTCCGACGTTGCGCGCGCCCGATCCGGAGTTGGTGTCAAGGTGGCTGGACAGGGCTATGCACGGTTTGATCTGAGCCCGCGGCTGGCATTGCTGCCACGGGTCGCAGGCGTTGGCAGCTTCTACCGCGACGGTGCCTTCAACGACGTCTCCGGTTCGACGCTGTTCGGACTTGAATGGCGTAGCGGCCGGGATCGGATCAGTCCTTCCGTCGGGGAGACATGGCGATGGTATGGCGGCAGGCTCTATGCCCGCACCGGCGCTGCCGCGCTCGACTGGCTGCACCCGCTGGGCCGGCGTGGGCAGTTACTCGCGCATGGCGGCGCCTCGCGCGCGAATTACCTGCGCAATGACCTTCAGGACGGCGCGCTATACGATGCGTCGCTGGGAATCGAACGCGCGATTACCAAGCGCTCCGGCTTAGCTGTCACCCTTTCCGGCTATCGCCAGACCGCGCGCGACCCGGGCTATGCGACTGCCTCGGGAGGCGCATCGATCCTGTCGTGGCAGGACATTGGCAGCATCACGCTGGTCACCTCGACCGGCCTCAGCCGACTGGAGGGCGATGCGCGGCTGTTCATCTTCGCCGATCGTCGTCGCGAATGGTTGTTGAAGACCTCTGTCACGGCAACGTTGCGCCAACTGAAAGTCGCAAGCTTTGCACCGAGCATCCGGCTAATCGCCGAACGCAACTGGTCGACGGTCGGCCTTTATGACTATCGGCGAACTGCGGTGGAATTCGGGATCGGACGGGCATTCTAACAAGTCTGCCGCCAGTTCCCATCCGTCTTACCGCTTCAGCGCCGCCTGCGCCGCGGCCAGGCGGGCGATGGGGACGCGGTAGGGGGAGGCGCTGACATAGTCCAGGCCGACCCGTTCGCAAAAGGCGATGCTGGCGGGATCGCCGCCATGTTCGCCGCAGATGCCCAGCTTGAGGTCGACGCGCGTCGCGCGGCCGCGCTCGGCGGCCATCTCGACCAGTTCGCCCACCCCCTCGACGTCAAGGCTGACGAAGGGGTCGCGCGCGTAGATGCCTTGCTCGACATAGGTGCCTAGGAAGCGTGCCGCGTCGTCGCGGCTTACGCCCAGCGTCGTCTGCGTCAGGTCGTTGGTGCCGAACGAGAAGAATTGTGCGCTCTCGGCAATCTCCCCCGCCCGCAACGCCGCGCGCGGCAGCTCGATCATCGTCCCAACGAGATAGTCGATTGCGCGCCCTCGCTCGTCGAAGACAGTCCTCGCCGCACGATCGACCACCGCCTTCATCAGGTCCAGTTCGCGCTTCGTCGCGACCAGCGGGATCATCACTTCGGGAATGGGCGGTTCGCCGCCTTCCTCAGCGACATCCAGCGCTGCTTCGAAAATGGCGCGCGCCTGCATCTCGTAGATTTCGGGATAGGTGACTCCCAGCCGGCAACCGCGATGGCCCAGCATCGGGTTGAACTCGTGCAGCTCGGCGGCGCGACGCTTGAGCACCTCGACCTCCACCCCGGCGGCGTTAGCGACATCGGCGAAATCCGATTCCTGCTGCGGCAGGAACTCGTGCAGCGGGGGATCGAGCAGACGGATCGTGACGGGCAAGCCGGTCATCACGCGGAAGATGCCGGCGAAGTCGTGGCGCTGTTCAGGCAGCAGCTTGTCGAGCGCGGCGCGGCGGCCGGCCTCGTCGGCGGCCAAGATCATCTGGCGGACCGCGGTGATGCGCGACCCTTCGAAGAACATGTGCTCGGTGCGGCACAGCCCGACACCCTCGCCGCCGAAATCGCGCGCCACCTGGCAGTCGTCGGGGGTGTCGGCGTTGGTGCGGACCTTCAGGCGCCGCACGCCGTCGGCCCAATCCATCAGCGTCGCGAAGTCGCCCGACAGCTCGGGCTGGATCGTGCCGACCTCGCCCGCCATCACCTCGCCGGTGGCGCCGTCAATCGTCAGCCGGTCACCCTCGCGCACCTCGCGGCCGGCGACGCGCATGACCTTCGCCTTCGCGTCGATCGAGAGCGAGCCCGCGCCCGAGACGCAGGGGCGGCCCATGCCGCGCGCGACGACCGCGGCGTGGCTGGTCATGCCGCCGCGCGCGGTCAGGATGCCCTTCGCCGCGTGCATGCCGTGGATGTCCTCGGGGCTGGTTTCGGTGCGGACCAGGATCACCGCGTCGCCCGCCGCCGCGCGCTTCTCGGCGGTGTCCGCGTCGAACACCGCCGCGCCCGATGCGGCGCCCGGCGACGCGGGCAGCCCCTTGGTCAGGACGTCGCGCGTGGCGTCCGGGTCGAGCGTGGGATGCAACAGCTGATCGAGCGCCATCGGGTCGATGCGCGCGATCGCTTCCTCGCGGGTGATAAGTCCGTCGGCGACCATGTCGACCGCGATTTTGAGCGCGGCCTTCGCGGTGCGCTTGCCGGTGCGGGTCTGGAGCATCCACAGCTTGGCCTGTTCGACCGTGAACTCGATGTCCTGCATGTCGCGGTAGTGCGTCTCCAGCTTGGCGAAGACATCGGCGAGCTGGCGATAGACCTCGGGCATCGCCTCCTCCATCGAGGCGGGCTTCGCGCCCGCCTCCTGACGCGCGGCCTTTGTCAAATATTGCGGCGTGCGGATGCCGGCGACGACGTCCTCGCCCTGCGCGTTGATCAGGAACTCGCCATAATAGGCGTGGGCGCCGGTCGAGGGATCACGGGTGAAGGCGACGCCGGTCGCGGACGTCTCCCCCATGTTCCCGAAGACCATCGCCTGCACGTTGACCGCGGTGCCCCAATTGGCCGGAATGTCGTTCAGGCGGCGATAGACCTTGGCGCGGTCGGACTGCCACGAGCCGAAGACCGCGGCGACCGCGCCCCATAGCTGGTCGTGCACGTCCTGCGGGAAGGGCTTGCCCCATTGCTCCTTGACCAGCGCCTTGTACGCGTCGACCAGCCCCTTCAGGTCGTTCGCGGACAATTCGGTATCGAGCGTGAAGCCGCGATCCTCCTTGGCGACCTCCAGCGCTTCCTCGAAAGCGGCGTGATCGAGTTCCAGCACGACATCGGCGTACATCTGAATGAAGCGGCGATAGCTGTCCCAGGCGAAGCGTTCGTCATCGGCCTTCGCGGCTAGCCCGGCGACCGTCTCGTCGTTCAGACCCAGGTTCAGGACGGTGTCCATCATCCCCGGCATCGACGCGCGCGCGCCCGAGCGGACAGAGACGAGGAGCGGGTTCGCGGCGTCGCCGAATGCCTTGCCCGTCACCTCCTCGATGTGCGCGAGGCCGTCCGCGACCTCGCGGCGCAGCGAGTCCGGGAACTGGCCGCCCTCGTCATAATAGCGGGTGCACATCTCGGTCGAGATGGTGAAGCCCGGCGGGACCGGCAGGCCGATGGATGCCATCTCCGCCAGGTTCGCGCCCTTGCCGCCCAGCAGGTTCCTGTCGCCCTGCCCCCCATCCGACGTACCGCCGCCGAAGCGATAGACGTACTGCGTCATGGTCGTTTCCCCAAGTCCCTGTGATTGTTGGCCGAGGCGTATCGCAAATTCACCAAGTTCACACGGTATGCATGTGTTGCTCAGCCCTCGATCCGCGAGAAATCGGCGACGTTGTGCACCGCAGCACGAACGCGTGCAAGCAGGTCGAGCCGGGCGGTGCGCCGTTCCGGGTCAGGATCGTTCACGGTCACGCTGTCGAAGAACGCATCGATTGGCGCGCGCAGGGTAGCGAGCGCCGCCATCGCACCCTCGAAATCCTCGCGCGCGACCGCGGCGGCGGCGTCGGGTTCGGCCGAGTCGAGTGCGGCGATTAGGGCTGCTTCTGCCTCTTCGGGCGAGTAAAGCAGGATGTTTTGCAAGCCATCCTGCATGTCGGGCTCGTAAGCTTCCTTCTTCAAGATATTTGCGGCGCGCTTGTAGCCAGCCAGCAGGTTGGTGCCGTCCTCGGTCCCAACGAATGCCTGCAGCGCTTGTGCGCGAATTTTGACTCGGTCGAGTCGGTCATCAATTCCGGTGGACCAATCCGTTGAGGCTTGAACAAAATCATAGCGAACTCCGCTATCTCGGAGCTGGACGCCCAGTCTGTCGTGAAGAAAATCCGAGATCACGATACCGCGCCCAATATCGTTATCGTTACCCCAAGCCCGCGCAACGTAGTCAATGCGAAAACGTAGATCGTTTGTCTGGATAAGACGTAATATTCCCAAACCAGCGCGACGGAGCGCGAACGGGTCCTTTGATCCCGTTGGAACCATTTTTACGCCAAAGAAAGAAAAGAGCGTATCCAACTTATCCGCTAGGCTCACCGCAACCGTCACCGGATCGGTGGGAACGTCGTCGCCCTGCCCGACCGGTTTGTAGTGGTCGCGAATGGCGGCAGCGACGCGCGGGTCTTCGCCTTGCGCGGCGGCGTAGTAGCCGCCCATCAGCCCTTGCAGTTCAGGGAACTCGCCGACCATGCCGGTGACGAGGTCGGCCTTGCAGAGCCGCGCGGCACGTTCGGCGAGGGCGGCTAGATCCTCTCCGGCACGGGGAGAGGGACCGTCAGCCGCAGGCTGATGGTGGACGGGGCTATCGGTGGGTGCTGCGCTGTTTGGCAAACCCCCTCCACCAGCTTCGCTGGTCCCCCTCTTGGCAGGCGGGGAGGATTTGATGACGCCTTCCTCGACCAGCCATCTTGCCAGTTTGGCGACGCGCTCGACCTTGTCGGCGACGGTGCCCAGCTTTTCGTGGAAGACGATGTTGCCCAGCTTCGCCGCCTGTTCGTCGAGCGGCACCTTCAGGTCCTGCTCGTAGAAGAAGCGCGCATCGGCCAGCCTCGCCGCCAGCACCTTGCGGTTGCCCTCAACGATCGTCGCGCCGCCGTCCGCCGCCTCGATATTGGCGGTCAGCACGAACGCGTTGGCCAACTTTCCTGCATCGTCGCGGCAGACGAAATATTTCTGGTTCACCCGCGCGGTCAGCTGGATGACCTCTTGCGGCACGCCCAGGAAATCGGGATCGAACCGCCCGAGCAGCGGCACGGGCCATTCGGTCAGCCCGGCATTCTCCGCGACCAGCCCCTCGTCCTCGACCAGCGTCAGTCCCGCCTGCGCGGCGGCGGCGCGGGCGCCGTCGCGGATGATCGCGGCACGCTCATCCTGATCGACGATCACATGAACCATGCGCAGCTCGTGGGCATAGTCGTGGGCGCTGCCGATCGTGATCGGCCCGGGATGGTGGAAGCGGTGGCCGAGCGTCATCGCGCCGCTCTCGATGCCCGCCGCGCTGCACGGCACGACCTCCTCGCCCAGGATCGCGACGATATCGGCGAGCGGCCGGACCCAGCGCGGTGATTCGGTCGAGATGGACGCGGCACCCCAGCGCATCGACTTGGGCCAGGGAAAGGCGCGGACGATCGCGGAAATCGCCTCGGCCAGCACGTCGGCGGTGGCGCGGCCCGCTCGTTCGGTCACCGCGAAGAACACGCCGTCGCGCGTCGTCAGTTGCTCGCGCGTCAGGCCGGTCTTGCGGAGAAAGCCAGCGAGCGCCTGTTCGGGGGCGGTGGTCTTCGGCCCCTTGGTCTCCTCGCGCATGGCCTCGGTCGCCTCGGGCAGGTCGCGGGCGATGAGCACGAGGCGGCGGGGGGTGGCGTGGGTGGTGATATCGCGCGCGGTGATGCCGGCGGTGGATAGTTCCGAAGTGAAAAGGCGCGCCAGGTCTTCGCGCGCACGGGCCTGCATCCGTGCGGGGATTTCTTCGGAGCGCAGTTCCAGGAGGAAGTCGGTCATCGGGCGGCATGACGGAAATTTGGTTCGCGCGGAGACGCGGAGACGCGGAGAAGAAGGAGAGAAGAGGAATGCGCTAGGTGACGTCGCTCTTCCCTTTTATTGCGCCGAAGGCGCGGCTCATCGATCGCCGGCTCTCCCGCATGGTTGCGTGAGCACCTGCGCGTGACCTCAGTGGCAAGCAGTGCTCTCTCCGTGTCTTCGCGTCTCCGCGCGAACCTCCTTCTCCCCGATCCGCTCACGCCGCCCACCCATTCTTCGCCATATACGCCGCGCAGGCGCCTTTGGCGAGGTCGCGGACGCGGCCCATATAGGCCTGGCGTTCGGCGACCGAGATGACGCCGCGCGCCTGGAGCAGGTTGAAGACGTGGCTGGCCTTGACCACCTGTTCATAGGCCGGGATCGGCAGGTCGGCGGTCAGGCAGTTCTCGCACTCGGCGGCGGATTTGCGGAATGCGTCGAACAGCGTGTCGGTATCGGCAACCTCGAAGTTCCATGCGCTCATCTGGCGCTCATTCTCCAGGAACACGTCGCCGTAGGTCACGCCCGCGTCGTTGTAGGCAAGGTCGTACACGCTGTCCTTGTCCTGGATGTACATCGCCAGCCGCTCCAGCCCATAGGTCAGCTCGCCCGCGACGGGGAGCATGTCGAAGCCGCCCATCTGCTGGAAATAGGTGAACTGCGTCACCTCCATGCCGTCGCACCAAACTTCCCAGCCCAGCCCCCAGGCGCCCAGCGTCGGCGACTCCCAGTCATCCTCGACGAAGCGGATGTCGTGGCGGGTGAAGTCGATGCCGATCGCCGCGAGGCTGCCCAGATACAGGTCCTGCAGATCGGGCGGCGAGGGCTTCAGGATGACCTGATACTGGTAGTAGTGCTGCAGCCGATTGGGGTTCTCACCATAGCGACCATCGGTCGGGCGGCGGCACGGCTGGACGAAGGCGGCGTTCCAGCTGTCGGGGCCGAGCGCGCGGAGCGTCGTGGCGGTGTGGAACGTCCCAGCCCCCATCTCCAGGTCATAGGGTTGCAGGATCAGGCAGCCGCAATCGCTCCAATAGTCATGGAGCGTCAGGATCATGCGCTGGAAGGACAGGCCGGTCACGCGGGCGTCTCTGACGGAACGGCTGTGCCGGTGCAAGTAGCGCAGGCCGGCCGAGCGCGGTAGAGCCCCGTCCTCACGCCCCCCCAAAGGATCCGATGTTGAAGCACTCCGTCCTGACCACGCTTGCCACGCTCTCGATCATTCTCTCCACCCCCGCCTGCGCCAAGAAGCCCGCACCGCGCGCCGCCAACGATGCCGATCCCGCGCTGTGGGTGGTGAAGGACAAGGATACGACCGTGTACCTGTTCGGGACGATCCATGTGCTCAAACCCGGGCTGACCTGGTTCGACGAGGCCGTGAAGACCGCGTTCGACAGGGCGGATCAGGTTATGCTGGAGATGGTCGCCCCCGATCCCAAGGCGATGCAGGCGCTGGTCGAGGCGAAGGGGTTGTCGCCCACGGGGCCGACGCTCAGCGAGAAACTGCCGGCGAAGGAGCGGCTGGTGCTGGCGAAGGCCGTCGCCGACATGGGGCTGCCCGCCGGCGCGCTGGATCGGATGCAGCCCTGGCTGGCGGCGGTACAGCTGTCGGTCGGGCCACTCGGCAAGCAGGGCTATGACGTGGCGAACGGCCCTGAGGAAGTGCTGACCGACGCCGCGAGGAAGGAGGGCAAGCCGGTCGTCGGGCTGGAAACCGCGGCGCAGCAGATCGGCTATTTCAGCGGACTGTCGCAGGACGCGCAGATCCAGTTCCTCGAATCGACGCTGGATGAGTTGCCGACCGCCGGAGTGACGATGGACAAGATGGTCGACGAATGGGCACATGGCCGGCCCGACGCGCTGGCCAAGGAGATGAACGACAGCCTGAAGGACTCGCCCGAAGTCGCGCGTGTGCTGCTGACCGAGCGCAACGCGCGCTGGGCGAATTGGGTGAAGGCGCGGATGGCAAGGCCCGGCATCGTCTTCGTCGCGGTCGGCGCGGGGCACCTGGCCGGCCCGCAGAGCGTGATCGCGATGTTGCAGCAGCAGGGCGTGAAGGTAAGGCGGATCAACTATTGACGGCCGCGCCGCGGAGCCCCGCGCAAGAGTTGCGAAACGCGGCTTCTTGGCCTACACGCACGCGCTTCCGACCCATGGTCATCCCTGGAGGCGTGGGCGGAGACACACGAACTCGGAGACACTGAATGAGCGACCAAATGGAGCTCGCAGCCGAGACGCGTGACCGGGTTGGCAAGGGAGCCTCCCGGGCGCTGCGTCGCGATGGCCGCGTCCCCGCCGTGATCTACGGCGCGAATCAATCCCCCGCCTCGATTCACCTCGAGGAAAAGGCGCTGATGCGCGCGCTGACGACCGGGCATTTCATGAACTCGGTCGTCATGGTCGGCGGCGAGCGGACCGTGCCCAAGGACGTGACCTTCCATCCGGTCAGCGAGCGTCCGATCCATGTCGATTTCCTGCGCATCGGCGAGCACAGCGCGGTGACGGTCGCGGTGCCGGTCGTCTTCACCGACGAGGAGGACGCGCCCGGTATCAAGACGGGCCGCGGCGTGCTGAACATCGTACGGCACGAGGTCGAACTGGTTTGCGACGCGTCCGACATTCCGAGCGAGATTATAATATCGCTGAAGGGCCGGGCGATTGGCGACAGCATCCATATCTCCGACGTGAGCCTGCCTTCCGGTGCCAGGCCCTCGGTCGACGACCGGGACTTTACAATCGCGACGATCGCACCGCCGACGGTGCCGACCGCCACCGACGAGGAAGCCGAAGCGGGCACGACGCTGGTCACTGAGCAGCAGGCGGACACGGTGATGGGCGACGAGCCCACCGACCCGAACGTGGTGGGCACCTCGGTCGACGACTGAACGCGCTGCCCATTGTTCGTCAGGAGCGAATGGCGGGCAGTCCTTTGCTGGAAAAGCGATGCAGGTCTGGGCAGGTCTCGGCAACCCTGGCGGCACGCACGCGATGCAGCGGCACAATGTCGGCTTCATGGCGCTCGACGCGATCGCCGCGGTGCACGACTTCGGCACGGTCAGGAAGCAGTTCCAGGGCTGGACGCAGGAAGGACGGCTCGGTGGCGAAAAGATGCTGCTGCTCAAACCCGCCACCTACATGAACGACAGCGGGCGCGCGGTCGCGGAGGCGCTGCGTTTCTACAAGCTGGACGTGGACGCGCTGACCGTGTTCCACGACGAGCTGGACCTGGCGCCGATGAAGGTCAAGGTTAAGATCGGCGGCGGCGCGGCGGGGCATAACGGACTGCGCTCCACCGACCAGCATCTGGGCCAGGACTATCGCCGCGTCCGGATCGGAATCGGCCATCCGGGACACAAGGACCGTGTGACCGGTCATGTGCTTGGAAATTATGCCAAGACGGAGCTGGAGCCGCTCTCCGACCTGCTGGCGGCGATCGCGGCCGAGGCGGTGTTGCTGGCGCGCGGCGACGATGTGCGCTTCATGAACGACGTGGCGCTCAGGGTGCAGGACGCATGACGACACGCGCGCTGTTCGCGACGCACTTCCATGAGGAGATGCTCGGCGACGACGCGCTGATTGCCGCGCTGGAACATTCGGTGCGCGCTCTGGCGGCGGACGATCTGGCCGGGCGCAGATGGTCGAAGGAGCATGGCTATCGCGGCTATACCTCCTACGCCTCGCTGAACGATCTGACGCGACGCGATCCGGCATTTACAGACCTGAAGCATCTGCTCGACCGCAATGTCGCGGCCTTTGTGAAGGAGTGCGCATTCGACCTGCGCGGACGCCCGCTGAAGCTCGACTCGCTCTGGGTGAACCTGATGAAGCCGGGCGGCGCGCACGCGGGCCACATCCATCCGCACAGCGTCGTGTCGGGCACCGCCTATATCGCGGTGCCTGCTGGCTCAGGCGCGCTGCGGCTGGAGGACCCACGCCTGCCGATGATGATGGCGGCACCGACGCGGCCCGGCACCTTCATCCATGTCGAACCGGCCGCAGGCACGGTGTTCCTCTGGGAAAGCTGGCTGAGGCATGAGGTGATGCCGCACACCGGCAAGGGCGAGCGGATCAGCATCAGCTTCAACTATCGTTGATGGAGCCGTGATCCTCCGGCTGAGGATCGGTCGCCGGGTAGCGGGTGAAGGCTGGCCTCACCGCCTGGTCCATCGTCGATCTCCTCGCCGGGATTCTGCCCACCGATCCCGGAGCCGCTACCATGCACCTCCCCCGTCTTCGGATCGCGCCAGGCCCGCTTGCCGTTATCGGGTTCGATGTCGCGCTCCGGCATGATCTTCTTCCTGGCACAAATGGTGGGAGTCCGGTTAACGGCCAGTGGCGCACGGGCGTTCCCCGCGCTGGCAATCGCGCGCGCTATTGCCTATGCGGCCCCTTCTTCAACCACCAAGGACCATCATGGGTTTTCGCTGCGGTATCGTCGGGCTGCCCAATGTCGGCAAGTCCACCCTTTTCAACGCGCTGACCGAGACGCAGGCGGCGCAGGCGGCGAATTATCCATTCTGCACGATCGAGCCGAATGTCGGCAATGTCGGCGTGCCCGACGAACGGCTGGCGACGCTGGCCGCGATCGCCGGCTCGGCGAAGATCATCGAGACGCAGCTTGCCTTTGTCGACATCGCCGGCCTGGTGCGCGGCGCATCGAAGGGCGAGGGTCTGGGCAACCAGTTCCTGGGCAATATCCGCGAGGTCGATGCTATCGTCCACGTTCTGCGCTGCTTCGAGAATGGCGACGTGACGCATGTCGAGGGACGCGTCGATCCGATCGCCGACGCGGAGGTGGTCGAGACCGAGCTGATGCTCGCCGATCTGGAGAGCCTGGAGAAGCGCGTCCCCAATCTCGTCAAGAAGGGGCAGCAGGGCGACAAGGAGGCAAAGGTCGGCGCGGTCGTACTGGGCCGCGCGCTCGACCTGCTGCGCGACGGCAGACCCGCGCGGCTGACCGAACTGGCCGACGAGGAGGAGACGCGGCTGTTCCGCGCCGCACAGTTACTGACGGCGAAACCGGTTCTTTATGTCTGCAACGTCGATGAAGGCGACGCCGCCGAGGGCAATGCGCTGAGCGCACGGGTGTTCGAAAAAGCAGCGGCGGAGGGCGCGCAGGCGGTCGTCGTGTCCGCCGCGATCGAGGCCGAGATCGCGACCATGGCGGCGGAGGATCGCGCCGAGTTCCTGTCCGACCTGGGGCTGAGCGAAACCGGTCTCGCCCGCGTCATCCGCGCCGGATACCGCCTGCTGCACCTGCTGACCTTCTTTACCGTGGGGCCGAAGGAAGCGCGGGCATGGACGGTGCATGTCGGCGCCAAGGCACCGCAGGCGGCGGGCGAGATCCACACCGATTTCGAACGTGGCTTCATCCGCGCGGAGACGATCGCGTACGACGATTATGTCGCCTGCCACGGCGAGTCCGGTGCCCGCGACGCTGGAAAGCTGCGGCAGGAAGGCAAGGAGTATGTCGTCCATGACGGCGACGTGATGCTGTTCAGGTTCAACGTGTGAGAGAAAGTTGTTTGGGCTCGTCCCGGTCCATGTCGTGGGTGGCAGCAGAACGCTTCCGCCGCTCACCGATCAGGCCGGCGACCCGCACGTAGATCGCTGGAATGACGCCAGCCAGCAGACCGACTACGACCGCATCGCCCACGAGCATTGTCCACAGAAGCGCCGGCGGCTGCCCCACCGCATAGCGATTGAGCAAGCCATGCGCGGCGTTGATCGGAATACGGCCGGCGAAGAACAACGCGAACGCCCAGAAAAAGAAACGACCCATGCAAATTACCGAACGTATCGGATTTCGTACCGGTCCGTCCGTCGCCGCCGACACGATCCACAGCATCAATAGCGGTTCGACTGCGAGTTGGACGAGCGAGACGACCATCCGAAACGTGGTCGCGCTTTGTGCCCCGACAATGAACGGCGCGTACATGATAAGCGAGAACATCGCCAGTGAATACAAGACGTAAGGAAGATAGGCGCGAAAGATCGATGCCGGCACACGTAGCGTCCGTTCCCTGTCGGCAAGCACGAAGAACCGAATTGCGAAGAAGCCGATCGCATAGACCAGGATCATCTTGATCCAGCCGAGGATCATGCGCGAGCCGTCGAGCGATACTGCGCGGCTCGTTTCAATGCTGTCGAAGAAGCCGATACGAACTTCGAGCACGTGCTGTCCGAACTCCCAGAGCACCATGACGGCGAAAAGTAGCGGCAGCCCCCGCGCAAAGCGCACCCCGTCGGTGTACGCGCCCAGCAAGTCGGCAAAGAACCGGCGCACCCACGTCATCTCACTTCTCCTCTTCGTGATAGGTCAGGATATCGCCCGGCTGGCAGTCGAGCGCGCGGCAGATCGCTTCCAGCGTCGAGAAGCGTATCGCTTTCGCCTTGCCGGTCTTCAGGATCGACAGGTTCGCAAGCGTGATGTCGACGCGCTGGCTGAGTTCGGTCAGCGTCATGCGCCGTTCGTAAAGGATATCGTCGAGACGGACCTGCACCGGCATCAGATCGTCGCGTCCACGTCTTCGCGCAGCGCCGTCCCGGCCGCGAACACGCGTATCAGCACAAAGGCGACCAGTACCGCCAGCCAACCGGTGAGCGACGGCTGCCAGTCGAGCACCTCGATACGATGCGCCCTCGCCCACCAGAACGCCGCGCCACAAAGCAGGTCGAGCAGTTGCAGCGCCAGTGTCGACCAACCGATGACGCGCAGCCGCTGCGTGTTGGCCGTGACGAACGGGTCGCTGTCGCGGACCGACTCCATCATCCGCTGCAATGCGCGCAACAATCGCTCGACAGGATAGATGCTCATGCAGCCGATGACGAGCATCGTGCGGACGAAGTCGATGACGATCGCGGCGTTTACCACGCCGCCATATTTGTGCTCCAGCTGTGCGACGAGAGCGGCCGAGGCGAGGAAACTCGCCCCGAGCGCGAGGACGAATGCAATCAGGAAAAGTAGCCGATCCGCAGAAGCCGTAGCAGCAGCATCGACAATCCAACGATACGATCCTTGCCCGCCATGCGCCCCTCGCCTGCCCTAAACCCTCACAGGATTTATTGCTATTCAATAAACTCTATATTGTAAAGCAATATTAAAGATGATGTTTCCGGACGTGCTGTGCGATGCCCTTTCGCTGAAGCAGGCGTGTGGCTAGAGGCGCGTGAAGGCTCGGAAAGGCAGTGATGACACGGCATTGGCTGATGATGGTATTCGCACTGCCCCTCGGGGCTTGCGCCTACCCCTATACGCCTCCCGCGCTGCCGCCGGTCACGCAAATGCCCGCGCCGCTACCCGCGAGCGCTCAGCGCGAGAAGGCGCCGGTCGTCATCCTGGTGTCGATCGACGGGTTCCGGCCCGATTATCTGGACCGCGGGGTCACACCGAACCTGTCGCGGCTCGCGGCGACGGGCGTGTCGGCAGCGATGCGGCCGTCCTTTCCGTCCAAGACCTTTCCCAACCACTGGGCGATGGTCACCGGGCTGCGCCCCGACCGCAACGGCATCGTCGCCAACACGATGGAGGACCCGCGGCGTCCTGGGGAGACCTTCACCATGGCCAGCGACGATCCCTTCTGGTGGGATGAGGCGGAGCCGATCTGGGTTGCCGCCGACCGGGCAGGGATCAGGACCGCGACCATGTTCTGGCCCGGCGCCAATGTCGCCTGGGGCGGTCACGAGACCGGCGGCCATGGGGTGGTCGAGGGCGGCATGCGCCCCGATGACTGGCAGCAATATAACGAGGCGATGACGGGCTGGCAGCGGGTGAATGCGGTGATCGACTGGTTGCGCCGGCCCGCCGCGACACGGCCGCGCTTCGTGACACTGTATTTCGACACGGTCGACACGGCCGGGCACGAATATGGGCCTGACGCGGCCGGGACGACGGCGGCAATCCGCGATGTCGATGCGCAAATCGGGCGCTTGACCGAGGGACTCGCCGGACTGGACCAGCCGGCAAATCTGGTGATCGTCGCGGATCACGGCATGGCGGCGACGTCGAGCACGCGCTGGATCGCGCTGGACCGGATCGCGAACCCCGCCGATTACCGCGTCATTGAAACCGGCCCCTATGCCAGCCTCACACCGACGGTGGGACACGACGCCGCGCTGGCGCGCGCCTTGCTCGCCCCTCATCCGCACATGCAGTGCTGGCGCAGATCGGCCATTCCGCGACCGCTGCATTATGGGCAGAATCCGCGCGTGCCGCCGTTCCTCTGCCTGGCGGAAACCGGATGGACGATCGGGAGGACCACGCCGGACAAGGCGTCCACCAGGGGTAATCACGGATATGACCCATATGCTCCCGCGATGCGCGCGCTGTTCATCGCGCACGGCCCCGCCTTCGCCAGCGGCAAGCGCGTCGCGGCATTCGACAATGTCGATGTCGAGCCGCTGCTGCGCGACCTGCTTGGTTTGCCAAAGGGTCCTACGCTGGACGGGACCGACGCGCCGTTTCGCAACGTTCTGAAATGACGGACCCGCCGATGCAGTATTTCGAGGACATCGCCGTAGGCGCGACCGCGCGGTTCGGTGCCTATCCGGTCAAGCGCGAGGAAGTGGTCGCGTTCGCGCGGAAATATGATCCGCAGCCATTCCATTTGTCGGACGAGGCCGCGGCCGCGACGCATTTTGGACGGCTGTCGGCCAGCGGCTGGCACACCTGCGCGATGACGATGGCGATGCTGGTCGAGGAGTTGAAATCGCGGCGGCAGGCGGGGCTGGGATCGCCCGGCGTCGACGAATTGCGCTGGCTGAAGCCGGTTTATCCCGGCGATACGCTGTCGTGCGAGACGGAGGTGCTGGAGAAGCGTCGGTCCGCTAGCAGGCCCGAAATGGGGCTGTACAAGAGCCGCCTGACGGTCACCAATCAGGAAGGCGTGGCGGTGATGACGTTCGTATCGAACGCCATGATCGCCGTGCTCCCCGACTAATCGTCAGTTATGGCTCCGGTGGCCTCCGCGACCACGCCCGTCACCGCGTGCAGGACGGTTTGCGCCCAGCCGCGCCGCGCGGTTTTCGCGCCGGGTTTGGCGAAAGTCTTGGCGGGTGTCCCGGTTGAACTCACGCCGGGCCTCGCGGCGTCCCTGGCGGAACTGGCCACGATCGATCTCTCCGTTGCGGAACGCCTGGCGGTTTTCGCGCAGGTCCCCGCGATAATCGCGGCGTTCGCGGCGGGTGTCACGGCGGAAGTCCCGCCAGTTATTCCGGATCGCGCCATTGCCACGGTAATAGCCACGACGCCCCTGCCAATAGTCGCGCTGGCCATCGTTCCAGCGATAGCGACGCCGGGCACGGTCATAGACGTAGACGCCGGTGCCAGGATAATAGAAATTGTTGTACCATCCGTAATAGGACGGGGCGAAGCCTGAGCCGTAATAGCCGGCGCCACCGTAACCGCCGCCGTAATAGCCGGCGCCACCGTAACCGCCGCCGTAATAGCTATTATCGTAATAGGCCGAGCCATAACCCAGCGACGCACCGCTATAGCCATAGCCATCGGTACAGCCGGACAGTCCGGCACCTGCGCCGAGCGCCAAGGCGATAAGCCCCAGTTTCTTGATGAACATGACGAGTCTCCCGGATACACGGAGGCGGCAAGCTACGCGCCGTTATGACCTCAAACGCACCCGCCGGTACCGGGTTCCGTCAATGACCAGGGAAGGAGACCAGTGCGTCAGCTTCAATGCCGTCCGCACGAAGCGCGATTGCACCTCCAAGATCGGGCAGGTCGACCAGGAAAAGCGCCTGACTGACGACCGCACCCGCCTTTTTGAGGAGGCGCACCGCCGCCCGCGCGGTGCCGCCGGTCGCGATCAGATCGTCGACCAGCAGGACGCGCGCGCCGGGCGCACAGGCATCGGCATGCATCGCGATCCGGTCCTCGCCATATTCCAGCGCATAGTCCTCGGCGATGGTCGCGCCGGGAAGCTTCCCGTCCTTGCGGATCAGCAACACGCCGGCACTAAGCGGCACCGCGAGCGCCGCAGCAAACAGGAAACCCCGCGCCTCGATCCCGGCGACCAGATCAACGGGACCGTGGGTCGCCGCGACCATCCGCGCAACCGCCTTTTCCAGGCCCGTGGGCGACAACAACAGGGTCGTGATGTCGCGAAACTGGATGCCGGGCCTGGGAAAGTCCGGGATGGTGCGGATCAGCGCCTTTAGGTCGGCATTGCCGGGCATGCCCGATCAGTGCTTCACGTCGCGCCAGACATTCTGATACGCGCCCCATGACAGGAAGCAGAAGATCAGGATGAACGCCAGCGCCGCCAGGCCGCCGGCATGCCGCACCTCAAGATTCGGCTCCGCGGTCCAGGTCAGGAACGCCGCCACGTCGCGCGCCATTTGATCCTTGGTCGCGCGCGTCCCGTCCTCATAAGTGACTTGGCCATCCGATGTCAGGGGCGGCGGCATGGCGATGTTCAGATTGGCGAAATAGGGGTTGTAGTGCAGGCCCGGCGGACTCTTGGCCGTCGGGAATTCCCGCAGCAGCGCCGCCGGCTGCGGTCGGTAGCCGGTGATGAGAGCGTGAATATAGTTCGCGCCGTCATGCCGCGCCTTGACCATCAGCGACAGATCGGGCGGCAGCGCATTGTTGTTGGCGGCGCGTGCTGCGACCTCGTTGGCGAAGGGCGATGGGAAGTGATCGGACGGAGTGTTCTTGCGCGTCGACGCCTCGCCCGTATCCGGATTGATCGCCGGTTGCTCAATCACCCACTGATTGGCGATCGCCTTCACCTCGGCCTCGCTGTAGCCGATCTTCGTCAGGTCACGGAACGACACATAGTGAAGGCTGTGGCAGGCCGAGCAGACCTCCTTGTAGACCTGGAAACCGCGCTGGACCTGACGCCTGTCGAACCGACCGAACAGCCCGGCCGAGGACAGGCCGATATTCTGCGGCGCGAGGTGAAACGCCTCTTCCGCCGTCTCGGGCGCGGGTTCCTTGATGGCGGTCGAGACGGTCCCAAAAAGCGCGATCGCCAGCACGAACACGAACGCCGCGCCGATCAGATAAGAAATTGCACGAACCATCTCAGTCTTTCTTCCCCCCGGACGCCACGATCACGCCAGCGCCGTCTTCGCCGGACTGGTCCCGGCATGCTTGTCCAGCACTGCCTCGGTGATCGAATGCGGCATCGGGCGTGGACGCTCCGAGCGCGCGATGATCGGCAGGATGATGAGGAAATGCGCAAAATAATAAGCTGCCGCGATCTGCCCCAGGATCACATTGCGCGCGATCGGCTCCGCCCCGCCGACATAGCCAAGGATGAGGATGTCGACCAGCAGCACGATCAGGAACATGCGGTATCTGGGCCGGAAATTGGCCGAGCGCACCGGCGAACTGTCCAGCCACGGCAGGAAGAACAGCAGCAGGATCGACCCGAACATCGCCAGCACGCCCCACAGCTTGGCCGGCAGGATGAAGTCGGCGGTAAACGACTTCAGGATCGCGTAGAAGGGCAGGAAATACCATTCGGGCACGATATGCGCCGGGGTCGAGAGCGGGTTCGCCTCGATGTAATTGTCCGGGTGACCGAGCAGGTTCGGCGCGAAGAACAAGAGCGCGGCGAAGATCGCCAGGAACACGCCCAACCCGACGGCGTCCTTGGCTGTGTAATAGGGATGGAACGGCACCGTGTCCTGCTCCCCCTTCACGTCGATGCCGGTCGGATTGTTCGACCCCGGAATATGCAGCGCCCAGATGTGAAGGATGATGACGCCGAGCGTCACGAATGGCAGCAGATAATGCAGCGAGAAGAACCGGTTCAGCGCGGCATTGTCCGGCGCATAGCCGCCGAGCAGCCAGATGCGGATCGACTCACCCACCAGCGGGATCGCCGAGAAGAAGCCGGTGATGACCTGCGCGCCCCAGAAGCTCATCTGTCCCCAGGGCAGGACATAGCCCATGAATGCGGTCGCCATCATCAGCAGGAAGATGACCACGCCCAGCAGCCACACCATCTCGCGCGGCGCCTTGTACGAACCATAATACAGTCCGCGGCCGATATGGATATAGACTACCAGCAGGAACATCGACGCGCCGTTGGCGTGCGCGTAGCGCAGAAACCAGCCGCCATTCACGTCGCGCATGATGCTCTCGATCGAGGCGAAGGCAACCCCGCCATTGGCGGCATAGTGCATCGCCAGCGTCACGCCTGTAATGATCTGGATCATCAGCGCCGCACCGGCGAGCACCCCGAAATTCCAGAAATAATTGAGGTTGCGCGGCACCGGGTAACCGGCCCCGATCGCATTGTAGACCAGTCGCGGAACGGGCAGTTTCTCGTCGATCCACCGCATCAGCGGCGCGCGCGGCTCATACTGCTTGGCCCAGGGAAAGCTCATGGTTCGCTACCTCAGCCGACCGTCACGGTCGTGTCAGAATTGAAGACGTAATCGGGAACCGCCAGATTACGCGGCGCCGGCCCCTGCCGGATCCGCGCGGCGGTGTCATAGGCCGATCCGTGGCAGGGACAGAAATAACCGCCGAAGGGACCACGATTGTCGCCCTCATGGATGCCGAGCGGAATACACCCCAGATGCGTGCAGACGCCCAGCGTGATGAGCCAGTTCTTGTGTCCCGTCTTAGTGCGCTCCTCCAGCGACTGCGGATCGCGAAGCGTGTTGAGCGGCACCGCGTCGGCTTCGGCAATCTCTTTGGGGGTCAGGTTGCGCACGAACAGCGGCTGCTTGCGAAACGAGGTGACGACGCCCTGGCCCGGCTCGATTTTCGACAGGTCGACCTCGGTCGAGGACTGCGCCAGCACATCGGCGGACGGGCTCATCTGGTTGATGAGTGGCCATACAATCGCGAGCGCGCCCACGCCCGCGAACGACACCGCCGCAATGTTGATGAAGTCACGGCGCCGGGGATCATCGACCCGCTCGTCAAGCAATTCCGGCGCTTCACCGGGAGGAAGCCTGTCGTCGACCGTCGCCATTCACTCAAACCCTATCGCATCGTCACGCAGCGGGAAATTACCGGATGGGCACGGGAAACCGGCCGTGCCCTCGCCCCCGCAAGGAAAACCGCCTGTCTGATAGACGGCACCTCCGACATTGCCAACAGCATTTTGCGGGGGCGTTGCGCCGGGTTAGTGGGTGTCCGATGCGCATCGCCCTCTATCAGCCGGACATTGCCGGCAATGTCGGCACGATCCTCAGGACCGCGGCATGCCTGGGCATCTGCGTCGACGTGATTGAGCCGGCGGGCTTCCCGTGGAGCGCGCGGTCGCTCGCGCGGGCGGGAATGGACTATCTCGGCGACGCGGATGTGAGGCGCCACGCCGACTGGGAAGCATTCATTGCCGCGCTGAAGGGGCGCATCGTCCTGCTGACGACAAGCGGCGCGGTGGCGTTGCCGGAAGCGCGGTTCCTGCCTGACGATACGCTGCTGCTCGGATCGGAGGGAGCCGGGGTCCCGCCTCCCGTCCACGACCGCGCCGACCTCAGCGTGCGGATCCCGATGCGCAGCGGCTTGCGCTCGCTGAACGTCGCGATTGCGGGCGCCATCGCCCTCGGCGAGGCACTTCGCCAGATGGGTTGGGATGGGACTGGTTGACGTTGTTGATATCGACTTGTCGCCACCAGCACTGGTAGACGATGATGATGCAGACTCTCGACCCGCAGCAAGCCGCCGCCCGTGCCTGGTTCGAGACACTGCGCGACCGGATCTGCGCCGCGTTCGAGGCGATCGAGCGCGAGGCGGGGTCGGCGGTGGCGTTCACCTATCTCCCCTGGGACCGCACGGACCCCTCGGGCGAGCCGGGCGGCGGCGGCGTCAGGGGCGTGATGAAGGGCCGGGTCTTCGAGAAGGTCGGCGTCAACGTATCGACCGTCGGCGGCACGTTCGAGGGCGATTTCGCAGGGTCCGTCCACGGCGCCGCCGACGATCCGCGCTTTTTCGCGACTGGCATCAGCCTGGTGGCGCACATGACGAATCCGCATGTGCCGGCGGTGCACATGAACACGCGGTTCCTGACGACCACGAAACGCTGGTTCGGCGGCGGTGCCGACCTTAATCCGCCGCTGCCGGTCGAGGAGGATACGGCTGATTTCCACGCCGCCTTGCGCGCCGCCTGCGCGCGGCACGACCCCACCTATTACCCCCGCTTCAGCAAATGGGCGGAGGAGTATTTCTACATCCCGCACCGGCAGGTGCACCGCGGCGTCGGCGGCATCTTCTTCGACCATCTTGAAGGCAATTTCGATGCAAACCTGGCCTTTACCCGTCATGTCGGCGAGGCGTTCCTTGACGTCTATCCCCGCATCGTGCGGCGGCGCATGGACATGCCGTTCACCGATGACGACCGGACGATCCAGCGTCAGTGGCGCGGCCGCTATACCGAGTTCAACCTGGTCTATGACCGCGGCACGCTGTTCGGGCTGAAGACCGGCGGCAATATCGATGCGATCCTGATGAGCCTGCCGCCGGTGGCCGCTTGGGACTGACGCCCGTGCCGGCCGGACAGGTCGCGACGATCGTCACCACGCTGGTGATGGAGCAGCGCCCCACGCCGCGGCCGCTTCCGCCATCGCCGCTCTCGCTGAAGCGCTGGAAAGCACCCGCGCCCGAGCGTTATCGCGCGCTGTTCCGCCGGGTCGGCGCTCCTTGGCTGTGGTTCTCGCGGCTGGCGATCGACGACGCCGCGCTGGCGGCGGTCGTGCACGACGCGCGGGTCGAGATCCATGCCGTGCTGGGCCGCTCAGGGGTCGAGGTCGGGATGCTGGAGCTTGATTTCCGGCGCAAGCGCGAGATGCTCCTGTCCTATTTCGCGCTGGTGCCCGAACTGACCGGGCAGGGGCACGGCCGATGGCTGATGGCGCAGGCGATAGCGCTCGGCTGGCGACCGGGGATCGAGAGCGCGCGGGTCGAGACGTGCACGCTCGACCATCCCCGCGCGCTGGGCTTCTACCGTGCGTGCGGCTTCGCGGCGATCCGCCGGACGATGGAGACCTTTGCCGATCCCAGGTTGACGGGCATCCTGCCGCGCGACGTAGCGCCGCACATCCCGCTGATCGACGTCTAGCGGGACTCCAGGCGTCGCCAGACCGCCAGCGCGATCATCACGCCGGCCAGTCCCGAGGCCATCCCGACCAGCGCAATGCCGGCATCGACGATCGCCAGCGCGATCGGGTTGGCGGCACCCGCCCCGCGCATCCAGGCATCGAGCATCAGAAACGGCTGACTGAGCACGGCTCCGCCCAGGACGGGCACCGCGGCCAGCCCCATCATGCGCAGGCCGAGCCCGCTGCTCAGCCCCATGCTGCGCTGGATCGATCCCAGCGCCGATTTGCCCTCCGACAACAGGACCGGCCCGGTCATCATCACCCGCCCCAGAACATATAGTCCGGGCACCAGGAGCAGCATCATGCCGGCCCCCACCGGCAACGCGACGATCACCATCGCCAGCAGGTAACGCGGCAGGATCCGCAGCGCTCGCCGCATCGCGCCGGCGACGTTGCTGCGCGACGGGTCCAGGTACAAGGCGTAGAGCGTTGCGGCTCCGAAATAGCCGACGGCATAAGCGAGCAGATACCAGCCGCCGTGCTCGCCGCCCCAGGTGCCCAGCGCGTCGAGCCATGCCATCGCGGCCTCGCCGCCGCCGTCCGACTTGCGCGCCGGTGGCCCGGGGACGAGCAACGCCAGCGCGAAGGAAGGCAGGAACAGGAACATCGCCCCGACGCGCAGGACGACATCATGGTCGCGCCGGAACATTCCCCATGAGTCGCGCAGCACCGCAAGGGGATCAAGCCGCATAGGGCGGGTCGGTTCACGCATGTGCGGTTTCTAAGATCCTGTTCGCCGGGTGATGCTATGCAACCGGTTCGATCATTTCCGCGCGATCGGTCGCACCGGTCACCGCGACATAGAGCCGGGCCGCGAACGTGGCGATCACGACGACGTAGATCGCGGTGACGGTCTGCGTGACGACACCCGTCAGGATCGCGGCCAGCGCCAGATTGTCCGCGCCCAGCAACAGGCGAAAGATCAGGCCGGCGACAAGCTGCGCCGCCAGCATGCCGACAAGGAGCACGATCCCGGCAAGAAGCACGAAGCCGAGCACCCTCCATACCAGGCCCCGCGTCAGCGCGAACGACCGGCCGAGCGAGGCCACGCCGTCCCGTTCGTTGACCAGCACCGGGTTCAGCAGAAACAGCCGCGCGGTGATCCAGAACGCGAACACTACCAGCGCCAGTACGTACAGCACGACGAATCCGCGCGTGCCGGCGGGGAGACCCTGTGCGATCATCGACCCGGGCTGGGCCAGGTTCACTCCCGATACGCCGATGGCGATCCCGATCGGGAACATCAGCAAGATCGCTACCGCAATGATAATCAGATAGACGCCCAGCGCGACCGGCAGGCGGCGCAAGCCTAGGGCGAACGCGTCGCGCCGCAGGATGCCCGGATCGCTCGCGGCAGCGGTGATCGCAAGCTGGCCCCAGATTGTAAACACAACCGAGAGAAGCGCGACCAGCATTACCGCGAGCGCTAGGCCCCTCGAGGCCATGCCGGTGCGCATCATCGTCGAGAGGATATTGCTGACGACACCCGGCAACACGATCAGCAGCGCCGCGATCCCGGCCAGCATCGCACCGCGGCCGCTCAGGACTTCCACGGTGCTGTCCCAGACATTACCCAACCGCACCATGGTGCCCGTCCCCTTCCGACCGATAAGGATGGGGCACTAGCGCAAGCGGAACCGCGACGCCATTGCTTGCATGCCGCCGGCGGCCTCGCCACATCGCCCGACGTGATCGGCTCCTCCCCCGAATGGCTCAGCGAGCCGCATCCGATCGACTATGAGGTGGCACTCAAGGAGATGGAAAGGCACGTGTCGGGAATTGCCGATGGAAGCCTGCCCGAGCGTATCTGGTTGCTTGAACATCCGCCCGTCTACACGGCCGGGACCAGCGCCGAGGCGGCCGATCTGATCGATCCGCGCTTTCCGGTCGTGAAGGCAGGCCGCGGCGGGCGGTACACCTATCACGGGCCGGGGCAGCGGGTCGGTTATGTCATGCTCGACCTCGCAAGGCGGGGACGCGATGTGCGCCGGTTCGTTCACGGGCTAGAGGCCTGGGTGATCGCCGCGTTGCGCTGCTTCGACCTCGATTGCTACGCCGTCGATGGCCGGGTCGGCATCTGGACCGCCGAGAGCGGTCGCGAGGAGAAGATCGGCGCGATCGGCGTGCGGGTGCGGCGGTGGGTGACACTGCACGGCTTTTCGATCAACGTCGCACCCGATCTGGCGCATTTCGGCGGGATCGTGCCATGCGGCTTGGCCGGGCACGGAGTGACCAGTCTTCAGGCGCTAGGGCGGTCCGTGGAAATGACCGCAATGGACGCCGCATTGGCCGCGACCTTTCCCGAGTTTCTTGCAGGTCTCTGATTGCTTTAGCGAAAATGGAGGCTTGAGGGGATCGGCCGCTTCGTTTAATGTCTACCTCGATTTGGGTGTTAAGGGCGAGCCAGCCAGTCCAAATCCTCTATCAAGGGAGCTTCCAATGCGTGCAATTGTTTCAAAGGTTCTGACCGGCTCGATCATCGCCAGCGCGGCGCTGATGGTTTCGGCTTGCGGACCGAAGACCGAGACCGGCGACAACACGATGGTGACCGACGTGAACTCGACAGAAGGCATGGACACCATGTCCGACAACATGACGGCCGTTGACGGCTCGATGAATGGTGGCATGATGTCGAACGACATGATGATGTCGAACGACGGCATGATGTCGAACGACATGATGATGAACAACACGATGATGACGAACACGATGTAATTCCCGACAGGGATTTGCGTGTTGAGGGGCCGTCCGGGCGACCGGGCGGCCCTTCTTCGTTCACGGAACCAGCGGTCACGGTTCGTCGCAACGGTTAAAAACCAGTTGGTTGCGGCGCAGGAAATCCCTAGAAAAGCGCAGCGTTCAGGTAGTTCGGGGATCATCACATGACGTCGTTGCGTTTCGCGGTCGCGCTGGCACTGACGGCCGGCGGCGTTGTAGCTACACCGGCCTCCGCGCAATTCTTCTTCAAGTCGCATGACATGAGCGGTCAGGTGGCCAAGGGCGGCGATGACGGCATCACCGAGACGATGCCGGGCGCCACCGATGCGGAATTGCGCGCGGCGCTTCTATGGAACATGCGCATCGGACTGAACGTCGCGGCGCTCCAGTGCCAGTTCGAACCGACGCTGTTGACGGTGTCGAACTATAACGCGATTCTGAGCGATCATAAGGAAGAACTGCGCGACGCGTTCGATAGCGTCAGCGGCTATTTCAAGCGCACGAACAAGAGCACCAAGGAGGGCCAGGCGGCGCTCGACCGCTTCGGCACGCGAACCTATTCGGGTTTCACCACCGTCGGCGCACAGTACGGCTTCTGCCAGACCGCAGGCACGATCGGGCGGGACGCGCTGTTCACGCCGCGCGGCATGCTGGGCAATCTGGCCGAGGAGCGGATGCGTGAACTGCGCAACAGCCTGGTCCCCTGGGGCGAGCAGCAATTCCCGTACCGGATCGGCCGCGACGCGGGCGCGCCGATGCCCCGGCTGGATGCGATCTGCTGGAACAAGCGCGGCGAGTGGCGCGACAATAAATGCGGCGTGCAAAACCCGCTACCGACCGCAACCGGCATCGCCTCGCGCTGACCCCTTAGCGCAGGCCCAGCAGCTTGTGCGTCTGAAGCGACAGGCGCCAGGCAGGGCGCGCCATGACCAGCGCGACGGCGGCGTCGCGCTGCGCCTCGGCATCGGGATCGTCCAGCGGCTGGACGAGGCGGTTCGCGAAATCCCAGTCCTCCAGCGCCGCCGGGTCGATCCCCTCCTGCGGCCAGACCAGCTTCAACTCGTCGCCGCTCCGCTGCACGACGCGGCTGCGCGCCTTTGGGCTGACGCAGACCCAGTCGATGCCGGGGTGCACGGGCAGCGTTCCGTTCGTCTCGATCGCGATGCGGAAACCCGACGCGTGCAGCGCCTCGATCAGCGCGTCGTCGACCTGCAGCATCGGCTCGCCGCCCGTCAGCACGACGAACCGGTCGGCCGCCCCCGCACCCCAATGCTCGGCGACCGCCGCAACAAGCGCGCGAGCATCTGCGAAACGCCCCCCGCCCGCACCGTCCAGCCCGACGAAATCGGTGTCGCAGAACCGGCAGACCGCATCCGTGCGGTCCTCCTCGCGACCCGACCACAGGTTGCAGCCGGCGAAGCGCACGAACACCGCGCGAGCGCCCGCGTTAACCCCTTCACCCTGCAGCGTGAGGAACATCTCCTTGACCGCGTAGCTCATGGCCGCGCGGCATAGTCGGTGGGATCGGCGATGCGGGCTTCCTCGAAGCCGCGCCGCCGCAACCGGCAGCTGTCGCACAGACCGCAATGCCGCTCGTCGGGCGTGGGATCGTAACAGGACCAGCTCTGCCTCATGTCGAGGCCGAGCCGCGCGCCCTCTCGCACGATGTCCGCCTTGCTCATCGACTGGAGAGGCGCATGGATGCGAACCGGCGAACCCTCGACACCCGCCCTGGTCGCCAGCTCTGCCAGCCCCTCGAAGGCGGCGATGAACTCGGGCCGGCAATCGGGGTAACCCGAATAGTCGAGCGCGTTCACACCGATGAACAGCGCGCGCGCCCCCGCCGCTTCCGCCCAACCGAGCGCCAGGCTCAAAAAGATCGTGTTGCGCGCCGGGACATAGGTGACGGGGATGCCAGGCTCCACGCCCGTCTTGGGTACCGCGATGTCATCGGTCAGCGCCGAGCCGCCGAACACCGACAGGTCGAGCGGCAGCACGACGTGCCGCTCCGCGCCGAGCATCGCGGCGACCCGCGCGGCGGCTCGGAGCTCGACACGGTGGCGCTGGTTATAGTCGATCGACAGTGCGAGCAGCCGATACCCCTGCTCGCGCGCGATCGCGGCTGAGACCATCGAGTCCAGACCGCCCGAGACTAGGGCGACGGCAAGCGGCATCGTCAATGCGCGAACTCGCCGAAAAAGGGGCTGTCCGAAGACAGCCCCAGGATCGGACTTGCGTCCATCAAGGGAGAAAAACGTGCTGTTGAAAGCACCTCATCGCTGTCGCACGGCGCGGATGAATGTGGCGTAAACGTCACGCGGCGATCGCCGCCGGGTCGAGCGGGAAGACCTGCGAGCAAAAGGCACAATCGACGCGGATCATGCCGTCCTCATCGGCCATCTCACGCCGTTCATCGGCCGAGAAGTTGGCGAGGACGCCGGCGATGTGATCGGGCGTGCAGCGGCAACCCTGCGCGAGCGGGGTCGCTGTCAGGACGCGCACATCCTGCTCCTCGTTGAAGAGCCGCCAGACCAGCGTCTCCAGCGACAGCGCCGGATCGGCGAGCTCATCGACGCCCATGGTCTGGCCCAGCGCCTCGACATGCGCCCATTCGGGGTGGTCGAGCCGGGTATGCAGCCGCTCTCGCCCATCCTCCCCTTCGGGCAGATGCTGAAGGAACAGCCCGCCCGCGATAGTGGGGCCGTCGGTCGACTTGGTGATGCCGACCCGCACCAGGCTGGGGATCTGTTCCGACTGGATGAAATAGCTCTGCGCCGCTTCGGCGAGCGTGTCGCCGTCCAGCGGCACGATGCCCTGATAGCGCTCGCCGCTCGATGCCATGTCGAAGGTGATAGCGAGGTAGCCCGTGCCGAAGAGCGCGAACAGCGTCGATTCGGCCGGCGCTTCGGCAAGCCGGTCAGCGTCATACTGGACGTACCCGCGCAACTCGCCATCCCGGTAGTCGCATACCATCAGCGTCACGACGCTGTCCTCGCTGCGCGTCTGCATCGTCAGCTGCCCCGCGGCATCCTTGAGCGTCGATCCCATCAGCGCGGCCAGCGTCAGCGCCTCCGCCAGCAACGCCTCGATCGCCGGCGGATAGGCATGCGAAGCTAGGATCGTGTCGAGTGCCGGTCCCAGCCGCACGATCCGCCCCCGCGCGCTGCGCGACGGGATGGCGAAACCGAGGACGCGGTCCAGGTCGGTGAGTATCGTGTCCGTCATTGCTGGCGATGTAGGCAGGATGGCATGATTATCCAGCGAGGGTGCTTCATGGCCCTCTCGCGCGAGCGGGAGAGGGTTGGGTGAGGGTCTTCTTTTTTCTTCCTACAACGAAGAAAGGCCCTCACCTCCCACCGCTGCGCGGCGGACCCCTCCTCTACCGCTTGCGAGAGAGGGTATCGACGACCCCCCCATTCGTCACCCCGGACTTGATCCGGGGTCCCGCTTGCCGGCCGCGCTCCGCTGATTGTGCAAGCGCATCGCAGCGACACCATCCAATTCGCCCCCTTACCCCACTTGTCCGAAGCACCATCTCAGGATCGCCTTTTGCACGTGCAGCCGGTTCTCCGCCTCCGCCCAGATCAGCGATTGCGGGCCGTCGATGACGTCGGCCGTCACCTCCTCGCCGCGGTGTGCGGGCAGGCAGTGGAGGAAGATCGCATCGGGCTTGGCGCGGGCCATCAACGGCGCTGTCACTTGATAGGGCATCATCGCCTTCAGCTTGGTGTCGGCATTCGCCTGCCCCATCGAGATCCACGTATCGGTCACGACGACATCGGCACCGGCGACCGCCTCGGCCGGATCGGCGACGACGCGCGCGCGGCCGGACGCGGCGACGATCGCCTCCTCCCCGGGCTGGAACGCCTGCGGGCAGGCCGCCACCACGTCGAACTGCATCAAGACCGCCGCCTCGACCAGCGATGCGAGCACATTGTTCCCATCCCCGAGCCACGCGACCTTCAAGCCCGGCAGCGCGCGGCCGCTCTCGATGATCGTCATCAGGTCGGCCGTGATCTGGCAAGGATGCGACGCGTTGGTCAGCCCGTTGATGACGGGGACGCTCGCGTGCGCGGCCATCTCGTCCAGCTTGGCGTGATCGTCGGTACGGATCATGATCGCATCGACATAGCCCGACAGGATGCGGGCGGTATCGGCGACGGTCTCGCCGCGTCCAAGCTGCATCTGACTGCCGTCGCTGACGATGGTTGTGCCGCCCAATTGGCGCATCGCCATGTCGAACGAGAAGCGCGTGCGCGTCGAGTTCTTCTCGAAAACCATTGCCAGCGTCCGTCCCTGGAGGGGCGCGTCCGCATCAGCCCTCCCCTTCGGCCAGCCCGCGCGCGCCGCCTTGCGGTCCTGCGCATCGGCCAGCATCGCCGCGATCGCGTCAGGGCCTGCGTCCGAAAGGCTCAGGAAATGCGGCACTACTCGTCGAAAGCCGGCACGTAGACGCGTGCCGCATCGCTCAGCTTTTGCACGAACTCGTCGATATGCGCGTCCTCGATGACGAGCGGCGGCAGCACCCGCACGACGTTGTCGGCGGCTGCGACAAGCAGCAACTGGTGATTGTCGCGGGCATGCGCGACGAAACGGCGGCTGTCACTCTTCAGCTTGATGCCCTGCATCAGCCCCGTGCCGCGAACGGACTCGAACAGGTGATCGTGATTGGGAATCATCTGTTCCAGGCTGGAACGGAGCCGCTCCCCCATCTGCGCCACATGCTCCAGAAAGCCCGGTTCCTGTATCACGCCGAGCACCGCCTCGCCCGCGGCCATCGCCAGCGGGTTGCCGCCATAGGTCGAGCCGTGCGTACCCGCGATCATGCCCTTGGCCGCTTCCTCGGTGGCGAGGCACGCGCCGAGCGGAAAGCCGCCGCCGATCCCCTTTGCGGTCGCCATGATGTCGGGCGTGAAGCCGTAGAGTTCGTGCGCGAACAGCGCGCCGGTCCGACCATAGCCGCATTGCACCTCGTCGAGTACCAGCATCAGGCCGCGCTTGTCGCACGCCTCGCGCAGGCCGTGCAGGAACGCCCGGCTGGCAGGGCGGATACCGCCCTCCCCCTGGATCGGCTCGACCAGGAAGCCGGCCGTATGCGCATCGACCAGCGCGAGCGCCCCGTCCAGATCGTCGAAGTCGGCATATTTGAAGCCGGGCAGGAGCGGATCGAACCCTTCGCGCAGCTTCGCCTGGTTGGTCGCCGAGATCGTCCCCAGCGTGCGGCCGTGAAAGGCGGTGTCGAAGGTGATGAGATCGTGCCGCTCCGGATTGCCGTTCACATGATGATAGCGGCGCGCGGTCTTGATCGCGCACTCGACCGCCTCCGCGCCCGAATTGGTGAAGAAGACCGTATCGGCAAAGGTCGCGTCGACCAGTTTCTGCGCGAACGCCTCGCCCTGCGGGCTGCCGTACAGATTAGAGACGTGCATCAATGTCGCCGCCTGATCGGCGATCGCCTTCGTCAGCGTGGGGTGGCCGTGGCCAAGGCAGTTCACCGCGATCCCGCTGGCGAAATCGAGATACTTCACCCCGTCCTCACCATAGAGATATACGCCCTCTCCGCGTACCGGCCGCACGTCACACCGCGGATAGACGGGCATCAGGGCGGTGATCGACATGGGGCGCTCTCCTTGTCAGGAAACACAAAAAGGCAGCCCGAATTGGACTGCCCATCAGTTTTCTTTATCGCCGGCACACGGCGGCGGTCAACTCCGAGGGGATGGCCGCTCCGTCAAATCGGCAACCTTTTACCGCGTAAGTCTTTCAACCATCGTCCCTTCTCGATCTGAGGCGGACGATGAACCCGTGAAAGGAAGCGACGATGCGTCTGCGAGAGAGATCCGCCACCCTGTCCTGGCCGACGACGGTCTTGCTTGGGACCACGATCGCGCTTGCGGCGTGTACGCACGCCACGCCCTATCAGCCCCAAAGCGCATCCTCCAACGCGTCCATGCCCACCGGCTATTCCGATCAGAAACTGACGGCGGACAAATATCGCGTCAGCTTTGCGGGAAATCAATATACCGACCGGGCAACGGTCGAGAATTACCTGCTCTACCGCGCTGCGCAATTGACCCAGCAAAAGGGCTATACGGGCTTCACCGTCGAACGCCGCAATACCGACAAGAACCAGTCAACCCAGGTCAATTCAATACCCGGTGGCGGCCTTGGTTATGGCGGCCTGGGCTATGGCGGCTTTTCGCCCTATTGGGATTTCTACGGATCGGACTTCGGCTATAACGGCTTTGATCCCTATCTGGGCGGATCGTTCTATCCGGACACGGTCTCGGTCGACAAGATCAACAAGTTCGACGCCACTGCCATCATCAAGATGTATCACGGCAGCGCTCCGGGGAATGGAGACAAGAGCTTCGACGCATCGCAAGTCCTCAATTCGCTTGGTCCGACGATCAAGACGCCGGACGACAGCTGACGACAACGACTGACGACGCAGGCCTGAAACCCTTACCCGACGCGGCGGTCGGGCGCGGGGTCACGCATCGATTGTTTCTTCGTCCATCCGGCCCGCATTCGCCTGGATGAAGTCGAACCGGTGCGCCGGATTGTTGCCCATCAGCCGGTCGACCAGATCCTTGACGCCGGCGCGTTGCTCATATTCCTGCGGCAGGGTGATGCGCAGCAGGCCGCGCGTCGCCGGGTCCATCGTCGTTTCGCGCAGCTGCATCGGGTTCATCTCGCCCAGCCCCTTGAAGCGCGCTACGTCGACCGACTTACCCTTGAAAGCGGTTCGCTCGATCTCGGCGCGGTGCGCGTCGTCGCGGGCGTATAGAGACTTCGCGCCGACCGTCAGGCGATAGAGCGGCGGCTGCGCCAGATAGAGATGCCCGCGCCGGACGAGATCGGGCATCTCCTGGAAGAAAAAGGTCATCAGCAGCGTCGCGATATGCGCGCCGTCCACATCGGCGTCGGTCATGATGACCACGCGCTCATAGCGCAACTGCGCGGCGTCGCATTCCTTGCGCGTGCCGCAGCCCAGTGCCTGGATCAGGTCGGCGATCTCCTGGTTGGCCAGGATCTTGGCGCTGGTGGCGGACGCGACGTTGAGGATCTTGCCGCGGATCGGCAGGATCGCCTGCGTCTTCCTGTCACGCGCCTGCTTGGCGGAGCCGCCGGCGCTGTCACCCTCGACGATGAACAGCTCGGTTCCCTCATTGCCGTCCTTCGCGCAATCGGTCAGCTTGCCCGGCAACCGCAGCTTGCGCGCCGAGGTCGCGGTCTTGCGCTTGATCTCGCGTTCCTGCCGGCGGCGCAGGCGATCGTCCATGCGCTCCAGCACATAGCCCAGCAGCGCGCGGCCGCGATCCATGTCATGGCTCAGATAATGGTCGAAGTGATCACGCACAGCACGCTCGACCAGGTTCGCCGCCTCGGGGCTGGTCAACCGGTCCTTGGTCTGGCTTTGGAACTGCGGCTCCCTGATGAAAACAGAGAGCATCAGCTCGGCGCCGACCATCACGTCATCAGCGGTGATGTCCTTTGCGCGCTTGTCCCGCACCAGCTCGCCGAACGCGCGCAGGCCGCGTACCAGCGCCTGGCGCAGACCCTGTTCGTGCGTGCCGCCGTCGGGGGTCGGTATGGTGTTGCAATACCAGCTGTAGCTGCCGTCGGACCACAGCGGCCAGGCGACCGCCCATTCGACCTTACCCTGCTTCTGGCCGTCCCGCCCCTCTGGGAACTCCTGCTGCCCCGCAAAAAAGGCGCTGGTCGCGCACTCCCGTTCGCCCACCTGCTCGCGCAGATGGTCGGCCAGCCCGCCGGGAAACTGGAAGACCGCCTCTGCGGGGGTCTCGTCGGTGAGGAGCGCGGCGTCGCATTTCCAGCGTATCTCGACGCCCGCGAACAGATATGCCTTCGACCGCGCGAGTCGATACAGGCGCGCGGGCTCGAACTGTAGGCGGGGGCCGAAAATCTCGGTGTCGGGGGTGAACGCGACCAGCGTGCCGCGCCGGTTGGGCGTCCCGCCCAGATGTTCCAGCGGCCCCAGCGTCTTCCCGCGCGCGAACGACTGGCGGTAGATCTGCCGATCGCGCGCGACCTCGACCACGGTGTCGGACGACAGCGCGTTGACGACGCTGATGCCGACACCGTGCAGGCCGCCGCTGGTTGCATAGGCCTTGCCGGCGAACTTGCCGCCCGAATGCAGCGTTGAGAGGATGACCTCAAGCGCCGACTTGTCGGGGTATTTGGGGTGCGGATCGACCGGAATGCCGCGGCCGTTGTCGATGATCGTCAGCCGATTGTGCGGCTCCAGAGAAATCTCGATTCTGCTCGCATGTCCCGCGACCGCTTCATCCATTGCATTATCAAGCACTTCCGCCGCCAGATGATGCAGCGCACGTTCGTTCGTACCGCCGACGTACATGCCCGGCCGCCGCCGCACCGGTTCAAGCCCCTCCAGCACCTCGATCGAGGAAGCGTCATAATCGGTCGACGGCGGTGGAGCGACGGCGAAGAGGTCTTTGGCCATGCCAGAACGTATGCGGTACGCGGCGGCATAGGGCAAGCGTGCCGGTAAGGCCCTCTTCTGCAAGCAGGAGAGAATTAGAGGTTACCGCACCCTTGGCCCGCCAAAGGGCAGCGGCGGGGGTGGGCGGCGATCGCGACGAGGAAGTTGCGCCTGATAGGCGTGACCGCAATGATCGACGCAATAGGGAAAGCCTGGGTTCACCTTCTCACCGCAGAAATGGAAATCGGGTTCGCCCGGATGACCAATCGGCCATTTGCAGATGCGGTCGTTCAGGTCCAGCAGGCCTGTCTTGCCCGCCATTTCCTTGGACGGCTTGGCCGGAACCAGCCGGCGCGGCGGCGCCGGGGTCGAGGGCGGTTGCTGCTCGCCCGGCGCCTGGCGCAGGAAGCCGCCGGGGCCAACCGAGCGCAGCACCGGCGGTGGCTCCGCCTCGTGCGAAGCGGCAGGCGCGGCAGCGGGCCGTGCTGCCTCCGGCTCCGGCTCCGGCTCCGGCTCCGGCGGCGAGGGTACTGGCGGCGCCGGTTCCGCGGCCTTGACGGGGGAGGGCCGAGACTGAAGGCCCAGGCGGTGCGCCTTGCCGATTACGGCGTTGCGGCTGACTTCGCCCAGCGCCTCGGCGATCTGGCTGGCGGTCTGCCCCGCCTCCCACATGGTCTTGAGCGTCTCGATCCGCTCGTCGGTCCAGGACATTGCTATTCCTTCAACTCTCTAGTCGTTGCGAGGCACGGACGCAGCGACTACCCAGCAGCGCATGGACAGTCAGCCCCCTCTTGGTCAACTGAACAGTGCGATCCGCAATGCGCCCGGCGATCCCGTCATTCGCCGCGTCAATCTGGCCGGCCTCAAGACTTTGTATGTGAAGGAAGTCCGCCGCTTCTTCAAGGTACAGCTGCAGACGATCTGGGCGCCGGCGATCACGACACTGCTCTTTCTGATCGTCTTCACCATCGCAACGGGCGCGAAGAGTCCGGTGCATGTCGATGGGCAACAGGTGTTCTTCGCCGACTTCATCGCGCCCGGCCTGATCGTCAGCACCGGCATGATGCAGCCCGCCTTCGCCAATGCCAGCTTCTCGCTGCTGGTCGGCAAGATTCAGGGCACGATCGTCGATTACCTGATGCCGCCGCTGTCGAGCGCGGAACTGCTGGCGGCGCTCGTGGGTGGCGCAGTCACGCGGGCATTCTGCGTCGGGCTGGTCGTCTGGGCGGCGATGGCGCTGTATCCGGGCGTCCACGTCACCGCGCACGCAGCCTGGGCGATCATCTGGTTCGGACTGCTCGGTTCGATATTCCTTGCTTTGCTGGGCGTGCTCACCTCAATCTGGGCCGACAAGTTCGACCATGCGGCGGCGGTGACCAACTTCGTCATCGCACCGCTGGCATTGCTGTCGGGCACCTTCTATTCGGTCGATCGCCTGGCACCCGCGTTCCGCGCGATCAGCCACCTGAACCCGTTCTTCTACATCATCTCCGGTTTCCGCTACGGCTTCCTGGGCATCGCCGATTCACCCGTCGGGATTGGAGGCGTTGTCGTACTGGTCCTCGACCTTGCGCTCGCCCTGCTCTGCTACACTTTGCTGAGGCGTGGATGGCGGCTGAAGAACTGAGGCCGACGCGTCAAGTAGATGTCGGAGTGCGCCTCCGCGCTCCCGCAATATGCGCGCTCTAGCGCTGCAGGGTTTTCGATCTTCTCGCGATTTATCAAGAAGAAGTTGCGACGGCTGCGTTGAGAATTCCTACCCTCCTCCAACACAAGGGATGCACGTTAATGCTTGACTATCGTGCATTTACGCTGCCCTATCGTGCGTGAACGAGACAGCGGGACGAAGATCCCGGTGGTCGATCCGGGAGAGGGACATGATCAGGACATATCTGCTGGCCGCCTGCGCGACTTCCACATCGCTGCTGGGACCGTGCTCGCCCGCGCTGGCGCAGGTTGGAACGGTCGACCCCGGCGTGGCACAGGCGCAACCCGGCGCGGATGAGAATATCGCGACCGTAGGTGCCGATATCGTCGTCACCGGAACATTGATCCGTGGCACGCGCGAGGATGCCGCGCTTCCGGTCGATGTGATCGGCGCGGAGGAACTGGCACGGCAGGGCTCACCAAGTGTTACCGAGCTTATCAAGAATCTACCGGTCTCCAACGGTGTAATTGGCGACGCCAATCAGTTCGACGCACGCGCGCAGGGGGCCGAGGGGATTGCCTCCGTCAATCTTCGTGGTCTTGGTCCGCAGCGCACCCTGGTACTGCTCAATGGGAAGCGCATCGTTCAGGTCGGCAATACCATTCCAGTCGTGGACGTGAACATGATCCCGGTCGGCGCGATCGGACGGATCGAAGTGTTGAAAGACGGTGCCGCCGCCACTTATGGATCGGATGCGATCGCGGGCGTCGTGAACTTCATCACGCGAACGGATCAGCAGGGCTTTCTGGCCTCGGGCGAATATCGTTATATCGACGGGTCGGACGGCAATTACAGCGCTAACGTCAGCTACGGCCATCATCAGGATGGCTTCGGCGTCCTGGCCTCATTTGGATATACACATCGCTCCGAATTGCAGACGATTGATCGCGATTTCACCGTCCAGCCCTATCCGAACAGTCCGCAGGGCGGCTATACGGGGGGCGGCAACCCAGGCAATTTCGACTTCAACGCGACGGTTGGCGGGATCAATTTTGTTCGCGACCTTGGTTGCGAGTCACTCGGCGGGTTCCGCAGCCTGCCCGGATCCACGACGGATCGGTGCTTCAACAATTACGGCCAATTCGGCAATCTGGTCGAGCCGGAGGATCGCTATCAGGCCTATCTGGAAACCAATCTCGATCTTGCAGACGGACTGACATTCAGCGGCAGCGCGCTCTATAGTTCGACGTCGACGCGACTCACGACTTCGCCAAGCTACCTGCCGACCCAGCCGCCTTCGGCCAATGCCGCCAGCGGCGGCGCGGGATTGTTCATCGTTCCGACCTATGCCCCGGCGCTGCGCGACTATTGCGCGGTCTATGGCGCCGACGCCGGATGCCTCACCGCCCCCGGCGGACAACCGCTGGCGCCGGCGCTTGCCTTTCCCGTGCTGTTTCGATCGGTCCTTCTTGGAGGCAATCCGTTATTCCTGAACGCCGACAGTAGTTCCCGAGGCTCCGCGTACAGCCAGCGCAAATCGGACCTCATGCGTTTTTCAGCTGCCCTGTCCTATGAAGTGTCGAGCCGGATCAACCTAGACTCCAGTTTTTCCTTTTCGGAATATGACCGAAAATATTACGATACCGACTCCTTCGGCGATCTGTTTCAGAACGCGATTGCCGGGTTTGGCGGGCCGGATTGCGCCTTCGCCACACCGCAATCACGCGCCGGCATGACTGCCGATCAGATTGCCGCCTTGGCGGGTACGAACGGTTGTACGTTCTACAACCCGTTTTCGACCGCGGTTCAGATGAACCCGGTGACCGGCCAGACGAACCCCAACTTTGCCGGCAGCAGAAATACGAACGGGCTCAGCACGGTCCCCGGCGCCGGACTCGTGAATGACCTGCCGACCTTTGACCTGTTCTTCCGCCAAAAGCGCACCCAGATCGAAACGCAGCTTCTGGTCGGCGATGTAACCTTGAGCGGCCACATTCCAGTTCGGCTACCTGGCGGCGAGGTCGGCTTTGCTGTCGGCGGGCAGTTCAGGAAGAACTATTACAAAATCGCCTATAACAATGACGGCAATCTCGCGGTCAATCCCTGTCCGGGATCACCCCTGAATCCTAGCGCGACCTGCAATCCGCAAACCGGGGCGCTCGGTTTTCTCGGCACGGCAAGCGACCGCCGCTTGTCGAACGACATCTACGCCGTCTTCGGCGAGTTGCAGCTTCCGATCACCGACAACATCAATGCTCAGGTTTCCGCCCGGTACGAGGATTATGGCGGTGCGGTAGGGTCCACGTTCAACCCGCAGGGACGGCTGCGCTTTCAGGTGACGAACTGGCTTGCGCTGCGCGGTGGAGCTGGCACGACATTTCGCGGTCCGCCGCCGTCGGCGCTGAACGGGAACATCACCTCGCTGCAGATTATCGGATCGTCGTTTCGGGCGGTCGATTTGAACGGCAACCCCAATCTCGCGCCGGAAAAGGCCACGACGTACAGCGGCGGTGTCATCTTGGACTTTGGTGATTTCACCGCGAGCGCCGACTATTATCGCTATGATTTCCGCGGCCCCCAGGAATATGAACCGGTTCAGGGCATCGTGAATGCATTGTTCGGGGCGACGGGTGCCGCCAATTGCGCCAACCCGGCCTATGCCGGCTTGTTTAACCGCTTCACGTTCAGCGGTGGCAACTGCGGTATCGGGAATGTCCAGCGATTGCGCACGATGATCATCAACAGCGCGGACGTGTCCACACAGGGAATCGATGTTCAGGCACAGTATCGGCGCAATTTTACCGACGGGTTTGTCGGCGTCGGGTTCAACGGCACCTACGTGATTGACTACAAGACCAACGATCAGACCGTCGAGGGTATCGTTGTACAGCCGTCGTTTGACGCTGTCGGCAAGCTCAATTACCAGACGACCGCCTATCCGTTGCCCGAGATCAAAGGTGTCGCGTTTCTTGAAGGAGCCTACGGCATTCACTCGGCAAGATTGCAGTACAACTACATCGACGGCTATACCGATCAGCGCGGTGCAGCGATCTTCGGCCCGAATGCGGGTGCATTGGCTGGCGCAGCGGTAACGGCGGGCAAGCAGATCGGATCGTTCGATACGCTAGACCTCACCTATCGCCTCGCGCTGCCAACGGGAACCACGATCGCCTTGTCTGCACTCAACATCCTTGACAAGGACCCCTCGTTCGCCCGGCTCGATCAGAATTATGATCCTTTCACCGCATCGCCGCTCGGGTTCACCGCGAAGGTCGGGGTCAGCCAGAAGTTCTGAAACACCGCCAGCTTGATCGGCACCGAGCCCGGCCGCTGATCCCTCGCGTCTACTTCTCGCTGTCGGCCCCATCCCGCGGATGCAAGCGAGTTCTCCGAATGACGCAGCGCGTCATTGGCGCCTTGACGGCTCATGCTGCATCGGCGAAGGGCCGCGCCATGAAGACCGCTCCCCTGACCCTCGCTACGGCTGCGTCCCTATTGGCGCTCTCCGCCTGCAATAACCAGCCCAGTGGCCCGGAGGTCGTCGACGCCAATCCCGATCCGATGGCTACGGTGCTCGCGAATGCCGCACCGGTCGAACTCCCGCCCGCGATCAAGGCGGAGCAGACATTTCGCTGCAAGGACAACAGCCTGATCTATGTGACCTTCTTCGAAGGCGGCACGCAGGTGAACGTCCGTACCGAGCCGAACGGCACGCCGACGACGCTAAAGACAAACAAGGCCGGCGATCCTCTGGTCGCCGATGGTGGCTGGCTGCTGTCCGGCGACGAGCAGAACATCACCATCGCCCAACCCGGCAAGGCCAAGCTGACCTGCAAGTCCTGATCCGCCTGCCCGCACGCTTCCCTGCGAACTCGTAATCATTTTGCGCGCGTCCAGGTCTGTGTCTTGCAGAAGAACACGATGCAGCCCTTCACCTTAATGGTATTCGCTGAGCCACGCGTCATGACCGAGCGATAGGTCTTTCCGTGTTCGGGGTCGTAAATCTTGCCCCGCCAGGAGTCGCCGTCCTCGTGAAACCCGCTCAGCACGGTCAGCCCCTTAACTGGGCGACCGCGAAGCTTGGGATCGGGATTGTGAATGTCGGTGGGGTTGTCGGTCGGTGTCTTGGCCAGGATACGGACTATCTTGCCGCACAGCGATTTGCCGCAGCGCCCGATCCGCACCAGTGCCTTGCCGTCATCCGTGACCCATCGGCCGTCAACGGGTTGCGCGGCATGTGCCAGCGAGGGCAGGGCCGCGAGCAGCAGGATCGACAGTGCAGGGCGCATGAGACGGGGCTCCAGGTGGCGGGATGATGAAGAGCAGAAGGTATAGCGGATGAACGACGGCTGGACGATCGGTATCATCGGCGGCTCCGGCCTCTACGCCATCGATGCGCTGGAAGACGCGCAATGGAGGACGATCGATACGCCTTGGGGCGCACCGTCGGACGCAATCCTGTTCGGCCGTGTGGGCGACGTCCGGTTGCGGTTCCTGCCCCGCCACCGTCGCGGCCACGCGATCCCGCCTTCGCAGGTGAATGCCAGAGCGAACATCGACGCGCTCAAGCGCAGCGGCTGCACCGACATCCTGGCGATTTCGTCGATCGGGTCGCTCCGCGAAACGCTGGAACCCGGCCGTTTCGTGGTCGTCGACCAGTTCATCGACCGGACCGTGTCGCGCACCGCAAGCTTCTTCGGCGAGGGCATGGTCGCGCACGTCAGCATGGCCGATCCCGTCTGCCCGCGTCTGTCCGCCTTCGCCGCGCAGGCCATCGACGCCGCCAGCGGACGGGTGACCAAGGGCGCGACGTATCTGGCGATGGAGGGGCCGCAATTCTCGACGCGTGCCGAAAGCCATCTCTACCGGCAATGGGGCGCCGACGTGATCGGAATGACCGCCATGCCCGAGGCCAAGCTCGCACGCGAGGCCGAACTTCCCTACGCACTGGTCGGCATGGTCACCGATTATGACTGCTGGCGGGAGGAAACCGCCTTTGTCGAGGTGAGCGAGGTCATCGCGCAGATGCATGCGAACGGCGATCTCGCCCGGCGCACCGTCACGAGCTTCGTCGAATCGCTGCCGCCGTCACGCCACCCGTCGCCGCTCGACCATGTCCTGGACCACGCGCTCATCACCGCCCCGGAGGCTCGTGACCCTGCGATTCTCGCTAGGCTCGACGCGGTCGCCGGTCGCGTTCTGGGCGGTTTTGATCGCTCCTGACCCAATTCTTCACGCTCTTGGATGCGCGTGGCGGTACACATCCATCAGGTGCGCCGCATCGACGGCGGTATAAATCTGTGTCGATGACAGGCTGGCATGACCCAGCAGCTCCTGAAGCAAGCGCAGATCGGCGCCGCGTCCCAGCAGATGCGTCGCGAAACTGTGCCGAAGCGCGTGCGGTGTCGTACGCTCCCCCAGGCCCAGCGCCGTGCGGGCGCGACGCACCGCCAGGCGGATGATCCCGGGGGATAGGGGGCCGCCTTTCGCGCCGCGGAAAAGCGGGCCATCGCGAATGATGGGATATGGAATCAGGTCGACATACGCGTCGATCGCCGCACGAACCTGTGACAGCAAGGGGACGATCCTCGTCTTGTCACGCTTGCCGCGCACCATGATCGTCTCGCCCATCGGCAGCACCGCGCCCGTCAGCGCCATCGCCTCGCCGATGCGCAGCCCCGCGCCATAGAGCAGCAGCAGGATCGCCCAGTCGCGCGCTCCGATCCAGGGCAATCTCGGCTCGCTCGCCACCGTTCGCGCCAGCGCAACCGCATCGGCGGGGGATACCGGCCGCGGCACTCCCGCCTTGACCCGCGGACCGGTAAGGCGCGGGGCCTCCGTCGAGCAGGCCCAGACCAGAAAGCTGCGAACCGCGGACAGTTCGCGCGCGGCCGATGCGTTGCCCAAGCCTTCTGCACGACGCGACGCAAGATAGGCGCGCAGGTCGCTTGCGGCGGCACCGTCCAGTGCCTGACGAGTGATGGCACCTCCCCAATGATGCTCGAAGAACGACAACAGGCGTTCTGCCGTCGCCCGATAGGCGCGAACGGTATGCGGGGATCGCCGGCGATCCCGTGTCATGTGATCGGCCCATTCGATGGCGAGCTGATGCTCCATGTCGATGTCGTGCGCGCGCCACGCAGTTGGCGCAAGTGGCTGCGCGACGGCGAGAGCAGCGCAACGCGTCATGCCGGCGCTTCACGCCTGCCACACCGCGCGCCATATGAACGCGGATGTCCCGTGTCCGCGTCCTGCTCCTCAATGCCGCGCTCGGGCCGCTCGATTACCGCGTTCCGCATGGCATGGTCGTCGAGCCGGGATCTATTGTCGTCGCGCCGCTCGGTCCGCGCCAGTTGCTCGGCGTCGCCTGGGAAGCGGAGCAAATGCCTTCGGATGCGGAGGTCGGCGACAACCGGCTGCGGCCGCTACTCGGCGTGGCGGACGTGCCGCCGATCGGCGCCCCGCTGCGACGACTCGTCGAGTGGACGGCGAACTATTATCTGGCGCCGCCTGCCGCGGTTCTCCGGATGGTGCTGTCCTCGAGCGCCGCGCTGGAGGGTCGCCGGACCATCGTCGAATATCGTGCGACCGGTCGACACCCCGAGCGGATGACCCCGCAGCGGGCGCAGGCGCTCGATCGGATCGGCGATCAACAGGGCCTGGTCAGCGAGCTGGCACGTACCGCGGACGTGTCAGATGCCGTCATCCGCGGACTGGTGAAGGCGGGCGCGCTGGATGCGCTCGAGGTCGATCCCGATATGCCTTTTGCACCGCCCGATCCGGATCACGCCGCTCCATGTCTCTCGGCCCCGCAACAGGCGGCGGCACGCGTCCTTGTCGACGATGTGGCGCGTCGGCGTTTCGCTCCCACCCTGCTCGATGGGGTAACCGGCTCGGGCAAGACCGAAGTCTATTTCGAAGCGGTGGCCGAGGCAGTTCGCGACGGCCGTCAAACGCTGGTCCTGTTGCCTGAAATTGCTTTGACCGAACCGTTCCTCCAGCGTTTCGCCGCCCGGTTCGGCTGCGAGCCGGTCGCCTGGCACTCGGGGCTGCGGGCGACGCAGCGCAGGCGGGCATGGCGCGCGATCGCGATCGGGGAGGCGCTGGTGACCGTCGGCGCGCGGTCTGCACTGTTCCTGCCTTATGCCGATCTCGGCCTGATCGTGGTCGATGAAGCACATGAAACCAGCTTCAAGCAGGAAGAGGGCGTTCATTATCACGCCCGTGACGTGGCGGTGATGCGCGGCTTGTTTGAGCAATGCCCCGTCATCCTCGCCTCCGCGACCCCCGCGATCGAGACACGCCAGCAGGTGGCGCTCGGCCGTTACGCGGAGGTGAAACTACCCGAACGGTTCGGACCTGCCCGGATGCCTTCCATCGCAGCGATCGACCTGATCCGCGATCCGCCCGAACGCGGGCGCTGGCTTGCTCCGGCGCTGGTCGCGGCGCTTGGCGACACACTGGAGAGGCAGGAGCAGTCGCTGCTGTTCCTCAACCGCCGGGGTTACGCGCCGCTGACGTTGTGCCGGACATGCGGCCACCGCTTCAAGTGCCCAAACTGCACCGCCTGGATGGTCGAGCATCGCCTGACGCGTCGCCTCGCCTGCCACCACTGCGGCCACGCGGAGGCCACGCCGCGCATCTGCCCGGAATGCAGCGCCGAGGATACGCTGGTCGCCTGCGGACCCGGCGTTGAACGCATCGCGGATGAGGTCGCGGCGCTGTTTCCCGATGCTCGAACCGCCGTCGTGACCTCCGACACCATCTGGTCGCCAATGCGCGCCGCCGAGTTCGTGGCGCGCATGGAAGCGGGTGAGATCGACATCGTGATCGGCACCCAGCTCGTGACCAAGGGCTATCACTTTCCCAACCTGACGCTGGTCGGCGTCGTCGACGCCGATCTCGGGCTGGACGGCGGTGACCTGCGTGCGGCGGAGCGGACATTCCAACAGATCCGGCAGGTGTCCGGACGCGCCGGGCGGGGGGCGAAGCCCGGCTGCGTGCTCATTCAGACCCATCAGCCGAACGCGTCGGTAATGCAGGCGCTCGTCACCGGCGACGTTGACGCGTTTTACGCGGCGGAGACGCATGCGCGCGCCGACGCGGGCGCCCCGCCGTTCGGGCGCTATGCGGCCATAATCGTCTCGTCGGAAGATCAGGCGGAGGCATTGGCCGCTGCAAGGGCGATCGGTCGTGCTGCTCCGCTGGTCGAGGGCATGCACGTCTATGGCCCTGCCCCCGCGCCGCTTGCCATGCTACGCGGGCGGCACCGCTACCGCCTGCTCGTCCACGCACGCCGCGCGCTGGACGTGCAGGACGTCATCCGGGAATGGCTAGGCGGCTTGATCTGGTCCGCAAAGGTCCGCGTCGCGGTGGACGTAGACCCTTACAGCTTCTTGTAGGGGCGAGCCACTAGTCGGCGTGCTCGGCCAGCACCGTCAGCCCGTTAGCGCCAACCTCCGCGAAGCCACCGCGGATCGCAACCCGCTCGGCCTCACTGCGCTCGGCGCGCTGGATCAACAGGTCGCCGTCACGGATGGTTGACATGAACGGTGCATGTCCCTCCAGCACGCCGAAATCACCCTCGGCGCCGGGCACAACGACCATATGCACCTCTTCCGAACGGACGAGGCGCTCAGGCGTGACGAGTTCGAAATGGAGCGGCACGTCTTACGCCTCCTTCGCCATCTTCTCCGCCTTGGCGACCGCCTCGTCGATGCCGCCGACCATATAGAAGGCGCTCTCGGGCAGATGATCATACTCGCCCTCGACGACCGACTTGAAGCTCCTGATCGTGTCCTCGATCTGAACGAACTTGCCGGGAATGCCGGTAAAGACCTCGGCAACATGGAAGGGCTGGCTCAGGAACCGCTGGATCTTGCGGGCGCGCTGCACGGTCAGCTTGTCCTCCTCCGACAGCTCGTCCATCCCCAGGATCGCGATGATGTCCTGCAGCGACTTGTACTTCTGCAGCGTCGACTGGACCGCGCGCGCGACGTCGTAATGCTCCTGCCCGACGACACGCGGCTCCAGAAGGCGCGAGGTCGAATCGAGCGGATCGACCGCCGGATAGATGCCCAGCTCCGAGATCGCCCGGCTCAGGTTCGTCGTCGCATCAAGATGGGCAAACGACGTCGCGGGCGCCGGGTCTGTAAGGTCGTCGGCGGGTACATAGACCGCCTGAACGCTTGTGATCGATCCCTTGTTGGTCGAGGTGATCCGCTCCTGCAGCGCGCCCATGTCGGTCGACAGCGTCGGCTGATAGCCCACCGCCGACGGGATACGCCCCAGCAGCGCCGACACTTCCGCGCCCGCCTGCGTGAAGCGAAAGATGTTGTCGACGAAGAACAGCACGTCCTGCCCTTCCTGATCGCGGAAATACTCCGCGATCGTGAGTCCCGACAGCGCAACGCGGGCGCGCGCGCCCGGTGGCTCGTTCATCTGCCCGAAGACCAGCGCGACCTTCGACCCCTCGCTGACCGGCTCCCCCGCCTCGTTCTTGGCGATGACGCCGGCATCGAGGAACTCGTGATACAGGTCGTTGCCCTCGCGCGTGCGCTCGCCGACACCCGCGAAGACCGATGTACCGCCATGACCCTTGGCGATGTTGTTGATCAGCTCCTGGATCAGCACCGTCTTGCCGACCCCGGCGCCACCGAACAACCCGATCTTGCCGCCCTTGGCGTAGGGCGCGAGCAGGTCGATGACCTTGATTCCCGTCACCAGGATCGCGCTCTCGGTCGACTGGTCGACGAACAGCGGTGCCTCGGCATGGATCGGCGCGGTCTGGTCGGCATTGACCGGCCCACGTTCGTCGATCGGCTCGCCGATGACGTTCATGATGCGCCCCAGCGTCGCGGGGCCGACGGGCACGCGGATCTGCGAGTTCGTGTCGGTGACGGTCTGCCCGCGGGTCAGCCCCTCGGTCGCGTCCATTGCGATCGTGCGTACCGTGTTCTCGCCCAGATGCTGCGCCACCTCCAGCACCAGCCGGCGACCGTTATTGTTCGTCTCCAGCGCGTTCAGGATCGCGGGCAGGTTGTCGGGAAAGTGCACGTCAACGACGGCACCGATCACCTGCGCGATCGTCCCGGTGTTGTTGCTGCGTGCCCCCGGGGCATCGGGGGTCGGGCGGGTCATTTCAGCGGCGCTTGCCATCATTTTTCCTCAGTTCAGAATCCATTCGCCGTGCGCGGCAAGTTCATCGTGCATCGCATCGGGCGCGATATCGAGTTCACCGGGCCATGCAACGGCTCCGGCCACAACATCCACCTCTTCAAACAGGCCAGGATCCTTCAGATGAGCGAACACACCACGGAAGAATCCATCCTTAAATTTCACGCGACCCGCCGTTCCATCGACGTGCCAGACATAGATTTCGTGCTCGCCGATGATCTCGAGCGCAAGCACTCGCCACGGTGCACGAAATGTGATCGTACCTAGCGCAGGGGACGAATACGCGTGGGGGTGCGGCCGTTGCTGCAATCCTCCCACGCCTTCGAAAGCGCGCCTCGATTCTCTGATGCCCATTCACGCACCATAGCTTCGATGCGAGGAGGAAGCGAGCCACTGAGCAGTGTTCCGTCCAAGGCAAGCTGTGCCTCGTCGCTTTGATAATTGACATGGAAGTGCGGTGGCGGATGATCCCGCCAGAACATTCTGATCGCGATCCCGAAGAATATGCTGAGCGTCGGCATCCACCCTAGAGAGCCTCCGCTCCCGAGATGATCTCGACCAGTTCCGTCGTGATCGCCGCCTGGCGCGTACGGTTATATTGGATCGACAGGCGGTTGATCATATCGCCCGCGTTGCGCGTCGCATTGTCCATCGCGTTCATCCGGCTGCCCTGCTCGGACGCGGCATTCTCCAGCATCGCGCGGAAGATCTGGATGGCGATGGCGCGCGGCAGCAGCGCGGCTAGAATGCTCTCTTCATCGGGCTCATACTCGACCACCGCCCCGGCGGAAGTCACGGGCTCGGAGTCGAACGCGACCGGGATGATCTGGACACCGATCGGCTCCTGCACCAGCGCCGACCTGAACCTGGCGTAGAACAGATGCGCAACATCGAACTTGCCCGCCTCGAATCGCGCAATCACATCCTCGGCGACCGCCTGCGCGTCACTGAACGAGACGCTCTTGATCCCCGACAGATCATGGTCGGCGACGATCAGATCGGGATAGAAGCGCCTGAGCACTCGTCCCTTCTTGCCCGCCAGATAGAATTTCACGGTCTTGCCCTGGGCGATCAGCTCATCGGCCTTGCGCCGGGCCGCACGTACGATGTTTGTGTTGAACGCGCCCGCCAGCCCGCGCTCGGAGGTCGCCACCACCATTAGGTGAACGTCGTCGCGGCCCGTCCCCGCCAGCAACGGCGAGACGCGCGCACCGGTGCCAACCCGCTGGGCGATGCTCGCCATCACCGCCTCCAGCCGTTCGGCATAGGGCCGCCCCGCCTCCGCTGCCTCCTGCGCGCGGCGCAGCTTGGCGGCGGCGACCATCTTCATCGCCTTGGTAATCTTCTGCGTCGACTTTACTGAGCCGATGCGGATCTTGAGGGCCTTGAGTGATGCCATTCTAGTTCGTCACCGCTTCCTTTTTGCCGTCAGGCGAATGTTTTCGCGAAGCTGTTCAGCGCGTCTTTAAGCTTGCCCTTCGCTTCATCGCCCAGGTCGCGCGTTTTGCGGATCATCGTCAGTACATCGTCATGGTTCGTGCGCATCTCGCTAAGCAGCGCCGCCTCATATCGATTCACGTCGGCAACCGGTACCTCGTCGAGATAGCCGTTCGTCCCTGCGAAGATCGACACCGTCTGCTCCTCGAACGGCATCGGGTTGAACTGGCGCTGCTTCAGCAGTTCGGTCAGGCGCGCTCCGCGATTTAGCAGGCGCTGCGTGGAAGCGTCCAGGTCCGAGCCAAATTGAGCGAACGCGGCCATCTCGCGGTACTGTGCCAGTTCCAGCTTGATCGACCCCGACACCTTCTTCATCGCTTTCGTCTGCGCGGCCGAGCCGACCCGGCTGACCGACAGGCCAACATTGATCGCCGGGCGGATGCCCGCGAAGAACAGATCGGTCTCAAGGAAGATCTGCCCGTCGGTGATCGAGATGACGTTGGTCGGGATATAGGCCGACACGTCGCCCGCCTGCGTCTCGATGATCGGCAGCGCGGTCAACGATCCGCCGCCGTTCGCGTCCGACATCTTCGCCGCCCGCTCCAGCAGGCGCGAATGCAAATAGAACACGTCGCCCGGATAAGCCTCGCGGCCCGGCGGGCGCCGCAGCAGCAGCGACATCTGCCGATAGGCGACCGCCTGCTTGGACAAATCGTCATAAACGATCAGCGCGTGCATCCCGCGGTCGCGAAAATATTCCCCCATTGCGCAACCGGTATAGGGCGCCAAGAACTGAAGCGGCGCGGGGTCCGACGCGGTGGCGGCGATGACGATGGAATATTCCATCGCGCCCTGCTCCTCCAACGTGCGGACAAGCTGCGCGACAGTCGAACGCTTCTGCCCGACCGCGACATAGACGCAGTAGAGCTTGTTCTTCTCATCATTCCCTGCATTGACGCCGCGCTGATTGATGAAGGCATCGATCGCGACCGCCGACTTGCCCGTCTGGCGGTCACCGATGATCAGTTCGCGCTGCCCGCGGCCAACGGGAACCAGCGCGTCGATCGCCTTCAGCCCCGACTGCATCGGCTCGCTGACCGACTGGCGTGGGATGATACCGGGCGCCTTCACCTCGACACGGCTGCGCTCGGTCGTCTCGATCGGTCCCTTGCCGTCAATTGGGTTGCCCAGCCCGTCGACGACGCGGCCCAGCAGCTCCTTGCCGATCGGCACGTCGACGATCGTCCCGGTACGCTTGACCGTGTCGCCTTCCTTGATCTCGGCATCCGAGCCGAAGATCACGACGCCGACATTGTCCGCCTCCAGGTTCAGCGCCATGCCCTGAACGCCGTTAGCGAACTCGACCATCTCGCCGGCCTGCACATTATCGAGGCCGTAGATGCGCGCGATACCATCACCGACCGATAACACTTGGCCTGTCTCGGAGACGACCGCCTCGGTACCAAAACTGGCGATCTGGTCACGAATGACCTTCGAGATTTCTGCGGCGCGAATATCCATGTTCAACCCTTCCCGACGGCGTTCAGCCGTCAGCCCTTCATTGCATGCGCGAGTGCGTTCAATCGTGTCCTGATCGAACTGTCGATCATCTGGCTGCCGACGCGGACGACCAGCCCGCCCAGCAATTGTGGATCGACCGACAGGTCGACCGAAACCTCTCGCCCGACTCGCAGGCGGAGCTGATGCCTGAGCTCACTCACCTGGTCGTCGTGCAGCGGATGCGCGGACGTCACCTCCGCTGCGATCTCGCCGCGATGCCGCGCCGCCATGGACCGGAACGCGCGAATAATGACCGGCAGTTGCGCGAGCCGACGGTTCTCCGCAAGTACGCCCAAAAAGTTGCGCGTCGTCGGGTCCACTCCTAGCGAATCGGCGACCGACACCACCGCCCGCACCGCATCGGCGCGATCGATGACGGGGCTCGCGACCAGCCGACGCAGATCGTCGGATCCAGCGAGCGCATCGCGGACTATCGCCAGACTGCGTTCAACCGTGTCGATCGAGCGCGAGTCGCTTGCCATGTCGAACAGCGCTGCCGCATAACGGCCGCCCAGGCCGGCGCTCGCGGCTACCGATCGTTGGGTTTCGCCCTGATTACCGCCATGAGTGCCGCTGGACATATCCACGCAGGTCGGATCCCTTGCTGCCAAGTCTTTACCCACGCCGAAACTGGCGCGAACGCGCCGTAATGGGATGCACGGCGGGTAGCATTGGGTTTCGGGTGATGCAAGTGCTGCGGCGGGCTTGCTTTGGACGCAAGCGGCGGGATGCTCACCAACGCTGCCTTGCGTATAGGTGACATCGATGACGACGATTGACCCCGATGAGGCATGGGCCGCTTACCGGGCTCGCGACCGCAATGCGGATGGACGTTTTGTCGGCGCGGTGCTGACGACCGGCATCTACTGCAAGCCGTCCTGTCCAGCCCGCCATCCCGCTCGGCGAAACGTCGCCTTCTATGCCGGTCCCGAGGAAGCACGCGCCGCAGGGTTCCGCGCCTGCCTGCGCTGCCGACCTGACGAGATCGGACGCGACCGGCTGGCTGTCGCACGCGCCGTAGCGTTGATCGAGGCGGCAGTGGAACCGCTGCCGCTCGCTACCCTGGCGGCGGCGGTCGACTATACCCCGCACCATTTCCACCGGATGTTCCGCCGCGCGACCGGAGTGACGCCCGCCGCCTATGCGCGCAACATCAGGGCGAACCGCGCCGCCGATGCTCTGTCGAGGGAGAACCGCGTGACCGATGCGATCTACGAAGCCGGCTATGGTGCGCCCAGCCGTTTCTACGCCGATGCCGCCGGCCGGATGGGGATGACGCCGGGCGCATGGGTACGCGGCGGCGCCGGAGCCGTGATCCGCTGGACGCGCGCCGACAGTAGCCTGGGGCTGCTCCTGATCGCGGCGACCGACAGGGGTTTGTGCCGCGTCGCCTTCGACGAGGACGAGGATGCGCTGCGCGCCCGCTTTCCTGCCGCGCGGATCGAGCCGGCAGATACAGCGCTTGCCGCGCTCGTCGCACGGGTCGTGGCCGGCGTCGAGCATCCGGCAAGCGACCATGACCTGCCGCTTGACGTGCGCGGCACCGCGTTTCAGGAGGCGGTGTGGCAGGCGCTGCGCGCAATCCCGGCCGGGCGCACGCTAAGCTATGGCGAGCTTGCGGCCGCGGCCGGCCGGCCGGCCGCGGTGCGCGCGGCGGGCAGCGCCTGCGCAGCCAACCCGATCGCGGTACTGGTCCCCTGCCACCGGGTGAAACGCTCGGATGGATCGCTGGGCGGCTATGCCTATGGTTTGGATCGCAAGCGGGCGCTGCTGGATCGCGAGGACGGCCCGAACGCTTGCCGGCCAGACGAGACCACCAACCGTTCAGCCTGAGCACGGTCGAAGGCTCTACGTTCGGCATGGCGCTTCGACCTGGCCGGGCACGAACGGATCAGGGAAATCGAACACTGCTCTGAGCGCCGGCTGCATCGTCCGAAGCCGGCTCCAGCTTTTGCATTGCCTGCCGTGCCGCTTCGGCTGTCGGCGCGGCGTCCAACACCGCTAGCAACTGCGCCGCCGGATTGTCCTCCGCCTGATGCGGGTCATAGGCGAGCGGACGCAGTGATTGACGCGCGAGCGCCAGATCCCCGTCACGCACCGCCTGGCGGACCATCGACAGGCGCAGGCCCGGGTCCTGCGGCACCAGCTCGAACGCCCGGTACAGGCCTTCGATCGCCGAGGCGCGCGGCGCGACGTGCTGCATCTCGAAGCTGTAGTAATAGAGAGACAGCAGCGCCGCATCGTCATTATCGATATGGTTCGCCCGGACGATCCAGGAACGCGCGTCCGCCCAGACCTTCGGATCGGTGGACTCGGCCGCGACCGCGCGGCGCAGGCCGATCCTTGCCTTGTACAGCATCGCCTGGACTGATTGCGGATCGGCGGCCAATGCCCGGTCGGCGGCGGCCTCCGCCTCGTCGTTACGGCCCGCATCGGCTGCGATCTCGGCGAACCATCCCTGCGCGACAGCGTCGTTCGGATAAGCGGAGACGATGCGTCGCGCCTTCTCGTACAGCGGCTGCGCGGTCTTACCGTTGACGCCGCGGGTCGAAACCATGCGCAGGTCGATCATCGCGCTCTCGCCCGCCGTCAGCCGCCGGACGTCGACCACCGACGGCGGCAGGATGGCGAGCGCCACCTTCATTCCCGGAATGTGGCTTTGCAACAGATACCGGTCGAGGTCACGGTCCAGCTTCTTCAGGTCGCCGAAGGACTGCTCGGCCGCCGCCAGGCTGGGCGTACCGCTGTTTAGCAGTTGCAGGTAACGGTGAAACGCCGCACCGTGATCCTTGTCGAAGACCAGGTAGTGCGTCAGCAGCCAGCCGCGCCCGTAAAGCGTCACGGTCTGGTCGTCCGACAGCGTGCCGCCACGCGCGAACATGCGCTTGATCGACAAGCCGGGGCCATAGAACAGGCTGCTCGCGCGGTGCTGCGCGGCGACGCCGACCTGCGCGAAATCCTTGTCAAACGTTGTCGTCGAGACGAACTCGGCATAGCCTTCCGAGTACCAGGCCGGATAGGCGAACGGCGCATTGCCCAGCAGGAAATGATGGGCGTATTCGTGGAACAGTACGATCTGCGGCTTCATCGCGTCCGGCCCGCCGCCGTCGCCGCGGTGCGGCGTGAACGCGACCGACCCGCTGGCACGCGGCAGATAAAAGCCGGCGATGTTATTGCACCCGCACAAACGCTCCACCGCCGCGACGTTATCGGCGACGAAGACGGTCACGCGGTTGCTGGGCTTGTCGGTCGTGGCGGGTACATGCTGGAGATGCCTCAGGACGCCGTCGAACTGCTCCAGCCGCATCGCCGTCTCGCGAATGTCGCTCTCGCGGCCGTCGGCATAGACGATGAAATGCTGCGAAGTGGCGCGCATCCACGCAGCATCTGTCGGAGACGCGGCGACCGTCATAGCAAGCGCCGCCAGCGCCCAATGCCGTTTGATCGCCATGCGCGTCACCCCCCGATCCGACCCCGACCGGCGCTAAGGCCGTCCCTTTTCCTCCGCAAGCGCCGACGTGGTTAGGAACTTCTAAAGCCTCGGACGTTAGCCAGTCCCGACGATCGCTGAAGGATTGAAGGCATGAGCGCGTTCGGGCGTCGCAGTGGAGTGGGGAACGGCCAGCCGGTGCGGCCGGCATTCGGCGTCGCGCGCCCGATGCAGGGCAGCGGGCCGGCCAGGCCGGAGCCGATGGGCGGTGACCAGTTTCCACCGCTCGACACGCTGCCGATGCCGGGCGAGATCGCGTCGGAAACCGCAGGCGGCACCGCGACGGATGCGATGCAGCGCCTGGCGGATCGCCAAGCCGCCAGCGGGGAGGCCGGCAGTAGCCGCACCGAAGGGTTCGAATCATCCATCCACAAGATCAAGGAACAGGTCCTCCCGCGCCTCCTCGAACGCGTCGACCCCGAAGCCGCCGCGACGCTCGGCAAGGACGAGCTGGCCGAGGAGTTCCGCCCGATCATCGGCGAAGTGCTGGCCGAGCTGAAACTGACGCTCAACCGCCGCGAGCAGTTCGCGCTGGAAAAGGTGCTGGTCGACGAGCTGCTCGGCCTGGGGCCGCTGGAAGAATTGCTTGCCGACCCAACCGTCTCCGACATCATGGTCAACGGCCCCGACCAGACCTATATCGAGCAGAAGGGTAAATTGGTCATCGCGCCGATCCAGTTCCGCGATGAGGAGCATCTGTTTCAGATCGCGCAGCGGATCGTGAATTCGGTCGGCCGTCGGGTCGACCAGACCACACCGCTCGCTGACGCGCGCCTGAAGGACGGCAGCCGCGTCAACGTGATCGTGCCGCCGCTCTCGCTCAAGGGCACCGCGATCTCGATCCGTAAATTCTCGGCCAAGCCGATCACGCTCGACATGATGGCGGGTTTCGGCTCGATGTCGCCCAAGATGGCGACCGCGCTCAAGATCGCGGGCGCGTGCCGGTTCAACGTCGTCATCTCGGGCGGCACGGGCTCGGGCAAGACGACGATGCTCAACGCCCTCTCCAAGATGATCGACCCCGGCGAGCGCGTACTGACCATCGAGGACGCGGCCGAGCTTCGCCTGCAGCAGCCGCACTGGCTGCCGCTCGAGACGCGCCCCGCCAATCTTGAGGGCCAGGGCGAGATCAGCATCCGCGACCTCGTCAAGAACGCGCTGCGCATGCGGCCAGACCGCATCATCCTAGGCGAGATCCGCGGGAGCGAGTGCTTCGACATGCTCGCCGCCATGAATACCGGTCACGACGGCTCTATGTGCACCCTCCACGCCAACTCCCCGCGCGAGGCGCTGGCGCGCATGGAGAACATGGTGATGATGTCCGACATCAAGGTGCCCAAAGAGGCGATCAGCCGCCAGATCGCCGATTCGGTCGAGCTCATCATCCAGGTGAAGCGCCTACGCGATGGCTCGCGCCGTGTCACCAACGTCACCGAGGTGATCGGCATGGAAGGCTCGGTGATCGTCACGCAAGAACTATTCAAGTTCGAGTATCTCGACGAATCGGCCGACGGCAAGATTATCGGCGAATACCGCTCGATGGGCCTCAGGCCCTACACGCTGGAAAAAGCCAAACAGTTCGGCTTTGCCGACGCCTATCTGGAAGCGTGCCTGTAGCGCGCTCGCCGCCTCAATCCTCCTCCGCGATCGTCACGTGCAGACCGTCGAGCGCATCGGTCATCTCTATCTGGCAGGACAGGCGTGAATCGTCGTCGCGGGTGCTGGTCGATTCCAGCAGATCGTCCTCGTCCTCGCTCATGGCGGGCAGCCGGTCGGCGAACTCCGGATCGACATGGACGTGACAGGTCGCGCAGCTGCAACATCCGCCGCACAGCGCCAGGATCTCGTCGATCCCGGAATCACGGATCGTCTCCATGACCGATAGCCCGACCTCGGCGTCCAGCGAGCGTTCTTCCCCTTCGCGCGTCGTCACGATAAGCTGCGGCATGCGGTCTTCTCCCATTTGCTCCTCGGCCCTTGCCGCCCCGACGCACTCCGATCAATGGGGTTGAGCGAAACGGCGCTACGCGCGTCGCTGGATGCGCTGGCGGGGATCGAGCCGGCCTTCGCGTCCGCACTTGCCCGCATCGGCTATCCCGAACCCCGCATCCGCGAACGGGGCTTTGCCACGCTGCTGCGCACGATCCTGGGCCAGCAGGTCAGCGTCGCCAGCGCCGCCGCTGTCTGGCGCAAGCTTGACATGGTCGTGGGTGGTGCGGCCGATCCCGCGCACGTCGCGGCCGCCGGCGACGAGCAGTTGCGCAGCGCCGGGTTGTCGCGGCAAAAAGCCGGTTACGCACGCAGCCTGGCCGAGGAGGTGACGACCGGGCGGCTCGACCTCGACCATCTTCCGCCCGACGACGAGGATGCGATCACCGCCTTGACTCGCGTCAAGGGGATCGGCCGCTGGTCGGCGGAAATTTACCTGCTGTTCGCCGAGGCGCGGCCGGACATCTGGCCGGCGGGCGACTTGGCGGTGCAGATCGAGGTCGGGCGCATCCTCGGCTATGACGAACGCCCGAGCGAGCGGACGACACGCACGCTTGCCGAGGCTTGGCGCCCGCACCGCGGCGCCGCGGCGATCTTCGCCTGGCATCATTACGGTGCAGGCCCCGACGTGATCCCGGCCGCCTAAGCCACTGGATATTCACCGGGAACGCCGTGTATGACGGTTTCCACCATCAACGATCAGGCGAGCGTCATGCGTATCACGAACCTTGCCTCCGCCATCCTATTCCTGGCTGCGCCCGCGGTGGCCCAGAGTCCGCGTGAGGCGCTGGTCCAAGCGTCCTTCGCCGATACCGACAGGGCCAGCGCGCTTGCCCATGTTGTCGCCATCGACAATGCGGCCGCCGCCGTCCTGCGCCGCGCACCCGCCGACTATGAGGCGGCGCTGATTGAGGCGACGACGACCGGTTACCGCGCCAAGCTGACCGGCAGCCGGACGCTGGCGATTGCGGCGCGCCGCCGGTTCGAGGCGCTTGTGGAGCGCAACCCGAGCGACGCCGATGCGCAACTCGGACTGGGCGCCTGGCATATCGGCGCGGTGTACAATGTCGGGCGGATCGTCGCGAGCGCGGCACTGGGCGCGTCGAGGGGCAAGGGATTCGCCGCGCTTGACCGCGCGGTCGCCGAGGGCGGCGGCCGAGCCGCCTATGCCGGCATTGCCGGACTCTTGCGGCTCGAACTGGACCCCGACGATGCAAAGGGCCGCGCTCTCGCCGAAGCCGCGACCCGGGCCGCTACCCCGACCCGCTTCGACCGCATCATGCAGCACGCCGCCGCCCTGGTACTGGTCCCGCTGCGTGCTGGAGACGAGAAAACCGTTAAAGCGCTCGCCGCCCGCCTGCTCCCCTTCGGCCGCGTGCCCAAGGATTAACACCCTCGTCAGGCCGCTTTCACTTTACCTGCCGGTTGCTCGTCATCGTTCGCCGGTGCCAACCGCTTCGGGCGCGCACAACGGTTTCGCAATCGAATCCGAACGCGGCACGTGACCCCGATAGAACGACTACCAGATGTTTGATCCCGGGCTTTGATGGTGCATTGTTCACGAGCGAGTGGAAGGACGCGCTATGGGCCAGGTACTTCGTGGGAGCGCCACGACGACTGAGGCAGTCCCCCGGATCAAGTCCGGGACAGGCTAGCGATACAGCATAGTCAAGAGAGCCTGAGGGCGCTGGCCAGGCGGCACGGGGTCAACCAGAAAACCGTCGCAAAGTGGAAGAGGCGCAGGTCGACGGCCGATCTCTCAGCGGGTCCCAAGGACCCAAGATCAACCTCGCTGTCGATCGAGGAGGAGGCGGTGGTAGTCGCCTTCCGACGCCACACGCTGCTGCCATTGGACGACTGTCTCTACGCACTCCAGGGGACGATCCCGCGTATCACGCGCTCGTCGCTGCACCGCTGCCTCCAGCGCCACGGCATCAGCCGGCTGCCCGAGGTCGAGGGTGACAAGCCGGCCAGGCGCAAGTTCAAGAGCTACCCGATCGGCTACTTCCACATCGACATCGCCGAGGTGTGAACCGAAGAGGGCAAGATCTACCTGTTCGTTGTGATAGACCGGACGTTCAAGTTCGCGTTCGTCGAGTTGCACGAGAAGGCGCCGACCTGGATGTCGAACATCGCCTTACCAAGGCTCTCCCGAGCAAAGTCGAGGGGCCGCGGCACCCGTGGACGAATGGTCGAGTCGAGCGCATGAACCGCACCATCAAGGACGCCGCCGTCAAGCGCTACCATTACGATAGCAACGATCAACTCCGGCAGCACCTCGGCGACTTCGTCGCCGCCTACAACTTCGCCCGCAGGCTCAAGACCCTGCGCGGCCTCACGCCCTGCGAAGCCATCTGTAAGGCATGGGCCGACCAGCCCGCACGCTTCACGTCAAACCCGCACCACCAATTGCCGGGACCAAACATCTAGAAGAAGCGGCGAAGATCATTTAAACCTGCTCGGTCGCGATATGCCACCCTGCGTCCAGGTCTTCGAGTGCGGCGCTCGCGGCAACGGCCCCGAGCGCCTATATCGACTCAATCCAACGCCTTGACGATTTCCTCGACCATCTTCTTCGCGTCGGCCAGCAGCATCATCGTGTTATCACGATAGAACAGTTCGTTGTCGACACCGGCATAGCCGACGCCTCCCATCGACCGCTTGATGAACAATACCGTCTTCGCCTTCTCCACATCCAGCACCGGCATGCCGTAGATCGGCGATGTCTTGTCGGTCTTCGCCGCCGGATTGGTCACGTCGTTCGCGCCGATCACGAAGGCGACGTCGGTCTGCGAGAACTCCGAATTGATGTCCTCCAGCTCGAACACCTCGTCATAGGGCACGTTCGCCTCGGCCAATAGCACGTTCATATGCCCCGGCATCCGCCCCGCGACGGGATGAATGGCGTATTTGACACGCACGCCCGCCCCTTTCAGCTTGTCGCCCATCTCGCGCAGCACATGCTGAGCCTGCGCGACCGCCATGCCGTAGCCGGGGACAATCACCACCTGTTCCGCCTGGCTCATGAGGAATGCAGCGTCCTCTGCGCTTCCCCGCTTCCACGCCCGGTCGATCGCCACCCCGTTGCCGCCCATTTCCGCCACCGCGCCGAAGCCGCCCGCGATGACGCTGATGAAGCTGCGGTTCATCGCCCGGCACATGATGTAGCTCAGGATCGCGCCCGACGAGCCGACCAGCGCGCCTGTGATGATCATCGCGGTGTTGTGCAGCGTGAACCCCATCGCCGCCGCCGCCCAGCCCGAATAACTGTTCAGCATGCTGACGACGACCGGCATGTCCGCGCCGCCGATCGGGACGATCAGCAGGAACCCGATCGCGAACGACAGCAGGGTGATCGTCCAGAATATCCAGGAACTCTGGTCCTGCGTGAACCAGGCGATCAGCGCGACGATCGCTGCCAGCACGGTCAGGTTGAGGACGTGGCGTCCTGGCAGCAAGATCGGCTTGCCCCCCATATTGCCGTTGAGCTTGAGGAACGCGATCACTGAACCCGAGAAGGTGATCGCCCCGATCGCGACGCCCAGCCCCAGTTCGATGCGGCTGGCAGGGTGGATCACCGCGAAAGGCTGGCCGATCAGGGGGACGACCAGATCGGCGATCCCGAACGCGCTGGGATTAAGATATGCGGCGCTCCCTACCAGCACCGCCGCCAGCCCCACCAGCGAATGGAATGCCGCTACCAGTTGCGGCATCGCCGTCATGGCGATGCGCCGTGCCGTAACAAGTCCGATCGCTGCGCCGATGGCGATCGCGATCACGATCTCCCATATGCCGACGTTAAGGTGCGTCACCAGAGTCGTCACGACCGCGATGGTCATGCCGATCATGCCGTAGCGGTTGCCCCGCTGGCTGGTCGCCGGACTCGAGAGGCCCCTCAGCGCGAGGATGAAGCACACACCTGCGATCAGGTAGGCCAGCGCGACCCAGGGATTTACCGCGGTGGTCGCATGCTCCACCTCAGCGCACCTTTTTCTTGTACATCGCCAGCATCCGCGCGGTAACCGCGAAACCCCCGAAGATATTGATGCTCGCCAGCACGACCGCCAGCAACCCCAGCCATTTGCCAATGTCTGACCCCGAGCCTGCCCCCTCGGAGGCGGGAGCCGCGCTCGCGATCAGCGCGCCGACGATAATCACCGACGAGATCGCGTTCGTCACCGCCATCAGCGGCGTATGCAGCGCGGGTGTGACCGACCAGACGACGTAATAGCCTACGAAGCACGCCATGACGAAGATCGACAGGATTGCGATGAAGTCCACGGCTTACTCCTGCTTGTTCAGTTGATCAGCCGCTCATTAACGACTGCACCGCCCCTCGTCAGCCGCACTCCGGCCACGATCTCATCATCCTCCGGCAGCACCGGTTTCCCGGCGTCCTTGTCCCAGAACGCACTGAGAAAGTTGAAAAGGTTACGCGCGTACAATGCGCTGGCATCTGCCGGCAACCGCCCCGCGACATTACGGTGCCCAACGATTTTGACTCCCGCGATTTCCACCGTCTTGCCCAAGGCCGCACCCTCGACATTTCCCCCCTGCTCCACAGCCAAATCGACGATGACAGAGCCCGGCCGCATGCTTGCCACCTGCTTTGCCGAGATCAGCCTTGGGGCGGCACGACCGGGAATCAATGCTGTCGTGATGACAATGTCCTGCTTAGCGATATGCGACGAGACGAGGTCGGCCTGCTTGATGCGATATTCTTCCGTCATCTCCGACGCATAGCCACCCGAGCCTTCGCCCTCGATTGCCGCAACCTCCTCGACGAACACGGGCTTTGCGCCCAGCGACAATATCTGTTCGCGCGTCGCAGAACGTACGTCGGTCGCAGATACCTGTGCTCCAAGCCTGCGCGCGGTCGCGATCGCCTGCAATCCGGCAACGCCGACGCCCATCACGAAAACACGCGCGGCGCTTACCGTCCCCGCCGCGGTCATCATCATCGGAAAGGCGCGACCATATTCCGCGGCCGCGTCCAACACCGCCTTGTAGCCCGCCAGGTTCGACTGCGATGACAAGATGTCCATCGACTGCGCGCGGGTGATGCGCGGCATCAACTCCATCGCAAACGCCTCCAACCCGGCGGCCGCATAGCCGTCGACCCGCGCACGCTCGCCGAACGGATCAAGTGCGCCGATGACGAGCGCTCCGCGCACAACACCCTGCAAGCTCTCGGGATCGGGTCCGCGTACTGCCAGTACGATCGTCGCGCCCGCGAGCGTCGCCGCCCGCTCGCCCACCGTCGCGCCCGCCATGCGATAGGCATTGTCGTCGATCGCCGCACCTGCTCCGGCCCCCGTCTCGATCGCCATCTCAGCGCCGAGGCCGACGAACTTCTTGACCGTCTCCGGAGACGCCGCAACGCGCGTTTCGCAATCCATCTGCTCTTTGAGAACGGCGATCTTCATCCTAGCGTGTAATGATCCAGATCACGAGCAGAGCGATCACTCCCACCGTGACCGCACCCCACTTCAGCATGGCGATGAGGCTGTCATAGGTCTTGACATGCCCCCGTAACGTACCGTCATCCGCCATTTTCCGAACGTCTCCAAAACAACAATCGGTGAAACAATCGAGCCGGTTCTGCGCCGACAACATACAACCCTAGCTTCCACCCGAGAATGTCTCAAGCCCTTCGACTTGAGGCTTAAGCGTGCATTTACCTGCGCCGGGCTAACGAGAGCGCATGATTGGACGGGAAGAACGATGACGCGCAACAGACAGCGCCTGCTGATGCTGATTGACCAGAACCCTGCCCAGGCCCGTTTCATTACGGCCCTGGCTGCACGCGTAGGCTGGCAAACGATCGTCGCTAACAATGGTGATGAAGCGATCCAGGCACTCGGAGTAAAGGCGGGCAGGCATACCGATGCCGTTCTGCTCGACCAGGATACAGTCGACGAGACGGCAACAACCGTGATCTCGGCGATCCGCCAGACCCGGCCTACCTTGCCGATTCTTCTGCTGACGACCGACGATACTGTGGAGAGGGCCGTCGCGGCAATGCGTAGCGGTGCGACTGACTATCTCGTCAAGCCGCTTGCGCGTGAACGCCTGTTCGCAGCGCTTGATGCGTCTATCGCCAATAGCGATGCCGGTGAATTGCGCCCGTTGACGGAGAAAATTCCCGCGCTTCTCGCCTTTGATGAAATCGTCGGATCCGCGCCCGAGTTTCGTGCAGCGCTCGCCGTTGCAGCAAAGGCGGCCCGTGCCCGCATGGCGATCCTGGTCGAGGGAGAAAGCGGCGTCGGCAAGGAAGTCGTTGCTGAGGCGATCCATGCGGCCAGTCCGCGCGGGGAGAGTAATCTGGCTACAGTGGACTGCGGAGCGATGCCGCAAAACCTGATTGCCAGCGAATTGTTCGGCCACGAAGAGGGCGCATTTCCGGGAGCGTTCGAACGCAAGATCGGGCGCATCGTCCAGGCGAATGGGGGGACGGTTTTTCTGGACGAGGTCGGCGGTTCGAATGCTGATGTGCAGTCGCGGCTGTTGCAGCTGCTGGACCACGGCGAGGTCCATCCGATCGGCGCCAGACACCCGCTGCCCGTCGACGTCCGCCTGATCCTGGGCACCAATCGCCGGCTGGCCGAGGAGGTCGAGGCGGGCCGGTTCCGCGAGGACCTGTACCATCGGCTGAAGCCCGTGCACATCGTCATCCCGCCGCTGCGCGAGCGTGCCGGCGACATCCCGGCGCTCGCCCGCCACCTGCTGACGCGGATCGGGCAGCAGCCGGGGCTGAGGACGCTGGGCATCACCGACGATGCGCTGGCGGTGCTGAGCGCCTATGACTGGCCGGGCAATGTTCGCCAGTTGCAGAATGCACTGTTCCGCGCGGTGGTGCTGTGCGAGGACAATGCGCTGACCGCGGAGGACTTTCCGCAACTGTCGCGTATCGGTCATCGCCGCGCCGCGCCCGCCTCCGTCGCGGGCGGCGGCGTAACGCTGTTCAGTGAGGACGGGCATCTGCGCCCGCTCGACGATATCGAGGCGGACATCATCCGTCTCGCCATCGGCCACTATCGCGGACGCATGGCGGAAGTCGCCCGGCGCCTGGGCATCGGTCGATCGACCCTCTACCGCAAGCTAAGCGACCTGGGCATCGACAACGCTGCCTGACATTGGCGGCTTGACGGGTCCGAGACACGCTCCCCATCCTCGCGCGTACACGTAAGGACCGGGTCATGCAGCTTGTCATCGTCGAATCGCCCGCCAAGGCGAAAACCATCGAGAAATATCTGGGCAGCGACTACCGCGTGCTCGCATCCTACGGCCATGTCCGCGACCTGCCGCCCAAGGACGGCTCGGTCGATCCCGATGACGGCTTTGCCATGTCGTGGGAGAATTACGCCGACAAGACCAAGCAGCTGAAAGCCATCGCCGATGCCGCCAAGGGCGCGGAACGCCTGATCCTGGCGACCGATCCCGACCGCGAGGGCGAGGCGATTTCGTGGCATGTGCAGGAGGTGCTGCGTGCGCGCAAGGCGCTGCCGAAGTCTGTCGACCGCGTGACCTTCAACGCGATCACCAAGGCGACCGTGACCGAGGCGATGACGCGCCCGCGCGCGCTGGACGACGACCTGATCGACGCGTATCGAGCGCGCCGCGCGCTCGACTATCTGGTCGGATTCACGCTCTCGCCGGTGCTGTGGCGCAAGCTTCCGGGCGCCAAGTCGGCGGGGCGGGTGCAATCGGTGGCGCTGCGCCTGATCGTCGAGCGCGAGCGCGAGATCGAGGCGTTCACCGCGCAGGAATACTGGTCGGTCGCGGCGACCATGGAGCAGGACGGCACGCCGTTCGCCGCAAGGCTGGTGACGTGGAACGGCGACAAGCTGGACCGGCTGTCGATCGCCGACGAGGCGAGCGCGATGCGCGCGAAGGCCGATGTCGAGGCGGGGCATTTCACCGTCCAATCGGTCGAGGTGAAGCCCGCGACGCGCAACCCGCCGCCGCCGTTCACCACATCTACGTTGCAGCAGGAGGCCGCGCGCAAGCTGGGTTTTTCCGCCGACCATACGATGCGGATCGCGCAGGGGCTCTATGAGGACGGCGCGATCACATACATGCGCACCGACGGCGTGCAGATGGACGGCAGCGCGATCAGCGCCGCGAGGAAGGCGGTCGCGGACCGTTATGACGCGCATTACGTTCCCGACGCGCCACGGCAATATCAGTCCAAGGCCAAGAACGCGCAGGAAGCGCATGAGGCGATCCGCCCGACCGATTTCGGCAGGGATCGCGCCGGCTCGGGCGATCATGCGCGGTTGTATGAACTCGTCTGGAAGCGCGCGTTGGCGAGCCAGATGGCCTCGGCGCGCATGGAACGCACGACGATCGAGCTCACCGAGGGTACCGGGCGGCACGTGCTGCGCGCGACCGGGCAGGTCGTGATCTTCCCCGGCTTCCTGGCGCTGTACGAAGAGGGCACCGACGAGGCTCCCGTCGGCCGTTCCGGCCAACAGGCCGAAGCGGGTAGCGACGAGGATTCGCGCCGCCTGCCGCGCCTGCGCGAGGGCGATGCGCCGGCGAAGAAGGATGTGACCGCCGAGCAGCATTTCACGCAGCCGCCGCCGCGCTTCTCGGAAGCCTCGCTCGTCAAACGCATGGAGGAACTGGGGATCGGCCGCCCGTCGACCTATGCGTCGATCATCAAGACGCTGAAGGACCGCGCCTATGTGCGCACCGAGAAGAACCGCTTCTTCGCCGAGGAATCGGGGCGTCTCGTCACCGCCTTCCTGGAGCGCTTCTTCGAGAAATATGTCGAGTTCGATTTCACCGCCGGGCTGGAGGAGGAGCTGGACGATGTGTCGGGCGGTCGCGCGCAGTGGCAGGCGGTGCTCGACGCGTTCTGGCGTGATTTCAAGCCGCGCACGTCGGAGGTGATGGAGCAGAAGCCGAGCGAGGTGACCGCCGAGCTCGACATTTTCCTGGCGCCCTATCTGTTTCCGGAACGCGCCGATGGCGGCGACCCGCGGCTGTGCCCCAATTGCGGCGAGGGGCAGCTGGCGCTGCGCGGCGGACGGTTCGGAGCGTTCATCGCCTGCTCCAACTATCCCGAGTGCAAATATACCCGCCGCTTCGCCCAGGGCGGCGACGAGGCGGGCGAGGACAGCGGGCCGGAGACGCTGGGCAATGATCCCGAGACGGAGCTGCCGGTCGAGCGCAAGTCGGGGCGGTTCGGCCCGTATCTGCAACTGGGCGAGGGCAAGGAGGCGAAGCGCGCGTCGATCCCCAAGGACCTGCCGGGCGAACTCGACCTGGAGCTGGCGCTGAAACTACTGGCGCTGCCGCGCACCGTCGGCGCGCATCCCGAGACGGGAGAGCCGATCACCGCGGCGATCGGGAGATACGGCCCGTACCTGATGCACGCGGGCAAATATGCGCGGCTGCAATCGACGATGGACGTGTTCGAGACGGGGATGAACGCCGCCGTCGTCAAGCTGGCCGAAGCCGCGGCCGGCGGTGGTCGCCCGCAACGCGGCGCCGCGCGCGCGCCGCTGAAGGAACTGGGCAAGCATCCGCGCACCGAGCTCGACCTGAAGCTGATGGAGGGGCGCTATGGGCCGTACGTCACCGACGGAACGACGAACGCGACGGTGCCCAAGTCGATCGAACCCGACGCGCTGACGCTGGAGGAAGCCGCCCAACTGATCGACGACCGCGCGGCGGCGGCGCCGAAGGGAAAGGCAAAGAAGAAGGCCGCGACTAAGAAGAAAGCGGTGGGGAAGAAGGTCGCGGGCGCAAAGGCGGCGGGGACAAAGGCGGAGTAGGCGGATGGTCGAGTGGTTCGACGACCGTCATGCCGGAACGCGTCACCCCGGCCCCGAGCCGGGGTCCCGCTGACGCGATCCGGCAGGTCGTACCCCTTCGATCATCCGCACGCGACAAGCGGGACCCCGGGTCAAGCCCGGGGTGACGGAAGTGACACGGGCGAGTGCTGTCGACCAATGGCTGCCGTTCAAACTCACCCCGCTCAACCCCAATTCCCTCTTTTCGTGATGCGAAACTCAAACAGACCGTGTGAAAAGTCATGAGCTGCGATCTGCAGGGTGACGGGTTCTCCTTCGAGCGGTTCCCAGGCCGGATAGTGTCTGTGTACTCTCTCGGGCTGCCTTGAGGGCGCCGGATGTCGTTTATCCGACGCCCAGCGCTTCATTTAGACGCGAGAAGACTGGTTTTACGCTCTTGCTGTGGCGATCAGGCCCGGCACCCCGACCAGGGTGATGGCCCGTCTGATGTTGTAGGCGAGCGCGGTCAGGCTGAACTCGCCGCGTACGTTCTCGAGCCGGCGCATCAGGAACGTGCCTTGGCCCATCCATTGCTTGATGGTGCCAAAGGGATGCTCGACGCTGTTTCGCCGTTGGGCGAGCATTTCGGGACGCAGTGCCGGCCGCGCCGCCATGCGGTCGAGAACAGCCTCGTTCTCCAGGCGCGAGACGCGGCGGAATGACCGCGTGCAGCGCGATTTCATCGCGCAGGCGGCGCAGGCATCGCGGTTGGCGTAGTCGACCTTTACATTGTCGCGCGACTTACCCCGGTAGCGCGGCGAGAGCACTGCCCCGGCCGGGCAGATAAAGACATCCCGGTCCGGCTCGTAGCGAAAGACTTCCTTGCCGAAAAAGCCCTCACGCACGGCGGAGCCGCGGAGCGGCTTGGCCACATAGGCGGTGATGCCGGCTGCCTCGCAGGCCTCGATGTCCTCGATCTTGAAGTAGCCGCGGTCGGCCACCGCGTCGATCCGCTCGACGCCGAGCGCTTCCATTGCCGCTGTCGCGGTCTGGGCGAGCAGACCCGGGTCGAGGACCTGGTTGCTTACCGCCTGCTCGGCGATCAGCTTGTGCTTCACGTCGACCGCAAGCTGGATGTTGTAGCCGACCGCCACTTTGGTCATGCGCGCCATCGCGCGGGCATCCGGATCGGTAAGCGAGATCTGGTCGTCGCCCGTGCGATCCAGTTCGGCAAGCATGTCCTTGTGACGGTCGCGCTTGCCCTGGATGGCCGCGATCTTCTCGGCCAGTTTGCCGGCACGCTGGCCGGAACTGCCGCCCGGCGTGCGGTCATCGTCGGCGTCCCCCTCATCAAGCCGCTTCATGTAGCCGGCGAGTTTCTCGTCGGCGTCCTGGATGAACTTGGCCAGCGATGCCCGGGTGAAGTTTCGGGTCTTGTTGTTGACCGCCTTGATGCGCGTGCCGTCCACCGCCACGAGCTCACGACCGAAGAGGTCGAGCTGACGACACAGCACCACGAACTCGCGGAACACCGCCTTGAATGCGGCACGGTTGTCGCGGCGGAAGTCGGCGATGGTTTTAAAATCCGGCTTGAGGTGCCGCAGCAGCCAGATGACCTCGATATTGCGGTGCGCCTCGGCTTCCAGGCGCCGACTCGACCGGATCCGGTTCAGGTAGCCATAGATGTAGATCTTGAGCAGATCAGCGGGATCGTAGCCCGGCCGCCCCGTCGTCTTCGGTTGCACCCGGACAAACCCGGCCGCGCCAAGATCGAGCCCGTCGACAAAGGCCTCGATGAACCGGACCGGATTATCCGGCCCCACATAATCATCAACCGCCTCGGGCAGCAGCAGAAGCTGCGAGCGGTCCGTTCCAACCAGATGCGCCATGGCAAAACCATACCATGCGCCACGATCCACGGGAATCCTCAGGCCGGGTTTTCACACAGTCTGCAAAAGTTTTGCATCAGCAATAGTGGCGCAAAGCGGCCGATCGGCCGACGCCCAATGGTGGACATCAGAGGCAAGGCGGCGGCCCGGATTGCCCATTCGGTGGGCCGCTCTGTAGCGCGACAATCTGGGTGAGAAGCGCGTCAATCAGGATGAGAACTGATTGTCGCGGCGCGACAGGGATGGCTGGTCGGATTGTCGCTGGCAAGGGTTATGTCGCGTCCTGATTGTCGCGGGACGGCGGCTGCTCGGTCGTTTTGATTGTCGCGTAGGTTGGGGGTCGCCCTGCGCCGGTGCGCCGCTGGACGGCGGTACGTCGCCGGTAGCTCTCGACGTTCATCTCGAAGATGGTGGCGTGATGGACGAGCCGGTCGACAGCCGCGAGGGTCATGGCGGGATCGGGGAAGATCCTGTTCCATTCGCCGAACGGCTGGTTGGCGGTGATGAGCATCGAGCGCTGCTCGTAGCGGGCGCTGATGAGCTCGAAGAGCACCGACGTCTCGGCCTGATCCTTGGTGACGTACGCCATGTCGTCGAGGATCAGCAGATGGTATTTGTCGAGCCTGACGATGGCAGCCTCGAGCGTCAGTTCGCGCCGGGCGACCTGGAGGCGCTGGACGAGATCGGAGGTGCGGGTGAACAGCACGCGCCAGCCATTCTCGATAAGCGCCAGGCCGATCGCGGCAGCCAGGTGACTCTTGCCGCCGCCCGGCGGGCCGAACAGTATGAGGTTGGCGCCCTGTTCGAGCCAGCCGTCGCCCGCGCAGATCGCTATGACCTGGGCACGCGAGATCATCGGCACGGCATCGAACGCGAAGCTGTCGAGCGTCTTGCCGGGCGGCAGCTTCGCCTCGCCGAGGTGCCGCTCGATGCGGCGTCGGTCGCGCTCGGCGATCTCGTGTTCGGCAAGGGCGGCCAGGAAGCGGGCGGCGGGCCAGCCCTCCTTGTCCGAGCGCGCGGCCATCTCGGGCCAGTGGTGCTTGATCGCGGGAAGACGCAGGTCGTTGAGGATGAGCGTCAGACGCTGCGCATCGATAGGTTGGGTGATGGTGGTCATGCCGCCACCTCGCCGAGCAGGGCATCGTACGTGCTAAGCGGCGCCAGCGTGACCACGACCTCTGGGAGCGTCGCGGGATCCGGCGCGAAGCGTCGTCGCAATGCCGCCATGTCCGGCAGCCGACCAGCATCAAGATCGGCAGCCAGGATATCGGCAAGTTCTGCCTCGCAGGCCCGCTCGTGCGCAAGCGCGAGAAGCTCGACCATCGTGCGACAGGCGATACGATCGGGCAGTTGGACGAGAAGCCGATCGAACATCCGCCGATACGCCTCGCGCGGGAACAGTTGCTCGCGGTAGACGACGCCGATGAGCGCCATCGGTTTACGCCGGAGCGAGTGGATCACGTGACGATAATCGACCACGTGACCGTGCTTGCCGTTCCCGGCCGATCGTCCGCGCAGGAGCGTCATCAGCTTGGTCGCGCCTAGAAGGACGTCGAGCCGATCATCATATAGCCGGACACGCAGACGGTGCCCGATCAGCCGCGTTGGCACGGTGTAGAACACCTTGCGCAGCGTGAAGCCGCTGCTCGACGTGACGGTGACGATCACCTCCTCGTAATCGCTGGTCCGCCGGTCCGGCAGTTGTTGAAGATAGGCACGTTCGGCATCGATGCGCGGCGCCGCCCGGCGGTTCTTGGCGGCGATCACCTCGTCGATGAACCGCCGATAAGCGGCCAGATCGTCGAACGCAGGACTGCCCCGCAGCAGCAGCGCGTCACGAACCGTCTTCTTCAGATGCCCGTGCGCGCTCTCGACCGATCCGTTCTCATGCGCGACGCCGCGATTGTTGCGGCTCGGCGTCATGTCGTAATGCTCGCACAGCGCATCGTAGCGGCGGGTCAGGTCGGCTCGGGCATCGGCGTCCAGGTTGCGAAACGCGGCCGACAGGCTGTCGCTGCGATGATCGATCGGGCTGCCGCCGAGCGCCCACAGCGCGTTCTGCAGCCCTTCGGCGAGCGCCACATAGCTCTCGCCGCCCAGGATCACATGGGCATGCTCGAACCCCGACCAGACGAGACGGAAGTGATAAAGCCGGTGATCGAGGGGAATGCCACCAACGGTGATACCAAGATCGGCCATATCGGTGAAGTCCGACAGTCCCATCCGGCCTGGTTCATGGGTCTGGCGGAAGATCACCTCCTGCTCCTCGCCGTGAAGCGCCCGCCAGCTGCGGATCCGCCGCTCCAGCGTCCGGCGGACCCCGGTGCCAAGATCGGGATGGCGGCGCAGCATCTCCTCGAACACCGCGATCGACCGCAAACCCGGTGCCGCGCGCAGCAACGGCACGACCTCGGCGTCGAAGATATCGGCCAGCGGGTCGGGTCGACGTCGTCCCCGGACACTCGTCTTCTGCGATGGCAGCTGCGGATCGTGCGCGATCCGGTATCCGGTCGCCGTGCTGAACCCGGCCTTGGCCGCCGCTGTCGCGACGCCGTCACTGTGTCGGAACTTCATATAGAGCCTCATCTGATGATCGTTGATGTGGCGACCAGGCATCTGCGGCTTCCCCTGCGAGAGAGGAAGCCGGGAATACCCGACCGACCGTGATCATCAGCGGCAACGCCCCTTCCGGAACGCGCCATCGCGAGGGGCTACGTCGGCTCCGGGCTACGCCCTGCACCGCCGCACCCCCTCCCGATCCTCATCCTGTTTGACGGCGCGTTCTCATCCTGATCGCCGCGCCGCACCGCTCGGGGGCCATTGCCCCGGAGCTTCTTTCTCAAGAACAACTTCTAGTTCTGTCGGATCAGCGGCGTGAACGTCCGACCAATAGTTATGAAAAACCGATGTTCGCCCGCTGCAATACCCGACCAACAGCGAACCATCCGTGAGCCAGCGGACGTTAACAGGACCGAAGCGGCGACCGTTCTTGTCGCCTCCGCGAAAGACGAGATCAGCCTTTTTATCTAACTCCCGGTTCACGGGTCTAATAAGAACTACTGTGTCGGTGGAGACGAGTGGGAGAGAGTCCTCCTCCAACACGTAAGCTATCTTTTGATGATCGGGGGAAAGCGATTTGGCTCGCACGTGCATTGCTGGCGACTGGCAGCCTTGCAGGGCAAGTAAAGCCACTAGAGTGCCGAAAGCCGGGCCTGACGAACAATGTCGCATCGTCAGACCCTGCGTTATATGGAAGCCAAGCGTCAACTTCTGCTTTCCACCCACCTTTTTCGCGTTCGTGATGCAAAACTTACACAGACTGTGTGAAAACCCGGCCTGAGGATTCCCGTGGATCGTGGCGCATGGTATGGTTTTGCCATGGCGCATCTGGTTGGAACGGACCGCTCGCAGCTTCTGCTGCTGCCCGAGGCGGTTGATGATTATGTGGGGCCGGATAATCCGGTCCGGTTCATCGAGGCCTTTGTCGACGGGCTCGATCTTGGCGCGGCCGGGTTTGTCCGGGTGCAACCGAAGACGACGGGGCGGCCGGGCTACGATCCCGCTGATCTGCTCAAGATCTACATCTATGGCTACCTGAACCGGATCCGGTCGAGTCGGCGCCTGGAAGCCGAGGCGCACCGCAATATCGAAGCTATCTGGCTGCTGCGGCACCTCAAGCCGGATTTTAAAACCATCGCCGACTTCCGCCGCGACAACCGTGCCGCATTCAAGGCGGTGTTCCGCGAGTTCGTGGTGCTGTGTCGTCAGCTCGACCTCTTCGGTCGTGAGCTCGTGGCGGTGGACGGCACGCGCATCAAGGCGGTCAACAACAAGACCCGAAACTTCACCCGGGCATCGCTGGCCAAGTTCATCCAGGACGCCGACGAGAAACTCGCCGGCTACATGAAGCGGCTTGATGAGGGGGACGCCGACGATGACCGCACGCCGGGCGGCAGTTCCGGCCAGCGTGCCGGCAAACTGGCCGAGAAGATCGCGGCCATCCAGGGCAAGCGCGACCGTCACAAGGACATGCTTGCCGAACTGGATCGCACGGGCGACGACCAGATCTCGCTTACCGATCCGGATGCCCGCGCGATGGCGCGCATGACCAAAGTGGCGGTCGGCTACAACATCCAGCTTGCGGTCGACGTGAAGCACAAGCTGATCGCCGAGCAGGCGGTAAGCAACCAGGTCCTCGACCCGGGTCTGCTCGCCCAGACCGCGACAGCGGCAATGGAAGCGCTTGGCGTCGAGCGGATCGACGCGGTGGCCGACCGCGGCTACTTCAAGATCGAGGACATCGAGGCCTGCGAGGCGGCCGGCATCACCGCCTATGTGGCCAAGCCGCTCCGCGGCTCCGCCGTACGGGAGGGCTTTTTCGGCAAGGAAGTCTTTCGCTACGAGCCGGACCGGGATGTCTTTATCTGCCCGGCCGGGGCAGTGCTCTCGCCGCGCTACCGGGGTAAGTCGCGCGACAATGTAAAGGTCGACTACGCCAACCGCGATGCCTGCGCCGCCTGCGCGATGAAATCGCGCTGCACGCGGTCATTCCGCCGCGTCTCGCGCCTGGAGAACGAGGCTGTTCTCGACCGCATGGCGGCGCGGCTGGCAGCCAGGCCTGATGTGCTGGACCACCGGCGAAACTGAAGCGTCCCGGATTTTCCGGAGGCAGTTTGGTTGGGGTCATGCTGCCATATCGAGTTCTTGTTTGGCAGCATAGTAGTTCGCCTCGGCCTCGGCGGGAGTGACATAGCCGATGGGTTCGAAGAGGCGATGGTTGTTGAACCAGTCGACCCAGCGCAGCGTGGCCATTTCGACGGCCGCAAGGCTTGGCCAGGAGCGTTGACGCCAGATGACCTCGGCTTTGAAGAGGCCATTGATCGTCTCGGCGAGGGCATTGTCATAGGAGTCCCCGACGCTGCCGACCGAGGGCACCAGCTTTGCCTCGGCCAGGCGCTGGGTGTAGCTCATAGCGAGGTATTGCGAGCCCCTGTCCGAGTGATGGATAAGACCATCGCTAGCCGTGGGTCGGCGGGCATGGATGGCCTGCTCCAAGGCATCCAGCACGAAGTGCGGTCGCGCTGCTGCTGACCTTCCAGCCGACGATCCGGCGGGCGAACGCGTCGATGACGAACGCCACGTAGACGAAGCCTGCCCAGGTGTGGACGTAGGTGAAGTCCACCACCCACAGTGCGTTCGGGCGCTGAACCTTGAAGGCCCGGTTGACCTTGTCGAGCGGGCACAGTGCCTTTCGGTCGGAAACGGTGGTGACACAGGATTTCCCGCGTCGGACACCGGCAAGCCCCATCGCCTTCATCAGCCGCTCGACCGTGCATTTGGCGATGGTGACGCCGTCGCGCAGCAGCTGGCGCCACACCTTGCGCGACCCATACAGGCCAAAGCTGGCCTCGTGGACGCGCCGGATATGGCCCTTCAGCTCGTCGTCCCGCCGGGCGCGAGCGGATCGCTTGCCCGGGTCGGCCACGCGAGCAGCATGTTGATGATATGAGGAGGGGGCGACCGCCAGTTCCCGGCAGATCGGCTCGATCCCCAACTCCTCTCGATGGGCGTCGATGAACGCCATCTTCATCGCCCGTGGCGGTCGAGCTCCGCCATCGCAAAATACGCCGATGCCTTCCTGAGGATCTCGTTGGCTCGGCGAAGCTCCTTCACTTCGCGCTCCAGCAGCTTCAGCCGGGCGCGGTCATCGTCCGCCAGCAACGCTGGCCCTGCACGCCGGCCAGCCTCGTCACGACACCAGCGCCGCAGCGTCTCCGCCGTGCAGCCGATCTTGCCGGCGATCGACACCATCGCATCCCATTCCGAGCGATGATCCGCCCGGTGCTCGTTCACCATCGGACCGCACGCTCGCGGACCTCGGGCGAAAACTTGTTCGTCGTCTTGCTCATTCCAGATGCTCCTACTCACAAGTGGGAGCCTCCGGGAAACCCGGGACGGTTCACATCCGGTTGTCGCGGCCGGTCGACCCCTTCTGGTCGGGGCGACCGATAATGAGTGGCGCCATCCGATCCCAGGCGCCATCGCTCAACACCAGCCGATCCATCACACCCAAGGCTACCTCCCAAAAGCAGCCCTGAATCACGCCTCACGCCAAATGGGAATCCTTAGAGTCCACACCACCTAGGGTCTGTTGAGATTCACTTGGAATTGAGGACGGCAGCGGCGAGGCTTTGTTGCAGAACTGACGGTGGGGATTCCGCGAAGGAATCGAGAGGGATAGATGGGCGCGATGCCCAAGCCTGCCGCCCCTCGCTACCGTACGACGAACTGGCCCGAGTATAATGCGGCCCTGAAGCGCCGCGGGTCGCTGGAGGTCTGGTTCGATCCGGACATGGATTGGCTTTCGAAGCCGTGCGGTCGTCTTGGTCGCCCGATGCTGTTTTCGGACAGCGCCATCGAGTTGTGCCTGACGCTGAAGGTGCTGTTCAATCTGCCACTGCGGCAAGTGACGGGATTGGTCGCGAGCCTAGTCAAGATGGCCGGGCTGGACTGGCCGGTGCCGGATTACACGACGCTGTGTCGGCGGCAGAAGACGCTGAGGGTCGAGTTGGGCGGCCGGTCCAGTTCAGGCGGGCTGCATCTGCTGGTCGACAGCACCGGCATCAAGATAACCGGTGAAGGCGAGTGGAAGACGCGCAAACATGGCGCATCCTACCGTCGCCAGTGGCGTAAAGTGCATCTCGGGATTGATGCTGGAACGCTGGATATCCGGGCCCTTGAGGTCACGACGAATGCTATTGGTGATGCACCGACGCTGCCTGGGCTTCTGGCGCAAATCCCAAAGAACGAGCGGATCCTCAGCGTCGGCGGGGATGGCGCTTACGATACCAGGGGCTGCCATGCCGCCATCGCCGAACGCGGTGCCGATGCGGTCATCCCGGTCCGCCGTAATGGGCAACCATGGACCAAAGACGGCCCCGGGGTCGATGCTCGCAACGAAGCGCTACGCGCAACCAGGCGCCTTGGTCGCGCCATCTGGAAGAAATGGAGCGGCTATCACCGTCGCAGTCTGGCCGAGACCAAAATGCACTGCTTCAAACTCTTGGGCCACCGCGTTGCCGCTCGCACCTCCGATCGTCAGGTTACCGAGCTTAAAGTCCGTGCGACAATCCTCAATCGCTTCTCAGCAATAGGAACACCGATGACCGTCCGGGTCGCATAACAACCTCAAGTAAAGTGCAGCTTATCCGCCCAGAGAATTATGCAACAAAGCCCAGCGGCGAGATAGATAGCGGCGGCAAAGCTGGTGTCAGTTTTGTCGGCTTGCATGGTGATACGCTTGAATTCCTTGAGCTTGCAGAAGAAGTTTTCGATCAGATGCCGCCATTTGTAGATATCGAGATCGATGGCGACGGGCTTGGCGCGTCGTGGATGCTGGGAAATGACGATCTGCGCACCACGCTCGTTGAGGTCGGTGATGATGGCGTTGCTGTCGAAAGCTTTGTCTGCGATCAATTCACCGAAATCGACGCCTTTGATGAGCGGTTCGATGCCGACGGTATCGAACCTGTTTCCAGGCATGAGAACGAAGCGGACCAGATTGCCCAGCGCATCGGTCAAGGCGAGGATCTTGGTCGTCATGCCGCCTTTGGAATGGCCAATGGCCTGGCTGAAAGTCCCCCTTTTGCGCCCTGTCCGTGACGATGGACCTTCACGATCGTGGCATCCACCATCGCATATTCCATGTCCGGCTCCTCCGAGCAGGCGTCGAACAACCGCTTGAAAACATCTGGGCACCCCCATTAACCCTGGCGTGATCCGGCCGAAGATGATTCAATGCGCCTGACGGCAGGAGGCGGCAGATGCGTCAGGCGGGATTGTTCGGACTACCGGATCAGCTGAAGCGATTGTCGGATTGCGGCGACCCGCTGGAGACGATGGGCCGCGTGGTGGACTTCGAGATATTCCGCCCGGCGCTGGAAAAGGCGCTGGCGTATGGTGATCGAGCCAGGGGCGGTCGACCGCCTTACGATCCGGTGGCGATGTTCAAGGTGCTGATCCTGGCGGCGCAGAACACCGTCAGCGACGCCCGCATGGAGTTTCTCATCCGCGACCGGCTGAGCTGGCTGCGGTTCCTCGGGTTTGACCTGGGCGCGGTCACGCCCGACGAGAACACAATCCGGCTGTTCCGCGAGAAGCTGACGCGCGCCGGTACGCTCGACGCGTTGTTTACCGCCTTCGACCGGTGCTTGTGGGACCGCGGCTATCTGCCGATGGGCGGGCAGATCGTCGATGCTACCCTCGTCGCGGCACCGAAGCAGCGGAACACTGCGGTCGAGAAGGAAGCGATCAAGGCGGGCCAGAGCGCAGCGGAAATATGGCCCGACAAACCGAACAAGGCGGCGCAGAAGGACACCGACGCGCGCTGGACGGTGAAGTTCGCCAAGGCCCGGACGCTGCCGGGCGGCAGGCCGGGGATCGATATCGCGATCCCGAGCTTCGGCTACAAAAGCAGCATCGCGATCTGTCGGCGCTACGGGTTCATCCGCTCGGCCAAGGTTACCGACGGTGCGCGCTTTGACGGTAGAATGCTGCGCGACGTCGTCACCCGCGACAACACCGCCTCCGACGTCTGGGCGGATACCGCCTATCGCAGCCAAGCCAACGAGGCGTGGCTGAAGTCGATGGACCGGGTCAGCCGGGTTCATCGCAAGAAGCCCAGGGGAAAGCCGATGCCCAGGCGCACGTCCGGCGCCAATGCCAAGCGATCCGCTGTCCGCGCCCGCGTCGAGCACGTGTTCGCTCGTCAGAAGGATCAGATGGGGCTGTTCATCCGCACCATCGGTATCGCGCGCGCCGAAGCGAAGATCACACTCGCCAACCTCGTCTACAATATTGACCGCCTGATCTTCCACGAGCGGCAGGCCGCCACGGGATAGCCGCGTCCGGCGACGGTGTTTTGCGGCTCAGCCAGCCGAAATCCGCCTCCGGGCCGCCACCACCGAGCAGGATGCTGTCTTGCGCCGCGATCAGCGCCCCGCGGCCACGTTGATGTGGGTGCCCATCTGCTCTCACCCAATCCCGGTAGCGCCGAAAAACCGTGTTCCAGCGGCCAAACACATCCGGCAAATCCCGCCAAGGACTACCCGTCCGCACGATCCACAAAATCGCCTCGACAAATAGTCGGTTATCGCCACCGCTACGCCCCGGGTCGCCAGGCTTGCCAAGGCAGTGAGGTGCCATTCTCGCCCATTGGGCGTCGGTCAAAACACATCTGTCCATCGACAGCTTGAATCAGAAAATCCCAGGTAGCGGAATCCTCAATCTCAACAGACCCTAGGCTGACCAGTCGAGGCGTCCAAGGCGGCAGGCGACATTGAAATCGAGAAGCTGCACGCGAAGATCGGGCAGTTGGTGGTGGAACAGGATTTTTTGTCGAAGAGGTTCGCGATGAGCGTCGCACGACGGCGGGAAATGATCGAGCGGGAACACACGAGCCTGTCAATCGCGGCGCAGTGCCGGCTGGTATCGATCAGCCGATCCTCCTTCTACTACGCGCCGGTGCCGGAAATGGCGGGAGACGCTTGCGCTGATGGCGGTGATCGACGCCTCGTTCCTCGATTACCCCTGGTATGGCAGCCGCCAGATGGCCCGCCACCTTCGCCGCGCTGAAGGAAGCGCTGGTGCGCTTCGGCAGATCCGAGATGTTGCGGCCTGCGGTCGTTGCCCTGCGGGTCAACACGGACCAAAGGAGCCAGGTCACAAGTGCCGACTTCACCGACGTGCTGCGGGACGCCGAAGTGCGGATCAGCATGGACGGGCGCGGCCGATGGATGGACAACGTGTTCATCGAGCGGCTCTGGCGGTCGCTGAAATACGAGTGCGTCTACCTGAACGCCTTCGAGACCGGCTCCGAGCTGTGCACCGGCCTCGGCCGGTGGATCGGCTATTATAATGGACAGCAGCCCCACTCTCGTTTTGGCGGCTGAACGCTGGACGAGGTCCATGGGCAGACAGGTGCAACGCGACATCCGGGGCATGCCCCGGATATTGCGCTCAAAAGAATGGCGGCGTAAAACAACAAGGTATAGCTTAGCTCAGCCGCCAAACTGCCCAGGAAGGCGGGGCCACCTCAGTGACTGGGAGGCATGATGCAACAGGAACCGCGCACCGCGTTGGCCTCTGCCGAGAGACAGGCCTATAGCGACAAGAAGCGGTCTGCGCTCCATCGGCGACGCGTCGTCGGCAGAATTTCCCGCTCGTCGAGCATCGGGCAGTGACCCAGGTATTTCTCGCGCTCGACTTCGTGGTCGGGGCCGCCGATCAGGACTATGCTCGATCCGCTGTAGAGAATGTCCTAAAAGCAATCTATGAGGCGCGTCGCCGCAGCCTGCCCGTGATATTCTCCAAGATTGGGTTCCGGCCGGGATATCCGGACGTGTCAAAGCGCAACGCGGTGTTCAGCCTCTTTGCGAGCAAGGGAATGTTTGTCGGCGACGGCAGCCGACTGGTCGATGCTATGAAGCCTCGGCCGGACGAGCCGCTGATCGACAAGAAACGGTTCAGCGCCTTCGCCGGCAGCGGCTTATGGACGCTCCTGCACTCGCAGGAAGTGATCTCGGTCGTCATGGCGGGGGTCAGCACTAGCGGCGTCGTGCTCTCGACCGCGCTGGAACTGCTCGACGCGGATATCGAGGTGGTCGTCCTGTCGGACGCGTGCACCGACTCCAAGCGGCAGGTCCACGACATGATCATGGGCGACATCTTGGGTTCGCGAACGCGGGTGTGCACTGTCGCCGACTGGATCGCCGACCCCAACGGATCGAAGAACGGCAAGTCGTGATCGCGCGCCGTCGCTTCGCCCTGGTCGCCGTCGCGGCGAGCGCGGGACTCTCCGCCCCCGGGTCCGCGGGAGCACGGGTCGCCGCCCCAAAGGACGGGGATCCGACCATCCCGGAAGCGGCTCGGCATTCCCACGACGACCGCATCCATTTTGACATCACCCCCGATTTGTGGGGATTGAGCATAAAGGCCCAAGGTAGTTTCGGGGGAATGCCAGTCGCAGCCAGCGTACCACTCGGCAGCATCATCAAGCATCTCGACAATCTGTTCCTTGGCCAGGTCGATGTCCGCAAGGGACATCTCGTCCTTCTGATCGATGTGACCCATGCGTCGATCACCCTGCCTGCTCGGGCGCCGCTGCCGAGCGGCTATCGCCTGCCGATCAGCGCGACGTTCCTGACGTTGGGTGCAGGCTATTCTTCCGGTCCGATCCGCTTGGGAACGATCGACGCGCGTCCAGTCGTTCTGCGGGTCGAGCCGTTCGCGGGCGCCACCTTTGACGATCTCGATGCGGAGGTCGACGGCCCTCAAGGCAAGGTCGCCGGGCTCGCCCCCACCTGGTGGTCGCTCATGGTCGGGAGCCGCGTCGATATCGCGCGAGGGCGTAGTTCGCTGCGCGCCGAGGGTTACGTCACGGGCTTCTCCCACGCCCGATCCGGTCAGCAGGCGCTGGCCAGTTACGCCTACAGGCTGAAATGGCACGCGCTACGTGATCCTACGCTGGGAGGTGGCTATCGCTACAGCCATCAACGTCGGGCGGTGAACAGCGACAGCCTCGACCTCCGGCTGCAGGGGCCGGTCGTCTATATGACCTTCCACCTCTAGCGCGCGCACGAGCCCTCGCCTCACGCTCGGGCACGTCGTTCCACTCTAGCAATGATGTTTCTTTCCAGGGAGTAAGATCATGTCGACCATGAACGCCGCGACCGACACGAACGCGACCCTCGCCGCCACGCGGGCCAAGTACGCGCCGTCTAAGGCTGCTGAAGCGTCCAAGCCCTCCACAGACGATACCTCCGGCACCGGCGCGACTGAGGCGCTCGCGCAGTTTGTGGTGGCCAGCAGCTACGCGTCGCTGCCGGATCACCTGATCTCGTATCTGCGACGACTGCTGCTTAACAACATCAGCAACAGCGCGTTCACCTCGGTCAAGGTCGAGAGTAGCCCGATGATCGACGAAGCCGTGTGCCGGCTGGACGATGCCGGCGGATCGGCGACGGTTCGAGGGGCGAGTACGGCCTGCTCTACGCCTATTCGCCGTCACCCGACGCCGCCAAGCTCACCGATCGACTGGGTCACGAGTGGCTAACACTCAAGTCCGGCATCAAGCCCAATCCCTCGTGCTGGCTGAACCATGCGGCGATCGATGCGGCGCTGAAGCTGCGCGACAAAGTGCCAGCGTACAAGCAGGTCGACGCCAAGCTCACCGTCGAGATCAACGCTGCCGGCATGCAGCTCGTGGGCGGCGACGAGACGTTCAAGAAGGCACCGCGGTCAACCTTCGATGCGCAGTTCAGGGTTTATTTCCAGACCGCCGCCTGGCTCGTTGGCAAGGTCCACTGGGCGAGCTACGACAAAATTCACGACCCGGCGCTCCTCACCGTCACGAAGAACATGACCGTAAAGAAGAACAAGGATCTGCCCGATGGCGGCGCGATCGTGACCATCGAGGGGTTGGACGGCGGCTCGCTGCGGATCGACGTGGCCAGCGGCGATCCGGCGAACTGGGTGGGCGACGCAGCGCTTCAGGCCAAGTTTATGGATTAGACCGACCCGATCTATGGCACCGAGCGGTCGACCGAGATTATCAATGCGATGCTCGTACTCGGCGTCGACGATTGGATCACGCGGCTCGTCGCGATGAAGCACCGGCACCACGCGAGTGCCGATAGAATCCTACCCATCATCAAACAGCCTTATTCTCTACATGCCCGAGGAGACCAGCATGACCGACACCTATGGCGAGCAAACCGAGATCCGCTGCGTGCTAGCCCGCGGGGGCACCAGCAAGGGCCTTTATCTGCGCGACGAGGATTTGCCACCCGAGGGGCCGGGACGCGACGGCCTCCTCGCCCGGTTGATGGGTGCGCCCGACGAGATCGAGATCGACGGCCTAGGCGGCTCACGGCCGATTACGTCGAAGATCGCGATCATCAAGAAGAGCGATCGCGACAACGCCGACGTCGACTATACCTTCGCGCAGGTCGACATCCATAGTAACACGATAATCTACGCAGGCAATTGCGGCAACATCTCCTCGGGTGTCGGCCCGTTCTGCGTCGATGAGGGCATGGTGCCGACGACGGGTAACTCGACGCAGGTGCGCATCTGGAACACTAATACCAACGCTGTCATCGTCGCGACGGTGCCGATCAAGGACGGCAAGGCGGCGGTGGTCGGTGACTTCGCGGTGCCTGGTGTGCCGGGTACGGGTGCCGAGATCGGAATGAACTGGGCCGGTACCGTGGGTGCGAAGACGGGCCATTTGCTGCCGACCGGCAACGCCACCGACAAGATTTAAATGGAGTCGGGCGAGGAGATCGAGGTCAGCATCGTCGACGCGGCCAACCCGCTGGTGATGCTGCACGCCGAGGACTTCGGCATCACCGGCAGCGAACTGGTGGACGCGATCAATAACAACCAGAAGCTCATCAATGACGTGCGCGAGGCGCGGGGCAAGGCCGCCGCGATGATCGGCATGTGCAAGGACTGGCAGAAGGTCGACGAGGAATCGCCGGGCCTGCCGATCCCGGCGCTGCTCGCGAAGGCCGCCGACTACACGACCATCAACGAAGAAGCCGTCGAGGCGGGCGACATGGATGCCCGCGTCCGCGTCATCTTCATGAACCAGCTCCACGAGTCGGTCCCGGGAACCGGCTCGATCTGCCTGACCGCCGCGTCGCGGATTAAGGGAACGATCGCCGAGAAGGTGTCGACCAAGCACGACGATGCAAAATTCCTGATCGGTCATCCGTCGGGGATCACTCCCGGCCGCGTGAAGTCGGAGGAGATGAAGGATGCACCATTCGTCAAGTTCGACGATCTCGGCTTCAGCCGCACCGCGCGTCGCCTGATGAGCTGCACTGCCTATGTGCCCACCTGGCAGATGGACAAGCTGGAAGCGATCGGCGTCGAAGCGGAGCATACCGACAACCATGCCGTGATAGAAGGTAAGTAGGATCTTCGCGCCGGCGTCCATGGACGCGATCCGCGATGCCACGGCTTTGAGGAACCTGCGATGACTGAAGAACAATCCAATGCGGCTTTATTACATAAGTGCCTGAGCGGATAAACGTATTTTTACGTGAGGTTGTTACGCGACCCAAACGGTGACTGGTGCTCATATTGCGGAGAAGCGATTGAGGATTGGGTTATGTATGTGTTTCGGTTTGAGATTGGGACCACCTGACCCGGTAATCGGCACCTAAACGGGGACCACCCTCCGGGTCATTTATATTCGCCTGTTGTGTTGGCTGGCGACGGGGTGGAGATGACGACCGTGGAGACGATAGGACGGATCAGGCGCGCGCATTTCGTGCAGAAGCTGTCGGTGCGGGAGATTGCGTGTCGGCTGCACGTTTCGCGCAAGACGGTGTGCAAGGCGATCGAGACCGAGGAGTCCGCGTTCACCTACACGCGGATTGCGGAGCCCAGGCCGAAGCTGGGCCGCCACGCGGCTGCGCTGGAGCAGATGCTGGCGGAGAACGAGCGCAAGCGGCGCGAAAGACGTCAGGTGACGGCGTGCCAGCGAGTTTTTTCACAGTCTAAGCTCGACTTTCCGCATTTTGAGTCCGGTGAGTCGCATTGGGGCGCTGGTTGATTCCGTGAACGGTGGAACCGTCACGGAGACGACAGATGGGCGCAGCGGTCGACCGGCATGACCGGCTGGAGGAGTGGCTGGCTCCATTCCGGATCCTGTTTACGCGGCCGACCTGGCAGCGCGTGCTGGTACTGGCGACCGGTGCGATCCTGACGACGCATCGCCGGACGGTGGCAGCCGCATTACGGGTCACAGGACGCGGGGAGGATGCGGGCTTTTCGCGCTATCACGACGTTCTCAGCCGGAGTCGATGGTCCGCGCGGGCGGCTGCCAGGCTGCTCCTTGTGCGGTTGGTTGCGACGTTTGTTCCCGCCGGCCCGGTGGTGATCGGGCTGGACGATACGATCGAGCGGCGCTGGGGCGCAAAGATCGCGGCACGAGGCATCTACCGGGATCCGGTGCGCTCGAGCCATGGCCATTTCGTCAAGGCCAGCGGCCTGCGCTGGCTGTCGGCCATGCTGCTGGTACCGGTGCCATGGGCAAAACGGGTCTGGGCGCTGCCGTTCCTGACCGTACTGATGCCGTCGCAGCGTTGGGCCGACCGGCGTGGTCTCCGCCACAAGTCACTGGTTGATGGTGCCCGGCAGATGCTGTTGCAGATCGCCCGGTGGCTGCCCGAGCGGCGCATCGTGGCCGTCGCCGACAGCGGCTTCTCCGCGATCGACCTGCTCGACGCCGTGCGCGGCCACGTCTGTGTGGTGACGCGGCTGCGGCTCGATGCGCGTCTGTTCGTGCCAGCTCCGCCACGCCGATCAGGCACGAGAGGCCGCCCGCGGCGGACCGGCGAACGGCTCCCGACGCTGGCGCAGCGCCTCGCCGATCCTGCGACTTCATGGTCGACGCATATCGTCACCGACTGGTACGGCCAGGGCGAACGGCGCGTTGAACTCGCCACCGGCTGCGCGGTGTGGAGCCATCCCGGCCGCCCCGTCGTGCCCCTGCGTTGGCTTGTCGTGCGCGATCCCACCGGACGGTTCAGGCCTCAGGCGTTCCTTTCCACCGATCCTGATGTCCCGCCCGCCGACATGCTCGGCTGGTTCATCCGCCGCTGGTCGATCGAGGTGACCTTCGCCGAGGTTCGCCGTCACCTTGGCGTCGAGACGCAGCGTCAGTGGACCGACCGCGCCATTGCCCGCACTACCCCCATGCTGCTGGCGCTGTTCTCGCTCATCACCCTGTTCACCGACGACATCCACAAGGCCCGCACCATCGTCGTGCGTTCGGCACGCTGGTATGCCAAGGAGGCCGTCACCTTCAGCGATGCGCTCGCTGCCGTCCGGCGACAATTATGGACTGACCAGACTTTTGCCATGTCCCAACAGGACCGGCACCCGCGGAAATCAACCGACGGAATACTCGACCACCTGATCGATCTTGCCTGCTACGCCGCCTGAAATGCGGAAAGTCGAGCTAAGATGATGGAACGGGAACAAGCCACTAGCATCGCCAGTTCGCGTCATTCGGGATCATCACAGGGCGACAAGCGGACGAATGCGTCAGCGGCAGTCAGAACGTCGCCCTTGAAACTTGAGAGTAGCTATCCAAGCTTGCGCGTGCGTCTTGACGCGCCTGCCCTTTGCCTCCTCTTTGATCGTCGCCCCACGGAGTAGCCGCAATGCCCGGACCGACCCCCTATGCTTCCCACGTCTCCATTCCACTGCCGGATGATGGCGAAATCCGACGCGTCCTCGGCGACAGCTACGACCCCGCAAAGGCGCTCAACGTGGCCAAGATGTTCGCCGGGACGGATGACATGTGCGCAGCGACGCTTGGCCTGGTGAAGTCGGTATTTGCAGCCGAGGGCATCGACGCCAAGCTGCGGCAGGCCATCATCTTGCGCGCCGCCACGATCCTGAACGTACCTTATGAGTGGCAGGCGAACGTCCCTATGTCGCTCAATAATGGCCTGACCCAAGACGATATCGATGCGATCGGTACGCCTGACGGCATTGTGCCGCAGCCCTACGCGCTGGTCTGCGCTGCTACCGACGAGCTGAGCCGGCAGGGAACGCTGACCGATGCGACGCTGCAGCGATTGCGCGACGAGCACGGCGACAGCGGTGCCCGCAAGCTCGTTCTGATGGTCGCCTGGTTCAACCTTCTCAGTCTCTTCCTGAACGGTTGCCGGGTGCCGATGGAAACCACCGACAAGATCGGTGGCAAGCGGTCGCCACTCGAATGACGGCCGCGTCTTTCATTACGGGCGCACGACGTTGCGCGCCCTGGCTGACCTGGCCGAGGGTACCGCGGGCCTAACCGACGTGCCGCCCCGTCCTGGTGGGCGCCCCGGCGGAGCTGGCGCTGATCTGAAGGGGCGCAAGGTCGCGGGAATGCGCGTGGTGGTGCGGACGGTTCGCAGTCGATGCGGAGGGGCAACAGCCGCCGCCGGGACGATCCCGGTTTTTGCCAAAAAGGAACGCAGACTGTGATCGGGAATTGCAGCCAATAACTCGATGGCGTAGCATCACCACGTTCTCGGGAGTTTTCGAAATGATCCAGCGTCACCGCTAACGCGGCACGGAATACGCCAGCGGAGCAATCCGCCGACCGGACTCTGTTTTCGAGAACATCATGCAAAGACTGAACAATAAGACGTGCGTCGTTACCGGCGCTGCGCGTGGGATCGGCCGCGCCATCGCAACCCGCTTCCATGCCGAAGGCGGCATCGTCATCGTTACCGACATTGACGAAGCGACAGGAGCGACGACGACTTCCGAGATCGAGTGCCGGTTCGAACCGCTCGACGTGCGCGAAGAAGCCGATTGGTCGCGGTTAGCCGGCCTCGTTCCCGTTGCCGACGTGATGGTCAACAATGCCGGCGTGACGGGGTTCGAAGCGGGCATGGCATCGCACGACCCGGAACATGCGAGCCTAGCGGATTGGCGCGAGGTTCACCGGGTTAACCTCGACGGGACGTTCCTCGGCTGTCGCTATGCGATCGGCGCGATGAAGGGGGCGGGGACAGGCTCGATCATCAACAATCGTCCCGCTCGGGCCTGGTCGGCATTCCCGGCGCTGCGGCATATGCCTCGTCGAAGGCAGCGATCCGCAACCATAGCAAGACGGTAGCGCTCTACTGCGCGCAGCAGGGCTGGAAGATACGCTGCAACTCAATCCACCCGGCCGCCATCCTCACGCCGATCTGGGAGCCGATGCTGAGCACCGGTCCCGATCGGGACGCCAGGATGCGGGCGCTCGTGGCCGACACGCCGCTCAAGCGGTTCGGGATGCCCGAAGAAGTCGCCGCCCTTGCGGCAATGCTGGCCTCGGACGAGGCGACCTACGTCACCGGGACGGAGGTGAACATCGACGGCGGCCTGCTCGCCGGCTCTGCCGCCTCACCTTGCTGACCGCGCTGGCGGGCACGATCGGTCGCGCCCGCCACCCTTCTGGCATAGAGTCAGGACCGTGTGAAAAGTCGCGCCTACGATTCCGCCGGGTTCTGATCGGCGTATGCTGCGGGCATGGCGTATGTTGAGGGTCACGCGCGCGACCAGGCGCTGCTGCTGCCGGCATCGGTTGAGGATTGCGTGTCGGCGGACAACCTGGTGCGCTTCATCGCCGCCTTCGTTGAAGACCTCGATCTGGGCGAGGCAGGGTTCCTTCGGGCGCGGCCCAAGGCCACCGGCCGACCGGGCTATGATCCGGGCGATATGCTGAAACTGTACCTGTACGGCTACCTGAACAGGGAGCGGTCGAACCGGCGCCTTGAGGCGGAAGCGACGCGCAATCTCGAACTGATCTGGCTGCTGCGCGGGCTGCGGCCCGACTTCAAGACCATCGCCGACTTCCGCCGCGACAACCGCTCCGCGTTCAAGGCGGTATTCCGAGCGTTCGTGGTGCTGTGTCGCAAGCTCGATCTGTTCGGACGCGAGCTGCTGGCGGTGGACGGTACGCGGCTGAAGGCGGTGAATAGCCGGACACGCAACTTCACGAAGGCCGAGCTCGACAAGCACATCAAGTCCGCTGACGAGCGGCTGGAGAAGTACCTCGCGCATCTCGACGATGCCGACCGCGGCGACGAAGCCGGCACGACCAGACCGAGCGAGGGGCTGGCGACGAAGATCGCGAAGGTGCGCGAGCAGCGCCAGGTCAGCGAGGCGATGCTGGAGCGGCTGAAGGCCAGCGGCGAGAGCTAGATTTCGCTCACCGATCCGGGTGCGCGTGCGATGGCGGCCCATCCCAAGGTCGGCGTCGGCTACAACGCGCAGGTAGCGGTCGATGCGAAGCACAAGCTGATCGTCGAACAGCATGTCACCAACGCGGGCAGCGATCTGGGTTTTCTGGCCGAGACGGCCGGCGCCGTGAAAGACCTGCTGGGTGTCGAGCGGAGCGATGTGGTCGCCGACATGGCTGTCTTGAGCTTGTCGAGAGGGGGGTATTATATGAGCGGGATATCGCCGCGTGCGAACGGGTTGGCATCACGCCCTATGTCGCCCGTCCCCAGCGCGGCACGGCGGTCGGCGACGGCCGCTTCCCCAAGGAGCGGTTCCGCTACGATGAAGCCGCGGACTGCTATCACTGCCCCGGCGACCAGCAGCTCGATACACGCTACCGCTGGCTTCAGGGCGGTCACATCATCGTGCAATATTCGAAGCCACACTCCTGTGGCGGATGCGAACTCAAGGCGCAGTGTGCCCGCGAAAACTTCCGCCGCATCACGCGGTGGGAGGGCGAGGCGGTGCTCGACCGTGTGGCGATACGCCTCGCCGCCCGACCCGGCATCCTCGACATCCGGCGCGAGACGGTTGAGCACCCCTTCGGTTCGATCAAGCAATGGATGAACCAGGGTGCCTTCCTGATGCGCGGGCTCGACAAGGCCCGGGCCAAGTTCAGTCTAACCGCGCTCGCCTGTAACCTCAGGCGAGTGATAAACCTCGTCGGTGTACAGGGGCTGATACAGGCGGTGCAGGCCTGATCTAACGCCAAAATGCCCTCTGCCATCATCAGCGACCGATTGCGCTCCCTAGGTAGCCCCGTGCCGCCTAGTAACCTCAGCGAACACCCTGGCCGTTATCTAGAGCATCGAGCCTGAAGCAGGAACCAGCGGGGGGATACCGTTTGGCCTGGAAATGTGATTCACCCTGGTTCGGAGGTGGATCATGGGAGCCTATTCGAACGATCTGCGGGACCGGATATCGGCGCATGTTTTGGCGGGGTATTCGTGTCGGGCTGCGGCACGCCGTTTCGGTGTCAGTCCTAGCTGCGCGATCAAGTTGATGCAGCATGTAGCAAAGACGGGATCGGCAACGCCGTAGCGTCAGGGGCGACCCTCAGGGGCGGGCAAGCTGGCGGAATACGCGACATTATTGATCCGCTGGGTTGAGGCGACGCCCGACATCACGATGCCCGAGCTTGCCGAGCGCCTCAAAGCCGAGACGATATAAAAGCCCTGATGGCATCAAAATGCGGTCGCGATGACGTCTGCGAGGCGCGACGGCGGTGGCGCGTTTATCGCCGGCCACGACTGCGCGAGCAGGCGCACCGGTTGGTCTTCATCGACGAAACCGCGACCACGACGAAAATGACGCGGCTGCGCGGACGGGTACAGGGTGGGCGGCGCCTGAAAGCTCGGGCGCCGTTCGGCCACTGGAAAACGCAGACCCCCGCCTTCGCGAGGGCAGGCTCTTCATTGCCGACCTGCGCTGCGATGGCCTGACCGCGCCGTGGATCATCGACAGACCGATGACCAAAGAGATCTTCGAGGTCTATGTCGAAACCCAGCTCGCTCCGACACTCGAACACGGCGACCCCGGATCAAGTCCGAGGCAGGCTCGTCATCCTCGACAACCTGCCAGCTCATAAAAGCGAACCGTCCCGGGTTTCCCGGAGGCTCCCACTTGTGAGTAGGAGCATCTGGAATGAGCAAGACGACGAACAAGTTTTCGCCCGAGGTCCGCGAGCGTGCGGTCCGGATGGTGAGCGAGCACCGGGCGGATCATCGCTCGGAATGGGATGCGATGGTGTCGATCGCCGGCAAGATCGGCTGCACGGCGGAGACGCTGCGGCGCTGGTGTCGTGACGAGGCTGGCCGGCGTGCAGGGCCAGCGTTGCTGGCGGACGATGACCGCGCCCGGCTGAAGCTGCTGGAGCGCGAAGTGAAGGAGCTTCGCCGAGCCAACGAGATCCTCAGGAAGGCATCGGCGTATTTTGCGATGGCGGAGCTCGACCGCCACGGGCGATGAAGATGGCGTTCATCGACGCCCATCGAGAGGAGTTGGGGATCGAGCCGATCTGCCGGGAACTGGCGGTCGCCCCCTCCTCATATCATCAACATGCTGCTCGCGTGGCCGACCCGGGCAAGCGATCCGCTCGCGCCCGGCGGGACGACGAGCTGAAGGGCCATATCCGGCGCGTCCACGAGGCCAGCTTTGGCCTGTATGGGTCGCGCAAGGTGTGGCGCCAGCTGCTGCGCGACGGCGTCACCATCGCCAAATGCACGGTCGAGCGGCTGATGAAGGCGATGGGGCTTGCCGGTGTCCGACGCGGGAAATCCTGTGTCACCACCGTTTCCGACCGAAAGGCACTGTGCCCGCTCGACAAGGTCAACCGGGCCTTCAAGGTTCAGCGCCCGAACGCACTGTGGGTGGTGGACTTCACCTACGTCCACACCTGGGCAGGCTTCGTCTACGTGGCGTTCGTCATCGACGCGTTCGCCCGCCGGATCGTCGGCTGGAAGGTCAGCAGCAGCGCGACCGCAAGCTTCGTGCTGGATGCCTTGGAGCAGGCCATCCATGCCCGCCGACCCACGGCTAGCGATGGTCTTATCCATCACTCGGACAGGGGCTCGCAATACCTCGCTATGAGCTACACCCAGCGCCTGGCCAAGCCTTGCGGCCGTCGAAATGGCCACGCTGCGCTGGGTCGACTGGTTCAACAACCATCGCCTCTTCGAACCCATCGGCTATGTCACTCCCGCCGAGGCCGAGGCGAACTACTATGCTGCCAAACAAGAACTCGATATGGCAGCATGACCCCAACCAAACTGCCTCCGGAAATCCGGGACGCTTCAGATCACGCTGAAGCGTATCCCGAGTTGGTGAGGTAGTTGCCGCGTAACTGCTCACGAGGTTGGCTGAGAGGGGTTGCCGTGGGGGCGGGTATCTGATTCATCCTGTCCATGCCGCTTGCGCCACACGTTAGACTGAGCGACGCCGAAAAGGACGCGCTGCTGGCCCAGCAGCAGGATCTGATCGAGCGGCTGGCCGCGCGGGTCACAGAGCTTGAGGCGCTGGTCGGGCTTGCGCGCGGGACATCGAGCAACTCTCATGTTCCGCCGTCGAAGGACAGGTTCGGCCGGGGAAAGGCCAAGGTTGGCAAGGCGTCGAACAAGCCGCGTCCGCCGCGCGAGGGCAAGACGCGACCGCTGACGCAAACGCCGGACAAGACCGAACGCGTCGTCGCCGCTGCCTGCGGTCACTGCGGGACAGACGTGTCGGGCGCAGTACAGCGCTGTCGGCACCGTTACGACCACATCGACCTGCCGCCGATCCGGCCGGTAGTGACGCGGGTGGAACTGTTCGGCGGTCGCTGCGGCGGGTGTGGTCGGCGCTACCGTGCCGGGGCACCGGTGGGGATGGCACCGGGCACGCCCTTTGGTCCCGGCATCCGTTCATTGCTGACTTACCTCCACCACAGCCATCACGTCAGCTTCGAGCGCCTGTCGCGGCTCGCGGCCGAAATGTTCGGCCTGACCATCTCCGAAGGTGCCATCGCCAACATCTTTCGCCGGATCGGGCAGGACATGGTCACCGCTACTGGCGCGATCCGCGAGCGGTTGCGCACCGCCCGGATCATTGCTTCGGACGAAACGACCACCCGGACGAACGGTGTCACCCAGTGGCAGTGGGTGTTCATCTCCGACGCGGCCGTGCTGCACGAGGTTGCTCCGCGCCGGGCGCGCAGTGTCGCCGAGACGATGCTGGGCGATCATCGCCCCGATGTCTGGATATCGGACCGCTATGGCGGGCAGCAGGAACTGGGCAGCCGCCACCAGGTCTGCCTCGCGCATGTGCTGCGCGATGTCCAATATGCCATCGATTGCGGAGACACGATCTTCGCGCCCACGGTTCGCGACCATCTACGATGGGCGATAGGGGTCGGCAGGCGACGACATCGGCTGAAAGAAACCACCCTCGCCAGCTATGCCGCCAGGGCCGACCTCACGCTGTCCCGGCTGATGCGCGCGCCTGTCGCCCATCCGGCGGGCAAGGCGCTGCTGAAACAGATCAAGGCGTGGCGGACCAAGTTCTTCGTCTTCCTCACCGATCGCGACGTGCCTGCCACCAACAATATCTCCGAGCGCGAGATCCGCCCCTCGGTCGTGTTCCGCAAAGTCACCGGCGGCTTCCGCTCCGACTGGGGTTCCGGCATCCATGCCGGCTACCGCTCGGTCACTGGGACCGCCCGCCTGAACGGGCAATCCGCCCTCGGCGCTATCCGCGACCTCGTCGATGGCAGGTTCGCCGTCACCTGATCAGGCCGTCACGCGCCAACCCGGTGAGCAGTTACGTTGCCGCATTCATGGGGTGTGAAGTGATCGAGGAGGGATCTGATCCTCTTCCACGTTGCCTCGACCGATCGCTCGTCGGCTTTTCGTAGCAAGGTTTTCAACTTGGAGAACATCTGCTCGATGGGATTGAGGTCGGGGCTGTAGGGCGGCAGGAACACGAGGTGTGCGCCGGCCTTGCGGATGGCATGGCGAACGGCCTTGCCTTTATGGCTGCCCAGGTTGTCGAGAACGACGACATCGCCAGGTGCCAGCGTCGGGAGCAACGCTTGCTCGACATAGGCCTTGAACGTTTCGCCGTTGATCGGCTGGTCGAGCACGATTGGGGCGGTGATCCGGTCGTGCCGCAGGGCTGCGATGAAGGTCAGCGTGCGCCAGCGGCCGTGCGGCACTTTGGCCAGCAGCCGCTCGCCGCGCGGGCTTCTGCCGTGAGTCCGCGTCATGTTCGTCTTGGCCCAGGTCTCGTCAATAAAGACGAGGCGGCGCGGATCGAGCTTATGCTGGTGGCGCCTCCAGCGTTCGCGTTTGCGAGCCACGTCCGGTCGATCCTGCTCGGCTGCGTGCAGGCTTTTTGAACGTTATTTCCGCACGCTTGTAGAACCGCCAGACCGCATCATAGCTGACCCGCACGTCACGTGCCGCCAGTTCGGCGACGATCGCCCGCAGCGTCAGGTCCGGTCTTTCGATGATCCGAGCCAGCAACCATTCGCGCTCGCCGGCAAGAACACCCCGCCTGCAGCCGCCCATCGGGCGTGCCGAGGCATCGCCGGTCGTGCGGTGCCGCTGCGACCAGCGCACCGCCGTCGCCACGCCAACCCCGAAACGCTCAGCCGCCGCCCGGCAGGTCGCCCCGACCCAACAAACCACACAACACGCTCGCGAAGATCCTGAGAATAAGAACGCGCCATCGCTGCTGGCCTCTTGCCCAGCCAGCAGCTTGAATCACAATTCCCGAGCAAACGGAATCCCGAATCCGTCAGGTCCGGTCATGCCCTAGGCGCATCGTGCTCCGCGCGATGCGGTGAACCAAGGTCGGCAGCCCGGGATGGCTCGCCTCATAGTAGGGCGAGTCCGGTTCCAGCGCCGCGCTCAGACGCCGATGCGCCTCGCCCAGCGCATGGTAAGGCAAACCGGGCAACAGATGGTGCAGCGCATGGTAGCGCAGGCCCACCGGTGCCCACACTGCCGGCAGCAGCGTCGGCGGCGGGACGTTGACCGAGTCGAGATACTGCGCGGTTACGCTCATGGCCTCGCCCTCATTTTCCCAGAGGTGCGCGACCAGCGTACGAACCTGGTTTGTAACGGCGACCGCCGACGCCACGCCGAGCGCGATCAGGAACGCGTGAAGCGGGATCACGCCCGATGCAACAAGCCCGACGATCAACATTGCCCAGACACTCGTCGGGGTCTCCATATAAATCCACTGCCGACGCGCCGCGCCTTCGGCTGCGCGGCGGCGAAAACCGGGGTTGATGGCGAGCGCCGAATATCGCTCCACCACCACGCGCCGTAGCGGGGGCACGATCACTGAAAGCGGCGATAATACGGCGTAGCGGAACAAGAGTGCGACGGGAGCAAGCACGGCGACGATGATGAACACCGGCAGCGTCCACGGCCTCATCAGCGCCAGCGGCAAGTATTCCGGGTCTTCCGCCGTGCCGTAGCGCGTCTTGGCATGGTGCAGATTATGCACACCTTCATACATGAAGGACGGCGTCAGCATCGGCACACCAACCAGCGCGTTCCATCCAAACCAGAAATGCGGCACCGCTGATGGCTTCAAGTGGCTGATCTCGTGGATGAAGCTGATCGCGCGGTAGAGCGCCAACGCGGCGATGATCCCGGCGATCACCACAATCGTCGCCAACGACGCCCCCATCGCCACTGCCAGCGCACCATAGCCGACGACCACCGACGCTGACAGGTCGGCCCAATAGATCGCCGGCCGCGCGCCGATGAGATCGCGGGTCAGATCGGCCGCCGTACGCAGCATCACCTTGTCATCCGCGACACGGTGCGTTGCCCGGGCAGCCGTCCGCGGCTGCGGTGCCGGATTGCTGCGATCAAGGGCGAGCGTCTGATGCATCGTATGGTCCATTACCGCTAGATAGTGGCGGCAGCGTGGCATTGACAGGAGGCGAGCAAAGCGAGAACGCATCGCCGCTGACATCCCAGCAAGGTTTGCACGACCGTGACTTCACTTACCATCCGATCCGTCACGACAAGGCGCGATCGTCGCGCCTTTGTCGACCTGCCCTTTCGGCTATACGCTCACGATCCGGCCTGGGTGCCGCCGCTCAAGTCCGAGGCGCTGGGGCTGATCACTCCTGAAAAGAACGGTTGGTTCAGCCACGCCAAGGCGCAATTGTTCCTGGCGGAGCGTGGTGGCCAGGTCGTCGGACGGATCTCGGCGCATATCGACACGCTGGCGCTGACGATGCCGCCCGAGCAGGGCTTTGGCCCCGGCACCGGCCAATGGGGATTGATGGAGGCGGAGGACGAAGACGTCTTTCGTTCGTTGCTGGCCCACGCCGAAGACTGGCTTCGCGGTGAAGGAATGGAACGTGCGCTAGGGCCGATCAGCATGTCGATCTGGGAGGATCCGGGGTTGCTGGTCGAGGGCTTCGACCAATCACCTACAATCATGATGGGTCACGGCAAGCCCGAATATCGCGGCTGGATCGAGGCCGCCGGCTATATGCCCGTCAAGCAGTTGATGACCTATGAACTGGATATTACCCAGGAATTTCCACCGATCGTAAGGCGCATCATCCAGTCGGGCGAGCGCAACCCGCGCATCGTCGTGCGCGAGGTCGACGAGAGCCGGTTCGAGGATGAGGCGCAGATCATCCTCAGTATCCTCAATGACGCCTGGTCGGACAACTGGGGCTTCATCCCGCTGACGCCACCCGAGATGAAAGACGTCGGCGTCAAGCTGAAACCGATCGTCTTCAATGACCTGATCCGTATCGCCGAACTCGACGGCCGCCCGGTCGCTTTCATGATCACGCTCCCCGACCTGAACGAGGCGATCAAGCCGTTGAATGGCACCCTGCTACCCCTTGGGTGGCTGAAGCTGCTGCTATGGCTCCGGCGTCCGCGCGTGCGAACGATGCGTGTGCCGCTGATGGGCGTGGTCAAGGATCTGCAATCGTCGCGCATGGCCAGCCAGCTCGCCTTCATGATGATCGAGTATATCCGCGAGGCATCGGTTCGCCGGTATGGCGCGAGCCGTGGCGAGATCGGCTGGATTCTGGACGACAACCAAGGGATGCGCTCCATAGCCGAGACGATTCAGAGCCGCGTCAACAAGGTGTACCAGATTTACGACCGCACGCTTGCTCCGCATGATAGTTGACGACACTCCAACGCTAAGAGGAAAACAGCAGCGATGGCTCAGATGGAAGCACGTGGTACATTCGATGTCGCGCTGATTCCGATCGATGGTCCAGAGACGTCGATCGGCGCCATGACAATCTCCAAGACGTTTCACGGTGATCTTGCAGGGACTAGCGTGGGACAGATGCTGGCGATGCGAACGCACGTCGAGGGCTCGGCCGGTTATGTCGCCATGGAACGCGTGACCGCGACGCTCGGCGAGCGTCGTGGCAGTTTCGCGCTCCAGCACAGCGGATCGATGGACAAGGGCGCGCAATCGCTTTCAGTCGCCGTCGTCCCGGACTCGGGTACCGACGACCTGTCCGGGCTAACGGGCACGTTGGAGATCAGGATAGAGAACGCCATGCATTATTATCGCCTGCACTACACATTGCCCGACGCCGGCTGATATAAGCCGTATCGGCTATGGTACCGGTCGCCGGCATCCGGCATGGCACGGCGCGTGAGCATCGAGACGATCATCGCGCGTTATGGGTTGCCGGCGCTGTTCTTGGGTGCGGGCATCGAGGGCGAGACGATCGTGGTGACCGGCGGGATCTTCGTTCGGCACGGTCTCTTACCGCTGACCGGCGCGATGGCGGCGGCGGCGGCCGGATCGTTCGTCGCGGACCAGTTGCTCTTCACATTGGGGCGCAGATTCCGCGAGCATCCACGGGTACGACGAATCGCCGCGCGGCCCGGCTTCTCGCGCGCGCTCGAATTGCTGGAGCGGCATCCGACCGGCTTCATCTTCACATTCCGGTTCATCTACGGCTTGCGCACGGTCAGCCCGATCGCGATCGGGACGTCGCGCGTCAGCCACCGCCAGTTCGTCATGCTGAACGCTATCGCGGCCACGGTCTGGGGCGTGACATTTACCGCTGCGGGGTATCTGTTCGGCGAAGCGATCGAGCGGGCCTTCGTCCGAGTTCGGGCCCTCGCGCGCCTCTGGCCGGTGATCGCGGCCGTCGTTGTGGTCGCGGCGATCGTCGTCCTGGTCGTTCGCCGCCGAATGTACGCTACCCCTCAAGAGTCAGTGCATGAAGCACCACCCGGCGACCCTCCTCAACATCACTGACCATAAAGAGTTGAACATCGGCGACCACATGGCCCCGGAGGCTGAACTCCACCTCGTTTAGTGTCCGCAGCCAGGCAGTGAATTTCGGCACGGCCGGGCCGATCAGCACGATCGTCTGGGAAAGCCCATCGAACGTCGCACTCCGCCAGTCCCGCGCCGCCACGTCAGCAATTCTGACGGCAAAGCCCGCCTGCCTCGCCATGCGCCGGATCGCCCGTGATAGCAGGATCACGGCGTCGTATTCAACCGGTATCGACGCGCTCATGCCCCGTCCTCACGCCGTTCAGCCATGAACTTCTCGACACGCGAAACGATCGCGCGGCCGGGCTGACGACCGCGTTTGAGATCAGTGACCAGCCTTGGATCGTTCACCGTCAACTTGCCGAACCGGGTGGGCGACATTCCGGTCGCGCGCAGATATCGATCGATCCTTATCAACATTGTCATTCCGGGACTCCTGACTCAATATGTTCCTGTTTTGTTCCTGTTTTTCCAACTTGTCTAGGGTCCAAACCCAATCAGCGGCTTGAAGGAGCGCGGCTTTCCTGATTCACGGGCGTCGTGGATCAAGGAGAGGGCGGATGGCATTGTTGTGGTTGTCGGACGAAGCATGGGCGGCGATCGAGCCGCATCTGCCGAAGAACCAGCCTGGTGCCCGGCGGGTGGACGATCGGCGGGTGATCTCGGGCATCCTGCACGTTCTGAAGGTCGGTAGCCGCTGGTGCGACTGCCCTGCCGATTATGGTCCGTCGACCACGGTCTACAACCGCTTCAACCGCTGGTCGCACCGGGGCTTCTGGCTGAAGCTGCTCGATGCCCTGGTGGATACCGGCGCGGTCACGAAAAGCACCTCGATCGACAGCACCTACGTCAAGGCACAGCGCGCGGCGTTCGGCGCAAAAGGGGGCGCTCGACACAGGCGATCGGCCGCTCGCGCGGTGGCTGGACCACAAAGGTCCACGCGCTCACCGACGTCATCGGTCGCCCCTACGCGCTGATGCTGACGGCCGGCAACGTCAGCGATGTGAAGGCAGCACCGGCTCTTCTCGAACGCGCCGGGCGCATGCGCTACCTGCTCGGCGACAAAGGCTACGATGCCGACCGGCTGCGGCGCTCGCTGCGCGATGCAGGGGCTGTCCCCGTCATCCCAGGCCGACGCAATCGCAAGCGCGCCATCCGCTACGACAAGGACCGGTATCGCGGCCGCCACCTCATCGAGAACGCCTTCTGCTGTCTCAAGGACTTCCGCCGTGTCGCCACCCGCTACGATAAGCTCGCCGCCAACTTCCTCTCAGGCGTCGCGCTCGCAACCGCCGTCGCGTTCTGGCTTTGAATGAGTCTCGGCCCTAGCACTACTTTGGCACCTTCTCACACTCGATGATTTTCCGGCAGTGCGGGCATTGCGTTGGCGGCGGCTGAGCGAGTGTTTGGAGGATGGCCTGCCGCACTGCCGGCAGGCTGGGCTGCGGTGGAGGTCCGGCGATTCTTTTTTTCCCCTTTGGCCTGTTTGAGCCGCTGGGACTGCAGGAAGGCGAGGGCAATCATGCACATGAGACAGTGTCGATGCAGACCTTGCCATGACCGCCCTTCGAAGTGATCGAGGCCAAGCTCTTCCTTGAGTTGCTGATGGGCCTGCTCGCAGACCCAGCGTGCCTTGATGGCCCCGGCGAGTTGCTTGATCGGCGTATCAGCAGGCAGGTTGGAGAGATAGTATTTGCGCTCGCCGGTCGATCGATGTTCACCGATCACCCAGACCTCCTCGCCAGGTAGATGTTGCGCACCCATGTCGTGGATACGTTGGGTCGGCCCGTCGGCGACCCGCACACGGACGGCGGCGAACCGTGCCGCGAGACGGCCCTTGGTTCCCTTGCGCCAACTGACGGTCTGCCACCTGGTGCCATCCAGCAGGGCCTGAGCGGTGACGGACTTCACATTGGGGATATGCCGCTGGCGGGGCCTGCCACGTCCGGCGACAGGGAAGATCATGGCGACATCGGCCGGATAGACTTTCTGCTTGTAAGGGATGCCCACCGCCCAGGTGAGGCCGCGTTCGGAGAGGCCCTGCCGGAACGGCGCGGACAACCCGTATCCAGCGTCGGCCAGCACGCAGCCGAAGCGAACACCACACTCTCGCACCCGGTCGATCTCATCGAGCGCGATCTCGGGCTTGGTGCGATAATCGCGACATTCTTCGGGCACTTTGGCCCGGTCAAGCCGGGCCGGATCGCTAATTGTAGGCGCTTGCAATCATAGCCGCCTCTGCTCGCAAACAGCGCGGGTTTCTGCTCGGATTGGCTGACAACGGGCCTGACGGTCTGCTCACGCTCTTTGCCAATGTGTTCGCCATCATCCGGGGCTGCTCGCAATCGAGACCGGCGTACTCATGGTGTCCGCCAATGACGATCATGCCTGTGACCGTCACACCGGCACCCCGGCTTGGCGTAGCTGTTCCGTCAGCTCGCGCGTGTGTTCCGGGTCAAGCGTTCCCGCCAGGAATGCCCGCACATCGGACGGACGGGCGTTCAGCTGGCCGGCGAGCGAGCCCGCGTCATAGCCGTTGCGCGTCAGTGTGGGTTCGAGGTCGTCGATCGCGCGAGACAGCACCTGTTCGACGATCTCGGCCGTGACCGGGTTGGCGGCGAACCGGAAGCCCTGCTCGAACGCGAGCGTCAGGTGCATCTCGACCTGGAGGGGCGTTCGCAGCCGCTCGGCGAGTAGGTCGATCGCGTCCTCGTCCATCAGGTCGGCCACCTTGACGCCTTCGGCTGCGCACGCGCCGAGCAGCCAAGCGACATAATCGCGGCGCTGCTCGTTTCCGATCCCGTCATAGTCGAACGTGGTGGTACGGTAGCCGATTTCCTCCATCTGCGGGCGGCGCAGATCATTGCGCAGCCGGGGGTGGCCGACCAAGAGGACGGAGAGGAGCACGCCGGCGTCGGCGACCACCTCCATGAGCCGCTTGAGGCCGGTCAGCGTCTTGTGGTGAAGGTCGTGCGCCTCGTCGACCACGAGCACGACCGGGCGCTTGCCCTTCTTCATCAGGTCGCGGAGGTCGCGCTCGCGCCGTTCCGCCTGCCTGGAGATCTTCACCTGGGCGCGATCGCCAGGCGAGAGATCGTAGAACAGCGCCTCGATCAGCGAGGGCAGCGAGGTGCGGCGCTTGTCGACCGCCAGCGACTTGGCGACGGCGACCTTGCCCGCCCTGGTCAGTTCGTCCTCGATGCGGCGCAGCAGGTGCGTTTTGCCCGACCCGACCAGCCCGGAGACGACGACCAATCTGCCGGTTTGGACAGCCGCGCAGACCTCGCGCACGAGGTTGCGCTGATGCTCGGTCTCGAAGTTGCCGGCACCTTGGAACGGGCGGGCGAGCCCGTAGCTCGATTGAACGTCGGCGAGCATCAGCTTGTCCCCCGTCGCGCCTGGAACCGCTCGCGAACGCGGTCGGCGATGATGGCCTTGTCGAGCGTCTCGCCGAGCAGGGCGTCAATAAAGGCGCGGTCCGCCTCGGGCAGTGACCCCAGCGGTCGCCGGAGCTGGTCGACAATGGCGTGGCGCGCAGCGAGACCGGTCGGATACACCGTCTCGGCGACTGGCTCTGGGAAGGGTGTCTGCCGGACGGGAAGCCCCGCGGTCGAAGGCGGCAACGAGGGCAGCGGCCGATCGCCGCCCGTCACGGTCGCGCGCGGAAGCCCGAGCTGGTCGGCGAGCCGGACCACCTTGTCGAGACGCTCCTCCGTTCGGCTCTTCTGGTATTTGCGGTAGCGGTAGAGCGGCACGGCACCGCGCGACGGCTCATAGGGGCCATGCCGCTTGCCGTCATGCTCCACGAAGAGCTGCTGGTCGAACAAGCCCCAGAGCAGCATCACCGTCTCGCCGGCGAGTTCAGGCTCGACCTCGTAGGAGGTGCCCTCGACCGAGACGGTCGCATCGCCAGCGACGGTGCGCCGCTCGGGCTCGCGCGCGAAGGCGCAGAACCGCTCCCACGAGCACATGGCGCGCACGCCCTCGCCGGGCAGGTGTCGCAGCCAGTGCTCAATGCGCGCGTGCGGCTCGGAGCGGTGATCGCCATTGTTATAGGTGACCAGCGCGCGGCGCATCCACAGGTTCGCCTCTTCTTCGTCCTTGGGCTTGTGGAAGTGATAGAGGGTCTCATGCACCTCTTTGACGGTGCGGAACGGCCGCTCGACCTTGCCCTTCGCACGCGCTGCGGTGTGGCGGTCGCCGGGGGCGGGCGGCATGTGCGTGAGGACGCGGACGCCTAGGCTGCCCATCACGGACTGGAACACGCGCGACCGACTGACCGGGCCGTTGTCCATGTAGATCGTAACCGGCAGCCCCTGAAACGGCAGCTCGGGTTCGGGCTTGGCGGCGAAGGCGTTGAACAGGAAGCGCAGCGCGGACTCGGCGTCCTCGCCATAGACATTGCGATATTCCTGGTAGACCACGCCCGAGCAGTCATCGACGGCCGAGAATAACATCAGCGTCGGCTTGCCGCGGCCCTGCTCGGCCCAGAGCGGCGCCTCGACATGCTTGAGATCGGACGGGCTCATGTCGAAGTGCCACAGCTCATTTGATCGCCGCGCCTGGAAGCGTACGGCCGCGTGCGGGCGAGTGACGCGAGCGTAATCCAGCCCCGACGAGCGCAGCAGCCGATCGATCGTCGCCCGCTTGAGCCGGCCGGGCGCGACCTTGACCAGACCTTCGGGCGTTTCGACGCCATCGGTTTCCAGGAACTCGATGGCGCGGGCGGTCGAGACGTGCCGGCCCTTTTTGTTGGTGGTCCTGATCTTCAGCGCGGCGACGATCTCGGCGTAGCGCTCCATCTCCGCCTGCGGGGCGACGCGCGTCCCGCCATGGTCGGACCGGCGCACCGACTTGGGCCGGTTCAGCTCGCGCAGCGCGCGGTACATCGTCCAGATCGAGATGCCGTAGGCCTCGGCCGCACGCGCGACGATCTCAGTGCGACCGGGATCGCGCGGGGACAGCAGCGACAATCGTCGGCGAAGATCGACCAGCGCCTCTCCGGGCGGTCGCTTCGCCCGGTCAGCCATGGGCTGGGGCGGACTCCTTGGCCGACGCGCCGCTGCCGCGCTTGCCGGCGTAGCGATAGAGGGTCGCGACCGACACGCCAATGCGCTTGGCGATGTCGCGGACCGGCAACGAGCCTTCCTTCATCATCGCGCGCGCTGCGGTCACGTCGCTCGGTCGCATCGCCGATGGGCGACCGCCTTTGCGCCCTTGCCGGCGCGCCTCCACCAACCCCGCCGTTGTGCGCTCCCGGATCAGGGCGCGCTCGAACTGCGCGATGGCACCGAACACGTGAAAGGTGAGCATCCCGCCCGGCGTGGTGGTGTCGATGCTCTCGGTCAGCGATACGAGCCCGATCTTCTCGCGCTCCAGTTCCTCGGCCGTGGCGATCAGCTTCTTGAGCGATCGGGCGAGGCGGTCCAGTTTCCACACCACCAGCGTGTCGCCTGCGCGGAGCACGTCCGCCAGGATGCGCGCGAGTTCGGGCCGGTCATCGCGCGCGCCCGATGCCTTCTCGGTGAAGACCTTCTCGCAACCCGCGCGGCGCAGCGCTTCGAGTTGGAGCTCGGGATTCTGGTCGCTGGTGCTGACCCTGGCATAGCCGACCCGCATGAGCGTCCGATCTTCTCCAAACCCGTTGGACGCCTACCCTTTTGCAAAGCGTGTTTCCAGAACAGTTTTGACAAAGCGCGCCTCGCAGATTTACGTTGCCAAGCAAGCGAGGCGATCGGCTCGTCAGAAACCCTGGTTTTGCAGAACCGCCAGTTGGGCTAGGGAAGTTCTCAAGTACGGCCATATACCCGACTTCGCGTCAGTGATCGGTAAGAGATGGGCGATAAGACGCGCATTGCTGGTCGCTGCGGCGCTGACGGCTTGCACGCCCGTGCGAGAGCCGCCGTCTGTCGTTTGGTTCGGCAACCCTGCGCAGGTGTGGGCGCTGCAGACCCTGCAGGGCGAACAGGTGACAGAGCGCACCGGCTATATCGCCACAATAAGGATGAACCCCGACCACACCGTCTCTGGTACGGCGGTCTGCAACAGCACGTCCTCGGCGAAACTTCGATGGAACGTCACCGATCAAGGACGTCAGGGAACGTTCAATCGGCTCGGTTCCGGTGCCGGGATCACCACGACCGTGGGCTGCAACGATCCCGCTGCTTACGCTACGGCCGGCCGGTTCTGGACCCTGATGGAAGCGGCACGCAGCTGGTCCATCCACCACGACCAGTTGACGATTGTGTTCGAGGACGCTTCCGAAGCTCGCCTGGCGCTTCTGAAACGCAAGGACAGGTGATGCCCATTGGCAGAGGTCGTGAGCAGGCCATCTCCGTTTGCGAGCAGGCGCGGACGATGGCGAGCACATTGTCAATTAGTGTGAGCAGCGCAGCCTACCCGTTGTCAGCCAATGCGAGTAGGAAACCGCGCTGTTTGCGAGCAGAGGCCGCTACGTTTGCAAGCGCCTACAGCTAATCCAGCTCTCAGGCAGGAACAGCCGCAGGCCCACCATGATCGGCACTTCCCGCCGCGCCAGCGTCACCGACACCAGCGTCTGGCAGTTGGCGTTCTTGCCGAGCACGCCAGCATATTGCGGGGCCACCCCAACCGAGCTGCGCCCCTTCTTCGGCAGAGCCGTGTCGTCGATAATCAGCCAGGCATCACCGCCGCCGACCTGGGCATCGGCTTCGGCCAGCAATGCGGCCTTCAGCGGCTCCGCGTCCCAGACGCCGCTCGCCACAAAGTGGTGGAGTTGATCGTAACTGACGGCATCGTCGCGCGCTGCCATCGGCTGAATGCTCTTGCGATCCCCAGGCCCGATCAACCCCGCAACATACGACGGACACATCCGCCCCCGCGTCTTGTGACCAAGCGCCGCCACGAATGGCCTCAGCCACGCCTCCAGATCATCCCGCCAATCACTGCCCATCGCCAGCCTCCACATGCTGGCTCCCCATGAATCACTGATACAACAAAATGGAAATCCCAAAAACTACAAACCTGCCAAAGTAGTGCTAGGATTTTCCTGCACTACGCTGCGAGCGATGACGAACACTGGTCCCCGCTCCACATTGCTGCGCGTCGTGGCGGAGCGGGGGGAGAGCCTGGCCGCCTTGTCGGCGATGATCGGCCGAAATGCCGCTTATCTTCACCAGTTCGTGACGCGCGGGTCGCCGCGGCGACTGGCGGAACATGATCGCAGATTGCTGGCGGACTATCTCAATATCAGCGAACAGGCGCTCGGCGCTGCGGATAAACCCGGACCCGTGAGGATCACCCGGCTGGACATTTCGGCATCAGCCGGGCCGGGCGCGATCGCAGAGTATGACGTCGTGCAGGCGACCGAGATGATGGACCCCGCGCTCGCCCGCAGCCTGCGACTGGACCCAGCGCGCTCGCACATCGTTGCGGTTCGCGGCGACTCGATGGCGCCGATGCTGATGGAGGGGGACCAGATCTACATTGATACCCGTGACCGGGTTCCGCCTGCGGGAGGAGGCGTCTTCGTCATCCGGGTCGACGGGCTAATGATGGTCAAGCGCGTTGCGAAGGTCGCTGGCGGAATCGCCATCGCGAGTGACAACCCGCATGCACCGCCGGTCGCCGGAGGGCCAATCGAAATCATCGGACGCGTGGTCTGGCAGACCCGGCGATTGCGCTAAACTGCTCGACAGCCAGACGACTAGGCCTCTATCGATACATCAAGAGAACGTTACCAATCAAAGGGAGAGGGTAGATGCGGCATCATCTGGGGATCGTGGTATCGCTAGTGGGCACGGCGTTCGCCGGCACGCCCGCGCCGGCCGCCCCGCTCGCATCCGGCACAGCACATCCAAACCTGTGGCCCGCACAACGGTCGCCGATCCCTAGGGACGCTGCGATGGAGGCGAGAATCGATGCACTGCTACAGCGCATGTCGATCGAGCAGAAGGTCGGGCAGGTGATCCAAGGCGACATCGCCAGCATCACGCCTGAGGACGTCCGCAAATATCATCTGGGCTCGGTCTTCAACGGCGGCAATTCCGATCCGCGCGGCAAGTACAACGCGCCCGCGAGTGAATGGCTGAAGCTTGCGGACGCGTTCTGGGCCGCATCGACCAGCGACGATCCCAAGCTGCCGCGCATTCCCGCGATTTGGGGAATCGACGCCGTTCACGGCCATTCCAACATCGTCGGCGCGACCTTGTTTCCTCACAATGTCGGGCTTGGCGCGATGCGCGACCCCGCGTTGATGAAGCGGATCGGAGAGGTCACCGCCGTCGAGATGCGCGTGACCGGCATCGACTGGACCTTCGCGCCGACGATCGCGGTCGTGCGCGATGATCGTTGGGGCCGGACCTATGAGGGCTTTGGCGAACGGTCCGACATCGCGGCAAGCTATGCCGGACCGCTGGTCGAAGGGCTGCAGGGCAAGATCGGCGCGAAGGACTGGCTGATCGGCGACCATGTCATCGCCACCGCCAAGCATTTCCTGGGCGATGGCGGGACGAAGGACGGCAAGGACCAGGGCGACGCCCAGGTGAGCGAGGGGCGGTTGCGCGACCTATTCGCCCCGCCCTACGAAGCGGCGCTCAAGGCAGGCGTGCAATCGGTGATGGCCAGCTTCTCCAGCTGGAACGGCACGAAGATGACGGGCAACCGCAGCTTGCTGACCGGCGTGCTGAAGGACCGCTGGGGCTTCGACGGCTTCGTCGTCGGTGACTGGAACGCACATGGGCAGGTGCCGGGCTGTACCGTCACCGATTGCCCGCAGGCGATCGATGCCGGGCTCGACATCTACATGGCGCCCGACAGCTGGAAGGGGCTGTGGGAAAGCACCCTGGCCGAGGTGAAGACCGGCAGGATACCGATGAGCCGGCTGGATGACGCGGTTCGCCGCGTCCTCAGGGTCAAGTTCCGTGCGAGCGTGTTCGACGCGCCCAAGCCATCGGCGCGGCCCTATGCCGGGCAATACGACCTGCTGGGCAGTGACAGGCACCGTGCGGTCGCTCGGCAGGCGGTACGCGAGTCGCTGGTTTTGCTGAAGAACAACGGGTCGCTGCTGCCGCTCGAACCCGGCGCCGGTATCCTCGTCACGGGCGACGGTGCGGACGACGTGGCGAAGCAGGCGGGCGGCTGGACATTGTCATGGCAGGGCACCGGCACGACTCCGGCCGACTTCCCGCACGCGACCTCGATCTGGCGCGGCATCGACGATCGGGTCCGCGCAGGGGGCGGTACTGCGACGCTCAGCCCCGATGGCCGCTATACCAGGAAGCCGGATGCCGCGATCGTCGTGTTCGGCGAGAATCCCTACGCTGAGTTCCAGGGCGACAGGACCGACGTCGCCTTCGACGATCCGTCCGACACGCTCGCCACGATGAAACGGCTGAAAGCGCAAGGCATACCGGTCGTCGCGGTTTTCCTGTCGGGTCGTCCGCTATGGGTGAACCCCTATCTGAACGCCGCCGATGCGTTCGTCGCCGCGTGGCTGCCGGGATCGGAGGGCGAGGGCGTCGCCGACATGCTGTTCGGGCGAGAGCAGTTCCGTGGCAAGCTTCCGTATAGCTGGCCCAAGCGCGCCGACCAGACGCCGCTCAACATCGGTGACAAGGATTATGACCCCCTCTTCCCCTATGGCTTCGGGCTGACAACGAAGGACGATGGTGCACTGCCGCAATTGCCGGAGGCGCGGTCGGATACGGGCGGCGATCGCAACATCCTGTTCAACGGCGGCAAGGTGACGAACGGTCGGCGCCTGTTGCTCGGCACCGATGGAGCGCTGTCGGCCAATCCCGGCCCCGACCTTATCGACCGCCGCCCCGCCGATCGCACTGCCCAGGAGGATTCGGTGCGCGTGACGTGGACCGGCGCCGGACCTGCAACCGCCGCCTTTGTCGGCGACGCGGTCGACCTGACGCGCCAGGCAAATGGTGATGTCGCGGTGATCGTCGATCTGCGCGTCGATGACGCCCCTGCCGCACCTGTCAGCTTGGATGGCGTCGACGTGACGAACCGGCTGCGGGAATTGGCGCGCAGCGGTGGATGGGGGCAGGTCGCGGTCCCCTTGCGCTGCTACGCGGGTGCCGATCTGGCCCGTGTCTCGCGTCCCTTTACGATGATGACGACGGGCAAGCTCGACATCACGATCTCGCGCGTGCGCCTGGGCAGCGCAGCACAGGGACTGGTCGATTGCCGCTGACGGTCCTCGACCTGCGGACCTTTCGATGTCGTTCACGCGCATCGGCAAATCATCGGCCCGCCCTTGGCCGACGCCTGGTCGTCATGCCTCGCTGCGGACCGTCAGCGTCAGGATTCCTCCCAGCACGACCAGCAGGCCCAGCAACATCAGCAGCGGCGCATAGCCGTATCGTCCGATCATCGCCCATGCCAGCATCGAGGCGATGATGGCGGGAATCGTGTTGGCCAGGTTCACGAACCCCAGATCGCGACCCCGGTGATCGGACGAGGGAAGAACCTGCATCGCATACGTCGACTGCAATGACAGGAAAATCGCGCCGCCGGCGGTGAATACACCATATCCGATCGCGGCACTGGCCATGTCCGTGCGCATCGCCATGACGACCAGCCCCAGCGCGGTCGCACCCGAGGTCGCCAGCAGGAATGGCTTACGACGGCCGGTGCGGTCCGACCAGCTGCCGATCCAGAGCGTCATCGGAAAAGCAATCAGATGCCCGAGCATCGTTAGCGTCGCGACCCGTGGCGCCAGCGCGATACCCCTGCCCTCGGCGCGACCGAGCGTCTCAAAATAGAAGAGAAGATAGGTGAACAGGACGCCGCCCGCAACTTGCAACGACAGGCGCGCGAGCGAGATGCGGAACAGGTCGCCGCGACGGATCACGCGCTCTATCCCGGGGATCTCGGGGTCTCGCATCCGGATCGGCCTGATCGTCAGGATCGGCAAAACGCAGGCGATGACGATCGCGGCGACCGCCGCGAAACGCACCGACGGGCCGATGCCGCTCGCGGCGGTAACCGCCGCGGCGACGACCGATCCCGCGGCGGGCGCCAGCGCCAGCGCACCGCCAGCCACGCCTTTTTGGGCATCCGCAACGCTGTCCGCCAGCATCGCCGCCAACGGCGCCAGAACCATGTTGACCGCGATCTGGAAGACGATGATTGCGCCGATCAGCGATGCCGGAGTCGTCGCCGCCGCGAGCGCGGCCGCCGCGATGGCGTTGGCGACCAGGCCACCGGCGATCCAGCGCCGGCGGGAGCCGCGACGCCGATAGCTGCGGTCGCTGGCGATGCCGAAGGTGATGTTGGCGATGCTTGCCGCAACCGCGCCGATGATGGTGATGGCGCTGAGCAATTCGATCCTGCTCGCCGGCGCGAGCATCGTGACCTTGATCGGGACCAGCAGCGTCAGAAACGGAATGTAAGAGATCATACCCCCGGCATTGGCCAGCGCATAGAGCGGCAGGAACGCGCGCGCCGGACGCTGCGGCTCGATGTCGGTCACGCGGGTCCGGTCGAGCCTCGCTCGATCAGTTCGAATGGCAGGATGTGCAACCAGTCGGTGCGCTCCTTCGCCCGTGCGCTGGCAGCCTCGATCAGCAACGACGCCGCGGTTGATGCCATCGGCGCGATCGGCTGGGCGACCGCGGTTAGCGGCGGCACCGAGAAGCGCGTGACCGGGGTGTTGTCGAAGCTGATGATCGAAAGCCGCGCCGGCACGTCTATCCCGCGCTTGTTCGCGACGTGCAGTGTGGCGAGCGCCATCTGCTCGCTCGACGCGATGATCGCCGTCGCCGGCTCCTCCAGCGACAGCAGATATTGCGCGCCCCGACTGCCCGACGCATAGGTAAAATCGCCCTCGGCGATCAGCGCCGGATCGGCGAGACCGTGACTGTCCAGCGCAGTGCGATAGCCCTCCAGCCGCTGCGCGCTCAGCCGGTATTCCGGACTCCCGGTGATGAAACCGACCCGGCGGTGGCCCAGCTCGATCAGCCGCCCGGTTGCCTGGCGCGCGGCCTTGCCGTCATCCATCGTCACCGCAAAGCCCGGTCCTGGTCTGTCCGACCCGATCCTGGCGAATGGAACACCTCGCGTCGTCAGCAATTCGGTGATCGCAGCGCTGTCCGAGTGCGGCGGCGTCAAGATCACGCCATCGGGCCGCAGCGCCGACAGCGCCGCGGATACCGCCCGTTCGACGTGCGCAGAATGGGTGTCGATCAACTCGAAGATCATGCGATAGCCCTGCTCCGTACAGGTCAGCATCCCGCCATGAAGCATTTGGTCGATGTAATCAGTCCCCTGTCCCAATTGCCACGCCTCGATCGTGCGATCACGGTCGTTGAGCGCCAGGATGACATAGGAACGCGATCCACCCAGCCGTCTGGCCGCGAGCGACGGGACATACCCGAGCTTCGCCACGGCCGCATGGACGCGTTCCTGCATGTGCGGACGGACGTTGGGTTCATTGTTGATTACCCGCGACACGGTTTGCAGCGACACTCCAGCTTCCGCCGCAACATGCTTGATGGTTACGGATTGTCCCGTAGGGCGCGGCATCGGCTATCGCTTTGGACCGGCTGCGCAGTGCTGCGCGATGAAGGCGGCGTGGCTGGGCAGTGTCGCCACGAACCCGTCTAGCGCCCGCGCGGCCGCGCGCAGTTCGCCGCCGAGATCGGGCACCTGCAACCGGTCAACCGAGCGGTGGTACACGCGCGGTACGATCCCCATGCCGTCCATTACCGATTGCCACGACACGGGTCCGAACAGCTCGTCCACCCCTTCTTCCAGCACGCCGTTGACGCGGAACAGCGCGATGCGCCGCCTCAGGCTCTCGGGCAGTTCCATCTCGGCGCACGCCCGCCAGAACGCCGTGTCCCGCCGCTCAGTCACGCAATAGTGAAGGATGATGAAGTCACGGATCTCCGCATAATCGGTGATCATCCGGCGGTTGAACTCGGCGGCCAGTTCCGGCGCGCAGTCCCGGTCGGGCAGGAAGCGGAACAGGTAGTCGATGCCGCGATAGATCAGATGGATCGCGGTTGATTCCAGCGGCTCGATGAACCCGCCGGACAGGCCCACCGCCAGCACGTTGCCCCGCCACGGCGCCTCGCGCACGCCGGTGCGGAAACGCACCGTCATCGGGCTGGTCACCGGCTGCCCCTCCGTCTGATCCAGCAGGATGGCGGTCGCCTCGTCATCGCTCATGTAGCGGCTGGCGAAGACATGGCCGTTGCCCGCGCGGTGCTGAAGAGGGATGCGCCAGCGCCAACCGGCCTCCTGCGCATGCGCCAGCGTATAGGGCGGCGGGGACCCAACATTCTCGGTCTGGACGGCGATCGCACGGTCGCACATCAGCCAGTGCGACCAGTCGTTGAAGCCGACGCCCAACGTCTTTTCGCTCAGCAGCGCGCGGAAGCCCGTGCAGTCGATGAAGAAATCGGCGGCCGCCTCGCGTCCGTCGACCAGCCGCACCCGCTCGACGAACCCGCCCGCGTCCTGCGCCACGTCGGACACGATGCCCTCGGTCCGGATCACCCCGCGTGCCTCGGCGAATCGGCGCAGGTAGCGGGCGACACGCCTCGCATCGACGTGCAGCGCATAGGTCGCCCCCGCGATCGGCGTGCGCTGCGCCTTGAACGGCAGGGTAAAGCGTCCCTCGCGCGCCATCACGCTGGCGGGGGCATAGTCCTGCAATAACCCGGCTTCTCCACCGACGCGCAGGCGCAGCCAAAGCTGGTAAAAGTCACCGACCTCGATCGGCGTGCCAATCGATCCGAACGGATGGAAGTAACTGTGCCCTACCCGCCGCCAGTCGCGAAACTCGATCCCCAGCTTGAAGCTCGATTGGCACTCGGCGACGAACTCGCTTTCGCTGATCCCCAGCCGTGCCAGCAATTGCAGGAACGGCGGAATAGTGCTCTCGCCGACGCCGATCGTGCCAATGTCGTCGGACTCGATCAGCTCGACCTTGACCGCGGGATAGTGATGCGCGATCAGCGCGGCGGCAATCCAGCCGGCGGTCCCGCCGCCGACGATGCACAGGGTGCGCAGCGGGCCGGCGCGCGTCATCTGTCGAGCGTCGCCAGGAACTGCGCATGGCTGGGCGTCTGCGCGACGGTCGCCGCGACGCTGGAGCGCATACGCTCCATCGCCGACGTCATCAGCCTGATGTCCGCGCCTGCCACTGCAGGATTGGCGGCCTCGGGGAAACGGTCGAACCCAGTATACATCGCTAGCCAGCTCGACGGATGAAACATCTCCCAGCGGTAGCGCACGAACTCTCCACGCGCATCCCACAGTGCCAGCTTGCGATTGAGCGTGTCGGGAACTGGCATGTCGCGGCAGTGGACCCAAAACGGCGTATCGTCGCGTCGTGTTAGCTTGTAGTGCAGAATGATGAAGTCGCGCACACGTTCCATTTCGCGCGCGGTCGTGTCGTTGAACTCGGTGATGAGCGCGGGGTTAAGCCGCCTATCGGGAAACAGTTCCTTCAACCGCTCGATGCCTGTCTCGACAAGCGCGATGCTGGTCGACTCCAGCGGTTCTAGAAATCCCGCCGCCAGTCCCAATGCTACGCAATTGTGCGACCATGCCTGGGTGCGCCGCCCCGAACGAAACGGGATGCGGCGCGGCTCGGTCAGCGCCCGACCGGGCAGATCGGCTAGCAATGTCGCGATCGCCTCGTCCTCGCTCAACCGCTCGCTTGCATAGACCAGCCCGTTGCCCGCGCGGTGCCTGAGCGGAATACGCCACTGCCACCCCGCCGCCTTGGCTTGTGCGCGGGTGTAGGGCGGCGGTTCGATCGTTGCATTCTCGGTCTGTACGGCGATGGCGGCGTCGCAGGGAAGCCACTCGCGCCAGTCCTCGAACGCCACCCCCAGCGTCTCTGCGAGCAGCATCGCGCGAAAGCCCGTGCAATCGATGAAGAAGTCACCCGCGACACACGCGCCGTTATCCAGATGCACACCGGCGATCCGGCCGTCCTCCGCGCGCTCGACGCGCGTGATCCTGGCATCGATCCGCGTCACGCCCGACGCCTCGCTGTAGCGGCGCAGGAATTGCGCGAACCGCGCGGCATCGAAATGCAGCGCCCAGTCATAGACCGCCAGCGGGGTCGGGGCACTGAGCTGAGGCAGCGCCATGCGCCCGCGCTCCGCCAGCATCGCGCCCAGCGAATAGGCGGTGATCGGCGTCATGTCGCCGCGCGCGCGCTGCGCCAGCCACAAATGGTGGAAAGCGATGTCGCCCATGTCCTGCCCGTAAAGCCCGAACGGGTGGATGAAGCCTTCACCCTTGCGATGCCAGTCCTGGAACAGAATACCCAGCTTGGCGGTCGCGTTCGTCTCGCGCATGACGGTGCGGTCGTCGAGGCCGAGCTTGGCGTAGAAGCGTCGGATCGTCGGGATGGTCGCCTCACCGACACCGATCGTCCCGATCTCGCTCGACTCGACGAGCGTGATCGTCACCGCGCTGCCGGAGAAATGCTTGGCAAACGCCGCGGCGGCCATCCAGCCGGCGGTGCCGCCGCCGACGATGACGAGGCGGCGAATGGCGTGGGGGTCGGGATCGATCATGGCTGCTGCTTCACGCACCCGGTCTATAGCGACCGCAGCCCCGGACGGAAGGACCGGAGAAGAGGCCGGCGATGGATGACCACCGCCGGCCAGGTGGGGAACCAGGGGTCAGAACTTGACGCGGACACCGGCGAAGTATCGCGGCTCGAACTCATTGGAATAGGCGAACTGGCGGACGCCCTTGTCAAACTCATAGTAGTATTTCTCGATCTCTCCGAACACGTTCGAGGCGTTCGCATAAAGGGAGAAATGCTCGTTGAGCATATAGGTCACGTTCAGATCAACAAAGTTAGTTCCCGCTGCAAAATAGGGAACTGAGTCAACCGAACCCTGAAGGCGCGCCGATCGGTAGTTATAGGCCGCTCTCGCCTGTAGCCTCGAGTCCTGGTACCATAGTGCAAAGTTGACCTGATGCGTAGAATTATCGAAGAAAGGCTGATAATCGCCATTCAACTGACGCGCGCTATTCTTCTGTGCACTGTCCGAATAGGTATAGTTCGCATCGAAACCAAAGAAACGGATAAAGCTGTTGGTTTTCAGGAAGTCGCCAGCGGAGACCTTCGCGCCGACTTCGACACCCTTCAACGAACCGCCGTCACCCTGTACCGGACGCGTAAAGTTCACCGTCCGTCGGATCACGCCATCGCCATCCGGGAATCGACCATCAAGTAACGTCTGGGTGTTCACAAAACTGTTGATGTCAAGCTTGTACAAACCCACGCTCAACAACGTCGCTCGGCCATAATAATATTCGACCGCCGCATCGTAATTGTTCGAGCGCCACGGTTTCAGGTTCGGGTTTCCGCTCGACGAAGCGCTGGTGACCTGACGGACTCCGATCGGCGCGTTGGTCGCCGTTTCCGGGCGATCCGGGATCACACCGATCGAGTCATTGGTCGCGATGCTGAGGCCGCTGCCATAATTTCCGAGATCAAGCGGGATCGTCGTCTTGGCGAATGCACCGCGCACCTTCAATTTGTCGGTGACGTTCCACTGTACGTTCACGGTCGGCAGCCAGTCATCATAGCTGTTACCGTCGAAATAATCGCCGACATCATAATTCGCATCGCCATAGGGCACGACGGCGCCAGTCAGGTTCTGGCGAACCCTGACACGTGTGTGAATGTACTTGAGACCGACATTCGCCTCGACCGGGCCATATTCCAGATCGGCATTGGCATAGGCGCTCGTCTCGTAGAAGTTGACGTCGTAAGACGCACCCGGGATGATGACCGGGAACGCGTTTCCGAACACCCGCGTCTGGAACGCCAGCGGGTCGTTGAAGTCGCGCGGATCGGCCACCCACACACCCGGAAAACCCTTGGTCTGCTTGCCGAAGTCGGTCAGGAAATAGGTGTTGTTGTTGGTTCCCAGGTTGGTGGGTTGATACGCGGTATAACCCTGAAGCTTGCTGACCGGATTGGTGGCGCTGACCGGCTGGTTCGGATCAAACCCCGCGTTCGGCACCTGCTCGCCCGCGAAGCACGATCCGGGCTGCTGATTGTTGAGCACCACGTCGATCGACTTCCACTGGACCGCGCAGCCATTGGGGTCTGACGCACCGTTGCCCGCGTACAGGTTGGAGAACAGGTGATACACCTCGATCTCAGCCTTGCGCTTGCTGCCGCGAACACCGAAATCCACGCGCTTCAGGACATCGAACAGGTTGCCGCCGTTCGACTTGGCGAATTCATAGGCACCGTCCAGCCGGAAGCCGTAATTCTTGGCAGTATTGCGGTTATTCCCTTCCGACGAATATGCCGCGACCGTATAACTGTCGAGGTTGGCCATATAGTCCTGCAGGCTCCTGCCCGCACCCAGTCCGCCGGGAATGGGCGTGTCGAAACCGCTCCAGCGCACGTCGTTGTGCGACAGGTCGATATGGAGTTGCGGATCGGCGCCATAGCCCATCGGGTTGGGGTTGACGTACCGCCCGCCGTTGCTGCCGATGATCCCGTTCGAGAAGCGACCAGCATAATTCTGTGCGATATTGGCCGGGTAGAAGGGTCCGCGGGTCCGATCGTTTGCGTCGCGGAACAACGTGAACTGGCGGTCCGGTCCATATTGCCAGTTGGACAGATCCCCCTGCACCTGCCCGTTGGTGTTCAGATATTTGGCATCTTCATAGATCGCGCGCGCAGTGAAGCTGAACGGACCGCCCTTGTCATAGTCCAGTTGCAGGTTGAAGTTCTTCGAATCCGATTTCGTCGTCCGGTTGATGCTGAACGAGTTCACCCACCAGGCGTCGAGGTCATATTGACTGACCGCGTACCAAGGCTGGCCGTTGCCGCCACCTTGTTGTATCAGCCCCGTATTCACGAAGTCGGTCGGCGTGGTCCAGCCCAGGCCCGTCCAGCGGTTCGAGATGTTCATGCCTGCGCGCAGGTCATGCTCGTGGAAACGGGTGTAGAAACCCTCTCCCGTCACCGTCACGCCCGGCTCGATCTCCCACTGGATCGCCCCTGATGCGCCGAACCGCTTGCGCTCGACCTCGCGGTGAAACGTCTCATAGCCCTGCGGCGCGATCCAGTTCGGGCTGTCGCCACCCCAGTCGTTGTTACCGAAGATGCCGCCGCCGTAGCCCGCATAGTTGTTGCCCAGCGTCGCCTCGTTGTTCGACACGGTTGCGAGCACGCCGATATTGCCCTTGCGCCATGCCGCCAGCCCGCTGGCCAGATAATCGTCCTTACTGGTGTCGCGCCCCGTCTCGTACTCCGCCTGACCCGCGAAGGTGAAGCCGTCCTTGAAGTCGAACGGACGGCGGGTGCGCAGATCGACCGTGCCCGAGATGCCCGAATAGGCATTGCGCACATCCTGCGTCTTGTAGACGACCGCGCCGCTCAGCAACTGCGCGGGGATGTCCAGCAGGCTGGGGCGCGAGCTGCCGATATTGCCGGCCGACAGGAACTGCTCGCCGTTGATAAGGGTCACGACCTGCGGCAGGCCACGGATATTGAAGGTCGATCCCTCACCGGCGTTGCGCGTGATCTGGACGCCCGGGATGCGCTGCAGCGAATCAACGATCGTCACGTCGGGCAATTTGCCGATATCCTCGGCGGTGATCGCATCGACGATCGCGGCGCTTTCGCGCTTGATGTCGATCGACTTTGCCTGGCTGGCGCGGATGCCGGTCACGATGATATCGTTCTGCCCCGGCTCGGTCTCGGTCACCGCCGGCGCACCCGCCTCCAGCGGCGGCTCCTGCGTCGATGGTTCGCGGATCGTATTCGACTGGTCGACGGGCGGACCTTCGGTCGGCAACGGATTGGGCGGGGTCTGCTCGGCGGGCGGCACTGTCGTCTGGGCGGTGGCCGGTGCGACGAATGCTCCGCTGGCGAGCAGCGCGGCGACGATCCTGGTCTTGTTTGTCATGGTCCCCGTTCCTTCCTGTCTGATCGTTTCTTATGGCTTGATGGTCTGCGGCTCGAGCGTGACGCTGGTCGTCAGCGCGCGGTCGGCGGCGTCATGGCCGATGGCGACGCGGTAGGGTCCGCGCTCGATCCGCCAGCCGGGCAGTTTCGTGTCATAATCAGCCACGATGCGCGGCGCGGCGGTGAGCGTGACCGTGCGCGACTCGCCCGGCGCCAGCATCACGCGCTCGAACGCCGCCAGCCGCATCGGCCGATCGCCGTGCCCGACATAGAGTTGCGGCACGTCCGCGCCGGCCATCTTGCCGCTGTTCATCACGCGCACAGTGGCCCTAAGCGCATCGCCGCCCGTGACCGTCAGGTCACTATAGGCAAAGCGCGTAAAGCTCAGTCCGTGGCCGAACGGAAACAGCGGCTTTTCCCCCTTCAACGCATACCAGCGGTAACCAACGTCGGCGCCCTCGACATAGTCGACGGGAAAGCTTTGCAACGGCGACGTCGCCGCCTCGGCCGGATTTGCCGCCGCCGCCGCGTCCGCGGCCTTCAGGCGATCCAGCCCGACCGGCGTCGGGCGCGGAGCCTGAGCCGCCGCGCGAGGAAAGGTGATCGGCAACCGACCCGACGGGTTGACGCGCCCGAAAAGGATGTTCGCGATCGCCTCGCCGCCGCGCTGTCCCGGATACCAGGCCTGCACCACCGCCGGCACCCGGTCTATCCACGGCATCAGTACCGGACCGCCCGTCTCCAGCACCGCGACCGTGTGGGGATTGGCGGCGGCGACCGCGGCGATCAGCGCATCCTGGTCTTCCGGAAGCGAAAGATTTTCCGCGTCCTCGGCCTCGGTCGTCCACTGCGTCGCGAAGACGATCGCCAGATCCGCCGTACGCGCAGCCCTGGCGGCCGCGCCCGGATCGCTGCCGTCGACAAAACTCAGCTGCGCCTGCGGGGCCAGCGCGCGAATTGCCTTAAGCGGCGATGACGCATGATAGGTCACTCGCGCGAACGACGCGGCGGGCCCCTTCGTAAGCGGGATCTCGATCGGGGCGCCCCCGACCGAGCGGACCTGGCTCGACCCGCCGCCCGAAAGCACGCCGACATCCGCGTGCCCGCCGATCACGACGATACGCTTCGCCGTCGCCGCGATCGGCAGCACGTCACCGTCATTCTTCAGCAGCACGATCCCTGCCTCGGCAACACGCTGCGCGACCCTGGCATGCGCGGTATAGTCGATCGACTGCGCCTTGGCGGGCGTGGGCGTGTCCATCGCCCCGGTTTCGATCAGGCCGACCAGATAGCGCTCGACCATGTCGTCCAGTCGGTGCATCGGCACCCGCCCACCCTGAACCGCGGTCTTAAGGTCGGCGGCAAAGAAGATCTGCCTGTCCAGTTCCTGGCCCGACTCCTGATCGAGCCCCGACATTGCCGCCTTCACCGTGGAGTGGACCGCGCCCCAGTCGGACATGACCCAGCCGCGATAGTTCCAATCGTGCTTGAGGACCTGATTCAGCAGGAACGCATTCTCGCACGCATAGTCACCATTGACCTTGTTGTAGGCGCACATGACCGATCCCGGGTGCCCGCGCTCGATCGCGATCTCGAAGGCGAGCAGATCGCTCATTCTGAGCGCCGCCTCGCCGATCCGCGCGTCTGCGACCATGCGGCCCGTCTCTTGCGAATTGAGCGCGAAATGCTTGATCGTCGAGACGATGCGGTTGGACTGCACGCCGGTGATCGCGGCACCCGCCATCTCGCCGGCGAGCAGCGGATCCTCTCCCAGATACTCGAAATTGCGCCCGTTCCACGGATCTCGGGTCAGATTGACCCCGCCCGCCAGCAGCGTGTTGAACCGTTTCGCGCGCGCCTCGGCACCCGCCATCATCCCGCCGGCTGTGGCAATCTCGGGATCGAAGCTTGCCGCGGTCGCCAGCCCCGACGGCAGCGCGGTCGCGACATCGCCCTTGCGCTGCTCGACCTGATTCGCGACGCCCAGGCTGGCATCGCTCTCTCGCAGGATCGGGATGCCGAGCCGTGCGATGCCGGGAATATGACCGGCGGAGGGAATTAGTTCGTCGGTCGTCTTGCCCTTGGCGAAGGGGGGAAACAGGCCGTGGACCAGGCCGATCTTCTCATCCAGCGTCATCTGCCGGACCAGCGCCTTCGCGCGCGATGCGGGATCGGAGGGCGCTGCCGGCGTGGCGGTGGCAGGCTGCTGACGCGCCGCCAACGCCGCAGGCGGTAACGTCGTCGCGCCGATCAAGCATACCAGTATTCCAACCACGCGAGCTGCGCGTGAATTGGCCCCTTCGCCGTCCATCCTCACCTCTTCGCCCGAGCTGTCCGGCCCGTTGCGCATGCTTTCAACACAGCCGTTACAATTTCTCAAGCTGATTTTGAGAACGATAACACCGCACAGTTTTTATTGTGATATAAAACCCACAGGTCTTGTCTCAGCGAGGGAGCTGGGCCCAGAGATGCACCATCGCGGCGAACAGATGGGGGTGCCGTGCCTCCAGCGAATCCCACGCCGCCAGATCCAGTAACGAGCGGCTTTGCCCGAAGGATTGCCGGAAAAGCCCGTGGGTGTTCTGGTCGATGTCCAGCCCGGCGAGCGTCAGCCCCTGCTCATCCAGCATTTCACCCATTCGCGGCAGCGTGAAACTCTGCTCGCTGACGTGGAAGAGCAGGTCGATGCATCCCGGCACGCTGTAGAAATCATCGCTTTGCCGCAGCGGCGCCAGCGGATCGTCATCGGACAGGCCAAGGATATGCGTGCGCAGTGCCTGGGCGCCGCCACGGTCCGCGCTCCAGCCATGCCGCTCGATCAGCGCGTGCGCCTGTCTCACCAGCGTACGCGCGCGGGTGCTGTACAGGCCGAGGCGAAGCATCCCGCCGGGCCGCAGGACCCGCGCCAGGCAGGACAAGCCGTCCGCCGGACGCGCCATGTGATGAAGGACACCGGTACTGATGACCACGTCATACTGCTCCGGCGACGACGAAAGATCGAGGATGTCACCCTGAGCGAAGCGGATCGCGTCCACACCAAACCGCCGCGCCATGCGCTGGGCGTAGGCCAGACTCACGTCGCTCAAGTCGAGTGCGGTAAGGCGGAGTGTCGTATCCCTTCGCGCGAGATCGAGCGCTTCGTATCCCGTGCCGCATCCGGCGATCAGGACATCGGTCGTCGTGGGCGGCAGTGCGGACCGGTCGACACCGGGCAGGCGGGCAATGATCGGGCCGATCGCGACCGGCTCCGCGGCGGGCGGTGCCGTCCAGCGGGGATAGGGATGCGCGCGATACTGCTCCTGTACCAACGTCGAAACTGCATCGCGCGCACGAGCCGCCCGCTCGATGCGTGGCATCGCTGCGGCCAGCACCGCTTCTTCCCGCAGATCGGTCACCGTGCGCTGAACGAGCAGCGCAATGAGCGCGACGACATCGTCCGGCAGGTCGCCGGTGGCGGGAACGGGATGCGGCCATTCGACCAGCGGCCGGTATTGGGCAAAGGCGAGCATCGATGCGAGCGACACGGGCTGCTCGATCGGTATTGCGGCATCCGGGCCAAGGTAGCCGCCCGCAAACGCCTGAAGGGCGAGCGCCGCGGCCAGACCGATCACGTCGCTGCCCGGCGTGTCTTCGCGCAGTGATCCGAACACGTCACCGCGCAAAGCGGTCAGCCGCGCCTCCATTGCCGGATCGACATTCAGACACTGCGTCAGGAACGCGATCCAGAGCGGATCGCGGGCGAGCAACGCCGTCGACTGGGGCTTCAGCAACAGCAGCGTCGCGGTGACGCGCGCCAGTTGCTGCGTATCCACATCGGCGCGCGCGAAGCAGCGCAGCAGGTCGCGCTGCACTTGCGGATGATAACGGTCTGGGACGATGCGGCCGACCAATCTCGAATAGGTTCGCGTCGCCGAGCCGCGCTGCACCTCGGACAGGCCGGCGTCGGACATGGCGACGCTCAGCATGTGCAGCGCACGACCGATCTCTCCCCGTCCGGCCAGTGTCAGCGCCGCCTGGACGGTATCCCCCAAGGTAATGGCGCCACGCTCAGTCGAGGCGAGTCATGATCGCGGAGAAGTCCAGCGCGCCCTTCCCTTCGGCGGCGAAGCGTTCGTAGAGTTCGGCCGCCCGCGCGCCCATCGGGGTTGCCGCTCCGGCGCCTTGCGCCGCCGCCATCGCAAGGCGCAGGTCCTTGAGCATCAGCGCGGTCGCGAAGCCGCCCTGGTAATCGTGGTCGGCGGGCGTGTCGGGCCCGACCCCGGCGACCGGGCAGTAGCTGGTCATCGACCAGCTCTGCCCCGACGAGACGCTGGCGATGTCGTAGAAGTTCTGCGCGTCCAGCCCAAGCTTTCCGGCCAGCGCGAACGCCTCGCAGGTCGCGATCATCGTCGCGCCCAGCAGCATGTTGTTGCAGATCTTCGCCGCCTGCCCCGCACCGCTGGCCCCTGCGTGAATAACGGCCTTGCCCATGTCGGCGAGGATCGGCCGGGCGCGCGTGAAGTCTTCGTCGTCGCCACCGACCATGAAGGTGAGCGTTCCCGCCGCCGCCGCCGCGATCCCCCCTGACACGGGCGCGTCGACCGCCGCCAGCCCCTTCGCACGTGCGGCCTCCGCCACGCGCTTCGCGGTCGCGACATCAATGGTCGAGCAATCGATCAGGATCGGGTTGGTATCCGCTGCATTGAACACCGCGTCCGTGTAGCTCTGCTCGACATGCGTGCCCGCCGGCAGCATCGTCACGACGGCATCCGCACCGCGCACTGCTTCGTCGGCATCGGCGGCGACCATGCACCCGACGCCTTTCGCTCTGGCGAGCGCGTCGGCGGACAGATCGAAGGCGAGAACGTCGTGTCCCTTCTTCGCCAGGTTGGCGGCCATGCCTCCGCCCATGTTGCCGAGCCCGATAAACGCGATCCGTGCCATGCTATTTCCCTGCCCAGTTACCGGCGCGTTTCTCGACGAATGCGCTCATCCCCTCGCTCTGATCGGCGGTTGCGAACAGGCCGTGGAACAGGCGACGCTCAAAGCGGATGCCCTGCGTCAGGCCGTTCTCATACGCCGCGTTGACCATCTCCTTGTTGGCGATCACCGCCAGCGGAGCCATGCCGGCGATCGTCTGCGCCGTCTTCATCGCTTCATCGATCAACGTCTCAGCGGGGACAATACGCGCGACCAGCCCGGCGCGCTCGGCTTCCTCCGCACCCATCATGCGCCCGGTCAAACACATCTCCATTGCCTTGGCCTTGCCGACCGCATGGGTCAGCCGCTGCGAGCCGCCCATACCCGGAGATACGCCGAGCTTGATCTCGGGCTGCCCGAACTTCGCGGTGTCGGCGGCCAGGATGAAGTCGCACATCATCGCCAGTTCGCATCCGCCGCCAAGCGCGAAGCCGGCGACGGCGGCGATGATCGGCTTGCGCGTCGCGGTGAAGCGCTCCCACCCGCTGAAATAATCGGCCGCGTACATCTCGGCAAAGCCCTGGGCCTGCATCTCCTTGATGTCGGCCCCAGCCGCGAACGCCTTTGCCGAACCGGTCAGGACCGCGCAGCCCTGCCCGTCATCGGCGTCGAACGCGGCCATGGCGGCGTTCAGGTCGGCGAGCACCTGCGCGTTCAGCGCGTTGAGCGCCTGCGGCCGGTTGAGCGTGATCAGCGTGACGCGGCCGCGCTGTTCCACGAGGATCGTTTCATACTCGCTCATCTCGTCATTCCCGTTAAAGCTGTATCACGGCGTCCACGCCTGTTCGTCGGGGAGCGGCGCGAAGATGCGATCGATCAGGTGATCGCTGACGTCCTCGGGAGTCGCCGGGTCCCAGCGCGGGGCATTGTCCTTGTCGATGATGACGGCGCGCACGCCCTCGACGAAGTCCGGCCGCTGGACGACGCGGGTGGCCACCTTGTATTCCTGGCGCATCTCGTCCTCGAAGGTCGCCATGCTGGCCCCATCGAGCAACAGCTTCAGGCTGACCTTCATCGCCTGCGGAGACTTCGTTGCAAGCGTGTCGCGCTGTTCGGCGGCCCATGCGCCCTCATCCTCGTCCAGCGCCGCGAGCACCTCTTCCAGCCGGTCGGATGCGAACAGCCGGTCGATCGCATTGCCATGCGCGATGATCCGCGCATCGGGCGGGGGACAGGCCAGCGCTTCGAGGATCGTCTCGACAGATTGCGGGTCGGCGGCGATGCGGTGCTTCGCTTCATCCAGCACGTCGGCATGCAGGTAATGCGTCGCCAGACCCAGCGCGACGCTTTCCGCGCCGTTCAGTCGGTGCCCGGTCAGCGCCAGATACTGACCCATCCGCCCCGGCAGCCGTGAGAGATACCAGCCGCCACCCACATCGGGGAACAGGCCGATCGCGGTCTCCGGCATCGCGAACTTCGTGTTCTCCGTCGCGACGCGGTAGCGGCATGGCAAAGCGATGCCGACTCCGCCGCCCATCGTGATCCCGTCCATGAACGCGATCGTCGGCTTCGCATAGGTAAACAGCCGGTGGTTCATCCGGTATTCGGCCGCGAAGAACGCGCGCGCCGCCGCGCCGTCGCCCGCGCCGCTATCGGCCAGCATGCGGATATCGCCGCCGGCGCAAAAGCCCCGACCCTCGGCATGATCGATCATCACGATCTCGATCGCGTCATCGGTCCGCCACGTCTCCAGTGCATCGCCGATACCCTCGCACATCACCCGATTGAGGGCGTGGAGCGCCTTGGGCCTGTTCAGTCTGATGCGTCCGGCCGCCGCGTCATGCTCGGCAAGAAGGTCGCTCACTGGCGCGTCAACTCGCGTCCGACGATCATGCGCATGACCTGGTTCGTTCCTTCCAGGATCGAATGCACGCGCAGGTCGCGCCAGATACGCTCGATCGGATAATCCATCAGATAACCGTAACCGCCGTGCAGCTGGAGCGCGCGGTCGACAACGGCCGAGCCGGTATCGGTCGCGAGCCGCTTCGCCATCGCTGCGAAGCGTGTCTTGTCGGGCGCGTTCTCCGTGACCTTGACCGCCGCCATGTAGAGGAGTGCGCGCGCCGCTTCCAACTCGGTCGCCATGTCGGCCAGCATGAACTGCGTGTTCTGGAAGTCGGCGATCGGCTGACCGAACTGCTTGCGGTCCTTCGTATAGGCGATCGCCTCGTCGAGGCAGCGCTGCGCGCCGCCGAGTGAACAGGCGCCGATATTCAGCCGCCCGCCGTCAAGCCCCATCATCGCGATACGGAACCCCTCACCCTCCCCGCCGACCATGTTTTCGGTCGGCACGCGTACGTCGTCGAGGATCAACTGCGCGGTGGGCTGCGAGTGCCAGCCCAGCTTGCGCTCCTGCGCGCCGAAGCTGACGCCAGGCATGTCGCGCTCGATCACCATCGCCGAGATCCCGCGCGATCCGTCATCGCCGGTGCGCACCATCGCGACATAGACCTCGTTCTCGCCGCCGCCCGAGATGAACTGCTTCGAACCCGAGACGACCCAGTCATCGCCGTCGCGCACCGCGCGCGTCTTGAGCGCGGCCGCGTCGGAACCAGAACCCGGCTCGGTCAGGGCATAGGACGCCATGCAGTCCATCGTGACCAGACTGGGCAGGTACTTGTCCTTGACCGTCCGAGACCCGAAGCGGTCGATCATCCACGACGCCATGTTGTGGATCGAAATGAAAGCGGAGGTGGAGGGACAGCCATAAGCCATCGCCTCCATGATAAGCGCCGCCTCCAACCGGCCGAGGTTGATGCCGCCCGACTCCTCGCTGACATAGATCGCAGCGAAGCCGAGATCGGCCGCTTCCTTAATGACATCGCGCGGGAAGATGTGATGTTCGTCCCATTCAGCGGCGTTGGGCGTGATCCGATCGACGGTGAAGCGCGCGGCGAGCGACTGGATATCACGCTGGTCGGGAGTCAGGTCGAACTGGGTCATGGGCACCGGAAATACCGCGTTGTCGAGGATGGCTGCTGGTCACTGCGGACAAGTGTGCGACCGTCCTGCAGCAGGCTGAGTCTGGTCTGCCGCTTCCACTGCTGCCCCTCGCCCGTAAACGCAAGCGTAGCATCGAAGCTCGTAGGCGAGCGCAACGCGATCGCGCTGGCCGTTCCCCGCGACTCATAGAAGTGCAGTGTCTCGCCATCGATGGTCAGCAGACCCTTGTTGTCGCCGCGCGTCGAGGTGCAATCCTCAGGCACCATTCCCCAACGACCCCGAAAGGCTGCCGGAATTCGTTCGAGAATGCGCGGGGTTGCAAACGTCGTCGGCTCGACCTGGCTGGCGTTTTTCGGCGGCGGGGGTTCCTGCACCCGCGTCATGTTGGAGACGATCATGTTGCCGGAGGAACCCTGCTGAGCATTGCTCGACTCCGAACCGCCCGATCCACAGGCGGCAAGGAGAAGAACCGCGCAAAGCGGGGACAGCGCTGGCGATCTGGTTGATGTCCGCATGACAGTCTCAACGCAGGTCGGCCATCGCGGGTCCGCCGTTCGGCTCACCGGAAAGGATCGACGAGCAGCAGCTCGTCATCGACAACGAGGCCATGCTGCATGTCCTCGCTATAGAAGGTCTGCGCCCCACCCTCCAATGCAACCGCAAGCATCAGCGCATCGTAAAAGGCGAGTTTGTAGCGTGAAGCAAGGCGTATCGCTTCTCCGGTTGCATAGCGGTTGATGGGGTGCACATTTGAAACGAGCACGATCAGGTCATTCAAAGCTTCCGTGACGTCGCTCCAAGCGAAGCGGTATTTCCTCGACATGACGTTGGCGAATTCATTGAGTATCTGAACGCTCACGAAATCAGCCTTCGCCAGAACCTGGCGCGCGCGTTCGGACTTTGTCTCATCAAGGTTGGCATAAACGACGATATTCGTGTCGACCGTCAAGATCACTAAAGTGGCCCGCGCTCGTGCGCCTCTTCCCTGTCGAAACGCCATCCCTCGGGTAGCTTCCACTTGCGCGCAGCCAAGCGTTCCAACGCCTCTGTCCTGCGCCTTTGCCGTTCGATCTCAAGCGCCTGGACAAGCGCAGAGTCGCTCAGTTCGCTGCCCTCGCTCAAGTTGAAGCGATCCGCGATATCCTTGGGGATACGAACCGCCAGGCTATTACCCCAACGACCTACTTGGATGTTCACCGTCGAAACTCCGGAAATATCAAAATTATGGATATCCACAATCTATTATGGGGACAAGCTAGACCATTGTAGGAATCACGAACGCATCGTTGTTGCGTGCCGGGCCGCCGTCCTCCGCCATTGTCGGCAGCGCGGAGCCGTCGGGCCAGCGCTGGGTCACCGTCTTCACCTTGGTCCAGAAGCGCACGCCGTCCATGCCGTGCTGGTTGGTGTCGCCAAACGCTGAGCGCTTCCACCCACCAAAGCTGTGATAGGCGACCGGCACCGGGATCGGCACGTTGATGCCGACCATGCCGACATTCACGCGCTGCGCGAATTCGCGCGCGGCATGGCCGTTCCTGGTGAAGATCGCGACGCCGTTGCCATATTGGTGGGCGCTCGGCAGGCGCACCGCCTCGTCGAAATCTTTGGCGCGCACGATCTGGAGGACAGGGCCGAATATCTCCTCCTTGTACGCTTCCATCTCCGGCGTGACGTGATCGAACAGGCTGGGTCCCATGAAAAAGCCCTCTTCATGGCCCTGAAGCGTGAAGCCGCGTCCGTCGACCACAAGCTCCGCGCCCTCCTCGACGCCCTTCTGGATCCAGTCCTCGACCCGCTTCTTGTGCGCCGCGTTCACCACCGGGCCGTAATGCGCGTCGTCGTCGGTCGAGACTCCGACGCGCAGGGCATCGATTGCGGGGATAAGCTTTTCGCGGAGAGCCTCGGCGGTCTTGTCGCCGACCGGCACGACAACCGGCAGCGCCATGCACCGCTCGCCGGCCGATCCGAACGCGGCGCCCGACAGGTCGGCGACGACCTGATCGAGATCGGCGTCGGGCATGACGATACCGTGGTTCTTGGCGCCGCCCATCGCCTGCACGCGCTTGCCCGCCGCGACGCCGCGCCGATAGACATGATGCGCGATATCACTCGACCCGACGAAGCTGACCGCGCCGATCGCCGGATGGTCGAGGATCGCGTCGACCATCTCCTTGTCGCCATTCACCACCTGCAGGATGCCCTCCGGGGCGCCCGCCTCCAGCATCAGTTCCGCCAGACGCATGGGCACCGACGGATCGCGTTCGGACGGCTTCAGGATGAAGGCGTTGCCGACCGCGATCGCGACCCCGAACATCCACATCGGAATCATCGCTGGGAAGTTGAACGGCGTGATGCCGGCGCCGATGCCAAGCGGCTGGCGCATCGAATAGACGTCGATGCCGGGTCCGGCGCCTTGCGTATATTCGCCCTTCAGGACGTGCGGGATGCCGCATGCGAACTCGATGACCTCCAGCCCGCGCTGAACATCGCCGCGCGCATCGGCGACGACCTTCCCGTGCTCGCTCGACAGCAGCCGCGCGAGCTCGTCCATGCGCGCCTCGACCAGCCGCTTGTACTCGAACAGGACGCGCGCCCGACGTTGCGGATTAGTCGCGGCCCAGCGCGGCTGCGCCGCTTGCGCCGCTGTGACGGCGCGATCGAGTTCGGGCTGCCCGCCCAGCTTCACGGTCGCCTGCACGCGACCGGTATTCGGATCGAATATGTCGCTGGTCCTGGCGCCGCTGCCTGCTCCGCCCGCATTTCCGGCGATCAGATGATCGATGATCCGCATGATGCTCTCCTGATTGTTCCTGCTCCGTGACGAACGCGCATGGTCGGTGCAAATCTCCACCCTGCGCCATGTTACGGCAGCGGTTCCCCCCTCGAGGCGACCAGCACCTGATACCATTCCGCCCTGGTCCAGTGCACCTTAAAGACATCGCGAAGCGCCGCAATGCGCTCGGGGTTCTGCGTTCCAGCGATCGGGATAGCACGCGCCGGATGCGCCATGATCCACGCACAGGCGGTGGCGGTTCGGCTTACCCCGGCCGCGCGCGCCTTCTTGTCCAGCGCGTCCGCAACCGCCCGCGCCCGCGCATCCTTGGGGTCTGCGATGCGCCCTCCACCCAGCGGCGACCACGCCAGTACGGCGACATCGTGCTTCATCGCCTGATCCAGCAATCCGTTTCCCAACGCCTCGATTGCAAGCGGCGAGAATTCCGGCTGCGTGCTCGCCAGCGGCGCCGCCAGGAACGACGCCAGGGTGCGCGTCTGATCGACCGTGTAGTTCGACACGCCGACCGCCGTGACCTTGCCGCCGGCGACCATGTCGTCGAGCGCGCGCGCGACCTCATGCGGATGCGTCAGTATGTCAGGGCGGTGGATCTGATACAGATCGATCCGCTCGACGCACATGCGCCGAAGCGAGTCATCGAGCGCCTTCATCAGATAGCGTTGGCTCGAATCATAGGGGACCGGCGGCGTGATCCCGCCCTTTGTCGCCAGTACCATGCGGTCGCGAAGCGCTGGCGATCCGGCCAGCACCCTGCCCAGCAGCAACTCGGCCTCCCCGAAGCCGGGTCCATCGAAGCCGTAGATGTCGGCTGTGTCGAATAACGTGATGCCGGCATCGAGCGCAGCCTCCACCAGCAACTGCCCCTCCGCTGCACTGTGTCCGGCGAAGCGCCACATGCCCCAGGCGATCGGGCCGACAGACAATCCGCTCTTGCCCAGCGGACGCGGACCGGGTGCAACATGAAGGTCAGACATCGCCACAGCAAAGAGCATGATGCGCGATGACGCAAGCAGGGCACCGCAACAGACTTACTTGCGGCAGCTGTTTGAGGGCGGTAATACACTTGTCATGGTCGACCGCCATGATCTTCGCCGGGCTTATGCCTATGATCCGATCGAACCGGAGAAAGTTCCGGATGCTGACGAGATTCATGCACCCGCACGCCCCCCGCGGCCACATCGCCCGCGCGATTTCCACATCGAACCGCGCCGTCCTTCGCCGCTGCGCTGGGTCATGCGTGGATTGGGGATTGCGATCATCCTGCTGGTCATCGCGATCATCTGGCTGGCGATCACCGCGCCTCTATCAAAATCGCTACAGCCGCTAGTTCCTCCATCGATAACGCTGACCGCCGCTGACGGTACTCCGTTCGCCAGACGGGGCGCGATCATCGGCAATCCCGTCGATGCGGCAACGTTGCCGCCGAGAGTAACCAATGCTTTCCTGGCGATCGAAGACCGCCGCTTCCGCTCACACTGGGGAATCGACCCGCGCGGGATCGTACGCGCGGCGTGGCATAACATGGGGTCCGGGGGCGTGCGCGAGGGCGGGAGCACGATCACGCAGCAACTGGCGAAGAACGCCTTTCTCGATTCCGACCGCACCGCGGCGCGAAAATTCCGTGAGGTCCTGATCGCCTTCTGGCTGGAGGCGTGGCTGTCAAAGGACCAGATCCTCTCGCGCTATCTGTCGAGCGTCTATTTCGGTGACAATGTCTATGGCCTGAGTGCGGCCGCCAGACATTATTTCGGGCGTACACCCGACAATCTGTCGATCGGACAGTCGGCCATGCTGGCGGGGCTGGTCAAGGCACCCTCTCGCCTCGCGCCAACCTCGAACCTCGAAGGGGCAAGACAGCGCGAGAAGCTGGTCGTCGAGGCAATGGAGGATGCGGGGTTCATTACCAGATCGGAGGCGAAAGCGGTCAGGCCTGCCGACGTGCGTGCCGGACGTACGCAGACACTTCCCAGCGGTACGTATTTTGCCGATTGGGTACTCCCCGATGCGCGCGACGAGGCGGGAGCCGTCTCGACCGAAGCGACGGTCAGGACCACGCTGGACCGCCGATTGCAGCGTGCCGCCGAACGCGCGGTCCGAGGCGCGGGATTGCGGCAGGCTCAGGTCGCACTGGTCGCGATGCGGCCCGATGGCCGAGTCGTCGCGATGGTCGGCGGCAAGAACTACGCCGACAGCCCCTTCAACCGCGCGACTCAGGCCCGGCGGCAGCCCGGCTCGGCGTTCAAGCTGTTTGTCTATCTGGCGGCGATGCGCAGCGGCCTAACGCCCGATTCGATCGTCGATGACGCGCCGATCGATATCGGCGGATGGAAGCCGCGCAACAGTGACGGGCAATATCTGGGGCCGATCACGCTGAGAGAGGCTTTTGCCCGCTCCTCCAACGTCGCGGCCGCTCGGCTGACGCAACAGGTCGGCGTGAAGGCCGTGATTCGTGCCGCGCGCGACCTGGGTATCACGACGCCGCTGCCGAACGAGGCTACGATCGCGCTCGGCACCGGCAATGTATCGTTGCTGGAGCTGACCGCGGCTTATGCAGCGATCGCCGATGGCCGCTATCCGGTCGAGGCGCGCGGGTTGGCCGGGGAGCGCAACAAGGCCTGGTACAACTCGCTGACCGATCGCCCCCATGATTTCGGTGGGACCATACGCGGCAAGATGCTCGATCTGCTTCATGCATCGGTCGAGGGCGGCACCAGCCGGCGCGCGGGCCTGAGTATCGACGCCTTCGGCAAGACCGGCACCACGCAGGATAACCGCGATGCCATCTTCGTTGGCTTTGCCCGCGATCTGGTCGTAGGCGTGTGGATCGGCAATGACGACAATACGCCCAATCCCGGCCTCTCCGGAGGCGGTATTCCGGCGCGCATCTGGCACGACTTCATGGAATCGGCGCTCGACCTGGCACCGCCCCCGCAAGAAATCGCGCCGCCGGTCGGCGAGTTCGATCCAGACGCATTACCCGCCGATGACGATGACAGGGCGTTCACCTCCCCCTTCGCGGGTGATCTGGAGGGAATGGGCCTCGACCTGCGCATGGACCCGGACGGCACGATCACGGTCGGCCCGTCACGGCGGCGTGAGCGGCCGCCACCTCGGCCGGACGATGTCGAGCCGCAAGACTTCCCGGATTACGAACAGTGAATGAGTCCGCCTGAGTTAATCGCCTGATCTGATTGGTTGACGTTCCCGCCGCGCTGACGCCAAGGCGCCGGTCATGCGCTTCTTTTCCGACAACGCCGCCGCGGTCCATCCGCGGGTCCTGCGGGCGATGGCCGATGCCAATGTGCTCGATACCGCCTATGACGGCGACCGGCTGAGCCGCAGCCTGGATGAACGGATGTCGGCGCTGTTTGAGCATCCGGTCCGGGCGCTCTGGGTATCGAGCGGTACCGCGGCCAATTGCCTGGCGCTGGCCGCACTCTGCCCGCCGCATGGCGGCGTGGTGTGCCACCGCGACGCACATATCCAGAATGACGAGGGCGGCGCGCCCGAGTTCTACACGCATGGCGCCAAGCTGTTTCTGGGCGACGGAGACGGCGCGAAGCTGACACCCGATAGGATCGCGACGGTGCTGGACGCGATCCCGAACGATGTCCACCGCGTCCAGCCGCACGCCATCTCGATCACCAACGCGACTGAATATGGCCGGGTTTATGATCCGGACGACGTGGCGGCTATCGGCGCGCTGGCGAAGGATCGCGGCTTGGGTCTCCATATGGATGGCGCGCGATTCGCCAACGCCGTCGCGCATCTCGGCTGCAATCCCGCCGACGTGACGTGGCGGGCGGGTGTCGATGCGCTGAGCTTCGGCTTCGTTAAGAACGGCGCGATGAGCGCGGAGTGCCTGGTGTTCTTCCAACCCGAGCTTGCCGACGCGACCCTGTATCGACGCAAGCGCGCCGGGCTGCTGCTGTCCAAGGGTCGTTATCTCGCGGCACAGATCATCGCGATGCTGAACGGCGGACTCTGGCTGGATTGCGCGCGCCGGGCGAATGCGCACGCGCGCATGTTGTCAGAGGCCGCGGGCGACCGCCTCGTCCATCCGGTCGAGGCGAACGAAGTGTTCCTGCGCGCAACATCGCACGAAGCGGCCGTGCTTCGCGCCAAGGGCTTCGATTTCTACGACTGGGCACCCGGTGAGGTCAGGCTCGTCACCGCGTGGGACAGTAACGGCGACGACGTGGCGCGACTTGCCGCTGCCATCGGCGACCTGTGAGCGACGCGGAGCCGGCCACACGCCTGAAGGTACTTCTTCCCTTCACCATCGTCACGCTCGTCTGGGGGTCGACCTGGCTGGTCATTCGCGACCAGATCGCGGTCGTGCCGCCGTCATGGTCGGTCAGCTATCGCTTCATCGTCGCCGCGATCGCGCTCGGCGCCTATGCGGTCGCGCGCGGTCAATCGCTGCGCTTCGATGCGAAGGGTTATGGTTTCGCCGCGGCACTCGGCCTCAGCCAGTTCTGCATGAATTTCAATTTCGTCTACCGGGCGGAAGGCTACATCACCTCGGGTCTGGTAGCGGTGGTCTTCGCGACACTGGTGGTGCCGAATACGTTATTGGCACGCATCTTCGTCGGGCAACGCGTGACGCCCCGGTTCCTGCTCGGATCGGCCGTCGCGATCGGCGGGGTAGCGTTGCTGTTCCTGCATGAGGCGCGCGTGGACCCGGCGGGGCCGGCCAATAGCCTGACCGGGATCGCCTTCACGATCTGCGGTATCCTGTCCGCGTCGACCGCCAATGTCATGCAGGCCGGGGATACGGCGAAACGCTATCCGATGGCGGCGATGCTGACGGTCGCGATGCTGATCGGCGCGGTGCTCGACGCAGGACTCGCTTATGCGCTGACCGGTCCACCGCGTTTCGAGTGGCGGACGGGCTATATCGCCGGCATCGCGTATCTCGGCCTGTTCGCCTCGGCGCTCGCCTTCATGCTGTATTTCCAGGTGATCCGCGCAATAGGCCCGGCCAAGGCTGCGTATTCGAGCATGATCGTCCCGGTGATCGCGATGGGGCTGTCGACGGTGTTCGAGGGTTATCGCTGGACGATGCTGGCGGTGTTCGGCGCGGTGCTGACGGGTATCGGTCTGGTGATCGCGCTGAGGGCGCGCAGTCCGGCGCGGTAGTCAGGATAGGCTGGTCGCCAGCCCAGCAAGCGCGTCGCCTTGCCCGTCGCGACGCGCCTGTTCTCCGCATAGAAACCACGTGCCATCGGGGAGAGCGTATCGAGCGCGACGAACGGCGGCGGGTGCAAGCCGAGCAGCGTCGCGGCATATTCGACGACGTCGTTCTGCGAAGCCGGCTCGTCATCAGCGAGATTATAGGCGCCGGGGGGTGCAGCAAGTGCCGCGACCACACCGCTGACGATGTCGTCGACATGCACCCTGCTGAACACCTGGCTTGGCATGTCGATGCGGTGCGCCTTGCCCTGCGCCACCCGTTCCAGCGGCGAGCGTTCCGGCCCATAGATGCCGGGCAGGCGAAAGACGCGCGCGCCGAGCGCCAGCCAGTCGGCGTCGGCGCGGGTCCGTGCGGGGCGTCTTCCCCCCGTGATCGCGGTCTCGTCCACCCACGCGCCCCCCGCATCGCCGTAAACGCCGGTCGAGGACAGATAGCCCAGCCAGGTCCGCCGTCGTGTCAGCGTGGCGCCATATGTCGCGAGTACCGGATCGATCCCGTCCTCCGGCGGAACCGACGACAGCACGTGCGTCGCGGCGGCGATGGCCGGAAGGACAGCATCCGCATCGCCGAACCCGAGCGTGTCGCCACGGCCATCGCGCGTGGTGCCGGTGACCGTCCAGCCGTCCCGGCGCAGTCCCTCGGCCAGCCGGCCGGCAGTGTAGCCCAGTCCGAAGATCAGCATGGCGCTCATCGCGCGAACGTCATCTGCGGGCGCATGATCCGCGCGCCGGGCACATGGTCCTTCTTCCACTGCATCGCCGCCCTGACGCGGGTGGCACCCGACGGGTGGTCGAAGAACAGAGCCTCCTCGACGGGGCCAGGTTCGATCTTGCGATACTCGGACAGCCGCATCGCGACCTTCGCGAACCCATCGGGCTCACGCGCGGCGTTCAGGCCGAACGCGTCGGCCTCCGCTTCGTTATGGCGGATGATGGTGTTCTGCACCGGCGTGAGGACCAGTGCCGCGATCGATCCCAACAGGAGCAGGACAGGCGCCGCAGCCGGATCGGCGAGGTCGCGGACCCGCCATGCCGGATGTCGCCAGATCAGCGCGGGCGCGATGCGACCGATCGCGAGGAAGATCGCCAGGAATACCAGCCCGAAGCCTAGAACAAGCTGGTAAACGTGCCCGAGCACATAGTGACCCATTTCATGGCCCATGACGGCGGCAACCTCGTCCGGACCGGTCCTGCGCAGCAGATTGTCGTTCAACGTGATCCGCACCGTGGGACCCAGCCCCGAGACATTTGCGGAGATGCGCTTCGACTGGCGCGAGGCATCGGAGACATAGATGTGATCGGCCGGAATGTCATTCGCGCGGGCCAGCGTGACAATTCGCTCGCGAAGCGGACCGGCCGGCATTTCGGTATAGGTGTTGAACATGGGCGCCAGAAAGACCGGGGCGATCAACGCACCGAAGCCTACGAAGAGCGTCATCACGCCGGCACCGACCAGCCACCAGCTTCTTGGCAACCGGCGGATCAGCGCGAACAGGATGATGAACAGGACCGCGTTCAGCACTAGACCGATGCCGAACAGCTTCGCCGCATCGAGGAGCCATTCGCCGAAGCTCTGGTTCATCAGATCATACTGTCGCTCGCGAAGGAAATCGGTGTAAATCGACCACGGCGCCAACAGCAATGTGCTGGCGATCGTAAGTGGCACGGCGTAGAGTGCCGGAACCAGCCAGCGCCACGTCACCCAGCGCTCCGCCCAGTCGCGGAACCTAGCCGATAAGCCCGTGCGCAGCAGGATCCAGTAGGCAAGGACGCCGAACAGCGCATTCCACAGGATCAGCCAGTAACCGCCTTCGAAATAGGCGTCCGACTTCGCCCGCGCCGGACCTTGCAGCAGGTCGAGATACGCGCGTGTCGCCTGATCGACATCGAAACCCTGCGCATGTGCGGCGCCCGGCACGAGCCACATCGCCAGCAGCGACAACGCCAAGCCGGAATGCTTCATGACCGCCTCCGCTCCGTTCTGTATTACTCGGCTAGCACACCTGGGGACAAAGGCAAGCGATGGCTGGCGAAGCGGCGACCGCGCCCTATAATCGACGGATGGACATCGAGAAGGCCGTCGCAGCGCCCCCCGTCACTCGCCGTGAGGATTATCAGCCGCCGTCATGGCTGGTGCCGGAGACGCATCTGGATTTTGATCTGGACCCAGCGAGGACACGCGTGAAGGCTGTTCTGTCGGTCGAGCGGAACGGGCGTCACGAAGAACCATTGCGACTGGATGGCGCGGGGCAGCAACCGCTGGCGGTCCTTGTCGACGGCATCGCGATCAACGACTGGCGGATCGAGAACGATCAGCTCGTCATTCCCCTGCCGCGCGACGTTCACCGGGTCGAGACCGAGGTCGTGATCGCGCCGGACCGCAATACGCAGTTGATGGGGCTGTATTCGTCGGGCGGAAATCTGTGCACGCAGTGCGAGGCGGAGGGGTTCCGGCGGATCACCTGGTTTCCCGATCGCCCCGACGTGCTCAGCCGCTACACGGTGCGGATGACCGCCGATGCGGCGACCTATCCGGTGCTGTTGTCGAACGGCGATCCGGTCGCCGCCGGACCGGAGGAAAACGGTCGACATTCCGCCGAGTGGCACGACCCCTTTCCCAAACCGTCCTATCTGTTCGCGCTGGTCGCCGGCGACCTGGCGGTCGCGCGGTCCACCTTCACGACCATGTCGGGCCGCACGGTCAAGCTCGGCATCTGGGTACGCGAGGCTGACCTGCCGAAGACCGAGCATGCGATGCACGCGCTCAAACTGTCGATGGCGTGGGACGAGCGGACCTATGGCCGGGAATATGACCTCGACGTCTTCAACATCGTGGCCGTCGACGATTTCAACTTCGGCGCGATGGAGAACAAGGGGCTGAACATCTTCAACAGCCGCTACATTCTCGCCGACCCCGATACCGCGACCGATTATGACTATGACGCGATCGCCGCAGTCGTCGCGCATGAATATTTTCACAACTGGTCGGGCGACCGGATCACCTGCCGCGACTGGTTCCAGTTGTCGCTGAAGGAAGGGTTTACCGTCTATCGCGACCAAGGCTTCTCGGCCGATCAGGGATCGGCGGCCGTCAAGCGTATCGAGGATGTCCGCGCGCTGCGCGCCGGTCAGTTTCCCGAAGACGCAGGACCGCTGGCGCATCCGGTCCGCCCTGAATCCTACATGGAGATTTCCAACTTCTACACCGCGACCATCTACAACAAGGGCGCGGAACTGATCCGGATGATGGCGACGATCCTTGGCCCGGCGAAGTTCCGTGCCGCCACCGACCTGCATTTCCAGCGCCATGACGGCACCGCCGCGACCTGCGAGGATTTCGTGACGTGCATGGAGGAATCGGGCCAGGTGGACCTGACCCAGTTCCGGCTGTGGTATGCGCAGGCCGGTACCCCACGCGTCGCCGCCAGCCTCAGCGGCGATCCGCAAGGCGGACGCGCGACCCTCAGGCTTGCGCAACAGGTACCGGCGACATCGGGCCAGGCGGACAAGGCGGCGATGGTCCTTCCGCTAAAGCTGCGCCTCTTCGGGGCGGAGACGGGCGAGCCGCTGATTGAAGAACGGCTCGTCATGCTCGACACGCAGGAGGAAACGATCGTCTTCGAGGGGCTGGGCGAGCGGCCCATCCTGTCGATCAATCGCGGCTTTTCCGCGCCCGTCATCATCGAAAGCAATCGGACGCCCGACGACCTCGCCTTCCTCAGCGCGCATGATGACGACCCTTTCGCGCGCTACGAGGCGATGCAGCAGTTGATGCTGGACACCTTGGTCGCCGGAGCGGTCAATGGGGTGGCGGACCACGACGCAGTCATCGCGGCGGTCGGCGCGACGCTGGCCGATCCCGACCTAGATCCCGCGTTTGTCGCGGAGGCCGTCATGCTTCCTTCTGAAAGCTTCATCGGCGATCAGATGACAGTTGTCGATCCGGAGGCCATCTTCGCCGCGCGCGAGGCGCTGCGCCGCGCGCTTGGCGAACACCTCGCGGCCCAGTGGAGTCAGGCTTATGAGACGGGGCGGGCGCCTTATGCCTATACGCCGGCCGCCAAGGGACTCCGGCGGTTGCGCAACGTGGCCCTCGGCTATCTGGCGGGTGCCGAGGCGGGGGCGGCGGCGCTGGCATATGACCAGTTTCGGACGGCCGACAACATGACCGATCGGCAGGGCGCGCTAGCCATATTGGCGAACGGCGTGTCGCCCGAGCGCGAGCGAGCGCTGAGCGAGTTTCATGACCGCTATGCCGACAATGCGCTGGTCCTCGACAAATGGTTCCAGGTGCAGGCGCTCTCGGCCCGCGACGATGCCGCCGACCAGGTCGAGCGGCTGGTCGAACATCCCGACTTCACGCTCGGCAATCCGAACAGGGCGCGCGCGGTACTCGGCGCGTTCGGGGTGAATCTGCGCGCGTTCAACCGTGCCGATGGGCGCGGCTATCGCTTCCTGACGGATCAGTTGATGGCGCTCGACAGGCTCAATCCGCAGACCGCGGCTAAGCTGCTGCCGCCTCTATGCCGTTGGCGCCGCTTCGACACGGCACGCGCCGAGATCATGCGCGCGCAGCTGGAACGGCTGGTTATCAAGCCCGGCCTGTCGAAGGACCTTTACGAACAGGCTTACAAGAGCATGAAATAGAAGCGGGCGGCAACGCGCTCAGAAATCGACATTGTCGTAGTGCGCGGGCGGACCCACCATCTCCATGCGCTCACTCAGCAGCGGACGAAAGCTTGGCCGACTCTTCAGTCCGCGATACCAGCGCGCGGTCTGCTCATGGCCTTTCCAGTCCAGCCCGCCCAGATAATCCGCCACAGAGATTTGCGCGGCTGCCGCCAGATCGGCGAGGCTGAGGGTCGATCCGGCAATCCAGGTCCGGTGGTCCAGCAGATAATCGCCATAGTCCAGATACTCTACCGCGGCCTTCATCGCGCCGCGCAGCATCTGCGCGTCGGGCGGGCTGCGCCGTGCAATCCGCTTGACCATGCGCTCATGAAGCAGCGGACCAGTCACGTCGCGGTAGAAATGAGCGTCGAACCAAGTAACCAGTCGGCGAATCTCCGCGCGGTTGGCGGCTGTGCCGTTGATCATCGACGCCTTGTCGACCGTCTCCTCGAAATATTCGCAGATCGCCATCGAATCGATCAGTGGCTGCCCGCCGCGATCGGCCTGCACCATGACCGGTGTCTGTCCGGTAGGATTCATGTCGAGAAACTCGTCGCGTTGCAGCCAGGGGGACTCACGCACCAGTTCATACCCGACACACTTCTCCCCGAGCAGCAGCCGCACCTTGCGGGAGAAGGGACACAGGGGAAATTGAAAAAGCTGCCACATGAGGCCCTGTTAGGAGCGCATCGCACGCGATGGAAGCGTCGCGAACCGACTAGCTGCGCGGCGTCAGTCGCAGCAGTCGCCCGCTATCCTCCAGCACCCAGATCGCGCCGTCGCTTGCTTGTACAACATCGCGGATGCGCGCGCCCATGTCCCATTGGTCGGCAGGCGTAGCGTCGGACCCGTCTAGTGTGACGCGCAGCAGCGCCTGGCCCGACAGCGCGCCGATCAACGCCGAGCCGCGATACTGCGGAAACATCGATCCCGAATAGATAATCATTCCGGATGGCGAAATGGAGGGGTTCCACCACAGCACCGGCGGCTGATATCTGGACGCGCTGGGATGATCGGGGATGGGCGATCCGTCATAATTGTCGCCGTTCGATACGACCGGCCATCCATAGTTTTTGCCGGGTTCGATCAGGTTCAACTCGTCGCCGCCCTTTGGACCCATCTCATGTTCCCAGAGCCGGCCATCGGGGGCAAAAACCAGACCATAGGGATTGCGGTGCCCGCTGGTCCAGGTTTGTGCCCTGACCCCGCCGGCATTATAGTCGGGATTGCCCGGCCAAGCCTTCCCGTCCAGCGTCAGATGAAGGATCTTTCCCAGCGCCTGAGCCGGGTCCTGCGCCGGCGTGAAGCGCTGTCGCTCCCCCGACGAGAGGAACAGCGAGCGGCCGTCAGGCGCAAAGGTGATGATCGCGCCGAACTGTCCGCCCTGCCCCGACGAACCCGATCGCCAGATGACGTCAACACCTCGAAGCTGCTGCGCATCGGCATCGATCATGCCGCGCGCGAGTGCCAACTGACTGCCGCCTGGCCCAGGCTCGGAATAGGACAGGTAGATGACGTGGCTCCGGGCGAAGTCGGGCGCGACGGCGACGTCGAGCAGACCGCCCTGCCCGCCACGCGCAACATCCGGCACGCCGCCGATGTCCACGACCCGGCCGTCGGGGTTGCGCATCTTGAGCGACCCGGCCTTTTCGGTCACCAGCAAAGCGCCGTCCGGCAGGAACGCCATCGCGAAAGGCGAGTTGAACTGACCCATCGTCGCCATCGCGAAGGGTGGTTGCGTCTCGGCCAGATTTGCCTTCCCCTTCGTCGCCGGAACATTCGTTATCGGCGTGTTTGGCGCATCGCTGGGAAGTGACGACGTTGGCGCCGGCGTGGCCGCCTCGGGTCGTGCGACGGTGGTCTGTCCTCCGCTCGAGTCGTTGGACCCGGAACAGGCGGTACTGGCAAGGAGCGTTGCCAGAAAAAACATTGAACGGAACATTTCCGGTCAACGCGCCACGTCCTGTCGGGTTGCCCAGGCCGCTTGTCGCAACGATCGGATGGCGCTATAGGCTCACTGCGCTCTCTACATCAGCAGGTGAAGGGGTCGGGGCACACGGTTCCGGCAGCGCACCGACGCACGCTGGTGCTAATGGAGAGACGGTGACCGATATCGACGCATTGACCCGGCTGATCGAGCCCGAAGCGACTGCGCTCGGACTCTCGCTGGTGCGCGTCAGGATGCAGGGCGGGAAGTCGGACCCGACGCTTCAGGTGATGGCCGAGCGGCCCGATACACGCCAACTCACGATCGAGGATTGTTCAGCGCTGTCGCACCGGCTGTCCGATGTCCTGGACGCCGCGGACCCGATCGAGGAAGCCTATCGGCTCGAGGTGTCGTCACCTGGCATCGATCGGCCGCTTACTCGATTGCCCGACTATGCCGACTGGCAGGGGCATGAGGCTCGCATCCGGCTGGTCGAGGCTGTGGCGGGACGCAAACAACTTACCGGTGATCTGGCCGGCGTCGACGGCACGTTGATCGCGGTCGACATGGGGCAGCATGGCATGGTGAAGGTCGACTTCGCGCAAGTCGACAACGCCAAGCTGGTGATAACCGATCGCTTGATCGCCGCCACCGCGCCACTTTCGACGGAGGGCGCGGACGAATTCGAGGACGAGGGCGTGGAAAACGCCGAACAAGAGGAACTGAATTGATGGCCAGCGTTGCCACCGCCAATCGCGCGGAACTGATCGCGATCGCGAACTCGGTCGCATCCGAGAAGATGATCGACAAGGGTATCGTTATCGAGGCGATGGAAGACGCGATCCAACGCGCCGCCAAGGCGCGCTACGGTGCCGAGAACGACATCCGCGCCAAGCTCGATCCGATGACCGGCGACCTGCGCCTGTGGCGTGTCGTGGAGGTGGTCGAGGGGGTCGACGACTATTTCAAACAGGTCTCGGTCAAGGACGCTCAAAAGCTGCAGGCCGGCGCGGTCGTCGGCGATTATATCGTCGATCCGTTGCCGCCGATCGAGTTCGGCCGCATCGCCGCGCAAGCCGCCAAGCAGGTCATCTTCCAGAAGGTCCGTGATGCCGAGCGAGAGCGGCAGTATGAGGAGTTCAAGGACCGGCAGAGCGAGATCATCACCGGGGTCGTCAAGCGCGTGGAGTTCGGCCACATCGTCGTCGACCTGGGTCGCGCCGAGGGCGTCATCCGGCGCGACCAGCAGATCCCGCGCGAGATGGTCCGCGTGGGTGACCGCATCCGCAGCCTGATCATGAAGGTCGCGCGAGAATTGCGCGGACCGCAAATCCTGCTCAGCCGCGCGCATCCCGACTTCATGAAGAAGCTGTTTGCGCAGGAAGTGCCCGAAATCTATGACGGCATCATCGAAATCAAGGCGGCGGCGCGCGATCCTGGCAGCCGCGCCAAGATCGGTGTCATCAGCCATGATTCCGGCATCGACCCCGTCGGCGCCTGTGTCGGCATGAAGGGCAGCCGCGTCCAAGCGGTGGTGCAGGAGATGCAGGGCGAGAAGATCGACATCATCCCCTGGTCCGAAGACACCGCCACCTTCGTCGTCAACGCTCTGCAGCCGGCATCGGTCAGCCGCGTCGTCATCGACGAGGAGGAGGACCGGATCGAGGTCGTCGTCCCCGACGATCAGCTGAGTCTCGCGATCGGCCGCCGCGGCCAGAACGTGCGCCTGGCCAGCCAGCTGACCGCCAAGGCCATCGACATCCTCACCGAGCAGGATGCGAGCGACAAGCGACAAAAGGAATTCGTCGAGCGCTCCGAGATGTTCCAGACCGAGCTGGATGTCGACGAGACGCTGGCGCAGCTGCTGGTCGCGGAAGGGTTCGGGGCGCTCGAAGAGGTCGCCTATGTCGAACTGGAAGAGCTGGCCGGCATTGAGGGCTTCGACGAGGATCTGGGCCAGGAACTCCAGAGCAGGGCGCTGGAGGCGCTGGACCGTCGTGAGTCCGCGAACCGCGAGGAACGGACCGCGATGGGCGTTGACGACGCGTTGTCGGAACTTCCCTATCTAACCGAGGCGATGCTGGTGACGCTGGGCAAGGCGGGCATCCTGACCCTCGACGACCTTGCCGATCTGGCGACGGACGAACTGGTCGAGAAGAAACGCATCGAACCGCGTCGGCGCAATGAGGACGCGCCCAAGCGCCCGGAGCCGAAGGGTGGTATTCTGTCCGACTATGGTCTTACCGACGTTCAGGGTAACGAGATCATCATGGCCGCCCGCGCCCATTGGTTCGAGGACGAGCCAGCCGCTGTCGCCGAGGAGGACGCGCATGCGGAATCCTCGCAATGACACCGGTTCGGTAGAGACGGCGGACGGGCACGAAGGTCCTGTCCGCTCATGTATCCTGACCCGACAGCCGGGCGCGCGCGAACATCTCGTGCGTTTGGCGCTGGCGCCCGACGGGCAGATCATGCCTGATATACGCGCCAAGGCACCCGGACGCGGCGCGTATATCGGCGTCGATCAGCCGGTGCTTCGCGCCGCTCTAGCCAAGGGCAAGCTGCGCGGGGCATTGTCACGGGCGCTAAAGACACACGTCCTCGCCCTCGGCGACGACCTGCCCGAGCGAATCGAGGACGCGCTACGCCGCGCCGCGCTCGACCGGCTGGGTCTGGAAGCACGGGGCGGGACGGTACTGACGGGTTCCGAACGGATCGCGCAGGCGGCGCGTGGCGGCAAGCTGCATGCGCTCTATCATGCCGGCGATGCCGGCGAGGATGGGTGTCGCAAGCTGGATCAGGCCTGGCGTGTCGGCCGGGACCGCGAGGGCAGCGACCTGCAGGGGTTGGCACTCCCCATCCCACGCTCCATATTGTCGTTGGCGCTGGGTCGCGAGAATGTGGTACATATAGGAGTGACCGACCGCGCTGCGGCGAAGCGGGTGAGCGATGCGCTCGTCCGGTGGCTGCATTTCATCGGACCCAATCCTGCTCCGGCACCTTGCGGAACGGCCCCGCGAGGGTCATCGACGCCTACGATCCGGGCAGCTATGGCCGCGACGACCAACGAGGAATTTGAGTGAGCGACACCGACAACGAAAAGCCTAAGCTCGGAATGCGCGCGCCACTGGGCGTGAAGCGCACGGTCGAGACCGGCAAGGTGAAGCAGAGCTTCAGCCACGGACGCTCGAACACCGTCGTGGTCGAGGTGAAGCGGCGTCGTGTCCTCGGCGGTCGGCCCGGAGAGGCAGAGCCGCCCGTTCAGGAAGCGCCAGCTTCCGCGCCGACGCCTGCTCCGGCGGCGCCCCCTCCTAAGGCGGCGCCAGCCAGTCTGTCGCCGCAGGAACGCCAGGCCAAGCTGCTGCGGGAGGCCGAGGAACAGCGCATGCATGCGCTGGAGGAATCGCGCCGCCGCGAAGACGCCGACCGCCAGCGCGCGGCCGAGGAAACCGCGAAGGTGCACGGTCAACCCGCCGAAGAACCAGTGCAGGCCGCGAATATCGAGGAACCCGTCGCAACGGCCGCGTCCGACGGCGAAGCGGTGGTGCCGACGCCAACCGTCCAGCCCGGCGCAAAAGGCTTCCGGCCCGTCATCCGCCCGGAGCCGGAACCTGAGCCTGTCCAAGACGAACCGGTCGAAGCGTCTGAACCGACCGCGCACGCTGTTCCGGAGCCGGTAGTAACACAAACGGCACCCACGCCGGTCGAGGCGGAGTCCGCCGCGCTCGCACTCGATCCCTCGATGCCGGCGCCGCGGCGGTTCTCGCCGGTCGCCCGTCCCGAGCGCCCTCCCCCACCGCCGCCGGCGCCATCTGAACCCGTATCCGAACCGACGGCAACCGCGTCGGCTCCCCGGACGAGCGTGCCCGGAACGAGCGTACCCACTCGTCGGGAAGGACCACCGAGCCGGCCCTCGCAGCGGGACCGCAAGGGCGACGATCGACGCCAGTCCGGCAAGCTGACTGTCACCCGTGCGCTAGGCGACGGCGATGGCGCCCGCGCCCGCTCGCTGGCCGCGCTCAAGCGGGCACGGGACAAGGAGCGCCGCGGCACCGGCGGACCGCGCGAGCCGCAGGCAAAACAGATCCGCGATGTCGTGGTGCCAGAGGCGATCACCGTACAGGAATTGGCCAACCGCATGGCCGAGAAGGGCGCGGATCTGGTCAAGGCACTGTTCAAGATGGGCATGCCCGTCACTGTCAATCAGACGATCGATCAGGACACCGCCGAGTTGCTGGTAACCGAGTTCGGTCACAATCTGACGCGCGTGTCGGCTTCGGACACCGATCTGGCGGTCGATCTTGGCGAGGATGCGCCCGAGACGCTGAAGCCGCGCGCGCCAGTGGTGACCATCATGGGGCATGTCGACCACGGCAAGACCAGTCTTCTGGACGCGCTACGCGGAACCGACGTCGTGCGCGGCGAGGCCGGTGGCATAACCCAGCACATCGGTGCGTATCAGGTGACGCTCAAGGACAAGTCGAAGATTACCTTCCTCGATACACCGGGCCATGAAGCGTTCACGCAGATGCGGGCACGCGGTGCCGATGTGACCGACATCGTTGTGCTCGTCGTCGCGGCCGATGACGGGTTGATGCCGCAGTCGATCGAGGCGATCAATCATACCCGGGCGGCAGGCGTGCCGATGATCGTAGCGATTAACAAGGTCGACCGCGAGTCCGCCAACCCGCAACGAGTGCGCGAACGACTGCTTGAACATGAGGTGATCGTCGAGGAACTGGGCGGTGACGCGCAGGATGTCGAAGTGTCCGCGCTCAAGAAGACCGGACTCGACGAACTGATCGAGAAGATCCAGCTTCAGGCCGAGTTGCTGGAGTTGTCCGCCAACCCGGATCGCGACGCGATCGGCACCGTGATCGAGGCGAAGCTGGACAAGGGTCGTGGCCCGGTCGCGACGATCCTGGTCGATCGCGGCACGCTGAAGGTCGGTGATGTCTTCGTCGTCGGTGCGGAAAGCGGCAAGGTCCGCGCCCTGGTCGACGACAAGGGTCGTCAGGTCAAGGAAGCCGGCCCCGCCATGCCGGTCGAGGTGCTGGGCCTGTCGGGCGTTCCGCAGGCCGGTGATCCTTTGCAGGTCGTCGAGAACGAAGCGCGCGCGCGCGAGGTCGCGGAATATCGTCAGGGCGTGCTGAACGAGGCGCGGACCGCCGCGGTCCCCGCCAGCCTGGAGACCATGTTCTCCGCGCTGAAGGACAAGCAGGCAATCGAATATCCCCTCGTCGTCAAGGCGGATACGCAAGGAACCGTCGAGGCGATCGTCAGCGCGATCAACAAGATCTCGACCGATCAGATCCGCGCACGTGTCCTGCATTCGGGTGTCGGCGGCATCACCGAGTCCGATGTGACATTGGCGGGAGCCAGTGGCGCGCCGATCATCGGGTTCAACGTCCGTGCCAACGCCAAGGCCCGCGAGGTCGCCGAGCGCCAGCATGTTGCGTTCAAATATTACGACGTCATCTACGACCTGATTGACGAGATCAGGGCGGGAATGGCTGGCGAATTGGGTCCGGAGGCGTTCGAGACGGTTGTCGGACGTGCGGAGATCCGCGAGGTCTTCTCGGCGGGCAAGCACGGCAAGGCGGCTGGTCTGCTCGTCACCGAGGGCATCATCCGCAAGTCACTGAAAGCCCGTATTACCCGCGAGGACGTCATCATCTACCAGGGCGAGATCGCCTCGCTGCGGCGCTTCAAGGATGACGTGACGGAGGTACGCGCAGGGCTGGAATGCGGTGTAACGTTCACGCAGAACTTTACCGACATCAGGGCGGGCGACTATCTCGAAACCTTCGAGGTCGAGATGCGCGAGCGGACGTTGTAGACGGCAAAGCGCGATGCGGACCGCAGAGACCAAGGAAACCCGTTCGGTTCGCCTGCTACGCGTTGGTGAGCAGGTCCGACACATACTTTCCGACATCCTGATGCGCGGCGACGTGCATGACCAAATGCTGGCGAGCCATCTGGTGACGGTCACCGAGGTCCGCATGTCGCTCGACCTGCGTCATGCCACCGTCTTTGCGAAGCCATTACTCGGCGCCAACGAAGAAGCGGTGTTGAAGGCGCTCAGGACCAACACCGCCTATCTGCAACGCGAGGTCGCGGCGCGCGTACGCATGAAATATGCCGCGAAGCTGAAATTCCTGGCCGATGAAAGCTTCGACGAGGGCAGCCATATCGACGCGCTGCTGCGCAAGCCGGAAGTCGCCCGCGACCTCGAACAGTGAGTGATACTGCGAGGTGATTGCCAGTATTTATGTCCGGCGACGCATCTTGCTACTAACTGGACCTTGGGAGTGATCGGGTGAACAAGGAAACGTACTCGGTCCGCATGCCGACGCGCGGAAGAATCACGCTTCCCGTACGTTTGTGCAGATCGCTCGGCATTCGCGGGGGCCAACGGGCATGCTGGAAGGCTCACGCCGAGGGCAGCCTCGAATTAACTATCTCTGCGCCTGCAGGCTGAATGGCCAAGCTCTATTTCTACTACGCATCGATGAACGCGGGAAAGTCGACCAACCTGCTGCAGGCCGACTTCAACTATCGCGAGCGGGGGATGCGCACTATGCTGTTCACCGCGGCGGTGGACGACCGATTCACGGCGGGGACGATCGCGTCGCGGATCGGCCTGTCGGCTCCCGCGACGATGTTCGACGCTGCGACCGATCTCGCCACGCTGATCGCTGACGATCACACGCGTAAGCCGCTGGCCTGTGTCCTCGTCGACGAGGCGCAGTTCCTCACTCCAGCGCAGGTTGACCAGCTGGCCGACATTGCCGACACGCTCGGCGTACCCGTCCTCGCCTATGGCCTGCGGACCGACTTCGCCGCCGCGCTGTTCCCCGGCTCGGCCCGGTTGCTGGCGATCGCGGACGTGCTGGTCGAGATCAAGTCGGTTTGCGCGTGCGGGCGCAAGGCGACGATGAATCTGCGGGTCGACGCCGACGGCCGCGCGGTCGAGGAAGGCGCGCAGACTGCGATCGGGGGCAACGACCTTTACGTCGCCTTGTGCCGGCGGCACTTCAAGGAAGCGCTGGGCCGCTGACCTTGCTCCACGGATGGCTGATCCTCGACAAGCCGCTCGGACTCGGCTCGACGCAAGGCGTCTCCGCGGTCAAGCGCGCGATCCGCAATGGTGGCTATGCAAAGTCCAAGGTCGGTCACGGTGGCACGCTGGATCCACTGGCAACCGGAGTCCTGCCCATTGCGGTCGGCGAAGCAACAAAGCTGGCAGGACGCATGCTCGACGGCGACAAGGTCTATGACTTCACGATCCGTTTCGGTGAGCAGACCGACACGCTGGATGCCGAAGGGGTAGTGGTCGCGGCCAGCGACACGCGGCCGACTGTCGAGGCCCTCAACAAGGCCCTGCCCCGCTTCATTGGCGCAATCAAACAGATGCCGCCGACCTATTCCGCGCTGAAGGTCGATGGCCAGCGCGCCTATGCGCTGGCGCGCGCCGGCATGGATGTCGACCTGGCGCACCGCGACGTCGTCATCCACGCTCTCCGCGTCTCCGCGTCTCCGCGCGAACCTGCTCTGGAATCGATCGCCCTCACCGCGCACGTCTCCAAGGGCACCTATATTCGCAGCCTGGCGCGAGACATTGCGCTGGCGGTTGGAACTGTAGGTCACGTTTCCCATCTCCGGCGGACCAGAGCCGGGCCATTCAACCTAGCCCAGGCGATATCGCTGGACAAATTGGCGGAACACGCTAGTGCACGGTCGCTAGAACACCTACTCCTGCCGCTGAGGGCGGGGCTGGACGACATCCCGGCTCTATCCCTCACGCCCGACCAGGCAGGGGCGCTCCGTCAGGGGCGCGTGCTGGCGGGACAAGCCGAAGATGACGGCCAATACTTCGCGACGCTGGCCGAAATGCCGGTAGCGCTGGTGGAGGTCAAGGACCATGCGGTCCGTGTCGTGCGCGGCTTCAACCTGTAAATCGATGTCGAGGATCACAAATGACGATTACCGCAGAGCGCCGCCAGGAAGTCATCAAGGAACATTCTCGCGCCGATAGTGACACCGGCTCGCCTGAAGTTCAGGTCGCGATCCTGACCGAGCGCATCAAGAATTTGACCGAGCACTTCAAGGACCACAAAAAGGACAATCATTCGCGCCGGGGGCTGCTGATAATGGTCAATAAACGCCGGTCGTTGCTGGATTACCTCCGCCACAAGGACGGCCAGCGCTATCTCGATCTCATCGCGAAGCTGGGTCTTCGCAAGTAACCGGAACGGCGCCCTCGCGGCGCCGTTTCCTTGTCACCGACTACATTCGCGCAACCGCGAGCGTCGATGAGCGCCAGAACACAATCCGGTGAACTGGCACGGAGCGATGACGCGCTCCAGACCGCCGCGGACCGGCTTAGTCCGCAGACAGGCCCCGGCGAGATCGGCTTGCCGGAGTGAAGGAAACGATATGTTCGATACCAAACAAGTAGAGATTCAGTGGGCCGGCAGGACGCTCAAGCTGGAAACCGGCCGCGTCGCGCGGCAGGCCGACGGCGCGGTGCTCGCGACGCTGGGGGAGACGGTGGTGCTGTGCGCGGTGACCGCAGCACGCTCGGTAAAGGAGGGGCAGGACTTCTTCCCGCTGACCGTGCATTATCAGGAAAAGTTCTCCAGCGCTGGCCGCATCCCAGGTGGTTTTTTCAAGCGTGAGCGCGGCGCGACTGAAAAGGAAACGCTGACCAGTCGCCTGATCGACCGTCCGATCCGCCCGCTTTTCCCGGAAGGCTTCCTGAACGAGATCAACGTGATCGCGCAGGTGCTGAGCTATGACGGCGAGAACGAGCCGGACATCGTGGCGATGGTCGCCGCGTCGGCCGCGCTGACCATTTCGGGCGTACCCTTCATGGGCCCGATCGGTGCCGCGCGCGTCGGCTATGTCGACGGCGATTACGTCCTCAATCCGACGCTGGAGCAGGTGAAGGAAGGCGAACTCGACCTGGTCGTCGCCGCTACCAAGGACGCGGTGATGATGGTCGAGTCGGAGGCCAAGGAGCTGTCCGAGGACGTCATGCTGGGCGCGGTCATGTTCGCGCACAAGGCAAGTGGCGAGGTGATCGACGCGATCATCAAGCTCGCCGAGCAGGCCGCCAAGGAGCCTTGGGAACTCAAGACCGAGATCGACACCTCCGCGGTCAAGGCCAAGCTAAAGTCGCTGATCGGCGACGACCTTGCCGCTGCATACAAGCTGACCGACAAGCAGGCGCGTCAGAGCGCGATCAATGACGCGCGGACCAAGGCGCGCGAGGCGATGGAGTCGACGAAGCACGACAACCCGGCCGAGTATCTCGCCAGCCTGAAGCTCGTGAAGAAGCTGGAAGCCGACATTGTACGCGGCGCCATTCTGAAGGACGGCACCCGCATCGACGGACGCAACACCAAGCAGATCCGCCCGATCGAGGCGATGGTCCACTTCCTGCCGCGCACGCACGGTTCGGCATTGTTCACGCGCGGCGAGACGCAGGCGATCTGTACCACGACGCTGGGAACGCGCGACGCGGAGCAGATGATCGACGGACTGGGCGGGCTGACCTACGAGAACTTCATGCTGCACTATAACTTCCCGCCCTATTCGGTCGGTGAAGTGGGTCGCTTCGGCGCGCCGGGGCGCCGCGAGGTCGGGCACGGCAAGCTCGCTTGGCGCGCACTGCATCCGGTGCTGCCGTCGAAGGAGGAGTTCCCCTACACGATCCGCGTGCTCTCCGACATCACTGAGTCCAACGGCTCGTCGTCGATGGCGACGGTGTGCGGCGGGTCACTCAGCATGATGGATGCGGGCGTGCCGCTGAAGCGCCCGGTCTCCGGCATTGCGATGGGCCTGATCCTGGAAGGCAAGGACTATGCCGTCCTGTCGGATATCCTGGGTGACGAGGATCATCTGGGCGACATGGACTTCAAGGTCGCCGGCACCAGCGAAGGCATCACCTCGCTGCAGATGGACATCAAGATCGCCGGTATCACCGAGGAGATCATGCGCGCCGCGCTTGCACAGGCGAATGAGGGCCGCGCGCATATTCTGGACGAGATGGCCAAGGCGCTCGATCACACGCGCGAGGAGCTGTCCGCACATGCGCCGCGCATCGAGAGCTTCACGATCGACAAGTCCAAGATCCGTGAAGTGATCGGCACCGGCGGCAAGGTCATCCGCGAGATCGTGGCGACCACCGGTGCCAAGGTCGACATCGACGACGAGGGCGTCATCAAGGTTTCCTCGTCTGACCAGAGCCAGATCGAAGCCGCGATCAAGTGGATCAAGGGTCTGGTCGAGGAGGCCGAGGTCGGCAAGGTTTATGACGGCAAAGTCGTTAATCTGGTCGATTTCGGTGCGTTCGTGAACTTCATGGGCGGCAAGGACGGACTGGTCCATGTCTCCGAGATCAGGAACGAGCGGGTCGAGAAGGTCTCCGATGCCCTGTCGGAGGGTCAGGAGGTCAAGGTCAAGGTCCTGGAGATCGACCCGCGCGGCAAGGTCCGCCTTTCGATGCGCGTCGTCGATCAGGAAACCGGCGAGGAACTGGAGGACACGCGTCCCGCGCGCGAGCCACGTGGTGATCGTGGGCCGAGACGCGATGGGGGCCGTGACGGCGGTGGTCGTGGCGAAGGTGGCGGCCGTGATCGCGGCCCGCGTCGTGATGGCGGACGCCGCGACGAGCGCGGTCCTCGGCGCGAGCGGGCCGAGACGACGACGAACGGCAGCCAGGACGAAGGCCCCGCGCCCGAATTCGCACCCGCCTTCCTGACGGGTGACCGCGATTGATCGGGTAGAAGAGCGCTGATGAAAGGGGGGCTCGGGAAACCGGACCCCTTTTTTTGAGCGTGCCGGGTACAACGATCAGATTCTTGTCGACAACCCGGAATAGCGGCCGGCGCCCAAACTTGCGGGGTCGATGCCAATGCTCATCACCCGGCCCTGAACTGGGACCCCTCACCCTCAAGTCGACAGGTAGCAAACATCTGATCCCAGCGGGTTCCGGGCATGATCCGATCGTGTGACAAAGCGTCACCCCGGGTCAAGCCCGGGGTGGCGTGGAGAGATGCGACAGCTTGCGCCCCATAGTTGGCCGTAAAATCTGCAGGGCGACTTGCCTGAAACCGGCCGATCGTTCAGCTTGGGACGAGGATTCAGGTTAGCATGTAGATGATCAGGAGAAGCAGGAGATGCGGCGATGGATGCGCCGTGGGACAGTCGTACTCGGTATAGTGGTGATCGGACTAGCGCTCACCGTCTATTGGCTCTTTTATGACAATCGTCTGCCGACGGATGGCCAGTTCCCACTAAATCTTGCAGAGTTGCGTGCCGCGGCGGGTCGGTCAGCGTTGGTCCCGAACGAATTGAAATTGAACAACTGTCTCACAATGATGCGCCTCGGATCGCGATGGTCGCTGGCACTGATTGGCGGACTATCGACCTAGTTCGCGCTAGTTACCGTCTAGTCTGGCTGCAGCAGTCGATCATCGTAGATACCGCCAATTCTTTCACGTTGGCGCGTCAGTTTGGGGCGCGACGCTATGACGCTGCCGGTTGGGCGAGGCTCCTCCAGGCGATGGACCAAGCCGATGTTATCGTCGTGACTCATGAGCATGCTGACCACATCGGCGGGCTAATGGGCGCACCCAATGCCGCACGACTTTTGGCCAAAGCCCGATTGACGCCTGAGCAGGTAGATGCGGGCAAACTTTCCGCCCCTTACGGTTGGCAGTCGAAGGTGCGCGCGCAATATAAACCGCTTATCTATCGAGGTATTTACGCTCTAGCACCGGGCGTTGTGCTAATTCGAGCTTCTGGCCATACTCCGGGATCGCAAATGGTCTATGTCCGCCGCGCCGACGGGCACGAGTTTTTGTTTGCAGGTGACGCCGCGTCAATGACCGACAACGTGCGTCTGGAGCGTACTCGATCACGCTATGTGACTACCTATCTCGGCAACCACGCTGACGACCGACGTGCAGTTATGCTACAGACCATGGCGATGCACGCTCTGGCAGAGCAAAATCCAGCGCTAACCATCGTGCCGGGTCACGACGGTGCGGCCTTCGACACGTTGATCCGACGCGGGTTACTAGTCCGTGGTTTTCACCTCAAATCCTAGACATTTTATCTTGAATTTTGATGGCGCATCAACCAAGAGTGACAGGTAGCTAAGAAAACCTCGCCTACATAGGCTGACCAGCGCCATTCACCAAAGACGTTCTTGTGAGGCTCCTTTCCAGTCCGAAAACGACCAACCTGATGTGCTCGGAAGTTCACAAAGTTCACACGAAAAGGGGTGTCGGTTAACGGGCGGGCGCCGGAGCAGGGCAGCCGATATGCAGGGTCGTAGCAAGATATGCAGATGTCAAAGAGCAGTGTTGCCATGACATAGGGACAGGGGGATAGGACAGGATTTTCTGCAGGACGGCATGGACCGCCACGCCTTCATGTGTCTGCGATATCGGTCACGTTGAAAGGAACCCTGCGGCGAGACGACACGTCGCGTGATGCTCTTGTGCGAATCCGTTCGTGCTGAGCGAAGTCGAAGCACCGTGCCGGGCGCGTGGCCTTCGACTGCGCTCAGGCCGAACGGTGTGTGTCTTCATTTATCGAAAAGCGCTGTCGTCGCGTGATGCTCATCACGCTGAAGATCGGTGGTAGCGAGACCCCGGGTCAAGCCCGGGGTGACATTGAGGTTGCCAAGCGCTTGTCAACCGGCGTGGCAGCCATCCTACTCGGCGACTCCGTCGTCGCGGTATTTCATTTCGAGATAGCGGCCGCGGGTTGCGAAGCTGTCAAGGTCGCCTTGGGCCAGTTGCGCGGTCATGTCGGCGATTTCCTGCTCAATCAGTTTCAGGCCGTCGAGCAGTTCGGCATCGGGCGTGCGCCCGTTGCGCGGCGTGCTGCGCAGCGAACGGGGCACGCGTTCATAGTCGCTAACGAAGGCGGGCAGTTGCTCGCCGACCAGCTTGCGGATGTCGTGGGCGGCCGGTGTGTCATCCCCGACACGCGCCAGTTGCGGCGACAGCGCATCCAGTCGCACGCCGATATTATCGGTCAGCGTCACGGCGGGAGCCGGCAGTTGCGCTCGCTGCGCCGCCAGCCAACGTTCGGTCTGCGCGGGGAGCGCCTTCAGGTCGACCTGCGTCAACCGTTCGGGCGTCGGCGGGCGCTCCGGTGGCCAGACGGCGAGCGTCACGGTCGCCGCGATCAGCAGCGCCATGACCAGCAGCGCGCCGAACAGGCCGATCGGCGCGATCATCCCGATCACGATCGCGGCAACCAGTATGGCGACATCGGCGATGGCGATCCGCGTCAGCCGCCTGCCGAGCGACGCACGGCCGGCAGCACTGCCCGGACGACGGCGATAGCCATCCGATATACGCTCCATCGCCGCGGTCGCGCGGGCGATCTGGTCGTCGACCTCGCTCATGCGCGCCTACATCGCCTCCAGCTTGTACTGGTTGCCCGGCCCGCCCAGCTTTCCGCCATTCTGGGCCGCGCCCTCCGCGCGCGCGATGTAGCCGCGCGACTTCTCGACCTCGTTGCCAAGTGTCGTGACCGTGGTCTTCATTGAATCGAGCGCCTTCAGCTTGAAGGTGTCGATCGCGTCCATCGTATCATAGATGTTCTGGAACGCGCGCTGCAGCGTCTCGACCGGAATCGTCGAGGCGGCTGCCTGTTCGTGAATCTGCGCGGTCTGCGATTTCAGCAGCTTGCCGGTCGAGTCGATGATGTTGGCGGTCGTCGTGTTGAGCTGCGTGATCTGCTCCAGCACCAGCTTCTGATTGGTCAGCGCCTGCGCCACCGTCACCGCCGTGCGCAGCGCCGCGACCGTGGTCGTCGAGGCGCGGTCGACGCCCTTCACCAGCTCGACATTGTTCTTCTTGACCAGGTCCAGGGCCAGATAGCCCTGCACCGTCACCGCCATCTGCGTCAGCAGGTCCTGGCTACGCTGACGCGTGTAGAACAGCGCGGTCTCGCGGATGGCCTTGGCCTTCGCGGGATCGGTCGCGTCCAGCTCATTCGCCTTGTCCTCGAGCGCGGCATCCATCTGCTTGGACAGGTGGACCATCTGTTCCAGCCGCCCCATCGCGGTCCACAGGTTCGCGCGCTCGGTATCGATCGCGGCGTTATCCATCAGCAGCTCGTCCTTGCCCGACGCCAGCGCCTTCAGGATCGACGAGATATGCGTCTGCGACGTCTTGTAGCTGTCGAAATAGTCGCGCATCTTGGAGCCGAAGGGGATCAGCCCGAACAGCTTCTTCGGCGCAGTCAGATTGCCCCGGCGGCCGGGGTCCAGATCCTCGATCACACGCCGCAGTTGCGCCAGGTCGGCACCGACCCCTGAGTCCTTGTCCACCGCGCGGACGGGCCGGTCAAGGAAGCGATTGGACTGTCCGGCCGCGTCGCGGATTTCCTTGGCGCCCATCGCCGTGATGGCGTCGACGCGGCGCCCGAATTCGGGCGAGTTGACGTCTTGGGCGACCAGATCGGCGACGAAGCCGTCCACCCGCTCGTCGAGCTGGCTTCTGGTCTTATCGTCGACGGGAACCAGTCCGGCGGCCTTTTCCGGCTGGACCATTGGGACAGGGTCGGGCGGCGTCAGCTTCAGATCGGTCGCGGTGTCGGTCTGCGTCGCCATAAGTCCTCCATGCCTGCGTCAACGTGCCCCGCTTCACGCCGTCGTTCAACTGTGTTGGCTCCATAATACGCCTGTAGCGCGTTGCAAAGGTGGCGCATCGCAGCGATAGCCGCGCAATGAGGAGAGCATGATGCAGACGATCGGGGTCATCGGAGCGGGACAGATGGGCGCGGGTATCGCGCAGGTCTCGGCGGCGGCGGGGTATCGCGTGCTGCTGGCCGACGTGTCGCTAGACCGCGCCGAGGCCGGACGTGCGGGGATCGCAAAGACGCTCGACCGTCTGGTCGCGAAGGAGAAGATCGCGGCAGATGCGCGCGACACGATCCTGGCCCGGATCGAGCCGGTCGGCACGCTGGACGTCATGGCGCCCGCGACGCTGGTGATCGAGGCCGCGACCGAGCGGGAGGCGATCAAGCGGACCATCTTCGCCGAGGTCGGCGCCGTACTGGGTGAGGACGCGATCCTTGCGTCCAACACATCGTCCATCCCGATCACCCGCCTCGCCCAGGCCGCGCCCGATCCGGCCCGGTTCATGGGTGTCCATTTCTTCAACCCGGTTCCCGTGATGGGACTGATCGAACTGATCCGGGGCCTGGCAACGTCCGACGCGACGGTCGATGCGGTCGAAGCCTATGCCGAGAGCCTGGGAAAGCAGGTCGTGCGCGCCAATGACGCGCCCGGGTTCATCGTCAACCGCGTCCTGATGCCGATGCTGAACGAAGCGTGCTTCGCGCTGGGCGAGGGCGTCGCGACGATCCCGGACATCGACCTGGGCTGCCAATTGGGTCTGAACCATCCGATGGGTCCGCTGACGCTCGCCGATTTCATCGGCCTCGATACCTGCCTGGAGATCACGCGCGTCCTGTTCGAGGGAACGGGCGATCCCAAGTTCCGACCGGCGCCGCTGCTAGTAAAATATGTTGAGGCTGGCTGGTATGGCCGAAAGAGCGGCCGCGGCTTTTACGACTATAGCGGGGAGACGCCTGTTCCGACGCGTTAATCCAGGTCGTTCTCGCTGATGATGACGCGGTCGCGGTCGGGATCGCGGGCGAGCGCCTTGATGCCGATGCGTTCGATCGCGTCCGACTGCATCCGGAACAAAGCGACCGGATCGGTCACGGGATGCTGCCCGGTCAGCGCCTCCAGTACGTCATAGAGCAGCGCGAAGTCATAGCTGTCGCCACTGATGCTGGCGCTGAACTCGACGCGTCTTTCCTCGATGTTGTCGAAGATGGTTGCGCTGTCGATGGTGAGCCGTTCTTCGGCCATCAATGCTGCTCCTGTGGTTTTACCAACTCAAGCGCAGCGGCGGGGCTGCGGGTTCCGCGTCAGGGAACTACCTCGTTCACCTTGCGGAAGAAAAATGCAGATGCGCGCGCCGCGGGATCGAGGTAAGGCGAGCACATGCCCACCGCCCGTATCTTTCAGCGCCCCAAGAATGCGATGCAGTCCGGCAAGTACCGGACCGACCGTTGGCAACTTGAATTCGAACCGTCGGAACCGAAGCGCGCCGATCCGCTTACCGGCTGGGCCGGTAGCGGCGACACGCGCGACCAGCTTCGCCTGCTCTTTCCGACACTGGAAGCCGCGGTTGCCTATTGCAAGCGCGAGGGGCTGGATCACGTGGTCGTGCCGGAGACCCCGAAGAAACTTAAATTGCAGAGCTATGCGGACAATTTCAAATAGGCTCGCTGTTTCCAATGTCACGCGTTCCTGCTCATCTAACGCCGCTTCTTTCGTCCTAGCGGGATCGACACCGTGATCGCGGCGCCTTGGCCGGTCGCACCGGGCAGTTCGGTCTGAATGGCGCGAACGCGGGCCTTGCCGCCGCCGGGAAGCCGGAAGGCGAGCGGATCGGGCTTTTCGCGGACCGGCAAGGGCAGCAACGGTTTCAGGCGCTGCTCATCCTCACGCCGGGCACACACGACCACCTCACCAGTTTCGGACGGCCCGGCGCAATGCTGAGCGGTCACGGCCAGTCGGTCGGCAGCCGGTCGGTCGGTTGTCTGTGGGGTCGTCGTAGCCGCTTGCAGGAGAAGGGCCAGCGCGCGCATCAGAAACGGTGCGCTATACCGGCATAAAGTTCGGCATCGGGCGCGTCGCGACTGAGTCCGGCCGCGCCGAAGATGTCGAATTGCGTATCGGGGCCGGCGGCGAATGCGAAGGACAGTGCGGCGACCGTCTGCGTCACATGGCCGTCCGGATCATCGTCGCGAAGCGCCTGCAACTCCCCCGTGACCGCGAGCGTGGCGGTCAGCGCGTAGGACAGTCCGGCAGCGAGGCTATAGGCAAGATGCCGCCCGTCGCCATCGCCGTCGACCGCGGCATCGACCTCGGGCGTCAGCGCCAGTCCGATCCTGTCCGAGACGCTGTAGCTGATCGGCAGCAGCACACCCGTCGCCCAGTCTCCCGCGCCGACCGGCGTGCGTCCGACCGGCAGCGAGACATAGGGCAGCACGGCGATAGAGAACGCACTGCCGTCGGGGTTTCTCAGGTTCGCCTTCACGCCCAGCGTGACATCCCCTACCCTGTCCGCCGTATCCACCGCCGCGGGCGCGGCCGCCGATCGGATACGTTCACGCACATGACCGAACGGGGTCCAACCGACCTGCGCCTCGATGGTGTTCGCAAGCCCCAGCCTCACCAGCGTCTGGCCGATGAGCACGGTATCGCTGCGGACTGCGCCCTCGTCATCGCGTGTCCAGTCGGCGAGCGACGTCTCGACCGAGACCCGGCCCGCAGCGATGGTGCAGGGCGGCGTGTTGATACCGGGGCGCTCCGGGCAATAGCCTCGCTCCTGCGCCTCAGCCGCGACCGGGATCAGCAATGCCAGGGCGAACCAGCGTTTCATCTTAGCTCGACCCATGTTGGCGCATGATCGCTTGCCTTCTCGCGGCCACGAAATGCCTTGTCGACACCGGCGTCGATCAGGCGATCGGCAGCCACGGGGCTGAGCAGCAGGTGATCGATGCGAAAGCCCGCGTCGCGTGCCCAGGCACCGCGCTGATAATCCCAGAAGGTCCAGACACCACCCTTAGGCGCGCGCGTACGCAACGCGTCGGTCCACCCCTGCGCGACCAGCCGGCGCCAGGCGGCCCGACTCTCGGGCTGCATCAGCGCGTCGTCCTCCATCGCGCGCACCGAATAGGTGTCGTCGTCACTGGGGATGACATTATAGTCGCCGGCGAGCACGACCGGATGCTCCTCGCGTAGCACTTGCGCGGCGCGCTGGGCCAGACGCTCCATCCATCGCAGCTTGTACTCGAACTTCGGGCCTGGCTGGGGATTGCCGTTCGGCAGGTAGATCGACGCGACGACCAGACCGCAAATCTCGACCTCCAGATACCGGCTCTCCTCGTCATCGGGATCACCGGCCAGACCGCGTTGCCGCTCGACCGGCGTCTCACCGCGCGCGAGGACCGCGACGCCGTTCCAAGCCTTTTGCCCGTGCCATAATGCACCAAAGCCGACCGCTTCGATCGCATCGATCGGAAAGGTTTCGCCACTCGCCTTCAATTCCTGAAGACAGACGATATCTGCGTCGCCTTCTTCCAGATACTCGATCAGACGCGGCAGCCGAGCCTTGATACCGTTGACGTTATAGGTGGCAATCTTCAACGGCAGTGATCAGACAGAGAAACTGGAGCCGCAGCCGCAACCTGAAGCGGCATTGGGGTTTTCGACGCGAAACGCTGCGCCGCCAAGTGACTCGACATAATCGACGGCACATCCGCGCACGAGATCAAGACTGATGCTGTCGACCACCAGCCGAACGCCATCGGTCTCCACCACCGTATCGTCTTCCCGTGCCGCATCCGCGAAACCGAAGCGATACTGAAACCCCGAGCATCCACCGCCATCGACCGACAAGCGCAGGATCGCAGACTTGTCTTGTCGCGCCGCGATCGCTGCGACCCGGTGCGCGGCAGCCGGGGTCAGCGTGATTTCGAATCCTTTTGATGCCATTCAGTCAAGATAAGCCGTCCACTCACCGGCGGCAATGCCTGGCGTAGCGGTCAATCCTGCGCGGCGGGACCGTCCGAGACCGGAACGGCATGTGCATCGGCCGATTGCGCGGCCAGCAGATAATCGGTCGAAGTCAGAAACGGCGCCGGGTTCACCGCCTTCCCGTCGATGCGGACCTCATAATGCAAGTGCGAACCCGTCGAGCGGCCGGTCGATCCCATCAACGCGATGAGCTGCCCACGCTTCACCCGCTGATTCGCCGTGACCAGGATACGGGACAGATGGCCGTAACGCGTCTCGATACCCTTGCCGTGATTGATCTCGACAAGATTGCCGTAGCCGCCCCGCCGCTCGGCTTCCGAGACGATGCCGTCAGCAGTGGCATAGACCGGCGTGCCGACTGGACCCGGAATATCGACACCGGCGTGCATGCGTGCGGAATGCGTAAAGGGATCGCTGCGCACCCCGAAATTGCTGGTGAAGCTGAGCGACTCGACGGGATGAACCGACGGTATCGCGATCACGCCGCTCGTCGCCGGACCGTCGAGCTTCTTCCACGACTGGAACAGCGAGCGAAACTGCTTGTCGGTGCGCAACTCGGCGGTCGCGGCGACCGACGTGGCCGGCAGGATAGCGGCGGCGCGGGTTTCGACCATCTGCGCCTGCATCGGAACGGACGCCGAAGCCGATGGACGGACACCGATGTCGTCGCTCTCGGCCTGCGCCGCGGTTCCGATCAAGGCCAGCATTGCTGCGATCAACTTGATGCCGTGACCTCTAAGCTTCGACGTATCGGAACCGGAATGGATCATCGTTACCCAACACACAAGCAAGATGCCGACCGCAGGCGGTATGCATTCGTTCGCCAGGTCTTGCAGCGCTCCTGCGTCCCTGACTGGTACGTTTTGTCCAGATTGTTCATCGCCGTGCAAGCAACGCGACCTTTCGACGCGTTGGACCGGCAGAAGCGTGCGGCAAAGCGTTGAGCGCGGGCGTCAAAGTGCCTTCGCGGCAGCCAGCACGGCATCGGCATGGCCGGGAACCTTGACCTTGCGCCAGGACTCGACCAGCCGGCCATCCGCGCCGAACAGGAAGGTCGCGCGCTCGATGCCCATATAGGTCCGGCCGTACATCTTCTTTTCGCCCCAGACGCCGAAGGCCTCGCAAGCAGAGCCGTCCTCGTCGCTTGCCAGTTGGACCGACAGGGCGTGCTTGGCGACGAACCTGGCATGCGAGGCGGGCGAATCCTTCGACACGCCGATCACGGTAACGCCCGCCTCTTCGAAGGCTCCGGAAGATGTGGTGAAATCCTGCGCCTCGCGCGTGCATCCCGACGTGTCGTCCTTGGGGTAGAAATAGACCACAAACGGCGCGTCGCCGAGCGTCATCAACCGGAACGGCTCGCCACCGGCATCGGTAAGCGTCGCGTCGGGGATGGGGTCGCCGTGCTGCATCAGGCCTCCTGTCGAATAGTCTGCCAAGTCCGACTCACGTCCTGCCGGGTCTGCTCCAGCGTGGCAATCACCACATCCCATCCGGGCAGGTCCATCGACCGGGCAATCAGCGCGCAGGTGGCGGGCGTCGGCACCTGCGCATGCGGCGCGACCAACCGGATCGTGACCAACATGCGCGTCAGCAGGTCATGCGCAGCGAGCATCGATTGCGGCATCAGCCCGGCATCGATCAGCGTTCCGACGGCGGCGCGTAGGTCGGGCGTTATGCCGACATGGGTACGCAGCTGGAGCGCATGAACCGCGAATTCGAGATCGACGAGTCCGCCGGGCAACAGCTTGACGTCCAGCGGACCGGCGGGCGGCTTGTGGATCGTCATCTCCTCACGCATTCGCGCAACGTCGGGGACGACCGGCCGGCCGCGTTCCCGCATCAGCGCATCGGCGATCACCGCCTCTGCCGCCCGGCGGGCCGATGGCGAGCCGAAGATCGGCCGTGCGCGGGTCAGTGCCATATGCTCCCACGTCCAAGCGTCCTCGCGCTGGTAGCGGGCAAAGGAATCCAGATTGACGACGAGCGGCCCCTGATTGCCCGATGGGCGAAGCCGCGTGTCAACCGGATAAAGCGGGCCGGCGGCGGTCGGCACCGACAAGGCCGCAGTGACCCGCTGCGCCAGTCGATTATAGTACAGCGTCGCGCCCAGCGGCCTGCCGCCGTTCGACATGGCCGTGAAGTCGCCCGTGAACAGATAGACCAGATCCAGATCGGACGCATGGGTCATCGCGCCGCCGCCCAGCCGCCCCAGCGCGAGGATCACGAACTCGCTTTCCGCCACGGCTCCGTGAGTTTGGGCGAATGCCTCGATCGTCGCATCGGCAAGCACCTCGACCGCGGCCTCCGCCAGAATCGCATAATCGCGTGCAACGCTCAGTGGGTCGGCAATTCCGGCGATGATCCTGGTGCCCGATGCGAAGCGGTGTTCCGCAACCACGTGACGGACATGGTCGAGCCGGGACTGATAGTCGCGCCGCTCCCCGCCGCGCATCAGGACGCTGACTGATCGGACATCGTCGTGAGCATCGAGTGCTTCGATGTCGAGAAGCGCGTCCAGCAATGACGGTTGCGCGGCCAGCGCGTCGGCGAGCGGCGCGGCGTGGCTCAGGATCGCAGCTAGCAATCCGACGATTGCTGGCTGCGCCTGTAACAGCCTCAGGAAATTGACCGCGCTCGGGAGTTTTGCGAGCAACGCGTCGAATCGCAACAGCGCGGCCTGCGGCGCCGCCGATGCGGCGAACGCGGGCAGCAGCGACGGCAACACCGCCTCCAGCGCCTCCTGCGACGCGGTGCTGCGCAGTGCCGGAAAACGCGCGGCCCGCCAGTCCGTGATGCGCTGGACCGCCGCCGCGTCGTCCTCGAAACCTATGTCGGACAATGCGTCGGCCAGCCGCACCGGGTCGCGCGACAACCCTCGGGGCGTCTCGTCATCATCGAGCGCGTCATAGGCGCGTCCGATTACCTTCACTCGCGGAAGCAACACCGCCAGCAACGCTTCGTCGTCCTCCAGACCGTGAAGCCGTGCGACGTCTTCCAGCGCGGTGCCGGTCGGCAGCGTGTGGGTCTGACGGTCGTCGATCATCTGCACGCGGTGCTCGATCGTGCGCAGCATGATGTAACCGTCGCTCAGCGTGATCGCCGCGTCCGGCTCGATCCACCCCGCCGCAGCCAAGGCCGCCAAGGCATCACGCGTAGCAGGGGCGCGCAGGGCAGGATCGCGGCCGCCATGAATGAGCTGATGGATCTGCGCAAAGAATTCCACTTCCCGAATGCCGCCCCTGCCGCGTTTCAGGTCGTATCCGGGACCGAACAGTTGCCCCTGCGCACGATGGTCGCGAATGCGACGGGTCATCGCCCGCAATTCGCCGACCGCGCCATAATCGAGCGCACGGCGCCATACGAAGGGGCGGATCGCGTCGAGGAACCGCTGGCCCAGCGCGATGTCGCCGGCGGCCGCGCGCGCACGGATGAATGCGGCGCGCTCCCATGGCAGCGCCTGTGATTCATAATAGCCGATGGCGGCATCGACCGGCAGCGCAACGGGGGTCACCTCCGGCGAGGGGCGCAGGCGGAGATCGACGCGCAGCACATAGCCATCGGCGTCGCGCGCCTGCAGCAGCTCGACAATCCGCCGCCCGATCCTGGCCGCCGCGGCGGCAGGCTCCTCACGCGCACGGCGCGGCAGCGTTATGGGATCGTACAGGAAGATCGGGTCGATATCGGAGGAATAGTTCAGCTCGAAACTACCCTGCTTGCCGAGCGCGATCGCGACGAAGCCGCACGGCTCGGCATCGGGCGTCCGCTCGGCGATGGCGGCCCGGATCACCTGATCCAGCGCGCGATCGGCGAACCGCGTCAGGCGGGTGGTCACGGCTGAGAGGTCATAGCGTCCCGACAGGTCCCCGATCGCCACGTGCAGCGCCAGTGCGCGACGTTCAAGCCGGAGCCGCCGCCCGATCGGCATGTCCTCGAAGACCTTTGGCTCGTCGAGATAGCCAGCATCGGTTCGCGTTGCCAGCGCCGGCTCGCGCTCCATCGCCATCCGCAGAAACGGCGAAAAGCGATGCGCGCGCCGCCCCGCGTCGATGACCGCGGGGTCGGGATCAGTCATTGTGACAAATCGCTTGACAAGCGCAACGAAAGATGGGGCCGGTCGTTGTTAGCGCCATGACCGGTCCGGCAAATACCAATGATAAGGGGGCGTACGTGGTCCGTGCGCCGCGCGTGACCGACGCGATCGGCAAGACGCTCCGCCGTGTGTTCGTCGATGACAAACTCGTTCCGCGGGAAATGACGGCCGCGTTGCTGAGGCTCGACCAGGAGGCGCGTTAGTCCGAATTATTTGAGCAGCTTGGGGGCTTCGCGCTCGACGACATCTCGAATAGCCGGTGCGAAGAGGCGGAGAAAACCGGGTAGATCGACGACGGCATGGACATGTTGGTCGAAAACGGTGGCGCGGCTGGCAATGCTTTGCCCCATCGCGGCGACCGTGAAATGCATCGTGTCGCCCTCCCAGTGATGCGTCACCTGCCCGCCGCCGGGGATGCGTGAGGTGATCTGTCCAATCCCGCCCTCCAGCCGTTGACGCACCCCTGCACGGCCCAGCTTGTGGGGAATATCGAGTTCGATGGGCGCGCTCATGCCATGCGGGATACAGCCCTTCGCATCCGTCATGCAATCTCGACGTTCAACCGCCCGCCTTTGTCCGCTCGATCCAGCGGTCGATCTTCTGTTCGAGGACCGGCATCGGCAGCGCGCCGGTATCGAGCACGACCGCATGAAAGGCGCGTGGGTCGAAGCGGGGACCAAGCGCCGCCTCGGCCTTCGTCTTCATCCGCGAGATGGTCAGCTGACCGATCTTGTAGGCCAGCGCCTGCCCCGGAATGGCGATGTATCGCTCGACTTCGGCGGTCGCATCGGTCCGCGCCATCGGTGAGTTCGCGAGCATGTAGTCGATCGCCTGGTCGCGCGTCCAACCCTTGGCGTGGATGCCGGTGTCGACCACCAGCCGCATCGCACGCAGCATCTCGTCGTTGAGGCCGCCCATACGCTGATAGGCGTCGGTTTCCATGCCCAGCTCTGGCCACAGCGTCTCCGAATACAGCGCCCACCCTTCCGCATAGGCGGTATTGCCGCCGAAGCGCATGAACGCGGGCAGTGCGTCATTCTCCTGCGCCAAGCTGATCTGGAAATGATGGCCCGGCACGCCTTCGTGCAGGAACAGCGTCTCCATCTCCCAGGTATATCGCGAGGGCAGATCGTAGGTGTTGTAATAGAAGACACCCGGCCGCGAGCCGTCGGGAGTGCCGCCCTGATAGGAGCCTCCGGCCTCCGTCTTTTCCTTGAACGCGGGAACGGGACGGATTTCCAGCTTTGTCTTCGGGACAAGCGAGAATTGCTCGGGAATGCGGCGATAGATGCGCGCCTCGATCGCCTCATACCCCTCGCGCAGCTTTTCCGCCGACGCCGGCGCGAATCTTTTATCGGTGCGCAGGAACGTGAAGAATTCGGGCAGCGTCCCCTTGAATCCGACCTTGCTCTTCTGGACCTCCATCTCCTTTAGGATGCGCGCCACCTCGGACAGGCCGAGCTGATGCACCTCGTCGGCCTTCAGCGGCAGCGTCGTGTTCGCCTCGATCAGATAGGCGTACAGCTTGTCGCCGCCGGGCATGGCCGACAGGCCCACGCTGTCGCGCGCGGCGGGCAGATAGGTGTTGTTCAGGAACGCACGCATCCGCTTCTCGGCCGGGATGATGACGTCGCGGATCTGCGCGGCATAGGCGGCGCGCAGGCGCTTCTGCTCGGCGGGCGCGATGCCGTCGGGAAATTTCTTGACCGGGCCGTAGAAGGTCGAACCCTCGACGCCCTCGTTGATCAGATTGTCGAACTGGCCGATCATGTTGCGCACGACCAGCTTCGGCTGGACGACATTCTTCGCCATGCCTTGCCGAAAGCGGACGACCGCCTCGTCCAGCATCGCGGCATATTGCGCGTTGCGCTTCAGATTGTTGTCATAGTCAACCACCGTCTTGAACGGCGCCGCGCCGATGCCGGAGGCGAATTCGGGATAGAAGGTCTGGAAGCCGTAGAAATGATCGATCGGGCGCACGATCGTCAGCGCCACGATATCGGGGCTCAGGCCGCGCAGCCCGATCTCGGTCTGGTTCCTGAAGACGTCATAGGCGATCCGGTCGACGGGCGTCAGCTTCGCCCGGTCGATCTGCCCAAGCCGGGCAAGATCGTCCTGCCCCGCCGCGCGCTCGGCATCGATATACGCGTCGGACAGGCTGTCCGCCATGCGATCGGCATAGCGCAGGTCGCCACGAAAGATCGCGGAGACGGGATTGCGCTTCAGGCTCGCCTCGTCGCTTTCATAAAAGAGGCGCTTGAGCTTCATGTCCTCGGCGCTGTCGGCCGGTTGCGCCACAGGCGGCGGCAACGCCTGCGCCGACAACGTTGCAGCGGCGGTTGCGAGCAGCATGCCGACGATCAGTTTCTTCATCCTGGCTTGTCCCTATATGGGTAATCCGACTGCCCGGCGTTATCGTTGCCGCGGCGCTTGGACCAGACGGGATTGCGCTTGGAAGACGATATTCTCCTGCTGGTCGTGGGCGTCGCAGTCGCCGGTGTCGCGGGGCAGTGGCTCGGCTGGCGGCTGAAGATTCCGGCGATCATCCCGCTTCTCGTCATGGGAGCGCTGCTCGGGCCGATCGGCGGCTTCGTCCCGCCATCAGCCGTGCTGGGCGAGGTGATGCACCCCGCGATCGGCATGGCCGTCGCGATCATCGTGTTCGAGGGCGGGTTGAACCTCAATCTGCGGGAGCTTCGGCTCGCGGGTTCGGGCGTGCTCCGGCTGGTCGCGGTCGCGCTGCCGCTCAACTGGCTGCTCGGCACGCTGGCCGCGCATCTGGTCGGCGGGCTGTCCTGGCCCGTCGCCATCCTCACAGGGTCGATCCTGGTCGTGACCGGCCCGACCGTTATCATGCCGCTGCTGCGTCAGGCACGCCTCGAACCGCGCTCGGCGGCCTTCCTGAAATGGGAGGCGATCGTCAACGACCCGATCGGCGCGACGCTGACGCTGCTGGTGCTCAGTTTCCTCACGCTCTCGACGACGATGAGCAGGGGTGACGCGGTTCTGCAGCTCGCATGGCGGACGGTGGTCGGCGGCGGCATAGCGGGCGTGCTCGGCCTGATCGTCCCCTTCGGCATCCGCGCGCTGTTCCGCCGCGATCTGGCGCCCGAATATCTGAAGGTACCGATCCTGCTTGCCGGCGCGCTGGGCGTGTACGCCGCGGGCGAGGCGATCCAGCCCGAGACCGGGTTGATCGGTGCAACGCTGTTCGGGGTCGTCCTTGCCAATATCGACGTGACGGGCTTGCAGGAGCTTCGCCGTTTCAAGGAATCGCTGACCGTCTTCCTCGTTTCCGGCCTGTTCATCCTGCTGACCGCCAATATCGACCGGCAAACGGTGATGCTGCTGACCTGGCCGATCGCGGCGACGACGCTGGCCGTCCTGTTCGTCGCGCGCCCGCTGGCCATCATGCTTTCCACGATCGGCGCCCGGGTCACTTGGCAGGAGCGTTTGCTGATCGGCTGGATCGGTCCGCGCGGCGTCGTGGCGGCCGCGATCGCGGGCATCGCGGGCGAGCGGTTGACGGCGGCGGGTTATGCGGACGCGCGGCTCGTCCTGCCGCTGGTTTTCGCGGTCATCGCGTCCACCGTCCTGCTGCACGGGTTGACGCTCGCACCGCTCGCAAGGCGTCTGGGGCTGGCGTCCGGCGGGCGCGGCGGACTGCTGATCGTCGGCGCCAGCCAGTGGACGATCGCGCTGGGCGAAGTGCTGCGCGGGCATGGCCTGCCGATCCTCGTCGTTGATCGCTCCGCTCCGGCGCTGCGCGCGGCGCGGCTGGCAGGGCTTCAGACGCTGCGGGTCGAGATCCTGTCCGCGATCGGCGAGGAAGTGACCGACCTGCGCGAGTTCGAGCACGTGCTGGCCGCGACCGCCGACGATGCATACAACGCCCTGGTTTGCACGCGTTTCGCGCCCGAGCTGGGGCGCGAACGCGTCTATCAGTTGGCCGCCGACGACAGTACGACCCGCCACGCTGCGGCACGCGAATGGCGCGGCAAGATCGTGATCGCCGAGGACATGGACCATGATCGGCTCGCCATGCTCATGCAGCAGGGTTCGGCGTTACTCGTCGATCCCGTCCTCGATGCGGTCGAGCACACAGCGCCGCTCGACAATACGTCATGGCCGGTCGCGGTGATCGGCGCAGCGGGAGGCTTCGCATTCTATGGTCCCGACCAGTCGATCGATCTGGCGCCGGGCGACCTTGTCGTGCGCCTGTGCGAGGCTGCACTGGCACCGGCCGGCCGACGGTCCCGCTGGTCCACACTGAGCGGACGTTTTCTGCGTCGGCGGATTGTTGCCGCGTGAAGGACGTACTGATCGGTATCGGCGGCGGGATCATCGTCCTGATCGTCGTCTCCGACATCTTCCGTTCCCTGCTGGTACCGCGCTCGAATGCACGGCTGTTGCGGGTCGGTCCTGTCCTCACCATGATCCTCTTCCCCATCTGGTATGCGATCGCCGATCGCATTCACGACTCCGACGTACGCCAGACCGTGCGCGCTTCCCTGGCGCCGCTGATGCTTGTCGTGTCGCTCGTCGTTTGGGCGGCATTGATGATCCTTGGTTTTGGACTAATTTTCTGGGCGGACCGCGCACATTTCAGCCCACATTTCTTCGAGCCAGGTGACGCCGTCTTCGGCGCCGCCTCCGCGTTCGCGACCTTAGGCGGACCACGCACCGTCGAGGGGGTCATCGGCAATTGCGCAGTGATGGCCTGTGCGCTGTCGGGCCTGGCGCTGGTCACGGTCGTGGCGACGTTCCTCATCGCAACGCAGTCCGCTTTCGGACGTCGCGAGGTCCCTGTGCTTCGGCTGGAGGCGCATGTCACGCTGCCGCCGAGCGGTGTCGCCATCCTCGAAACCTACGCCGATGAGAATATCGTGTCGCGGCTCGGCAAGTTCTTCGACGAATGGGAAGCCTGGGCCGCCGATGTCGCGATCAGCCACCGCGCGTTTCCGATCCTCATGTTCTTTCGCTCGAACGACGCGCGGTGCGAATGGCTGGCGGCGCTGGGCGCCGTCCTCGACGCCGCCGCGCTTCTGGACGCAGCGGTCGCCGATCCGCCGGCAGGCGCGCGAGCCGGGGCGCATTTCGTCCTCCGGACCGGCTCGCGGCTGGTAAGCGACATCGCCTCGCTGTTCGCGGTAACGCCGGACGACGGGCGCGATCCGGTCGATACGGCCCGCTTCCATCGCCACTGTGAGCGGCTGGCCGAAGCCGGTTATTCGCTGGTCGGCGATCAGGACGCCGCACTTGCCACCTTCAGGAAACTGCGTCGTGATTTCGCGCCCGCCCTCGGCGCGATTGCCGCGCGACTCCAAATCGCTATCGACGACTAAACTCTCGCAGTGGCATGGCAGCGGGCATGCTCGTCATCATCCTCGCGCTCGCCCAGTCGGTGCCACAGTCTCCTCGGCCGGCGCCGCAACCGCCCGCCACCATCGTCGCCGAGCCAGCCGCGCTCTTCATTGCCGCATGCGACGCCGATGCGGACGCGAAGGTTACGCAGTCCGAGCTGACCGCCTGTGTCATGCATGCGTTCGCCGGAGCGGACGACGCTGCGACCGGCAGCATCGGCTATATCGCCTATGCCGACTGGTGCATGCGCTGGCTGGGCGACCGCACCGCGCTACCCAGCCCGTTCGAACTGGACACCGACGGCGACAACCGCATCACGCTGGCGGAACTGCAGACAGGCTTTGCCGGGTATCTCCGCCGCTTCGACATCGACCACAACGGCATTGTCAGCCGTGCGGAACTGGTCACGATCAAGTCGCGACCGCAAGGCGACGAGGCGAACCGGAGGAACGGCCGGCGGTGACGACAGGCCGCTTCTCGTTCCGCATCGACGCCATCGACGGCGCCGCGCGCACCGGTGAGATCGCGATGCGCCGCGGAGTCATCCGCACCCCCGCCTTCATGCCGGTCGGCACCGCCGCGACCGTCAAGGCGATGAAGCCCGGTGATGTACGCGCGGCCGGCGCCGACATTATCCTCGGCAACACCTATCACCTGATGCTGCGCCCCGGCGCCGAGCGGATTGCGCGTCTGGGCGGACTGCATGGCTTCATGGGATGGGAGCGGCCGATCCTGACCGATTCGGGCGGCTATCAGGTGATGAGCCTGGCCGATCTGACAAAGCGCTCGGAGGACGGCGTTGCATTCAAGTCGCACCTCGACGGCACGCGTCATCTACTGACGCCCGAGCGCTCGATTGAGATCCAGCGGCTGCTCGGTTCGGATATCGTGATGGCATTCGACGAACTCGTCCCGACGACCGCGACGCGTGAGGTACAGGCCGCGGCGATGGAACGCTCGATGCGCTGGGCGGCACGCTCGCGCGCGGCGTTCGATGGCGGTGGCGAGCATGCGGAGAGATCGGCGATTTTCGGTATCCAGCAGGGCGCGCTCGACGAGGGATTGCGCAAGGCATCAGCCGACGCGCTGATCGACATCGGCTTCGACGGCTATGCGGTCGGCGGCCTCGCCGTCGGCGAGGGGCAGATGGCGATGCTCACCTGCCTCGATTATGCGCCTGGCCAGTTGCCCGCGGATCGCCCACGCTATCTGATGGGGGTCGGAAAGCCGGACGACATTGTCGGCGCCGTCGAGCGCGGCATCGACATGTTCGACTGCGTGATGCCGACCCGCTCCGGCCGGACCGGGCAGGCCTTTACCCGCGCGGGGCCGATCAACATCCGCAACGCCCGCTTCGCGGAGGATCAGGGACCACTCGATCCGGCCTGTCGCTGCCCGGTGTGCGCGACATGGACGCGCGCCTATTGCCACCATCTGGTGCGTTCGGGAGAAATCCTCGGCGCGATGCTGATGACCGAGCACAATGTCTGGTTCTATGAAAGATTGTTGGCGGACTTGCGCAGCGCCATCGCGGAGGCGAAGCTGAGCACCTTCGCCGACACCTTTCGCGCCGCCTATCGCCAGCAGGAGAGACCAGCATGACCGACGACACTCCCAACGAGATCCTGGAAGCCGCCGCCCGCGCCAAAGCCGCCAAGGAAGGCGCGGCGAAGGCCGATCAGCGGATGCGCAAAAAGCAATATGCGCGGCTGGGGCTGGGCGTCGGGATCGGCTCGGCGGCGGTATCGGCGGCAGTCCTGTTCGCCAGCCGCTCGCGTCCGAAGAAGTAGCGCCGTGCGCCTCTCCATCGCCCTCCTCGTCTCTGCTGCGCTCGCGCCCGCGATCGCATGGGCACAGCCGACGCCGGTCGCCCGGACCGCCGTGCCGCCGATCGCATTCACACAGCGCACGCTGGCCAACGGCCTGCGCGTCTATGCGATTCGCGACACGACCACGCCCAACGTATCGGTGCAGGTCTGGTACGACGTCGGATCGAAGGACGACCCGGCCGGGCGTTCGGGCTTCGCGCACATGTTCGAGCATCTGATGTTCAAGGCGACGCGCAACCTTGTTCCCGAACAGATGGACCGGCTGACCGAGGATGTCGGCGGCTACAACAACGCCTCGACCAACGACGATTACACGAACTATTACGAGGTCATCCCCGCCAACCATCTGCAACGCCTGCTGTTCGCGGAGGCGGACCGCATGGCGAGCCTTGTCGTCGAGCCGGTCGCATTCGGCTCCGAGCGCGATGTCGTGAAGGAAGAACTGCGCCAGCGTACGCTCGCCAGCCCTTATGGCAAGCTGTTCTCGCTCTATTACCCGGCGGAAACCTATAGCGTGCATCCCTATGCGCGCGGTACGATCGGCAGCATCGCCGATCTGGAAAGCGCGAAGATCGACGATGTCCGCGCCTTCCACGCGACCTATTACCGCCCCGACAATGCGGTGCTGGTCGTCGCGGGCAATTTCGATCCGGCGCAGTTGAACGCTTGGGTCGACCGCTATTTCGCCTCGATCAAGCGTCCTGCAACGCCGATCCCCCGCGTCGGCGTCCGGGAACCGGAACGCACGGCCCCGGTCACGCGCACCGTGTACGAGGCAAACACGCCGCTGCCCGCGATCCTGATGAGTTGGCACGTCCCAGCCGACCGTGGACCCGATACGCCAGCGCTGACCGTGCTGGCCGACATTCTCGCGACCGGTGAAAGTTCGCGGCTGTACGAGAGCCTGGTCTACCGCGATCAGCTCGCGCAATCGGCCGAGGCGTTTCTCGACACCAAACAGGCGACCGGTAACCTCGTCGCCTTCGCGATCCTGGCCGGCGGCAAGTCACCGGATGAGGGCGAAGCAGCGCTGCGCGCGCAGATCGCGCGGCTCAGGGACCAGCCCGTCACCGCCGCGGAACTGGCCGAGGCAAAGAACGAGATCGTCACCGCCGCGATCAAGTCGCGCGAAACCGCCGAGGGCAAGGCGCGAATCATCGCCTCATCGGTCATCATCGACGGCGACCCGCACGCCGCGGACGAGCAGCTCGCTGCAGTCGCCCGCGTGACCGCAGCCGACATCCAGCGGGTTGCGCGCCAGTATCTGACCGACGCGAAGGCCGCAACGATCCGCTATTTGCCGCTCGAATCGAAACCCGCAGACGTCGAGCCGACGCCGATCACCGTCGCTGCCACCGTGCAGGCGCTGCCGCTGCCCACGCCCGAGGATCTGGCGATCGTCACGCCCGCGCCCGCCGGGCAGCGCCTGATGCCGCCGCCGCCCGCAAAGCCCGTTACGGCGGTGCTGCCCACGCCCGTCGAGACGCGTCTCGCCAACGGCCTGCGGGTCATCACCGTCGAGCGGCACGACCTGCCGATCGTCACCGCCTCACTGGTGGCCGCGCGTGATTATACCGCCGATCCTGAAGGCCGGAGCGGCACCAGGAGTCTGACGAACACGCTGCTCACCAAGGGTACGTCAACCCGCTCGGCCACCCAGATCGCGCGCGCGATCGAGTCGCTGGGCGGCGCGATCGGCAGCGACACCGACCGGGATGGCGCATCCGTCGACGTTACCGTCAAGTCGGACCAGATCGATCCCGCCATGACGATCCTGGCCGATGTCGCGCGCCACCCGGCCTTCAAGGACGACGAAATCGCACGGGCGCGCACGCAAGCGATCGACGCCGTCACGCTGACGATAAAGGACCCGGCGCAACTCGCCCGGCTGGTAGCGTCACGCGCGGTGTTCGGTGAACGCCCTTACGGTGCGCCGCTCGAGGGGACGCCGACCTCGCTGAAGGCGATCGAGCGCAAGGATCTGGTCGGCAATTATCAAGCGACCTGGGCACCACAGCAATCGGCGCTGATCCTGGTCGGCGACATCACCACATCGCAGGCTCGCGCATTGGCCGAGCGACGGTTCGGCGACTGGCGTGCGGCGCCGCCGAAGCTGGTCGCGATCGATGGTGGCCCCGGCTTCCCCGCGCCGCGCTTCATCGTCGTCGACATGCCCGATGCCGGACAGGCGGGAGTGGTCGTGGCGCGTCCGGGCATCGCCCGCGCAGACCTGCGCTATTATCCAGTCTCGGTCGCCAACACCGTGCTGGGCGGCGGCTTCTCCTCGCGGCTGAACCAGGAGGTCCGTATCAAGCGCGGGCTGGCCTATGGCGCGACCAGCAGCGTCCAGGCACGCCGCCGCCCCGGCCTGATCGCCGGGCGCACGCAGACCAAGAATGCCACCGCGCCCGAGGTCGTCTCGCTCATCACCGACCAGATGCGGCTGATGGGGACGACACCGGTTCCGCCGGACGAACTCGATCCGCGCAAGGCATCACTGGTCGGCGGCTTCGGGCGCGCGATCGAGACGACCGATGGTATCGCCGCCATCCTCGGCAATTATGTGGTCGAGTCCGTCCCGCTCGGTGAACTGCAACGCTATACCGCCAGGGTGGAAGCCGTCGATCCCGAGGCGGTCGAGGCGGCGTCGTCAGCGTTGTTCGACCCGAGTGCCGCCAGCATCGTCGTCGTTGGTGACTCAAAGCAGTTCATAGCTGCGCTGCGCAAGGCGCATCCCGATCTCGAACTGATCGCGTCCAACGCGCTGAAGCTCGACACGGTGGCGCTCAAGTAATCGTGCGCAAGCGATGGCAGGAACGCGTGCCCACCGCTGGTCGTTGAGGCGATGAAAGGAACGACCCGATGCCCGACACCCAGTCCAGGAGTGACCTCGGCCCTGAAACGGGCACGCAGGACGAACAAATGAAACATCCCAATGCCTCTACCGAGCACCAGAAGAAAGGCGACGCACGGCTCCCCAGCGATACCCTCGACCGCAACCAGCCGCCGGCGGAGGAAACAATCCCCCGCAAAAGCTCACTGACCTGATCCGACAGGCCTGCTTGCTCCCGAAACTCAGATGCTGCTGAGTTCGGACCTGCGCCGCGTTTGCAGCGTAGTTATTAATCCTTCAAATTGGCGGGGACGGTTCCGCCATTCTTCTCCAGTTCGCGCATGACTGCCTTGATGAGCCACATGTTCATCTCGGCGGAACCATTCTTGGCGCCGGAATAGCCCAACTCGGTCGCCAGTTCCTTGCGGTTGTCGAGGCTGGAGTCGAGATCGAGCAGCTTCATCAAGTCGACGATGGACGTTCGCCAATTGAGGTTCGTCCTGCCCTTCTGCTCGGCCATCCCTGAGAGCACGGCCTCGACATCGACGGGCGCCGCCGGAGAGGCCAGCGCTGCGGGTGGGATCGCTTGGGCCGGATTCGGCCCCGTGGCGGTCGGCTGAGGATGCTGTTCGGGCGTCGGCGCAGCCTTCTTGCCGCCGAACTGTCCGCCAAGCGGCCCTGCCTGGCCGAAGATAGCGTTCTTGATCTTGCCGAAGATGCTCATCGTCCACTCCTCCATCAATCAACGACGGCGGCCAAAGGCGTCCGCCGCGTGCAGGATCCGTCAATAGGCGCGGGCGACCGCGAACTCGACCGCCTCGACCATCGCATCCTTCGCCTGGCTGTTGCCGAACCCACCCAGCGAGTCGATCGCGCGCTGGCCGTAATGGCGCGCGCGCGCCAGCGTGTCCTCGACGGCGCGGGTCGTGCGGACCAGCTCGGTCGCACGCGGCAGCCCGGCATCGGCGTCGCTGCGTCCCTCGATCGCATCGCGCCAGAAGCGGCGGTCGTCCTCGGAACCCCGCGCATAGGCCAGGATCACCGGCAGCGTCATCTTGCCCTCACGAAAGTCGTCGCCGGCGTCCTTGCCCATCGTCGGAGCGTCCGAGATATAGTCGATCGCATCGTCGACCAGCTGGAACGCGATGCCCAGGTTGCGGCCATAGGCATCCAGTGCCGCCTCCTCACTGTCCGGCCGTTCCGCGACCACCGCGGAGACACGGCACGCGGCAGCGAACAGCGCGGCGGTCTTCGCGCCGATGATATCGAGATACCGATCCTCGGCGGTGTCGATGCGTCGGACGGCGGTCAACTGGTTCACTTCTCCCTCCGCGATCACTGCCGAGGCGTTGGACAGGATCTTCAGCACCTTGAGCGACCCGTCCTCGACCATCAGCTCGAAGCTGCGGCTGAACAGGAAGTCGCCCACCAGCACGGTGGCCGGGTTACCCCAGATGATGTTGGCAGTGCGCGACCCGCGGCGCAGATCCGATCCGTCGACGACATCGTCGTGCAACAGGGTCGCGGTATGGATGAACTCGACCGCCGCGGCCAGCCGATGATGGCGGCTGCCGGTATAGCCGATCAGCCGCGCGCTCGCGAGCGTCAGCATCGGCCGCATCCGCTTGCCGCCGCCCGCGATCAGATGCCCGGCCAGTTCGGGGATCAGCGGGATGCGCGACTGCATCCGGTCAAGGATGACGGTGTTTACCAGATTGAGGTCCGAGGCCACGAGCTGGACCATCGGGTCGAGTGAGGCGCGCCGGGGCGGCATGCGGTGGATCGTTGCGCTCATCTGAGCCCAGCCTGTGGAGGACCGCCCGCGACAACGCAAGTCTTGCTCCGGCGGCATCGCCTATCGCACAAGCGCATCGGCCAGGGAGAGAGACGGATGACGGACGACATGCTGCGCGGGTATCGCCGCTCCATCGACAATATCGACGCGGCGCTCGTCCACCTGCTCGCCGAACGGTTCAAGACGACGCAGGCGGTGGGCCGCTACAAGGCCGAGGCCGGGCTGCCGCCCGCCGATGCCGGCCGCGAGGAGGCTCAGATCGCGCGCCTCCGGGCGCTCGCGGCGGAGGCGGAACTCGATCCGGAATTCTCCGAGAAGTTCCTGCGCTTCATCATCGACGAGGTCATCCGCCACCACGAACGGTTCCGCGCCTGACGATCCGATGATACAGTTCTCGCGATGGGCTTTCTCCTCGCGATCGAAGGGGCCGACGGGGCCGGCAAGGGGACGGCGACCGCTGCCGTCGTCGAGGCGCTGCGCGCGCGGGGGACGACCGCGACATCGATGTCCTTTCCCCGCTATACCGATACGAGCGCAGGCTGGGTACTGGGCGAATATCTGGGCGACCGCCTTCCGCGCATCATGACGCCCCAAGCGGCCGCAGCATTCTACGCGCTCGACCGCTTTGAATCACGCGATGCCCTGACGGACGCGGTCGAGAGGAACGAGGTGGTCGTGCTCGACCGCTACATCGCGTCGAACATCGTTTATCAGGCAGCGCGGGTTCCCGCCGGTGGTGCATCGGCGCTCATGGCATGGATCGTCGCGCTGGAAATCGGGCAGTTCGCGCTGCCCCGGCCCGATCTGTCAATCTATCTCGATACGCCGCCCGCCGCTGCCCGTGCGCACGTCCTGCTCAAGCACCGGCGCAGCTACACCGATCAGGCGCTCGACACCTACGAGATGGACGACGCGCTGCAGGCGCGCGTGCGTTCGCTATACGATGAACTGACGCGAACCGATCTGATCGGTGAATGGACCAGGGTCGAAACGGTCGATGATGATCGCATCCGCACCCCTGCCGCCATCGCCGACGAGATCGTCGGCATCGTGGTGCAGCGGATGGAGCCGGTCGCCTGAAACAGATCGCCGCCCTTCCCTACCGTATCGAGGACAGCGGCGAGGCGCGCGTGATGCTCATCACGTCGCGCGACACCGGGCGCTGGGTCGTGCCCAAGGGCAACCCGATCAAGGGACTCTCCCCGCACGAGGCCGCCGCGCAGGAAGCCTGGGAGGAGGCCGGGTTGACCGGCATCACCTGCCCCACGCCGCTCGGCCATTTCCGCTATATCAAGCGCCGCCGCCTGCGAGCGGACCGGGAAGCGGTCGTCGCGACCTTTCCCCTGGCGGTCACGGACCAGGCGACAGTCTTTCCCGAGGTGCACGAACGTGAAACCCGGTGGTTCACGCTGGCGGGCGCCGCCGAGGCAGTAGACGAACCTGAGCTAAAGGCGCTAATCGCCGCATTCCAGGCACCATCCGCGCCGGGCGTCCCGGCGCCGGATGTCCGTGCAGGAACGAGGGGGACGTTCTCGATGCTCGGCTGGTTCCAGTCGCTGATGCCCAAACAGGGCAAGTTCTTCGACCAGTTCGAGGCGCACGCCACCGTCCTGGTTTCCGGAGCGAATGCCCTGGCCCGCATGTTCTCCGACGACGGTCAGATCGCTGCCCATGCCGCCGAGATCGTCGCGCGCGAGCATGAAGCGGATGACATCACCCGCGCCGTCCTTCAGGATGTGCGCCGCGTCTTCGTCACCCCGTTCGACCGGTCGGCGATCACCGAACTGATCGGCGTCATGGACGATGCCATCGACGAGATGAACGCCACCGCGACCTCGATAGTCCGCTACGAACTGACGGGCTTTCGCGCGCCGATGCGCGATATCGCCGCCATCGTCGTCGAGGCCGCGCGCCTGACCGCCGAAGCGACGCCGCTGCTCCGCTCGGTATCGGACAATGCCGGCAGGCTGAATGACCTGACCGATCGGCTGATCCAGGTCGAGGGACATGCCGACCAGATCCACGATGCCGGGTTGAAGGCGCTCTTCACCGATTGTCGCGACGATCCGATGGGCTTCATCGTCGGGCGCGAGATCTACAATCATCTGGAACGCATCGTCGACCGGTTCGAGGACGTCGCCAACGAGATCCAGGGTCTCGTCATCGACCACGCCTGATCCGGGGGATACAGCATGACCGTCTCCCTTCCGATCCTGATCGCGCTCGTCGGCGTCGCGTTGCTATTCGACTTCCTGAACGGCATGCACGACGCCGCCAATTCGATAGCGACCGTCGTCGCGACGCGGGTGTTGAAGCCGCATTATGCGGTCGCCTGGGCCGCGTTCTTCAACTTCATCGCGTTCGCGGTCTTTGGCCTGCATGTCGCGCAGACGGTAGGCAAGGGGATCGTCGATGCCGACATCATCGACGCGACCGTCATCTTCGGGGCGCTGACCGGGGCGATCGTCTGGAACGTCGTTACCTGGCTGCTGGGCATCCCGTCGTCGTCCAGCCACGCGCTGATCGGCGGACTGCTGGGCGCGGGGCTTGCCAAGGCTGGGTTCAGCGCGGTCGTGTGGAGCGGTATCGTCAAGACCGTGATCGGCATCTTCACCTCACCTGTGGTCGGCATGGTGCTGGCACTCATGCTGGTGCTGTTCGTCGCCTGGACCAGCCTGAAGCTCACGCCGCTGGGCGTCGACAAGCGCTTCCGCAAGCTGCAACTGATCTCCGCCGCGCTTTATTCGCTGGGTCATGGCGGCAACGATGCGCAGAAGACGATGGGAATCATCGCGGTGCTGCTCTATTCGCAAGGACTGCTCGGCGGGGAGTTCTACGTCCCGTTCTGGGTGATCCTGTCATGCCAGGCGGCGATGGCACTCGGCACGTTGTCGGGTGGCTGGCGGATCGTCCACACGATGGGATCGAAAATCACGCGCCTCACTCCACCACAAGGATTCTGCGCGGAAACGGGCGGCGCGATCACGCTGTTCATGGCGACCTATCTTGGCGTTCCGGTGTCCTCGACCCATACCATCACCGGCTCGATCGTCGGTGTCGGCGCCGCCCGCCGCCTGACGGCGGTGCGGTGGAATGTGGCGAGCAGTATCGTAGTCGCCTGGGTCCTGACACTGCCCGCCGCCGCGCTTATCGCGGCATTGACCTATTGGCTGACGGCGCTGATTACCGGATAATAATCATACGTCATCCCGGCCGAGAGGCGGGGTGACGGTGAAGAAACTCAAGGTGCCGCTCGTTCAGCCTGCGCCTCGGCCAGATAGAGCGCGAACAGATCGTCCGGATCGGTCCACTCGGCGATCGGTGTCCAGCCCCCCGCGCGCACCAGGATACGCGCGTCGCGCGGGCCGTATTTGTGGCTGTTCTCGGTATGGACCGTCTCGCCGGCCGCGATCGAGAAGGGCCGCCCGTCGACCGTGAAGTCGGCATCCGCAATCGCCTCCAGATGCATCTCGATCCGTGCGCGGTCGTCGTTCCAGATGGCGCGGTGACGGAACGCATCCAGCGGCACGGTGCCGTCCAACTCACGGTTGATTCGTTCCAGCAGGTTCAGGTTGAATGCCGCCGTCACACCCTGCTTGTCGTCATAGGCGCGCATCAGCACGTCCGGGTCCTTGATCCGGTCCATCCCGATCAGCAACATCGCCCCTTCGCCCAGCGACTTGCGCATCGCGCGAAGCAGATCGACGCTGCTAGCCGGGATCATGTTGCCGATCGTCGAACCGGGAAAGAACCCCAGCTTGGGCAAGTCGCGAACCGCACCGGGCAGCGCGATCGTATGCATGAAATCAGCCTCGACCGGCAGAACCGTCAGCCCGGGAAAGCGTTTGGCCAACGCGCGCGACGATTCGCGCAGAAAATCGCCCGATATGTCGATCGGCACATAGGCCTCCGGCTCGACCGCGCCCAGCAATATAGGGGTCTTCGTCGAGGAACCCGACCCGAACTCGACGACGGCGCGTCCCTCACCCACCAACTCGCGAACATCGCCAACGCAATCTTCGAGGATCGCCCGCTCGGTGCGCGTCGGATAATATTCCGGAAGATCGGTGATTGCCTCGAACAATTCCGAACCGCGCCGATCGTAGAACCACCGCGCCGGTATCGCCCGTGGCCACATCGCCAGGCCGTGGAGCACGTCCGCCCGGAACGCCGGGTCCGCGAAGCTGCGCGTCCCGTCCTCGGCCTCCGCCTTCAACATGCTAAAGGTCCCTGGCCAGCCGGACGCCGGTGAACTGCCAGCGTTGGTGCGGATAAAAGAAATTGCGATAGCTGGCGCGCACATGATCGCGTGGGGTCGCGCAGCTGCTGCCGCGAAGCACGAACTGCCCGCTCATGAACTTGCCGTTGTACTCGCCGACCGCGCCCTCAACCGGCTTGAACCCCGGATAGGGACGATAGGCACTGCCAGTCCATTCCCACACATCGCCGAAAAAGGCGGGTCCGCCCGAGGACGGGCGCGGTTCGACCGGCCCCGCGACATCCATCTGGTTGCCCTGCGACGCATCGAAACCCGATGCCGCCGCTTCCCACTCCTGTTCAGTAGGCAGCCTGAAACCCGCCCAACTCGCATAGGCGTCTGCTTCGTACAGGCTAACATGGGTCACGGGCGCCGCGGGATCGAGCGCGCGACGTCCGTCCAAGCCGAAGCGGGTCCATTGGCCGTCCTGCCGTTCCCAATAATGCGGCGCCTTGATGTCGTGCGCCGCCACCCAGGACCAGCCGTCCGAGAGCCAGTGGCGTGCCTCGCGGTACCCACCATCGGCGATGAACGCCGTCCATTCCTCATTTGTTACCGTCCGATCGGCGAGGGCATGCGGATGGAGCAACGTGCGGTGCCGCGGCCCCTCGCAGTCGAATGCAAATGCGGCATCGCTATCGTCATGGCCAATCTCAACCATGCCACCGGGATGCTCGATCCAGCCGATCGGCCCCGGCATCGCCACCGGAATCTTCCGCGCTGCCGGCCAGAGCGCGGGTTCCAGCGGGTTTTCGCCCAAGAGGTGCAGGATATCGGTGACCAGCAACTCCTGATGCTGTTCCTCGTGATGACAGCCGAGCAAGACCAGTTCCTGCGCCGCATCCGGCAGGTCCAACATCGCTTCACTCAAGGCATGGTCGACATGCGCGCGGTAGCTTCTGACATCATCCAGTGTCGGCCGCGTTATCATCCCGCGCCTATCGCGCGCATGGCGATGTCCCTCGGCCTCATAATAGCTGTTGAACAGGAACGGCCAACGCTCGTCGTGCAGTTTGTAGCCATGCACGTGATCGCGCAGTACGAACGTCTCGAAGAACCAGGTCGTATGCGCGAGATGCCATTTCGCGGGCGAGGCATCGGGCATCGACTGGACGCTGGCATCGGCGTCGGACAACGGCGCCGCCAAGGCCAGCGACAATCCGCGAACCGCGGCAAAACGATCGGCGAGCGGCAATCTCATGGGGGCGGTCTTCAGCATTTGCGCCTCCTCTCGGGTCAGCGCGTCGCGCCGGGAACCCATAGAACGTCGCCGCCACTCTGTTGGTTCACAAATCGAGCCGCGACGAACAGGAAATCCGACAATCTGTTCAGATAGATGAGCGCTTGCGGGTTGAGGCAGCGCATGGCGACCGCCGAGCGCTCCGCACGCCGTACGATCGCCCGCGCCAGATGAACAGCCGCCGCCGCCGATGTGCCGCCCGGCAAGATGAAGCTCGTCAGCGGCGCCATCCGCTCGTTCATCGCATCGATCTCGTGCTCCAGTCGCTCGACCTGCGACGCCGTGACGCGCAGCGTCATCGGGCCAGGCGTGAAGTCCTCGTCCGGTGTCGCGACATCGGCGCCTAGATCGAACAGGTCGTTCTGGATCCGCGTCAATGCCTGCACCAGCGGGTCGTGGTCCAGCGCCGCAATCGCCACGCCGATCGCGCTGTTCGCTTCATCGACATCGCCGATCGCCGCCATCCGGGCATCTGCCTTCGACACGCGACTTGCGTCGACAAGACCGGTCGTACCCTCATCGCCCGTGCGCGTGTAGATCTTGTTTAGCTTGACCAATCAGGTGCGCCCGGCGGCGAACATGATGAGCACCACGATCAGGATCGCCAGCGCCTGAAAGAAGATGCGCTGCTGCATCATCCGATTCGACTTGACCGCTGCCGCACTCGGCCCGTCGCCCCGAACCTTTGCCGTGGATTCCTGCAGGAACGACACGATCCCCCGTACCAGCGCCACGACGGTCGCGATCATCGCCGCGATCAGGAGGATGACCAGGAAAGTGTTCATGACGGGAATTTAATCCTTCGACCGCGAAAAACCAATGGGAAGCATACCCTCGCGTAAACCTCGCGCAAGTTCACGTCCGTCGTCGCCCGCCTCGCGCATCGCGCTCAGCGCCGGCGCGCCGTGCCGCTTCGCCAGCCGCCGGCCATCGCGGCCCAGAACCAGCGGATGATGGTGGTAGCGCGGCGTCGGCAGGTCCAGCAGCGCCTGCAGCAGCCGGTGAAGATGCGTCGCGGTAAACAGGTCGCACCCGCGCACCACGTCGCTCACCCCCTGTGCCGCATCGTCCACGGTCACCGCCAGATGATAGCTGGTCCCCACGTCCTTGCGCGCAAGGACGACATCGCCGGCATCGGCGGGGTGGGCCGCAACGACCCGATCATTGTCGACAAACGCCAGCGGACCCGCGATCGCAAGTGCCGCACCAACGTCCAGCCGCCAGCAATGCGCCCGTGACAGATCGGGAGCCGCGAGCCGGCGACAGGTGCCAGGATAGATCGGCCCTTCATCGCCGTGCGGCGCCGAAGCACTGGCCGCGATCTCGGCACGGGTGCAAAAGCAGGGATAGACCAGCCCGCGTTCCTTCAACCGCTCCAGTCCGTCTGCATGGAGCGCGCCGCGCTCCGACTGGCGGCTGGTTCCGTCCCACGTCAGCCCAAGCCACGTCAGGTCCGCCACGATCGCAGCGAGATGCTCGTCCCGTGTGCGGGTCATATCGATGTCCTCGATCCGGAGCAGGAACGAGCCGCCCGCCTGCCGCGCCATGTCGTGGGCAAGGATCGCCGACACGGCATGACCCAGGTGCAGCCGCCCGGTCGGACTCGGCGCGAAGCGCGTCACAATCGGCGCCGCTGCGACTCGCGGATGTGCGCCGACCTCTTGACCCGGAGTCGCTGCCCGTGCTGTCATGCTCTTGTCATTCCGATCGGGCAGTAGCCTCGCCCGTGAAGATCGCTATAGGGGGGTTCGTGTTCCATCCCGACCTGATCCGGCATCCCGACGGGTGTCCCGCGCTGGTGCTGAACGCCGACTACACGCCGCTTTCCTATTACCCGCTGAGCGTGTGGCCGTGGCAGACGGCGGTCAAGGCCGTGTTTCTCGATCGTGTCGACATCGTGGCGCATTATGAACGGGAGGTCCGCTCGTCGAGCTATGCGATGAAGCTCCCGTCGGTCATCGCGCTCAAGCAATATGTCCGGCCTTCGCAATTTCCAGCCTTCACCCGCTTCAACCTGTTCCTGCGCGACCGCTTCGCCTGTCAATATTGCGGCGCGGGGCGTGACCTGACCTTCGACCATGTCTGCCCGCGTGCGCAGGGCGGCCGCACGACATGGGAGAATGTCGTCACCGCCTGCGCGCCCTGCAACCTGAAAAAGGGCGGACGGACCCCCCGGCAAGCGTCGATGCCGCTGCATGTCGCGCCGATCCGCCCGACCAACTGGCAGCTCCAGGAACATGGTCGCAGCTTCCCGCCTAATTATCTTCATGATACGTGGCGAGACTGGCTCTACTGGGACATCGAACTGGAGGCCTGATCCGATGCGCGCACTGATGGCGATGATACTGGTCGCCGGCACGCTGAGCGCATGCGGCAGCAATGACGACCCCCACGCACCGGACGCGCGCGCCGCCGGCTTCACCCCGCCGACCGTCATCTCGCGCATCGACTGGGCCGCGCGCGCCGAACGCCGCTTTCGCCGCCTCGACACCAACAACGACGACGTGCTGGAGGCCAGCGAGCTTCCGGCCCGCGCGCCTCGTCTCGCCGAGCTTGATCGAAACAAGGACGGAGAGATCACGCAGATTGAATTCAACGACGGGATGCTGGCCCGCTTCGATGCGATGGACCTCAATCACGATCAGAGCCTGACCAGCGACGAACAGCAGGAGGTCCGGGGCGGATCTTAGTTTCGCGCTCCGGTCGGTCCGCTTGACCCTCGCGCTCCCGCGCTGCAGCATCATGCCTATGCCTGAACTCCCCCCGATCGCCAACAATCCCGACATCCGCTATCTGGGCGCGCTGCTCGGTGACGTCATCCGCACCTATGGCGGGACCAGGCTGTACGAGGCGACCGAGGCGATCCGCCGCGCTTCCGTCGAGCGTCACCGGAGTCATGCCTGTGATGCGGAACTGGGTGGGCTCGACCGGCTCGACCTCGACGAGACGCTGGATTTCGTGCGCGGCTTCATGCTGTTCTCGATGCTCGCCAACCTCGCCGAGGATCGGCAGGGCATCGCGGTCGAGGAAGGCGCGAACGTCTCCGCCGCGATCGACCGGCTTGCCGGGGACGGCGTCGATCGCGCGCAGGTCCTGGGCCTGATGGCCGGCGGGCTGGCTGCGCCCGTGCTCACCGCCCACCCGACCGAGGTGCGGCGCAAGAGTATGATCGATCATCGCAACCGCATCGCCGCGCTGATGGCCATGCGTGACGCCGGGGCGAGCGAGACGCCCGACGGCGATGCCATCGACGACGCGGTCGCGCGTCAGATCGCGCTTCTCTGGCAGACCCGCGTGCTGCGTCAGGAGCGGCTCTACGTCACCGATGAGGTCGAAACCGCAGTCAGCTATCTGCGCGACATCTTCCTCCCCACGCTCCCCGCGCTCTACCAGCGCTGGGACCGCGCACTCGGCGAGCGTGTTCCGGGCTTCCTGCGGCCCGGCTCCTGGATCGGCGGCGACCGCGACGGCAACCCTTTCGTCACGGCCGACTCGCTGCGCACCGCGCTGGCTAGGGCGAGCGAGGCGCTGCTCGTTCACTATCTGGACCAGGTCCACGCGCTAGGCGCCGAACTGTCCATCTCCACCCGCCACGCGCCCGAAGACGATGCGGTAGCCGCGCTCGCCACCGCCAGCGGCGACGTCGCGGCCAGTCGCGCCGACGAACCCTATCGCCGCGCCTTGTCGGGCATCCATGCCCGGCTCGCGGCCACGCATCTCGCGCTGACCGGCAGGCCCGCGCCGCGCCCCGGCACGCTTGTGGGAGAGCCGTATCCCGATCCTTCCGCCTTGCGCACGGATCTCGTCACGCTGGCATACGGTCTGTCGTCGCAGGAGGACGGGCCGCTCGCCACCAGCGGAGCGCTCGGCCGCCTCATCCGCAGTGTCGAGATCTTCGGCTTTCACCTGGCGACGCTCGACATGCGCCAGAATTCGGCAGTCCATGAACGCGTCGTGGGCGAGTTGCTGCGCACCGCCGGCGTCGAACCCGACTATCCGGCCCTGGACGAGGAAGATCGCATTGCCTTGCTGCGCCGCGAACTCGCCTCGCCACGCCCGCTCTCCGGACAGTTCACGACCTTTTCGGAGGAGACGACGGGCGAACTCGCCATCCTGGCCGCCGCAGCCGAGGCGCACAGCGCGTACGGTCCCGCCTGCATCACCAACTACATCGTCTCGATGGCAACCTCCGTCTCTGACCTGCTGGAGGTCAATTTGCTCCTGAAGGAAGTCGGGCTCTACCGTCCCGGGGATCCTCCTGAAGCTGCGATCATGGCCGTCCCGCTGTTCGAGACGATCGAGGACCTGGAGGCCGCACCCGCCGTGATGCGCGCCTGGTTCGCACTGCCCGAGATCGCCGCGATCGCGGGCGAGCGCGGTTATCAGGAAGTGATGATCGGCTATTCCGACAGCAACAAGGACGGCGGCTATCTGACGTCGACCTGGAGCCTGTCCAAGGCCTCCGCCGCGCTCGCCCCCGTGTTTGACGATGCAGGGCTACGCATGCAGCTGTTCCACGGGCGCGGCGGTGCGGTCGGGCGCGGCGGCGGCTCGTCCTTCGCCGCGATCCGCGCGCAGCCGCCGGGCACGGTGCAGGGCCGCATCCGCATAACCGAACAGGGCGAGGTCATCGCCGGCAAATACGGCACGCGGGAAAGCGCCACCGCGAACCTGGAGGCGATGGCGTCGGCGATGCTGCTGGCCAGCCTGGAGCCGGAGCGGCTGTCGAACGGCGAGAGCGAGCGTTTCGCCGTCGCGATGGACGATCTGTCGCGGACGGCGTTCGACGCCTATCGCGACCTCGTCTACGGCACGGAGGGTTTCCGTACCTTCTTCCGCCAGATGACACCGCTTGCGGAGATCAGCGGCCTGAAGATCGGCTCGCGCCCCGCCAGCCGTACGAAATCCGACGCGATCGAGGACCTGCGTGCCATTCCCTGGGTCTTCTCATGGAGCCAGGCACGGGTGATGCTGCCCGGCTGGTACGGTGTCGGCCATGCGATCGCCGCCTTCGAGGACAAGACGCTGCTGACCGAGATGGCCCTGGGATGGCCGCTCTTCGCGGCGACGCTCGCCAATATGGAGATGGTGCTCGCCAAGTCGGACATGGCTTTGGCCGAACGCTATGCCGATCTCGTCGAGGACAGCGACTTGCGCGACATATTCACCACGATCAGGGAGAGCTGGCGGGAAACGCATGACGGCCTGCTCGCCATCACCGATCAGTCGCGCCTGTTGGAGAACCACCCCGCGCTTGACGCCTCCATCCGCCTGCGCCTCCCCTATATCGAGCCGCTGAACCTCCTCCAGATCGAGCTGCTCAAACGCCACCGTGCCGGTGAAACCGACGACCGCATTACCGAGGGCATCCTTCTGTCCATCAACGCCATCGCGACCGGATTGAGAAACAGCGGATAAATGCGCGAGGCTAGGAAACGCCGCGGCACTGACAGCGTCGTCACGTCGCCATCAGAGCCGGACCAGCATCTTGCCGCGATTACCGCCTGTGAACAGCCCCAGGAACGCGTCAGGCATCGCGTCGAGACCGTCATGGATGGTCTCTTCCTGCTGCAGCTGCCCCGCCGAGAGCATGGCACCCATGTCGCGGTAGAATTCGCTCGCACGCCCCATGAAATCGGTAACGATGAAGCCCTGAATGCGAATGCGATTGCCGATGATGCGCGGCAGATAGCGTAGCTCAACCGGATCGGTGCTGTTGTAACCGTCGATCATTCCGCAGATCGCGAACCGCGCATTTGGCCGCGCGCAGGCCAGCGCCGCATCGAGATGATCGCTGCCGACATTGTCGAAATAGACGTCGATCCCCTTCGGCGTCGCGGCCTCCAGCGCCTTCACCAGTGAGCCATTGGCCTTGTAATCGATTGTTGCATCGGCGCCCAGCGAGCGGACCCAATCCCCCTTTCCGCTGCCGCCGGCTGAACCGATGACGGTCATGCCCTTCGCCTTGGCGACCTGCACCACGGTGGAGCCGACCGCGCCCGCCGCGGCGGACACGAACACGGTATCACCCGCCTTCGCCTCGGCAACCGCCAGCAGCCCGAAATAGGCGGTCATGCCGGGCATGCCGAGTTGGCCCAAAAACGCCTGCTTCGGCACGTCGAGGTTCGGCAGCGACTGTACCTGATCGCCGGCAACGACGGCTTCGTCGCGCCAGCCCTGCATGTGCTGGACCATCGATCCGGTCTTGACCCGGTCGGCGCGGCTTTCGACCACCTCGCCGATCGCGCCCCCTTCCATCGGCTCGCCGAGCGCGAAGGGAGGAACATAGCTTTTCACGTCGTTCATTCGCCCGCGCATATAGGGGTCGACCGACAGCCATCGATTCGCGATCCGCACCTCGCCCTCCGCCAGTGCTCTGCCGGGCCGCTCGACCAGCGCAAAATCGTTCATTACAGGCGTCCCCTTGGGACGGGCGGTCAGGGTCCAGGCTTGGGGCATTGATGATCCTCTCTCGTCGTTCATATGACCTTACCGCTGATTGGCGGCGCCTCAAACAGCAAGGAGGCCCGGACGTCGCCGTCCGGACCTCCACTTCATCGATTGCGAGCCAGATCAGTTTCCCGCGAAGCTGCGGTTCAGCATGCCCTGATCCTCGCTACGATCCTCACGCTGGTTGTCTCCGAACATCGCCTGCTTGCCTTCCTCGTCACGCCAATGCTGCTTGGCATCTTCGGCAGAGCGACTCACCTTCACCTTGTCACCAACATCTGTGATCCAGCTGGATGGGAAACTGTGATGGCGGCCGTCGGCATCCTTATCGTTCTTGGTGAGCAGGATGCGATCTCCGCGTACCTTATCCACGGTGCCGATATGCTTTGCGTCGGACCCGACGACTTCCATGTGCTCCTTTACGCGCGTCAGAGAACTACGCTGGCCCTGACGCTGCTCGCGCCACGTTCCGAATTCCCTATGAAACTTGTCGCGATTTTCCTCGCGATACTCGTCATAGTCGCGGTCCAGCGCCGCGATTTGATTACGCCGCCAATGGACATAATCGGCATCGCGATCCCGGTCGCTTCGGCCGCCAGCCTGCCGCTCGTCATATCGAGCATCACGCCCACGTCTGCGTTCTGCGTCGTCGTCGCCGAACCATGATCTGACTTCGTCGCCCGCACGATCGAAAAATCCCCGGTCGTCCGACGGATTATCACCGCGTCCCTGACGCATTTCGCGGCCACGGTCGTCGCGGTCCCGCATACGATTGTCATCGTCCAAATCACGGTAGCGACCTACATCTTCGAAGCGACGACCGTCGGACGCATAGCTGCCATGATAGGCCCTGGCATTGTCTCGCTCGCTGCCATAATGATCCGAGCGATCACCGCCGTCATTGCCGGACCGGCGTCCATAACGACCTTCATCACGCGATCCGCGACCCATGTTGCGGTCGTCGTTGTCACGCCCCATGTCGCCTGCGGCGCGATAGTCGCGCGCACTGGAATAGCTTGCGTAAGAAGGCCCGTAATCAGGTCCATAATCGGAATTCCGGTGTCCGTCGTAATCCATCCGACGGTTGATATTGCCTGAGTAACGGTCGTTGGCCATTGCCTGTTTGCTCCTTGATCTGGTGTTCGAGGTGCCGGGCAGTCAATGTTTCACGCCGCGCGTGCATCCTTACTAAATCAACGGCTTGACAAGCCCGAAAGTTCCATTTTCCCGGTGATTTTGTCGACAGAACAGTGCGGCTCGCCGACGGGTCCAGCGTTGGCGTACGCGCCTGTCCCTCACTCCGCCGCCACCCTCGCTCCGCTCGGTTCCAGCAATGGCGCCAGATATCGGCCCGTAAAGCTCCCCTCCGCCTTCGCTACCGACTCCGGCGTACCCTGAGCGACAATCTCGCCGCCCTTCACACCACCCTCCGGTCCCAGATCCAGCACCCAGTCGGCGGTCTTGATGACGTCGAGATTGTGCTCGATCACGACGACGCTGTTACCCTGCTCGACCAGCGCATGGAGGACCTCGAGCAGTTTCCTTACATCCTCGAAGTGCAGACCCGTCGTCGGCTCGTCGAGAATATAGAGCGTATTGCCCGTCGCGCGACGCGACAGTTCCTTCGCCAGCTTCACCCGCTGCGCCTCGCCGCCCGACAGCGTCGTCGCCTGCTGGCCGACCTTCACATAGCCCAGCCCGACCTCGACCAGCATCGCCATCTTGTCGCGGATCGGCGGGACGTTGGCGAAGAAGGCGGCGGCGTCCTCGACGGTCATGTCGAGCACATCGGCGATGGAATGCCCCTTGAACTTCACCTCCAGCGTCTCGCGGTTATACCGTGCGCCGTGGCACACGTCGCACTGGACATAGACATCGGGCAGGAAGTGCATCTCGATCTTGAGCACCCCGTCGCCCTGGCACGCCTCGCAGCGTCCGCCCTTCACGTTGAAACTGAACCGCCCGGGCTTGTAGCCGCGCGCCTGCGCCTCGGGCAGGCCGGCGAACCAGTCGCGGATCTGTGTGAACGCGCCAGTATAGGTCGCCGGGTTGGAACGCGGCGTCCGCCCGATCGGCGACTGGTCGATGTCGATGACCTTGTCGAGATATTGCAGCCCCGTGATCCTGTCGTGCTTGCCCGCCAGCATCCGCGCACCATTCAGTTCGCGCGCGGCCGCCGCATACAGCGTGTCGATAGTAAAGCTGGATTTGCCCGAGCCGCTGACGCCGGTGATACACGTGAAAGTTCCGAGCGGAATACTCGCCGTCACCCCGCGCAAATTGTTGGCGGTGGCGTTGTGGACGGTCAGCTTCTTGCCGTTGCCCTTGCGCCTGATGTCCGGGACGGGAACCGCGCGTGTGCCGTTCAGATAGTCGGCGGTGATGCTGGTCTTAGACCTGAGCAGCTGTTTCAGCGTCCCCTGTGCCACGACAACGCCGCCATGCACTCCGGCCCCCGGCCCCATGTCGATGACGTGATCCGCGCTCCGGATCGCGTCTTCGTCATGCTCCACCACGAGCACCGTATTCCCGAGATCGCGTAGCCGCCGGAGCGTCGCCAGCAGCATGTCGTTGTCGCGCTGGTGCAGCCCGATCGACGGTTCGTCGAGAACATAGAGGACGCCAGACAGCCCGGAACCGATCTGCGAGGCAAGCCGGATGCGCTGGCTCTCTCCACCCGACAGCGTGCCGCTGGTCCGGTCGAGATTGAGGTAATCGAGTCCGACATTGTTGAGAAAGCCCAGCCGCTCGACGATCTCCTTCAAGATCCGCTCGGCGATCGCGCGCTGCTGGTCGCCCAGATGCTCGGGCAGGTCGGTGAAGAAGGCGAGCGCGTCCACTACTGACAGCTTCGTCGCATAGCTGATTTCGCGCATTGCGACCTTCACCGCCAGCGCCTCGGGCTTTAGCCGCGCGCCGTGACAGACCTCACACGGTGCTGCCGACTGGTACTTGCCCAGCTCCTCGCGCATCCAGGCGCTCTCGGTCTGCAGCATGCGGCGATTGAGATTGCCGATGACGCCCTCAAACGGCTTCTTGACGTCGTATTTCTTCTTGCCGTCGATGAATGTCAGCGTGACGGGCTTTCCCTTCGAACCATGCAGGATGAGCGTGCGAACCGTTTCGGGCAGTTCGCCCCAGCCTGTCTCCAGCGAGAAGTCGAACTCGCGCGCCAGGCTGCCCAGCACCTGCATGTAATAGGGAGATGGCGGATTGGACTTCGCCCAGGGCACGACCGCGCCCTTCTTTATGCTGAGCGCGTGATTGGGAACGACAAGGTCTTCGTCGAACAGCAGCTTCTCGCCCAGCCCATCGCACGTTGGACAGGCGCCCTGCGGCGCATTGAAGCTGAACAGTCGTGGCTCGATCTCGCTGATCGTGAAGCCGCTGATCGGACAGGCGAACTTCTCCGAAAAGACGATGCGGCCGGCCGGCGCGTTGTCGCCCAGCACTTCCTGGCGCGGCGTATGTGCCTCCACCGGACCGGCGGGGTCGACATAGGCAAGACCGTCGGCGAGCTTCAGCGCGGTCTCGAAGCTTTCGGCCAGGCGGGTCGCAATGTCACCGCCGGTGACGAGTCGGTCGACGACCACCTCGATATCGTGCTTGTACTTCTTGTCGAGTGCTGGCGCCTCCTCGATGTCGTGGATCTCGCCATCGACGCGGACACGGGTGAAGCCGGCCTTCTGCCACTCCGCCATTTCCTTGCGATACTCGCCTTTTCGCCCGCGCACGACCGGTGCCAGAAGGTAAAGCCGCGTTCCCTCGGGCTGCGCGAGCACGCGGTCGACCATCTGGCTGACGGTCTGCGCCGCGATCGGCTCGCCGGTCACCGGGCTGTAGGGAACCCCGACCCGTGCCCACAGCAGCCGCATGTAATCATAGATCTCGGTCACGGTGGCGACGGTCGAGCGCGGATTGCGGCTCGTCGTCTTCTGCTCGATCGAGATCGCCGGGCTCAGCCCTTCGATATGGTCGACGTCGGGCTTCTGCATCAGCTCCAGGAACTGCCGCGCATAGGCCGACAGTGACTCGACGTAGCGGCGCTGGCCCTCAGCATAGATTGTGTCGAACGCGAGGCTCGATTTGCCCGATCCCGACAACCCGGTGATCACCGTCAGCGTGTCGCGGGGAATGTCGACATCCACGTCTTTCAGATTGTGCTCGCGCGCGCCGCGGACGGAAATTTTGGTCAGCATGTGTGAGTTCTACTTCTGTTCCGAGAGTGGGGCGAGTCAATCAAATAAGTCCGCTTGCTGCGGGTTTCGAGATGGCAAGGCGCGAGGCAACGACCGGGGGAGCGGTTGCAGGATCGGACGGGGGAGCGTTACTAATCGCAAAGTCCCGGGCTTCTTCGTGCCCGTTAACCGATAGAGAGGCGGCGAGAAGAAGATATGAATCAGGCCGATGAGGCGGCAGGGGCAATGACCGCCGAGCGCTTCGAGGTGGAGATCGTCCCCATCTATCGCCCTCTGGTGATGCGCGGGCTGGTCGCCGATTGGCCCGTCGTGGCAGCGGCACGCAAAAGCACACGCTCGGTTGCCGACCACTTGCTGGCCCATGACAGGGGCGCCGAGGTTGAGGTGATGGTCGCCGAACCGCAGGCCCGCGGGCGTTTCTTCTACCGCGACGACATGACCGGGTTTAATTTCGAGCGACAGCACATGACGTTGCACACCCTGATCGAGAGCTTGTTGAAACTGGATGGCGACGTGCACGCGCCGACCCTGTATGCCGGCGCGACGGCTGCTCCGGGTGCCCTGCCCGGGTGGGCAGATGCGCACCCGATGCCCCTGTCTACGCCCGGTGCGATCCCGCGCCTGTGGCTCGGCAATGCCAGTCATGTTTCGACGCACTATGACACCTCCGCGAATATCGCTTGCGTCGCCGCGGGTACGCGTCGCTTCACGCTGTTCCCGCCCGACCAGTTGCCGAACCTGTATGTTGGACCGTTGGACCGCACGGTCGCGGGGCAGCCGACCAGCATGGTCGACCTTACCGCGCCTGATCTTGCCCGCTATCCACGCTTCGCCGAGGCACTCGACCATGCGCTGGTCGTCACGCTGGAACCGGGCGATGCGCTCTATATCCCGCCGTTGTGGTGGCACGACGTGCAGGCGTCGGGCGCGCTGACGATGCTGGTCAACTATTGGTGGGCTACGCCGGTAGTCTCGCCTGTGTTGGCGATGGCGCATGCGATGATGGCACTGCGCGGTCGGCCGGGTGCGGAACGCCGGGCGTGGGCGGGCTGGTTCGACCATTATGTGTTCGGGGACGAGGCGCCGGCCGCCGGCGCGCATCTGCCCGATCATGCGAAAGGTGCGCTGGGTGTACTGACGCCCGAACTCACAACGTCGACGCGCGAGTACATCGCTTGGTCGCTGCGCCGTCGATGAGGCAACGGGTGGTAGCACCACCACTTGGGTAGTAGCATCGACCAACGTCCAACGAAGCCGGAGACAGCCAATGCGTGTACTTACCCGCCCCGAAGGAACGGCAACCAGCGATTTCCACATCACGCGGCGCACCGTGACCGGCATGTTCTTCGCGGGTTACGCGCTGGCCGCCTGGTCGGCCGATGCCAAGCCCATCACGACTCCCGATGACGGCCTTAACATCGACGAGGTGATGATCCCGAACGGCGCCCCCAAACCGTTACCGGCCTATGTCGCGCGTCCAAAGGGGAACAGCCGCCACCCCGCGATCCTGGTCGTCAACGAGATTTTCGGCGTCCATGATTATATCAAGGACATTTGCCGGCGACTGGCGCGACTGGGTTATGTCGCAGTCGCCCCGCAATTCTTCTACCGCTCCGGCGTCGACCTGCCGGCTCTTACCGATTTCAGTGAGATCAGGGCGGTCGTCCGGCAGGCGGGCGATGAGCAGGTCGACGGCGATGTCCGTGCGACGACCGGGTGGCTGAAGAAACAGCAGTTCGTGCAACCCGCCCATCTGGGTATCACCGGCTTCTGCTGGGGCGGCGGCGTCGTCTGGCGCGCGGCGATGGTCGATCCCGATATCCGCGCGGGCGTGGCGTGGTACGGACAACTCAAGCCAGTGATCGCGCGTGCCGGCGAACTGAAGGTGCCGGTACTCGGACTGTACGGCGGCCAGGACAAGGGCATCACCGCGGAGGACCGTGCCGACATGAGCACCGCGCTGGCCAAGGCCGGCAAGACACAGTCCTCGATCCACGTCTATCCGGATGCGCAGCATGGGTTCCACGCGGACTATCGGGACAGCTACAACGAAGCGGACGCGAAGGATGGCTGGCGGCGGATGCTCGCCCTCTTCAAGGCGCACGGCGTCGCGTAGGGCACTCAGCGCGTGCCGCGCCAGATCAAGGACTGGGCGTTGAGCGCCGCGAGATCGGCATCGCCCGACTCGACCGCCCGACCCAGCTCGATCGCGCGGATCAGCGCGGCGTCGTCGAGATGGCGATAGGCGGGGCGCCCCGTGATGCGGTCATACCATCGGCCGCCGACCGCATGATCGAGCAGGATGCGCTGGAAGCAATGATCGGCGCTCACCGGCCAGCGGCGATCAATCGCAAGATCGGGAAGCGTCTGCCGGGTCAGGATCAACCACTGCTGCTCCAGCGCCCCCCGCACCGCCGTCACCGTTTGCTCGGACGCTGCCACACGCGGACATAGTCGACCTGCATCGACCGTGGGAACGCGGTGTCGTCGATCCCCTGCTGTCCGCCCCAGTCGCCGCCGACCGCGACATTCAGGATCAGGTGGAAGGGCGCATCGAACGGCCACGCACCGCGGCCTCCCGGCTGGTCATTGCGCACCCGCATATAGGCACGGTCGTCGACCCCGATGATGATCGCATCGACCTGCCAGTCGAGCTGGTAGCGATGGAATTGCGTGCAATCGTCGGTCAGCGTGATCGACCCGCCGCGCTGCGTCCCCTTCGTATGGGTAAACAGGGCGGTATGAAGCGTCGCGTGGACGGTGTCCGGCTGCCAGCCGACCTGTTCCATGATGTCGATCTCACCGCCATCGGGCCATTTGCCGACATCGGGCAGCATCCAGATCGCCGGCCATAGCCCGCGCGCGCAGGGCAGCTTCGCGCGCACCTCGTAAAAGCCATAGGTCCAGGATCGGTGGCCCGCGGTGGTCAGCTTGGCCGAGCTATAATCCTGTCCGCCCCAGTCGGCGCGACCCTTGATGGCTGGGCCATCGCGGCGCGACTCGATGACCAGATGCCCCTGCTCGATGCGCGCGTTGTCCGGCCGGTCGCTGTAATACTGCCGCTCATGGTTGGGCCAACCCTGCTTGTTGCGCGCGGTCTCGAAGGACCATTTGTAGGGGTCGATCGCGCGGCCATTAAACTCGTCGTGCCAAACAAGACGCGCGTCGGCGGGACGCTTGAGCGGCGCGTCCACCGCATAATTAGTTGCGCCGAGTTGCGCGGCGGCCGGCGTGGCAAGCAGGAAGAGCACAGCCGGGAGCAGCTTCATGGCGGCGCTATGGCGCGGCGCCATCAGACATGGATCGGCTTGCCCTGTACCGCCATCGCTGCCTCCTTCAACGCCTCGGCATGCGTCGGATGTGCGTGGCAGGTATAGGCGATGTCCTCGCTCGTCGCGCCGAACTCCATCCCCAGTGCCGCCTCCGCGATCATCGTCCCGGCCAGGCTGGAGATCATCCAGACGCCGACCACCCGGTCCGACTTCGCGTCGGCAATCACCTTTACGAACCCGTCCGTGTCCCGATTCGTCTTTGCGCGGCTGTTCGCAGCAAAGGGAAACTTACCGACCTTGATCTTGCCATGCTCCCGCGCGGCTTCCTCGGTAAGTCCGACGCCCGCGATCTCGGGCATGGTATAGACGACGCTGGGGATCACGTCCTCGTTGACGATGCCGGTGTGGCCGGCGATGTTCTCCGCGACCGCCACGCCCTCGTCCTCGGCCTTGTGCGCCAGCATCAGCCCCGGCACCGCGTCGCCGATCGCCCAGACGCCGTCCACCTTTGTTTTGAATGAGTGATCCGTCGGCACTTGCCCGCGCTCGTTCAGTTGCAGCCCGATCGCATCCAGGTTCAGGCCGTCGACATTCGCGCGGCGGCCGATGGAGACCAGCACGGCATCGGCCTGGAACGTCTCGCCGTCGCCGCCCTTTGCCGGCTCGACCTGTACGCTGGCCTTCTCGCCCTGAACGGTGACACCGGTGACTTTCGTGCCCGTGCGCAATTCCATCCCCTGCTTCTTGAACAGCTTGGCCGATTCCTTGCGGACTTCCTCGTCAAAGCCGGGAAGGATCTGGTCCAGATACTCGACGACGGTCACTCTCGCGCCCAGCCGCCGCCAGACGCTCCCCAGCTCCAGCCCGATGACGCCGCCGCCGATGACGACCATATGCTCGGGTACCTTGGGAAGTTCCAGCGCGCCCGTGGAGTCGACGACCACCTTCTGATCGATCGCGACCCCCGGCAATGGCGTGACACTGGAGCCGGTGGCGATGACAATATCTTTCGCCGTGACAACCTTGCCGTCGATCTCAACCTCATGCGCGCCCTTGAAGCCGGCACGCCCCTTCAGCCAGGTGACCTTGTTCTTCTTGAACAGAAACTCGATCCCACCGGTCAGTTCCTTGACCGCCTTCGCCTTCTCCGCGTGCATCTGGTCGAGATCGAGCGTGACACCTTCGAAATTGACGCCGAATTTGGTCAGATGCCCGCCCTTGGCTTCCTCATACAGCTCGGACGCATGCAGCAATGCCTTGGACGGAATGCACCCGACGTTGAGGCAGGTGCCGCCCAGCGTCTCGCGCGATTCGGCACAAGCGGTACGGAGTCCGAGTTGCGCGGCGCGGATCGCCGCCACATAGCCGCCCGGCCCGGCGCCGATGACGAGGACGTCGTAGTCGTATTCAGCCATGTCTTCTGTCGCCCTTCAAACCATTCCACTTCGCTGCGACCAGATCGCGCACGAAGCCCATCATCGCTTCCAACTGCGCCCGTTCGAGCTGCGGGTATTCGGCGAGGATATAGTCGAACGAGTAGCCGCCCTCGATCATCGCCACTAGAAAGTCGATATAGTGCCGCGTGCGCGTGATGCGAACCTTGCCGGAGCAGATGTCCGGGTCGGTGACGATCACCCCGTACCACGGAGTACGGTCGAACGGCACCTCCCTTGGCCATGTAGATGACCCGTCGGCCTTCCGGGCCTTCGCGGCGCGTTTCCACGTAGCCGAGCCGAGTGTAGAGGCGAGCCGTGCCATCCATCACCTCGTTCGTGTAAAGCCGCAGCCGGCTGATGTCCCGATCGCTCGCCACGTGTTCGGCATAGGCCATCAGTCGTGTGCCCAAACCTTTGCTTTGGTGAGCAGGGGCGATGCCGACCGTCCGCACTAGCAACTCGAAGTCATCTGGCTGCTGCAAGACCAGTACGCCCAAAAGTTCGTCCCCGTCCTCCAACACAAAAACCTGCTTTGCGGCGATAAGCGCCGCGTAATCGTCGTCCATTGGCTGCGGATTACGCCCGAGAAGGGGCACATAACCGCCATACGCCGCGCCGATCAGCGTGGTGATCGCTTCAGCGTCGGTGGGTTGCCCCTGCCGGGTCACAAATCGATCAGTATCCGCGTCGGATCCTCGATAGCATTTTTCAGCGCGACCAGGAACGTCACCGCCTCGCGCCCGTCGATCAGGCGATGATCATAGCTGAGCGCCAGATACATCATCGGGCGTGCGACGATCTGCCCGTTGTCGACGACCGCACGGTCCTCGATCCGGTGAAGTCCGAGCACAGCCGACTGCGGCGGATTGATGATGGGCGTCGACATCAGCGATCCGAACACGCCGCCGTTCGATATGGTGAAGGTGCCGCCACGCATCTCATCCATCTTCAGGCTGCCGTCCTTGGCACGGCGGCCGAAGTCGCCAATGGTCTTCTCCACTTGTGCGACGCTCATCTTGTCCGCATCGCGCACCACCGGTACGACCAGGCCGCCGGGTGACGAAACCGCGACCGAGATGTCGGCATAGTCATGATAGACGATGTCGTCGCCGTCGATCGAGGCGTTGACGCTGGGCACGTCCTTCAACGCCATGCACGCGGCCTTCACGAAAAACCCCATGAAACCCAGGCGCACGCCGTGCTTCTTCTCGAACAGGTCCTTGTACTTCGTGCGCGCGTCGATGACGGCGGACATGTCGACGTCGTTGAACGTCGTCAGCATCGCGGCGGTATTCTGCGCCTCCTTTAGCCGCTTAGCGATCGTCTGGCGCAGGCGCGTCATGCGGACGCGTTCTTCCTTGCGGTCCGTAATGCTTGCGGTAGCGGCAGGCGGCGCGGCGGCGGCAGGAGCCTGTGACGGCTGGGCAGGCTTTGCCTGCGCCGCCGCGGTCACATCCTCCTTCGTGATCCGACCGTCCTTGCCGGTCCCCTTCACCATCGAGGGATCGACCCCGTGCTCCAGCACCGCCCGGCGCACGGATGGGCTGAGCGCGGCGGGACCCTCGCCGGTTGAAGCCGCAGGGCTTTCGGTGACGGCAGGCTGCGGCGATTGCGCTTTTGCCGGTGCTGGCGCGGAAGCCGAGATGTTACCCGCCTCGATCGTTGCGATCATCGCACCGACCTCGACCGTATCGCCGACCGCCACCGCATGCTCGCCCATCGTCCCCGCAACGGGTGACGGAACCTCGACCGACACCTTGTCGGTTTCCAGGCTCGCGATCGGCTCGTCGGCCTTTACCGGATCGCCCGGCTGTTTGAGCCATTCGCCAAGCGTAGCCTCGGTGATCGATTCACCCAGCGTGGGGACGGTGACTTCGGTTGCCATTGTCTCTTTCCTTGCGTCCACTTGCCCGGGCGGGCTTGCGGATCCGGGTTCACTTGGTCTGCGTACGCCTGATCTCGCCGCGCACGTCATACCCCAGCGCATCGGCCACGAGCGCTGCCTGTTCAAGCTGATGCCGCTTCATCAGTCCGGTAGCAGGAGACGCCGAGGCTGCGCGCCCCGCATAGCGCGCGCGGGCGGGACAACAGCCGGCATTGGCCAGCGCCTGCTCGATCAGCGGCTCGACGAACGACCAGTATCCCTGGTTGCGCGGCTCTTCCTGCGCCCAGACCACGTCTTCGACCGCGGTCATGCGCTTCAGTCGGATCGCAAGCGGCTCGCCGGGGAACGGATAGAGCTGCTCGATGCGAATGATCTGCGTGTGCTCGTCACCGGCCGCATCCCGTGCCTCGATCAGATCATAGGCGACCTTGCCTGAACAGAGCACGACCCGCCTGGTGTCCGCGTCGGCAGGCGCCGCCGGGTCGGACAGGATGCGCTTGAAATGCATATCGCCCGTAAACTCGTCGCGGGCCGATACCGCCATCTTGTGCCGCAGCAGCGACTTGGGCGTCATGATGACCAGCGGCTTGCGGAAGCTGCGGTGCATCTGCCGACGCAGCAGATGGAAGTAATTCGCCGGGGTCGTGCAATTGGTGACCTGCATGTTGTCGCCCGCGCACAATTGCAGGAACCGCTCGGGCCGCGCGGACGAATGCTCGGGTCCCTGACCCTCATAGCCGTGCGGCAGCAGCATCACGAGGCCATTCGCCCGCAGCCACTTCGCCTCGCCGCTGGCAATGAACTGGTCGATCATGATCTGCGCGCCGTTGACGAAGTCACCGAACTGCGCCTCCCACAGCACCAGCGTTTTGGGGTCGGCCAGCGCATAGCCATATTCGAAACCTAACACGCCATATTCGCTTAGCGGTGAATCGAGTACCTCGAACCGTCCATGCTCGATCCGGCCCAGCGGCACGAACTTGCGTTCGTCCGACTGATCGACCCATACCGCGTGGCGCTGGCTGAAGGTGCCACGCCCTGAATCCTGGCCCGACAGCCGTACGCCATAGCCTTCCGACAGCAGCGATCCGAACGCCAGCGCCTCGCCGGTCGCCCAGTCGAAGCCGGCACCGTCCTTGAACATGGCGCGCTTCGCGTCGAGCACCCGGCCGAGCGTCTTGTGGATCGACAGGTCGTCGGGAACCGTCGTCAGCGTGCGGCCGATCGCCTCGAACAGCTTGGGTCCGATGCCGGTTTCGACATTGCGACGAGCAGCCTCGCCCTCGACGGGCGCACCCAGTCCCGACCACCGGCCCGCGAACCAGTCCGCGCGGTTTGGCGAATAGGACGATCCGGCCTCGAACTCTCCTTCCAGGCGCGTTGTGTATTGGTGGACATTGTCATCGATCCATCCCTGGTCGACGACGCCCTGATCCATCAGGCGGCGGCCGTAAATGCTGCTGACCGGCGGGTGCTTGCGGATCAGATCGTACATCAGTGGCTGGGTGAAGCTCGGCTCGTCGCCTTCATTGTGACCGAAGCGGCGATAGCACCACATGTCGATCACAATGTCGCGCTTGAACGTCTGGCGAAATTCGATCGCCATCTTCGTCGCGAACGTCACCGCCTCGGGATCGTCGCCGTTCACATGGAAGATCGGCGCCTGGACGCCCTTGGCGACGTCCGACGGATAGGGCGATGAGCGCGCGAATTGCGGGCTGGTCGTGAAGCCGATCTGGTTGTTGATGACGAAATGGACGCAACCGCCCGTATTGTACCCGCGGATGCCCGAAAAACCCAGGCACTCCCATACGATGCCCTGCCCCGCAAAGGCCGCATCACCGTGAATGAGTACCGGCAGGGCATGGGCGTGCTCGGCCAGATCATCGGCGATCGTCTGGATCGCGCGGGTCTTGCCAAGCACCACCGGATCCGCCGCCTCTAGATGCGACGGGTTCGCGACCAGCGACATATGGACCCTGATCCCGTCGAACTCGCGGTCGGTCGAAGTGCCGAGGTGATATTTCACATCTCCCGATCCACCCACTTCCTCCGGATTGGCGGAGCCGCCGCCGAATTCATGGAAGATCACACGCAGCGGCTTGGCCATGACGTTGGCGAGTACGTTCAAACGTCCGCGATGCGCCATGCCCATGACAATCTCGCGCACGCCGAACTGGCCGCCGTATTTGATGACGCTTTCCAGCGCGGGGATCATGCTCTCGCCGCCGTCGAGGCCGAACCGCTTGGTTCCGACATATTTGCGGCCCAGGAACTTCTCCCACTGCTCCGCCTCGATGACCTTGTTCAGGATCGCCTTCTTGCCCTCCCGCGTGAAGTCGATCGCCTTGTCCTTGCCCTCCATGCGGTCCTGCAGGAAACGTCGCTCGTCGACGTCGGCAATATGCATATATTCCAGGCCGACATTGCCGCAGTAATTCGCGCGCAGCGTATCGACGAGCTCGCGGATTGTTGCCCATTCAAAGCCCAGCACGCCGCCAAGATAGACAGGCCGGTCGACATCGGCATCGGAAAAACCGTGATATTCGGTCTTCAGATCCTCGGGCATCTCGCGCTGCGAAAGGCCGAGCGGGTCCAGGTTTGCAGCCATGTGCCCGCGCACCCGGTAGGTGCGCACGAGCATCATGGCGCGAATCGAGTCCGCGGCAGCAAGCGCGATCGCGTTCTTGTCCGGTATGGCGGCTTGCGGCGCCGGTTTGCTCCTCGCCGGTTTTGGCGCGGGCTCCATCTGCGTCGGGTCGAGCGCCGCGGTCAATTCATCCGTCGTCGCCGGCGGCCATGCGGCGTTGCGCCAGCTTGGGCCGGCAGCCGAACCCTCGAGCCCTTCGAAAAAGGCGCGCCAACCCGGCTCTACATCCTGAGGTGAGGACTGGAACCGTGCGTAGAGCGTCTCGACGAAGGCCGGGCTCACACCTGCTGCAATATCGCTGAAATCGTGACCTTCGTAGCCCATCGTCGTCTCCTGCCGCGCGGGGCGGTGCCGGACTTAACCCTTCAGCACCTCAACCAGTGTCGACCCCAGTTCGCTCGGTGAGTCAGCGACCCTGATCCCCGCCGCTTCCATCGCCGCGATCTTGTCCTCCGCGCCGCCCTGACCACCCGAGACGATCGCGCCCGCATGGCCCATGCGCCGTCCCGGCGGCGCGGTACGTCCGGCGATGAAGCCGGCCATTGGCTTCTTGCGCCCGCGCCTCGCCTCATCCTTCAGGAACCGGGCGGCTTCTTCCTCGGCAGAGCCACCGATCTCGCCTATCATGATGATCGATTTCGTCGCGTCGTCCGCCAGGAACAGCTCCAGCACGTCGATGAAGTTGGTCCCGTTGACCGGATCGCCCCCGATCCCGACCGCGGTCGTCTGGCCCAGCCCCGCATTGGTCGTCTGGAACACCGCCTCATAGGTCAGCGTGCCCGACCGCGACACCACGCCGACGGACCCGGCCTTGAAGATCGAGCCCGGCATAATGCCGATCTTGCATTCATTGGGTGTCAGCACACCGGGGCAGTTCGGGCCGATGAGCCGCGATTTACTGCCCGACAGCGCGCGCTTGACCTTGACCATGTCCAGCACGGGAATGCCTTCCGTGATCGTCACGATCAGCGGGACCTCGGCGTCGATGGCTTCAAGGATCGAGTCCGCTGCAAACGGCGGCGGTACATAGATGACCGACGCCGTCGCACCGGTCTGGCTCACCGCCTCCGCGACGGTGTTGTAGACGGGCAGACCGAGATGCGTCGTCCCGCCCTTCCCCGGCGTGACGCCGGCCACCATCTGCGTTCCGTAATCCAGCGCCTGCTGGGTATGGAACGTACCCGTTTCGCCGGTCATCCCTTGAGTAATGACCTTGGTGTTCTTGTCGACGAGGATGCTCATTAGGGCTCCTGATATCTTGCGTCCCCGCGAAGGTGGGGAGCCAGACTGGGTTCCCGCCTTCGCGGGAATACAAGGTTGTTTTGCACCAAATTACTTCAAACTGCTGTCGATCCCCTTACACGCTTCCAGCAGTTCCTTGACCGCATCCACCGACACACCCAGATTCTTCTTCGCCTCGGCCCCCAACTCGACCTCGATGATCTGCTCGACCCCGCCCGCGCCGATGATGACCGGGACGCCGACATACAGGTCGTCGACCCCGTACTCGCCCGAAAGCTGTGCAGCCGCCGGCAGCAGACGCTTCTGGTCGTACAGATACGCCTCGGCCATCTCGATCGCGCTGGTCGCCGGCGCGTAATAGGCGCTGCCGGTCTTCAGCAGTCCGACGATCTCTCCGCCGCCGGAACGGGTGCGCTGCACGATCGCGTCGATCTTCGCTTGCGTCGTGCGGCCCATCTTGATGAGGTCGGGAACAGGGATTCCGGACACGGTGGAGTATTCGATCACCGGGACCATCGTGTCGCCATGTCCGCCAAGGACGAAGGCGTTCACATCGCGCACCGACACGCCGAACTCCCAGGCCAGGAAGGTGCGAAAGCGCGACGAGTCCAGCACGCCCGCCATGCCCACAACCTTGCGCGCGGGCAGTCCGGAGAACTCGCGCAGCGCCCACACCATCGCATCGAGCGGGTTGGTGATGCAGATGACGAAGGCGTCCGGCGCATTGGTCGCGATACCCTCTCCCACCGACTTCATGACCTTGAGATTGATGCCAAGCAGGTCGTCGCGGCTCATCCCCGGCTTGCGCGCGACGCCCGCGGTCACGATCACCACATCCGCGCCGGCGATGTCGGCATAATCGTTCGAGCCGGTGATCGTCGCATCGAAACCCTCGACCGGCCCGCATTGCGACAGGTCGAGCGCCTTGCCCTGCGGCACGCCCTCGACCACGTCGAACAGGACGATGTCGCCCAGCCCCTTGATCGCTGCCAGATGCGCCAGCGTGCCGCCGATGTTGCCGGCGCCGATCAGCGCGATCTTCCTGCGAGCCATGACTGTTCCTTCCATACGGGGAAACGCGGCATGAGGCCGCCAATCGGTGCGTCGCCTACGCGTATTTCATACGAAGGGCAACCGGCAAACCGAAAGACATACCGATCTTAATGATACTGATTCTCAGCATCATTACTCAGTCCATGGCCCTGCTCCATATAGCCCTCGGTCCGCATCTCCTCCAACCGGCTGACGGTCCGGTTGAACTCAAACCACCCATCGCCCTTTTCATAGAGGCAATCAGGCTCGGCGTCGGCGGCGGCCAACAGCTTGACGCGGTGTTCATAAAGCGCATCGATCAGGGCGACAAAGCGCGCCGCCTCGTTGCGATTTTCCGGACCGAGCTTGGGAATACCGACGATGATGACGGTGTGATAGTGTCGTGCGATCGACAGATAGTCCGCCGCGCCCCGCGCTTCGGCACACAACCGCTTGAACGAGAAGACGGCGACACCTTTCAGCGCCTTAGGGACGTGCATGACGCGTCCGCCCGCGACCGCGAGTCCTTCGGTCGGCACATGCTCTGCATCCCCCGTGTCGAAGTCGGTCAGTCGGAAGAAATCAGCCGACAGTTCCGCGGTCGCTTGCGGACCGTTCGGGACCAGCCACGTCTCGACCCGGCCCAATCGATGGCGCCTGTAATCGATCGGTCCGTTGAGCGGCACCACATCAAGCCTGTCCTCGATCAGTGCGATGAACGGCAGGAAATGCTCGCGGTTGAGTCCGTTGAGGTACAGATCGGATGGCGGCCGGTTGGATGTCGCGACCACGGTGACGCCCGCCTCGATCAAGGCGGTGAACAGCCGAGACAGGATCATCGCGTCGGTGCTGTTCGTGACCATCAACTCGTCGAACGCAAGGCAACGCACCTCGTCCGCCAGCGCTTTCGCGACATGCGCGATCGGGTCACCGCGCTCCAGACGCCGCTCGGCGGCGATGCGGGCGTGCACGTCGAGCATGAATGGGCTGAAGTGCACACGACTTTTGCGACGGATGTCGAGATGCCGAAAGAACAGATCCATCAGCATCGACTTGCCACGCCCGACACCTCCCCAGAGATATACTCCGCGCGGCACCTCCGGTTTTCGCCGCGTAAGCCGCCAGAGCACGCTGCCGCGCCTTGGCGCTGCCTCGAGCTGGGCGGCGAGCGCATCGAGACGCGCCGCAGCATCGGCTTGCGCTGTATCAGCACGCAATTCTTTGGCGGCGACGAGCGCGTCATATGCGGCAAGGACCAGGCTCAGGACTTGTGCTCCAGAACGACGTTCACGCCTTGGTCGGTTTCCGAATGGTGGCGGAAAACGCCACCAGCGTCGCCTCGTCCTGGACGACAAGCCCTCTCAGGAACAGCAGGCGACCCGTTTCCTTGAGTACCTCCACACGCGCCTCGACATCTTCGCCGGTACGGGCGCCCGCCATGAACTGCGTCGACATGTCAAGCGTAACCGCGGCCCCGACCGTGATGAGACCGAAGCCTCGCGATGCCGCGAACAGCGCTATGTCGATAAATGCCAGCAATGCCCCGCCATGAACCCGCCCGCTCAGATTGGCGTGAGTGTCCTGCGGGGTCATCCTGATCCGCGCGATCGGCCCCTCGACGCGATACCGCATCGGACCCATCAGGCTGTTGAAGCGCGGCGGCCCGGAGAGGGTCCAGACCCGCCAGCCCGGATGGTCGGGATCCGGCCCATCGTGAAAGTGCGGTGTCGTCAAATCCGGAAAAAGCGGGCCGTGCTTAAAGGACCCGCTCCGCCTCCATCTTCTTCGTCTCGGCAATTGCCTTGGCGGGATTGAGTCCCTTCGGGCAGACATTGGCGCAGTTCATGATCGTATGACAACGATACAGCCGATACGGATCCTCGAGTTGATCGAGGCGCTCGCCCGTCATCTCGTCACGGCTGTCCGCCAGCCAGCGATAGGCCTGGAGCAGGATCGCCGGCCCCAGGAACTTGTCGCTGTTCCACCAGTAGCTGGGGCAGGACGTTGAGCAGCAGGCGCACAGAATGCACTCGTAGAGGCCGTCCAGCTTGGCGCGGTCCTCAGGTGACTGCAGCCGCTCCTTGCCCGAGGGCGGCGGCGTAACAGTCTGCAGCCACGGCTTGATCGAAGCATATTGCGCGTAGAAATGCGTGAAATCGGGGACTAGGTCCTTGATGACGTCCATGTGCGGCAACGGCGTGATCCGTATCTCGCCTTTCACCTCCTCGATCGCGGTGGTGCAGGCAAGCCCGTTACGTCCGTCGATATTCATCGAGCAGGACCCGCAAATGCCTTCCCGGCATGACCGGCGAAACGTGAGTGACGAGTCCTGCTCGGCCTTCATCTTGATGAGCGCATCCAGCACCATCGGACCGCACTCGTCGAGATTGACCTCGAACGTGTCATAGCGCGGGTTCTCGCCGGTGTCGGGGTCGTAGCGATAGACCTTGAACGACTTGGTCCGCGTCGCGTCGCCGGTGGCTTGATGCGTCTTGCCCTTGGACTTGATCTTGCTGTTCGCGGGGAGTGAAAACTCGGCCATCGTACCTCTTATCCGTGCTGGCGCCGCCTGCGGTGACGGCGCCGGATACATGACATGGGACCGCCCCGCAAATTTTGTACCGGCTTGATGCGCGCTTGTTGCCTTAAGGCAACAAAAAATCAGGACCTTTACGGATCAGATGACGTCGAGCACCAGTCCCAGGTCGCGCGCTTCCGCGGCGTCGATATACCAGTTGGAGGGTGCCTTTTGCTGCAGCGTCTCGAATGCGACCTTCGAGCCGCGAACCAGATCGCGAAACCCTTCTTCCTCGATCAGGATGGAATGCTCGATCTCGTGAAGCTTGGCCTTCAAGGTGGCGCCCAGCGTCTTCAGCGGCCCGTTGAGCGTTAGCGTGCTGCTCATCCATCGTTCGTGCAGCATCAGCCGCGTCCCGCGCGTCAGGAAGCGCTTCTCGACCGGAAAGGCGGACATGAACGTCGCCCCCGCCGAATAGACCGCCACCTTGCCGAGGAACAGCGTCTCGCGCCCCTGATAATCGCGCAGCAGGCGGATGTCGTCGCCCATGGCCCGCGCCATTTCCGGATCGCCGCCCAGCGTGGTGATGCTGCAGACAAGCGGCTGGTCGACGGGGGCGGCAAGCAACTGCTCCTTGAAGGTCGCATACATCCGGTCGTCGACCGTGCCATGCAACCGCACATGGGGGCGCGCCAGCAAAGGATAGTTGATGGCATTATTGTCGGGATCGTCCATCGCTTGCCAATAAGCGAAGTGCCCGCGATGTACCAAGCGATGATCGCACCGCGTATCCTACGCCTTCTCATGGTCGCCCTCGCCGCCAGGGCGCTTGGAGCCGCCGGTCCCGTGGAGCGGACGCCGGCGGATCTGTACGGCGCCTTGTTCGTGGCGGTTCAGGAGGGGCATGTCTTTGCCGATGGCAAGACCTTCGTCGATGCCGTGCCCCGCGCGGCCCCGGCAACAATCATGGCCGACTATTCGCGCGGGAAGCCCGATACGATCGACCGTCTGCGCACCTTCGTGCTGGAGCATTTCACGGTCCCGGGCGAGAACGACCGCCCCGTTCTTGGTCTGCACGCGCACATTAGCGCCCTGTGGCCGCAACTGACGCGTCAGCCGATGACGCCGGCGCCAGGCAGCTCGGCGATCGGCCTGCCGGCGCCCTATGTCGTACCCGGTGGGCGGTTCCGCGAAATCTATTACTGGGACAGCTATTTCACGATGCTCGGGCTGCGCGCCGACGGTCAGCAGCCGCTGATTGAATCGATGCTCGCCGACTTCATTAGCCTGATTGAGCGGTACGGCCATATCCCCAACGGCACCCGCACCTATTATCTCAGCCGGTCGCAGCCGCCTTTTTTCGCATTGATGCTCGACCTGTCGGTGGACGGCGATCCGGCACTCGCGAAACGGCGGCTGGCGGCGCTGCGCACAGAACATGATTTCTGGATGCACGGTCACGGATGCCTCGGCGTGAACGGCACATGCGAGCATGTCGTGCGCATGCCTGATGGCAGCCTGCTCAACCGCTATTGGGACGCACGCGACACGCCGCGCGACGAATCCTATGCCGAAGATCGCGAAACCGTGCGGGCCGCGTCACCGAGAACCGCGACCGTGGTGCAGCGCGACCTGCGCTCGGCGGCGGAGAGCGGATGGGACTTCTCGTCGCGCTGGCTGGCTGATGGGCGAACGCTTGCGATGATCCGCACGACCGACATCGTACCGGTCGATCTGAACAGCCTGCTGTGGGTCATGGAGCGGCGCATCGCGGCGCGGTGCCGGGCGATCGCGGATCTGGCATGCGCGCGCGCCTATGCCGGCCAGGCGGCGGCCCGCCACGCGGCGATCGATCGCTATCTGTGGCAGCGCGATCAGGGACGCTATGCGGACTGGGATCATGCGCGGCGGCGCCCGACCGCCGTCCTGTCGGCGGCGACGCTCTACCCGTTGTTTGCTGGTCTCGCCTCCAAGGATCAGGCTACGGCGGTCGCGGCGATGACGCGCAGGCACCTGATCGCGCCCGGCGGACTGCGCACGACGCAGGTGCGCACGGGCCAGCAATGGGACGCCCCCAATGGCTGGGCACCGCTCCAGTGGGTCGCGATCGCGGGCCTGGATCGCTACGGTGAGGACGCCTCGGCGCGCGACATCGCCGCGCGGTGGCTGGCGACCGTCCGGCGTACCTATGACGAAACGGACAAGCTGCTGGAGAAATATGATGTCGAGGAACGCGCGCCGGGCGGCGGCGGGGAATATCCGACCCAGGACGGCTTTGGCTGGACCAACGGTGTGACCAGCGCGATCCTGGCGCGATATCCGGACCTTGAAGATACGCCGCCCGATGCGAAGGTCGCCCGGTGATGATCGATCCTGAATTCGAACTGCGCATCCTTGACACGCGCATTCGCGAATGGGGCTTGCCCCGCTTCCACACCGAGATGTCGGCGGGCATCGACCTCCATGCGTGCATCGACGCGCCGCTATCCATCGAGCCTCAGGCGGACGCAGCCCTCATCCCGTCAGGGATCGCGATCCTGATGAACGATCCCAACATGGTCGCCTTCTTGCTGGCGCGCTCTGGTCTTGGTCATCGCAAGGGCCTGATCCTTGGTCAGTCGGTCGGCACGATAGACGCGGACTATACTGATCAGATCTTCATCAGCGCCTGGCTGCGCACCCCGCCCGGCAGCGCGCCGCTCACGATCAATCCGGGTGACAGGATCGCGCAACTGGTGTTCGTCCCCATCGTCCGACCGACCTTCCGGATCGTCGACACCTTCTCCGTCACGACTGAGCGCGGACTGGGCGGGTTCGGCTCGACCGGACGATGAGTCTGGGCGATGCCGAACTGGAACGCTATGCCCGTCACATCGTCCTGAAGGAGATCGGCGGCGCCGGACAGGCGCGGCTGAAGGCGGCGACCGTGGCGGTCATCGGTGCCGGCGGGATCGGGTCGCCGGCGATCCAGTATCTGGCGGCGGCCGGTGTCGGCCGGTTGCGGATCATCGATGATGACGATGTCGACACATCAAATCTCCAGCGCCAGACGATCTACGGTACGCACGATGTCGGGATGGGCAAGGCAGCGGCGGCGGTGGCGGTGTGCGACCGCATCAATCCGCATGTGGGTGCGATGGCGATCGCCGGGCGGATCGACGCAACCAACGCCGTCCGGTTGATCGCCGCCGCCGACGTCGTGCTCGACGGCTGCGATAACTTCGAGACGCGGCTTGCGGTCAGCGATGCGGCGCAGGCGACCCGCATCCCGCTGGTGTCGGCCGCGGTAGCGCAGTTCGAGGGGCAGTTGGCCGTCTACCGGGGATGGGAAGAAAACCGGCCGTGTTATCGCTGCCTCGTCGGCGATGCGCCTGGCCGCGCCGGAGCCAGTTGTGCGGACGAAGGCATCCTGGGACCGGTCGCCGGCGTGATCGGCAGCCTTGCGGCGCTTGAGGTGATCCGCGCCATCGTCCCATTCGGGGACGATCCGATCGGTACGCTGCTGCTCGTCGACCTGATATCCTTGCGCTTCCGTACCTTGCGACTCGCACGCGATCCCGGCTGTTCGCACCATGCGACGGTCTGACCGGCCTGCGCGACGCTTTACCTTTTTGCAATTGCTGCAATGCATTAAACAACGTGAAAACTTTCGATATTTACGCTAAGACAAACATCGCGCTCCATGATGGCCGAGCTTTCGGAGAGTTAATGTGAACGCCAGTGCCCCTGATCGAACTCTTCATCAATATAGTTTGTCGAAGCGTCGATCGAGCCGGGCGTCGCCGGCGTTCGCGCGCCGTATTCGCACGCTGCTTAGCTTCCTGGCCGCCGATCTGCTCTGCATCACGTTGTGCTTCATCGCGGCGGCATGGCTGCGCGGCAGCCTGGCGATGGGGTCGACCTGGGCAGTCATCCTTGCGGTCCTCCTGCCGACCCACGCGTTCATCGCGCTCAACGCGCACGCCTATACGCCGTCCCGGCTTCAGGATCCCTACAAGGCCGTGGCGAAAGGGCTGCAGGCGCTGCTGATGGCGATTACCGCCATCATCTTCATCGCCTATGCCGTCAAGAACAGCGACAGCTTCCCGCGCATGGTCATCCTGATCGGCACGATCCTGACGGTCATCGCGATGGCGACCACGCGCTATCTGCTCTCGCAGCATATCGTCGCGGTTGCCGGCGGCGCGCCGTACAGCATCGTCCTGCTGCGTGATGGAGACGCCGTGGTGCCAGACGGCAATTTCGAGGTCATTCCGGCCGCGAATTTCGACTTCGAACCCGATCGGCACGATCCCAACATGTACGACCGTCTCGCACGATCACTGTCCCAGGCGGACCGCGTCATCGTAGCATGCCCCCCGGAGCGACGCGCGGCCTGGGCGCACGCACTGAAGGGCGCCAATATCCAAAGCGAGATCTTCGTCCCCGAACTGGATGCGCTCGCACCGCTCGGTATGGCCAGGTGCGGCCATGAGCCGACCGTCATCATCGCGAACGGGCCGCTGGGACTCGTCGACCGCTTCATCAAGCGCGGCTTCGATGTCCTGTCGGCCGGATGCGCGATCCTTTTTCTGGCGCCCGTCTTCGCGATCATCGCGATTGCCGTGAAGCTCGATTCCGACGGACCCGTCTTCTTCAGGCAGGTCAGGATCGGTCACGGCAACGAGATGTTCCGCATGTTCAAGTTCAGAAGCATGAAGGTCGATGGCTGTGACGGCGCCGGCGACCGGTCGACCGCGCGCGAGGATGACCGCATCACGCGGGTGGGCAACTTCATCCGCAAGACTAGCCTCGACGAACTGCCGCAACTCCTCAACGTCCTGAAGGGCGACATGAGTGTAGTCGGGCCGCGCCCGCATGCGCTGGGATCGCGTGCGGCGGACAAGCTCTTCTGGGAAGTCGATACACGCTATTGGCATCGTCACGCCGCCAAGCCGGGGCTGACGGGGCTGGCGCAGATCCGCGGCTATCGCGGCGCGACGATCGTCGAGGACGATCTCCGCAACCGTCTGCAGGCAGACCTGGAATATCTGGAGAACTGGTCAATCTGGCGCGACTTTAAGATCATCGCGATGACCTTCCGGGTCCTGCTCCATCGCAACGCCTTCTAGGCTCGCCAGCTGCGCGCGCAGCCATAACAGCCCCTTGTCCGCGTCGAGCCGCTGGTGCCAGAGCATCGTCAGCGCGAACCCCTGTTCCCGCCAATCGGTTGTCAGAATGGTGATGCCCAGTCGCCGGCCCTGGGCCTCGGCGATCCGCCTCGGGACCAGCGCGACCATGTCCGCGCGTCCGACGATCGTAATCGCGGTCAGCGCATCGTAGACCACCCCGCGCGTGATCCCTTCCTCACTGGTACGACGGTCGATAAGTTCTGCGACCTGCCTGATCTCCAGCCCGGGATCCGGGCTCAGCGCACTCTGAAGTCCGACAAGCGGCGGAATCCCGAGCCTCAGGCGCGGGCGTGCCATCAACGTCGACCGATCCAGCGGACCCTCGGCCAGCGGGCTGTCGGCAGCGGCAATCCAGACGAGATCGTCGCTGAACAGCGGTGCCAACCGCAAGCGTGATGGAACCTGCTCGAATGCGCCCAATGCAAGATCGACCGTGCCGTCGTCGAGAGCGCTCAACAGATCCGGTCCGACGGGAACGATACGAAAGGCGACATCCGGCGCCTGCGCCGCGCCGAGCGCGATCAGCGGCGGAATGGTGAGCGTGCAGAAATAGGCGCCGGCGGCGACCGTGAAGGTGCGTCGGGCGGTATGGGCATCGAAGCCACTGGGAGCCACCGCGGCACGCAGTCTGCCCAGCCCCTCCCTGACCATCGGCGCCATCTCGCTTGCACGGGCGGTCGGTTGCAACGAGCGTCCGCTCCGCACGAAGAGCGGGTCACCGACCGAGTCACGAAGCCTGCGCAGCGCATGGCTGATCGCAGACTGGGTCAGACCCAGTCGCTTGGCCGCTCGCGTGACGCTGCGCGCTTCATACAGCGCGTCGAACACCTTCAGCAGATTGAGGTCGAGCGGGATCATGAACCAGGTTCATAGCACATCGGCCGAATAATCATTTTGCTAATTCCTGAATGATCCTAAATCGCAATGGCACGGCACCGGCGTTGATTGTCGTTCGGTCCGACAAGATTGCGGCAAAGGGATCAGGCTTGTGGACAATCAGGCTCACATCGACGGGGGCGACGCGCCGGAGCGCGAAGCGGAAGGCCACGACGTCATGGGAGACGAGTTCGCCACTGGCACTGGCGTATCCGAGGAGACCGCGCCCGTCGATGGTCCCATCGTCCGGCCCGCGATTGACCGGCCGCGATCTGGGTCACGGATGCGCCGGCTCCGGCGGCCGTTGCTGCTGCTGGCGCCGATCGTCCTGCTGATCGGCGCGATTGCCTTCTATCTTCACGGCGGCCGCTACGAAGCGACCGATAACGCCTATCTGCAGACCGGCCTGGTATCGGTCAGTCCCAATGTCGACGGGCGAGTCGTTGCGATCGATGTCACGAACAACCAGCATGTCCGCCGCGGCCAGATCCTCTTTCGCATCGATCCCGCGCCCTTCCAGGCCGCGGTCGACGAAGCCGAGGCACAGCTTGCCGCCGCCAAGACCGAGGTCGCGTCGCTGCGCGCCAATTACCGGCAGGGACAATCTGAACTGGCAACGGCACAGACCCGCGTGCGCTTCGCCGATCGCGAGGCCGCGCGCCAGAAGGAACTGGTAGTCGAGGGCATATCCAGCCAGGCGCAATATGACCAGGCGGTGCTTGCGGCGCAGACCGCGCGGCAGCAGATCCAGACGACGGCGCAAGCCAATGCGGGCGTGGCGGCATCGCTGACCGGCAACGTCAATACGCCGCTCGCCAGTCAGCCCGGCGTCCAGCGCGCGCAGGCCGCGCTCGACCGCGCGAGGCTCAATCTTGGCTATACCGTAGTGCGCGCGGCGCAGGACGGAATCGCCGCCAAGGTCGACCAGTTGCAGGTCGGCGATTATGTCAGCGCCGCACGGCCCGTCTTCACGCTGGCCGGGAACCGAATCTGGGTCGAGGCGAACTTCAAGGAGAACCAGCTTCGCTACATGCGGCTGGGCCAGACGGCGACGGTCAAGATCGATGCGTTCCCCGATCTGGACCTGCACGCGCACGTCACCAGCTTCAGCCCGGGCACCGGTAACAGCTTCTCGGTGCTGCCCGCCGAGAATGCGACCGGTAACTGGGTCAAGGTCGTCCAGCGCCTGCCGGTCGAGCTGACGCTGGACCATGTACCGACCAGTGTGCCGCTGCACGCGGGGCTGAGCGTCGAGGTGACGGTCGATACCGGACATCGGCGCCATCTGCTCGGCTCGGACACTCCGCCTTATGCTCCCAGGGGTGTGGCAGTCCGGTGAGCGACACCGCGGCCGAGGCCTATCCCGATACGGTCACGCGCCGGTTCATCACCGGCGCCGTGATGGCGGCGACGGTGATGAATTCGCTGGACGCGACCATCGCGAACGTGGCGTTGCCGCACATGCAGGGCAGCGTGGCCGCGTCGGCCGACCAGATCACCTGGGTACTGACCTCCTACATCGTTGCCGCCGCGATCATGACGCCGCTCACCGGCTGGCTGGCCGGGCGGTTCGGACGCCGGCGGCTGATGCTGTATTCGATCGTCGGTTTCACCGCGGCCTCGGTCCTGTGCGGCATCGCGACCAGCCTTAGCGAACTCGTCGGCTTTCGGCTGCTTCAGGGGGTGTTCGGCGCCGCGCTCGTCCCGATGAGCCAGGCGATCCTGCTCGACATCAACCCACCCGAGCGGCACGGTCCCGCCATGTCGATCTGGGGCATGGGCGCGATCCTGGGTCCGATCATTGGCCCGGCGCTGGGCGGCTGGCTGACCGACAACTATAACTGGCGCTGGGTGTTCTTCATCAACCTGCCGGTCGGCGCACTGGCTTTCGCAGGCCTGTGGTTCTTCCTGTCGGAGACAAAGTCGGCGGAGCGGGTGAAGCTGGACCTGTTCGGCTTCGCGATGCTGGCGCTCGGGATTGCGTCGCTCCAGGTGATGCTTGACCGCGGCCAGCAGCTCGACTGGTTCTCGTCGCTGGAAATCATCATCGAGGCGACGCTGGCGGTCTTCTTTTTCTACCTGTTCTTCGTCCACACGCTGACCGCCAAAAGGCCCTTCATCGACCTCGCCTTGTTCAAGGACCGCAATTTCGTCGCGAGTTCCGTGCTGGGCTTCTTCCTCGGCGTGCTGATCTTCGCGGTGCTGGCGCTGCTGCCGCCGATGCTGGAGGGCCTGATGGGCTATCCGGTCGTGCTGACCGGCCTAGTGACGGCACCGCGCGGCATGGGAACGATGATCTCGATGATCGCCGTCGGACAGCTCATCAAGCGCTCAGACCCGCGCATCCTGATCGGCTTGGGACTAGCGCTGGCGGCGGGGTCCACTTGGGCCATGAGCGGCTTTTCCCTCGGCATGGATGAGCGGCTCATCATCACGACCGGCTTCGTCCAGGGACTGGGGACCGGGCTGATCTTCGTTCCGCTGTCGACCGTCGCGTTCGCGACGCTGAGTCCGACCCTGCGCAACGAAGGCGCGGCGATGTTCACGCTTATCCGCAACATCGGCTCGGCGATCGGCATCTCGGTGCTGCAGGCGATGACGATCCGCAATGCAGCGACCGTCCATGCGCGGCTGGTCGAGACGGTGCGCCCCGACAATCCGGTGATGACCCGCGCGATGCCCGATTTCGATTTTGGTCAACTGGGCGCGCTTGCCCGGATGAACGCGATGATCAGCCGGCAAGCGGGCATGGTCTCCTATATCGACGCCTTCCACGCGCTGTTCGTCGTGACGCTGATCGTCGCGCCGCTGGTGCTGCTGATGAAACCGCCGCGCAAGGGCGTCGCGGCCCCGCAGATGCACATGGACTGACCGATATGACCTTGCGCCCGCTCCTCCTGCTGGCAACCGGCTGCACGCTTGCCGGCTGTACCGTCGGCCCCGATTTCAGCTCCCCCGCCGCGCCGGGCGATACCGCATACGTCGCCCCCGCCGAAGCAGAGGCACGCATCGGCGGGGGCCCGGTCGCCGCGCCCGGCCGGGGACCCGCGCTGCGCTGGTGGACGGCGTTCGGCTCGCCCCGGCTCAACGATCTGGTCGACAAGGCGATCGCCCATAATGCCAGTCTTGAGGCGAGCAACGCTACGCTCGCAGCCGCCCGGCAACAGGTCGCGGCGGAGCGCGGTGGCCAGTTGCCGCAGGTCGATGCGAATGCGCGCTACGACCACGAACAGGTCAACCTCGCCGCGTTCGGCTTCGGCGGCGGCGGCGATAACCCGGAGTTCAATCTCTACTCGATCGGCGGCGGGGTCTCCTACGACCTCGACGTCTTCGGCGGACGCCGCCGGCGCGTCGAGCAGGCGGCAGCTCAGGCGGAGACGCAACTTCGCCAGACCCAGGCCGCGCACCTCACGCTGGCGGGTCAGGTGGTCAACCAGGTCCTGCTGATCGCCGCCACGCGCGCGCGCATCGCCACCGCTGAAACCCTGCTCGACGAAGATCGGCGCACCATCGAGCTGACGCAGAAACGCCGGGACGCGGGCGAGGGGACGCTGGTCGATGTGCTGAACGCGCAGAGCCAGTTCGAGAATGACCGCGCGGCAATCCCGCAATATGGCCAGCAACTGGCGGAGGCGCGGCATCTTTTGGCGACGCTGACCGGGATCGCGCCGGCCGATCTGGGGCCGAGCGACTTCGACCTGGGTGCCTTCACCCTGCCCACCTCGGTGCCGGTGACGCTGCCGTCGGGGCTGGTGCACAAGCGGCCCGACATCCTTCAGGCGGAGGCGGCGCTGCATGCGGCTACTGCGCGGATCGGCATCGCGACGGCTGCGCTCTATCCCAATACCACCCTGGGAGCGACGGTGACGCAAGGAACGCCCGACATCGGCAATATCTTCAGCGGCGCGTTCCGCGGTTTTGACCTGTTCGCCGGGCTGACCGCGCCGATCTTCCACGGCGGCACGCTGAAGGCAGAGCGGCGCGCGGCGCTCGACCGGGCGCACGCGGCGGACGCGACCTACCGCCAGATCGTGCTTGACGCCTTCCGGCAGGTGGCCGACCTGCTGACCGCGATCGACAGCGACGCGCGGTCCGTGCGCAACCAGAACGAGGCGGCTGATGTCGCGCGGCGCTCGCTGGGCCTGTCACGCCGCAGCTTCCAGGTCGGCAATACCGGCATCATCCAGACGCTGGACGCCGAGCGCCAGTATCAGCGCGCCGCATCCAATCTGGTCGAGGCGCGCGCGCGGCAGATCCTGAACGTCGCGCGGCTGTACGTCGCGACCGCCGGCGGCTGGACGGGCGACGCACAAGCGCCGGCAACGCGGACCGCTTCGCTAGATTGAGCTTTGCCGTCAGCCCGCTCGATGTTCTCGCGTTCAACGAGCCTGTGACCCGCGTCGCCTACTCGACCCGGTGCAGTGAGGCCGAGTGAAGTTGCCATCGGCGCGATGATGCGTCGGGGCCTGGAACATTGGACCGGCGCAGGTCGTAGCTGCCCCTGAAGCGCTGACGCGTGCCGTCTTCCAGTGTCGCCTCGACCTTGACGGGGACCGTAACGTAAACCGATCCGGCCGTACCCTCGGGCCGGCCGGGCGTGCCGATGGTGACCGTGCTGCTGCTCGTATGGGAAAAGCCGCGGCTAAAGGCGGTCAGCGACTTCCCGCTTGCCTGTCCGTCATTCTCCCACAGGTGATACGCCGCCGTATAATCGCGACGGTCGATCGCTGCATAATAGCGGCGGATGACGTCCGCTGGCGATGCCTCGGCGGTGACGCCTCGGTCCGCCTTGACGTCCGCCGTCGCATCGGCGTTAAACTTCTCGCTCCGGCGGATCTCGTCGCGGATCAGCGCACAACTGTTTCGTGCGTTGCATGGTGGGCGCGTCGCGGGAGACATGCTGCGGCATTCCTTCACGAGCCGCGCGGCCGCCTCAGGCCCGATCTCGGCGGTGCAGGATTGGTCGCCGCCGTTGCTTGACACGGGGGTCGGTGCTGCTTGGGTGTTTTCGGACATCGTAGCGACTACCGGAGAGTCGATCGGCGGCGCCTGCTGCGCGACCGCGTTGCCCGGCATCGCTCCCTCCGCCTGATTGTCGGTTGATCCCGCAGTCGACCCGCATCCGGTCAGCGCCACGGCCGCTACCGCAACAAGAAGATGAATCCGCATTGATACCGCCTTTCATCATGATCGATATTCTCCGACAACGCGGTGACCGGTCGATCGCTCCCCGACGCGCCGGAACAAGGCGGCAGCCCCGCGCGCTTCGGGAATGGGAGCCGGGCAATGAACCTTTGGACCGAGATCTTCGGCGACACGCACACGCTGAGCATTGGGCAGGAATGCGCCCGCGCGACCCTCGTCTTCACTTACGGCCTGTTGCTCGTGCGGTTCGCCGGGCGGCGCGCGTTCGGCAAATGGGCGGCGCTCGACATCATCGTGTCGATCATCCTTGGCTCGAATCTTAGCCGGACGATCACGGGCTCGGCGCCGCTGATCGGGACGCTTGCGGCGACGACGCTGATCCTGCTGCTGCACTGGGCAGCGGCGCAGGCGGCGGCACGGTCGCGGACTCTCTCGTTCCTGCTGGAAGGGCGCGCCGTCGATCTCGTGTTGAACGGCGAATTTCACGAGCAGCGGACCCGGCGGCATTCGGTCTCGCTGGTCGATCTGGACGAGGCGCTGCGGGACAGCGGGCTTGAGACGATCGACCAGGCCGAGAAGGTCGTGCTTGAACCCAGCGGCAAGATCAACGTCCTCGCCCGCCAATGACGGAGGACCGGGTAGGCAGGCAGGTCACCGCGAAGATCGCCGACAGCGCGGCCAGGCTGAAGGACAGTGCCGTCCAGCAGATCGACAGTGCCGATCGCCGCACTGTGCTCGCCGCCGACCGCACGCTGCTGGCGGCCGAGCGGACCTATGCCGCGTGGATACGCACCGGTCTCGCGGCCTTGGCGTCGGGCGTGGGTGCGCGCGCGCTGCTGCACGATGTCGTGGTGCCGTGGCTCGCATCGACGGCCGCGTCGATGCTGGTCGCGTTCAGCGGCTTCTGCTTCGTCATGGCGGTATGGCGGGAGTTGACGACCGCGGCCCCGCCGCTGCCCGACGTTCGACGCATTCCGCCCTGGTTGCTGATTATTGTCAACGGCTTCCTGTTGCTTGTTGCGCTCGCCGCGCTCGTCGGTATCTGGACCGCGCCGGGTTGACGCCGGTAATCGAACCACCCGCGAGCAACCTCCCATGACCACGATGCAGATGCTGTCGTTCGGGCTGATCGCCGCGACGATCGCGGCGTTCGCATGGGGTCGATATCGCTACGACGCAATCTCACTGACGGCGCTGCTGGTCGCGATCATGTTCGGCATCGTGCCCATCAAGAACGCGTTTTCCGGCTTCACCAGCGACGTCGTGGTCATCATCGCCTCGGCGCTGGTCGTCAGTGCCGCGATCGCGCGCTCGGGCGTCGTCGAACTGGCGATCGCGCCGCTCCTCAGGCGCCTGACTTCGCTCTCGGCGCAGGTACCGGCGATGACCTTGGCGACCGCAGCACTGTCGATCCTGACCAAGAATGTCGGCGCGCTCACCATCCTGATGCCGACGGCGCTGCGGCTGGGGCGACATGAGGGTAGCTCCGCCTCGGCGATGCTGATGCCGATGTCGTTCATCTCGCTCATCGGCGGGCTGGTGACGCTGGTCGGCACGTCCACCAACATCATCGTGAGCGAGGTGCGGCAGCAGACGTTGGGAAAGCCCTTCGGCATGTTCGACTTCACACCCGTCGGCCTGTCCTTGACCATCTTGGGCATCGCGTTCCTCAGCGTCGGCTGGCGCCTCCTGCCGCGCGATCGGCACGGCAACGAAGGGCTGAGCGAGAGCACCGCCGACCAATTCTATACCACCGAGGCGACGGTTCCCGATGAGATGCCCGATGGAAAACAGACAGTCGGAGAACTGAATCTGGGCGCACTGGGCGTCACGCTTGACGGCATCCTTAATGCTGATGGGCGCCGCCATGCCGGCGATGACGATCGGGGGCTGCAACCGGGCGATGTCCTTCTGCTGCAAGGGCCCGACGATGCGCTGGCGAAGTTGTTCGACCGTGTGCCGCTGATCCAGGCGCGCAGCGACGCCGCGATCGAGAAGGACCAGCCGAGCGAGGAGGTTCGCTCAATCGAGGCGGTGGTGCAGCCGGACAGCTCGCTCATCGGCGACACCGCCAGGCGCGCGCGGCTGCAGGACGAATATGGCGTGAAACTGCTCGCGGTCGGGCGACGCGGCGAGCATATCACGCGCCGCCTTCGCGAGATCAGGATCCGCGCGGGCGACGTCCTGATCCTTCAGGCGGGCGAGCGCGCGCTGCCCGCCTTTCTTCGCTCGCTGTCGCTGCTGCCGCTGGCGGAGCGGCAGGTGAAGCTGGGCAACCCGCGCCAGCGTTTCGGGCCGGTAGCGATCCTGGTCGGCGCGATCGCGCTCATCGCATTGGGCACCGTGCCGGTCGTCGCCGCCTTCTTCGGGGCTGCGGTGCTGATGATCGTCATCGGCGCGTTGCCGATGCGCGAGGCTTATGGCGCACTGGAGCCGGAGGTCCTCATCCTCATCGGCGCGCTGACCCCGATCAGCGAGGCGGTACGCAACAGCGGTGGTACGGGGCTAGTCGCCGGGGGGCTTGCCGGCCTGCTGACGGGGGTCGCGCCGATTATCGTGCTCGGCGTGCTGCTCGTGACCGCGATGATCACCGCGCCCTTCCTGCACAATGCGCCGACCGTCCTCGTGCTGGGGCCGATCGCGGTTCTGCTGGCCAGGAAGCTGGGGCTGCATCCCGACCCGTTCCTGATGGCCGTCGCGGTCGGCGCTGGATGCGACTTCCTGACCCCCATCGGGCACCAGTGCAACACGCTCGTCATGGGTCCGGGCGGCTACCGGTTCTCGGACTATGCCCGCCTAGGCGCGCCGCTTTCGCTGATGGTCATCCTGTGCGGCGTTCCCCTGATTGCGTATTTTTGGCCGCTCGGCGGATAGTCAGGTCTCATCGACCGCCAGACGGCCGATGGCAGGATCGTCGGCAAAGAACCCGTCGATCCCCGCCGCCAGATAGGCGCGGATCTCGGCGACCGCGCCGGCCGGGTTGCGCGCGGCGGGGCCGCCTGCGCCCTGCATATCGCGCGGCAGAAAATAATTCTCCGGCCGGAAGGTCCAGGGCTGCACCAGCAGCCCGGCTCGGTGCGCGTCGCCGACCAGTGCCGTCGGCGTCCCCAGCCGACCCTTGGCATCCAGCGGGATGATCGATCGGCTGTCGGGTGCGACGATGTCGGCATAGCCGCTGATCGCCTTCAGCCCGTCGGCCGTCACCATGTCGGTATAACGCAGGCTCTCGCCCGCTGCGACCTTGTCCGCCGGTCGGGCGTCGGGATCGCTCCCGATCACCAGTTGCATCAGCTGGACATTGGCGGGCCGCCCCAGCTTCCCGCGCAGATAGCCCAGATTGGAAACCTCGAACGACTGCACGATCAGCGGCGCGGTGCTTGTGTGGTGATGCGCGGCGATGCTGGCGAGGAACCGGTCCTCCAGCGGCAGGCCGATGCCCACGAAATAGGTCGAGTGCTTCAGTTCCGGCACCAGCCCGATCGGTCGCCCATAAGCCGACGAGATCGCGGCGGCGAAGTCGATCACGTCGGCCCAGCTCGGCACGTCGAACCAGCCGTCCATCGCCGCGTTGGCGGGCCGCAGCCGCGGCAGTCGTTCACGCGCGCGCAGTGTCTTCAACTCGGCCAGCTTGAAGTCCTCGGTGAACCAACCGACCTGCTTCTCGCCGTCGATCGTCTTCTCCGTGCGGCGATCGGCGAACTCGCCATGCGCCGCGACGTCGGTCGTCTCGGCGATGTTGTTCTCGTGTCGCACGACCAGCACGCCGTCTTTCGTCACCACCAGGTCAGGCTCGATGAAGTCAGCGCCGTCCGCCACCGCCCTGGCGTACGAGGCGATCGTATGCTCGGGACGCAGCGCCGATGCGCCGCGGTGCCCGATCACGACGGGTCCGCCCCTCCGCGCCATTCCCGGCCCACTCGCAGCGCTCGCCGCCATCGCCATCCCTCCTGCGCCCAATACCGCGCGTCGCGTGATCTCCGGCATCGCTGCGTTTCCCCAACCTCGCGTTGTCCTGACAGGGGTAACGCGCCTAGGTTACAGTTCGTCAGCGCAAGGAGTTCCGCCGTGACCGACTATACACCGCCCGCCGTCTGGACTTGGGATAAGGAAAATGGCGGACGCTTCGCCAGCATCAACCGGCCTGTCTCCGGCCCCACCCACGACAAGGAGCTGCCTGTCGGCAAGCATCCGCTCCAGCTCTACTCGATGGCGACGCCCAACGGCGTCAAGGCGACAATAATGCTGGAGGAATTGCTCGCTGCCGGGCACGAGAGCGCCGAATATGACGCGTGGCTCATCAGCATCCAGGACGGAGACCAGTTCGGCAGCGGCTTCGTTGGCGTCAACCCCAACTCCAAGATTCCCGCGCTCGTCGACCGCAGCGGCCCCGCGCCGATCCGCATCTTTGAGTCCGGCGCGATCCTCCTCCATCTGGCGGAGAAGTTCGGCGCGTTCCTGCCGACCGACGCCGCCGGGCGCGCCGAGTGCCTGTCCTGGCTGTTTTGGCAGATGGGCAGCGCGCCGTATCTGGGCGGCGGGTTCGGGCATTTCTACGCCTACGCGCCGACGAGAATGGAATATCCGATCAACCGCTTCGCGATGGAAGTGAAGCGCCAGTTGGACGTGCTCGACAACCGCCTTGGCGATCATGAATATCTGGCGGGCGCCGGCTATACGATTGCCGATATGGCCGTCTGGCCGTGGTATGGCGGGCTGGTGAAGGGTATTCTGTACGAAGCGGCCGAGTTCCTCCAGGTCAAGGAATATGCGAATGTCCAGCGCTGGGCCGACGCGATCGGCGAACGACCGGCCGCCAAGCGTGGCCGCATGGTCAACCGCTCCTTCGGCGAGCCGGAAAGCCAGCTTCATGAACGCCACGATGCCGGCGACTTTGACACCAGGACGCAGGACAAATTGGAAGCGGCGGGATAGATTATCTGCCGAACATGCAGAACATCGTCGTCCTGACCGGTGCAGGCATCTCCGCCGAGAGCGGAATCGCTACTTTTCGCGGGCCGGGCGGATTGTGGGATGGGCACCGGGTCGAGGACGTCTGCACGCCCCAGGCACTGGCGCGCGATCCCGTGCTGGTGCACCGCTTCTACGACGCGCGGCGCGCGGCACTGGCCAGCGTCGCCCCGAACGCGGCGCATCTGGCGCTCGCGCGGCTCGATCGCGAATGGCCGGGTGAACTGCTGATCGTGACGCAGAATGTTGACGACCTACATGAGCGCGCAGGCGCCGTCCGGCTGATCCATATGCACGGCGCGCTGCTATCCGCGCTATGCGCGTCATGCGGCGAACGCGATGGCTGGCATGACGCACTACCGCCCGGCCGCGCCTGTAGCGGATGCGACGCGCCGGAACTGCGGCCCGACATAGTCTTCTTCGGCGAAATGCCGTACCAGATAGACCGGATCGAGGCGGCATTGGCATGCGCCGATCTGTTCGTTTCGATCGGCACGTCGGGCGCGGTCTATCCCGCCGCCGGCTTCGTCCGCACCGCGAGTGGATATGGCGCGGCGACGCTGGAGCTGAATCTGGAAGCATCGGCGGGCAGCGACGCTTTCGACGAATGCCGCTTAGGACCCGCCGCTACGCTGGTTCCGTCGTGGGTCGACGGAATGCTGGCGCACGCCTAGTCCCCCTTTCATGACCACCGCTGCCCAGGCCATCGTCGACGCCCTCATCGCCGAGGAGATCACCCATGTCTTCTGTGTACCCGGGGAGAGCTATCTGGCGCTCCTTGATGCGCTCGCCGATCGGCGCGACGCGATCACCGTCATCACCTGCCGGCAGGAGGCGGGCGCCGCCAACATGGCGGAGGCCTATGGCAAGCTGACCGGGCGGCCCGGTATCTGCATGGTCACGCGCGGACCCGGCGCGACCAACGCGTCGATCGGCGTCCACACCGCGCAACAGGACGGCACCCCCATGATCCTGTTCGTCGGCCAGATCGCCCGCGCCGATCGCGGCCGTGGCGCATTCCAGGAAGTAGACTACGGGCAGATGTTCGGTGGGCTAGCCAAGCTGGCGCTCGAACTGGGCGACGCTGCGCGCACGCAGGAGGTTGTCCACCGCGCCTTCGCCACCGCCGGGCAGGGGCGTCACGGCCCGATCCTAATCGCGCTGCCGGAGGACATGCTGGGCGAGGGCGCCGCGCCCCTGCCCTATCCGGAGACGACCCCCACCGCGCAGGGCCTCGATGCGGCGACGCTCGCTCGTATAGGCGAGCGACTGGAGGCGGCGGAACGGCCGGTGATGATCCTGGGCGGTGGTGGCTGGGACCGCGCCGCGCTCGACGCGCTGCGCCAGTGGGCGGGCGGCTGTGGCCTGCCCGTTGCGCTCGGCTTTCGCCGCAAGGACCTGTGGGACAACGACCACCCCTGCTATATCGGCGACCTCGGCCTCGGCGCGAACCCGGCGCTGCTGGCGACGGTCGGGGACGCGGACCTGGTCCTCGCGCTCGGCGCGAGGCTCGGCGACATCACGACGCAGGGCTATACGCTGTTCGATCGCCCGACGACTGCGGAGCGGCTGATCCAAATCCTGCCCGAGCCATCCGATCTGGGCCGCGTCTGGCCTGCATCGCTCGCGATTTGCGCTAATCCGTCCGCCGCCGCGCACGCCCTCTCCACGCTCGGCGTCACGCGCAACTGGAGCCAGGCATCGAGCATAGGACACGACGCCATGCTCCGCTTCACCGCGCCCGTTACTGTGACCGGGGCCGTCAATCTGTCGGAGATATTCGCAGCGCTGCACGAGCAGGTCGGGGACGACGCGATCCTATGCAACGGCGCGGGCAATTTCGCCGCATGGCTGCACCGCTTCCACCGCCATCGCATGCCCGGCACGCAGCTCGCCCCGACCAGCGGCGCGATGGGCTACGGCCTGCCCGCCGCCGTCGCCGCCAAGCTCCTCCACCCTGATCGAACCGTCGTCGTAGTCGCGGGTGACGGCGACTTCATGATGACCGGACAGGAACTCGCGACCGCCGTCCAATATAGCGCGAACATCATCGTGCTGGTCGTCGACAACGGCTCCTACGGCACGATCCGTATGCACCAGGAGCGCGAATACCCCTACCGCGTCAGCGCGACCGACCTGCGCAACCCCGACTTCGCGATGCTGGCCCGCGCCTATGGCTGCTGGTCCGCCCGCGTAGAGCGCACCGAAGACTTCGCGCCGGCGCTGGAGGAGGCGCTGAAAGCCGGCACGCCCGCGCTGATCCACCTGACCACCACCATCAAAGACATCGCGCCGGGAAGGACGATCGAGAGCCTGCGCAAGTTACGGGCCGACGGCAAGACCTTTAACCCTCTCCCGCAAGCGGGAGAGGAGGGGCCCGCTGCCAAAGGCAGTGGGAGGTGAGTGGCTTCTTCGTCTTTGAGGAAACCCTCATCCAAGCAGCAAGCAGAAGAGGGCCAGATTGCTCTTGCCGCAACCCACTATACGACGTGGCTTACGCGGTTTGATCCGCAGCGCTCCCCCTCGACTACGTCACCCCGGGCCCGACCCAGGATCCCGCTTTCTCATGCGAGTGGGTAATAACGAGCATAACCGGGTGCTACCCACCGCTCCCTTAGACGGGTTCCAGCGCGGCGGTTGATCCGTCGGAAAACCGGATCGTAAGGATCGTCATGGTGACGGACCAAGCTCGCGCATCGATCATCTTGGCCCAGAAACGATCCCCCAATTGTGCGGCCGAAGTGTCCTGACAGCCTACGACCGTGATGATGGTCGCTCCCGTCTTGTCGAGCCTGAAAACACCCGCTCCGGATGAGACCGCCGACCAGGTGAGTTGCTCACCGCCGACATCGTTGCAAACGGACGTTCCGACGATGCCGTGATCCGGCAGGAACCGAACAGTGACAGCTTCGGAATCGATGCGGTTGACGCGCGCGCCGTCCAACTGGCGCAGAACCCATACCTTGCCGGTCAACTCAGCGTACCGGACCGGCCGACCGACACTTCCCGACGTGGCGCATGCCGAGAGCAAGCTAAGCAGCGCCAGCACGCGAGCCATTATGTGATCCTTTCGGGATGCAGGAGCAAATCGAGGAACGACTGCTTCCGGGCGGTGTCAAACACCGCCCTCGTCAGGAGTCCATCGGCGTTTGCGGCAACAGTTGCCCCCCTACCTCGTCACCCCGGGCCTGACTCGGAGTCCGCTCCGCCATTTCGCCGATCGTCGTCCATCCGAACAAAAACCTGTCTTACTCCCCCGCTCCTGTGTCATTGCGGCAACGCTCTTTGACATCTACCAGCCTTGCCACAGTTGCGCACCCCGGCCGCGTCATCCTCGGCGCGCGGCCGTTAATCGACACCCCTTTTCGTGTGAACTTTGTGAATTTCCGAACGCGCAGCGCTAAGCGCTCCCCGCTACCCAGCGGTCGCCGATCTGGCGCAACACGTCCAGCGGCACCCGCCCGTGCCGCAGGACGGCGTTGTGATAGTTCTTCAGGTCGAACCGGTCGCCCATCCTCGCCTTCGCCGTGTCGCGAATGTCGATGAACACCGAGTGGCCGAGTTTGTAGCTGCTCGCCTGGCCCGGATTGACGCAGTAGCGCTCCACCTCGCGCGTGGCGAAGCCCTCCGCCTCGCCCTCCTGATCGATGAAGTGCCGGATCGCCTTCTCGCGGCTCCAGCGGTAATGATGGATGCCGGTGTCGACGACGCAACGATTGGCGCGGAACAGCTGGAACTTCAGGTAACCCAGCCGCCCCAGCGGGTCGTCGTCATACATGCCGATCTCGTCCGCCAGCTGCTCGGCATACAGCGCCCAGCCCTCGCCATAGCCCGAGAATCCGCCGATCTTGCGGATCAGCGGCAACCGCGTGTTAGAAAGCGCCAGCCCGCCCTCCAGCTGATGGCCCGGCAGTCCTTCGTGATAGACCGTCGTCGCCAGGCAGAATTTCGGCCAGTCGGCGGTGGTCTTGAGGTTGAAATAGACCAGCCCCGGGCGTGAGCCGTCGATCGCCGGCGACTGGCTGAACGCGGCGGCCGCACCTGCCTCGGTCTGCGCCGGCACGCGGCGGACCTCGAACGAATAAGGTGGCAGTCGCTCGAACACCGAGGGCAGCTTGCTCCTGATCGCCGCCAGCCGCGCGTTGCAATAATCGATCGCTTGCCGCTTCCCCACATCGGTGTCGGGATAGAGCTGATCGGGGTTCTTGTAGAGCGCGGCCATCCGCTCGCCGACGCTGCCCCTGCTATAGCCCTGCCGTTTCAGCAGCGCATCCAGCCGCGCCGACAGCATCGCCGCCTGGTCCAGCCCGAACTTGTGCACCTCCTCCGGGGAGAGCGCGGTCGTCGTCGTCGCCTGCAGCGCGACCGGGTAGAAAGCCGCGCCCTGCGGCAATGCCCATACCCCCGCGTCGTGCGTCGCCTTCGCCCTCAGCCGCTTCGCCTCGGCGATCTGGCGGTCGAGCGCGGGCAGAACCTGCGCTTCATAGATACTCGCAGCGTCACGGCCATAGCTGTCGCCCAGCCCCTTGTCCGCCGCGCGCCGCGCGATCGACTGCACGACCAGCGCGTCCGACGCCGGCTGGCGCGTCTTGCCCATCTGCTCCAGCGCCAGATCGAGGATGAAGTCGGGCGGAACGACGCCCACCCCCGCGTCGTGGCGCATCCGCTCGGTATTACTGTCCATCTCGCGCGCGAACGCCCGGAGCCGCTGGAGATAGGCGTCGGCATCGCCCTTCGTCTCGATCTTGTGCTTGGTGTCCAGGAAATCGGGCACCGACTGGTACGCGCCCGACAATTGCGACACGACATAGGGACTTGGCCCATAGGACGAGCCACCGAAGTCGAACTGCTGGACCGCCGCGCGCGAGCGATAGCCGTACAGCACGCTCTCCAGGTCGATCCGCTCCTCGGGACCGAGACCGGCGGTGTTGATCGCCGTCAGCCGCTTGAGGCCCGCCTACGTCTGTGCCCTTGCCTGCGCCCTTCCCGCCGCCGACTGATCGCTCAGCTTCGCGCGCAGGTCCGCGTTCGGTCCCTTGTCGAGGCCTAGTTGCGTGGCATATTCGGGACTCTGGCGAAGCTGCTGCTGCACCAGATCGTCGAACAGCGCCGACAATCTGGCCGGCTGATCGGCTGCGCGCACGGCAGCCGGAACGGCGGTGAGCGCGATGCTCGCCGCGCCCCCTTTCAGGATTTCGCGGCGATACATGGTCATCGATCAGGCCGTGCGCGTTCCGGTCATCGGGAAGCTGCCGAACGCGCCTGCGCCGACCGTCCCGTTCAGCGTATCGCCATCCACCGTCGCCTGGCAGTCGAGCGTCATTGGCATCGGCACCGTCATCTGCTGCTTCCAGCTCAGTGTATTGCCCTCGACCGTTCCGCTGACGTCCATAGAGCCCATCGCGCCCGAATTGCTGCCCGTGAAGCTGTTGCCGTCGCTCTTGACCGTCAGCGTCGTTTTCTGGTCGCCCAGCGGCGACTTGACCACACAATCGTATGTCCCGTCCACACCCGCCATGTCGCTCTCCCTTACCGTGCGTCCGCCACGGACGCTGCCTCGATCACCTCGACCGGCAGACCCAGCGTGTCAAGCTGCGGCTTCACCTTGACCGCATCGCCGACGACCACCCAGGTGAAGCGCGACGGATCGATCGCCTTCGCGATCGACGTGCGCAGCTCGGGCAGGGTCAGCGCGCGGTAACGCTGCGTGATCGTCGCGTAATAGTCATCGGGCCGCTTGTAGAGGTCGTTCGCCTGCATCGCGCCCAGCACATCGCCCGACGTCTCGAAATTGCCCGACAGCGAACGGATGGCGCCCGTGATCGCGCGGTCGAACTCGGCTTGGGTCATCGGGTTTGTCGTCAGGAACTGCGTCACGTCACCGCGCAAAGCGGCGACGCTGGGTCCCGTCTGATCCGCCTGGACGGGCGCCCTCAGCACATAGGGCGCGGCCATCTCCTGGCGCGCGAAATTGCCGAACACCCCGTAGGACCAGTGCTTGTCCTCGCGCAGGTCCATGTTCACCCGGCTGAGAAAGCTGCCGCCCAGCGCATCGTTGGCGGTCAGGATCGGCAACAGCTCGTCGGTTCCCAGCAAGCCGGTCGGCTGTCCCGCGGAGATGAGCGACTGCGGAGAATCGAGGCGATTGACCAGCACGATCTTGGGCTTCACCGCGACTTGCCCCGCCTTGGGGAAGGACTTGATCCCCGCCTCCCCAGTCCCCCGCCAGTTGCCGAGCGATGCGTTGAGGACGCTCGTGATCTCACCCAGTGGCCGGTCGCTGACGACGAAGATCTTCGCCTTGTCGGGACGCAGCCATGCCCGCTGGAACGCGACCAGGTCCGCGCGCGTCAGCGCCGCGACCGCCTTGGGATCACCGCTTCCGAACGACTTGGCATAAGGTGAGTCCGCGCCGTAGATATAGGGCGGCAGGACACGCGCGGCGATGCCCTGCGGATCGGTCAGCTCCTGCTGGATCCCGGCCAGTTGCTGGTTCTTCACCCGCGCGACCTCCGCATCCGCAAAGGCCGGGTTGCGCGCGACATCGGCGACCAGATCGACCGCGGGCGTCAGGTTCGCGCTCGGCACCTCCAATGACAGCGTCGTGCGATCGGGGCTCGCGCCGGTGCCGATCTCCGCGCCCAGCCGCTCCTGCTGCTCGGCAAGCTGGATGCTGCTGCGCGTCTTCGTCCCCTCATCCATCACCGACAGGGTCAGTTGCTGCGTGCCCAGCTTGCCGGGCACGTCTGCCGCGACCCCGGCATCGAAGCTCATCACCATCTGCGTGACCGGCACCGCCCCCCGTTCGGCATAGATGACCTCGATCCCGTTGTTCAGCTTCGTGCGCGCGACCTTGGGAAAGCTGAGCCCGGCAACGTCGCCAACCGCCGGCAACGGACCCCGCGTACCCTTGACGGCCTGCTCCGGCGCCGGGACGACCGCCTCCTTCGCGGGGACCACCGCCTCGTCATAGGGATCGCGCGGACCCGGCACGACGGTCAGATCATAGGATGGTTTGGTCAGCCACGCATCGGCGGTCGTCCTGACGCTGGCGGGCGTCTGCGCGGCGATCGCTGCCAGCTGCTTTTTGTAGAAACCCGGATCGTTCGAATAGAGTTCGCCCTGCGCCAGCGCGACCGCCTGGCCACCGAAGCCGCCGACCGACTCCAGCCCTTCGATCCGGTTCGCTACCGTCACCGTCGCGACGCGCGTCACCTCGTCCTGAGTAGGCCCGTTCTTCAGGAAGTCGCCGAGGATCGCATCGATCCGCTTGTTGACCACCGCCGGATCAACGCCCGGCCGTACGATCACGATGATCCGAAACTGTCCGACCTGTGCGAAATCCTGATAGGAAACCTGCACCTGCACGGCCAACTTCTCTTCGCGCACCAAAACGTTATCCAGCCGGGAGGCGGAAAGCCCGCCAAGCACCGATGCCGCGACCTTCAGTGCGGGCGCCGCGGGATCGTTCAGTCCCGGCACCACCCAGTTACGACTGATGAGCGTCGCGGCGACACGGTCCTTCATCACCTCTTGCTTGGGCGCGGTCAGCGGCACGACCGGCGCAGGCGGCGCCTTGCTTTCGGGTCCGCGCGGGATGGCCCCGAAATATTTCTCGATCAGCGGTTTCGCGGTCGCCGCGTCGATGTCGCCCGCCAGCACCAGCACCGCATTGTTGGGGCCGTAGTGATCGTGGAACCAGTCCTTTACCGTCTGCAGCGACGCTGCATCCAGGTCCTTCATCGAGCCGATTGCCGTGTGCCCATAGGGGTGGGTCGGAGCGAACAGCCCCTCGACGATCTTGTACTGCACCAGGCCGTAAGGCCGGTTGTCACCCTGCCGCTTTTCGTTCTGTACGACCCCGCGCTGCTCGTCGAGCACACTCTGCGTGATCGCGCCGGTCAGATACCCCATCCGGTCGGACTCGAGGAACAGCGCGCGTGACAGAGCGGCGGTCGGCACCGTCTCGAAATAATTCGTCCGGTCGAAATAGGTGGTGCCGTTATAATCGGTCGCACCGACATTCTTGAGCGGCTCGAAGAACTCACCCGGCGCGTTCTCACTGCCATTGAACATCAGATGCTCGAACAGATGCGCGAAGCCCGTCTTGCCTTTGGGCTCGAACTTCGATCCGACATTGTACCAGACCGAGACCGCGACGACCGGCGCCTTGCGATCGGTATGGATGACAACGCGCAGACCGTTCGTCAGGGTAAACTGCTGATAGGGCAGGTCAATCGACTTGACCAACTCGGAAACGGGGGCGGGTCGATCCTGCGCGGTCGCGGGGATGGCCAGAAATGCTGCGCCGGCAAGCGCGATCGCCTTGATCCTCATCCTCTTTGCGGCTCCATCTGAAAAGTTGGGAGCGATCAGCTATAACGGCTGCGAAACGGCTCGCAACACGTAACTCGGGAGCAGCTCGCACGCTTGCGCGTTGCGCCAGTTGTCGTAGCCGGACCCGACAGCCGGGACACTTGTGTTGCACATATACAACACTATCTCGGTCGCGCAGCCTAACAGGGAAGTTGGATGAATCTCGAACAATTCACAGACCGGGCCAAGGGTTTTCTCCAGTCCGCACAGACCGTCGCCATCCGCATGAACCATCAGCGTATCGCCCCCGAGCATCTGCTGAAGGCCTTGCTCGAGGACGAACAGGGGATGGCCGCGGGGCTGATCCAAGCAGCCGGCGGCGACGCGCGGCGCGCGGCGAGCGAAACGGACTTGGCGCTGGCGAAGATTCCGGTGGTCTCGGGTTCGGGCGCGCAGACGACGCCGGGGCTCGACAATGACGCCGTGCGCGTTCTCGATCAGGCCGAACAGATCGCGCAGAAGGCGGGCGACAGCTTCGTGACGGTCGAGCGGCTGCTGGTCGCGCTGGCGTTGTCGCCGACCACCGCTGGCGGCAAGGCGTTGAAGGCGAGCGGTGCCACGCCCGAGGGGCTGAACGCCGCCATCAACCAGATACGCCAGGGCCGCACCGCCGATACCGCCGGTGCCGAGGATCGCTACGACGCGCTCAAGAAATTCGCGCGCGACCTGACGCAGGCGGCCCGCGACGGCAGGCTGGACCCCGTCATCGGCCGCGACGAGGAAATCCGCCGCACGATCCAGATCCTGGCGCGGCGCACGAAAAACAACCCCGCGCTGATCGGCGAACCCGGCGTCGGCAAGACCGCGATCGCGGAAGGGCTGGCGCTGCGCATCGCCAATGGCGACGTGCCCGACACGCTGAAGGACCGTCGGCTCATGTCGCTGGACTTGGGCGCGCTGATCGCTGGCGCCAAATATCGCGGCGAGTTCGAGGAACGGCTGAAAGGCGTGCTCGACGAGGTGAAGGCCGCCGAGGGCGACATCGTGCTGTTTATCGACGAGATGCATCAGTTGATTGGCGCCGGTAAATCCGAAGGGGCGATGGATGCGGGCAACCTGCTGAAACCCGCTTTGGCGCGTGGCGAACTTCACTGCGTCGGCGCAACCACGCTCGATGAATACCGCAAATATGTCGAGAAGGATCCCGCGCTCCAGCGGCGCTTCCAGCCCGTCTTCGTGGGTGAGCCTACGGTGGCGGACACCGTCTCGATCCTGCGCGGGCTGAAGGAGAAATACGAACTGCACCACGGCGTTCGCATCACCGACGGCGCGCTTGTCGCTGCCGCGACGCTTAGCAACCGTTACATCACCGATCGATTCCTGCCCGACAAGGCGATCGACCTAATGGACGAAGCAGCCTCGCGCATCCGCATGGAAGTGGAATCGAAGCCCGAGGAGGTCGAGGCGCTCGATCGCCGGATCATCCAGCTCAAGATCGAGCGCGAGGCGCTGAAGCGCGAGACCGATGCCGCGTCGCGGGACCGCTTGGCGACGCTAGAGGGCGAGCTGGGCAATCTAGAACAGCAGTCGGCGGAACTGACGACCCGCTGGCAGGGCGAGAAAGAGAAGATCGGTGCCGAGGCCAAGCTCAAGGAGCAGCTCGATGCCGCGCGCATCGCGCTCGACCAGGCGCAGCGTACCGGCGACCTCGCGCGCGCGGGCGAGCTCTCCTACGGGACGATCCCCGACCTCACCCGTCAGCTGGCCGAAGCGCAAGGCCAGACCAGGGGCGCGATGCTGCGCGAGGAAGTGACGAGCGACGACATCGCCGGCGTCGTCAGCCGTTGGACCGGCATTCCCGTCGATCGCATGCTGGAGGGGGAACGTGAGAAGCTGCTCCAGATGGAGGAAATGCTCGGCAAGCGCGTGATCGGGCAGGCGAACGCGGTCCGTGCCGTCTCGACGGCGGTACGCCGGGCACGCGCGGGACTTCAGGACCCGAACCGTCCGCTCGGCTCGTTCCTGTTCCTGGGGCCGACCGGCGTGGGCAAGACGGAGCTCACCAAGGCTTTGGCAGAATTCCTGTTCGACGACTCATCGGCGATGGTGCGGATCGACATGAGCGAGTTCATGGAGAAGCACGCGGTAGCCCGCCTCATCGGCGCTCCTCCGGGCTATGTCGGCTATGAGGAAGGCGGTGTCCTGACCGAGGCGGTGCGCAGGCGTCCCTATCAGGTCGTCCTGTTCGACGAGGTGGAAAAGGCGCACGGCGACGTCTTCAACGTGCTCTTGCAGGTGCTCGACGACGGACGGCTCACCGATGGCCAGGGCCGCACGGTCGATTTCTCGAACACGCTCATCATCCTGACGTCGAACCTCGGCAGCCAGTACCTCGCCAACATGGCCGAGGGCGACGACGTGTCGAGCGCCGAGCCGCAGGTGATGGATGTCGTCCGCGCCCATTTTCGTCCCGAGTTTCTCAACCGGCTGGACGAGATCATCCTGTTCCATCGTCTGGGGCAGGATCATATGGGCCCGATCGTCGACATCCAGGTTGGCCGCGTCGGCAAGCTGCTGGCGGATCGCAAGGTCGAGCTGGACCTGACCGATGCGGCGCGGGCGTGGCTCGGGCGGGTTGGGTACGACCCGGTCTATGGTGCTCGCCCCCTCAAACGCGCGGTCCAGCGCTACCTTCAGGACCCGCTGGCAGAGGCGATCCTGCGCGGCGAGGTGAGGGATGGCGCGACGGTCGCGGTCGACGAGGGAGACGGCAAGCTGGCGCTCGCGGTCGAAGAATAATCTATGGGTTGAGGGAGTAGGTCGGCGGTTCGATCCATGGTTCAAGGATCGGGAGGACCAGCGCGAGCTGGCGGCGGTAGCGCTGCCAGCGGCCCGCCGAACGGGAGTAGATCGGCTCCCCGACCTGCGCATAGCTGGCGGTGCGGATATGTCCGCGCCGCGCGGCGCTGCCCTGGTTGTCGGTCACCGCATCCGTCCAGGGACGATCCAGAAAGGACAGCAGCGCCCGCATCTCGCCCCGCATATCGGCAATCAGCCGCTCGTAGCGAACGGTGTGCACCGCCAGCGGCAGTTCGGCGCAGGCGCGCGTCCAATGTTCGAACGCCGCATCGTACAATGTCGCGGCACCCTCCAGCGTCAGGAAATGGACCATCGCGCGGTTCGGCTGGAAGTTCGAGATGAAGCAACTGAGCAGCACATCACAGGGATGCCGCTGCGCGAAAATGATCTTCGCGCCGGGAAACAGCCGATAAATCAACCCCGCGCGAGCCATGTGGAGCGGAAACTTGTCGACGATCGTCGCCCCTTCGGGTGCCGGAGCCAGCCGGTCGAGCTGGTCGAAATAGACGCGCCGTAGCCGCTCAAGCTCGTCCTCGCCGAGGGTTGCGAGACGCTCGACATCGCCCATCGCAGCCTCGACCGCGCCCATCAGCGGCAGTTCTTCAAGAACGTGCAGGCCGGGCACGTTCATCAGCAGCGTATCGAGCAGGGTCGTGCCCGAGCGCGGGAATCCGGCGATGAAGATGGGCAAGCGCCGATCCGCGCCGTATGTCGTCCGCGCCTTCGCGACGGCGGGCAATTGCGTGGTCGCGCGGCGGATATCGGCCAGGAAGCGTGCGCCCTCATCAATCATCGCCGGCGCGACGATGCGTGCAGTCGCCGCCTTCATCTTCTCAAAAGCGTCGAAAGCACGGGTTGCGTCGCCCAGCCGGTCATAGATTTCGCCCAGCAGGTTCATGCGGCGAATAGGATCGATCGTGTCGGGCGCGGCCTCGGCAAACGGCAAGGCTTCGTCGAAGCGCCCGCGCCGACGCAGCGCCCAGGCGCGAAGAAAGTCGATCTCGGGTGCCGCGAACGCGGCCGCTTCGGCTTCCTCAATCAATGCCTCCAGATCGTCAATCCGGTTGAGATTCTCTAGCATCAGGCCGAGCTCCAGCCAGGCACCCAGATGCTCAGGATCAAGCGACAACGCCGTGCGATAGGCGGCCTCCGCGGCGTCGAATCGGCGCAGCGTCACCTCCGCGAGTCCCAGTTCGAACCAGATCGCCACGTCGCGCGGGCACGCCCGGACGGCGGCTTGCGCGACACGCAGTCGTTCCTCCTTGCGTTCCGCCTTCGCCAGCGCCTTCAACGCGTTGATCCGGGGCATCGGATCGGACGGGCGCAGTGCGATCGCGCGGTCGAAAGCGGTGATCGCGGCATCGACCTCCCCGATCGCGGAGCGCGCGTTGCCCAGATTGTTCCAGCTCTGCGCGTCGGCCGGAAAGGCGGTGACGACCGCCTGATAGTCGGCGGCGGCGGCCCCGTCCTCTCCGCGCCCCTGCCGGAAATAGCCGAGAAAGCGGCGGAGGCGCGGGTCCGTCCGGTCGCCCGCCAGACACATGGCCTCCGCTTCGTCCCGCCGCCCGAGATCGACCAGCGCGCGGACCAGGTTTACGCGCGCCGTCGCGTCATCGGGGCGCACCATGATCGCCCGCCGCAGATGGTCGGCGCCCGCCGCCAGATCTCCGATTTCGCAGGCGACCAGCCCGGCAAAACTTAGGAGCGCGGGATGGTCGGGCTGCTGCGACAGGGCAACGTCGAGCATGGTGCGCGCCGCGAGCACCTGACCGCTGCGCAGACGCTCGGCGGCGCTACGCAGGACGGATGCGGGGTCGAAGCCGCTCATGGCGGGGCGATGTCGAAGGCGATGGTCAGCCGCTCGCCGGTCGCGAACGGGACGGTGCCATGCCACATCGTCGAGGGGAACAGCACGAGCCGTCCCGGCTTCGGCTCGATCGTGCGCACCGGCGCCAGTCGCAACCCCAGCGTATCGTCCGGTTGCCCCAGCGTCAGCCAACCCGCGTCCGTCCCCTCGCTCTCGGGCAGCGACACGTACAGCGCGGAGCTGACCCACCCTTGCGGATGCACGTGATTGGAGTGCCGCCCTCCCCCCGAAAGCCGCACCGACCAGGAGCCGGCGAAGCGCGGCACGCGGTCGCGGCGCGGCGCCAGCGTCGGATGCCGCGCGTCGGGCGGCGGCCATGCCGCTACATGCCGCTCCACCGCCGCGACGATCGTGCGGCGGACCGCCTGGATGTCGGGATCGACATTGGCGAGCAGGATGCCGTCGGTCTGCGTCCCGCCGCGCACCGACTGGTCGAGATGCTGATCGCGCGCGCGGTGCAGGCCACGCAGCGTCGTGGCCAGCCGGTCGAGCGGCGGCAACGTGTCGGCCAGGTCGATCACCGACACCAGCCCCTCTCGCTCCTCCAGCCAGGCATGACGGCGCGCGTCGATCAGGCGCCAGACGATCGCGGCATAGGGTGCAAAGGCGTTGGCGTCCGGGCCCTTCAACCCTGCCTCGATCAGTGTCGCTGCGTCCGCGACACGCGCGGTTCTGACGAGATGGCGGACATGGGGAATGTCGCGGCTGTCCAGCCGGTCATAGGCGGCATCCGCGCGGGGATCGCCGGTGTCCGACCACAGCATCGCCTGCGACGCGTCGAGGAACGGCTGCTCCCCGAGCGCGGCCCGGGCACGCTCGAGGACGTGCTGCGCTTGGTCGAACGCGCGCGCCTGGAGCAGCGCGGTCAGCCACCCCCGCCACAGCGCCGGATTGCGCGGTGCCGCCTCAACGGCCGCGGCATAGGAGTCGGTGAAATGGTCACGCCCGCCCAGCATCCAGCGCAACCGCGCGAGCTGTTCGTGCCCCGCGATCCAGCCCGGTGCCTGAGCCACGATCGCCGCCAGTTCCCCGGCCGCGGTTTCCCCGTCGCCGACCGCGAGCCGCGCGGCCGCGCGGCCGAGCAGCACGTCGCCGTCGTGCGGTGCGAGGCGGTGGGCGGTCCGGTAGAGCGCAACGGCGTCCCGCCCGGCCTCATAGGTGACGCGCGCACGGCCATGCGCAATGCTCGCATCGCCCGGCGCCAGCCCCGAAGCGCGGTCGAACGCGGCCATCGCCGCGACCCGGTCGTCGAGCGCGCGGTGGAGCAGCCCGGTCCATTGCCACAGGCGCGGGTCGGAGCCGATCGCCTGCGCGGCATCGGACACGCGGTCGATCACGTCCGCCTCGGTCTGGTCGGCGAGTGCCCGACGCGCAAGCTCGATCGCGGACGCCGCGGAGAGCGCGCTGTGCATCTTGTCCATCGTCAGGCGGGCGCCGGTTTTCATCCCGGCGTTCTAGCGGACCCGGAGGCCCAAAAGAAAGGGCCGGCGATGCTCTCGCGTCGCCGGCCCCATTCGCGTGCAGGTCGTCCGATCAGAAGTTGATCGTCGCACCCGCATAGATGTAGCGGCCGAGCGCGTCGTATACGACCGGATAGGTGTTGCCGTTCTGGAAGCCACCCTGACCATAGGCACCCGCGCTGGGCACCGTCGGCGGATCGCGGTCCAGGATGTTCTGCGCACCGATCCGGAAGTTCAGGTGATCGCCCACCGTCGCCGTCAGCGCCAGATCGAAATAATTCTGCGCCTTTATCTTGCTGTTGAACGCGGTAAAGTTGTTCGCAAAGCCCGGATTGAGCGTCGTATAGCCCGTGCTGCGGTCGATATGGACCGACCCGAAATAGCGCCACTGACCGGACAGACCGATACCATCGGGCAGCGTGATCGTCGCGCGTGCCTTGTGCCGCCATTCCGGCGATGGCGTGCCGCACTGGAAGCCATAGAGCCCGGCGCAGTCATAGGCCGCAGCCACACCATTGTTGACGATCAGCTTGTTGAGGAACGTGCCGTTGAAATTGGCGCTGAGCGATCCCAGACCACCGATCTCGTGTGCATAGCTGCCGCCGACATCGATGCCGGTTGTTTTCAGACTACCGATATTCTGCGAGAGGTTCGTCACGAAACCGTTGGGCGATCGCCAGAGCGATCCCGTCGAGTCACGGTTGATCAGGCCGCAGAATGGCGAGTTCGGGTCGTTCGTGCACTGCGAGACGATCGTGTTGGAGCCGATCGCCGATACCAGGTTGTTCACCTTGATGTTGAAATAGTCGACCGTCACCGCCAACCCGCGCAGGATCGGCAGGAAACCGGGCTGCACCACAACGCCGACCGTATAGGTATCGGCCTTTTCCGGGGAGATGTTGGGATTGCCGCCGATCAGGCCGTTATACTGACCCGCCGGGTTCGGCGTCACTAACTGGCCAACGGTCAGACCCTGCGCGATACAGCCTGCATCAGCCGCCGTGATCGTGAACCCGGCGCAATTGTCCTGCGTGCCGCTAAGCACAACCCGCTGCGGTGCGAACAGCTCCTGGATGTTGGGAGCCCGGACCGCCCGGTTATAGGCGCCGCGGAAGCGAACCGCGCGGATGGGCGCCACCTCGAAACCGCCCTTGTAAGTATTGGTCGAGAAGCTCCGGACACCCAGATCATAGTTGGAATAGCGGTAACCACCCTCCAGCGACAGATCGTAAATGACGCCCTGCTGAATGATCGGCACCCTGACTTCACCAAAGCCCTCATAGACCTGAAACGACCCCCTGATCGGCAGCGTCGCCGCGCCTTGCCCCGCGAGATCGCCGGTCTGGAACGCGATATCGGTATTCAGGTTCAGCGATTCCTTACGGTACTCGAAACCGACGTTGATACCGACCCCGTCATTCGCATACGGCGATTTGATCCCATATTCGCCCAGCAGGCCGGTGAAGTTGATCGACGCGATCTGTTCGGAGGTCTGGCCGCGCTGGAAACCCGGTGTGGCCACGTAGTTCACGGCTTCCGGCGTCACGCCGCCCAAGGTGAACAGGTTGTAAGGGACACAGTTCGGATCCGCGCCGCTCACCGTGACCCGGCAGGCAGGAACGGAGTTCGGAGTGCCGATCGGTACGACGGCGCCTTGCCCGTTGGTGTTGACGACATCCAGCGCGTTGCGAAGACGCGAGATCGAGAAGTCGTTGAGATAGGTCTCCTGATAATTCGTGCGGCCATATTGATAATAGGCATCGTACGAGAATCCCTTGGTCAGGTCACCGCGCGAGCCGACGACGATACGGTAGCTGGTGTGCTGCAGATCGTCCTGCCGCGGCGCACCCTCGACGTTGCGCTTCAGGATCTGCGCGGCCCCGCGTTGATAAGTGACGCCCGTCGTCGGATCGATGAAGGTATAGGGCGCCGAATTATAGAAGCCCGCGCTCGCGTCCGATGCGACGGTCGCGGGACCGCCATTGACGGGCGGCGGCAGAAAGGCGCCCGTCACCGGATCGCGCGACGCTACAACAAGGTTCTGCCGGTTGAACAGGATTCCCCGCTGCTGCGGCGACAGGAGAGGATTGTCGCTGTTGATCGTGAAGGTGTTGCCGAAATCACCTGACGGCGCGATCTGTGCGACGGTACGATCGTCCATGAACATGCCCTCAAGATAGGGCTTGAACGCATCATCGACATCGTAGTTGGCGAAGAAGCCCGCAGTATACCGCTCGTCAGGACGCTGGTAATAGTTGGTCGGGGCATAGTTGAACGGCGTGAAGCCGGGAGTCAGCGTCTGGTTGGATCCGATCTGAAACGTCGAAGAACCCGAATCGGCGTAGGGCGCAGCAACCAACTGGCCGTTCGGGCCGATGATTGTATTACCCTGCGTGCCGCCCGTGTAAGAAAATAACGTGCCGTTGGCCGACGTCGCCGAACCGCCGCACGACAGAGCGCCGGCTTTGCTCGCCGAGATCGCGCAAGCGCTGTAGTCTCGACGGCCCTGCGTTACCGCATTGATCTTGCGATAGCCGACATAGGCGGTGACATGCCCGCGATTGTCGTCAAAGCCCGCGCCGATGACCGCGGTCGCGTCGATGGTGCCGCCATCCGTCGATACACCATCGGGATAGCCGAACCCGCGCGCGTTGAGTGCACCGCGGATCGCGTCGCTGGCGTTGTTCTTGTGATTGTAGAAGCTGTACTGGCCCTCCAGCTTGAACCCGGTAAAATCGGTATCCATGATGAAGTTGACGACGCCGCCGACCGCATCGGCACCATAGGTCGACGATGCGCCGCCGGTCAGCACGTCGACGCGCTTGACTAGAACAGACGGGATGAAGTTGACGTCGGCCGATGAGTCGGTCGGATCACCGGGTACGAGCCGGCGGCCGTTGACCAGCACCAGCGTGCGGTTGGCGCCCAGGTTCCGCAAGTTGATCGTCGCCGTACCGGTCGAGCCGTTCGAAATACTGCTGCCCTGATCGGCGAAGACCTGAGGCAGTGAGTTCAGCAGGTCTTCCGCACGGGTCGTGCCCTGCAGCTTGAAGTCCGCCTGATTGACGACGGTGATCGGGCTGACCGCGGTCAGGTTCGGCTGAGGAATGCGCGAGCCGGTGACGATGATGTCGCCCGCGGCGGCGGCGGCCGGCGTGCTGGGCTCGCCGGTCGCATTGGCCGGATTCTGCACACCCGACAGCGGACCCGCGTCCGGGGTCGTCGCCGTCCCTTGCGTGTTCGTCGGCTCGGTCGACTGCGCGTATACCGGCGTCGACACCAGCGCGAGGCCTAGCGCGAAGGGCGCGGCGCCCGACTTGAGGCCGGACATGATCTTGATCTTGGTCAAAGGTTATCCCCTTCGAGTTCTCTGAATCGTCTTCAGACGCCGTTAAGCACATCGGACTTGCCGCCTGATTGCGTCAGCCGCCGCGTCGTGTAAATCCGCGATCGGCGGCAAGGTGGACAATCCGCGCGGAGTGTCGCCAATATGCAACAACCTCGGTTGGTCGGTATGAAGGGGAACGCAGTGCGCGGAGCAGTCCTGACACTCACCATGCTGGCGTCGGCGGGGCCGGCGATGGCGCAATCGCCCGGCGCGAAGCGCGCGGGCGTGCTGGAGGCGGCGGTCGCGTGCCGGGCGATCACCGGCGACCGGGAGCGGCTGGCCTGCTATGACCGCGCGGTCGCGGCGCTGGACAAGGCGGAGGCCGCCGACGAGGTGGTGGTGCTCGACAAGAGCCAGGTGCAGGAGACGCGCCGGTCGCTGTTCGGACTGTCGCTGCCAAAGATCAGGATCTTCGGGGGCGAGAAGAGGGGCGATACGCAGCTCCAGACGCTGGACGCGGTCGTCGCCTCGACCACGCGGGACCAGGATGGGCGGCTGATCTTCACGATCGCGGACGGCGCGCGCTGGCACCAGATCGACGACCGCCCGTCGAGCCGGGTGAAGCGGGGGACGAAGGTCCAGTTCCGCCGCGCCGCCTTCGGCAGTTACTTCGCCGGGTTCGAGGGAACGACCTCCATCCGCGTGAAGCGCGAGAATTAAAGCCGGTCTCGATCACATCGATCCGTTCGCGTCGGGCGAAGTCGAAGCGCCGTGCGGAAGGCGTGGCCTTCGACTGGTCGGAAACCGCTATCCCGGCGGCACAGGCCCCGCGACCAGCAGCGGGTCGAGCCGCGCGGTGCCCCAGGTGATGCCCCAGTGCAGATGCGGCCCCGTCGCCCGCCCCGTCGCGCCGCTATAGGCGATGACATCGCCCTGCCGCACGCGATCACCGGTCGCGACGATGATGCGCGACAGGTGCAGGAAAGCGCTGACGAGGGCGTGGCCGTGCGCGACCATCAATAGATTGCCCTCCAGCGTGTAGGAATGGTCGCTCGCCAGGATAACGACGCCGTCGGCGGGGGCGCGAACCGGGGTGCCGGTGGGGACCGCGACGTCGGCGCCGCCGTGGTACGAGCCGGGCTTGCCCTGATACACGCGCTGTGACCCGAACCAGCCCGACTGGCGACCGTGGACGGGCCATGCGAAGGACTGGCGCCATCCGTCGCTGTCCACGGGGATCGCCCGCGCGCGGTCGATGGCGGCGCGCTCGATGGGGCGCAGGCGTGCGAACTCGGCGCTGGTGCGGCCGGCGCGATAGGGCGTGTCGATGCGCTCGATCCGCCAGTCGCGCGGGGCTACGTCGATCGTGCGGCGGAGCTGATGACCGACGGTCGTGGTCGCGACGAGCTGCGCGGCCAGCGATGCGTCGCGATCGAAGCCGAGGATGAAACGGCCATCGGGCGCGAGCATCACCTTGGCACCGTCCAGCAACAGCGAGACGATGCCCTGCGGCGCCTTACCCGTGACCAGCCCGCCCTGCACGGCCTGTCCTTCGAGCAGGATGTCGCTCGCGGTGATCGGCGGAGGTGCGGGAGGCGGTGGCGGCGCCGGCGGGGCGGGGAGCGGCGGAACCTGCGCGGGCGGAGCGACACAGCCGGCCAGCGCCGCTGCCAGAACGACGGGAGCGATCCTCAACGCGGCGCCATCGCCTCGCTGGCCAGCTCGGCGGTCGCATAGGGCTCCTGCCGTGCGACGTTCCAGTAGCGCAGATGGTCGAGCGGGATCGGCGCGCCCGACTTCGCGCAGACGACATGATCACCCGACGCAAGCACGCGAAAGCCGTTGGCCGTATAATGCAGCCGCGCCGGGCGGTCGGTGTTGGACATCAGCATCGCATTGTTCCTCTACAGCAGGCTGGGCTGTTCGGCGCCCGGTCCGGGCCTGTCGGTTCCGGGCTTGTCATAGGAACGCGCGGGCGCGCGCTCAACCCGTGCGTCGACCACACCGTCGCGGAAGTGCAGCGACAGCGCACCCGCCATCCGTGCCGCCGCGCTGCCGGTCAGCGTCGCGCCGTCGCGCGTGGCGACGCGGGCATAGCCGCGCTCGAGCACCCGGTCGGGGTCTAGCGCCTGCACCAGCCGCCATGTCGCCTCCAGCCGGCCACGCGCCGCCTCGACCTGACGCTGCAAGATGGCCGGCCGCAACGCGCCGCCGGTGCGGTCCAGAACGCCACGCGCGGACGCGACACGCCGCTCCAGCGCCTGCCCCAGCCGCTGCGCCGCGTCGTCGGTGCGCTGGCGTTGCGGCGCCAGCAGCGCCTCGCGCCGGGGAAGCAGTCGCGCCATCGCATCCAGCCGCTCACGCCCGCGCTCCACATAGCGCCGCGCGCACCGTTCGGTCCGCTGCGCGGTGGCCGCGACCGACAATCGCAGATCGGCAAGCACCGGGACCGCCAGCTCGGCCGCGGCGGTCGGAGTCGGCGCGCGCAGATCGGCGGCGTGATCGCACAGCGACGTATCGGTCTCATGGCCCACCGCCGAGATGACCGGGATCGAGCACGCGGCGACCGCGCGGACCACCGCCTCCTCGTTGAACGCCCACAGATCCTCGACCGACCCGCCGCCACGCGCTACGATCACCAGGTCGGGTTTGTCCGCCATCGCGTCGAAGCCCCTGACGGCGACGGCGATCTCGGCGGCGGCGCCCTGCCCCTGCACCTTGACCGGCCACACGATGACATGCGTCGGGCACCTGTCCTCCAACCGGTGGAGGATGTCGCGGATTACGGCCCCGGTCGGCGAGGTGACGACGCCGATCGTGCGCGGCAGAAACGGCAAGCGCTTCTTTTTCGCGGGGTCGAACAATCCCTCGGCAGCCAGTTGCACCTTCAGCTTGTCCAGCAGCGCCATCAGCGCGCCCACGCCCGCCAGTTCCATCCGCTCGACGACGATCTGGTATTTTGAGCGGCCGGGATAGGTGGTCAGCTTGCCGGTCGCGATGACCTCGATCCCGTCCTGCGGCGCGAAGGCCAGGCTGCCCGCCTGCCCCTTCCACATCACCGCGTCGATGACCGCGCGGTCGTCCTTCAGGCACAGATAGGCATGGCCGGACGCCGCGCGCTTGTATCCCGATATCTCGCCGCGCACGCGGACATGGCCGAACGCGCCCTCGACGACGCGCTTCAGGCGAAACGCCAGATCGCCGACCGACACGTCCGCCGCGTTGTCGCCGGGAATGCTCTCGGCTACCAGCCTCTGCATGTCGGAAAAGGAAGGGTCGGGCATGAATGTCCTGCTGCTGGGATCAGGCGGTCGCGAGCATGCGCTGGCGTGGAAGCTGGTACAGTCGCCGCTCCTAGGTACGCTGTATGCCGCGCCCGGCAACCCCGGTATCGCCGCGCATGCGACAATCGTCGGACTGGACGCAGCCGACCATGAGGCCGTTCTCGACTTTGCGACCGGGCATGATGTCGCGCTCGTGGTGGTCGGCCCGGAGGCGCCGCTGGTGGACGGGCTGGGCGATCATCTGCGCGCCGGAGGCATCGCGGTCTTCGGCCCCGACCGGGAAGCGGCGAGGCTGGAGGGATCGAAGGGGTTTACCAAGGACCTGTGCCGCGACGCCGATATCCCAACCGCGGCCTATATCCGCGTCGATACCCGCGAAGACGCCGAGGCAGCGCTGGCGTCGACCTTTGCGCGGCCCGTCGTCATCAAGGCGGACGGCCTGGCGGCCGGCAAGGGCGTTACGATCGCCTATGGGGAGGCAGACATCACCGCCGCGCTGGACGCGATCTTCACCGGTGAACCTGCCTCGGCGGTGATCGAGGAATATCTCGAGGGCGAGGAAGTGAGCCTGTTCGTGCTCTGCGATGGCACGAGCGCGGTCCCGTTCGGCAGCGCGCAGGACCACAAGCGGGTCGGCGATGGCGATACCGGGCCGAATACCGGCGGCATGGGCGCATACAGTCCCGCGCCCGTGCTGACCCCGGCATTGGAGCGCCAGGCGATCGAGCGGATCATCCGGCCCACGATCGACACGCTCGCCGAGCGCGGAACACCCTTCACGGGGGTTCTGTACACAGGGCTGATGCTGACACCTCAGGGACCCAAGCTGATCGAATATAACGTCCGTTTCGGCGATCCCGAGGCGCAGGTGCTGATGATGCGCCTCGACGACGACCTGTTGGCGATCATGGCCGCGACCGCGCGTGGAGAACTGGCGGATCGCGATCCGCCCCGTTTCATCGACGACGCAGCGCTGGGAGTTGTCGTGGCGGCGCGTGGCTATCCCGGGATGCCTGCGGTGGGAGGCATCGTCAGCGGCATCAATGCCGCCGAGGCGTCCGGCGTGCGGGTCTTTCAGGCGGGCATGCGCAAGGAGGCGGGAAGCCTCGTCGCATCGGGCGGCCGGGTATTGACGGTCGTCGCGACCGGTAGCGACATCAACGAGGCGAGGGAAGCGGCGTACCGAGGCGCTGAGAAGATTGTATTTGCCGACGGATTTTTCCGCCACGATATCGGCTGGCGCGCACTGGCCGGGAACAGCTAACGAGCCGGGCAGGAGGATGAGTAATGGGTGACCAGATGACCAAGGGCGCGGGGGCGGGCATGAGCGCGGCTCCGACCTGGACAGTGCTCGTATTCGTTGCCATCGCGTTGCTGGCCGTGCTGACCATCATCGGCATCATCTGGGGCGTCCGGCTGAGCCGCCGCCGGAACAAGGCCGAACACGAATTGGAAGAACGCGCCGAGGAAACCGATCGCGCGGAGCATGAGAACGACGGTCCGACGCCGACGCCGCAGCCATCACCGACGCCGCCTCCTGCATCACCTCCACCGCCGCCCCCATCCGCCCCTGTGGCATCGCCCCCGCCGCCTTTGTCGCGGGGACCCGCTATTGCCACGCCTGCGCCGCAGGAATACGAAGCGCCTGCACCCGACCCGATGGCGGACGCGCGGGTTGCCGCGGCAACGCCGACGGAGGACCATAGCGCCGCGATCTCCGTCGTAGGCGGCGCTACGCCGCCGAATGAATCTACCGAAGCGGTTGCATCACCCGCCGACGGCCATGTCACGCAACTGAAGGGACTTGGCCCCAAGGTCGCGGGACGGCTGGCCGAGCAGGGAATCAAGACCGTCGGACAGATCGCCGCACTGGATGCCGATCAGGCACAGGCACTCGATGCCCGGCTGGGTCCGTTCTCGGGGAGAATGGAACGCGACCGATGGATCGAACAGGCGCGCTTCCTCGCCGCCGGCGACAGGGAAGGCTTCGAGGCGGTGTTCGGCAAGCTGTAGTGACACCGCCCGTCGGCGCTTTTTCAATGATTTTGCAGCGTTAATTCGGCTAACGGACCCCGCCACACCTCCGAGCGTTGGTCACGCGGTCGAATCGGGAAATGCGAACATGGATAACAAGGACGTATCGGCGCTATCGCGCCGTGACGTGGTGGGCGGTGCTGCAGGATTGGGCATGATGGCGGCGGCCGCACCGGCAGTGGCGCAGGCCGGCCGGTCCGACGCGAGGGCGATCGACGATCCGCGCAATAAATATCCACAGCCGCCCTATCCGGCGCAGTCACAACCCTTTCCGGGGCTTGCGAGCAAGATGAAACCCCGCCCCGATCATGGCGAGACAAGCTATCGTGGGTCCGGGCGCCTGACCGGGCGCAGAGCGCTGGTAACCGGCGGTGACAGCGGCATGGGGCGGGCGGCGGCCATCGCCTTCGCGCGCGAAGGCGCGGATGTCGCGATCAGCTATCTACCCGCCGAGGAACCCGACGCACGTGAGGTCATCGCGCTGATCCGACAGGCCGGGCGTACCGCAGTAGCGCTGCCCGGCGACCTGCGCGACGAAGCGATGTGCAGACGGGTGGTGGCGGATGCCGTCAAGCAACTGGGCGGGATCGACATCCTGGTCAACAACGCCAGCCGCCAGCAGCAGCGCCAGACGATCGGCGACATCAGCAGCGAGGATTTCGACGCGACGATGAAGACGAACATCTACGCGATGTTCTGGCTGACCAAGGCCGCGGTCCCCCAAATGCAGCCGGGGGCCGCGATCATCCAGACGACGTCGGAACAGGCTTACGACCCATCCGCCAATCTTGTCGATTACGCCATGACGAAGGCGGCGATGATGAATTTCACCAAGTCGATGGCGAAGCAGCTCGGCCCCAAGGGCATCCGCGTCAACGGTGTCGCACCGGGACCGATCTGGACGCCGCTCCAGGTGTCGGGCGGTGCGACGATGGAGAAGCTGGTCAGGTTCGGCGGCGATACCCCACTTGGCCGGGCGGGGCAGCCGGCGGAACTGGCATCGATCTACGTACAGCTCGCCGACCCGAACGCCAGTTATGCCAATGGCCAGATCTATGGCTCGTCGGGGGGCAGCGGTCAGCCGTGATCGATCAGCGTCCGGCCAGGTAGCCACTCATCGAATAGGGACGGTCCGCCGCCTTCGTCGCCCAGTTCCGGTTGGGCCGAGCCGTCATGACGAACCGCATGCTGCCTCCCGCCATGATCTCATCATGGCGAATGTAGCTGCGCGACAAGGGACGACCATTGAGCGTCACGCTGCCGATGTAGGGTTGGGCGTCATCCAGCCGTTCGGCCGATATCTCGAATCGCTTGCCGTTCGGCAGGTTCAGCGCGGCGCGATCCATGAAGGGGCGGCCGATCGCATATTGCAAGCTGCCCGGCGTCACCGGATAGAAGCCGAGCGCGGTGAAGACCAGCCAGGCCGACATCTGCCCCAGATCGTCGTTGCCCGACAGCCCGTCCGGGGTAGGCTTGTACTGCGTCTCGACGATCTGCTTCAGCCGTGCCTGTGTTCGCCATGGCGCGCCCGCATAGTCGTACAGATAGGCCACGTGGTGACTGGGTTCGTTGCCGTGGATATATTGCCCGATCAGCCCGGCAATATCCTCGGCATGACTATAGTCGAGCCGGGAGTTGTCATAGTCGAACATCGCGTCGAGTTTTGCGATCGTCTTCGCATCACCTCCCATCGCGCCGATCAGGCCGGCGATGTCCTGCGGCACGAACCAGCTATACTGCCACGCATTGCCCTCGGTATAGTCCGATCCGTAGTTGATCGCGGTCGGATCGAAGGGCGCCCGGAAGCTGCCGTCGCTTTTGCGGGCGCGCACGAAGCCGGTCTTCGTATCGAACGTATTGCGCCAGTATGCGGCGCGCCTGGCGAAGCGGTCGGCGATTCCGGTATGGCCCATCGCACGCGCCATCCGGGCGATCGTCCAGTCGTCATAGGCATATTCGACCGTCTTCGATGCAGCCTCCGGCTCATGGTCGATCGGCACATAGCCCAGCTTCATATAGTCGCCAAGCCCGCCATAGGGAGCATAGGTCGCACTTGCGACCATCGCGTCGAGCGCTGCATCGGCATCGAAGCCGCCGATACCCTTCAGATACGCATCGGCGATGACGGGGACGGCGTGATAGCCGATCATCGTCCAGGTCTCGCGGCCCTGGAACTGCCAGACCGGCAGGATGCCGAACGGACTGTCCCGCCGGCTCGCGATCAGCGAGCGGACGATGTCGGTCGTGGTGGCGGGCGGCTGAACGATGGTCAGCAGCGGGTGCTCGGCGCGAAACGTGTCCCAGAGCGAAAAGGTCGAGCGGAACGTGAAGCCGTCGGCGCGGTGAACGGCGTTGTCCGGCCCGCGGTAGCGGCCATCGGCATCCCCGGCGACGGAGGGCGCGAGCAGGCTGTGATAGAGCGCAGTATAGACGCCGCGCCGCATGTCGGGCGCCGCATCGATGTCGATCGCCGCAAGTGCCGATTGCCACGCCGCCTTCGCTTTTTCGTGCACGGCATCGAAATCACCCGGTTCGGCGTCAAGATTAGCGAGCGCGCCCGCTTCGTCGACCGACGACAGCGCGACGCGCACCTCGAGCGGACGGGCAAGCGTGCCGAAGTCCAGCCGTGCGACCAGTGCCCGGCCCTGCCGCTCCGCGACCTCATCGGTGCCGCGCCCCGGCCCCTGGAAGCCGCGATAGGCGACGTCCTTCTCGGTATCGACGAACGCGTGCCCGTTCAGCGGCGCCGATGTGCGCATCGCGAAGTACAGCTTGCGATCGGGCGCCCAGCCGCGCGTCTGCCGAGAGCCGGTGATGGTTCCATCCGGTCGCAGCCGGATTGTCGACCACAGGGTCTTGCCCGGATAATTGTAGAGCGATGTCCTCAGGTCGAGTACCAGATGCGCGGTCTTGCCCGGCGGAAAGGTATAGCGGTGAACGCCGATCCGCGTCCCCGCCGTCAACTCCGCCCGCTCGCCGCGATCGGCGAGTGTCACCGCATAATAGCCCGGCTGCGCCACTTCGCGATCATGCGAGAACCGCGATCGATAGCCCGATCCCGGCTTTGCCGCATCGCCGGGCTCCAGCGGCACCACTTCTCCCGCGACCGGCATGACCAGAAAGTCGCCGAGGTCGGAATGGCCCGCGCCCGAGAAATGCGTATGGCTGAAGCCCTGGATCGTCGGATCGTCATAGCGGTAGCCCGCGGCGTGGGCGTAGCAGTCCCGGATTTCGCAGCCGGTGTCGGTATCCGGGCTGAGCTGCACCATGCCGAACGGAGCTACGGCACCCGGGAAGACATGCCCCTCACCTCCGGTCCCGATGAACGGGTCGACGGCATCATAGGCAGTCGACCGGCCGGGCGCGGCGATGCTCGGGACAGGCAGGGTCAGCGCCGCCATCAGCACGAAAGGAAGGATCCGGGTCATAATATGGTTAGACTGCAGCAGGATAATATCTGCAAGTCTCCTACATGCGGCTATCCGTTGCAGGCCGGATGCGCTATTGATCCATGTGTGAGTACCGCGATTCCCCATAGCTATCCCATCGATATCGACGCAGCCGACATCGATTTCATGGGGCACGTCAACAACGCGTCCTATCTGAAGTGGGTACAGGAGGCGGTCATCAGCCATTGGCAGCGGCTTGCCCCCGTCGACGTAGCCGCCGCGCATCTTTGGGTCGCGCTGAAACACGAGATCACCTATCGCAAGCCGGCCTTTCTGGACGACGAGGTGATCGCGACGGTCATTCTGGACAAGGTACATGGCGCGCGCGCCTTCTATACGACCATCATCAAGCGGGGGGAGGATGTGCTGGCGGAGGTCAAGTCGAGCTGGTGCTCGATCAGCCCGGATACGCTGCGCCCACTGCGGCTCGCGCGCGGCGTGATCGACCGGTTCCTGCCCGATTCAGCGCGAACCTAGAGCATCGAGCATTTAATTGAACGCATAGCCGGCAGCGGAGAAGTAGTTGCGGCACTCGTCGGGGTCATACAGGTCGCAGATTGAGCGGACGGCTTTCCAGAGGTCGTCGATGGTCCTGGCGCCGATCCGACGGAGGTGGGCTTTCAGCTTCGAGAACGCCATCTCGATTGGGTTGAGATCGGGACTGTAGGGTGGGAGGAAGAGGAGCCAGGCGCCCCGCTCCCGCAACGTCGCCCTGGCCTTTTCGCTTTTATGAGCTGGCAGGTTGTCGAGGATGACGAGCCTGCCCCGGACTTGATCCGGGGTCGCCGTGTTCGAGTGTCGGAGCGAGCTGGGTTTCGACATAGACCTCGAAGATCTCTTTGGTCATCGGTCTGTCGATGATCCACGGCGCGGTCAGGCCATCGCAGCGCAGGTCGGCAATGAAGAGCCTGCCCTCGCGAAGGCGGGGGTCTGCGTTTTCCAGTGGCCGAACGGCGCCCGAGCTTTCAGGCGCCGCCCACCCTGTACCCGTCCGCGCAGCCGCGTCATTTTCGTCGTGGTCGCGGTTTCGTCGATGAAGACCAACCGGTGCGCCTGCTCGCGCAGTCGTGGCCGGCGATAAACGCGCCACCGCCGTCGCGCCTCGCAGACGTCATCGCGACCGCATTTTGATGCCATCAGGGCTTTTATATCGGAAGCCTGCCGCCACCAGCACCCGCGACAGTGAAGCCGGGTGCGCCACGACCTTCGTCTCGGCTTTGAGGCGCTCGGCAAGCTCGGGCATCGTGATGTCGGGCGTCGCCTCAACCCAGCGGATCAATAATGTCGCGTATTTCGCCAGCTTGCCCGCCCCTGAGGGTCGCCCCTGACGCTACGGCGTTGCCGATCCCGTCTTTGCTACATGCTGCATCAACTTGATCGCGCAGCTCGGACTGACACCGAAACGGCGTGCCGCAGCCCGACACGAATACCCCGCCAAAACATGCGCCGATATCCGGTCCCGCAGATCGTTCGAATAGGCTCCCATGATCCACCTCCGAACCAGGGTGAATCACATTTCCAGGCCAAACGGTATCCCCCCGCTGGTTCCTGCTTCAGGCTCGATGCTCTAGATGTTTGATCCCGGGCTTTGATGGTGCATTGTTCACGAGCGAGTGGAAGGACGCGCTATGGGCCAGGTACTTCGTGGGAGCGCCACGACGACTGAGGCAGTCCCCCGGATCAAGTCCGGGACAGGCTAGCGATACAGCATAGTCAAGAGAGCCTGAGGGCGCTGGCCAGGCGGCACGGGGTCAACCAGAAAACCGTCGCAAAGTGGAAGAGGCGCAGGTCGACGGCCGATCTCTCAGCGGGTCCCAAGGACCCAAGATCAACCTCGCTGTCGATCGAGGAGGAGGCGGTGGTAGTCGCCTTCCGACGCCACACGCTGCTGCCATTGGACGACTGTCTCTACGCACTCCAGGGTACGATCCCGCGTATCACACGCTCGTCGCTGCACCGCTGCCTCCAGCGTCACGGCATCAGCCGGCTGCCCGAGGTCGAGGGTGACAAGCCGGCCAGGCGCAAGTTCAAGAGCTACCCGATCGGCTATTTCCACATCGACATCGCCGAGGTGTGAACCGAAGAGGGCAAGCTCTACCTGTTCGTTGTGATAAACCGGACGTTCAAGTTCGCGTTCGTCGAGTTGCACGAGAAGGCGCCGACCTGGATGTCGAACATCGCCTTACCAAGGCTCTCCCGAGCAAAGTCGAGGGGCCGCGGCACCCGTGGGCGAATGGTCGAGTCGAGCGCATGAACCGCACCATCAAGGACGCCGCCGTCAAGCGCTACCATTACGATAGCCACGATCAACTCCGGCAGCACCTCGGCGACTTTGTCGCCGCCTACAACTTCGCCCGCAGGCTCAAGACCCTGCGCGGCCTCACGCCCTACAAAGCCATCTGTAAGGCATGGGCCGACCAGCCCGCACGCTTCACGTCAAACCCGCACCACCAATTGCCGGGACCAACATGGACTTGCCCCGCTTAAGTGGAGAGGCATTTGCTCAGCGTGACGCGGTTCGTTCGAACTGCGCGGGGCTGATGTAGTCGAGCGCGGAATGGCGCCGGACGGGGTTGTAGAAGCCGTCGATATAGCGGGCAATGGCCTGCGCGGCCTCGGCGCGGGTGTAGAAGACGGCTCGCCAGACGAGTTCAGATTTGATCGTCTTGAAGAACGTCTCGACCATGGCGTTATCGTAACAATTTCCCTTGCCTGACATGGAGATGCGGATGCGGTGGCGGCGGAGTTCGGCCTGATAGTCCACAGAGCAGTATTGGCTACCGCGGTCCGAATGATGAATGAGCCCTTCGGGCGGACGCCGCATGACGATGGCCTTGCGCAAGGCAGCGAGCGCCAGGTCGCGATGCAGGCGGTCGCCGACCGCCCAGCCGACGACGCGGCGGGAGAACAGGTCGATGACCACCGCCAGATAGAGCCATCCCTCCCTCGTCCAGACGTACGAGATGTCGACGCCCCACTTCTGATTGGGTGCCGTTGCCGCGAAATCCTGATCGATGATGTTCGGCGCGATCGGCCAGGCATGCTCGCTGTCGGTCGTGCGTTTGAACCGTCGCTTCTGCCGGCCACGCAGGCCGTTCTCGCGCATCAGTCGGGCCGTGCGCCGGCGCCCGATGGCGAAGCCATCATCCTGCAGCTCGCGCGTCATGCGCGGACTGCCGTAGGTGCCGTTCGACAGCGCGAACGCCGAACGGACATGCGCCAGCATCACCATGTCGTCGCGTTGGCGCCGGCTGGCGGGCCGGTCCTTCCAGGCGAAATAGCCGCTCTGGCTGACACCGAGCACCTGGCAGAGGCGGTGTACGGGGAAATCCTTCTTCGCCTGATCGACGAGCGCGAACCTCATCGACTTCCCTCCCGGGCGAAAAAAGCGGTCGCCCGCTTCAGGTGGATCTCGTTCTCCCGCCGGAGGCGCTTCAGCTCGGCAGCGATATCTGCCTGCGGCGCTTCACCAGGCATCTCCGACAGCCGATCACGCCGACGGCCGATCCACCGCACCAGCGTCGACAGGCCGATGCCCAAGTCATCCGCTACCGCGCGCTGCGTGCGCCCACTGGTCGCCACCAGCCGTACCGCCTCGTCTTCAAACTCCTGCGTAAACCGTCGTTGCTTCGTCATCGAGTTCACCTTTCACATCAGGGGAACTCTCCACTTTTCCGGAGCAAGTCCAACATAGAGCATCGAGCCTGAAGCAGGAACCAGCGGGGGGATACCGTTTGGCCTGGAAATGTGATTCACCCTGGTTCGGAGGTGGATCATGGGAGCCTATTCGAACGATCTGCGGGACCGGATATCGGCGCATGTTTTGGCGGGGTATTCGTGTCGGGCTGCGGCACGCCGTTTCGGTGTCAGTCCGAGCTGCGCGATCAAGTTGATGCAGCATGTAGCAAAGACGGGATCGGCAACGCCGTAGCGTCAGGGGCGACCCTCAGGGGCGGGCAAGCTGGCGAAATACGCGACATTATTGATCCGCTGGGTTGAGGCGACGCCCGACATCACGATGCCCGAGCTTGCCGAGCGCCTCAAAGCCGAGACGAAGGTCGTGGCGCACCCGGCTTCACTGTCGCGGGTGCTGGTGGCGGCAGGCTTCCGATATAAAAGCCCTGATGGCATCAAAATGCGGTCGCGATGACGTCTGCGAGGCGCGACGGCGGTGGCGCGTTTATCGCCGGCCACGACTGCGCGAGCAGGCGCACCGGTTGGTCTTCATCGACGAAACCGCGACCACGACGAAAATGACGCGGCTGCGCGGACGGGTACAGGGTGGGCGGCGCCTGAAAGCTCGGGCGCCGTTCGGCCACTGGAAAACGCAGACCCCCGCCTTCGCGAGGGCAGGCTCTTCATTGCCGACCTGCGCTGCGATGGCCTGACCGCGCCGTGGATCATCGACAGACCGATGACCAAAGAGATCTTCGAGGTCTATGTCGAAACCCAGCTCGCTCCGACACTCGAACACGGCGACCCCGGATCAAGTCCGAGGCAGGCTCGTCATCCTCGACAACCTGCCAGCTCATAAAAGCGAAAAGGCCAGGGCGACGTTGCGGGAGCGGGGCGCCTGGTTCCTCTTCCTCCCACCCTACAGTCCCGATCTCAACCCAATCGAGATGGCGTTCTCGAAGCTGAAAGCCCACCTCCGTCGGATCGGCGCCAGGACCATCGACGACCTCTGGAAAGCCGTCCGCTCAATCTGCGACCTGTATGACCCCGACGAGTGCCGCAACTACTTCTCCGCTGCCGGCTATGCGTTCAATTAAATGCTCGATGCTCTAGCGGGCGGACGCGAAGGGCGGAGACGACCAACAAGGCCGTCAGACCAACATCAACGAGCGTCGCTGTATCGATCATTGCCAGAAACGCGAGCGCCTCCGGGCTACCCATTCCGATCAATACCGTGGTATCCCAGCCGCCTGCCCAGATCATCAATCGAAAAAGGACAAATATCATAAAGACGACGACGTAACCTCGCTCAACACGATTAAGTATGCCCGCCGGTGCTTCGATCATCAGGTGGCGCAAGACCCGCTCGACGGGAGTGCGCGGCGCCCAGACAATTACTGCCCAAGCCAGTCTCTTTGACGTCAAAAACATCTGTCCCCCTGTTCCCGCACCGCGACGCCCCTGTGCAACTACCTACTCGCCTGCGAAGACACCCTTCAGCTTGGCGAAGAAGCCCTGGCTTTCGGGACATTCGTCGCCGGTCTCGGTTTCGCGGAATGCCTCCAGCAGTTCCTTTTGGCGCAATGACAGCCGGCTGGGCGTCTCGACGTCGATCTGGACCACCAGGTCGCCATGTCCGCGGCCCTGCAGGATCGGCATGCCCGCGCCGCGCTGGCGCAGTTGCTTGCCGGACTGGATGCCTACCGGGATCCTGATGTCGTGGCGGCGGCCATCGAGTCCCGGGATCGACATCTGACCGCCCAGCGCGGCGGTCGTGAAGCTGATCGGGGCCCGCGCGAACAGCGTGGTGCCGTCCCGCTCGAAGATCGCGTGCCGGCCGACATGCAGGAAGATGTAGAGGTCGCCTGGCGGCGCGCCGCGCGCACCCGCTTCGCCCTCGCCGCTCATGCGCACACGCGTTCCTTCGTCGACACCGGGTGGGATGTTGACGGTCAGCGTCTTCGTCTTGTCGATGCGCCCTTCGCCGCGGCAGTCCGGGCAGGGATCGGCGATGATTTCGCCCGCGCCTTGGCAGACCGGGCACGCACGCTCGACGACGAAAAAGCCCTGCTGCGCGCGCACCTTGCCGTGCCCGCCGCAATGTCGGCACGTCGTCGCCTTCGTTCCCGGCCTCGCACCTGCGCCGTGGCAGGTATCGCAAACCGCCGAGACATCGACCGTGATCTCGCCGGAATGCCCGTGATAGGCCTGTTCCAGCGTGATCTCCATGTCATAGCGCAGGTCCGCGCCCCGCCGTGCCGCCTGACGTCCCTGCCCGCGCTGCGCACCGCCCATGAACTCGCCGAACACCGACTCAAAGATATCGGAGAAGCCGCCGAAATCCTGCGCGCCGGCCCCTCCGCCCTGCTGAAAGGCGGCATGGCCGAACCGGTCATAAGCCGCCCGCTTCTGAGGGTCCTTCAGCACGTCATAGGCTTCGCTGACAGCCTTGAACCGCGCCTCGGAGTTCTTGCACCCGGCGTTCTTGTCTGGGTGATACTTCATCGCCAGCTTGCGGTACGACGACTTGATGGTCGCCGCGTCGGCGCCCCGCTCGCATTCCAGCAGCTCGTAATAATCGATAGCGGTGGTCATATCCGCCCCTGAACGACCGGACCGTCACCCCGGCAAAAGCGGGCGTCTTCGTGGGAGATCACGCGTATCTCCACCCGGAGACGCCGACTTTCGCCGGGGTGACGGTATCCGGTCATCGCCCTGTACGCCTTACTTGTCGTCCACTTCCGAAAATTCGGCGTCGACGACATCGTCCTGCGCCGCCTCGGCAGTAGTCCCGTCCGCGGGTGCCGCCTCCGACGCCTGCTGCTCATAGATCGCCTGGCCCAGCTTCATCGCAACCTGCGCGAGTGCCTGGCTCTTCTCGTTCATCTGATCGGGATCGCCGCCCTCGACCGCGGTCTTGGCCTCGGCGATCGCACCCTCGATCTCGGACTTCAGGCTCGCATCGATCTTGTCGCCATTGTCGGCCAATTGACGCTCGGTCGTGTGGATCAGACTCTCGGCGTTGTTCCTCGCCTCCGCTGCCGCGCGCCGCTTCTTGTCCTCGTCCGCGAACTGCTCGGCATCGCGCACCATTTGGTCGATGTCATTGTCGGACAGCCCGCCGCTCGCCTGGATGCGGATCTGCTGCTCCTTGCCGGTGCCCTTGTCCTTCGCGCTCACATTGACGATGCCGTTCGCGTCGATGTCGAACGTGACCTCGATCTGCGGCACACCCCGCGGCGCTGGCGGAATACCGACCAGGTCAAACTGACCAAGCAGCTTGTTGTCCGCAGCCATCTCGCGCTCGCCTTGGAACACCCGGATCGTCACCGCACCCTGGTTGTCGTCGGCGGTCGAATAGGTCTGCGATTTCTTCGTCGGAATCGTCGTGTTGCGATCGATCATCCGGGTGAACACGCCGCCCAGCGTCTCGATGCCCAGCGACAGTGGCGTCACGTCGAGCAACAGGACGTCCTTTACGTCGCCCTGAAGCACGCCCGCCTGTATCGCGGCACCCATCGCGACCACCTCATCGGGGTTGACGCCCGTGTGCGGGTCCTTGCCGAAGAAGTTCTTCACCACCTCGCGCACGCGCGGCATTCGGGTCATGCCGCCCACCATTACGACCTCGCTGATGTCGCCGGCCTTCAGGCCGGCGTCGGCAAGCGCCTTCTTGCAAGGGTCGAGCGTCCGCTTGATGAGATCCTCGACCATCCGCTCCAGGTCCGCGCGACTGATCGCCTTGACCAGATGCTTCGGGCCGTTCTGATCGGCCGTGATGAAGGGCAGGTTGACCTCGGTCGACTGCGCCGACGACAGCTCGATCTTCGCTTTTTCGGCCGCTTCCTTCAGCCGCTGCAGCGCCAGCTTATCCTTCGTCAGGTCGATGCCTTCGTCCTTCCTGAAGCCGTCTGCCAGATATTCTACGACCGCATTGTCGAAATCCTCGCCGCCCAGGAACGTATCGCCGTTCGTCGCTTTTACCTCGAAGACGCCGTCGCCGATCTCGAGGACCGAGATATCAAACGTACCGCCGCCAAGGTCATAGACCGCGATGGTCTTGCCGTCCTGCTTCTCCATGCCATAGGCAAGCGCGGCCGCCGTCGGCTCGTTGATGATGCGCAGCACCTCCAGACCCGCGATCTGTCCGGCATCCTTCGTCGCCTGGCGCTGCGCGTCATTGAAATAGGCGGGGACCGTGATGACCGCCTGCGTCACCGTCTCGCCAAGATACGACTCCGCCGTCTCCTTCATCTTCTGAAGCGTGAAGGCGCTTATTTGCGACGGGCTGTAATCCTGGCCGCCCGCGTTCACCCATGCGTCACCGTTCGGGCCGCGCGCGATCTTGTAGGGCACCATCTCGGTGTCCTTCTTCGTCACCGGATCGTCGAAACGACGGCCGATCAGGCGCTTCACCGCGAAGATCGTGTTGTCCGGATTGGTTACTGCCTGGCGCTTAGCGGGCTGGCCGATCAGCCGCTCGCCATCCTTGGCGAAGGCGACGATCGACGGCGTCGTGCGTGCGCCCTCCGCATTCTCGATCACCTTGGGCTTGCCGCCCTCCATAACCGCGACACAACTGTTGGTGGTGCCGAGATCGATGCCGATTACTTTAGCCATTGGTCCTGAAAGCCCCTGATATTGAACGATCGACTGGTCGCACCCCGGATCGGCGGTACAACCTGCATTACCGGTGGCGATATAGGTGGACCGCGACGCCCCGCAAGATTAGCGCGCTCGAACGACATGATCCGTCGAGGACGCCAAGCCATGCGCCATCTGTTCATCATCGCCGCCCTGTTCCCGCTTGCGCTCGCCGCCTGCAGCACCAAGCCCAAGCAGGCCTATGTCGATCACGCATGGGTCAGGCTCGGCGCGGTCGAGGGCCGGCCAGCGGCCGCATATTTCACCGTGCACGGCGGGCCGGAGCCGCGCAGCCTGATCGCCGTCACCACCGATGTCGCGGTCAACAGCGAGATGCACGAGACCATCGACAAGGTCGGCACCTCGGAGATGGAGGCGCTGAGGAGTGTGCCCATTCCAAAGGACCGGACGGTGGCCTTCGCGCCGGGCGGCCGCCACGTAATGCTCTTCGACATGAATCCCGGGATCAAGCGGGGCAGCAACATCACGCTGACCTTCACCTTTGCCAATGGCGAACGCATCCTCAAGGACGCGCCCGTCATCGGCGCGGGCGATCCGGAACCCGGAACGGATTAGCCGCTACAGGGCATCGAAATCGATCGGCGCGTCCTTGTCCAGCGTCCAGAGTGCTTCGCGCATGGGGTATTTCAGGCCCGTCGCGCAGTTGAACAATACTACGCGCTCGTCCTCGTCCACCTCGCCGGTCCGGACCGCCTCGCGGTAGGCGGCCAGCGTCGCGCCGCCCTCGGGACAGAGCAGCAGCCCATCCTTTCTGGCGCAGTCATCGACCGCGCGCAGGATCGCGGGATCGCCCACCGCCACCGCCTTGCCGCCCGATGCACGCACCGCGCGCAGGATCAGGAAGTCGCCCACCGCCTTGGGCACGCGGATGCCCGCCGCCACGGTCTGCGCATCCTCCCAGCGTTCGGCATGCTCGACTTCCGCCTCGAACGCGCGCACGATCGGCGCGCAGCCGCTCGCCTGCACCGCATACATGCGCGGGCGCTCGGCCCCGATCCAGCCCATCGCCTCCAACTCTTCAAACGCCTTCCACATCCCGATCAGGCCGGTGCCGCCGCCCGTGGGATAGAAGATCGCATCCGGCAGCGACCATCCGAACTGCGCGGCCAGCTCCAGACCCATCGTCTTCTTGCCCTCGATCCGGTACGGCTCCTTCAGCGTCGAGAAGTCGAACCACCGCCCCTCCGCGGCACCCTTCGCGACGATCGCGCCGCAGTCGTCGATCAGCCCGTTCACGCGCCACACCCGCGCGCCTTGCGCCGCGATCTCGCGCACGTTCACTTCCGGCGTATCAGCCGGGCAGAGCACCACCGTCTCGATCCCGCACCGGCTCGCATAGGCGGCCAGCGCGGCGCCCGCATTGCCGTTCGTCGGCATCGCGATGCGTGTCACGCCCAGTTCCTTTGCCATAGCGACCGCCATGACCAGCCCGCGCGCCTTGAAGCTGCCGGTCGGCAGGCGCCCCTCGTCCTTGACCAGCACCCGTCCGCCACCGCTGACAGGAACTGGGACCAGCGGAGTCTCGACTTCGCCCAGGCTCACGATATTTTCGGTCCGCCGAACGGGTAGCAGCTCGCGCCATCGCCACAGGTCGGTGAGGCGCGTATCCAGCATCGCCTTGGTCAGAGTCGCTGCCGCCGCGTCCAGATCGTACCGCACCAGCAACGGCCGCCCCGCCTCGGACAACCCATGCAGCCTATCCGCTTCGTATCGCTCCCCCGTCAGCGAGCATTCAAGATGCGTGACGAAGGTCGGGCGGTCGGCGCGCAGATTGGGATTGCTGTTCATGCCGGCGCAATAAGGTGCTCGCCAGCCGTGTCGAGCGTTCTTGTGACATGTGCTGATCGTAGCTACATCACGCTATGGAGATCGAGTTCGACCCGGCAAAGGACGCGGCGAACATTGGCAAGCATGGCGTTTCACTGGCATTTGGAGAACGCATCCTCTCAGACCCGAATCGACTCCTAATACCGTCGATCCGAGCCATCGATCGCGAGAATAGATGGAAGACTATCAGCCTGGTAGAAGGGCGGACATGGAGCGGTGTATTCGTGCGACGCGGAACGATCACTCGCTTCGTCTCAATCAGAAGGAGTAATGACGGTGAGCAAAGAGGATATGATCGTCATCCCCGCTGATCCTGATGATCCCGAGGATTTCGACACCACTGAGTCGGTTCTGCAGCACGCACTGGCCGAACGCCGTGAGCGGCTGGTAGGCCTTCAGCTCGCGCCCACCAAGCAGCAGGTCAAGCTGCGCCTCGACCGCGACATACTGGCCCGTTTCCGCGAGACCGGCGTCGGCTGGCAGAGCCGCATCAACGCGGCGCTCCGCAGCGCAGCGCCCTAGTCGCCCGCTTTCGCGACACCCACCATCGCCGGGCGCAGCAGCCGATCGCGCAGCATGTAGCCCGCCTGCATCTCCTGCACGATCGTGCCGGGTGCCGCATCCGCGCTCGGCACCTCCAGCATCGCCTGATGGCGATTAGGATCCAGCGTCTCGCCCAGCGCGGTGATGCGTGTGATTCCGTGCCGGCTGAAGACCGATTGCAGTTCGCGGCCCGTGGCTTCCAGCCCGCCGACCAGCCCCTTCATCTTGTCGTCCTCGCGCAACTCCGCCGGGATGGCCGCCAGCCCGCGCTCCAGATTGTCGGATACCGACAGTATGTCGCGCGCAAAGGCGGTCGCGCCGTAGGCCCTCGCATCCGAAGCTTCCTTCTCCGCGCGGCGGCGAACGTTCTGCACCTCGGCATGCGCGTATAGCACCTGCTGCTTCGCCTCGGCCAGCGCCGTCTCCAGCTCCCCGACCCTGTCATGCTCGACCAATTCGGGTGCTTCCTCGGCGGTTTCTTCCCGAAGATCCTGGTCCTGCATCTCGTTCTCGCTCATCGTCATCCCTACAGAAAGAAAGGCTATCCACCGGCTCAGCCCAGCAGCCGGGCGAGCGTAGCGGCGGTGAAGTCCACCATGGGCACGACGCGCGCATAGTTCAACCGAACCGGCCCGATCACCCCGACCACGCCGACTACCTGACCATCCAGCCCCCTGAACGGTCGCGCGATCACGGATGATCCCGACAGCGCGAACAATTTTGTCTCAGCCCCGATGAAGATGCGTGTTGCGTCACCGCTGCGCGCCCCGTCCAGCAGGCCGGCGATGTCCTGCTTTCCCTCCAGATCGTCGAGCAGGTCGCGCACCCGCTCTAGGTCGGCCGCGGCGGCGGCGTCGATCAGCCTTCCGTGTCCGCGCACGATCAGGATCGGGCGGCGGTCAGCGTCCTCGCTCCAGACCGCCAAGCCCTGCTCGACCAGTGAGCGAGCCGCGCCGTCGATTGCCGCCCGCCCCGCCGCTACCTCGCGCTCGACCCTTGCTTGTGCCTCGGCCAGGGTCATACCGGCGAAGGTCGCGCTGATATAGTTGCCCGCCTCGACCAGCGCCGACGGATCGACGCCGACAGGCAGTTCGACGATCCGGTTCTCGACCGCGCCGTCCTCGCTCACCAGCACCGCCAGCGCCTGGGTCTCAGCCAGCGGCACGAAGGCGATCTGCCGGAGCCGCACCTCGCGCTTGGGCACCAGCACCAGCCCCGCGCAGGCCGAGAGACCCGACAGCGCCGCGGTCGTCGCCGCCAGCGCCTGTTCGACCGGGCCGCCCTCGCTCGCCCGCGCCTCGATTGCCGCGCGTTCCTCCGCACTCGGCTCCAGCGCCTGCATCATCCCGTCCACAAACAGTCGCAAGCCGCGCTCGGTCGGCATCCGTCCCGCGCTCGTATGCGGCGCGGCGAGCAGCCCGAGTGCTTCCAGCTCGCCCATCACCCCGCGGATCGACGCGGGCGACAGGTTCAGCCCGGCGGCCCGTGCGATCGTCTGCGACCCCACCGGCGCGCCGCTCGCCAGATATCCGTCAACCACCGCGCGAAAGATCTCGCGCGCGCGGTCGCTCAGCTCGGCGATGGGGGGAGCGGCAGCCATCGTCTCAGTCTAGGGTAGCGGGCAGCACAGTGAAAGGCTATCCGCCCGCTCTTACCGGAACAAGGATCAGCCCATGCGCCCGAGTGGCCGCACTCCCGACCAGATGCGCCTTATCAGCATCGAACCCCGTTTCACGCGCCATGCCGAAGGCTCGGTGCTGATCGGCTTCGGCGACACCCGCGTCCTCGTCACCGCCTCGGTCGAGGAGCGCGTACCTCCCTTCCTGCGCGGCAAGGGCGAAGGCTGGGTCACGGCTGAATACGGCATGCTTCCACGCGCCACACACACCCGCTCGTCGCGCGAGGCGGCGAAGGGCAAGCAGTCGGGCCGCACGCAGGAGATCCAGCGGCTGATCGGCCGCTCGCTGCGCGCGGTTATGGACATGAAGGCGCTGGGCGAGCGGCAGGTGACGCTGGACTGCGACGTGATCCAGGCCGATGGCGGCACCCGCACCGCATCCATCTCGGGCGCGTGGGTCGCATTGCGCCTCGCCATCGACGGGCTGCTCAAAAGCGGCAAGCTCGAGACCGACCCAATCCGCCAGAAGGTCGCCGCGGTCAGCTGCGGGATCTACCGGGGCACGCCCGTCCTCGACCTCGATTATGATGAGGACTCCTCGGCGGACGCGGATGCCAATTTCGTGCTGCTGGAGAACGGCGACATCGCCGAGGCGCAGGCGACCGCCGAACACGCGACCTATGACGAAGAGGCGCTGCTGCGCCTGCTACGTCTCGCGCGCATCGGCTGCAGCGACATCTTCGCGGCACAGGCCCGGGCGGTCGCGTGAGCGGAGAGGGTCGCGAGCCGCAGGCGATCCGGCGGCTGAAACCGGGCAAGCTCGTGATCGCCAGCCACAACCCCGGCAAGGTGCGGGAGATCGCTGCCTTGCTGGATGGTCACGGCATGAAGATCATGTCCGCCGCCGAGCTTGACCTGCCCGAGCCGGAGGAAACCGGCACGACCTTCGTGATGAACGCGGAGTTGAAGGCGCGCGCCGCCGCCGACCTGTCCGGCCTGCCCGCGCTCGCCGACGATAGCGGGCTGTGCGTCGAGGCGCTGGGCGGCGAGCCGGGCATCTTCTCCGCGCGCTGGGCGGGCGATGACAAGGATTTCGGCCATGCGATGGCGCTTGTCGAACGACGCCTGAGCGAGAGCCCCGACGTCCCGCGCGATGCGCATTTCATCTGCGCGCTTGCCCTCGCCTGGCCCGATGGGCACGTCGAATGGTTCGAGGGTCGCATCGACGGCACGCTCGTCTGGCCGCCGCGCGGCTCGCGCGGCTTCGGCTATGATGCCATGTTCCTGAAGGACGGCGAGACCCAGACCTTCGGCGAGATGGACCCCGACATCAAGCATAGGATCGGCCATCGCGCAGACGCCTTCGCCCAACTCGTCGCGGCGGTATTCTGAGCAACACCCTAACCCATGCCCCCTGCGTTCCGAGCGGAACCGCAGGACAGGATCAATGATGCCCTCAGCCGTTCGCCCAAAGCGAAGTCGAGGGGCACTACAGGTGACGCACCCCAATGCTTCCCCACCGTTCGCCCTGAGCGAAGGCGAAGGGCTCTGCACCGAGCTACTGACGCAATCAGGCCACGAACACGGGCACGTCACGCATGGTGCAGCGACGACGCTCGGCACGGACAAAACGGCAGTACCCGACCATCCGCTCGCGCTCTACGTCCATTGGCCATTCTGCGTGTCCAAATGCCCCTATTGCGACTTCAACAGCCATGTTCGCGCGAGCATCGATCAGCAGGCGTGGCGTGACGCGCTTATCGGCGACCTTCGCCATGAGGCATGCCTGCTGCCCGGACGCCGTCTCGGCTCGATCTTCTTCGGCGGCGGCACGCCTTCGCTGATGCCGGCCGAGACGGTCGCCGCGATCATCGCGGCGGCGGAGGACGCGTGGGGTTTCGAGGACGGCGCGGAGATCACGCTGGAGGCAAACCCCTCTTCGGTCGAGGCCGCGCGCTTCGCCGACCTGGCCGCAGCCGGGGTCAACCGCGTGTCACTGGGACTCCAGGCGCTGGACGACGCGGCGCTGCGCTTCCTCGGCCGCGCGCATGACGTCGCCGAAGGGCTAGCCGCGCTCGACACCGCGCAACGCCATTTTGCGCGCGTCAGCTTCGACCTCATCTGCGCGCGCCCCGGCCAGAGGCTCGCTGCATGGCAGGCCGAGCTCGCCCGCGCGCTGGCCTTCGGCACCGAGCACCTCTCGCTCTATCAGCTCACCATCGAATCCGGCACCCGCTTCGCGACCGAAGCCGCGGCCGGGCGGCTGACCCTGCCCGAGGGCGACGAGGCAGCCGACCTGTTCGAGACGACGCGCGCCATGACCGCCGCCGCCGGCCTTCCCGCCTATGAAACGTCCAATCATGCGCGGCAGGGCGCGGAGAGCCGCCACAACCTCACCTATTGGCGGTATCGCGACTATGCCGGCGTCGGCCCCGGTGCACACGGGCGGCGCGGCGGCCGGGCGACCGTCCGCCACAGGAAGCCCGAGAACTGGCTCGCCGCCATCCTCCGCGATGGCCACGGTCTGCAATCCGAAGCCCCCCTCACCTCCCATGAAAGGGCCACCGAAGCCCTGCTCATGGGCCTGCGCCTGACCGAAGGCGTCGACCTTACCTATATCGCTTACCTTGCTAGCGGCACCGCTCCGATCGACGCCGACGCGACGAGACGCCTTGCCGCCCAAGGCTTCGTTGCGCGCGAAGGGGACGTGCTCCGAGTGACCGAAGCCGGCGCCCTCCTCCTCGACGCGATCCTGCCGCAATTGCTGACTTACGAGCGCCCTGGCAAGTGAGGCTCATGTCACGGGCGCGGACCACTCGGCGCGAACGACTGAGCGCGCTTTGACAAGGGCCGATCGATTTGTCATCTTTCCCAAAGGAATCGGACGCCTCGTATCGGCCTGAAAGGAACAGTCGATGTTGAAGATCGTCATCGCGGCCACCGTCACGGCACTTGCCTGCTCCGCCCAGGCGCAGAGTTTGACGCATCTGCCCAATCCCGCCTTTCCGGGAACGGAGCAATATACGCGGGTTCTGGCGATCAATCGAGACTATCTCCGCTCGCTTCGTGATCTGCGATCGGAATATCTGTCGATCCGCGCGGCCGATGGCGACGAGCTGTCGCCAGAGCATCGCCGCGAGATGCAGGCAAGGCTGGACGGGATTCAGGCGGACTGGCGCCGCCGTGTGCGCAACGCGAATCCCTTCTCGGTCGACGGGTTCGGGCAGCCGAATGCCGATTTCGCCGCGACACAGCCACTTTATCCCGTTCAATAAATCAAGTGCTCGCCAAGCCGACGGAACTGCGAAGAAAGAATTTCGCGTAGCTTTCGCGCCGTTGATGGGGTGCCCCTTCAGAACGCCCGCGGCGCGGGCGACACGACGACCGTCCCCGTACCGTGGACCTCCTGCACCTCCAGCGCGCGTTCTGCCACGCCGTCGCTGCCGAATCGGAAGGCTCCGTCGATGCCGGAAAATCCATCGGCATCGCGCAGCCTCTGCTCCGGAAACGGAGAACCCACGCGCCAGTCTCGCGCGATGCGCACCGTCAGCAGCACTGCGTCATAGCCTAGGCTCGACAGGCGATAGGGCGTCTTGCCGAACCGGGTGCGGTACTTCGTCGCATATTGGCGATAGAGGCCGTCGGGTACGCTCGCAAACCAGGCACCAGACAGGACCGTGCGTCCGCCCAGCCCGCTCTCGGTGTTCCACAACTCGGTGCCGAGCAGATGCGTCGCGGGGCTGGAGCGCTTGACCGCCGGCGCGGCGGCCACCGCCTGCGGCACCCCATCGGCGATCAGTACCGCATCATAAGGTGCCTTCGCCGCCAGCAGCCCCGCCGCGCCCGCGATCTGGTCCGCTCCGCGACCATAGGCCTGCAGCGAGACGACCTGCCCGCCCGCACCCTCAACGGCGCGCAGAAACGCCGTCGATACGCGCTGCCCATACAGGCCATTGGGCACCAGGCCCGCGAAGTTCATGACGCCCTGCGTCCTGGCATAGTCGACGACCCGCTGGACCGATTGGGTCGGAACATAGCCCAGCAGATACGTGCCATTGCCCGCGACATCGGTATCGTTGGAAAAGCTGATGACCGGCACCTTGGCCGCCCGCGCGATCGGCGCGACGGCATGGACATCGTCCGATAACAGCGGACCTAGGATCAGTTGCGCACCCTCGTCGATCGCGCGCCTTGCTGCCGCTGCCGCGCCGGTGGCGGTGTCATAGTTGGTGATCCGTACCTTTTCGCTTCTGGTATCCAGCAACGCCAGCATCGTGGCGTTGGCGATGGACCGTCCGACACCGGAATTACCGCCGCTCAGCGGTACAAGCAGCGCGACCCGGTTGCGCTCGGTATCGCGCGGGATCCCTGTCTCCGCCGTCGGCTCGGACGTGGTCGGCGGCGGCGCCTCCACAGCGCGCGGCTCGGGCGCCGGCGCCGGTCCACGCGGGACGATGGTCTGGCAGGCGCCAAGCATGCAGGCGAGCCCGATCGCCAGCCACTTGCTTAATCGCCTGCCCGGTTGCCGTATGCCGTATGCCTCTGCCATGACGAGCCCCCGATGAATCCTCTCGATCCCGGCCTCTACATCGTCGCGACGCCGATCGGCAATCTCGGTGATCTCACCCCGCGCGCGGCCGATATCTTGGCGCGCGCGGACGTCCTGGCGGTCGAGGACAGCCGCGTGACCGCCCGGCTGCTGCGCCATGTCGGCGTTAGGCGCCCGATGACCCCCTATCACGACCATAATGCCGACAGCGTCCGGCCCGGCCTGATCGCGCGCATGGCAACGGGGGCGGTGGCGCTGGTGTCCGACGCCGGGACGCCGCTCATCTCCGATCCCGGCTACAAGCTGGTGCGCGACGCCCGGGCGGCGGGCCATATGGTCGTGACCATCCCGGGTCCCTGCGCGGCGGTTGCCGCCCTGACACTGGCCGGGCTGCCGACCGATCGGTTCCTGTTTATGGGCTTCCTGCCGGCCAAGTCGGTCGCGCGCGATACCGCCATCGCCGAGGTCGCAGCCGTTCGGGCGACCTTGGTCTTCTATGAGTCCGGACCACGACTGGCCGCGACGCTCGCCGCCCTGCGTACTGGGCTGGGCGACCGCGCCGCCGCGGTGACGCGCGAGATCACGAAGCGGTTCGAGGAGGCGGTGACCGGTAGTCTCGATACCCTCGCGGCCCGCTACGCCGATGCCGCGCCAAGGGGGGAGATCGTCATCGTCGTTGCCCCTCCCGGTGATCCCGCACCCGCCCGCGAGGCGGATGCCGACGCCGCGCTGGCCGAAGCACTGACCCGCCTGCCTGCCGCGCGCGCTGCCGGCGAGGTGGCGAAGGCGCTGGGAGTGGACCGCCGCGCGCTCTACGCGCGCGCGCTGACGATGAAGGAATGAGGGATCGACGCAAAGCGGAGGCGCAGGGCCGCCGGGGCGAGCGGCTGGCGGGCTGGTGGCTTCGCCTCAAGGGCTGGCGCATCCTCGACCGCCGTGTCCGCACACCGGCGGGCGAGGTGGATCTCGTCGTCCGGCGCGGCAACCTCGTCGCTTTTGTCGAGGTGAAGATGCGCCGATGCGCCGCCGACCTCGATCATGCGATCGACGAACGCAGGCTGGCCCGCGTTGCGGCGGCGGCGGAATATCTCATGCCGCGCTACGCCGGCGCGGGTGATGATATCAGGGTCGACGTGATCCTGCTCGCACCGGGCATCAGGCCGCGCCATATCGAAAATGCCTGGATCGGCTGACGATCCGTCCGCACACGGAGAACATCATGACACTGACTGTCGCCGTCCAGATGGACCCCCTGGCCGATATCAACATCGCGGGCGACTCGACCTTCGCGCTGATGCTGACGGCGCAGGCGCGAGGGCATCGGCTCTATCACTATTCCGCCGATGCCCTGAACTATGCCGATGGCCGGCTATGGGTCCGCGCTCAGCCTGTCACCGTGCAGCGCGTCGCGAGCGATCATTTCCGCCTGGGAGACCCCGTCTCGCTGGATCTGGGTGAGCAGGCGCATGTGGTGCTCATGCGCCAGGATCCACCCTTCGACCTGGGCTACATCACCGCGACACACCTGCTGGAGCGGATTGCCGACCGGACGCTGATCGTCAATGATCCGCGCGAGGTGCGCAATGCGCCCGAGAAGATGTTCGTGCTGGACTATCGGCGCTTCATGCCTCCCACGCTCATCACCCGCTCGCTGGACGAGGCGCGAGCCTTTCTGAACGAGCATGGCTCGATCGTGCTGAAGCCGCTTCATGGCAATGGCGGCAAGGCAATCTTCAAGATCGACCGCGATGCGCAGAACCTTTCCGCCCTGATCGAGGTCTTCAACATGACCTGGCTCGAACCGCACATGCTGCAGGCCTTCCTTCCCGACATTGCGAAGGGCGACAAGCGGATCGTGCTGGTCGATGGCGAGGTCGCCGGCGCGATCAACCGGCTACCCGGCGAAGGCGAAATCCGCTCCAACCTGGCGGTCGGAGGCTCGGCGGAAAAGACCGTACTCACCGACCGGGAACGCGAAATCTGTGCGGCGATGGGTCCGGAACTGAAGCGTCGCGGACTGCTGTTCGTCGGCATCGACGTCATCGGCGGCCGCTGGTTGACGGAGATCAACGTCACCTCGCCGACGGGTATCGTCGCGATCGAGCGGTTCGACGGCACGGATGTCTCGGCGATGATCTGGAATGTGATCGAGGCGCGTTCGGCACGGTAGTGATTACCCCGTCAGGTCAGTTGTACCCGCGCACCGGCCTGCCGCTCCAGTCGCCCCGCAAGTTCCATCTCCAGCAACATGGTATGGACTGCCGGGGCAGGCAGCCCGGACTGGCGGATGAGCTCGTCGACCGGCACCGGCACGGCTCCGAGCAGATCGATGATGCGCGCACGGTCGCGGTCGCTCGGCTCCTCGCTCGGTGCCCCTGCGAACGCCGCCCCGGCTGGTGCCCGCACCGAGCGCGCATCGAGCGGGCGGATCTGCTCGAGGATATCGGCCGCGCTTTGAACCAGCGTCGCGCCATCACGGATCAGCATGTTGCAGCCTTGCGAGCGTGGGTCGAGCGGGCTTCCCGGCACCGCCATCACCTCGCGCCCTGCCTCGCCCGCCAGCCGCGCCGTGATGAGCGAACCGGATTTCTGCACCGCCTCGACGACGACGGTACCCTGCGACAGCCCGGCGATGATCCGGTTGCGATAGGGGAAATGCCGCGCGCGCGGTTCGGTGCCGGGCGGCTGTTCCGCGATCAGCAGGCCCTGCTGCGCCACCTCTTCCTGCAGCGCTGCATTCTCTGGCGGAAAAGCGATGTCGATCCCGCTCGCGATGATGCCGATCGTCCCGCCGCCGAGCGCGCCCTGATGCGCCGCCGTGTCGATCCCGCGTGCCAGCCCGGAAACCACCACGGCACCCGCTTCACCCAGCTCGTGTGCGAGTTGCCGCGCAAACCTGCAAGCCGCCGCCGAGGCGTTACGCGCGCCGACCATCGCGACACACGGCCGCATCGCCAGCGCCACGCTGCCCCTGACCGTCATCACCGCCGGGGCATTGTCCAGCTCGGCCAGCAGCGGCGGATAACGGGGATCGCCCCACATCAGATAGCGCGCGCCGAGCGATGCGGTGCGCGCCATCTCGCGCTCGACGACCTGTACCGGTGGCACCACTGGCGGCCGTCCGCCACCCCGAGCGGCGAGCATCGGCAGCGCGGTGATCGCCGCATCCGCATCGCCGAACCGCGCGATCAACTGACGATAGGTGACCGGCCCGACGCCGGGCGTCCTGATTAGCCGCAGCACAGCCGCGGTCGCGCTGTCAGCCACGCATCGGTTCCGCCGACTCCTCGGTCGGCGTGGCGCCGATACGGGGTTCAGTACCGCTCAGCAGCCGCTCGATATTGGCGCCGTGCTTCCAGAACACGATCATCGCAAGGGCAATGAAAAGGATGACATATTCGAACCGGCCCATCATGGCCGCGCTGACCGGTGTCGAAGCAGCAGCGGCAAGCCCCGCGAGCGAGGAAATGCGGACGGCCAGCAGCAGTCCAATCCAGACCGCCGCATAGATCGCCCCAATCGGCCAATAGATCGCAAGCGACACGCCCATCAGCGTCGCCACCCCCTTGCCGCCGCGAAACCGCAGCCAGACCGGATAGCAATGGCCAAGAAACGCAGCGGCCGCCGCGATCAGTTCGTTCCCCGGGAACCAGTAACCGACGATCCAGACCGCAGCCGCACCTTTCAGGACATCCAGCAGCAAGGTCGCCGCGGCCAGTCCCCTATGCCCGGTGCGCAACACGTTGGTGGCACCGATATTCCCCGACCCGATCCGACGCAGATCGCCTGCCCCCGTCAGCCGGGTCAGCAGCAGGCCGAACGGGATCGATCCGAGCAGATAGCCGATCAGCATCGCCGATGCGGGGGCGACCCATAAAATTTCTGTCTGCATCGCCTCCCCGTCCTTCCCCGACCGACATAATGCGATATCAGGCCCGGCCATACAACATTCGTTGCAGCACGGCCCGCGCCCGATATAGCGCTAGCCGATGCAAGGCCGCGGCCCGATCCTGTTCTTCGACTCCGGCGTCGGCGGACTCTCGGTGGTCGCCGCCGCGCGCCGCCTATTGCCGCGTGCTCCGTTCGTTTACGCCGCGGACACCGCCGGCTTTCCCTATGGAACGCGCGACGAGGCCGAGATCGCGGGCCGTGTGCCCGCGCTCCTCGGCCGGTTGGTCGAGCGGTACCGGCCGATGATCGTCGTCATCGCCTGCAACACGGCGTCGACGATCGCGCTGTCGGCGGTACGTGCCGCGCTCGACGTGGCGGTCGTGGGCACTGTGCCTGCGATCCGGCCGGCAGCAGCGCTCAGCGTCACCCGCACGATCGGCGTGCTGGGAACCAGGGCAACGGTGCGGCAGGCCTATGTCGACGACCTGGCGCAGCGCTTCGCCGGTGACTGCACGATACTGCGCCACGGCTCTGCCGACCTGGTCGATATGGCCGAGGCGCATCTTCGCGGCCAACCGGCTTCCCCGGATTGCTACGCCCGGGTGCTCGACAGGCTGACCGGCCAGCCCGGCGGTGAGCGCATCGACGTCATCGTCAACGCCTGCACGCATTTCCCGCTCGTCGTGGACCGATTGGTCGCCGCCGCGCCGCCGCATGTGCGGTTCGTCGATGGCAGCAACGGCATCGCGCGCAGGATCGTGCACCTGATCGGCGACACCCACCTCCCCGGCCGAACTGAACGCGACCGCGTGGTCTTCACCCGGCTGACCGACAGCCATTTGGCGCTCGCTCCCGCCTTCGCGGCACAGGGGTTCGGCGACATCGCCCTGCTCTGATCCGCAACACGGCGCCCGGATTTCTGCTGGAAATGCAGCGTTCTTCGACCTAGATGCGTCGCACGATGGGAACCGACGTCAACGACCCGCCGCGCGTCGATTATGCGCAGGTCTTCTCCAGGGCCATTGACCGGCTTCATGCCGAGGGGCGCTACCGGGTGTTCATCGACATCCTGCGCAACAAGGGCGCATTTCCGAACGCGCGCTGCTTTGCGGGACATAACGGACCCAAGCCGATCACGGTTTGGTGCTCCAACGACTATCTGGCGATGGGCCAGCACCCGCTGGTGATCGCCGCGATGGAGGAGGCGCTGCACGACGTGGGCGCCGGATCGGGCGGCACGCGCAACATCGGCGGCAATACGCATTATCATGTCGATCTGGAAGCCGAACTGGCGGACCTGCATGGCAAGGAAGCGGCGTTACTGTTCACTAGCGGCTATGTCTCGAACGAGGCGACGCTGGCGACGATCGCGAAGATTCTGCCCGGCTGCGTCATCTTCTCCGATGAGCTCAACCACGCCTCGATGATCGCGGGGATTCGCAATTCGGGCTGCGAGAAGCGTCTCTTTCGCCACAATGATCTGGCCCATCTGGAGCAACTGCTTGCGGCCGAGGGTCCTGCGCCGCCGAAACTGATCGCCTTCGAGAGTGTCTATTCGATGGAGGGCGACATCGCTCCGATCGCCGCGATCTGCGATCTCGCCGATCGCTACAACGCGCTCACCTATCTTGACGAAGTCCACGCCGTCGGCATGTACGGCCCGCACGGCGGCGGCATATCCGAGCGTGACGGCGTCGCCGACCGGTTGACGATCATCGAGGGAACGCTGGGCAAGGCGTTCGGCGTGATGGGCGGCTATATCGCGTCCAGCTGCACGATCATCGATGTCATCCGTTCGTATGCACCCGGCTTCATCTTCACCACCAGCCTCTCCCCCGCACTGGTCGCGGGCGTCCTGGCGAGCGTTCGGCACCTCAAGGGGTCGAGCCTAGAGCGCGATGCGCAGCAGGCGGCGGCTGCACGGCTCAAGACGATGCTGAACGACGCGGGACTTCCGGTCATGCCCGGCGATACCCACATCGTGCCGGTGATGGTCGGCGATCCCGTCAAAGCGAAGCGGATCAGCGACATCCTGCTGGCCGAATACGGCATCTACGTCCAGCCGATCAATTATCCCACCGTCCCGCGCGGCACCGAGCGACTGCGCTTCACGCCGGGTCCCGCCCATGATGAACAGATGATGCGCGACCTGACCACCGCGCTGACGGAGATATGGGACAGGCTTGAGCTGAAGATGGCCGCCTAGAGAAAGGCACTCACCAGCGTCAGCGCGCCCAGTCCCAGCGACAACGGGATGCGCAGTTTCATCCAACCCGGCGGCGCCAGATTAAGGCGGACGAGCGCGGTATCCATGCCCAGCGCAGCGATCAGGCCGATTCCCAGCACAACCAGCGAAGGCCCGGGCCAAGGCAGGCCGACGGTCCACGGCCAGGCGGTCGCCAGCGCGATCAGCGACGGGACAACCGATGCGATCCAGACCCACGTCGGCGCGCGATTCGGCTGGGCGGCCGCGAGACCCCACCACAGTCCGCCCAGAAAGCTGAAGATCAGGGCCGCATAGGCATAGCCGATCGCCAGCGCGGTGAACCGCCCGGCCAGATCATCGCTAAGCAGAACGGCAACGACGGCAACCTGCGGAAGCAATCCCGCTGCACCGAGCCAATAGGCGATACTTGGCAACGCGCGGTTGCCCATCATTCGATGACGATCGTCCCGTCCGTACCCGGCACCGATAGCGGCTCGCCGAAGGGCACTACGATGAGTTGTTTGTAGTCGCCCTGCAAAGGAACGCCATAGACATGGATGACAGAACGCTCTCCATCGACAACCCAATAGTACGGAATTTCGGCGGCTGCATAGCGAAGCCGCTTCATGCCTAGATCACGATCGGCGGTAATCTCTGCAACTTCCACGGCAAGAAGAATCTCGTGCGGAAGGAGGGCGCGCGACACGTCAAGTGCAGTGACCAGCAACGCAGCGTCGACCCCGACGACCGTTGCATCGCCCAGATCGATCGCTACCGCTCCACGCAAGAGCGCCTCTTCTGCAACGCTCGCAAGTCGAATCAAGAGCATCGCCTGCCGCTGACCGTGTCGGCTACCAGGTGGCGGCATGCGATGGATTTCTCCTTCAATCAGCTCAACCTTCATGTCATCGAAGGCGCCAATATCGGCCATGTGTAGGAACTCACCGGTGGTGAAGCGTCCAGGTGCGTCAGGAGCGGTTAGGCGGACATACTGGTTCACCAGTGAGTTCTAGCATGAGCCGCGCGTGATGCCACCTTTGGATGATGGCAATTGCCACGGCTCACCGCTAGATCGTCTCGGACGCACTACGGACCCCTACTCATGCAGATCGCAATCGCCTCCGACCATGCCGCCGTCGCCCTGAAGGCGGCTCTGTCGGCGTGGCTGCGCGACCAGGGCCATGACGTGATCGATCTCGGCACCGGCTCCACCGACAGCGTCGACTATCCCGACTACGGCGACGCGATCGCCCATGCGCTCGGCGACGGACGGGCGGAGCGCGGCATCGCCTTATGCGGCTCGGGGATCGGCATCGCGATCGCCGCCAACCGTCATCCCCATGTCCGCTGCGCGCAGGTGGCGGAACCGCTCTCCGCCGGCCTGGCCCGCAGTCACAACGACGCCAACGCCATCGCGCTCGGCGCCAGGCTGGTTGGCGAGGAGATGGCGAAGGCCTGTATCGAGGCATTTCTCACCACCGAGTTTCTGGGCGGGCGCCATGCTGCCCGCGTCGACATGCTATCACGAAAGGACGCCCGATGAGCACCCGCCCCCAGCAGATCCAGGACCTGCAAACCGACGGCTTCTTCACCCGCACGCTCGCCGACACGGACCCAGCGGTCTTCGCCGGCATCACCGACGAACTGCGACGTGAACAGACGCAGATCGAGTTGATCGCCTCCGAAAACATCGTCAGCCGCGCGGTACTGGAAGCCCAGGGTTCGGTCTTCACGAACAAATATGCCGAAGGCTATCCGGGCAAGCGCTATTACCAGGGCTGTGCACCGTCTGACACGGTCGAGCAACTGGCGATCGAGCGCGCAAGGCAGTTATTCGGCTGCGCGCATGTCAACGTCCAGCCGCATTCGGGCGCACAGGCGAACGGCGCGGTGATGCTGGCACTGGTCAAGCCCGGCGAAACCATCCTCGGCATGAGCCTGGACGCCGGCGGGCACCTGACACACGGCGCGAAAGCATCGATGTCTGGGAAATGGTTCAACGCGGTCCAATATGGCGTCGACTCGGTAACGCACCTGATCGACTATGAGCAGGTCGAGCAACTGGCGACCGAGCACCGACCGCGACTCATCATCGCCGGCGGCTCGGCCTATCCCAGGGCGATCGACTTCGCCCGCTTCCGGGCGATCGCGGACAAGGTCGATGCGTATTTCATGGTCGACATGGCGCATTTCGCCGGGATCGTCGCCGCCGGTCTGCACCCCACGCCCTTCGGCCACGCGCATGTCGTCACCACGACGACGCACAAGACTCTGCGCGGCCCGCGCGGAGGCATGATTATGTGCGACGATGACGCCATCGCGAAGAAGCTCAATTCGGCCGTTTTCCCGGGACTCCAGGGCGGGCCGCTGATGCATGTCATTGCAGCCAAGGCGGTCGCGTTCGGAGAGGCGCTCCGGCCGGAGTATAAGGGCTATATCGCCGCTGTCGTCGAAAACGCGAAGGTGCTGGCCGCGACGCTGAAAGAGCGCGGATGCGACATCATCGCCGGCGGCACCGACACGCATTTGGCGCTCGTCGACCTGCGCCCGCTCGGCATCACCGGTTGCGATGCGGACGAAGCGCTGGAGCGCGCCGGCATCACCTGCAACAAGAACGGCGTCCCGAACGACCCGCTGCCGCCTGTGAAGACCAGCGGCATCCGTGTCGGCTCTCCCGCCGGCACCACGCGCGGCTTCGGCCCCGCTGAATTCCGGGAGATCGGCCACATGGTCGCGGACGTCCTCGATGCATTGGCGGCGAAGGGCGAGCAGGGGGACCCCGCGGTCGAGGCAGACGTTAGGGGTCGGGTGCGTACACTGTGCGCGCGCTTCCCCATTTATCAAGGATAAGACATGTCGAAGATCGACGAGGTGCAGAGCACCGTCAAGGCGACGCCGGGCCTCCGCAAGAAGATGGTCAAATACGGCGCCGTCGGCGCGGTAATCGCCATTCCCGTGCCCTTTATTGGTCCGGTGCTGGGCGCGATTGTCGGCGCGGGCGTCGCCTATGCACGGCGCGACAGGATCTGAATGCGCTGTCCGTTCTGCGGCCATGAAGACAGTCAGGTGAAGGACAGCCGCCCCAGCGAGGATGGGGCGGCGATCCGGCGGCGCCGTCAGTGTGAGGGGTGCGCGGCGCGCTTCACTACGTTCGAGCGCATCCAGCTTCGCGATCTCTGGGTTTTGAAGAGCGCGGAACGCCGCGAAGCGTTCGACCGAGAGAAATTGCTTCGATCGGTATCGATCGCCGCGCGAAAGCGCCCGATCGATCCGGTACGCCTCGAAAAATTGGTCAGCGGTATCCAGCGCCAGCTCGAGACATCCGGCGAAACCGAGGTATCGTCCAAGCATATCGGCGAGATGGTGATGGCGGGGCTGAAGGGCCTCGACCCCGTCGCTTATATCCGCTTTGCCAGCGTCTACCGCGACTTCGGCGAGGCGAAGGATTTTCAGGCGTTCGCGGGAACTGTCGAGGGTTAAGTGCCGTCTCGTCCCCGTTCGTCTCGATCCGCCCGCCGATACCTTCCTCCCGTTCGTCCCGAGTAACCGTCGAGCTTGTCGAGACGGCGTATCGAGGGATAGATGCATGTCATGACCTTCTGGGCCTATGTCCTCCGCTGTGCCGACGGCAGCTACTACACCGGCCACACCGACAACCTCGAACACCGCATCGGGCAGCACAACAGCGGAGAGATCGCAGGCTATACGCAAAAGCGCAGATCCGTCGAACTGATGTGGTCTCAGGATTTCCCAACCCGCCTCGAAGCGCTGGAGGCCGAGCGCAGGATCAAGGGGCGGAGCCGCGTCAAGAAGGAAGCACTGGCCGCCGAGGATTGGAGGGGTCTGCCTGAAGCCGCCATGCCACCGTCGGAACGTGCCCTTCGACCACGCTCAGGGCGAACGGAAGAGCAAGAATTCGCACCCTCCCCGATAGGTGCCGGTCGCGATCAACAGGATGCTCGATCTCCCCTCTCCGTTCGTGCTGAGCGAAGTCGAAGCACCCAGATGTCAGCGAATCTTGCAAGACCGAAGCATCCCCCCGCCATCATCCTGGTCCGCCCCCAGCTTGGCGAAAACATCGGCAAGGCCGCACGCGCGATGCTCAATTTCGGGCTGACCGATCTGCGTCTCGTCACCCCCCGCGACGGCTGGCCCAATCCCTCGGCCGGGCCGGCCGCCAGCGGCGCCGATCAGGTGCTGGCCGATGCGCGCGTCTTCGGCAGCGTCGCCGACGCAGTCGCCGACTGCACACACGTTTACGCCACGACCGTGCGCAGGCGCGGCGTGACCAAGCCCGTCGTCACGCCCGAGCAAGCTGCGCATGCGATCCACGCCGCGCCGGGCCGCGCCGCGATCCTGTTCGGGCCTGAGCGATCGGGGCTGGAGACCGACGACGTGGCACTCGCGCGCACGATCATCACCGTGCCGATCAATCCCAGGTTCGGCTCGCTCAATCTGGCTCAAGCCGTCATCCTCGTCGCCTATGAATGGTCGAAGCACGTAACGCTGGCGCAGCCACCGGAGACCGAACTTCCGCCACCCGCCGCCCAGGAGGAACTCGACGGCATGATCGCGCAATTGGACGCGATGCTGGAGCCGGCGCGCTTCTATTTCCCACCGGATCGCAAGCCCACGATCAAGCGCACGCTGAGGACGCTCCTGACCAAACCGGGCTGGTCGGCGCAGGAGGTGCGCACGATGCGCGGCGTGCTCTCGGCGCTGGCGGGCAAACGACCGCGCACCCCTTCCTAACCCCGGTCGAACTGCTCCAGTTCATAGGCGATCGACTCCTCGACCAGATGCTCCCAAAGCCGCTCGATGATCGCCGGCGGGATCGCGTGCGCCTCCGCCAGCCCGGCCGCGTTGGCGATCACCTCGGCCTTGCGGTCCTCGTCGCGCACCTCGCCGCGCGCGGTCTTGATCCGCGATGCGGCGCGCATATAGCCGAACCGGCGGCCGATCAGGGCTACAAGGCGTCGGTCCACCGCATCGACGCCCTCGCGCACCTCCGCCATCGTCCGGCATTCGTCGGGACTGATCAATTCACGCATGAAGGTGCATTGAGCATCAATCGCCGAACGCGCAATATTGACTTGCGCGGCCGGTGACGGTAACGCCTCACCCTTCGCAAACGGCTCCGCATTCCGGTGAAGCGGTGGCCCTGCCGATCGCCAATTGTCCGATCCCAGCAGGCGATGACCGGAGATGGCCATCTCGGCCAGTCGTTGGCAATTGCAAGGAATGTAACATGTCGAAGCGCCAGAGCGCCAAGCACAAACTCGATCGCCGCATGGGCGAGAACATCTGGGGTCGCCCGAAAAGCCCGGTCAACAAGCGCGAATATGGCCCCGGTCAGCACGGCCAGCGCCGCAAGGGCAAGGTCAGCGACTTCGGTATTCAGCTGCGCGCCAAGCAGAAGCTCAAGGGCTATTACGGCGACGTGACCGAAAAGCAGTTTCGCGCCTGCTACACCGAGGCTGCGCGGATGAAGGGCGATACCAGCCAGAACCTGATCGGCCTGCTTGAACAGCGGCTGGACATGATCGTCTACCGCGCCAAGTTCGCGCCGACGATCTTCGCCGCGCGCCAGCTGGTCAGCCATGGCCATGTCTGCGTCAACGGCGTCAAGTGCAACATCGCCTCGCGCCGCTGCTTTGTGGGTGACGAGGTCACTCTCGGGTCTAAGGCGCAGGAAATGGCGCTGGTCATGGAGGCGCAGAGCTTGGCCGAACGCGAAATCCCTGACTATGTGGTTCCCGACGGCACGGCCAAGGCGACCTTCAACCGCGTCCCGACCCTCGATGAGGTGCCCTATCCGGTGAAGATGGAGCCGAACCTCGTCGTCGAGTTCTACAGCCGCTGAGGGAACCCGTACCAACGCATACCCATTGAAGGGCGGTCCCCAAAGGGCCGCCCTTCATCGCATTCGGCCCATATCAGGAGAAGCATATGGGCACGAACGGTCCCGGCAATCCCATTCTCGGTGTCGTCGTCTTCTGGATCGCCGTATCGCTAATACTGGTGGCGATCGGCTTCTTCCTTAGAAAACGTGGCATGTTGCGAACGCGGGGGCCTGCGCTTGCATGGTCGATCCTGTGCATCTTGCCGCTGTTCGGGGCAGGATTTGCCATGTTCACGCACCATGTCGTCGAGGACGTGACGGGAGAAACACAGTCCGGCGTCAACGAGCCGCCACTCCAGAACATGCCCTGAACCATGCTGACCAGACCGCGCACTTGCGATACGAACGTCACGAGCAGGATCGTGATGCGTCTCGTCCATCTTCTGGCCGCCCTTCTGATCGCCACCCCGATTGCCGCCAGCGAACGCGACGCCAAGCCCATCTGCCGGGACGCTCAGGAGCAACTGGTCGATGCGCGGGATAAGGTGCCCCGGGCACGTCCGCTCAATCAAATGCCCCCCGCCCGCGAGATCCTGACCGTATTGCGCTCCGTCGACGGCTGCTCGCGCCCCGTCGTCGTCCGTGACGACATCGGCGCGAAGCCGTTATCTCCCGCAGAGGCGCCATAGCGCTACGGTACGTTGGCGGTCGCGGGACCTTCGCCGCCGCGTTCAATGGCCCAAGGTCGCGTCAAGAAAACCCGCAGCCTTCTCCAGCATCTGCGTGCGCGCCGGAGCATCGTCGAGTTGATGGTCGAGCTTGTGAAACTCGACCAGTTCCACCTTGCCGCCCGCCTTGCGCAATGCCCCGGCCATCATCCTCGACTCGCCGATGCCGACGTTGCGATCAAGGTCGCCGTGGAACAGAAGCACCGGGGCCTTGATCCGCGCCGCGTTGCGCGCGGGCGATCCCGCCTTCACATGCGGACCCTGCCCGATGAAGTGATCGACGATAGGGTAATTCATGTAGTCGCGCGATTCCTGGCGCAGCGTTTCCAGGTCGGTGACCGGCGCGATGGCAATGATGGCTTTGAACAAATCGGGGTCGACGACAGCCGATTGCAGTGCGGCATATCCGCCATACGACCAGCCGACAATCGCCAGCTTCGATGGTGCCGCGATGCCTTGCGCGATCAGCCAGCGCCCCGCATCGTTGACGTCACCGATTGCGGTCTCCCAGGACTGGAAGCCGTTTTTCTGAAACCAGCTATTGCCATACCCGGTCGATCCACGAAAGTTCGGCTGCAAGACAGCGTACCCGTGCGCGACGAAGAACTGCGCCAGCCAATCGAACCCCCATTCGTCGCGCGCGCCCGGTCCTCCATGCGGCATGACGATCGCCGGGATGTCCTTCCCCGAACCAGCGAGCGGCATTGTGAGGTAGCCGGGGATCATCGTCCCGTCCGCCGCTCTGAAGCTGACGGACTTCATCGGCGCCAGCTTCAGGTCGGAAAGCTGCGGTCGCGCGGGCAGCACTTCGCCCAGTTGTCGCGTGGCCTTGTCGAACAGATAGTATCGCCCGGGATCGGTATCCGACCCTGCGAACATCAGCAACTTGCTTTCATCCTCGCTGGCATCGATGAAGGTCACCAGCGGTTGGCTCGGCAGCGCCTTTCGGAGCGATGTGCGCAGCGCCTTCAGCCCCGGGTCGAAAAATTCCGTTTCGCGCCTGTCAGTCACGTATGACGCGCCAACCACTCGTCGCTGCCGCCCGATCGTGACGAGACTGGCGACATCAACATCGGGCCGCGCGAAGACCAGGGTACGCTTCAGCCCGCCGTCAAGCGCAACGCTATAGAGCGCACGTCGTCCATTCAGCTCGTCAAAGCCATAAGCCACGTTCAACGCCGGATCGACCGCATAGGGATCGAAGCCCGACGCCACACCCGCGACATCGGTCACGTCGCTCAGATTGAGCCAGTCGCGGCTTCCGACCTTGCGGTAGCGATAGCTGACCGCGCCCTTCGCATAGCCTGAATTCGTGCGCTGCTGCAGTCCCATGATCCGGACGAAGCCGTGCCCGTCGCTGATATATTCCGTATGCGCGCCCCTTGCAGGCTCGACCACGTGGCGCTCCAGCGTGACCGTGTCGACCCGCTCGACCCCGACCCCGTCCGCATGGCTTCCCAGATGCGTACCGGTCGTGCTTTCGGGTAGGAACGTGCGCGTCATCAGGACCTCTCCGGCACCGCCGGTGGCATTCAGGTCGATCAGTCGACCTCCGTCCTGCATGATGCCTATTAGCTGGTCACCCGTGCGCGCGCTGAGCGCCTTCATGCCGCTGCCGTCGCTGTTGACGGCAACAACACGAGTATAGTCCAGCGTCTGCACGCCCGTTACGATCATGTAGATATTGCAGATCAGCCGCCTGTTGGTCGACCAGTTGCACTGCGTCAGCCTGTCCGGATCGCCCGTCGACCTTAGGATCGCCTTCGGATTTCCGCCTGCCTCCAGATCGGCGACCAGCAGCAAGGTCGTGCGCCCCGGTCCCGGCGACAGGATCGCCGCATGCCGGCCGTCGGGCGACAGGCTCATCTGCTGCACGTCCTCCCGCACGCCGAATTTGGCGGCCAACGGATCCGCCGCCTGCGCACCGGCTGCCGTCACGGCAACCAGCGCAAGCGCAAGCGCTCCACATCCTCTCATCGCCATGCCCCCCCTCAGCATGGTGCAGATTAGCTAAGCGGGGCGGCACGTCAACGCCTTGCACGTCATTGGCCGCGCTGGCACAATCCGCGGCTCAACGATGACGAGAAACATCAATGCGCATGATCCCGACGCTGCTCCTGGCGCTGCTGACGACAACGGCCAATGCCGCCACCGCGCCCGACATCTCGGTCGAAACCCTGAAGACCGTCGACAAGGAGCTATCGTCCGACGCCTATGAGGGGCGCGCGCCGACCACGCCGGCGGAGGAGAAGACCGTCGCCTACATCATCGACCGCTTTCAGAAGGCCGGGCTGAAACCGGGCAATGACGGCAAGTGGACGCAGGACGTGCCGATGGTGGAGATCACCGCCGATGTGACCAAGCCCTTTACCTTCACCGGCGGCAAGCAGCCTATCTCGCTCGCCTATCGCACCGACATGGTCGCCGGCACCTACCGCGTCACGCCGTCCATCGCGGTCAAGGACAGCGACGTCGTCTTTGTCGGCTATGGCATCACCGCGCCCGAGAAGAACTGGGACGATTATGCCGGGGTCGACGTGCGCGGCAAGACCGTCGTGATCCTGGTCAATGATCCCGACTGGCAGACGATGAGCCGCGACGGACCGTTCGAGGGCCGCGCGATGACCTGGTACGGCCGCTGGCCCTACAAGTACGACAACGCCGCCAGGCACGGCGCGGCGGCCGCGATCATCGTCCACGACACCGAACCCGCCGCCTATCCCTGGGCCGTCGTCCAGTCCTCCTGGACCGGCGCGCAGCTCGAACTAGACGAGGCCGGCGACCACATGGACCAGAGCAAGCTGATCGGCTGGATGCAAAAGGACGCGGCGCAGCGTGTCTTCGCCAGCGCGGGCAAGGATTTCGCGAATGCGCTCGAAGCAGCCAAGCAGCGCGGCTTCAAGGCCGTGCCGCTGGGGCTGAAATTCTCAGGGGGCTTCACCAACAGCATCCGGCGCCAGGCATCGAAGAACGTCATCGGCGTCCTGCCCGGCACGGCCGCGCCGGAAGATTACGTCTTCTACTCCGCGCATTGGGATCATCTGGGCCGCTGCGATGCCGTCGATGGTGACGGCATCTGCAACGGCGCGGTCGACAATGCCAGCGGCATCGCCGGCCTCGTCGCACTCGCCGAAGCGCAGGCCAAGGCCGGGCCGGCCAAGCGGTCGATGGCCTTTCTGGCCGTCACCGCCGAGGAATCGGGCCTGCTGGGCAGCAAATATTATGCCGAGCATCCGGTCTATCCGCTCAGCCACACGGTCGGCGGCGTCAACATGGACAGCCTGAACGTCATGGGCAGCACGCGCGACTTCGTGCTGACGGGCGCGGGCAAGTCCGAGATCGAGGATTTGGTAAAGCCCATCGTCACCGCGCAGGGCCGTACGATCAGCGCGGAGCCGAACCCGGAGCGTGGTGGCTATTACCGCTCCGACCATTTCTCGTTCGCCAAGCTTGGCGTCCCCATGCTCGACGGCGGCTCGGGCGAGGATCTGGTCGTGGGTGGATCGGCAGCGGGCCATGCGGCGACCGAGGATTATGTCGCGCACCGCTATCACAAGCCGCAGGACGAATATGACCCGAACTGGGACTGGTCGGGCGCGGTTCAGGATCTGAACGTCTATTACACGCTCGGCCGCAAGCTGGCCGACGATACGAACCTGTGGCCCAACTGGTACAAGACCGCCGAGTTCCGGGCCGTGCGCGATAAGAGCCGCTCGTCCGGCTCATGAAGCCCCCCGCCCCGGAATGGGTGCGTCACCGGGCGGTCTGGATCGGCTTTCCCAGCCATGACGAGCTCTGGCAGGACGATCTGCGTCCTGCCCGCGAAGAGGTCGTCGCCTTCGCCCGCGCGATCCGTGCGGACGGCGGCGGCGAGCAGGTGCTCCTCGTCGCCGCCGATGACGAAGCAGGGTCGGCTGCGCGCGACCTCGCCCCCTTCGCTCAGGTCCTGATCCAACCCTTCGGTGACATCTGGCTGCGCGACACCGCCGCGATCGTCATGCCCGACGGCACCGCGCGCGATTTCGCCTTCAACGGCTGGGGTGGCAAGTACGACCTGCCCGGCGACGACACGATCGGGCAGCGGCTCGCCGCCGCGTCCGGCATCGCCGCCTCGTCGCACGACTGGGTCCTGGAGGGCGGTGCGATCGACGGCGACGGCACCGGCACCGTGCTCACGACCGAGCAGTGCCTGCTGAACCCGAACCGCAACCCCGGCCTGTCGCGCTCGCAGGTCGAGGACCGCCTGGCCAGCGATCTCGGCTTCGACCGCGTCGTCTGGCTGGGCGAGGGGCTGGCCAACGACCACACCGACGGCCATGTCGACAATCTGGCGCGCTTCGTTGGAGAGGGCCGCGTCGCGCTACCCGTGGCGGCGGAGAACGACCCCAACTGGCTCGTGTATCAGCACGCCGCCGACCGCATCCGCGCGGCGGGCCTGGAGGTCGTCCCCGTCCCCTCCCCCGGCCGCGTGCTGCGCGACGAGGAGATCGTGCCCGCCAGCTACATGAACTTCTACATCGGCAACGCCGCCGTCGTCGTGCCCCTGTACGGCGCCCCGGCCGATGAGGCGGCCGTCGCTGCCTTCCGGTCCATCTTCCCCGATCGCCACGTCACCGGCCTGCGCGCCGACCACATCCTGACCGGCGGCGGCAGCTTCCATTGCATCTCGCAGCAGATACCGGTGTGAGGCGAGTCGACTGAAACGGCCATCAAGGCCGAAGTCGAGGTAACAAAAACTCAGTGATTTGGGCTATGCACTCTCACTTCCTGCCGGCGCGATCGTCAGCAAGGCGGAAGAGCCTGACAAGGCCTTGTACACCACCAACCGGAAGGAACTCCCGTCGTCGCGTATGCCGACCACTTTGTTCACAGCGGCAGAAATTTTGTAGCCCGCCGTTTTCGCCGCCGACGCATAGAGGCGCCTGAACTCCTTTGGGCTGAGCGGGCTGCGGATTTGATAGACACCCGATGCGCCATCCGGTTTGGGCTTCGTCATAATGTCCATGTTCAGCAAGTCGGATCCGGCAGGTGGCGAAATGCCTCCGAGAGGTGGCATCGGCACAATTGGGCGCGTGTCGGATGCCTTCTCATGCTGAATAGCAGCCGCGGGCGTGGAGAGAACTACGACAATCATAGCCAAACCATTCTTGTGCATCGATCCTCCCGGCGCATACGTTTAGGCAAACTTCAACACCACATACACTCGGTATAACTCGCCTGCGCAAACGGAATTTGCTTTTCGTCAATTCGTCGATGTCAACTATACTTCATATTTCCCGGGTCAGTAGTCACATCCCTCCACTTCGTCACCCCGGGCTTGACCCGGGTCCGGCTTCTCACGCGCGCGAACCGTTTTGAGCTGCCCCGTGTCATTTGACGGATGCAACTTCCGGGCTTGAAGCAGCGGGACCCCGGCTCAGGGCCTGGATGACGAGTCGTAACATCCTGACCGTCCGCCGATACGCCCGCAGCCCGTCCCGCCAAACGATGGCACGACGGCGCCCGATCCCCTACATCGGCGCCCATGACCAGCATGACCGTCGCCGCGCTGCAACTCGGCTTCACCCCGAACACCGACCGCAATATCGCGAACGTCTCTGCGCTGGCGCGCGAGGCGGCGTCGCGTGGCGCGCAGGTCATCCTTCCCCCCGAATTGTTCGAGAGCGAGTATTTCTGCCGGGTCGAGGATGAAGGCCTGTTCGCGCAGGCGCGGCCCGTCGGCGAACACCCGGCCGTGCTGGCGATGCAGGCGCTCGCCGCCGAACTCCGCGTCACGATCCCCACCAGCTTCTTCGAGGCCGACGGCCCGCATCATTACAACAGCCTGGCGATGATCGGCCCCGATGGCGTCGTCCAGGGTGTCTATCGCAAGAGCCACATCCCCGACGGACCGGGCTATGAGGAGAAATTCTATTTCCGCCCCGGCAACACCGGGTTCCGGGTCTGGCCGGCCGGCGGCACGACGCTGGGTGTCGGGGTGTGCTGGGACCAATGGTATCCGGAGGCCGCGCGCGCGATGATGCTGATGGGCGCGGAACTGCTATTCTATCCTACCGCGATCGGCAGCGAGCCGCACGACATGTCACTCGATACCGCGCGCCTATGGCGCCGGGCGATGGTCGGGCACGCGGTCGCCAATGTCGTCCCCGTCATCGCCGCGAACCGGATCGGCACCGAGCACGGCCAGACCTTCTACGGCACCAGCTTCATCTGCGACGAGCGCGGTGACATCATCGAGGAGTTGGGAAGAACAGACGAAGGCGTCATCACCGCCGGACTCGACCTTGCGGTCGTCAAGCGACACCGCGCGGCATTTGGATTCTTTCGCGACCGACGCCCCGATCTCTACGGGCGACTGGTCAGCGATACCTGAAAGGCGGAAGGGGTGGGGCGGATCGCGGCCGAAGTCCAGACCCGCCCCGTTCGATCAATTGCTGTCGGCGTTGTTGTCGTCGCCATTGACGATCGCAACGATGCCGATGGCGGCAATGCCCGCCACGATAAGCGCGGCGATCACGGCACCACCACCGTTCAGACCCAACAGCTTCTCGGACTTGCCGGCCGATGCATGGGCACGCACGCTCGGCGCGATCGACAGCTTGGCGGCCGGGTTCGACTGAACCGCGGCGGCGTTCGCCGCGACGGGCATGACGGCCATCGCCGATGCCGATGCGGCCATGATGATTGAACTGATCTTCATATAGGTCTCCCCAATCCTCGACAGGAACTGTCTGTCTCAAAATATAACGCAGCACGGACGGATATGTGCCGATCCGGCCTATCGAAGGGTGTCATTCCATGCAACACCCGTCCGCCATATTCGGGCGGTGCCGCACGATTTGCCGGGCAAGTGGCACTTTGGCAACGGTTGAAACCGGCCCGCAACGCGTCTCCCGCCGATCACGGTCGCAGCGTCCTTGCCCGTGCGAAGACCGCCTCGAACATCGCCGGCGTCAGCAGGCGGGTATTCTGGTTGTAGCGCGAACAATGATAGCTATCGATCAGGATGCGACCATCCGGCATGGCATGTTCCGCCAGATGACCGAACTTCGCCTTGGGCAGCCGGCCGCCCATCGTCTTCACCGCCGACTGATGCGCGATCTGGCCGAGCGCGATGACAACGTGCACGCCGGTCAACGCGGCCAGCGGCGCCTCCAGATAGGGCCGGCAGGTCCGGATCTCCTCGGGCGTCGGCTTGTTGGCGGGCGGCAGGCAGCGCACGGCGTTGATGATGACCGCCCCCTTCAGCGCCAGCCCGTCATCCGTACTCGCGGCGTAGCCTCCTTCGGAAAATCCGAACCTGTCGAGCGTCGCATAGAGCAGGTCGCCCGCATAGTCGCCGGTGAACGGTCGCCCGGTCCGGTTGGCCCCGTGCTTGCCGGGCGCCAGCCCGACCACCGCCAGCCACGCGTCCGGATCGCCGAACGCGGGCACCGGCGCGTTCCACCAGCCCGGCTCCGACTGTCGCAGATCGTTGCGCATCGCCACCAGCCTGGGACAGAGCGGACAGTCGTGCGGCGGTTCGGTCGCGGGGATCGGCGAGGATGCGAAGCTCATCGCGGTGCGATAGGCGCTCGGCCATGACCGCGACAAGCTATGCCATCGCCCTCGGCGCGAACGTCCGCAGTCGATGGGGCTCGCCCGAGCGCACGGTCCGGCGTGCGCTGGGCATGCTGGGACCGGTCACCGCGGTGTCGCCGATCTTCGCGACCCGGCCGATCGGCCCGTCGCGCCGCCGTTTCGCCAATGCCGTGGCGATCGTGGTGACCGACGAGTCGCCGCCCGACCTGCTGACCCGCCTTCAGCGAATCGAACGCACGCTCGGCCGGCGGCGTGGGCGACGATGGGCGGCGCGGGTGATCGACCTGGACATCATCCTGTGGTCGGGCGGCAGCTGGCGCTCCCCGGGACTGATCGTCCCGCATCCCGCGTTTCGCGACCGCGCCTTCGTCCTGCGGCCGCTGGATCGTATCGCACCGGCGTGGCGGGATCCGATCACCGGCCGGACCGTCCGTCAGCTCGCCCACATGGTTGACCGCCCCCGCCCACGCTCCTAGGGCGCGACGTCGATGGCCGGGGTCCGTAGCTCAGTTGGTAGAGCAAGCGACTTTTAATCGAGAGGTCCCGGGTTCGAGCCCCGGCGGACCCACCATCGAAACTCCCGGAACATTCGTCCCGCCGTAGTGGTCATTCGCATCAGGGCGCGGCGCGGCGAAGCGCTTCGTTCATGCGTGTCTGCCAACCGGGCCCCGCCGAGCGGAACCGTTCCACCGTGTCCCTGTCAACGCGAAGGGTCACGCGCTGCTTTTCCGATCCGGTCGGACGGCCTCGCGGCTTGGCGAACGCGGCGATAACCTGCGGAGGCAGAACTTCCGCCGCAGGGCGTGCCCGCGCGAAGTCCTCGTCGGTCCATTCCGGATTGTCGTCATCAAAGACTACGTGCGGCTGTTCAGAGGCCATGACGGCGCATCTCCTTTTCATGACCACGACGAAAGCTGATCACGCGAACTTCGCCTTCGCGATAGGTGAAGACCAGACATCGCGCCTCTCCGGCGACGCGACCGAATGCACGGAATCGCTGTTCACGGTAATCATATCGGTCGTCGATCTCGACCACTGCTTCGCTCATCTCGAACGCCGGTGCCTGCGCCAATGAAAGCCGGTGCTTGGCAATGTTGGCGACATCCTTGGCGGGGTCGAATACGACTTCCGCAGTGGCAAAAATATCGCCACGCGTCGCATCTTGCGCTGAGTTTTTGTCGTGCCGGAAAAAATCAGCGACGAAGAGGCATCGTGGCAAATCATCGACCGATATGCAGTCTCCCGTTCAATCAGACATCACCGCATCCAGAAGACATAGCCGTAGATCAGCACGGTGAGAATCAGCGCTACCACCAGTTGCAGCAGGAATCCGCGATAGCCTCTGACCGTCCGGCGACCGGCCTTGCAGGAACAGGCCGCGGGAGTACCGCCAATGTTGCGATCCCAGACCAGGCGCTGCCCGGTTCCCTCGCACATCGGGCATGTCGCCTGCGCGAAGCGCACCCGGCGGTCGCGTAGCGAATGCCGTGACGGTTTGCGAGTGATGACCTGTGCCATGGTTCGCCGCACTCCTTGCCCGAGTCTTGCCGCGTTTACTTCTCCTTAACGCATGGCATCACGAAAGTCATGCCGGGTCAAGGGCAACATGGCGCTGCCGCGCTATTCGCGGCGCGGTTTGCGCAGGCGCAGACCGATCATAATGACGGTCGGCCAGAACAGCGTGTTGATGACGTCGCTGATCGTGTCGGGCCACAGCCACGAACCGTGGTTGATCCGGTCGAGGATCTCGTTCGTCAGCTCGGCCAGCGCGACGATCGCCAGCGGAATCGGCGTCGAGAGCGAGCGCCCCGTCGCAACCCGGGCCAGGATGAGGATCGCCATGCCGGCATGGACGTGCAACAGGCTGTCGGGGGCGCCGGTGCCGTCACCGATCCACTGGATGAAGGCGGCATAGGCCGACGGAAAGCTCATTCGCACGCCGATGCCCCAGCACACGCCCGCGTTCAACCGGCCTGACAGGTGATCCGCGCCATGATAGCGGCGGCGAGCGGATCAGGAGGCAGTGTGGCACGACGAATGAACCGGCGCGCTAGGCGCCTACCGCCCTCACTAACGGGCGCCACGATCGTCGCCGCCGCGATCGGCGCGCTCCTGCTGCTCGGCCTCGCCATCGAGCGCTGGCCGTTGGCGTTCGACCGCCGCATCATCATCGGGCTGCGTGCCTGGCACGCGCCCGCCTGGCTGCCGTCGGCCGCGCGAGACATCACGGCGCTCGGCGGCGGGACGGTGCTGACCATCATCGTGCTGGGAACCGCCGGCCTCCTCCTGATCCAGCGCCTCTGGCTGACCGCCATCTTCACCATCGCCGCCGCCTCGACCGGCGGCTGGGCGGTTTCGCTGGCGAAGGCGCATATCGCGCGGCCACGGCCCGATCTGGTCCCCCACCTCGTCGAGGCGACGCATATGAGCTTTCCCAGCGGCCATGCGACCGACAGCGCGGTCGTCTATCTGACGGTCGCCGCGCTCGCATCCCAGGTGACGCGGGACCGGGCGACGCGGCTGTACCTCATCCTGGTCGCGATCCTGCTGGTCGGCGCGATCGGGTGCAGCCGCGTCTATCTGGGCGTGCACTGGCCGAGCGACGTGCTCGCGGGCTGGAGCTTCGGCACGCTCTGGGCGCTGGGCTGGTGGACCGCGACCGAGCGCGCCCGCGCTTCAATCGGCGGCGAGCGATAGCGTCCGGCGCGCCGCCCTCAGGTGCGGCGCGTCCACCATCCGCCCGTCCAGCGCCAGCGCCCCGGCACCGGGATTGGCGGCGAACAGCTTAACCACCGCCCGCGCGTGCGCAATCTCGTCCGGGGACGGCGTGAAGGCGGCGTTGATGACCGGCACCTGTGCGGGATGGATTGCCATCATTCCCGTAAAGCCGTCGCGTCGCCCCCGCCCGGCATAGGCCGCCAACCCGTCCAGATCGCGAAAATCCGGATACACCGTCTCGATCGCCGCCACCCCCGCCGCATGCGCTCCGAATAGGGTCAGCGACCGTGCGAGCTGGTAAGGCGGAGTATAGCCGCCATCCTCCTCCCGGGCCGTCGCGGCGCCGATCGCCGCGGGCAGGTCCTCCGCGCCCCACGTCAATCCACACAGCCGCGGCGTCACCCCCGCGTAGCTGCCCAGCGCGAAGATCGCCGCCGGCGTCTCGGTCGCGATCGGCAGGATGTGGACATCCCCCGTCAACTGCGCGTCGAGCGCCGCGAGCGTCTCCGCCCCTTCCGCCTTGGGCAACACGATCCCGTCGGGTCGCGCGGACAGGACCGTCGCCAGATCATCCTCCGCCAGTCCAGAGTCGAGCGGATTGATCCGCACGAACAGCGGGCATGCGCGCGGCTGCCCAAGGAACGCCGTCACCGCCGCGCGCGCCGCCGGCTTCGCGCCGGGCGCAACCGCATCCTCCAGGTCGAGGATCAGCGCATCCGCCTCCATCCCCGCCGCCTTCACCATGCGCTCGGGCCGGTCCCCCGGCACGAACAGCAGTGAACGCAGCCTCAAGCCGCACGCTCCGCCAGCCTGCGTTCCCAGCCAAGCGCGTCACGCACGATCTGGTCCAGATCGTCGCGCTGCGGCCGCCAGTCGAGCGTCCGCAGGATCGCCGCATTGTCCGCGACGAGCGCCGCCGGATCGCCCGCGCGCCGCCCCTCCATCCGCCGCTCGATCCGCCGGTTCGTCACCCGGTCGACCGCGTCCAGCACCTCCAGCACCGAATAGCCACGCCCATAGCCGCAATTGAGCGTGTGGCTGCGCTCCGGCTCGGCGATCAGCAGTTGCAGCGCCGCGACATGCGCCGCTGCCAGGTCGCTTACATGGATGTAATCGCGTACACCCGTGCCGTCGGGCGTGTCGAAATCGGTGCCGTACACACCCACCGCCCCGCGCTTGCCGGTCGCCGCCTCGACCGCGATCTTGATGAGGTGCGTGGCGCCCACCGTCGATTGCCCGCCGCGCCCCTCGGGATCGGCGCCCGCGACATTGAAATACCGCAGCGCACAGTAATTCAGCGGATGCACGGCCGCCACGTCGCGCAGCATCGCCTCCGTCATCAGCTTGGACGTGCCATAGGGGTTGATCGGCGCGGTCGGATCGCCCTCCGCCACCGGCACCCGCTCGGGCGTGCCATAGGTCGCCGCCGTCGAGGAGAAGATGAAATGCGGCACGCCCTCGGCGACCGCGCTCTCGATCAGCGCGCGGCTGGCGGCCGTGTTGTTGCGGTAGTATTTCAGCGGGTCTGCGACCGATTCGGGCACAACGACCGATCCGGCGAAATGCAGGATCGCGCGGACGCCGTGCTCGCGGATCGCGCCGCGCACCCGGTCGTCATCGGCGACATTCGCCTCCACCAGCGTCGCGCGGCGGTCGACCGCCCAGGCGAAGCCCGTCACCAGGTTGTCGACGACGACCACGCGGGTGCCCGCGTCCAGTAGCGCCAGAACCGCATGGCTGCCGATATAGCCCGCCCCGCCCGTCACCATCACGCTGCCGTCGATCATGTCCTGCTCCCTTTGCGCGCGCCCTAGCCGCTTCCTATCTGGGTCGCAAAGGAGACATTGACATGACCGATACTGTGACATTGGCGGGCGGCTGCTTCTGGTGCACCGAGGCGGTGTTCAAGGACGTGATCGGCGTGGAGTCGGTCGAGAGCGGCTATATCGGCGGCCACACCCAGGACCCCAGCTACCGCGAGGTCTGCGGCGGCCAGACCGGCCATGCCGAGGCGATCCGCATCGGCTACGACCCCGAGCAACTGGCGCTAGGCGACCTGCTAGACGTTTTCTTCGCGACGCACGATCCGACGCAGCTCAACCGTCAGGGCAATGACGTCGGCACCCAGTATCGCTCGGCGATGTTCCCCGCCGACGACGCGCAGGAACGCGCTATGCGCGCCGCCATCGACCGCGCCCAGGCCGACAGCACAAAGCCGATCGTGACCACGGTCGAGCCGATGGCGACCTGGTATCCGGCGGAAGGGTATCACCAGGATTATTGGGAAACGTCGGGCCGCTCCAACCCCTATTGCATGGCCGTCATCCCTCCCAAGCTGCAGAAGCTCCGCAAGAGCTTTGCGGCCCGGTCGAAGGCTGGCGTCGACGCCTGATCGAGCGGGCGGGGCGTCATGCTTCAGGGAGAAACGGTCTTACCTGAAACTACTCCCGTCTTCTTTTGGGCTGAGCATTACCGGGCTTGGATGTGAAGGCAAAATAGGGCTTAGCGAGTTCAGCAGGCTGCCCCCACAGGGATGCAGCAAGGCACTCAGAGCATATCGATTGGTATGGTCGACAATGCCTATCCACTGCCTCGGTAGACGGCAGTGCACTGCCAACGGCGTATTTTGACATCTCTTCCGTTCGGACTTCGTTCTCCATCATTTTGCGTTGAGAAGCTAATGCGTTGGAGCCTTTGAAATAGGTTATTGTAGTTCCGGAAGTCTTCCGACAAACCATGCTGCGCGAGACATGATCCACGATGCCGAGATCGCTTCGATGATCGCTGTGCGCTCCGGGACGTGGAGTTCATCAAGAACAAGGTTCCGTTCACCGCGACGGTGCACCCGATACTTCTTCTTCATCTGCTGAACGCCTTCGGCGTAGCCCGCGTTTAGATATTCAACTTCCAAGAGTCCGTTGCCAAGTGGCACCACGCGTTCAACGCGTATTGGCGAGAAATATGGTTCATTGCCATATCCCGGATACATACTTAGCCCGTAACAATGAGCGGACTCAATCGTGAACTGCGCAATGCTCATAGGCGGCCGACTCCGTCCAAGCCGGCTTGCGCGGCGGTCGCGGTGATGAACGCCTCGATTGCGCTGATCCATCCCGATCGGTGAACATTTAGGTAGTCTGCTACCAGTGGTGCGGACGTACCGTTCGTGGTGACCGATGGATGGGTCGGGTTGCCATTGACGCTACCGCTAATCAGCGCCGCAAGCGTCGCGAGATACTGTCGTGCGGCGTTCGACGGCGCCGACGTCAGCACATTGTCGGTCCACAGCTTGCCGTATTTGTCAACATAGCCGAGTTTGATCGGATTCTCAAAACCCGGCACCTTGGCGAGTATCAAGAGCGACTTCTTTTGCTCGCTGTAAACGCCTAGCCGACCAAGTTCCGCAACCAGTTCATGCAACTTGTCGGGCAGCGAATTCGAAACCTTCGCCAATGCCTCGTCGAACATCTCGATGCTTATCGTCTTAACCGTTCCGACGGATTTTGGCGGTATCGGTTTAACTACCGGCATGCCCTCTTCAACCACTACGATCCCGCGCTCGATCGTAACCGTCCTCATCAATGTATCTGGGATCGCAATCAGGTCTTTCGTCATAGTATTTTCAAAGAATGAAATGGCAACCAAAGCGAGCGTGAAGTGTGCGCCAGCGTGGCTTTGTACAAGGTCGATAAGCCGCTCGGTTTCTTCGCGGATGCCATCGCCCACCACGATCGCAAGGATCCGCCCGAGCCTGAGGTTGCGCGAAACCGCGTTCACGAACTCTGATTCGGGCAACGGACCTAACTGCTCTGGGATCAAACCATACAGACTGCCGGTACCATCGCCACGGGCCTTTATGATTGCCGCCTCAAACGCCTCATACTCCATCGAGCCGAGTGACGCGATGTAGTCGAGTACTTGCGCAACCACCTCACGGCGGGATTGAGGGTTGTTCCAGAGTTTTACCTCAAGTAACACAATGTCACCGTCAGAGGTTATGAACAGATTATCAATGTAGCCGTGTGTGCACGCGACCTCCATGGCTGCGGGAACCAACGGTCCTATACCCGGCTCCAGCTCATCGACGGGCAACATCTGCGGGTTGCTGTGGACGAGGTTTTGCAGCCATGCTTCGCTTTTCTCAAATGCCATCGGCCACGGCTTGATCACTGGCAATGCGCCATCTACGCCGCTAATAACCACCGGCTTCCCTCGCATCTTTTGAAGCCTCATATTGCACTTTCAAGAAAAGCCCTAGAATTCCATCGCCCGCCAGATGACGAGCAAGCACCAATGCGTGTTCAATATCGCAATGGTTGGCCATAATCATACTGATCGCCTTGATCAACATTACCAAAGTCGGGTAACCAGAATCATCAGACGGCAGGCCGTCTTCATCGTGATCCCCTCATTTGGTTGCAGCAAGGCTTGCAGAACTCTTACGAAGCGGGTAGGGACGCAGGGCTTCGGGCGGAGAGCCGGGGTTTGCCGACATACTCTCCTAAATTTCGTATGAATTGTGAACTTCCGGCCGTCAGCGGTGGGCCGCGCGGCGTAGACGGTCGTTGATCGCGGCGCCGATCCCTTCGTCGGGGATCGGCGCGACCGCGATCCCCGTCCGGTCGCTCGCGTCAGCTCGGTGCAGCGCGTCGAACAGGCGCGCGGCGGCCTCCGACAGGTCGCCGCGCTGCGACAGGGTCGCGTCCCCGACAACTCGTCCGAAACCGATCATATACTCGCCCGGTCCGGCCCGTGTCGCCTCCAGGTGCAGCGGCTTCGACGGCGCGTAATGCGTCGGTAGCTGGCCCGGCGCCGTCACGCCTTCCGCCGAACTGCCCGCACCGGCATCGGCACGCCGCCCGCCTCCCAACAGCGCATCTACCATCCCCGCCGTGATCGCCCCCGGCCTCAGCACCCGGCGCCCCACGACGATCGTCGACTCCACCCCGACCGCGCACGCGCCGTCGTCGATGATGAGCGGCACGGCCGCACCCAACCCGGCGGCGACATGCTCGGCGCGGGTCGGGCTGATCGCGTTGCTGCGATTGGCGGACGGCGCGGCCAGCGGCTTGCCCGTCGCCGCCAGCAGCGCGCGCATCGCCCGGTGCGCCGGCACCCGCAATGCGACCGTACCCAGCCCCGCGGTTACCGGGGCGGCGATCCCCGCCTCCCGGCGCAGCGGCAGGACCAGCGTCAGCGGCCCCGGCCAGAACGCCGCCGCCAGCACTCGCGCGTCCGCGTCGATCACCGCCAGCCGTTCCGCCGCTTCCAGATCGGGCACATGCACGATCAGCGGGTTGAACGCCGGGCGCGCCTTAGCCGCATAGATCCGCGCCACCGCCTCGCCATCCGTCGCGTCCGCGGCGAGGCCATAGACCGTCTCGGTCGGCACCGCGACAATGTCGCCCGCCAGGATCAGCTCGGCGGCACGGCGGACGACATCTGCGTCATATTGCATCACATGCGGAGTTGGTGCTGGCATCGTCCCTCTCTATATCGGCCGCGACCCAGACGTTAAGAGGACGCCGATGACTTTCACCCCTGCCACGGCCGAGCAGCGCTTCGTCCTCGATCATGTCGTTGAGATCGACGCGCTGGCGGCCACCGAGCGCTTCGCTGCGGCCAGCCCGGACATGGTCGACGCCGTGCTGGAGGGCGCAGGCCAGTTCGCGGCGGGCGAATGGGCGCCGCTCAATCGCGAAGGCGACACGGTCGGCGCGAAATGGTCGCCGGAGGGTGTCGTGATGCCGGATGGCTATGCCGAGGCGTACCGGCATTATGTCGAGGGCGGATGGGGCACGATCGGCGTGCCGGAAGCACATGGCGGTCAGGGCCTGCCCTTCGCGCTCCAGACCGCGGTGCTGGAGACGCTCGGCTCTGCGAACATGGGCTTTGCGCTCTGCCCGACGCTGACCGTCGGCGCAATCGAGGCGCTGATCCATCACGGCTCACCCGAGCAGCAGGCGACTTACCTCCCGCATCTGGCGACCGGCGACTGGACCGGGACCATGAACCTCACCGAGCCGCAGGCGGGTAGCGACGTCGGCGCGCTGCGCGCCCGCGCCGAGCCGTTGGGCGACGGCAAGTGGAAGATCACCGGCACCAAGATCTACATCTCGTTCGGCGATCACGACATGGCCGACAACATCGTCCACCTCGTCCTCGCCCGCACGCCGGACGCACCGGCGGGGACGCGCGGCATCTCGCTGTTCCTCGTGCCCAAATACCGGCTGAATGACGACGGCACGCCGGGCGCGTTCAACGACGTTCGCGTCGTCTCGATCGAGCATAAGATGGGTCTCCACGCCTCGCCTACCTGCGTCCTCTCCTTCGGCGATGAGGGCGATTGTATCGGCGAGCTGATCGGCGCCGAACATGCCGGGATGCGCGCCATGTTCACGATGATGAACAACGCGCGCCTCAATGTGGGCCTACAGGGCGTGCAAGTCGCCGAGGGCGCGACGCAAAAAGCGGTCGCCTATGCGCTCGAACGCGTGCAGTCGGCCCGTGTCGGCGGCGCGCACCGCGATCCCGTCCGCATCGTCGAGCACCCCGACGTCCGCCGCATGCTGCTGCGCATGAAGGCACAGACGCAGGCCGCGCGCGCACTGGTCTATTATGCGGCCGGCCAGGTCGACCGGGCGGCGATGGGCGACGAGGCGGCGAACGACCGGCTGGAGATGGTTACCCCGCTCGCCAAGGCGCACGGCACCGATCTGGGCTGCGAGGTCGCCTCGATTGGTATCCAGGTGCATGGCGGGATGGGCTATGTCGAGGAGACGGGCGCCGCGCAGTTCTTCCGCGATGCGCGCATCACTCCGATCTATGAGGGGACTAACGGCATCCAGGCGGCCGATCTGGTCGGGCGCAAGCTCTCGCTTCGCAATGGCGGCGCGTTCGCCGCGCTGATTGACGACATGCGCCGCGAGGCACGCGACCCCCGGCTCGTCGGTCTGGTCGACGCGTGCGAGCGGGTCGGACGGCAGTTGTCGACCGCGGATGCTGACGACCGGCTGGCGGCCAGCTATCCGTTCCTGACCATGCTGTCGGTCGCGGTCAGCGGCTGGCTGATGGAACGGCAGCGCGGCGCGCTGAGCGACCGCGCCGACGCCTTCGCGAATCTGAAGCGCGCGGCAGTGCATTTCTACCTCGAACAGATCATCCCGGAAGCCGCCGGTCTCGAAGCAGCAGCCAGTGCCCGCGCAGATGTCTTGTATGCGCTCGAGGCAGAGGCCTTCGCGGCCTGACGATCAAAGGACTGGAACGATGAAATATCTGCACACCATGATCCGCGTCAGCGATCCCGAAGCCACGATCCGCTTCTTCGATCTGCTGGGCCTGAAAGAGGTACGGCGCATGGACAGCGAGAAGGGCCGCTTCACGCTGATCTTCCTGGCCCCGCCCGGCGACGAGGCGGCGCAGGTCGAACTGACGCACAATTGGGATGCGGAAGACTATTCTGGCGGCCGTAACTTCGGGCATCTCGCCTACCGCGTCGACGACATCTACGCCATGTGCCAGCGCCTGATGGACGCCGGCGTCACGATCAACCGTCCCCCGCGCGACGGTCATATGGCCTTTGTGCGGACGCCGGATGACATCTCGATAGAGCTGTTGCAGGATGGGCATTTGGAGTCCGCCGAACCCTGGGCCTCCATGCCCAACACGGGCGTCTGGTAGGGTTTAGAGTATCCGTTTCAATCAAGCGTTCAGGTAGACCCACCTTCCCGTTCTCGCGTTAGCGCCCCGTCAATGCCTGATCGCGCAAGCCCCGCCAGACGCGCAGCGCCTGCACCGTCTCGGCCACGTCATGAACGCGCAGCAACTGAACGCCGGCATCTGCCCCCTTCAGCGCCAGTGCGAGTGAGCCCCCCAGGCGCTGCTCGACCGGCGCCTCGTTTGACAGCGCACCGATCATCCGCTTTCGGCTGGCACCCAGCATGACCGGGCACCCCAGCCCGTGGAACAGCGCCAACCCGTTCAGCAGCGCGAGGTTCTCGGCCAGCGTCTTGCCGAAACCGATGCCCGGATCGACGATGATCCGCGACCGCTCGATCCCCGCCGCCACGACCGCCGCGATCCTCGCCTCAAGCCAGTCGAAGACCTCGGTCAGGACATTGCCATAGGCATGGCGCGCATGCCCACCCGTCGCCGGATCGGGCGAGTGCATCAGCACCACCGGGCACCCCGCCGCCGCAACGATCCCGGCCGCGCGGTCGTCCCACAACAGCGCCGACACGTCATTGACGATCGCTGCCCCCGCCATGAGCGCGGCCTCCATCACCGCGGCCTTGCGCGTGTCGATCGAGACGAGCGCGTTTACCGCCAGCCGCTCGACCACGGGCGCGGCGCGAGCGATCTCGTCACCTTCCCAAACCACCGCCGCGCCCGGCCGCGTCGATTCGCCGCCGACATCGATCATCGCGGCGCCTTGCCCGGCCATCGCGATTCCGGCTGCCGCCGCACGCTCCAGATTACCGCCATGCTGACCGCCATCCGAGAAGCTGTCGGGCGTAACATTCAGGATACCCGCAACCTGCGGCTGGTCGAACCGCAGCACCTGCTCTCCCAGCGTCATCGGCGGCCTCGGCGCTGTGATCGCGCCGTGCAGCAGCGCCGCGCGCTCATCCTCGCGCAAACGCCCCTCTAACTGGGCAATCGGAACAGTTGTCGCAACGCCCTGCTCGATCACCTCATACGCCGCGAACCACTGCATCCCGCCTGCGAGCCGCGCGACCGCGCCGTCATGGCCGATGGGCGTATCGACGAACTGGACCGGCCGCAGATGCACTAGGGCTGCGTCGCCAGCAGATAGGTCTGCCGCAGCGTGTCGATCGCCGCCAGCCGGCCATCCGTTTCACGGTACCAGAAGGTCCAGCCGTTGCACGTGGGCGCGTCCTGCAACAGCGCGCCCAGCTTGTGGATCGACCCCGTCTGCCCGCAACTGCTCATCAGCGATCCGTCCGCTCGGATCGTCGCGTGCCAGCGGCGCTTCGCATCGCTGAGCGTGTCACCGGCGTCCAGATACCCATTCTCCACCAGCACGCCGAACGCGACCCTGGGCTGCTGGCGCGGACTCTGCATCGTCGCCAGTGCCGACTCGTCAAGCGGGAGCGCCGCCGCGACCCGCGCGCGCGCCGCGTCGATATAATCGCCCTCCCGCTCGATCCCGATCCACCGCCGCCCCAGCCGCTTCGCCACGGCGCCCGTCGTCCCGGTCCCGAAGAACGGGTCGAGCACCACGTCGCCCGGCTTCGTCGATGCCAGCAGGATCCGGTACAGCAGCGCCTCCGGCTTCTGCGTCGGATGGACCTTGGTGCCGTCCTTCTTCAACCGCTCCTGCCCGCCGCAGATCGGGAACTCCCAGTCCGACCGCATCTGCAACTCATCGTTCAGCGTCTTCATCGAGCGATAGTTGAACGTATAGCGCGCGCCTTCCTTCTTCGACGCCCAGATCAGCGTCTCATGCGCGTTGGTGAACCGCGTTCCGCGAAAGTTGGGCATTGGATTGGCCTTCCGCCACACAATGTCGTTCAGGATCCAGTAGCCCAGATCCTGTAGAGCGGTCCCCACCCGGAAGATGTTGTGATAGCTGCCGATGACCCAGATCGTGCCATCGTCCTTCAAAACGCGCCGCGCCTCGGCAAGCCACGCCCGCGTGAAGCAATCATAGGCGGCGAAGGTATCGAACTTGTCCCAGTCGTCGGTCACGGCATCGACATGACTGCCGTCGGGCCGGAACAACTCGCCGCCAAGCTGCAGGTTATACGGCGGATCGGCGAAGATCATGTCCACGCATCGATCGGGTAGCGCACGCATCCGCTCGACGCAGTCCCCCATCAGGATCTGCCCCAGTGGCAAGGCTTGCCGGGCGGGAGCGCGTATGCGCCGTGGTGCTGCGATGACCGCCACTCATACCCCCTTCGACTGCCCGGCGCCCACATCGACTCGCGGCAACGCAACGGTCAAGCAGACAATGGTTAACTGATTGTTCTCGCGGCGCTCGCGTTACGGTACGTCGACCGCGGCAAGCAACCAGATGTGGAGTCTGGATGAGGAAGTGGACTCAACCGGTTGCGGTGTTGCCCTGAAGACTCACTATCCGCACTTCCCGCTCCGCCCATGCCGCTCCACCGGCGCGAAGCTGCGCCGGTGGAGCGGCGACGGCCCATGCTCCCTCAGCGCCGCCAGATGCCGCGCGCAACCATAGCCCTTGTTCGACGCCCATCCGTAGTGCGGATGGTACGCGTCATGCGCCAGCATGATCGTGTCGCGGACATGCTTTGCGACGATCGACGCCGCCGCGATCGAGCGGCAGCAAGCATCGCCGCTGACTATCGCGGTCGCGACATGGTTCCAGCGCGGCAGCCGGTTGCCGTCGACCAGCACATGCGCCGGAACCTCGCGCAGCGCCTCCACCGCCAGCGTCATCGCCTTCATCGTCGCCCAGTGGATGTTAAGCCGGTCGATCTCGTCCGCCTCGACAATGCCGATCCCGACAACCGCGCGCTCCTGCAACAGCGCGCAAAGCCGCGCCCGCTCCCTGGCCGAGAGCTTCTTCGAATCATCGATCCCGCGCGGTGTCCCCCGGTCCGGCAGGATGACCGCCGCCGCGACCACCGGCCCCGCCAGCGGGCCACGTCCCGCCTCATCGACCCCCGCGACCGGCGCGGCGCAGCGGCGTTCGTGGATCAGTCCGGGCATTCGTCGTCTTCTTCGCGGATGTCCGGCACGAACTGCTGGCCCAGCGGCCCATGCCCCTGTCCCAGTCCCGGCGCGTGGACGATCGCCATGCGCACGAAGCGGATCGCATCGGTGAAGGCGGCATCGATCGGCTTGCCCGCGCCCAGCCGACAGGCGAGTGCGCTGGCCAGGGTGCAGCCGGTTCCATGCGTATCATCGCTATCGTATCGCTTGCCCTCCATCAGCCGCCGCTCGCCACTCGGCGCGATCAGCCAGTCGCGAACATATGCGCCTTCGCCATGCCCACCCTTGGCCAGCAGATGGCAGCCATGCGCCAGCACCGCTTCCTCTCCGCCCAGCGCCTCCAGCTCGGGCAGGTTCGGCGTGACGACCGACGCCAGCCCCATCAGCCGCCCGAACGCCGCGATCGTAGCGGCGTCGGCCAGCACATCGCCGCTCGTCGCGACCATCACCGGGTCGAAGACGATCGGCACGTCCAGCCCACCGAGCCGATCCGCCACCCCGTTCGCCGTCTCCGCTGATCCCAGCATCCCGATCTTGACCGCATCGACGCCGATGTCACCGAGCACGCTGTCGATCTGCGCCAGCACCATGTCAATGCGCACCGCCATCACCCGCTGCACGCCCAGCGTATTCTGCGCGGTGATCGCGGTGACGGCGGTCATCGCGTGCCCACCCAGCATCGTGATCGTCTTGATGTCCGCCTGGATCCCCGCGCCCCCGCCCGAGTCCGAGCCGGCGATGACTAGGATCCGCGGTGTGGCCGCGCGCTCCCTCAAGCCGCCGCCCGAACCGCATCGCAGATGCGCGCGACCACCGCCTCGATCTGACCCGAATCGTCGCCTTCCGCCATCACGCGGATGACCGGCTCGGTTCCCGACGGGCGGATGACCAGCCGCCCGCACCCGTTCAGCTCGTCCTCGGCGCTGGCGATCGCCTCCTTCACCGCCGCCGCCTCCAATGGCCTGCCGCCCGAGAACCGCACGTTGCGCAGCAGCTGCGGCAGCGGGTCGAACCGGTGCAGCACCTCGCTCGCCTGCGCGCCCGCGCGCATCACTTCGGCCAGCACCTGCAACGCGGCGACCAGCCCGTCGCCCGTCGTCGCATAGTCGGACAGGATGATATGCCCCGACTGCTCCCCGCCGACATTATACCCCCGGCCGCGCATCGCCTCCAGCACGTGACGATCACCGACCTTCGTGCGGACCAGCCCCAGCCCCTGCGCCGCCAGATGCCTCTCCAGCCCCAGGTTCGACATGACCGTCGCGACCAGCCCGCCGCCCTTCAGTCTTCCCATGCGCGCCCATCCGGCGGCGATCGTCGCCATCAGCTGGTCTCCATCGACCACCCGTCCGCGCTCGTCGACGATGATCAGCCGGTCCGCGTCACCGTCCAGCGCGATACCGATGTCGGCACCGCTGCTGATGACGGTCTCCGACAGCGTCTGCGGCGCGGTCGAGCCGACGCCGTCATTGATGTTGGTGCCGTCGGGCGTGACGCCGATCGACACCACTTCGGCGCCCAGTTCCCACAGTGCCGCGGGTGCGACCTTATAGGCAGCCCCGTTGGCGCAATCGATCACGATGCGCATGCCGTCCAGCCGCTGGTTTTCGGGAAAGGTCGACTTCGCGAAATGGATATACCGCCCCTGCGCGTCGTCGATCCGCCGCGCGCGGCCGATCTGCGCGGAAGGGACGAGCGGCACGTCACCCTCGATCAGGTCTTCGATCGCCGCCTCCGCCTCGTCCGACAGCTTGAAGCCGTCCGGTCCGAACAGCTTGATCCCGTTGTCGGCGAAGGGATTGTGGCTGGCGGAGATCATCACGCCGATGTCCGCGCGCATCGAGTGGGTCAGCATCGCGACCGCCGGCGTCGGCATCGGTCCCAGCAGCACCACGTCCATCCCGACGCTGGTGAAGCCCGCCACCAGCGCGGACTCGAGCATGTAGCCCGACAGGCGCGTATCCTTGCCGATCACAACGCGGTGCCGGTGGTCGCCGCGCTGGAAGTAACGCCCGGCCGCCATGCCGACCCGCATCGCCGTCGCTGCGGTCATGGCGCCGGCGTTGGCGCAGCCGCGAATGCCATCGGTTCCGAAATATTTTCTTGCCATGTCCTCAACAACTCGTTGCGCTATCACCCCGCCTCGGGGGTCCCCCTCCTTAGCAACCGCGCCTGGCAGAATCGAGCATGTCGCAACCCACCCGCATCCTGATCGCGCTTGTCGCCGGCCTCGCGCTCGGGATCCTGCTTGCCGGACTGGGTAGAGAGGCGGGGGCGCTCGCGGTGGCGAGGCCGGTCGGGGCGCTGTGGCTCCACGCGTTGCAGATGACGATCGTGCCGCTTGTCGTGGCGCTGCTGGTGACCGGCATCGCCGACACCGCGAAGGCGGCGGGGGCAGGACGCATTGCGGCCCGCTCGATCGTGATCTTCATCGTGCTGCTTTGGATCTTCTCCGCGCTCGCTGCGATCATGGTGCCGCTGCTGCTCGACATCTGGCCGCTCGCGCCCGCAGCGGCGGCATCGCTCCGCGGCGCGCTGACCGGCGCGCAGTCGGTCGGCGACGTCGCGCCGTTCGGGGATTTCCTGGTCGCGATCGTGCCGACCAACGCGGTGGCAGCGGCGGCGAACGACTCGTTCCTGCCGCTGATCGTCTTCACCCTGGTCTTCGCGTTCGCTGCGACGCGCCTGCCCGCTTCCCAGCGCGAGGTGCTGACCGGTTTCTTCGCCGCATTGCGTGATGCGATGCTGGTCATGATCAACTGGGTGCTGCTGGTCGCGCCGGTCGGCGTCTTGGCGCTGTCATTCACGGTCGGTGCGCAGGCTGGCGCGGCGGCGTTCGGGGCGCTCGTGCATTACATCCTGGTCGTCTCGTCGGTCGGGATCGTCATCACCCTGCTCGCCTACCCCGTCGCCGTGATTGGCGGCCGCGTCCCGCTGATCCCCTTCGCGCGCGCGGTGGCACCGGCGCAGGCCGTCGCGCTCAGTACCGAGTCCTCGCTCGCCTCGCTGCCCGCGATGCTTCGCGGCGCGGAGGAGATCGGCATCCCCGTCGCAAGCTCGGGCGTGACGCTGCCCCTGGCGGTCGCCATCTTCCGCGCGACCAGCCCCGCGATGAACCTAGCAGTCGCCATTTATGTCGCGCGCTGGTTCGGGGTGGAGCTGACCGCCGGGACGCTGATCGCCGGTTTCGCCACGGCGGCGATCACGACGCTGGGCTCGGTCAGCCTGCCCGGTCAGATCAGTTTCTTCGGCTCGATCGCGCCGATCGCGATCGTCATGGGCGTACCCGTCGCGCCGCTGGGCCTGCTGATCGCGGTCGAGACCTTGCCCGATATCGTCCGGACGATCGGCAACGTGACGATGGACCTGGCCGTGACCAGCGTCGTCGCGCGCGGACGCCGTAGCGTTCCGGGCGAAGGCGATGCGATCATGAACGAAGCGCTCCCCTGACCGTGCTTCAGGCGGGAACACGCTCCACATCCTCGACGCTCAGCTCCAGCAACGCCATATGCTCGCGGATGCGCGGCCAGTGCGTCTTGACGAACGTCTCGCGCTCGGCCTTGCGGAGCCGCTCGGCCGCACCCGGCAGCACGAACATCCCGACGCCGCGCCGCACCTCGACATAGCCGTCGTCCTGAAAGCTCTGATAGGCCTTGGCGACGGTCAGCGGGTTCGCGCCCTGCTCGGCCGCGAGCGCGCGAACCGACGGCAGCTGGTCGCCGGCGCGGTACTCGCCACGCAGGATCGCGGCGACGATACCGCTGCGCAGACGCAGATAGACGGGGCTGTCCTCCGGGGCGAACGCTGTCATGGTGCCATAATACAGCAAAGGTCCCGTTCGTCGAGTCTCTGAGCGCGGTCAGCGCGGCGGGGGCATCCAGCCGGCTGCGACCTGCGTCATGTCGGGGCGCGGACGCTCCTCCAGATCACGGCCGGGCGTCCCGATGAAGACGAAGCCGGCGATGTGCTCGCCCGCACCGCCGAACGCGTCGCGCACCACATCCGAATAGGCGGGCCAACCGGTCAGCCAGCCGCCCGCGAACCCTTCCGCATTGGCCGCGTGCAGCAGGTTCATACACGCCGCGCCCGCCGACAGTTGCTGCTCCCATAGCGGGATGTGGCTGTCCTGCCTGGGCGCGGACAGCACGACGACCAGGCTTGGCGCCTGATGCGCGAACTGCTCCATCGCCTCGATCTCCAGTCGCTTGGCGTCGGGTCGCTCCGCCCGGTATGCATCAACTATTACCTTGGCCAGCGCCTCGCGCTGATCCGCCGCCACGGTGACGAAGCGCCACGGCGCCAGCTTGCCATGATCCGGCGTGCGCGCCGCCACCTCCAGCATCCGCGCCAGCGTCGCCGTGTCCGGGCCGGGGTTTGTCAGATCGCGCGGCTTGCCCGAGCGGCGGGTAGCGAGAAAGGCGCGCGGATTGGTGTGATCGTTCAGCATGGCGGACCAGTTAGGCACCCCGCCCGCATATTTACACCGCCCGCGTTCGCGCTAGGGTCGCAAGTCTGACAGCACCGCGACGAGTGAAAAAGGGGCGTACGTGGATTTCAACACCATCATCCTGTTCGGGGGCATCGTCACCCTCGTGCTGTTCCTCTGCGGCGGCGTCTATGTCGTTACTCGCCCCACGCCCGAAGTCGGCGGCCATCCCAAGGGGCTCTACGTCCTGTTCTTCGCCGAGATGTGGGAGCGCTTTTCCTATTATGGCATGCGCGCACTGCTGATCTTCTATCTGACCAAGCACTGGTTGTTCGACGACGCGCACGCGGCACTGATCTACGGCGCCTATACGAGCCTGGTCTACATTACCCCCGTTCTTGGTGGCTATCTCGCCGACCGTTACCTGGGACAGCGCAAGGCGGTACTGTTTGGTGCGGTGGTGCTGACGGCGGGGCATCTGCTGATGGCGGTCGAAGGCGATGGCGGTCAGGCCGATGCGACGATCAACATCTTCTGGCTGGCGCTCAGCTTCATCATTGTCGGCTCGGGCTTCCTAAAGGCCAACATCGCGGTCATCGTCGGTCAGCTGTACCCGCGTACCGACATCCGCCGCGACGGCGCGTATACGATCTTCTACGTCGGCATTAACGTCGGCGCGGCCATCGGCACGATCCTGGCGGGTTGGCTGGGCGAGAATTGGGGCTGGAGCTGGGGTTTCGGCGCGGCCGGCGTCGGCATGTTGCTGGGCCTCGTCGTCTTTGTCGCCTTCAAGCCGCTACTGATGGGCCGCGGCGAGCCGCCCAATCCTGCGGCGCTGGCGCGGCCGGTTGCCGGTATCCGGTTCGAATGGCTCCTCTATCTGACGGGGCTGGCTGGCATCGCGGTGATCTGGTTCCTAATTCAGTATCAGGACGTGATCGGTTGGCTCATGCTGGCCAGCGGCGCGGTGCTGATCGCCTATGTCGCGCGCGCCGCCTTCCAGCTTGATCGCGATGCTCGCGACCGCATCTTCGCGATCATCTTCCTGATCCTCCTCCAACCGATCTTCTGGGGTCTCTTCGAGCAAGCCGGCGGATCGCTAAGCCTGTTTACGGACCGCTATGTCGACCGCGCCGGGATCGACGCGTCGCTGTTCCAGTCGATCAATCCCATTTACATCATCATCTTCGGGCCAATTTTCGCCGGACTGTGGACGCAGCTCGGGAAGCGCGGGCTTGAGCCGTCGACCCCCGCAAAGATGGGCATCGGTCTGGCGCAGGCGGGACTGTCGTTCCTGGTGCTCGATTGGGGCGCCCGCTCGGTCGGCATCGAGGCTCCGACGCCGATCATCTTCATCTTCCTGATCTACCTGTTCCAGACCACCGGTGAGCTGTGCCTGTCGCCGGTCGGCCTGTCGGCGATGAACCGGCTGGCACCCCGCCATCTGGCCAGCCTCATCATGGCCGGCTGGTATTTCGGTACCGCAGGCGGCAACTTCGTCGCGGGACTGATCGGGCAAGCGACAGGATCGGAGGGCGGCGAAGCGAGCAAGGAATCGATCCTCTCCATCTATCGCTCGATCGGGTGGATCGCGATCGGGATCAGCGTCTTGGTCCTTCTGGTCTCACCGCTCATCAAGCGACTGATGCACTTGAAGACACTGCGCGATGATCCGGATCACGCGCTCGCCGGCCAGAAGGAACTGGCGGAACCGCAAGCTGCGGGCTTCAATACCCAGAACGAGACCAAGGCGGGGATGTCGTGATGGCGCGGCGGCGATGACCAATCTGATCGTCGCCGCCGCCGCCTTTGTCGGCACACATTTCCTGCTGTCGCATCCGCTGCGCGCGCCGATCGTCGGGGCGATCACCGAGCGAGGGTTCCTGCTGCTCTATTCGGTCGTGGCGGTCGGAACGCTGGTCTGGCTCGCGCTCGCCTATCGCGCCGCGCCGGCGACACCGCCGCTCTGGCCGGTCGGCGATGCGATCTGGGCGATCGTCAGCGCGGCGATGCTCGTGGCGTCGGTCCTGCTCGTAGGATCGCTGGTCGGCAATCCGGGGATGGTCGATCCCTACGGAAAGGCCACGGCGCCCACGGTTGCGCGCGGCGTCTACGCGATCACGCGCCACCCGATGATGTGGGCCTTCGCACTATGGGGTCTGTGCCACATCGCGGTCTATCCGCTCGTCTCCAACGTCATCCTGGCGAGTGCCATCATCCTGCTCGCACTGATCGGCGCCCGCTTGCAGGACGCGAAAAAGGAACGGTTACAACCCGAAGTCTGGCCTGCATGGTAAGCGAAGACGAGCTGGTGGCCCTTCACCGCCATCGTCGTCGGCCGCGCACGCCTCTGCGGCTTTCGCCCGCATGACTGGGCGGGGGGCGTCGTCGTCTGGCTGGCCGCCACCTGGGCACATATGCCGCTGGCCGGCTGGGCAGCCGGCATCTGGCGGTGGATCTGATCGCTCAGTAAACCCGCTTCTTCGGCTTGATGTAATCGACGTCGTCGGTCAGCGTGTAATCGTGCACCGGCCGGTAATTGAGCGCGGTCGCGCCCCCCTCGCCGCCCCAGCCATCGAAGGTCGCGATGGTGTGCTTCATCCATTCCGCGTCGTTGCGGTCGGGATAGTCTTCATTGACGTGTGCCCCGCGCGACTCCTTGCGGTTGGCCGCCGATTCCATCGTCACCACCGCCTGCGCCATCAGATTGTCGAGTTCCATCGTCTCGACCAGGTCGGTGTTCCAGATGAGACTCCGGTCCGTGACGTCGACATCGGCCATCCGCCGATAGGTCGCCGCGATCTTCGCCTGCCCCTCGCCCAGCAACTCGTTATCCCGGAACACCGCGCAGTGCCGCTGCATCGTGCGCTGCATCTCGCCCCGGATCTCGGAGGTGCGCGATCCGCCCTTGGCATGGCGGAAGTGATCGAGCCGCGCCAGCGCCAGATCCTCCGACCCCTTGGGCAACGGATTATGCGCCTCACCCGGCTTCTGGATCTCGCGCACGCGAAGCCCCGTCGCCCGCCCGAACACCACCAGGTCGATCAGGCTGTTGGAGCCGAGCCGGTTGGCGCCGTGCACGCTGACGCACGCCGCCTCGCCGACCGCGAACAGACCGGGCACCGTGGCATCGGGATCACCGTCCTTGATGCGGATCACCTCGCCGTGGAAGTTCGTCGGGATGCCGCCCATGTTGTAGTGCACCGTCGGCGTCACCGGCAGCGGCTGGCGCGTCAGGTCGACGCCGGCGAAGATCTTGCCCGTCTCGGTGATGCCGGGCAGCCGCTCGTGCAGCACCGCCGGGTCGATATGGTCGAGGTGCAGGTGGATGTGATCCCCGTCCTTCCCGACCCCGCGTCCCTCGCGCATCTCCAGCGCCATCGACCGGCTGACGACATCGCGGCTCGCCAGGTCCTTGGCCGACGGCGCATAGCGTTCCATGAACCGCTCGCCCTCGGAATTGGTCAGATAGCCGCCCTCGCCGCGCGCGCCCTCGGTGATGAGCACGCCCGCGCCATAGATGCCGGTCGGGTGGAACTGCACGAACTCCATGTCCTGCAAGCCTATTCCCGCCCTCAGCGCCATCGCATTGCCGTCACCCGTGCACGTATGCGCCGAGGTTGCCGAGAAATAGACGCGCCCGTATCCGCCCGTCGCCAGCACCACCTGATGCGCGCGGAAGCGGTGAATCGACCCGTCCTCCATGCACAGCGCGATGACCCCGCGACACGCACCGTCCTCCATGATCAGGTCGAGCGCGAAATACTCGACGAAGAAATCCGCGTCGTATTTCAGGCTCTGCTGATACAGCGCATGGAGCATCGCGTGCCCGGTCCGGTCGGCGGCGGCGGCGGTGCGCTGCACCGGCGGCCCCTCGCCCATGTTCTGCATGTGCCCGCCGAACGGCCGCTGATAGATGGTGCCGTCGTCGTTGCGGCTGAACGGCATGCCCGCATGTTCCAGCTCATAGACCGCCTGCGGCGCCTCCCGGCACAGATACTCGATCGCGTCCTGGTCGCCCAGCCAGTCCGAACCCTTGACCGTGTCGTACATGTGCCACGACCAGTGGTCGGGCGAGTTGTTGCCCAGGCTGGCGGCGATCCCGCCCTGCGCCGCGACCGTGTGCGAGCGCGTCGGGAACACCTTGGTGATGCACGCGGTCTTCAGCCCCGACTCCGCGATCCCCATCGTCGCGCGGAGACCGGAGCCTCCCGCGCCCACGACGACCGCGTCGTAAGTATGGTCGATGATCTTGTATGCGTCGGGGCTCGAGGCCATTATGCGGATGCTCCAAGCGCGACCTTCATGATCGCGAACAATGCCGTCGCCCCCAGTGCGATGACGAACAGGTTGAGCGCGATCATCGAGACCACGCGGCTTTCATTATGCTGATAATCCTCGATCAGGACCTGCAGGCCGAGCCGAAAATGATAAAAGACCGAGATGATGAGGAGCGCCATCGGGATCGCCACCCATCCCGACGATAACCAAAGCCGCATGCTGGCATAGTCATAGGCCGGCCGCTGCGCGATCGAGAAGATCAGCCACAGCATCAGCAACAGGTTGGATCCCGCGGTCAGCCGCTGATGCCACCAGTGATGAGCGCCCTCATGCGCGGAGCCCAGTCCGCGAACCCGGCCGATCGGCGTACCCGTCCCCATCACTTCATCCCCAGATAGAGCCAGAATGCCGCCGTCAGCACGACCGAGGCGATCATCGTCAGAAGCGCATAGTTCTTGTTGCGCTTCAGTTCGTACCCGGCACCGGTATCGAGTACGAGGTGGCGGATCCCGCTCATCATGTGCTGGAACAGCGACAGCGTCAGGCCGATGCCGACGACATAGCCTACGATGTTCAGCGCGCCCGTATCCGTGGTGAAGACATCGCGAAACGTGGCATAGGCCTCCTGCCCCGCCGCCAGCGCCGCCAGCCACCACACCAGCAGCACCGAGCCGACCACCGCCATCCCGTCGCCCGTCGCGCGGTGCAGGATCGAGACCAGCATGTGCGGCCCCCACCTCCAGATGGTCAGGTGCGGCGACAGCGGCCGGGCGGGATTGCGCGATGCCAAAGGTAGTTTCCTCGGATGACGAAGGTCGGAAAAATCGTGCGTCGCACCTATGGCGGGCAGGCCCTTCATGCAAGTGACGCTCTGCGCATCCCTAACCCTGCATTAACCCCTGGCGGCTAACAACGGGACATGGCCGTCGGGTTGGGCGGCAGGCAGGGGAAATATCCGTGGGCGACAAACAGCTACCACCAGCGGGAAGCATCAGCGCGACGATCGACCTGGCCGAACGGTTGCGCGTCTTCGAAGTCGGACCCGACCAGCTCGCGCTGGCCAGGTCGCTCTGGCCGATCATCGAGTCCGACGCGGAAGCCGTCACCCTTGCATCCTGGGATCATCACGATCGTCTGTACGGGAAAAGCGCTTGGGCGGATGTCGATCGGGGCACACTGATTCAGCTGGGAATAAACTATCTCAGGGAACGCCTGACCAACGTGCTGGGGATGGAATGGGTTATATCGGCCGAGAGGACGATCGCCACGACCTATGCCGCCGGCATGGGACTTACTCCAGTCCTCGCCATGATCGATGCCGGCGCGCAGAAAATCTTCGAGTTGCTGCTGATACGTGTTGATCTGCGCGACGAACGGCTTTTGCCGATCATGATCACGATGAGCAGGATACGCGCCTTGGAGAACGACGTATATTGCTCGCTATACACGGGCTATTGCAATTACAGCGAGCAGGCGGAGCGCGACCGGCTGGCCACCGAGTTTCGGGAGGGTATCGCGGCGATGATGACCGAGGCGACCGGCCAGGGCCACGGCCTTCACGACCAGAGCCGGCGCACCTCGGCCTTCGCGCGCGGTATGCTGGGCAAGACCAGCGAGGTCGCCGCCGCCGCCGAACAATCCGCGGTCGCGATGCGCGAAGCCGCGCAGACCGCCGCCGGCCTGATCCGCGCGATCGAGGACGCCCGCTGCGAGGTGGAGGCCGCGGCCGAGATCGCCACTCGCGCCTCCGTCCAGGCCGGCACCGCCGTCGGCATGAGCGAAACGCTCTCCGATCATGCGAAATCGATCGAATCGATCCTGGGCCTCATCCGCGACATCGCCGGACAGACGAACCTGCTCGCGCTGAACGCCACGATCGAGGCAGCGCGCGCAGGCGATGCGGGCCGCGGCTTCGCGGTCGTCGCGCAGGAGGTCAAGAGCCTGGCCAACCAGACCGCGCGCGCCACCGACGATATCGCCGCCAAGATCGCCGCGATCCAGTCCGCCACCAGAGGGACGGTCGATACCAGCGCCGACATCAAGCTCACCGTCACCGAGGTTCAGAGTTCCGCCGACCGGATCCGCCGCGCGATGGAGGTGCAGGCCCACACGGTCACCGCCATTACCGCAGCGGTCGACGAAACCGCGCTCGCCGCGGACTCCATGTCGAACACGATTGCCGCCATCCGGCAGGACACCGAGACGGTCGCGACCGAGATCGACGTGCTGGGCCGCGGCTTCGGCGAGGTCGACGAGCGCCTCTACGGGTTGAAGCGGGCAGCGGACAGTTTCTCCGCCCAGGTTGCCTGAGGCCCCGCCCACCGCGTAGGCGGTGGAGCATGACCACGATCCTTCTGACCGGTTCCAGCCGCGGCATCGGCGCGGCCATCGCGACCTCGCTGACCGCGGCAGGCGCCACGGTCATCGGCCACGGCACCAGCAGCGGTATTCCGGCCGACTTCACCGACCCCGAAGCGCCGACCGCGCTTTGGGGGGCGGCGCTCGATCAGGCCGGCGGGATGATCGACATACTCGTGAACAATGCCGGCGTGTTCGAAGCGAACCCGCTCGATGCGGACGATGCTGCCTGGGCCGCGAACTGGGAGCGCACGATGCGCGTCAATCTGACCGCCAGTGCCGTCCTCTCCCGCCTCGCGGTGCGTCACTGGCAGGATGCCGGTCGCGGTGGTCGCATCGTCAACATCGCCAGCCGCGCCGCCTATCGCGGCGACTCGCCCGCGCACTGGCATTATGCCGCGTCCAAGGCCGGCATGGTCGCGATGACCAAGACGATCGCGCGCGGCTATGCCGGCCACGGAATACTGGCCTTCGCGGTCTGCCCGGGCTTCACCATGACCGGCATGGCGGAGGATTATCTGGCGAGCCGGGGCGGCGACGACTTGCTGACCGACATTCCGCTGGGCCGGGTCGCCACTCCCGACGAGATCGCCTCGGTTGCGCGCTATTGCGCATTGGAGGCGCCGCCGTCGATGACTGGCGCGGCGATCGACGTGAACGGCGCGAGCTATGTCCGATAGCTGGAGGCTGTCGCTCCCGTGCACGCGCGCAGAGGCGGAGGCGATCGATGCCGCTGACGATATCGCCATTGACGCGGTGCTGATGACGACCGAGGAAGTCGAGGACGAGAGCGAGCGCTGGCGGCTCGATGCCTATCTGAGTCTAGAACCCGACGACGCCGCGATTACGGCGATCCGGGTGCTCGTACCGAGCGCCGCTGACCACAAACCGGTTATCGAGCGGATCGCGGACGCCGACTGGGTCACGATGAGCCAGGCGGGGATGGCGCCGATCCGCGAGGGACGCTTCGTCGTGCATGGCTCGACCGATCAGGCCGAACCGCCCGCGTCCGGCCGCGCCTTCACGATCGACGCCGGGTTGGCATTCGGGACCGGCCATCACGCGACGACCGCCGGATGCCTCGCCATGCTCGACCGGATGGCGAGCGAGGGCAAACGGTTCGGCAACGTGATCGACATTGGTACAGGGACCGGACTGCTCGCCTTCGCGGCCAGCTGGCTTTGGCCGCAGGCTCGGGTGATGGCCACCGACATCGACCCGATAGCCATCGACGTAACGCGAGCGAACGCGAACGCGAACGCGGTCATGCTGGGGTCGACCGGCGGCGAGGTCATGCTCCTGACCGCCGACGGTGCGCGGCACCCCGAGATCGAGACCCGCGCGCCCTGTGACCTCATCATCGCCAACATCCTGGCCGGCCCTCTGATCGCGATGGCGTCCGAGCTGACCGCTATCGCCGCGCCCGATGCAACCATCCTCCTGGCGGGGCTGCTCGAGCTTCAGCGCGAAGCGGTTACCGATGCCTACACGGCTTGCGGGTGTCTGATCGAGGCAGTCGAGCGACGCGGCGACTGGTCGATCCTCGAACTACGCGCATCACCTGTTCGGCGAGCGGTCGGAATATCGGAAGAACCGACGGGACGCGGTGGATGGGCGCTCGATATCTGAGCCGCATTCGTTGATGCCGGAGGTGGATGCGCTTGGATCAGCCGTCTTTGCGAGGTTGAGTTCTGGCGCCTCGGCTGAATATGGTCATGCTATAGCGCCGTGGTGAAATCGGCCTTCTGTCTGAGGCATGCACGGCAATATGCGCGGCTGGCAGCAGCGGGAGCCTTGCTGCTCGTCTGCGCCTATGTCACCGCGGCGCTCCTCATCGGCAGCGTACCCACGAACCGCGCATGGCGTCCGCCGGCCTCCGGCATCGTCATCTATGTCGAAAGCAACGGCATCCACACCGACCTGATCGTGCCCAAACGCGCGGCCGGGATCGATTGGACGCCGCTAGCAAGGGCGCGGGACCTGGGCGACCCCCGCTACGCGACCTACGATCATCTGGCGATCGGATGGGGCGAGCGGTCCTTTTATCTGGAGACGCCTACGTGGGCCGACCTGAAGCTCCGCACGCTGCTAGGGGCGGGATTGGGGAGCGTGCGGACTTTGGTTCACGTAGAGCATCTGCCCCGCCCTACACCCGGTACTAACGTCCGCGCCATCACCCTGCGTCCGCAGGAATACCGCCGCCTCGCAGCCTTTATCGAAAGCTACTGGAACCTGACCGCCAAACCTCATCCCGGATACGGTGCATGGGACGCATTCTACGAGAGCCGCGGCCGATACGATGCGGCCAGGACGTGCAACAGTTGGACTGGAACTGCGTTGGCGTACGCCGGTGTGCGCGTCGGCGTGTGGACGCCATTTGCCGATACGGTGATGGGTTGGTTCCCCGCCCCACCACCGAGCGGATCGACTAGACGCGGCGACCGGTGAACAACTGGACCAGCCCGACGATGAGGGCGATGACCAGCAGGATGTGGATCAGTCCGCCCGCGATGTGCAGTGAAAAGCCCAGGATCCACAGGATCAGCAGGATTACTACGATGGTCCACAACATGATTTCGGCTCCCCTTAATGCGCTCGGTCTCGAACTGACTCAGGTGCCGAACGTCACGTTCGCCAACCGGTTCCCGCTACCCATGTTCATTCCGTCGCGCCAAGGTTGTAATCCCGGTTAACGTCGCATTGCTCGCGGTGGCGTCGGCAGCGTTCCGCGGCTTCCCGCCGCGCGCGACCTTCCTTGGCCTCCTGCTTGCGCATCTTGCGCCCATAGTTGCGATCCGCCTCGTCCTGGCTGGTCGTCGTCCAGTCGACGACCTTGCCCGCTGCCTGGAACGGCGCCTTCGCGACACCGACGGCGGTACTGACACAGCCGGCCGCCAGCGGGGAGAGCATCAGGGTAAAAGCGATACGGCGCATGGCTTGGTCCCGAAACTGCGATTGCTGCGGACAGCTTTGCGCCAGTGACATGCCCTTGCCAAGAGCCCCTGCGATACGCGGCGGAAACCAAGCGCTTGCCGGGCGTTCATGCAATCGAGCACGCTGGGAGGCCTAAATGCAATTTACCATCAACGGTCGCGATTATCATGCCGAACCTGACATCAGGACATCGCTGCTCGACCTGCTGCGCGAGCATCTGGATCTGACCGGCTCGAAAAAGGGCTGCGACCACGGTCAGTGCGGGGCCTGCACGGTGCTGGTCAACGGACGGCGGATCAACGCCTGCCTCAGCCTGGCGGTGATGCACCAGGATGACGAGATCACGACGATCGAGGGGTTGGGCACGCCAGACGACCTTCATCCGCTACAGGCCGCCTTCATCAGCCATGACGGGTATCAGTGCGGCTATTGTACACCGGGGCAGATCTGTTCCGCGGTAGGCATGCTGGATGAGGTCGAGCGGGGTTGGGCCAGCCATGTCTCGCCGGACTTGGACCATGTGACGCTCAGCGACGCGGAGATCAGCGAGCGGATGAGCGGCAATCTGTGTCGATGCGCTGCCTATCCCAACATCGTCGACGCGATTCGCGACGTCGCGGGTGCGGGAGCATGAGGACGTTCGACTATGCCCGCGCCGATACGCCCGAAGCCGCGGTCAGCGCCGGAGGCCGCTACATCGCGGGCGGCACGAACCTGCTCGACCTGATGAAGCTGCAGGTCGAGACGCCGGAAAAGCTGGTCGACATCTCGCGTCTGGACCTCGCGCGGATCGAGGATGGTCCGGACGGCGGGCTGACGATCGGCGCGCTGGTTCCCAACAGCGACCTCGCCGCCGATCGCCGCGTCATCGACCGCTTCCCTGTTTTGGCGCGCGCCTTGCTCGCAGGCGCGTCGGCGCAATTGCGTAACAAGGCGACGACCGGCGGCAACCTGCTTCAACGTACTCGGTGCTATTATTTCTACGACACTGCGACACCGTGCAATAAGCGCGAAGCGGGAAGTGGCTGTTCGGCAATCGGGGGCTTCAATCGCATCCTCGCGATCCTCGGGACCAGCGAGCAATGCATCGCGACGCATCCCAGCGACATGGCGGTCGCAATGCGGGTACTGGGCGCGACGATCGTGACGCTGACATCGGACGGCGACCGGCGCCGCATCGCGATCGGCGACTTCTACCGGCTTCCCGGTGACACGCCGCAGATCGAGACGGTGCTGCAACCGGATGAGCTCATCACCCATGTCGAACTGCCCGGACCGCCGGCGGGTGCGCGGCAGGCCTATCGAAAAGTCCGCGACCGCGCCTCCTACGCCTTCGCGCTGGTGTCCGTCGCTGGCGTCGTGTCCGTGAAGGACGGGCGGATCGCTGACGCCGCTCTTGCATTTGGCGGACTGGCGCCGGTGCCGTGGCGCGATCCGGTGGTCGAGCAGGCCCTAGTCGGTAAACAGCCGGACGACGCGGCGTTCAATGCCGCGGCCGATGCACTGCTTGCCGATGCGAAGGGCTACGGCAGCAACGATTTCAAGATACCGCTGGCCCGGCGCGCGCTCGTCGCCACGCTGCGCGAACTGACGGAGACGAACGCATGACACATGCCAACAGCCTGACGATGGACCGTCCGGTGCCCATATCCCTGCTCGATGACGGCGCGCAGGACCTGATCGGCCGCCCGATCGACCGGGTCGATGGACCCAGGAAGGTGTCCGGCACCGCGACCTATGCCGCGGAATATGCGATCGACGGCCTGGTTCACGGTGTCCTGGTCCAGTCGACCATTGGGGCTGGGACGATCGTCTCGATCGACCCGTCGCAGGTCCTTGCGATGCCGGGCGTGATCGATGTCGTCATCGACCTGGACCGGTTCGCCAGGGCGCCGCAGGAGGGCGCCGAGGAGGGTCCGCCGCCTCAGGGCGTCCGTGAGATCGTGTATTTTGGTCAGCCGATCGCGCTTGTCGTCGCTGACAGCTTCGAGACGGCACGCGACGCGGCCGAACGCCTGACGGTCCACTACGAGACAAGGCAGGGCGCCTATGATTTCGCGGCCCAGCGCAATCCCGACAAGCCCGCCGACGGCAACATCCCGGCCCACTATGAACAAGGCGATATCGACGCCGCGCTTTCCCGAGCGGCGGTCACGATCGATCAGACCTTCACGACGCCCAGCCAGAACAGCGCGGCGATGGAACCCCATGCCTCGATCGCGGTGTGGAACAACGACGCGCTGACGCTCTACGGCAGCTACCAGATGCTCCCGTCCAACGTGAAGCAGCTATCGAAGGCGCTCGGCGTCGCGGAGGACAAGGTCCGCATCGTGTCGCGGTTCGTCGGCGGCGGGTTCGGGTCGAAACTCGGCATCGCGCCCGAATCGGTCGCGGCCGCCATCGCCGCCAAAAAGCTGCGTCGCCCGGTCAAGGTCGTGCTGGCGCGCACGCAGGTCTTCGATGCGACCATGCGGCGCATGCAGACCGAGCAGCGCGTACGGCTCGGCGCCGATCATGAGGGTCGATTGAGCGTGATCGCGCACGAGACGCTGGGGTCCAACCTGACGCAACAGGATTTCTTTGAACCCGCCGGGATCAGCACCCATCTGCTCTATGCCGGCGAGAACCGGCGTATCACACACGACCTGATCCGGCTCAATCTCGTCCAGGGCGGTTCGATGCGTGCGCCGGGCGAGGCGGTCGGGATGCTGGCGCTCGAAGGTGCGATGGACGAACTGGCAGAGGCGATAGGGATCGACCCGATCGAACTCAGGCGCCGCAACGAACCCTATCAGGACCCGGAAAAGGACGTCCCCTTTTCATCGCGTCGGCTGATCGACTGCCTGGAAGACGGTGCGCGCCGTTTCGGCTGGGAAAAACGGCAGGCCAGGCCCGGCACGGTTCGCGAGGGCGAGTGGCTGGTCGGCATGGGCGTCTCCGCCGCCGCCCGGCCCAACATGCTGATGAAAGCGTCCGCGAGCGTTACGCTCGCTGGGGACGGTCGCGCGGTCGTCGAAAGCTCGATGACCGATATCGGCACCGGCAGCTACACGATCCTCACCCAGATCGCGGGCGAGATGCTCGGTCTCCCCGTCGACCGGATCGACATGATCCTGGGAGACAGCGCGCTGCCCCCGGCCGCAGGATCAGGGGGGTCGTTCGGCGCATGCTCGTCGGGATCGGCGGTCTATCTGGCCTGTGAGAATCTGCGCGGGCAGCTGGCGGCGCGGATGGGCGTGGCGCCCGACGATCTGACGCTCAAGGACGGACAGGTGATCGGCGACAATCGCTCCGTACCGATTACCGATCTGATCGGCGAGGGGTTGACCGCGACCGGCGACATCAGCCCCGGCAAGCAGGAGAGGCTGACCAGTCAGGCCTCCTTCGGTGCGCATTTCGCCGAGGTCGCGGTGAATGCGACGAGCGGCGAGGTACGCGTGCGCCGCATGCTGGGCGTCTTCGCGGCCGGCCGCATCCTCAACCCCAGGACCGCGCGGTCGCAGTGCCTGGGGGGGATGACCTTCGGCATCGGCGCGGCGCTGGAGGAAGCGCTGATCCACGACGCGCACAGCGGCAAGCTGGTCAATCACGACCTGTCCGAATATCACATTCCCGTGAACGCCGACGTTCCCCAGATTGAAGTCCATTTCCTTGACGAGCGCGACGTCCACACGAACCCGATCCACGCGAAGGGCATCGGCGAACTGGGTATCTCGGGCGCGGGTGCGTCGATCGCCAACGCCATCTACAATGCCTGCGGCGTCCGTGTGCGCGACTTTCCGCTCACGCTGGACAAGCTGTTGCCCGGCCTGCCGCCGGTCTGAGGAGACCCGATGGCCGATAATGATAGTGTCCTGGCCGCGGCGCGCGCTTGGGCCGGCGAGCCGATGGCACTTGCCACGGTGGTGTCAACTTGGGGTTCGGCGCCGCGTCCGCGCGGCAGCCACATGCTCGTCCACGGCGATGGCCGTTTCGAAGGGTCGGTATCGGGCGGATGTGTCGAAAGCGACATTCTCCAGACCGCCGCCGGGGTGATTGAAGGCGCCCCGTATCAGGTCAAGACCTACGGCGTCGCGGACGACGCCGCGTGGGAAGTCGGCTTGCCCTGCGGCGGCGAGATCGCCGTCATGGTACAGCGCGTCGCCGCCGACGGCTTCGATCCCGAACTGTTCGACCGCATCGCCGAGGCGCGTGACGCGGGCGACACGCTCAGTGTCGCGACCGACCTCGCGACCGGGCATAGCGACCTGAAGCCGATCGAGACGGGTGAGGTCTTCATCAACCGTTACGATCCTCCCCGTCGGTTGCTGATTGTCGGCGCGGTCCAGATTGCGCAGAGCCTCGCCAATCTGGCCCAGACGCTCGGCATCGCCGTCACGGTCATCGATCCCCGCGCACGTTTCCTGACGGCGGAGCGGTTCCCCGGCGTTACGCTCGACGACCGCTGGCCGGACGAGGCGATCGAGGCGCTGGCGCCGGGACCCGCGACCGCCGTCGTCACGTTGTCGCACGACACGAAGATTGACGATCCCGCGCTGGCCGCCGCGCTTGGGCGTCCTACCGGCTATGTCGGCGCACTGGGTTCCAGGCGCAGTCACGCGGCTCGGCGCGAACGGCTGGCGGCGCAGGGAATCTCGGATGAGGATCTGGAGCGCATCGACGGTCCGGTCGGGGTCGACATCGGCGCCATCGGCCCCGCCGAGATCGCGCTGTCGATCGCGGGCGCGATGATCAGGGCGTTCCATGCTCCGGGTTGAGGATATCACGCTCGTTCTGCTGGCGGCGGGCCGCTCGCAACGCTTTGGTGACATCGGCAGCAAGCTCGACGAGGACTTTCTCGGCAAGCCGCTCGGCGCGCATGTCGCGGTCATGCTTCAGGGCATGAATTTCGGGCAGCGCCTGGCGATCGTCAACGGCAGCCGCCTCGACTATGCTGAATACGGTTTCGAGCCGATCCACAACGATGCGCCGAACCAGGGCATGGCGCGATCCGTCCGGCTGGGCGTCCGGAGGGCGCGCGACGCCGGCGCCGCCGCCGTGCTGATCGCGCTGGCCGACATGCCACGCGTTACCGCGACGCAGATCCACCGCATCCTCGATGCAGTCGAAGGCCCTGACTCCGTGGTGACGTCGAGCGACGGGCGCGTCCCCAAGCCTCCCGCGCTGTTCGGCGCCGGCCGCTTCGATTATTTACTGAGCCTGAAGGGTGACGAGGGAGCGCGCGAACTGGTACGCAGCGGGCGACACGTCGTGACCGCTCCCGCAGAACTCATCGACGTCGACACGCCCGAGCAGCTGGAGAAGCTGCGCGCACTGGTCCATTCGCCGGACGCGATCACGCGTCCCGGCACGCGTCGCCCAGACTGAACGAGGCTATTCCAGTTGCAGGATGACTTGGTCGACCGCCAGGCTGTCACCCATCGCCGCCTCCAGCGTCTTGACGGTCCCCGCCTTGCCGCTGCGCAGGATATTCTCCATCTTCATCGCCTCGACGACGGCTAGCGGTTGCCCCGCTTCCACCTTGTCGCCGACCCCGACGTCCAACCGCACCAGCAGCCCCGGCATCGGCGCCAGCAGGAAGCGTGACAGGTCGGGCGGCACCTTTTCGATCAGGTGCCCCGCATATCGCGCCACCGTCGCGGGCAGCACGCGCGCGACATGGCTGGCCCCGCGAGTCGTCAACTTGAACCCCGTGGTCAGCCGCCGCAGCTTGACGCTCAACCGCTCGTTCCCCGCCTCGACCGCCACCATCCCGTCGCCGGGCGCATATTCCATCGCCAGCGGCGCTTCCTCGCCGTCGATGACGATCGTGTCGGGCGCCAGCAACACCTGATGCTCATGCCCGCCGATCCTGACGATCCACGCATCGGGCGGCGGCAGGCGACGCCCCAACTGCCCATCGATACGCCGCGCGCGATCGGCATTCGCGGTCGCGGCGAACGCGGCGACTCCGGCGAGCGTGCGGATCAGTGCCTCGCTGGCTGGCGCGCCTTGGAAACCGTCCGGATATTCCTCCGCGATGAAACCCGTCGTCAGCGCGCCCTCGCGAAATCGCGGATGCTGCATGAGCGCCGACAGGAAGTCGATATTGTTGCCGACCCCCTCGACCTCGAACGCATCCAGTGCGGCGATCTGCGCGTCGATTGCCTGCTCGCGCGTCGGTGCCCAGGTGATGAGCTTGGCGATCATCGGGTCATAGAACATCGACACTTCGCCGCCTTCGCGAACGCCGTCGTCGACGCGGACGATCGGATCGTCACCCCGGACTTGATCCGGGGTCCCGCTGTTCAGAGCGTCGAAAGAAAGCGGGACCCCGGCTCGGGGGCCGGGGTGACGGGGAGGGGACTGCGCTGGAGGCGCATACCGCACCAATCGCCCGGTCGACGGCAGGAAACCGCGATACGGATCCTCCGCATAGACCCGGTTCTCGATCGCCCAGCCGTCGATCCGCACATCGTCCTGCCCGAACCCGAGCGGCTCGCCCGCCGCCACCCGGATCATCTGCTCGACCAGATCGAGTCCGGTAATCGCCTCGGTCACCGGATGCTCGACCTGTAGCCGGGTATTCATCTCCAGAAAGTAGAAGCCCTGCCCCGTCTTGTCCGCGCCCGAGACGATCAGCTCCACCGTGCCCGCGCTGTAGTAGCCGACCGCGCGGGCCAGCGCGACCGCCTGCTCGCCCATCGCGCGGCGCATGTCAGGCGTGACGAAGGGCGACGGCGCCTCCTCGACGACCTTCTGGTGCCGCCGCTGGATCGAGCATTCGCGTTCGTTCAGATAGACGATATTGCCGTGCTGGTCGCCGAGCACCTGAATCTCGATGTGCCGCGGGCTTTCGATGAATTTCTCGATGAACACACGGTCGTCGCCGAAACTCGCCAGCCCCTCGCGCTTGGTCGCCTCGAACCCCTCGCGCACGTCGGTTTCGCTATAGGCCAGCCGCATCCCCTTGCCGCCGCCGCCCGCCGACGCCTTCATCATCACCGGATAGCCGATCTCCCCCGCAATCTTCACCGCCTCGTCGGTATTCGCGATCTCGCCCAGATAGCCCGGCACGACGTTGACCCCCGCCGCCTTGGCGAGTTTCTTGGACTCGATCTTGTCGCCCATCGCCGCGATTGCGCCCGGCGGCGGCCCGACAAAAGCGATCCTCGCCTCTGCGCAGGCCGTGGCGAAACTCTCGCGTTCCGACAGAAAGCCATAACCGGGATGGATGCAATCCGCCCCCGTTTCCCTGGCGGCGAGCAGGATCAGTTCCGCCTTCAGATAACTCTCCGCCGCCGGCGCCGGCCCAAGCCGCACCGCCTCATCCGCCATCAACACATGCGGCGCCCGCGCATCGGCGTCGGAATAGACCGCCACGGTGGCAATCCCCATCCGCTTGGCCGTCCGCATGACCCGACACGCGATCTCGCCGCGATTAGCGACCAGGATTTTCTTAAACACCAAGGTCTCCGCTCACGAGCTTTGAACCCGCAGCAGTAGCGAAGGGCCGGGAATCGACCTCATCTGGAGACGATCGCATCGGCTCCTCCCCTATCATCGCCACCAGTCCCAGCTTCCCCAGCAGCGCCGCATCCGCGCTGTCACCGGCGTTGCCCGTCGTCAGCAGCTTGTCGCCGGTGAAGATCGAGTTCGCCCCCGCCATGAAGCACAGCGCCTGCGCGGCCTCTCCCATGCTTTCACGCCCCGCGCTCAAGCGGACCATGCTCATCGGCATGGTGATGCGCGCCGCCGCCACGACGCGGGCGAACTCGATGTCGTCGATCCGCGCCATCGGCGTGTCGGCCAGCATGTCGCCCAGCGGCGTGCCGCGGATCGGCACCAGCGCGTTGACCGTCACGCTTTCGGGATGGCGCGGCAGCGTCGCGAGCGCGTGGACGAAGCCGACGCGGTGCTGGCGCGTCTCGCCCATGCCGACGATCCCGCCGCAGCACACCGCCACGCCCGCCTCGCGTACATGGCCCAGCGTCTCCAGCCGGTCCTCGAACGTTCGCGTCGAGGTGATGTTCGCGTAATTCTCGGGTGCGGTATCGATATTGTGGTTGTAGTAATCCAGTCCCGCATCGGCGAGTGCCCGCGCCTGCGCGTCGTCCAGCATGCCCAGCGTCATGCACGTCTCCAGCCCCATCGCCTTCACCCCCGCGATCATCCGCGCGACCTTGGGGATGTCCCGCTCCTTGGGACTGCGCCACGCCGCGCCCATGCAGAAGCGCCGCGATCCCGCCTCCTTCGCCTCGGCCGCCGCCGCGAGCACGGCATCGACGTCCATCAGCTTCTCGGCCTTCAGCCCCGTCCCGTGATGCGCGGACTGCGAGCAATAGCCGCAATCCTCCGGGCACCCGCCGGTCTTGATCGAGAGCAGCGTGCACAGCTGCACCTCGTTCGCCGCGTGATGGGCGCGATGCACCGTCTGCGCCCGGTACAGCAGGTCGTTGAAAGGCAGGTCAAACAGCGCCGTGATCTCGGCGCGGGTCCAGTCGGTGCGGCCCGCCTCGTCGACGGTGAGTCGGTTGAGGATCATTGCCAGATCATTCTCTTCAATTGCTGAGTACGCTCGCGCGTCAGCCGGTCCTTGCACTGGCCCTGCGCCATGCCCTCGGCGGAGCCACCTGCAAATTGCCCGCCCTCGATGACGCATTCAGTGTCACGAAACTTCAGCCACGCGCGCTGACTGAGCAGCAACGCGCCCGCATATCCGAACCCGCCGCCGCGTGAGGTGTCTCGAGCATCGCGGCGCTTCATAAACGCGAAGGTGCGCTTCCACTGCGCCGTCATTACCGCATCCGCATGCGCATAGGCGACGTTGGTCTGACGGTTCAGATCAGCCTGCGTCTGCGCGAACACAGGCGTCGCGATCATCGTCACGGCAATCGCGATAAATCTCATGCTGGTTTCCTCGCGAGATAGACGCCTATCGTCATCACGATCAGCCCGACGATCCGCCGCGCGGTCACCGGAGTCACGATCGCGCCCCATAGCCCGAAATGGTCGATGACGGTCGCCGCGATCATCTGCCCGAGCAGGACGAAGAAGACCGCGTTGCCGATCCCGATCTTCGGCCCCGCATAGGTGATGGCGAGAATATAGAAGACCGTGAAGAAACCGCCCGCATAATAGATCCACGATACACCGGTGAAGCTGGCGACGGCGGGCGGGCGACCGGCACCGACCAACACTGCCATCACGAGCGTGAAGGCGACCGCGAACAACACGGCGCTCGCAGCGACCGGGCTCGCGAGCCGCTGCCCGAGTCCGGCGTTGAGCGTCGCCATGACCGGAATACCGATTCCCGCGACGAGCATCATCAGCGCGAGGAGCAGCGCGGTGGCGGGATGAGGCGCGGCATTCATTCCGCAGCTTCCTCGACCGGGGGCATGTTGTGTCCCAGCAGGCGCAATACATCGCCCGCGCATTCGACGATGTTCGAGCCCGGACCATAGATGCCGACCACCCCCGCATCGCGCAGGAACTGATAGTCCTGGCTCGGGATCACGCCGCCGGCAAAGACCTTGATATCGCCCCGCCCCGCCTCGCGCAGCAGGGCGATCAGCTCGGGGATCAGCGTCTTGTGCCCCGCCGCCAGACTGGAACACCCGATCGCATCGACATCTTCCGCCAATGCCAGTTCCAGCGTCTCGCCCGGCGTTTGAAACAATGGTCCCGACACCACCTCGAACCCAAGATCGGCAAAGCCCGAGGCAACGACGTTCGCACCGCGATCGTGCCCGTCCTGCCCCATCTTGGCAACCAGCAGCCGCGGCTTGCGCCCCAGTCGCCGTGCCGTCGCCTCGACCCCGTCGACCACCCGATCCCACCGCGCATCGCCCTCATAGGCCGCGCCGTACACGCCCTTGATCGGCACCGGCTGCGTTGCGTAGCGCCCGAAGGCATCCTCCATCGTGGAAGAAATCTCGCCCAGCGTCGCACGCACCCGCGCCGCCTCGACCGCCAGCGCCAGCAGGTTGCCCCCCCCTCGCGCGCCCTCGCGCAGCGCATCCAGAGCCGCGCGGCACGCCGCATCGTCCCGCGCCGCCTTGGTCGCCCTGATCCGCGCGACCTGCGCCTCGCGCACCGCGACATTGTCGACATCCAGAATGTCGATCGGGTCCTGCTCGGCAAGCCGGTACTTGTTGACGCCGACGATGACGTCCTCACCCCGGTCGACCCTGGCCTGACGTGCAGCTGCGGCTTCCTCGATCATCGCCTTCGGCCAACCCGCCGCGACCGCGTTTGCCATGCCGCCCTCGCGCTCGACCCGCTCGATGATCTCGGAGGCACGCTCGACCAGCTGCTGCGTCAGGCTCTCGACATAATAGCTGCCGCCCAGCGGATCGACGACCTTCGTCAGTCCCGCCTCCTCCTGCAGCACCAGTTGGGTATTGCGCGCGATGCGGGCGGAGAAGTCGGTCGGCAACGCGATCGCCTCGTCCAACGCATTGGTGTGGAGCGATTGCGTACCGCCCATCGCGGCCGCCAGCGCCTCGATCGTCGTGCGCACGACATTGTTGTACGGGTCCTGCTCGGCCAGGCTGACCCCGCTGGTCTGGCAGTGGGTGCGCAGCATCTTGGAGCGCTCGTCCTTCGCTCCAAGATCGGTCATCACCCGGTACCACAGCGTGCGCGCGGCGCGCAGCTTCGCCACCTCCATGAAGAAGTTCATGCCGATCGCGAAGAAGAAGCTCAGCCGCCCCGCGAACGCGTCGATGTCCAGCCCCGTCGCCATCGCCGCCTTCGCATATTCGCGTCCGTCGGCGATCGTGAAGGCCAGCTCCTGCACCTGTGTCGCACCGGCCTCATGCATATGATAGCCGCTGATCGAGATGCTGTTGAACTTCGGCATCTCGGCCGAGGTATAGGCGATGATGTCCGCGATGATCCGCATGCTCGGCGCGGGTGGATAGATATAGGTGTTGCGGACCATGAACTCCTTCAGGATGTCGTTCTGGATGGTCCCGTCCAGCTTCGCACGATCGACACCCTGTTCTTCCCCGGCGACGATGAAGAAGGCCAGGATCGGGATCACCGCGCCGTTCATCGTCATGCTGACCGACATCTTGTCGAGCGGGATGCCGTCGAACAGGATCTTCATGTCCTCGACACTGTCGATCGCGACCCCCGCCTTCCCGACATCGCCGGTCACGCGCGGATGGTCGCTGTCATAGCCGCGGTGCGTCGCCAGATCGAACGCTACGGAAAGACCCTTCTGCCCCGCCGCCAGATTACGCCGATAAAAGGCGTTCGACTCCTCGGCGGTCGAGAAGCCCGCATATTGCCGGATCGTCCAGGGGCGCCCGGCATACATCGACGCCTTCACTCCGCGCGTGAACGGCGCGAAGCCTGGCAGGCCCGGGTCCGCGACCATATCGTCCGGCGTGTAGAGCGGCTTGACCGCAATTCCTTCCGGCGTGTCCCAGCCCAATGCGCGACCCTTCGTCTCCTTCGCCGCCAGACTCTGCCAATCGGCCAGTGTTGCGCCAGCTGTCGGTTCGGCAGCCGGAGCGGGATCGCGCGTGCTGCCGGCGTCTTCGCCCAGATTGGTTTCGATCTCCGCCATCATCCGCCCCCGAACACGGGCTTGCGCTTTTCGAGGAATGCGCGACCGCCCTCGTCGCTGTCGGCGGTGCCGCGCGCGGTGCGCTGTGCCTCGGCCTCGACCGCCATCGCGCCCGCATAGTCCGTCTCCAGCGCGGTGCGTACGCCCCGGCGGATCAACCCCAGCGCAACCGTCGGTCCCGCAGCCAGCCGCTGCGCCAGTGCCATCGCCTGTCCGTCCAGCGTGTCGTCGGACACGACCTGATGCACCATGCCCCACTCATGCGCCCGGTCTGCCGGAATGCGCTCGCCCAGCATCATCATCTCCAGCGCGCGCGCGCGTCCGACGATGCGCGGCAGCATCCATGTGGCACCACCGTCGGGCACCAGCCCGATGTTGACGAAAGCCTGCAGGAAATAGGCGGTCGTGCTGGCGACGCAGAAATCCGCCGCAAACGCCAGGCTGCACCCGATCCCCGCGACCGGCCCGCGCACCGCGCTGATGACCGGTACCGCCAGATCGGCAATCGCCCGAAGCGCCGGATTGTAATGCCCGGTGAGCGCCTCATGGGTCGCCGCGGCGGGATCGGCCGCGTTCAGCGCGCCATCGGCCACATCGGCGCCGGAACAGAAGCCCCGCCCGGCGCCTGCGATCAGCACCGCTCGCGCGCCATCCAGCCGCTCGATCGCGTCCCGGATCTCGTCGAACAGCGCCGGCGGCGCCGCGTTCAACCGCTCCGGCCGGTTGAGCGTCAGCTTCAGGACATCGCCGTCCCGCTCGCTCAGAATATGGTCATAGGTCATTCATGCTCCCCGGGCACCTGCATCAGCTCGACCAGCATGCCCCCCATATCGCGCGGGTGCACGAAGACGATCGGCGTCCCATGCGCCCCGATCCGCGGCTCGCCCAGCACCGTTGCACTCTTTGCGCGCAGATCGGCGACGGCAGCGTCGATATCTGGCACCTCGAAACAGACGTGATGCTGCCCGCCCGCCGGGTTCTTCTTGAGGAAGCCCGCGATCGGCGATGCGTCGTCATACGGCTCGATCAGCTCGATCTGCGTATTGGGCGCGTCGACGAAACAAACCCGCACGCCCTGCGCCGGCAGGTCGAACGGCTCCCCGATGACCGTCGCGCCGAGCAGCATCCGATACGTCTCGACCGACCGCTCGATCGACGGCGTCGCGACCCCGACATGGTTGAGGCGGCCGAGGGTCATTCAGAGCCTGCGGGATCGAGATGCAGAGAATCAGCAGCGGTAGCTCGACGAATGAGTTCACTCATCGAAATGCCTTGCCCATCGGCTTGTTGTTTCCAGCGCGCCTTGGCGCCCTTCGGCACGGTGACGCTCATTCGAACCGTGTACTTCCGCATCCATCACCTCCACTTGCGTCATTCTGAGCGCAGCGAAGCAACCCAGGTTCCACGCGCGTCGTACTGGATCGCTTCGCTGCGCCAGCAACGACGAACCTAGCCATGCGCGACCTTCTCATACAGATCGCTCCACGCGGAATTCATTCCCTCGACCAGCGCCAATTTCTTCGCCTGAGAACCGCCCTTGATCTGCTTCTCCCGACCGATCGCCCCCTCCATCGTATCGGCGCTCTCGAACCATACCAGCAGCTTGCAGCCGTGACGCTTGGTGAATCCCTCGACGACGTCCTCGCGATGCTGCCACACGCGCTGACCGAGGTTGGAGGTCACGCCAGTATATAGCGTACCGTTCCGCTTGCTTGCCATCATGTAAACGGCAGGCTGCTTCATGCGTGCACCTCCGTCATGGCGACACCAACCCCCGTCATTGCGATACCGTCCTCCGTCATTGCGACACCAACCCCCGTCATTGCGACACCAACCCCCGTCATTGCGACACCAACCCCCGTCATTGCGACACCAACCCCCGTCATTGCGAGCAAAGCGAAGCAATCCAGGGGTCAACTCGCGGAACTCTGGATTGCTTCGCTACGCTCGCAAAGACAACGCCGTACCGCCAAACCGGTTGACGCTACCAAGCATCAAACATCTGCTGCTCCTAAAGCGGAATATTATCATGCTTCTTCCACGGGTTCTCCAACGCCTTCCCGCGTAATTTCCGCAACCCCAACGCGATCCGGCGCCGGGTCGAGTGCGGCTGGATCACCTCGTCGATGAACCCCATGCTGGCGGCCACGAACGGATTGGCGAAACGCGCTTCATATTCCGCGGTCCGCTCGGCGATCTCCTCCGGAGTCTTCCCGCGAAAGATGATCTCCACCGCGCCCTTCGCGCCCATCACCGCGATTTCGGCGGTCGGCCAGGCATAGTTCAGATCACCGCGCAGGTGCTTGGACGCCATCACGTCATAGGCACCGCCATAGGCCTTGCGCGTGATGACCGTGATCTTGGGGACCGTCGCCTCCGCATAGGCGAACAGCAGTTTCGCGCCATGCTTGATGATGCCACCCAACTCCTGCGCGGTCCCCGGCAGGAAGCCCGGCACGTCGACGAACGTCACGATGGGCACGTCGAACGCGTCGCAGAAGCGCACGAACCGTGCCGCCTTCTTCGAGCTGTTGATGTCGAGCACCCCCGCCAGCACCATCGGCTGGTTGGCGACGAACCCCACCGTCCGCCCCTCGATCCGCCCGAAGCCTGTGATGATGTTGCCCGCGTGCGCCGGCTGCGTCTCGAAGAAGTCGGCTTCGTCGACGACCTTACGGATCAGCTCGTGCATGTCATAGGGTTGGTTCGCGTTCGCGGGGACCAGCGTGTCCAGGCTCTCCTCCATCCGGTCCCATGAATCCGCGGTCGGACGCTCCGGCACCGGCTCGCGGTTCGATGCGGGCAGGAAGTCGATGAAATCGCGCGCCGCCAGCAGCGCCTCGATATCGTCCTCGAACGCATTGTCCGCGACGCTGGTCTTCGTCGTGTGCGTCACCGCGCCGCCCAGCGCCTCCTGCGTCACGATCTCGTTCGTCACCGTCTTGACGACATCGGGACCGGTCACGAACATGTAGCTCGAGTCCTTCACCATGAAGATGAAATCGGTCATCGCCGGCGAATAGACCGCGCCCCCCGCGCACGGCCCCATGATGAGCGAGAGTTGCGGCACGACGCCCGATGCCAGCACGTTGCGCTGGAACACCTCGGCATAACCACCTAGCGACGCCACGCCCTCCTGGATGCGCGCGCCGCCGGAATCGTTCAGGCCGATCACGGGAGCACCGACCTTCATCGCCATGTCCATGATCTTGCAGATCTTCTGCGCATGCCGTTCGGACAAGGAACCGCCGAAGACCGTGAAGTCCTGGCTGAACACGAACACCAGCCGCCCGTTGATCGTCCCCGATCCCGTCACGACCCCGTCGCCGGGATAGATCTGCGTCTCCATCCCGAAATCGACGCAATTATGCTCGACGAACATGTCGAGTTCCTCGAAACTGTCCTCGTCGAGCAGCACGTCCAGCCGCTCGCGCGCGGTCAACTTCCCCTTGGCATGCTGGGCGGCGACCCGCCTGCCGCCGCCCCCCGCCTTTGCCGCTGCGCGCTTCGCCTCGAGCATTGCGATCGTCGACGACATGGCACTCCTCTCTGCTGCGGACGCGGCAGGCATTCCCTGCCCGCCCCACCGACGGCAAGCAAATGTGAAGTTGTGAAGTTGCGAAGCACCGTCTTGCGAACTAGAGGGCGCCATGGTCCGCACCCGTCTCTATGCCGGCGACACACTGCGTGCGCTGCGCCGCACGGCCGGCCTGAACCAGCGCGCGATGGCGGCGCGACTCGGCATCTCCGTCAGCTACCTCTCGCAGCTTGAAGGCGGCGAGCGACCGCTCACGACGACGGTCATCGGCGCCTTGGCGCGCCACCATCCCAACACGTTGGCGATGATCGAGGGCGCCGGTCCGGCGCGGCGAATGGTCGCGCTCGGCGAGGCGCTGGACGGTCCGGCCTTGTCCCCCGAGGCGCTGGCGAAGCTCGCCGAGGAGCAACCCGCCATCGCCGACCGCATCATCGCGCTGCATGCCCGTGCACGCGACGCGCAGGAGCGGTTGCAGATCGCCGAAGAGGCGATGATGGCGGGTACCGGCGCGCGCCTCCCCTGGGAGTCGGTGCGCGACTGGTTCCACGACGCCGGCAATTACATCGATCCGCTCGACCAGGCGGCGGAGGCGATGGCGCCGGATGGCAGTGCTGAGAACATGCTCGCCGAAGCGCTGGCCCGGCACGGGTTGCAGGTAGTGGCCGACGCGCAGGAGGATGCCCCGCTCGCCCGTGTCGAGGGAGCGCGCCTGATCTTGAACACGGCGCTCCCGGCGGAAAGTCGCCGCTTCTTCATGGCGCACCGCCTCATGGCGCTCGCGCTTGCCGGGCCGATCTCGGCGATCGTCGCGGCCGCGTCGCTGACAAGCGACGAGGCCAGGCGCCTGCTGCGCGTGGGGCTGGCGAACTATGCCGCCGGCGCGCTCCTCATGCCCTACACCTTGTTCCGCCGGACCGCGCGTGAGGTGCGCCATGACATCGACCGGCTGTCGCGCCGGTTCGGCGTCAGCTTCGAGCAGGCATGCCACCGGCTGTCCACACTTCAGCGCCCGGGCGCGGCGGGCACCCCCTTCTATTTCTGCCGCGTCGACATGGCCGGCAACATCACCAAGCGCCATTCCGCGACGCGACTCCAGTTCGCGCGCTTCGGCGGCGCCTGCCCTCTGTGGATCGTGCACGAGGCGGTCGCGATACCCGACCGCATCCTCGTCCAGCGCTCGGAGACGCCCGACGGCGTGCGCTACGTCTCGATGGCGCGCGGCCTGGTCAAGCCCTCGGGCCGCTTCGACCGGGCGCCGCGACGCTATGCGGTGCTGCTGGGGTGCGAGGAGGATCAGGCACGCGACTTCGTCTATGCCGACGCGACCGACCGCGCGGGCGCGCCGACGCGCATCGGTATCTCATGCCGCCTGTGCCCGCGCGACGATTGCGACCAGCGCGCCTTCCCCCCCGCCGATCGCCGCATCGCGGTCGACCCCGACCGGCGCGGCGTCGTCCCCTACCGCGTCATCTGACGCCTTGCGCGCCGCCAGTGAACGCGGGCACATTGGCGGCGAAGAGGAGCAGCCGATGTCCGTCATCTATCCCGTCCCCGACCACTGGGCGCGTCACGCCAAGGTCGACACCGCCGGCTATGACAGGATGGTCGAGGTGGCCTGGAGCAACCCGCAGGGCTTCTGGCTGGAACAGGCCGAGCGGCTCGACTGGCTGCGCCCGCCCACGATCGGCGGGGACTGGTCGTTCGCGAAGGAGCAGTTCCACATCGAGTGGTTCCGCGACGGCCGCCTCAACGTCGCCGCGAACTGCATCGATCGCCACGCCGCCGCCCATCCGGACCGCGTCGCGATCATCTGGGAACCCGATGAACCGGGCGAGGAACCGCGCCGCATCACCTACGCCGAACTTCTGCACGAGGTCGGCCGCTTCGCCAATGTCCTGAAGGCGCAAGGCGTAGCCAAGGGCGACCGCGTCACGATCTACATGCCGATGATCCCCGAGGCCGCGTTCGCGATGCTCGCCTGCGCGCGGATCGGCGCCATTCACTCCGTCGTCTTCGGCGGCTTCTCGCCCGAGGCGCTGGCGGGGCGCGTCGAGGATTGCGGATCGTCACTGGTCATCACCGCCGATGAGGGCAGACGCGCGGGAAAACGCATACCTCTGAAGGCGAACGTGGATGCAGCCGCCGAGCGCGCCCCCACACTGGCGCGCGTGCTGGTCGTCCGCGCGACCGGCGGCCCCGTCACCATGACCGCGCGCGACACCTGGTATCACGACGCCGCCGCCGATGCCCCCACCATCTGCCCGCCCGAGCCGATGGACGCGGAGGACCCGCTGTTCATCCTTTATACCAGCGGCTCGACCGGCAAGCCCAAGGGCGTGCTCCACACCACCGGCGGCTATCTGCTCTGGGCCGCCTTCACCCACGATCTGGTCTTCGACTACCGGCCCGGCCAGATCTGGTGGTGCGCGGCCGATATCGGCTGGGTCACCGGCCACAGCTACGTCGTCTACGGCCCGCTCGCCAATGGCGCGACGACGCTGATGTACGAAGGCGTTCCCAACTGGCCCGACGCCGCGCGCATCTGGCAGGTCGTCGACCGTCACGCGGTCGAGGCGCTCTATCTCGCCCCCACCGCGCTCAGGGCATTGATGAAGGAGGGCAATGCCCCCGTCCGCGCCACCAGCCGCGCGTCATTGAAGCTGCTCGGCACCGTCGGCGAGCCGATCAACCCGGAGGCCTGGCGCTGGTATCACGACATCGTCGGCGCCGCGCGCTGCCCGATCATCGACACCTGGTGGCAGACCGAGACGGGTGGCGTGATGATCGCCCCCCTGCCCGGCGCGACCCCGCTCAAGCCCGGTTCCGCGACGAAGCCGATCCCCGGCGTCCGCCCGGTGCTGGTCGACAATGACGGCGCGGAACTGACCTGCGCGGCCGAGGGCAACCTGTGCATCGCCGCCAGCTGGCCCGGTCAGATGCGCGGCGTCTGGGGCGATCCCGAGCGGTTCTTCCAGACCTATTTCACGAGCTATGAGGGCAAGTATTTCACGGGCGACGGCTGCCGCCGCGATGAGGACGGCGATTACTGGATCACCGGCCGCGTCGACGACGTCATCAACGTATCCGGCCACCGCATGGGCACCGCCGAGGTCGAGTCCGCGCTCGTTCTGCACCCGAAAGTCGCCGAGGCCGCGGTCGTCGGCATGCCGCACGACGTGAAGGGACAAGGCATCTATGCCTATGTGACGATGAACGCCGGCGAGCCGTGGAGCGACGACATGGCGACCGAACTGCGCGACTGGGTCCGCCGCGAGATCGGCCCGATCGCCACCCCCGACGCGATCCAGAACGCCCCTGCGCTGCCCAAGACCCGCTCGGGCAAGATCATGCGCCGCATCCTGCGCAAGATCGCGGAGGGCGACCCCGCCTCGCTCGGCGACACCTCGACGCTCGCCGACCCGGCGGTTGTCGACGACCTGATCGCGAACCGCGTCGGCTGAGGGGAACGCAAGACCCCGCAGAGCGCTTGCGACCTGACACATCAGGAGCAGAAATCATGCACACGCTCGATCCGGCGCGCACCGCGCTCGTCCTCATCGATCTTCAAGACGGCATCGCCGGCGGGGAACTCGCCCCGCGTAGCGGCCATGAGGTCGTCGAGACCGCGAAGAATCTCGCCGCGCGCTTTCGCGAAGTCCACGCTCCCGTCGCCCTCGTCCATGTCGACTGGCGCGACGACAATGCCGACATGCCCAGCAAGGAAGTCGAGAAACCGATCGCGGCGAAATTGGCCGAAAGGCCCGAAGGCTGGAGCGACCTCGTCCCCGGCCTCCGTCAGGACGGCGACATCGTCGTTCTGAAACATCACTGGGGCGCCTTCACCGGCACCGATCTCGACCTTCAGCTTCGCAGGCGCGGCGTCGACACGATCGTGCTCGGCGGCATCGCGACCAATTTCGGCGTCGAATCGACTGCCCGCGCGGCCTGGGAGCTGTCCTACAACGTCGTCCTCGTCGAGGACGCGACCACCTCGCGCTCCGCTGAACTTCACGATTTCGCGATCCGGCAAATCCTCCCCCAGATCGCCCGCGTCGTCACCAACGAGGACATCGCCTTCGAGTCGCCGTAAGCAGATGGCGCAGCCCGAACGCCCGAACGATACCCCCGCCTACCCGTCACCCCGGCCTTGAGCCCGGGGACCCGTTTCGTTGGGCCGATGGCCGACTTACCACGTTGCCTAATGTGGTGCACTGGTTTAGTACAGCGCTACACCTTTGGGGAGGCAGTATGTTCATCCGCCCATTGCTCGCGATAGTGCTGTTCGCAGCCACCTCGGCCGCGGCTCCGCCGCCGCACCTGCTGGTGCTGGGCGTCGGACATTTCGCCAATCATCACCGCGACCTCATCAATTCTAATGTGGAGGACGTGCTGACTCCCGCCCGCCAGCGCGAAATGGGGCAGGTGGTGAAGGCGCTGGCGGCGACGCGGCCCAACCATGTCGCGGTCGAGTGGCCGGCGACCAGACAAGCCGAACTCGACGAACGCTATGCCGCCTATCGCGCGGGCCGTTATGTCCTCACCGCCGACGAAACCGACCAGATCGGGTTACGGCTCGCGGCACTGCTGAACCTGCCCCGGGTAGACGCCGTCGACTGGCAGGAGGAAGCGCCTGGCACGGACGACGACTACGATTTCGGCAAATGGCTTGCGGCACACGGCCGATCGGCTGAGCTCGCCGCACTCACCGCCGACGGACAGCGGCGCGCTGACGCAGCGGACGCGCTCAACCGCTGCCGACCGATCGCCGACTGGCTACGCGACCTGAACACGCCGGCTTATGTCGCGTGGGACGACAGCAGCTATTTCCGCATCGCGACCTTCGGCGACGCGGCAACCAATCCGGGCGCGGCCTGGGTTGGTGCATGGCATGCCCGCAACCTGCGCATCGCCGCCAATTTGCTGCGCGTTGCGGGTGCGCTGGGCGACCGCACCGTGGCGGTGTTCGGCGCGGGTCATGCGGATCTGCTGCGGCGCTACGGCGCTGGAATGGGATTCGTGGTTGCGGATACCAACAGCACGTTGCCGCCACCCGCGCGCCCGCACTGCCCGGCGAAGTGAGCGCTGGTCGGGATGCATATCATTCGGCCAATACTGGGCAATTCATGCCGCCACCGACCTGCCAGCCTCCGGATCGGCCGTAAGCAGAATCGGATCACCGACTTGTCCCCTCCATGAAAGCGCGCTCGGCGGAGCGTCGGTTACTCGGCTCCCCGAACCCTCGCGTTCGTCGCCACCCGTTCGAACACCGCGTGCAGCGCGCCGGGCGGTGCCGACTCGATCGCACCGTCGGCGATCTCCGCCGGTGACCATGTCAGCGTCGGCATGTCGTCGTCGAGCATTTCCCATTCCGGAAACAGTCGCTCCTCGACCGTCCCGGCAAGGAGCAGTCGAACGTCGCAGTGCCGGTCATCGGCCGTGATTTTCGAATAGACTGTGTCGATCGCGGCCTCCGGCCCCTCGATGAGCTGGAGATAGAGGTCATGGCGGCAGATCAGCGCACCGGTGATGTCGGCGCGGGAATTGTTGCGCCGGGCCTGTACCAGAATGCCGGCGAGCATCGCGCGGTCAAAGCCGAACGGCTGCGAGCGATAGATCAACTGCTTCATGTCGCAATGCCCTCTCATTGGCGGGCGTCCAGCCTACCCACTCGCGAGCGGTACCGATACCCGCCGCGGGCGGGGCGGCGGCGGCGGGCGCGGCGTCCCGGTCTTGCCGTTTTGCCAACCCCGCTGCCATCGCTTACCTGCGCTGCTCGACAATCAAGGGGCATGAGAGCGTGAGCGCGACACCGACTATCGCCGTTCTGGGCGCGGGTTCGTTCGGGACCGCCGTCGCCACCGCGCTCGCGCGCGCCGGGCGCGACGTGGCGCTGCTTTGCCGCACCGCCGAGCAACGCGATGCGATCCGCAGTACCGGCCGCAACGCGCGCTTCTATCCCGGCCACGATCTCTACCCCTCGATCCGCCCGACCTGCGACGGAGACACGGCGCTGGCGAGCGATATCCTGTTCCTCGCCTTCCCGGCCAAGGTCATGGAGGACTATGCCGCGCGCATTGCCGCCGTCGGCCGGCCGGGCGCGATCGTCGTCAATCTCATCAAGGGGATGCACCCCGTCCATTTCACCTTCGCCGAGCTGTTCCGCCACATGGCGCCCGCCGCGCGCTATGTCGCGCTGAAGGGTCCCACCTTCTCGCGCCCGCTGTTCCTCGGCGAATGGTCGGGCCTGACCTGCGGCGCTGACGATCCGGATGCGCGCGAGACGGTCATCGGCCTGTTCGGCGACGCTCCGATCGCGTTCGACCGGTCCGGCTCGGCCGATTCGGTCGATGTCGTCAGCGCACTGAAGAACGTCTATGCGATCGCGCTGGGCCTCGTCGCGTCGACGGGGCCGTCCGAGAATACCGTCTTCCTGACCGCGACGCTGGTCATGCGCGAGATGCGCACGATCCTGCTCAGCCTGGGTTGTGACGAGGGCGTGCTGCTCAGCTTCGCCGGGATCGGCGACACGATGCTTACCGGGCTGTGCGATACCAGCCGTAATCGCACGCTCGGCCTCATGATCGGCAAGGGCATCCCGATCGACTTGGTCCGCGCCGACTTCCTCGCCGAGGGCGTGCGCGCGGTCGAGGCGATCCGCTCGCATCTGGACGGCGTCGACGCGCCGCTGCTGCGCGCGGTCAGCGATGTGCTTGCGCACCATGCCGACCCGGTCCGGGTGTTCGAGGTCTTCGGGCTGCGCTGACCCGCTCGGTTCGGCGCAAATGCGCCCCGGTTTCGCGACCGCGTGCCCGGCGGGCGGAACGGAGCCGATGCGGCGTCGGTTAAGCGGAGGATGGCGAGCGAGGATCCCGAAACCGCTGTTCCGCTGGTCGAGGAACATCTCTCGATCGACAAGCGCACCGTTGAGACCGGCCGGGTTCGTGTCCGTACGATCGTCGAGGAAGGAACGGGCTATGCCCGCGCTGATCTGTACCAGGAAAATGTCGATGTCACCCGCGTGACGATCGACCGCATCGTCGACGCCGTGCCGCCCGTCCGCGAGGAGGGCGACACGCTGATCGTCCCCGTGATCGAGGAAGTGCTCGTCACCGAAAAACGGCTGCTGCTGCGCGAGGAAATCCATCTGAACCGCCGCCGCACCACCGAATCGGTCGAGCATTCCGTTCCGTTGCGAACCATGCGCGCCGTCATCGAGCGCACCGATCTGTCCACCCAGGACCCGCCCCGAGACTCGCAAGGAGAATGACGATGAGCCGTACCTTGACCGCCCTGTTCGACAACCGCCCCGACGCCGAGGACGCGATGCGCCGCCTTCAGGAGGCATCGGTCGGTATCCACGACGTCCATCTGCATGACCGGACCAGCCCCGGCTATTCGGAGACCGACTATTCCACGCACGAGACTCGCGGCTTCTGGGAGACGCTCAAGGACATTTTCGTGCCGGACGAAGATCGCCATCTGTACGAGGAGGGCGTGCGTCGCGGCGGCTGTCTGCTGACGGCCGAGGTGGATGAAAGCCGCGCCGATCAGGCAGTGCGCGTCCTGGAGGAAGCCGATACCGTCGACCTCGACGAGCGGTCGGCGCAGTGGCGGGAAGAAGGCTGGGCCTATCAGGCGCCAGCGATCGGCATGGGCTATGCGGCGGGCTTCGGCGCGACGGGCGGCTTGGCTCCGGCGGCGCTCGGCAACGCGGCGACCGCGCCCCCGGCGTCGACGACGAACACCGGCGAGCAGGTCGTCCCGATGGTCGAGGAGCGCCTCAGGGTCGGCAAGCGCGAGGTCGAGCGCGGCAGCGTGCGCGTGCGGTCCTACATGGTCGACGAGCAGGTTCAGCAGGACGTCAATCTTCGCGACGAGACGATCTCGGTAGAGCGCCGTCCGGTCGACCGGACGGTCGACGCCTCGGACGACGCCTTTCGCGAGCGCACGATCGAGATGACCGAAACCGACGAGGAAGCGGTCGTGTCCAAGGACGCGCATGTGCGCGAGGAACTGGTCATCCGCAAGGACGTCGGAACCCGCACAGAGCAGGTCGAGGACACGCTGCGCCATACCGAGGTCGACATCGACGAATCCGGTGACACGCATGTCGACCGGCCGCCACGCTGACGCACCGGTACCGCGCTGTCCCATGCTTTGCGTACGATGGATGACACCGTGCAGCGGCTTGCAACGGTGATCGGTCGGATGCGCAACAATGATCCGTTTTGGCTCACATCGCGTGAGACGAAGGGATCGGCAACGAACATGCACGGCATTCCACCCGGGCCAGTGTCGTAACCGTTCGGGTTTTTAGGCCAACTCGACCTCGGACCCTCGAAATCAATCTTGCGCTGTCGGCCGGATGACGATGCTGCCCACATCCAAGTCGGACGGCTGTTCAATCGCGAACAGGATGGCCCGGGCGATTGCCTCGGGTGCGATGGCGATGCCGCCCAGGCGCTTCCCGATCGCCTCCTTCACCGTTTCGTCGGTAATGGAGTCGCTGAAGTTGGTGGCGACCATGCCGGGCGACACCTCGGTCACGCGCAGGTTCGGTCCCGCCTCCTGCCTCAGCGCCTCCACCGCCCTGCACACCGCGTTCTTGGTGGCGGCGTAGACGCCCATCGTCGGCAGGATTTTATGCCCGCAGTCGAGATGACGTTGATGACGTGCCCGCTCCCCTGCCGAGCGAAGACCGGCAAGGCGGCCGCGATGCCGTAGAGCGTACCCCGCAGGTTCACGTCGATCATTGCGTCCCTACCTCGACGCGCAGCGCGTCGAAGCGAGAGATCGGACCGACGCCGGCATTGTTGACGATCGCGTCCAGCCTGCCGAATTGCTCGACCGCGTGCCCCACCAGCGCTTCGAGGTCGGCACGGCGCGTCACATCGGTGACGCGGTGGTCCGCCCGTCCGCCCGTCCGCCAGCATCGTTGATCTCCGCCGCCAAGCGGGCGAGCGCTTCGCCGCGCCGTGCGCCGAGCACCACCGCATGACCGTTATTCGCCAGCAGTTGCGCCGTGACCCGGCCAATGCCGCTGCTCGCTCCGGTAAGCGCGACGACCTTTGCTTCACTCATCCAGCTTCTCCGCCACAATCGCTTGCCGGGGCACTCTGTAACGACTGCTTCGGCCGCACCCCGACCAGAAGCTACAGGAGCGCCGTACCTTCTTGGCACTGGTTAAGTGTGAAAACTGGTTGGGGCTGTTGAAAAGGCCAAACGCATCACCGCCTGACCGTCTCGTTTGATATCGAGTTTCGGGAATGTCCGAGTTGATCAGAAGCGGAATGACATCTGATCGCAATGGTCGAAGCTAAGTCGCGACTGGACCGACGAGCTCGATCCACTCAGCTTGTGTCCTTGGTTGTTCCACGAGTGCGGGAATCCCCTCAGGAAGTGTTAGCCATGTTTGTTTGCTACGGACCCACAGATGGGCTGCGAGCACGACCTCCAAGCTTCGGTCAAGAGTCCCACAGCGCAACGACGCGAAACCTGGACGCGTGCTGTTCTCTGCAAATATGCGAGCTTTGCACTTAGCGCATCCCCAGACCGTTGAGTCCGCACCGCTCGGTTGCTGATATGAGCCGCTATCTAACTCGCCCTCAATTTGAAGATCTTGTTTAGCGAACAGCATGTGTTCGCTGAAGGCACTGCCAGTTCGAGTCTGACATTCGGTGCAGTGGCAGGCATATGGGCGAAAGCGGAAGCCGTCACGCAAAGTGTAGCGCACTGTCCCGCAGAGGCAACCACCCGTCAAATCGCCCTTCATCATCGTCACCGAATGTTTGCTTCTAGGGCAGTCTAGCGAGCGCGTCGGTGAGTGCAAAGTTGTCGATTCTTGCCATCCCAGGCTTCCCTATCGGGATGCTCAATCGGGAATGTGGCGGCTCAACGCTTCAAGCCGTTCGAGCGGTAGAACGCAGCCAGTGCCTTGATCGAATTGATCTGTACCTTCGGCAGGCTGATGCCGTCGATCATATTCCGGTAGCGGCTGCGATTTGCTCTGGTGGCAACGACGATGTGACGGATCATATCCCACTTCACGCTATCGCGCCCTCCCTCCAGAGCGCCGCGGCGATCTCGCTCGAACCAGCAGCGCCGAAAATAGCGGTACAGGGTGGTCGAGGTGGGGACATCCAGAAGAATGAACCCTGTTGCCCTCGCTAGCCTTTGTGGGAGCAGGCGGGAGTAGTTGCCTTCGATAACCCAGCGGTCGCCAATGATCGCCGCATCGTGGAGCGCGGCGAACTTGTCCGGTGGTCGAGGAATCCAATCAGTATTTGGGAGGTGGTGGAGCTGGTCGAGGTGGACGACCTCCAAGCCCTTTGCCTGCGCGATTACCTCCGCCAGCGTGGATTTGCCGCTGTTCGACGGCCCCATAATGCAGATGCGTGCTCCCAGCTCATCCAGCATCATAGTGCGGCATTCCTTCCTCGCGCCGCGCAATACGTCTGCGCCAAGGTTCTCACAACGGATGGTGTTTCGGGGAAGTGGGCGCGTAGCTCGCGGAGAGCGAAAGAGGGTAGAAAAACGCCGATTGGCTGCGCGTTGATCCGCTCAATTCCACCGACGGAATCCGTAGCGGTGTAATGGCGCAACTGCCCGTTCGAATGCTTGGAACACTTTGCTTCCCTCTGCGGTCGGACATGGGGATCGAGTTACGGTGGTAATTTGCGAGGTACGTCGAGTAATTTCCAAGGAGACTGGCCCAGACAAGACCGGCGGACCAGCTACTCCCGCGCAAGTAGGGCTTACGTAGCCTGCGATCGACGCGGTGTTAATTGCCGTGCGGAGGTCTGCGAGGTCCTTTCTAGAAACTTGCGCTTTAACGATTTTAGACGGCTTATCGAGATCAGGAGGGCAGGTTCCGAGCGAACCACGCAGCGAACCATCGGCTAGATTAATCTCTATAGAGTTCCCGTTGCAAAACTCTACGTAGTCGTGGCGGGTCACCTTCCAACTGGTCCAGTTTTCGTTTCCATACGCTGGCGCGAAGCCGATTATCGCAACAAGCAAAAGTGATACTACCAAGTAGCGTACTGAACTGGACCTAAAGGCCGTGGGAACATTCATTTTGCTAAGGTATCATTAGAAGCAACGGCGGCAAAGGACCCGCTTCCTGCCTTTCCCGATTGGGAACCTCCAACGGGGCGGCTGGCGGCGTCAAGCCATGCCGGGGCAGCGAAGAGGGTGCCCGTTTCCCATAATCTGTTCCCGATTGCTTTTTCCCGAAACTGTCCGCCGGACACGGAGAAACGGGACCCTCGGACGTGCCCTGATCGCCGGATAAACGGCCGGTTTTCCGGGAATCGGGGATCGGGAATCAGCCTTCATGCGCGGGTTGCCGGCGTCGGAAAACCCGATCCGACGATCAGCGCCCGCTTGAGCTACGCTCAATGGCTTTCCTTGCTGTTACCAACATCGAGCGCAGAGCGGTTCGTATCAGGCGTCCGTCACACCGATCGTGATTTGTATCTCGACCACCCCGCGTCGGTCATGTCGATCCGTCTCGCGTAAGGCGAGCCGGGAACGACGCTTCATTGCGCGTCCGGCCGATCATCATTGCAAGCCGCTACAACCACGCCCCGCCCGCGACGGTCGTCGTCAGCCTTCCAGCTCGCGCAGCAGCACCCGTACCGCGCCGTCGACCTCGCGGTCCTCGTCGCGCAGCGATTCTATCCGGCGCACCGCATGGATGACGGTCGAATGATCGCGCCCGCCGAACTTGCGGCCGATCTCGGGTAGCGAGCGCGTCGTCAGCCGCTTGGCCAGGTACATCGCGATCTGCCGCGGTCGCGCCACCGCGCGGGCACGCCTTGCCGATACCATATCCATCGGCTGCAGGTCGAAATGCCGTGAGACGCAGCGCTGGATGTCGTCGATCGTCACCCTGCGCTGCGCGCCGTGCAGCACATCGCCCAGCGTCGCGACCGCGAAGTCCAGGTCGATCGTCTCGCCGGTCAGCTGACCATAGGCGGCGACTCGGTTCAGCGCGCCTTCCAGCTCGCGGATATTCTGGTGGATGCGCGTCGCCAGCAGGTCGAGCACGTCCTCGGGGATGTGCACTGGTAGTTCAGCCGCCTTGCACGCCACGATCGCGCGTCGCAGCGCGGGTTCGGGCGGCTTGATGTCGGCGACCAGGCCCGCGCCCATGCGTGAGACGATGCGCGGCTCGACCCCGTCTAGCGCCTGCGGGCAGCGATCCGCCGCGATCACCAGCCGCTTGCCCGCCGCCATCACCTCGTTGACCGTGTGGAAGAACTCCTCCTGCGTGGCATCCTTGCCCGCGATGAACTGCAGGTCGTCGATCAGCAGCAGGTCGCACCCGCGCAGCCGCTGCTTGAACGCGAAGGTGTCGCGCGCGCGCATCGCCGCGACGAACTCGAACATGAACCGCTCGGCCGGGATGCAGATGACCGTCGCCCCCGGCTCGGCGATCAGGAACGCGTGCGCGATGGCGTGCATCAGATGCGTCTTGCCCTGCCCCGTCCCGCCGTGGAGGAACAGCGGGCTGAACCGCGGCGGCCCCGGCTCCACAAGCGCGCACGCGGCGTTGAACGCGACCCGGTTGGACTGGTCGGTCACGAACCGCTCGAAGGTGAAGCGCGGGTCGAGCACCGGCCGCGCGCATTCGACTTGCGCCACCGGCGGCTCCGCGGTCAGCAGCACCGGCGCGTTCTCGTGCGCCCGCGTCTCGATCGAAACCGCGGTGATTCGCGGCAGCACCGCCCGGAATTCGCAGACCAACCGGTCCGCATAGTGGTGCCTCACCCAGTTACAAACAAAAGCCGATGGCAAAGCCAGCCGCACCGTATCATACTCGTCACCAGCCACCAGCTCGATAGGCTTCAGCCATTGGTCGAAGACGCGCGCACCCGCCGAAACGCGGAGCGATGCGCGTACGTAGGTCCAGGCCCGTTCGACCTCGTCCCGCTGCACTGCCTCCGCCCCCTTCCTCACGCACAGCTCTCCCGTAACCGCGCAGCATGGCGCGCGGCGTTGTCCTGTCCACAATGCCAATACCCGCGCGCCGTCCGGGCACGGAAACCTCATTCAGTTTTTCTTAGTACGGTCGATGACCATCGCCGCCGTCGGGATTGATTATGATCCGGACCGGTCGACGATCAACCCCCGCCTCCGTCCAAAAACTGAAATAAAGCGGATTGACTCGAAGTCCCGCGCGGAAACGCGTCAAACTATCTTATAAGCCATTGAGTTGCTGGCATAAAGTCCGCCGCTGAAAGCCAGGTCGCATTGGGTCGAAAGCACGAATCGAGAAGAATCCTAAGCTTTTTAAGTGCTTCGGAACCGACACTGACCGGACAGCAAAAAGCCCGCCGGGGAGACCCGACGGGCTTCACGATTTCGACGGTCGAACGCGTGTGGTCAGCCGATCGCCGCGACCCTCTTCGACAGGCGCGCGAACTTACGCGACGCAGTATTCTTGTGGACCACGCCCTTGGCAACGCCACGGGCGATCTCCGGCTGCGCTGCGGCGAGCGCGATCGCCGCTTCATCCTTGTCACCCGCTGCGAGCGCCGACTCGACCTTCTTGATGAAAGTACGGATACGCGCGACCCGATTGCCGTTAACTTCCGCGCGACGCTCGTTGCGACGGATCCGCTTTTTCGCCTGTGGCGTGTTCGCCATTGAAGTCCTCTAGGTCATATAAAAGGCCGACGCATGACCAAGCCTGCATCCGCACGAAGTGGTTGGCACTAGTCGATCGGGCGCTATCGGTCAACCGCGTTGGCAGCTTGGACACCAGAAGGTCGACCGCCCTCCCTCGGGCCGGCGTCGCATCGTCGCGCCGCATCGGCACGCCTCGCCTTCCCTGCCATAGACCCGCCACTGCTTCGAGAAATAGCCCAGCTCGCCGTCGGGCTGCGCAAAGTCACGCAGCGTCGACCCGCCGGCATCGATTGCAGCGGCGAGTACCGCGCGAATGGCGATGCTGAGCCGTTCCAGCCGGGTCAGCGAGACTCTTCCCGCGGCGCGTGACGGTGCGATCCGGGCCAGGTGCAGCGCTTCGCAAACATAGATATTCCCCAGTCCCGCCACTATGCGCTGGTCGAGAAGCATGGCCTTGATCGGGGCCGTCCTGCCCGCAAAGCGTATATGGAGATAATCTGCGGTCAGGTCCGGGCCGAGCGGCTCGGGTCCCATGACGACGAAAGGCGGATAGTGATCCAACGCCTCGGTTCGCCACAGATCGACAAAGCCGAACCGTCGTGCATCATTTAGGGCCAGCACGCGCCCGCCGTCGGTTCCGATAATCAGGTGGTCATGCGCCTGAACCTCGTCCGGGTCGACGCGCCAACGCCCGGACATGCCGAGATGAAAGATGATCGTGTCCCCGCGATCCGTCGCGATCAACCCGTATTTTGCCCGTCGAGCAAGACCGGTAACGGTTGCCCCGGTAAGCCGCTTGCGCAGGTCGGGGGGAAAGGCATGTCTGAGATCCGCACGACGCGGCTCCACGCAGATGAGCCGATGACCTTCCAGCACCGGGCGTAACCCACGGACCGTTGTCTCGACTTCAGGGAGTTCCGGCACGCTCGGGCAGCTAGGAGGACAAGGCCTGCACTACAAGCATATCCAGATTTTCCCTCATCCTCCCTCCCATTGTTTTGACGGGCTTAGCGCCCTAGGGCGAGCGGATGACCGAAACCGTCTCCTTCGGCTACGAGGACGTTGCCCCCGCAGAAAAGACCGTGCGCGTCGGCGGCGTGTTTAGCAGCGTGGCCGGATCATACGACCTGATGAACGACGCGATGTCGGGCGGCATGCACCGACTCTGGAAGGATCGCTTCGTCCGGCTGGTCAAGCCGCGTGCGGAGGAGCAGATCCTCGACATGGCGGGCGGCACCGGCGACGTTGCCTTCCGGCTCGCGCGTTCGGGTGCCGGTGTCACGGTCGCCGATATCAACGGCGACATGCTCGCGGTCGGCATGGATCGAGCCCGAAAGCGCGGCATCGACGGGCTGGTCTGGACCGAGGCGAATGCGGAGCGGCTGACATTTCCCGACCGGTTCTTCGATGCATACACGATCGCCTTTGGGATCCGCAACGTGACCGACATTCCCGCTGCCCTCACCGAGGCTCATCGGGTCCTTCGGCGTGGCGGGCGCTTCTTCTGCCTGGAGTTCTCGACAACCGAATGGCCCGGCTTCAAGGAGGTGTACGACGCGTATTCACACCGGGTCGTGCCACGGATCGGGCAGTTGCTCGCGCGTGACGGCGACAGTTACCGCTATCTCGTCGAGTCGATCCGCCGCTTCCCCGACATGGCCGCATTCGAGGCCATGATTGCCGATGCGGGCTTCATCCAGACCCGCGTCGAGCCGCTGATGGGCGGCCTCGTCGCGATCCACAGCGGCTGGAAGGTTTGACCGCACCCGCTGTCCACCTCTGGCGATTGCTGCGCTGGGGCCGGGTGCTGGCGCGTCACGGCGCGCTTCGCGGTATCGAGGGCGACCCGAACACGCCGCCCGCGCTCAGGCGGCTGGTACGCATCGCCAGATTTGGCGCGCATGAGCCGCGCATCCCCGCCTATGCCGACGCGTTCCAGGCGATCGGGCCGGCCGCGATCAAGCTCGGCCAGACGCTGGCGACACGGCCGGACATCGTGGGCGACGCCGCCGCTCACGATCTCATGCGGCTGCAGGATCGACTGCCTGCCATCCCGTTCGACACAATCCGGGACACCATGATCGCCAGCCTTGGGCGCCCGCTCGATGACCTCTTCCAGCGGATCGAGGAGGTGCCGGTCGGCGCCGCGTCGATCGCTCAGGTGCACCGGGCCGTCACGACCGAGGGACGTCAGGTGGCGGTCAAGGTCGTACGTCCTGGTGTCGAGGCGGATTTCGTCCGTGCCATCGACACCTATGAATGGGCTGCGGCCCAGCTCGAAGCGTTCGGGCGCGAGGCTCGGCGGCTCAGGCCCAGGCTGACGATTGCGACCTTCAAGCGCTGGACGATGCGCGAGTTGAACCTGATGCGCGAGGCCGCTTCCGCCTCCGAACTGGCCGCCGCGATGACCGCCGAACCCGACTTCGTTGTCCCGGAGATCGACTGGCAGCGCTCGACGGTTCGGGTCATGACGATGGAGTGGATCGACGGGATCAAGCTCTCCGACCGCGGCGCGCTGGTCGCGGCGGGATATGACCCGGTCGTGCTGGCGCAGGTGCTGGTTCGCGCATTTCTGCGGCAGGCCATCGCTGAAGGGTTCTTCCATGCCGACATGCACCAGGGCAATTTGTTCGCGCTACCCGGCAACCGCATCGCCGCGATTGATTTCGGGATCATGGGTCGTATCGACCACCGCGCGCGCGTCTGGCTGGCCGAGATCCTGTACGGCCTGATTACCGGCAACTACGCGCGCGTGGCCGAAATTCACTTCGAGGCCGGATATGTGCCGCCGCACCATGACGTGGCTGAATTCGCCACCGCACTCAGGGCAGTTGGCGAGCCGATGCGCGGCTTGCCGGTCAAGGACATGTCGATCGGCATGATGCTGGAGGGCCTGTTCTCGATCACTCGGGACTTTGACATGGCGACACAGCCTCACCTGCTGCTTTTGCAAAAGACGATGGTGATGGTCGAGGGCGTGGCGACCGGGCTGGACCCCGATATCAACCTCTGGGAAACCGCCGGACCGTTCGTTCGTGAATGGATGCGCACCGAACTGGGGCCGGAGGCGATGCTGGCCGACCGCATCGTCACCGATCTGCGCACGCTCAGCCGTCTACCCGAGCTTGTCCGACGGATCGAGGCGCACTATCCGGCTCCGGGCGGCGCCCCGCCCGCGCTGCCGCTTTCCGAGGTGCAGACGGTAAAGATCGGCGGCTTCTGGCGCTATCTCGTGGTCGCCGTCTTCGCCGCGTTGGTTGGAGCGCTGGTCGCGTGGGGCCTGGGATGAGCGGGCGACGCGCGCCCGTCTGGCTCGCCGACCCAACGCGCTATGCGGGCATTGCCCGTGCGCCCGCGCGGCTCGTCCTCGCGTTTCTCGCCTTGTTGCTGGCAGGCTCGCTGACGGCGGTCTTGCCGCAACCGCGAGCGACGGAGGCGGCGGTCGTGCAGGACCAGACGGTCGCCGCGCGGGTGCGGGGCGGCGAGTCCTATTATCCGGCAACCGCCCGAGTGCTGCGGTCAGAGGGCGCTGCGCTCAAACCCTTCACGACCTTCGCGCTGCCGACGCTGACCGTCATCGGTGGGTCGCTACCCGCGTGGTCGACGGACGGCCTCCTGTGGCTGCTCGCGGTGCTCACGGTCCTGGCCTGGACGGTCCGGCTGCGACCTGCCTTCCGGCCCAAGGCACCGCTCGCGATCGCCGCAGTCCTCGTGACGGCCGGACTTGCCGTCGCGGTCAGGCAAGGCGCGGAAGTCCGCGAGTCATGGGCCGGATTGTTCATCGCGCTGTCGCTGGCACTTCGCCGCCCGGGCCGCTTGCTGCCATCGATCGCGCTGGCAGTTGCCGCGATGTCGATTAGCGCGATCGCCGCGCTCTACGCGGTGATGATGCTGGCGGTCGCGCTCAGCAACGGCGACCGGCGCGAGGCAACGGGATGGGCCATCGCGCTCGGACTGTTCGCGCTCGTCATGGCGGCGCACGCTCATGCGGTCGGTCTGGTGGTCGAACCGCTCGATCCGGTGTCGCCCGTCTGGTTCGGGATGCAGGGCCTCGGCTTCAATGTTCGCGCGACGACCGCAGCGACCGCGCTGGGTGCGCTGCCCGATTGGCTCGCGCCGATGGTCTGGGCGCTGGGCCTGTTCGGATGGACTGCGTGGCGCGATCCGGCCGCCGAGCGTACGGTCCTCGTCCTCGCCGCTTATGCCGCGTTACTGTCTCTTGTGGCGCAGCCCGACGACCTGCACTGGGCGCTGGTTGCCGCGCCGTTGCCGCTCATCGGGCTGATCTTCGTGCCCGACGGCCTGCGCGACCTGTTCAGCGCCGCGCTCGACCGGCGGCGGATCACCGTGCGACGGGTGGCGCGGTGAAGCACATCCTCCTGATCGTCGGCGGCGGGATCGCGGCATATAAAGCCTCTGAGCTGGTTCGGCTGCTTCGTCGCCGCGGCCATGCGGTCACCTGCGTGATGACAAAGGCCGCGCATCACTTCGTCACGCCCATGACGCTCGCGGCGCTAAGCGAGCGACCCGTCCATACGACCCTGTGGGATTTGAAGGACGAGACCGAGATGGGACATATCCAGCTCAGTCGTCAGGCGGATCTGGTCGTGGTCGCGCCCGCCACCGCCGACCTGCTGGCCAAGATGGCCGCCGGTATCGCCGACGATCTGGCGACCACGCTGCTGCTGGCTACCGACAAGCCGGTCCTGGTCGTGCCGGCGATGAACGTGCGGATGTGGGAGCATCCGGCGACACTGCGAAACGTCGCGACGCTCATCGCCGATGGCATCCGGTTCGCGGGACCGGCCGAGGGAGCGATGGCATGCGGCGAGTTCGGCTCCGGTCGCATGATCGAACCCGACGAGATCCTGGCGGCGATCGAGGCGCAGGACGACTCAAAGCCGCTGCTGGGGCGCACGGTGCTGGTGACGGCGGGCCCTACGCAGGAGCCGATCGATCCGGTCCGCTTCATCGGCAACCGCTCCTCAGGCAAGCAGGGCTTCGCGATTGCGCATGCCTTGGCCGGACGCGGCGCTGCGGTGACGCTCATCGCCGGTCCCGTCGCGCTCCCAACGCCACCGGGCGTACGCCGGATCGACATCGGTACCGCCGCGCAGATGGCGGATGCGGTCGATGCCGCGCTGCCGGTCGACATCGCCGTGATGGTCGCAGCCGTCGCCGACTGGCGGGTCGCGCCTGCCCCGAACAAGATCAAGAAGACCGGAGCGCCGCCCGTGCTTCATATGGTCGAGAATATCGACATCCTGGCACGGTTGGGGAGCGACGCGCAGCGCCCTCGCTTGCTGGTGGGCTTCGCCGCCGAAACCGAGGACGTCATCGCCAACGCGCGCACAAAACTCATCCGGAAGCGGTGCGACCTGATCGTCGCCAACGACGTATCCGGCGACGTGTTCGGCGGCGATACCAACCGCGTCCACCTGATCGACGCCGACACGGTCGAAAGCCTGCCGACCGCGGGCAAGGCCGTAGTCGCCGACCGCCTGGCGGATCTGGTCGTGGGGAAACTCGCCGCACAACGCGACTGACGCAAGCCTGACGCCTATCTGGTCCAGGACACGACCTGCCGACGCAACTTGTCCGATAAATGCTATTGCACCTGAGACCGAGGGTGATTAGGCCGATCACCGCAATGCCGCCCGGAGAAGTGGCAACGCGACGGGCGAACGGGGAGAGTGTGATGAAGGGCAAGGGGTTTTTGCAGCTTTCGGTGTCTGCCGTGATCGGGCTGGCTGGACTGACACCCGCCGCTGCGCAGACGGCAGACATGGAACAGGCCGCCGATCCGGCCCAAGCGACGCAAACCACGCAGGATCCGCCGCCCAGGAAGCCCAGGCCACTCGATGCGCAAGGCTCACCCAAGCCAGTCACCGCGACCGATCAGAGCGTCGACCCCGCCAACCCAGCGCCCCAGGAACAGATTACGCCGGTCGAGGGCGGCGACATCGTCGTGACCGGCATTCGCCGCAGCCTTGCCTCCGCGCAGGAGCTGAAGCGGAACTCCGACGGTATCGTCGATGCAATCGTGGCCGAGGATATCGGTAAATTGCCCGACACCTTCGCCTCCAACGCGCTTGCGCGCGTACCCGGCGTCGACGTCACGCGGGCGGCGGGCGAGGCGGCCGGCGTCACTGTGCGCGGTTTACCTGATCTGACAACGACCTACAATGGTCGCCAGATCTTCACGGCCGAGGGCCGATTCGTCGCCATTCAGGACTTCCCCGCAGGCACGGTGTCCGCGCTGGAAGTGTACAAGTCCGGCACTGCGAATTTGATCGAGGCGGGCATTGCCGGCGAGATCAACGTGCGCGGGCGCAAACCGTTCGACTTTGACGGCTTCGAGCTGTCCGGTTCGGCCAATGCCGTATCCTATCAGCAGTCGCAGAAAATCTCGGGTAACGGCAATCTTCTCATCAGCAACCGTTGGACGACCGGCCTCGGTGAAATCGGTGTGCTGGCCAATGCGTCGTGGGTCGGCATCGACTTTCTCGATTCCACGCGTGAACAATCGCTGGTCATCCAGACCGCGACTGCGGCGAACGCCAATGCCGCGCCCGGCTTCCGCTATCCCGACGCGCAGGCACTATATTACGGCGGCGGGCACCGGTGGCGCCCATCGGCCAATGGCGCGATCCAGTGGAAGCCGACGCCCGACCTGGAAATCTATGCCGACGGCCTGTTCCAGGGCTATCGCGGCAACGACACCAACCGGTATATGTTCGTGCCGATCTTCGGCCCCAATATCCAGCTGACCGACGTTGTACTTCAGTCGAATGGCTCGCAGGCGCAGAGTCTGACGGTTACCAATGCCAATGCGCCGGACGGGTTTTACGCATCGGGCAAGGCGCGGACCAATACCTATCAGGGTGGAGGCGGCTTTGTCTGGAGTCGCGCCAAGCTGCAACTTTCCGCAGATGCCGCCTATACGAAAAGCACGTTCACCGCACAGAATGTGAACATCGACTATGCATTCGCGAGTTCACCGACCCGCACCGTCAATTTCGATGTGCCGGGAAATGATGGCGGGCCATCCTTTGATTTCGGCGCGTTCGACATCACTGATCCTGCCAACTTCATCAGCCGCGGTTTGTTTCAGGAAAATCTGAGGGCGCAAGGCAAGGACGTCCAGGCTCGCGCAGACGTCAAATACGATCTCGACCTCAGCATCATCAGGAATATCTCGTTCGGCGTGCGCTATAGCGATCGTGACGTGAACCGCAGGCGTGGGGCGCCTTACATAAACAATATCGCCGCCCGGATCCCGCTCGCCGCGCTGCCCGTATCGCTCGGCACGACCCGACCCGGCTTCACCTATAACGACGCGTTCCCCGTCAAGACGTTCGTCGACATTCCCAGTACAAGCATCCGGTCCAACCTGGCGCAGTTGCGACAGTTCTTCGGCGCGCCGGAGGGCTTTCCCGCGTACGCCTTGCCCGAAACGTTCACGGGAAACGAAAAGGCCTATGCCGCTTATGGGCAGATCAAATATGGCTTCGATCTGGGCAGTATCGTCGTTGACGGGCTGGTCGGACTCCGCGCAATCAAGACCAAGACGCGGACCAGTGGTTTCTCGCAAATCGTCGCAGCCAATAACAGTGTGACCTTTCCACCCGTCACCGCATTCAACGACTATACTGACTATTTGCCGAATGTGAGCACCCGCATCGGCTTAACCAACAAGCTGCAGCTCCGATTTGCCTATACCCAGACCAGGACGCGGCCGGGCTTCTTTGACTTACGCCCGTCGCAGAGCCTCAACTCACCGCCTGTCATTGACCCGAACAATCCGCCCAACCCCAATGATCCCAACAGCAACCGGCGCACGGGATCGACGGGCAATCCGAACCTGACGCCGTTGACGTCGAACAACTATGACCTGAGCCTTGAATATTACTTCTCGCGTGTGGGATCGGTCACCGCGGCATTGTTCCGTCGAGACGCGAAAGGCTTCCTTGCAACGATTCCGGTCAATTCGGATGACCCGGTCTATGGGCCGCTGCGGATCAACACGCCGGTCAACCTCGGCAAGACGCGGCTGCAAGGCGCCGAGGTCGCGTTCACCGGCTTCCTTGACTTTGACAGTCTGCCCGATTGGGCGAAGGGTTTTGGTCTTCAAGCCAACGGAACCTATCTCGACGGTAAGGGCGATCTGGTTCCGAATCAGGCGGCGACGCTCGGCAACCAGCGACAGCGGTTTCCCGGCGTGTCGAAATGGACTGCTAACCTGGTCGGTATCTACGAGCGGCCGCAATTCTCTGCGCGACTGGCATATAATTACCGCTCGAAATTCGCGCAATATTACAGCCTGGAACCTCTCGATCCGGTCGCGCACGCGGTCATCGAGCGCGGGCGGGGGCAACTCGATCTGTCGACAACGGTGACGCCAGTACCCAACATCACGCTCGCGTTCGATGTCATCAACCTGCTCGGCAATCCGCTACAACGCTACCGGCAGTTCGATGAGGCAACCGATCAGACCTTCCCCCGCCAGGTCCTGTATCTCGAGCGCAGCTATTCGCTCGGTGTCCGGTTCCGGTTCTGACCGGGAGAACAGGGTCATGATCCGCTTCGCCGCCACTCGTCTGCCGCGCCGCGCGGTGACGGTGCTGGTCGCGCTCTGCACGGCGGGCATGGCCCTCGCGGGCAACCCGCAATTCCAGGGCGCCGACCCGCACGGCGTCTTCATCGGCAGCGAACTGTGGGTCTTTCCGACGGGCGGGCCAGGCCGCAGCTGGAACGCCGACCGGTTCGGGGCATGGTCGTCGAGCGACCTGAAGACCTGGCGCAGTCGCGGCGAGTTGATCCGGCGCGACCAGATCGGCTGGATCGGCGATGATGGCGCGGCACGTCACTATCTCTGGGCGCCGGGTGTCGCGACCCGAGGCGGCAAGTGGTTCGTCTATTACTCTGTCGGCCCGCAGAACCCGACGCCGAGCCGCATCGGTGTCGCAGTCGCCGACCGGCCGGAAGGACCGTACAAGGATATCGGCCACCCGCTCGTGACTGGCGGCGAAGGGTTTGAGGCGATCGACCCAATGGCCTTTATCGACCCCCGATCGGGCAAGGCGTATCTTTACGCCGGGGGCAGCGCAGGGTCGACGCTGCGCGTCTGGGAACTGCGCGACGACATGACCGGCATCGCGCGCGAGGTGCCGGTCGAGCAGCCGCCCGAATTTACCGAGGGCGCGTTCATGCACGAACGAGGCGGCGTCTATTACCTGTCGTACAGCCACGGCCACTGGAACGGACCGGACTATTCGGTGCATTATGCCACCGCTTCGTCACCGACCGGCCCCTGGCACTATCGCGGACCGATCCTGACGAGCGACGCGAGCCATGCCGGACCCGGCCATCACAGCTTCGTCGAGACGCCGGGCGGCGAATGGCTGATCGTCTATCACCGCTGGGAGCGCCCGCCCGCGCCCGGGCCCTACAGGGGTGAGCGCCAGATCGCGATCGACCGCCTATACTATCGACCCGACGGGACGATTCGCCCGGTCGTGATGACCGACGGAGCCGCCTCGCCGACGCTTCCGATCAGATGAAGGTCCGCCGCTTGAGACAGATTGAACGACGTTCGACGAGGAAGCGGGAGCGGACGGCATGACGGACACTTCCGGCAGACCGGGACTGCGCTCGCGCGCGTGGTTCGACAATCCCGGCAACCCCGACATGACCGCGCTCTATATCGAGCGCTACCTGAATTACGGGCTGAGCTTCGAGGAACTTCAGGGCGACCGGCCGATCATCGGCATCGCCCAGTCGGGCAGCGACCTGGTGCCGTGCAACCGGCATCACCTGGTCCTCGCCGAACGGGTGAAGGCGGGCATTCGCGATGCAGGGGGCATCCCGATCGAGTTCCCGACCCACCCGTTGCAGGAAACCGGCAAGCGCCCGACCGCAGGGCTGGACCGCAACCTGGCCTATCTGTCGCTGGTCGAGGTGCTGCACGGCTATCCGCTCGACGGGGTCGTGCTGACGATCGGCTGCGACAAGACCACGCCCTCGGCGCTGATGGCGGCGGCGACGGTCAATATCCCGGCGATCGCGCTGTCTGTCGGGCCGATGCTGAACGGCTGGTTCGAGGGGCGTCGGACGGGTTCGGGCACGATCGTGTGGCGCGCGCGCGAGATGCTGGCAGCGGGCGAGATCGACTATCACGGCTTCCTGAAGCTGGTCGCCTCGTCCGCGCCATCGACGGGGTTCTGCAACACGATGGGGACGGCCACGACGATGAACTCGCTGGCCGAGGCGCTGGGCATGTCGCTGCCCGGCTCCGCCGCGATCCCGGCACCCTACCGTGACCGGCAGGAATGCGCCTGGGAAACCGGGCGCCGGATCGTCGAGATGGTGAGGGCAGACCGCAAGCCTTCCGATGTGATGACCCGCCCGGCGTTCCTGAACGCGATCCGGGTCAATTCGGCGATCGGCGGTTCGACCAACGCACCGATCCACCTGAACGCCATCGCGCGCCACATGGGGGTCGAGCTGACGCTGGACGACTGGGAGCGCCACGGCGCCGGCATACCGCTGCTGGTTAATTTGCAGCCCGCCGGCGAATATCTGGGCGAGGACTATTACCGCGCGGGTGGCGTGCCGGCGGTGATGGGGATGCTGCTGGATGCAGACCTGATCGACGGCGACGCACTGACCGTCAACGGCCGCACCGTCCGTCAGAATGTCGGCGGGCAGACGACGCAGGACAGCGAGGTGATCCGCACGCTCGACCACCCGCTCAAGCAAGGCGCGGGACTGACCGTGCTGCGCGGCAGCCTGTTCGACGGCGCGGTGATGAAACAGTCGGTCATCTCCGACGAGTTCCGCACGCGCTTCCTGTCCGACCCCGACGACCCGGACGCGTTCGAGGGCAAGGTCGTCGTCTTCGACGGGCCGGAGGATTATCACGCGCGCATCGACGATCCCGCGCTGGGAATCGATGCGCGCACCATCCTGGTCATCCGGGGCGCAGGACCCGTCGGCTATCCGGGCGGCGCCGAGGTCGTGAACATGCGCCCGCCCGCCGCATTGATCCGGGACGGCATCAGCGCGCTTCCTTGCATTGGCGACGGGCGCCAGTCGGGGACCAGCGGCTCGCCCTCGATCCTCAACGCCAGTCCCGAGGCCGCGGTCGGCGGCGCGCTGGCGCTGGTCCGAACGGGCGACCGGGTGCGCATCGATCTCGGGCGGCACAGCGCCGACCTGCTGGTCGACGAGGACGAACTGCAGCGCCGCCGGGCCACTCTGTCAGAGGTCGAGGAACGCGTGACGCCGCAATCGCAGACGCCGTGGCAGGAAATTCAGCGAGGGCTGACCGGGCAGTTCGATACCGGCGCCGTGCTCGAACCCGCGATCAAGTATCAGCGGATCGCACAGCAGCGCGGCCTGCCCAGGGACAGCCATTGAACGACGTACGCGTCATCGAGCGGCCTCGCCGCGACACGCTGGGCGAGGGGCCGCACTGGTCGCCGCGCGACCGGGCGGTCTACTGGTGCGACATCCTCGAACGCCGCCTCAACCGCCTCTCGCTCGCGTCCGACCATGTCGAGACCTGGGAGATGCCGGACGTCATCGGATGGGTCATCGAGCAGGAGGCGGGCGGCTTCGTGGCGGGCGTCGGTCGATCCGTGGTGACGCTGGGCCTCGACCCGCTGACGATCGAGCCGTTCGCGCATCTTCCCGGCGAGCCGCCGGAGAATCGCGTCAACGACGCCAAGGCCGACCCGCACGGCCGGATCTGGCTCGGTACCATGCCGTTCGATTGCGGATCACCGACGGGGAGCGTGTATCTGCTCGATCACGGCACCGTCACGCGCGTCGCGCAGGGCTATACCATCGCCAACGGCCCGGCGATCGATCCCGACGGGCGCTGGCTGCTGCACACCGACAGCAAACTGCGTACCATCTTTCGCTATCCGATCGAGGGCGACCGGCTGGGCAGCCGGACGCCGTTCATCGCGTTCGAGGACGGCTGGGGCGATCCCGACGGCATGACGCTGGATGCCGAAGGGCATCTATGGGTCGCGTGCTGGGGCGCGTCATGCGTCACCCGCTTCGATCCGGATGGACGGCGTGAGCGCAGCATTGCGCTTCCCGCCTCGCAGATCACCAGTTGCACCTTCGCGGGCGAAGCGCTTGACCGGATGTTCGTGACATCGGCCGGCGGGGGAGTCGACGAAGAACTGGGCGGCGCCTTGTTCGAGGTCGATCCCGGCTGCCGCGGCCTGCCGACCCACCGCTACCGCGACTGACAAGGAGAGAATATGCGTAGAGCCATCATCGCAGCCGCACTTGCCGGCACCGCGACCCAACCCGGCATGGCCGCCGACGCCACCCGGACAACGTTCGGCACGCTGACCGACGGCCGCACGGTCGAGGCGGTGACGCTGACCGACGGCAAGGGCATGTCGGTGCGCGTCATTGCGCTGGGCGCCGCGATCCAATCGGTGATGATGCCCGACAAGACCGGCAAGGCCGCCGACATCGCAGTCGGTTACGACACGCTGGAAGGCTATGCGACGAAGCCCGAATATTTCGGCGCCACCGTCGGCCGGGTCGCCAACCGCATCGCCAAGGGCCGCTTCACGCTCGACGGCAAGACGTACCGTACGCCCGTCAACAACGGTCCCAATTCCCTCCACGGCGGGACCAGGGGCTTCGACAAGGTGCTCTGGACGATCACCGACGTGAAGAGCGGCCCGGCCGCCTCGGTCACGATGCGCTATGTCAGCCCCGATGGCGACATGGGCTATCCGGGTAAGCTCACGACCGATGCGACCTACAGCCTTGACGACAAGAACCAGCTCACGATCGAATACCGGGCGACGACCGACAAGCCCACTGTCGTCAACATCTCCAACCACGCCTATTGGAACCTTGCCGGCCCCGGCGAGAGCGCGATGGGGCATGTCGTCACCATCCCGGCCGATCGCTACACCCCGACCGACGACACCTCGATCCCGACCGGTAGGATCGTACCCGTCGAGGGCACCGTCTTCGACTTCCGCAAGCCGCATGCGGTCGGCGAGCGCGTCCGCGATGCGCGCGATGTCCAGATCGTCTATGGCCGCGGCTATGACCATAATTGGGTGATCGGCGAGAAGGTCACGCCCTCGACCCACATGATGGCGCGCGTTGTCGAACCGGCATCGGGACGCGGCTATGAACTGTGGTCGAACCAGCCGGGGCTGCAATTCTATTCGGGCAATTTCTTCGACGCGACGGTCAAGGGCAAGAACGACCAACTCTACCGGATGGGCGACGCCATAGTCATGGAACCGCAGCTCTTTCCCGATGCCCCCAACCAGCCGTCCTTCCCTTCGGCGCGGCTGGAGCCGGGCCGGACCTACCGTAACGTGATGGTCTACAAATTCTTCACCCAGCGCTGAACCGGGAGAGCAGCCATTATGAAAACCGTCACCGCGAGCATGCTCGCCATCGCCGCCGCGCTTACAGCGTCACCAGCCGAAGCGCGCCCGCAATGGACCAAGGCCGAAGCCACTGCCTGGTACGCCGGGCAGCCTTGGCTGGTCGGCTCCAACTATGTCCCCGCCTCCGCGATCAACCAGCTCGAAATGTGGCAGGCCGCAACCTGGGATCCCGAGCGGATCGACCACGAGATGGCGTTGGCGCAGGGAATCGGCATGAACACCATGCGCGTGTTCCTGCACGACATGGTGTGGAAGCAGGACCCGGCCGGCTATCGCAAGCGGATCGACCAGTTCCTGACCATCGCCAAGCGCCACGGCATCAGGCCGCTGTTCGTGCTGTTCGACAGCGTGTGGGACCCGGACCCGAAACTGGGGCCACAGCATCCCCCGGTGCCGGGCGTGCATAATTCGGGCTGGGTGCAGGGACCGGGCCTGCCCGGCCTGCGCGACCGGTCGCGCTACGGCGACTACAAGGCCTATGTCGAGGGCGTGGTCGGCGCGTTCGCCAAGGACGACCGGGTGCTCGGCTGGGACGTGTGGAACGAGCCAGACAACCCCGCCGACCAGTATAAGGGGCAGGAGGGCAAGGAGCCGCTGGTCCGCGCGCTGCTGCCGCAGGTCTATGAATGGGCGCGCGCCGCCAACCCCACCCAGCCGCTGACCAGCGGCGTCTGGTGGCATGACGACTGGTCCCCAGGCGCCGCGCTGACGCCGATGGAGCAGATCCAGCTCTCTCAATCCGACGTCATCTCGTTCCACGATTATAACTGGCCCGAGACGTTCGAGCGCCGCATCAGGCAGCTTCAGCCCTATGGCCGGCCGATCCTGTGCACCGAATATATGGCGCGCGGCAACGGCTCGACCTTTGACGGCTCGCTGCCGGTCGGCAAGCGGTACAATGTCGCCATGTTCAACTGGGGCTTCGTCGACGGAAAGACACAGACGCGCCTCCCCTGGGACAGCTGGCAGAAACCCTATGTGCTCAGCGAGCCGACGATCTGGTTCCACGAGGTCTTCCGCGCCGACGGCACACCCTATCGCCAGGCCGAGGTCGATCTGATCCGCCGCACCGCCGCCGCGCCCAAGGGTACACCCGCCCCCGCCGGCACGGTCGCGCAGGCTCCCGCAGCCCCGTCGAACTAAGCTCCCCGCCGTCCGTGACAAGGCTGTGCGCTGCCCGGTCACGGCGGAGGGGGCTGCCCGCCCCGACCCGGCACACACACCCTGATACATGACGGATTCGTCACTCGACGACGCCCATCGCTCGTGCAAGGAGCGATCACCTCGCGAGAAAGCAACATTATGGATCAGGTGCCGCCGCTATTCATCCTGGGGGCGCCTCGGTCCGGCACGTCGCTCCTCACCCGCATCATCAACGCGCATCCCGACATCGGCGTCCCGTTCGAGACGCAATTCTACCGCGACTTCTATCCGCTGCGCGCACGCTACGGCGATCTGGAGCGGGAGCGCAGCCGCGAGCGCCTCGTCCGCGACATGCTGGCGGGCAGTCACATGCGCGAGATCAGGCCGCTGCCCTCGCCCGAGCGCATCCTGCAACTCTTCACCCGCCACGACATGCACGGCGCGCTCGATGCGCTGATGCGCGCCTGGCTGGAGACACAGGGCAAGTCGCGCTGGGCCGAGAAGACCCCGCCGCACACGCTATGCTGGCGCGATCTGGTAGGCGGCTTTCCGGACGCGAAACTCATCGGCATCATGCGCGACGGCCGCGACAGCACGCTGTCGTGGCGCATGGCGCCGTTCGGCCCGAAACATTACGTCACGCTCGCGCGAAAGTGGACCCGCTATATCGAGGCGCTGGAGGCCGCGCGCGCCGCGCTGCCGCCCGGACAGTTCCTGCAACTGCGCTATGAGGACCTTGTCGCCGACCCCGAGCGCACGACGCGCGACGTCTGCGCGTTCCTGGGCATCCCGTTCAGCGACACCATGCTCGACTTCCACCTGGGCGCCGATCGCTACGTCACCGACTCCCGCAACATCGCCAACCTCGCCCGCCCGGTGATGCGGGACAATCCGGGGAAGTGGCGCACCGGTATGTCGCCCCGCGACCTGCGCATCTTTGAGGCGGTCGCCGGCGACACGCTGACCCGCGCCGGCTATGAACGCGCACTGCCGCTCGCGCATCTCGGCAGGCTGGAGGCCGCCCGCATGCGCTGGCTCGAAGCCCCCGCCGCCAAGATCCGCCAGCTCGCCGCCAGCCCCGAAGGCCGCCAGAGCGCCCGGCGTCTTATCGCCACCAAACTCCTGACCCTGCGCCGCTGGCGCCTCCGCGCCTGACACCCACCCTCTCCCGCAAGCGGGAGCACCTTCTATCCCTCTCCCCTCTCCCCTCTCCCCTCTCCCGCTTGCGGGAGCATCGTGAGGGCCTCCGCGTGCTGGCTGGGAGACAGAAAGTCCCGACCCCGCGCAAACTGATACACGTCGGCTCCCCCGCCGATTGACACCCGCTAATGTTACAATAGGGTGACGGTTTGAAGACATTTGGGCGGCTCCATCCGCCTGGCCGCGCGATCAGGGATGCACACAATTGACCGGACTCGACGCCGATATCGTGCGCGCTGCATCGTATCTGGGTGGTCAGTATGTCGTGCTCGACGTCGCGCTCGCCGCGATGCTCAAATACGCAACCTTCAAGATCGTCCCGCTCATCGCGCTGCTCGCGGCGGTCGCCGCGTGCCAGCGGGGCCATGATCGGCGCTGGACGCTGGTCAGCGCCGTCGTTGCCAGCGGGCTGGCGCTGCTGGTCGCGCGGCTGGTGCAGAATTTCGGCCCTTCGCGCCCGCGCCCGGCGTTTTCCGGCGAGTTCCACTTCCCGCTCGATGTCATCGGCCTCACCCCCGACTGGAGTTCCTTCCCCAGCGATACCACCGCGCTCGGCGCCGCGCTGGCGACGGTCATCTGGTTCGCGTCGCGCAGGGCGGGCCAGCTCGCCTTCGGCTGGACACTGATCCTCGCGCTTGCCAAGCTCGTGACCGGTTATCACTACCCCAGCGACCTGTTCGTCGGCCTCGCGATCGGCATCGTCGCGGCCTGCGCGGTGAATGGCCCTGCACTTCCCCGCCGCGCCGCCGCGCCGCTGGTCGACCGCATCGCCGACCGCGCACCGGGCGCGTTCTGGATGCTGATGTTCCTCGCCCTCTTTCAACTGGCGACGATGTTCAACGACATCCGCCAGGTGGCCCATACGACCCTCGCCCAAGCCGGGATCGACCGGGACCATGCGGCCCCCGCCACGGAGCAGATCGCACAGACGCGCTGAAGCGGATGCGGCGTTGCCGGTTCCGCCATCACCGCTAGCCTCAGTTATCGCAACGAGGGCCCTTGCCTCCGACCAATATGATTCGTGTCTTGGCCGATCGGGTGAATCCCTGGTGGAAAACCAGCCGTCACCCCTCATTTCGCTCCACGATCTTGAAGAAATCTCATGGCGTTTGAGTCCCGATAGGGGACCGGCTGCGGATTTTCCTGAATTATCAGTCCGCGTGCTCGCCGTTCACCGGTCGCGTCCGGACGAGCGCCCGCCGAAAACCGGTTTTTTTACTAGAAATAAACCACCGCGGCGGCATGCCGCATTCCTATCTTATGTTAGTTCATGGGAAACCGCTCGGGGGGCATCGATGACCGGCAACAACCGTACCTTTTTCTCGACTCTTTACGCGCGGCCGTCATGACGATGGGGGTCGTCCTGCATGCGAGTATGTATGACGGATTCTGGTTCTCGACCGGCATGAGCTATGCGTCCGGCCTGTTCCGGCCTTCGCGGGCATGCGGACGCTGCATTTCCTCACCTTCTACCGGGTGCTTCACGACGGATCGCTCAACTTCCTGGTGCAGGCGATCTGCGGGTACGCGCCTTACTTTCTACTCGGCATTATGGCCTTTCGCCATCGGTCGCTGTTCGCCCTCCTTCACCATGTGAGCTGGTGGCAGATGGCGCTGGCGGCGGTCGTTCTGATCGCCGCTACGCTTGCCTATGATCCGCTGCTGCGCGCCGCCGGAAAGGCGCCGGCAGAACTGATGAGGCATGTCGGAGAGGGCTTTGCCGGGTTCTGGATCGTCTCGGGAATGCTGACCTTGTTTTCCCGCTTCTGCAACATCGACAGCAGGATCATCCGCTTCCTTTCGGAGGCCTCCTACACCGTCTATCTCTTCCATTTCGTGCTGATCGCCGTCATCGGCTATTACATCAGCCGGATCGGGCTGGGGCCGCTTGGCACGTATCTGTCGACAATCGTCATGGTCTATGGAATCTGCCTCCTTCTCCACCGCTATGTCGTCGAAAGCGGCCCGCTTCCGCGCCTCATCTTCAACGGCAAGATGATGAAGCGGACCAGCCGGATCGGCGTCGAGCCGGTGCTTCAGGAAACCTCGTAAGGCGCTTCCCCCTGCTGCGCGCTTCCGCAACCGCCCGGCTGCTTGCATGGGCGTCCCGCGGCTGTAGGACCGCGTGGCCTATCCGGCCGGGTTCGCATCGGGAGCAGCAATGATTACCGCCATTCGTGAGGTCCGACGTGCGCGCGGGATGACGCTGGCCGAGGTCGCGGCCGCGTGCGATCCACCCACCACCGCACAGACGATCGGCCGGCTGGAGGTCGGCATGCGCACCGTCTCGCTCGACTGGCTGGGCCGCATCGCCGCCGCGCTGGGGGTCGAGGCCGCGGATCTGGTGCGCCTGCCCGCGCGCGCCGACCTGCCCGTCGTCGCGGTGCTTAGCGGGCGCGGGGCACATGCGCCGCGCCAGGCGATGGTCGTCATCCCGCCCGTCCCCGCCGCCGGGCAGGTCGCGATCACCGTGACGGCCGCGGCCGGCGACTACCGCGCGGGTGACCAACTGTGGTGCGACATGCTGGCGCCGGACCGGTTCGCGGAGGCGCTAGGCCGCGACGTGCTGGCACCCGCGGGAGCGGGGAGCTTCGTTTTCGGCCGGCTGATCGGCGCGGAGCCGGTGCGCATCGCTGGCCGCACGGACCTGACGCCGCCCGCCTGGCTCGCCCACCCCGTCTCGCTCCGGCGCACACTATAGCTACAAGAAGAACGCCCGCACCGCCCGCCCGCCGATCCGGAACTCCCCGACCGTCGCGACGCGCCGGTCGACCGCCAGTCAACGCCGACAGGGTTGCAGAAGGGAGAGATTTGGCTTCCGGAATTGGAAAACCGGTACGGGAAGAAACTGGTGGGCGCTGACGGTCTCGAACCGCCGACCCCCTCGGTGTAAACAAGGTGCTCTACCAGCTGAGCTAAGCGCCCGTTAGAATTCGCTACCTCTTATATGGCCCAAAAGCAAGTTTTTTCTCGCCGCCACCCCTTTGCGCCGACTGAGGCAAGGCTCGTATTCGTGCCGCTGATCGCGCGGCAGCAGTCATCACGACGGGTATCTGCCCGGGGACATACCCTCCGGAGACGTCCATCGGCCTAGAACCGTACGACCGCGGCACCCCAGGTGAAACCGCCACCCATCGCCTCCAGCACCACGATCTGCCCCTCGACGATCCGCCCGTCGCGTACGGCGGTATCCAGTGCGAGCGGTACCGAGGCCGCCGACGTATTGGCATGCTGGTCGACTGTCACGACGACCTTTTCCGGCGCCAGCCCCAGCTTGCGCGCCGTCGCGTCCAGGATTCGCGCGTTCGCCTGGTGCGGCACGACCCAGTCCACGCTGTCTGACCCGAGTCCGGCCAGTGCCAGCGATTCGGTCATCACCGCAGCGAGGTTGACGACCGCGTGACGAAAGACCTCGCGCCCCTTCATCCTGAGCTTGCCCACCGTACCCGTCGTCGAGGGACCGCCATCGACATAGAGCAGTCCGTTGTGGCGCCCGTCGGCGTGGAGCCGCATCGCCAGGATGCCGCGCCCCGTTGCCTCCTCGCTGTCCTGCCGCTCCAGCACGACCGCGCCGGCGCCGTCGCCGAACAGGACGCAGGTCGTGCGATCCTCCCAGTCGAGGATGCGGCTGAACGTCTCGGCGCCGATGACGAGCGCGCGCCGCGCCGCGCCGCTCAGGATCATGCTGTCCGCGACCTGCAGCGCGTAGAGGAATCCCGAGCACACTGCCGCCACGTCGAAGGCGACGCAGTCGTCGATGCCGAGCATCGCCTGCACCTTCGTCGCGGTCGCGGGAAAGGTCTGGTCGGGCGTCGCCGTGGCGACCACGATCAGGTCGATCTCGGTTGCCGCCACGCCGGCCGCCGCCAGCGCGGCCTTGCTCGCATCATGCGCAAGCGTTCCTGTCGTCTCCTCGGGACCGGCAATGTGCCGAAAGCGGATGCCGGTGCGCTCGACGATCCATTCGTCGGTCGTGTCGACCTCTTGCGCCAGTTCCACGTTCGACACGCGCCGCGCGGGCAGTGCCGAACCGGTGCCGGTGATGACGCTGCGGATCATGCCGCGACATTGCCCAGATCATCGGCGATGCGCCGGATCAGGTCGTTGCGTACTATCTTGGCGGCATTGCCGATCGCGGTCGCCACGCCCAGCTCGGTCGCGCCGCCGTGGCTCTTCACGACGATGCCGTTCAGCCCCAGGAAGACCGCGCCATTATGGTTGTTCGGGTCGAGATGGTCGCGCAGCAGCTCGGTCGCGGGCCGCGAGATGAGGAAGCCGATCTTCGACCGGGCGGAACTGCGAAATGCGCGCTTGAGCAGATCGGCGACGAAGCGGGCCGTGCCTTCCGCGGTCTTGAGCGCGATATTGCCCGAAAACCCGTCGCACACGATCACGTCCACATTGCCGCGCGAGAGCTGGTCGCCCTCTACGAAGCCTGTGAAATCCAGTGACAGATGGTCCGCGCCGCGCAGCACCGCTGCCGCGTCGCGGATCGTGTCGGTGCCCTTCTGGTCCTCGGAGCCGATGTTGAGCAGCGCGACGCGCGGGCACGCCAGCTCCAGCGTGGTGCGTGCATAGGCGGCGCCCATCACTGCGAATTGCACCAGGTTCCGGGCATCACATTCGGTGTTCGCGCCCAGGTCGAGCATCACCATATCGTTCTCGCCCAATGTCGGCAGGAACGCCGCCAGCGCCGGTCGATCGATCCCCGGGAGTGTGCGCAGCGACACCTTCGCCATCGCCATCAGCGCGCCGGTATTGCCCGCCGAGACGCAGGCGGCTGCGCGGCCCTTCTTTACCAGATCGATCGCGACGCCCATCGACGTACGGCGCGCGCGACGGATCGCCTGGCTCGGCCTGTCGCTGGATCCGACGACTTCCGCCGCCGGTATGATCTCGGATGCCTGAGTCAGATTGGGATGCCGCGTCAGCCCTTCACGGATCGCCGCTTCGTCACCAACCAACATGAAACGCATGCCATCGAACCGCCGCCGTGCACGCGCCACACCAGCCAGCATCACGGCCAGGCCCTCGTCACCCCCCATCGCATCGATGGCGATCCAGGCGGCGTCGGGCATGCTACTCCAATCCTAGGGTCGGTTTCAGGGTCGTACCCCCTTGCCGATCAGCCCTCGACCGAAACGATCTCGCGGCCGTTATAGTGCCCGCATGCGCCACAAAGATTGTGAGGACGCCGCAATTCACCGCAGTTCGGGCACTCCTGGAACTGCGCGACGCTCAGCGAGTCGTGACCACGGCGCATGCCACGCTTGGAGGGCGAAGTCTTTCTTTTGGGGACGGCCATTGCGGCACCTTAGCAATAACGAGGAACGGGCAAAGCGACATGCACCGTCGCCGCTTGACGCGACCGACATGGTCGATCGCTGGAGCGGCGCGGCGGCCAGACGCATCACGAAGTCCCGCGCCTATAGCGATATCCCGCCGCGTTGCAAGCACGCGGCGATGCTGTCAGTGTCCTGCCTGTCACTGATGGGGGATGGAAATGCCGCTCGTTATCCTGCCGGTCACCTTGATCTTCGCCGGCGCCCTGGCGCTTATCAACGCATGGCTGGGGCTGCGCGTCGGGGAGGTTCGCCGTCGGGATAAGGTGAGCATCGGCGACGGAGGAAGTGACGCGGTCATCCGCCGGATGCGGGCGCACGCCAATTTCGTCGAATACGCCCCGTTCGTCCTGGCGCTTGTGGGCCTGATCGAGTTCAGCGTCGGCACTTCGCTATGGCTGTGGATCGCGGCAAGCCTGTTCGTGCTCGCACGCATCCTTCATCCGATCGGCATGGACGGCAGCATGCGCCCGCGGGTGATCGGGATTGCGCTGACGCTTGCGATCATGATCGGGCTTGCAATCTGGGCGATCGCGATTCCGCTTGTGCAATCGCGCCCTGCCACCATCGATGTCCAGACGGTTTCCAACGGATGAGGCATCTGCTTCTGGCACTCGTCGCGCTCGCGTCGCCCGCGCTCGCCCAGCAATCTTTCGACGTGGATCCATCGGCGCTCGCCGCCGATGTGAAAACGCTCGCTTCCCCCGCTTTCGAGGGTCGGGCGCCCGGCACTCCTGGTGAGACGAAGACGGTCGACTGGCTGATAGCACAGCTCAAGGCGGCGGGTCTGCAACCGGGCGGCCCGGATGGCCAATGGACGCAGCCGGTCCCGCTTGTTCACACCCAGATGGGTGACGGCACCATTCGAGCCGGCAGCGCGGCGTTGACGCAGGGTCGAGACATCTATGTCAGCACGGTCCGGCCGGTCGACCACATCCGGATCGCTGCCGCACCGATGGTGTTCGTGGGATACGGCGTCACGGCGCCAGAGCGCGGCTGGGACGATTTCAAGGGCGCCGACCTCCACGGCAAGATTGCCGTGTTCCTGGTCAACGACCCCGACTTCGAGGCAGGGGCGGGCGACGACGCCAACGGCAAGTTCGGCAACCGGCGGATGACCTATTACGGCCGCTGGACCTACAAGTTCGAAGAGGCGGCACGGCGCGGCGCGATCGGCGCCCTCATCATTCATGACACGCCGGGCGCGGGCTATGGCTGGTCGACCGTTACCGCGCCGGCCGGCGAGAATTACGACGTCGTGCGCCGAAAGGACGATCTGCCCGTGCTGCTTCAGGGCTGGCTGGAGGGTGATGCGGCTACCCTGTTGTTCGGCAACTCGGGGCTGGACCTGGCCGCGTTGCGCAAGGCCGCACGTCACAGCGACTTCAGACCCGTCCCGCTCGGCCAGACATTCTCCGCGGACCTGCCCGTCAAGGTGGGCCGGGTCTCCAGCCGCAATGTCCTCGCGCTTCTGCCGGGTGCGAAACGACGCGACGAAGTCGTGATGCTCGGCGCGCATTGGGATGCCTATGGGATCGGCGCGCCCGATGCGGAAGGGCGGACGGTCCGGCCCGGTGCCAATGACGACGCGCTTGGCGTGGCCGGCGTGCTGGCCCTGGCGCGCGGTTTCGCCAAAGCGCCACGTCCCGAGCGCAGCTTGGTCTTCGCGCTGTGGACAGGCGAGGAACGCGGCCTGCTGGGTTCGCAGACCTATGCGCAGCACCCCGTATACCCGATCGCCAGGACCGTCGCCAACCTGACGATGGACATCCTGCAGACCGCCGGACCTTCGCGCGACGTGATGCTGGTCGGCACGGGGCAGAACAGTCTCGAAGAGTTGCTCGGCACAGCCGCGACCGTGCAGGGGCGCACCGTGACGCCGGAGGCGCTGCCGGAACGCGGGCTGTTCTACCGCGCCGATCATTTCTCGCTGGCGAGAAAGGGCGTCCCGACGTTGCTGCTGATGGCGATCAGCGGCGCCCCCGATCTGGTCGAGGGAGGCCGCGCCGCGGGGCAGGCATGGCTGGACGGCTATATGCACTGCTATCACCAGACCTGCGATGCATGGAACGCCTCCTGGGACTTGCGCGGCGCGGCCGACGATGTCGATCTGTTCGCTGCGATCGCCGCGAAGCTCGCGAACTCCCGTCTCTGGCCCAACTGGGACAAAGGCTCCGAATTTGCTGCAATTCGCGCCGAGACGGCTTCTCAGCGCCGCTGACAAAAAGGGCGGCTTCGAAGAGAACCTTAGGAGAAGCGAAGGGCGCGGCAGCGATAGAACCGATGTTCCGAATCGTCGCAGTCACTCGATGCCACCTCGCCGCCCGGATAATCCGTTTGCGTCACGAGGTTGAGGACACGCGTCCGCCAAGCTGGATCAACTCCAGCGACCTAGCCTACTGATTTTTATAGCGATGCGCGTGCAACCTGTGTTAGGTTCGGGCAGCAATCATAGGAAATCTTGATGGATATGTCTGGCCCGACTCCGGGCACCCTGACCCGAGCGGACCTTGCCGAGAGGCTTTACCGCGAAGTCGGACTTTCACGCGCCGACTCGGCGAAATTCGTCGAGCAGATCTTGAGCGATATGTGCACTGCGCTGGCCAATGGTGAGAACATCAAGGTATCGGGCTTCGGCACGTTCGTACTCCGCGACAAGGCGGAGCGGATCGGACGCAATCCCAAGACCGGGGTCGAAGTGCCGATCGAGCCGCGTCGCGTGCTGACCTTCCGTGCCAGCCAGCACATGCGCGACCGCATCGTCGCCGCCGACTGACCGCGTGCCGACGCAAGGTGCCGGCGCGGGAACGTCTGCCGACGACAAGGCCGACTCCGCGTTCAGGACCATCGGTGAGGTGTCCCGGCTGACGGGTCTTCCCGCGCATGTGCTGCGCTATTGGGAGACGCGCTTTACGCAGTTGCGGCCGGTCCAGCGGGCGGGAAACCGCCGCTACTACCGGCCGCAGGACGTTGCACTGGTGCAGCGCATCGACGACCTCGTCAATCGGGAAGGTTACACGATCGCGGGTGCGCAGCAGGCGCTTGCCGATGACGCACTGCCGTCGATGATGCCCGCGCTGCACGCTGTCCGCGCGCTGCTGGCGGACGCGCTGGCAGAGGACCACCGGGCCTGACGGAACGGTGCGCGCAGCGCCTGCTCCAGCGGAACGTCGTGCAGCGCACAGTCATCGTCGACCCCGATCGTGACGGCATCTTGTGCAATGTCCTCGCGCAGGGTGCCGTGCGCCCTGTCCCAGATACTGATCCCGCTCGACCAGTTGCTGTCGCGCTCGTCCGCCACCACCGAATGATGGATCCCGTGCATGCGGGGTGTGGTCAGCAGCCAGGACAACCGCTCGTCCCATCGGCCGGGCAGCCTCAGGTTGGAATGGTGGAACAGGATCGACAGCGTGAAGAAGCGTTGCCAGGCGTCGAGCGTGCGCGGGGTGATGCCGCTCACCCGCACCTGCATCATCCGCCAGGGAAGCGAGACGAGCATGTCGACCAGATGAAAGCGGATGGCAGTGGAGGCGTCCATGTCGGGATCGACATGATGCACGCGGTGAAGACGCCAGAGCAGGTCCGACTTGTGCGTCGCGATATGCCAAAGGTAAAAGCCGTAATCCATCACCAGAAAGGCCGCGATGCTGCCCAGCGGCTCGGGCAACCGGTGAGCCAGACCGAGCCGGAGCCGTGCGTTACGGCGCGCCAGCGCCTGCGTCACCGGAGTCTCCGTCGCGCTGATGACGGCGCCGCACATCACACCCATCATCAGATTGCGCGTGTCGCGGGGCAGCGCGGGATAGTGCTGGCGACGCAGCGGACGACCGCGTTCCAGCACGAGGATTGCAGCAAGAGCCATCCCACCGGCCAGCCGGAGCATAAGTCGCGATGATGGACGCTGCATGACGATCCTCAACTATTTGGGCTTGCACCCGTAACGGCTTGAGAAGGCTCCCGAAACTACTTGCAGGAAAAGTATGAGCGGGTGCGACGAGACATGGCAAGATTTTTTGCACAGTGCCGAAAAGGTGAACGGCAAGCCCGCGATCCGATCGGATCTCTGCGGAATACATAAGTCGTTCAGGCCATGAACCAATGACCATCTTAACTTAGATTTAATATAGTTTGACTTAAGTTAGAAGATCAGCGAGAGGTTCCGATATCAAATAGCTGTGCCGGCGGGGGCCGCCGACGAGAACTGGCGAGTCACGCGAACGAGGGGCGGCATCGGGCGTGTTGGTCGAGGTAAAGGGCGTCAATTTCGACAACCAGGGCGCCGGCATGATGATGCTCGCGGTTCAGGAACGGCTGGGCGCTCGGCACGATTTCGCGGCGGTAGCCAATGATGACTATGCGCAGCGTGCGCCGTTCGGCGTGCGCCAGCTGCTGCGCAAGGCGGGCCCGGTACCACTTGGCCCCTTCACGGCGCGCGTGCCGGCACGGCTGCGGCGCCGGGTAGGACTGGTCCTCGACCGCGAGATCGGCGCGGTGCTCGATGCTTCGGGTTTCGCGCACGGCGATCAATGGGGCGCCGCCAAGACGCGCGAGCGTCTGTTCGCAGCGCTCGACCGCCGGCGCAAGGCGGGCGTGCCGGTCGTCCTGCTGCCGCAGGCGCTGGGTCCGTTCGATCAGCCCGATGTGCGCGATGCATTCGCCCGCGTGGTCGACGAGGCGGACCTGATCTTCATCCGCGACGCGGTTTCCGCGCGGTATGTGAATGAAGCGTTCGGGGAGCGTCCCAATCTGCGCCGCTCGCCGGATTTCACGATCGGGCTCGGCGGGCTCGCCGATGCGCGCCACGCGGGGCTTGCCGGTCGTCCCGCCATCGTCCCCAATCACATGGTTGTCCGGGGTGCCGGCGCGTCCGAGCGATCGCACTATCTCGATCTGCTCGCCGCCGGCGTCACCGCCGCGACACGCCATTTCGGCGCACCCTTCATCGCGCTGCACGATGCCGTGCAGGACGCGCCGGTCGCCGATGCGCTGATCGAGCGCACCGGCCCGATCGAGCGCGTCTCCGAGCTTCGCCCACGGGTAATGAAGGCGCTGCTGGGGCGATCGGCGATCGTCATCGGGTCGCGTTTCCATGCGCTGATCGCCGCGCTGGCCCACGGAACGCCGGTGGTGGCCTTTGGCTGGTCGCACAAATATGCCGAGCTGCTGGCCGATTTCGGCTGTTCCGAATCGCTCCTGCGTACCGGGGAGAGCAGCCCGGCCGACGTCACCGCGCTCGTCGATCGTATCGCCGCCGAGCATGACGAGCGACGGAATCGCCTGAAGGCTGCGGCGACCCGGCTGACCGGTCAGGTGGATGCGATGTGGAACGCGGTCGAGACGGTGCTGGAGGGCGCCCGATGATCCACTCGCCCCCGGTTTCCGTCATCATTCCGCATTTCAACGACGCCGATCGTCTCGCACGGTGTCTCGGCGCGATCGAGGCGCAGGACTATCCCGGGCGCATCGAAATTCTGGTCGTCGACAACGGATCGGCGACAACGCCGAGTGTCAGCGGTCGCGCCCGGCTGCTGCACGAGGAGCGACCCGGTTCCTACGCGGCGCGCAACCGTGGATTGGCCGAAGCGACCGGTCAGGTGCTTGCCTTCACCGATTCCGACTGCCTGCCGCATCCCGATTGGCTTAGCGGGGGTATCAGGGCGCTGCTGGCCGATCCCGAAAACGGCCTGATCGGCGGGAAGGTCCGGATCATGGCGATGTCGGGCGATCGTGCCAATCTGGCGGAACTGTTCGAGACCGCTGCCGCCTTTCCGCAGGACCGCTACATCGCCGAGGGCCGGTATGCGGCGACCGCCAACATGATGACGACGCGCCGCGTGATGGATGCCGTGGGGCCGTTCGACGCCCGTCTGCGCTCGGGCGGCGACGCCGACTGGGGACAGCGGGTCGCGGCCGCGGGCTATCGCCTGGTTTACGCGCCGCGCGCCGTGATCGATCATCCCGCGCGCGCCAGTCACGATGAACTTCTCGCCAAGCTGCGCCGCACCGTCGCCGGCGAGCGCGACCGCCGTCCGCATTGGGGCCAGGCGCTGCGCTTCGTCATACGCCACGCCGTCCCGCCACGCCGCCAGGTGATCGCCTCGCTCGCAATGCCGCATACCGGGATTGTCCGACGATTGCAGGTCGCGGCGGTTTGCATCGGCTACAACTGGATGGCGGCGGGTTACCGGGTGCTGCTCCAGCTTAACCGATCGGTATCGTCCAGAGTGTGATAACGGCGCCTGACAGTGTCGCCGCGTTCAAAGGGTTTCAAACACGGATGAATATGACGGCTGCAACCGCGGCCCCCAGGGCCTCGCTGAAGCGCGATACCGTGTGGACGGCGGCCGATACGCTCGTGTCCGCGGGGCTGGCATTTGTCTTTCGCGTCGTCATGGCACGCTTCCTGGTGCCGGCCGAATTCGGCGTGTTCGCGATGGCTCTCACGACCTTTGCTATCGTTCAGGTCATCAATGAGTTCGGCATGTCGGCGACGATCATCCAGCGGCCCGAGGAGCGGTTCGACGCGGCAGTCGTCGACACCGCCTTCGCGGCGCAGACCTTCGTTTCGATCACGCTGTTCCTCCTCAACCTGATCGTGGTCGCGCCGCTGTCGGCGTTGATCTACGACAGCACGCGCGTGGGCGTCGTCACCGCCGCGATCGGCGTCTCGTTCCTGTTCACCCCGACCGTCAGCATCGCCCGCGCCCTGCTGTTTCGCGCCCGCGACTACCGCTCGGTCACGATCGCGCGGATCATCTCGACGCTCGCCAGCATCGTGGTCGCAACTGTCGTCCTGGTCTTGCTGCGTAACGTCTGGGCGCTTGTAGCGCAGATCGTCTCGGCGCAGATCTTCCTCGCGGTCGCGATGCACTGGACCAGTGAGTGGCGCCCCCGCCTGCGCTTCGACAAGAGCGCATTCCGCGAGATGTTCGGCTATAGCGGGCTGGTCTTCGGCAACGACCTGTTCGTGGCGCTCGCGCGCAATTTCGACGTCATCACCCTCGGTCGCCTGCTCAGCCAGAGCCAGGTCGGTCTCTACTCGCTCGCCTTCTACATCACCGATGTCGCGCGGATGAACCTGATGTCGATCCTCAATCGTGTCATGTTCACGCATTATTCGTCGATCCAGAACGATCGGCCGGCGGTGCGCTTCTACTACATCCGCACTCTGTCGCTGAACGCGCTGCTGATCTTTCCGGTGATGATCGCGATCATCCTGGCCGGCCCGATCTTGCTGCCGGTGTTCCTGGGCGCCAAGTGGCAGGCGATGGGCACGGCGCTTCAGGTGCTCGCCGTCTCGGTGATGATCCATGCAGCCGGCGGGACCACCTCGACCATCTACAAGGCGCTGGGCCGTCCGGGACTCGACCTTGCGCTTTTCGCGCTCACCTCGGTCGTTGTCCTGCTGCCCGCGCTGATCCTGGGCGTCTGGTGGGCCGGCATCACCGGCGCGGCGATCGCGATCGCCGGCAACAAGGCCATCAGCGCGGCTATTCGTCAGGTGCTGCTCGACCGGATGATCGGCTCGACGCTGGGTCGCGTCGTCAGGAGCATCGCCGGCGCACTTCTGGCGCAATTGCCGCTGGTCATCGTCTGGATCCTGGTCATGCGCCTTCTCCCCTTCCAGCCGCCGGTGCGTGCGATCATCGCCATCACGCTCGGCCTGATCGGCTATGGCGGCACGCTGCTCATCCTGCGCCGGACCAACAGCGCCGCCTGGCCGGCGTTCGACGATCGCCGCGCCAAGTTGATGGCCGCATGAGAACGACGCTTCACGCCGCGATCACCGGCCTCGCGCGGGCAGGGCTGACGCTTCAGGGGCCGGACGGCAGCACGCCGCCGGGGCATAACGGCGCGCATGGCGACCCGGAGCTTCCCTCGCGCAACACTGGACACTGGCTGCTGAACTGGAGCTTCGCGTGGCAGCATGGCGGTGATCCGGCGTTCGAGGCGGCCAGCCACGCCGCACTCGACTATCTCGTGCGGCCCGAGCATCGCCCCGGTGGCCATACCGTCCATCATCGCACCAGCGCGGGCAAGGACAAGTGCAACGGGTTGATGGGGCCGGCCTTCTCGATCGAATCGCTGGCCGAGGGTGGGGCGCGCTTAGGCCGTGCAGATGCAATCGATCTCGCAGGCCGGCTCGCCCGTATGCACCCGTTCGATGAAGGACTGGGACTGTGGCAGGTGCGCGAGATCGACGGCTCGCTTCCCGGTATCGACTGGACGCTCAACCATCAGCTCTGGTTTGCGGCCGCGGTCGCGATGGCCGACCGGGCGCGCGGCGATGCGGTATCTGTGGACGTGCGCGCATTCATCGATCAGCTCGACCGGCTCATGGTCCTGCGCCCGAACGGCCGGGTCAGGCACCTTGCCGAAAATCTGGGACGCGGCGCGCGGCTGCGCGCGGCCGCGCGGAGATACGGTCTGGTGAAGCAGTCGACACCTCCAGCAGACAAGGAAGTGCGGCGTGAGATCGCCTATCACCTGTTCAACCTGGCACCCATCGCCCTGCTCGCCCGCGCGGTCCCGGGCGCGTCGTTCTGGACATCGAGCAAGCTCAGGGCAGCGATCGACTATCTCGACAGCGATGAATATATGCGCGCGGTCGACGATCCCGCCTTCGTGAGGCCGCATATCCCGGCGGGCTTTCCGCTGTCCTTCGCTGAACGCGCGATGGTGAATCAGGTCTTCGGCCCGCCCGACATCGGGCGACAACGCGCATGGCTCGAACGGCAATTCGCGCGCACCTTCGATTTCGACCGAATGTCGATGATCCTCGACAGCGCCGATCCCGTGACCCAGGCGGCGCGAAGCTACGAACTGACGCGCGTCGAGGATGTCGACCTCGACCTTCCGATCGAAGTCGCAGATCATGCGGCACCCTTGGGCAGCATCGCATGACTTCTCCTGTTCCTGCCATTGCGAACGTCATCGATCGCGGCTTCTGCATCGGCTGCGGCGCCTGCGCGGCGATTGACGACGGGTTCAAGCTGGCGAATACCGCCAACGGTTTTATCACCGTGACCGAGCGCCCGCACGAAACGGACCGCCTTTCGCGCGCGTCCGCGGTTTGCCCGTTCGGCGATGCCCCCGACGAGGACGTGATCGCGGCCGCAGTCTTCGACGGTGCGGACCATTATGAAGAAGGGATCGGCCGCTATCGCTCGCTCCATGCCGGCTGGTCGCATGAGTTTCGGGGCGTTGCCGGGTCGGGCGGGATTACCCGGTGGCTGCTTGCGCGCGCCTTGCGATCGGGCTTTGTCGACTTCGTGCTGGTGGTCGATCGCAAACTCGCCGGGGAGGATCAGGAGGAATTGTTCGAATACGCCATTCACGAAACGGCGGACGGGCTGCTCGGTCACACCAGTTCCTCGGCATACTATCCCGTCTCGCTTGCCGACGTGCTGGCGCAGGTGCGCGCACGGTCGGGGCGCTTCGCGGTCACCGCGCTGCCCTGCTTCGCACGCGCGCTGCGCAGCATCGCCCGGGTCGACCCCGAGATCGAGGCGCGCATGGCGCTCGTCTCCGGCGTGATCTGCGGCGCGCTCAAAAGCCGGCGCTATGCGGACTATCTCAGCCATCAGATGGGAGTGGCGCCCAGCCGGCTCGGCCGGCTCAACTTTCGCGGCAAATCGCTCAGCAGGCGCGCCAACGAGAAATGCATGGAGGTCTGGCGTGACGACAATGCCGGGGAAGCTCCCGATGCCGTCGCCCGCGTCCAGAACCTGCGCGGTACCGATTATGGCGTGGGCTATTTCAAGCCGAAATCCTGCGATTATTGCGACGATATATTCGCTGAAACCGCCGACCTCTCCCTCGGAGACGCCTGGATTTCTCCGTATCAGGACCGCCCTGAGGGCACCAACGTCGTCGTTGTACGCAGTGCCGCGGCTGAGGCTTTGCTGGCCGAAGGGGTTCGCGACGGCGAGATCCTGCTGGAACCGCTCACTTCGATCCAGGCACGCCAGACACAAAATAGCGGCCTACGTCATCGCCGGCAGGGCCTGGCCACGCGTCTGTGGTTCGCCCACGCCGCGAATAGGTGGGTCCCGGCAAAACGTTTCGGCCCCCGGCTTGGCTCACCCGCCTTTGTCCTGACCCAGGTTATCAGGGTCCTGGTACGCCGGATCACATCGGCAGACGCGCTACACCCTGCCGGCAGGATCATGCCCTTGATCCTGCGCCCGATGATCGCTGTTCACGGCAAGCTGCGGCGCTTCTCCACCCGCGTCTCACCGCCCCCGCCCCGATTGAAACGGACCGCCGATCAACTCACTGAGGGGTAGGTCGACGCTGCAGCGCTGGCGACCGGGACCTGCAACTATGCCGGACCGGTAGACGTCGGACGAGTGTTGAAAGCCGAAGAGAAAAATGGAGTTTTCGGAAGATCGCCCGGTCAGTCCGAAACTTTACCACCGCAGTCCGTGCAAGCACCTGGCGGAGACGGAGTCTGTCTAACTATCCGCCTAAGCATCTGTGTTGACTGTGTTAAATATTGTCCCTTCTGTCGCTTACCACATTCTTGCCCACGTTTATCGCAAGTGACCCTGCCTAGTCCCGCGATCCTGTCGTGATCGGGATTACCGCCGTCACGATGATGATGGTCGTCGTCGCGCGCGCTGTCGCCAAGCCCATTGTCGCGGTTCATTATCGCCGGTCCTGCCATCATCGCCGGTCCTGTCGCCAGTCAGTCGCGGTCGTCATCGGCTTGCGACCCGTAGCGCCGTGCTACAGCATCACGCGGCGGCTTGGGTAGGGAGGGACATACCCGCGCCCTCGATCGGCCCTGTAGCGCGTCCTTAGCCGCCCTGTGGGCATATGCGCGGTGTCAGTGTTGCGGGTCCTACCTTTGGCAGGCGGAAGGGTAAGCGGGCCATTACCGCAATTTAAACCTGTGAGGCCCGTTTTGAGGTTTAGGTTAGTCGCAGATCGCCAGCGAATCGTTGCGTGAACGGTAAGGGTAAAGCCCGCGCATATCCGCCATTCTGGCTTTCACGCTACGTCGGGACCAGTTGATAGCGTTAAAGGCCAGCGATCCGCCGCGTGTCGAGCGGGCATGAAAAAAGCCGGCTAGAAGGTTCCCCCTCTAACCGGCTCCCTCGGTTCCTGACCGCGCCCGATTTAGCCGATCGTGAGTCGCTCGTCCAGCGTCACGTTGCGCGGGGCGTATAGATCGACCTTTCGATCGTGCCGCCCGTTGCGGTCGCGTGAGGGCGGGCAATTTCGAGCAGTTCTGCAACATCGTCTGGCACGTCGATCGAACCGCGCGGGATCAGACGCGCGTCCGCCATGTGTGCGACCGGCTCGCGAAACCGTTGTGCGACCGTCCCCAGGCGAGGGGCGTGAGTCGCACAATGAAGGGCCACGGCGCTGGCCCACAGCTTCGCAAACTGCCCCGCCGCCTCAATCATTGCCGTCTCAAGGCCCAAGGTCGCGTCGTCGACAGCGGCGCCCAGCGCATTGCGGCAATCCTCCCGCGCCCGTTCAACCGCCTTGCGTCTCTGGTCGACCGACTGACGCAGCGCGGCAATCCCGCTCCAAAGGGCGTCTATTTCCCGCCTCACGATGTCAGCGCCGGAAAGGATCGCAGTCAGATCACTGCCATCGCGGATCGCATCCGCCATCGTCTCTCCGTCCGGGCGACGGCGCACATCGTCAAGCCGGGCGACGGCACTAACGTGTTTATTCTCGCCTTTAACAACATCGGCCCGCGCCTGCTCTAGAGCGCGCTCGGCGGCGGCAATGGCGGCCAAATGCGGTTGTGGATCAAAGTTGGCGAGCGCGTCGGCGATGGACTGGAAATTGTTCATGGTAATCTTTCCTTTGGACGGGGGGAGCGAGGCGAACAGGTCCGCAAACTTGGCGACGCCGGTCATGGTCGACCGGCCCGGCTGGCGAGCACCCGATTCCAGATCGCATCCGACCTTTCGCGCTGCTGCCGATCGGTCAGTTCGGTCGCCGCCGGCCGTTCGGCACGTGCAGCTTGCTGGCGACGCCATTCCGCCGCCAATGCGCGACTGACGTCGGTCGGCTGATATGCGGACGGCGCGGGCGCGGCTGCGACCGGATGGGGTTTCGCCAGCAATCTCGGCCGGGTGGCCGGCCCGCTGGCCTTCGCCTTCGTCGCTGCGTCGTGATCGGCGTTCAACCGCTTGGCGGCCATGGCCAAGGCGGCAAACTTGGCTTGGGGATCGTTCATGATAACGTAGGGCATATCTGAATCCAGTTCGATAAGGGTTGGTATTCCCGGCTGCTCCACCGGTTATTCTGCTCCACCGCAGATCGCTTGTGCGGGAGACCGCTCCACCACCCGCCCACTACGTGGGGGGCGGTGGTGGTGGAGCAGATTTCCGCTCCACCGCTCCACCGCGCTCCGCTCCACCAAATTACGGTGGAGCAACATCATTCACCCACCGGCCGACTTCGATCCATTTTACCGGTTTTCGGGTGGTCGGGTCTTTGCGGCTGACAACCGCCATTGCGCCTTCGCGCACCCAGGTTTGCAGCAATTCGCGGATACGGCGGCGGTCAGCCTTGGCGTCGGGATCGAGGGTCAGGACGCGCGCAACCGCAATCCCTGCCCAGTCGGCCGATTGCCAGTTCTCCCGGTATTCACCTTCGGCAATCGCCAGCTGTACGCGGTGCAGATCGTCAACGGTCAGCCCGTCAAACGGGTCGGGCAACGACCAAGGCTCCGCAACGCCGACGCTATCACCATTGCCCAAATCAACCGATGCGATCCTGAACCAGTCTGCTTTACTTGCGGGGGCCCGGTTGGACTTGTCATCGCGGACGGTGAAATAGCGCCGCCGTTCGGCCTCGTCCTCAATGCCCAGCCGCTCGGCTTCCTCAGCCGACATACGGTTCAAAACGAGCGTAGACCGGCAAGCGTCAGTCAACGCCGATGCGCCGCGCGACGATGCTACGGTCACTTCCTGAGAGCCAGCCTTGTTCGCGTGATGCACGAGAATCACGCAACAGCTCGCGGCCTTGGCGACGCGCGCCCATGCCTTCGCTATCGAATCGATTTCGCTATTCGCGTTCTCCTCGACGTTGTGGCTGGAAACGAACGGGTCGACGATCAGCACCGTGATTTTTCGCGCGATAAGTTCGGCCGTTACCGCGTCATAGACCGGTGCGAGCAGCTTGAACCCGGCGGCGTCACGAACGGCGGTGCAAAGTCCGGTCCCGTCCATTGCGGAGTCGACAAATAACCGGTCGCTGAGGTCTTCGGCGGTGATGCCGTGATGAAGCGCGGCGGCTTGGATCGACCGTGCCAGCTCGTCTAGATCGTCCTCCAGGTTCCATAGCCAGACGCGCGTCGGACCGTTCCAAATCGTCTTGCCCAGTATCTCTTTTCCGCTCGCAATCGATGCGCAGATTGATGCAACGAACGTTGTCTTGCCGACGCCGCCGGGCGCGATGACGGCAGCGGCGGTGCCGGCAAGAAACCACCGTCCGTAGACCCAGGGCCGCGCCGGGATGGTAGCAGGATCGCGCCAGAAATAAGGCGTTGCCCGGATTGATCGTTCGGCATCGCCAGCGTGGCTTTCCTGCCTTTCAGCGCCGGGGAGCGAGGCGAGATTAACTGGCATATCCGCGCCTCCCGATTGTCACGCGGGGAAGTCGCGGCGGCGTGCTCAGGAACGCACGCAACGTATCACGCAGCGCGCTGTCGGGAGCCTCGATCGCGTCTAGTTCGATCAAAATGCGAACCTCTGGCGCTTCCCAATCTAGGATGCAAAAGCCAGTGCCGCCGGCCGCCAGCCAATCGAGCGGACGCCGATGCATGCCAATGGGGCCATCTTGCGGCCATTCGAGCGCGTGATTGATCGCGTCCTGCCCTAGCGCCCATGCCGTGCCTCGTAGGAGTCGCCAGTCGTCGGGACGCAGCGAGCGCCAGGCGACCAGATCAATCAGTTCCCCGTCGATTGTCACCGGCTGCACGATATGGCGCGGTCCCTCGCCGGGTGCGAACAGTCCGTTACCGGCCGGTTCGGCATCGATGATCCCAATCGCTGGCCATCCAAGCGAGGGCGTCAAATGCGCCAGCGCGCCCCGGTCGACGCCCATTGCCTCGATGTGATCTAGCGCCGCTTGATCAATGCGCCCGGCTGCCGCGTACATTATTGCGGCCATTTCTTCGGCGGCGGTCACGACGGTTCCCCCGAACGATCGACGACGGCCCAGCCGAACCGTTCGGCAATGGTGCTGGCGTAGGCGCGGGCGGGGCCGATCGGCGCGAGTTCGCGGTTCAAGGCGGGATCAGGCGTCAGCACATCGAACGCGGTTCCGAACGGCTCCCACTGGATCACGATTGCCGTGGGCGGGGCGTTCGTGGTATCCAATTGAAGCGCCGTTTTCGTCGAGCGGGGTGTTGCGAAGCGCGGGCGGCCCGGACCAGGGGCTGCCCGTTTTGCATCGGGCGGGCCTCGCATCACGCCGCCGCCTTCTCGACCAGCGCCTTGACACTTTCCACGCGCACCAGGCGCCGGCGGCCAATATGGACCGTCTCAAGCCGGCCCTCGTCAATCAAGTTATAGACCTTCGATCGGCCCAGACCCAGGGCTTTGCCGGCGTCAGGTATTGAAACCAGAAGTGCGTCCATGTGAATTCTCCATCCCGCCGATGAGGTCAATTACGCGGCGGATGACGAAAACTAGGAGCGGACGGTCCGGTATGTCATTGGAGTTAAATGGAGAAAATTGGAGTGCAAATAGACTCTAATTAAACTCCAACCGGCCCCGTAGGCGTTTCGCCTTGGATTCTTCTGTTCCGCCACCCGTCGCTTGTCCCGCGAATTGCAGCGACACCGCGTGAATACTTGGCGGGTTGGGACCGGCTAATATCTCTCGCATCTTGTCGACCAGCGGCGCATCGAAGGCGGCGAAACTGCCGGACCCTTTACTGCGTCCACGCGGCTTCGCTTCCGAGCGCTGTGAATCTGGCGTGATGTTGACCGCGCTACCAGTATAGCGCGCGACCAGCGCGTTGGCCGCCGTCATTGGCAACCGGACATTAAACGCAGCGCGCTCAGATACTCCGTCCGCCGTCTCGTGCCGGAAACTGAAATTACCGGCAATCCAGTCGGCATTGAGGATTACGCGCAATCCGCGACTCTCCTGCCTTTCCTCGCCAATATGATCAAAACCATGCCAGAACGGCGCGGGAATCAAATAATCGCTCGCTTCTTCTGGCAAGTCATATCGGCCGCCCATGCCCCGATGACGCCACACCCCGCTCGACACAAACCGAGCGGCGATCGAAGGCAGGGTGCCGTCGTGTAAGGCGTGACCCATGATCGCGCGCGCTTGGGTCAGCCCCACGACTCGCTCTAACTGGTCAACCGGCGTTGTGACCGGCGTTAATTCGTTGATGTCATTCACGCCCCGCGCTCCGTGCAAGGTGCTCCAAGATTGTGGGGGCAACGCGCGGAGCGGCGCGCTTTCGGATGCCTCCTAGCCCCCAATGCTAACTTATGGTGCCCCACTCATCTTGTCACGGACGGGTCGCGCATCGCCACGGTGGCCCCTACGCCGCCCGTGACCGGCCTGTAGGCAATGTCGTGACATTGGCGGGCGTGTCAGCAAGGAAGCCCGCCCACGCCGCCATCAAGTCGACGCGCTTGGCGAAAAATGTCGTTCGCTTATACGCTGCCTCCACTCTGTCAGAAACCGTGTGCGCCAGCGCCGCCTCTGCGATCTCGCCGGGCACCTTGGTTTCCTCCGCTACCCAATCTCGGAACGTTGATCTGAAGCCGTGAACCGTCGCTGTGACGCCCGCATCGCGCAACGCCTTGGTCAACGTCATGTCGCTGAGCGGCCTTGCCGCAGTTGTGCCGGGAAAGATTAGATTACCACGGCGAAGGTCATGCAATTCGCGAAACAAGGCGACGGCGGGTGCGGACAGTGGAATGACATGCTCCCGGGCGGCCTTCATCCGGCTTGCCGGAATAGTCCATATCGCCTCGTCGAGGTTGACCTCTGCCCATGTCGCGCCGCGTACCTCACCCGATCGCGCCGCCGTCAGGATCGCCATCTCAACCGCCATCCGGCCCATCGTCCGCTTCTCCCGGATCGTGGCGAGGAACGCGGGTATGTCAGCATAGGGCATGGCCGCAAAGTGACCGTCACGCTTGGGTTGTTTCGGCAATGCCTTTGATACCGAACGCATCGGCGCCTCAGCGGGGCGATGGCCTTTGACATGTGCCCAATCGAGCGTGGCACCAATACGCTGGCGCACCCGCCGCGCCGTCTCTGGCAACGTCAGCCAAATGGGTAGCAGGACCGCTAGGATGTCGTCAGTGCCGATCGTGTCGACGGGTCGGTTCCCAATTGTGGGAAAGACATGGGCTTGCAACGTCGATAACCACTGGTCGCCATGCTTGCCGTTCTTCCAGCTTTTCAGCAAATGGCCGTGAAGCTGGATCGCACTGGCGCGAAACGTCGGCTTGGGGTCCGCTTCTTTCAGCCACCATGCCTTGGGTGCCTCGCCATTCTTGATCGCCGCCCGGAACGCGGCGCACCGCTTGCGCGCCTCAGCGAGGGGCACGTCCTTTGCGGACCCTAACCCATAGTCGCGGCGCTTGCCCTTCGTGCCCGGCTCGACGATGCGCAGGACCCAGGACCTTGACCCGGTGGCGCCAACGACCAGCATCAAGCCGTCGCCGTCGCCGTAGCGGCCCGCGCTCTTTAGCGCCGCTAGCTTGGTCGCCGTCAGCTTACCCATGCCACTCGCCTATCCTTGCCAACATCCTTTCCCACACATATTCCCGGCTGGTAGCGAATGTCAATGGACGACGGCGAACAGGAAAACGCCGGTTTCACTAGGGTTTCAGCGGGTTTTGTGGACGTTGGCGGCTGGTCCCGGATGGGTAAATGGCGGAGACGGAGGGATTCGAACCCTCGGTACGGGTTTACCCCGCACGGCGGTTTAGCAAACCGCTGGTTTCAGCCACTCACCCACGTCTCCGGTTGCGGCACGGCCCGCTTTCCTAGGGTTTCGCTACCTTTGCGTCAACGCGATTTGCGCGGCCGGTCAGCATCCTCACATAGTCGCTGTCCCGGTCCTCGTGTCCCTTGGGCGCGATCGCGAAGACATAGTCGCTCTTCCATCCGCGCCCGCCGCCCCACCAGGTCACGCCGCGATACACGTCGGGGTTGGCGCGCACCGCCGCGATTGCAGCCTCTCCCGCCGCGCGACAGGCGGCGCTGACGCCCCGGTAGGAGCCGAACGCCGCCTCGCCCACCAGCGCCTTGAGGTGCCGCTCGCGCGCATATCTGGCGAACGCGGCGAAGACGTCGGGCGTACCGCAATCGGCCTTCGTGCCCGATCCGCCCTTGTCGAAATACATGTGCGGCGACAGTAGCGTCCTGCCGATCGGATCGATCAGCCCGCCGCTGCGGTCCAGCGCGCACCCGGCGGACTCGCACGGCTTGGTGTAGGTCGGCGTCACCCGCTCATGCTTGTCGAACCGGAACATCGCCGACCAGCCCGGCCATTCCAGCACGACGACATTGTCCAACCCGGCCTGCCTCAGCCCCGCGATCAGCATATTCGCGTCTCGCGCCCACTGCATCCAGTCGTTGGTCAGTTCGGGATCATCGAAGCCGCGCGGCTCGTTCTCGGGGTCGATCCACACGCCGCTCGGCATCCTGGCCAGCAGCCTGCGCCAGAACGCCACCTGCTCGGCGGGCGCCGGCCATTTATAATCGTGGCGGTCGAGGATCACCGTCATCCCGCGCTTCTGCGCCGCCCGCGCGGTGGCGGCGATCTGGGCCACGATCGCGGGATCGTCCGCCTGCTCGCCCTTGAAGGGTATCCGCACCATCTCGAAGCCCGCATCCGCATACCAGTCGACATCGGCGGGCTTCGGGCACAGCACGCCATCCTCGGTGAAGTTGCACCCCGACAGGTTCACGCCCATCTGCGTCTTGCCGGGGACATTGTCGCTCGCATGGCTGACGACCGGCTTCGCCTCGCCGGGCACCGCGATCAGCGCGAGAAGGATGGCGAATATCCGGGTCATGCTACGCTCCTGCAACGGCGGGCTGTTATCACGCCGCGACGAAGCTGGCGAACGCCGCGTCGGCCGCGAGCGCGTCGCCCGCCTCGACATGCTTGGCGTAGGTCGGGTGCAGCCCGTCACCGGTCGGCGCGACGCCGCCCGCCATCGGCTTCCAGCGATTGGCGTTCGCCCCGCTCGCCTCGACCGCGAACAGCGGGCGGGCGTTATAGTATGCCGCGAGCTGCCCGTCGGCGCCGGCGGCGAACCACGCCTCCATCCCCGCCGCGACGCCGCCAGCGTCGTTGACGTTGCGCGCCGCGGTCTTGTCGCTCTGCCCGGCGATCGTCGTCCAGCCGTCGGACGAGTTGGTGTCCATCACCGAACTGATCTGCTTGCGCCTGATGCCATGCTCGCTCAGCCGCTGCATGATGACCGACACGCGGTTCTGGCTGTTGGACAGCGACGCGGTGATGTCGTTCGTCACCAGCTCGTTCCACGCCTCCAGCGTCGCGGGATCGCCCGCCTGTGCCTTCAGCAGATCGATGACCGCGCCGCGCCCGGCGAACGAGCCGTTGGCGAAGTTGATCGGCGGCCCACCCGAATGCTGCGACGTCGCGCCGTCCTTCGTCAGGTTGACGAAGCCCAGCCCCGCTGTGACCATCGCGCGCTCGATATAGCCCTGCTCGCCCTGCAGCCCGTAATCGGTGCCCAGGACCGAGGCGACCCCCATGCCGATGCTGTCCCCGAACAGCACCGCACTCTTCGTGCCCTGCGGCTTGCCCTCCCACAGGATCGTCAGCGGTCCCCAGTTGGAGACGGTCGCGACCGTGCCGCTCAGCTCCTGCCCGACGCGGCTGGTCGTGCCATAGCCATAGCCCTCGCCCTTCGCGGCATAGAGCCGGTATCCGCCGGGCCGAAGCGTCCCCGCCGCGCGGTAGTCGAACGTATCGACGAAGAAGTCCGCGCCCGCCGCCATGCCATAAGCGGCCATGTCGACCGCATCCGAGACGAACACCTCACCCGCCGCGACCGCGCGCGACGCGGCGCCCCCGAACGGGATCGCCGTCCCGTTGATCGCGGCCTGCTCCAGCATCCCCGCGCCGCCCGGGATCTCGCCGGCATAGCCGCTGCTGCCGACCGTCACGGTGTTCCCCAGCAGCGAGAAGTTCGCATAGACCAGGCGGAACCGCCCGGTCGCCCAGGGCGGCGCGGTGAAGCGCAGATGGCTCCCGCCATATTCGCCGACATAGGACGATCCGGCGGCGACCTTCGAATTGCCCTCGTTCACGAACCGCCCCGGAACCCCGCGCGCCGCATAGGGCCAGAAGCCCGCCTCGGTCGGGGGTGGGGTCGTCGGATCGACAGCGACCACCGATCCAATCGGCACCAGCGACACCGCCGTCTCGATCGCGGCACCCGTGAGGCGCACCCCCACGCGCGTCGCGAAATAACCGATCGGCGCAGCGTCCAGCGACGCCACGTCCGCCGCGGACGCGGTGACGCTCAGCAGCCCCGACGCGATCACGCCCCGCCCGCCGCGATACCGCTCCGCCAGCTCGACGCGCAGTCCGACGCCGTTCGCCAGCATGTCGGAAAACCGCCCGTCGCGCGCGAACCGCACGAAGGGCCCGCTCGCATCGGCCATCGGCTCGCCGTCGATCGCCGCGACGACCGTTCGACGCTCGGTATGGACGGTGAGCACATAGGCGCGCCCGTCCAGACTTTTGCCCACCCCGTCGTCGCCGACGAACTGCACGTCCAGGATGAACGGCTCCCCCGCCGCCAGCCGGAAATGCGACAGGCTGTTGTCGATGCTCAGCATGATCCTCCCTCCTTCTCCGGCTCAGCGTGCAGTTGTGATCGACGTACGCCGGGTCCGGCGCAGCGCGATGTTGGTGAGCGCGACGACCGTGATGATCGCCCCCGTTACGCTCGCCTGATCGAGCGCGGCCGGTACCGCGCCGATCATCGTCAGCACCGCGAAGGCTGCCGCGACGATCTGCGTCCAGATCGTCTTCGACAGATACCAGGCCTTGGCATCCGCCACCCCGTCGTGCCCGAAGCGCATCGCCGCGGTCGCCGCCGCCAGCACCAGCAGCCCGGTCGCGGTGAACGCGGCCTCGTTCAGGCCGGCGGGCAGCGCCACTCCGGCCGCCTGCGCGCATACGAACAGCATCGCCAGCAACTGCGCCTGCACCGTCCGCGTGGCCATCAGGTCATTGATCGTCATCATTTCTTCTCCCCTGTCGATTGATGTGTCAGCGCGGCCGCCCGGTCTCGACCGCGGCGATCACCCGCGCCGCGCGCGCGGGTGTCTGCCGCGCCCATAGCGAGCGACGCATGTTCGCCGCCGCGCCCGCCCAGTCCCGCCGCGCGACGCAAGCGAACGACACGGCGAACGCCTCGTCCGATCCGCTCCCCAGCTGGAACTGCATGTTCAGGATCGCGGCCAGCCGCACCGCATCGCCCGCCACCGCCGGATACCAGGGCTCGCCCCTCACCCCCGCGAGCAGCCGCTCCATCCGCAGCCGGTTGATGAACGCGATCTCCGCCGGCAACAGCCCGCCGCCCCGCCGCTTGTCGACCAGGATGCCGCGCCCGATCGTCCAGTACCCCCGGCTGTCGCGATAGACGTGCGGGACCGTCCCCTCGTCCTCGTCCAGGTCATGGTCCAGCAACGCCAGCGCGCGCGTCTCCACCTCCGTCATCGTCCGTCTCCTCTGATGAATTGCAGCCCGCCCCCGTTGCCCGGCACCGTTCATTGCCCCGCAAGCCGTTTCTTGGTTAAAGGGGACCGACACGGCGATGCGTGGCTGGGGGAGTTGACGATGCGTAGGTTCTGGCTCGGGCTCGGCATGGCGGCCCTCGTCGCGACGACTCCCGCGACCGCGCAGGTGCGGCAGATCGATCCCAACCAGGCGATCGACAGCGATCTCGACCAGCCCCCCGCGACGACCCAGCCACTGGAGCTACCCCCCGCCGACCGCGCGCGCCCCGCCGACCCCGGCTACGTTCCCCCGCCGGTCCAGCCCGCTCAGCCAGAGACGGTGCAGCAGACCCCCGCCCCCTCATCAACCGTCCCTTCCCCGGCCGAGGAAGCCCGCGCCGACGCCACGCTCGACGCCGCCGACACCTACCGGCGCGAGGACCTGATCGCCGCCGGCGAAGGCGTGTTCGGCAAGGGCGCGGCGGGTTTCGCCGGCATCATCGAGAAGATCCTCGCCAGCCAGGGCCGCCCCAACGCCTATATCGCCGGTCGCGAAGCCGCCGGCGCCTTCGTCGTCGGCCTGCGCTACGGCTCGGGCGTGATGACCCACAAGATCGAGGGGCAGCTACCCGTCTACTGGACCGGCCCGTCGATCGGCTTCGACATCGGCGGCGATGCGAACAAGGTCTTCGTGCTGGTCTATAACCTCTACGACACCGAGGACCTGTTCCACCGCTTCCCCTCGGCAGAGGGCCGCCTCTACCTCGTCGGCGGCTTCGCCGCGACGTATCTGCGCTGGGGAAAGGTCGTCCTGATCCCCGTCCGCCTCGGCGTCGGCTACCGCGCGGGCGTCAACATCGGCTACATGAAGTTCTCGCACAAGGCGAAATGGCTACCGTTTTAGTCCGGATGCGGCCTGTCGCGTACCGCGACAGGACTCGCGCCGGACCGGCCGGCGGTCGGCTTAGCCGAACCGTCCGACGTCACGGGATTCAGTCCCGTGACGGCCCGGCTTGAAGGCGCAGCGCGTCAGTCGGCCAAGCCCGACCGACGACGCGGGCTTTGCCCGCGTCGCCGCCCTAATCCGCCATCCGCTCCAACAACTCGATCCGGTTCCCGAACGGATCATGTACGTCGCACCGCTCATATCCCGCCAGTGGTGATCCCGCCGATACCTCGACGCCTGCCGCCCGCAACCGAATGACCAACGCCGCCAGATCGGCGACCAACAGCGCCGGATGTGCCTTGCGAGCGGGCCGAAATTCGGTCTCGATACCCAGATGCAGCCGCACCGCGCCGCGCTCGAACCAGCATCCGCCACGTTTCGCCAGATCGGCGGGCTTCGTCACCTCGTTCAGTTCCAGCAGTCCGGCATAAAAGCCACGCGCAACGTCCTCCCCGCCTTCGGGCATCGCCAGTTGGACGTGATCGAGTCCAATAATTATGCGACCACCCCCCACCCCAACCGCTCCCCAGCATGAAAAGGCACCACCCCCGCAACCTCCCCCGGCACCACCACCTCGCGCCGCTCCAGCGTCACCACCCCCTCATTGAGCGGCAAGCCATAAAATCGCGCTCCATGCTCGCTCGCGAACGCCTCCAGCCGGTCCAGCGCGCCCTCCTCCTCGAACACCGCCGCATAGCTCTCCAGCGCGAACGGCGCGTTGAAGATGCCCGCGCACCCGCACGCCGATTCCTTGGCGTCCACCGCATGCGGCGCGCTATCGGTCCCGAGAAAGAACTTGGGTGACCCCGACACCGCCGCGGCGCGCACCGCCAGCCGGTGCCGCTCGCGCTTCACCACCGGCAGGCAATAGGCATGCGGCCTCAGTCCCCCTGCGAACAGCGCGTTGCGATTGAGGTGCAGGTGCTGCGGCGTGATCGTCGCCGCCAGCCGCTCGCCGCCCGCCTTGACGAACGCCACCGCGTCCGCCGTCGTGATATGCTCCAGAACGACCTTCAGCGCCGGGAAATCCCCCATCAGCGGCGCCAGCACCCGCTCAAGGAACACCGCCTCGCGGTCGAAGATATCGACATCGCCGTCCGTCACCTCGCCGTGCACCAGCAGCGGCATCCCCGCGCGCTGCATCGCCTCCAGCACCGGATACAGGTGCCGCACATCGCGCACGCCATGCGCCGAATTGGTCGTCGCGTTCGCCGGATACAGCTTGCACGCGGTGAACACCCCTTCCCCATGCCCGGCGACGATCGCCGCCGCATCGGCATCGTCGGTCAGGTAACAGGTCATCAGCGGCTCGAACGCCGCGCCCTCGGGCAGCGCCGCCATGATCCGCGTACGATAGTCGCGCGCCGCCGCCACGCTCGTCACCGGCGGCGCCAGGTTCGGCATGACTATCGCCCGCGCGAACTGCCGCGCCGTATAACGCGCGACCGCCTCCAGCATCGCGCCGTCGCGCAAATGGACGTGCCAGTCGTCGGGCCGGCGGATGGTGATCGTGCGTGCTTGGGAATCCATGCGCGACCCCTTACGTTTCCCCGATGAACGGAACCACCCTTATCGATCGCGCGGTGCTGCGCGTCTCCGGCGACGACGTGCGCGGCTTCCTGCAGGGCCTCGTCACCAGCGACATGGCCGGGCCGCTGCCCGTCTGGACCGCGCTCCTCACCCCCCAGGGCAAGGCGCTGTTCGACTTCCTGGTCTGGCCGGACGGCGATCACCTGCTGATCGACTGCGAGGAAACGCAGGCCGAAGCACTGACCCGCCGCCTGTCCATCTACCGCCTGCGCCGCCCCATCACCATCGCCCGCGACCCCGCGCTCGCCGTCCACTGGTCGCCCGAGGGGGATCAGGGCACCCACGACCCGCGCCTCTCCGCGCTCGGCCGCCGCTGGCTCGCCGCCCCCGATGCCCCCGCGACCGGCTGGCACGCTCACCGCCTCTCGCTCGGCGTGACGGAGGGCGTGGACGAACTGGGCAACGGCGAAACGCTCTGGCTCGAATGCAACGCCCGCGAGCTGAACGGCGTCAGCTTCGCCAAGGGCTGCTATGTCGGGCAGGAGAACACGGCGCGGATGCACCACCGTGCAAAGGTCAATCGCCGCCTCGTCGTCACTCCCCTGCGCGAAGACGGCGACCGCGTCCGCATCCGCTATCCCGATCTGAACCTGATGGTCGAACTCGCCCGCGCCGACGCACCCGGTGACGCGATCATCCCCGACTGGCTCGCCCCCGCGCTGGCGCACTGAACCCGTCCGGGGGTTGCCTCGCGTAAGCAGGCATCGCACCATCACCGCATGCTCAATGTCCCCCCTCCGCCGACGATCGATGCGCAAAAGCCGCCCGGCCCGCGCTTTGTCGTCCTCCGACCCGGTACGCCGCGATGCGCCGATGGCCCGGCGCTAATCACACGCCGCGAGCCGGTCTTGCCCGGTCCCGCGGTGCCCTATGGCGATCAGCAGCCGCAAGCCTATCGCCTGCGCTTCACCATCGATTCCGGCGGTCGTCCGCTCGACATATCCGCCGACGGCAATGTCGAGCCCGGCTGGGTCGACACGAGTGATGTCGTCCCTGCGTTCACGACCTGGCGTTTTGCCCCCCGCGCCGCCCGCCGCGGCTGCACCATCGCCTTCACCGTCGACAGCCGCACGGCCGACAACGCCGACTTGAGCGACGTCTATCGCTATCTGGCACTGCCCCATGAAAACGGGTGGATCGATAGCGCCATCTTCGAGCGGGCGAAGCCGGCCGGCTCGACCTGCTTCGACCCTTATCCGAACTTCCTCGTGAATGTCTGGCCGGACTGGGATGGCATCGCCCAGCCGCCCGGCACCATGTCGGCAAATTTCATCGGCTTCGACATCGATGGGCACGGACGGCCGCGCGACGTGCGTTTCCTCGCCTCGGGAGAGAACACCGAACTCGATCGACAATCACTCGCCGCACTGCGTCGCTCGCGCTTCGTGGCCGGCGCGAAAACGGGCTGCACCTATAACTATCATCGCACCGCGACGCAGCCGCTTGCCGCTCCCCCCATGCCGCTGGGCGACACGCCCCCTTGCGGCGCCGAGAAGAATTGGACGATCCCCCCTGCCTCCACCTACCCCGCCGAATTCCGCCGCCGCCATATCGAAGGCTGGGCGATAATGCGCTTCGACGTGGCGCCCTGGGGAGAGATCGGCAACATTTCGGTCGTCCAGGCCCAACCCGCCGAGGCATTCGGCAAGCAGGCGATCACCGTCCTGCGCAGCGCCCGCCTCGCACCATCCTTCCGCGGCTACACCGGCTGCACCCAGCACGTCCGCTTCAGGATGCCGGCCCCTTCTTAACCCTCTCCCGCAAGCGCGAGGAGGGGCCCGCTGCCAAAGGCAGTGGGAGGCGAGGGCCTTCTTCCGCGACCATCAGGCTGCCATCATCCTACTCGAACAGGGGCGAGACCCTGGCCAGCACCTCGTCCATGATCCCGCTCGGCACGCTCTCTACCCTGCGTGCCCTGCGCGCGCCCAGATCGAGCGTACGCGGCTGATCGCATCTGACGATCCCGGTTGTGCGCGTTCCGGCATCCGTCAACGGAACCGCAAAGCCTGCCGTTCGCGCGCTGCCCCCGTTGGTGATGGGCAGGACGATCGGCGCTTTCGTCAACCGGTTGAATGCGGCAGGCGAGACGATCAGAACCGGACGCGTGCCGCGTTGCTCGTGTCCCTCGGTCGGATCGAGCGACACGAAATAGACGTCCCCCCGGTCCATCAGAGCAGTTCGCGCCCCACGGAGGGAGCATCGAGACAGGACTGATCGTCCGCGTCACGCTCGGCCAAGGGGTCACATTGCGCCAGCAGATCCGCCAGCGTGTAACGGGGCGAAGGACGCGGGTGAACGACCAGGCGCCCGTCATCGATGCAGACGCCAACCGTCGTTCCGGCGCGCAGCCGAAGCATGTCCAGGATTGCGGGCGGCACCGCGAGCATGACCGAGCCACCGACTTTTCTCAGCTTCGTGCTGTGCATCGCCGTCTCCATGTTATACTCACATATAATACCGGCGCCGACCTGTTGCAACAAAATCCCCAGCTGCTTCCCCGGCTGCTTCATTGCCGCTGTTCGCCGACATACACCGCAAAAGAAAAGGGAGGCCGGCGCATGGCCGACCTCCCCGATCTTGTCCGTCCCTGTCGGGCGGGTTGAGCTTACTGGCCCGAACCCGGTCCGTAGGTGATCTCCACGCGGCGATTCTGCACCTCGCGGACACCGTCGGCGGTCTGGACGCGCAGGTTGTTCTCGCCGAACGCCTGGGTCGTGATGACGCCATCGGGAATCGAATGCGAGGTCATGTACGCCTTGACCGCATCGGCACGGCGCTGGGACAGGCCCTGGTTGTACGTGGCCGAACCCGACGTATCGGTGTAACCCGCCAGCATGACCTGCGCATTGCCGCAGCCCTGGTACGAGGTGACGGCGTTGTCGAGGATCGACGCGGCCTCGGGCGTGATATCCGACTTGTCCCACTCGAAGAACACGATGAACGGTCCCGGCGAGCACACCACGTCCTGCGGCGGCGGCGGAGCAACCGGTTCCGCGGGCGGCGGCGGCGCAACCGGCGGCGGTGGCGGGGGCGGCGGCGGGGTGAAGTTGTACGTCACGCCGCCCAGGATGCTGTGCGACCGGAAACGACCCTCGAACTGCTGGTTCGTCGAATCGACCAGCTTGACGCTGTCGACGTCGAAGAAGCGATACTTCAGCGTCGCGTCGATATTGTCGGTCAGCGGAGCGCGGATACCGGCCAGGCCCTGATAGGCGAAGCGCGTGTCCGAATCGTCGAGGAAATAGCCCCGCCGGTTCAATGCGTACTTACCCTTGACGCGGGCGACACCGACACCACCGCCGACAAAGCCCTGGATCCCGTCATCGGGACCGAAATCGAGCAGGCCGTTCAGCATGAAGCTGAGCGCCGACGTGCGACCGCCCGCATAGCCGTAATAGCCGGCCGGCGCATTGCCGCCGACAACCGGCGTCGTCACGGCGGATCGATAGGAGTCGACCTGCGCGCTGCGATAGCCCACCTCGGTCTCGACCCGGAAGGCACCGAAATCGTAGCCGACATGGCCGTCGACGTCATAGCCATAGTCACTGTTGACCGTGGCCGCGTTGTTGAGTGCACCGATGTCGTAATCGATGTCTTCAACGATCATTCCACCACCCTCGACGCCGACATACCACGAATTATCGCGGGCGAGGGCTGGCGAGGCGAGTGCGGTGGAGGCGAGTGCCAGAACGACGGCAATCTTCCGCATAAGAATCCCCTTTGCTGCAAAAAGTCTCAATGGACAGCTGCGAAACCCCCTATCCGAGGGTTGGTTGCCACGCAAGCAAACAAAGATCGGAACTGTTGCGCGATTGCCACGCTTTGGCGGGTTTATCCGACAATCAGACCGTGCAGGCGCAGCGTCTCGCGCAAATCCGCGATCGACGCGCGCGCCTCGGCGTCCACCACCGCGCCACCATCCGGCGCCGCGACCGTGCCACCCGTCACCCAGCGCCCGCCCGCGAACCGCGCCACCAGCCCGTCCGGCGCACTCCACATCACCATCCCCTCGATCGCCGCCACGAAGCGCCAGCCGCCGGCGCTCCACCCCGCCACCGCGCGCGCATGCCCAGCCCAGTCGCCCACCGGCGCCTCGCCGACGATCCATGCCTGCCCCGGTACGGGCGCGGGCGGCGGCGTGTCGAGCCCCACCCCTTCGACCCGCGCCCCGGCCAGCAGGTCCAGCACCAGCAGCGCCTCGTTATGCCACAGCTCCTTTTGCGCCTGCCCCGGCTGCAGCACCGGCAGCGCCAGCCTCGGCGTCGCGTCCATCGTCTCCATCGTCATCCTCCCGCCACCAATCGCGTCTCCGCCGCCGCCGACGCGCCGAAGCGTCCCAGCATCGCCACCGCCACACTTACCCCCGCCGCCCGCTCGTCCGCGCCGATCGCGAGCATCGCCGCGTCGGTCTCGACCGTGCGCGCCGTGCCGTTGCCGCGCGTCACCACCACGCGATACGCCTTGCGCGTCTCTTCAAGCGGCGCATCGACCCCGTCGATCCAGCCCCCCGCCCGACTCCGCCGCACCCAGCTGAGCACCGCGCCGCCATCCGCCAGCGGCGTCCAGCGCAGATGCACCGGCGACAGCGGCCTCAGCCCGCCGCCCGTGACCGTCACCTCCGCGAGCGCGGGCACATCGCCGTCGCCGATCCCCGCCGCCATCACCCGCACCGTCGATCCGATCGCGGAGGCGCCCAGCTCGACCGTCCTCAGCGTCTCGCGCTCGATCAGCACGAACGCGTCCCCCGCCGCGACCGGCGCGCCTTGCGTCCCCCGCCGCCCGCGCAGCAGGGCGGACAGCCGCCACCGCGCGCCGCCCAGCGGCTCGGCCAGCGCGAACTGCACCAGTTCTCCGCCGATCAGCGCCAGGTTCGCGCCCGCGTCCAGCCGCGCGTCATCGGCATCGCCCAGCATCATGTCATCCCGCGCCAGCGCGATCACGAACGCCCCCGCCCGGTCGATCACCGCCGACGGCGCCGGTCCGGCCGCCGCCACGACCGTCCCGATCACTCCCGGCGCGGCACTCGCGCCCATGTCCTCGAGCCCGCCGCCCGTGCCGATCATCAGCGCCGCGCGCCGCCAGCCCGCGCCCTCGCCCGCCGCGACGATGCCGATCGTCGGCCCGCTCGCCATGCCGTCACCCGTCCCCGGCAGCTCGAACGCGCGCAGCAGCGTGCGCCCCACCGGTGCATCGACCGAGCCGAGCACCCGCCCGCCATCCGCCGCCACCGGCAACGCGGCAGCCACGACCGGCACCAGCACCAGCCGCACCACCATCCCCTCCAGCATCGTCGAGACGACGCGCCAGACGCCCTCCTCGCCTTCGATCCGCACCGCATCGCCAGGCGTTAGCACTATCGCCGCGAAGCCTGCGCTCGCCGTCCGCCGCACCCGCCCCGCCTCGGCACGCGCCAGCATCGCCACCGCGATCCCCTTCGCGCTCGCTGCCGACATCGCCGCCGGCACCGCCACCTGCTCCTCGCGCACGCCCGCCCCCGGCCTCAGCGCGCGCTGCACGCCCGTCTGCCAGTCGCGCGCCGGATCATAGTGCGCCACACTCACCGCGCGCGGCACCGTCTGCGCCGCCGCGATCGTCCGTCCCCGGCGCGGCCGATCGTCCCCCGCCGCCACGCCCCGGTCCTCCACCAACGCCACCGGCCCCGCCACGCTGCGCATCACCAGCCGCGCGCCGTCCGTCCCGAACCACGCGCCGCTCGCCTGCGCCAGCGTCTCCAGCACCGCGCCGACGCTCCCGCCCACCGCCGCGAACCCGTCCAGCGCCAGCCCGGCATCCCCCGCCGTGACCTCGCCCGCGAGTTCCTCCGCGATCGCCGCGATCGACACCGCTCCCGCATCCGCCGCCACCTCGAAGGTCAGCGACGGGATGCGGTTGCCGAACTCGCCCAGCGCCAGTCCCTCGAACACCGCATACGCGATGCCCCGGTACGCCGGCGCGTCGACCCCCTCGAGGCTCGCGATCAGCGGATCCGCCGTCTGGTCGTCGTCGCCCCGGTGCAGCCGGAACCCGGTCGCGACCTTGAAGTCGCCCGCCTGTCCCCGGATCAGCTTCCCGTCCGCCCAGATCCGCCCGACACGCAGGATCGCCCGTGCCGACAGCGCCACCGCGAACGACGCGCTATAGCTATAGGTATCGACGCGCGGCTGCCCCTTCGCGCCGCCGCCGCGTCCGCGCGTCTCGATCAGGTCGGTCGCCCAGATCACCGTCCCCGCCACGCGCATCGTCCCGAACAGCTTGGGGATCTGCGTGCCATAAGACGACGTCTGCACCGCCAGCTCGGTCAGCCTCGGCCCCTCGCGCCGCTTCGGCGCCAGCACCCGCCGGTCGATCCCCTGTCCGATCAGCCCGCCGATCGCAGCCCCCACCGGCCCGCCGATCGCCGTCCCGACCGCCGTCAGTACCAGCGTCGCCATCCGCCCCTCCTCTCAACCGCCAGCATCCCAGCACCGGCCACGGCACCACACCCGGCCGCATCACCACGCGCCGCACCCCGGCATCGGCATGGACGATCCCGCCCGCCACCCGCACCGCCAGGTGCAACTGCCCCGGTCCCGCCCGGCAGAGCAGCACGCAACCGACCGCCTCCGCCCCACACTCCATCATCGCATCCAGCACCGCGATCACCCGCGCCGGATCGCTGCCGCGCAAGCCATAGCCGGTCGGCGCCGCGACCCTACAGGCCAGCGCCACCAGCCCGACACAGTCCACGCCGCCGGTCGCGTCGCGCCCGTGCAGCCGATAGCGCACGCCCACCAGCGTCATCGCCGCGTCCGCGACCGCGCTCATCCGCCCGGATAGCGCGTCAGCAGGTCGATCCCCGGCAGGAACGGCTCACCGCGAAAGTTCGCCGCGTTGCCAAACCGCGCGCGGCACGTCGCCAGCGTCTTGTCGCATCCCTCGATCACCTCGACCAGCAAGCCCGCTTCGACCGCGAAGGCCGGCGGCGCGCGCAGCTGCACGACCGATCCGTCCGACGACGCGATCCAGCTTTCCATCCCGCCGTTCGCGCCCCCGAACCAGCGCAGCCGCCCGCCTCCGTAGGCATTGACGACCGCTTCGGCCGCATCCAGCACCACCGCCACCCCGTCCACCGACACGACCCGCGCGAAGCGCCGACGCCCCGCCATCGCCACCCGGCACCGCCGGTCGCCCAGTTCCGCCCGGCACTCCGCGCTCGTCTCCTCGACCACCGCGCGCTCCAGCGCCGCGCTCGCGCCGCGCAGTTCGGCGGTGAAGCTACCGTCCGCGATCTCGACCGCGCCGATCGTCCCCTCGTCCAGCGGGGTCCGGTTCGCCACGTCCGTCCAGTCCACCGCGAACACCGCCACCCGCGCCCCGTCCCAGCGCCCCGCCATCAGGTCGCGCGACGTGATCGCGCCGACGTCCAGCGCCCCCGCCACGTCCATCGTATCCGCCTCCAGCCCTTCTGCGCGCACGACCGCCGAAGGCGTCATCCCCGGCGCCGCCCGATAGGTCAGCGCATCGACCACCAGATCCCGGTCGTGCGCCGTCACCCCCACGCAAACCCCATCCCGCCGCTCGATCCGCCAGCAAAGCGCGATCGTCGCCAGTTCCTCGTCCAGCCACATCGACCATCTCCCAGAAGAAGACCCTCACCTCCCACCGCTCCGCGGCGGGCCCCTCCTCTCCCGCTTGCGGGAGAGGGTTCTTTCTTGGCCCTCTCCCGCAAGCGGGAGAGGGTTGGGTGAGGGCCTTCTGCCTTCTACCAACTGCCTGAAAGTAATACTTTCAGGCAAATTCCCGCACCTCCACCAAAGGCACCGACACCGCACTGCCCGCGCCGAACGTCACCCCCGCGACCGACAGCGCATCCTCCGCAAAGCGCACCGGCACATCGAACACGAAATCAGCGCTCACCACCCCACCGACCACCGGCGCTGTATCCAGCACCACCCAGCCGCCCGCCTCCACCGAAAAGCCCTGTATCGCCACGCCGTTCACGCGCATGGCGACGCTTCCCGCCACCGGCCGCGTGATCCGCCGCGCCTGCGCGCCGTAATGCCTGACCAGCGCGAAGCGTCGCGCCTGCCCGTCCCCCGTCGCGATCACCTCGCCCGTCCCCACCGAATCGAACGGATCACGCAGCCGGAACGCCCGCGCCGCGCCCATGCGCGCGCGAAAGAACGCCAGCAGCACCGCCATGTCCGCCTCGGACCTGACCCCCGGGCCCACATCATAGCGCGTGCGCGCCCCGGCCCAGGCGGCGCTGCGTGCCTCGGCGCCGCCCGCGCTCGTCACCACCGTCGTCGCAAAGCCCGGGCTGACCTCCGCCTGACGCCCCAGCGCCAGCGGGAACAGCACATCGTCGAACGCCTGCATCGGCTCCCCCTCGATCTCGAAATGGACATATCCGTCGCGCATCACCTGCGGCATCGCCCAGATGAACACGTCCGCCACCCCGCGTGCCCATGCTGCCTCGGTCGCCGCGTCGATCCGCGCCCAATCCCCCGCCGCCTCGCGCATCAGCACGAACCCCGACAGGTAATGCTGCTGTGCCGGCGCATAGCCCAGCCGCGCCCCGGCCAGCGCCGCGCCGCGCGCGCTCGCCACCGTATCGCCCGCCGTCACCCAGTCATAATCCTCCAGCTGCAGCACATCGAACGCCGGCGCCGCCCAGCCCGGCGGCATGTTCGCGCGCGCCATCTCGGGCGCACCCGCGTCCAGCACCGTCGGCAGATAGGTCAGCAGATGCGTGACGCATCCCGGTGCCACCGCCTTCGCATGCGCCGCCAGCGCCGCGGTCGAGCCTGCAAGCACCGCGCCCGCCCGGTCCAGCGTCGCCGTCTGCGCCGCATTCATCGCCTCGCGCACATTCCCGATCGCGACCGGCGCGAACGCGGCCTGGGCATGCGCATCGTACAGGCACGGCCGCCCGTCCGGCATCACCCACCACCACGGCTCGCCGATCTGGAACATGGGCGCCAGCCCCGCTTCCGTCCCGATCGCCAGGAACGCCCCCGCCACCGCGCGCAGATACGCCATCGCCGCATCGCACGCGGGCGAAAGCAGCGTCGACGGCGGCACCCATCCGGTCAGCGCCGGCGCACCGTCCGCCGCGCGCTGCTTCCAGTCCTCGGGCGCATGCGCGTCGAACAGCTCATAGGAAAGCGACCAGATAACCGCATAGCCCAGCGTATGCGCCCGCCGCGCAAAGTCCCGGTGCCACGCCGCGCATGCCGCGTTCAGCACCCCGCCCGCTGCCGTTACAACACCGCCCGCCAGCCGGAAATAATGGCTCATCCCCACATAGTGGATGATCCGCCCGCGATACCCCAGATGCAGCGCGGTCCTCAGCAGCCGGGCCGGCGTCAGATTGTAGCTGTCGTCATAGCCGCCCGCGATCCTCAGCCGATGCTCGGGCACTACCGCATCGCCGATCGCCAGCACCGCGCCCGGCCCCTCGCACGCCATCCCCGTCAGCTCGACCCAGCCCTCCGCCGGCTCGGCCAGCGCCCCACCGCGCACCGTATAGCCCGGCGGCGTCAGCGAGATGAACATCCGCTCGACATCGCCCGCCCACACCGGGTCCGCCTCGTCCGGCAGCACAAAGCCACCGTCCAGGCCCGCGAAGTCCAGCGCGACGACCGCGTCCTCCGGCGTCCCCGCCGCATAGTTCCACAGCCGCACATACCACGCCCGCGCCGCGCCCTGCGCGTCCCGCCCCTCGATCGTCAGCGTCGGGCCGTTCACCGCATCCAGCGCCGTGATCCCCCCGGAGCGCCACCGAAACGACAGCCTGCACCCGCGAAAGTCGCGATCGGTCGCATAGGCGAGCAGCGGATGATCCCGGCGGTCCTCGGCCTCCCAGATCAGCCCCGCCAGATCCCCGCGCCCGTAAAAGACGCAGTCCACCCGCAGCCCATCCGCCCCCACCGTCGTCACCGCCGCCATCATCGGCCGCGCAAAATCGACCGTCCAGAACACCGGATCGAACCGGCTGACCGTCCCCTCCCCCTGCCCCCGCCGAGCTTCACACAACCAATAACTCATGAACCCTCCTTCAGACCCTCTCCCGCAAGCGGGAGAGGAGCGAGACTTGGCGGCGTGCCGCCTGGTCGCAGCGGTGAGGGGATCCCCGCACACCCCTACTCCCCCTCCAGCGCAGTCCGCACCGCCCGCGCCACCTGCCGCGAAGACTGCGCCAGCACCCGCGCCTCATCGCCGCCCTTCGCATTGACCGTGATCGCCACCCGCACCTCGCGCGCCCCCGCCGCCACGACAGGTGCCTCCACCCGCCCCGCCGCCGTCGGCACGAACAGCTCCGGCCCGCGCTCGCCCACCACATAGCCCCGCCCCGGCGACACCGGCCCGCCCGTCGCCCGCCCCGGAAGGCCCAGCAGCCCGCCGATCAGCGACCCCAGCCCCCGTGCCTCGCGCCCGCCCAGCAGCGATACCAGCCCGCCGCGCACCGCCTCCGCCGCGATCGCGCCCAGCGCCTTCACCGCCACCCCGCGCAGATCGTCGAACCCCAGCTTGCCCGTCCTGACCGCCTTCACCAGCGCGCCCTCGATCGCCCGCCCCGCGCGCTCGGCGCCGGTCCCCAGCGACCCTTCCAGCTCCGAACGCATCGCCTTCACCTCCGCCTGGAAACCACGCGTATCCGCACGCACCTTCACCATCGCCGGCTCGATCTCGTCACTCATCGGGACATTCCTCCATCATCCGCGCCAGCGTCGCCCGGTCGGGCGGCGCACCCGCATCCTCTCCCACAATCGCGCGCAGCACCGTCGCCAGTTCCGCCGGCGTCGCGCGCCAGAACGCATCCGGCGCCCAGCCCAGCACCGCGCCCGCCACCCCCGCCGCGCGCACCGCCGCCGCCGCGAACGTCACCAATTCCCCTCCGTCACCCCGGGCTTGACCCGGGGTCCCGCTACTCATCATCGCCCCTGCAAAATCTGGCCCAGCAGCACGCGCAGCACCGGCGTCGCCGCCGCCAGCCCCGTCGCCGCCACCGCCTCGCCCAGCACCTCGCGCGTCAGCATCGCCGGCCGCTCGTGCAGGCAGTGCCAGAACAGTGCGATCATCTCGCCCAGCCCCATCCGCCCTTCGACGGCCCGCTCGACCAGCGCGAACAGCGGCCCCAGCTCCTCCTCGGCCGCCACCAGCGCGGCAAAGCTCGGGCGCAGCACCAGCGCCTCGCCGTTGACGCGCAGCCCCGCCTCGCCGCGCGCCGCGTTCGCCGCCACGCTCACGCCGTCACCACCCGCCCGGAACTCTCCAGGCTGATCGTGTACGAACGCTCGCCGTTGAAATCGCCGGCATAGTCCAGCCGCGTGACCAGGAAGCGCCCGGTCATGCTCTCGCCGCCCTCGAAACTCAGCCGGTAATCGTCGAGCATCCCCGACAGCGCGCTCGCGCGGATGCGGCTCTCCGCCGTCGATCCGGTGAACACGCCTGCACCCGACACGCTGACCGACCGGATACCCGCTCCCGACAGCAGGTCGCGCCAGCCGCCCGAATCCTTCGTCGTCACCACCACCGCCTCGCCGTTCACCGACAATTGCGTCGTCCTCAGCCCCGCGACCGTCGCGAACGCCGGCACCGCCTGACCGTCACCCACCTTCAGCAGGAACGCCGATCCCTTCTCCACCGCCATCACATCCCTCCCTTGTCGTGCATCTTCACCAGCCATTCGGCCCGCGCCCGCCACTGCGCGCCCACCCGCACCATCTGGCTTTTCATCCAGCGCCACTGGACCACCCGCCAGCCCTCGATCGCGGGGCCGGGCATCAGCCGGTATTCGACGTCGTCCATCGTCCGCCTGACCCGCGCCGCCTCTTCGCCGCCGTCATGCACGGTCACGATCAGCCGCCCCTCGACCCCGCGCCACGTCGCGCTGCTCCAGTCGCTCAGGATCGGTTCCTCGATGACGACATGGGGCAGCGCGGCGCGCACCGGCGGCGCGTCGAACACCCGTGGCAGTTCGCCCGCCCGCAATTGCGCCAGCACCGCCGCGATCAGCATGTCCCGCGCGCTCATGCCGCCCGCTCCAGCCGCATCCGCCGGTACGGCCGCCACAGCGCCGCCACCGCCGCCGGCGGCGCTGTATCCCGCTCGCGGTGCTCGAACAGGTGCGCGGCCATCGTCACCACGCCGTGCGCGATCGCGGCCGGCAGGCACGACCATTCGCTCGCCAGTCCCGCGACATAGCGTATCCGCACCCGCACCAAACCGGGCGCGCGGACCTGCCCCATGCCGTCCGCGCCGATGTCGATCGCATAGGCGTCCGGCGTCAGCGCGTCCCCGCCATCCGCCTCCACCCCGCGGATCGCCATCACCGGCGCCCGCGCCAGCCGGTGCCAGCACCCGTCGCCGGTCGCCACCACCTCGTCCACGGTGCGGTGCAGCAGCACCGAGCCCGTGAACGCCTCCCCCAGCGCCAGCGCCGCCGTCACCAGCCGCCCGACCAGCGCCGCCTCGCCGCGTTCCTCGATCCGCAGAAACGCGCACACGTCCCCCACCGCCGCGCCGGGCGCGTCGTCAATCCCAACCATGTCGATGATCCCCCGTAAGTTCGAGCGCGGGCGGAACGCCCCCGCCCCACCCGCACCCGCGCCAACCCGTTCGCCGCCGCCCACCGTTCGCCCCGAGCGAAGTCGAAGGGCAGGACTCCCCGCCCCTCAGCTCGCCGCGAACTTCATCAGCTTGATCGCCTGCGCGTTCACCACGCACCCCCCGACCCGCTTCGTCGCGTAAAAGCCCACGAACGGCTTGTTCGAATACGGATCGCGCAGGATCGCCGTCTCCGTCCGCTCGGCGATCAGATATCCTATACGGAAATTGCCGAACGCGATCGCCATCGCGCCCGCCGCCACGTCGGGCATGTCCTCGGCCTCGACCACCGGATAGCCCAGCAGCGTCGCCGCCTGTCCCGCCGCCAGCCCCGGCGTCCACACGAATGCGCCGTCCGCGGTCTTCAGCTTGCGGATGCGCGCCAGCGTTGCCGCGTTCATCACGAAGCTCGCCCCCTGCCGGTACGGCCCGCGCAGGCTCTGCACCAGGTCGATCAGCCGCTCCGGCGCGTCCGCCCCGAAATTGCCCGCCGCCCCGCTCGGCAGATATTGCAGCGTCCCCGCGTCGCGCGCCGCGTCGCCGGTCGCGGCACTCGGCATCGTCAGGAATCCGCGCGGCTGGTCGACGCCCGTTCCGCGCACGAACGCCGCCCCCTCGGCGCGCGCGAACTCGGTCGCGATCTCGCCCGCCAGCCAGCCCTCGACGTCGAACGCGGCATCGTCCAGCATCGCCTGGCTGGCGCTCGGATTGGCGTAAAGCTCGCCCATCGGCGGCGCGATCTCGCTGAAGACCGGCGTCGACGTCGCCGGCCTGGCCGCCACCTCGGATGCCCAGCCCGACGGCGTGCCGCCCGTCGTCACCAGCTTGCGATACCCCGCACTCCCCACCTTCACCACATTGGCGACGGCGCGGATCGGCGAGATGCTCGTCAGCATCGCTGTGATCTCGCTGTCGATCTCGCGCGGCACCGCATAGCCGCCCGCATCCCCCGTCACTCCGGTGAACGCCTTCATCTCCAGGGTCGCGCCCGTCCGCACGAAGCCCGCAAACCCCGCCTCCCGCGACACGCCCGCACCCTCCAGCACCGGCCGCTCGATCACTTCACCCATCATTCGTCTCCCACCAAAAACCATTGCCAACGCCACCGCCCGTCAGGCCGCCTCGCGCATCCACTCGACCCGCGCCCCCGCCTGCATCGACACCGCGACCAGGCTCACCTCGGCCAGCGCGACGCTCAGCAATTCGCGCCGCGCGCCCTGCCGCACGGTGACCGGCCGATACCCGACCGACAGCCCCGGCAGCGCACCCTGCCTGACCAGCCGCGCCACCGCCGGATCGCTGACCTCCGCCTCGATCCACAGGCCCTGCCGATCCTCGCCGATCGCCAGGATCTCGCCCACCGCCGGCCCCCGATGCTGGCGCAGCAGCGGCACCGGCACCGCGCCTCCGGGGGCACCCTCGAATGCCCCGGCCCGGATCACGTCGCCCGCGCGGTCCGGCCGGTTGAACACCGCCGCATAGCCCTGGATCCGCATCATCGGACCAGCTCCCCCAGCCCCAGCTTGAACGCCAGCACCGCCAGCAGCAGCGCGCACAGCCATCCCAGCACCGCGCGCCACGCCGTCCGCTTCGCGTCGCGCCACGCGCGCAGCAATTCGCGCAGGTCCGCCACGTCACGTTCGGCCCCCACATCGCCCAGCCCCAGCCGCTTCAGCGCGCGCGTCGCGCCCAGCTCGCCCGCTTCCTCGGCGATCGCGCGCAGCGTCACCAGCTGCGTCCCGCCCTGTTCGGCCTGCTTCATCAGCTCGGCCAGCACCGCCCCGCTCATGTCCCGTCTCCTGTTCCCGTTTTGTTCGCTGCCCAACCATCTCGCGCTTCTCGTCGCGGCTCAGGAAACTGGCCGCCCCCGCCGTCCGCCACAGCCGCTCGCGATCCTCCGCCAGCGCCACGACGCGGTTCAGGTCCACCGCCAGCGCCGCATCGGCGAACCACCCGCGCAGCCCCTGTTCCAGCGCGCTCAGGATCACCCCCGCCAGCGGCAGGATCGTCAGCCGCCACAGCGCGCGGCTCGCCTCGCGGTAATTGGCATAGGTCGCGTCCCCCGGCAGGCCGATCAGCATCGGCGGCACGCCGAACGCGCACGCGATCTCGCGCGCCGCCGCCGCCTTCGTGCCCGCGAAATCCAGGTCGGCGGGCGACAGGCTCAGCGCCTGCCAGCGCAGCCCGCCCTCCAGCAGCATCGGCCGCCCGGCATTGCCGCTCCCTGCGAAATTGGCGTCCATCTCGGCGCGCAGCCGCTCGAACTGGTCGGGCGCCAGCACCGATCCGTCGCCCGGATCATAGACCAGCGCCCCCGACGGCCGCGCCGCATTGTCCAGCAGCGCCTTGCTCCACCGCGCCGCCGCATTGTGGATCGCCACCGCGCCCGCCGCCGCGCCCAGGCACCCCTGCCCGTAATGATCGTCCAGCGGATGGAACGCGCGGATGTGGACGATCTCGGGGCGATGCGCGTCCGCCGACAGCATCGTCGCGCGCGTCCCCACCATATAGCGATACGCCGCCGGCCATCCGCCCGCATCCGCGACGACGCTCACCCGCTCGGGGCGCAGCGCGAACAGCTCGGCCGCATGGCCGTCCGCGTCGCGCAGGATCTGCACATAGGCATTGCCGTGCAGCATCAGCTGCGCCGCCAGCGTCTCCATCAGCGCCTGCCCCGCCGACCGCGCCGCGACCAGCGCCAGCAGCGCCGGCTCCGACGCCGTCAGCGGCGCCTCCCCCACGCCGGACGCGACGACCCGCACCGCCCGCTGCGCGACCGGGTTCGCGCCATAAGCCTCTCGCACCTGCGCCTCATACGCGACCGGCCACTGCCCCATGCCGACGGCGCCGACCGTCCCCCGAGAAAGCGCCGGCCGCGAAGCCCGCCTGCCGAACAATTTCATGCCGTTTCTCCAATAAGAAGACCCTCACCCAACCCTCTCCCGCTTGCGGGAGAGGAGCGAGACTTGGCGGCGTGCCGCCTAGTCGCAGCGGTGAGGGGATGCGCGCACAACCAAAGTCTCCGCGATCAAGACCTTCTTCACACTCCTCGCTTTACAATCCACCAATGCCCCGCCCGGTCCGTCGCCAGACCAGCCCCCACGCCGCCCGCCTGCGCCGTGAGAAGACCGACGCGGAACAACATTTCTGGCTCGCCGTCCGCGAGCGGCGCCTGGGCGGCTTCAAGTTCCGCTGCCAGATATCCCTCCACCCATACATCGCCGACTTCGCCTGCATCGCCGCGCGCTTGGTCGTCGAACTGGACGGCGGCCAGCACATCCCCGAAACCGACGCCAGACGCACCGCCCTCATCGAAGCAAAGGGCTACCGCGTGCTCAGGTTCTGGAACAACGACGTGCTCCACAACTTGGAAGGCGTACTCGAGGTGGTCCTGGCGACCTGCGAAGAACGGGCAAAGAGGAAGTAAGAAGACCCTCACCCAACCGGCATCGGGAGAAGGCTAAGAAGAAGAAGGGAGAGAGCGTCACCCCTAAACTCTCTCCCGCAAGCGGGAGAGGAGGGGCCCGCCAGCGCAGCTGGTGGGAGGTGAGGGCCTCCACGCACCACCCCCAAGATCACCCCCCTACAACCCCCGCACCGCCGCCGGCCCCCGCCGGCTCAGCATCAGCTCCGACACCGCCCATACCAGCGCATCCGCGCGGTCGGGCGACTTGCCCGGCCCCTCATACCCGCCGCCGATCAGCATCCCCGCCAGCTCGTCCTCCAGCGCGGGAAACGCGCCCGCGTGGCGCACCCGCCCGCGCTCATACAGCGCCGCGACCGGCTCGGCGCGCTCCGACTTGCCCTTGGTCGCGTGGACCAGTGACAGCGGCAACCCGGCGTCCGCGGCCTGCAGCACGTGGCGCACCATCTCTCCGCCCTGGTTCGATTCGGCCAGTACCCGGTCCGCTGCCCAGGTCCGCGCGCAGTCCGCCACGGCGCGTCCCCAGGCGTCGGGCGACGGGCGCGCGACGCTCGCATCGGCCAGCACATAGCCCGTCTCGTCCGCGCCAAGCCCGACCGCCACGATCCCGCACGCATCGCCGCGCGCGGTCGCCGGCGGATCGACCGCCACCACCACGCGCACCAGGCGGGGCACCGGCTCCACCATGCGCGCCGACTCCAGCATCGCGCGCGTCCACAGCGCGCCCTCGACATCCTCGAACAGCTCGCCGTCCAGCTCCTGACGGCCCAGCCGCGTCCCGCCATAATCCGCGACCAGGCCCTTGGCGAAACCGGCGGGCAGGAAGCAGTTGTCCGCCGTCCGCCCGGTCGTCTCGACAAAGTCGGCCAGCCCCATCACATGGCGCAGCGCCGGGGTCGAGCGCGGCGTCGTCGTCACCAGCACGCGCGGCTTCTCGCTCAGCCGCATGCCCATGATGAGGTTGTCCCACACCTTCTTCGCCCAGCGCCATTTGGCCAGCTCGTCGCACCACGCCACGTCATGCTGCGGCCCGCGCAGCTTGTCGGGCGAGGCGGCGGCATAGACATACGCCTCGGCCCCGCTGGAGAACACGACCTTGCCGGAGGTCGGCCACCACACCGTCTGCTCGTCGCTGCGCGCCACCGCCAGCAGCCCGCTCTCGCCCTCCACCATCACCCGCCTGACATCGTCGGCGCAGTCCCCGACCAGCGCGATCCGCGCCCGCGGCTCGCGCCGCGCATAGTCGCTGATCCATTCCGCTCCGGCGCGTGTCTTGCCGAAGCCGCGCCCGGCGCGGATCAGCCACACCCGCCAGTCGCCCTCGGGCGGCATCTGCCCCTCATGCGCCCAGGCCTCCCACCATTCGCAAAAGCCGCGCCGCTGCGCAGCGTTCAGCGCGCGGACCGCCTCGTGGCGCTCCGGCCGGGGCAGCCGCGCCAGCCGCTCGACCAGCCGCCGTCCACGCGCATGCCCGGGCGGGCCATCGCCCGCGCCGTTCAAGCCGGCTCCCCGGTTTCCGACTTCGCAACACCCGGCTCCGCGATACCCAATTCCCCGATACCCAGGCGCCGTTCGATCGCCTCCAGCTTGCGCGCCAGCACCCGCTCGATCTCGGCCTGGCTCGCGCGCGCGCTCGTCTTGCGCGGCCGGCGCCGGCTGCCTTCGGCGGCGTGCCGCATCGCGATCACCTTGAGCGCCAGGTCCGCGTCGAACTGCCCCTCCATCACCGGCGTCGCATCCGCGTCGGCGACCGGCGCCGCCGGCTCGCCGCCCGTGCCCTCACCTGTGCCCAGCGCCTTGGCCAGCAGCGCGTATTCCAGCCGCTCGTACCCGGTCGTCAGCGCTTCTTCCCACTGCTGCGCGAACCCTGCGTCGCGGCGTTTGAGCGCCCGCGCCGTCCCGTCGGTCATCCCCGCCGCCTCGGCCGCGCGGCGGATGTTGCACGTCGCCGACAGCATATCCAGGAACGTCGCCCGCTTCGCCTCGGTCCACCCGTCGCGCCTGACCGCGCGCCGCTGCACCCGCCGCCCGTTGCTCCCCGCCACCAGATCCATGCCCGCTCCCCCGACACGAAAACGGGCCGGCAGCCCGAAAGCCCCGACCCGCAAATCCTCAATGTTCCTGTTTTGTACTCAAACAGCGTCACGCTGTCAAGCAAAAAGAACCAGGGTGGTTAGATCGTCTCGCTTGCCAGCCGACCCATCGATCACTGGGTAGGGAATTTGCCCGCGACCTCAGATCCCCGCGACCCGGCGCAGTTCGGCGTTGATCCGCGTCTGCCACCCATCCCCGTCACGCTTGAACCATTCGACCAGATCGCGATCGAGGCGGATAGTCACGGGTTGCTTCGGATTGTCCGAGCGTGGCCGGCCGCGACGAACCAGGCTCTCGCCGCGAAAGGCATCCGCTTCGGCGAACCAGTCGTCGTTCAGCACCGGTTTCACGTCATCCGTATCGTTCGCGCTGCTCATGATAGCGCTGCCTCTCTTTTTCGCTCGCTTTCCACATGGGGATGATCCGCCGCTCGCCGTTCCTCGGCGTCCAGACCAGCAGCACGACCACGCCGTCGTTCAGCGCGCCGACGCTGATCGTCCGAGGCTCCCCGTGACTGTGGCTGGAGTCCGCGCGCGACAGGTGAAAGCCTCGAAAGACCTGCGCGGCATCCGCCGGATCGAACCCGCGCTCCGCTAGCACTTTCTGCCGCTTGTTCTCGTCGAAGCTGCATCGCATCAAGCGTCGATCTCGCCCTTCGCGTCGGAATTGGGCGCTGTATCATCGTCGTCATTGCTGATCCGATCCGCTGGTCCGTGCGGCCGGTCGTACATACGCCGATTGACGCGGCAATCAATAGCGTACGTACGCGATGCGACGAGCATCCGCGCTCACCTCACCAGTCGCAACCCCTGCCCGTGCCCGATGTGCGCCGCGCCCATCGGCAGGGGGACCGGCGCCGGCCGCGCCTTGGGCGGCAGCACGCGGGCGGGCTGCGGCTCGCGCTGCTCCTCGATCAGCACCGCGTCCGCGCCGCTTTCGCGCACCGACGCCAGCTGCTCGGGCGTCTCGATGACGAACGTCTCCCGCGCGCCGCAATCCTCCGGCGGCCGTCCGTCGAAGCCGTGGACGATCATTCCCATCCGCACCACCGTCGGATCGATCCGAACCAGCACCACCGCCGCCTCCCCCGCGAAAAGACGCAGCGCTAGCGAGCAATGGTTAAGACAAGGTTACCGCCGCACACGCCCTCTTCGTCCGACCCGCGGGTATTCCTCGTCAGTCAGCCGGACGGGCTGGTGCGCAATCACAACGGCGAACGGCTCGACCGAGCCGAAAGCAAAGCCGCCGGTCTTTCAACCGACGGCTTCACGTCCTGAAAAGCGTCCGGTCAGGCCGCGTATGACACGCGCGTCACGACCTTGCGACGGCGCCGTACGGCACCACCGACCAGTCCGAAGCCCGCGATCATGAGCGCCCAGCTCGCCGGTTCGGGAACAGCGGCGACAACGGAAGGTGTGCTGAAGGTGGCGTTGTCGAAGAAAAAGCCGTCACCCTGCCCGGCAACGCCCTGGAAGCGGATGGTGCTGAACGCCGTATCGGACGTAAAGCCGAAAAATCCCTTGTCGAAAAGTCCCTGCGCAGGGAAGCTCAGCGTATTCCCTCCCGCCAATATCTGTGTCGCGCCGGCACCGCCGAAGCCTGCGAAGTCCGCCCCGAAGGCACGGATCGGCGCGTTGAACCTGATCTCGAATCCGCCTGGTCCACCGGCGAATTGCGTGGCCCCGACCCCTGCCGTGAACGCGTTGACGAGAGCGGTACCGTTGATGCTGGCAAAGGCGAAGGTCGGCGCGGGATCGATGCGATTGCGATCACCCTGATTGCCGAAGCCCGCCAGGCTGAACGCGCCCAGATTTATCGGCGTCGTCCGGAAATCGTTCTGGCCCCTGAAGCTGTTGAAGGTCTCGACCATCGTATCGCCCGCAACGGCGGCGAACGAGGCGCGGCTGGTATAGACCGTGGTCGCGGCACTGGCCGGCGCGATGCCGGCGAAAGCGACGGTCGCGAGTGCGAGAACTTTGAGATGAATGCGCATTGAATCTCCTGACAGGATTGCGTTTGTATAAAGCAACATTGCCAGCGGAACATGCGAGTCCCCAGCAATTTCGCCTGCCATGATGGTATCGCAAACGGGCCGCATAATGAACCGTGTTAAGACTTGTTTAAGTGTCTCGAATAGAGACTGTGGCGATGCGTCCGCGCTACATCTACATATTCGGTGCGACACGTTCGCTGCCCGGGGGTCATTCGCACCAGCGGTCATACATTCGGGAATCGATGCGCACCAGCACCACCGCCGCAACCGCCGCACACGCCTTATTCTTGCGACCGGCGGATATTGCTCGACGTCCCGAACAGCGACCGGTCAGGCCGCGTATGATCCGCGCGTGGCGCCCTTCCGGCGACGCATCGCTAAGCCGATCCCGCCCATGCCGAGCATCATCATTGCCCAAGTTGCGGTTTCGGGTACTGCCCCTGCTACCGGACTGAACGTAATCGCGCTGATCCGCCGGCCCTGATCCATGACCGTCGCGAAACCGGAATAGGCGATCGAGCCGATGTTGAACCTGAGCTGATAATCGCCCTCGGTAAATGTGATGCCCTCTAGCCGCGTCGTGACGGCTGGAAGGAACATCTGCGTCACACCATTGTCTGGAAACGCGACGGTTGCACCATCATTGCCCTGAATCTTGTATTGCGCGGCACCGTTGAAGAACGTGCCCAGGACGAAGGAATATTGCGGAGCGGCCGCTTCCCCGATCGTGATCGGCGTACCCATCGGCGACGCGGTATAGTTGACGCTCATGGTGGTGGCCGCACTGGCCGGGGTCGCTACGACTCCTGTCGCTGCAAGAAGCCCGAGTGTGACAATCATCGCTTTCATCATCTGCTCTCCTGTTGATGGGCGTGTTTTCGTTTCGTTGGCAGTTCAGGAACGGGCCTTGCGGCACGCCGCCGGTCGTTCACGATCCGCGTTTCGCGCTCGTCTCTATTTGTTAATTACGTTAGCCGGACCCGGTGGACGCAATCCCGATCGCCGCCTTCGCGAAATGCCATTGTCCGCTGCCGACCCGGGTCAGCCTGCCGCGCCGCCGCTCGATGTGGCAGCGATCGCCGCCGCCCACGCCGCGACCTCGTCCTCATGCCGCGCCTCCACCACCAGCGCCCCCGCCGCCCCCGTCACCAGGTCGACCTCCACCGACCCCTCCCATTCCCAGGTCGCGTTGCCCATCAGCGTCACCGCCCCGTCCTCGCGCGCCTCGGCCAGCACCAGCCCGCCGGCGTTCCTCACCACCGCGCGCGCGCCGAAGCGCCGGCGTCCGGTGACGCACGCGGCATAGGTCGCCGACGCCATCGCGCTCCCGCAACTGTCGGTCAGCCCCACGCCGCGCTCGTGCGTCCGCACGTACAGCCCGTCGTCGGCCATCACCACGAACGAGACATTGGCCCGGTTCGGCAGCCACGCCGGCGCCGCCTCGCACGCCTCGCCCAGCGCCACCAGCTCCGCCTCGTCAACGCGCTCGACGAACGCGATCAGGTGCGGGTTGGGGATCGCGACCGCGGTGAAGCGCTGCGCGGAGTGCAGCTCGGGCACCACCGCATCCACCACCCGCGCATGCCCGCCCAGCGGCCAGGTGCTCGCGTCGAGCGACGCCGGCGCCGCCGTCTCGCGCACCGTATAGACGCCCGGCGCCAGCGGCTCGCCCCGCGCCACCTCGGCGCTCGACGTCGCCAGCCGCACTCGCGCCCTCGCTCCCGGTGCCTCGATCCCCAGCGCCGCGAACCCCGCGCGCGCGACGCAGCGCAGCCCGTTCAGGCACGTCTCCGCCTCGCTCCCGTCGGCATTGTACATCGCCATGCCGAAGTCATGCCCCGCATCGCCCTCGGTCAGCAGCAACAGTCCGTCCGACCCCACCGGCCCCGCCCGGTCACTGAGCGCCCGCGCCACCACCCCCCACGCATCCCCGCCAAGATCGAGCCCCCGCGCGTCGATCAGCGGAAAGTCATTCCCCGACCCATGACATTTGACGAAACGAAACCGCATGAGCCCACCTCCTCCCCCCTATCGTTCGTACTGAGCGAAGTCGAAGCATGAGCGAAGTCGAAGCACCTCACACCCCCAGCCCCCTCCCTAAAACCCCACCAGCCGCGCCACCGCGTCGAAATCCTCCGCCACCGCCGCCACCCCCAGCGCGCTCAGCCGCTCGGCGTGGTCCGGCCCGCAATGCGTCCCCGCGACCAGCCCGATCACCTGGGCGCCCGACGCCACCGCCCCGGTCGCGCCCACCACCGAATCCTCGATGATCGTGCACCGCGCGATGTCCACGCCCAGCTGCCCGGCGGCGTACAGATACAGGTCCGGCGCCGGCTTCCCCCGCGTCACATGCTCGCGCCCCGAATACAGATGGTCCCCGAACGCGCCGCCCAGCCCGATATGCTCCAGATGCCGCGCGATCCACCGCGTCGAACTCGACGACACCACCGCGCGCGGCAGATCGGCGGGCAGCGCGCGGACGAACGCCACCGCGCCCGCCACTTCGTCGATCCCCGCCACCATCACCCGCTCGTCCTCCACGCGGCGCGCCGCGTGAAAGCTCTCGGGCACCGGCCCGCCGATCCACCGCTCGATCGCTGAAATGAAGTCCGGCCCGGCCAGCCCCATGAAGGTCGCCATCGACTGCTCGGGCGTCGTCGGATGCCCCGCCTCGGTCAGCCACTCGGCGATCTGCCGGTTGCCCAGCGCCTCGCTCTCGATCAGCACCCCGTCGAAATCGAACAGCAGCGCGTCCGGCCGGCTCATGCGCCCCGCTCCCCGAACAACGCGCTGCCCACCCGCACCATCGTCGCGCCCAGCATCACCGCCGTCTCGAAATCGTCCGACATCCCCATGCTCAATCCCGCAAGCCCTTCCTCGCGCGCCATCTTCGCCAGCAGCGCGAAGTAAGGCGCCGCCTCCGCGCCCGCGGGCGGCAGGCACATCAGCCCCCTGACCGGCAACCCGGCCGAGCGCGCCTCCGCCAGCAGCGCCGGGACCGCGTCGATCGCGCAGCCGCCCTTTTGCGGCTCGTCGCCGATATTGACCTGCACATAACAGTCCGGCCGCCGGTCCGCCTTGTCCATCGCCTTCGCCAGCGAAGCCACCAGCGACGATCGGTCGACGCTGTGGATCGCATCGAACAGCGCCACCGCGTCCTCCGCCTTCTTCGACTGCAACTGCCCGACCAGATGCACCCGCACGCGGCCCTGCTCACCGGCGAATTCCTCGCGCAGCGCGGGCCATTTCTCCGCCGTCTCCGCCACCCGGTTCTCGCCGAACACCCGCTCGCCCGCCGTCAGCAGCGGCCGGATCGCGTCCGGCCCATGCGTCTTCGACACCGCGACCAGCGTCACGTCCGCCGGATCGCGCCCGGCCACTCCCGCCGCCCGAGCGATCCGCGCCCGCACCGCCTCAACCCGCTCGCCCGCATCATCCGCCATGCCCGGCGCTATAACCCCTTGGCGCCGGAGCGAAACACCCCGTTCGTGTCGAGCGAAGTCGAGGTACCCCCCCACTCGTGCTGAGCGAGGTCGAAGCATGAGCGCAGTCGAAGCATGAGCGAAGTCGAAGCATCCAGGGCCCACCCCTCACCCGTTCAGGTGCAGATACCCCGGATCGAAATCCGCCATGCGCCGCAGCCCGGCCGGGTCGGTCACCGCCGCGAAGCCCAGTTTCAGCGTCATCAGACCCTGCTCGCGCAATCGCCTCAGTACCCGGTTGACATGCACCGGCGTCAGCCCGGTCGCATCCGCCAGATCCTCCTGCGTCATCGGGCAGTTGAACCCCAGCGCGGTCACCTTGCCGACATTGCTCATCCGCGCGTGCAGCTCGCACATCAGGTGCGCGACCCGTTCCATCGCCTGGCGGCGCCCCAGATTGACGATCCACGCCCTCAGCACGCCCTCGTCGACCAGGCTCGCCCACCACAGCGCCTTGGCGATCGCCGGCCGGTCGGTCAGCGCCGTCATCACGTCGCGCGGGATGAACGCCACCTCGGCGGGACCCAGCGTCCCGATCCCGTGATCCATCCGCCGCAGCTGCGTGATGTGCGCGTCGCAGAAATCGCCGGGCAGCAGCAGCGCGGTGATCTGCCGCGTCCCGCTCGCCGTCAATTTGTAGCGGCACGTCCACCCCGTCATCATCAGGTGAACATGATCGGGCTGATCGCCGTCGCCGATGACATCCGAATGCGCATCGAACGCCCGCACGTCCGCATGCACCCCCGTCAGGAACGCAAGATCATCCGCAGGCAGGTCACTGACCGTCTGCAATTTCGCCACCAGGGGATGCACCATGCCACAAAGTAACATGGATTATTACGCAGGTCGAACGAAGAAAGAAAAAGACCCTCTCCCGCAAGCGGGAGAGGAGCGGGACTTGGCAGCTTGCCGCCTAGTCGCAGCGGTGAGGGCTAACGCGCAGACGGCCGCATAGCCGCAGCGGCAAGGGCTACTCCCCCCCCGGCAACCCGCTGATCGCCAGCGCCTCGCGGAACGGCACATCCTTCACCGAAGCCCCGTGGCCGTCGGTGATCTCGATCCAGCAATCCAGATGCAGCACCCCGGCCCGGACATCCGCCGCCATCACGTCGCGCGCCGCATCCAGCGCCGCCGCGACCGCATGATCGACATCGGCATAGTCGACGCCGTCCTCATCCTCCAGACGCCCCGCGCGGTCGTGCAGGTGAAAGAAGTAATGGGCCATGTCCGGGTAGGTATCACCAAGGACCTTGCAATTCCCTGACCAGAGATATTGATCTGTCACAGTTTTTGCGATACTCCATGATCCTGCGCGCGCTTCCCATCCGCTGGCTGATGACCGACGAGCGCATGGGCGACGCGCTCTGGCCCGCGCTGCGCCGCCTCCCGCCCGGCGCGGGGATCGTCTTTCGCCACCACGCGACCCCCGCGCCCCGGCGCGCGCGGCTGTGGCGCCGCGTCCGCCGCATCGCCCGCGCACGCCGGCTGGTGCTCGTCGTCGCGGGCGATCCGCTTCCCGGCGCCGACGGCATCCACGGCGCCGCGCGGGCCTCGACGCGGGGCAGCGGCCTCAGGACCCGCGCCGCGCACGACCGCGCCCAGGCGCTGGCGGGCGCACGCGCCGGCGCGGACCTTCTCTTCGTCAGCCCGGTCTTCCCCACGCGCAGCCACCCCGGCGCCCCCGCGCTCGGCATCGCCCGCACGCTGCGCATCGCCCGCGGCCTGCGTCCCGCGATCATCGCGCTCGGCGGCATGACCCCCGCCCGCTGCCCCCCCCTGCGCCCCCACCTCCACGGCTGGGCCGCCATCGACGCATGGAGCGCCTGAAGACCCTCACCTCCCCACCGCTACGCGGCGGCCCCCTCCGCCCGCAAGCGGGAGAGGAGCGAGACTTGGCGGCGTGCCGCCTAGTCGCAGCGGTGAGGGGAAACGCGCACACTCCCCTTGCCCGCCAAACCAACAGACGCCGTATCCCGTCAATCACCGCGCGAAAGGACCGCCGCATGATGCTCGCGACGATGACGAGCATCTTCTGTCCCAGAACGGCACGGTTAATCTTCCTTGACGCAAGATTAACGCGGGCTACCAAATGGCCGCGATCACAGGGGGATTCATCCATGAAAAAATACCTGATCGCGCTCGGCCTGCTCGCCTCGTCCAGCCTCGCGAATGCCGCGACGGTCGAACTGCCGTTCACCGGCTATTTCGGCAGCGACGCGTACGGCGTTTACAGCCCGGGTGAAAAGATCACGGGACTCATCACCTATGACGATGAGAGCTTCTTCGGCGATCCGTCGGAACCGCTATATTTCGGCGACACGCTCAATTTCACCACGTCGCGGACCAGTTACGACTCCCCGGTCGTCTATGGCTTCTACGATCCCGCGGACGGCTTCACGGGCTTTTCCGGCGCACGCGAATATCCGCTGGTTCGCATCGAGTTCAGCGGTGTGGCCAAGAACCTGACCCGTCCCCCCAGCCTCGCCGACTTGCTCAACATCAGGGGCAGCTTCAGCTTCGATGACGTCTCCGTCGACCCCGACACCGAGGATTTCTCCTTCAGCGGCGGCACCGGATACCTCTACGTCGACGGCTCGACCGTCGGCGCGGTCCCCGAACCGGCGAGCTGGGCGATGATGATCCTCGGCATGGGCGCCCTGGCCGCCACCACCCGCTACCGCCGCCGCAAGACCAGCATCGCCTTTGGGTAAGGCGCGGGCGAGTAAGCGGTGACTCACTGACGGCGTGGAGCAGCCCTCGGTTGCTCCACGACTGCATCAATAGTATGACGATGCAGCCGTAAGAGGATCATCACATGGCCGCCGTTCGCAAGACTATCACCGTGAGCGATACGCAGGATGCGTGGATAAGATCGCGGATCGCGGCCGGTCATTTCACCAATGACAGTGAATATATTCGCGACCTCGTCCGCAGGGATCAGTCGCAACAGGATCAGCTAGTCAATCTCAGGGACGCGATCGCCGAGGGTCTTGAAAGTGGTCTGAGCAATCATTCGCTGAGCGAAATCTGGGACGCAGCCGAAGGTCGTCATCGCGCCTTGAATGGCTGAACTCCGGATCAGTCGCCGCGCAGAAGGCGACCTGGCTGAATCGCCGCGTTCACAATTTCCGCGTTCGGACCGGAACAGGCGCGGCGATACCGCGACCGGTTCCAGCGATGTTTTGACTCGCTATGCGCCGACCCTGAACTGGGCCGAAGCGCTGAAGACGTCGCGCCGGGTCTTCGACGCCTCCGTCAGCAGGCGCATGTCGTCTTCTATCAGGCCGACAAGCAACGCGTCGTAATCGTCCGCGTGCTGCACCACAGGATGGATTTCGAGCGGCATCTTTAAGGGTTATTCCGCCGGCGATCCAACCCGCCGCTCCCGCTCCATCGCTCACCGTGAAAAGAAGCGGGACAAACCGCCCAAAACGACCGCCCTAGAACCGGAATGCCGTCCCCACATACACCGCCTGGCTGTCGCGCCGGTCGTCCTCGACCCGGGCCAGCCGCTCGCGGTCGGAGCGGTACCGTACGCCCGCGGTCACATCCAGGTTGCGGGTCAGCGCATACGAGCCGCCCACGTCCAGCGAATAACTGGGCAGTTCGGTGATCCCCAGCGGGGTCGCGTCGGCCGGTCGGTCGGCGGCGGCGACGACGCGCCCGGTCATCCGCTTCACCGAATAGCTCACGCCCAGATCCGCCGATTCGCGCCCGCCCGGCTGCCCGGCCAGATCGACGCGGCCGACCTCGCCCGCCACCGCGAACCGCTTCCACCCGACCGCGACGCCCAGGCTGTAGGCGATCGGCGCCAGCCCCACCGTGCCCGCGCTGACGGGCGCGTCGCGCTGCGCCACCTGCGCGCCGCGGTTGCTGCTCGCGCGCACCGCGACGGTGACCGCCTTGTCGCCCTGCTTCGTCTCGGCGGGGGTGAAGCGGAAACCGCTGGTGTCCAGCCCGCCGCGCGCGAACACCGCAGCCAGCCGCGGGTCGGCGGCGGCGGGCGTGAAGGTGCCGGCGGCCCGCTGCGCCGCGCGCGCCTGGACTCCGGCGCCCGGCTTGCCGCGCCGTCCGGCCGCGCCGACCGCTGGCGCCGTCAGCCCGCCCACGACGAGCGACGCCGCAGCCAGCGATCCGGCAATGATCCGTGCGTTCCTCACAGACCCATGTGTCCCAAAAGCCCCACGGCCGCGACTCCTCGCGCCGATGAAAAGCCAACCCCGCCTATCACGATTCGATCCACGCTCCACCCATGCCGCGTTATTTTTGCAGGAGTGTTGCACCGCGTCCACAATTCGCCCCCGTCTTGCCGCTCCGCGGGCACCCCGGTACAGGCTGGTGCCGGGCATCCAGCCCCCCGTCCGCGTAATGCCAGGAACCCGTCCATGATCCGCCGCCCCGCCGTCTCCCCGCTCCTTGCGACCGTGATGCTGGGCGCCGCCCTGTCGCTCGGCGGCTGCGCCACCAGCGGCGCGCCCCGGAACGATCTCGCCGCGTCGAAGGTCACGACGATCGGCGTCAACAGCTATCTGTGGCGCGCCAGCCTCGACACGCTGAGCTTCATGCCGCTGCTCCAGACCGATTCGAACGGCGGCGTGATCGTCACCGACTGGTACGTCAATCCGCGCGTGCCGACCGAGCGAATCAAAGTGACCGTCTCGATCCTCGACCAGGACCTGCGCGCCGACGCGCTGCGCGTCGCCACGCTGCGCCAGGTGAACCAGGGCGGGCAGTGGGTGCAGGCGCCGGTCAAGGCCGCCACCGTTCAGCGGCTGGAGGACATCATCCTGACGCGCGCGCGCGACCTGCGCCGGTCCTCGCTCGCCGGCTGAGTCATGGCCTCCCGCTTCAACGCGCTGAAGGCCGACGCGCACTGGCAGTCGGTCTGGGACGAGCGGCGCACCTTCGTCGCCGATGACGCCTCGCCCAAGCCCCGCGCCTATCTGCTGGAGATGTTTCCCTACCCCTCGGGGCGCATCCATGTCGGGCATGTCCGCAACTACACGATGGGCGACGTGCTGGCGCGCTATCGGCGGATGACCGGGCATGAGGTGCTGCACCCGATGGGCTGGGATGCGTTCGGCATGCCGGCGGAAAACGCGGCGATGGAGAAGGGCGTCCATCCCGGCGGCTGGACCCGTGCCAATATCGCGACGATGAAGGCGCAGCTGAAGCGCCTCGGCTTCGCGCTCGACTGGAGCCGCGAACTCGCCACCTGCGAGCCCGGCTATTACGGCCACGAACAGGCGCTGTTCCTCGATTTCCTCGACGCCGGCCTGGTCTATCGCAAGGAGAGCGCGGTCAACTGGGACCCGGTCGACATGACCGTGCTCGCCAACGAACAGGTGATCGACGGCCGCGGCTGGCGCTCGGGCGCGCTCGTCGAACGCCGCAAGCTGAACCAGTGGTTCCTGAAGATCACGCAGTTCGCCGACGAATTGCTCGACGGGCTGGAAGCGCTGAAGGACTGGCCCGAAAAAGTGCGGCTGATGCAGGCCAACTGGATCGGCCGCAGCCGGGGGTTGCGGTTCCGGTTCGAACTATTGTCCGGGACGGGGAAAATCGAAGTCTTCACCACCCGCCCGGACACGATCTTCGGCGCCAGCTTCGTCGCGGTCGCCGCCGACCACCCGCTCGCCGCGCGCCTGGCCGAGACCGACCCCGACGCCGCCGCCTTCATCCGGCGCTGCAAGCAGGGCGGCACCACCGCCGCCGAGCTGGAGACGCAGGAGAAGCTGGGCTTCGACACCGGTCTTGCCGCCCGGCATCCGCTCGACCCCGCATGGCACCTCCCCGTCTATATCGCCAATTTCGTGCTGATGGAATACGGCACCGGCGCGGTGTTCGGCGTGCCCGCGCACGACCAGCGCGACCTGGACTTCGCGCGCAAATACGAGCTGCCCGTCAAGCGCGTCGTGTCCCAAGGCGCGGACGAGGCGCCGGTGTTCGTCGGCGACACCGCCTGGACCGGCGCCGGCACCATCTGCAACTCGCACTTCCTCGACGGGATGGACGTCGAGGACGCCAAGCGCGCGGTCATCGAGCGCGCCGAGGGGGAGGGCTGGGGCCACGGCACCACCGTCTACCGGCTGCGCGACTGGGGGGTCAGCCGCCAGCGTTACTGGGGCACGCCGATCCCGATCATCCACTGCGACGCGTGCGGCGCGGTGCCGGTGCCGCGCGACCAGCTGCCCGTGATCCTGCCCGAGGATGTCGGCTTCGACGTGCCCGGCAACCCGCTCGACCGCCACCCGACGTGGAAGCATGTGGCGTGCCCGTCGTGCGGCGCGGAGGCGGTGCGTGAGACCGACACGCTCGACACCTTTGCCGATTCCTCCTGGTATTTCATCCGCTTCGCCAGCCAGCCCGACGACCGCCCGTTCGACCGCGCGACAGCCGAGAAATGGCTGCCGGTCGGGCAATATATCGGCGGGGTCGAGCATGCGATCCTCCACCTGCTCTACGCGCGGTTCTGGACCCGCGCGCTTAGGCATATCGGCATGCTGGACGTGGCCGAGCCGTTCGCCGGGCTGTTCACGCAAGGCATGGTGACGCACGAGACGTACAGGTCCGCGGACGGCCGCTGGCTCTCCCCCGACGAAGTCCGCGACGGCACCGAGATCGCGACCGGCGAGCCGATCGAAGTCGGTCGCGTCATCAAGATGTCGAAGTCGAAGAAGAACACGATCGACCCCGAGCCCATCGTCGAGCAGTACGGCGCGGACGCGGTGCGCTGGTTCATGCTCTCCGACTCCCCGCCCGAGCGTGACCTGCCCTGGAGCGAAGCGGGGATCGAAGGAGCGTGGCGCTTCGTCCAGCGGCTCTGGCGGATCGTCTCGGCGGAGGAACAGGGGGAGGGCGAGGATATCGACCTCCGGCGGCTGGCGCACCGGACGACGAAGGGGGTCGGCGAGGATATTGAGGGGCTGCAGTTCAACAAGGCGGTCGCGCGGCTCTACACGCTGGCCAACGCGATCGAGAAGGCGCCGCCCTCGCGCGACCGGTCCGACGCGGTCCGCACATTGTTGCTGCTCGCCGCGCCGATGGCGCCGCATGTCGCGGAAGAGGCATGGGCGGCGACCGGCAATGACGGCCTGATCGCCGACGCCGCCTGGCCCTTGGTCGATCCCGCGCTGCTGGTCGAGGACGAAGTGACCATCGCCGTCCAGGTCAACGGCAAGCTGCGCGACACGCTCACCCTGGCGAAGGGCATGCCCCGCGCCGAGGTGGAGGCGGCCGCGCTCGCCTCCGACAAGGTCGCGCGGATGCTGGACGGCCGCCCCCCGCGCAAGGTCATCGTCGTGCCCGACCGGCTCGTGAACCTCGTCGCGTGAACAAGCGCCCCGCTTTCGCGCTCGCGCTCGCCACCCTGGTCGTGCTCCCCGGCTGCTCGCTCCACCCGCTCTACGCCGGCGGCGGCGCGGGGCCGGTCGCGACGACGCTGACGCGGGTCGAGGTCGCGCCGATCGCGGGCAAGTCCGGCTGGCTCGTCGCCACCGCGCTCAACGACCGGCTCCACACCGGGCAGGACGCCGCCGCCCCCGCCTACCGCCTCGACGTGAAGCTCGACGACCGCATCGCCGGTCTCGCCGTGCGCCGCGACGACAGCGTCGCGCGAGAGCGCCGGACGCTGCGCGCGCGCTACCAGCTCATCGACCTTTCGGGCGGCGCGATCCTTCTCGATGCGACCGCCGGCTCCGACTCCGGCATCGACGTCGTGCGCTCCGAATATGCGACCATCGCCGCCGAGAACACCTCGATCGAGCAACTCTCGCAAACCGTCGCCGATCAGATCGTCGCGCGCATCGCGCTCTATGTCCGCGGGCGCGGCCCCGCCGTCGCCCCTGCGCCCCAACCCGTCGTCCAGTGAGCGCGTCCCGGTGAAGGTCCTTTCGTGAAGGCGACCGCCGACCAGATCCGCCGCGCGCTCGGCAAGCCCCGGCCCGACATCCGCCTCTACCTCCTCCACGGCCCCGACGAGGCGGGCGCCGACGACCTCGCCCGCCTGCTCGCGACCGGCCTCGGCGCGGGCGCGGAGCGCGTCGACATGGACGGCGCCACGCTCAAGTCCGACCCCGCGCGGCTGGTCGACGAGGCCGCCGCCGCCTCGCTCTTCGGCGACATCCGCCACATCCGCGTGACCGGCGCGGGCGAGGAGTGCCTCGCCGCCTTCGCCGCGCTGCTGGAGGCGCCGATCGCGGGCAACCCGGTCGTCGCGATCGCCCCCACCGTCCGCACGACCGCCAAAATCGTGAAGCTCGCGATCGACAGCCGCCAGGCGATGGCCTTCGCCTGCTATGTGCCCAATTCCGAGCAGGCGGCGCAGATCGTCGTCGCCACCGCGCGCGAGCACGGCCTGCGCGTCGCGCCGCCCATCGCCGCGCGCATCGCCGACGCCGCGAACGGCGACCGCGGCATCGTCGCGCGCGAGATCGAGAAGCTGGCGCTCTATCTCGACGCCGATCCCGATCGCCCGGCCGAACTGGACGAGGCCGCGCTGGAGGCGGTCGGCGCCGACCTGGGGGAGGGCGACGCGACCGCCGCCGTCGCCGCGCTGATCGCCGGGCGTCCCGACCTGCTGGGCCATGAGCTGCGCCGCCTGACCCACGCGGGCACCTCGCCCATCCCCTGGCTGCGCCAGATCGCGCGGCGCCTGATCCAGCTCACCGAGATGCGCGGCGCGATCGCGCGCGGCGAATCCCTCGACGCGGTGCTGAAACGCCACCGCGTCTTTCGCGGCGCCGAGGAAGCCGCCACCCGCCAGGCGCTGCGCACCTGGTCCCCCGCCATGCTGACCCGCGCCCTCACCCGCGTCCGCGAAGCCGAACGCGCCCAGATGGCCCCCGCCACCCCCGGCCCCGTCCTCGCCGAAGCCGCCATGCTCGAAATGGCCCAGGCGCTGGCGAGACGAAAGTAGGGGAAACAGAAGACCCTCTCCCGCTCGCGGGAGAGGAGCGAGACTTGGCGGCGTGCCGCCTAGTCGCAGCGGTGAGGGCCTCCACACACACCGCCGGCAAACACCCCGGCCCTACCTCCTGTTGCTAATTTGTGACATCCTTGATCTAAATCAGCGGCAGCGACAATCCTGCATTGCAACAATTCCGGCTGTGGTTAACCAATGGACCCGACGCAGGAAAATCTGCGCAACAATCTTGCCCGCCGTTTCAGGAGGCGGGTGCGCGACAAAAGGGATCATCATGACGCGTTCACTCCGCCGGCGGCTCCTGGCCTCATCGCTCATGGTCAGCGCGACCCTCGTCGCCGCGACCCCCGGTCTTGCCCAGACGACGCCGCCGGGCGACACGCCGGTCCAGCCCGGGCCGACCGCGCCCCTTCCCAACGCCGCGCAGGCGGAAGCGCCCGCCGATACCGGACCGACCGCCAACCCCGGTCAGGACATCATCGTCACCGGCTCGATCCTGCGCCGCGCCGATACCGAGACGCCCTCGCCGATCACGGTCGTCACCCAGCAGGAGCTGACCCGGCGCGGGATCAGCACGACGCAGGATGCGGTGCAGCAGCTCGCCTCGAACAACGGCCCCGCGCTCACCAATTCGTTCACCGCGAACGGCGCGTTCGCCGCCGGCGCGTCGGCCGTGTCGCTGCGCGGCCTGTCGACCAGCTCGACGCTGGTCCTGTTCGACGGCCTGCGCGCCGCCTATTACCCGCTGTCCGATGACGGCACGCGCAACTTCGTCGACCTGAACACGATTCCCGACGACATCGTCGACAGCATCCAGGTACTGCGCGACGGCGCCTCGTCCAGCTACGGCGCCGACGCGATCGCGGGTGTCGTCAACATCATCACCAAGCGGCAGATCAAGGGGCTGACCGGCCGCGCCGAGGCGGGGCTGTCCGATCGCGGCGACGCCAGCCAGTACCGGCTGTCGCTGACCGGCGGTGTCGGCGACATCGATTCGGATGGCTACAACGCCTATATCAGCGGCTTCTATTACCGCAGCGAGTCGCTCGCCAACCGTGAGCGTCCCTATCCTTTCAGCAGCGACGATCAGCGCCGGCTCGGTAACGCCAATGCCGACGCTCCGAACAACGTCGCGAACGGCATCCAGTCGGACGGGTCCTTCTCGCTCAGCACGACAAGCTCCAACTTCCTCGTCCGGCCCTATGACGCAGCGACGGGCACGGTACTCGGCCGCTACCAGACGCTCAATCCGAACTGCGGCCCCGGCACCCCGGTCAACCTGACGGCAGCGCAGCTTGCCTCCCGCGGCGGGTCGACCGCGCCGGCGACCGTGTGCCAGTATGATTTCACCAATCTGTACGGCGTCATTCAGCCGCAGATCGAGCGGTTCGGCGGATCGGGCAGGGTCTCCGCGAAGATCGGCGGGTCCGAGGCCTATGTCGAGGTGAACTTCATCCAGAGCACCTCCTCCTATTTCGACGCGCCCGACTCCATCCGCAGGAACGCGCAGACCGGCATCTTCTTCCCGCGCTACAGCAGTGCTGCTTCAGGCGGCGCGTTTGCTCCCGGATCGCAGGCGCTCCAGTTGCCGGTGTTCGTATGTCCGGAACGCGTCAACTGCGCCACCTCGCCCAATCGGCAGCTGAACCCCAACAATCCGTTCGCCGCGCAGGGTCAGGTCGGGCAGGTCATCGGTCGCGATTATAGCCAGCCGACATTCAGATCGACGCGCAACCGCTCCTATCGCGCTGCATTCGGCATCAACGGCGACATCACCGATCACATCACCTATGACGTGGGCGGAACGGCGATGCATGTCGATCTGCAGAACACGCAGGCCGGCTTCGTCTATATCCAGAACCTGCTCAACGTCATCGCCGACGGCACCTTCAACTTCGTCAACCCGTCGGCGACGCCGCAGTCGGTGAACGACTATATCAAGCCGACGAACATCACCAATTCCAGTTCGGACCAGTATCAGATCCAGGGAACGGTCGGCTTCACACCGATCGATCTTCCCGGTGGTCCGCTCCAGATCGGCGTCGGCGGCTCGATCCGCTACGAGGCGATCGATGCGCCCAGCGCCAACACCGACCAGTTCGGTCCGACCCAGCGCTATTTCGCCATCAACGCCTTCGGCACCAGGGGCAATCGCACCGTCTATTCGGCCTATGGCGAGGTAAACGCGCCGATCCTGCGGCAGCTCGAGGTGGACGCGTCGGGACGCTATGACAATTATTCCAGCGGCCAGGACTATTTCTCGCCGAAAGTCGGCGCGAAGTTCACGCCTGTGCGCCAGGTTACGCTGCGTGGAACCTATTCCAAGGGCTTCCGCATTCCCAGCTTCGGCGAGGCCAATGCACTGCCGACGACGGGCTTCGTGACGAACCAGATCGGACTCTTCAACGACACCTATCTGGCGCAATACGGGTGCTCGGTCGCGACTTTTAACAGCTGCCCGTCCTACATCCGGGCCGGCTCCTACGGCCTGACGACGCTTGCCAGCCCGAATCTGGCACCCGAAAAGTCGCGCAGCTTCACCGGCGGCGTTATCGTCGAGCCCATTCGCGGCATCTCGTTCACGGTCGACTATTACAACATCAAGAAGACCGGGGCGATCACCTCGCCCAGCACGTCGCCGGCCTTGCTCGCTTATTATACCGGCCAGGCCATCCCGCCACAGTTCAACGTCATCGCTGATGCGGTCGACCCGAACTTCCCCAATGCGCAGCCGCGCATCGGCTTCGTCCAGTCGCAGCTCATCAACTCCGACACGATCAAGACCCAGGGTCTCGATTTCGGTGCGAATATCGACCGCCAGTTCGGTGCCGCGCGCTTCACCAGCAACCTCAGCCTCAGCTACATCCTGAAGCTGGAGACCCAGTTCCCCGACGGCACGACCGAACGCTATGACGGCACGCTCGGCAACTTCAACCTGACCGCCGGATCGGGCACGCCGAAATGGCATGGCTTCTGGCTCAACACCATCGACTTCAACGATACCTTCGCGCTCAGCGGGACGGTGAACCTGTTCGGCGGCTATGACCTTTCCGCACAGGACCAGGGCGGCGCCTACAAGGACGGCAGCCTCAACCCCGGTTTCGTCAACGACCGGGTCAAGGACTATTACACGCTCGACCTGACGGGGACGGTGAAGGTCAACGACCAGTTCTCCTTCTACGTCAACATCCTGAACGTCCTCGACAACCTGCCGCCGATCGATCCGGTCACCTACGGCGCCAACCTCTACAACCCGGTGCAGGGCGGCACCGGCATCCTCGGCCGTTACATAAAGGCCGGCATCCGCTTCGGCCTGTAAAGCAAGACCCTCGCTTCCCACCGCTACCCGGCGGACCCCTCCTCTCCCGCAAGCGGGAGAGGGTTCTTTTTTAGCCCTCTCCCGCTCGCGGGAGAGGAGCGAGACTTGGCGGCTATGCCGCCTGGTCGCAGCGGTGAGGGCTACCCCGCGAATCGCCTAGTCGCAGCGGTGAGGGCCTTCACACACCACCATTTGAACGCAGCGACAGCCCCCCTCACCCGATCCGGAAATGCGCCGCCAGCCGGTCGAGCGCCAGCGTCAGCACCACCCGGCCCGAGCGCGCGGGCCAGCTGAGCGCGCGTTCCGCCTCCGCCATCCCCTCGCCCGCGCACACCACCCGCCACAGCACGTCGGCCAGCCCCGGCCCCACCGCCGCGATCGCCTCGTCGAAACGCCGCTTGGCCGAGAGCTGCCTGACCCCCGGTTCGACCGGCGCCTCCGTCCCGTCGACGCGCACCGCCCCCCAGTTCATCGTCACCCGCGCGCCCAGCGCCGCCGCCTCGTACGCCGCGCGCAGCGCCTCCCCCGCCGCCGCCTGCCGATCGTCGATCAGCCCGCGCGCATGCAGCCAGCCGAGCGGCGATTCCGCCAGATTCACCCGCACCCGCCCCCGCCCCGGTACCCGCGCCGCCACGACTTCCTGCATCACCGACCGTCCCTCCCGATTCGACCAAGAGCACCGGCATGTCATCCCGAGCAGGGAATAGGACAGCGAAAAAATACCAGCCTGGTTGAAGACAGGCGCTCGGAAGCGTGGTGCCGCGCCCCGCCGGTCACGACGACTTGACCAGGTGTCACCTGACACATATCCGGTTTCAGTTACTCCCCCACGGCGTGCCGTGGGCACAAAGGCCGTTCCTGTTCAGATAGGAGCGGCCTTTTGCATGTCCGGAACCGAACCTTGCGCGCATTTGTCTGTATCGACGGGTTCAATCTCTACTACCGCGCCCTGAAGAATACGCCGCACAAGCGGCTCGATATCGCCGCCCTGGCCGATGCGGCGATGCCGACGGACTGCGCGGTTGAATCGGTGCGTCATTACGCAGCGCGCGTCTCCGGACGCGTTGATCCGGGCGCCCCCGCCCGGCAACACGCGTATCTGCGCGCGCTTGCGACGCCGCCGCGTGTGCGAAGTACCTTCGGCAACTTCCTGGTCACCAAAAAATGGTCGGGGCTGGTGCAACCGCCGGAGTTCCGACCCGCCTTCACACCACCCGCCGAAACGTCGCTCGACGTGGCCTGTGTCTGGAAAACGGAAGAGAAGGGCTCCGACGTCGATCTGGGAGTCCATCTCGTGCGCGATGCGGCAAGAGGCTTGTTCGACGTTGCCGGAGTGCTCACCAACGATACCGATCTATGCGAGCCGATCAGGATCACGGTCAGCGAGTTCGGACTGAAGGTCATCCTGCTTAGCCCTACGGGCAAGCCCGCTACGTCGGTGGCGCGGTTGGCGAACGGCGTACGCCACATCAAGCCGTATCTGGGTCCATGCCGGCTGCCCGATCGGATCATCGACGCGAAAGGCCGCGTCATCGTCAAGCCCGGCCGGATGGTGAGGCCCCCCTCCCCACCACGCGCATTTGCTCCGCGCGGCGCTTGCTCATAAGAGCCGGAAGATGGCCGGGCATGGGGCACGCACGGATTTCCTCGACCGGCCGGGCAGGGCGGCCGCGCTGCTGCGCGCGGTCGACTGGGGCCGGCATCCGCTCGGCGATCCCGGGCACTGGCCCGCTGCACTCGGGACCGCGCTCGCCTTTATCCTCGCCTCGCCCGAATCGATGTTCCTGGCCTGGGGCGAGCAGCAGCATTTCTTCTTCAACGACGCCTATCTCCCCATCCTCGGTCCCCGGCTCGACCGGGCGATGGGCGCGCGGTTCCCCGATCTGTGGGCCGACGCCTGGCCCGCGATCGCGCCGCTGGTCGCCCGGACGCTGGCCGGCGAGGGCGTCTCGGCCGAGGACATGCCGATCACGATCGCCCGCCGCGGCGAGCCCGAACAGACCTTCTGGACCTTCTCCTTCTCGCCCTGGCCCGGCGACGACGGCGCGGTCGCGGGGCTGTTCTGCCTGGTCGACGAGACCACGCTCCGCGTCCGCGATCGCCGCCTCCGGCACGACGCGGATACCCGCAACCGCCAGATCCTCGACAGCGCGGCCGATTATGCCATCGTCGCCACCGGCCCGGACGGGCTCGTCACCGACTGGAACGCGGGTGCCGTGCGCGTTCTCGGCTGGACCGAGGACGAGATGCTGGGGCGGCCGCTCGACTGTTTCTTCACGCCCGAGGATGTCGCCGCCGACCGCCCCGCCACCGAGATGCGCGACGCGCTGGCGACCGGCGCCGGCCGTGACGAACGCTGGCACCGGCGCAAGAGCGGCGAACGGTTCTGGGCCAATGGCGAGATGACCGTGCTGCGCGACGACGCGGGCACCGCCACCGGCTTCGTCAAGGTTCTGCGCGACCGCACCGAGCAGCGCCGCATCTCCGAGGAACTGCGCGCGCTGAACACCACGCTGGAGGAGCGCGTCCTGCAAGAGGTCGGCGCCCGCCTGCGCACCGAGGACGCGCTGCACCAGTCGCAGAAGGTCGAGGCGATCGGCCGGCTCACCGGCGGCGTCGCGCATGATTTCAACAACCTGCTGACCGTCATCAGGGGCTCGGTCGACCTGCTGCGCCGCCCGGGGATCGGCGAGGAACGCCGCCGCCGCTATATCGACGCGATCGCCGACACCGCCGACCGCGCGGTCAAGCTCACCGGCCAGCTGCTGGCCTTCGCCCGGCGCCAGGCGCTGCGTCCCGAGGTCTTCGATGCCGGCCGCAACATCACCGCGCTCGGCGGCATGCTGGAATCGCTGACCGGCTCGGGGATCGACATCGTGATCGACGCCTGCGACGCTCCCTGCTTTGTCGACGCGGACCCCAGCCAGTTCGATACCGCGCTCATCAACATGGCGGTCAACGCGCGCGACGCGATGGCGGGGCAGGGCCGGCTCGGCATCGCCCTCGCCTCGGTCGGCGAGATGCCCGGCATGCGCGCGCATCCGGCGATCGCGGGCGATTTCGTCGCGATCTCGGTGACCGACACCGGCACCGGCATCGCGCCCGACGCGCTCGCGCGCATCTTCGAGCCCTTCTTCACCACCAAGGACGTCGGCAAGGGCACCGGCCTCGGCCTCAGCCAGGTGTTCGGCTTCGCCAAGCAGTCGGGCGGTAACGTCGTCGCCGGCAGCACGCCCGGCGAAGGCGCCACCTTCACCCTCTATCTGCCCCAGGTCGCGCCGCCCGAGGATGCGCCCGGCGCCCCCGCCGCGCCCGCCCCCGACCAGGGAAGCCTGCGCGTGCTCGTCGTCGAGGACAACCGGGCCGTCGGCGAGTTCGCGGTCCAGGCGCTCGGCGAACTCGGCCACGAGACCGTGCTGGCCGGGGACGCCGCCGCCGCGCTGGCCGAGCTGGCGAACGATGCCGGTCGCTTCGACATCGTCCTGTCCGACGTCGTCATGCCCGGCATGTCCGGCCTCGACCTCGCCGACGAGATCGTCCGCCGCCACCCCGGCCTCCCCGTCATCCTGGCCAGCGGCTACAGCACCGTCCTGGCCGAGCGCGGCACCAACGGCGTCGCGCTGCTCCACAAACCCTATTCGCTTGAGGACCTCGCCCGGGCGCTGCGCCAGGCCATGCGCACGCGCGGGCGGTGATCGCCCTCCCCCGGCGTCATCCGCCGAGCGCGGCCCACGCCGCGACGAACGACCGCGCCGCCCGGCCCACATCACCCGCGCCCGCGCCCGCCTTGTAGAGCGCAGAGCCCAGCCCGAAGCCGTCCGCCCCGCCCTCGCGCCACGGCGCCATCCCCTCGGGAGTGATCCCCCCCACCGCCAGCACCGGGACATCTCGCGGCAGCACCGCGCGTTGCGCCTTCAGCACCTTGGGGCTGGCCGCCTCCGCCGGGAAGAGCTTGAGCGCGCTCGCACCCGCGCCCAGCGCGGCAAAGCCCTCCGACGGCGTGAAATAGCCCGGCATCGACACCATCCCCGCCGCCGTCGTCGCCCGGATCACGCCGGTATCCGTGTTGGGCGAGATCACCAGCTGCCCGCCCGCCTGCGCGACCCGCGCGACGTCGCCCGTGCTCAACACCGTTCCCGCGCCGACCATCGCCCGCTCGTCGCACCGCGCGCGCAGCCGCGTGATGCTCTCGAACGGATCGGGCGAGTTGAGCGGCACCTCGATCAGCGTGAAGCCCGCCTCCATCAGCGCGTCGCCGATCGCCTCCACCTCATCGGGGCGCACCCCGCGCAGGATCGCGACCAGCGGGCATCGGGCGAAGGCGGCTTTGAAATCGGTCATCGGGCAAGCTCCCAGAGTCTCGTTATTCCGGCAACAAAGGCGGCATGGCTGTCGACCATCACCGCCTGTCCGCCGACCGCGCCGATGGCGGCGGCATACAGCCCGCCCAGCGTCTCGTCGGCCAGCAGATGCACGGTCCCGCCCCCGCCCTCCAGCCGCGCGGCGCAGTCGCTGCCGATCAGCAGGCCGCTGACATACGACGCCGCGTCCGCATCGGCGCGCAGGCCGAGCAGGCTCGCCGGCCGTACCGCGAACAGCGCGGCCAGCAGGTCGCGCCGCCCGGCATCCGCCACCCCCTGCCGGAACACCGGCCCGTCACCGACCACACCCGTCATCGCCGCGCCGATGAGCGCGTGGCGCTGGAGCAGGGAAAACATCTCGCCGGTCATCGCGGTGGTGAAGTCGACCAGCGCGCCGCTCTCCATCCGCGCCCATTTGGCGTGCGTCCCCGGCTGGCACAGCAGGCCGTCGCCCGGCGCCAGCCCGCCGGCGACCGCGCCCAGCAACTGCACCTCCTCGCCCCGCATCACATCTCCCCGCCCGTCGGCGATACGCTCGACGCCCGGCACGATGGCGATCCCTTCAGTCGGCCGCGCCAGCGCCCCCGCCAGCGCCGCCAGCGTCGCCGGACAGCGGACATAGCCCGCATCGACCCAGCCCCGGTTCGACCCGACCATGCCCGCCAGCAGCATCGGATGCCCGCCCAGCCGCGCCCTCAGCGCCGCCGCCTCGCCGGCGAACGCGCCCGGCTCGACCGCCATGATCCCCATCGCGTCGCGCTCGGTACGCACGACCGCGCCGTCCTCGATCAGATAGGCGTGGCGATTGGTCGTCCCCCAGTCGACCGCGATGAACGCGTCACTCACCCGAACCCCATCCTCAATCGAACCCCGCCTTCACCAGAACATCGCATAGAGCACGATCAGCACCAGCACGACGCCGACCGCGCCGATGTTGAAGCCGGTGCTGGTCGAATAATCCACGTCGCGGGTCGTGATCGTGTCGCGCTCCGCGCTCGCGCGCGTCATCAGGCTGACGATCACCGCCAGCGCCAGCGACAGCAGGAACACGATCCCCATCCGGTCGAGGAACGGGATGCCCGGCGCCATCGCGCGGAACAGATAGGATAGTACCACCGATGCCACCGCCGCGCAGATCGCACCCGGTTCGTTCGCACGCTTCCAGAACAGGCCGAGCAGGAAGATGACGGTGATGCCGGGGGTGAAGAATCCGGTGAACTCCTGGATGAACTGGAATGCCTGTTCGGACGACCCGACCAGCGGCCGCGCGGTCAGGATCGCGATCAGGACCGCGACCGCGGCGGTGATCCGCCCGACCAGCACCAGCCGGCGGTCGTCGATCCGCTCGTCATCCTCGGCCGCCGACGGGCGCCGCTTGAACTTGGCCCAGACGTCCAGCGTGAAGATCGTCGCGATCGAATTGATCTTGGATGCGGTCGACGCGATGATCGCCGCGATCAGCGCGGCGAAGACCAGCCCGAGAAGCCCGGAGGGCAACAGGCGCATCATCGTCGGATAGGCCTGGTCGGGCTTCGACAGGCCGGGCGCCAGCACGACCGCGGCGATGCCGGGCAACACGATCACGATCGGCATGATAAGCTTCAGGAACGCTGCGAAGATCACCCCGCGCTGCGCCTCGTCGATCGACTTGGCGGCCAGCGCGCGCTGGATGATGTACTGGTTGAAGCCCCAATAGCTCAGGTTCGCGATCCACATGCCGCCGATCAGGACGGATAGGCCCGGCAGATCCATGTAATGCGGGTCGCTCTTGGGCAGGATCATGCGGAAATGGTCGGGCAACTCGGTGACGAGACGCGAAAAGCCGCCTGCGATCCCCGCCTCGCCGCCGATCTCGCCCAGCGTCAGCGCGGCGATGATGAGGCCGCCCAGCACCAGCAGCGTGACCTGCACGATGTCGGTCAGCGCAACCGCCTTCAACCCGCCCTTCAACTGGTACAGCAGCGCGAAGACACCCAGCGCCACCAGCGCCACGTCCTGGTTGACGCCTGCCACCTGCGTCACCGCGATCGACCCCAGCCAGATGATCGAGGTCAGGTTGACGAAGATGTAGAGCACCAGCCAGAAGATCGCCATCAGCGTGCGGATCGACGGCCCGTACCGCCGCTCCAGGAACTGCGGCATCGTGTAGATTTCGTTTCTGAGGAAGATGGGCAGGAAGAACTTGCCCACGATCAGCAGCGTCGCCGCCGCCATCCACTCATAGGATGCGATGGCCAGGCCGATGGCATAGCCCGATCCCGACATGCCGACGATCTGTTCGGCCGAGATGTTGGCCGCGATCAGCGACGCGCCGATCGCCCACCAGGGCAGGTTCTTGGAGGCCAGGAAATAATCGGTGGTGTTCTTGGGACCGGCGCCCGCCTTGTCGCGCGATACCCACTGCGCCAGTCCGAAGATTCCGATCGCATAGACGATCACCACGATGATATCGATGGTCGCGAGCTGCATGGTCCTCCCCTCCCGCACCGCATCCCGGCGCCGGATTCGACTTTTGATATGATCGATCACACTTGTCGAGTGGCCAAGTGTTTGCAATGCTGCCGCACGGGGATTTTCCTATAGACGGGAGACGGGCATGGTGAACGCATCCGGTACCGACGCGCCGAAGATCCGCGACGGTCTGGGCCGCAACCTCACCTGGGGATTGCAGGAGGTGCTCGGGCGCGCGATCGTCGTCGGCGACTATCGCGACCGTCCCTTCCCGACCGAGGCCGAGATCGAGCGCGAACACGGTGTCAGCCGGTCGGTCACGCGAGAGGCGGTGAAGATGCTCTGCGCGAAGGGGCTGCTCGCCGCGCGTCCCAAACAGGGCACCTTCGTCCTGCCCGATGAATCGTGGAACCTGTTCGATACCGATGTCCTGCGCTGGCTTCTGGAGCGCGGCTCGTCGATCCTGCTGCTCCGCCGTTTCAACGAACTCAGGATCGCCGTCGAGCCGCAGGCGGCGGTGCTCGCGGCGGCCCGCGCCACCCCCGATCAACAGGCGCTGATCGCGGAGGGGCTTGAGCGCATGCGCGCGGCCGAGCGGGGCGATGACGATACGCTCGACGCCGACATCGCCTTTCACGTCGCGGTGCTGCGCGCGTCGAATAACCCCTTCTTCGTCCAGTTTCGCGACATGGTGTCGACCGCGCTTAGAACATCGATCCGCTTCACCAATCGCATCGCCGGGCGCTCCGCCAGCATCGCGGACCATGCCGCGGTACTTGATGCCATCGGCAGCGGTGACGCGAGCGGTGCCGGCGAAGCCATGCGGCGGCTGATCGACGACGTCCTCACGCTGATCGAACGCGTCGCGGCAGGAGAGGAACATTGATCGCCATCGGCATTGTCGGCGTCGGCAAGATCGCGCGCGACCAGCATCTGCCGACCATCGCGCGAAGCGGAGATTTCCATCTCGCGGCTGTCGTCTCGACCCACGCGACCGACCTGGACGTGCCGGCCTTTCCAACGATCTCGGCGATGAAGGCGGCGGTGCCCGGAGTGCAGACCGTGTCGATCTGCACGCCGCCGACCGGCCGCCTCGCGCTCGTGCGGGAGGCGTTCGCGCACGGCCTCGACGTGATGCTCGAAAAGCCGCCCGCCGCGACGCTCGCCGAGGCCGAGCAGTTCGCGGCCCTCGCCGGCGCTGCCGGCCGCACCCTGTTTCTCACCTGGCATTCGCGCGCGGCGGCCGGGGTCGATCCGGCGCGCGACTGGCTCGCGCGGCGGCAGGTCCGGCGCGTGACGGTCGACTGGCTGGAGGACGTCCGCGTCTGGCATCCCGGGCAGGAATGGATCTGGAGTCCGGGCGTCGGCGTCTTCGATCCCGGCATCAACGCGCTGTCGATCCTGACCCGCATCCTGAGCGACGTCGTGACTGTCGAGAAATCGACGCTATTCTTTCCGGAGGGCCGCGCCGCGCCGATCAAGGCCGCGCTGACGCTCAAATCCGGGGATGCGCCGGTCGACGCGACCTTCTCGTTCGACCAGCGCGGGCCGCAGACATGGTCGATCCGCGTCGAGACGGACGACGGCGATCTCACCTTGCTGGACGGTGGCAGCCGCCTGACGATCGCGGGCGATGACGTCCCGCTCGATGCCCTTACCGAATATCAGCGCCTCTATGCCCGCTTCGCCGCGCTGGTCGCCGCGCGCTCCAGCGAGGCGGATCTCACTCCGTTCCGGCTGGTCGCGGATGCGTTCCTGCTCGGGCAACGTCAGGTCACCGGCCCCTTCAGCTGGGAATCGGCGCACTGAGTTGACCATGCGGAAGAAATGAACCGGGAGACGATGTCATGAAGAACTTGCCGCTGACCCTGCTGGCGGTGGCCGCGACGCTGACGCCGATCGCGGCCGGCGCACAGACATCCGCCACCGACCGGATCTATACCAGCGACCTCATCACGCGCTGGGGCCGCCGGGTAACGCCGGAAAACGTCTGGCGCAGCTATCCCCGCCCGCAGATGACGCGCGCGCGCTGGCAGAACCTGAACGGGCAGTGGGATTACGCCATCCGCCCGAAATCCGCGCCACGTCCCACCGCCGCCGACGGAAAGATCCTGGTCCCCTTCGCCGTCGAATCGCGCCTCTCGGGTGTCGCCCGCCGGGTCGGCCCCGATGATCGCATCTGGTACACGCGCAGCTTCACCGTCCCGTCGGACTGGCGCGGCCAGCGCGTATTGCTGCACTTCGGCGCGGTCGATTTTGAGAGCCACGTCCTCGTCAACGGCAGCATCGTCGGCAGCCACCGCGGCGGCTCCGACCCTTTCGTCTTCGACGTCACCGAATATCTGAAGCCCGGCGAGAACCAGCTCGTCGTCCAGGTCACCGATCCGACCTCGAGCGGAGCCCAGCCGCGCGGCAAGCAGGAACTGGAACCCAACGGCATCTGGTACACGCCGGTCAGCGGCATCTGGCAGACCGTATGGCTGGAACCGGTGCCCGTGCTGCATATCGAGGACATGGTCCTCACCCCGGACATCGATCGCGGCACGCTCGGCGTCGACGTGGCGCTCAACAGCAGCGCGGCCGACGACGACGCGATCCGCATCACCGCGTCGTCAGGGGGCAGGACCGTCGCCGGCACGCTCGTCCGCGCGAACCGCCCCGCGACCCTGGCCGTGCCCGGCGCGCATCTCTGGTCGCCCGATGATCCGTTCCTGTACGACCTGAAGGTCGAGCTGGTGAAGGTGAAGAGTCCCTTTCCCGCCGATGACAAAGTCAGTCCGCACGGCAACCGGGGCGACCTGATCCTGACGCGCGGGGAAGCGGACCTGTACCGCGACGCGCCGATCGCGGGCGGTCCCGTCGATGTGGTCGAGGGCTATTTCGCGATGCGCAAGAGTTCGATCGGTCCCGGTCGCGTGGCGGGACAACCGGCGCTGCTGCTCAACAACAAACCGCTTTTCCAGAACGGCACGCTCGATCAGGGCTGGTGGCCGGAAAGCCTGCTGACCCCGCCGTCGGAAGACGCGATCCGCTACGAGATCGGCTATCTGAAGAAGGCCGGGTTCAACATGCTGCGCAAGCACATCAAGGTCGAGCCGGCCCAATATTATCACGAAGCCGACCGGATGGGCATCCTCGTCTGGCAGGACATGCCCGCCGGTGAGCAGGCCGACAGCCTCGACCAGTTCGTCCGGCCCACCTCGCAGTCGGAGGCGATCATGCCGCAGGCGACCGAGGATGCGTTCCGGTACGAACTGACCCGGATGATCGCCACGCTGCGCAACCATCCCTCCATCGTCACCTGGGTCGTCGACAATGAAGGCTGGGGGCAGTTCGCGTCGACCAGGCTGGCGAAGATGGTCAAGAACCTCGATCCCAGCCGCGTCGTCGACAAGGCTTCGGGCTGGCTCGATACCGGCGACGCCGGCGCCGACCTGTACGATATCCATACCTATGAAGAGGTGCCCAAGGCGCCCGCGCGTCAGGGCGGACGCGCGATCGTCATCGGCGAGTTCGGCGGGATCGGCCTGCCGGTCGCCGGGCACCTGTGGTTCCCGGAAAAGCGCAACTGGGGCTATCAGACCGCGACCGACGCAGCCGACTACGGCGCGCGCTACCGCCGCAAATATGCCGAGGTGATCCGCCAGGCGGCGGAACTGGGCCTCAGCGCTGCCGTCTACACGCAGACGAGCGATGTCGAGGGGGAGGTGAACGGCCTGCTGACCTATGACCGTGAAATCAGCAAGCTGCCGGTCGAGGAGTTCGCCCGCATCCACGCGCCGCTCCATGAGAAATGACCGGATGGATCGCCGCACGCTGATCGGCGGCGCGGCAATGGCCTGGGCGGCGTCGGCTGCAGCGTCTGACCGCCTGCCCTTCGCGCCGGCGCCGACCGCCGCCGCGCACATCCCGCTATGGCCCGGCCTGCCGCCCGGCGCGCGCCGGACCTTGCCGACGCCCAAGCGCGAATTGCGCGGCGATCCGGGTCGGCAGGAGCTGTGGCTGACCGGGATCGCGGCGCCTCCGATCGACGTCTACCGGCCGGCCAGGGGGAACGGGATCGGGCTGCTGACCATTCCCGGCGGCGGCTATGAGTTCCTCGCGATCCAGAATGAGGGCACCAGCGTCGCGCGCCGCCTGACCGGACTCGGCTACACCGTCTTCGTGCTGACCTACCGCCTCCCCGCCGAGGGCTGGAACGATCGAACCGCCGTCCCCCTCCAAGACGCCCAACGAGCAATGCGGATGGTCAGGGCGAATGCTGCGCGATTCGGGATCGGCCCCGGGCGCACCGGCGTGATCGGCTTCTCCGCCGGCGGTCACCTCGCGGCTTCACTGGCAACCGCATACACTGAACAGGTCTATGCACCGGTCGACGTGACGGATCGACAATCCGCGCGCCCGGCTTTCGCAGGGCTGTTCTACGCCGTAACGACGCTGGAAAACTCGGTCACCCACCCAGGCTCGCGCGATCATCTGCTTGGCCACGACCCGTCTCCCGCGGTGGTCCAACGTCGCTCGCCCGTCCTGCACGTCAATGACCAGACGCCCGCATCGTTCGTGCTACACGCGCTGGATGACCCGATCGTCCGGCCCGAGTGCAGCCTGTTGTGGCTCAATGCGTGTCGGGCAGTGGGGGTAAAGGTGGAGGCGCATCTGCCTCAACAGGGAGGCCACGGCTTCGGCGTCAGCTTGCCGCTGTCCGACCCCGCCTCATTGTGGCCAACCCTGCTTGATCTCTGGATCAGGCAGAAGTCGACCGGATGACCGCTCTAGGATGTGTGGACTCTAAGGATTCCCATTTGGCGTGAGGCGTGATTCAGGGTTGCTTTTGGGAGGTAGCCTTTGGTGTGATGGATCGGCTGGTGTTGAGCGATGGCGCCTGGGATCGGATGGCGCCACTCATTATCGCTCGCCCCGACCAGAAGGGGTCGACCGGCCGCGACAACCGGATGTTTGTCGAGGCGGTCTTGTGGATCGTGCGGACGGGATCGCCGTGGCGTGATCTTCCCGAGGTGTTCGGCGACTGGAACAGCGCGTTTCGTCGCTTCAGCCGGTGGAGCGAGAAGGGTGTGTGGTGGCGAATATTCGAGGCGATGTCGGACGATCCGGACTTCGAGTATCTCCATCATCGACAGCACCGTCGTTCGCGCTCACCAGCATGCTGCCGGGGCTAAAAAGGGGGGTCTGAAGATCAGGCCATCGGCCGCTCGCGCGGCGGCCTGAGCACCAAGGTGCACATGGCCGTTCGGGGGCTTGGCTGTCCCGTGCGCTTCACGCTGACCGCCGGGCAGAAGGGCGATGCACCACAAGCCGCCGGCCTCATCGATGGGTTGCCTGCCGAAGTGGTCATGGCCGATACCGCCTATGACAGCGACGCCCTGCGGCAGGCGATCGCGGACAAGGGCGCCACGGCCGTCATTCCGAATAACCCGTCGCAGACCTTCAAGCACCACCTCGACAAGCATCTCTACGCTCAGCGCCATCTGGTCGAATGCTGCTTCTCCAAGCTCAAGCAGTTCCGCCGCGTCGCTACCCGCTTCGAGAAAACCGCTCGAAACTACCGCGCTGTGATCACACTTGCTGCCATCGTCCTATGGCTCAGGTAACTGTCCACACAACCTAAGGCATGTGGACATTTAGAGCATGACGGATCACGCTGAAGCGTATCCCGAGTTGGTGAGCAGTTACGTTGCCGCATTCATGGGGTGTGAAGTGATCGAGGAGGGATCTGATCCTCTTCCACGTTGCCTCGACCGATCGCTCGTCGGCTTTTCGTAGCAAGGTTTTCAACTTGGAGAACATCTGCTCGATGGGATTGAGGTCGGGGCTGTAGGGCGGCAGGAACACGAGGTGTGCGCCGGCCTTGCGGATGGCATGGCGAACGGCCTTGCCTTTATGGCTGCCCAGGTTGTCGAGAACGACGACATCGCCAGGTGCCAGCGTCGGGAGCAACGCTTGCTCGACATAGGCCTTGAACGTTTCGCCGTTGATCGGCTGGTCGAGCACGATTGGGGCGGTGATCCGGTCGTGCCGCAGGGCTGCGATGAAGGTCAGCGTGCGCCAGCGGCCGTGCGGCACTTTGGCCAGCAGCCGCTCGCCGCGCGGGCTTCTGCCGTGAGTCCGCGTCATGTTCGTCTTGGCCCAGGTCTCGTCAATAAAGACGAGGCGGCGCGGATCGAGCTTATGCTGGTGGCGCCTCCAGCGTTCGCGTTTGCGAGCCACGTCCGGTCGATCCTGCTCGGCTGCGTGCAGGCTTTTTGAACGTTATTTCCGCACGCTTGTAGAACCGCCAGACCGCATCATAGCTGACCCGCACGTCACGTGCCGCCAGTTCGGCGACGATCGCCCGCAGCGTCAGGTCCGGTCTTTCGATGATCCGAGCCAGCAACCATTCGCGCTCGCCGGCAAGAACACCCCGCCTGCAGCCGCCCATCGGGCGTGCCGAGGCATCGCCGGTCGTGCGGTGCCGCTGCGACCAGCGCACCGCCGTCGCCACGCCAACCCCGAAACGCTCAGCCGCCGCCCGGCAGGTCGCCCCGACCCAACAAACCACACAACACGCTCGCGAAGATCCTGAGAATAAGAACGCGCCATCGCTGCTGGCCTCTTGCCCAGCCAGCAGCTTGAATCACAATTCCCGAGAGAACGGAATCCCGAATCCGTCAGGTCCGGTCATGCTCTAACCGGGGCGCGCCATGTGGAACAGCGCGTCCCCGGTCGTCTCGAAGTAGTCGGCCGGGCCGCCGCCGCGGCTGATCGGTGCCGCACGCGCCGTCTGATAGACGCCGTCCTCCAGCATCACCCGGTCGATATGGACCCCGACCACCTCGCCCAGCACCAGCCAGGTATCCAGGTCCTGACCTTGCAGATCGTGCAACCGGATCAATTGCGTCAGGCGGCACTCGAAGGAAACCGGGCTGAGCGCCACGCGCGGCGGCCTCACGATCCGGGACGGCGCCGCCTCCAGCCCCGCCAGCGCGAACTCGTCCTTGTCGCGCTCCGATGTCGAGCTGATGTTCATCGCCTCCGCCAGCGGCCGCGTAGCCAGATTCCAGACAAACTCTTTGCTTGCCTCGACATTGGCGACCGAGTCCTTCCAACCCACCGATGCGAAGCCGATGATTGGCGGGCGATAGTTGAACAGGTTGAAGAAGCTGTAGGGCGCCAGGTTGCGGCGGCCGTCCGCCGACAGGCTGGCGATCCAACCGATCGGGCGCGGCGCCACGATCGAATTGAGCGGATCATGGCGCAGGCGATGGCCCTTGGCAGGCTCGTAAAAATGTCGATTGGTCATGCGGATCGAAGCTGATAGGCCCAAACGATGGCCAGTCCAGCCCCTGGAACCCTCATCAAGCGCCGAAGTCTCCTCACCCGGGCCTGGCACTGGATCAATGCGATTGCGGTCATCATCCTGCTCGGCAGCGGACTCGGCATCTCGAACGCGCACCCCCGGCTTTATTGGGGTAAATATGGCGCCAATTTCGATCCTGCGTGGCTGAGGCTGCCGCGCTTTCCTTCCTGGATCACCATCCCGGCCAGCTACAATCTCGCGATCTCCAGACGGTGGCATCTGTTCTTCGCGCTGGTGCTGGCGTTTGGCCTTTTTGTCTACATGGTCGCCAGCCTGATCAATCACCACGTCCAGCGCGACCTGGCGATAAAGCGCGGAGAGTTGGCGCCTCGGCACCTTGCCGCTGATCTCCGCGAGAATCTGGCCTTCCGCTTCCACGATCCCGACCATCCCGGACGCTACAACACGCTGCAAAAACTCAGTTACATCGCCATCATCTTCGTGCTGCTGCCACTGATGATCCTGACCGGACTCACCATGTCTCCCGGCATGGACGCAGCATGGCCGTGGCTGCTCGACCTGTTCGCCGGGCGGCAGTCGGCGCGCTCGATCCACTTCATCTGCGCGGCCCTGGTTGGCACGTTCATCATTGTCCATCTGGCTCTGGTCATTCTGGCGGGGGTCGGCAACGAACTGCGCTCCGTCGTCACGGGACGCTGGCGCGTCCCTGACGACGTCCGTCAGGCCGAGCCAGTGGCAGCGGAATGATCTCGCGGCGGACATTGATCGGCAGCGGCGCCGGGATGCTGCTGGCGAGCTGCGATCAGGTGCTGCGGGTTCCAGCGGCCCGTCGCATCCTGTTCGCCGGTGAGGACATGCATAAGGGATTGCAGCGTACGCTTCGCGATCGCACCGCGCTCGCGCCCGAATACAGCCCGGCGCAGATGTCGCCGATCTTTCGCTCCAACGGTACGAACGACCCGGGGACGCCCGCTTATAACGCGCTTGTCGACGGGGACTTCGCCGATTGGCGGCTGACCGTCGGCGGTCTCGTGGCGCGCCCGTTGTCGATCAGCCTCGCTCAGCTGCGCCAGATGCCGGCCCGCACACAGATCACGCGCCATGACTGCGTCGAGGGCTGGAGTGCAATCGGTCAGTGGACCGGACCCATGCTCGGATCGGTGCTGAAGACGGCAGGCATGCGCGACGGGGCGCGCTATATCGTGTTCACCTGCGCCGACCTCTATGGCGGCGCACCCTATTACGAGTCGATCGACATGGTCGATGCCTTCCATCCGCAGACGATCCTGGCATGGGGGATGAACGGCCAGCCGCTGAGCGTCCCGCACGGCGCGCCGGTCAGGTTGCGGGTCGAGCGGCAGCTTGGATACAAGCACGCCAAATATCTGATGCGGATCGACGCGGTCGCCAGCCTCGACGGGATCGGCCAGGGCAAGGGCGGATATTGGGAGGATAGTGCCGATTACGATTGGTATGCCGGTATTTGAGCGCTAACCCGCGCACCTATGCCGCTTCTCGACCGCTTCATCGCCCGGCGACTTCACCGCGGGCAGCTGATCATGACCTATGCCGATGGCACCACGCGGACCCTGGGACAGCCGGACGAGTCCTTCGGCGACGTGGCGATCCGCTTTACCGATCGGCGCGTCCCCGGCGCCATCATCCGCGATCCCGCACTGGGCGCGGCGGAAGCATATATGGACGGGCGGCTGATCGTCGAGCAGGGCGATATCCGCGATCTGGTCAAGCTACTCAAGGGCAATACGCCGTGGGAAGCCGAGGGCGTCAAGCTCAACCCGTCCACGGCCAGTCGCCTGCTGGTCAATGTGAAGGGCCGGATCGACCGGATCAACATGGCGCGGCGGGCAAAGCGTAACGTCGCCCATCATTACGACCTGTCGGATCGTCTCTACGATCTTTTTCTCGACGCCGACCGGCAATATAGCTGCGCTTATTTTAGCGATCCGGCAAACGGCCTGGAACAGGCGCAGGCCGACAAGAAGGCGCACATCGCCGCCAAGCTGGCACTGAAGCCGGGCATGACCGTGCTCGATATCGGCTGCGGCTGGGGCGGCATGGCGCTCTATCTTCACCAAAAGACCGGCGCGGACGTTCTCGGCGTGACCCTGTCCGAGGAGCAACTGAAGGTCGCGAGAGCGCGCGCGGCGGACGCGGGCGTCGCCGGTCATGTCCGCTTCGAACTCATCGACTACCGCCAGGTTGCCGGCCGGTTCGACCGGATCGTATCGGTCGGCATGTTCGAGCATGTCGGTCCGCGCCATTACCGGACCTTCTTCCGGCGCTGCCGCGACCTGCTCGCCGATGACGGCGTCATGCTGCTGCATACTATCGGACGGATGAGCGGACCGGGCGTTACCGATGTCTTTACGTCCAAGTACATCTTTCCGGGCGGCTACAACCCGGCTCTATCGGAAATCGTGCGCGCCTATGAAGGATTGCGGATGTTCCCGACCGATATCGAGGTGCTTCGGCTGCATTACGCCTACACGATCGACCATTGGTACGATCGCACGGTCGCCGCGCGTGAGCAGATCATCGCACTTTATGACGAGCGCTTCTATCGCATGTGGCAATTCTACCTGGCCGGCGCTGCCGAGGCGTTTCGCACCGGCGGCCTGTGCAATTACCAGCTGCAATTCTCGCGGAGCCGGAAAGTCCTGCCGATCACACGGGATTATATCGGACAGGCAGAAGCCGCATTACGCGACGATGCCGTACCGCCGTCCGGCACGGTCTGAATTAAATTTGAACGAATGCAGCAAGATGCGTCTGGCTTGAGGAGACAATGATCCGGTAGATCCGCTGGCCGGAAGAATGAGAGGCTTCCGGTCGCTGCCTGTCATCGCTCTGATGATGCCGCCCGTTCAGCGCGTCAGCCCGTCGAGGCTTGCGGTCGCGATCGAGCGCATCAACCGGTCGACCGTCATTCCCTCGACCGCGGGCACCCATTTTGCAAGCCAGATCAGCATCCCGAGCAGGAGTTGGACCACAACTTCGGGTTCGCATGCGACGACCGAGCCGTCGGCGATCCCTTCGATCAGAAACCGCTCCAGATCGGCGGTGAGCCGCGCGGCCCATTGGCCGACATCGTAGCGTTGCGCCTCCGCCAGATAGGAATAGTCGCCGAAATAGAGTTGCGGCCCGTTCGCTTCAGCATCGTCGAGCATACCACGGATGAACCGCCTGAGCTTTGACAGGCCGTTCTCACCCGCGGCATCCGCAACGGCGATCAACCGCTCGAACAACTCAAGTGATCGCACGTGGCAGGCATAGGCCAGCGACTGCTTGCCATCGAAATAGTAATAGAGCGCAGCATCCCGCAGATCGAGGTTCGCTGCGATCTCGCTCATCGTCGCCTGCGCGTAGCTCTTTTCGTTGATGACCTCGGTGGCTGCCCTGATGATGGCGTCGCGCTTCTTGGCCGATTTGCGGGTCTGCCTGGAGCCCTGTGAGCTTGCGTCCCCCGGGCGTTTCAATTTGGTCGAGATGGCCACGATCCCGATAGCCGTAGGCAAATCCCTGCCCGGCACAAGAGCAGCAAGCGAGAACCTGATTCTAGCTTGTGTTAGAAAAGTGAGCCGCTATTAGGATGCCGACCGCTCAGACCGCCGGATCACAAGGCGTGGGTGGCACGGAGGAGAGGAAGAATGCGTACTGCCTACCGACTTGGGATTTCCGCCATCGCGTTGATGGCAAGTACGTCGGCGGTCGCGCAGGAAACCACGCCATCACGCACGCTGCCGACGGCGCCGACCTCGACGCCCGAGACGCGGCAGGAGGACCAGACGCCACCGGCGCCGGTTGGTCCGTCGGAGGACATCGTCGTCACCGCAACGAAACGTCAGCAGACATTGCAGGATGTGCCGATCTCGGTCTCGGTGACCAGCCAGCAGACGATCGAGCGTGCGCAGATCCGCGACCTGGTCGACCTGCAGACGGTGGTGCCGTCACTCAAGGTGCAGCAGAACAATTCGGTCGGCGCGACCAATTTCATCATCCGCGGTTTCGGCAACGGCGCCGGAAACGTCGGGATCGAGGGATCGGTCGGTATCTTCATCGACGGCGTGTACCGATCGCGCAGCGCCGCCTCGCTCAGCGACCTGCCCGAGGTCGAGCGCATCGAGGTTCTGCGTGGCCCGCAGTCGACGCTGTTCGGCAAAAACGTGTCGGCGGGCGCGATCAACATCGTGACGCGGCGTCCTCAGTTCACCTGGGGCGGCAAGGCCGAACTGACGGTCGGCAATTACGGGCAATTGATCGCCAAGGGCACGGTGACCGGCCCCCTTGCCGATACGCTGGCGGTGCGCCTGTCGGGCAATATCAATCAGCGCGACGGTTATTTCACCAACCTCGTGACGGGCAAGAGCGTCAACGACCGGAACCGCGGATCCGTTCGCGCCGACGTTACGTTCGAGCCGACCTCCGCCTTGTCGGTCCGCATCATTGGTGATTACAACGAAATCAACGAGTTCTGCTGCGGCGCCGTCCAGATTCTTAATGGCCCGGCGACGCAATTGATCGGCGCACCGCGCCCGATCGGACTGGGTGCGGCGATCACGACGCCGGCCAACAAGTTCGATTACAACATCGCCTTCAACCAGGATCCGTTCAACCACATCGTCGGCAAGGGGATCTCGGGCCAGATCGACTATGATGTCGGTTTCGCCAAGGTGACGTCGATCACCGCCTATCGCGACCAGATCGATTCAGGGTCTCAAGACGTCGATTTCACCGGCGCGGATTTGTCCAACCGTGTTGATCGCACCCACATCAAGACGTTCACGCAGGAGGTTCGCCTGACGTCCAGCGGTGAAGGGCCGTTCAACTATCTGATCGGCGGCTTCTACGATCACGAGAAGCTCGACACGCGCAGCACGATCAATTTCGGGACCGATATCCGCACCTATGCCGATCGGCTCAGCGGTCAGGTACCGGCCGCATTGATCGGCGCGCTTCCGTCACCGCTGCGCCCCGCGCTGACGGGCAGATCGAACATCTACGCTCTGGAATACCTCCAAAGTCTGGTGACACCGTCAGTCGTACCGGGCCAGACCTATTTCCAGGCCGGACAGGCTGTCACGGCGCCCTATAACCTTACCCAGGACTCTTTCTCTTTCTTTGGCCAAGCGGATCTCAAGCTGTTTGAACGACTGACGTTGACCGGCGGCGTTGCCTATCTGAATGATCGCAAGAAAGCGGAGGCGAATGTCGTGCTGACGGATCCGTTTTCGCGCCTCAATCTGCAGAACGTGCCGCAGTTCACCGCAATCGGTCTGCCGGGCGGACTCTACAGCGCGCTTGGCGGGCTGCAGTTCTTTTATGGCAACTCACCGGTTCATGGGCCGGTCAACTATCCCAACGCCAATGAGTCCGGCGTCCTGAAGAATGACAAGGTCACCTATCTGGGCCGCGCCTCCTATAATCTGGGCTTCCTCAACGCCTATGCGAGCTATTCGACGGGCTGGAAGGCGGGTGCCTATAACCTGTCTACCGACGCTCGCCCGCCCAACGCCGCCGGGATCGGCCGCACCGCCGGCCCCGAGAACGTTACCCTGTATGAAGCGGGATTGAAGGCGGAATTCCGCGGGGGCTATTTCAACGTCGCGGTGTTCAAACAGTCGATCAAGGGCTTCCAGTCCAACGCCTATACAGGAACCGGCTACAGCCTGGTGAACGCGGGTAAGCAATCGGTACGAGGGTTCGAGATCGACACCGCGTACAAGCCGTTGCGCTGGCTCGCCCTCACCTCGTCGGCGACCTATCTCGATCCGAAATACGACTCCTTCCTGATGGCACCCTGCGTCAACTATGACCTGGCTCGCTGCCCGGTTGATCCGGCCACCGGTCGACGTCCTGCGTTCCGGGATCTGTCGGGAGCGCGTCCTGCCGGCATCCCCAAATGGTCGTTGTCCAACTCTGCGACCATTTCGCATGACTTTGGCGGCGGGATCAGCACGTTCCTGCGCGGCGAGTATGATTACACCAGTTCGGTACAACTGATTGAGACCACTCCGCCGGGCGTGTCGACTTGGGGCCAGAATAATGTTAGCGCCAGTTTGGGGGTCGCAAGCGAGCCGCAGAAGCTTGAACTGCTCCTGTTCGTGCGCAACCTCACGCAGGACAAGACGTTCACCTATACATTCCCGACGGTCGCGCAGGACGGTAGTTACTCGGGCTTCCCGAACCAGCCTCGAACCTATGGTGTGACGGTGACCAAGCGCTTCTGATCGTGACCATGAACGACTGGTTCGTCCCACGGACCACCAGTCGACGCTTTTGAAAGGCAGCCCATGTCCGGCAATGAAACGACGACCACCGCGACGCTCGATATGGACGCGTTGCGCGAACGTTACCGCATCGAGCGCGACCGTCGCGTCGCTACCGAACCGGGAGAGCGTCAGTACCGGGATGTCGAACAGGGTTTCGCGCACATCCTGAACGATCCCTACGGGATAGCCCCGCCTCGAGAGGCAAAGACCGATGCGGTCGAGGTGCTGGTGGTCGGCGCCGGTTTCGGTGGGATGATGGTAGCCGCACGGCTGCGGGAAGCGGGCGTTCAGAAAGTGCGGATCGTCGACGCGGCGAGCGACGTCGGCGGGACATGGTACTGGAACCGCTATCCGGGTGCCGCTTGTGACATCGAATCGTATATCTATTTTCCGCTGCTGGAAGAGACGGGCTACATCCCAGTCGAGCGCTATTCCAAGGCGGCGGAGATCCGTGAGCATACCAAGCGCATTGCCGAACATTATGATCTCTACCGTGATGCGCTGTTCTCAACCCAGGTGACATCGCTCGACTGGGACGGCGAAGCCGCATGCTGGCGGGTCGGTACGGATCGCAACGATGCGATGACCGCGAAGTTCGTCGTCCTGACGACGGGTCCGCTCAATCGCCCGAAGCTGCCCGACATCCCCGGCATCGAGGATTTCGAGGGGCACAGCTTTCATACCAGCCGATGGGATTATGACTATACTGGCGGCAGTGCGACCGATCCGCTCGACGGCCTGAAGGACAAGCGTGTCGGGATCATCGGCACCGGCGCGACGGGCATCCAGTGCATCCCGCCGATCGCCCGGTCGGCGGAGCATCTCTACGTCTTCCAGCGCACGCCGTCCTCGGTCGACGCGCGCAACAATTCGCCGACCGATCCCGAATGGGCCCAGACCCTGAAACGGGGCTGGCAACAGCGGCGGATGGAGAATTTCACCGCCCAGTTCACCCAGGCATTACCCGCGGACGATCTCGTACATGACGGCTGGACGGTGCTTGCGCGCGCGGTTCGCGAGAAACTGGCGGACAATCCCGAAGGACTGGACCCCGGGACGTTGCTGGAGCAGGCCGACTTCGAGAAGATGCAACAGATCCGCCGGCGGATCGGCGACATCGTCGAGGACGAGGAGACGGCGGAGTTGCTGAAACCGTGGTTCAGCCTGTACTGCAAGCGCCCGTGCTTTTCGGACCTGTACCTTCAGACGTATAATCGCGACAATGTGACGCTGGTCGATACGCTTGGTCGCGGCGTCGAACGGATCACGCCGACGGGGATTGTCGTGGCCGGCGAGGAGTATTCGATCGACTGCTTGATCTTCGCAACCGGCTTCGAGGTGGCGACCAGCTACGCCAAGCGGTCGGGCATGACGATCCACGGCGTCGGCGGTCAGTCGCTTACCAAGAAATGGGCGCGTGGGCTGTCGACGCTGCACGGTATGCATACACGCAACTTTCCGAACCTGTTCGTGATCAGCCAGGCACAGTCGGGCATGTCGCCCAATTTCCCGCATATGTTAAGCGAACAGTCGTTGCACTTGGCGCACATCGTCGAATATTGCGCGAAGAACGGGGTTGAGACGATCGAGCCCACCGAGGAAGCCGAGGAAAGCTGGGTCGACACGATCGTCAGGCTGGGCGAAGCGCGGCGCAAATTCATCGAGGCATGCACGCCGGGCTATTACAACAATGAAGGTCGTGCCTCCGACGCAGCGGCACGAAGCGCCGTCTTCGGTGGCGGACCGATTGAATTTGTCAATCTGCTGCGTCAGTGGCGGGAACAGGGAGATCTGGCCGGGCTTGAACAGGACGGCGCGCATGCGCATCAGTCCACGCCTGCCCGGGACAATCAGATGGCGGAGTCGTGAGCATGGGCAAGAGCGCCTCACGGAAATCGATCTTCATCACCGGTGCAGCGTCAGGAATCGGACGTGAGACGGCGCTTCTGTTTGCCGACAAGGGCTGGTTCGTCGGCGGCTATGACGTCAACGCCGATGGACTTGGCTCACTACAGCAGGAAATCGGCGCGGACAACGGCATCTTCGCGCCACTGGATGTCACTGATCCCCAGGCGTTCGAGGGGGCGATGGCGACGTTCGGCGAGGCAACAGGTGGCACGCTCGACCTGATGCACAACAATGCCGGCATCGGCACCGGTGGGCTGCTCGACGAATTGGCGTGGGACGACGTGATGCGCATCGTCAATGTTAATTTCATCGGCGTGATGATCGGCGTGCGCGCAAGCATCGAGCTGCTCAAGCACACGCCCGGTTCGCTGTCGCTTATTACCTCCTCCTCCTCCGCGATCTTCGGGACCGCGGGCATTAGCGTCTATTCCGCGACCAAGCACGCAGTGCGCGGATTGACGGACGCGTTGTCGATCGAACTCAAACGCTACGGCGTTCGGGCTGCCGACCTGCTGCCCGGGCTGATCGACACGCCGCTACTGTCCGATACGATGCGCGAAATGGCGCCGGCCGAAGGGATGTGGCGGCTGGTCAAGCCGCGCGAAGTTGCCGAGACCGTCTGGCGGGCCTATCACGAGGATCAGGTCCACTGGTATGTTCCAGAGGAGTTGCGCGAATTTCACGTTCAGGTTGTCCGCGAGCCCGAGTTGGTACGTGACGAACGCACGGCTCTGCTCGCGGCGATGACGCAGCAAGGCTGACCCGAGGAAAGGAAGAAAATGTCGATCCTGAACGACGCCCCGACCCCCTTTGCCGACGATATGACTGACCAGGCCGCGATCACCGCGATGCACCAGGCTTTCGAAGCGCAACGCGGCGCCTTTGCAAAGAACCGTTATCCCTCGCTTCAGGAGCGGCAGGAGCGGCTTGGCGCCTTGATCGGGATGATGGTCGGCAACCGCGAGCGGATCAGCAAGGCGATTGCGCAGGATTTCGGCGCGCATCCTGCGCCCGCTTCCGACCTGATCGAGGTGCTGGGCGTTATCGGCCGCGCGCAATATGTGCTCGAACATCTCGAGCAATGGATGCAGCCGAGCGAGCGCGACATGGATGCCGCGCTGTTCGGGACCGCCACGGCCGAGGTGCAGTATGGGCCCAAGGGCGTGATCGGCAATATCGTGCCCTGGAATTTCCCGTTCGATTTGTCGGTCGGGCCGATGGTCGACATGCTGGCGGCCGGTAATCGAGTGATGGTCAAGCCGTCGGAATACACCCCTGCCTGCGCCGATCTTCTCGCCGAGATGGTGGCCGCGACCTTCGATCCCACGCTCGTCCACGTCGCAGTCGGCGGACTCGATCTGGCGCGCGCCTTCTCATCGGTGCCGTGGGATCATCTGCTGTACACCGGCAGCCCCAATGTCGGCCGGCAGGTCATGCAGGCGGCAGCGGCCAATCTGACGCCGGTGACGCTGGAACTTGGCGGCAAATGTCCCGCGATCATGACTCCCGGGTCCGTCACGCCGCGCAACATCGAATCGGTCATCGGCGCCAAGATCATCAAGAACGGCCAGATGTGCGTCTCTGTCGATTATGCGCTGGTGGCGCGCGACGAGATGGAATCGTTCGTCGATGAGGCTAAGGCATTCATGGCCGAGGCCGCACCCGATTACTCGCATGGTGACGAGTGCACGGGCATGATCTCCGATCGCCATCTCGACCGGATGACTGACATGTTGCAGGAGGCACGTGATCGGCAGAGCCGGATCGTCACGCTGCAGGACGATGACGGCATCGACCGGGCGACGCGGCGCATGCCATTGTCGCTCGTCATCGATCCGGCGACCGACCTGCGTTTGATGCAGGAGGAGATTTTCGGGCCGATCCTCCCCGTCGTCCCCTATGACGACCTCGATACAGCGATCGCCGGAGTCAATGCCGGAGACAGACCGCTCGGACTCTATGTCTTCGGCGACGACAACGCGCTGACGGGCAGGGTTGTCGCCGAGACGGTGTCGGGGGGTGCCGCGGTCAATACCTGCGCTGTCCAGAGCGCGCTGCCGTCGATGGGTTTTGGTGGATCGGGCATGAGTGGCATGGGGCGGCATCACGGCATCGAGGGCTTCCGCGAATTTTCCAACCAGCGCGGCGTCGTTGTCCGGGGTGACGCCGACGACATGATCGATGCCTTCACCGCCCCCTATGGCAAGGCCGCGGCGCTGGTGCAGGCGGTACTGGCGCGATAGCCGCTACGGCGTGCTCGCTGGCCGGTACTGGCTGGCGCGCAACCGGCGAGCGGACGAACAGAGGTCGGCCGATGTCAAGGCGAGCAGTGTGCCTACACCCGCGCCGATCGCTTCACGGGCCGACATCGGCACAAATAGGCCCGTAAATAGCGCGATCATCGCCGCACGAAAATCCGGTCGCCTTCCCGGCGTTGGACATGCTGGTCATGCCGGACAGGAGGTCGTTGTTGCTGCTGCGTGACCGGTTTCGTCTCGATAGGCTTAACTTCTCCCGGACTCCTGGGGACGGGCAATCGCCCGGCTGGCTTTCGTCCGGTCATGTGCAGATTTGACTTGGCGTTCTTGGCGGGACGGGAGCTTCTCACACGAAAAAGCCGAGCAGTTTGCGCGCGCAAGCTGGGGTTCAGACCCAATCGGCGAGAGTGCTGTTCAACCATCTGAAGTCACACACCGTTCAAGCTGAGCGTGATGATAAGTTCGTTTCGGTACGAACCGATCAGAGTGACCCAGAAAAGTCAGGAGGCCATTCATGACCATAAGATCTGCAGTCGCCGCCGCATCGACTGTCTTTCTCGCGTTAGGCGCGCTGCCGGTTGCTGCCCAGATTTGTACCGGCGAACAATCGGCGGGCACCGTCAAACTGGTGACGGAAGCGACGGACCTGCGCAATGCCAAGGGCGAGGTCGCGTTCACCGTCTATGCAAACGACCCGAACAAGTTCCTCGCGAGAGGCGGCAAGTTGCTGCGCGTCCGCGTACCGACGGTCGTACCTGTCACCCGCGCCTGTTTCTGGCTGCCGCCGGGCCAGTATGAGATCGCGCAATATCATGACGAGAATGCGGACCACCATTTCAATCGGACGTTGTTTGTGCCGAAGGAGGGGTTCGGCTTTTCGAACGATGCTTCGACGACGCTGGGTATACCGTCGATCAAGGCCGCGCGCTTCACGTTGCCGCCGGGCGGAACGACGATCAGAATGCGGATGCGGTATCGCCGCTGAGCAATCGGACCAGCGCGAGGTCGGCGGGTTTGTCGACATCGATCGCCGCCAGCCCGTAATGCGACTCGACGATCGCGGCGCGGACCCGCGCCCGCGTGCCGATCGTCCCGACCGCCTCGGCCAGCCTCAACCTTCCCAGCAGGTAGCGGAGCAGCGGGAGCAGTCCCATCCGCCGGACGATCCGCCACGGCCGCTTGCGATCGCGTTCGACAGACTGCCAGAGCGCCAGCGCGGCATCGGCGGCGGGTGTCGCGAGCAGGAACAGGTTGCATCCCGACCAGTCTCCGTCGGCAAAGCGCAGATAGGTCCGCTTCGTCGCTGGCGCATCGCGCTCGATCGTCTCGCGCCGCGCCATCAGGACGGCGACATCGACATCGGCGGGCGCATCCCGCACGAAGGCATCAATCCATTCCGCCCGTAGCAGCGCATGATCGGCGGTCGTCACCAGCATAGGGGACCCGGCTCGCGCGAATGTCTCACGGGTGCTGGCGCTTGGCCCGGCCACTGCCGGGACCGGCATCGTGCCCAGCGCTGCGGCATGCCGGACTACCGGCTCGGACGAAGCGCTGACGAGTATCTCGTCGATCCCGGCCTTCCTCAACGCCGCAACCACCCGGGCGAGCATCGTGCGCCCCCCGACCTCGACCAGCGCCTTGCTGGTGACACCGGCATGCGCGGCGACCGGGTCGATCCCGCCGCGTTCCCCCGCCAGCACCAGTGCGCGCATCTCAGCGCGGCTGCGCGCGCAGCACCCGCCAGAGCACGCCGGGCGCCGCCAGCACGGGATGGCGCTCGCGCCACGGAGTGAGCGCGACTCGTACGCCGGTATGCCGCTCGATCTTCCACAGACCATAGCGCGCCGCGCCCTGGAAGGTGAAGGCCGCCTTCACCAGCCGCGCTCCGTTCAGTGTTTTGCCGATCGCCGCACGCACCATCCACGCCCTCGCCAGACCATGCGCCTGCGCAAGCGCGATCACCGGCCGCAGTTCGCCGTCCTCCACGTGGAAATCGATGCCGCCCGCTTCCCAGGCCATCGGCAAAAGCCGCTCATATCTCTCCGGCGCGTGGCCGATGATCTGCGCCTCGCGTCCCGGCGCCTCGACGCGCAACTCCGTCTGGTAGGTGTGGCGGAACAGCGACCGCCAATAGCTGCCCGCCTTCCCGGTCGCCGGCCCCAGCAGCGCCGCGAAGCGTGCCGCCGTCGTGACGGCGCCGGCTACCGCCCGCTGCACGCGCAGCCGCGCGCGCAGCGACCCGGTCCAGACCAACGCGCTCGGCTGCGTGAAGCGCGTCCATATCGTCGTGTCGACCATGTCACCCGCCGCGGCCCGCTCGAACACGGTGATCGGCATCGTCGCCACTTTTGCGCGGATGACTTGCTCACCGACACGCAGTTCACGAAAGCTGACGTCGGGCCACAGCACCCTCGATAGGGACAGCAATCGGCCGGACGCCGGGCCGTCGGTCAGCACGTAGAAATCCAGAACATCGCCCAGCGCCCTTGTGCGCAGCACCGACCCGTAGAACAGGATTGCGGCGACGCCGGGCTGGTCGGCAAGCTGCCGCGCCGCCTGTTCGACCTCGTCCGGAACGTCAGCCTCCAGTTCCTCGGCGACGAACCGCTCAAGCGCCGTCGTCACGATGTGACGAACGTGACCGGCGCGCCCCGCGAGACTGCCAAAGTGCCGCCTGCAAACGCCTCGCCGTCCAGGATGAAGTCCTGTTCCAGCGTCAGCGTGAACCGCTCGGCGTCGCCGTGATGATAGCCCGATCGCGCGAGCCACGGCGCCTGCGACCCGGCCAGCAACGGGCCGATCGCCGCCCACAGATGACGGGGTTGCGCCTCCACCCGCAGCAGCTTCAACCCGCCGCGTGTCCTGCCGAACGGCTTCAGCCCCAATGGCAGGCGGTTCAGCGTCGAAGCCATCACGGTGTAAACTGGCCCGCTGATAAATGGCCCGTCGTCGAAGTCGATCCCGACCGGCTCGCCGGTGCGCCAGCTGTTGCCTTCGCCGCCGAACAGGCTCTGCCCGACCGCCGCCGCCAGCGAGGCACCGACGGCGACCCCGCGGAACAGTCCGAAGCCATGCGCCTGCTGCGCCATCGCGGTCGCGCGCACAAAGGCACCGGCGCCGAACAGGAAACCGCGCAGCACTGAATCAGGCGCATCCGGCCGGCGGATCTCGATCGGTGTACGAACCCTCTGGCGCCCGGCCGCGATGGCCGCGACCGCATCCTCGATCGTCCAGTCGGTCGGAATGCCCAGATCCAGCGCCAGCGCATTCGTTTTGCCGGACGGCACGATCGACACACGCGGCAATGCGTCCGGATATGCGGTTGCGGCTGCGCTCAGCACGTCACGCACGGTCCCGTCACCGCCATCGATCACCAGTGCATCGATCCTTGCCCATGCAAAGCGCGCCAGTGCCAGCGCCAGTTCGTCCGGCGTCCGCGGCGACGCCCATTGCATCGATGCCCCGATCTCCGGCACCATTCGATCCGCGAGCAGATTCCGGTGAGCGCGGCGATTCGAGATGGTACCGATCCGAAGCAGGGGATGGCGAAGCGGCGCGGAGCGGGGAATGGCGATGTCGTCGGGCAGGTTGCGAATCGGCTGTGATGCCGCCAGCCCGAAATGCCGGTTGCGGATCAAAGAAGCTCCGGCCCGTGTTGTAGGGCTGTCGAGTAACTTGCCTGTCATTTAAGGGTAATTAATGCGTAATCATAGAAAGTCACACCCATCCGTCGTCCCGTGAGCCACCACCCAGAATCAGACCGGGTTGTCGAGCCGGCCCAGTACCTTGCATATACTCCTGCCGGTCGAATCCGATCCGGCACCGGCGATTGTATGTTCCGACGAAGTCCCATGCTGCTGCTCATCGGCCTGGCCCTGACGACGGCGCACGCGCAGCCGCGTCCGGCCGGCCCGCCCGCGGGCGAGCCGATCACGGTCGCCGTGCATGAGGCGCCGCCCTTCGCGGTGCACGAGCCGAACGGGGAATGGTCGGGGTTGGCGGTCGATCTGTGGCGCGACGTCGCGCGCGACACCGGCACGTCCTACCGCCTTCAGGAGGCATCATTGGCCGACATGGTCGACGGCGTCGCGGATGGCCGGTTCGCGGTCAGCGTCGGCGCCCTGACGGTCACGCCCGCCCGCGAACGGCGGATCGACTTCACGCAGCCATTCTATACGACCGGGTTCGGCATCGTCAGCGGGCGCGCGCCGCCGGGCTGGCTGGTTCTGATCCGCAATCTGTTTACCTGGAGCTTCCTGCAATCGATTCTTGCGCTCGGCGGTCTCTTGATGGCGGTCGGCTTCCTGTTCTGGCTCGCAGAACGGCGTGCCAACCCGGAACAGTTCGGCGGACGTCCATCCAGGGGCATCGGCTCCGGCTTCTGGTTCTCCGCGGTCACGATGACCACGGTCGGCTATGGCGACAAGGCGCCGCGCACGGTGGCGGGCCGGCTGATCGCGGTCGCCTGGATGTTCGGCGCGATCCTCATCATCTCGACCTTCACCGGCATGATCGCCTCGTCCTTGACCGAGAGCCGGATCAGGGGCGCGGTGCGAACGGCCGACGATCTCCAGTCCGTGACGGTCGGCTCGATCCGCGGATCCGCGACCGACGACTGGCTGGGCGCGAACGGGGTCGGTTTCACCGCGTTCTCCACGATCGCCGACGGTCTGGACGCGGTCGCCGACGGGCGGATCGACGCCTTCGTCTACGACCGCCCGCTGCTGCGCTTTCGCGTCCATCAGCGCGACAATGACAGGCTGAGGCTGGTACGCGGCTCGTTCGGCCGGCAGGACTATGCCTTCGGCCTGCCGCAGGACAGCAGGCTGCGCGAGCCGATCAACGTCGCGCTGCTGCGCCGGATCGACGGGCGCGAATGGACCGATCATCTGACCGAAGTACTGGGTAGCGAGAACTAGGCGGTAGATGTAGGAGCTAATCGGCGCGGTCTGCGAGCGCTGAATGTCACCCAGCGGCATGAGGCGTAGTCCGGCAAATGATCCGAAAAATGGGAATAAGCAGGCAATCTCGAATGGCGTAAAATGGGACTTTGCGGAACGGCTGCTTTCGGGGGCGCCGAAGTCAAAGCTGCCCTTGTGTTCGGTGTCAAAACCGTTCGGTTTTGACCATCTCGACTTTATCCGGTTGAGACCGCAGAACTAGCGCGATGGATAACGACAACCTGCTTTGGAGCCAGCATGACGCCAACGCGGGTGACGAGCGCGTGCGAGAGTGGCTGGACATACGGGAGCCTCTGGAACGGCAACTTGAACCCCTTGGGCGCGGCGCTGTCGATCTACTTCAGCTTGGTTTCGGCGATCGCGTTCTTGATATTGGGTTTGGAATAGGGACCACGCCGCTAGCACTCGCTCAGGCCGTTGGGCCAAATGGTGAGGTCGTCGGTATCGACGTGCTTCGATCGGCGCTGGACGTGATGCGCGCCGATGCGAGTGCCACGCCGAGCATTAGCTTCGTGCATGGCGACGCGGAGGTCTATCCATTCGCACCCGGCAGCTTCGATGCAGCTTTTTCTCGTTTTGGCGTGATGTTCTTTTCCAATCCGGTGGCGGCGTTCGCTAACATCCGTCGCGCGCTGCGACCGGGTGGACGGGTCGCTTTCGTTTGCTGGCGAAGCCTTGCTGACAATGAGCTGGATGCATTGCCGATCCGCGCAGCAGCGCCCCACCTACCGGCCCAGCTCGTCGCCGACGCAGAAACAGCGGGCCACTTCTCCTTTGCCGATCCCGTTTTTGTGCGGGAGGTGCTCGCCAGCGCCGGGTACGTCGCGATTAGCATTCAAGAACAGGATGACGAGGTACGGAGCGGCGATGTTCAGGCAATGGTCGATGTCTGCTCCTGCGTTGGCTCGCTCGGCGCGATCTTGCGTGAACATTCCGAGTTCCGGCGCGATGCAATCCCGGCGCTGGAGCAGGCATTATTCGCCTTGGACGGTCCGGGAGGGCCGGCGTTGCGGGCCGCGACATGGATTGTCCTCGCCTATGCCCCAATCTGATACCGGTCGAAAACCGTTTCCGAATAAGGCATGAGCAGATGATGCCGACCGAAACGCCGCGCCTTTTTGCAGCCCTCTCCGCGCTTGGCGCAGGAGAGTTCAGCCACTTGAACGGATCGCTTGAGCGCCACCTCGTAGCGGTTCACGATCTTCTTGGGAGTTGGGGCGCAGGCGAGACGCTGTGCCGTGCGGGGCTTTTCCATGCTGCATACGGCACAGCTGGATTTACCGCTGCGATGGTCACACCATCACAGCGGTCCGAAATTGCTAAACTGATCGGTCCCGACGCGGAGCGGATCGTCTATCTTTACTGCTCGTGCGACCGCGAATTTGTCTGGCCACAAATCGGCAAACCGGAAGCCGTCCACTTTCGCGACCGATTTACGGGTAAAGTCGATGCCGTTGCGTATGAAGATCTTGCCGATTTTTGCGAGCTGACGTGTGCCAACGAGCTAGAGATAGCGAGTGGCGATCATGCTTTTGTTGAACGCGCGGGTGATTACTTGGGCCACTTATTCAGAGCCTGGGACCGCCTATTGAGTGAACCCGCACGACATGCCGTTGGAGAGTTGCTCCCAGCATCATAGTCACAGCCCTGGTGGGCTTTCTACATAATCAAATGAGCTCGCAATGGTGTCACAACCGGTCGGTTTTGGCACCATCGTCAGCCCTCTGCTTTCCGGGGACTGATAGGTATCAAAAGCCTGCTCCAGAATGTCCGCTTCCAGGATCGGCAAATGGCTCCGGCTACGACCGACTCTGGTCGATTCCCGACGTCCGCTGCCACTCGGGTTGAAAACTCGGTCAGGCGGCGTCCGGCAATGAACGCACAGGAGGCTGCTCATGCTGCCGTGCGCGCCAGAGATCATGTTCGCCTGCATGGCGAGCCATGCGCGCGCCGTGCCGGAGCCTGCCTGTTCAAGCCGCAACGCCAGATCGGGACTGATGGCGGCCTTGCCGTTCAGCACGCGCGATAAGGCAACCCGCGACATTAATGACGGCAGCGGCGAGATAGATAGCGGCGGCAAAGCTGGTGTCAGTTTTGTCGGCTTGCATGGCGATACGCTTGAATTCCTTGAGCTGGCAGAAGAAGTTTTCGATCAGATGCCGCCATTTGTAGATATCGAGATCGATGGCGACGGGCTTGGCGCGTCGTGGATGCTGGGAAATGACGATCTGCGCACCACGCTCGTTGAGGTCGGTGATGATGGCGTTGCTGTCGAAAGCTTTGTCTGCGATCAATTCACCGAAATCGACGCCTTTGATGAGCGGTTCGATGCCGACGGTATCGAACCTGTTTCCAGGCATGAGAACGAAGCGGACCAGATTGCCCAGCGCATCGGTCAAGGCGAGGATCTTGGTCGTCATGCCGCCTTTGGAACGGCCAATGGCCTGGCTGAAAGTCCCCCTTTTGCGCCCTGTCCGTGACGATGGACCTTCACGATCGTGGCATCCACCATCGCATATTCCATGTCCGGCTCCTCCGAGCAGGCGTCGAACAACCGCTTGAAAACATCTGCTCTCACCCAATCCCGGTAGCGCCGAAAAACCGTGTTCCAGCGGCCAAACACATCCGGCAAATCCCGCCAAGGACTACCCGTCCGCACGATCCACAAAATCGCCTCGACAAATAGTCGGTTATCGCCACCGCTACGCCCCGGGTCGCCAGGCTTGCCAAGGCAGTGAGGTGCCATTCTCGCCCATTGGGCGTCGGTCAAAACACATCTGTCCATCGACAGCTTGAATCAGAAAATCCCAGGTAGCGGAATCCTCAATCTCAACAGACCCTAGAACGCGGTAATCTCACCGACTGGTAACCGCCCGGCTTTCCCCAACTTGCGGGTAATATGAGCCGTGAGCCACAGGTTCGACATTGTGGCGGACGTTCGGTCAAAGCGTTCTAGGTGGCTTTCGGTTTGCCGGACAAGGTTGCAAAGGGCGAACTCACAAGCCAGTCCCAACCCTGCTCTCCACTTCAATCTTCATGTTGATCCTCGTGCCGAGCGATATGCGGCGCGCTGGTTATTCCGCGGCCAGCGCCGGCTCACCACGTTCCTGCGCCTGACGCGCCCACATCTCCGTATAGAGCCCATCGCGGCGCAGCAGGTCCGCGTGAGTGCCGCGCTCGGCGATGCGACCGCCGTCCAGCACCACGATCTGGTCGGCATGGATGATGGTGGACAGGCGGTGCGCGATGACGATCGTCGTGCGCCCGCGCTCGATCGCCTGCAGCGTGTCGAGGATCTCGCCCTCGGTCCTGCTGTCGAGGGCACTCGTCGCCTCGTCAAGGATCAGGATCGGAGGATCCTTTAGCAAGGTGCGCGCGATCGCCACGCGCTGCTTCTCGCCGCCCGATAGCTTTAGGCCACGTTCGCCCACGCGGGTCTCATAGCGCTGCGGCTGGCGCTCGATAAAGCCGGCGATGGCGGCGCCGCGCGCCGATGCCTCGATCTCGTGCTGGCCCGCGCCCTCCCGGCCATAGGCGATGTTGTAGCCGACGGTGTCGTTGAAGAGCACAGTGTCCTGCGGCACGATGCCGATCGCGGCGCGCAGCGATGCCTGCGTCACGCCGCTGATATCCTGCCCGTCGACGGTGATGCGGCCCTTGGTCGGGTCGTAGAACCGGTAGATCAGCCGTGCGAGCGTCGATTTGCCCGCGCCCGATGGCCCGACGACCGCGACCGTGCTGCCGGGGGCGACGTCCAGATCGAAGCCGTGCAGGATCTCGCGCCCATCGCCATAGCCGAAGCGGACGTCCTCGAAGCGGACATGCCCGTGCGTCACCGCCAACGGTCGGGCATCGGCGGCATCGACGACGGTCGCGGGCGTATCGAGCAGGTCGAACATCGCGCCCATGTCGATGGCGCCCTGGCGGATCGTGCGGTACACCATGCCGAGCAGGTCGAGGGGGCGGAACAGCTGCGCCAGGAGCGTCGAGACGAGGACGACGTTGCCGGCGGTGAAGCGCCCCTGACTCCAGCCCCAGACGACCCAGCCCATGCCCAGCGCCATCATCAGGTTGGTGATCGCCGACTGGCCGATGTTCAGATAGGCGAGCGACGTCTCGTTCTTGACGGCGGCGCCAGCATAGTCATCCATCGCGCGGTCATAGCGCCTTGCCTCGCGTTCCTCCGCGCCGAAATATTTGACCGTCTCAAAATTGAGCAGCGAGTCGACCGCGTGCGCAACGGCGCCGGTGTCGAGGTCGTTCATCCGCGCCCTCAGCGCGTTGCGCCAGTCGGTGATCCAGCGTGTGAAGGCGATATAGGCGACCACCATCACCAGCGTGGCGACGACGAGCTGCCAGCCGAAGCGGCTGCCGAACAGCTGCAGGACCAGACCCAGCTCCAGAACCGTCGGCGCGATGTTGAAGAGGAGGAAATAAAGCATCGTATCGATGCTCTTGGTGCCGCGTTCCACCACCTTGGTGACCGCGCCCGTGCGCCGCGACAGATGAAAGTCGAGCCCCAGCTGATGCAGATGGCGGAAAACGCGCGCGGCCAGCCTGCGCGTCGCGTCCTGTCCGACACGCTCGAACACCGCATTCCTCAAATTGTCGAACAGCGTGGTCCCGAACCGCGCCGCGGCGTAGCCCGCCACGAGCGCAAGGATGAGCAGCGTCGCCGACCGGTTCCCCGCGGCCATTCCGTCGACAGCGCCCTGAAGCGCGAAGGGCGCGCCGTAGACCTGGACGATCTTGGAACAGATGACGAGCAGCAGGGCCACGACGATGCGCAGGCGGAGGCCCGTCTCGCCGACCGGCCAGAGATAGGGAAGGAAGCGCCTCAGCGTCGGGAGCAGGGGCTGGTCGCTCTTGGTCGTCGTGGTAAAGTCGGGCGGCATCGGCAGCCCCAATGTGGCGCATTATCGCGGCCGCGCAACCCACGCTCAAGGAACCGCCTGCACCGGCCGTCCGTTCTTGAGCAAGATCAGGAGGGCGCGTCGTGGGATCGGTTTTCTTTGTCATGGCGATCATGGGTTGCGGGGACGGGCAGGCGCAGTGCGTGCCTGCTCGCATCGAGTCCGTCCGCTATGCGAGCATGCAGCAATGCCGCGCCGCGCTGCCGCAGGCGCTGATGCGTAACGCCGATCTTTCATTTCCCGTGATCGCCGCCGACTGCCGCGCGAGCGGGACGCAAATGGTACGGAATCGCAGAGGGGCGATCACCACAGGGTAACACCGCCCAAGGAGAGATGAAGACATGAGCATGCTGGACAAAATGGGAGGGGCATTGGGCGGACTGGACATCGGTGCCCTTGCCGCAAAGGTCGGGCTGAGCGAGGAACAGGTGCGCATGGTGATGGGCGCGCTGGCGAAGTTCCAGGGCGAGCCGGGCGATACCGCCAAGCAGGCGTCTGCGGAAACCGGCGTCGAGCAGAGCAAGGTGCAGCAGTTGATCGATCATGTCGGTGGCCCGGGCGCCCTCGGTAAGCTTGCCGGTCTCGCCGGAGGGGCAGGCGGCCTGGGCGGGATGCTGGGCAAGCTATAGAAGGGTCAATCGACGCCTTCGCGCCGCGCGCCCGCAACCATCTTGCGCGCGATCGAACGCACGGCCTCGTCATCCTTGGTCTCGTCACGTGCGGGATCGCCGAGATGGTCCAGGCTGCCCTCGATGAAGTCGAGCAGCCCGGGATGCTTCGTCTCGACATACTCGATCAGCTTGAACAGGACATGCTCGGCCGCGATTTCGCGGCGGCGGGCGTCGATGGCGGTCTGGTCGGTCATCCCTCGATCCCTAAAAGTCGTGGCCGGGCGACGCAACCGTTAAGCACCCCGAATGTCGGCCCTAGCGCGGACGCGTCCACAGGGCGGGGTCGCGAGCCTTGTGGGCGTATAGCGATTTGCGGCGGGGAGCCTGCCACGCGGCACCGGCGACGAAACCGGCCTTGCGGATGGAGGACGTCGTGACCCGCGCGTCCCATGCCCGTGTGCCGCGTCCGGCGACCTCGCGACCGATCGCCCCGTAGATGTTGGCAGCGGCGAGCACCGCCCAGGCGGAGCGCAGCGGCAGCGTCGCCGTTCCGCAACGCGCGCTCGCCTCGAACGCAGCGGCGCGCGCCGCCAGACGGCGGGTGAGTACGGCCAAGCGAGGGCGGAACGGCGGTTTCATGTGCTCGCCCGGCGGGATGTCCATCTCGACCAGCCACTCGACCGGCAGGTAGCAACGGTCGACGCCGGCGTCCTCCCCGACGTCGCGCATGATATTGGCCAGTTGGAACGCGAGCCCCAGGTCGCATGCGCGGTCGAGCGTCGCGTCGTCCGAAGGGTCGACGCCCATGATGACCGCCATCATGCATCCGACGACGCCCGCCACATGATAGCAGTAGCGATAGAGATCGTCCTCGCTGCGCGGTCGCCAGTCATGTGCATCGAGCGCGAAGCCTGCGATCAGGTCGCGAGGCCAGCGCGCGGGCATGCCGGTCTCGTCAGCGACAATGCGCAGCGCATCGAAAGGCAGGTCACCGACCGGCCTGCCCTGCAACGCCGCCTCGGTCTTGTCTTCCAGCATCGTGAGCCGCGCGAGCGGATCGCTGACGCGCGCCATGCCGTGACCGTGGTCCTGCCCATCGGCGATGTCGTCGCAGGCGCGGCACCAGGCGTAGAGCAGCCAGGCGCGTTCACGCGTCGCGGGCGCAAACAGGCGCGACGCCACCGCGAAGCTTGTCGATCCCCTGACGATCGAGCTTCGCGCCGCCGCAACGATTTCCCGGCGCGTCACAGGTCCGCCGCGGCCATCCTGACGATCGGTTGCGTCGGCTCGTGCTCTGCCATCGCATCAAGGAGCGTGTCCAACGTGTCGCCGACGATCAGCAGATCGCGGTGCTGCGGCCGTAAAAAGCCGACGCGCCCGATCTTGGCCCAGAACACGATCAGATCGTCGTAGAAGCCGAGTGCATTGAGCAGTCCGACCGGCTTTGCGTGATAGCCCAGCTGCGCCCAGGAAAGCGCTTCCCACAGTTCGTCCATCGTGCCGGTGCCACCGGGCAACGTGACGAAGCCATCCGACAGGTTCGTGAAGGCGGCCTTGCGTTCATGCATTCCGCCGACGACGTGCAGTTCGGTCAGCCCTCGATGCGCGACTTCGGCATCGACCAGAGCCTGCGGGATCACCCCGATGACTTCGCCGCCCGCCTTGAGGGCGCTGTCCGCGACCGCGCCCATCAGACCCAGGCGACCGCCGCCATAGACCAGGCCGACTCCGCGCTCGGCCAAGGACCGGCCGACGTCGCGCGCCAGTTGCAGGTAGCGGGGGTCGGAGGGCGTCGCCGAGCCGCAATAGATTGCAAGCCGTCTCACCGGGCATCGTCCAGCATGAGCGCCGCCGTTGCCTTCGCGCTGCCGACGACGCCCGGGATACCGGCGCCCGGATGCGTTCCTGCGCCTACGAAGTACAGGTTCGGGATATGGTCGTCACGATTGTGGACGCGGAACCAGGCGCTTTGCGTCAGGACGGGCTCCAGGCTGAACGCGCTGCCAAGATGCGCGGACAGGTCCTGGCCGAAATCCTTCGGGCTGTAGCTGAACTTCGTCACGATCCGCTCATGGATATCGGGGATCAGGCGCTTGCCGATCTCGTCCAGGATACGCTTTTCCAGGATCGGCCCGATCTCGTCCCAGTCGACCGGGAACTTGCCCAGATGCGGGACGGGCGCAAGCACGTAGAACGTCGAATACCCCTCCGGCGCCAGGCTGGGATCGGTAACGGTCGGGTGGTGGAGGTAGAGCGAGAAGTCCTCGGCAAGGACACCATGGTCGTAAATGTCCTCCAGCAGCCCTTTGTAGCGGGGGCCGAACAGGATCATGTGATGGGGGATGCCGGGCCATGCGCCCTTTACCCCGAAATGGACAACGAACAGCGAGGGCGAGTATTTCTTGCGCTCCAGCTTCTGCTTCGTGCGCTGCGCGCTGCGCGATCCCGCAAGCAGGTCCCGGTAGGCGTGCATGATGTCGCCGTTGACCGCGACGGCGTCGGCTTCCCCGTGCCAGCCGTCGCGCGTTCTCACGCCCGTCGCGCGGTCGCCCAGCGTCTCGATCTCGACCACGGGATCATCCAGCCGGATCGTTCCGCCCAGCCGCTCGAACTGAGTGACCATCGCCGCGACCAGCCGGTTGGTCCCGCCCATCGCGAACCAGACCCCGCCGTCGCGTTCCAGCTTGTGGATGAGCGCGTAGATGGCGCTGGTCGTCATAGGGTTGCCGCCGACGAGCAGGGTATGAAAGGAGAGCGCCTCGCGCAGCTTTTCCGACTGTACGAAACTGGACACCATCGAATAGACCGAGCGCCACGCCTGATATTTGGCGAGTGCGGGCGCCGCGCGGATCATCGATGCGAAGTCGAGAAACGCGACGTGCCCGAGCTTTTCATAGCCCTCCTTGAAGACGCCGGCCGAATAGTCGAGGAACCGCGCATAGCCGGCATTGTCCTCGGGATTGAGCTTTGCGATCTCGGCATGCAGCAGCGCGTCGTCGTTTGTGTAGTCGAAATTCGTGCCGTCCGGCCAGTTGAGCCGGTAGAAGGGCTGGACGGGCGCCAGCGTCACGTCGTCAGCCATGTTGCGGCCCGACAGGTCCCACAATTCGCTGAGGCAGGACGGATCCGTGATGACTGTAGGTCCGGCGTCGAACGTGAAGCCGTCGTGTTCCCAGTGATAGGCGCGCCCCCCCGGCTTGTCGCGCGCCTCGACGATGGTCGTCGCAACGCCCGCCGACTGCAGCCGGATCGCGAGCGCCAGCCCGCCGAATCCGGAACCGATGACGATCGCCGACCTCACGGCCGAGCCTGCGCCAATGCGCGCACCGCCCGTGCGATTGGAACCGGCGGCTTGCCGGTCAGGATACGTGCCTTGTCCATCAAACTCGATCGTCCTGCATAAAAGCGCCCCACCAGGGCGGGCGATAGGCGGTAGAAGCGTTCGAGCACCCGGTAGCGCTCGTCGGGTTCGGCGGCGCGGAACAACATGGTGTCGAGCATCCGATAGAAACCGCGCGCATCCCAACTGGCCCTGGCCAGCGCCTGCGTCGCCTCGTGAAGCGCGCTCCCCGTGAAGTCGGTCATCCTTGCCAGCATCGCTGCGCTGCGCACTGCGTCGGGCAGGGAATAGCCGGTCGTCGGATGAAACAGCCCGGCGCGCATGCCGATCTTTGCGATGCCCGACCCGCTGGACCGCCAATAGGCCTCGAAATCCCCACCCATCGCAACCGGCAGCACGCCTGCTTCCTCCCGCGACGGCTGCGTCACCCGCCAGCCCTTCGCCCTGGCATAGTCATGGACACGGCCGGCGATCACATCCCGGTCAAGATCGGGCGTATCGCTGTAATAGGTGTCCTCGACGAACATGCGATTTGGCGCGGTCGGCAGACAATAGACGAAGCGATAGCCGTCGGTCTGCTCGACGGTCGCATCCATCACCACGGGCCGGGTACGATCGTGCCCTTGGTCGAGCACGAGTTCGCGCCCCAAGAACTTCTGCCAGCCGACATCGAGCGCGGACAAGTCGCCGACGCCGCGCGCGTCGATGACGCCGCGCGCCTCGATCCGCTGCCCATCGGCCAGCACGACCGTCGTCGCCGAGACGCTTTCAACGCGCCGGCCGAGCATCAGCCGATCCGGCCGCATCGCTCCCCGTACCGCCGCATCCAGCCGCTCGCTCTCGATGGAGTAATAGGTGGCGTCCAGCGTGCGCGCATGGCTGGGAAAGGCGATGTCATAGCCCTGCCAGCTGTGCGCGATGACCGGTGCGACGATCCAGCGATCCGACGCTGCGACGTCGCTGCCGAAGAACGACCAGACGTGATTGCCGCCAACGACGCGCTCGGCATCAATCAACAGGACCTGTAGCGAGGGATGACGCTGTACAAGCGCAAGTGCCGCCAACCCACCGGCCAGGCCGGCGCCGACGATCGCGAGATCACAGGTAATGGTCGACGCCATGAATGCGGGGTTAGCGTAACCGCGAGCAATGACGAAATCCTTATGCAAGGGCGCATAGGCTAGATCATCGCGCGCGACTGGTCGGCGCCGCCACGGAAGGGTACAGGGCAGGTCATGCCGATGATGTTTCCGATCCTTCTGTCCGCCGCAGCGATGACGATCATCGTCGGCCTGCGATATCTGGCGGTGTCGGGCGGGTTCGCGTTGGCAACCCGGCTCCGACATCAGGGTCTCTACCGCGGCCTCGACCGGCAGATGCGTCGCGAGATTTTCTGGAGCCTGATGTCGGCCGCAATTTACGGCGTGCCGGCCGGCATCGTCGCATGGGGCTGGGCACGGCATGGATGGACGCAGGTCTATACGCAGACGGCCGACCTGCCACTGGTCTGGCTGCCGATCTCGGTACTGTTTTACCTGCTTGCCCACGACACCTGGTTCTACTGGACGCATCGCTGGATGCATCGGCCGCAGCCGTTCCGGATCGCGCATGCGCTCCATCACGCCAGCCGCCCGCCCACCGCCTGGGCCGCAATGGCGTTTCACCCGATCGAGGCAATGACCGGCGCTGTGGTAATTCCGCTACTGGTCTTCGTCATTCCGATCCATGTCGCCGCCCTCGGCTTGGTGCTCGGCATAATGACGGTTATGGGCGTAACAAATCACATGGGATGGGAGATGTTTCCGCGGTTCATGTGGGCCGGACCGCTCGGAGGATGGCTGATTACCGCCAGTCACCACCAGCGGCATCATGAACGCTACGGATGCAATTATGGTCTGTACTTCCGCTTTTGGGACCGCCTGTGCGGCACTGACCAGGGCGTGGGCGGTTTCGTTCGGGCGCATGACCGGTCGATGCGTCGACCCGCGCCGGCGGGCGTTGATGCTCGCCAGTCTCCTCGTACTGGGGATGCTGGGGGCCGCCACCCCGATCGCGCGGCTTGACGTCGATGTGAACCGGTTGCGGTCATCGAAGGGCATGCTGCGCGTTTGCCTGACCGCCGATCCGGACAACTTCCCCGCCTGTATCAACGACGCCAACGCAACGACGCGCTCGGTGCCCGCGGCCGCCGGGCGGGTCAGTTTCGAAGGCCTGCCGAGCGGCGACTATGCGGTGGCGGTGATTCACGATGAAAACGGCAACCACCGGCTGGACACATTCGCCGGCATCCCCCGTGAAGGCTTCGGCTTTTCGCGCAATCCGCGCGTCGGCTTCGGGCCACCACGATTTGCCGCAGCGCGTTTTTCCGTCGCGGGTGGTGCAGCCGAGCAACAGATCGTGATGCATTACATCTTGTAAGTCCTTGACCATGCATCCAAACAAATATCCGGGCGTTACGCCGTTCACATCATGATTCCGGAGTATCTAGCCTTGCGCGCAATCATTTATTCGGCGAGCTTCGGCACGCTAATCGTCATGGGTGCCACCGGCGCATCCGCGCAATCCACGACGCAGCCGGCGCAAGCGTCAATCGCGCCACCCGCGCCCGACCTAAACGCCGACCGGATCATCGTCGGCGTCGGTGTTGCCAGCGTGCCGAGCTACGAAGGATCAGACAACAATAATTTCATTTTCGCTGCGGCGGTGCAAGGCCAGTACAAGGGTTATGCATTCAACACGCGCGGCACCCAGCTGTTTGTCGATGTGATCCGCAACCAGCCCGGTCAGTCGCTCGATTTCCAGCTCGGTCCGGTCATCAGCGTGAACACCAATCGTCGCACCCGTAGCGGGATCGACGACCGGCAGGTGGAGGCGCTGGGCACGCGAAAGATCGCGCTGGAACTCGGCGGATTCGTCGGCGTCGGGAAGACGGGGCTGATCACGAGTGCCTATGACACGCTGTCGGTCAAGGTCGCCTATATTCACGACGTCACCGGCGTGCACAGCAGCTACGTCGTCACGCCGATCGTCAACTACGGCACCCCGCTCAGCCGCAAGGCGTACGTCGGACTGTCGGCCAGCGCCTCCTATGCCGGGCGGGGCTATGCGCGGACCTATTTCAATGTCGACCCGGCAGGATCGCTGCGCTCCGGCCTGCCGATATTCTATGCCGACAAGGGGTGGAAGAACTATTCGCTCAGCGCGCTCGGAACCTATTCGCTGACGGGAGATCTGACCGGAGGATTATCGGCGGTCGGGGGCATTTCCTATTCCCGGTTGCTGAACGACTTCGCGGACAGCCCGATCACCAGCATCGCCGGCAGCCGTAACCAGTGGTTCTATGCCTTGGGGCTGGCGTATACCTTCTGAGGGCGATCAGGTTTCCAGCAGCGGCCCTGTCGCCACTACCGGGCCGGTCGGCTGACCCGTAGGTGAGCCGCCGACCGGCTCGATCGACACGGCGAGCGTGTCGCCGGCAGCGACCGGCTCTCCCAATGTCAGCCGGGTTGCGGGATCGCGTGCCAGCAATCCGAGGGGTCGGGGCTTGCCGGCGGGGCCGATTGCCCACAATTCCGCAACACGCCGGTCGGGCACCTCGATCGTGCCGACGATCCTTACGGTGCGCCGTACCGGATCATAGACCGCCGCGAGTAACACGGGCTTCGTGACATCTTTCGCCGTGCCGATCGCAGCCAGCAACGGCCCGGGCATAGCCGAGGCGGGCCGCGCGACATCGGTGCGCGGCGGTGGTGCGGGTACAGGCCGTCGCTGCTCCATAACCAGCGCGCCGACCGACACCGCCGCGACCAGTGAGGCCGCGAGCGCCGTGATCCGCCACCAGCCATCCGACTTCTGAGGCGCGCTCTGCCGCGGCTCGATCGACGCCATGATCCGGTTTTCCGTCTCCGGGGGTACCGCTTCCTCCGGCCACACTTCGAACAGAGCGACGAATTGTTCGCGCCACCACTCAACCTTCCGAGCAAAGGCCGGTTCGGCAATCACACGGTGCAGCGCACTGGCACGTTCATCGCCCTCCAGTACCCCCAGCGCCAGTTCCCCGGCGGTGACCATCGATTCGCCGGGATCAGTCGCCATCAAGGCATCCACGCAACTGCATCAGGCCGCGCCTGACCCAGCTCTTCATCGTTCCCAGTGGCACCGCTTGACGTTCGGCCAGTTCCGGATAACTCAACCCGTCGTAGAAAGCAGTGCGGATGGCGTCACGCTGACGCGTCTCCAGCGCCTGAAGGCATGCGGCGAGCCGGGCGGACAATTCGTCACGCATCATCGTCTCGTCGGCGGCCGGGATGTCGGCCGCGATCGTGCTTGCCTCGTCGAGCGGCGCGACCGGCCGCCTGGCCCCGGCACGCTGCCAGTCGATCGCGCGATTGCGCGCGATCGTCGACAGCCACGTGATCGGGCTCGCAAGGCCGGGCTGATACGCTCCGGCGCGGCGCCAGGCGATGAGGTACACTTCATGCAATACGTCCTGTGCGGCCTCCTTCTCCCCACAGATACGCAGGCAGATCCCGAACAGCTTCGCGGCGGTAAGCCGATAGACAAGCGCGAAGGCCGTCCGGTCCTCATGCCCGGCATTGACCAACGCCTCCGTCAGTACGGCGCGCGCGGCAGCCTTGTCCGGGAGTGTGTCGGCCGTCACGGCACTATCGGTAGCGCGCGCATCGCCGACAGGCAACGCCCGCTGGTCAAGTCTCTGCAAATGGTTCAAAAATAGCTAACGGTTTTGCATCTTGCCGTGACACTGCGACGTACCTTAAGAAAGGCTTGCTTTGGATCGTAATCGGTCGACAAGGGGCAGGACAACGACGTTCCACCAAGGAGGAATTAGTAATGGTTGAATCCGAACAGCTTATCGAGGCTTTCGACGGGCGCGCCCGGCGGCGCGAGGATCGTCGGGAATTCTTCAGGACGGCAATCGGTGCCGCAGCCGTGGGCGCCGGTGCGCTGGCATTCGCCGGATCGGCGTCGGCGCAGGCGGTTACCGATATCGACGTACTCAACTTTGCGCTGAACCTCGAATATCTCGAAGCCAACTTTTATTCGCAGGCAGCGTTTGGCAACAATATTCCGGCCGGAATGATGACCGGTACGGGGACGCAGGGTGCGGTTACCGGCGGACGTCAGGTCAACTTCACCGACCCTGTCGTGGCACAATATGCGCGCGAGATCGCGCAGGACGAGATCAACCACGTCGCGTTCCTGCGGTCGGCGCTCAGCACCTCGGCTGTTGCGCAGCCGACGATCGATATCGGCGTTACCCCGACCAGCGCGTTCTCGAATGCGGCGCGTGCGGCTGGCGTGATCGGCGCGACGGACAGTTTCGACGTCTATGCATCGGACGAGAATTTTCTGCTCGGCGCGTTTATTTTCGAAGATGTCGGTGTTACCGCCTATAAGGGCGCGTCGCCACTCCTTCAGAACAAGGCATATCTCGAAGCCGCCGCGGGCATTCTCGCAGTCGAGGCGTATCACGCGTCGATCGTACGTACGGTACTATACGGCAAGGGCATCGCGACGCCATCGCTCCGCACCGCCGCCGACAGCATCTCGGACGCGCGCGACATGCTGGACGGGACGACCTTCATGTCGACGACCGCAGGCGATCCCGACGGCACGCTGACCGGCAAGGCGGCGGACGACGATCAGGGTATCTCGCCGACGACCATAGATGGACGGCTGGTGTCGAACATCGTCCCGCTCAATGTCAACGGGCTCGCCTATAGCCGCACGACCGGCCAGGTCCTGAACGTCGTCTATCTGACAAATACCGCCGCCAGCATGGGTGGGTTCTTCCCCAATGGCGTCAATGGCAACATCCGGACGAGCACGGCGCACTGAGCTTGAGCGATCGTCTGTTTCCAGGGAGATATTCCAGTGAGTGATACCATCGAAACCGCCTCGATCCTCGAAAAGATCGAGCAGCGCCGTACGCAGCGACGCCAGTTCCTTCGCTACGCCGGTGGCGCGACCGTCGCCGCAGGCGGCCTGTCGCTGCTTTCCGCGTGTAACAATTACGACACGCCGACGCCTGCGCCGACGCCTGCGCCGACGCCGACACCACCGGCGACCGGAGGCGCTGCGCCGACCGATCCGGACATCCTGAATTTTGCGCTGAACCTCGAATATCTCGAGGCGCAGTTCTACAGCTATGCCGCCTTTGGTCAGGGTCTTCCGGCCGACATGCTCGATGGGACCGTGGGCACGCGGGGCGAGGTGTCGACGTCGGGCAGCGCGCCGCCGCGTGCCGTCAACTTCACCGATCCTGTCGTGGCACAATACGCACGCGAGATCGCCTATGACGAGATCGCGCATGTACGTTTCCTGCGCGCGGCGCTTGGCAGCGCAAGGATCGCGCAGCCGGCGATTAACCTGTCTGGCGATGCGACGGGTGCGTTTACGGTGGCGGCACGTGCGGCCGGTGTCGTCGACAGTATGACCGGCACGTTCGATCCGTATTCCAGCGACAATTTCTTCCTGCTGGGAGCGTTCATCTTCGAGGATGTCGGCGTTACCGCTTATAAGGGCGGCTCGCCACTCATCACGAGTCCGCTCTATCTGGAAGCGGCCGCCGGCATTCTCGCCGCCGAAGCATATCACGCCGGTCTGGTGCGCACGTTGCTCTATTCGCGCGGGGTCGCGACACCGGCGTTGCGGACCTATGCCGGGCAGATCAGCGATCTGCGTGATGCCCTCGATGGTACGGTCACGGGTGGCGGCATCGTGGGTGACGACGATCAGGGCATCGTCGGGTCCGCCACAGTGTCGAACATCGTTCCGACCGATGCGAACAGTATCGCATACAGCCGCAATACGAAGCAGGTTCACAACATCGTCTACGGGAGTGCATCGGCGCCGACCAAGGGCCTGTTCTTCCCGAACGGGACCAACAACGGCAATCCGGCGCTGACGGTCGGGGGCATGTTCCCGACCGCACCAGCCGCCTGACCGCGGTCGCCCGGAAATGAGCAAGGGCCGGGCGGGTGACCGCTCGGCCCTTTTTCGTTGGCGCCCGAGCTACTTGGCGCCTATGCTATAACCCTTCCCCGGGGAGCCGCATCTGAAGCGGCTGAGACTTGGCTGATGCCATGACCCGCCGAACCTGATCCGGTTAGCGCCGGCGGAGGGAGGGAGCGGCACCCGCGCCACGTCCTCGCCTCCAAAGCCTAGGAGCGATATGCATGGCCGACATTCCCGCACGCACCGAAATCGGCGTCACTACCGGCCCGATCCGCGGTTCGAGGAAGGTCCACGTCGGCCCCCTCAACGTCGCGATGCGCGAAATCCATCTCGACCGCTCTTCGGGCGAGCCCCCCCTGCGCGTCTACGACCCGAGCGGCCCCTATACCGACGCCGACGCGCACATCGACATCATGGCGGGCCTCCCCCAGCTCCGCCGGGTATGGATCATGGGCCGCGACGACATCGAAAGCTATGACGCCCGCGAACTGCGCCCGGAGGACAACGGCCAGCTCGGCCCCGACCGTACCGGAGGTGTCGTGCGCTTCCCCCGGATCGTGAAGCGCCCCCTGCGCGCCAAGGCAGGCGGCAACGTCAGCCAGATGCACTACGCTCGCCGCGGCATCGTCACGCCCGAAATGGAATATGTCGCGACCCGCGAGAATCTGGGTCGTGAGATGCTCAAGGAATATGAGCGTGACGGCGAAAGCTTCGGCGCCGCCATTCCCGACTACGTCACGCCCGAATTCGTCCGCGACGAGATCGCCCGCGGCCGCGCGATCATCCCCAACAACGTCAACCACCCCGAATCCGAACCGATGGCGATCGGCCGCAACTTCCTGGTCAAGATCAATGCCAATATCGGGAACAGCGCGGTTGCCAGCAACGTCGCCGCCGAAGTCGACAAGCTGGTCTGGGCGATCCGCTGGGGCGCGGACACGGTTATGGACCTCTCGACCGGCCGCAACATCCATGACACGCGTGAATGGATCATCCGCAACAGCCCCGTGCCGATCGGCACGGTGCCGATCTATCAGGCATTGGAGAAGGTCGGCGGCGTCGCCGAGGAGCTGACCTGGGAAATCTTCCGCGACACGCTGATCGAGCAGGCGGAGCAGGGGGTGGATTATTTCACGATTCACGCCGGCGTCCGCCTCGCCTATGTCCCGATGGCGGCGAAGCGCGTCACCGGCATCGTCAGCCGCGGCGGCAGCATCATGGCGAAATGGTGCCTCAGCCATCACAAGGAGAGCTTCCTCTACGAGCGCTTCGACGAGATCACCGAGATCATGCGCGCGTATGACATCGCCTACAGCCTCGGCGATGGCCTGCGCCCCGGCAGCATCGCCGACGCCAATGACGAAGCGCAATTCAGCGAACTCTACACGCTCGGCGAGCTCACCCACCGCGCGTGGAAGAGTGATGTCCAGGTCATGATCGAAGGCCCCGGTCACGTGCCGATGCACAAGATCAAGGAGAATATGGACAAGCAGCTCGAGGTCTGCGGCGAAGCCCCCTTCTACACGCTCGGGCCGCTCACCACCGACATCGCGCCGGGCTACGACCACATCACCAGCGGCATCGGTGCCGCGATGATCGGCTGGTACGGCACGGCGATGCTCTGCTACGTTACCCCCAAGGAGCATCTCGGCCTCCCCGACCGCGACGACGTCAAGACCGGGGTCGTCACCTACAAGCTAGCCGCCCACGCCGCCGATCTCGCCAAGGGCCATCCCGCTGCGCAGATGCGCGACGACGCACTGAGCCGCGCCCGCTTCGATTTCCGTTGGCGCGACCAGTTCAACCTGTCGCTCGACCCCGACACGGCGGAGCAATACCACGACCAGACCCTCCCCGCGGAAGGTGCCAAGACCGCGCACTTCTGCTCGATGTGCGGCCCGAAATTCTGCTCGATGCAGATCAGCCAGGAGGTGCGGGAGTTCGCGGCGAAGCAGAACCAGCCTGCGGATGCGTTCATCGCCGCGGGTGGACCTAAGGGTGCGGAGATCGCGGCGGCCAGCAAGGCGGCCGCGATCAGGGGTATGGAGGAGATGAGCGAACGGTTCAAGGAAGAGGGCGGGGAACTTTATCTGTCGGCGGAGGAGTGACGTGCTTTTCAGTGGAGATCGCGCTGGTGCCGATGCTTTTTTGAAGACCATCCTCGGCCGTTTGTATGTCTATGTTCTGTGCCGCCCCGGAGGCGATCCGTTCTACGTTGGGAAAGGCTCAAATCGTCGTGCGTTAGAACATGAAGCAGAAGCGCGGCGCGCTCACCCCATCGGTGAAAGCAATCCATTCAAGTGCAATGTGACTCGGAAAATCATACGAGAAGGCGGATCGATACGCTACTGTAGCTAGAGCGAAATCGGACGAGCTGGATTCACCCCTCTCCGTTGGTGCTGAGCGAAGTCGAAGCACATGCCCAGCGGAATGCCGCTTCCAGTACCTCTCGACTGCGCCCAGAGCGAATGGAGGTGAGTCAAGTCAGGCCAAAACCGCTTTAGGTTGTGTGGACAGTTACCTGAGCCATAGGACGATGGCAGCAAGTGTGATCACAGCGCGGTAGTTTCGAGCGGTTTTCTCGAAGCGGGTAGCGACGCGGCGGAACTGCTTGAGCTTGGAGAAGCAGCATTCGACCAGATGGCGCTGAGCGTAGAGATGCTTGTCGAGGTGGTGCTTGAAGGTCTGCGACGGGTTATTCGGAATGACGGCCGTGGCGCCCTTGTCCGCGATCGCCTGCCGCAGGGCGTCGCTGTCATAGGCGGTATCGGCCATGACCACTTCGGCAGGCAACCCATCGATGAGGCCGGCGGCTTGTGGTGCATCGCCCTTCTGCCCGGCGGTCAGCGTGAAGCGCACGGGACAGCCAAGCCCCCGAACGGCCATGTGCACCTTGGTGCTCAGGCCGCCGCGCGAGCGGCCGATGGCCTGATCTTCAGACCCCCCTTTTTAGCCCCGGCAGCATGCTGGTGAGCGCGAACGACGGTGCTGTCGATGATGGAGATACTCGAAGTCCGGATCGTCCGACATCGCCTCGAATATTCGCCACCACACACCCTTCTCGCTCCACCGGCTGAAGCGACGAAACGCGCTGTTCCAGTCGCCGAACACCTCGGGAAGATCACGCCACGGCGATCCCGTCCGCACGATCCACAAGACCGCCTCGACAAACATCCGGTTGTCGCGGCCGGTCGACCCCTTCTGGTCGGGGCGAGCGATAATGAGTGGCGCCATCCGATCCCAGGCGCCGTCGCTCAACACCAGCCGATCCATCACACCCAAGGCTACCTCCCAAAAGCAGCCCTGAATCACGCCTCACGCCAAATGGGAATCCTTAGAGTCCACACCACCTAGGGTCTGTCGAGATTCACTTGGAATTGAGGACGGCAGCGGCGAGATAGATAGCGGCGGCAAAGCTGGTGTCAGTTTTGTCGGCTTGCATGGTGATACGCTTGAATTCCTTGAGCTTGCAGAAGAAGTTTTCGATCAGATGCCGCCATTTGTAGATATCGAGATCGATGGCGACGGGCTTGGCGCGTCGTGGATGCTGGGAAATGACGATCTGCGCACCACGCTCGTTGAGGTCGGTGATGATGGCGTTGCTGTCGAAAGCTTTGTCTGCGATCAACCCACCGAAATCGACGCCTTTGATGAGCGGTTCGATGCCGACGGTATCGAACCTGTTTCCAGGCATGAGAACGAAGCGGACCAGATTGCCCAGCGCATCGGTCAAGGCGAGGATCTTGGTCGTCATGCCGCCTTTGGAATGGCCAATGGCCTGGCTGAAAGTCCCCCTTTTGCGCCCTGTCCGTGACGATGGACCTTCACGATCGTGGCATCCACCATCGCATATTCCATGTCCGGCTCCTCCGAGCAGGCGTCGAACAACCGCTTGAAAACATCTGCTCTCGCCCGATCCCGGTAGCGCCGAAAAACCGTGTTCCAGCGGCCAAACACATCCGGCAAATCCCGCCAAGGACTACCCGTCCGCACGATCCACAAAATCGCCTCGACAAATAGTCGGTTATCGCCACCGCTACGCCCCGGGTCGCCAGGCTTGCCAAGGCAGTGTGAAGCGTCCCGGATTTTCCGGAGGCAGTTTGGTTGGGGTCATGCTGCCATATCGAGTTCTTGTTTGGCAGCATAGTAGTTCGCCTCGGCCTCGGCGGGAGTGACATAGCCGATGGGTTCGAAGAGGCGATGGTTGTTGAACCAGTCGACCCAGCGCAGCGTGGCCATTTCGACGGCCGCAAGGCTTGGCCAGGAGCGTTGACGCCAGATGACCTCGGCTTTGAAGAGGCCATTGATCGTCTCGGCGAGGGCATTGTCATAGGAGTCCCCGACGCTGCCGACCGAGGGCACCAGCTTTGCCTCGGCCAGGCGCTGGGTGTAGCTCATAGCGAGGTATTGCGAGCCCCTGTCCGAGTGATGGATAAGACCATCGCTAGCCGTGGGTCGGCGGGCATGGATGGCCTGCTCCAAGGCATCCAGCACGAAGTGCGGTCGCGCTGCTGCTGACCTTCCAGCCGACGATCCGGCGGGCGAACGCGTCGATGACGAACGCCACGTAGACGAAGCCTGCCCAGGTGTGGACGTAGGTGAAGTCCACCACCCACAGTGCGTTCGGGCGCTGAACCTTGAAGGCCCGGTTGACCTTGTCGAGCGGGCACAGTGCCTTTCGGTCGGAAACGGTGGTGACACAGGATTTCCCGCGTCGGACACCGGCAAGCCCCATGGCACTGTCAGGCTTTCCGTGTGTGGGCGGGCATAATGGGTAAAAAGGAGATCCCATATGTCACGACGCAAAGAGCCTGCGATACCGAACGAGCTTCTCGATCAGCTTCTCGCGGGCGGCGCTGCGAGCGCCGCATTTGAGCAGGGCGGTCTGCTCGATTCGCTGAAGAAGGCGCTGACCGAGCGTGCCTTGAACGCGGAGATGGATCATCACCTCGCCGGCGATGAAGGCGCCGGCAACACGCGCAACGGCTACGGCCGGAAGACCGTGATGACCGAGACGGGCAAGCTGGCGATCGAGGTGCCGCGCGACCGTCAGTCGAGCTTCGATCCGCAGCTGATCGCCAAGTATCAGCGCCGCTTTCCCGGGTTCGACGACAAGATCGTGTCGATGTACGCGCGCGGCATGAGCACTCGCGAGATCACCGGGCATTTGCACGATCTGTACGGCATCGACGTATCGCCAGACCTGATCAGCACGGTGACCGACGCGGTGCTCGATGAGGTCGCCACCTGGCAGCAGCGGCCGCTCGATCCGGTTTATCCGCTCGTCTTCTTTGACGCGATCCGGGTCAAGATCCGCGACGAGGGCATGGTCCGCAACAAGGCGATCCACATCGCGCTGGGCGTCCGCGCCGACGGCGGCAAGGAAGTGCTCGGCCTATGGCTCGAGCAGAACGAAGGCGCCAAGTTCTGGCTCAGGGTGATGAACGAGCTGCGCAACCGCGGCGTCGAGGATGTCCTCCTCGCCGTGGTCGACGGTTTGAAGGGTTTCCCGGACGCGATCACCGCCGTGTTCCCCGAGGCGATCGTGCAAACGTGCATCGTCCATCTGCTCAGGAACTCGATGGACTTCGTCTCTTGGAAGGACCGTAAGAATCTCGCCAGCGCGCTCAAGGAGATTTACCGTGCCACCGACGCTGACGCTGCCGAGCAGGCGCTGACGGCGTTCGAGGCCGGCCCTTGGGGCCAGCGGTATCCGGCCATCGGCCAGAGCTGGCGGCGCGCGTGGAGCGAGGTCATCCCGTTCTTCGCATTCCCCGACGAGGTCCGCCGGATCGGCCCGTCGGCGACCCGCACACGGACGGCGGCGAACCGTGCCGCGAGACGGCCCTTGGTTCCCTTGCGCCAACTGACGGTCTGCCACCTGGTGCCATCCAGCAGGGCCTGAGCGGTGACGGACTTCACATTGGGGATATGCCGCTGGCGGGGCCTGCCACGTCCGGCGACAGGGAAGATCATGGCGACATCGGCCGGATAGACTTTCTGCTTGTAAGGGATGCCCACCGCCCAGGTGAGGCCGCGTTCGGAGAGGCCCTGCCGGAACGGCGCGGACAACCCGTATCCAGCGTCGGCCAGCACGCAGCCGAAGCGAACACCACACTCTCGCACCCGGTCGATCTCATCGAGCGCGATCTCGGGCTTGGTGCGATAATCGCGACATTCTTCGGGCACTTTGGCCCGGTCAAGCCGGGCCGGATCGCTAATCCAGCTCTCAGGCAGGAACAGCCGCAGGCCCGGCAGATCGGCTCGATCCCCAACTCCTCTCGATGGGCGTCGATGAACGCCATCTTCATCGCCCGTGGCGGTCGAGCTCCGCCATCGCAAAATACGCCGATGCCTTCCTGAGGATCTCGTTGGCTCGGCGAAGCTCCTTCACTTCGCGCTCCAGCAGCTTCAGCCGGGCGCGGTCATCGTCCGCCAGCAACGCTGGCCCTGCACGCCGGCCAGCCTCGTCACGACACCAGCGCCGCAGCGTCTCCGCCGTGCAGCCGATCTTGCCGGCGATCGACACCATCGCATCCCATTCCGAGCGATGATCCGCCCGGTGCTCGTTCACCATCCGGACCGCACGCTCGCGGACCTCGGGCGAAAACTTGTTCGTCGTCTTGCTCATTCCAGATGCTCCTACTCACAAGTGGGAGCCTCCGGGAAACCCGGGACGGTTCAGTGAGGTGCCATTCTCGCCCATTGGGCGTCGGTCAAAACACATCTGCCCATCGACAGCTTGAATCAGAAAATCCCAAAAACTACAAACCTGCCAAAGTAGTGCTAGGGCCGAGACTCATTCAAAGCCAGAACGCGACGGCGGTTGCGAGCGCGACGCCTGAGAGGAAGTTGGCGGCGAGCTTATCGTAGCGGGTGGCGACACGGCGGAAGTCCTTGAGACAGCAGAAGGCGTTCTCGATGAGGTGGCGGCCGCGATACCGGTCCTTGTCGTAGCGGATGGCGCGCTTGCGATTGCGTCGGCCTGGGATGACGGGGACAGCCCCTGCATCGCGCAGCGAGCGCCGCAGCCGGTCGGCATCGTAGCCTTTGTCGCCGAGCAGGTAGCGCATGCGCCCGGCGCGTTCGAGAAGAGCCGGTGCTGCCTTCACATCGCTGACGTTGCCGGCCGTCAGCATCAGCGCGTAGGGGCGACCGATGACGTCGGTGAGCGCGTGGACCTTTGTGGTCCAGCCACCGCGCGAGCGGCCGATCGCCTGTGTCGAGCGCCCCCTTTTGCGCCGAACGCCGCGCGCTGTGCCTTGACGTAGGTGCTGTCGATCGAGGTGCTTTTCGTGACCGCGCCGGTATCCACCAGGGCATCGAGCAGCTTCAGCCAGAAGCCCCGGTGCGACCAGCGGTTGAAGCGGTTGTAGACCGTGGTCGACGGACCATAATCGGCAGGGCAGTCGCACCAGCGGCTATCGACCTTCAGAACGTGCAGGATGCCCGAGATCACCCGCCGATCGTCCACCCGCCGGGCACCAGGCTGGTTCTTCGGCAGATGCGGCTCGATCGCCGCCCATGCTTCGTCCGACAACCACAACAATGCCATCCGCCCTCTCCTTGATCCACGACGCCCGTGAATCAGGAAAGCCGCGCTCCTTCAAGCCGCTGATTGGGTTTGGACCCTAGGTGGTGTGGACTCTAAGGATTCCCATTTGGCGTGAGGCGTGATTCAGGGCTGCTTTTGGGAGGTAGCCTTGGGTGTGATGGATCGGCTGGTGTTGAGCGACGGCGCCTGGGATCGGATGGCGCCACTCATTATCGGTCGCCCCGACCAGAAGGGGTCGACCGGCCGCGACAACCGGATGTTTGTCGAGGCGGTCTTGTGGATCGTGCGGACGGGATCGCCGTGGCGTGATCTTCCCGAGGTGTTCGGCGACTGGAACAGCGCGTTTCGTCGCTTCAGCCGGTGGAGCGAGAAGGGTGTGTGGTGGCGAATATTCGAGGCGATGTCGGACGATCCGGACTTCGAGTATCTCATCATCGACAGCACCGTCGTTCGCGCCCACCAGCATGCTGCCGGGGCTAAAAAGGGGGGTCTGAAGATCAGGCCATCGGCCGCTCGCGCGGCGGCCTGAGCACCAAGGTGCACATGGCCGTTCGGGGGCTTGGCTGTCCCGTGCGCTTCACGCTGACCGCCGGGCAGAAGGGCGATGCACCACAAGCCGCCGGCCTCATCGATGGGTTGCCTGCCGAAGTGGTCATGGCCGATACCGCCTATGACAGCGACGCCCTGCGGCAGGCGATCGCGGACAAGGGCGCTACGGCCGTCATTCCGAATAACCCGTCGCGGACCTTCAAGCACCACCTCGACAAGCATCTCTACGCTCAGCGCCATCTGGTCGAATGCTGCTTCTCCAAGCTCAAGCAGTTCCGCCGCGTCGCTACCCGCTTCGAGAAAACCGCTCGAAACTACCGCGCTGTGATCACACTTGCTGCCATCGTCCTATGGCTCAGGTAACTGTCCACACAACCTAGGGCGACTGCGTTTGGAAGTTCACAAATAAACGGGTGCGACTAACGGGCGCGCCCGGATCAGCGGTACCGTTATGCGCGGTGGTCGCGGGATGACGAGAGGAGTGGACGCGACTGATCTCGCCCGAGGCTGTGTAAAAACGCTGGAATATGGTAGTGTTTTGCTGGGTTGCGGGAGGCTTTGAGATGGGCCGTTTCGTCGAAGGCGCAGACCGCCGACAGGACTTTCTGCTGCCGGCATCGCTTGATGATTACGTATCGGAGGACAATCCGGTTCGGGCCGTCGAGGCTTTCATCGATGCGCTGGATTTGAAGGCGCTGGGGTTTGCCGGGATGACACCGGCCGAGACGGGGCGCCCGGCGTATCATCCGGCGACGATGCTCAAGCTCTACCTCTATGGTTATCTGAACCGGGTCCAGTCGAGCCGGCGGCTCGAACGTGAAGCCGGGCGCAATGTCGAGTTGATGTGGCTGACGGGGCGGTTGGCTCCTGACTTCAAGACGATCGCCAATTTCCGTCAGGCCAATGGCACCGCCATCCGGGCGGTGTGCAGTCAGTTCATTGTCCTGTGTCGGCAGTTGAACCTGTTCACACGCGCGGTCGTGGCGATCGACGGCAGCAAGATGAAGGCGGTCAATAATCGCGACAAGAACTATACGGCGGCGAAGGTGCAGTCGCGCATGAAGCAGGTGCAGGATAACATCGACCGCTATCTCGAAGAGCTTGATCGTGCCGATCGGGAAGAGAGCGATATTGCCGAGCCGAAAGCGGCGCGGCTGGGCACTGTCAGGATTTCCGTGTGTGGGCGGGCATAATGGGTAAAAAGGAGATCCCATATGTCACGACGCAAAGAGCCTGCGATACCGAACGAGCTTCTCGATCAGCTTCTCGCGGGCGGCGCTGCGAGCGCCGCATTTGAGCAGGGCGGTCTGCTCGATTCGCTGAAGAAGGCGCTGACCGAGCGTGCCTTGAACGCGGAGATGGATCATCACCTCGCCGGCGATGAAGGCGCCGGCAACACGCGCAACGGCTACGGCCGGAAGACCGTGATGACCGAGACGGGCAAGCTGGCGATCGAGGTGCCGCGCGACCGTCAGTCGAGCTTCGATCCGCAGCTGATCGCCAAGTATCAGCGCCGCTTTCCCGGGTTCGACGACAAGATCGTGTCGATGTACGCGCGCGGCATGAGCACTCGCGAGATCACCGGGCATTTGCACGATCTGTACGGCATCGACGTATCGCCAGACCTGATCAGCACGGTGACCGACGCGGTGCTCGATGAGGTCGCCACCTGGCAGCAGCGGCCGCTCGATCCGGTTTATCCGCTCGTCTTCTTTGACGCGATCCGGGTCAAGATCCGCGACGAGGGCATGGTCCGCAACAAGGCGATCCACATCGCGCTGGGCGTCCGCGCCGACGGCGGCAAGGAAGTGCTCGGCCTATGGCTCGAGCAGAACGAAGGCGCCAAGTTCTGGCTCAGGGTGATGAACGAGCTGCGCAACCGCGGCGTCGAGGATGTCCTCCTCGCCGTGGTCGACGGTTTGAAGGGTTTCCCGGACGCGATCACCGCCGTGTTCCCCGAGGCGATCGTGCAAACGTGCATCGTCCATCTGCTCAGGAACTCGATGGACTTCGTCTCTTGGAAGGACCGTAAGAATCTCGCCAGCGCGCTCAAGGAGATTTACCGTGCCACCGACGCTGACGCTGCCGAGCAGGCGCTGACGGCGTTCGAGGCCGGCCCTTGGGGCCAGCGGTATCCGGCCATCGGCCAGAGCTGGCGGCGCGCGTGGAGCGAGGTCATCCCGTTCTTCGCATTCCCCGACGAGGTCCGCCGGATCGTCTATACGACGAACGCGATAGAGGCTTTGAACTCGAAGCTCAGGCGGGCCGTCAGGGCAAGGGGCCACTTCCCCAGCGATGATGCCGCCACCAAGCTGCTCTATCTGATCTTGAACCGATCGGAGAAAGAGTGGAAGATGCCGCCACGTGAGTGGTCCATGGCCAAGGCCCAGTTCGCCGTCATATTCGGCGAGCGCTTCATCAAGGCCATGGCGGCGTAATGTTCAACCGCCCGCCCGCACACGGAAATCCTGACAGTGCCGCGCGGCTGAAGGAGAAGATCGGAAGGTTACGCGACCAGATGCGCGCCCTTCAAGCGCGAGAAGAGGAAGTCCGGCTCGCGCCCGACCAGCAGGTGTCGTTGACCGATCCCGATGCCCGCGCGATGACGAGCGCGGGCCGCGGCACGAGCATCGTCGGTTATAATCTCCAGGCGGCCGTCGATGCCCATCATCACCTGATCGTCGCCCACGAACTGCTGAATATCGGAAGTGACCGTGCCCAGCTCTCGACCATGGCGGCCAAAGCCAAGGACGCCATGGGCGTCGATGCCTTGGACGCCATTGCGGACAAGGGTTATTTCAAGGGCGAAGAGATCCGAACCTGCGAGGGCATCGGCGTTACCGCCTTCGTACCCAGGCCGCTGACGTCAGGCGCCAAAGCTCAGGGCCGCTTCGGCAAGCAGGACTTCGTCTATGTGGAGCAGGAGAACATCTATCGATGCCCTGCAGGCGAGCGCCTGACCTATCGCTACACGTCGGTCGAAGCCGATATGACGCTTCATAGCTACTGGACGTCGAACTGCCAGACATGCGCCCTGCATGATCAATGTACGACCGGCAAGGAGCGCCGGATCAAGCGATGGGAGCATGAAGCCGTCGTCGAAGCGATGGGCCGGCGGCTCGACCGCAGGCCAGACGCAATGCGGATCCGGCGGCAAACCGTCGAACACCCGTTCGGCACGCTGAAAGCCTGGATGGGATCGACACACTTCCTCATGAAGACCCTGAAAAACGTCAGAACGGAGATCAGCCTCCACATCCTGGCCTATAATCTCAAAAGGCTGATTGCGATCTTCGGCGTCCAGCCACTGATCGCAGCAATGCAGACCTGAAGGACGAAGCACGCCTGGCCAACGCGCCGCCTCGAAACCACCGGCTCGATCCTGCGAACGTGTTTTTACACGGCCTGTCCCATTTGTCGCCGTTCAGGCTGGGATCGGCCGGCCTGATAGCGGTCGTAGCCGGCGTTGCAAAAGGGGTCCCTTTCGCAACAATGCCCGCAATGGCTTAGTTTGGTGGTCGGCGTGCTATTCGCCTTGTTGTGACGAACAGCTGGGCTCCGTGCTGTTGCGGAACCATCCACCGCCCGTTACACCATCTGCGGCGCGGCGATCAGGATGAGAACGCGCCGTCAAACAGGATGAGGATCGGGAGGGGGTGCGGCGGTGCAGGGCGTAGCCCGGAGCCGACGTAGCCCCTCGCGATGGCGCGTTCCGGAAGGGGCGTTGCCGCTGATGATCACGGTCGGTCGGGTATTCCCGGCTTCCTCTCTCGCAGGGGAAGCCGCAGATGCCTGGTCGCCACATCAACGATCATCAGATGAGGCTCTATATGAAGTTCCGACACAGTGACGGCGTCGCGACAGCGGCGGCCAAGGCCGGGTTCAGCACGGCGACCGGATACCGGATCGCGCACGATCCGCAGCTGCCATCGCAGAAGACGAGTGTCCGGGGACGACGTCGACCCGACCCGCTGGCCGATATCTTCGACGCCGAGGTCGTGCCGTTGCTGCGCGCGGCACCGGGTTTGCGGTCGATCGCGGTGTTCGAGGAGATGCTGCGCCGCCATCCCGATCTTGGCACCGGGGTCCGCCGGACGCTGGAGCGGCGGATCCGCAGCTGGCGGGCGCTTCACGGCGAGGAGCAGGAGGTGATCTTCCGCCAGACCCATGAACCAGGCCGGATGGGACTGTCGGACTTCACCGATATGGCCGATCTTGGTATCACCGTTGGTGGCATTCCCCTCGATCACCGGCTTTATCACTTCCGTCTCGTCTGGTCGGGGTTCGAGCATGCCCATGTGATCCTGGGCGGCGAGAGCTATGTGGCGCTCGCCGAAGGGCTGCAGAACGCGCTGTGGGCGCTCGGCGGCAGCCCGATCGATCATCGCAGCGACAGCCTGTCGGCCGCGTTTCGCAACCTGGACGCCGATGCCCGAGCCGACCTGACCCGCCGCTACGATGCGCTGTGCGAGCATTACGACATGACGCCGAGCCGCAACAATCGCGGCGTCGCGCATGAGAACGGATCGGTCGAGAGCGCGCACGGGCATCTGAAGAAGACGGTTCGTGACGCGCTGCTGCTGCGGGGCAGTCCTGCGTTCGACGATCTGGCCGCTTATCGGCGGTTCATCGACGAGGTGATCGCCGCCAAGAACCGCCGGGCGGCGCCGCGCATCGATGCCGAACGTGCCTATCTTCAACAACTGCCGGACCGGCGGACCAGCGATTACGAGGAGGTGATCGTCACCGTCACGTCGAGCAGCGGCTTCACGCTGCGCAAGGTGTTCTACACCGTGCCAACGCGGCTGATCGGGCACCGTCTGCGTGTCCGGCTATATGATGATCGGCTCGACGTCCTTCTAGGCGCGACCAAGCTGATGACGCTCCTGCGCGGACGATCGGCCGGGAACGGCAAGCACGGTCACGTGGTCGATTATCGTCACGTGATCCACTCGCTCCGGCGTAAACCGATGGCGCTCATCGGCGTCGTCTACCGCGAGCAACTGTTCCCGCGCGAGGCGTATCGGCGGATGTTCGATCGGCTTCTCGTCCAACTGCCCGATCGTATCGCCTGTCGCACGATGGTCGAGCTTCTCGCGCTTGCGCACGAGCGGGCCTGCGAGGCAGAACTTGCCGATATCCTGGCTGCCGATCTTGATGCTGGTCGGCTGCCGGACATGGCGGCATTGCGACGACGCTTCGCGCCGGATCCCGCGACGCTCCCAGAGGTCGTGGTCACGCTGGCGCCGCTTAGCACGTACGATGCCCTGCTCGGCGAGGTGGCGGCATGACCACCATCACCCAACCTATCGATGCGCAGCGTCTGACGCTCATCCTCAACGACCTGCGTCTTCCCGCGATCAAGCACCACTGGCCCGAGATGGCCGCGCGCTCGGACAAGGAGGGCTGGCCCGCCGCCCGCTTCCTGGCCGCCCTTGCCGAACACGAGATCGCCGAGCGCGACCGACGCCGCATCGAGCGGCACCTCGGCGAGGCGAAGCTGCCGCCCGGCAAGACGCTCGACAGCTTCGCGTTCGATGCCGTGCCGATGATCTCGCGTGCCCAGGTCATAGCGATCTGCGCGGGCGACGGCTGGCTCGAACAGGGCGCCAACCTCATACTGTTCGGCCCGCCGGGCGGCGGCAAGAGTCACCTGGCTGCCGCGATCGGCCTGGCGCTTATCGAGAATGGCTGGCGCGTGCTGTTCACCCGCACCTCCGATCTCGTCCAGCGCCTCCAGGTCGCCCGGCGCGAACTGACGCTCGAGGCTGCCATCGTCAGGCTCGACAAATACCATCTGCTGATCCTCGACGACATGGCGTACGTCACCAAGGATCAGGCCGAGACGTCGGTGCTCTTCGAGCTCATCAGCGCCCGCTACGAGCAGCGCTCGATGCTCATCACCGCCAACCAGCCGTTCGGCGAATGGAACAGGATCTTCCCCGATCCCGCCATGACCCTCGCGGCTGTCGACCGGCTCGTCCATCACGCCACCATCTTCGAGATGAACGTCGAGAGCTACCGGCGACGTACCGCCGTCCAGCGGCGCACCGGCGCAGGGCGACCCCCAACCTACGCGACAATCAAAACGACCGAGCAGCCGCCGTCCCGCGACAATCAGGACGCGACATAACCCTTGCCAGCGACAATCCGACCAGCCATCCCTGTCGCGCCGCGACAATCAGTTCTCATCCTGATTGACGCGCTTCTCACCCAGATTGTCGCGCTACACACCATCAGTGGACCGGCTGAAGCGCCGATCGAGGGGTGGCGTATGAAATCAGCCGCGCGATGGATCGGGCTTGTGCTGGCAATGATGCCGGTGCCTGCGTCGGCCCAACGGTCGGATCCCCAGCCGCTCGACTCCGAACTCCCCGCTCTCAAGCTACTTACCCAATCCGGTGCCCAGACCTCCCCCGCGCAGCGGCTAGCGCTCGTCGATCAGGCCCTTGCCATGCTGGACCAGCCGACGCCGTTCCGCGGGGCCGTTTTGTGCACACGCGCGCAAGTGCTCCAGTTCCTGATGCGGTACGACGAGGCGCGCGCGTCGCTGGAGCAGTGCCGCCAACTTCTGCCCGACGATCCGCGCGTGCTTGTCGGAAGCGCGTTCGACGAAGCGGAACAGCGGCGACCGGTCGAAGCGGCCAAGCTCCTGATCCGCGCCGCTCAGCTTGGGCCGGATGCGGTTCGGCAAATCCCGCCTTCCTCCATGGGAATGGTCCTACGCCCGCTGCGCTACGCGCGGGCGGATAAGGTGCTGGACGACCTGTTGGCGTCGCTTGCGGCCAGCGGCTGGGAGCGCAACAACCCCCAGGTGTTCGCCGAAGTGGCGGTTCCTGTCGTGCGCCACATGATCATTGAGGGAAGGGTGGCGGACGCGTTAGCGATGCTGCCTTCCATTCTCTCGCCCCAAGCCGGTGTGGCCATGCTGATCGACCGCCGCTACGCCGCGATATGGCCCCAAGTGGAGGCTTGGGCGGGGTCCGATCTGTCGGTTCAACGTCGGGCGCTCCTCGACGGGACACGGGCGGCCTATCAGACAAGCCGCTCTCCTGACGACTTCCTGGCTTACACGGCGGCGCTCACACGAACTGGGCATCGCGATCAGGCCATTGGTGAGCTGAGGGCGTGGCTGGCCGCGCCCCCGGTTCAGACCGACCCCTGGTATCGCAATGCTGTGGTCGTCCGGTTCGGGAGGTTTTTGGGCCAGTCGGGCAATCGGGAGGAGGGGATCGCGCGCATGAAGGCGGCGCTTGGCGGCCCTGATGCCTCGGACAGGAGCGTCGCTAACATCGTGCCGAATCTGGTGATACAGATGCTCATGGCCAAGGATTATGCGGGCGCTCTCAGCGTGTTGGACGCGCGCACGCCCGACGCGGGTGGGGTCGAAGCGCAACCGGCGCTCGGCTACTTCGTGGCGCTCCGGGCCTGCGCGCTCGCCGGTGCCGGACGCAAGGCCGAAGCCGACCGCGAACTGCTCCGGGTCCAGACTGTCTACGCCACAAACGACGACGCGGTGAAGATAGCAGTAGGTTGCGTGGCGACTCCCGGCGCCCAAGCCGCGCTCTGGATCAAGCGCGCGGAGAACGATGAAACCCGAACCGACGCTCTGGTGGAGCTCACGACCGCGCGGGCTCGGGCGGCAAAGAGCATGCCAATCGATTCACTGGACGAGGCAGCGTTGCGCCAGGTCGCCACGCGCGCCGACGTTGCCGCGGTCTACGATCGGCTAGGCCGCAGCCTTTCCCCAAACTATGTGCCGGCGCTCCTTGATTTCGAAGGTGTGCCAGATATCTGAAAACCGTAAGCGTGATGGTGGCGTAGGTCCGACGTTGGACGCTATCCCCCGTCGGCGTTGTCGCGGAAGGGTTCCCTTTCGCGCCAGTCGCCTCGCCCCTGTGATGTCAACGGCTTGAGGTAATTACCTACCCCCTTGCGGCTGAGCGCGATCACTGATTCAAGGGGGCCATGGGCCGTCCCGATCTTGAGCGCCTGAGCCGCGAGGAGTTGATCGAACTGGTGCTGCGCCTGCAGCGCCCCGCAAAGACATCGCGGACATCGTCGAAGCCGCCATCGACCGACCGCAAGGAGCGCCGCGAGGCATCGCGGCCTGGCGGTGCAAAGCCAGGGCATGAGGGACATAGCCGGGTAGCGAGCGAGGCCTTCGATCGCGCGATCGACCATCGTCCGGACACCTGCACCGGCTGTTGCACGGCACTGCCGGCCGATCTGGTCGCCGAGACGGTCAGCGAGTACGACACGGTCGAGCTGCCGCCGATCACGCCGGTCGTGGAGCGCCACAGGCGGCTGGCGGTTCGCTGCCCATCGTGCGGGATGCGGGTGACGGCTGCGCTGCCGGACGCGGCGAAGGGGACGCCGTTCGGCGCGCGGATCCATGCGATCGCGACTTATCTGAAGACCTATCAGGCGCTGTCCTACGAACGGCTCCAGGGGGCGTTTGCCGATCTGTTCGGCCTGACGGTCAGCCAGGGCGGCTTGATGAACATGCTCCGCCGCGCGCAGCAGCATTTCGCCAGCGGCCGCGATGACGCGGTATCGAAGCTGCGCCAGGCAAGCGTCGTCAGCTCGGATGAGACCGGGGTGCGCATCGAGGGCAGCAATGCGTACCACTGGGTGTTCCGGTGCGACCAGGCTGTCGTGCACACAGCAGCGCCGACCCGCGGCGCGGTCGTGGTGCGCACCATGATGGACGGCCATCGCCCCGACGTCTGGTGCTCCGACCGCTATGCCGCCCAGCAAGGCCACGCCGATGCGCACCAGGCCTGCCTCGCTCATCTCGCACGCGATGTCGCTTATGCGCTCCAGAACAGCGACGACTTCCTGCCGATGCGTCTCAAGCTATGGCTGAACAAGGCGTTCGGCTTGGCGCGGGACGTCAGCCGTCTGGCGCCAGCGACGATTGCCGCCAGGCGACGCGCGCTTGAGCGAACCATCGACGACATCATCACGACGCCGACATCGTGCGATTTGACGATGAAACTTCGAAACAGGTTCGCCCGCGCCAGGGAGCAGCTTCTGACCTTCGCATACTGGCCCGGTCAGGTCGAACCGACCAACAACGCCTGCGAACGCGACCTTCGCCCCGCCGTCATCCAGCGCAAGATCACCAATGG
>CBDHCA010000002.1:0-213169 GCA_965260965.1 Sphingomonas sp. | reverse complement strand
CGAAATCGGCTATGCAAAGCAGCAATCCACCCGACCGCAAACCCTGGCTTATGCGCTGACGGACTCTCCAGTCGGCCAAGCCGCATGGATTTACGAGAAGTACAAGGCCTGGATGGACCCGGCGCAGGAGCCGGAGGCGGTGTTCGGCCTCGATGCGATGCTCGACAACATCATGATCTACTGGCTGACGCGGACCGGTGGCTCATCCGCGCGGCTCTACTGGGAGAGCCTGAAGGACGTGACGCTGACGAGTCCGATCGCGTTGCCGGTCGCGGTGAGCCTGTTTCCGCACGACCTCAGCTACGCGCCGCGTCATTGGGCGGAACGGCTGATGAGCAACATCGTCAGCTGGAACGAGGTCGAAGCCGGTGGCCATCTGGCGGCCTTCGAGCAGCCGGAGATCTTCGTTCGGGAGGTCAGGGCGGCCTTCCGCGAGATACGCGATGGCACCGCACCGCCACGCGCCCCTGCCTGAAAGGACATTCGATGCGCTTCCCCATGGTCCAACCCGTCACAGACATGACGCGCGCCGCGCTCGGTGACCGCCTCGCGCCCGGTGCGGTCGAATATCTGGACATGTTCCACGACGACGCGGTGTTCGAGTTTCCGTTCACGACCGGAGAGCCGGTGCGGAAGGAGGGCAAGGCCGCGATGGCCGACTATCTCGCCTCGATCGAGGGATCGACGGTGTTCGACCGGTTCGACCTCAAGGCGTCCTACCCGATCCGCGACGACGGCATGGTCCTGGAATATCACGCTCACGCCCGCGCCGGAGCCGCGAAGACGCCGTTCCAACAGGATTATGTCGCCGTGGTCGAGACCGCGGGCGGGCGCATCCGGCTGTACCGCGAATTCTTCAACCCGCTGAATATCCCGGGCGTCGCGGACGGAGCCTCCGACACACCTCTGGATGTCACGCGCCTGTCCGGTCCCCTCACGTCGCTCGATGCCATCCTGAAGGAGGCGCTGGGTGACCACCTCACCTCCGGGGCGGACTTCATCGACATGTTCGCCGCTGATGGCGTGCTGGAGTGCCCGTTCGCGCCACCCGGTGCCCTCCACCATCTCGCCGGCAAGGAGGCGATCACCGACTATTACAAGCGCCTGACCGCGATCCAGGGATCCGACGGCATGGTGCTGAAAGCGATCCACCCGGCGGAGGACGCCGACCACGCGCTCCTCGAATATGAGGGGATGGTGTCGAACAAGCGCGACGGCGGCCACTACCGGCAACGCTACCTCGCGGTGGTGACCGTTCGCGATGGTCGGATCACCCTGTTCCGCGAATATTGGAATCCTCTGCCGCTGGTCGCCTCGTTCGGGCCGGCGGGGCCGGTGCCGATCGCCGGCGAGCCGTTCCAGGCGCAGGCGGAGGTGCGTTCGAGTTGATCGGGTGAGTAAGACCAAGGAACGGGAGTGAAGTTGCCATGGCCTGCGAACTGAAACGCACATCGTTCAAGAACCGGGATCTCGCCCTCGCGGGGCACCTGCGCCTCCCGGACGGCTTCGACGAGAAGAAGACTTATCCCGCGCTGGTTATCGTAACGCCGGGCAGCAGCGTGAAGGAGCAGATCGGCGCGGTCTATGGCGGCAAAATGGCGGATCGGGGGTTTATCACCCTGGCGTTCGACCCTTCTTACCAGGGTGAGAGCGAGGGCGAACCACGCGACCTGGAGGATCCGGCCGCGCGCGTGGCGGACGTGCGCTGCGCCGTCGATTACCTGACCACGCTGCCCTATGTCGACGAGAACCGGCTGGGCGTGCTCGGCATCTGCAATGGCGGCGGCTATGCGGTGAGCGCGGCCAAGACCGAGCACCGGTTTAAGGCGGTCGGAACCGTGGTCGCCGTCAACATGGGCCGTGCATGGCGTCAGGCTGAGCCCGCCGCCGACGCGGTCGAGAGCTCGCTGGCGGCGGTCGGCGAGCAGCGCACCGCAAAGGCGCGCGGCGGCGAAGCGCGTCGCGATCCCTGGATCCCGGACAACATGGACGAAGCGAAGGCGGCGGGCATCACTGACCGCGATACGCTCGACGCGGTGGCCTTTTACACCGAGCGCCGCCCAGCGAAAACCCGAACCAACCGCCTCCTTTTCGCCAGCAACGGCCTGTTGCTGGGGTTCGACGCGTTCCATCTCGTCGGCGAACTGCTGACCCAGCCTATCCAGGTGATCGTCGGCGGCCGCCTGGGAACAACCTTCTCCTTGGAAGACGGCAAGAAGCTGTGCGAGATCGCCAGAAACGCCCAGGACCTTTGCGTGATCGATGGTGCGGGCCATTACGACCTGTATGACAAGGCGGAGTATGTTGATCCCGCGATCGACACACTTGCGAAGTTCTTTGACGAGCATCTGATCTAGAGTTGAGTATGGACGACACGAGCCAACCCTTTCGCATTGCACCATGCCGATCTTTCTCCGGGCAAGCGGTGCAATCCGAATCGAAATTCAAGCGGCGCGAATTGTTGGCGCAGTTCGGCCTTTTCGCTGGCGCTGCTATGCTACCGACTGAACTGATGGCGCAAGAAGCCTTCGCTCTCGTGAACCGGAAGCTCGCAAGCGGTCTCGCTAAAGACACTATGGAACAGAGGACAAACACTATGAAGAGCCGGCTTGAGCTGTATGAGCACTACATAACTGCGTGGTCTGCGATGGACTTCGATGAGCGCATGGCGATCCTTTCCAGAACGGTCGCCGACGACGTGGTCTACCGTGACGCAATGTTCGAGGGGTCGGGCGCGGCAGCGCTTTGCGAGCACCTCACCACGTTCCAACAGCGAAGCCCCGGGTCCAGCTTTCGCCTGCTCTCGATGCTGAGCTGGGACGCCGATGCCCTGGCCAACTGGCAAATCGTCGATCGGGGCGGCAAGCCCGGCTTCTCCGGCTACGATGCGCTGACCTTCGCCGAGGACGGGCGGATCGCCAGCATTGTGGGCTTCTCCGCGACCGACAAGCAGAGGCTCAAATAGGGGCCTTCCTCAAGCCGGGGGTTCGGCAGAACAATCTTTGGTGCCGGCAGCGTTGCCAGCCGCCACGTTCCGCTGAGCGAGGTCGCTCTTAAGCGGTCGGCGGGGCTACCGAAGGTCCCTTTGCATAGTCCTCGTCGGTCACCCGATCAACGAACTCGACGCCTCCTCCGTCCGGCTCTTCCTGGACGGCGATGTAGGTCATCGCCTGATCGGGTGTGGCACCCTCCCAGTGCCTCTCTCCGGGAGGGCACCAGATGACGTCGCCGGCGCGGATCTCGACGATCTCTCCGCCTTCGCACTGCGCCCAACCCCTCCCGCTCGTCACGATCAGCGTCTGACCGATCGGGTTCACCTTCCAGGGCGTACGGGATCCGGGAGCGAAGGTGACGCTCGCGCCCGCCAGGCGGCTGGGTGCCGCACGCCGGAAACAGCCACCGATCTGGACATCCCCCGAGAAAGTCGCCTCGGGAGCCTTGCTGGTCGGCGTAAGTTCATGATGGTTGATTTGCATGATGGTTTCCTGCTCTCTTCAACGAAAATAGTCAGGGCGGTCGATGTCGGAGAGAAGGTCGATCTCCGTCGGCTGCCAGTCGAGCAGCGCCTTGGTCTTCTCGTTGGAAAACCCGCCGCCGCCCGTCACCCAGACCGCGATGCCGCCAAAGTGCTGCTCGGCTTCCTTCGCGCTCAGGGACCTGGCGGGCACGCCGACCTGTCGGCCGATCGCTTCCGCCACCAGCTTGAACGGCACGCCTTCGGCGACGGCGTTGTAAGCTTCGCCGCCGACGCCTCGCTCAAGAGCCAGTCGGAACACCCGGCTTGCGTCGAACCGATGCACGGCCGCCCACAAGCCCTGTCCGTCCCCCACATAAGCGGAAAAGCCCTTCTCACGCGCGATGCCTGCGAGCATTGGAATAAAGCCATGTCGCTCGCCGAGTCCGTGAACCGACCGCGCCGGACGGACGACAGATGCTCGCATGCCCTGCTCGGCGAGCCCGAACGCCGTCTGCTCCGAGGCTCGTGGGAAGGCGGGATCGACCGGCGGCCTTGTGTCCTCGGTGAAAGTTTCACCGGCGGGCAGCTGGCCTATGCCACTCGTCACGACGATCGGGCGATCCGATCCGGCGAATACCTCTCCGAAGGTCTCGATCGCTACGCGATCTTCCTGGGCGAGCCTGGCAATTTGGGAGAAGTCGAGACCAAACGCGGTGTGGATGATACCGTCGACCCCGCCAGCCGCTCGCCGGAGCACGTCCAGATCGGTAAGCGAACCCAGCACCGGCTCGACACCTTTGCTGGCGAGCGCATCGACCTTCTCCCGAGAGCGCACCAGTCCGAGGACCGAATGGCCAGCGTCAAGGAGATCGTCGGCGACCGCCGATCCAATCCAACCATTCGCTCCCGTCAGAAACACACGCATCCCAATCTCCTCGTCCACGAAACGCGGGAATGTGCTAACCCGCTTCTCTGTCAGAGACTGACATAAGTGATATGTCAGTAACTGACAAGGCGAAAGGACTAGGGTGGCGAAGATTAAAGGCGACGTGCGCACCCGGCTGCAGGAGGCAGCGCTGGAGCTGTTCGGCGAACGTGGTTACGAGCGGACGACGGCCGCCGAGATCGCGGCGCGGGCCGGCGTGACCGAACGGACCTTCTTTCGCTACTTCCCGGACAAGAGGGAGGTTCTGTTCGACGGCGAGGCCAGATTACGAGCGGCGCTGGTCGCTTCCATCGCCGACGCACCGGCCGAACTCGCGCCGCTCGACGTCCTGTTCCGCGCGTTTCAGTCATTCGAGTCCATGCTCATCGAGAACCGGCTCTATGCCAAGCCGCGGCAGGCGATCATCGCCATCACCCCTGCGCTGCACGAGCGCGAACTGGCGAAATTGGCCGCCTTGGGGGATGCACTCGCCGATGCCTTGCAGGCGCGAGGTGTGGAGGACATGCGCGCCGTTCTCGCAGCCCGAATAGGCATGGTGGCGTTCACGCACGCGACGCTCGCCTGGCTCGCCGACCCGAAGGTGAGCTTTTGCGAACGGATCAACCTCGCCGCTCGCGAGCTCAAGGCGTTGTCGGCCAAGGGTGGCTAGAATCATGGCAGTTCATACGCGACAACTGGCTGTCGAGCCGACTCTGCCGGTCACCACCTCAGCAAGACAGGGCCTAACAGTCGGCCGATGATGCCGGCGCCCGCAATGCCGAGCCCGTACCAGATCAGCACGAAGGCGGGGCTCGTCTCAGGACAATGCAGCGCATAAACGGCCGCCGACACGGCCCCAGCCGACAGTCCCGCCAGCGTGCCGGCGCGGCGAAGGTCGGTGGGCGCCAAGCGGCGGAACGCCAGCAGCAGGCTCGCGAACACCGGAAGGGAGAAGGTCAGGACCGATGGCAGGCACGTCGCCCAAGTCGAGCCCATGATGTAGGCGATCCTCTGCCCCTCGTCTGCCCGGTCAATCCCCAGCGCGGCGATGATACTCATCAGCACCACTGGTGTTGCCAGCCATCCAAGCGCGCCAGTGTTCCATTTCCCTGGACAGGCGGCACGCACGAGCAGGTGACTGGTGGCGAGCACCAGCGCGGCGGTGAAGGCGAGCTTCAAGCCATAGTCGGTCACCCCCACCAGGGCGGTGCCGAAGAAGGGATTGCCTAGCGTGAGCGCCAGTGCCAGCAGGGACGCCAGACCACCCACCGCCAGTGCCACGCCGATGCGCAGCGCGGCCGCGTGACGCGGGACGGACCGGGTGTCGGCCGTCAAACGGGCGATCAGGTCCTCGGTCGTAGTCATCGATTGTCCTTCCTGACGAGCGCGGCGAGGCGCTTCAGCCCGCGATGCACGCCCACCTTCACGGCGCCTTCGGTGTGACCGGTCGTGTCGGCCGCTTCGGACATCGAGAGTCCCTCCAGCTTCGTCATGCCGATCCAGCGGCGCTGGTTAACGGGCAGGGTGTCCAGCAGCGCGGCGATGTCGTGGGCCGCGCCAGGTTCCGGATGATCGGCCGACAGCCAGTCATCCGCGTCGTCCGGCAACGGCACCGTCCGGTCGCCATAGTGTCGGCGCAGATGGTCCATGAGCTTGTACCGCGCGATCGCATGCAGCCACGGACCGTAGGCTCGCGACCGGTCGAAACTCTCGCGGCGGCTGTGTAGGGCGAGCAGCGTGACCTGCACCAGGTCCTCGACATCCGCCTCCGACGACAATCGACGGCGGTAGTAAGGTCGCAGCCGCTCGGCCGAGCGGCTGAGCAGCCGAGCCTGCGCCCGGCTGTCACCGTCGAGTCCGCGCAGCATCAGCTCGGTCAGGCTCTCGTCACGCTCGATCAGCGGCCTCTCCTCGGCATGGTCCCTCGTGACATTACGATCGTCAAAGTGCCGCCTTAATCGCATTGGTCAAGCCGGCGGGAGAACGCGTCCCGCCGACCTGATGCCTCAGCCAAGCGCGCGAGCGGTGAAGGCGCGAATCTTGCCCGCGTCCGTCTCGCCACGCGTGCGGCCGACCTCCTTGGTGCCCTTGTAGAGGATCAGCGTGGATTGCCCGGTGATGTTCAGCGCCTTCTTCTCGGCGGTCTGGCTGTCGTAATCGAGGCGCAGGATCAGCACGTGCTTGAAGCGGGGGTCCTTTGCCATGGCTTCGATCGTCGGCTCCTGCGCGCGGCAGACCGGGCACCAGGGCGCGTGCGCGTCCACCAGGACCGGCTGGCCAGCTTTCTGTGCCGCCCTCAACTTGGCCATGGTGAAGGACTGGACCGGCTGTGCGGCGGCGGGCGCGGCAATTGCGATGGCGGCGATCGGGGCGAGGTGGGTGAGCTTCATGTTTGATTTCCTTGAGGTTGGACGAGGGGGTCAGGACGCGTTGGCGGCGGCGAGCACGGGGCGGCCGTGGCCACCTTGCACGAAGGCGGCGGCGCGCAAGCCGGACGGCGGCGGGGGTGCCGGGTAGCGGACCGACGTCCCCGTCCATCTCCCAAGATTGACGAGCCGGCGAACGATGTTGCGGTGAGGCAAGGTGCGGCCGGAGTTCTCCCCGGCGCGGATCGGCACCGCGATGGCGCGCGGATCGTACCAGGCAAGCCAGACGTCCGCTCCGCCCTGAGGGGCTTTGCCAGCTTCCACCGACACAATCCCGCCGCTTAAAGACAGCGCAGGACCGGCCGTCTTCGCCGCCTGGATTGTGCGCGCGACCTCTCGAGCGTCGTGACCCACAATAGTGGTGCGGCCGTTCACCCACATCTGCGGCGTGGCGACATTCGGGCGACCATTGGCGCGGGCGTACTCCCACTGCCGGGCCGTGAACTGCGGCTTGGCGAAGGTGTCCTTCCAGCCCAGCCGATCCCAGTAGGTCACCGCGAAGGACAGGGCGATCACGTCCGAGCGGTCGGCGAGAGCGTTCAGGTTGGCGTTGGCTGGCGGGCAGGAGGAGCAGCCCTGGCTTTGATAAAGCTCCACCAGCACGGGCGCAGGTGGCGGACCGGCGTCGACTGGCGAGCTCGTGGTGGCGAGCACGAGGCCGCCACAGCCTGGCACGATCGCGAGAGCGGCGAGGGGGAGCTTGGGGCGCATGGGGTCAGACGATCCATTCGGGTAAGAGGATGTAGGTCACGGGCAGTTTTCCGTTGATACGAGGATCAGTTCGCAACGAGCTCTGAAGAGGTTACAAGTCCTTCGCCTCACAGGATGGTGGACAGGTTTGTGAACCACTGCGGCGAGTGGTCGAGCACCAGCATTTCGAAGCGGCGATCGGTGCCGGTCAGGATCATGGCACCGACGCCCGCAATCAGAACACCCAGCAAGCGCTTGCCTCTCTGACCCGCGGTCATCAGGCCGCCCCGCCAGCGGATCAGCAGTGACCGTGCGGCCAGCCCGATCGCCAACAGGACGGAAGCGATGCCGAGGCCGAACGCCAGCATGGTGACCGCCACCTGCCCCAGCGCCTCGCCCTGCGCTGCCAGCAGGGTGGCCGCGCCCAACGTGGGTCCGACACACGGGCTCCAGATCAGTCCGAGCAGCGCGCCGATCGCCGCCTGTCCCCACAATCCGAACCGCTCCAGCCGGCGCTGCCGTTCTCCCGCCCAGGCGGCGAGCGGGGCGGCGGCGCGCTCCGTCAGTCGACCGGCCGCCGGGAGGAGGAGCGCCGCGCCGATCGCCAGCATGGCGAGGGCCCCGAACCAGCGCACGCTCTCCGTCCCGAATGGCAGGCTGTTGGCGAAGGTGGCCAACACGAACCCCGTGAGCGTGAACGACGCCACCAAGCCCATCGCCAGCGCCAGCGGTCCCCGCCGGTGCGTCTGCGCCGCCGACCCGAGCACGATGGGCACGAGCGGCAGCACGCAGGGCGAAAGGATGGTTAGGACACCCGCTCCAAAAGCCAGGAGCGGGGTAAGCGCGGACGACATCGAGCGGACTCCAGGTGCCGCTCGGACGAGCGATGCACCGAACCTTTCGGAGCCCAGGACACCGAAGTTACAGTGAAGCGCTGGCCAAGGCTTTGGGTGTTCCGCCGCGGCGAAGCCGCCAATCCGCGAAGGGCGAAGGGTCCCGTCGAGGGCGAATGGCCAAATGCTATCTATGCTGCCAGTTCAGGTGGAGCATGAAGTCCACCGCCGAGCTTCCCCGGGGAAGCCGATCGCCAATGGCGAGGCGATCGGTCTCGGGCGTGCCGCCGTCTCTAATCTACCACCTTCAAGTCAGCGGAGTCGATGTGCCATCGTCGATCGGCTGCGGGTGTCGACGGAACCGAACTGCGGCGGATCACGTACTTGCCGGTGAACCGTTGACGGGTGCCGTCCTCCAGCTGGGAGGTCACCGTCACCGGAACCGTGAGGTAGACGGATCCCGCGGCACCCCTGGGCTGGCCTACATCGCCGATGGTGACCTGCGCCGACGAGGTTTGCGAGAAGCCGCGAGAGAAAGCGGTGCGCGACTTGCCGCTCGGCTTCCCGTCGTTCCCCCAGAGGCGATAGGCATCGGCGAAGTCGCGCCCGTCTATGGCGGCGTAGTAACGGCGGACGACATCGACCGCCGCCTCGGCGCTCTGATCGTCTGCTGTGGCTTTTGGCGTTTGGCTAGCATTGGTTCGGGCGAGGAACGCCTTGCCGCGCGCGATCTCTTCGCGGATCATCTCGCAGCTGTTGGCCACGTGGCACGGCGGACGCGTGGCCGGAGACACCTGGCGGCACGTCGCCGCGAGCTTCTCGGCGGCCGCCTGCCCGATCTCGGCGGCGCATGAGTCCTTAAGCTCGCTGCTGACAATCGGCGCGTCCGACTGCGTGGCAGGGGAAGGTGCCGTATCACCCTGGGTTGGCTCTGAGCCGGAAGAGGTGGGCGTCGGAGTGCTCCGGTCCGCAGTGGCGCTTATCGTTCCGTTGTCCGATCCGGTGACCGGTGCGGAGGACAGCCCACAGGCGCTCAACAGGACAAGTGTGACGGGGACAATGTTGGCAAGTCTCACGAGAACACTCCGCTTCAGTCACTGGCGGCAAGATAAGCCAACCCGGGTTTAATGCAGATTCCAACCACTGAGGGCACGGGGCCGTTGCGAGCCACACGACGAACGGGTGTGCGCCGAAGGTCAGTGACGGGCTGGCGCGGATGCCATCCGATGACGCGTGGAAGCATGCATTGTGATCTGGAAGCATACCGATCAGCTCATCAACCGACCACGAGCGGCGTTCGCAAGCTCTGGTGCCGAGGTTCGACAAAGAAGAGGTGATCCGCCGACTTGGTTAGAGTTCCCTGTGGCTCGCATCGGTGCCGTGGGCGACCCGATCACAAGCTGGTGGCACTACCGCCGGAGCCCACCAGCCGGGTGTGAAGCAACCCGTCAACGCTCTTCCGCGACTCCGCTGCGACCTCACCAACTTGAAGGCCCCGCCAAGATGGTCGGCCTTATCCCCGCCCGCTCGGCAGCTGACGAGGATAACCGTTCAGCCGCGCCAGACGTTTGGATACATTGCTTTCAGTGCGACGACTTTCGGCCGATCGTTCGCCAGAATGTACGGGTGAGACGGGTTTCGCGCCATGAAGTTCTGATGTGCGGCCTCGGCCGTGAAAAACGGGCCAGCGCCCTCAATCCGCGTGACGATCGGCCTTTGGAAGGTCCGGGCGGCGGTGAGTTGCGCGATGTACGCACGCGCCACCTTCGCCTGGCCCGGCGACTGCGGGAAGATGGCCGACCGATATTGCGGACCATGATCAGGACCCTGCTTGTTCAGTAGTGTCGGATCGGTGACCACCGAAAAATAGATGCGCAGCAGGTCCGCAAAGTTCACCTGTGCCGGATCATAGGTGATGCGCACAGCTTCCGCGTGGTGGGTGTTGCCGGTCGAGACCGTCTTGTAGTTGGCGGTGGCCGCCGTGCCGCCGGCATAGCCCGACACGACGCCTTTCACGCCCTTAACATGTTCGAATACCGCCTCGACGCCCCAAAAGCAGCCGCCCGCAAATATCGCGGTGTCGCTGTGGCCGGCGGCGGGCAGGCGGAGTTTGGCAGCAGGAGCTTTGACCGCGGCCTCAGCCGCAAGCGCCTGAGCCCCATGGGTGACGGCGAACAGCGTGGTGGTGGCGGCGAGCGAGAGAAGCAGGCGGGAGGGCATGGTGGTCTCCTTGAGTGACGGGATGGTGATGGCGGGAGTTTCGCTCATGCGCACGGCGAAGTTACAGCATGTAACCGACCGCCTTCGACGCGCGAATGGCCCATCATGACCCAACATCTTGATCGCCGCACCCTGCTCCGCGCCTCCGGGCTGGCGGGCGTCTCGCTCGCAACCCTTGCCGCCTGGCCGAGCCTGGCCGGGGCCGCCGCGCCGGCCCGGCTTCGTCTCTCCGATGCCGAGTGGCGCAGGCGGCTCTCCCCGCCGGCCTACGATGTGCTGCGCCGCGATGCGACGGAGCGGCCAGGATCAAGTCCGCTCGATGGCGAGCACCGCGCGGGCCAATTTTCCTGCGGCGGTTGCGCCCTGCCGCTGTTCTCGTCCAAGGCTAAGTTCGACAGCGGCACCGGCTGGCCGAGCTTCTGGACGCACCTGCCCGACGCAATCACCACGCGTGAAGACCGGGCGCTGCTGGCGACGAGGACCGAGGTTCGCTGCGCCCGGTGCGACGGGCACTTGGGCCATGTGTTCAACGATGGGCCGCGACCGACGGGCCTGCGCTACTGCATGAACGGCGTCGCGATGCGCTTCACCCCGGCACGGGCCTGACGCGCTGTCATGCCTCGTAGGTTGAGCGGACTGGGAGACCGGGACAGCGTGCGCGATCGCGGTTCACCGACGCGGTCGGATTTAGGGTTGCTCAGGTATTGAGCGACATGGCGTCCAATCGTCGGGCTCTTCGAGAACTGAATAGCCAGTTTACCCGGCACGTCGCAGATTCAGGGCGGAGCCAATCAGCCCAACGTGGCAGGAGCGCATGATGAGTCAGCATCTACAGAACGACCAGGTTCTTCCCGCGCTTGAGATCCCCGCCGTAGGCGGCGGCACATTGAGTTTTCCTGGCGACTTAACCGGCAGTTATGCGGTCATCTTGATCTACCGAGGTCACTGGTGCCCGTTCTGCAACGAGCAGATCGCCGCCTTCGTTGACGCCTCTGAGGCGCTCGCTCAGGCCGGGATCAAGGTCGTCGCGTTCTCGGTCGACGACGAGGAGGCGACCCGCGCCTTTGTCGAGAAGCATGGCGTGCCCTTCAGAATGGGCCATTCCGCAAATCTTTATGCGGTGGTCGATGCCACAGGCGCGTACCAGTCGCGATCCCCTGCGGGAGACCCTTTCCTCGAGTCCACCGGGTTCGTGCTCGCCCCCGATGGCACAATCGTGAACGTGACCTATTCCAGTCGCGCGATCGGTCGTCTTGTACCGGACGATGTCGTTCGGCTGGTCACGTATCTGCGATCCCAGACACCTTAAGAGAGCGCCTTGGCACGGGATACGGCAGCGCCGCTGACCTCTTCGAACCTACGCCATGGGTGCGAGGGCGCACTCAACAGGGCTTCGCTGCAGGCAATCCGTCTGCCGGTGCCGGGCGCAATTGCTGGAGCCTGCCCCATGGCTAAGGCTTCGCCGCGCCGAAGCCGCTCCAAGGCACAAGACCTGTCGTCCTCTTGACGCTGATCGGCACCGCCAAGCTCAACATTGATTCACGAAATTGGCTTGCCGACCTTATCAGGCCCAATGCCGACCTCCGAAACACCACTTCGACAAGCTGATCGAGCGTGGCGCGCGTGCAACCCCAAAGCGACGGAGTTGCGGCTTTAACGTCGCAACGCTTCGGATCCATTAGATCCCGGCATACCACTCGTAACCGGCCGCGTCCTCCCAATAGCCGCCCTTCCCGCCGTAGATGCCCGCGAGGCTGGTCACGGCTTCGATGCGCTGCACGTACTTCGCGTGCTTATAGCCGAGCTGGCGCTCCACCCTCAGGCGCAACGGTGCGCCATTCTGGACCGGCAACAGCTCATCGTTGATGGCATAGGCCATGATCGTCTGTGGGTGCACGGCGTCGATGCGGTCGATCGACTCATAGTACATCGTTTCGTTCGATTGCGGGTCGGCGCAGTGGAAGACGATGTATTTCGCCTGCGGGCTGACGCGCGCGCGGTCGAGCAGCAGCTTCAGCGGCACTCCCGTCCACTTCGCAATCGCGCTCCACCCCTCCACACAGTCGTGTCGGGTGATCTGGGTGCGCGCCGGCAGCGCACGTATCTGGTCGATGCTGAATGACTGCGGGTCCGCCACAGCGCCGTCGACCACCACGCGCCAGTCGCCGAACTGGTTCGCCAGATGCCGGGCATAATCGTCGCCGCCCGGCATGCGCGTGCCGTTCGAGCGGAACACGGGCGAGCGCTGCGACGGCGAAAACTCCTCCGCCAACGCGGTGCGATCCTGGAGCAGTCGTTGGATCGCGTAGTTTGCACGTTCGCCGCTGCCCAGAAGCGTGCGGAAGCGCTCGTCCTCGCCCAGACGGTCGCAGCCGGACAGCAGCGTGCCTATACCTGCGGCGAAGCCGCCGATCAGGGCGCGGCGCGTCACGAAGCCGCTCACGCCGCCTCCTCCATCAACTCGGAGTCCGACAGGGCAGAGCTGTCGGGGTCGGGGGGAACGCGGAACCAGCCCGTCACCATGGAACGCACCTCATTGTAGGGGCCGGCCAGCACCACCAGCACCAGATGAAGGACGATGAACGCCGCGATCAGTCCGGCGGCGACGAAATGGATCGATCGCGCCGACGCGCGCCCACCCACGAGATCCAATGGCCAATGAAGCACGGAATTCATGCCGGGCGACAGACTCAGCCCGGTCAGGATCAGTAATGGAAGCACCCCGAAGACGACGGCGATGTAGGTGATTTTCTGAAGGATATTGTAGGAAAGCGCCTCCTGGCCGGTCGGAAACTTCAGCCGGGCGTGATCCTTCACGCCCTGCCACAGGTGTGCCGGCGTCATCTCGCGGCGGGTCGGCGACAGGTCGCGTTTGATGTGCTGGTTGAAGAGGCTGACCACCATGTGGGCGAGCAGGCCGACCGCGAACACCCAGGCAAAGAACAGGTGCCAATGCCTGGCGAGCGCAAGATTGTAGGATGACGGGATCGTCGCCCAGGCAGGGAAATGCGACGGACTCCACCATGGCTGGTCGGCGTTGGCACCGTACTCGCCCCAATAAAGGTGGGGGTGGGCGTTGGAGATCATCATCCCACTCATCAGCATGACCATGATCGCGACCGCATTGACCCAGTGCCAGACACGCGTGGACAGCTGGTGCCTGTAGACAAGTTCGCCGCCTTTAACGGCACGCGCGGATGAGAGCCGCTCCGACGCCTTATCGGTCGCTTGGGATGGAATGGGTGCGTTCACATCCTTCTCCTCAAAATGAGGCGGTGCGCGGTGTCGTGTCGCCACGGCCATGGCTCAACAGCCTGTGGGCCGATCTCCAGACGGTCTCCAACGGCATTCAGGTCCGGACAGCCTTCGACTAGTCTCCTGCCGCCCAGACTTTTCCATTCGCAAGGCTTCATTCTCGCGTTGTTCCTTCGATGGCACGCCCGGTCGCATTCGCTGGGCTGCGGCCAAGCGCGAGCCGCGTGCGCGCATCGAGGAACAGCACCACGCACGCGGCTAGAAGAACTGCATCCTTGGTGAGGAACTGGCCCGTCGAGCCCAGGAAAGGAAAGCCGTACCCTTCCTCGAAGAGCTTCGGCGCGCCGAGTGTGAAGCTCAGCGTCACGAGGAAGGTGCATATGCCCATCGCGGCCCCGATCAGCGTTGCCAGCAGGAACCGCGCTCCAAGCGCCAGGAGGCCGCACGTGGCAAGCTCGATCGTCCCGATCACCGCGCTGGCACCTCGCTCCCCGATGAGCGGGTACATCCAACCGAACAGCCAGTATTCGCTGGCGATCCCGGCGACCCCCTGTGCCTCGTAGGCCGCGAACTTCGCCGTCCCGAACAGGAGGAACACCAGCACCAGGCTCCAACGGAGCACGTGCTCGCTAAGCGGCGGCAGCACCGCGCGTACCTGATTCATGAACGCCTCTTCTTTATTCTAGATTTGCGGCTTCGGCCGGCAGCTATGTGCATTGGTTCGCCCGTGCTCGACCAAAGGTTACATGACGTAATTTGCTGCTCAGCATGCGGAATTAAGTGGCCAAGCAGCATCCGGAACGTCGCCAAGCCGGCTGAGAGGCAAGCCGACATTGCCAGCGAGCCACTCAATGCAGGTCCGTCGGTCTGAGGGTTAAAAACGGTCGCGCGGCTTTGCCAGCAGGCCAGCAACAGCTCGTTTCACGCCTTTAGCTCGGCGCCGTGATCTTAACGAAGCACCTTCTCCCCCAAGATCACGACCGCCTGCTGAAAGAGCGCTGCCAAGACGATCGTAAGCTCAATCACCATCAACCCGCCGACCTTTTCGTCAGTACGATTGACGATCATTAAGGCGCTCCCAGTTGCCGTGCGCAATCTTGTGCCGCTCTTCCGGTCTCAGGTCCGCCTTGTCCAGGAACGCACGCGCCCCGCTGTCGCCCTCATAGACATACGGGTAGTCGGTCGAAAACAGGATGCGGTCCACTCCGAGCACCTCGATCGCCCAGCGCAGGTAGCGCTGCGAGAAGATGCCGCTGGGGGTGACGAACACGTTGGTGCGAAAATAGTCGCGGACCGGTTGCCGTAGCTCGTCCGCCACCTTCGACAGCACGTCGATGCGGTCAAGGTAGAACAGTACGGCCTCGCCCCAATGGCCGACGATGACCTGGAGCTCGAGATGACGGTCGAAGACGCCCGACAGGATCATGCGGAGGAGTTGGACACCCGTTTCATAGTGCCAGCCGATTCCACCCATCGCCAGAGTCAGATCGATGTCGTCTCCCAGCCCGGAGTAACAGCTCTGGCGCACCGGGCGGTCGGGGATCTGGGGATGGAGGTAGAGCGGCACGCGAAGTGCCGCAGCCGCCTCGTAGATGGGCTCGACCTCGGGAGCGTCCGCGTTGCGATCTCGAGTTCGTCCGAAGATCATCGCGCCCTTCAGTCCGAGCTGCGTTACGGCTCGCTCCAGCTCCCGCGCGGCCGCGGAACCGTCGGGCGTGGGCAGCGTGGCGAACCCTCCGAACCGTTCAGGTCGGCCCGCCACGGTGGCGGCGATGAGGTCGTTGACGCGCGACGCCGTGTCCCGCGCGTCGCCGGGCGAGAGGTTCTGGACGCCCGGCGTGGTGAGCGACAGGATCTGCACGTCGACCCCGCTCTCGTCCATCAGCCGGATGCGTTCGTCACCCAAGTCGTGCAGACGTCGCTCCATGTCGCCGCCCGGCGGCAGGAACGTCGAACTGTCGTCGCGCCACCGCGGTTCGACCATGCCGCCCAGCCGACCCACCTCGTCCGTAACGAAATGCTCCTCGATCGCGATGATCTTCATGGCTCATCCCTGCCATGCCGGGTGATCACCGCGCGATGGCACGTCCGGTCATTGTAGGAGAGATAGAGGTGGATCGTGTCGCCCTCATCGATGAGCGACGCGGCGAATGCGATGTTCCGTCCGCCGTCCTCCCCCGGCGGCTCGATGAGCGGCTCCTCGCAGCGGTCGAGGATACGGTTTTCGGCATGGTCGAACATGACCCAGCCGATCGCCCAGGTTCCGTCGTGCGTCGCGCCATTGTAGAACATGATCGGGCGATCGGGGTCACCCAGCAGCATCGGACCCGGCGACAGGTGCCAGGAGTCGAAGTGACCGCCGCGCGCGCCGAAACCGTGCCTGGTCTCGCGCCAGGGGCCCGTCGGACCCTCACCCTCGGCATAGCCAATCATCGACGCTTCGCCATGGGCATACTCATAGCCCATGGTCCAGTGATCGTCCCGAACCGCGATCTCGGCCTCCTTGATGTCGCGTTCACCCTCGAACGAGGTCGCCGCCACGCCGTGCTTCCTGAGCGACCGCACATCCGCTCCCGATGCCCAGAGCAGGTGACCATCGCCGTCGGCGTTCAGTCCTGTGTAGAACACGATCAACTCATCGCCATGCCTCACGACCGTCGGATCCTCGCAGCCGCAGAGGTCAAGCGGACCGGACCCGGGCGAGAGGACAGGGCCGTCGTCCATCTCAAAGGACAGGCCGTCAGGCCCGCTGCCATACCAGATGCTCCCGGTGCTGGCGCCCTCGCCTCCGTCTGGTACCGCGCGCACGAGCACACCGAACAGGTCGTCGGTGTCGCGCCACACGTACGGGCTCATCAGTTCGCACCGCGAGAACTCGTCCGGCCCACTCAATCGGAGCGGGTCGATCCGCTCCACCGTGAAACGATCCGCCACCCTCATATCCCTTCGCTCAGGGAGCGGGAGCGCTCATTGAGGACAGTGACCGAGCCACGGCCGCCCACAGTGACGTAGTGAGCAAGAGAAGCGGCGATTGGACTCATCTTCGTCATGACGTACACCCAGTCCGCGGGAGTGGCCGAGATCCGCCCGCCGCGACGTCGCGAACCGACGGCTTCGCCAAGTATGGTTCATTCATGCCAGACTCGAACCCATAGACCAGACCCTCAGCGGAACGGCGCCAAGCAGCCGGACGGGCACGAAATTGCCTCTGCAGTCGAGCGCCGTCCCGAACGCTCACATTCACGCCACCCCAAACATCGGCACCAATCAAGATGCCGCACTCGCCGGCGTCGCGAAGGTCGTCTCGCAATAGCGCCGCAGCAGGTCCGGCTCACTCGCGGGCCCGCGGAATGCGATGTGTCCGTCCGGGCGGACCAGCACCAAGGCGGGCGTGCCCCCGAGGCCGTAGGCGGCGTGCGCCACGCCATCCAGGTCGGAGAGACTGTCCGTCGCCGCCGCCTCGTCGACCATCGCCTCTAGAGCCGAGACGATCAACGTCGGTCGAACAAAATTCCAATCCGTTATCAGGGCGATGCCCTCCCGCAACTGAGCCCTCGCCGCAGGATCGCGACCATCGAAGGCGAGCAGGTTCCAGCCCCAGCTTGGACCATCCCGGTTGTAGAGGATCGGGAACAAGGTGACGGTGGCACCGTCCGAAGCAATCAGCTCCGCGTCGGGGGCCCGGTCGCCAGCGTGCGGAACGCCGCGCTTCAACACTTGGCGCAGCTTTAAATGGTCGTCACTGAGGGGGCTGTCCGGGTAGGCGACCGACAGCTGTTGCAGGTCGTCGCTTCCGAACAGCTTGGAGCCGAGATTTGGGACCAATCGTCCGGCCGTGTCGAGGAGGGCGTCGCCGACCCGCCCGCGATAGACCAGCCGGCGAAAACCAGTGGTCTGGCTCTCGTCCAGGTCCGCGTGCTGACCCTGCCGCTCCGTATCATAGGACTCCAGAACAGCCGGAGCGGCGTGGCCCGCAAGCTGCATCGCGAGACGCCAGGAGAGGCCGACCGCGTCGTGCATGCCGGCGTTCATGCCCTGTCCGCCGATCGGCAGGGTGAAGTGCCCCGCGTCCCCAGCGAGGAAGACCCGGCCATCAGCGTATCGATCGGCGTGGCCGTGCTGGAACTTGGTATGCGAAAGCCAGATCGGGTCGCTCAGCGTCAGCGTTCCGTCGCCGGTGATCTCGCGCGCATGATCCTGCATCTCGTCCGGTGTCGGATCCCGGTCGGGCAGGGCGTCCTCATCTTCCAGGAAGAAAATCCGGTGATAGCCCTCCCAGACGGGCAGGACCCCCGCGAAGCCGTGATGATAAACGAAGAACCAAAGCTGGTTGGCCTCCGTCGACCGCTGCCACTCCAGCTTGGCGTCGATCTGCCACGTCGCCCGGCCGGTGAGCTTGTCCAGGGGGAAGTCGAGGCCGAGCGACTTCCTCACGAAACCCTTGTCGCCGTCGGCGCCCACGAGGTACCGGCATCGCAGCGTCTCTTCCGGACCAACTGTCTCGCCCTCGTCGTCGACGGTGTTGACGATCACGGTGACTCCGTCATCGTCCTGCACGAGTGAGGTCACCCTGCGCCCGTGTTCAACCGGCACGCCCTTGGCAGCCGCCTGCTCCGTCAGGGTCTGCTCGATGACGTCCTGTCCGCTGTAGAACACCTTGGGGAAGGGACTCTCGACCTCGTCGAGCGGCACCTGATCCAGTGGCTCGCCGTTCAGAAATGCGGTCTGCTTCTCGATGAGGTAGGAGTTCTCGGCCAGCGCGTCGCGCACCCCGATGCTGTCGAGAAGCTCCTGAACCCGTGCCCAGACGTTGTTGGCGCGCGAGTGCGGCTTGGGTCCGGTGCGCTCCTCGAAGATGCGGGCCTGGACGCCGTGATGGCCTAGCGCACAGGCCGTCGTCAGGCCGATGGGGCCTGCGCCTACGACGATGACGTCGACGTCATATGCTGCGCTGTTCGCTGGGTTGGGCATGTGCTTTCCTCCGGGTTGCCATCACCAGACGATTGTGACCGCGAACAGTTCCCGCACGATGGCGTCTGCTAATCCATCTTGGCGTAGAGCCGGAGGAATTGCCGGACGCCGTGGCGCACGAGCCGGTCCGCCTCCGACTGCTCCAAGGCAGTCCTCAGACCGTATTGGATCTCCAGTCGCCAGATCCCCTGCCAAAGCCCGAGCAGGTCGCTCGCCACCTGCTCCGCGTCGCCACCCTGCAACTCCGAACGCTCCTGCGCGGCGCGGATCATGGTGCTTAGGACATCGCGTGCCTTGCCTGGACCGGCGGCGAAGTAGCGCGCGCCATGGCTGGGCTCGACCAGAGCCGCCTGGGCAATCAACCGCTCGAACGCCATCGTCTCGGCGTCGGCGATGAAGGCGAGCAGGCGGTCGCCGAAGCGGACGAGGGCCTGCTCGATTGGCTGGTCGAGCTCCTGGCGCGTCCACTCGCCAGCCAGGAACCGCTCCGCTTCCGCGGCGATCATCTCTGCGAGCAGATCGCCTTTGTTTCTGAAGTTGCTGTAGAGGGTGGCGCGCGACACGCCGGCACGAGTGAGCACCTGATCCAGCGTTACGGCGTCGCTTCCGCGTTCCAGGAACAGCGCTCGCGCCGACCGGATCAGCGCGGCGCGCTTGGCGGGATCCCTGGGCCGTCCGGGCGGGCGCTTGACGTGTTCGTCCGGCATCAGCGCATTCCGATCCACTTTCTATCCCTGATCGCCGCCGTCGATTGGCTCATCCCATGCCCGCCAGCTCGTTAGCCTGCTGCCGGAAGCCTGCCACCAGCTCCAACATTGGCCGCTTTGCCGCCTCGGAGGCGGTCTCGAGCGACCCGGCGTCGAACGGCGGCTGTGGATCGTACTCGCTCATCAGCTGGGTGCATTCGGCGTAGGTGCGGTCGCGCAGCTCGGCGACCATGGTCAGCCCGAAATCCAATCCCGACGTGACCCCGGCCCCGGTGATGCGATTGCGGTCGCGCACCACTCGGGTGTTGGTGGGAATAGCGCCAAAGCCGGCGAGCGCGTCGCGGCAGGACCAGTGCGAGGTCGCCTTATAGCCATCCAACAGGCCCGCCGCCCCCAGGATCAGCGATCCCGAGCAAACGCTGGTCACGTATTTGGCCCGCGCTCCTCGATCGGCGATGAAGGCGAGCGTCGCGGGGTCCTTCGCCGCCGCGATCGTGCCGTCGGTGCCGCCGGGCGCGAAGATGACGGTGAGGTCGCGCGGGCAGGTCTCGAAGGTGGCGTGGGGGATGATCGTCACGCCCGCGTCGCTGGTCACCGGCTCCAGCGTTTTGGCGACCAGCATCACCTTGGCTCCCATCAATGACCCGAACATCGACTGCGGCCCAATCAGGTCCATGACCGTCATGCCGGGGTACATCAGCATGGCGATTTGTTCGTCGCCTATCCACTGCACGCCGTCACCCCGACCCATGTCGGAGGACATCGGATGGTTCATCGGCGGGGCCATCGGAGCGGGCTTCAGCTCGCCGGTCTGACCGCGTGCGGCGCTGACGGCGAACGGGGTGGCCAGAGCGGCCAGGGTGACGGCGCGTCGGGTGAGATCGGTCATGGGAACTCCTTCAGAAACGGACTTTGAGGGTCAGATAAGCGGAGCGCGGCTGGTTGGGGATGACCACCGGAAAGGACAGGTACTGATAGGGGTCGAAGGCTCGCCTGTCGCCCAGGTTCACGACCGACGCCTGGACCGTGAACCGACCGATGTCGTAGGCGGCCTGCGCGTCAACGGCCGCGTAGCCCGGCACCGACACGCTGTTGGGCAAGGTGATCGCGCGCGCGCCGAAGGCGGTCAGCCCCACGCCGAAGGCGAGGCCCTTCGCTGAGCCGTCGAGGACACGGTAGCGCACGGCGATCCGCCCGCTGTCGCGCGGCACCCGGGGCAGGCGGTCGCCAACCGGGATGATCGTGTCGTCGGTCACCCGGGCGTCGGTGTGCGCGTAGGTGGCGAGCAGCGACAGGGTCGGTGACGGCTCCCACGTCAGGTCGGCCTCAACGCCCCGCGCGCGCTGGGCGCCGGTCTGGATGGAGAAGTGGATGTCGTTCGGATCGGGGGTGGAGACGTTGCGGCGGGTCTGGTCAAACAGGGCGAGCGTGCCCGACAGGCCGGCGGCCGGCAGCGCCAGCTTCACGCCGCCTTCCACGTTGCGCGACGTCTCCGGCTTGGGCGTGGTGGCGCTCACCACGCCGAACGCACCTCGGAAGGCGGTGGCATAGGCGGCGTAGAGCGCCACGCCCGGTGCCACGTCCAGCGTCGCCCCGATGCGCGGCGAGACGCGGCGGAAGGTCAGGTCGGTACCCTGCTCGCGCTCGCGAAAGCGCAGCTGGGTGTAGCGCAGCGAGGCCAGCAGGTGCAGCGCGCCATAGGTCGCCTGATCCTGCGCGTAGGCGGCGACGGTCTCATACCGATCGGTCTGGCTGACCGTGAGCGCCGGGCGTGCGCCGAACGCCAGCGTGTAGTCCGGCCTCGCCAGGTCCAGCACGCCCACGGGGACGCCGTCGAACCCCAGCTGCGACTGGAAGTCGGTGTGGTCGTAATTGACGCCTGCGAGCAGCTGGTGCCGCCCGCCCATCGCCTCGACGCTCGCCGACAGGTGGGCGTCGACCGCCGCCTCGCTGACCGGGGTGACGAGGGCGATCGTCAGGATTGGGTAGGTGGTCGGCGTCGCGGGATCGGGCGGGTAGAAGTCCGGGAAGACGAAGCTGCCGTGGTCAAGGCTCCTGCTGTGATAGTAGCGCCCGGTGACGGTGAGGCGCATCGTGTCGGAGACGGCGTGGCGCAGCTGAAGCGTGGCGATCTGATTGTCGATCGTAGTGCGCGGCTGACCGACCGGCGCGCCGGGGAAGGCGTTGCGGTCGATCGCGCCGGCCAGCGCCTGGGCGGCCGGGATGCCGGGATATTCCAGCTGGCTGCGGTGGTCGAACTTGCCCTGCACGAATAGATCAGTCGTGGACCCGAGCTGGGCCGCCAGGCTGGGCTGGAGCGACCAGCGTTCGCCCTTCAACCGGTCGATCCAGCTGCCGTTGCGCTGATACTCGCCGGTCACGCGCGCGGCGATGCCGGTGCCGAGCGGCAGGTTCCCGTCCGCATAGGGGTCGACAGTGCCGAAGCTGCCGCCCCGCAGGGCGACGGTGCCTCCCAACCGGTCTGTCGGCCGCACCGAGGTGATGTTGATGAGACCGCCCAGCGGCGTGCCGGTCCCGCCGGCGTAGAGCGTCGAGGTGGGACCCTTCACCACGTCGATCCGCTCGACGCCGACCAGGCTGGTCGGATCGTTGGCCGCCTGCGTGGCACCGTAGATCGGCAGGCCGTCCAGGTAGATCTCGGCGGGAAAGCCCCGGACAATGGGGCTTGTGAACAGCACCTCTTCCGAGCGGGTGGGCGTGACGCCCGACACGTTGACCAGCGCCTCGCCCAACGTGCGCCGATCCTGCTCCTCGATCAGCGTGCGGGTGATGACCTGCACCGACTGCGGCGTCTCGATCAGCGGCGTGTCAGTGCGGGTTGCCGAGCTGGAGTCGGGTTCGCCATAACCCTCACGCTTGCCCGTGATGACGATCTCGTCCGGGGTCCAGCTCGGCGCAGGTCGAACCTCCGCTGTCTGCGCGAGCGCGGGCGAGGTCAGCCAGCAGGCGAGAAGAGTGGTTGTGCTGACGAAGGGGAGTGGGCGGCGGGTCGGGCCGGATCGAAGCAGGCGCGTGGCTGCGGATCCGGCGAGGGCCGGGCGAGCTATTAAGGCATGGCGCATATTAGATGTCCGCGTGAGACGAGGCGCACGACCTTGGCCGCACGCGCTGAGACTGCCGTCAAGCCGGCGGGTCGACTCGCTGGTCATGCTCGCCTTCGCGATAAGCGCCGCAATCCGCCACAAAGCAGACCAGGCGATCCCCTCAAAAGAATGCCTAGGCTGCTCCGGCATCACCCCGCTGGTCAATCTAAGAAGTTCGCCAGATCGCTGTCCGGCTCGCTTAGTGTCAGATCTATCCTGCGCAAGTGTCGATTAATATTCTGGCGGCAATCCAATCAAGACGCCGCCAGACAGACACTTATTCGCTCAAAAGCGCAACTGTAATGCTAGGATCGGCACATTTATACCATGTCGGGCAGCCGGCCGCATCTCGCCGAACTCCTCCATACGAACATACCGGCGACCGCTACAGTTCGGCGTCGACTTGGAGGACAATCTTACCGCGCACGTGGCTCTGCTCAAGGAACCGCTGCGCGTCCGCGACCTGCTCGAACGCAAACACCCGGTCAACATGCGGCGTGACCTCACCCGCTTCGATCAGGTCGGCGATTTCACGGAGCTGCCCGCCATCGGGATGAACCATGAAATTGGTGGCCCGCACGCCGTGCTCAGCCGCCTTTTCGGGTGACGGCGCTTTCAAAGTCGAAACCAAGGCTCCGCCCCGGCGCAGCACCTGCCATGAACGGTCCTGCGTCTCGCCGCCGATGAGGTCCAGCACGAGATCGACATTGCTTACGACATCCTCGAACCGCTCGGCCTTGTAGTCGATCACCCGCTCCGCGCCCAGGTCGCCGACGAAGTCGCGATCCTCGCCGCTGGCCGTCGCCGTCACGCGAGCACCCCGCGCGCGTGCGAACTGGACGGCCAAATGCCCTACCCCGCCGGCCGCTCCATGTATCAGAACATGCTGGCCGCCGCGCAGGCCGCCCTGGTCGAACAGGCCCTGCCAAGCGGTAAGCGCTGCAAGCGGGACCGCCGCCGCCGCGATTGGGTCGAGACGACCGGGCCAGGCCGCGCAGGCCGTAGCGGGCAAGACGGCGAGATTGGCTTGACCGCCGCGTTCCATCGGCAGCATGGCGTAGAGCCGGTCGTCGACCCCGAAGTCCTCGACACCCGGTCCGACCCGCTCCACGAAGCCCGCAACGTCCCGCCCCATGGCCATGGGAAGCTGTTCCGCCTTCGCCCCTTCGCCGTTGCGAAGTTTGTAATCAACCGGATTGACACTGCTCGCCAGCACGCGAACGAGAATCTCGCCGTCCCCTGGCGCAGGATTAGGTAAATCTTCGATCTCCAGAACTTCGGGGCCGCCGAAGCGGTGAATGCGGATCGCCTTCATAGACCTGCCCTTCCTAAGTGGATTACGATTTATCGTTCGGCGGAACGCATCGTTCCCTGCCGGCAAGCACTCATCGCGACCTCGTCGCTCATGCCGAAGCGCTCAGCTCCGGGAGCGGGCAAGCCGTTGAGGCCGCCGAACCTCCTGACCATAAGACTCACGTTTCCCTCTCCAATCAGCCGCTCCGCAAACTCCTGCCTCGGCACGGCCTCCCCTTTCAGCACGCGCTCGCGCCAAGTCGAGTCCTCCAGTTCGGCGGCGGACATCGAGTGAGCGGCCAAGCCCGCAGCGTCACTCGCGTCGAACACCGACCCGACGTCGACCCTATAGGCGACAAGGGTCGTCGGTTGCAGCGTGCCCACCTGATTGGCCTCGCGGATCGCCGTGTGCGGGCTTAAGCTCGTGTAGAGCCTGGCGGTTGAAGCGCCCTCCGTGCCGTGGGGCGCCAGCGCCGGAGAGCGGGTGCCCGGCCCAGACCGGATTGAGCGCGCGGTAGAGGAGTCCCAAATGGCGAGTGCTCAAGCGTGGACGCCGGCGTTCACCGCGTCGACATAGTCGAGCACGTCGGCGGCGCGGCCGTCGCGCACCAGCTGCATGGCCGTCTGCCCGCTGAATCCCGCCAATGGCTCGGAGCAGTACCAGGCATAGCCGACCGGCGAGCAGCCGAAGCGTGGCTCCACCTTGTTCAGGATCTCGATCGTCTCGCGCAGGCGGCGTTGAGTGCGGTCGGAGCGCACGCGGTCCTTGCGCTGGACAGCATCCTTGCCCAACCCGACGGTGCGCGCGACCTCCTCGCTAGTGGTGCGGAGCGTGGCGGAGATCTCCTTAGGTGCGAACACCCCATCCTCCGCATACCCTTGCCAGCACCATTTAAACCATTTGCGCTTCACTAGACGCTAGGTAGCGTCAGCCCGAGAGACGTTCAAGAAAGGCTTACCTTGGCAGTCCATCAGGAGGTTGGGAGGCCGTTACCGCCGTCGCCTACGAGCGCAGTGGGCGCATCCAGATATCGGTAGACTGAGGCCCGAGAGATCCCGAGCTCGCGAGCGATCTCCGTCGGTCGCTTCCATTCAGCCTGCAGGTGCCGAACCGCCTCACCATCGACTGTCGCCTTCCGACCATTGCCGGCATAGACCCCGCGCGCCTTGGCCTCGGCGAGGCCCTCCATCTGCCGCTCGCGCCGCAGGTAGGTCTCGAACTCAGCAAACACGCCCAGCATGTCGAGGAACGCCTTGCCGGCGGCCGACGACGTGTCGATCGGCTGCTCGGTCGCGCGCAGCGCCACCCCGCGCTCCTTCAGATCGTGCACGATGTCCTGCAGGTCTTTCATGGATCGTGCGAGCCGATCGATGCGGGTCACCACCAGCGTGTCGCCGGGGCGCAGGAAGGCGAGCAGCGTCTCGAGCTCGGCACGTCCCGCCCGCTTGGTGCCCGACGCTTTCTCCTCGCGCACGACCGTGCAGCCGGCGGCCTTCAGGGCGGCACGCTGAATGGTGAGATCCTGGTCGATGGTCGACACGCGCGCATATCCGTACTGCTCACCCATTTCGCGCCTCGCTGCAGCGTTTCTGTCGCACAACGGTCTAGACCGGGCTGGTGAGCTGTTTCAGAATTTCTTTGTGTATCGTTTTGAGACGCGTCGGTGTGTCTCGCCTAACTATCGCCGAACGGTCTACCCCTTCGGGCGCACCGTAGCTGCCAATCGGATAGAACTGTCAATCTCTTACCTGATGACAAATCCTGATCCTCCGGCTATAGCACCGGTTTGGTCAGGCAAGCGGCGGTGGGGCTACATACCATGCAGACAGTTGACGTTCGAGTGGCGGAAAACGGCCGCATCCTGCTTCCCGCATTCGTGCGCGAGGCGATGGGGGTGCAAGGTGGCGCGAAGCTCATCCTGACGCTCGATGGCGACGAGGTGCGGCTGTCACCCATGCACCACGGGATCAGTCGCGCACGCGAACTCTACCGGCAACACGCCACTGCGGACCGGTCGACCGAAGATTTTCTGGCCGAGCGGAAGATGGAGGCGGCGCGCGACAGCGGCGACCCTGTCGCCGGGTCCGACGAGGAGGCGGCGTGAGCGTCGACTGCGTCCTTGACGCGTCCGCCGTTCTTGCTCTCATCCGCGACGAGCCTGGTGGCGACAAGGTGGCTGACCGGATTGGCCGCGCCGCCATCTCGACCGTTAACTTACAGGAGGTCGCCAAGGAGCTGATGGTCAGCGGCCTGGACGAGCCCACCGCGCGCGAGCTCATCGGTGAACTCCGGCTTGCCGTCGAACCCCACACGGTGGACGACGCCTATGCCGCCGCGGCACTCCACGAGGCCACGAAGGAGTATGGGCGCGGGTTGGGAGATCGCACGTGCATGGCGCTAGCCATGCGTCTGAAGCTCCCAGCACTCACCACCGATCGCGAGTGGAAAGCGATCAAGGTGAAGGGGCTCGCTTTGGAGCAACTCCGCTAATCAGGACACCCATAACCTCAGAATCTTGATGGACCTGTGTCCTGATAATTCAGGTGGGTCCTTCAGAACGCGCGAACTGGCCTTCATGGTGGCGCACCATCTCGTGAGGTACGAGGTCGCCTTGCATCAACCAGTGAACTCAAATAGATATAAAGAGAGGAAGTCTCGATGTCATTTAGCTATCACAATGATAACTCACGGAAGAATTTCAGTGCATCGAGCTGGGTCGGTGAGGACGCAGGCGCGAGCGCTCAAAACTTTGCATTTGACCACCCTAGGGTCCAAACCCAATCAGCGGCTTGAAGGAGCGCGGCTTTCCTGATTCACGGGCGTCGTGGATCAAGGAGAGGGCGGATGGCATTGTTCTGGTTGTCGGACGAAGCATGGGCGGCGATCGAGCCGCATTTGCCGAAGAACCAGCCTGGTGCCCGGCGGGTGGACGATCGGCGGGTGATCTCGGGCATCCTGCACGTTCTGAAGGTCGGTAGCCGCTGGTGCGACTGCCCTGCCGATTATGGTCCGTCGACCACGGTCTACAACCGCTTCAACCGCTGGTCGCACCGGGGCTTCTGGCTGAAGCTGCTCGATGCCCTGGTGGATACCGGCGCGGTCACGAAAAGCACCTCGATCGACAGCACCTACGTCAAGGCACAGCGCGCGGCGTTCGGCGCAAAAGGGGGCGCTCGACACAGGCGATCGGCCGCTCGCGCGGTGGCTGGACCACAAAGGTCCACGCGCTCACCGACGTCATCGGTCGCCCCTACGCGCTGATGCTGACGGCCGGCAACGTCAGCGATGTGAAGGCAGCACCGGTTCTTCTCGAACGCGCCGGGCGCATGCGCTACCTGCTCGGCGACAAAGGCTACGATGCCGACCGGCTGCGGCGCTCGCTGCGCGATGCAGGGGCTATCCCCGTCATCCCAGGCCGACGCAATCGCAAGCGCGCCATCCGCTACGACAAGGACCGGTATCGCGGCCGCCACCTCATCGAGAACGCCTTCTGCCGTCTCAAGGACTTCCGCCGTGTCGCCACCCGCTACGATAAGCTCGCCGCCAACTTCCTCTCAGGCGTCGCGCTCGCAACCGCCGTCGCGTTCTGGCTTTGAATGAGTCTCGGCCCTAATCGGCTGTACCACGGCGGACATCCCACACTCTATGAAGGCATATCCGAGCAGATCGCAGTAACCAATAAGCCAACGGGGCGGGTTACGGTCGGATTGCTGGCGTTTACCTCACTTGTGGCCGCGCTGGCGCTTGCGTTCTTTGTCTGGATTTAGTCGGCGAAGCTGTTCTCAATCACAGCCCCATCTTCACCGCGGACAAAGAACGATCCTGAGTCGGCGCTCCAGACCGTTAGGACCTCTCCGCTGTTATTGCGGTCGGCCAGCTTCAGCAGCGTTTCATCATCCGGATCAATCTGAGGTAGTGCTCTCAAGGCTGATGTTTTCTTAATGAGGATTGTAAGGTCCTCGCAACGCGACCACGTAATGGCGACTCTCAACGTCCCTGACGTGTCTTCGTACTCAATGAGGCAGTCCTGCCCATCACTCTCGACAGCGATTATTCTCGTGTGATGAATGTAGCTGTCCCAATCGAAGGTCTGGGGTGCGGCGAGGAGGAGCGCAAGAATCATCTGGATCCTCGTGTTTGCACATGAAGGTGGTTGTTAGATGAATCATCGGGAAATACCTCAAAATCGACATGAAAGCCGCTGCCCAAGCGGTTCTGCACCGATCTCTCAAGCCGCTTACCATCCGCGATGGTCAAGTTGTTGCCGCGGAAGTCTAGGTGTAGGCGCTTGCAAACGTAGCGGCCTCTGCTCGCAAACAGCGCGGTTTCCTACTCGCATTGGCTGACAACGGGTAGGCTGCGCTGCTCACACTAATTGACAATGTGCTCGCCATCGTCCGCGCCTGCTCGCAAACGGAGATGGCCTGCTCACGACCTCTGCCAATGGGCATCACCTGTCCTTGCGTTTCAGAAGCGCCAGGCGAGCTTCGGAAGCGTCCTCGAACACAATCGTCAACTGGTCGTGGTGGATGGACCAGCTGCGTGCCGCTTCCATCAGGGTCCAGAACCGGCCGGCCGTAGCGTAAGCAGCGGGATCGTTGCAGCCCACGGTCGTGGTGATCCCGGCACCGGAACCGAGCCGATTGAACGTTCCCTGACGTCCTTGATCGGTGACGTTCCATCGAAGTTTCGCCGAGGACGTGCTGTTGCAGACCGCCGTACCAGAGACGGTGTGGTCGGGGTTCATCCTTATTGTGGCGATATAGCCGGTGCGCTCTGTCACCTGTTCGCCCTGCAGGGTCTGCAGCGCCCACACCTGCGCAGGGTTGCCGAACCAAACGACAGACGGCGGCTCTCGCACGGGCGTGCAAGCCGTCAGCGCCGCAGCGACCAGCAATGCGCGTCTTATCGCCCATCTCTTACCGATCACTGACGCGAAGTCGGGTATATGGCCGTACTTGAGAACTTCCCTAGCCCAACTGGCGGTTCTGCAAAACCAGGGTTTCTGACGAGCCGATCGCCTCGCTTGCTTGGCAACGTAAATCTGCGAGGCGCGCTTTGTCAAAACTGTTCTGGAAACACGCTTTGCAAAAGGGTAGGCGTCCAACGGGTTTGGAGAAGATCGGACGCTCATGCGGGTCGGCTATGCCAGGGTCAGCACCAGCGACCAGAATCCCGAGCTCCAACTCGAAGCGCTGCGCCGCGCGGGTTGCGAGAAGGTCTTCACCGAGAAGGCATCGGGCGCGCGCGATGACCGGCCCGAACTCGCGCGCATCCTGGCGGACGTGCTCCGCGCAGGCGACACGCTGGTGGTGTGGAAACTGGACCGCCTCGCCCGATCGCTCAAGAAGCTGATCGCCACGGCCGAGGAACTGGAGCGCGAGAAGATCGGGCTCGTATCGCTGACCGAGAGCATCGACACCACCACGCCGGGCGGGATGCTCACCTTTCACGTGTTCGGTGCCATCGCGCAGTTCGAGCGCGCCCTGATCCGGGAGCGCACAACGGCGGGGTTGGTGGAGGCGCGCCGGCAAGGGCGCAAAGGCGGTCGCCCATCGGCGATGCGACCGAGCGACGTGACCGCAGCGCGCGCGATGATGAAGGAAGGCTCGTTGCCGGTCCGCGACATCGCCAAGCGCATTGGCGTGTCGGTCGCGACCCTCTATCGCTACGCCGGCAAGCGCGGCAGCGGCGCGTCGGCCAAGGAGTCCGCCCCAGCCCATGGCTGACCGGGCGAAGCGACCGCCCGGAGAGGCGCTGGTCGATCTTCGCCGACGATTGTCGCTGCTGTCCCCGCGCGATCCCGGTCGCACTGAGATCGTCGCGCGTGCGGCCGAGGCCTACGGCATCTCGATCTGGACGATGTACCGCGCGCTGCGCGAGCTGAACCGGCCCAAGTCGGTGCGCCGGTCCGACCATGGCGGGACGCGCGTCGCCCCGCAGGCGGAGATGGAGCGCTACGCCGAGATCGTCGCCGCGCTGAAGATCAGGACCACCAACAAAAAGGGCCGGCACGTCTCGACCGCCCGCGCCATCGAGTTCCTGGAAACCGATGGCGTCGAAACGCCCGAAGGTCTGGTCAAGGTCGCGCCCGGCCGGCTCAAGCGGGCGACGATCGATCGGCTGCTGCGCTCGTCGGGGCTGGATTACGCTCGCGTCACTCGCCCGCACGCGGCCGTACGCTTCCAGGCGCGGCGATCAAATGAGCTGTGGCACTTCGACATGAGCCCGTCCGATCTCAAGCATGTCGAGGCGCCGCTCTGGGCCGAGCAGGGCCGCGGCAAGCCGACGCTGATGTTATTCTCGGCCGTCGATGACTGCTCGGGCGTGGTCTACCAGGAATATCGCAATGTCTATGGCGAGGACGCCGAGTCCGCGCTGCGCTTCCTGTTCAACGCCTTCGCCGCCAAGCCCGAACCCGAGCTGCCGTTTCAGGGGCTGCCGGTTACGATCTACATGGACAACGGCCCGGTCAGTCGGTCGCGCGTGTTCCAGTCCGTAATGGGCAGCCTAGGCGTCCGCGTCCTCACGCACATGCCGCCCGCCCCCGGCGACCGCCACACCGCAGCGCGTGCGAAGGGCAAGGTCGAGCGGCCGTTCCGCACCGTCAAAGAGGTGCATGAGACCCTCTATCACTTCCACAAGCCCAAGGACGAAGAAGAGGCGAACCTGTGGATGCGCCGCGCGCTGGTCACCTATAACAATGGCGATCACCGCTCCGAGCCGCACGCGCGCATTGAGCACTGGCTGCGACACCTGCCCGGCGAGGGCGTGCGCGCCATGTGCTCGTGGGAGCGGTTCTGCGCCTTCGCGCGCGAGCCCGAGCGGCGCACCGTCGCTGGCGATGCGACCGTCTCGGTCGAGGGCACCTCCTACGAGGTCGAGCCTGAACTCGCCGGCGAGACGGTGATGCTGCTCTGGGGCTTGTTCGACCAGCAGCTCTTCGTGGAGCATGACGGCAAGCGGCATGGCCCCTATGAGCCGTCGCGCGGTGCCGTGCCGCTCTACCGCTACCGCAAATACCAGAAGAGCCGAACGGAGGAGCGTCTCGACAAGGTGGTCCGGCTCGCCGACCAGCTCGGGCTTCCGCGCGCGACCGTGACGGGCGGCGATCGGCCGCTGCCCTCGTTGCCGCCTTCGACCGCGGGGCTTCCCGTCCGGCAGACACCCTTCCCAGAGCCAGTCGCCGAGACGGTGTATCCGACCGGTCTCGCTGCGCGCCACGCCATTGTCGACCAGCTCCGGCGACCGCTGGGGTCACTGCCCGAGGCGGACCGCGCCTTTATTGACGCCCTGCTCGGCGAGACGCTCGACAAGGCCATCATCGCCGACCGCGTTCGCGAGCGGTTCCAGGCGCGACGGGGGACAAGCTGATGCTCGCCGACGTTCAATCGAGCTACGGGCTCGCCCGCCCGTTCCAAGGTGCCGGCAACTTCGAGACCGAGCATCAGCGCAACCTCGTGCGCGAGGTCTGCGCGGCTGTCCAAACCGGCAGATTGGTCGTCGTCTCCGGGCTGGTCGGGTCGGGCAAAACGCACCTGCTGCGCCGCATCGAGGACGAACTGACCAGGGCGGGCAAGGTCGCCGTCGCCAAGTCGCTGGCGGTCGACAAGCGCCGCACCTCGCTGCCCTCGCTGATCGAGGCGCTGTTCTACGATCTCTCGCCTGGCGATCGCGCCCAGGTGAAGATCTCCAGGCAGGCGGAACGGCGCGAGCGCGACCTCCGCGACCTGATGAAGAAGGGCAAGCGCCCGGTCGTGCTCGTGGTCGACGAGGCGCACGACCTTCACCACAAGACGCTGACCGGCCTCAAGCGGCTCATGGAGGTGGTCGCCGACGCCGGCGTGCTCCTCTCCGTCCTCTTGGTCGGCCACCCCCGGCTGCGCAATGATCTGCGCCGCCCGCAGATGGAGGAAATCGGCTACCGTACCACCACGTTCGACTATGACGGGATCGGAAACGAGCAGCGCCGCGATTATGTCGCTTGGCTGCTCGGCGCGTGCGCAGCCGAAGGCGTCAAGGTGGCCGACCTGATGGACGAGGACGCGATCGACCTACTCGCCGAGCGGCTGCGAACGCCCCTCCAGGTCGAGATGCACCTGACGCTCGCGTTCGAGCAGGGCTTCCGGTTCGCCGCCAACCCGGTCACGGCCGAGATCGTCGAACAGGTGCTGTCTCGCGCGATCGACGACCTCGAACCCACACTGACGCGCAACGGCTATGACGCGGGCTCGCTCGCCGGCCAGCTGAACGCCCGTCCGTCCGATGTGCGGGCATTCCTGGCGGGAACGCTTGACCCGGAACACACGCGCGAGCTGACGGAACAGCTACGCCAAGCCGGGGTGCCGGTGTGACGGTCACAGGCATGATCGTCATTGGCGGACACCATGAGTACGCCGGTCTCGATTGCGAGCAGCCCCGGATGATGGCGAACACATTGGCAAAGAGCGTGAGCAGACCGTCAGGCCCGTTGTCAGCCAATCCGAGCAGAAACCCGCGCTGTTTGCGAGCAGAGGCGGCTATGATTGCAAGCGCCTACACCTAGCGCTGATAGTCGCGCACGCCCGCGCGCACGACGCCCCAGATCTCGACCGTCTCGTCGGCCAGCCGGGGCGCATAGGTCTGCCGGCTGTTGCGGGCCTCGAGCCAGGGTGCGCCTCCCCTGCTCACCAGCTGGCGCACGACGAAGCCGCCATCGACGACGGCGATCACGATATGCCCGGGAGAGGGCCGGGTATCGCGGTCGACGACCACGACGTCATTGTCGTGGATGCCCGCCTCGATCATGCTTGAGCCGCTGATCCGGAAGACGAAGCTCGCCGCGCGGTCGAGGCGCAGCAGCTGCGCCAGGTTGATCGAATCCTCTTCCCAGTCCTGCGCGGGCGACGGGAAGCCGGCGCCGGCCGCGCCCAGATAACGGATCAAAAGACCTGTCGGTGCCTCGGCAATAGGAATCGGCTGCATCGCCAGCATGAATGGCCCTCCTGTGCAGGCTCATAACCGCGAGAAGAACAGGAAGGGAACATCAAAAGTGCGCGAGCCGGTATCATGGCTTGCCGTTCGCACCGCTCATGCGATCACACAGCGCGCCATATGCTCCCGGCAGGTCTCGAGCGCCTCTCCCCCGCCTCGGTAATCTCGCACATGAAAATAGCGCCCCGTCCGGGGGCGGACGAGGCGCTATCGGTATCGAACAGATATTGGATGGATATCCAGTCCCTATCCGATGGGGGGTGTGTCCGGAGTACGGCCGGCCGGGCCGGCTCGCAAGCGGGTACGATTGGCTGCCAATGCCGTTTCGGGACAGCTCGCTATGCTCAGGCGGCATCGGCGAGGAGCGTCGCCTCGTCATTGTCGGCGACTGGCGCGATTTCGCCTTCCTGTTCATCGGCCGGATCCGGGCGCCTGCCGGCAAGCGTCATCAGATAGGTCGCGGCCTGGTCGGCCTTGGACGCGACCGTCAGGATCGCCTTGTTGTCGGCTTTGAGGACACGCAACCAGCCGGCAAGATAACTCGCATGGTCGTCGAGATGGTCGACCGGCAGGCCGAGCTCGGAGCCCAGCAGCGCTGAGGTAAGTTCGGCGCAATATCCTGACAGTCCAGCCCTATTTTGAATTTTCCCGCTGCGGGCGAAGATGCTGGTCATGCCGCCAGCTCCTCGGCCTGGGGTTGCTGCGCCCACATCCAGTCGGCCGCCTGCTGGGCCTTGCTGGCGGCGGTGAAGATCGCGCGGGGATCGTCTTTGAGGATGCGCAGCCAGGACGCGAGATAGGCGGCGTGGTCGGGGCGTGGATGGTGCGCGATCCCAAGGTCGGCGAGAACGAAAGATGCGGTCAGCTCAGCGCAGCTTTCTTCGATCGGCAGCCAGTCGTGCTTGAACCGCTCACCAAAGTTGCGGTCGAGACGGTTCTTGCTCCCCGTCGCGTGCGCGGCTTCATGAATCAGCGTGCCGACATGCGCGGCCGGGCTGCTGAAAGAGGCGTATTCCGGCATGTAGATCTGATCGAGGTCGATCCGATAATGCGCGTCATAGGCGCCGTAGTTGACCGGAATGTTGAGCGCCTCGACAAACGCGTCGACCTGGGCGAGCCGTTCGCCCTCGGGCAGCAGCGCGATGGGCTTCGGCTCGAAGCCATCGACCTGCGCCACGTTGAACACGGTGAAGGCGCGGGCAAAGACGCGGGTGTGGCTGTGCTCACCGTCATCATGGTCGTCGTCAGCGCGCGAGGCCTGCTTCCAGAGCACGACCGTGGTGCCGCGCTCGCCCTTACGCACCTGGGCGCCGACCGCCTGCCACTGGCGATATGTTCCCCAGATGCCGCTGGCGTAGCCGTAGGCCTGTGCCGCGATCCAGAGCGCCAGCACATTGACGCCACGATATCGCTTGGTCGACGCGACGTTCTCGGGGCGGGTGACGGCCGCGCCGTCGTGATGCCATGGCATGCGCCAGTCGCCGGCGCCGGCCTCGATAGCGGCGACGATCTCGGCGGTGATGCGGGTGTAGACGTCGGCGCGCTCCGACTGAGTGCTGCGGGACATGGGACAAGACCTCCTCGACGGGCGGGGCGAGCCTCTCTCACCCTCCACACACCGTCACGAAAACCTCGCCTCCCTCTCCCTCTTCAGGCCTCGGCGGGACCGCCGATCCCGTCGAGGACGGCCTCGAAGCGGGCGAGATCCTGCCGCAGCGCGATGCGCTGCGGCTCGGACAAGCGCTTCTCGCGAAGAAGCTGACGAGCGTCGTCGGCGGCCTTGGTCCAGGCGGAACGGTGGCGGCTGGTGACGCAGGCGTTGGGGCAGCGCGTCGGTTGGCACAGCGCGGTCAGCGGCGCCGACGCGTCGGCGGCGGCATCTCTGAGGCATAGCGCGGTCGATGGGTCGAAGAAGCAGTCGGCGAGGATGCCGACGTGAAGTGTGCGGGCGATGTTGCCGAGCAGCACGCGAAGCCGCGCGCGATCGGCGACTATGCCGGGAAGCGGTGTGAGCTGGTCGGCCGCGTCATCGAGCACGCGGGCAATCCTCGGGCCAGCAGGACCGGACGGGGTATCGCCGATCCGATGCTCGTCGAAGTAGACAAGAATATCGTCGAGTTGCCCGAGGCGGCGCTGTTCCTCGACCTCGGCGCGGAAGCCCGAGGCGCTCGCACCGGCATAGCCCTCGAACGCGGCGACCGAGGCGTGCTTGTACTGAATCATCCCGGCGATGACGCCGAACGGCCGGTTGGCGATGTGCCATGCGATGGTGCGCCGGAACTGACGGGTGGTGATCCGCCAAGGCTCTCCGGCGGGGCCGGACGGGATGGCGGGCGCGTCCGCGTCGCCAAACAAAGCGTTTAGATGATCGCGGTAGACGTTGAGCTGACGGACGATCTCGGCCGAAACGTAAGGGGTGGTGCCGGCCTTGAGCGAGAGCACCGGCCAGAGCGTGTCGATGCCGCGTGCGGCGACCGCGCGCGCCGACAGCGCCTCCAGCACCGTGATCGCCTCGCCGACGGGCGCGATGGTCACCCAGTCTTCGGGCTCGCCGCGGCTGGGTCTGGCCTTGTAGGCGGTCGATCGAACGCGGTGGCGCATGATGACGCCATCCTCGCTGCGCGCGATCGTCAGGCATCCGCGGCGCATCGCCTGCACCTCGCAGTCGCGCATGCCGGTGAGATAGGCGACGACGATGTAGCAGGCGGCCTGGAGCATCCGCTCCTCGTGGAGCAGCGTCTTCGCGTCGAAGCGCTGCCTCCACGGCGCCCTGGTCTCCTGCAAAAGCCCGATCGGCGTATCCATGCCGCCGACCTCGGTGCCCAGCTCGGTGACCGCTTCTTCGATCAGGTCGGCAGCGCCGCCGGAAAGCTGGATGTGCATCGACGGCTCGGCGACCGCGTCGATGCCGATGTGTAAATGGAGGAGTTGGGCGTTGATCGGCGGCGATGTCGCGCCGGTGTGCGCGTCGCGACGGACCGCCCCGTTGTGGGCGTGCGTCCAAACCGGCACGCCGCGAGCCTCATCGCGACGTCGATCAAAGAACGCCGCGAGCCGCTCGCGCTGCCGCGCCCTCCGCTCGCGCGGGCCAACTCCGGCGTCAGCGGCAAGCAGCGCCCCCCGGAGCGCCTCCAGGCGATCAAGCTCGGCCCGAGCTGCGAGAATATCGATCGAGAAGATGGTGACGTAGCGGAGCGACCAGGCCAGCAGCGGCGTGATCACTGCCTCGGGGAGGCGTGGCGTGCGGTTCTCGCGGGTGTGGCGACCACCCGCGACCTGGAATGGCGAGCGGCCCGGCCAGGGCTCGAACGCGAGCCCGCCCGTGGGCAGATAATGACGGTAGGCGTGGAGATCGGCGACGATCTCCAGCAGGTGACCAATCTGCGGGGCGCTGCGCCCCCGGTCGGCCTTGAGGTGCCGTACATAGGCGTCGAGCAGGCGCTGGTCGATCTGGGCGAGGTCGAGCGCGCCGGTCCTGGCGCGGACGAACTCGAAGAAGCGGCGGGCGCGGTTGAAGATGCTGCGAACGCTCGCCGGTGGGAGCCGCTGGCGGTGGCCGGGGAGCTCGACGTTGAGGCGGGCATAAAGGAAAGCGCGCACGGCCTCGCGAACCTCGGCATCCTCGATCGCGTCGAAATGCACCGTCATATGGCAGCGCCGCGCGTTCTCGCGGAATACGGCCGGGCCGAGATCCCAGCTCGGGTCGGCGTAGCGCGAGAGCTGATCGCGATCGAAGCCGGACTGCAGGGTGGCAGAAGCGAGAACGGGGCGAGCGTCGTCGGCCGCGCGCGCCTGCGGGGCGGCGGAGATCATGCCCGCGCCTCAGGCGGAAGGTAGAGATGCGCTGTCGCAGCCGCGAGCCGGGCCTCGGCGATAACATCGTCGGAGAAGGCGGGGAGCACCTGCCCGGTGATGCGCGCGTGGGCGCGGCCGAACTTGAGCCGCCAGTCGCCCGACGACAGGCCGGCGCGCTGATCCTCGATGAAGGTCAGGAAAGCGAGGATCGCCGGCAGCTTACGCGCGGTGATCACCGCGTTGCCGCAGTCGAGACATCCCCAGAAGGGCTGCGGGCACGGCGCACCGGCTACACCAAAAGGGCTGTGATAGAAGCCGGCGCACGCCGCGAGCCATACGTCCTGCTCACCGCCGAGTAGCGCCTCCGCGTCAGGATCCGCCGCCGCATCGCGGGGTAGGGTCGGCGCGGCGCGCCATCCGGCCTCGGCCTCCGGCGGCAGCACGGTCGGTGCGGCGGCCGCGGCCGCCTCGGTGAAGGCGTCGGCGACGGCTGCTTCGTGCAAGGGTCTGAGCGAAGGCAGATCGGCGTAGTGGCGGGCCGCCACCTCGCGCGTATGGCCGACCGCAAAGCGCGCCATGTGCCCTTCGGTCTTCAGATACCAGAGCGCCTTGTGGGTCTTGCGCAGCCGCGAGAGGAGCAGCCGGAGCGGCTGTCCCTCGTCATCGACGATGCCATGGCGGGCGGTCCACGCATCGGTCCGCTCCCGCATATGCCCGACGCGCTGGTCGAGCTTGCCCAGCTTGTAATGCAGCCAGAGACTTGATCCACGGTGGTGGCGACGCGCCGCCGCGGTCAGCTCGACGACCTTGCGGATCAAGCCGCCGGGCGTAGTGGACCCGCGATCGCGGACCCGGATGGTCTTGTGCTCGGCGCCATGCGCGCGGCGCTTTAGATAGGCGACCTCGACCGTGCCGGCACGTGGGTTGCGCAGGCAGTCGGCCTCGAGCGCCCTGACGCACTCGACCTCCATGCCGGTCTCGAGCGAGATCAGGACGATGAAGGCGATAATGTCCGGTGCCGTCAGGTGATGCGCGGCATGGAGGGTCGTCGCGAGCGCCTTGCTGGCCAGCCCGCGACGCCAACGCGCATGGTAGAGCAGGCTGTACTCCGGATCATGCTCGGTGAGCAGGCCGCGCTCCGCGATGATGGTGTGCGCCGCCGTGGTCAGATCTTGAAGTGCTCGATCGCCTTCCAGGACCGGGCCGGCACGCAGGCGCTGGAGCACGGCGGTCAAGTCGGAGCGCGCCGCATTGCGAAGCTGGCGCGCGATGAAGGGGCTGTACGCGTCTCGCGGGCGGGATCGGCCAACGGCGCCGGTGCTGGTATAGAGGAGCCGGTCGCGCAGCTTCGCATCGAGCAGCTCAGGACGATCGGCATCGATGCTGCGGAGCGCGATGATCGGCTTGGCGATCAGTGTGTGACGGAAGAGAGAACTGCGACCGCTCGCCTCCAGCGCATCATCGTAACAGTCGAGATGCTCCGCGCGCAGATCGGCGGGACCACGGACCGCTGGAGCATGCTCGTGCAGGTGAGCGAAGAACCTCCGATAAGCCTGGAGGTGCTGTTTGATCGTGCTGGCCGCGCCCAAGGCGCCGCCCGGGCCAGCAGCGCGCCGTAGCGCGCCCGCGAACGCGATCGCAAGCGGACGCGGCCTGACATCGACCAGGTCGACGAGGATGGTGCCGCCATAGCGCGCTTCGATCATGAACCGCAGGCCGGCGACCCCATCCTGGTCCTCCACCTCAAAGCCATCCTCGCGCGTGAACGCTACGCGCTGTCCCTTGCGCGGGCGGGCGCTCATAACGTCCGCGCCGAGGGAAGGAGCGCGAGCAGCTCTTCGACTGCGGCGTCGACCGTATCCGCGCGCGAAGCGATCTGCTCGAGATAGATGTAGGTCGTGGCGAGACTGGCATGGCCGAGCAGCCGTTGAACCTGCTGGAGCGGGTCGCCGAGCAGCTCGCGATAAGCCTGCATCGAACCCGCCGGCGCTGCGGCTTCCCGTAGCCGATGCTGGATAAGCATCGCCAGCATGTGAACGGCGAAGGTGTGGCGGAGCTGGTGCGGGCTGACGCGGACCGGAACGCCGGTGTTCGCGCATCGATGCCCGGCGCGGGCGAAGATCGCCTCCCACGAGTTGGGCTGGACCGGCTGCCCGACCTCGGTCACCCAAAGCGCCGCGGCCTCGTGCGGCGCGCCATCGTCTTCGCAGGTGACGACGCGACCGCGCTCGTCGGGGGTGAGCACCTCGATGGGGATGGTCCCGCCGTCGCGAAGAACGAGGGTGCGCGTGCCCGGCGCTGGCGCGCGGATGAAAATGGGCCGGTCGATCTGCCACCATCCCTCGCGGGCAGCGAACTTGGCGCAGGCAGTGGCGCGCTCGACCTGTATATAAGCGGAGATCTGCGGGACCAGCCTGCTCGGCAGCACGACCGTGCGGCCGTAGTCGCCCTTGGTCAGCGCCGCGGCAAGCTCAAGGCGGCGTTGCCGCGACGACGGACCCGCCGCGACGAGGCCGGCGAGCTCGAAGGCGAGCAGGAACGATGCCTCCTCGAGTCTGAGCCCGGTCGTGACGAGAAGCTCGGCGAAGAGCGCGTTGCGCGTGCCGTTGCGGTCGCGCGCGCCGGGTCGCTCGCTGCCATCGGCAGCGAGGCCGCGCAGCCCGACATCACGGAAGGTGCGGAAGGCGGAAAGCTCGATGAACCGCACATCTGAGCGCTTGGCCGCGCGCTCATAGGCCTCGTTACGCGAGGTGAGCTGGGCGCGACGGCCACCATGGCCGCGCCGCCACACGGTGCGATGGGTGAAGGGAGCTGAGGTGATCAGGCGTTCGCGCTCGCCCCAAGCGTAGAGCTTGGCGAGGGACGCGATCGAGCGGTTCCAGGACGCCGCCGAGATGCGGAAGCCGGCGTCGTCGCGACGTCGGGCGCGGTGGAATGCATCGACGTCGGCACGCTCGGCTTGCCAGACGTGCTTGCCGCGAGCATCGGCCAGGAAGCGCAGCCAGACGACCACGTCGTAACCGCAGGCGCGCAGCGAGTGGCGCGAGCGCGTGCCGCTGAGCGAGAGATCGAGGAAGAAGCGATCGAGATCGGGATCGTAGAGCGCCCCGTCGCTGAGGATTATCGGCACATGTGCGTCAAGGCCGTCGGCCTCGCGCCGCTCCAGGAGCATGATGCCCGAAGGGGTAATCGAGTCATCCACAGGCCATGCAACCCTCCCCCCGGACCCCCCACCCGATCCGCTGCATCAACGGCGTCGCTCGGCGAGACGGCGGCCATCAGGCCGGACTACGCCAGCTCTTTGGGTTAGCGCTTCGTCCGGCCTGATGACCACCTGCGTTTCGCCCTGCATCGACCTATCAGTGGAGTGTGACAGCCGGTGCAGACTGTCCAGATAAGGCGCAGAGTTCCTCCACCGCATAGGCCTCGTCGCCGAAGCGCTTGCCGAACTCGCGGTTCAGCCGCTTCTCGTTCGCGCTCCAATGCGCGATCTCGTGACTTCTCGTGGCGGCATACGCGTCGAAGCCGGTGAACGCCTCGACCGGAGGTAGCTGGATGTGCTCGGTGACACGCGAGTAATAGGCCTCATCACCACCGTGGCGGGTGTCTGCCGGCACCGCGTCGAAGAACGCCATTACGTCCGCGACATGCACGGGGTCGTCCTGTCGGTGCGGCGTGACAACGGGCACGGCATGGAAGCGCTCGGGGAGGTCGTCGATCTGCGAGCAGTTGAAGACGGGATACGAACGCAGCACCATGCGCTTTTCGTCGCGCTCCTCGCCGGTCGCGGCATCGGTCATGGTCTTGCCGTAGCTTTTGTAGAAGATGGCGATCGTCGACTTCTCGCCCCGGCGGACCTGGCCGCCCAGTTCGCTCGCCTGGCGGTATGTCATCCAATAGGGCGAGGCGTAGCCCATCATGTCGGCGACCAGCCACAGCCAGAAGATGTTGCCGCCCTTGTAGGGCGTGCCGCAGGCACGCAGCGGACGGCTGGGCGCGGTCCCGGTCCACGGCTTCTTCCAGGGGCGTGTGCCTGCCTCCAGCCGGGCGATGATCGCATCGGTGATGATCTGCGCGGGTGAGGGAATATCGGCGCCGGCGGCATCACGCTTGTGGGTGGTCTTACGCATGGGAGGAGCTTTCCGGGAGACGGCCGGACGCTGGATTGCGCCGGCTCGCCTTCTCCGCCTCCCTCTCCTCTCCCTGATCGTCTGTCCGTACCGTGATGACGGACATCGTCGCCGCAGATGTGTACTCGCAAATCTCGCGCGAGGGCGATCGATTGTGCAACATGACGTCTGGAAATTCGACGGGCTCGGGATCAATAGCCAGTGCCGGGGCATGCCCCGGCACCGGCTGCCCATCTTCGGCATTCCATGGAGTTGCGACACCCGTGGAGAGAACGAATGGACAGCAGGCATGATACGGCAATCGAGGCGGTGCTGGAACAGCTGATCGAGCACGGCCCGGAAGGGCATCGCGACGGTGTTCGCGCGCGCTTTCGAGATGGCGATGCAGGTCGAGCGCGAACGCTTCCTGGGAGCGCAGCGCTACGAGCGCACTCCCGACCGCCGGGGCTACGCCAACGGCTACAAGCCCAAGCGGATCGACACGCTGGCGGGAACGGTGACCGTCGCCGTCCCCAAGACCGCCGGCCACGACGGCGAGCCCTTCTTCCCGCAGTCGCTGGAGCGCGGCTGTCGCTCGGTGCGCGCGGTCATGCTGGCGGTTGCCGAGATGTATGTGAAAGGCGTCTCGACCCGCCAGGCCGAAGCGGTGCTGCGCGAGTTCGGCATCGAAGGCCTGTCCTCAGCGCAGGTCAGCCGTGCCGCGGCGCTGCTTGACGACGAGCTGGAGGCATGGCGTAACCGCCCGCTCAGCGAGATCCGCTACCTGATCCTCGATGCCCGCTACAAGAAGATGCGCGCAGGCGGCGTGGTGCGCGATGCGGCCGTCCTGTCCGCGATCGGCATCGGCCCCGACGAACGGCGCCGAGTGCTCGGCGTCAGCGTCGCGCTCTCGGAAGCCGAAGTCCACTGGCGCGGCTTTCTCGACAGCCTTGTCGCGCGCGGCATGCGCGGCGTCGAATACATCGTCTCTGACGATCATGCCGGCCTACGCGCCGCCCGGCGAGCCGTGCTCGGTGCTGCAACATGGCAGCGCTGCAAGTTTCACCTCGCCGCCAACGCCATCCACCACGCGCCCAATATCGCCATCTGGCAGCGCATTGGCGCCGAGCTGCGCAGCGTCTGGAATGCCGCCACGCTCGCCAGGGCTCAGGACGCGCTCGACGAACTCGTCGCTGGTTACCGCGATACCGCACCCGCCCTGGCGACGTAGCTGGAGAACGCCGTTCCCGAGGGCCTCGCTGGCTTCACTTTGCCAGAGCATCACCGCCGCCGTCCGCGCACCTCCAATCCCATCGAGCGCGCCGTCCAGCAGGAACTCAAGCGCCGCACCGTCAAGGTCCGCATCTTCCCCAACGACCTGGGGTTCCTGCGCCTTGTGACCGCCGTTCTCGTCGAGATCGATGAAACATGGGCCTCCGAAAGCAAGGCCTATATCAAAATGGGAATGCCGGAATGCGTGATCACGCCCCGAACCAATTTCCATACATCAGGTTGCACAATCGGGCGATCAAACTGGTGCGCTTCCCTGATGGGGTCCGTGGTATTTTTTCCGACGTGAGTTCTTAACGCGAATTTCCTCGCATAAGGATTTGGTTCAGACTTATTGGAGGTATGTCGGCAATAATGACTGCAGCCGCTAGAGCAGAGCATAGTGTGCCAAGCTCTCGCGCGGTACCCCCAAGGTATCGTAACCGTTATTGATCCAAATCGAAGTTCATCTGAATGTTTAAAAAAGGCGATGATTTCTAGCCGCTGAGAAGCAAATTCTAATCGGCTCCAAGTGGCTGAAGTGGAACGCTGGGCACCGTCATCGCCACGACCTCCCCATTGCGTCGCGTGATACCGTACAAGGTTCGGTCAGCGGAGCGGTCCCATGCCCATGCCTGCCCGTCCAGCGGCGCGGTGATGGTCGCAATATGTTCCAGCGTCGGACCCTCGCCCGGTTCGCAAAGGACATAGATTTCCTTGCGATCATGTCCCGTGACGTACAGCAACCCATCATCGCCCCAGCTGCCGCCGGAGTTGCTGGTCGGTGCGAAGCGGTCGAGCACCGACTCCGGGAAGCGATAGCCGCCGACCTGACGCCATTCCTTGTCGAACTTGACCACGGCAGAGAAGCGGTGGTCACGCCCCGGCTCCCCGCCCCCAACATCGTAGTTGGCAAAGCCTGCCCACCAATAATCGCCTCGCGGCTCAACCCAAGTGAGCGAACCGATCCTGATCCCAAGCGGGACCGAGCGCACATGCTTCATCGTAGTGGTATCAAAGAACTCGACCGAGCTGGCCATCGGCACCTCGGGAAAATCGGAGTTTGCGCAGATGAGCTCGCGCCCTTCAACGGTACACGAATTCAGGTGAATAATCCGGCGGCGGTCGCCAATCCATTCGGCCAGCTTCTTTCCCGTGCGTTTATCGTATTTCGCAATGCGGGTATTGACGATCGCATAAAAGGCACTTGAGTCCACTGCCACGCCTTGCCGCGCCTCGGGCGCGGTGTAACGACGCAATTCCGTCGCCCGCAACTGTGCAACCGGTAGCGGCGGTGCATGTTCGTCGCGCGGTGGCGGCAGTTTAAGGGCTGGCGTCATCTGCGCCGAGCTACTCGACGCGGCAACAAAAAGTGCACTGACAAACAGGAACGAGCTGTTAACGTAATCAGTTTTCATCAGAATGTCACTTGTTAGAATGCAAAACCAATACCAAAATAATAGGCGCGCCCGTTATCAAGCAACGAGTAGTTCAGTGCCTGATCCTGCCCAACAACCTTCTGGTTCGTCTCATTAGTGAGGTTCTTGCCCTGAACGCGGATCTCGACTTTGGGGCGAATTCGGTAGCTCAATTGCGCATCGATCGTGTCGGTCGCACGATAAAACTGATCATTGACCGCGTTGGTTCGATCGAAGTTGATTGGAAATTTGCCGGTATGATTGTAGGCGACCTGTCCGCTGAACCTCTGATACCGATAGAACAGTTGAGCATTTGCGATAACATTGGATGACTCGAGCAGCTGAGGTAGTTGGCGGAAAGTAACTCGGTCGCTCATTTGTATTGACGGCGCGCGCTGATCGATCAACGTCAGGTTCAATGACGTACCGAAATTGGCAAGCATGCCGGGTAGGAAATCGAGGCGCGCGTAGTTCAAGCCAAGTTCTAGCCCACGAATGCGCGCGCTGCCTACGTTCGATGGCGTCGTCGAAATGAGCGTATAGTTATTTCCCGGATAGCCCGGCAGGGCGACGTTCTGCGTCGTCGTCGTCAACGAGAAGATCTCGTCGCTTATGTCTTTTTCAAATAGCGCAAGAGAAAGTACGCTACCCCGATTGGGGTAATATTCGAATGAGAGATCATAGTTGGTCGAGCTACGGGGCTTGAGGTTAGGGTTGGCAATCGTCTGAGTGGCGATCGTGCCGGATAGCGTCAGCGACGCATTTTGCGCGAGATCGGAGAAGCGGGGCCGTGCGAGCGTGCGGCTGACGGCTCCGCGAATTTTGAGCTGATCGGTCGCATCGACGGTGATATTCACCTCGGGCAAGAGCTTGTCATATTTGTTCGTCGCGCGCACGCCCGCGAAATTTGTCGTGCTGGTCAGTGGCGACGGTTGAAAAGTGAGGATGTCGTCGCTGGTATGCTCATACCGCAGTCCTGCTTGCACATAGAGTGGACCGGTTCGGTACGACCCTTGCGCGTAGCCGCCGTCGACGCTCTCGCGGAGATTGAAATTGTTGAGGATGCTGCGGGCGACGTTGCTGCCGGCGGTCACGTATAGCTGAGGATTGGCGGCAATGTAGCGCGAAACCGCGGTGGGATCGAGGAAGATCAGCTGCACGCCGCCGGAATCGGGTGGCGTCAGCGTGCCGATCAAGCCTCCTGCCGTCGCCAGATTGATCCCTGCGCCGGCTACAGGGTTGATGCGGTTCTCGTGGTAGAAGAAATCCTGCTTGATAAGGCGGTGGTTGTAGCCCGCCTGAAACCCGAAGCCGCCATTTGCGGCTGGTTCACGGCGGATCAGGTCGATACGAAGCTGCGGCGAGTTCGTTGTACTGCGATCGGTCGCATCGAGAAGATGGTCCTGAACATAGCTGGTGAGGTCGTCGAACGCGGTCAGGTTGTTTGGCTTGAGAAGCGGAATCCCCGCTACGTTGCCGACATAGGCTGGCGCGAACGTCGCTGTGGTCGCGGTTGGAAAGACGTCCTCAATGGTATCCTGCCTGTATAGCGCGCGGGCATAGTTGAAGACACCTTCGATGCGCGTCCGGTCATCGATCCTGTATCCACCGCCACCTTCGGCAAAGACGATGCGGCGATATTGATTGTACTTGTCGAAATGGCTTTGTTGCATAATTCTCTGGGCGGATAAGCTGCACTTTACTTGAGGTTGTTATGCGACCCGGACGGTCATCGGTGTTCCTATTGCTGAGAAGCGATTGAGGATTGTCGCACGGACTTTAAGCTCGGTAACCTGACGATCGGAGGTGCGAGCGGCAACGCGGTGGCCCAAGAGTTTGAAGCAGTGCATTTTGGTCTCGGCCAGACTGCGACGGTGATAGCCGCTCCATTTCTTCCAGATGGCGCGACCAAGGCGCCTGGTTGCGCGTAGCGCTTCGTTGCGAGCATCGACCCCGGGGCCGTCTTTGGTCCATGGTTGCCCATTACGGCGGACCGGGATGACCGCATCGGCACCGCGTTCGGCGATGGCGGCATGGCAGCCCCTGGTATCGTAAGCGCCATCCCCGCCGACGCTGAGGATCCGCTCGTTCTTTGGGATTTGCGCCAGAAGCCCAGGCAGCGTCGGTGCATCACCAATAGCATTCGTCGTGACCTCAAGGGCCCGGATATCCAGCGTTCCAGCATCAATCCCGAGATGCACTTTACGCCACTGGCGACGGTAGGATGCGCCATGTTTGCGCGTCTTCCACTCGCCTTCACCGGTTATCTTGATGCCGGTGCTGTCGACCAGCAGATGCAGCCCGCCTGAACTGGACCGGCCGCCCAACTCGACCCTCAGCGTCTTCTGCCGCCGACACAGCGTCGTGTAATCCGGCACCGGCCAGTCCAGCCCGGCCATCTTGACTAGGCTCGCGACCAATCCCGTCACTTGCCGCAGTGGCAGATTGAACAGCACCTTCAGCGTCAGGCACAACTCGATGGCGCTGTCCGAAAACAGCATCGGGCGACCAAGACGACCGCACGGCTTCGAAAGCCAATCCATGTCCGGATCGAACCAGACCTCCAGCGACCCGCGGCGCTTCAGGGCCGCATTATACTCGGGCCAGTTCGTCGTACGGTAGCGAGGGGCGGCAGGCTTGGGCATCGCGCCCATCTATCCCTCTCGATTCCTTCGCGGAATCCCCACCGTCAGTTCTGCAACAAAGCCTGTCGAAATCGGTCTCGGCCTGCCCTGTAGCAAAACTAGCCTGGTCGGCGGTCGTGAATGTAGCGGTTGTCGCGCCGACATTGACATAGCTCGAATATCGCGACTCGTCGTTCAAATGCTCGAAATAGCCTGCCGATGCGTGCGCGAAGAAGCGATCGTGATTGTCAAACTCCAGCTTGGCATAGCCGCCCGGCCGTTGACGAATATTGTCGTAGAAATACCAGCGCCGGCGATTCGGGATCGGCAGCAGCCCATCGATGCTGGTCGTGGGCGTAAGGCGCGTTGCCATGACTGTGCCCGGCGTGCCTGCGTAAGGGTAATAAGAATAAGGAAGTGAATAGCTGTTGAGCGAGTTGGAAACGCGCGCATAATAGCTGACGAGCACGATCGCGCCGAACTCGTCATTGGGTCCAAAAGTCTGGCTTACGCGCAGATCGCCCTGTCCCGAAGGCGGATTATCGGCAAAGCGCCGACGCCGTTCCCAATAGGCATAGTCCAGATGACCTGCGACGAAGAAGCCGGGGTGATCGAAGGCACTATGCGTCGTCAGGTTGGTCACGCCGCCGATCGCGTCGGACGGCTGATCGGCGGTATAGGTCTTATAGACCGAGACCTGATTGGCGATGATCGAGGGCAAGACGTCGAACGACACTTGCCGCCGCGTCTCCTCGGTCGAGGGCAGCAATATGCCATCGAGCGTAACTGAATTATAGTCTGCGTTGAGGCCGCGCAGCGTGAGGAATTGCGCTTCACCACGACCGTTGTTGATCGGCAGCGACGCGCCGGGAATGCGCTGCAGCGCCTCGCCAAGCCCGAAGTCCGGGATGGCACCGATCTCGCTCGCCGAAATGGTATCGGAGACGATCCCACGTCTCCGCTTTGCCTCGACGGCCTTCTCGACCGCGTAAACTTGCCCGGTAACGACGATGTCATCCGCCGATGAAGTGGCGGGCTGCTCCGGCGGCGTGACGGAAGCGGGTCCGGCCTGCGCGCTATCGCCACTGTGGGTTGGCTGCGCCGTATTCTCCAAGACCTGCGCGAACGCCCCGCTCGGCAGCAGGCCGAGAGCCGTCACGCTCAATAATGGCGCGCTGAAAAGCAGTCTGACACATGGGCAGAGTGGCATTGTGAAAGTCCCCCTGATCTCCTTGCACTGGTAAGCTTGGTCCATTGCAGAAAGGCGACTCTCGCGAGGCACTTGCGTGACAAACGATGGTTGGTTTTGAAAGGGTTGAGGATCGCGCTTTGGCTTCGAGGCTCGTACACGTCGTCGCTGCACCGGATACCGCGCTTCCAGTTGCAGCAGCTAAAGTCGGCGGGCAAAACTCGTGCCGCAACGGGTATTCGTTCCAGTTGGCCGATCGTAAATTCGGGCCATTCCAGGAGCGCGGTCGCTTGATCGCGCCTCCTCGCCCCCTCTCCTCTCTAGTTTGTCCTCGTGACCGTCCTGACCTTGTTGTCGTCATAGGCGGCAAGCCATTTGTCCCTGATCCGGCGGTAGAGGGCGTCCGGCAACTGCCCATAGACGACGCTGGGCGGACGTTTGCCGCGCACGGGGATGATGTCGGGGCTTTCGTCCCAGTCGAGCTTGTTCGTCTCGGTGACGATGACCCAGGACCGCGCATCGTCAAGTCCGATGCGGCGCTTGGTTCCAGTGGGGATCTCGACCGCGTAGCGCATGTCCCCTGGCTGACTATGCGTGATCGGCAGCGCGAGGACCTCTGTATCGCCGTATCGGTTCGTCGTAGCCAGCAGCACCGCGCAGGGACGATCCTTGCTGCCGTCATCGCGTCCGTGGTCGGCTTCGTCTCTCCAGAGAAACGAGTAGCTGAAGACCATCCCCGGTTGCGGGCGGGGTCTGGTCAACCGTCACTCCTCGATTTCGTGGTCGAACGCTTTCGCTTCCGGCGGGGCGTTGGAGGCCGCGACCAGCGCGCGGTCGGCGTCGGTAAAGTCGTCCATGATGAGGGACTGGCGATCGCGGCGCTTCAGGCGACGATATTCATCGACGGACATGAGAACGAGACTGTCCCGGCCGTGATGGGTGATCGTAATTGGCGCGCGAAGCGCCTCCCGACTGAAACGGCCGATCGCCTTTTGATAGTCGACCGATGTGACGCTTTGCTCAACCATGACTGTTCTCCATTTCGCTAGAATACGGATTATCCGGGCTTTACTCAAGGTTCAGCCGATCATCGCGGCGATGATGTCGGCCGCCCGGTCGGTCGGAATGAAGGCCCGTGTCTTGTAGGCGATGATCTCGGTGAAGACGCCGAGCGACTTCCAGTAGGCCAGCTTGGTCGGCGGATAGTCCCTCACCTCGATGCGCTTCTGGCCGTTGACGAGGCTGAGCATCAGCCTGGCGCCCCCCAATGCGGGGACGGTGATGCCCTCGCGGGTTCGTGCCGCGGCGACGATCTCGGCGACCGAGAGTTCGATATCGACATCGACGCCCATCGTTTCGGCGAGCTTGGCGACGTGACGCGCGGGGACGATGCGCCCGAGCATGGCATGGCCGTCGGCACCGGTGACGCGCCAGACCTGTACCGAGTCGTCGGGCAGCTTGTCCCAGACCGGCAGCAGCAGCCCGGTCGCCAGATGGATCGTCTGCGTGTCGATCGTCCTGTCGGCGACCGCGACCTCGGCGTCCCATAGCTCGGCGAAGCTGTCAGGCTCGCAGCGGTTCCAGTGACTCTCGAAGAGCTGGTGCTCGCGCATGCGTTCGGCGCCGGTCGGGCGGACCAGCTGAACCATGCGGATCGTCTGTCCGTCGTCGGTGGTGATCGAGGAGGACGGGACGCTGAGCGCAACCCGGCCCGAGCGCGCGTTCTTCAATCGCCGGGTGTCGCGGTTGGCGCTCCAGATCCTCATCAGCCGCTCATGCGTCGTCGTGCGCTTCCTGGTATGGAGTTCGAGGCGCACGAGCCTGGTCTCGGCGCCGGTATTGGGATCGGTGCGCAGGACATGCTCGTCCTGGACGATCATGCGCTCGGCCGCGATCGTCTCGACACCCAGATCGAGCGTCCCCGCCTCGCGTGCTGCTTCCAGGCGTGCCTCGATCAACCCCAGATATTCCTCGAAGATCGCGTCCTGGACGGCGATCCTGAGCGCCAGCAGCCGGTTCAGCCAGCGCTGGATGGGCGGCAGCTTGTCGAGCAATTCTCCGGTTTCGCGCTCCGCCAGGACGAGCGCGGTCATCCGGCAGAAGTCCGTGAGCGTAACCGACGTCAGCTTGCCCTGATGGAGCAGGTGATACCATTGGTTGAGCGCCTCGATGGCGTAGGAGGATTCCAGGTTGTCGGCCGGGTTGAACAGGTTCTGCCCGCCCGTCTGGCGCTGCCCGCGGGTCAGCGCGCCCAGACTGTCGAGGCGCCGGGCGATCGTCGAGATGAACCGGCGCTCGCCGCGGCAGTTGGTGGTGCAGGGCCGGAACACGGGTGCTGTCGCCTGATTGGTGCGGTTGGTGCGCCCCAGGCCCTGGATCGCCTCGGCCGCCTTCCAGCCGGGTTCCAGCAGGAAGTGGATGCGCCGCAGATGCGCGCTCTTCGAGCCGAGGTCCGCGTGATAGCTGCGGCCCGTTCCGCCCGCATCGCTGAACACGATGATGCGCTTGGTTCCGTCCATGAAGGCGGCGGTCTCGACGAGATTGGTGCGCGCCGAGCGTGTCTCGAGCTTCTGGGTGCCGTTCGTGTCCCAGACCAGCCGCCTGGTGCGCCCCGTCACCTCGGCGACTTGCGCCGTGCCGAACCGGCGCATGATCTCATCGAGCGCGGAGGAGACCGCGGGCATCGCGCACAGCGTCTCGACGAGCGCGTCGCGCTTCTGGATCGCGTCGGCCGAGTGAACCAGATTGCCGCCCTCATCGATCATCGGCTCGGAGCGGACAGCGCCACCCTCGTCGACAAAGGTGCGCATCTGCACCGTCGGAAAGGCGTTCATCAGATAGTCGATGCAATATTCGCGGGGGGAGAGTTCGATATCGAGATTGGCGCGCTCCTCGGCTGACAGTTCGGCAAGACGCCGACCGAGCATCGCCTCGGCGGTGGTGACCAGCTGGATGACGACCGCGTTGCCCGCCTCCAGTTCGCGCTCGATCTCGGTGATGAGCGTCGGGAGCTTCATCGAGATGAGCAGCTGGCCGAAGAACCGCTGTTTGGAGGATTCAAAGCGCGACAGCGCCGAGTTGCGCGCGCCGGAATTGAGCGCCTTGTCCTCGACCGGGTCGACGACGTTGGTCGCGGCCAGTGCTGCTTCCAGATTCTGGTGGATGATCGCCCAGGCGTCCGCATAGGCGTCGTAAATCTGTATTTGCGACGCGGTCAGCGCATGTTCGAGGAGATCATATTCAACGCCGGCAAAGGAGAGTGCGCGCGCGGTGTAGAGGCCTTGTGCCTTCAGGTCGCGCGCGACCAGCTCCATCGCCGCGATCCCGCCCTCGGTCATCTTCGACATGAACGCCTCGCGGGTCTCGAACGCGGTCGCGGGACCCCACAGGCCAAGCCGCCCTGCATAGCACAGATTGGCGATGTCGGTCGCGCCGGTCGCCGACACATAGAGGATGCGCGCACGCGGCAGTCGGTTCTGCAGGCGCACGCCGGCCAGGCCCTGCTCGGAGCCCTTCTGCGTCCCGAACTGGGTTTCGGTGCCGGCCGCGTTCGCCATCGCATGCGCCTCGTCGAAGACGATCATCCCGTCATGCTCGTCGCCGAGCCAGGCGAGGATCTGCTGGAGCCGCGACGCCTCGTCATGGCGCTGCGAGCGCAGCGTCGCATAGGTGACGAACAGGATACCGTCGTTCATCGTGATGCTCGTGCCCATCGGGAACGCGTCGAGCGGCTGGATGTCGAGCGCGACCCCGCCCAGCGCCGACCAGTCGCGCCGCGCGTCCTCGAGGAGCGAGGTGGTCTTTGAGACCCACAGCGCCTTGCGGCGTCCCTGGCACCAGCTGTCGAAGATGATCGCGGCGACCTGGCGGCCCTTGCCCGCCCCCGTCCCGTCGCCGAGGAAATAGCCCTGGCGGTAGGCGGAGCCTTCTGCATGCTCCTCGAGCAGCGTGCCCGCCTCATTGGGTCTGAACCGCCCGGGCAGGTCGCGCTCGAAGGCCTGCCCTGCATGAATGACGGTCTCCGCTTGCGCGTCCGAAAGCGCGGCCGCGGCGCTGGGCGGCAGCACCGGGCGATAGGTCGGGACAGGCGGCAGGATCGAGGCCATCGCGATCGACTCGACCAGCGGCGTCGGATGGCTGGCCGCGCCCTCGATCGCGAGCCTGGCGACGCGGTAGGGCACATAGATGCCGACCGGCGGCTCGGCGGCGCGCGGCTCGGCGAGCACCACATAGCCGAGCGGCTTCGCCTCGGTATCGGCGAGCGTCACCGCCCTGGGCGCGAGTGACGGGCGCGCAGCGGGCTTCGCGAACAGTCCGCCGGCACCCGGGCGCCGCGCGGGGAGGATCGGCGCGCGAGCGGTCAGCGTGGCGGCGGTTGCTGGTCTGATCAGTGCTGGGGTCGGGGCCGGGACGGACGCCGCGAGCGCGCGCCGGCATGCGGTGACCGCCTGCAGCGCCTCGGCGAGATCGGCGGTGGCGAGACGCTCGGTGGGTGCCTCGCTGTCGCGGTCGTAGATGAGTACGCGCACGTCGATGCCGGTGCCGTGCCTGGCGAACGCGCTACCCTCGATCAGCATGTCGAGGCGCGGCGCCATCACCTTGCCGACCGCGGCATAGCCGTCGCGGCCGCTGCGAGCAGTCGCGAACCAGGCGGGCATGATCGCGACGCAGCGGCCATGGGCTGCGAGCCGCCTGAGTGCGGAGAGCAGGTGGCGGGCACCGGCATGCATGTCCTCACCCCTGCCCTCGCTGCGGCTGAACGGCGGGTTCATCAGTACCGTCGAGACACGCGGGGTGTGCTGCAGCAGGTCGGCGACATACGCCGCGTCGTGCATGGTGACGGGATCGCCGAAAACGGCGCGCAAAAGCCCGGCGCGTTTGCCGTCGATCTCGTTGAGCACGAGCTTCGCCCCGGTCCGGGCGATCCAGGCCGCCAGCATGCCGGTGCCCGCGGACGGCTCCAGCACCTTGTCGAACGGCCCGGCCTGACAGGCGGACGCGGCGATATAGGCGAGCGGCAGCGGCGTCGAGAATTGCTGGCGCGCGACCTGCTCCTCCGAGCGGTAGCTCTGCGTGGGAAGCAGCCGCGCCATGTCCTGCAGGCAACCGAGCATCGCTGTCGCGTCGTGGTCGGCTTGCATCGCGCGGATGACCATCACCTGCGCGACCTCGAGCGCGTCATAGGCGTCGCGCATCGACCAGGCGCCGGTCGCGTCGGTCACGGCGAACCGGTCGGTCATCGCTACGGCGAGAGCCGCCCGGTCGATGGCCTCGCCGGTCGCGATCCGCGCCGCCAGCGTGCCGGCGACGGCGATGAGCGAGGCGACCTTGTCGGCGCTCGGATCGGGCAGGTCGAAGAGGTCGGTAGCTATCGTGGCCATGGGGTGTCTCCGGATCCAGGCATCATCGCCCTTCACCGAAACCCCTTCCCTCTTCCCTCCCTGACCGTGCGCGCGAGCGCGGGAGGATCGCCTGGCAAAAAAAAGCTCCCGCGAACCGGTCAAGGTCGCACGGGAGCCAGGGTTCGTCAGTGTTTCAGGCGGCCTGGTCGATGTCGTCGCCATCGTCGTCAATCGCCGCTCGGACGACGCCGTCCTCGTCTTCGGTATCAGCGTCGTCGGCGTCGTCATCATCCGCCCGATCGCTCGCATTGTCGGCTTCGCTGGATGCCTCGGCGTCGTCCGCCAGTGCATCCGACCCGAACGCCATGCAGGGCGGCACCCAGGCGAGCGCCGCTGCCTTGGTCTGCGCCTCGACAATGGTGTCGCCGCGGAACAGCTTCTCGGCCGCGGCCGACAGGTCCGCCTTCTTGGAGGCGCCATAGCGCGCCGCCAGTTCGGTTCCTCCGACCTCGGTGAACGCGCCCAGGATCATCGGCTTGGACACCCGGTCGAAATAATTGGCCGAGGTCGGGCGCCACCACGCGGCCGTGTCGATGCCGAGCACCGATCCCAGATGATCGGTGAACGCAGCGCCTGGTTGGCCGTGCGCCGGGGGTTCGAGCGTACGCGCGATCGCCCAGCCGAGCCAGGCGGCGCGCGCCTCGTCGCCCAGAAGCGCGAACGCGTCGAACCGGGCCTGCGGCGTCTGCGCCCCGGTCCAGCTGTCGTCGAGCGCCTCCTCGAGCCTGATCCAGGCATCGGCCGCCTGCGTCTCGCTCTTGAACGCACCCAGCGGGCCTTGCGGCACCTCGGCCCTTAGCGTCGAGGGCAGCGTGCCGGTGTAACAGCCATAGCGGGCCGCGCGCCGCTGCAGCGCGGCATCGATCATCAGGAAGGTGCCGAGCGTCAGCGCGAAGTGCGGATCGCTGGCGACATGGAGCGCGACGAGTTCGGTCTTCTGCCAGGCGAGTTCGTCCGCCAGCCGCTGGCTGATGCCGGACTTTTCGGGCACCTCGGCTGTCGGGCGAGATGACGGTCCTGCGATGCGCTCGCCATCGTCACCCTCCTGGTCCTCGGCGTCATCGACCGGCGTCGGCGTCCGATAGACCTCGCGGTGGATGTACACCTTACCATCGGTGGCGAGGAACACGAACGCCGTGGCAGCCGCCTTCTGCTCGTCGCTGAGCTCCGCCGGCGGTGATCCCAGCCGGTCGCGCACGGCAACCAGTTCCTCGAAGCGCTCGGTGTCTTCGTCCGACAGCCCTTCGTCACCGGCTTCGCTCTCGATCGCCTCGAGCACCGCATCGATCTCGGCGATCCGCGCGGTGTCCGCTTCGCTAATCTCGGGCGTCTCACCTTCGACCGTCTCGAGGCCGCGGGTCGACATCCAGATGTCGCGGTCGCTCTCGAGCGCGCGGACCTCGCCAAAGCCCTGGTCGGCTTTGGTGTTGCCGGCGATCTCGGCCAGCCTGGCGGCAGCGAGCGTGTCGAGGATCTCGCGGTCGAGCCAGGTCTCCTCGGCCGCGTCCGAGAACAGGTCCCGCTCGGTGCGGCCGCCCGCTGCCTCATAGGCCTCGCGGCCGATCAGCAGCGCCTTGGGATGCGAGCCCCGATAGCCGCCCTCGGTCATCATGCGCCGGATGCTCGTCGCGTTGATGCCGTAGCCGCTGCCGTCATCCATCTCAGCGAACACCGCGGCCTGGCGCTCGGTGTCGCTGGTCGAGGCATAGGCCATCGCCATGTCGAGCGTGATCCTGCCGTCTCTCAGCGCAGTGAACACCGGCTCGGCAAGGCCGGCGAGGCGCAGCCGCCCGGCCACGAACCGCTCGGTCACCCCGAACCGCTTGGCGACATCGGCCATCGTCGCATGATCGCGCGTCATCAGGTGCTGGAACGCGATGCACTCGTCGGCCGGCGTCATGCCGAGCCGCTGGAAGTTCTCGGCCAGACTTGCCTCATGCGCGTCCGCCTTATCGGTCATGACGAGGACAGGGACCGCGAAATCGGACGGCAGCTCGCCCGCCTCGATCGCGGCCTGGGTCTGCGTCAGGCGACGCCCGCCCGCGGTTATCTCGTAGCGGCCTTTCTTTCTCGGCACGGGCACGCCGATCAGGTTCTGGATGACGCCACGCGCGACGATATCGGCACGCAGCTGCAGGTTGGCGGCATCGTCCTGGACCTTGCGCACGTTCAAGGGCGAAACGCTCAGGTTCGATGCGGCAACGAGGATGATCTGGGTCATGGTCGTGTCTCCGTTCAGCCCTCGGTCGTCCCATCGACGCCGATCACGGGCATGGGAGCGTGCGCTGTCCGCTACTCGGGCCTCACTCGCTTCCGCTTCATCCCCTTCCCCTCCCCTCCATGGCCGGGCCGGCGGGACGTCAGGATGCAGGCGCGATGCGGTCCAGGAGCACTGTGTTCCAGTCGTCACAGGCGGGCCAGATCGTCTCGATCGTGCGCCCCAGCCGCGCATGCGCTTCACGGGCGCGCTCTTCGGCACGCCGCCCTGCCCGGCCTTGGTCTGGAAGCAGGACGAGCCGTGTCACGCGCTCAGGGACGGCGATGAGCGCGAAGCGCTCGTTGCCGAGCACCGCCCAGACCGGCATGCCGAGCAGCATCGTCGCGGCGATCGCTGTCTCGATCCCTTCCGCGATGCCCAGCGTGTCGCCTGGAGGTGATAGCCGTACCGCGCCATCGGCCAGCGGCCCGAGCGCGAGCTTGGCGCTGTCCAGGTCCTGCGCCTTGGTGTGTCTCACCGTATCGAGGAACGTCCGCTGCACCGCGATCAGCTCGCGGTCGTCGCGCACCGCCGCGATCATCGCGGGGCGGTGTCGCAGACCACGATCGGTGCCGATCGGCGTGCGCGCGAGATACCTGAGCTCGGATGACCAGGGACCACCTAGCCCCCGCTCCTGCAGATAGCGCTCCGCGGGCGAGCCCTTGATCGCTCTCGCCTGGTCCCAGATCTCGCGGGCACGCGCGCGGCGCCATTCGTCGCTTGCGGATGCGGTCCGTACCTGGTGCGGCGCGGACGCGATCGAACCCCGGGCGAGGATATTGGCGGCGCGGATCGCGCGGATGACGTCCACGGAATCGCAGCCCGCGAAGCATTTGAAGAGCAGGGTCGAATGGCCGACCTGGACCGAAAGGCTCGGCTCCTTGTCGGGGTGCGCGGGGCAACGGCACATACCGCCCTTGGGACGCCATTTGCCGCCCAATGCCGCAACGATCGCGGCGCCCTGGGAGTGAAGATCGAGGTGCGTGGTCATCTGCCTGCTCCAAGCTGGATATCTCTACGCCTGTTCGTTCCTCCCTCCGCCTCCCTGGCGATCGGTTCGTCGCAGGGGCGAGTCCGGATGGCGCATCGCGGATTGACGGGAGAGTGGTATCGCAGATGTTGCTTCGCATGCTTCGGGGTGCAGGCCTCCTCCTGGCGCTCGGCGCCGCATCTTCGGCTCATGCCCAGGAAGCGCGGGTCATGACGTTCGGCCCCGTGGCGAACGACCGCGTCGAGCAGGCGAACGGCACGGTCGAGCGCGGATCGAGCGACTTCACGCTTTACGAGATGAACCAGTGGAAGCCGGTCGCGCGGCCCGCACCCGCGGCTGTGCCCGTTGCGCCGTCATCACCGGAGCGTGCCGGCCCGGATGCGGTCGAGGCCTCGATGACGCGCGCGCTGATCCAGATGCAGGGTCCGGCCGTACTCCCCGTGGCCGTCCCGTCCGTGCACGCCTTGCCTGTGGGTCTGTCCGAGCTGTGCCGCGCGGTCGAGCCGCGGCCGATGGCGGGGCTGTCGATCAAGGCGATCGTCGCGCGGCGTCTCTATTGGCCGATCGTGCGCGATGCCGAGTGCCGCTACGGTTTGCCGATCGGGCTGATGGACAGTCTCGTCATCGCTGAATCCCGTTACCAGGTCGGGGCGATCAGCCCGGTCGGCGCGGCCGGCCTCGCGCAGCTCATGCCCGCGACGGCGCGCTCACTCGGTGTCTTCAACCGGTTCGATCCGGCCGCCAATATCGATGGCGGCGCGCGTTACCTGCGCGGGCTGCTCGACGATTTCCGGTCGGTACCGCTCGCGGTCGCGGCGTACAATGCCGGCCCGGGCGCGGTCAGGCGGCGCGGGCGGGTTCCGCAGAACCGCGAGACGCCGGCCTATGTCGGGCGTGTGCTCGGCTATTGGCAGGTTCACAATACCGGCGCCGAGCCATCAATCAGCGCGCGCGGGCTTGCCCAGATACTCGGCTTCTCACCATTGTAGGCTGAAGCCGAACGCGACGACGATCGCGATCGTCACCGGAAACGCAGCGAAATAGCGCTTCTGCCAGCGCCATCAGGTCCTGGGTACGAACAGAATCGCACCGTTGAGCGTCACGGCCGAGCGCCAGGCGCGCTCGCCCGCCATCTCATAGGCGACGGTACCGACCGAGAGCGCCATCGCAAAGCCGCAGCAGATCGCGGTCGCGATATAGATCGCGGTCCAGTTCTGGATCTCGAGCGTGGTGAGGTGCTGCACGTACCCTGTCTTTCATCGACGCCGCAACCATAACGATGGGTCTGTTGAGAAGCTCCAGACAGTAAACGGGGCGATGTCTGCTCGGAGCGGTTCCGGGGTACACTGAAGCCATGCGCGAGAACCTCTGCGAGCACTCGCAGCAATCTGGGTGAACGCGTCTTGTTTTCCCGTTACTGGGGGCCACATGCTGCAGCGCAGCAGAACCCTTCTCGCCCCTGAAGCTGACCGGAGCAAACCATGCCGAGCATCTCCGAAGCGATCAGCCGGCTGAAGTCAGGACAGGCTGCCGGACACCTGAGCGGCTTGCCCGGTGATCTGCTCACGGATTTCACCTGTCGCGTTCAACCCTCGTCGTCTCGCTTGCAGCGACTGACATCGTTTGGCAGCAACCCGGGCGCGCTTGACGGCTGGTATTACATGCCCGCTACGACCGGCACCCTCCCACTGGTCGTCGTGCTGCATGGCTGCACCCAAAGCGCTGCCGGCTATGACCACGGCTCCGGCTGGTCGGATCTTGCCGAGCGGTTCGGATTTGCGGTCCTGTTCCCCGAACAGCAGCGCGCCAACAACTCCAACCTGTGCTTCAATTGGTTTTCCGAGGCAGACATCAGGCGGGGCAGCGGCGAGGCGCTGTCGATCCGGCAGATGATCGCCTTTGTGGCAGAACGGTATCCGATCGATGCTGAACGAGTGTTCGTAACGGGCCTCTCCGCGGGCGGCGCGATGGCCAACGTGATGCTCGCCACATATCCCGAGCTGTTCGCGAGCGGCGGCATTATCGCCGGGCTTCCTTATGGTGCGGCGACCTCGGTCCCGCAGGCGCTGCAGCGCATGCGCGGCGCAGGCCATGCGAGCGCGACCGATTATGCGGATCTTGTCCGCGGCGCCTCTCATCATCGAGGAGAGTGGCCGAGGGTGACAGTCTGGCATGGCGATGCCGACTGCACAGTCGCTCACTCCAACGCCGGGGCCATTGTCGCTCAGTGGTGCGGGGTTCACGGCGTTCATGACAGGCCGAACCTGATCGACATCGTTGATGGTCAGCAGCACCGCGTCTGGCTGGATCTATCGGGTAATATAGCGGTCGAGGAATATGTGATCGCCGGCCTCAGCCATGGCACGCCGCTCAAGACTGCCGGCGCCGACAGCTGCGGCAACGTCGGTGCCTACATGCTCGAGGCGGGGATTTCCTCGACTTGGCGCCAGGCGCAGAGCTGGGGCCTGATCGACGCTAAGGATAGTTCCGCGGAAGCAGCCCCAGGCACCCGCTGCGAGCAGGAACCCCAGGAACGAGAGACTGCTTTGCACAACGATCTTGTCGCTGGTGTCAACGCCACGATCGGGCGCGCCTTAAGGTCGGCTGGTTTGATGAGGTGAGCGTACGATTTGCCGACGCGTCGCACATCCGGTGCGTTCAGGCGGCAATGACCCGATCGGCCTGAGATGGTCCGGATGGTCGTGCTCTCATCTCGAAATCAAGATCTGAAGCCGCAGGTACAGCCGCTCGCTACACGAGCCTTCAGATCGAGACTGCACGGGCGCGAGCGGCGGAATGGCCACCGGCACGATAGAGCATATCCTTGGCCCGCTCCGCATCCAATCCCGCCGTACTCGTATCGACCGACACGAAGGTTCCGCCGTCGCTGATCCGGTCCTGATAATAAGCCGAGTCTTCACGCGAGACGCCGTGTTCTTCCAGCGCACCGGCCAGACCGCCCGCGGCCGCACCGATCGCCGTCCCGGTCAAAGCCGCACCGCCGAGCGCCGCCTGCGCGATCGCGCCGGCCGCGACAAAGGGTCCGACACCGGGAATCGCCAAAGCGGCGACACCGAGCAGTGCACCGGCACCGGCGCCAACCGCAGCCTTGCCCACAACGTCCTTGGCCACCTCTTCGCCGGCGCCGTCGGTCGTCGTGGTGTGCGCACCGTCATCGCGTGCGACGATGCTGATCGCGCTGTCCTGGATGCCGGCCGAGCGCAGGTCGTCCACGGCGCGCTCTGCTTCGCCGCGCGTGTCGAAGACGGCGGAAACGACGTTATTCATGATGTGGTCCCCTGGGTTGTTCCTCACCATTCAACGGTGCCTCACATTTATCGTTCCCTTGCCTCCGGGTAGGGACGGCATCCAACACCCTCTCCGACGCGGAGACGGCATCGGAACCTGCGATCGGCACCGTTTGTCGGTGAACCCGTGTGTATCCTGTAATATCGCTCCCCGGGATCATCCTTGGGACTTGATCGTCACTGCTTCCGCGAAGGGTACGGTCATCAGCACTATTCCCGAACTGTTCTCGATGTCGATCCGGCCTCGCAGATCGAGCACGCCTTTCAGCAATTCCTCTCTGAGGACGTCCCGTATGCCGTTGATCGCCCTGGTTCGTGCATCGTCCAGCGAGGGCAGATCATAGCCCTCGCTGTCGTCGGCATCGATATGGGCGTTGATGAGGTGGAGGTGATAGCGGTTCATGGTCGACATCGCTTCGTTTAAGAGGAGGCGCGCGGTCAGTTTGCCGGTTCCAACTCGACCTTGATCCAGCCGGGCTCGCGGTTGTCGAACGCCTTGTAGGCCTCGATCGCGCTCGTCATCGGCTCGATCTCGGTCAGGATCTTGACTGGATCGAGCCTGCCGGATCGCACATGGTCGATCAGCACGTCGTAATAGGCGCGGTGGTTGCAGTTACCCATGCGCAGCGTCAGGTTCTTGTTCATCGCCTGGCCGATCGCGAACACCCGGTCGGTCGGTGGGTATACGCCGATAATCGAGATCGTGCCCGCCTTGGCAACCGCTTCGACGGCCCAGTCAAGAGCCTGGCTCGGATTGTCACCCGCCACCCAGTGACGGCCGGACGTGTTGGCCTCGGGCTCGATCGCCTTTTGCTCCTTGGCGATTTTGCGACGATCGAAGAAGCCGGGCTTGGCAGGACCATCAGCCGCGTGTTCGGCATCGACGCCGACGGCATCGATCACCCGGCGCGCACCGTCTCCGTTGGTCATCTCGAGCACGGCCTCGACCGGGTTCACCTCATCGAAGTTGACCGTGCGCGCACCTTGCCGCGTCGCCATCTCCAACCGGTCCGGCAAGCGGTCGACCGCGATGACGTCGCCGCCCATCACCATGGCAGACGCGATGGCCAGCTGTCCGACCGGACCGCAGCCGAGCACGAGCACGCTGTCGCCCTGCTCGATCTGCGCCAGATCAGCACCGAACCAAGCAGTCGGAAGGATGTCGCTCATCAGGATCGCCTGGTCGTCGCTGATGGCGTCGGGCACCGACACCAGATTGGTGTCGGCCCATGGCACACGCGCTTTCTCCGCCTGGAGACCCTTGTAGTTGCCGGCTGCTTCAGGCCCCCCGAAGAACGCCGTGCCCGCGCGCTTGCCGCCCGGGTTGGCTTTGTCGCACTGGGCATAGAGGTCACGCTGGCAGTAAGGGCAGCTGCCGCATCCGATCGTCGAGGGGATGATGACGCGCTGACCGACCTTCATCTCGGCGACGCCCGGACCGACCTCCTCGATGATGCCAATCGCTTCATGACCTAGAATCTGCCCCTTGCTCATGCCTGAAAAGGTGCCACGCACGAAGTGGAGGTCGGTGCCGCAGATCGCCGATGCCGTCAGCCGGACGATCGCATCCTTGCTATCCTCGATGACCGGCTCGGGAACGTCCTCGACGCGGATGTCGCCGATCGCGTGAAATGTGACCGCCTTCATGAAAACTGCTCCATATCAATGGTATGTGGATGAACGACCTCGACGGCATGAACGTCAGGCAGCCGTCATTGGGTCCGGGCGATCAATCGGTCTTCGCGGTGCGCACGGGCGATGCCGAGCATTTGGTTGCGCACCGCTACCAGTACGACAATGCTACTGCGGGGGTGAGTGGTTCGCAGCCACCGAGCACTATCGCGGCGGTCAGCTTCGACCTAGGATCGAGAACCTGGCTGACGTTCAATTCCGAAGGTTCCACTGCCGAACATCGTGATCTGTATTCCGGTGAGGAACGAGGCGACCGAGCTGCCCGGGCTGTTCGGCGCGCTCGAGCGCCTTGAACGCATCGATCACCGGCCGGTCGGTGTCTGCCTTTTACTGGACGGCTGCACGGATGCGAGCGGCGCGCTGGCGACGATCTATCAGCGCCGATCGCTCCACCGGGTTCTGATCGGGCAGGTAGCGCCGGCACCGTCCAATGCCGGCAGGGCGCGCCACCTGGCGATGATGCTGGGCGTGGACGCGCTCGCCGGGCACGAGGGGCACTTGCTCTCGACCGACGCCGATAGTCGTCCGTCGGTCGACTGGTTGCGGACCATGACGGCAGCGCTGATGCAGGCCGAGGTGGTGACGGGACGGATCGTGCGCGACAAGACCCGGCTGTCTCCGTTTCAGGACCGCATCGAGACTTATTACGATGCGCTGTTCGCGCTCAGGCGGCATCTCGATCCAGTGCCGTGGGAAGCGTGCGCCACCCATCATTATACTGGCGGCGCCAACATGGGCATGAGGTCGGGTGCCTATAGCGCGCTCGGCGGCTTTCTACCGCTTGCCGGCGGCGAGGATGCGCGGCTGGTCGATGATGCGGCACGTGCCGGGCTTCGGGTTCGCCGTGACGCCGCAAGCCTTGTCCATACCTCCGACCGGCGCGACGGACGGGCGCTGGAGGGTCTGGCCAAGTCGCTGGGCGATCTGGATAGCGGGGACGTCGACGAAATCCAGGTGGGACATCCCGCTGATGCAGCCTGGCAATACCGGATGCATGCGGCCGCGCGCGCGGCCTTTGACGAGGATCGTCTGGCGCCCTTTTCTGCGCTGATCGGCCTCAGCCACGATCACGCGCGCGGGGTCGCGCGCGACTGCCCCAATGCGGAAGCGTTCGCGATGCGGATCGTCCCCATGCCGCCGGGTGGCATGCGCACCGTCTCATTCCCGGTCTCTGAACAAGCGCTTGCCGCGCTCACCGGCACTCTAGGAACTAGGACGTCTTATCAAGTCGCTCTAAATGCTGCGGTTTATCAACGACGAGACGCACCGGCGTCGCATCCTGATCCAGCTCAATCGTAACGAGAACCTTCATTGCGGCCGCTCGCCAGCCATATCCGCCCCAAGTATAGCGGCCGCAGCTGCGAAGCGATCGTTCAGTCACCGGTTCCGGCCAAGGCGCTCGCCCGTGGCAAGCCTGTGCCGAGCGAAGTCGAGGGGGCGACGTTTGCGACCCTGGCCCATGTCATCATCGCCAAGGCTCGCCTGAGCTCGTCGAGGGGTTCGATCATCAACTGCCCTTGTACCGCCAGTCGGAGACAATGGTCGCCCAGAGCCTCAAGATCGACCGGTCGACACTGGCGGGCTGGGCCGGACAGGCCGCATCACTCCTTGATCCGATCGTCAGTCGCATTCGCGAAGGAGGGTTGAAGGCGGCCAAGCTGCACGCCGATGCCGATGCTCGATCCCGGTCGTGGCCGTACCGCGACCGGCCGGCTTCGGGTCTATGCCGTCGACGACCGCGCCTCGGGCGCCGCGACACCGCCGCTGGTCCGGTACCGGTTCACCACCGGTCGCAGCGGTGTGCATCCGCAGATCGAACTCGCAGAATTTACCGGCGCGCTCCAGGCCGACGCCTACTGCGGCTATGACAAGCTCTACAAGTCCGGCCGCGTCACCGAGATCGCCTGCTGGGCGCATTTCCGGCGACAGATCTTCGATGTCCATCAGCCCCAGCCGACCGCGCTCTCCGTCGACCTGCTCGAGCGGATCGGCGCGCTCTACGCGATCGAAAAAGGCATTCGCGGACAGCCACCCGCAGTTGGGCGCCGCATCTGGCTGTTCATCGACTCTCCCACCAGCGGCATGCGCGCGGCTGCGATCTACACCGTCATCGAGACCTGCAAGGCCAACAGCATTGATCCCCAGGCCTATATCGCCGATGTCACCGCCAAAATTGCAGCTGGCTGGCCTGCCGCGCACTGGGACGACATCATGCCCTGGAACTGGAGACCGGCAGATCAGCCAGTCCTCGCCCAAACGGCCTGAGCTGCGTTCTTCCGACCACGCTTACCGCCAATGGCAATGCGCTCATCGCGGTGACAAAATCACCGGCGCGTTTTTTTGCAGCTCATCGGCGGTGCTGTCCGAGAGCGTTCGTCTGCGGCTGCCTAGAGTTTCGCACAATCGACGCGCTCGATCTCGACCTCCTGACGGCGCACAATCGTCTGTTCCTCAAAGGCCTCGATCTTGTGATCGGTGATCAGATGAACTTCCTCGATCACGCGGAGCCGCTTGACGATCACTTCTTCGGTGACGAACACGATTGTCCGATTGGGCTCGGTCCTTGGCTCGGGTGCTGTATCGACAAAACGGTCGACGGGAATGCGTTCGACGCGGACGCCGACCGAGCGAAGCTGGTCACGGACGATGACGTCGTCGCTGACGACCGATGACCGCACGATCACGCGGGCCGTTTCGACGATCTCCTTGTCGATCCGCACCTGTTCCTCGACGATCGGGATACGCAGCGGGTCTTCATGCTCGGTGATTGGCGTGGTCATGTCTCGATCACCAAAAGAAAGGGGACGCATCGCTGCGCCCCCTTCGTTGTCCTTACGTCGTCATTAGCGATCAACGCTTCGCCGGACGATCGCGGCGGTCATCGTCACGGTCACGGTCGATATCGACCTCGGTGTGCCGAACCGTCCCCTCGACACGCTCGGTGCGGGTGTCGACATCCTTATCGATCACGACCTCGCCGGTCACGCGCGCTTCCTTGCTGACGACCGCGCGCTCGCCGTGCTCGGCGACCTCGACGGTGCCTTCCTTCAGCAGGGCATCGGCGTCGCTGGCGCTGATCCGTTCGTTCATCTGGCGACGATCAACGCTGACATGCTCCTCGCGCAGCGATACGTCTTCGCCGACCGTCTCCGAGACGACACGCGTGTTGATCCGGACCTTGCCGAGTTCAACCTCACGCTTGCCGACGTTCAGGCTCTCCTCGACAATCGGAATATGATCGCTGGTCAATTCCCGGCGGTCCGCTTTGGGTGCGGGCGGCATCGCCGCTGCATCGCCGAGCAGAACCGGCTGACCGTCACGAAGATCAACCGCATCGATATTGACGACACGACCATCAGTCAGGCGAAGCGCCACGACGCGTTGCTGATCCGTATCGGCCAGCATATCGTCGATCTCACCGACCTTCTGCCCATTGTCGGTCATCAGCGTCTTGCCGCGCAGGTCGTCGTCGGAATCCTCAAGCTGCCAATCGTCGAGGCCGGACAGCTTGTAGGCGTGTTGGTCTGTCATCATCATTCTCCAATAAAGTTTCGGGGTGTCAGCTGACGACCTTGGCCGACTGCGCGTAGATGTAATGCGTGATCCCCTTGGGCAGCGGATCGGTCTTCGTGCCTTCGGCGGCACCCTGGGGCGCGCCCTCGCTGGCGTTTCGAAGCGTGCCGACCAGATCGACCTTATCGCCCTGATTGACATCGACGCGGCCCTCGATCGGGGTACCCGGCGTCGCAACCTCGTTCAGGACGACATAGACCTTCTCACCGGTTGCGTCGTTGACCCAGAAGCTTGCGTCACCCGCCATCATACCAACGGGTACGTTGCTTAAGCGAACTTCGCGACCATCAAGCGATGCGTCATTGTTGTTCGTGATCGCTGCCAAATCGGTGATCGGCTGGCCATTACCCCGATCAACCGGAGTGCTATCCGCATCGGCGACCCTCGCTGCCGGTGCCGTCACGGCCGCAGGGGCCTGAGCGACCCGGTCGCGATCGTTGCCGACGAAAAACCAGATGATGAGCGCGATGATGGCCAGCGCAATCAGCGCCCACACCCACCAGAGCGAACCACCCTTTTTCTCGATTTTGATATCAGCCACTCATCGTCTCCTGCTGGGAACCGCCCGAAACACGAACATGCGTATGCCGGATCGCCTTCGTTAATGTTCGGCAGTGACCAACGTTCCGGGTACAGCGAATGGACTTGCCTCCCGTGTTAGGCGGCCGTTACGCAATCTGCCGCTCGCCATTTGAACCGTGACGCGGAATAATCGAGCACGGGCGCCGATAATAGGCATTTGCGGTCGATCCAGCAGATACACCGACTACCTCAGGCGGCTACGAGCGCTTGGCTAATAGAGGGGCCGATCGATATGGCAGCAAAAGACGAAACAGGCATATCTCTCTGGATGCTGGCAGCGACCGTGGTCGTGCCGGTCGCGATCGCACTTCGCTATCTGGTCGCCGCGCCGCCGCTTGCGGTGTTTATCGTCGGTGGGTTGGCGATCGCGGTGCTCGCCGAATGGATGCGTCGTGCGACAGAGCAGGTTGCGGTGCATGCGGGCCCTGCAATCGGCGGCCTTCTCAATGTCAGCTTTGGCAGTGCTGCCGAACTTATCCTGGCGTTGTTCGTCGTCGCCGCAGGCCATGCCGACGTCGTCCGCGCGCAACTGACCGGTTCGATCATCGGCACCAGCCTGCTCGGCCTGGGGCTCGCCTGTTTTGTCGGCGGCCTAAAGCGTGAGCGGCAAAGTTTTTCGCGTGCACGCGCCGGACTGCAGAGCAGTTTGTTGCTGATCGTGGTCCTGGCGCTCCTGCTTCCGGCGGTGTTGGATCGCGCCGACGTCGCGCGCGCGGTACCGGCCGCAATGCGCGCAACGAGCGAGGTCGGACTCAGCATCGGCGTCTCAATCGTGCTCATGCTTCTTTATGGCGGCTATCTGATATTCACGCTCGTCACGCACCGCGACATGTTCGCACGAGCGGACGAGGAGGAGCCGTCTGGCGATGACGCGGCCGCCGACTGGAGTCTGACGACCGCGCTGGCGGTTCTGGTGGCTGCAACCGTTGCCGTGGCGGGATGCGCGGAGTTTGTCTCAGGCGCGCTGCAGTCGGCTGCTGCAACGCTCCACCTGCCACTGCTGTTCGTCGGCGTCGTTCCGCTCGCGCTGATCGGTACCGCGGCAGATTTGTTCGCAGCGGTCGGCTTTGCGCGACAAGACAGAATGGGACTGGTAATGTCGATCTGCGTCGGTTCCTCGATCCAGGTTGGGCTGGTGGTCGCACCGCTTGTCGTACTATTATCGCTCGCGTTGGGGCAGCCGATGACGCTGGTATTCCCAAGCGTCCTTGACCTATTCGCGATCTTCGGCGCGGCGTTCGTCGCCCGCTCGATCGCCGCCGATGGCGAAACCAACTGGTATGAGGGGCTGCTGCTGATCGGCGTGTATGTGCTGCTGGCGCTCGCCTTTTTCTTTGTAGCGCCCGCCGCGTGAGCCGACTTACCGACAATCGCGCGACACAGCGGTGGAGCCGGGTCACCGCCGCGCGCCGAGCCGGTCGACGCCGATGCGCCGTGGTGTATCAGGTGTGGCGATTGGGGACGTATCTTCGCGCGAACGATCCTTGGCGCCAATGAAGACGATTGCGAGATCATAGCGATTTCCATCGCTTTCGCCACCTTCGTGTGGCTACTGCTGCTTCTCGCGCTGGTCGCACTCACCTACAGCATGATCGTCCCGCACGACGCGGTGCTAAGCAATATCTTCGCTATGGTCGGCGTCCCTCCGGGCGATGCGCGAGGGTTGGTCCAGCACTGGCTCGTGCCCAGCCTCGCTCGCCACGCAGGGCGCGGGATCGCGCTGATCTTGTCGAGCGGACTGACGCTGTTCAGCCTCGGGCGATCGCTGATGCGCGGCCTCGACATTACAATTGGCGTCGATCGGGATCGTGGGGCGTTGGCCAAGCAGGGCGTGGCATTGGCGATCGTCCTGTCGGGGTTTGGATGATGCTGGCAGCACTGGTATCACTCCCGGGGCTTGCGATCGTCAGACATCTTATTCCGAGCGAGGTGCCCGGCGTCGCCACGATTCCACATCGTTCTCTGGACGTCGCTCACCGCAGGTTATGCGGCGGTCCTGCTGCTGATCAATCGCTACGCTCCCGCACGTAGCCCGATCGCCTGGCGCTGGGCGGTGCCTGTCGTTATCCTCGCCATCCCGTGCTGGATGGCGGCGACGCTGGCCTTTAGCGCCTATGTCGAGCAATTTGCGGAGTACGGGGATATGGCTCGCTTTTCCGCCTTGGTGGTCCTGCAACTATGGCTGATACCGCCCGGATGAGTCTTTCTGGTGGGCGCCAAGCTCAGGGCCGGAGCGATGCGTCAGGCGGGCGTGTCCAAAAGCTGATCACTGGCGATCAGCTTGGCGATCCAGCGGGTGCGGTCGAAATTCTCGGCAAGAATCACGAGCACCGCGGTGAGCGGGACCGCAATCAGCGCGCCCGCGATGCCCCAGATCCAGCTCCAGAATGCCATGGCGACAATAATCGCGACCGGCGAAAGCGACAGCTGGCGTCCCTGCAGCAACGGATAGATGATATTGCTGATGGTAAGCTGCAAAACCACGAACCCGACAAGCACGATCAGCGGCATCGTCCAACCGTCGAACTGGAGAAAGGCGTAGAGCACCGGAGGAATGATGCCGACGACATTGCCGATGACCGGGACGAAATTAAGGAGGAAGTTGAGCAGTCCCCAGACCAGCGCGAGGTCTAGCCCGGTTGCCAGTGCGAACAGCGTCGAGCAAATCCCGGTCAGCAGGCTCGTCACCAACGTCGTGCCAAGATAGCTGCGGATCTTGCGCGCACTCTCGCTCGCGATATCGAACAGGTCCTGCCATACAGCAGGGTGAAGTTCTGTGCCCAGCCGCTTTCGAACGCGTGGGATCTCGGGAATACCCAAAACCACAACGATGGCGATAAAGCCCAGATAGGTCGTAAATGAATAGATGCTGCGCGCCATCATCGTTGCAGCTTGTGACACACGTCGCTGGTCGAGTTCAGCGTTGATTGGAATGCCCCACTTCGCGGCTTCGTGCGCAATGCGTCCATAGCCCTGGACGAGCCGAGGCCATTTCCCGGACAAGACCGACAAAACCTGACCGATCGACAGATACACCGCGGCTGCGAACCCCGCTAGGATTGCAAGGAGCGCCAGCACTGTCAGGAAATAGCTGACAGGCGATGGCAGCCAGCGATCAAGCAGTCGCTTTAGCGGCCAGATCGCGGCGATGACCATCGCGGCGAACAGCACCGGCATGAGGATTGGATAGCTCTCGCGCAGTGCTGCTACGCCGACCACGAACGCAATAACCGACAGCAGTCGGTTGCGGTAGCGCTCATGGATGGGAATTGCGGTCATGTCGGTCCGATCGCGGTGATTGAGGCGAGGCCAGGATAGCGTCGTCAGCTCATACGGCGAAAACAAAGCGTAGCCGCCGCTGGCATTCAGCGACAAGACCAACCGACCAGTACCGTTATCGGCGCTTGGCTGATCTGATCCGGCCTGCGAAGGCGCTCGGAATGAAGGACGACAGACAATTGCTGGAGCCGGGTCGCAACTGCTGGCGGATTGAACGCGCAACACAAGCGACGGTGATCGTTGACGCCGACGATTATTTCAAAGCCGCGCGTGCGGCGATGATTCTTGCCAAGAAGCAAATCCTGCTCGTCGGCTGGGACTTTGATGCGCGCATTCGTTTCGGCGGGGATGTCGATGATGGCGGCCCGAACCGGGTCGGCGCGTTCATCAACTGGCTGGTAAAGCGCACGCCCGGCTTGCATGTTTATGTTCTTCTCTGGGACACCGGCGCGATCAAGACGCTGTCGCATGGGCAGACGTTGATAAGGGTCGCGCGGTGGATGACGGACTCGCAGATTCACCTCCGGCTCGACGGGCATCATCCGCCAGCTGGATCGCATCACCAGAAAGTGGTCGTCATCGACGACGAAGTCGCCTTTTGCGGCGGTATCGACATGACGGTCGACCGTTGGGACACGCGCGCTCACGCCGATAACGAACCGCGCAGACTGGAGCCGGACGATACGCCCTATGGCCCGTGGCACGATGCCACGACGATGTTGAAGGGCCTCGCCGCCAAAGCGCTGGGTGACATGTGCCGGGGACGCTGGGAAGTATCGGTTGGTACTCAGCTCGATCCCGTTGCGGGTGGCGCCGATTGCTGGCCGGAGCACGTGCCTCCCGATTTTACCGACGTCGACGTTGGTATAGCGCTTACGGTTCCCGAGATGGCCGAGCAGGAACCCCGGTACGAAATCGAGGCGCTGTACGTCGACCTGATCGCGCGGACGAAACGCTGGTTCTACGCAGAGAGCCAGTATTTCGCGTCACGTCGCGTGGCAGCGGCGATCGCGGAACGGCTGGCTGAACCGGAGGGCCCGGAGTTCGTGATTGTTCACCCGATCTCAGCGGAAGGCTGGTTGGAGCCGATCGCGATGGATTCAGCCCGCGCGCGGCTCGTTGAGGCGCTGCATGAACAGGATCCACATAATCACCTGCGACTATATCATCCGTTCACCGAGTGCGGTCGGCCGATCTATGTCCATGCCAAGGTTACGGTGGTCGATAACGAAGTGCTGCGGGTGGGTTCGTCGAATTTCAACAATCGCTCGCTCAAACTCGACACCGAGTGCGACGTCGTCATCGACGCTCAGCGTAACAGCAACGTCGACATACGCGGCACCATCGGCAGTATCCGCAATTCACTGCTGGCCGAGCATCTCGATACCGATTGCGAAACGATCGACACGCTGATTGCGGATACGGGCTCGATCATCGAGACGATCGAGCGCCTGCGCGGGGACGGTCGGTCGCTACGTCCTTACGTCGTGCCTGAACTGACTGCAGTGCGCGAATGGCTGGCCGACAACAAGATTCTCGATCCCGAAGGTCCGGACGAGATGTTCGAAGCAATGTCCAGCCGTCAATCGCTGTTGAAAAACCTTCGCCCTCGAATCCATCGCGATGACGGCACCGTGTCGCCGGTCGCAGCCTGTGTTGCGGTTGTTGGAGTCGCGGCAGGCATCGCTCTCGTCGGCGCAATCGTGTCGAAGCGTCCGCACAGGGAATAGTGAGACCCTCAGCGGCTAGGTGGTATGGATCTGAAGGTTACCATTTGGCGTCAAACGTGATTGAAAGCTGCTTTTGTAGGTGGTCTTGGGCATGATGACTTGTCTGGTGCCGAGCGACAGTGCGCGGGATCAAATGACGGCGCTTCTCATTTTCCGGATCAAAAGGGATTGACCGGGCGCACCAACCGGATGTTCGTATAGAGCTTATTACAAACCGAATGCGATCTTGTTCGCCTGCACGACGCCCCAGCGGCAAGTATATATGGGTGGAGGCGGCTTGCTGGCATCGTGGATGAGCCGGCTTTTCCCGCGATTGACTGATGCTGGAATGAATGCGATTGGCGCGACCGTTCAGCAAAAGCCGGGCGACGCCGACGAGCCGTCTAGTCGCGACAATCTCCATGAGCCGAGAAGCAATGGCGCGGTGCTGGAACCACAGGATGTGCACGCACGACGTACAAGCCTTCTACTCGAAGCGCAGAAGCACCCCATAATAGTGGTGCCGGCTGCTTTCGGCGCCGTGACATTCCCGGTCCGGAGCAAGCGCCTGCTGTATCGCAAGAAGAACCGCCGGGGATGATGCGACTGGACCGGCGCCGCGACGCAGGTCCAGCGCTTCGCTTCAGGCATCCTCTCGCGCAGCGATATTGACGCTCGTCTCGGCGAGCTTGGTCATGTATTCGTCGCCTTCATAAATATTCTTGGTCGCGGCGCGTAGCTGCTTGACGTCATCCTTCAGCCCCAACGCCTTGGCATAGGCCGCTACGGTCCCAAACCCGGCAATGCCGTAATGGGTCATGCGCTGATACTGCGCGATGATGATCGTATCCAGCACCGGACCCTTATCAGGTCCTTCCTCGATGATGTGCTTCGTCGCCTCGGCGACCAGCCCCTCCATGCCCTTGCAATGCTCCTTGGAAACTTTCTGGCCCCGGCTTTCGATAAGCTTCTTGAGCAGATCGGTATGCTCGCCGATGCCGTCCTGCGACGTCTTCAGCATCTCCTTCAGTTCGGGATCGCTGGCCTTGGACGCGATCTTCTTCACGACCTTTTGCATCTGGTCGTTGGCGGACCAGAGGTCTTTCATCTCGTCGGCATATACATCCTCGAGGGTCTCGGGCGTCGACATGGTATCTCCTTGGTCAGCGACAATCAATGCGGATCAGTCAGGCGTAAGCGCGCCAGTACGAGCGCGGTTCCGCGCGATGCTTTGCCCCTCGCCTCCCGCCGGCAATCCGGGCAAGCGCGTCCGATGATCGATCTTTCGCCGCTTCCCGCAGCACTTGTTCGTGGCACGCTCCTCGGCTGCGTCGCGCTGGTCTGGGTCATCCTGCTCGTACGCGTGATCGGCACGCGTGCGCTGTCCAAGATGACCGCGTTCGATTTTCTGGTCACGCTGGCGGCCGCGTCGCTAATCGCGACCGCCAGCGCGGCCACGACCTGGACCGCGTTCGCACAGGCGATGGCGGCGATCACGACCCTGCTATGCGTCCAGTTCCTACTCGCGCTAGCCCGGCGCTATGGAGCGTTTCGACGGCTGATCGAGAATGAGCCGCGCCTCCTCATGCGCAACGGCCGATTTCTCGATCATGCCATGCGCAATGCACGGGTGTCGCGCGCCGACATCATCGCCAAGCTGCGCGAGGCCAATATTACCTCTGACAGCGCAACCGCTGTTGTCCTGGAGACGACCGGTGACATCGCCGTTGTTACCGTTCCGGCAAGTGACAACCATTTGTTGCAAGGGGTGCGCAACGAGGGCGATCAATGACGAAGGTCGGCCACCGGGGTATCGGGCGGAGTAGCCAGTTCCGCCCTTTCACCGATCAGCCGATCTGCGCGTTTTGCGCAGCCGAGTCCGGGCGTGCGGGACCCAGGTTCGGCTCCTCGCCCAGCGGCTTGTTCTGGAAGACCGTGAACTCGGCCTTCCCGTCGATCGACGGACCCGATGTCCAGCGTCCCTCGGGTACCGACTGATCCATGGCTGTTGCATAGAAGTTGTAGTTGTTCTCGTGATCCTCCTCGCTTTGCGGGAAGGAGTTGGGGATCGGCAGGTTCACAGAGTCACCTCCAAGTTCCTCGAGTACCGCAAGCCACTGCTGCTGATGCATCGTGTCGCGGGCGATGTTGTAATGAAGCATCTTCTTCATGCCCGGATCATCGGTCGCGTTGAATAGCCGCACCGCCAGCACCCGGCCGGTCGCCTCGGCCGCGACATTGCAATACATGTCGGCCGCGATGTTTCCGCTGGCATAGATGTGGCTCATGCTGAACGGGACGCCTTCCGCGTCGACCGGCATCGCCGCCATGCCCGCCGACAACAGGTTGCGGTGGAGCATTCCCTCAATCGCGTGGCGCGGATTGTCGCCGCCCATGACCGCGCCGACAATCCCGTCCGAGGCACCCTCCTCCTGCATCGAGGTCGGCGCGTTCTCGAGGTTGAGCGCGACCGCGGTCGCGAGCATCTCGATATGGCCGATCTCCTCGGTCGCGGTATGGAGCAGCATGTCGCGATATTTACTGTTGGGCGCGCGGTTGCCCCAAGCCTGGAAGAAGTACTGCATGCAGACGCGGATCTCGCCCTCGATCCCGCCGATCGCCTGCTGCAGCATGCGCGCAAAGACCGGGTTCGGCTTCTCGACCGTCACCGGATACTGAAGACGCTTGTCATGGTAATACATAGATTAAGTCCTTGATGATGCACGCTTGTACGCACAGCGTCGTCAACGCTTGCCGCTCCATTGGAGTTTATTACGCGGGCGACATGAGCCGATTATTGTCACGGATGCGGCCGGAGAGGACATCGCCGAGCGCACACGCCGCATCCGCGAAGGGACAGCGCGCGGATTTGGCGTGAAGACGCGACCCGCGCGGGTCGAATCACGCCCTGCTTTTGCGACACGAGAAGCGGGTGTGCAGTGCGGTGACAAAGCAGGCCATTGGAACGCCTGCAAAGTGCTGAGCATGGCGGAGTAAAATACAGCCAGTCGGGAGGCTGCTCCTTTTTTCAGGAGCGGCTGGGGATGTTTTCCGTGGAGAGCCATGCTGCCGTCAGGCGCTTCGTGATGCCTTGGTGCCGCTCGGGATCAAAGCTGGCGCAGTTCCTATCATCCGCCTAGCCCCGACGTGCGGCGGCAATCCCGTCGCCGCGAATAAGGGAGTTGCAATGGATTATTCCACTGCGGTTCTGGTTCTTGGCGTGGCGACCTTTCTGGTCGCACTTATCAGCCTGGTGGTGAAAATCATCGAGCTGGCAAGGCGCGAGGCGCTGGTGCGGGGGCTCGGTGCGCCAACACCGGGTCCCCAATAGTTTGAGCCCGAGTGCAGGAACACCCGGGCTCAGGAGAGAATGGACTTCTACTGCACGCCCGATATACGCCTCATTCATTACCAGGACAATATGGGGATGAGCGCGCGTCAGCGAGGCCTGCGGCAGAGCGCATCCTGCTTGTGCGACGGTCGCCCTGCGCGATCGACGAGTTGAGTGAATTGCCTTCAGGCATCGCCCGCGCTGGAGGCACGGCTGCATCTGCGAAAAGAAACCGCGCGGATGCGTCGTGCAGACGGGACCCGCGCGGGTGTGCGACACGCCCCGCTTTTGCGACACGAGAAGCGGGGCCGATAACCCGGCCCCGGCTTCCCTTCAGATCGGCAGCAGGCGCGATTGCATGGCGCCGGGTTTCGCGGCCGGCACAGCATCGAGCGCGGCGCTTTGCCGAAAGTAGACGATACTTGCGGCGGTTCCGAACACCAGCAATCCGGCCAGACCCGCAGCCCCGTCGATCAGCGGCGTGAATCTGGCGGTGACGAGCACGGTTCCAGTCAGCAGCGTCGCGATCTGGTTCAGCGCGCCGTGAGCGAGCGCCGCCGGCCAGATTGCCCCGCCCCGGTTGCGCAGTGCTGTGAGCAGGATCGAGAGCGCCATACAGAGCGGTATCCAGAGGAGCATTCCGACCAGCGGCTGCGTCCCGTAATTGTAGCCGAGCAGGATCAGCGGCAGGTGCCACAACGCCCAGATGGCACCTGTGACCAGCACTCCGGGGCGGCCCATCAGCGAAACGAGCCGCGGCGTAAGAAAGCCGCGCCAGCCGAGCTCCTCGCCCAGATAGAGCGGCAGTTTGAGGAAAGGAGCAACGAGCACTGTCAACGCCAGCGCGGCGAGCGCGCGTGATTGAGGAGAACCAAGCTCCGGCACACCGCCCAGATGGCCGATCGCATCTCGCAGCTCCGTCCCGCTCGCCACGGCTGCGGGGTCGATCAATGCCGTGAGCGCGAAAGTCGCGCCGCACAGGGCGGCGAAGCCGAACAGTCCGATGAACCACCAGCTCATGCGGCCGAGACGCAGACCTGGACTTGCCTCGCTAAAGTGGAGAGGCATGTGCTCAGTTGGCCGCCTGTCGCTCGAACTGGGCGGGGCTGAGGTAGTTTAGCGCCGAGTGACGCCTCACGGGGTTGTAGAAGCCGTCGATATAGCGGGCAATGGCCTGCCCGGCCTCGGCGCGGGTGTAGAAGACGGTGCGCCAGACGAGCTCGGATTTCAGCGTCTTTAAGAACGTCTCGACCATGGCGTTATCGAAGCAGTTGCCCTTGCCCGACATCGAGATCGTGACGCCGTGGCGACGCAGCTCGGCCTGGTAGTCGACGGAGCAGTATTGGCTGCCGCGGTCGGAGTGATGGATCAGCCCTTCGGGCGGGCGACGCATCGTGAGAGCCTTGCGGAGCGCGGCGAGAGCCAGCCGGCGGTGCAACCGGTCACCGACCGCCCAGCCGACCACCTTGCGCGAGAACAGGTCGATGACCACGGCGAGGTACAGCCATCCCTCACGGGTCCAGACATACGAGATGTCGACGCCCCACTTCTGGTTCGGGGCAGTTGCCGCGAAGTCCTGGTCGATGATGTTGGGGGCGATCGGCCAGGCGTGCTCGCTGTCCGTCGTCCGCTTGAACCGCCGCTTCTGCCGGGCGCGCAGGCCGTTCTCACGCATCAGCCGCGCCGTTCGTCGTCGGCCGATGGCGAAGCCGTCATCCTGCAGCTCGCGCGTCATCCGCGGACTGCCGTAGGTGCCGTTGGACAGCGCGAAGGAAGAGCGGACATGCGCCAGCATGACCATGTCGTCGCGCTGACGCCGGCTGGCCGGCCGGTCCTTCCAAGCGAAATAGCCGCTCTGGCTGACGCCGAGCACACGGCAGAGGCGGTGTACGGGGAACTCCTTCTTCGCCTGATCGACGAGCGCGAACCTCATCGACTTCCCTCCTTGGCGAAAAAAGCGGTGGCCCGCTTCAGTATGTCCCGCTCCTGACGAAGGATCTCGTTCTCCCGGCGCAGCCGCTTCAACTCGGCCGTCGTGTCCTGCGATGCGCTCGAGTCCGGCATGTCGATCGCGCGGTCGCGGCGCCTGGCCATCCAGCGCGTCAGCGTCGACAGCCCAACACCCAGGTCATCGGCGATCTGCCGCTTGGTTCGCCCGCTGGTCCCCACCAGCCGAACCGCCTCCTCCTCAAACTCCTTCGTAAAACGCTTCTGCTTCGTCATCGAGTTCGCCTTTCATCTCAAGGGAACTCTCCACTTTTCCGAGGCAAGTCCAACCCAAGCCGTCGGGGCCGAGCACACGGCCTCCGCTCGCCTTCTGAACCACGATAGCGGCGAGCGCCGGTCCGAACATCGCCAATGGCGCGGCTGCGGGCATTGTCGCCAGCCCGCCTTTCGAGGCAGCGACTAGGCCGAGGCCCGCGATCGGCAGTGTCGCCAATGCAGTGAACGCCAGGACTTCGGCGATCGGCTTGTTCATGCGCATCATCGAAAATCTCCAGTGCTTGTTATACAAGGGTTTCGGATAAAAGGATTACCGGTGTGTTCGGACAGCGCGAAGGGCGCGGGTAAGAATGATGTAGAGAAGCGCCGTCACCGCGAGGGCTATCGGGATGATCCATAAGCCCAGCAATTCGCGCGCTCCCGCTGTATCGGCGACGATGCCGAAGCTGACGGCGCCATCGGGCTGACGGAACAGGCCGACATGATCGCCCCAGAGCGGTTTCAGCAATGCCATCGCCGCGAACGCGGCAAGCAGGAAATAGCCGAATCCGAACGCGAAAGCGGCGATCGTGCGCGCCGCGCCAAGTCCGAGGCTGTAGTAGAGACCGCGCGCGAGCGGCACCGGATTGTAGCTTCGCGTGCCCCGGTCCAGCAAACCGTCGGCCATCAGGGGACGCAGGTAATCGGCGGGTGCTCCAAGCCGGCCGATCGCGTCTTGAAGGCGCGCGGTCTCCGACTGCCGAGAATCACCAGCCGCATAGCTGTCGGCCAAATGGGTCTCCAGTTCATCGCGCAGGCCAAAACCATCATCGCCGATGCGACTGAGAAGCCGGTCCACTTCGCTGAAATAGCCGTCCCATCGCCGCGTCGCGGTGCTTTCGTGGAAGGTGGGCCTCATGCCGCTGCTCCGTCGATCATATGTTGTACCGATGCGCTGAGCTTCGACCAGGAGCGGGTCATCCCCGCCAGCATCGCTCGCCCTTGCGCGGTGAGCGCGTAGTATTTGCGAGGCGCGCCGCCCTCGCCCTCCGCAAGTCGCGACGCCACCAGTGCGTCCTTGGAAAGCCTCAGCAGCAAGGGGTACAATGTGCCCTCGGGCACATCGAGCGACGCTTGTCTGGCAATCCCGGTGATAAGCTCAAAGCCGTACTGCTCCCGATCGGATAGTGACTGGAGGACGACGAACTCCAGCACTCCCTTGCGCAGCTGGACCTCCCACCTGCCGATCGCCTCACTGAGCGTGTCCGTATTACTTGCCATGCAAGGTGTATGATACAAGGAACATGGCATTGCAAGGTAATAATTTGGGGAGCTGTTGATGAGGGCCGCAGACGTCCGCTTGCCGTCACTCCATGCACCGCGAAAACCTGTTAGCGCGCACCGCTGCAGAGGTGACCACGGAGCCCGCGAAGAACGGTCATGCGACGATCACGATCGATGGCCCTGGTGGGCAATATGCTACTGCAGGACGCGTCATCTTGACCCGGCGAGTCACCTGCGAAGGTCTTCACGCCGGGTTCGTACCCATCTGCTCATCCATGCAGAGCTTGCTCCAGCGCCTGCCGGATGAAGCGCTGATAGGGCATCCCCTTGCGCGCGGCGACCGCCTTGACGGCGTCCAGCAACTCGGCGGGCAGCCGCATGTTCACCCGCGCGTCCTTGCTCGAAAACTCGAACCGCGTGGGCGTGAGCGCAGTCAGGTCATAGCTCGCAAGGTCAGCCGAACCTACGAAGGCCTCGGCCTCGTCATCGCCGGAAAGCAGCGGGAGGGGCTTACTTTCGCTTATGATGTCGAACCTCCTTGGCATGCATGTATCGCGCTCTGATCGGGCATGCTGTTTTGGCAGGCTGACCGTCCCGATTGACGAGCCGCTGATCGGATCAAGAACGACTTCCTCGATGTCGACGATATTCATCGAGTGTCCGGAGGTCGGCATTTCGCGCTGCACCCGTTGAACTCCTCGCCGGTCCCTGGCTATGCCAGGTCTTTCAACCGGGAGAGATTGTAATGAACATCACCGAATTGTCGCGCGCGGTCGCCGACGCGACGAGCATGAGTGCGCCGGATGCCAAGGAGGCGACCCATGCCGTCTTCGAGCAGCTCGCCGTCGCCTTGTCGAAGGGCGAGGAGGTCTCGGTGGCAGGCTTTGGCAAGTTCAGCGTGAAGGACACCGCCGCGCGCGAAGGCCGCAATCCCAGGACCGGCGAGACGATGGCGATCGCGGCCTCCAAGCGCGCCTCGTTCAGCGCCGCCAAGGGTCTGAAAGACCGGCTCTGAACACGTCTCCCCTGCCCTTCTGCGCGCGTCTACCAACGCTGTGATCGAGCGCGCGCATTCGGTGCCAAACCCTCGGCCGGCGGTTCGCGCGCAGGCGGTCCGATCGCTCGTCGCGCTGGAGGCGATCACGCTGGCCATCGGCATGGCGACCGCTGCGATCGTCACGGTCGCGGGCTGGCTGTAGATGTGCAATCGCGCCCGAATGGCCGCGGAGCCGGAAACGCTGACCGAGCGGTTCGGCGCGTCCTGGCTGGGTGAGCGGCCGCGCGACAATCGCTTCAACCCAAGCGAACTCTATCCCAAGAGCCGTGCGATCGTGATCCGTGAGCAGGACGGCCGGCGCGGCCTCGACGTGATGGCCTGGGACGTCCTTCTCGGGCAGGCCAAATTCCCGATGACCAACGTCCGGCAGCTGCATCTGCCGCAGTGGCGCCGCCTGGCCGAACATTCGGAGAACCGCTGTCTGATCCCGCTGACCGAGTTTTGCGAATGGACGCCGACCAAGGATCAAGACGAGGGCATCAGGGGTGAGATGTGGTTTGACGTCCCCGAGCAACCGGTGTTCATGGTCGCGGGGTTCTGGCAGACGATCGGCGATCAACGCGGCTTCGCGATGGTCACATGCGATCCGAACGAACTTGTCGCGCCCATTCATCCAAAGGCGATGATAACGATCCTCGCCGAGGAGGATCATGACCGGTGGCTGCACGGCGATTATGACGATGCCGTGACGCTGCAACACCCCTATCCAGCACCGGCGATGACCGTGCGGGGACCGGTTTTTCCGACACGCGGCTGAGCGCCATCCCTCTCCAATTTCTATGCCCGTGCCTTCCCTTTCGAGCACGGCTGCGCACATTGTCGTAAAGTCGTAAATGTGCTTTGGCCCAAACCTGCTTTACTGATTTACGATACGCCGCAAAGGCGTATCCTCACATTTGCGTGAAAGGGTGAGCATGATCGTGGGAATCCTCAATCAGAAGGGTGGCGTCGGCAAGACGACGTTAAGCGTCAATCTCGCTGCCAGTCTGTCTCGGTCGGGAAAGCGGGTCCTGCTGATTGATGCTGACCCTCAAGGCAGTGCGCTGGACTGGGCCGCGGCTAGACAGGGAGAGCCGCTGATTTCCGTAGTCGGTTTTCCCAGACCGTCGATCCACAAGGAGATCGAGCAGATCGGTCATGGGTATGACCACATCGTGATCGATGGACCGCCGCGGGTCACCGACCTCGCAAGGTCTGCAATCATGGCGTCGGACGTTGTCCTGATTCCTGTTCAGCCATCGCCCTATGATATCTGGGCAGCCGACGAGGTCGTGAAGCTGATCGCCGAGGCGAAGATATATAAAGAAAACCTGAAAGCCGCTTTTGTGGTCAACCGCAAAATCGCAAACACGGCGATTGGGCGAGACGTGGGGGAGGCGCTCGCAAGCTATGATCTACCGTCGCTTGCGTCCGCCATCGTCCAGCGGGTTGTGTTTGCCGAAGCCGCTGCTCAGGGTCACGCAGTTTTCGAGGTAGAGGAGCACAGTGCCGCGACATTGGAAATCGAAGCCGTCAAGGCTGAGCTGCTGGAGATGATGGCATGACGAAGAAGGTAGCCATCGGTGGACGGCCTACTGCCACTTCTGCGCCCTCGGACGTTGATACGTGGGTTGACCACCGCGATGCGCAACCCACGGGTTCGGGAGCAGACGCGCCGCCCATGAAGCGTCTCACGATTGATATACCGGTGGATCTTCATCGCAGGATCAAGTCACAATGCGCGCTGCGCGGCACGAAAATCGCCGACGAGGTGAGGGAACTGCTTTTAAAGAAATACGGAAAGGCGTAAACACGGGTATCGAGAAATGCGTTTTTCATCGGTATGGCGAACTGTGTGGCTCGGATAGGCCTGCGCGCGCCTGAGCATCCAGAAACGTCATGTCGACGATCCGCTCCGTCAACCTCACACCGGTGGCCGGCTGTTTCAGGCGCGGGAACGTGCATAAATTGCTCAACGACGACACGACGCAGGACCATCGCCGTACCAGCTTTGCTGCCGGATTCTGGGCGGCGATTAATGCTGCCTTGGCCATCACCGTCGTTGGAGCGGCAACACCGATCACCGGGGCGATATCGCTACGTATCATCATAACAGCCGCCCTTGCAGCCGCCTTGATATCAATCGCTACGCAGGAACTGAGGGCGGCGCGGTGAGCGAGAAGCTATCGAATTCGATAAAGGCGGAACGAGAACGAATGAACCTTACCCAAGCTGCGCTCGCCGAAAAGGTGGGCGTCAGCAGGAAGACGATCAACACCGTCGAAAACGGCGTTTTCATACCTTCCACGTTGCTATCCTTGAAGCTTGCCGAAGCCTTGGAAAAAACGTTGATCAGGTCTTCTGGCTCGATCGTTCGAGTTAGCTACCGCCATGCATGATGGACGTGCGAGGCAGCCATCCTGCGCCAACGGATCAGCAATGCGCGTCCGTCTCACCGATCGTGCGCTGCGTCTCACCTAAAGTGCATCGAGCGACGCCATCCGTCTCAAATAATGTGCGCCGGAAACCACCCTCTATTGCGCGCCCGGGCAATCATCATTGCAGGCCGCTACACATAGCCGAGCGTGGCCTGCTTACCGACCAGCGCGCGCCCCCCGAGCCGACACCGGACGCACCTCCGGTAACGGCAGAGAGCGTCGAGCCAATGCCGCCTCCTACGGGCGGTTTCTGGTCCCGCCTGTTCGGCCGATCGCAGGAAGGATGAAAGCAATGAATGACACCTCCACGCCGATCACGACCGTCGAGCAGTTCACGGCTGCTATGCTGAAATCCGCCCGCTTCCATACGGACGATCGCTGGGCCGTCGCGCGCACCAGGTCGGGTGAGCAGCCGACGTGGCTGGCAGGGTTCGACGCCAATCGTGCGGTATGGGTGCCGAAGGTCGAGGAAGCTGCGACCTACGATCGCGAGAGCGCGGAAGGGGCGAGACTGCGTTGCACCGGCCTGCCCGATCTAAACGACGCGCTCTACGCTGTCTGCCACCTGAAAGACGAAGGTGCTTTTATGGGTGCACAATAAGTCTTGTTTGCTTGATTAAATGGGTGTACGAAAATCTATGGAGATCGAGTTCGACCCTGCCAAGGATCGCGCCAATACCGCCAAGCACGGCATGTCGCTGGGGGAGGCGAAAGAGTTCGATTGGGATACGGCGTTGGAGCGCGAGGACGACCGCTTCGATTATGGAGAGGTCCGGTTCGTCACCCTCGGTCTGATCGGTGATCGCCTGCACGTGCTGGTGTTCACCGAAGGCTCTCACGAGGATGCGGTGCGCACCATCAGCCTACGCCCCGCCGAAAAGCATGAGGTGAGGTTCTACTATGGCCAAATTTGATCCCGATCTTCACGACGACAATCCGCCGCTGGATGCTACGTTCATGGCTGGCATGACGCCTTCCCGGCGCGGTCGGCCGAAGCTGGAAACGCCGAAGGTTGAAGTCAAAATCCGCTTGGACGCCGCGACGGTCGAGCATCTGCGTGGCAGCGGACCCGGATGGCAGACCCGCGTGAACGCATTGCTGGGCCGACTGGTGGAGGCAGGGCAAATCTAGCGGTTCGACCGTCCCGATTGGGATCCTGATCGGAAACGTGGATTTATCCAAACGTCAGACGCCGAGGCGATCAAGCGCCGCATCGACAGCAGCAACGGCTGAGCCTCCGACCCTCATGAGCGGCAGCGGTGGGTCGCAGACCGAAAGCGACAATCGATCGGCAATCGCATACATGAGACGCAGGCTCCCATTCGCTTTGAAGAGAGCCCACAGCGGCGCGAATGCCGCTTCCATTGCTTCCGCTTCGTCCTTGCGCCCTGCCTGCGCTGCGCGCGTCAGTCGGAGAGCCAGACCAGGTAGCAGGCCGGCGACGACGCTGTACCAGGCTGCACCCCCAGCCAGCAGCGACGGGGTGGCTCCCCAATCGCCACTATACCCGATCGCGAACGCCTTCGGGGTCGCCGCCCGCAACCGCACCAGTTCGCCAGCGTAGTCGTCGTCCGCCAGCGGCGGCATCTTGATCGCCGCGATGCCGGGCACTTCGGCCAACTTGGCGATCAGCGTATCGGAGAAGGTGAAGCTGGTCGTGCCGGGATTGTTGTAGACGCACAGCGGCAGCGCGGTAGCGCCAGCCACGGCGCCATAATGAGCCGCCACCTCCCCGTGGGTCAGCGCAGCATAGGACATGGGCGCGAGCAGCAGCCCGCTTGCTCCGGCGCGCTCGGCATCGCCGACAAGGTCAATCGCCCAGCTCGTCCGCAGCGCGCCAACACCGACGATCACCGGCACGCGGCCGGCAGCGGCTTCAATCCCGGCCGCAACCGCACGGGCGCGCTCGGCACGATCGAGATAGGCGTAAATCCCGGTACTGCCGAGCAGACCGATCGAGTCCACACCGGCAGTCGCCAGACGATCTACAAGTACGCCGAGGGCATCCGTGTCGACCACTCCCGCGGCATCGGCGAGCGTGAGCGGAAAAGCCGAGAGGCCAGTGAACAGCGTGGACATGGGGAACCTTCAACGAGCGGTGGTAAGTTTTCAGGGCGGCGTCGGCGTGGATATAACGGCTAGCGCCCTCTAGAATATTCTCGATCAACAATCCCAATCGAGAACGCGCCGATTTCTCGCTCGCGGTTCTCAATCAGTAAGCAAAAGCTGATCCCGCAATTGTAATTACCCACCCCATCGCTTGCGCTAGGTTCAGGTGCCCAAGGTAGCGGCGATGGTACCGAAGATGTTGGTGCCGGGCGTCAGTAAGCGTCCGCTGTCGGACGTGATGCCCTTTCCGACCTAACCTGGGCACCCACATCAACGTGGCCGCGGGGCGCTGATCGCGGCGCAAGACAGCATCCTGCTCGGTGGTGGCGGCCCGGAGGCGGATTTCGGCTGGCTGAGCCGCAAAACACCGTCGCCGGACGCGGCTATCCCGTGGCGGCCTGCCGCTCGTGGAAGATCAGGCGGTCAATATTGTAGACGAGGTTGGCGAGTGTGATCTTCGCTTCGGCGCGCGCGATACCGATGGTGCGGATGAACAGCCCCATCTGATCCTTCTGACGAGCGAACACGTGCTCGACGCGGGCGCGGACAGCGGATCGCTTGGCATTGGCGCCGGACGTGCGCCTGGGCATCGGCTTTCCCCTGGGCTTCTTGCGATGAACCCGGCTGACCCGGTCCATCGACTTCAGCCACGCCTCGTTGGCTTGGCTGCGATAGGCGGTATCCGCCCAGACGTCGGAGGCGGTGTTGTCGCGGGTGACGACGTCGCGCAGCATTCTACCGTCAAAGCGCGCACCGTCGGTAACCTTGGCCGAGCGGATGAACCCGTAGCGCCGACAGATCGCGATGCTGCTTTTGTAGCCGAAGCTCGGGATCGCGATATCGATCCCCGGCCTGCCGCCCGGCAGCGTCCGGGCCTTGGCGAACTTCACCGTCCAGCGCGCGTCGGTGTCCTTCTGCGCCGCCTTGTTCGGTTTGTCGGGCCATATTTCCGCTGCGCTCTGGCCCGCCTTGATCGCTTCCTTCTCGACCGCAGTGTTCCGCTGCTTCGGTGCCGCGACGAGGGTAGCATCGACGATCTGCCCGCCCATCGGCAGATAGCCGCGGTCCCACAAGCACCGGTCGAAGGCGGTAAACAACGCGTCGAGCGTACCGGCGCGCGTCAGCTTCTCGCGGAACAGCCGGATTGTGTTCTCGTCGGGCGTGACCGCGCCCAGGTCAAACCCGAGGAACCGCAGCCAGCTCAGCCGGTCGCGGATGAGAAACTCCATGCGGGCGTCGCTGACGGTGTTCTGCGCCGCCAGGATCAGCACCTTGAACATCGCCACCGGATCGTAAGGCGGTCGACCGCCCCTGGCTCGATCACCATACGCCAGCGCCTTTTCCAGCGCCGGGCGGAATATCTCGAAGTCCACCACGCGGCCCATCGTCTCCAGCGGGTCGCCGCAATCCGACAATCGCTTCAGCTGATCCGGTAGTCCGAACAATCCCGCCTGACGCATCTGCCGCCTCCTGCCGTCAGGCGCATTGAATCATCTTCGGCCGGATCACGCCAGGGTTAATGGGGGTGCCCACCTTTATTCTCGATCGCCGAGGAGTCTCCTTTCGGACTCTGGAAGGAGGTTCGGGATGGGACGGATGGAGATCATCACGCGGACGGAGCGTCGACGGCGCTGGAGCGATGTCGAGCGCGAGACGATCATGGCGCAAGCGGATCTGTTGGGGACGACGGTGAAGGCGGTTGCGGCCAGACATGGTGTTGCGGAGAGCCTGCTGTACGGATGGCGCGCGGCACGGCGCAAGGCGCGGGCGGCGGCAGCTGAGCCGTTGCAGTTCATCGCCCATGGTGCGCTCGAAGAGCTGTCGCCGTCGCCTCCCACGACCGCTGTCGTGATGGCCGCGCCCGCGACAGCCACGATGCCAACCCCGGCACCATCGCCATCGCCGGTCATGCCCGAGCCTCAGGACGATATTCCGACCATCGACGAGCTGGTCCGCCCTCATCCCGGCGCGCGGCCGGGGTCGATCGCTATCACACTACGCACCGGCGTGCGGTTGTCGGTTGACAGCTATGTCAACGAGCGCGCGTTGGCGCGGGTGCTGCGCGCGCTGAAGGCGACCGCATGATCGCGCTGGCACCGGGCACGAAGATCTATCTGGCGACCAGGCCGGTCAGCATGCGGCTCGGGTTCGACGGACTGGCCGCGCTGGTCAAGCCGCTGTTCGCGGTCGAGCCCTTTGCGGGCCAGGTCTTCGTGTTCCGCAACAAGGGCGGCTTCTATCTGAAGGTGCTGCACTGGGACGGCACCGGACTGTGCCTGTTCGCCAAGCGTTTGGAGGAAGGACGCTTTGTCTGGCCGCCCCTGGTCGATGGCGGGACGGTGCTGACGCCTGCACAGTTCGCGCTGCTGATCGAGGCGATGGACTGGCGTCGTACGGTTGCGCCGCAGGCTCCGCAAACACCCGTCCAGATGTAGTTAAAACGGCGGATTAGCGTCCTTTATGCTTGGGTCGGCAGGCCGATTCTGCTAGACCAAGCCATGTCGCCGGATACGATCGATCTGCCGCGTGACCCCGATGATCTGCGGGCGCTCATGGCCTCGATGCAGACCCGGTTGAAAGCATCCGAACAGGCGCTGGACACCGAGCGCGCCGCGCACTGTGTGACCCGCGCCGAACTCGACGCGGCGAAGAACGCGATCCAGCTGACCGCGCTCAGGATCGACAAGCTGACCGTTCAGCTCGCTCGTCTCAAGCGCATGAAGTTCGGCCAGTCGTCCGAGCGGCTGACGCTGCTCGCCGATCAGCTGGAGCTGACGCTGGAAGACCTGGAGGCCGAGCAGGCGCGCACCGAGTTCGTGATCGAGGCCGAGACGCCGCCTGATACACCCTCGACGCGCCGCAAGCCCAGACGTCAGCCGCTTCCCGCCCATCTGCCGCGAGACGAGATCGTCCATGCCGCTCCCGATGCCGATGGCTGCTCGGCCTGCGGCGGTAAGATGAGTGCGCTCGGCGAAGACGTGACCGAGGTGCTCGAGTATGTGCCGGGCCGGTTCAGGGTCGTGCGTCACGTTCGCCCCAAGCTCGCCTGCCAGTGCTGCGACGCGATCACCCAGGCGCCCGCGCCGTCGCTGCCGATCCCGCGTGGCCGGCCGGGTCCGGGGCTGCTCGCCCATGTCGTCGTCGCCAAGTTCGCCGACCATCTCCCGCTCTACCGCCAGAGCGAGATTTACGCGCGTGAGGGCGTCGATCTCGGCCGCTCGACCCTTGCTGCATGGGTGGGCCAGGTCAGCTGGCTGTTGGAGCCGTTGGTCGAGCGGATCGCGGAGCACGTCATGGGCAGCGTCAAGCTTCACGGCGATGACACGCCGGTGCGCGTCCTTGCCCCCGGCACCGGCAAGACCGCGACCGGCAGGCTGTGGGTCTACCTGCGCGACAACCGACGATGGCGACCCACCGACAAGCCCGCCGCGCTGTTCCGCTACAGCCCCGATCGCAAGGGCGAGCATCCCGCCAGGCATCTCAAGTCGTTCAGCGGGTTCCTGCAGGCCGATGCCTATGCCGGGTTCGAGCAACTCTACGCGCCCGGCCGTCTCCCCAGGCCGATCACCCCGGTTGCCTGCTGGGCGCATGTCCGGCGCAAGCTGCACGACCTCTATACAGCCGACAAAGGCTCGGCCGCCCATCAAGGCCTGGTCCTCATCAAGGCGCTCTACGAGGTCGAGCGCGGCATCATGCAAGATCCGCACGACGATCGCCGCCAGGCGCGTAAGCTGTCGAAGCTGCGTGCGCTGGACTTCTTCGCCTGGGCAGATGGCGTGCTCGCGCAGATATCGGCGCGCTCGCCCTTGGCCGAGGCGTTGCGCTACGCGGTCAAGCTTCGCCCCGCGCTCCTTGCCTATACCGAAGACGGTCGCCTCGAGATCGACAACAACCCGGCCGAGAACGCATTGCGCGGCGTATGTCTGGGCAAGAAGAACTGGCTGTTCGCCGGTGCCGACTGTGGCGGCGAACGCGCGGCCGCCATGTACTCGCTGCTCGTCACCGCCAAGCTCAACGACGTCAACCGCAGATCTGGCTCGCCGACGTCCTCGACCGTGTCGCCAAGGGTCATCCGATCAACCGGCTCGATGAACTGCTACCATGGGCGTGGGCAGCACCGGCGTGAGTGCCCGGGAATGGGCGAATGCCGGCGGGTCGCTTTTGAACTACGGTCCAGGGCGGACGCTTACGGGCGTCAGGCGCGCGGTGGCGACGACGGTTCTGACGTCGGCTTCGCCCAGGGCCGCCCACATGGCGCGGTAGCCATTGGTGATCTTGCGCTGGATAACGGCGGGGCGCAGGTCGCGCTCGCAGGCGTTGTTGGTCGGCTCGACCTGGCCGGGCCAATTGGCGAAAGTCAGTAGCTGCTTCCTGGCGTGGGCGAACCTGTTCCGGAGCTTTATCGTCAGGTCGCACGATGTCGGCGTCGTGATGATGTCGTCGATGGTTCGCTCAAGCGCGCGTCGCCTGGCGGCAATCGTCGCTGGCGCCAGACGGCTGACGTCCCGCGCCAGTCCGAACGCCTTGTTCAGCCATAGCTTGAGACGCATCGGCAGGAAGTCGTCGCTGTTCTGGAGCGCATAAGCGACATCGCGTGCGAGATGAGCGAGGCAGGCCTGGTGCGCATCGGCGTGGCCTTGCTGGGCGGCATAGCGGTCGGAGCACCAGACGTCGGGGCGATGGCCGTCCATCATGGTGCGCACCACGACCGCGCCGCGGGTCGGCGCTGCTGTGTGCACGACAGCCTGGTCGCACCGGAACACCCAGTGGTACGCATTGCTGCCCTCGATGCGCACCCCGGTCTCATCCGAGCTGACGACGCTTGCCTGGCGCAGCTTCGATACCGCGTCATCGCGGCCGCTGGCGAAATGCTGCTGCGCGCGGCGGAGCATGTTCATCAAGCCGCCCTGGCTGACCGTCAGGCCGAACAGATCGGCAAACGCCCCCTGGAGCCGTTCGTAGGACAGCGCCTGATAGGTCTTCAGATAAGTCGCGATCGCATGGATCCGCGCGCCGAACGGCGTCCCCTTCGCCGCGTCCGGCAGCGCAGCCGTCACCCGCATCCCGCACGATGGGCAGCGAACCGCCAGCCGCCTGTGGCGCTCCACCACCGGCGTGATCGGCGGCAGTTCGATCCTATCGTGCTCGCTGACCGTCTCGGCGGCCAGATCGGCCGGCAGTGCCGTGCAACAGCCGGTGCAGGTGTCCGGACGATGGTCGATCGCGCGATCGAAGGCCTCGCTCGCTACCCGGCTATGTCCCTCATGCCCTGGCTTTGCACCGCCAGGCCGCGATGCCTCGCGGCGCTCCTTGCGGTCGGTCGATGGCGGCTTCGACGATGTCCGCGATGTCTTTGCGGGGCGCTGCAGGCGCAGCACCAGTTCGATCAACTCCTCGCGGCTCAGGCGCTCAAGATCGGGACGGCCCATGGCCCCCTTGAATCAGTGATCGCGCTCAGCCGCAAGGGGGTAGGTAATTACCCGCAATTTATTGAGGAAGTATGTTACCTCCTACCGTAGAGGTCCGTTCCAGCATGACGCAAGGACCACCTCTATAAACAACGCTTCCAAAGGCGACGTAACCAAGCTTTTCCGCCAAAATTAGAGATGCCCGATTTTCAGGGGCGATAAGGCAGACGGTACGCTGACGATCCTCGCCAACGCTGTACCATCGAAGAACCGCCGAAGCCGCTTCGCGAGCGAAACCGCGTCCTTGTGCCTCTGAAGCAAAAACCCATGCGGCTTCGCCCACTTCATCAAAATCATGGCCCAAGCCTCGATGAAAATCGGCGATGCCGGTCTCGCCCAAGAACCTGTTTGTTTCCCGTTCGATCACAGCGAACATTCCAAAGCCGAAGAATGCCCAGTGTCCTGCGTAGCGTAAAAGCCTGTTCCAGGCGTCCTCTGGCAGGATTGGCCGCCCTCCAAGGAAATGCGCCACCTGCGGATCGGAAACCATCTTCAGGTAGTCGCCGAAATCCTCCTTGATGTAGGGCCGAAGGACAAGGCGATCGGTCTTTATCATCATGCCCGAACCGTATCGGTGCGATCAGTAGCCGGTCCGCTCAGGCCCAGCCATTCGCGCCACGTCGCCCCGCCTTGGACGCCATGGGCCGGTTCCAGCAAGGCCAGCGCCCTCGTGAGCTTCATCGGCAGTGGCACCTCCCACACCAACCCGCGCCGCGCCGTAGCGGTCAGCCAGTCGCGGCCGAGGCCGCCAATCGGGCGGCGTTCCGGACCGTGAATGTCGGGAGCTCGACCCACCGGGACCCCATGCGCGTGATCGACGAGCTGGGCGGCGACGAACTCCACGGCAACGGGCTGGAGCGTGACCTTGCGCGGCACAAGCAGCAGCGGCCCGACCCGCAACGTGCGGAACAGGCGATCGACAAAGGGGTGGAACTGTATCGCGCGCGCGATCGTGTAGGACACGCCGCTATCGGCGATGATGCGCTCGCAGGCGAGCTTGGCGGCATAGTAGGGCAGCACGGCGGCCGCCCGCTCTATGCCGGCGACGCCGACTTGGACGAGGTGAATTCCACTATCTAGCCCGATCGCCGCCAGGAGCCGACGCAGAGTCGCTACGTCGCTGTCCGGGTGCGAAAAGTCCGACGCGCAGTTGATTACCGCATCAACGCCGTCGAGCGCGGCCGGCAGCCCGGCCCCGGTGAGCAGGTCGCCTTGGACCCACTCGGCAGGAAAGCCGTCCGGCGCGGCGCGGCGGCCAAGCCCGCGTACGGGCAGCCCGCGCGCGGCTAGCGCGTCCACCACCGCGCGGCCCAGCACGCCGCCCGAACCCGTCACGAGTGTCACGCCCGTCACGAGCGCGCCGCAGCGTTCAGCCAAGCCCCGCCCTTGGCTATCGCGTCCGGGTGCGCCGCGCGGCCGAGCCGGTCCGCGATCTCTGCTAAGCTGGTGCTGGACAGCGAGGCCCGCCACGCCTGTTCCGCTTGGTGCATCGCCGCGTGGATGACGCAGGGAGCGCGGTAGAGTTCGGGCGGGAGCGCGGCCGGACCTGCCCGGCGTATTTCCGCGCAGCGGAAAGCCGGTTCGCCGCCCTCGACCGCGACCACGATGTCGAGCAGGCTGATGTCTGCCGCCGGCCTGGCCAAGCGATAGCCGCCCTTGGGGCCGGGGACCGACACGAGAAGCCCGGCGGCGGTCAGGCGTTTAAGGTGCTTAAGGAGATAACTTTCGGAAATGGCGTGGAACTCGGCCAGCGCCTTGCCGGGCAGGACCGCCCGATCGGGCAGCAGCGCCAGCACGGCCGCGCAGTGGAGCGCCCACTCGACCCCATCGCCCAGCTTCATCGCGCCGTATCTACGTCCGGGGCAGGCCTAGCCGCGAGCAGGACGAGCGAGGCTGCGAGCGCCCCGCCGAGCGCCACCATGTTTCCCACCTGATCGATCGGCTCATAATGACGGAGCATGGAGGCGTGATAGATAAAATGGGGCAGGTTATATCCCAGCGTCGCCAGCCCGACTGCGAAGGGTGACGCCAGTTTGGGCCGCAAGAGGGACAGCCCGGCGAGAAGCCCCAGCGCCAGATTGAGCGCGCCCAAGTCGCGAACGAAGTGCTCATTGTAGGGTCCGTCGGTCGCAATCCAGACCCGGCCGAAACCAGGGAAGGTGTCGTAGAAGACGCGGGGTAGGAACAGCGCCCAGCACCCCACCACCACGCTCGCGGCCAAGAGGTAGAACAGCGCGACGCGCACGGTACGGGGATGGGGGCGAATCATGGACAAGGTCTATCCACGATCTGCTCGCGTCGTCAATGTAGCTCGCGTCGCGTCGCACCCGGCTTAGTCGCCGCTGTTCAGAAGACGGCCAGGGCTGCCGAAAGATTCACCCCGTCACGATTACCTGGTTTGCAAGGGATCCCAATAGGGAACCGTCAGTCGCTATCGATCACGCGTAAGACAGCCAGCCACTCCAGGCCATGCCAAGGTAGAATAGCTCGGTTCCACCAAAGCCGGCTTGGGCGAGCAACTGCTCGTTGCGTTGCGCAGGCACCATGGTGTCGAGAGCGGCAACCCCGGCCCGCGCGCGCGCGACGGTATCGTCGCCAACGCCCGATTGCCGGGCATAGGCGGCGTAGCGGTCCAGGCGCTTGGCGAAGTCCGACGCGCTCCTGTCCAGGCACTGATCGACGAGGACGAACGGCGCACCGGGCTTGAGGCGTCGGCGCGTTTGGCGGAGCAGGTCGAGCTTGCCGCCGTCGTCCGGAACCAGACCGAGCACGAGGATGCAGGTGCCCGCATCGAAGGGGCCGTCGGGCGCATCGGCGACCGTCTCTTTGATCAGGGTCAATCGATCTCCCGCGACCTCGCCGGCTGTTGCACGGGCAAGGTCGAGCATCGGGGCGGCGGGATCGACTCCGACGAAGCGCCATTCTGGTTCGATGGCAGCCAGATATCGTATCTCCAGGCCCCCGCCGGCTCCGACGACGAGAATGGCTCCATCCTCCGGCATCGTCTCGCCAAGCAGGACGCCGATCATCTGCATCAAGCCGGCGTGACCCGGCGTGAAGGCGGGTGGCCCCTTCTCGATGTACTGGCGCGCACGCTCGGGATCGGCGAAATTGGCGTTCAGGTCGGTCATCACACCCACCTAGCGAGCCGATGTTGCATCCACCATCAATCGCGAGCTTTCCCGATACTCCATCCCGAATGGGAGGGAGTCTATCGCGAGCCGAAGCGAGCCTTTGCGGCATCGGTGAATGGCATGAAGAGGCTGACGGCGGACCCTTCGGGATCGCGAACCTGGAGTGTGCGATTACCCCACGGCAGCAGCTTGGGCTCGTGCACCAACTCGGCCTTGTCCTTCAACCGGTCGAAGGCGGCATCGATGTCATCGACCATGAACTCAAGGATAGCGGTGCGGTTCGCACCCGGCTCGGCGCTTCCCTCCGCGAACGCCGCAACCGTCTCGGCGCTGCCGATCGCCAGGGTCGCAGCGGGGGTGACGATCTCGGCGAACTGCGGCGCCAGCCACTCGGCGGTCTGCTCCGTCACCAGTTCGTAAAAGGCGACCATCGCTTTGATGTCGGCGGCGATCAGGCGGACGGATGCGAACTTCATGATTATGTTCCAAGGGATAGCTTGCATGGAGACGCCTTGTAACGCAGCCCTGCTGACAGCGTTGCGTCAGCAGGAGTCACAAGCCAGTGCGTCGCGCCGAACGCCTTTTCCAGATCATCCAGATCCTCCGCCGTTCGCGCTCGCCGGTGACGGCCGCCGTCCTAGCCGACGAACTGGAGGTCTCGACGCGCACTGTCTATCGCGATGTCGCCGACCTGATGGCGCAACGGGTGCCGATCACGGGCGAGGCGGGCCTAGGTTACCTGCTGGCGGCCGAATACGACATGCCGCCGCTGATGCTTACCCCGGCGGAGCTGGAAGCCATCGTGCTGGGCGCGCAATGGGTAGCCGGGCGTAACGATCCGCTGCTTTCTCCCGCCGCTCGCGACGTTCTCGCCAAGATCGTCACGGCCGTTCCCGCCCACCTTCGGCCCTTTGTCGCGGAACCGAGCACGGGCGTGGCACCCCGCCTCGCCACAGTGGAGGAGGTGGTGGTGGACATGGCGACCCTGCGGGACGCGATCCGCAAACGGGTCAAGCTTCGTCTGCGCTACCGTACTGAGAGCGGTGAAGAGACCGAGCGCACGGTTCGGCCCGTCGTGCTAGGGTACTCGGAGACCAACTGCGTCCTGATTGCGTGGTGCGAGCTGCGGCAGGGCTTTCGCCACTTCCGCACCGATCGGATGCGCGCTGCCGAACTCCTGGATCAACCGATCGGCGAGCCACACAACCTATTGCTTCGGCGGTGGGAAGCGTGGCGATTGGCAGAACTTGCCGGGAGCAAGTGAGCGGATTCCCGAAACAGCATCGAGTTTTGGGAAAGCTCGGATCACGGTCGCTAATGCGAAAATTGCCGCTCAAAGTCACGCGGTTCGCCCCGATTGTCCGATCCGGGGTTCAGTTCCGGCAATGAGCCGACGGATATTCTGCTGGTGGCGAAGTACGACATAGGCGGCACCGACTATCGCCATGACCAAAAAGGCGAGTGGCTGTTTCAGCACCAGCATGAGTACGACCGCGGCAATCGCTGCTGACATTGAGCTAAGTGAGACGATCCGTGATGCCGCCAGAACGGCGATGAAGCAAAGCGCCGCTCCCAGTCCAACAGGCCATGATATTGCCAGCAGGACGCCCAGTCCTGTCGCCGCTGATTTTCCGCCAGTGAACTGAATGAAGATGGACCGACTATGCCCGAGCACGGCGAGGAGAGCTGCTATGACCGTCATCCAAGACAACCAAACACTTAAGTCGATGGTCCCGGGCGCTACAGCGGCTACGGTGGGGGCCGTCAAAAGCCACCGGGCAAAGACGACGGCAGCGACCCCCTTGAGGAGATCGATCAACAATGCCGCCAAGGCTGGCGCTTTTCCTAAAGTCCGCAGCACGTTCGTAGCGCCAGTCGATTTCGATCCATGCTCGCGAATATCTATCCCACGAAACAGCTTGCCCATCCAATAACCCGTAGGAATCGCGCCGCAGAGGTAGGCTACCAGCCCTGCCAGAGCGTTATAGGCAATCCAGGCTGTCATGCGGCCCCTCCTTCAGGGAAAAGCTTAGCATCTCCTTTGCCTTTCCGATCAAGCTTGCGCTGCTGGTACTCCCTTCTCGAAAACGAACGTCTCGTAGGAATGGTCGCCTCCCGGTGGCCGTTCACCGGCAACGCCGGAAAACCGGCATTTGTCATTTTCCCAAAAACCGTTCCCAGAACAACTTTCTCACGATACATATTTTAGACGGAGTTATGAGAAAGAGGCGACATGCTCATCGGCTATGCGCGGGTGTCCACCCCGGACCAGGACTTGGCGTTGCAAATGGATGCGCTCAACGCGGCGGGCTGCGAACACATCGCGACCGACAAGGCAAGCGGCGCGAGCACCATACGGCCGGGTCTGACCGAAGCGCTGGCCAAGGCCCGCAAGGGCGATACGCTGGTGATCTGGAAACTGGATCGTCTTGGACGGTCGATGAAAGGGTTGGTCGATCTGGCGGCTGATCTGTCGGCACGCGGGATCGAGTTGCGCTCGCTCACGGACGGGATCGATACCGCGACACACACGGGCCGTCTGGTATTCCATATTCTGGGGTCGATCGCGGAGATGGAGCGCGAATTGATCCGCGAACGCACGATGGCGGGGCTGGCGGCGCGTCGAAAGGCCGGCGGGGGCGGAGGGCGTAAATCCGTCATGACGGCCCGCAAAAGAGACATGGCCGTCAAACTGCTCGCTGCCGGCGATCGTCCGCAGGACGTTGCGGAAGCGGTCGGCGTGTCGGTTTCGACATTCTATCGCCATTTTCCGGCCAGCGGCAGGAGCGCGCCGGGTGACAACTAGCGCTGACAGAGACGTGCCATTTAGCGCTGATATCTACACCGTTCTACGAGTTGGCCGTTTTTCCACCTATGAGGTAACTGGGCCAACCTGCGGGGATGGCATACATCGAAGGTCATGCGCGCGACCAGGCGCTGCTGCTGCCGGCATCGGTCGAGTTCTCCTTCGCCTGCGGCGCGCGTCGAACAAGGAGCGATGTAAAGGGTAGAAAGCTTGCGCTGTGCAATGATCGACGCTCGCTAGGCGGCGTCATCCAGGCGGATATGAAGCACGAACCCGGCAGCCGTGGCGATGTTGACCAGGGCATCGAGCGAGAACTTGTCGACCTTGGCGCGCATCAGATCGCTAAGCCGGGGTCGCGTCAGGCCCAGGCGCGGCGCAGCATGTTCCAGGGGAACGTCCCAGGACCGGACCCGCTCGCGAATCTGTACCAGCAGCTCGGCACGGGCGGTCAGGCTGGCAGCTTCCGCCGGAGCATAACCGAGAGCGTCAAAGACATTATCGAACGTTTCGGCGTTCATTGTTCAGCCCTCCAATCCTTGAGCCGCTTAGCGGCTAGATCAATGTCCCGTTGAGGTGTTTGTTCAGTCTTTTTCTGGAAAGCGTGAAGCACAAGCACCCTATCGGCCAACGTCGCGAGATAGATTACTCGGAAAGCGCCCGAGGCTTCCCGCACCCTTATTTCCCTCACACCCGGCCCCACCGCCTTCATCGGCTTCCAGTCTTCCGGGTCAGCGCCGAACTGGACGGCCAGCAGCTCACCCCCGGCACGTTGCCGCGCAACGTCGGGGAACTCCCCCATCCGCGCCCGGCTATCTCCAAGAAACTCAACCGGCTTCATGCACCATCCGCATCAGAAACGAGACGGAGCGCAAGCGTAAACAGAGCGGCAGACAAGTGTATACAGCTATTGACGGGCCAAGCCTGCTAAGCTAATCTTCCTGTGTTGGTTCGGTTGAACCGACCCGAACCCAAGCGGCGGCAACCGCGAGGCCCGGCCGACCCAACGCAAGAGTTATTTCAATGCAGCTCGCCAGCGGTTTCCCAGCCATTCGTTCCGCCCGCCCGCTTCAGGATGAGGAGATTGCGCGCGTCGTGACGTCCATTTTCGCGGCCGAGGCGCACGATAGCCGTTCGGAGCGGTACACCTACATTCCGACCATCGACGTGCTGCGCGGCCTTAGCAAAGGGAGGTTCCAGCCGTTCATGGCCGCTCAAACGCGGGTGCGTAATCACGACAAGCGCGAGCACACGAAGCACATGATCCGGCTTCGCCACGCCGACCAGATCGCAGGGCGCGAGGCGAACGAGATCATCCTATTGAACAGCCACGACGGGAGCAGCAGCTACCAGATGCTCGCAGGCTTATTCCGGTTCGTCTGTCAGAACGCCATGGTCTGTGGAGACACCCTCGCCGACTTCCGGGTGCCGTATAAGGGCGATGTTGTCGGGCAGGTGATCGAAGGGGCGTTCACTGTGCTGGACAGCTTCGACAAAGCGACCGAGCAGCGCGAGAGCATGGAGGCGCTGCGTCTCTCCGAGGGCGAGCAGAACGCCTTTGCTCGCGCCGCCTCACCCTAAAATACAACGATGAGATGGCCCCGCCCCGATCGCGGCCGACCAACTCCTACACCCCGCCGCATCGGGGACCGCGCGTCCGACTTGTGGACGACATTCAACCGCGTTCAGGAGAACATGACCAAGGGCGGCTTGCATGGCCGGAACCGCACCGGGCGGCGCGTTACAACCCATCCGGTCAACGGGATCGATCAGAACGTGAAGGTCAATCGTGCTCTTTGGGTGCTGGCGGACGAAATGCGAAAGCTACGGGCCTGACCAGGAGCGGGACGCGGCGCAGGTCGCGCCCCTTCTCATCCACCTTGCCACGGCCTTGCCAGGACTCCAGCTTCACCCTGACAGGGTTTTTAGGACGAAACCGACGACCATCATCAGGCCGAAACCCGCCGTGGTCATCACGTAGTGAAACGGTATCCATTCGCGCCGATGGCACACGAGTGCAATTTCGGTCGCAATCAGCACGGCGACAATTAGCGTTGCGAACACCGTTGGCACATCGAATACCTACTCAGGAACTGAAGCATGGACAGCAAAGCCGATCAAATTCTGACTTTCATTAATACCGGCCAGGCGTTTGCTGGAATAACGGCTCTCTTGGGCTTGGCTGGTCTAGTACCTGCAGTGGCCCAACTGGCAGCCGTTACAGTCTTGCCGCTGGGAATGATGGCGATCGGATACCCGATTGCCTTACTGAATGGGTTGTCGGACGCCGAGGCTCAAGGAGAGGAGCGGAAGCCGTTAGATCATGCGCTGTGGCGTGGTCTAGCCCTTGCGCTCGTCGGGATGCTCCCTTCGACCGCCTACCTCATTTGACCGGCAGGGCGCGGCGATGGTCGCGCCCCAACCCCGCCTTGTGGAAAGGAAGAACATGCCATGAAGCCCTTGCGCCCAGTAGATCGAGACACCCGCCGCGCCCGCCTACTGGCCGCACGCCGCAAACCCGTGAGCGGGATAAACCGCTCAGGCGTCTTGTCCGGTTCGTGGGATCGCGGCCAGTTCGTCGGGCAGTACCGCTAGGCGGAGTTGTTCAAGTGGCATCCTACCCGTCCGTCACCACCGTCATCGCTAGTCCATGATATGTTTACAGCTATTGACAGGGAAAGAACCACCGGGCCAAGGAATGAGCATGGCGACCGATGCGAAGATGACGGCCAAGGAGTTCGAGGCGATCATGCCTAGGTTGGGCCGTTTGACGCTCGACACGATCAAGGTCGCGCGTTCGGTCCTCGTCGATGGGCTAAGCCTCACGGGGGCCGGAGAACTGCACCACACGAGCCGTCAGCGGGTCTATGCGATCGTGAAGCGGTTCGAGGCGGCAGTCGAGGAAGTCCCAAGAGGATGGAAGCGCGTCGAGGTATGGCTACCCCCCGAGCTTGCCGACCAGGTGGAGACCATGGCGACCAAGGCGAAAGCTAGTCAGTCGACAAGCGGGAGTTCAGGAGCTTCCGCATAGGGTGTGCTTGTCAATCAGGGACTTTGGCGTTGTGTTGTGGCGGTGAACGGCAGCTGAAAACTTGGCAAGAAAACCGCGTTCCGGCAGGTACTTGGGCGCGCGGGACAGCGCGCCATTGATCGACTAACCCGCATCTGGATCGCGGTGGTGTTCCGGCTTTGATCCGAGTTTGGGACCAAATCGCCATCACTCGCATACGCGCTGCATCGCCTAGCTCAGCGGTTGCTCGGGCAAGCGATTCGGGAGCAGCAGAAACGACCGGCTGGTGTAGTGTTAGGCGATGGCGATGCTCCCGGCGCGGCTTCTGTGGCCTCCCGACTTTCCGAACGTTGTGGTCCATACGATAGTCGCGCGGCGCGATCCTTTTCGATACAGCTCGGCGTTCCGCCGGCCGCTCCTGGCGCTCGGCTGACACGGGCATCGGAACGTTCTCTCGTTGAGGGGCGTTTCACTTATTGCGTTTATACGCAACGCTCACTAGATGGCGTCCGCCTTGGGGAGACGAAACATGGCTGCCTTAGCCTTCAACATCGACGAGGCCTACGAGCCCACCGCGCATGAAATCGAAGCCGCCGGCAACGCCGCGCGCGCGCTGTCGCGGGTGGATTCCAGTCGTCCTGTCCATATCACCGTGGAAGGCGCGGGCGAGGACGTCATCAGCCTGCCATCCGGTGTGTTCAACAGCATCGTCAAGATGCTGGTCGAGATCGGCAACGGCCATGCCGTCACCGTCGTGCCGGTACAGGCAGAGCTTACCACCAGCCAGGCGGCCGACCTGCTCAACATGTCGCGTCCGCACCTCATCAAGCTCTTGGGACGCGGCGACCTTCCGTTCCGCATGGTGGGTACGCATCGTAAGCTGCTCGGCCGCGATGTGCTGACCTACCGCAGCCGCATGGACGCGGCCCGACACGATGCCTTGCAGGGGATGGCGGACCTGGATCAGGAAGCTGGCCTCTTCGACGATCACGCAGGTCTCGATCGCCCCTGATGCTGGTCGGTCGCTACACCGTTTTACTCGATGCCAACGTCATGCACCCCGCCATCGTGCGGGGTGCGCTCTTGTGGTTCGCCGCCAGCCGGCTGTTCCGGCCGCTCTGGAGCGAGGCGATCCTGGCCGAGTGGGAAGAAAGCCTGCGGCGGCGGTTTCCCGATCTGGCAGCTGACCATTTCCAACGGCAGCGGGCCTACATGGACAGCTTCGCGGAGGCACTGGTGGAAGGCTACGAGCCGCTGATGCCCGCCCTGGCGCTGCCTGATCCCAAGGACGTCCATGTTCTTGCGGCAGCGATCCACGGCAGGGCCGACGCGATTGTCACCTACAACCTCAAGGATTTTCCAGTCGAGGTGGCTGCCCGCCACGGCATTGAGGTGAAGCATCCCGACGACTTCATCGTCAACGTTATCGACCTCGATACAGCCAAGGCGCTAACCGCGATCGGCAACCAGCGCCGACAGTTTCGCAACCCCGCCGTCACCGCCAACGATTATCTCGAACGCTTCCGGAAGAGCGGCCTGGTCCAGGCGAGCCATCGCCTACAACCACTCGCCGAGCTGTTCTGAGGCACGCGGCAGGAAGCCAATGCTCATCGCCCTAAGGTAGCCCTTTGTCGGCCCCATTCATCGGTAAGCGTCCGCTGTCGGACGTGATGCCCGTTCCGCCCTAACCTTTATTCTCGATCGCCGAGGAGTCTCCTTTCGGACTCTGGAAGGAGGTTCGGGATGGGACGGATGGAGATCATCACGCGGACGGAGCGTCGACGGCGCTGGAGCGATGTCGAGCGCGAGACGATCATGGCGCAAGCGGATCTGCCGGGGACGACGATGAAGGCGGTTGCGGCGAGACATGGTGTTGCGGAGAGCCTGCTGTACGGATGGCGCGCGGCACGGCGCAAGGCGCGGGCGGCGGCAGCTGAGCCGTTGCAGTTCATCGCCCATGGTGCGCTCGAAGAGCTGTCGCCGTCGCCTCCCACGACCGCTGTCGTGATGGCCGCGCCCGCGACAGCCACGATGCCAACCCCGGCACCATCGCCATCGCCGGTCATGCCCGAGCCTCAGGACGATATTCCGACCATCGACGAGCTGGTGAGGTGGTTCCGCCTTCTTGGACAGTTTGGCGGCTGAGTTAAGCTCATCCCCGGTTGATATTATGCCGCCATTCTATCCGTCATATCCTGTGGGGCATGCCCCACAGGATATGAAGTCTCGATCCGCCCATAGGCCTGTGGATCGGCGTAGAAATGGGACCCCACCTGTCCGAAATGCAAGTAGTTGTCTAGAAAATGAAAATCTCGATCCCAAGGGGGTCCCGATCGGCGCTGATCGGGACCCTTTCTAAGCCGAGTTTGCCGTGCAATTCGATAGAGTTACGATAAAATATAGTAGGGTACCGTTTCGACGCCTATCTACAAGATAGCGTTCGGCGAGCGTGTTTCTAACATCGCTTGCCTGATCCCAGAGCCGCTGTATGTTTGCGGTCCGCGTTGCGCGTCCGGGCTCTGGCTGGGCGTAATGTTGATTGGGACGGACGCCCCGTAGTTCGCGCAACACGTCTTCGCGGGAACAACCCGCAAAGCACGTCACGAGTATCCCGCGGTCTCCTTGCCGGATCGAAAGGCTGGGATCGTGGTCTGCATGCGCCGGGTACCGGCACATCGCGATGTAGCCGCTCCAGGTGCCGCCAAGCGTACCTACAAGGTCGATTAACTGTTGAGACGGTCGTTTTGCAGTAAGCGGCATGGCGTATCTCCTGCTTACAGGTCTGATCCCACTCCTCTCCTTCGTGGTTGAGCGAGTCGCATCGGCTATCGCTGTCCATGTCGGCGAAAGTTTATCCTTCGAATCAATCTATCAAACGCCGCTGCTCGCAGCGGAAGGATTCGTGATTCAAGAGATTCTGATTCAATCGTGAAAAGCGCAGCGATCTGAAAGTGTTGACCAGATTTGGCTGACCGGACGGGGGGCTTTGGCTGACCGCGCGGGGGCCTCGGCCTGTCCTCGTGGGGGAGCGTTCCTGACCGGACGGGGCATTCCTGACCCCTTGGGGGCAGTGGTGGTCACCCGGCTTCGATGGTTGCTGGAGGCGTCGAGAAGTGTCGCCTATGCGAGTTTCGCGCCCATTTTCGGTACTCTCACCCCGTTAATGCGACTCGGCGGATGTTCTCAGAAAACGGTATTGTCCGGTACTGATTTAAGCTGACCGCTTGGAGGAAACACAACTATGTCTGTCCTGACCTGACTTGACGGATGAGGTCAGGTCAGGCAGCGAACGAGCTTCCAGAGACTCAATCCCGATCGCAATATGGCATGGAATCAGACACTGGCCAAATAGTTCGAGCAGTCGAAAGTGCGACCTACGAAGTAGCGCCGGGTCGCGCAATGCGAGTTGCGGCAGTGTTGCGCGCGAAGGGCGGCGACGAGTTCGCGAAGCCCGGCAATATCATCGAGGTCAAATTCGTCAAAGGGGAGTCGCTCAGTCTGACAGCCTCGCGGCTGTTGGCGTTGATGATCCTGACCGCCGGCGGGGATGCTTGGGAAGACAAGCCGCATCGAATGCGCAAGGTCGACATCCGGCGGGGCCACAAGGGCAATGAGCGGATAACCGACATGCTCGAGGAGCTTCACCGAACGCTGTTCGCGGTCGACGATAAATCTTGGCGCGGAAAAAAGGCGACGCTGCGGTTTTCATTGATATCGCGGTCGCGCGAAGAAACCGAAGAAGATGGGGGAGAGGCGGGTTGGATCGAGTGGGAATTTACGCCGGACGCCCGCAAGATGATCCAGGCTTCGGAGACCTACGCCGTCCTGAACCGGCAGGCGGTCCTCGGGTTCCGGTCGAATTATGCGCTGCGGCTCTACGAACTAGGCGCACTACGGCTACACCGTCGCCAAGCGACGTGGAAGGGCGATATGGCTGCGTTGCGCGCCGCACTCGGGATCCCTCCGGAGGTCTACACCGACTTCGCGCAGCTACGCCGGAAGGTACTCGAGAAGGCGAAGGCCGAAATCGACCAGCTTGCGCATTTCCGTGTGGAATGGCGGGAGATCCGCCAGGGCCGCACCGTGACGGAACTCGAGTTTCGGTTCGAACCGAAGACTCCGCCCGAGGTGATCGAAACCGTGGGCGAACTCGATCGGCATTCGAGTGGAAGGGCAGCGTGGCGCGAGGGTGCGGTAGAAACGGTGGCGAACGGGCATGGAGTGGTGCCGGCGCCTCCCAAAGCCATCGCCAAGCCGAAGTCGGACGATCCGGCCTTCCCCACCGGTTCAATTCGATTCGGGCATGACGACCTGTTGGCGATCGGACGGCACCATGGCGGCGGTTGGGACATCGATCTGATTGCCGATGGATTCCGAAATCATATGGGCGCACGTTTGGAGAAGCTGCGAGGCGCCAAGTTGATCGCCGCTTGGAAAGGGTTCTGCGAGAGCTGGGTAACTCGGCGCGGTCGCGCGTCATGACCGAATTGCACGCGTGCAATCGGCGTCCCCCAAGGGGTCAGGTCAGCCTAATTTAACCACGAAAGGACGCAAAACAGCTGCGCGACTTTCGAAACAAAACCCCGATTTGACCGAAAAGCGCAAGTTCGTGTAGCGTGCCCCTAATTGCGAAAGGTGGGCATGTGGCAAACAGTCTCGAACTCGAGGAGGCGGACCGTCTCGTATCCGTGGCGACACTCGCCAGCCTGACGTCGTCGGTGCTCGAGCGGCTCCGCGATTCAGCCCGAAGCGCTCGCGCCGACGATCGGCGCGAGCCCACCTTTACCATCAGCAAAGCGGCGTTACTCGTCGGCCGTACGGCTGCTGCGATTCGGGATGCCGAGAAAGACGGCAGGCTCCCCGAGCCGGCGCGGTCCGACAATAATCGCCGTGAGCGGTACACCCTTGCGCAGCTCAATGACATGCGCGGCGTCTTCGGCACGCGACCCTATCGGAGCGCTGACGATCCGTGCTGTGTCGTGGCCGTTCAGAATTTCAAAGGCGGCGTCGGTAAGTCGACCCTTGCTGTGCACCTAGCGCAGTACCTTGCCATTCGCGGCTACCGGGTGGCGCTGATCGATTGCGACAGCCAAGCATCGGCAACGACCCTCTTCGGTTATGTGCCCGATCTCGACCTGGGTGAGGACGATACGCTCTATCCGTTTCTACGCGAAGGAGAGCGTTCGTCGCTCGATTACGCGTTACGCAAGACTCACTTCGACGGCCTCGAGCTGATCCCGGCCAACCTTCGCCTCTTTCAATCGGAATACGAACTGGCGGCGCGGATGGCGCGCGGCAGCGGCGCCCTGCTCGACCGACTGAGAGAAGGCATCGGAAGTATATCCGACCGCTTCGACGTCATCGTCATGGATCCCCCGCCTGCGCTCGGTGCCATATCGCTCTCGGTTCTCCGCGCCGCGAACTCGCTGGTCGTCCCGGTCCCCCCGACGGTAATGGATTTCTCCTCGACGGCCGCATTCCTGTCGATGCTCGACGAAACTATCGAGCAGCTCGCGGAAAGCGGGCTCGCGCCGGAATTGCGCTTCTTGCGTTTCGTTGCGTCGAAAGTAGACGAGGGTAAGTCGATGCAGAAGGAGCTGCTCAACCTCATGCGCACCTTGTTCGGTCATGCAATGGTGCGCACGCTGCTCAAGGATTCCGCAGAGATCGACAACGCTACCGCTCGTTTGATGTCGGTCTACGAATTGGACGGCCCGGTGACGAGCTCGGCGGTCCGCAACCGCTGCCTTGCCTATCTCGACGGTGTGAACGCCGAGATCGAAGTCGATATCCGCTCGATGTGGCCGAGCCACCAGAAGCGTCTGCGGCAGGAGGCGTTGGCATGAACGGGCGGTATTGCACGCGTGCTTTTGGAGCGGAGACCGGACATTGCACGCGTGCAATTTGGAACGAGGAGAGGGGCCTATGACCCGGAAGAACAGCGGCTTCGCTGCCGATCTCGCGGCCGGGATCGATCTGACCAGCGAAGCGCAGCCGGCACACCGAGCCGGCATAGCGGCGAACGTGTTGACGGGACGATCGAACCGCCTCGCAGACCTCGCCTCGGGCGCCGTCGTCAGTCGGACGCACGAGCTGGTGGACCCCGCGCGCTGCCGGATGTGGGCTGGGCACAACCGCGAATACAGCCTGCTGAACGAGCAGCGTTGCGAAGACCTCATTGAGAGCATCAAGGCGCAGGGCCGTCAGGAAATGCCGGCGATCGTCCGACGGGTGTCTGGAGAGCCCGACTACGATTTCGAGGTGATCTGCGGCGCACGACGCCATTGGTCGATCAGTTGGCTCCGCTCGCACAACTACCCGGACTTCAAGTTTCTCATCGACGTCCGCGAGATTGGAGACGAGGAGGCGTTCCGTCTCGCCGACATTGAGAACCGCGCGCGAGACGATCTGACTGACCTCGAGCGCGCCAGGGATTATCTCCGTGCGCTGACGGCCTATTACGACGGTCGCCAGAAGACGATGGCCGAGCGTCTCAAGGTGAGCGAGAGCTGGCTAACGCGCTACCTCGATCTGGCACGCATCCCCGACGAGATCACGGTCGCGTTCAAGCACCCGCAGGATCTCGGCATTCGCAACGCGATAGCCCTGAAGGCGCTGCTCAAGCCCGAAGACCGGCGCGCGCGCGTCGTCGAGGAAGCGGCCCGTCTGGGAGAAACGCAGGAAGAAGCCGAACAGGGCTTGCCGGTCCTTGAGGTGATCCGACTGCTCGCTGTCGCCGCAGACCCCCCCAAGAGGTCAGGATCCCCCAAGAAGTCAGGAAGTGCGCTCCCGAGTTTCGACACAGCTGCCGGTCGACCGCTCCTTCGCGTCGATCGAAAGGGCAGGGGAGGGATTGCAATCACGTTGCCGGCGCGATCCGGTGCGACACGTGCCGAAGTCGATACCGCGCTGGCACAGGTGCTCGACCAACTCTGGTCATGACCCCGGTTCAGCCGTCCGGCATATCCAGAGTCTCAATATTTCCTGGCGACAGATCGCGCGCCGCGAATGCCGCCATTTCGGCATCGAAAGCAGCTAGCGTCGCAGCGAGCGGGGCGGCAACGGGTACCGCGGCAGAGCGACAGGGCGGCCCAGCGGCCGGCGCTTGACCCCGAAGGCGAACGCAAGATCCAGAGGGATATAGGCTCGCCACGCTTGATTCCCGCTGATTGCGACCACAAGCCACGTCAGTGGCCGCTCCGGAGAGCAGCCTCCCCGCACCGGAAAGGCTGAGCCCCAGTATGCGCGAAATACCGAGCGGCGTGAGCATAGGCCGAAGCTGCAGGAGTGTCGCGAGATCGATCTGGACTTGCCCCGCTTAAGTGGAGAGGCATTTGCTCAGCGTGACGCGGTTCGTTCGAACTGCGCGGGGCTGATGTAGTCGAGCGCGGAATGGCGCCGGACGGGGTTGTAGAAGCCGTCGATATAGCGGGCAATGGCCTGCGCGGCCTCGGCGCGGGTGTAGAAGACGGTTCGCCAGACGAGTTCAGATTTGATCGTCTTGAAGAACGTCTCGACCATGGCGTTATCGTAACAATTTCCTTTGCCTGACATGGAGATGCGGATGCGGTGGCGGCGGAGTTCGGCCTGATAGTCCACAGAGCAGTATTGGCTACCGCGGTCCGAATGATGAATGAGCCCTTCGGGCGGACGCCGCATGACGATGGCCTTGCGCAAGGCAGCGAGCGCCAGGTCGCGATGCAGGCGGTCGCCGACCGCCCAGCCGACGACGCGGCGGGAGAACAGGTCGATGACCACCGCCAGATAGAGCCATCCCTCCCTCGTCCAGACGTACGAGATGTCGACGCCCCACTTCTGATTGGGTGCCGTTGCCGCGAAATCCTGATCGATGATGTTCGGCGCGATCGGCAAGGCATGCTCGCTGTCGGTCGTGCGTTTGAACCGTCGCTTCTGCCGGCCACGCAGGCCGTTCTCGCGCATCAGTCGGGCCGTGCGCCGGCGCCCGATGGCGAAGCCATCATCCTGCAGCTCGCGCGTCATGCGCGGACTGCCGTAGGTGCCGTTCGACAGCGCGAACGCCGAACGGACATGCGCCAGCATCACCATGTCGTCGCGTTGGCGCCGGCTGGCGGGCCGGTCCTTCCAGGCGAAATAGCCGCTCTGGCTGACACCGAGCACCTGGCAGAGGCGGTGTACGGGGAAATCCTTCTTCGCCTGATCGACGAGCGCGAACCTCATCGACTTCCCTCCCGGGCGAAAAAAGCGGTCGCCCGCTTCAGCATGTCGCGTTCCTGCCGGAGGATCTCGTTCTCCCGCCGGAGGCGCTTCAGCTCGGCAGCGATATCTGCCTGCGGCGCTTCACCAGGCATCTCCGACAGCCGATCACGCCGACGGCCGATCCACCGCACCGGCGTCGACAGGCCGATGCCCAAGTCATCCGCTACCGCGCGCTGCGTGCGCCCACTGGTCGCCACCAGCCGCACCGCCTCGTCTTCAAACTCCTGCGTAAACCGTCGTTGCTTCGTCATCGAGTTCACCTTTCACATCAGGGGAACTCTCCACTTTTCCGGAGCAAGTCCAGCCCGAGCCGTCGCGGATCTGATAGACATGGTCGCCGACATTGATGATGTCGAAGCGCACGCCGATCCCCGGCCGGTCGAAATGATAAGAGGTCGACAGATTGACCTGGACATAGCCCGGCAACTGTCCGCCATTGGGCACGTCGCCGTCGCGCCTCAGTCCGGAACCGTAGATCGCATCGGCACCAAACTTCAGGCCGTGAAGCGCGCCGTCCGGCAGCGAATAGGAGAACCCGCCCGACGCGGTGTAGGTCTGGTCATGGTCGAGGTAGATGAAATTGTTACGAATATAGCCCAAATCGGTGGTCGGATCGCCCGGCGGCCCGCTGAAGTTGAACTGGCTGGAGACGATGTTGCGACCTTTGGCGATCGCATAGGCGAAATTGGCATAGACCAGCAGTCCTCGAGCCGCGTAGCTCGCATTTGCCTCGACGCCCTGGATGCGACCATTGCGATAGTTGAACGGTGTCAGCACGATTGGCGCGCCGAACTGAACCGCTCTCGACGCGCAGCCAGCACGTCCGCACGACGCCCATCAAGGCGTTCTTCAAGTGGCTCTCGCGCGGCAACCACATCCTCTACAACCCGGCGTCGGACCTGGAACTGCCGCGCATGGAACGGCGTCTGCCGCGCCACATCCTGAACGTACGCGAGGTCGAGGCGGTGCTCGCCGTGCCGGACCTCGCCACGCCCATCGGCATCCGCGACCGCGCCATCATGGAGGTGCTCTACTCGACCGGCATCCGGCGCATGGAGCTGATAAACCTGCATGTGACCGACACGGATGCCGAGCGCGGCACACTGATGGTCCGACAGGGCAAGGGCAAGAAGGACCGGATGATACTCATCGGCACGCGCGCGCTCGCCTGGGTCGCCAAATACCGCGACGACGTGCGCCCGGACCTCGCCTGCGGGACCGATGACGGCACGCTGTTCCTGACCACGCTGGGAGAGTCGTTCGCGCCCAACCGCCTGACCCAGCTCGTGCGCCGTCACGTCGATGCGGCCGACACCGGCAAGCGTGGCTCGTGCCACCTGTTCCGCCACAGCATGGCGACGCTCATGCTGGAGGGCGGTGCCGACATCCGGTATATCCAGGCCATGCTCGGCCATGCCGAGCTGTCCACGACGCAGATCTACACCCAGGTCAGCATCCGGATGCTCAAGCAGATCCACACCGCCACCCATCCCGGTCGGCCGATCGCACGCGGGCAGCATCAGCACGACGACGCCGGCGACGAGCACGATCTTCTCTAAGCTCGACTTTCCGCATTTTGAGTCCGGTGAGTCGCATTGGGGCGCTGGTTGATTCCGTGAACGGTGGAACCGTCACGGAGACGACAGATGGGCGCAGCGGTCGACCGGCATGACCGGCTGGAGGAGTGGCTGGCTCCATTCCGGATCCTGTTTACGCGGCCGACCTGGCAGCGCGTGCTGGTACTGGCGACCGGTGCGATCCTGACGACGCATCGCCGGACGGTGGCAGCCGCATTACGGGTCACAGGACGCGGGGAGGATGCGGGCTTTTCGCGCTATCACGACGTTCTCAGCCGGAGTCGATGGTCCGCGCGGGCGGCTGCCAGGCTGCTCCTTGTGCGGTTGGTTGCGACGTTTGTTCCCGCCGGCCCGGTGGTGATCGGGCTGGACGATACGATCGAGCGGCGCTGGGGCGCAAAGATCGCGGCACGAGGCATCTACCGGGATCCGGTGCGCTCGAGCCATGGCCATTTCGTCAAGGCCAGCGGCCTGCGCTGGCTGTCGGCCATGCTGCTGGTACCGGTGCCATGGGCAAAACGGGTCTGGGCGCTGCCGTTCCTGACCGTACTGATGCCGTCGCAGCGTTGGGCCGACCGGCGTGGTCTCCGCCACAAGTCACTGGTTGATGGTGCCCGGCAGATGCTGTTGCAGATCGCCCGGTGGCTGCCCGAGCGGCGCATCGTGGCCGTCGCCGACAGCGGCTTCTCCGCGATCGACCTGCTCGACGCCGTGCGCGGCCACGTCTGTGTGGTGACGCGGCTGCGGCTCGATGCGCGTCTGTTCGTGCCAGCTCCGCCACGCCGATCAGGCACGAGAGGCCGCCCGCGGCGGACCGGCGAACGGCTCCCGACGCTGGCGCAGCGCCTCGCCGATCCTGCGACTTCATGGTCGACGCATATCGTCACCGACTGGTACGGCCAGGGCGAACGGCGCGTTGAACTCGCCACCGGCTGCGCGGTGTGGAGCCATCCCGGCCGCCCCGTCGTGCCCCTGCGTTGGCTTGTCGTGCGCGATCCCACCGGACGGTTCAGGCCTCAGGCGTTCCTTTCCACCGATCCTGATGTCCCGCCCGCCGACATGCTCGGCTGGTTCATCCGCCGCTGGTCGATCGAGGTGACCTTCGCCGAGGTTCGCCGTCACCTTGGCGTCGAGACGCAGCGTCAGTGGACCGACCGCGCCATTGCCCGCACTACCCCCATGCTGCTGGCGCTGTTCTCGCTCATCACCCTGTTCACCGACGACATCCACAAGGCCCGCACCATCGTCGTGCGTTCGGCACGCTGGTATGCCAAGGAGGCCGTCACCTTCAGCGATGCGCTCGCTGCCGTCCGGCGACAATTATGGACTGACCAGACTTTTGCCATGTCCCAACAGGACCGGCACCCGCGGAAATCAACCGACGGAATACTCGACCACCTGATCGATCTTGCCTGCTACGCCGCCTGAAATGCGGAAAGTCGAGCTTAGAAGCTCCACAACATTATAGATCTTGGTGAGCGTCAGGTCTGCGTTTTCGGCCAGAACCTGCTTGCGCAAAGCGTCGAGCAACTCGGCCTGTTCGGCGATCTGCAATCGGAGCTGATCGGACACATTCTGCGGAAAAGGGAAGGGATCAAAACAGCGGGTTTTGCTGTAGCGTGGATCATCGCCAACGCCCAACCGACCACCACTTGCGAGCGCCCAGACCACATGCATTCGGCTGGACAGGACGCCAAGGTCATATCCGCTATCAGACGCGATGCAGACAAGCATATTATCCGGGAGGGTGGAGGCCGGGAGAAATTGGAAGGCGCGATGTTTCGCCGTTTCGATGGTGGCGATGTAGCAGTCGAGTCCCTTCAACGCGCGCCGAATCTCTGATCGGGGTTCGCCATACAGCCACCAGTTCTCCCGGTAGCTCGCCCGATTGTTGGCGTCGCGGTGCGGCTTTACCGTCGCCAGAAGGTGCTGATAAACAGCCGGCACCTCGTCGCGCACCTGCCGCTCCGACATTCCGAAAAGGTCGATGGCCATGACACCGCGCGGGCGCGCAGCGAGGTCGCGGCCATTACGGTAATCGAAGATGACCTGGCGCTCATCGCCGGACCCTGATCGGACGTGCGGAATGGCCCCGTCGACGCCGCCTCGCGCGATCTCGACCGATCGCGGATCGAGCCGGGCAGCCTCCTCCGGCGTCACGATGAACCCGTCGCCCATCAGCTGAACACCGCGCGACGCCATTCGGCTGTTCGCCTTCAACGCCACTGTTCCTGTGACGTCAGCGCCGGTCCGTAAATCGCTGCTGATCCGCCCGATCGCCTGCCCGAACTCGATGCGATCCGGCGCGTCGCTCTCGTCGCTGACGGTTAGCAGAACACCGTCGTGCCTTCCCTTCGTCGCGACGGTCATGGCGATGCGCACGGCGGCCCCGTCACGCTCATCGATCCAGGGATGATTGGGAATGGCGAAGCGGAGCGACAGGGCGTCCTTCTTCGCGTCCAAGTGGCGGGCGATGATACGTCGGCTGAACACCTGCGTGATGGAGTTGGTGGTCACGAAACCGAACTGCCGTGTGCCGCTTTTTCGCACCGCTAAGGCAGCCGTGTTCCACCAGTGCATCACGAAGTCCGCGCTCTCCGGAACGTCGGTCGTCTTGAACAGCGCCTCGAAATATCCGGCACCCAATCTCTCGCGCACGTCCTTGCCGCCGATGAAGGGCGGATTGCCTATGATGAAGTCGGCTTTCGGCCACTTGGCCGCACGCGGGTTCACGTAGCGGTAGACCTCGGTTCGGGCGGTCTCGTCAGGCACCTTTTTGCCGGTGACCGGATGCGGTTTCATCGTCTCGCCATCCCAGCGGGTGAGCGGCTTTCCGTCACCGTCGCGTTCGATCACGCGGTCATCGTAGTCGATCAGCGCGTCGCGGTTCTCGATCGTCCGAATGTCGCGCAGGATCGGCTCGGGCGGTGCGCGGTCCTGGCCGTTCACGCGAAAGTGCCACTGGAGATAGCCGATCCACAGAACGAGCTGCGCGATGGCGGCGGCGCGCGGGTTGATTTCCAGCCCCAGGAAGTTCTCCGGCGTGACGGTATGGCCGGTCAGCTCCGCCAGATACTGGTCGTCGCCCAGGTCCAGGAGCAGGTCGAGCACCTCGCCCTCCAGCTCCTTCATCCGGGCCATCGCGACGTAGAGGAAGTTGCCGGTGCCGCACGCCGGGTCGAGCACCCGCGTCTGCGCGAGCCGGGTGTGGAACGCCTCCACCACGCGGCGCGCCTCGTCGGGCTTGTCGTCATCGATCAGCTCGGTGGCGGCGACGCGGACGCCGGCCCAGTCGGCCCGAAGCGGCTCGATTATCGTTGGCCCGACCAGCCGTTCGACATAGGCGCGCGGAGTGAAGTGCGCGCCGAGCTTCGCGCGGTCCTTGGCGTTCAGGGCTCGCTCCAGCAGAGTGCCGAAGATGGCGGGCTCTACCTCGGTCCATTCCTTGAGCGACGCCTTGATCAGCGCCTCCAGCTCCGCCTTTTCGAGCGGCAGGGCGGCCGTGTCTTTGAACAGATAGCCGTTGAAGCGCTTCACCGGGATGCCGAGCCCCGGCGCGAACTCGCCCCGATCCATGGCCCGCCACAAGGCGGAGAGCTGGTGGTGGAGATGCTCGGGGTGGTCGAGCTGGCCACGCAGCAGCGTCTTGAAGCTGTCACGGGGCAGGAGCACGCCCGTGTCCTCCGCGAACATGGTGAAGAGCACGCGCGACAGGAAACCGCTCACGGCTTCCGGCGCATGGCCTCTGCCCTCCAGGCGACGCGACACGGTGGCGAGCAGGTCGGCGATCTCGCGGGTGACGCGCGCCGCCTGAGCGCTGGGGTCCAGGCTGGCCGGATCGGTCCAGATCGCGGCCAGGCGCTCGCGCACCTGCTCGTCGCGCAGATCGTCCAGCATGATCCGGTAGCGCGCGCGATCGGGAAACTGGGCGTAGGCCTTTCCGGTGCCGGTGAAGTCGGCATAGACCTCGACGCAATAACCGATGTCGGCCACCAGCAGGAACGGCGGCCATCCGTGATCGACGGGCAGTGCCTTGGCGTAGCGCTCGGCCTGACCCTTGGCCTGAACCATCGCCTTTGCCCAGGCGGGCGTGCCGCGCTTGGCGGTGCCGCGCTTCAGCCGGGTGGTCGCGGTCTGGCCGAACAGGTCCAGGTCGTCCTCGCCCCGATTGGCCGCCGCCCGGTCGCCCTCGCTGCCCTGCTTGGCCTCCAGAATGAAGCAGTCGCGCTTATAGGCGTCGATCCGGCCGAAACTGGTGGTGCCGTCGCCGTTGTCCTGAAACACGCGGCGCTCGAAGACATAGTCGTTGAGCGCGTCGTCTGTGCGGCTGCCGTGCGGCGGCTCGACGCCGATCAGGGCGCACAGGCCGTTGATGAAGCTCTGCGTGTTGGCGAGTTCGGACCCGCCGGTGTCACTCCATTGGGCGATGAAGGTGTCGGCGGGAGCGGGTTCTGTCATGCAGTTAACGTGCTACGGCGGCGCAGTCATCTCGCGCAAGGAGGCTTGTTGCTGGGGCTAGCTGTATAAAACGAGTTTGGCCGAGACCAGACGGTCCGGTAACCGGCGGCCGCAGCGGGAAAGCTGCCATTGCGAAAGCTCGCATTGACCGACCTCTCTGACACTCCGCAAGGCTTGGAAAAGAGTGGGCGACTCGTCGGTGTCACAACAGACCGAGACTGTTGAAAAATCCCGCCGTCCTCTAAATTAGGTGCGACGTACCAAACCGGTAAAACAACCAGCTAACGTTTTCAAGCACTTAGTCACCAAGCAGTTCGAGAAAGGCGCTTCCGGGAGCTTCTACTCTGCCAACTTCCGACTCTTCAACAGTCTCGACCGGTTATGACACCAACCATTTTTAGGTTCACGACTATAAAATTCGGCTGATTGCAGCCTGCAAGTCTCCGTTAAACTCGTCGGCTAGCGTGCCGGGAAACCCGTCAAACCCGTGGATCCCGCCTGAGTACAGATGTGCCGAAACGGGCGTGCCAGCGCGCACAAGGCGAAGGGCAAAGGCGATATCCTCGTCCACGAACAGATCGAGTGAGCCCACCCCGATGAACGTCGCTGGCAGGCCGGATACGTCCTCCGCCAGCGCCGGCGCGAAATAGCCGATGCGGTCGGCGGGTACTTCTACGCCGCCGCGCATCGCATCCCACCCGTACCGGTTGGATTTGCGTGTCCACCCGAACTCGCCGGCGATTGGGTTGTCTACCGGCGCGTTGGCGGTGCCAGTGCGCGGATCGAGCATCGGATAAACCAGAAACTGCGCTCTGAGGTCGAACGTGCGCCGGTCGCGAGCTAGGAGCGCGAGCGCCGCCGCGAGGCCGCCGCCGGCGCTGTGTCCGAACACCCCAATCCGCTTCGCATCGATGCCGAGTGCGTCGGCCTCGGCAAACAACCAGGCGAGCGCTGCGTAGCAGTCTTCGAGCGGTCCGGGGAACGGCGTTTCGGGCGCGAGGCGGTACTGCACCGCGACCACCACTGCGCCGCTATCGTTGGCGAGCTTGAGGCTGGCGGAATCCATCATGTCAGGCGTGCCCGCGACGAAGCCGCCGCCATGCAGGTAAAGGATGGCGGACAGCTTGTCCGCCGAACGCTCCGGCCTGTAGATCAGGATGCGTACGGCGGGTGCCCCGCCGGGACCCGGCACGCTGCGCTCCTCGCGCGCGACGGCCTCGGTGGGATACATCGACACGATCGTCGCGCGAAGATTTTTCAGCCCCATCTCTTGGGGATCGATCGGCGGGAACGCAGCTACTGCCTCGCGCGCGGCGGGGTCGACGAGATGAAGAGTGTTCATGGTATCTTGGTCTGGTCAGAGCGGGATGACGTTCTGGGCGATCGTCAGGTCATAGCGGCGGATCAGAAAGTGCTCGCCGTTATGTTCGACGAGCCAGTGGCAGTGCAGCACGCGGTTGAAGGACCGGACGGCTTCGCTGTCCCGGCCGTCGCGCCATTCGCCGACGTGGCGGAAGAAGAACTCCGCCGCCCACCCGGTCGCGGCCGTGCCAGTGACGGTGATGTCGAGCACATCGTGGAAGTCCCATGGAATGTGGTCGAGCGCGTCGGCATACCAGGTCCGGAACGACGCATGATCGGTCGCGAGCGGCCGACCGTCAAAGTCGAAGGTCATGTCGGCATTGTCCAGATGCCGGATGAAGAACTCGGCGCGTTCGGCATGGTCGAAGGCGGCGAACCATGCGTGCACGAACGCGCGCAGATCATTGTGGTTGGGCGCGAAGATGTCGGCAGGCTTGTAGCGCGCCACCTGCCGTTCAGCGGCGGTGGATTCAGAGTCTGCGGAGCTTGGCGGAACGGGCATCGCGAGCCTTTCGTATGAAAATAAAAGCAATTCTAACGTTCGATCGGGCCGAGCGAGTACCCGCCGTCGGCCACAAACTCGGAGGCCGTGGCGTAGGCGGCGTCCTCCGAGGCCATGAACAGGATGTATTTGACGATTTCCTCGGGCGAAGCGTTGCGCGGGATCGCCTGTTTGTCGGTCGGGGCCCACTGCTTGCCGGTCTCGGGATCGTAGGCGAGCGGCGTCTCGATAATCCCGGGATGGACGGCGTTGACCCTGATCTTATCGCGCGCCAGCTCCTGCGCGGCGGTGCGAATCAGCCCGCGTATGCCCCATTTGCTTGCGCCGTAGGAAGCCAGCCCCGGCGCCGCATGAAGCGCGGCGACCGAGGAGACGATGACGATCGACCCGCCGCCGCGCTCGCGCATGGACGGTGCCACGGCGCGGATTCCAAGCAGCGTGCCGGTGAGGTTCGTCTCGATGCTCTTGTGCCACTCGGCGATCGGCACATCCTCGATGCCGCCCTTGGCGGCGTAGGCGGCGTTGCCGATCAAGACCGACGCGGGGCCGAGCCTTTCTTGCACTGCCCTCATCGCGTCCGCCCAACTCGCCTCATCGGCCACGTCGAGAGACACGAAGATTGCGCCGTTTCCTACCTGCGCGGCTAGCTTCTCGCCGGCTTTGCGGTGGTGCTCGCGGGCGGCGACCGCGACGCGGCCGCCCTCGCGGGCGAAGCCGCGCACCAACACTTCACCGAGTGCGCCGAGCGCGCCGGTTATGATAATCGTGCGATCGTTGAATCGATCAGACATTCCGAACCTCCATGAACGTAGCGGGATTGTGAGCGGCTCCGCCGCTCAAAGGTCGAACTGCCGGCGAAGATCGGCCATGAAGGCTTCGTCTCCTCCGGATCGGCGCTGGGCGATCTTGTCGATCGAGTCCTGCCCGGCGGGGTACCGCAGGCGATCGGTGCCGTCGGTCGCAGCGGTAAAGATCGCCTCGGCGATGACGGACGGTTCTGACCCTTTCGCCTTGATCGGCGCGTACCCGATCGAGAACTTGCGCATGATTTCCTGATACTCAGGGAGGGTCCCGTCGTTGACGAACTCGACCTGGAAGTCGGTCAGGGTGTCGCCGGGCTCGACGATCTTCACCGTCACGCCGATCTCGCGCATCTCGAAGCTCAGCGCCTCGGACAGACCTTCGATGGCCCACTTGGTCCCGTGGTAAAGCGTGCCTAGCGGAAAGGCCATGACGCCGCCAATCGACGACATGTTGATGATGGTGCCGGATCGGCGCGCGCGGAAGTGCGGCAGCAAACCTTTCGTGGTCTGTATGACGCCCATGACGTTGGTCTCGAACTGACGTCGGATCGTCTCAACCGGGATCGCTTCCAGCGGGCCGTATACGCCGAAGGCGGCATTGTTGAGCAGTACGTCGATTGCACCAAACCGCTCCAGCCCCGCCGCCACCGCCGTCTCGATCGAGGTAGCGTCGGTCACGTCCAGCCTGATCACGAGGACGTTGTCGCGCGATCCGAGCTCGCGCTCCTTTTCGGGTTTGCGCATCGTCGCGACTACGTTCCAACCGCGGTCGTTGAACATTTCGGCGGTGGTGCGGCCGATGCCGCGGGACGCGCCGGTTATCAGAATTGTCTTGGCCATGAAGGGGTCTCTCGTGCAGTGGATTGCGTCTTCGGATTGATGTAATCTCCCGTCTGGTGGATAACATGCTGAGATTTTTTCAATGAAGCGGCGAGTTTAGCTCACCTATGCGCCGCCCCGGCACGAGCGACATCGCGGCGTTCCTGGCTATCATCGAGCACGGCAGTTTCCGCCGCGCGGCGATCGCCTTGAACCTGTCCCCCTCCGCGCTCAGCCACGCGCTGCGCGGCCTGGAAGAGCGGGTAGGCGTCCGCCTGCTCAACCGGACCACGCGCAGCATCGCTCTTACCGAAGCGGGCGAGCGGCTACTGCGCGAAGTCGGGCCGGCGATGCAGACGATCGAGCAGGCCATGACCGGCTTGAAGGAAAGCGGCGATGAGCTCGCCGGTCGTATTCGGATCAGCGCGCCGGAGGTCGGCGTCAAACTCCTCCTGCGCTCGGCCGTCACGCATTTCGCCGAGCATCATCCACGAGTCGAGATCGAGATCGTGACCGACAACGCCTTCGTGGACATCGTCGCCGCAGGCTTCGACGCCGGCGTGCGGCTCCATGAAGCCGTGCCTCAAGATATGATTGCGGTGCCGATCGGACCCGATGCCGGATTGATAGCCGTCGCGACCAAGGAGTACCTAGCCGTCCGGCCAGCGCCACGAACGCCCTCCGATTTGCAAGCGCATCGGTGCATCCGGTTCAGGATGGCGAGCGGCGCGATGTATCGCTGGGAGTTCGGCAATCAGGGTCATTCGTTCGCGATCGATCCTCCGGGAACGATCACGCTGAACAACATGAACAACGTCGTCGAGGCTGCGCTGGAGGGAGTAGGCGTCGGCTTCGTCTGGTCCTACATGGTCGACGGGCATATCGCCGCCGGACGATTAGAACAGGTGTTAGCGGATTGGTCCCCCACCTATGCGGGGCCGTGTTTCTACTATCCTAGCCGTAAGAATCTACCGCGCCCGCTCACTGAGTTCATCACAAGGTTACGACGGCAGTCAGTCGTCGTGCTCACGCCAGCAGTTGGGGGCCTAAACACCGTAGACGGTGTCACAACCGAACGATTGTGACAAGTGAGGTCCACAGCTGCATGGACCCATACTCGGTCATTCAGCTGCACTTTTATGCTGCCGCGACCGGATACAAGTTCATCTCACTGTGTGGACCGCTCAGGCTGGGAGCCAGCCACCCAAATCGCTTCAGTCAAGCCTTCTATAATCTTGACTTCTATGTCGGTACAAAGCAGCATCCGACCAACGCGAACATTGACGTAATGCACGACGGGATCAGGGTCGAACCGTTCTGTCAGCCGCCTTCTTCAATGCGCGTTGGATGAACTGTTCCGGCTTCTCGGGGCAGATCGCCTCTCGATTGTCCGGCCCTCCAATACTGTCCGGATTGAGCGCGATACGGCTCTCGCGGGCGAATACTCCGGCAGGATTGGCCAGCGGCGTGACGCGCATCACACGGCCGTCGCGCTCGAGACGCAGTTTGGCAATCTCGCGGCGGTAGCCTTCAATGAAGTCGAAAACGCGAATCGTGGCATGCTTCGAGTTCGTGATGTTTCCATCCACCAAAAGGCTGTTGAAGAAGGGAAATTTGTTGCAGATGCCCTTGGTCTTGACCGTGCCGGCGATCTCACCCGAAGCGCTATCGTCGATGTCAATCCTGAAGGGACTCGAAGAAAGGTTCAGCTCGACAGCGTCGACCAGGCCCTCTGGATTGTTCGTCCAGCGGCCTCTCCAACCATCATAATCTTTATACCATCCGAAGAATTGGTCCGAAGTCTTGCGAACTTCGCTAGGCAGGGCACGAGCGTTCGTCAGAATTGAGGTTATATTGCCCAGCAGCAGAGCGAGCCCCGCAACCACACCAAGGAGCCAGGGCCATGGCCGCTTCCACAACGGTGTGACCGGCCCAAACGTCGCTTTATTTGGAAAGCTGGCGCGGTTCCTACGTCTTCCCAATGCCATGCTGCGCCTCGCTATTTAGGGTCAGCATAGGCCATCGGAGGACGGTTTTGGAAGGATGGCGGTAACGAGAGGCGGGCCGCCCTTCGGAGGCGCGCACGCATAACCGATTGTTCGAAGTTCGCCTCGGTGATTACGGCGGCATTATGATAAGGAGCGCGATTTCACGCTTACTCTGTTTGCATTTTGCATATTTAGGCTAGGCATCGTGGACAAAGGGTAGCCACAGCTTGATTGAGGCGAGCGTGACGAAGCCGAGATAGGACTCTGCGGTTTTGTCGTAGCGGGTGGCGACCCTGCGCCAGTTCTTGAGCCTGCTGAACAGGCGCTCGATGAGGTTGCGCCAGCGGTACTTCTGGCGATCGTGCGGGATCGGCGTCCGGCGGTTGTTTTTGGCCGGGATCACCGCCTCGACATCGGCCCGGGCGAGGTCGTCGCGGATAGCGTCGGCATCGTACCCTTTGTCGGCCAGCAGCGCCTCGATCTGCTCGGCAAGCATTCGGAACAGCGGCCCGAAGCCCTGCACGTCGTGCGCTTGGCCCGGTGTCAGGACAAAGCAGAGCGGCCGGCCTTGTCCGTCGCACCGCGCATGAAGTTTGGTGGTGAACCCGCCGCGCGAGCGGCCGAGCGCCTGGGCGTCCTGATCCCTTTTTTTAGCCCGACGGCGCAGTGATGCGCCCGGACCACGGTGCTATCGATCATGTCGGCGCTGGTGTCGCGCTCCACCGCCTCGGCCAGCGTCTCCAGCATGGCGTCAAACACGCCCGTCGTCACCCAGCGCCGGTAGCGCCGGAACACACTGTTCCACTTGCCGTATTCGTCCGGCAGATGCCGCCACTGCGCACCCGTCCGCGCCATCCAGACCATGCCCTCGAAGTAGCGCCGGTTATCCTGCGCCGGTCGGCAGCCCCGGCCCCGCTCCGATGGCAGCAACCGGCCGATCAGCGCCCACTCGTCATCCGACACCCCAATCCGCTCGCCCAACGCCGCCTCCAAAAGGCAGCCTTGAATCAACCGCGGAGTCGCTCGTCAACCTTTGTCCACATGGCTTAGTGGACCGATACGACGAGCGGCTGCTGTGGCCTAACCTGGTTCTGCTGCTGTCGATCGCCTTTCTGCCGTTCACGACCTCGCTCCTGTCCACCGGCTCGCTGTCGCCGGTCCCATTCGCCTTCTACGCGGGGTCGCTTCTGGTGGCGGGGCTGGCGAAGGCGAGGCTCGTCCGCATCGCGCTCTCACCCGACCTACTGGATGAGGACGTGGACAGCGAAGAGGTGGCCGTCGAGCGCCGTCGACGGTGGATCATGCCGATCGCGGCTACGGTGGCGCTTTTCTTGGCCTTCGTGAGCGTGCCGTGGAATACCTTTGCCATGTTCCTGGTGCCGATCCTGAGGAAAGTGGGTCCGTTCCGGCGGTGAGCTTGGCTTCAAAGTAGTCGTTCCCCGGTGTCACAACCGATCGAGACTATTGAAAAAGTCCGCAGACGGCGGATCGTTGGCTTTCCAAGGCACCTTCCCCAACCAGCTCCTTGGTTAAGTAACTGATATCGCTGCATCGAATTTTTGCCGATTTGGCCCGCTGAGCATGCTCAAGAGCGCGTCAGGAGTTTCTCAGAAGTCTCGTTCGGTTTTGACACTTTGGCTTGCCTGCACCAGCTTTCGCCGTCGCGAGAAGCCTTGCGTGATCTTCGCGCCGCCTTCCATCGACTCCAAAAACTGCGATGCGAAAGGCGCAAGGCCAGCGTTGAACAAACAGCGACGGGTCTACCGGGCCAACCTAAGCGTTGGTCGTGAATATCGTGCGTCGGAGCTTGTCATGATCGTTATCACCACGCCGACAGGTCAGATCGGCCACCACGTCGTTGAGGACCTGCTCGACAAGGACGTGCCGTTGCGTCTGGTCGCGCGCGACCCGTCCAAACTGCCCGAGACGATCCGTCAACGCGCCGAGATCGTCGAGGGCTCGCATGGAGACCCTGCCGTGGCCGATCGGGCGTTCGAGGGGGCCGACGCGGTCTTCTGGCTCGTCCCGCCGAACTCGAAGGCAACGCTGGAGCAAGCCTATCTGGATTTTACCCGGCCCGCCGCGGAGGCGTTCCGCCGGCATGGCGTGAAGCGTGTTGTCGGCGTCACGGCGCTCGGACGAGGGACGGCTTGGGAAGACCAGGCCGGGCTGGTCACCGCCGCCATTCGGATGGACGACATCGTCATGGCGAGCGGTGTCGCCTTTCGTGGGCTCGCCATGCCGTCGTTCATGGACAACCTGCTGCGGCAGGTGGACAGCATCAAGGCCAAGGGCATGATCTTCGGCCCGATCGACCCGGACAAGACGCTGCCGACCACCGCGACGCGCGACATGGGTGCGGTCGCTACCCGACTGCTGACGGACGACAGCTGGACGGGTTAGGAGGAGGTGCCCGTGCTCGGCCCCGAGGACTTGTCCTTCAACGACATGGCGGCGACGATCTCGGACGTGATCGGTCGCGAGATCCGGTATCAGCAGACCCCATTCGACGCTTTCGAGGAGCAACTGCTGGACACCGGCATGGGCGAGTCCTTCGCGCAAGGCTATGTCGACATGATGAGGGCGAAGAATGGCGGCATGGACAACGTCGCGGAGCGCACGGCTAAGAGCCGAACGCCGACGACATTTCGCCAATGGTGCGAGGACGTCCTGAAGCCGGCGGTGCTGGGCTAGCACTACTTTGGCAGGTTTGTAGTTTTTGGGATTTCCATTTTGTTGTATCAGTGATTCATGGGGAGCCAGCATGTGGAGGCTGGCGATGGGCAGTGATTGGCGGGATGATCTGGAGGCGTGGCTGAGGCCATTCGTGGCGGCGCTTGGTCACAAGACGCGGGGGCGGATGTGTCCGTCGTATGTTGCGGGGTTGATCGGGCCTGGGGATCGCAAGAGCATTCAGCCGATGGCAGCGCGCGACGATGCCGTCAGTTACGATCAACTCCACCACTTTGTGGCGAGCGGCGTCTGGGACGCGGAGCCGCTGAAGGCCGCATTGCTGGCCGAAGCCGATGCCCAGGTCGGCGGCGGTGATGCCTGGCTGATTATCGACGACACGGCTCTGCCGAAGAAGGGGCGCAGCTCGGTTGGGGTGGCCCCGCAATATGCTGGCGTGCTCGGCAAGAACGCCAACTGCCAGACGCTGGTGTCGGTGACGCTGGCGCGGCGGGAAGTGCCGATCATGGTGGGCCTGCGGCTGTTCCTGCCTGAGAGCTGGATTAGCGATCCGGCCCGGCTTGACCGGGCCAAAGTGCCCGAAGAATGTCGCGATTATCGCACCAAGCCCGAGATCGCGCTCGATGAGATCGACCGGGTGCGAGAGTGTGGTGTTCGCTTCGGCTGCGTGCTGGCCGACGCTGGATACGGGTTGTCCGCGCCGTTCCGGCAGGGCCTCTCCGAACGCGGCCTCACCTGGGCGGTGGGCATCCCTTACAAGCAGAAAGTCTATCCGGCCGATGTCGCCATGATCTTCCCTGTCGCCGGACGTGGCAGGCCCCGCCAGCGGCATATCCCCAATGTGAAGTCCGTCACCGCTCAGGCCCTGCTGGATGGCACCAGGTGGCAGACCGTCAGTTGGCGCAAGGGAACCAAGGGCCGTCTCGCGGCACGGTTCGCCGCCGTCCGTGTGCGGGTCGCCGACGGGCCGACCCAACGTATCCACGACATGGGTGCGCAACATCTACCTGGCGAGGAGGTCTGGGTGATCGGTGAACATCGATCGACCGGCGAGCGCAAATACTATCTCTCCAACCTGCCTGCTGATACGCCGATCAAGCAACTCGCCGGGGCCATCAAGGCACGCTGGGTCTGCGAGCAGGCCCATCAGCAACTCAAGGAAGAGCTTGGCCTCGATCACTTCGAAGGGCGGTCATGGCAAGGTCTGCATCGACACTGTCTCATGTGCATGATTGCCCTCGCCTTCCTGCAGTCCCAGCGGCTCAAACAGGCCAAAGGGGAAAAAAAGAATCGCCGGACCTCCACCGCAGCCCAGCCTGCCGGCAGTGCGGCAGGCCATCCTCCAAACACTCGCTCAGCCGCCGCCAACGCAATGCCCGCACTGCCGGAAAATCATCGAGTGTGAGAAGGTGCCAAAGTAGTGCTAGGCTTCGTGGACAAAGGGCAGCCACAGTTTAACTGAGGCGATGGCTACGAAGCCGAGGTAGGATTCTGCGGTTTTGTCGTAGCGGGTGGCGACCCGTCTCCAGTTCTTAAGCTTGTTGAAGAGGCGCTCGATGAGGTTGCGCCAGCGGTATTTCTGGTGGTTGTGCGGGATTGGCGTCCGGCGGTTTTTCTTGGCGGGAATGACCGCCTCGATATCGGCCTTGGCGAGTTCCTGGCGGATGGCATCGGCGTCATAGCCTCTGTCGGCGAGCAGCGCCTCTATCCGCTCCGCCAGCATCCGGAACAACGGCCCGAAGCCCTGCACGTCATGCGCCTGGCCGGGCGTCAGGACGAAGCAGAGCGGCCGGCCCTGTCCGTCGCACCGCGCGTGGAGCTTGGTGGTGAAACCGCCACGCGACCGCCCGAGCGCCTGGGCATCCTGATCCCCTTTTTTAGCCCGACGGCGCAGTGATGCGCCCGGACCACCGTGCTGTCGATCATGTCGGCGCTGGTGTCCCGCTCAACCGTCTCGGCGAACGTCTCCAGCATGGCGTCGAACACGCCCGTCTCCAGCCATCTGCGGTAGCGCCGGAACACGCTGTTCCACTTGCCATACTCGTCGGGCAGATGACGCCACTGCGCACCCGTCCTCGCCATCCACACCATGCCCTCGAAATAGCGTCGGTTGTCACCCGCAGGCCGGCATCCGCGACCACGCTCCGACGGCAGCAGCGGGCCGATCAGCGCCCACTCCTCGTCCGATACCCCAATCCGCTCGCCCAACGCTGCCTCCAAAAGACAGCCTTGAATCAACCCCGGTGTCGCGCGTCAAGCTTTGTCCACGGAACCTAGTCCGAGGACAACGACCTCCGACATCGAGTCCGGCGGAGCGAGATCGTCACTACTGATTCACGAGAGAAAGTCCGACGGCGATGAACACGAACAGTCCGGAATGGTTGGACCGCACGGTGTTCCCGTTCGAGAGCCGGTTCGTCGAGATCGACGGGAACACCGTTCACTATATCGACGAAGGGTCCGGACCGACCCTGCTGCTGCTCCACGGCAACCCCACGTGGTCCTTCTTGTATCGGCACATCGTGCGGCGGTTGTCGCCTCATTTTCGCTGCATCGCGCTCGACTATCCGGGCTTCGGCCTCAGCAAGGCGAAGCCCGCATATACTTTCACTCCACGCGAACATTCCAGCGTCGTGGAGGGCTTCGTCGACGCGCGCGGACTCAGCGATCTGACGGTCATGGTGCAGGACTGGGGCGGTCCGATCGGGCTCGGCCTGGCCGGTCGCCGCCCCGAGTTGATCCATTCCCTGGTCGTGGGCAATTGCTTCGCCTGGCCGGCGCGACGGTCCCGGGGGATGACGACGTTCTCGCGGATTGTCGGCAGCCGCCTGGCGCGGCATCTCATCAGGCGTTACAACGCACTGGTCCGGTGGCTCATCCCGGCGGGCATCAACCGGACACTGACGGCGGCGGAGATGGCGGCCTATGCGGGGCCGTTCCCAACGCCTGAGGCGCGGCTGCCCACCTGGATCTTCGCCCGCGCGATCCGCGAGAGCGAGACGTACCTGGCGGAGGTCGAGGCGGGATTGGCCAGACTGGCGGACAGGCCCGCGCTGATCGTGTGGGGCGATGCCGATGGAGCGTTCCGCGCGCCCGATCGCGACCGCTTCGCCGAGCTGTTCCCGACCCATCGGATCGTCGATCTGACGGGCGCTAAGCACTTTATTCAGGAGAACGCGCCCGACGAGATCGCGTCGGCGATCCTCGACTGGCGTGGCTGACCGACACGTGCTGATACCGACGGCTCAACGCGACGTGAAAGTGCTTCTTCGCGGCACGCATCAGAAGTCGTGTGAGCGCTGATCGGCGCTCTGAAACACCAAAACCCCACCTACGCTTTTCCGTGCCATGCGGAGTGTCAGAAAAGTACGTCAACGCGCCTCCGCAGTGGCAGCTTTCCCGCTTCCGTCGCCGATTACCGGTTCGTCCACCTTCGGCTAGGCCCACTCATCTGATTCTCTAAATTTACATGACTTCCAACAGCTTGGGAGCAAACCGCCTCACGGTCTGTTTCAAAGTCTTACAGCTGGAGAGATCGAGATGGCCGACAGTCCGATGGGTGAGTATGAGGAGACGCTCACCATGCGTGCCGACGCGCAGAGCGTCTTCGACTTCGTGGCCGATGTGGGCAACCTGCCCAAATACCTGCCGACCACCAAGGATGCGCAGTCGCAGGGGTCGGAGCGGGTCCGCGTTCAAGGCGAAGCGCAGGGGCACCAGTACGACTCCGACGGCTACCTCCGCCCCAACGCCGACGCCAAGCGGCTCGAGTGGGGTGCCGACGAAGGCTACTACTCGGGCTGGATGCAGATTCGCTCGGAGGATGAGGGATCGAGCGTTACGGTGCATATATCGCTGCGCGACAAGCCGCCTGGCGCGGAAGCCGGAAATGCTCCCGATCCCGCTCAGGTACAGGAAGGTCTGCGCAAGGGGCTGGAGTCCATTCGCAATCACGTCGACGGTGACGGAGGCAAGGTCGAGCCTAGCGTGGCCACCTAGGACCACCGCGACCAATTTTTCGGTCCAGTTCGGCTGGAAGCGATCGTCCTATTGTCGTGATTGGAGCTGAAATAAGTGGCGGCAGCACCGATAGAGCGGAGAAAGCGTCAGCCAACGAAGTTGTAGACTGCACCTGAATTTGCAGCGGCAAATCGTTCTAGGGGGATGCCGTTCGCCGACAGAGCGGTTGCCAGCGCTAGGCGGGGTGCCTCGCGGCTCTCGTCGGTCAGCTGGAACGTGCCCCAGTGGATCCCCAGCGCGTGTCCGGCTGCGACGTCCTTGAAGATTTGAACGGCCTCGGCCGGGTTGACGTGCTGGGCGGACATGAACCAGCGCGGCTCATAGGCGCCGATCGGGATCAGGGCCACGTCCGGCGCGCCCAGCCGCTCGCGGATTTGGCCGAAGATCGCGCCGTCGCCATAGCCGGTGTCGCCCGCGAACCACACGGTGCCCGCCGGCGTGTCGAGCCAGTGGCCGGACCACAGCGCCATGCGCACGTCGGTCGGCCAGCGGTTCGCCCAGTGGGTGGCGGGTGTCAGCGTGCTCACCACACCGCCACCCAGCTCGAGGCGGTCCCACCAGTCGCCCACCACGCACCGCGCCCCCGGCACGGCCGCGCGCACGATCGAGTCGTTGCCGATCGGCATCGCCATCAGCGGCGTATGAACCGCCTGGAGCCGTCGGAGCGTCGCCACGTCCAAGTGGTCGTAGTGGCAATGGCTGATCAGCACGGCGTCGATCGGTGGCAGGTCGTCAAAGGAGACACCCGGCGCGCTCACCCGCTTCGGCCCGGCGAAGGAGACCGGGCTGGCGCGCTCCGACCAGACGGGATCGGTCAGGATGTTGAGCCCCGCCGCCTGGATCAGGAGCGAGGCGTGGCCGATGGCGGTGACGCGCAGGCCCTGGACGCGGGGCTCCGGCCGCGCTTGGGCGACGGGCACCGACGCCGGCCACTTGGCGGCCCCGCCCGCCAGCTTCCAGCGCAGCATGTCTCTCAACCCCCGGTCGGTGGACGGCTGACCGGGGTTGAAGAAGCGCACTCCGTCAAAGTGATCGCTCGGCGGTCCCTGATAATAGCGGTTGCGTGCCATCGGCACGGGCTTAGCGGCGGGCGCGCAGCCGGTGAAGCGGAGGTGGCGAGCGCTTGATCAGCCAGCTGCCCTGCGGCGGGCGCTCGGCCCCGGGGAGCCACTCATGGCCATCATGCAGACGTCGATCACCACGGCCGACGGCGATTGCCCGAGCTTTGTCTTGACGCCGGAAGAGAGTGGCTCTTGGCCGGCGGTCATATTCTACATGGACGCGGGCGGCATCCGGCCCGCCGTGGTGTCGATGGCCCAGCGCCTGGCGGACGCCGGCTACCTCGTTCTCCTGCCCGACCTGTTTTACCGGCACGGACCCTACGGTCCGCTCGTCCCCGAGGAGGTGTTCGCCGGCGACACGGCGGCCATCCTGGGTCCGCTGATGGCGAGCACGGATCCGACCAGGGCCGCGCGGGACACCGACGCCTTTGTGACAGCCCTCGTGGAGCGCGAGGATGTCGCAGGAGCGATGATCGGCGCCGTCGGCTTCTGCATGGGTGGCGGTCTGGCGCTGGCGTCGGCCGGCGCTCACCCCGCGCACTTCGCGGCCGTGGCGAGCTTCCACGGAGGCAATCTGGCGACAGACGAGGCGGACAGCCCGCACCGCTCCGTCGGCGACCTGCAGTCAGAGGTCTACATTGCATCGGCCGAGAACGACGACAGTTACGCGCCCGACATGGCAGAGCGGCTGGAGCGATCTCTAGAGGCGGCGGGAGTGACCTTCACCGCCAAGACTTACCCGGCGGCGCACGGATGGATGATTCCGGACTTCCCTAGCTTCGACGCCGCCGCGGCCAAGGAGGGTTGGAAGGACATGCTCGTGCTGTTCGCCCGCAATCTTGAGCCGGCCGTCTAGTAAGGCGTTCGGCTCGCCGTCCGTTAAAATTCATAAGCTCGGCAGATCGGATGCGCCGCAACCAAAGTCTAACAAACGTGGAGCCGTGCTAGCGGATTTGTAGAGTTGCTAGCATTTCCGGTGTTAGGCGCTAGATCTTCGTCATGTCTCAACCCGCCTCCACCCAGCTCAACATCCGCTCCCGCTTCGCGCGTGAGCGGGCGGCCGCCCTAGCGGCGGAATCAGGTCTGACGGTCACGCAGGTGGTGGAGGAGGCGCTGCGCTCCTTCCACCCGCCCGTCGACCGACCGCCGCCGGGTCCGCTCGTCCGCAAGGGCGCGCTGCTGGTGAAGCCCTCCAGTGACCAGCGCGTCACGCTGGAGGACGCGAACGCCGCCCTGGACGATGACCGGGTTGAGCGGGACTGATGGCCACCATAGAGGCGCTCCTCGACAGCAACGTGGTGATCGCGATGGTGGCCGAGGCGCACGAGCACCATGCCGCGTCCGTCAGCCTGGGGGCGAGCGGGACCGAAGGCCGCTATGCGGTCGCCGCGCACAGTTTCGCGGAAGCCTACTCGACGCTCACCCGCAGGGCGGAGCGGGCGCCGTTCCGCTGGAGCGCGGGGGAGGCCTGGAGCGCGCTGGAAAGCGTGGCGGCGATCACGAGGCTGGTGGGTCTGTCGCCCGCACAAACCTTGGAGACGATCCGCGGCTATGCGGAGGAGGGTGGCGTGGGAGCGCGGCTCTACGATCGGCTGATCGGCCAGGTGGCGGTCCAGTACGGCATTCCGCGCATCGTCACATGGAACGTCGGCCACATGCGCGATCTGTTCCCTTTATTGGAGGTGCTTTCGCCGGGGGAGCTGTCGTGAACCCCTTTCCTTGCTCCGACACGTCGGCCTGGACGTCACCATAGGGAATGCGGCGCTCGATCAGGACGTCTCGCCCACCCGGTGGATGATCGCCAATGCCGCGATCGGCATGGAGCCTGAGGACGCCTACTACGCCGCACGGGAGCTGCGCGAGTCATTGGAGTGAGTGGTGAGGGGCTTTGAGGAAGGCGAGCGCAAGCTCGCGGCGAAGGACGAGAGCGGGATGGGATTGGGAGATGACGCAGGACGACAGTGCGCGAATAGGTCAGTGCCGGTGCGGAGAAGTTCGCTTCGCACTTGCCGGCGAGCCGCTGATCACGATGGCTTGCCACTGCACGGGGTGCCAGCGGATGACGGCCAGCGCCTTCTCGCTCAGCTCGCTGTACCAGAGCGACGCCCTGTCGGTTGTCGCTGGCGAGCACGTGATCGGCGGTATGAAGGGCGCGACGCGACACTTCTTCTGCCCCAGTTGCATGAGCTGGTTGTTCACGCGCCCCGAAGGAATGGCGGACTTCGTCAACGTGCGCGCCACCATGCTGGACGATGCGCGATCCTACCGCCCCTTCTTGGAGACCTTCACGAGCGAGATGCTCCCTTGGGTACGGACCGGGGCGACAGCGAGCTTTGAGCGTTTCCCGCCGATGGAGGAGTTCAACAGGCTGCTTTCTCAATTCGCCAGTCGCCAGAAGGCATGAAATGCAAGAGCCGATAGCCGGCAGTTGCTGTTGCGGGGCCGTTCGCTTCGAGCTGACCGCCGCGCCCACGATGATGGGGACGTGCCACTGTTCCCGGTGCCGCAAGGTGGGAGCCAGCACCTTCGTGTTCGTGAAGCGTGAGAGCCTACGCTGGCTTGAGGGCCGGGAGCGGGTGCGGCGCTACCGACCGGAAGCGCCGCACAAGTATGAGCGCAGCTTCTGCGAGGTGTGCGGCACGGCGTTGGGCGAAATCCTGTCGGAGGCGGAGAGCTTCCCGATCGCCGCCAATGCCTTGGACGGCGATCCGCAGGTTCGGAACCGCTTCCACGAGTTCGTGAGCGAGAAGCCGGAGTGGGTGACCATCTGCGACGGAGCAAAGCAGTTCGACGACCACCCCACGCCAGCATGAACCTAGAACCGCCAGGCAGCGGAGCGGGAGAGGCGGTGGACGCGCTCTGTCCCGCGCTTCGCGCTCCTGAGGGCGCGGTGCTTTTGAGCTGACCCGCAGGCACTCTCGCCTCGCTCCTGGCCCGACCCCCGCTGGCGCACTGCCGCGCGCGCAGGGGGCCGGGCTGGCGTCGCTCCGGCGAGGGTGCCGCCTTCGTTGGTGGCGTCCCGCCGAGGTGAGGCCGCCAAGCGGCCGCGCATGCTCCCGCCTACCCAACCCCGGAGGCCGGACCTTCGGACCGGCGGAGTCCAGTGCCACTGGCGTTTTCCACGACAGCGGAAATATTCAAAGAGGACGCACGGTGAGGTTCGACCATGAGCAAGCAAGCCCTTCTGATTATCGACATGCAGCAGGCGGGGTTCTCCACACCTCCCCATGACGCCGACAATCTGGTGTCTCGCATCAACCGCTTGTCCGATCGGCTCCGAGCCGAACGCTCTCCCATCATCTTCGTCCAACACTGCGGCCCAAAAGGCGACGACTTCCACCCGTCAGAGCCGGGCCATGCCCTCCACGCCGATCTGACGGTCGAGCCGGAGGACCAGCGCATCCTCAAGGCTGCGTGCGACGCCTTTCTCGATACGGATCTCGGTTCCAGGCTAGAAGAGCTTGAGGTCGATGAGTTGATCGTCACCGGGTTCGCGACCGACTTCTGCGTCGACACCACGGTCCGCAGCGCGCTGGCGCGGGGCTACACGACCATCGTCCCGGAGGACGGACATACAACCTCCGATCGAGCTTACATGCCCGCGAGCAAGGTCATCGAACATCACAATTTCGTGTGGGCGAACCTCATCTCGCCAGCAGGCGCGGCGCGGCTCACGAGGTGTGACGCGATCACGTGATTGTCGTGGCGGCGGTGTGTTGTAACTGTCAGTCAGCCAACTGGAGGTCCGGGTGCCAAAGACGCAGAACCACACCTCCGTCGCCGACCTCAACCGCGCGAACGACGGCAAGCTACCCGGCCATCTGGGCTTGGAGGTCACACGGACCGATGACGGACTGGTCGATGGCAAATTCGACGTGCGCGACGATCTTGTCGCCCACACCGGGTATCTTCTAGCCGGCGCGCTTCTCTCGGTCGCTGACATCCTCTGCGCATACGGCGTGTCGACCGCATGGCCGGAGGGTGCCACGGGGTTCACCACGGTGGAGGTGAAGTGCAACTTCATGGGAACGGTGCGGACCGGAGCCGTCGCATGCGCCGCCCGCCTCGTCCACGGCGGCCGATCGACCCAGGTGTGGGATGCCGAGATGACGGACGCGGCCACCGGCAAGCGCCTGGCCCTGTTCCGCTGCACGCAGATGATCTTGTACGCCAAGGGCTGACAGAGCTTCCGGAGGTCAAGAATGATACGACTTCACTTCGCGCCGCTGACCCGCTCGATCCGCATTCGTTGGCTGCTGGAGGAGCTGGAGGTCGCCTACGAGCTCACACGTTCAGAGTTCAACCGGGAGACCCAGAAGGGCTTTTCCCAGGCCACCCCGTCGGGAAACTACCCTTACATGGAAGACGGGAGCGTCACCCTGTCCGAGTCCGGGGCTGTCGTTCAATACATCCTGGAGCAGTACGGGAAGGGCCAATTGGAGCCGCCGATTGGGTCGCTGGAGCGCGCCGCCTATCTGCAATGGCTTCACTTCGCGGAAGGCACGGCCGCCAGTCCGATCAACACCACTGTCTGGCTGACCGTCTATCGCCAGGACGCGGATCGACACACTGAGATCATCGAGGCCGTGCGCGAAAGCGCAAACACGGTGTTCGACCGTGTGGAGGCCGCCCTGGAGCACCGGCCCTACCTGGCCGGCGACGAGCTGACGGCCGACGACATCATGATGGGCTTCACGCTCGCCACGGCGAAGTGGCTGAACCTGTTGACCGACAGCCATCCACGCGCGTCCGCCTATGTGAACAGGCTGTTTGAACGGCCCGCGCTGCAAAGGGCCTTGGCTTAGAACCGGAGCGTTTCGATCTTCGCCCGCTCGACCTGCAAGGCCGCCGAGCTTAATCGGAGAGCCAGCGGAACGCGCGCTCGACGAAGGCCCGACCGGCGTGGAGCACCGGGTCCGCGTGCGCCATTATAAGCTTGTCCGTTGGCCAAGACAGAACGCGTTCGATCGATTTCCGGGCAGACTGCCGATTAATGAAGGCGAGGCGAAACTTGCGTGGCACCTTAGGCTCCGGCCCGGTCAGAAGGTCTAGGCGCGCGACGAGGGCACGCCACCCAGTGAGCGAACCTGGGTCCATTTGCTGGATCAAGTCGGCGAACAGGATCGTGCGGCTCTTCGCGTGAAAGAAGACGACCTCCGTGGTGATGAGGTTTCCGCGCACCGGAACCAGGTCGACCTCGCCCGCCCACTCGGGGTCGGCCTCGTCACCCAGCTCGGCGTCGAAGGCGAGGTCGCGGCGCTTATCGCGCAGGCCTGGCGGTGCATAGAGCCGCGCTGCTGGATAGGTGCGCTTCCAATCGGCAAGGAACAGGTGGTGCAGCGAGTTCGGGGCTACAATGTAGGAGACTGTGCCGAGCGCGTCGACAGCGACGCGAAGTGCCGGCGACAGCGCCACCGGCGACCAGACCACCAGGCGATTACCCGAGAGGCGCATGACCGCCGCCCGTGTCGGGTAGCGAAAGCCGGCCACGACGACTTCTGGTCCGTCCGCTAGCCAAATGTCGGCGGCGAACACTCGAAGCGCAGACAAGTCAGAAGCCATCGGATGGGATCATTGAACGAGCACACCCTGCAGGCAAGCGGCATCGACCCGCTACTCGCCTCATCCCGGTTCGGTGGCCTCAGCACGCCCTGTCGCTCTGTTGACACAACGGTGTCAGCAGGCCGTCCTTATCCTGGCATCCTTCTCAGCGCGGAGGCCGGAATGAAATACGAGTTCGTCGACAGATTGGTGATGCTCGCAGAGCTGACCATCAAGCCGGAAAAGCTGGAGGCCTTTTCTCGACTACACCGTGGAAAACCTGGAGATCAGTCGATCGCATGCGGGCAACATAGAGTTCGACATTCTAATCGATGAAACTCGACCGAACGTCGTTCACTTCTATGAAGTGTGGGAGACGGCGGAGGCTCAGCAAACCTACATGGCGTGGCGCGTTCAAGCCGGCGACCTGTCGACGCTGCTCTCCTTTCTGGCGAGCGAACCCAAATTCACGTCGTTCCGGTCCATTACCGGTGAGCGTCCACCGGACCCGTAATCCGTCAGCATGGCGCTTGCCGATGCGGTGGCTGCCAGTCGGCCGTCCGGGCCGAAGAGTTCGCCTTCAAGAAAGACGATCCTGGCACCAAGGTTCACAACCCGACCCCGCGTTGTGACGCGCCCCGGCCGAACGGGCCGCACGAAGTGGAGGTGAAGGTCGATCGTCGACGTCATCCGCTTGCCGCCCGTCATGGCGAAGGCTGCGGGTCCGAGGGTGTCGTCGAGCATCGCGGCCAGGAAGCCTCCCTGGATGTGACCGGACGGGTTGGTGAAGGCGGCTTTCGCGTCGAACTCGACCTCAATCGTCCCGGCTTGCGGATCGAGGGCCACGAGACTCCAGCCCAGCAGCTGAGCGGCGGGCGGGAGTGGCAGATCGTCGAAGATTGTGGGCGGCTTCATGTCGGCGCTCCTCTCGACTTGACGCTAACGCCACGCTCCTGACAGCGTGGCGTCAGGAGAGGTGTCATGCGTCGTGCCGAACGCTTGTTCAGCTTAGTGAACGAACTGCGCACGCGCGACATCAGCCGCGCACAGGACCTTGCCGCCTACTTCGAGGTCAGCGTGCGAACGGTGTACCGCGACATCGCCCATCTTCAGGGTTCCGGGCTGCCGATCGAAGGGGAGGCCGGTGTCGGTTATCTGCTGCGACCAGGCTTCGACCTGCCGGCGCTGACCTTCACCTACGAACAACTCGACGCGCTGGCGATGGGATTGTCCTTCGTCGAGGTGGCGGGTGACACGTCGCTGTCCCAAGCTGCCCGCGAGGTGCGAGGCAAGCTCCAGTCATCGCTCCCGGAGCCGGACCGACGCGCGCTTGAGAATGCGCCGCTGTTCGCGAGCAGGCGAGACGGACCCGCAACCCCTTTTTTGAAGGTCGTGCGCCGCGCGGTGCGAGAGGCAAGGGTGCTACGGCTGCAATACACCGATGCAGCGGGAGACCTGTCGGAACGCCGCGTGTGGCCGCTCGCCATCTGGGCCTTCACGGAAGGGTGGTTGTTCGCTGGATGGTGCGAACTCCGCGCTGACTTTCGCGCGTTCCGCCTCGACAGAATAGCAGGGATTGAAGAGACCGGAGACCACTTCCCCGACACCCCCACGCAGAACTTGCAGGCCTACTTCTCCACCAAGATCTTGAGTTCGCCGGATCGACGGCCTTAACTTTACCTGCTCGGCTACATCATCTGCCGGTGTCACAATCGTTCGGGTTTTCCGCCGCCCACATGACGACGGATCAGGCCGACGACGAACAGCAGCCAGCCCAGCGTCATGAGCCCGCTGGAGACAAGAACGGTCGCCGATACGGCCACTTCAGAGAGCCGGTTCGCGCTGTAACCCGCGCCAGCGATGGGCAGTGCATCGCTGGCACCAGATGCGGCTGACAGCGTCAGTCCCAGCCAAAGGCCATACATCCCGATGATGATGGTCCACCGGGCGACTTTGAGAAGCATGGCGTTCAACGAAACAGCAGGCCAGATCACTCCGACGATCATGAGCGCCAAGCCGCTTTGTACGGCCGTCAAATGAGCCGACAGCGCCATTCTAGGATTGGCGAACGACTGGACCGCCGCCCCTTGGAGCAGGCCCAGCAGAAACAAGATCGCACCGGCAACGACTAGCGCCTTTTGGAATGACGTGGCTGCGGGAGACATGGTGATCCTCCTCGGCAGCAGCATGGCACGGTCTACATAAGATGAGAACAGATGTCGCGGCTTCCGAGCTGACGCCCCGATCGCACGTAGGTGAGCCACTAGCGGCAGGGGATTGATGGCCACTGTGTTGCAGCTGCTTCGGCCACCGCAGAGGGTGGATTGCTCAAAACCAGTGATTGAATAAGATCAGCCCATGCGCTGCACACTTGCTCTCCTCGCCCCTGTCCTTCTGCTGGGCGCTGCCGCTCCGGACTCGTTGGCCGAGCCGGTCCACTACGCCCTTGCACCAGAGGTTTTGGACGGTGCGATCACTGGGTTGGCAGTGGAAGTCCACTTCCGCGCGAACCCTTCGGCGACTACCGATTTCGGCTGGGAGAACGGCTGGGCGGGCGAAGACAAGCTCTGGCAGTGGGCACGAGATTTCCGCGTCGCCGGAGCGGTCGAAGTTGAGGAACTCGGGAATGGACATTGGCGCATCAAGAGCGCCCCAGGGGCCGAGCTGACCGCCACCTACAGGATCGTTTCAGCCTACGATCACGATCCCACCGTGGAGGACAGCGATCAGCCCCGACCCGTGATCAGGCCGGGCTGGTTCTACGCCGTAGGCAATGCCCTGTTCGGCTATCCCGAAGGCCGCGAGAATGCGCCCGCAACCTTTGACTGGGCGGGCAGGCGGGACGTCGGGCATGGGCTTCGCATCCGACCTTGAGCATTTAGCCGGAGACGACCGACAAGCCACTCGGCCCGGCACTGTTTCGGATGCGCTGGATAGCATCGTTATAGGCGGGCATGACCTCCGCACCTTCTCTGCCGGCGACGGATCGGGCGTGCGGGTCGCGACGGTCGGCAGCTATGCCTTCACACCCGAGCAGTTGAACGACTTGGCGCGTCGCGTGATCGGCGTCGAGAGGAGCTTCTGGGGGGCGAACCGAGGAGCCCCCTTCCTCGTGACCGCCGCTCCCATCGTGGGCAGTCCGACCGCGATGAGCTTCGGGGGAACCGGACGTGGGGACGGCTTCGCGCTCTGGATCGATCAGCGAGCGCCGCTCGATCGGATGAAGTGGCTTTTCGCCCACGAGTATTTCCACAGCTGGAACCCCAAGCAGCTGGGTTCGATGCCGGAGGACCGGGCGACCCGGCCAGCGAGCTACTGGTTCAGCGAAGGCTTCACCGACTACTATGCCCGCGCCCTCATGGTGCGCGCTGGCCTGATCACTCCGGCTGAGTTCGCGGCGCAATGGAACGAGATGCTCGCCGGCTATGCGGGATCGCCCGTTCGCAACATGACGGGTGCGGAGGCCACGACCGCCTTCTGGGGCAATGAGCAGGCGCAGAAGCTACCCTATCAGCGCGGCGCTTTGCTGGCCGCCATGTGGAATGCCCGCCTGCTGGCGCTGTCCAAGGGCAAGGTGAACTTGGACACCATCGTGAAAGAGCAGCTTGTCGCCGCCCGGTCGGCCAAAGGGGAGGAGGCGACCGACTTGTTCCGCTCGCTTGCCGCTCGACACGGACTGAACATCAGCCGGGACCAGGCACGCTATCTTTCGCGCGGCGAGACAATCATGTTGCCAGCCAACACTTTCGGCCCATGCGCCACTGTAGTCACTGAGCGCCGCCCGTCCTTCTCCCGAGGCTTCGACACGAACGCAACGGCGCAGGCTGGCAATGTGGCGACGGGAGTGGACCCCGCATTGCCGGCCTATGCCGCCGGACTTCGGAACGGCATGAAGATTCTCGCTCGCACCGAAGGTGAGCCGGACAACGCTTTTGTGCCCTATGGGCTTCTGGTGGACGATCACGGGCAGCAGCGCACAATTGGTTATCTGCCGCAGGGGTTAGAGCAGGTCACCGTGCAGCAGGTCACCTTGAGATCGATTGTCTCGCCTGCCTGCCAATCGACCTTGAGTGGAGGTGCACGGAAGCGGGGGTTAAGCTAAGCGCAACTGACGTGGGCAAGTGTCACAACCGTTCGAGACTGTTGAAAAACTCCAGAATCACTCATCAGCAGCCGCAGCGTGCCAAGATGGCAAAAATCTACAGATGTAATATCAACCACTTAACCAGAAGACGGCTTGAGACGAGTGCCTTGGAAGGCAACAAATCCGCCGTCTGCCGACTTTTTCAACAGTCTCGTTCGATTGTGACACAGAACTTAAACTTGCGTTGATTTTTGCCTCCGTGCGGCCGAGAGCGATTAGGTCGCCTTCGTATAGCCGGACACCTCGGCCCAGGCGTCGAGTTCCTTCAACTCGGCCTCCAGCTTGTCGCGCACCTGCTTCGCGCCGCCAGACCCAATCACGATCTTGCCCGGCGGCTTGCGGCTGCTCACCACCTCCAGCACGGCGCGCGCATAGCCATCGAGATTGTCCGCATCTGGTAGCTTGGGCTGCATCGCCTCGCCTGCGGCCAGGAAATCGTACACCTTCTTGTACGGTTCAGTCGGCTCGTGCTTGCGCATGTGGGTGTTGAGCGGGGTTTGATACGTCGCCGGAAAGATGCACGTCACGTCCACGCCGAACGGGTCCATCTCTTCGCGAAGCGACTCGGCCACGCCAGCTATGCCGAACTTGCTGGCCGCATAGATTGCATATCCGTGGTGCGCGACGCGCCCGGCAAGCGACGAGGTGAACAAGACGTGCCCGGACTTTTGTTCACGCAGGGTGGACAGGAAGGCTCGGGTGACGTTCAGTGTCCCGAACAGATTCACCTCCATAATGTCGCGAAGTTGTTCCTCCGAAATGTCTTCCAACGTCGACGCCTGATTCACACCCGCGTTGTTCAGCAGCACGTCGACACGACCGAAGCGCTCCAGCGCCGCGTCCCGCGCCGCCGCCGCTTGACTCCGATTGGTGATGTCGAGTTCGACGGCGATGCAAGCGTCGGGATAGGTGCCCGTCAGATTGTCGAGCCGCCGCTCGGCATCGCGCGCCGTCACGACCACGCGGTCGCCTTTCTCTAGCGCCTCATCCGCGACGGCCCGACCCAACCCGGTCGCCGCCCCCGTGATGAACCACACGCGAGGTTTATGAACAAGGTCGCCCAAAATGCTCATTGGCTTTCTTCCTCGAACGCCGACGAAGCGGCTATGATGGTGGTGATGATAAAAGTGACACTCAGTGCCACGTCGAACGGGTGAGCCGCAGCCCGGTTCCCGCGATAAGCGAAAGGACCGAGCCAACCCGACCCGGAGGCCGTCGCGTGCGGACCACGCGGCGACGGTGCGCGCGAGCATTATCAAGTGCGCGGTTGACCTGTTCTCCGCGCATGGGTTTCCGACGACCACGATGGCGGACATCGCTCAAGCCGCGGGCGTGTCGCGCCGAACGCTGTTCCGCTACTTCGCGACTAAGGAGCAGGTGGCACTCGCCTATCAGGACGGCATCCTTGATCTGCTGCTGCCCGCGCTGGCTGCACAGGTACCGGGCGAAGGCGCGCTAACGGCGATGATGAACACCTTGGCCGAGTTCGTCGGCGGGCTGTCGATGAATCAAGCGTTGTCGCTGTCCGATCTGCTGGTCGCGAACCCCTCGCTCAGGGCGCACAACCTGCAGAAATACCGCGACATTGAGGTCGCGTTCGGCGATGCAGTGATCGGGCGCTGCGGCGGCGGCAATCCCGCGCAGGAGGCGCGGATCAAAGCCGCCTGTGTCGTCGGTGCGTGGCGCGCCGCCAACGAGGCTTGGCTTGACGGGGGACGCGTCGGCCACCCCGCTCAGGAGATAACCGCGGCTTTCGCGGAGCTAATGGCTGTTCTTCGCGACTAGGCGATCCCGGTTTGTGTCCAAACCGTTCGAGACTTTTGAAAAAGTCGGCAGACGGCGGATTTGTTGCCTTCCAAGGCACTCGTCTCAAGCCGTCTTCTGGTTAAGTGGTTGATATTACATGTGTAGGTTTTTGCCATCTTGGCACGCTGCGGCTGCTGATGAGTGATTCTGGAGTTTTTCAACAGTCTCGTGCGGCTAAGCTCCAAGCCGGCCCTCGTCATCGACGACGATCAGCGCGTCCGGAACGCCCCAGCTCCAGAGCACCAGGTTGAGATCGTCGACGTGCGTTCCGGCGGCGAAACTTCTGACCAAAAGTCCGACGAAGCCTTCACCGATCAGCCGCTCCGCGAACTCCTGCGTCGGCACGGCTTCGCCTCGCAACATCCGATCGCGCCAAGTGGGGTCGGCCAGTTCGGCGGCGGTCATCGAGTGAGCGGCCAAAGCCGCATCATCTTGCGCGTCGAACACCGGCCCGACGTCGGCTCGGTAAGCGACAAGCGTGGTCGGCTGCAGCGCGCCCACCTGATTGGACTCGCGGATCGCCGTGTGCGGGCTCAAGCTGGTGTAGAGCGCCTCGCGCCCCTTGCGATTGAAGCGGCCGCCGTGCCGGGCGGCGCCAGCGCCGGAGAGCGGATGTCCGGCCCAGACTGGGTTGAGCGCGCGGTAGAGGAGACCTTGGTGGCGGTCGCTCAAGCGTGGACGCCGGCATCCACCGCATCGACATAGTCGAGTACGTCGGCCGCGCGCCCATCGCGCACCAGTTGCATGGCCGTCTGCCCGCTGAAGCCCGCCAGGGGCTCGGAGCGGTACCAGGCATAGGCGACCAGCGACGAGCCGAAGCGCGGTTCCACCTTGTTCAGGATTTCGATCATCTCGCGCAGGCGCCGCTGAGTGCGGTCGGAGCGCACGCGGTCCTTGCGCTGGATGGCGTCCTTGCCAAGTCCGACCGTCCGCGCGACCTCCTCGCTGGTGGTGCGGAGCGTGGCGGCGATCTTCTTGGGGGCGAACACCCCATCCTCTGCGTACATGGCCAGCATCATCCGAACTCTCCCTCGCGCTTCGATGGACGCAAGATAGCGGCAGAAGAGGCGGCAAACAAGGCATGGCGTTTCGTTTGTGATAGGCCTCGGGGAGAGCGGGTTGGCCATCGCTTGCCTGCGGCTGGCGGCCGCGGACTGTCCCGCCACCGATCAGGTGCTTAGAGCACTTCATCTACGTCGACGCGTAGCACGTCCGCCGTGGGTGATCTCTCACGCGTGCCGGTTGAGGCAAGAGGCCAACGACGACACGCCGAGGGGGGCTGTGGGACGTGTCGACCGCCTCCCACGCCGGCGCGCAGGACCGGGCTCTCGTCGGTTGCGCCTCCCGGAGCCGCGCATGCCGCCCGTCTCCCGCCTTCGGGTATTGATCCCTGACGCACGGGCTGCCGCCCGGACCGACGACGCTGCCGCACCACCCCTCCTAGGCTTCATCACCAGACAGCGACGCCAATGCTCTCGCGGCCGCACGTGCGCATCCTATCATGCCTTCAGCTGGCTTTACGGCACCGTCCTCGCCGGCTGTCGCCCCTGATCCCATGGTGTCGGCGACCACCCTGCCGGACCAAGCAGGTGCCGCTGCCGTCGTGCTCGGACTCCTCTACGGTCCGTCTTCCTCTGTGCCGATGGTCTCGCCGTCGACTATGCCGGCGGCGGCCAAGGGGACAGGCGGCGAAGCTGGTGCCGTCCTCCGGCTGTATGTTCGCAGGGGAGCTGGGGAGGCGCGGCCGATCGTTGTCAGTCGGGACGATGTGCATGAAATTCCCAGGATTTCGGCTTCGCCAGGGCGGACCTCACGCCGGGTTGATGTCACCCGAGACCAGGGGCGGCCGCCGGGTCGGTGACGCCCGGCGGGAGGTCCGCCCGGGACACATCAAGGAGGCATCCCACGAACAGCGGCAACTTGATCGGCGGCATCACCAAGGTCCCCGAGCTCCGCACCAAGACGGGCGGCACCAGCATCACCACTCTGTTTGTGGCCACCGATCGCCTTGAGCTGGTCGACGGCAAGACGGTCAGGGGCGAAGACGGCTACACCGTATTGACAATAACAAGGATTGCCTGACAGACGCAGACGCCTCACAGCGCGTTGGATGTCCTTTCAGCTACTTTTTCAGCGGTAACTTCGCAAAATAGTGCCGGACAGTACTTTCAAGGTTCAATCCGGATACCGTTGAGCCGGGCCTCACCATTCAAGACATGATCACCCGCAAAACGCCCGATCGTCAGCGGGTACGAGCCAGGATCGATCCGCCACTCGCTTGCACTGATATCATAGCGGGCGATCACCCGCGGATCGACCGTCAACGCCACTCGCCGCGTCTCGCCGGGCGCGAGCCAGACTTTGGTGAAGCCGGCAAGCCGGTCGGCCGTGGTTCCCTCGCCGCTTTTCGCACGCACATAGAGTTGCGGGACATCGGCTCCGGGCTGAAAACCGGTGTTCGTCACATCGAAGGTGACCCGCAGAGCAGGACCGTCTTCAATTGCAAGCTTGCCGTAGCGAAATGTGGTATAGGAAAGTCCATATCCAAACGGGAAGAGCGGTGTGCGGCCGCGGCTCGCGTACCAACGATACCCTACATCTGCCCCTTCCGGATAATGGACGATGAAGGGGCGGACACCGGCTGACTGCTGAAGAGTCATTTTATCGCCCGCTGCCCTACGCGCCTCGGCATCGCGCAGTTCTGGCAAGCCGACTGGCACCGGACGGGGCGCTTGGTCTGCGCTAACCGGAAAGGTGATGGGGAGCCGTCCGGACGGGTTCACCGCGCCCGTCAGAACATTTGCCATCGCCTCGCCGCCGCGCTGGCCTGGGTACCAGAGCTGGAGCACTGCGGGCACCCGGTCGATCCACGGCATCAGCACCGGGCCGCTCGTCTCCAGCGCTACCAATGTGCGGCGGTTCGCGACCGCGACCGCATCGATCAACGCATCCTGATTGTCGGGCAGCGCCAGCGTCTCCACATCCTGCGCCTCGCTCTGCCATTGCCAAGCGAACACGATCGCCAAGTCAGCGCCGCGCGCTGCCGCCGCAGCCGCCTTCGGATCGCGGCCGTCGATGTAGGTCACTTGCGCGCCAGGCACGGCGGCCCGGATCGCGCGCAATGGCGACGATGCATGCCAGGTAATCCGCGCGAACGACGCCGCCTCGCCGTGCGTCAGCGGGATCTCCACTGGCGCACCGCCGACCGAACGGACCTGGCTGGAGCCACCCCCCGACAGCACCCCTACATCGGCATGTGCCCCGATCAGCACGATCCGTTTCGCTTTGCGGCCGAGCGGCAGCAGATTGCCCTCATTCTTGAGTAGTACGATCCCCGCTTCGGCAGCGTGCTGCGCGATGTCGGCGTGGGAGACGTAGTCGATCGACTGGGCCGCTTCGGGAACCGGTGCGTCCATCAGCCCGGTCGCGATCACCCCAGTGAGGATGCGGCGAACCATGTCGTCGAGCCGCGCCATCGGCACGCGCCCCGCACGGACCGCGTCGGCAAGCGGTCTGCCGAAGAACATCGCGGTGTCGAGTTCCTGGCCCGACTGCTGATCCAGGCCAGCCAGCGCCGCTTTCTCCGTGGAATGGACACCGCCCCAGTCGGACATCACCCAACCTTTGTAGCCCCAGTCACGCTTGAGGACGCGGGTGAGCAGAAACGGGCTTTCTGACGACCAGTCGCCGTTTACCTTGTTGTAAGCCGCCATCACTGAGCCGGGCCGACCGCGCTCGATCGCGATCTGGAAGGCGAGCAGGTCGCTCTCCCTGAGCGCTGCCTCGCCGATTTGCGCGTCGAGCACGTGTCGGCCGGTTTCCTGCGCATTGAGGGCGAAGTGCTTGATAGTAGAGACGATATGGTTGCTCTGGACGCCTCGAATCTGCTCGCCCGCCATCAAACCTGCAAGCAGCGGATCCTCACCCAAATACTCGAAATTGCGGCCGTTCCAGGGATCGCGCGTGAGGTTGACCCCGCCCGCGAGCAGGACGTTGAACGTCTTGGCGCGCGCCTCCTGTCCGATCATCACTCCGCCCAGATAGGCGATCTGCGGATCGAAGCTGGCGGCGGTGGCGAGACCTGCGGGCAGCGCGGTCGCCACGTCGCCCTTCCGCTGCTCCACCTGGTTCGCCACGCCCAAGCTGGCATCGCTCTCCCGCAAGCTCGGGATACCCAGCCGGGGAACGCCAGGCACGAGACCCGCCGACGGAATCATCGGGATTGCCGGCACCGGTTTGGCAAGCGGCGGGAAATAGCCGTGCACGTAGGCCAGCTTCTCATCGAGCGTCATACGCTGCACCAGCGCATCAGCGCGCATCTCGGCCGACCGAGCATCCGCCATGTCGTGAGGCACGCTCGATGAAGCGGGCACCGATTGGCTCATGGCAGACGACCCCGAGAGGCCAGCCAGGATGGTCGCCGTGGTGAGCAGGGCCGCGCCAATCGAGCGGGAGTTGTTCATGTTGATCTTTCCGAAACGATTTTTAGTGACGAGGAAAAGAAGCGGAGTGCTAAGGTGCGATCCGCCTTCAGCAGACCAAGTTTCCTGAGGAGGTCCGCTTCGGCATACCTAGCCCGCGGCCAATCTCATGTTAGAAAGCGGCTCTAGCCCGCACCCCCCAGGTCCGCGGCGGCTGCAGGGTCGACAGGAAAACGGGGTCGTAGCGGGTCGGCCCGAAGGCACTTGCCCCCGTGCGAATTCGGCTATTCTCCAGGTTCAGCACGAACGCTTCGATCAAATACTTGTCGCCGGGCGCATTGTAGCGGATAGCCAAATCGGTCTTAGAGTACGCGTCCTGCTGATCGAAATCGCGGCCGTAATTTATAGATTGTCCGACAGCGTTGACGCGGTCTGTGCGGTCGCCGTTGAAAAAGGTCAGGAAGCTGCGCGTCTCAAAGTGAACGGTTGCGCGCGGCGTGATGCTGCCCCCGTTCGCGAGGTTGAAGTCGTGCTCATAGGTTGCGGTCGCCGAAAAGCGCGGCGCGTGTGCCAGTTCATTTCCGCGAAGTTGGCGCTGGGCCGTCGGGTCTCCTGAATTATCGAGCCGACCGTCGACGCTGATCAGGTTTTTGAGTCGCGTCTTTAGCACTGTGCCCGCAAACTGGAATCGATCATCGTCGGTGAGGTTGGCCGTGACCTCCGCCTCCACGCCGTACGACTTGGCGCCTTCAGCATTCTGGGTCGCGACCTGGCTCGCAATAATATTGCCGTTGGCATCTCGCGTGTTGACCACCTGATTAACCTGATAGCCGGTAAAGTCAGCGTAATAAGCGGCGAGGTTGACTGTCAGCCTGCGGTCGAACAGCCGCGATTTGAGCCCCAACTCGTAGTTGGTCAGCGTTTCCGGATCGGTGGTTTGTCCGCCATCCTGAATATTGCCCGATTTAAACCCGGTCGAGATGCTGGCATAGCCTAGCACATCTTCCGCGAGGTCGGCGTCAACGCGGCCAAGATATGTCAGCTTGTCCCAGCTCCCTTTCACGTCATTGTTCGAAATGGAGAAGTTGCCGCCTTGCGTGTTGAGGAACGCCACCAGTTCGGCGGCGGTCGCATTCGGGAGCACGCCGAAGATGTTGACGGTGCACGACGGGTCGCCGGGTGCCGGGCAGCCGAACGCGGTGACGTTGCGCCCGCCGATGTCCTGCTTCGTGTCCTTGGTATATCGGAGGCCGCCCGTCACACGCAGGGCGTCCGTGGCGTGCCAGACCGCTTGACCGAACGCCGCACGCGAATCGATTTGTCGGTTGGACTGGATAAAGGAACCCACGAAGGCGCGGGTCTGACCGAAACGGTAGCCGTCGCGTTGGTCGACATCGAAGCGGATGCGGTTCTTCTCGTGCGAGTAATAGCCACCAAGAATCCATTCAATGCGGCGGTCACCTACCGACTGAAGTTGGACCTCATGACTATTGAATTCAAAGCGTGAATTAACAGTGCGGTTCTCGCCGAAGCCACCCAGGAAGAGCTGGAGCCCGCTCTCTGGATCGAAGCCGCCGGTGGGGGGCAGCGCGCCCGCGTCCGCGTCGACCTGCGTGCTGCCGCCAATGCGGTTGTATCCCGCGATGTAGTTAAGGCGGATGGCATCCGAGAGGCCAAAGCCGATGTTGGATCGGATACTAGCTGCGTAACGGTCCTGATCGGGGGCGGTATCGGCAAGGACGGAGAAGCGCTCAGTTCCGGGCCGTCGGTCCTGCAACAGGGGGATAATGGGACCTCCCGTGTCCTTGAAGTACTCGCCGGACAAGTCCCAGCGCAATCGGTCCGACGGCTCGTACAGGCCGCTGAGCCGGACCGAGCGTTGCTCGCGCCCGTAGTACTTCTTCCCGGTCGTGACGAAGGCGGCGCGGTCGACGTTGGGGACGACCGGCGGCTCCTGGAAGTCAACGTATCCGTCGTTCTGCTCTGTCACAAAAGCAAGGCGAAATCCGAGGGAACTGCTGACCGGGAGGTTGAGCGCGCCGCGTACACCAAGCCTATCGTAGGCACCCACCACCGCGTCGACGTTACCGTAGAAGCCGTCGAGTGTCGGCTTCGCCGTAACGATGCTGAGCGCGCCCACAGTAGCGTTGCGGCCAAACAGCGTGCCCTGCGGCCCGCGCAGTACCTCAACCCGCGCGACGTCGTAGAAGAGCGTGGTCGCGCCTTGCGCTCGCGGCGAGTAGATGCCGTCGGCGTAGATTGCGACCTCGGGATCGGCGACCTCGGTAAAGGCGGTGTCGTTACCGATGCCGCGAAGCGTCAGAGTAATCGCCGATTGATCGCCCTGCTGGTTGAACTGTAGGCTGGGTACGAAACGCGCCAAGTCAGTCACGTCTCGGACCTGCTCTCGGTCGAGAGTTGCTTGGCTAAATACCGACACCGCGATAGGCGTCTTCTGAAGACTCGTCTCGCGCCTAGTGGCGGTTATGATGATTTCGCCTCCCTCGACGGTCGCGGGTTGGTCGCCAGCCGTCTGGGTTTCGGCGCGGCCACTGTCGGCCGTGGGGCTTGGACCGCCGGTCTGAGGGTTTATTTGGCCGTCGGCCGTCTGGGGCGGAGTCGCTGGTGCTGGTTGGGCAGCTGCAATGCCGTGGCACAGAACGGTCGCGACCGCCGCACCGGTGAGCAGATTCAATCTAGTCATCCAATCCTCCCTTTGTCCTGACTGATGCAGGATCGTGATCAGACTGATAACTTCCGACAGCGCTGTCAACAGGTCATCCGGACTTTCACGGCAGGAAATTTGAGGTCGCTTTGCTAGTCGCTCGTCCGGGGCTAACACACGAGCGATGCACCCACTCTCACCTCCCTTCGCTCCTGCATCTGGACTGGTCGTCGCCTTTGCACCCCAGGCACTTTGCTCCTTTGAGATGGCCCGCTCCGCTTTGGCACGGCCTTCGGCACCTCGAGTGTTTGAGGCGCAGGCGTGACCAGGTCGACCTCGCTTAAGGACGTGGCCGCCAAGGCCGGCGTGTCACCGAAAACGGTTTCGCGGGTGATCAACGGCGAACGCCATGTCCGCCCGGAAGTCAGGGCGGCTGTACGTAGGGTGGTGTCTGAGCTCGATTACCGGCCTAACGCTTCCGCCAGGAGCCTGGCTAGCTCGCGCTCCTATCTTCTTGGCTTGTTCATCGACGATCCGAGCTCAGGTTACGCGGCCGACGTTCAGAGAGGTGCGCTGATGCGCTGCCGTGACAAGGGCTACCATCTTGTGGTGGAGCCGATGGATTTCGCGACCGCCGACTGGGCGAGAGTTGTCGCGGAGAGCGCCGCCGCGCTTCGGCTCGACGGCGCGATCCTGACGCCGCCGGCCTGTGACCGGGCAGACTTGCTGGATGTGCTCGATGCACACGCGCTGCCTTATGTCCGGATGTCGCCGCGCGGCGACATTTATCGCTCGGGATTGGTCTGGATGGACGACGCGGCTGCGGCGAGCGAAATGACGACGCACTTGCTCTCGCTAGGGCACCGGGACATCGGCTTCGTCAAAGGCGATTTTGAGCACAACGCTGCACATCGGCGATGGGAAGGATTTCGGACCACGATGGCGCAAGCCGGCGTTTCACTGCGTGAGAGTTGGGTCACCGCGGGCGACTTCTCCTTCCTCTCAGGACTCGTCGCCGGTGAGCGGATGCTCGGCGGCGGGGATCACCCCACCGCCATCTTCGCTAGTAATGACGACATGGCGCTTGGCGTATTGATGGCTGCGGCGAAGCTGGGTGTTTCGGTCCCCGAGAGCTTGTCGATCGCGGGCTTCGATGATGCGCCAACCTCGCGAGCAGTCTGGCCGCAGCTCACCACTATTCGCCAGCCTAAGGCGGAGATGGCGGCCGCAGCGGTCGATATTCTGGTGGATTCGCACTATGAACGCCAGGTTGGAGACGAAACATACCGGAAGATGCTGCCATTTGAGCTGATCGTCCGGGACAGTACCGCCAAGCCCGCCTTATAGCGAAGCTCTCAAGGTTTGTTATATGCTTAGCGATAAGCTCAATTACTGGCGAATGCAGCTGATTGAATTTCGTTTGTCCGTGCTCTTCGTCCAGATCGGGCGCGCGATGGGTTGTCCCCTCCAGCCCTTATCACTGAGCAGGTAGTCCATGCGCCCGGCGCGTGCGAGAAGAGCCGGTGCCGCCTTCACATCGCTGACGTTGCTGGCCGTCAGCATGAGCGCGCAGGGGCGGCCGACCACGTCGGTGAGCGCATGGACCCTTCGTCAGGTTCAGGACAGGCTTGGTGGTCCAGCCACCGTGCGAGCGGCCGATCGTCTGTGTCGAGCGCCCCCCACTTCGACGGTGCTCAACACATGCTTTCGCGCCGAACGCCGCGCGCTGAGCCTTGATGCAGGTGCTGTCGATCGACGTGCTTTTCGTGACCGCGCCGGTCTCCACCAGGGCATTGAGCAGCTTTAGCCAGAAGCCGCGATGTGACCAGCGATTGAAACGATTGTAGACCGTCGTCGATGGACCGTAGTCGGCCGGGCAGTCGCACCAGCGGCAACCGACCTTGAGCACATGGAGGATGCCCGAGATCACCCGCCGATCGTCCACCCTCCGGGCACCAGGCTGGTTTCTCGGCAGATGAGGTTCGATCGCCGCCCATGCCTCGTCCGACAACCAAAACAGCGCCATCTCGCAGTTTCCTCGCCCCCAGGCCGCCTGTGTATCAGGAAAACCGCTTTCCTTAGCTCGACTTTCCGCATTTCAGGCGGCGTAGCAGGCAAGATCGATCAGGTGGTCGAGTATTCCGTCGGTTGATTTCCGCGGGTGCCGGTCCTGTTGGGACATGGCAAAAGTCTGGTCAGTCCATAATTGTCGCCGGACGGCAGCGAGCGCATCGCTGAAGGTGACGGCCTCCTTGGCATACCAGCGTGCCGAACGCACGACGATGGTGCGGGCCTTGTGGATGTCGTCGGTGAACAGGGTGATGAGCGAGAACAGCGCCAGCAGCATGGGGGTAGTGCGGGCAATGGCGCGGTCGGTCCACTGACGCTGCGTCTCGACGCCAAGGTGACGGCGAACCTCGGCGAAGGTCACCTCGATCGACCAGCGGCGGATGAACCAGCCGAGCATGTCGGCGGGCGGGACATCAGGATCGGTGGAAAGGAACGCCTGAGGCCTGAACCGTCCGGTGGGATCGCGCACGACAAGCCAACGCAGGGGCACGACGGGGCGGCCGGGATGGCTCCACACCGCGCAGCCGGTGGCGAGTTCAACGCGCCGTTCGCCCTGGCCGTACCAGTCGGTGACGATATGCGTCGACCATGAAGTCGCAGGATCGGCGAGGCGCTGCGCCAGCGTCGGGAGCCGTTCGCCGGTCCGCCGCGGGCGGCCTCTCGTGCCTGATCGGCGTGGCGGAGCTGGCACGAACAGACGCGCATCGAGCCGCAGCCGCGTCACCACACAGACGTGGCCGCGCACGGCGTCGAGCAGGTCGATCGCGGAGAAGCCGCTGTCGGCGACGGCCACGATGCGCCGCTCGGGCAGCCACCGGGCGATCTGCAACAGCATCTGCCGGGCACCATCAACCAGTGACTTGTGGCGGAGACCACGCCGGTCGGCCCAACGCTGCGACGGCATCAGTACGGTCAGGAACGGCAGCGCCCAGACCCGTTTTGCCCATGGCACCGGTACCAGCAGCATGGCCGACAGCCAGCGCAGGCCGCTGGCCTTGACGAAATGGCCATGGCTCGAGCGCACCGGATCCCGGTAGATGCCTCGTGCCGCGATCTTTGCGCCCCAGCGCCGCTCGATCGTATCGTCCAGCCCGATCACCACCGGGCCGGCGGGAACAAACGTCGCAACCAACCGCACAAGGAGCAGCCTGGCAGCCGCCCGCGCGGACCATCGACTCCGGCTGAGAACGTCGTGATAGCGCGAAAAGCCCGCATCCTCCCCGCGTCCTGTGACCCGTAATGCGGCTGCCACCGTCCGGCGATGCGTCGTCAGGATCGCACCGGTCGCCAGTACCAGCACGCGCTGCCAGGTCGGCCGCGTAAACAGGATCCGGAATGGAGCCAGCCACTCCTCCAGCCGGTCATGCCGGTCGACCGCTGCGCCCATCTGTCGTCTCCGTGACGGTTCCACCGTTCACGGAATCAACCAGCGCCCCAATGCGACTCACCGGACTCAAAATGCGGAAAGTCGAGCTTAGAGCCCGACTCATAATTCGAGCTTGGCTATACGGCGCGTCATTCGCCTGATGGAGGAGATGACCATCCAGGCCTCGGACGATGCGATGGATGTTTCCCAGTCCTTGGCCAGGCGACGGCACCGGTTAAGCCACGCCAGGGTGCGTTCGACGACCCAGCGCCGGGGTAGAACGACAAAGCCTGTCAGGTCAGAGCGCCGGATGATTTCGATCGTCAGCCGATCAATGTGCGCGACCGCCGCTTCGAGCTTCTGTCCGGCATAGCCGCCATCGGCGAACAGCCTGGCAAGGTTGGGATATGCGTCGCAGGATCGCTCGATCAGATCCGGGGCCCCGTCGCGGTCCTGAACATCAGCACCATGCACCACGCCCTCCAGCATGTTGCCGAGCGTGTCGGTCACGATGTGGCGTTTACGACCTTTGATCTTCTTGCCGGCGTCGTATCCGCGCGGCCCGCCCGCCTCGGTGGTTTTAACCGACTGGCTGTCGATGATGCTCGCGCTCGGTTCGGGCTTGCGGCCTTCCGCGACACGCACCCATGCTACCAGTACCGCGTTGACGGCATCCAGCAGACCGCTGTCGCGCATCCGGTAGAAATGATACTGCACCGTCGTGAAGGGCGGGAAGTCCTTCGGCAGTTGCGCCCATTGGCACCCTGTCGCAGCGATATACTGGATCGCATTCCACAGCGTCCGCACCTTGTGCTTGCGCGGGCGTCCCACCCTGGAGGTCCGCCTCAATAATGGCCGGACAACGGCCCATTCTTCATCGGTGCAGTCGCTTGCATAGCGCAGCCCGCTTCTGTCATGCTCGCGGCGAGCGGTTTTGGTCCAGCCCATGTGATCCTCGTGGTCTTCGCAAACCCCCGGTGAAACACAAGCCACTGAAATCGCTCAACTCAATTTTCGGTCGGGCTCTTAGAGTCGCTGATTGGGTTTGAACCCTAGTCGTTTAGAAGCAGACGAAGCGTTAATGGATATTGTCAGCACGACCCTTGAGCGTTAGCCATGTCTGCTTCGTGCGCGGGGATTAGTCGCAGATGTCTGCAAGGGGGCGACAATCGGTGACGATCCGCCATGTAGCGGCGGAAGCTGGCGTGTCGTTGCAGACCGTTAGCCGCGTCATAAACGACGAGCCTAATGTACGGTCGGTTCTGAAAAACCGAGTGCGCGACGCGGTACAGAAGCTGGGCTACGTCCCCTCTATCGCGGCCCAGCGGATGGGCGGCTCGCGCTCCTACCTGCTGATGGCCTTAAATGACCGCGACCGAACCATTGCCGATTGGCGCGCACGGGAGGGCACGGATTGGGTCGACCAGATGCTCCTGGGCGGGATGCTCGCCTGCGCGGCCGGCGGCTATCGGCTGATCTTGGAGCTGATCGACACGCATTCAGACAATGTGGAGCGCGAGGTGCTGGTTGCCCTCCAGTCGCTGCGTCCCGATGGCGTAATTCTGACCCCACCGCACAGCGACAATGCGAAGATCACCGCACTGCTGGCCGACCGCGGCGTGCCCTTCGCGCGGATCGGGTCGGTGGACCTCACCGGTGGGCTGGCGATCGCCATGGACGATCGGGCGGCGGCCGAGCGGGCGACCAAGCATCTCCTCACCCTCGGCCATCGGCGCATCGGATTCATCGCCGGCACGCCCGATTACGCGCTGAGCGCGGCGCGGCTGGAGGGCTATCGCGCGGCCATGACGGCGGCGGGCTTCTCCACGCGCGATCAGCCGGGCGACTTCGGCTATGACTCCGGCCTGCTCGCCGCGCGCGCGCTGCTGGACGGGGCTGAGCCGGTGACCGCCATCGTGGCGAGCAGCGATCGGATGGCGCTCGCCTGCATCCGCGCGGCGACCGAGCGCGGGTTGAGCGTGCCTGCGGACCTCTCTATCGTGAGCTTCGACGACACGCCGCTCGCTCGCTTCAGCCACCCGCCGCTCACTGCCATCGTCCAGCCGATCGCCGCGATGAGCGAGCGGTCGGCCGAGTGGCTGATGGCGGTGGGCGACGGCCCGGGCGAGGCCACGTGCGAACTGGTGCCCTTTGATCTTGTGCAGCGGGGGTCAAGCGGACCGGCACCGGGGTGACGCGCGCGCGCCCGACATTGGGCTTCCTGCTGCTGTTTGCGCTCGCCTGGTCGGGCGGCGCGATCGCCTATGTGCCGCTCCTCACCCTGCTGCTGCCGGAGCGCCTGTCGCAGGTGGCGGGCGCCGGCGATGTGTGGTGGCTGGCGGTGATCGGCGTGGGCGGTGCGCTGTGCGCGAGTGCCGCCAACCTGGGCTTTGGCTGGCTGAGCGATCTCAGCGGCGCGAGACGGCCTTGGGTGGCGGTCGGGCTGGTGGGCACGGTGGGCTTGCTGGCGCCGATCGCCTGGGCCGACACGGGCGTGGAACTGCTGGTCGCCGTGGTGGTGTGGCAGGCGGCGCTTAACCTGTTGCTGGCGCCGCTCGCGGCTTGGGCCGCCGACCGGGTGCCGGACGCGCAACGTGGGCGGCTGGGTGGCGTGTTCGGCATCGCCCCGGCGGCGGCGGCGGGTGTGGGCGCGCTGATCGTGGGCTCCGAGTGGGGCTCGCTCGCCAGCCGGCTGGCGAGCGTCGGTGCGCTGGTCGCCCTTTGCGTGGTGCCAATCCTGCTGCCCGCCGAGCGGTCCAGGGGAGCGCCCGCCGGGACACGAGGGGCCGCTTTCAGCCGCTCGCCCCGCGACCTGGCGCTGGTGCTGATCGCGCGGCTGGCGGTGCAGATGGCGCAGGCGACGCTGTTCTCCTTCCTGTTCTACATCCTGCGCGTGCTGCCGGGCGAGCGAGTGACGCTGGCGCAGGTCTCCACGCTGTTCAGCGTGGTGCTGTTCGCATCGGTGCCCGCCACCTTCGCGCTGGCCGCGCTGGCCGATCGCACCGACCGGCGCGGCGCATGGCTGGTGGGCTGCTGCGTAGCAATGAGTGTCGGACTGGTCGCGATGGCGGCGGGGCTGGACCGGGCGAGCGTGTTCGCCGGCTATGCCGTGTTCGGGCTCGCCTCGGCCACCTTCCTGGCGCTGCAGTCCGGCTACGCCATGCTGCTGCTGCCCTCTCCTGGTCGGCACGGGCGCGACCTTGGTCTCCTCAACCTGGCCAACACGCTGCCCAACGTCGCCGGCCCGGCCTTGACCCTGCTGCTGGTGGAGCGGGGCGACTTCACTGTGTTGCTGACGCTGTGCGCGGCATTGACCTTAGGTGCCGGGGCGCTGGTGGCACGGGTTCAGTGGTCCAGGCCGTTGCCAAGCCGGTGAGCACGTGGCACGCTGTGAACGTTCACAAACCCACAGTCGATGGGCGAGACGGAGAGACCCGATGACGCTGCCGCTCCACGCGCGCTTAACCGCCGGCGCCCTGATCCTAACGGCCATGCCTGCGACCGCACTCGCCCAATCCGCTCCCTCCGCCCAGGCGCACCCCGACCAGTGGCCCGCCGCCCGCAGCCCCGCCGCCATCACCGACGACGCGACCGAAGCGCGCATCAGCAAGCTGCTCGCCGCGATGACCGTCGAGCAGAAGGTGGGTCAGGTCATCCAGGCCGATATCAGCGAGATCACGCCGGCCGAACTCGCCCGTTACCCGCTGGGCTCCATTCTGGCGGGCGGCAACTCCGGCCCCTATGGCGACGAGCGCGCGTCGGCCAAGCAGTGGCACGATCTGGTCGCGCAGTTCCACGCCGCCTCCCAACAGCCTGGCCCCAACGGCGTCGCCGTGCCCGTGCTGTTCGGCGTCGACGCGGTGCACGGTCACAACAACCTGCCCGGTGCCACCGTCTTCCCACACAATATCGCGCTGGGCGCGGCCAACGACCCCGCCCTGATCCGCCGCATTGGAGAGGCCACGGCGGCCGAGGTCGCCGCGTCGGGCATTGAATGGACCTTCGCGCCCACGCTCACCGTGCCGCAGGATCCCCGCTGGGGCCGCACCTATGAAGGCTTCTCGTCCGACCCGGCCCTCGTCGCGCGCTACGCGTCGGCCATGACGTTGGGGCTACAGGGGCCGCTGGTCGCCGGGCGGCCGCTCGGGCTGGACCGCGTCGCGGCCAGCGCCAAGCACTTCCTGGCCGACGGCGGCACGGATGGCGGCAAGGACCAGGGCGACGCCACGATGAGCGAGGCGGAGCTGATCCGGGTCCACGCCGCTGGTTACCCGCCTGCCATCGACGCGGGCGCGCTGACCGTCATGGCCTCCTTCTCCAGCTGGAACGGGGTCAAGCACCACGGCAACGCCAGCCTGCTGACCGACGTGCTGAAGCGTCGCATGGGGTTCCAGGGCCTGGTGGTCGGCGACTGGAACGCGCACGGCCAAATCGACGGCTGCACCACCACCAACTGCCCCCAGGCGCTGAACGCCGGGCTGGACCTCTACATGGCGCCCGACAGCTGGCGCGGGCTGTTCGACAGCCTGGTCGCGCAGGCCAAGGACGGTACCGTTAATGCCGCGCGGCTGGACGACGCGGTGCGGCGCGTGCTGCGCGTCAAGGCCAAGCTGGGGATGTTGGAGACGACGCGGGCCACGCGCCGGGATTACGCCACAATCGGGTCGCCCGAGCACCTGGCGCTCGCGCGTGAGGCGGTGGCCAAGTCGCTGGTGCTGCTCAAAAACTCCGGTGTGCTGCCGATCAAGCCGGGCGCCAATGTGCTGGTGGCGGGCGACGCGGCGGACGATGTCGGGCGCCAGGCGGGCGGCTGGACGATCACCTGGCAGGGCACGGGCACCACGCCCGCCGACTTCCCCAATGGGCAGTCCATCTGGACCGGACTGAACCAAGCGGTGCGCTCCGCCGGGGGGCGCGCGACCTTGAGCCCCGACGGCTCATTCACCGCCAAGCCGGATGTGGCGATCGTGGTGTTCGGCGAGCGGCCTTATGCGGAGTTCCAGGGCGACGTGCCAACGCTCGCCTACCAACCCAACGCCCAGACGGACCTGGCGCTGTTGAAGCGCCTGAAGGCGGCGGGCGTGCCGGTGGTCTCCGTCTTCCTGTCGGGCCGGCCGATGTTCGTGAATGCGGAGATGAACGCGTCCGACGCCTTCGTCGCCGCTTGGCTGCCCGGCACCCAGGGTAGTGGGGTGGCCGACGTTCTGGTGGCGGGCGTGGGCGGCACGGCGGCGCGGGACTTCACCGGGCGGCTGCCCTTTGCCTGGCCGGGTGACGCGCGCTCCCCTGTCACCGCCCCGCTGTTCCCGCTTGGCTATGGCCTGGACTACACCGCGCCAGTTGCCGCACCCATGGTGCTGTCGGAGGAACCCGGCATGGATCTGACCGCCTCGCTCAACGTGGAGCGGTATTTCGAGGGTGGCACGGCGCCCTCACCCTGGACGCTCAATGTGAGCGACGAGGGCGGCGCGCGGCCGGTGGAGGGCTCGTCCACCACCAGCCCGGCGGGCCGCGTCACCGTGCGCGGCGTGGACGTGGCGGCGCAGGAGGATGGCAGGCGCGTCACCTGGTCAGGTCCGGGCCGCGTCACCATTGACGGCCCCGCCGCTGACCTGTCACGTCAGCAGACCGGTGCCTTTGCCTTGACCGTCGGCTGGCGGATCGACGCGCTGGGTCAGGGGCCGGTGCAGCTGGGCCTGGGGGGTGTGGCGCTGGATGTGACGGACCGCGTGAGGGCCGGTCGTGCGCCCGCCACTTTGCGCGTGCCGATCCGCTGCTTCACGGCGCGCGGGGCGGACGTGACGGCCGTGGGCAACGCCTTTTCCCTGGCGGCGTCGGCGGGCACGGACATCACGTTAATCAAGGTCGGGTTGGAACCGGTCGGCGAGCCGCTGACCTGCCCGGATGAGTGAGAGGACACTATCGGCATGGCACTGACGCCCACATTGGCCGACGAAGGCGGCACCAGCACTGATCCCCTGCCGGGCGCGGTTGCGGGCACCCATGTCGACGCGCCCGACCTGCAGCTGTTCGTCTTCGCCCTGTTCTTCATCTTCGGCGGCATCACCAGCCTCAACGACATCCTGATCCCGAAGCTCAAAGAGCTGTTCACGCTTACCAATTTTCAGGCCATGCTGATCCAGTCGGCCTTCTTCGGAGCCTACCTGATCGTCAGCCTGCCCGGCGCGGCGCTCGTCAAGCGCGTGGGGTACATGCGGGGTGCCACCATCGGGCTTCTCACCATGATGGCCGGCTGTCTGCTGTTCATCCCCGCGTCGTCCTCCGCCACCTTTGGTATGTTTCTGGCCGCCCTGTTCGTGTTGGCGAGCGGGGTGGTCATCGTGCAAGTGGTCGCCAACCCGCTGATCAGCCTGCTGGGGCCCGCCAAGTCGACCCACAGCCGCCTGACATTCGCCCAGGCGTTCAATTCGCTGGGCACGACGGTTTTTCCCTATTTCGGAGCCGCCCTGATCCTGGGCAGCCTGGCGACCGTCACCGCCGCCGAACTCAGCGGCCCGGCGCTGGACGCCTATCGGGAGAATGAAAGCCGCGCGATCGTCACCGGCTATCTCGGCATCGCCGCCGCGCTGGCCGTGGTGGCGTTCGTGGTGTGGTTGCGGCGCGACCGCATACCGGTGGAACGCCACGCGCCGTCTTCCATTTTCGCGGGCTTTGACCTGCTCACCCGCCGTCGCTTCGGCTTCGGCGCGGCGTCCATCTTCCTCTATGTCGGCGCGGAGGTGGCGATCGGATCGCTGATCGTGAACTACCTCGAGCAGGCGAGCGTGCTGGGCCTAGAGCAGGAGGCCGCAGGCAAGTTTGTGCCGCTCTACTGGGGCGGCGCGCTGGTCGGACGGTTCATCGGCTCGGCCGTGCTGCGCTTCGTCAGCCCGGGCAAGCTGCTGGCGGCCGTGGCGATCGGATCGATCAGCCTGATCCTGATCTCCGCCAATACGACGGGCGTGGTGTCGGGCTATTCGCTGCTGGCGATCGGGCTGATGAACGCCATCATGTTTCCCACCATCTTCTCGCTGGCGTGCGAGGGGCTGGGCGAGCGGGCGGCCGACGGGTCGGGCATCATCTGCGTGGCCATCGTGGGCGGCGCGGTGATCCCGCCGCTGACGGGCCTTCTCGCGGATGTGACGGACAGCCTGGCGGTATCACTGACGCTGCCGGCGGCGTGCTACGCGCTGATCGCGGGCTTCGGATTGTACGCGCGGAGGCCTGCGGTTGGCTGACCCATACTCCTCAGCTGCGCTGGGGAGGGGGAACATTGCGCGCAGCGGAGTGGTGGAGGAGGATAGAGCCGAGCTGAGTGTAGGAGTGTGTCGCAAGCGAGGGCTAAGGTGTTTTCACTAACAAACCTGACCCTGTGATCCCCCTCAAACATGGGCTGCGCCGGCGGTACCCCTCCCTGTTTCGACGGGGAGGATAGGCACTCTGTCCTCGCCGCTTTCGCCGCCGCCGAACCGCAATACCTGGCCACATAGTCCGCGTGACTCGTGAAGATGCCGTCGGTCCGCGCCTGTGCCTCCGCGCGCGGGTCGGCGGGGTTCAGCACTTTTACGGCAGGGCTGAGATCCGACCCTCGCCCGGAGCGCGCGAGGAGCGCCGGCGCGCAAACGCCCGCTGCCAAGAGTGAGCCACGGGCCAGCATAGTGGAGCGTCGAGTGACGCCGGCACCCTGCGGCCGCGCGACCGCACCAGAAACTAGATGTACCACGCGTCTCACTCCATCATTAGAAAAGCCGTCACCGTCAGCCGCCCCAGCAGGGGATTGGGCGACAGGGTCGCCGCTGGCGAGATTACCCCGCTGTGCAGCACGTAGCTGCGGTGAAGCAGCGCCCGGTCAGGCCAGGCGTCCAGCATTGCGGTCTGCTCGAAGTTTCTGCTGGAGTGACACAAATACTCGGGCTCGACAGCACCTACCCTCGCGACTTGGCCGACCACACGCCGGTGATACTCGCGCGCGCGGTCGACGCCCACTGTCTCCCACCCGGTTGAGCGATGGCAATAAAGCTGGTGCCGGCCTAATCGTCCGACAGGTAGTGCACGAGCGCCACCCGCCTGGGCTCGGGCGCGTACACGTGCGGCAAGCGCTGCTCCACGCTCAGCCGCTCCGGCGTCGTCGTCACGATTAAAAAGCTAGCATCCATCAGGCGCAGCCGGCGGACCCGCCCAAAGGCGCGGCAATCCACCCTGGCGATCGTCGGCATGCGATCCGCGACGCACCCGGGCGGCAGCTCGGCCCGAATGCCCGGCTAATATTCGCCGGCGCGGGCGAACGTTGCCCGGGCGGCGGTCGCTCTCAGCTCCGACACCCGGCCGGAGAAGCCGTCGATCACCACGACTGGTTCCACGCGATGAGAACCTTTATTCAAGACTCCCGGTGCTAATGGAGCGAGGCCGGCCGGGAACTGCCGGCCACGACTTGCCATGCGGCCGGTTGCCGTCGAAACAGCGTGGTATGGACGACAGACGCCGGCGACCGGCCACAATGACCGAGGTTGCCCAGGCGGCCGGCGTGTCCGTCAAGACGGTATCGCGCGTGCTCAATGACGAGCCCTTCGTGACCACGCCCAAGCGCCAGCGCGTGCTGGCGGCGGCCGGACAGCTGAACTACCGCGTCAACCCGGCGGCGCGCAGTCTGCGCCGCGATGTCAAGCCGGTGGTGCTAGCAGTCGATCACACCGACCGCTCCTCCTACCTGGAGAGCCTGCAACTGGGTGCCTTCAAGGCATGTCAGCAGCACAGCCTGCCGCTGTTTCTGGACGTCTGGACCAGCCAGGCTGCCGATTGCGCCGCGTCCGTCGAGCGCAACCGGCCGGCCGGCGTCATCCTGGTCCCACCGCTTTGCGACAACCTGGAGGTGCTGGCCATCCTGCGCGCGCATGACGTGCCCTGCGCCCGAATCGCACCGGCACGGGCCGATCCGCACTGCCTGACAGTCTTCCTAGACGACCGGGCCGCCGCGCGAGCGATGACGGAGCATCTGATCGGACTGGGGCATCGCAGGATCGGCTTCATCACTGGCCGCGCCGGGCACGACGCCGCCGCCGCGCGCCTCGACGGCTATGGGGCGGCATTGATCGCGGCCGGCCTGCCCGTCGACGCGGACCTGATCCGACCCGGCGACTTCCTCTACGCCACCTCGCTCGACAGCGCGGAGCTGCTCTTAGCGCTACCGGAACGACCGACCGCGGTCTTTGCCAGCAATGACGAGATGGCGGCCGCAGTCCTGACCGTCGCCTATCGCCTGGGCATCAAGGTGCCCGATGATCTGTCCGTGGTGGGGTTCGACGACGCGCCGATCGCGGCGGTGGTCACGCCCAACCTGACCACGGTGCATCAACCTATTGAACAGATGGCGCACACCGCCGTGCGCCTGCTGGCGGAGCAGGCGAACCCGGTCCTGCCCGACGTGTCGCACGTACAGCTGGACTTCATGCTGGTCCACCGGGGATCGGCGGCGGCGGCCTCTTGTGGGGAGGGCAAAGAGGTCTGAAGTTGAGGGCGGTCTCTGCCAATAGGTCAGCGACCGCTTCTCGGCAGAAAGTGAGCGGCAGCTTCCCGCCCTCGTCGTTGGAGAGCAGCCAAGCCGCTTACGGCCAATCGGACCCATAAAGTCGGTGTCACATATGACCCCGTAGCTACGGGAGAGGCTCGGAAGCAGTCCTAGTAGCTCCGCCAATGGTAGACCGCTGCTCACACGATTGTGACGATCTCACCTCGCCAAGCGCGAACTGTGGCTCAACAAGCCGTAACGTGACCGACCAAACTTCCTTAAACACAGCTACGGCTCAAGTTGGCAACTTACCTTTTGTGCATCATCAAATCTATATGAACCCCTCGCCTGCATGGTCGCGGAATAGGTCGTGCGACTGCACATAGCCGGCGAGCACGTCGAGCGACTTGTGCCGGCTCACCTCGCGCATTTTGAACAGGTTGGCGCCAGGTTTGCGCGCCGCCTCGGTCAGGAAGCCGGAGCGCAGCGAGTGGGCGGCAAACTCCGCCGGTTCGAGCCCGGCGGCGGCCGCGCACGCCTTGACGACGAGCGCCACCGCGCGGTCGCTCATCGGCTTGTCCAGCACCCGATCACTCCGATGCCAGCGTGGTGCCTCGGCAAAGCTTCCGGGCTCTTTCACCCGCACAGCCGCAAGAGTCCGGAACAGCGGCCCATCGCGAATGTCAGCGATCTTCAGCCAGTCGAGCAACAGCGCCTTTGGCCGGATACGCGTGCCGTCGGGTATCGCGATGGTGGCGCCGCGGCGCTCCTGGTCGGTCTTGGAGCGCGCGATGAAGACGCGCAGCCCTTCGGGCACGATCGCGACGTCGGCGACCTGGAGGGCGACGATCTCCGAACGCCGCAGCGCGGACGTCATCCCGAACGACAGCAGCGCGCGATCGCGCACGGCGCGCACGTCCTCGCCAGGCGTGGCCGCCAGGAGGGCGCGAAGGCGTTCGGCGGTGAGCGCGGTCTTCTGGTCGGGGCGCACGGAGTGGCGGTTGCGGATGCCGAGAAACACGTCGCGCAGCTGGTGGCCACCGTCCTGCTCGCCGGGCGTGCGAAAACCGGAGCTTCGGTGGAGGCCATTGATAGCCGCTAGATAGCGCGACAGGGTGGAGACCTTCTTTGGCGGGCGCGGCGGGTCGGCGTCCGGGTCGCCGGCGGCCATGGCGCTGAGGAACACGGCGACCACCGCCGGCGTGGCGGGCAGTGCCGGTAGATCGCGCGCGGCGCACCAAGCGCGGAACACCCGCTCGTCCGATGCATAGCCCCGCCGGGTGGCCGGCGCGCGCGCATCCTCCAGATAGCGGCGCGCGCGGGCGACCTCGCCCTCAAGCAGCTCGGATTGCAGCGCGCGTGTGTCATGGGCGATCGTCAGCGAACCAAAAGGTCCGGGCTCCCCGCTACCCGCCTCCGGAGCGTCGTCAAGCAAGGGCGTGTACCCAGCACCCTCTTCCGCGACACTACCCTCCACCTCCGCGAGCTCGGAAGCCGGCAAGCTCACCGCACCAGCTCGACGGCGATCTCGAGATCAAGCGTCGTCCACTCCCGATCGGCGGTAAGGGCGGTGGCGTCGCGCGTGGCCGCGAGCGCCAGGCAGCAGCGGTCGCCGAGCGACAATTTGGCGTCGCGGGTCTGGGCGCGCAGACGGCCGCCGATCTCTGCCTGGGCGCGGTCGACGGAGACGACGGTGATGTCGAGCTGATCGAGCATCGCGAAGACGTCGTCGGGCACGTCGCGGTCGACGAGCTTGGCGATCACCTCGTGAAAGTTGACGGCCGAAACGAGCGCGCCGGACAACGAGGCGGCAACCCGCTCGGCACCCGGTTCGTCGAACAGCACCGCCAGCAGCGCGGATGCGTCGAGGACGACCGCACGCTCAGCCATCGGCCTCCTCCGCGCGTCGCTCCGCGATCAGCTCGTCGGTGACCGAGCCCGCGTCGCTCCCGTGCGCGCGCAATCGGTCCTGGATCGCTTTCAGGGCGGTCTTGGCCGAGCGGATGCGCAGCGCATCGCCGTCCACCTCGAAGAACACGGTCTCGCCCTCTTCGAGCGCCAGTTCGCGGCGGAGTTCGGCGGGAATCGCGATGCGCCCTCCTGCGATGATGCGTCCGCGCAGCGCGCTCATTTCGCCTCTCCCGTAAATGGAGCGTCGCTTATACATGGAGCGACAGTGTAGTAATACCTATTTTCGACATGCCCCGACATTTTCCGATAATGAGGGATTATCGGATGAAGCTGCTCTGAGAAGTCTGGTGGACGGTGTCAGACCAGCCGGAATGACAGACGCAGGCGATCTGACAGCGAGAGCCGGATGGTCGTGGAGATCGTCTGACAAGCCGTCAGGCTGGCCTGTTTGCTGCCTTAGATTGTCTTACGCGATTACCTGACTCGGTTGCCCTCTGTGTCCGAAGTCAATCTTGTCAACGATCGGCTAGGGCAGGCAAACCTCCGTTTGCTTAACAGCGCGTCTAGAGACGAACTCAATCCATTTGAGTCGGAGGGAATTCGCACGGGCCTGTTTCGCCGATTTCAAATGCTGGCCGGGAGGAGGCTGGCATATGTGAGCACGGCTTATCCGAACGATCTGCGCCGTCGGCTAGTGGCAGCGATGGCGGTGGGCAGGAGTTGCCGCGAGGTGGGCGAGGTGTTCGATGTGGCACCGAGCACGGCGGGTAACTGCTACAGGCGCTACCGATCCGAAACCAGTCATGCGGCGCGGCCGGAGGAACGCGATCGGCGCTCGAAGCTACCGCAATAGCCGGGCTGGATCGCGGAGCGGCTGGCGGGAACGCCGGAGCCGACGTTGGGCGAGGTGAGGAGCGACCTGGCAGAGCGAGGCGTCTTTGTCAGTCACGCGAGCGTCTGGCGGACGGTACGCAAGCTGGGGCTGCGGCAAAAAAAGGACGATCTACGCCACTGAGCAGGACCGGCCAGCTTGGCCCCGAGCGTGATCCGGGATCGCCATCGCGCGCGAGATTTGGCGAGCAGCACAAGCCGGGCTCGACTTTACGCGTCTCGTGTTCGTCAACGAGACCGGGGCGACCGCCAGCATGACCCGGCTGCGCGGCTGGGGCCGCAAGGGCAAGCCGCTGCTGGGCAAAGAGCCGTACGGGCGCTGGACCCGCAGGGCAACGCCGCAGGCGTAACATCTCGACGTTCGTCGCCGGCCTTCGCCGTGATGGGATCGCCGCGCCGATGCTCATCGACACGCCGATGACCAGCCCAATCTTCAGCGATGGCTGACCGATCACCTCATCCCCGAGCTGCCGCCTGGCAGCATCGTGGTCTGCGACAACCCGCCCGCCCACAAGGTCGACGGCGACCGGCAGTGCTTTGAAGATGCCGGCGTGGGGTTGCTCTACCTTCCGCCCTACTCGCCCGACTTTAACCCGATCGAGCAGGTCTTCGCCAAGCTCAAGGCGCTGCTCGGCAGGCCGCCCCGCGCTCCTTCAAAGCCATCGTGACCGCGATCACAAACAGCCTCAAGCACTTCCGCCCCAGTAATTATGCCAATTATCTCCGGCACCTCACTCGTTAACCCTCGTCGTGTTGTGCGATGGCACGTCGATTGCCGACTCGTGACTATCACTGGCGTGATCGCCACCAATTTGCTGCCGATCAGCTTGTTTCAACCAACTCTTATCGAACTTCAGACCGCCTCGTACAGGGTCACAACGCAGGCGCCTCCCAAGCCTAGATTGTGCTGGAGTGCGTGCCGTGCGCCCTCGATTTGCCGCGGCCCAGCCGAGCCGCGAAGCTGGTGAACCAACTCGAAGCATTGAGCCAGCCCTGTCGCCCCGAGAGGGTGACCCTTTGAAAGGAGTCCGCCGGAAGGGTTGGTCACCACGCGTCCTCCGTAGGTGTTGTCACCATCGGCGATAAACTTCGCTGCCTCGCCATCGCCGCAGAGCCCCAGCCCTTCGTAGGTGATAACCTCGTTGTGCGCGAAACAGTCGTGCAGCTCCACGACGCGAATGTCGCGCGGTCCAATGCCGGCGGCCTCGTATACCGTTTGTGAAGCGGCGCGGGTCATGTGCGAGCCGACCAGCGCGATCATATCTCCCTCTAGAGAAGCCGGCGTGTCCGTCACCATAGCTTGCGCCGTGATTGCGACACCGGACTGCAGACCTTTTCGTTGCGCAAAGTCCGCCGAGACAAGAACCGCCGCAGCCGCCCCGCTGGTCGTCGGGCAGGCCATCGGCTTGGTCATCACTCCGGGCCAGAGCAACGGAGCCGCGAGGACCTCCTCCTCCGTCATCTCGTTGCGGAACACCGACAGCGGATTTTTGGCGGCGTGCCGGCTTGCCTTGGCGCGGACCTTGGCGAAATCTTCTAGACGAGTGCCGTACCGCTCCATGTGCGCCTTGCCGGCCCCGCCGAAGTACCGCAATGCGTGCGGAAGCGCAATGTCGACCTGGGAGTCGCAGACCTCGTCGAATTCAATGAACGGGTTTGGGCGGTCGGAAAAAGTGACCGGCAGCGAGCCTGGGTTCATCTGCTCGAAGCCCACCGCCAGGACACAGTCCGCCGCTCCACCCAGGATGGCCTGACGGGCGAGATAGAGTGCCGAAGATCCGCTCGCGCAGTTGTTGTTGACGTTGAACACGGGAATGCCGGTCATCCCCGCCTGGTAAACGACGCGTTGCCCGGCGCAGCTGTCAGCGTAGACGTAACCGGCATAGGCCTGCTCGACGTCGCCGTATGACAAGCCGGCGTCCGAGAGCGCGGACGCAACGACGGCGGCACCCATCGCATCATACCTCGCGCCCTCGCTGGGCTTTCTGAACGGCACCATGCCTACCCCGGCGACCAGAACCGTGCGATCCGACTTCATCATCCGTCCTCCTGGTCAGGAACTGGTGCGACGAGCGGCGGGGCGCAAATCAATTGCAGCCCCGCTGCATAACGATTAGGCATGGCCATGCTCGACTCCCGGCTCACTTACGTGCTGGCGGTCAGCCGGGAGGGATCGTTCACGGCTGCCGCGCGAGCTGTGGGAGTGACGCAGCCGGCGGTCACGAAGAGCATCGCCGACTTGGAGCGTCAGGTCGGCTACGCCATCTTCTATCGTACACCCGGCGGCGCAATCCCCACCGAGAACGGCAAAGCGTTTATTGCCCGAGCGGGGCGTATTGTTGAGGACACGCGTGAACTCCTGAGCACCGAGGGAGGAGGAGATGATCCATACGCAGGAGTGCTCCGGATCGGCATTGCGCCGGCGGCGATGGAGTGGCAGGCGGTCGACGCCATCGAGCTGTTGCTGAAACGGCATGCCTCAGTCCGGCTGGAGACGAGCGGCGGCAGCTTCGAACGCACGGTGAACCAGCTGCGCAATGGCGCAATCGACATCGCTGTCGGGCTCGACGAAGCATTCGCAGGCTGGCCGGATCTGGAACGCAAGACGATCGGGATGCTACAATCCGACCTGTTCGCCCGCAAGGAGCATCCGCTCGCGGACACAACCTCCCCCAGGCGGGCTGACCTGGCGCGCTTCGACTTCGTCACCCTTCCGGAGTCAAAGCCATATGGCGACATCGTACGGGGATTTTACGAGGCTGCGGGCGTGCCGTGGCGAAGCAAGATCCACGTCGCGGATTACTTCCCCACGGTCGCGCGCATCGTCCGCTCGACAGATGCCATCTCGATGGTCCAGCGCGCGTACACCCGCACCGCCGCCTTCAAGCGCTACTTCGCCGCGCTCTCGGTCGAGGAGGAGCTGTTTCCACCCTCCCTCCTATGTTGCGCTTACCGCGCGCATCGCGAGTTGACGCCTGCCATGCGGGCCTTCATTTCGGCCATTCGAGACAGCAACACCCGGCGGGCATAACCAGGTCTTATGTTCTGACCCCGGAAGGAACTGGGCACGAACATCGGCGACACCTATGCTCGATGGTGCCGACGTCGCCTTTCACCAATCCAGCGCGCGGCATGAGGGGCACCTATGTTCAGCGGCATGAACGATCCGTCGCGTTGGGTGCTTCCCGTCGTGCTCGACGAGATGGCGTCTCGCTTGCCCGAGGGGCGTTGGATCGAGACGACCACTGGCGAGCATTTCGACTTCAAACAAGCTGCCACCGACATGCACCGTGTGAGCGGATATTTGGCGCAGTTGGGCGTCGAGCACGGAGACCGGGTCGCGGTACTCATGGGCAGCAGCCTGGATTTTGTTCGAGCGTGGCTCGGGATCACTCGATTTGGAGCGGTGGCGGTGCTGCTCAACCCGGAGCTGTCTGGGCCTTTCCTCCTTCACCAGCTGAACAACGCGGGTGCATCGCTGGCGGTCGTCGACGAGGCTTTGATGCCGGAGTTGCAGGCGGTGGAAGGCGACTTGGCGCATCTGAAGCGGGTGATCGTCGTCGAGAGTACACCTTCTTTGCGGTCGCCTACGGTGGTCGAGCGGCTGGCCTGGGCTTCCTGGCGCGAGGCAACACCATGGCAGGGTCCGATGCCTCTCGCCAGCGACATCGCGGCGGTGATGTACACGTCTGGCACGAGCGGACCGTCCAAGGGTGTGCTGATGCCCCACGCGCATTGTACGCTGTATGGAATTGGCCTGATCGAGGCGACCGGCTTGTCCGAGCGGGACACCTACTACATCACCATGCCCCTGTTTCATGCGAACGGGCTACTCATCCAGCTTGGCGCATGCCTACTTCAAGGCACCCGCGCTGTTCTGCGATCACGGTTCAGCGCGACGAATTGGCTGGCAGACATCAAGCGCCATGACGTAACCGTGACAAGCCTGCTGGGGTCTATGTCGGCCTTTGTCCTGGCCGGGGAGCCGGCCGCTGCCGACCGCGATCATCGGCTGCGCGCGATCGTCAGCTCTCCCAATATGGACGAGCACGACCACGCTTTCCGAACCCGGTTCGGTGTCCAGGACGTGCTCTCCGGCTTCGGCATGACCGAGGTGAATATTCCCATCTGGGGCCGCCGTGGCGTTGCGGCACCGGGCGCGGCGGGGTGGGTCCGCAACCGACACTTCGACGTCATAATCGCGAACCCCGACACGGACGTCGAGGTCGAACGCGGGACCGTCGGCGAGATCCTCGTTCGTCCCAAGGTGCCCTTCGGCTTCATGGCGGGCTATCTCGGGATGCCGGAGCGAACGATTGAGGCCTGGCGCAACCTCTGGTTCCACACCGGCGACGCAGCGACAATGAACGCGGACGGCCTGGTTGTGTTCGTGGACCGGATCAAGGATTGCATCCGGCGGCGAGGGGAGAATATTTCACCAGCAGAGATTGAGGCCGTGATTGCGGCCCTTCCGGAGGTGGCTGAGGTCGCTGCCTACGCGGTCCCCTCCGATGTGCCAGGGGGTGAGGACGAAATCATGCTGGCGATCGTCGCGCCGCGGGGCACACCAGCACTACTGAATGAGATCGCGTGTGAGGCCGAGCGACTGCTGCCACGGTTTGCCAAGCCCCGCTACCTGAAACTGCTCGACGCGCTTCCGAAGACGATGACCGGCAAGGTGCAGCGCGCCTTGCTGCGAGCGGCCGGTTGTCAGGGTGCCTTCGACCGTGACGCCTCGACTCACGTATGACCTTGCCGGTCGAGACGCTCACCGGTCGACGATTGGACGCCGAGGGCGCCCTGCGCGACCAGGCGGTGGCCCTGTCGCATGCCTCTGATTTCCATCCTGCCGACGAGGAAAGAGAGTTCCGATGAGCGTCGAGGATGCTCGCGTGGAGGCGCCCGCTAAGCTGTGGACTTGGACGGAGTTCCCTCGAGCTATGCTCGAGTTCGCAACCTTCGCGACCGTTTCGCCGCTCATGTCCGGCGCTGCCAAGGGCGACGGTCACGACGTCCTGTTCCTTCCCGGCTTCCTCTGGTCCGACCGGTCGACCCGTATCATGCGGCGCCAAATTGCTGGGCTCGGCTATCGCACCCACGGTTGGGAGCTGGGCAACAATCGGGGGCCGACTACCATCGGCGCGACCGGCGAGCGGCTGGCCGAGCGCGTCCAAGCGATCCTATGCAACGGTGGAGGCCGGCTCTCGCTCGTCGGGCACAGCCTCGGAGGCATCATGGCCCGGAACTTCGCCTTGCAGAATCCAGAGCTGGTTCGTCAGGTCGTCTGCGTCGGAAGCCCCTTCGTCCGCGACTTTAGGGGAGTGAATTCAACCGTAGTTAGGCTCCACGATTGGCTTACCGGCGTCTCGTCGGCGGCGGAAACGCTGACGCGTCCTGAACCACTGCAAGTTCCGGTGACGGCGATTTTCAGCATTCTGGACGGTCTAGTCGCACCGCCCGTCTGTACCGAGCTTACGGCGGAACGGGCCGAGAACATCGGCGTCTATGGCAGCCACGTGGGCATGATGGTCAACCCGGCCGTCTACTACGCCCTGGCGGACAGGCTCTCCCAACCTGCGGGAGAGTGGGAGCCGTTCCACCCGCAGGGGTGGCGTCGCGCCTTCTACACGGACCTCGCCGCCGAAACGTCGAGCCCGCCGGCACCGGATCGGAGGTAGGCCAGTGGCTGCCCAGAACGCTCTCCTCGACGCGTGGCGTTCGGCGCTGCAGCAATGGGAGACCGAGACCAACAAGCTGCTGAACGAGGTGACAGCCAGCGAGGAGGGGGCCAAGGCGTTGAACGGTGCCCTGAGCGGAGCGGTGCAGATGCAGGCCGCGTTCACCGGCACCATGGAAAAGGCGCTCGCGACGTTTAACTTGCCGAGCCGGGACGACGTGCTCAAATTGTCGGAGCAGATCGGGCAAGTCGAACGCAAGCTCGACCGCCTGCTCGCGGAGCGCGACCGGTCCTCTGCCGGTCCCGGCCCTGCGCGAACACGACAGCCGCCGCGGCGCGAGAGCGGCAATGACTGAGCACTCGCGGGGCAATTCGATGATAAGCGGAGTCCAGAGCGAAGTCGAAAAGGCGGTAAGACGCCAGATCAACGGGTGGGATATGCTTACCTCGCCGGGCAAGGCCGGTGGAGTGAGCGAGAAGGACGCCGTGCTCCGCCGCGGCACGATGAACCTCGACCATTACCGACCTCTGCAGGATGAGGTCTATCGAACGCCGCTATTCTTCGTGATGGCGACGACGAACCGCGCCTACATACTGGACCTGCTGCCTGGCCAGAGCATGATCGAGTTTCTGCTCGGTTGCGGCTACGACATCTATGTCCTGGACTGGACCGCACCCAGCGCAGCCGAGAAGACGTTGCGACTCGAGGACTATGTCGCCGAATTTATTCCCGAGTGCATCGACGAAATCGCCAGGCGTTCGGGCGAGCCCAATGTGACGCTCATCGGCTATTGCATGGGAGGCGTACTGTCGCTGATCTACGCCGCGCTGCATCCGTCAGGACCGGTGCGCAACCTGGTGTGCCTCACGACCCCGTTCGACTGGTCCAAATGGGGCATGTTCAACGTGCTGTCGGACCCTCGCTTCTCCGATGTCGACGCCATCGTCGACCGACTGGGCAACGTCCCGGCAGAACTGATGGTCGAGACCATCAACCTCCTCAGACCGGCCAGCCGCCTCGTCGAGCCCATACGTCTGTGGGACAACCTCTGGAACGACGAGTACCTTCGTTCGAAACGGGCGTTCGACAAGTGGGGTGCGGAGTCGCTGCCGCTGCCGGGCGAGTATGCAAGACAGGTCACAAAGGAGCTTCTGATCGGCAACAAGCTGTTCGAAGGCACGTTGGAGATCGCCGGCCGCCGGGTCGATATCGGCGCAATCACAGCGCCGTTTTTGCAGGTGGTCGCGGAGCACGACCACATTGTTGGCCGGGAAGCGACCCGGGACCTCGTCGAACGTATCGGATCCACCGACAAGCAGGAGATTATGGTCAAGGGCGGGCATGTCAGCGTCGCGGCGGGCGGCAATGCCGTGAAGCGCTTGTGGCCGGCGCTCGACAGATGGCTGGAGACCCGATCGACATGAACCTTCAAGATGCCGATTCCGTCGGCGAGGCACCTCAGATTCGCCTCATGTCGGCCGAGGACGCGCCGGCCCTGATTGCCTTCGCCAAGCTTCTGCCGGGCAAGGATTTGATGTTCCTGCCGCGCGACATCCGTCACCCGGCCGTTGTCGCGGCCTGGGTTCAGGAGATTGAGGGAGGCAGACTCGTGACGCTGCTCATGGTCCGCGGGAAAGATATCGTGGGGTGCGGCACCGTGGTCAGGGATGAACTCTCTTGGTCTCCCCATGTTGCCGAGATCCGTTGCGTCCTGTCTGCTGCGATGCGCGGCCAAGGCTTGGGGGTCCGGCTCATTCAGGAGACGTTCCGGACGGCTTTGCTCGGCGGTGCGGAGAAGATTGTGGCGCGAATGACGACCGATCAGGCAAGCGCGATCGCTTCTTTCGAAGGTCTGGGATTCGCGCCCGAAGCTATCCTGCGCGATCATGTAAAAGATAAATCGGGCGCGCCCCAGGACCTGGTGATCTTTGCGCACCGCGTTAACGACGTGGCGCATCGGCTGGACGCATATGGATTAGCCGACGCTTAACGGGCTGATCCGCACCGGACAGGCTGCCGGTGCCCAGGCACCATGCCATTACCATGCGTTATTGCCTGGAAGGCGAAGGAAGTGGGCCGACAGTCGATCCGCGCCTACCCTCAAGCATTCAAGAACAAGGCGGGGCGATAGACCCTCGCCGAGCGAGAGGGCGTTGTGGCGATTGATCTCAGCAGACGTGTCGCGATCGTCACGGGTGCCGGCAACGGGCTCGGGCGAAGCTATGCGCTCCAACTCGCCAGACATGGTGCCAAAGTTGTCGTTAACGACGTGGGCGGCGACAAGAGCGGTGGCACCGCGCGGTCCGGGCCGGCCGAGGGGGTCGCGGATGAGATCCGCGCCTTGGGCGGGGAGGCGCTCGCGAACACAGGCGACGTCACCGACTTCCGGCAGATGACCGATCTCGTTGCTCAGTCGGAAGCGTCTTTCGGCCCCGTCGACATCCTCATCAATAATGCGGGCATCCTGCGTGACCGCACCTTCGCCAAGATGGACCTCGCCGATTTTCGTGCGGTGATCGACGTCCACCTCATGGGCGCGGTGAGTGCCACCAAGGCCGTCTGGGCCAGCATGCGGGAGCGAAGGTACGGTCGGATTGTCATGACCACCTCCTCTTCAGGGCTTTACGGCAACTTCGGACAGTCGAACTATAGTGCCGCCAAGATGGCGCTGGTCGGACTCATGAGGACGCTGAGCCTGGAAGGCGCGCGCGACAATGTTCGGGTGAACTGCATCGCCCCCACGGCGGCGACGCGGATGACTGACGATGTGCTCACCCCGGACATGTTAGAGCGCCTCGACCCCGAAGCCGTGGCGCCGGTGGTGCTCGCCCTCTGCGCAGAGGGCGCACCGACCGGGGCGATACTCTGCGCGGGCGCCGGCAGCGTGGAGCAGGCGCATGTCACGCTCACCCGCGGTGTGCGGTTCGGCGACGAGGCCGTCACGCCGGACGCGGTGCTCGTTCGGCTCGATGACATCGGCGATCGCACCGGTGAAATGGTGCCGGCGAGCGGGTGGGATCAGGCGCGCTGGGAACTGGATCTTGAGGAGCGGTCGTCAAAGATGGTCGCCGCGGAATGACGATGGCCGCTTTGCGGGGAGCGGATGACGCCGACGGCGACGAGACGCTCGCGCTTTTCCGTGACACGGCACGCCGCTTCTTTCAGCGTCACGCGACCTCCGAAGCGATCGAGCGGTGGCGCGAGCGAGGCGTGGTTGACCGCGAGTTCTGGCGCGAGGCGGGGGCCGCCGGGCTGCTCGCACCCTCCGTTCCCGAGGAATATGGCGGGGCGGGTACCGACTTCCGCTACGAACTGGCCGTCATTGATGAGATCGGGCGGCGTGGTCTCGAGGGGTTCGGCGCGCCGGTCCACAGCGGGATCGCGGCTCCATACCTCATCCATTTCGGAACGGAGGAGCAAAAGCGCGCCTGGCTTCCCGGCGTCGTCTCGGGCGACCTCGTGCTGGCACTGGCGATGACCGAGCCGGGAGCCGGCTCGGACCTGCGGGGGATCCGCACCCAGGCGGTCCGCGAGGGCGATGATTATCTCATCAGCGGACAAAAGACCTTTATCTCCAACGGCCAGACCGCCGACCTGGTCCTGCTGGCGTGCAAGACCCAGGGCGACCGCACCTCGCTGATCGCGGTCGAAACCGCGAAGACGCCAGGGTTCTCGCGCGGGCGCAACCTCCACAAGATGGGTCGCGAGGCGCAGGACACCTCCGAGCTCTTCTTTGAAGGCGCGCGCGTCCCCGCCGCCAACCTGCTGGGCGGGGAGGAAGGCCGGGGCTTCGAGCAGATGATGGCCTCGCTCGCACAGGAGCGGCTGGTGATCGCGGCCATGGCCCAGGCGATGATGGAGCGCGCGCTCTCGCTGACCGTCACCTACACCAAGGAACGGCACGCGTTCCGCCAGCCGATATTCGCGTTCCAGAACACGCAGTTCAAGTTAGCGGACGCCCGTACGCAGATCGCCGCCGGGCGTGCCTTCCTCGACAGCTGCGTCGCGCGTCATCTGACGGGCGATCTCGATCCGGTCACCGCCGCGATGGTCAAGCTATGGATCACCGAAACTCAGTGGAAGGTTATCGACGACTGCCTGCAGCTGTTCGGAGGCTACGGCTACATGGATGAGTATCCAATCTCCAGACTGTTCCGCGATGCGAGGATCGACCGCATCCACGGCGGCGCGTCCGAAATCATGCGCACCATCATCGCCCGGTCTCTCTGACGGGCAGGAGGACGACAATGCCTGACGCATACATCTTCGACGCGGTGCGGACCCCGCGCGGCAAGGGGCGCAAGGATGGAGCGCTCCACGGCGTAACCTCGCTCGACCTCGCAACACAGGTGCTGGTCGCGCTGCGCGACCGGAACGACCTCGACACCGCTGTCGTCGACGACGTTATCCTCGGTTGCGTCAATCCGCTTGCGAGCCAAGGGGCCGACATCGCGCGTGTGGCGGTCCTCAACGCCGATTATTCGGAAACGACCGCGGGCGTTCAGGTCAATCGCTTCTGCGCCTCGGGACTGGAGGCGTGCAACATTGCCGCCGCCAAGGTCATCTCGGGCGAAGCAGACATGGCGATCGGCGGAGGTGTCGAGTCGATGTCGCGGGTGCCGATGTTCTCCGACATGGGGGCATGGTCGGCCGATCCCACGCCCGCCTTCAAGACCTATTTTGCCCCGCAAGGGATTGGTGCCGACCTAATCTGCGCACTCGATGGGTTCACGCGCGACGACGTCGACGCCTACGCCGTCGAGAGTCAGCGTCGGGCGGCGACATCGTGGCAAGAAGGCCGCTTCGACAGGTCGGTAGTACCGGTGAGGGACATCCTCGGCCTGACGGTGCTCGATCGCGACGAGCACATGCGCCCGAACACGACGATGCAATCGCTTGGCGCGCTAAAGCCCGCTTTCGCGGCGCAGGGCGCTGACTTCTACGATGACGTCGTGCGCCAGCGTTACCCGGAGGCGGGAGAGATTCCGCACGTTCATACCGGGGGCAACTCATCCGGCATCGTCGACGGCGCAGCCGCTGTGCTGATTGCCACCAAGGAGCTGGGCGAAGCGATGGGGCTGCGGCCACGAGCGCGCATCAAGGGCATGGCCTCTATCGGGTCCGAACCGTCGATCATGCTCACTGGGCCAGAGAAGGTCGCGACCAAACTGCTCGACCGGCTGGGCATGACGGCGGAAGATATCGACCTCTACGAGCTGAACGAGGCGTTCGCTTCCGTTGTACTGCGCACGATGCGGGCGCTGGATGTGTCGCACGAGAAGATGAACGTGAACGGCGGTGCCATCGCGTTGGGGCACCCGCTCGGGGCTACGGGCGCGATGATCCTGGGCACGATGGTCGACGAGTTGGAGCGGGCCGACATGGAAACCGCTCTCGTAATGCTGTGCGTCGGCGCGGGGATGGGCACGGCCACCGTGATCGAGCGGGTGAACTGATGATGGCCGCTGACTTCAGCATGACGGCCGGCGCGGACGGCATCGCCACCATCCTGTTCGATTGCACCACTCGCAGGATGAACACGCTCACCGCCGCAGGCTGGGACGAGCTCGCCGCTCTGGTCGAGCGGATCAAGGTCGATCCGGGCATCCGCGGCGCGGTGATCGCATCGGGCAAGCCCGGCGGGTTCTGCGCCGGAGCCGACCTGGACGAGATGATGGCGTTCGCCGGCGTCCAACCCGCCGACGAGGCCGCCCAGCGCGCCGTGTTCGACACGGTGTTCAAGGCGAACCGCGTCGCGCGCGCGATCGAGACGTCGGGTAAGCCGTTTGCAGCCGCTATCAGCGGGTTGGCGCTGGGCGGCGGGCTGGAGCTGGCGCTAGCCTGCCACCATCGTGTCGTCGCCGACGATCCGGCAATCCGCCTGGGGCTGCCTGAAGCGACAATTGGGCTCCTGCCCGGCGGCGGCGGAACGCAGCGCGTGTCGCGACTGCTCGGAATTGGTCGCGCCATGCCGCTCCTGCAGCAGGGGACGACGCTCGCCCCGGCCAGAGCGCTGGAGCTGGGGCTGATCGATGCGGTGGTGCCCAAAGGCCAAGAGCTGACAGCGGCGCGCGCGTGGGTTGTCGAAAGCGGCGATCCAGTCGCGCCGTGGGATCGCAAGGATTTCGCGCTGCCCGGCGGCGGCCCTTACAGCGGTGCCGGGAACGCCGAATTCATCACCGCGGCGGCGGGCGTCGCGAAATCGGGGCTCGGCAACTACCCGGCCCAGATGAACATCGCACGCGCCGTCTACGAGGGCGTGCAGGTGCCGATGGACACTGCAATCGCTATTGAGACGCGCTACTTCGTCGCCACGCTGCAGAGCCCGACCGCACGCGCCATGATCCGCACGCTGTTTCGCTCGCTTCCGGCGCTGCGACGCGGGGAGGCGCGACTTGCGGAGGTGAAGCGCCGCCCGTTGCGTCAGGTCGCGGTGCTGGGCGCGGGAATGATGGGCGCGGGTATTGCGCACGTCCTCGCCAAAGCCGGGATCGGAACCGTATTGATCGACGTCGATGCGGAAGCGGCGGAGAAGGGCAAGGACCACTCACGCAAGCTGCTCGACCGGCTCGTTGCCAGGGGCGCGACATCCCGCGAGAGCGCTGACGCGCTGCTCGGGCGCATCCGGCCCGCCGTTGACTACGCGGCGGTTGCCGGGAGCGACGCAGTAATCGAGACGGTCTTTGAAGATGTGGGGGTGAAGGCAGAAGCGACAGCCAAGGCGCTCGCCCATCTCGCGCCCGGTGCCCTGTTCGCGACCAACACCTCAACGCTACCGATCGGGCGGCTTGCGGCGGCGCATCCCGACCCGTCGCGGTTCGTCGGCATGCACTTCCATTCACCGGTCGACCGGATGGAGCTGGTCGAGGTTGTGATCGGGGAGGCGACCGGGCAGGCAGCAACAGCCGAAGCGCTCGATCTCGTGCGGCAAATCGGAAAGACGCCGATCGTCGCGCACGACTCGCCCTTTTTCTACACGTCACGCGTCTTCGACACTTACATCCGCGAGGGCATGGAGATGCTGGCCGACGGCTTGGCACCGTTGATGATCGACCATGTTGGCCGATTGACGGGCATGCCGCGTGGCCCCCTGGAGCTGACCGACGACGTCGCGATCGATCTGGTCAACCGCATCGCGGGCCAGCGCCGCCTGCTGCTCGGGGACGCGGCGGTGGAACGGCGTTCCGATGACGTGGTGGACGCGTTAATCGAAGAGGGCCGGCTAGGGCGCAAGAATGGGCGCGGCTTCTACGATTATGATGCGAACGGGTCGAAGCGGGTTTGGGCCGGACTGGCCGAGCGCTGGCCGGTGACGACCGCAAGCAGCTCGCCGGAACTGACGCGGGAGATGCGCCGGCGCTTTCTGCACCGCCAGGCGCTCGAAGCGGCGCGCTGCCTCGCCGAGGGAGTGCTTGACGATCCGCGCCATGCGGACGTTGGCGCGATCTTGGGCTGGGGTTTCCCGAAATGGACCGGTGGGCCGATCTCGTACATCGAACAGATTGGCATCCAGCAATTCGCTGAGGAATGCGAGACGCTGGCGTCCCGCTTTGGAGACCGTTTCGCCCCCCCAAAAGTGCTTCGGGAGATGGCAGACGACGGACGCTCTTTCTACCCGGCCCAGCTTACGCAGCCTGCGGCACGGGCGGCGTGAAACACAGCAACATCACAACAAGGAGGGGGAAGTCAGATGGCTAAGTTCAAGAAGGCGCTGCTCTGCGGTGCGGCGATGTGTTTCCTGATTGCGACCCCTGCGGCGGGCCAGGAGCAGACGCCTGACGACGCGGGAGAGCAAGCTGGCAATGAAACACCCGCCGAAGCAGCCGAGCGGATCGATTACGCTCAGGAAATCATCATCACTGCCAGTCGGCGCGAGCAGTCGCTTCTGGACGTTCCGTTGCAGGTCACTGCTTTAACGGGGTCTGATCTCGCCAATCGTAATCTTCGCTCCCTAGATGAATTCGCGGGCTTCATCCCAGGCTTGAGCGTCCAGTCGAACAGCCCTGGTGTTAACCTGATAGCCATCCGCGGCGTGACGACAGGGGCGCAACCGACCAACGCGGTCGGCATCTATCTCGACGACGTTCCCATTGGAAGTTCTAACGGCTTTGCCGCTGGCGCGCGCGCCCTCAGCGTGAACGCATTCGATCTCAATCGGGTCGAAGTGCTGAGCGGCCCCCAAGGAACTCTCTACGGGGCAGGCTCGCTGGGCGGAACCGTCCGTTATATCACTGCTGAACCTCAGTTGGATCGCGGTGCCGCGCGAGTGGAGGGCGAAGTTTCTCAAACTCACAACGGCGGCACGAATAGCGGTGGCCGGGGCATGATCAACCTTCCGTTGATCAATGATCGCCTCGCGCTTCGCGCGGACGTTATCCACCAGTACGACACCGGTTTCGTGGATGATCCCACATTGGGATTGAAAAACCAGGGTAGCGGCAGCACACTTGGCGCCCGGGTTTCCCTCCTTGCGGAGCTTACGCCGAATTTGGATGTGCGGCTCACCGGGTTCACCCAGCGAGTCAACGTCGAAGGCGTGAACCTTGTCCAACGCAATCAGCTGACCGGCGAAGTGTTGCCCGGCGCTGGTGCCTACGAACAAAACTTCGATCTTCCTCAGTATAGCAATCAAAAGGCCCAGCTTGCCTATGGAACGGTTGACTGGGACATCGGATTTGCAGAACTGACAAGCATCACGTCCTACCAGACCGGTAACATCACAACGTTCTCGGATATCAGCACCGCCTACTCAGGATTGTTCGGCACGCTGTTTGGCTTCGGGCCAGCTGGCGTCAATCCATACAGCGCATTCACTGACATCAACCTCCGCAAGTTCACGCAAGAGGCTCGCCTGGTATCCGATCCCGGGTCCTTTTTTGATTGGGTCGTTGGCGGCTACTATACGAACGAAAAAGCGCGCACGTTCGTCACCGTCGAGAACGAGGCCGATCCACGGGGCTTCCTTCTGGGCGCATTACCGATCTTCACCTCAACGATCCCGACCCGGTATCGTGAAACTGCCGGTTACGCTAACGGCACCTTTCATTTCACACCCCGTTTGGACCTGACCCTAGGCATTCGCTACAGCCAAAACGAGCAGAGCTTCACCCAGACAAACATCGGCCTTCTCAGCACGCCGGCAACGCCGTTCGCAACCCGATTCACCGGCGCAGACTCGGACGAAAATGTGACCACCTACTTGGTCAATCCGAGCTTCAAAGTTACCGACGACGTGACGATTTATGCCCGCGCTGCCAATGGCTTTCGCCCCGGCGGTCCAAATTACGTCCTGTTCGACAATTCTCAAAACCCGACGTTCGACGCAGACACTCTCTGGTCATACGAAGTTGGCGCGAAGGCGAGCCTGCTCGACCGGCGTCTGCAGGGATCGGTGGCAATTTATCAAATCGACTGGTCGGACATCCAGTTGACCGCGAACGTAAGCGGGCTCGCGCAGCTTGTGAATGCCGGTGACGCGCGGATCAGGGGCGGTGACGCTGCCTTCGGTTTCCGGGCGACGGACGCGCTCACGATCAATGGTTCGGTCGCGTATACGGATGCGAAGCTGACCACCACCGCTCCCCAACTCGGCATCAACTTCGAGGGAGCCCGCCTACCGGTTTCGCCACGTTGGTCGTTTGCCATCGGCGCGGATTACGTCATCGACTTGGGAGACGATCGCAGCGCGCGGCTCAGCGTGACCGATCGTTATCAGGGCACGCGGTTCAGCGGCTATGTCGGCAGCGCGACGCAGCTACCCTACAAACTCGACCCATTTAACATCGTCGACGCGGATCTCACTTTTACCCTGTCTCCGAACCTCGACCTCGGTCTTTACGCAAAGAATCTTCTGGACTCGCGTGGGGAGTTGGTTGGCAGTCGCGTTGACAACGCATTCGATCCGAGTGCGCCAGCACTTGTGGCTCTGACGCGGCCCCGCACGATTGGTGTTCAAGCAAGGTTTCGGCTGTGACGTTCGCCACAGACGTGCCCGGAAAGCCCCTCGATGTTTTGTGAAGCGCAGACGGGTGCCGGGCGCCTGATCGGGCTGGATCACGGACCCGTCCGGGCGTTCAAGGGCGTGCCTTACGGATCGTCGACGACGGGTGCCAACCGGTTTAAGCCGCCGCGCCCAATGCCAGCCTGGACCGATGCTCGGCCATGCTTCGGCTATGGTCCTGCGTCGCCCCAGGCACCAGTGGATCCACGATACACCTTCGCAAACCTACTCCAGTTCAACCTCTCTTCGTCCCTCGGCGGCATGGGCGAGGACTGCCTGAACCTCAATTTGTGGACGCCGGGACTGCGTGACGGGACCAAGCGGCCCGTGCTTGTTTCGCTGCACGGCGGCGGATTTAACAACGGCTCGGGCAGCCTGCCGCTCTACGACGGCGCGCAGCTCGCAGTGCGCGGTGATGTCGTGGTGGTCAGCGTCACACATCGCTTGAACGTGCTGGGCTATCTGGACCTGTCGGAGTTCGATCCATCGGAGGAGTTCGCGTCGGCAGGCGTCGCAGGCCTTCTCGACCTGGTCGCCGGCCTGGAGTGGGTTCGGGACAACATCGAAGAGTTCGGGGGCGATCCGGCCAATGTTACGGTCTTCGGACAGTCGGGTGGTGCCTGGAAAGTGAGTTGCTTGCTGGCCATGCCGGCCGCGCGAGGGCTGTTCGCCCGTGCCGTTATACAGAGCGGCTCGCTGCTTCAGGTCAAGACCAAACAGGAAGGGGCAGCGCTCGCCTCGGGGCTGCTGACTGAGCTAGGCGTCGCCAAAGGCGACCTTGATCGTCTGCAGTCGCTTCCCTGGACCGCCGTGCTGACAGCTGGAGCGAAGGCGGGGCTCCACTTGTTCGAGCCGGTGCTAGGATCCGATCTTCCCCTCCAGCCGGCCGAAGCCATCTCGGCTGCGGAAACCGCGGACGTGCCCGTCATGATCGGCACCACGCTCCACGACGGCGCGTTCTTATACCCCGATCCCGCCCTCGGCGAGGGGGACATGCGCGCACTGCTCGAACAGCGGTACGGCGAGAGGGCAGATAGCCTGATTGATCTCTACCGCCGCCACCGGCCCGGCAAGTCGCCCTATCTCTTACTCGGCGAGATCGTGACCGATGCGGGGTTCCGCCGCTTCGCGCACGCTCAGGCTGAGGGGCTCGCAGACGGGCTGAGCAGTCCGGTCTTCGTTTATCAGTGGAACTGGACGACGCCGGCGTTCAACGGCGTCTTTGGGGCTGCGCACGCGACGGACGTTCCCGCGACCTTCCACAATCTACATGACCCGCTGCTGGGCGCTGGAGATCTCGAAGGATCCCGATTGGCGGAGAAACTGTCGCAGGCGCTCGTCAACTTTGCACGCAGCGGGCGACCGGAAGAGAGCGCGGCGGCATGGCCGAAGTTCGAACCGCAACGGCGTACCACCATGATCTTCGACCGAGAGAGCGGCGCGGTAAATCATCCGGATGCTGAACTGCGCGCTTTTTGGGCAGACATGCCGATGGCGACAACGGTCTTTGGTTAAGAGGAGGGAGCCTGTCGTGAACCGTCATAACATTAGAACGATACCCGCCGGTTTTGCTAGTTGCCGATCAAGCCGGGGTCAGCTTCGGAATCGCTGGCGCAAGATTGGAATCGGTCAGTGACCGCGCCGACCACGGACCAGACGGCACACGCACCGCTGCCGCCAGGGCGCGCGCTTCTGGTGCTGCTCGCCCTAATCGCGGTGCTCGCCGGCTATCTGACGATCAGCCACCTTATAGGGATTGTGCCGACCTATGCCGGGATCCTGCTACTCTACTATTGGATAGCGGTGAAGGGCGGGGCACCCGGTGAATTCTTGTCCGCGTTCGTGGGTGCGTTGGGCGGCATCGGGAACGCCGCTTTGCTGGTCGTGCCCGGCCTTGATGCCGGAGTGTCGGCGCTGCTCGGCCTTGGGGTGCTGATCGTCGCGCTTTACTGCTTGCTGGCCGGGTTCCTGCCATGGCTGTTCAACCAAGCCTATATGCTGCTGGTCACGGTGGCGGCGATCCCGCTGGTGCTCGGCGAGGGCCGGTTCGCGGGCATGGCGGCGTCCGTTCTCCTGTCCGCTGTCTATTTTGGTGGACTGGTCTGGCTGCTGCGCGCGATTGGCAAAAAGAGGGCGCTGCGGGAGGCCGAGCATGCCATGTCGGCGGTCGACCGCGCGTGACCGTCGATACCCGTCACTTGGTGGATCCCGAGCTGGCGCCGTTCCTCGACGCCATGCCTGCCTTTGAGTTGACGCGCGAAACGCTGCCTACGCTTCGCCAGGCTATCCGTGATCGGCTTGAGCTCCCCGAGGATCCCACCATCTTGGCCTCGGTCGAGACAACGACCCGGTCGGTTCCCGGGCGGCGTGGCGACCCGGAGTTGACGCTCGTCGTTCACCGCCCCCGGGAGCCAACCGGCGCCATCCTCCACATCCATGGTGGCGGTTACGTCATGGGCGACGCGGCCTCACTAGCACCCACGCACCGTTCACTGGCGCTTGCGCTCGGGTGCATGATCGTGTCGGTCGACTATCGTCTCGCGCCCGAGACACCTGCGCCCGGCGCGCTAGAGGACTGCTACGCCGCATTGACTTGGCTGGAGCGCGAGGCGGACGATCTGGAGATCGACCGTAAGCGGATCGGCGTCATGGGCGAGAGCGCGGGCGGAGGCTTGGCTGCGGCGCTGGCGCTGCTCGCGCGCGACCGGGGAGAGCATCGGCTCGCCTTCCAGCACCTTATCTACCCGATGCTCGACGACCGCACCGGATCGCACGGCGAGCCGCATGCATTCGCTGGCGAGTTTATCTGGGATGCGGCCAAGAACCGTTTCGGCTGGGCGAGTCTGCTCGGCTTCGAGCCTGGTGGCGAGCACGTGTCGCCCTACGCCGCGCCGGCACGCGCGACCGATCTGTCCGGTCTACCGCCAGCCTACCTGGCGGTCGGCGCATTGGATCTCTTCGTCGATGAGAATCTTGACTTTGCGCGACGACTGGTTCGCGCGGGCGTGGCAACCGAGCTTCACCTATACCCGGGTGCTTTTCACGGCTTCCATCTCCAGACCTCGGCGGCCGTCACTCGGCAAGCGGAGGCGGACAGCAGAAGCGCGCTCGCCCGTGCACTGACTGCTAGGTGAGGTGGTGTCGCACCAAGCACGTTCAGTCCGATGATCATCGCTGGGGGCGACTAGGATGCCAAGACTGCTGAGGGTTCTTGGATGGGCGGCCGCGTGCCTGTGCGTCCTGGTGGCGCTGGTGATCGGCTTGATGCTGTACGACGCGCGGAGCCGGGGCGGCACGGGTGCGGAATATGTCGCGCTCGGCAGCTCGTTCGCCTCCGGGCCTGGAATTGGCGTGCGTGCCGCCGGAGCGGCCCTTCTATGCCAGCAATCGACGGACAATTATGCGCACCTGCTTGCGCGCAAGCGGAACCTGCGCCTGCTCGACCGGTCATGTGCGGGTTCCACCACCGCCGACATCTTGAGCGACGGACAGTTCTTTCAGACGCCGCAGATCGAGTCCATCGGCCCGGAGACCAGGCTCGTGACCATCACAACCGGAGGTAACGATCTCGGCTATCTGGTGAAGCTGTGGACGTCATCGTGCGGGCACGCGCCGGGCGCTGTCCCCTGGTGGCTCAAGCGCGTCTGCAAAGCCCAAGATAACAGGCCGCAGGCCGTCATGTTGCAGGGATTGTCGGTCTCCATGAACGAAATCGCCAAGCAGATCCGTCGTCGTGCGCCGCAAGCGCAGATCGCGTTCGTCGAGTACGCGACTATTCTTCCGGATCACGGCGGCTGCCCGGACCGGCTGCCGTTGTCGACCGTGGAAATCAGGCAGGGCCGAGCTGTCGCGGCGGCCCTCGCCCACGTCACAGAGCAGGCGGCGCTCGCCAACGGCGCGTTTCTGGTCCGCGCGTCCGAGGTGACCCGTGGCCACGATGTGTGCGCCGCAGACCCGTGGGTCACCGGCTGGGCGTTCCCGACATCGTTCTTGGGCTTCGGCCCTTATCCCTACCACCCGAACGCGAAAGCAATGAACGCCATCGCGAGAGTGCTCGACGAAGAATTGAAGTAGAGCTTCTAAGGCCCAAGGAGAGGAGCAAGGCAGCTGCACCTACACGCGTCCTCCTTGTCCAGCTCGAACGGATACCCCGCCTTTACGAGCCCGGTGGCCCGGCGCCGCGCCTCCGCCAATAAAGGCAAAGGCAGAATCTGTTCAGAAGTGTACGCTCTCATGACTGCCATCTGTGATGTTGGCCGCACGTCGCTGTCCGACAGTTGCGCTACTGTCGGCGTTTGTAAACCGGGCAGGTGTGCCGCGGGCTCCTGATCGACGACGATTGATCAAGCTCTCATCCGCGGATTGGATACCGCATTACCCGTGTCCGTCGCTGGGCTTTGTCTCGGTCTAAGCTCGGGCGTCGGCCTTGCCTGCCCCACCGTACATCGAGGATTGCCCATCACAGTCGGGTGCCCACGGCACGCCTGCCAGGTCAATCATTCTGGGTCGCTGGCACCTCCTTTCTGTCGAATGTCGGGCCGCACGTCAGGCGGGTTCCGCAGCGCCCACGCGGCGTGCGATGTCCCACGCGAACCCGACCAGCTCGCGCGCGATCGCGGTGTTCACCTTGGGCTGCGGCTTGCCGGCGGCCGACAGTCGTCGAAAGCGCTGGCAGAGTCGCACCTGCGCCTTCCACCCGATCGCCTGGATGTCGGCGGGCAGGTCGGCCACCCGAGTCAGGTATCGGTGTTCCTCCCGCGCCGGCAGCCGATAAGTCCAGCCTGCCTCCACGGGCATGGTGCGCGCATGCGCGTTGCCGGCGCGGGTGATCCGGCCACGCTGCCTGCGAGCGCCGCTGGAGTGCTCTGACGGCACGAGGGCGAGATAGGCCATCAGCTGCTTGGGATTGTCGAAGCGGGTCAGATCTCCGACCTCCGCCACCAGCGTCGCCGCGACTACGAGTTGCACACCGCGCAACGCCTGCAGACTGCGCACCAACGGCCCGAAGCGCCAGCCCTCCACCGCCTCCGCCAGTGCAGCGTCCAGTCTCTCCACTCGCGACTGTGCATCGGTCAGCCGACGCTTCAGCTCCTCGAAGGCGAGCTGCTGGTGCGGGAAGGCGAACGCCTGCTCGGAGAGCCACCGCCAATAAATCTTCGTCCAGGCCGTCTTACCGCTGAAGCGACGGTCGTGGCGCAGGAGAAAGCTGCGCACCGACTGCTTCGCCGCCGTCGCATCCTGTTTGGCTGTTCTGCGGGTGCGGATCAGATCGCGAACCGCCTCATGGGCCTCATCGGGGACCCAGATCGCGGTGAGCTCTCCTGCTCGCAGCAGCCGCGCGAGTGTCATCGCATCGCGTCTGTCCGTCTTGACGTGGTCTCCGGGCCGACGGGGCATCATCGACGGTGCGATGACGATGCACTCCTGGCCGAGCTTCTCGAGCAGCCGCTGAAGGCCGTATCCGCACGGACCCGCCTCGTAGCAGAAGCTCAGCGTGACATCGCTCTTCATCAGCCGCTTGACCAGCTGCCGAACGGCATCGTCGACGTTGGGCACCACGCCCAGATAGCGAACTTCGCTCCCGCGCTCATCGTCGGCAATCGCGACCGCCAGCGTCTCCTTGTGGACGTCCACTCCGATGTACTTGACCACCTTCTCCATGACATATCTCCTCTGCCGACCCTCGGAAGAGACCAGCATCGCAGATCGGAGCCTCCTCGGCTCCTGGCAGTCATTGGGTCTGAGCATCCGGACCGTTCTGATAGAGGCAGAGCGGCTTCAACTGTTCACGGGGTTTGTCCATTTCGCTCCGAAGAGTGTCGCTGGCGAGGCCGACATGCTCCTAGCCCAATGATGCAATGCGGGCGAGCGGTTCGTTCGGCAGCTCGATCCCGCTGCTTCGCAAGTGCCGGACGGCTCGGCTAAGGTTGACGGTGTTCCAGGGCGTGACGGCCGCAGTGAGAAGGGTCAGCCCGGAGAGCACGATGGCGCTGGTTCTCAAATGGACGGTCGCGTAAATCGCCGATCCGATTGAAGGAGCTAGCGGGGGCGAACGCGTTGCGGGCCCTACTCTTGTTGAGGATCCTGCCAGTGCGACGCCGCTGTGCGGGATCTTTGAACCAGTCGAGCATCAACGTGGTGCGCTCAACTTGGCCGATCTCGCGCAACGCGCGAGCGGCCGGATTATGACGCGGAGATTTGGCTGACTTGCGGAGCACGACCGATATGCTGACGGGCCCGGCCGCTGGCCGCGGAGGTCGTGACCCGCCGCTTCAACGCATCAATTCGCGCAAGCGACGCGGCTCGGTCTGCGGACGCGCACCTAACCGTGATTGGGCAAGGCTTGAACCGGCGCGTCCGGCGCCCGACCTTCCGCGTCATCCGCCTCAGCCCGAAAGGCAAGACAATGCTAAAGTTCTATTATCATACCGCGCCAAACCCGTTCAAGGTCGCCCTCATGCTTGAGGAGTTGGGGGTTGAGTACGAGACGGTGCCCGTGGACACTCGCAAGGGCGAGCAGCACACGCCAGACTTTCTGAAGGTCAATCCCAACGCCAAGCTGCCGGCCATCGAGGAGGACGGCACGCCGGTCTTCGATTCGGGCGCGATCCTGCTGCACCTCGCAATGAAGCACGGCCGGTTCCTGCCGCAGGGCGATGCGGCCATGGGCGAGATGCTGTCATGGTTTTTCTTCATCGCCTCGGGCATCGGCCCATATTCCGGCCAGGCCGTACATTTCACGCGCATGCACACCGACAGCGCCTATGCGACGAACCGTTATGTTAAGGAGGTGCAGCGCCACTATAAGGTCCTCGACGGACGGCTTGCGGGCCGCGACTGGATCGGGTCGGACGAGTACGGCATCTGCGACATCGCCGGTTGGGGCTGGGTCCGCATGGCGGGCTACGTGCTCGAGGCGCAGGGCGGGCTCGCCGACTACCCCAACGTGCAGAAATGGCTCGATCGTGTCGAGGCACGCCCGGCCGTCGGCCGCGCGAAGGACCTCGCCACGAAGTTTGACTTCAAGGAGGAGCAGGACGAGACGGCGATGCGCGCGTTGTTCCCGCAGAACTACTGATGGGTCGCCGAGCGCGACGGCAAAGGTCCGCCGCGCCGTTGACACGACGCCGTGGCGCGGGGGCTGACCCCGCCCGCGCCGCTCCGCGCTCTGCCTGACGGGACGGGAGCGATCACATGCAGGGCAGCGGCGATCTCAACGTGATGATCAAGGCCGCCCAAAGCCCGGTCAAGGATTTCGCCGAGGTCGAGAACCTCCAGGTCTCGGTTAGGAGGCCGGGCGACTTCGTCAGCCGCGCCGACTGCGCTGCCGAGGAGATCATCCTCAAGGCGCTGATCAAGGCACGTCCGAACTACGGCCGGCTGGGCGAGAGCACGGGCGTGACCGAGGGCATTGCCGAGTTTGAGTGCGCGCTGATTGCCGACCGCATTGAGGACGGCCGGCGCTTGGCACGGCAGCGCGGCGTGGTTTTAGGCCGGCCACTCACTCAAGCTCCGTCTCGATCAAGACGCGCTGGCGCGTCGGCTCCTCGATGAGGGCCGCTCAGTCAGCGAGGGTCGCCCGCAGCTGCGAGGTCAATGCGGCCGCGATCTGCCGGAGCGCGGAGGCAGGCTTATCGCAGTACACCCCTCCGCTCGCACGCACGGTTCGCTTCTCTCGTTTCGGCGTTGATGGATGCGTCAGGCTGCGGCCTGGGCGAAGTCCATGCGCCGCATATCTTCCAGCAGGCCAGGTCCAGTCGGCTGCCAGCCTAGCTGCGCACGTGTCAACGCGCTCGACGCAGGCATGTCCATCGCGGCGAACGGGGCGAGCCAGTCGAAATGCTCGCTCGCCTCCTCGGGAGAAAGCGAGCGAACTGGGATGCCGAGGCCGGCACCGATCGTTTCAGCGATCTCCCGAAAGGAGATGCCCTCCTCGCCGACCGCGTGCCACCGCGCGCCGGAAGTATGAGCCTCAAGTGCAAGCCGGTACAAGCGTGCGACGTCGTCGACATGCGCCGCGGGCCAGCGGTTGATGCCATCGCCGACATAGGCCGACAGGTTCTTCGCACGCGCGATTTCGATTGCCGGGGAAATCAGCCCCTGCTTCTCCAGATTGTGAACTTGCGCCAACCTCACCGTGGCGAGCGAAATGCCCTGTTCCGTAAGACGCTCGCCGACAAGTTCAGACAGGCGCCGCGGATTGGGATTATCGTGGTCGAACACCTTCTCCGTCGCGAGTTCGCCCGGGCTCGAATTACCCAGGCCAGTTCCAGACGTGATGAGAAACGGCCGGTCGGAGCCCGCAAGTTCCGCGCCGATCGCCTCGATCACGCGGCCGTCCATTTGCGCGCTCTCAGCGAAATGCGAGAAGTCGTGGTCGAAGGCGGTGTGGATCACCGCATCTGAGACAGCCGCACCGCGGGCGACGGTTTCTGGTTCCTCCAGCGCGCCGCGCTGCACCTCGCCGCCGGCCTCTTCGAGTGTGCGTGCGCTTTTGTCGGAGCGCGCAAGACCGAGCACCAAGTGCCCGGCGGCAATCAGTTCAGGCACGATGCGTGAGCCGATGAAGCCGGTCGCGCCGGTGAGAAAGATGCGCATGGTACAATCTCCTATTTTCTAGCCTCCGAAATGTACTTGATAACTGTCATGTTAAAGTAGTGGCGTTATCCCGGTATAAATGCTAACACGCAGCATGACCGCTCATAACGAAAATCCGCTCGGCACCTATTTGCGGAACCGCCGAACTCGCCTCGATCCTGCCGCGCTCGGCTATCCCAGCGGCCGTCGACGCACGCCGGGTCTACGTCGCGAGGAAGTCGCGAGCCGCGCGAATATCAGCGCTACCTGGTACACCTGGCTTGAGCAGGGACGTGGCGGTGCTCCTTCGGACGACGTGCTGGACCGGATTGCAAAAGGGCTGATGCTGACCGACCCCGAGCGGGACCATCTGTTCATGCTGGGGCTCGGCAGACTTCCCGAGGCGCGCTACCGGCCGCCGGCCGATGGCGTGACGCCACGCCTGCAACGCGTGCTGGACGCGCTCGGGAGCGTCCCTGCAGTCGTCAAGACCGCGACGTGGGATGTGGTGGCTTGGAATCGTGCTGCGGCGCTGGTGCTCATCGATTACGGGGCTCTGCCGCGCGAACGGCGCAACGTCATGCGTCTGATGTTCGCGGACGACGGTCCACGCGCACGCCAAGAGGATTGGGAAAGCGTCGCGAGCTTCGTCGTGAGTACGTTCCGCGCCAATGCGACCCGCGCCGGCGCCACCGCTGAAATCGCAGAGCTTGTCGAAGAGCTGTCCCGAACGAGTCCGGATTTTGATCGGTTGTGGCGGGCGAACGGCGTTGCCACCCATGGCGCGGGAACGAAGCGGCTGCGCCACTCCCAACTCGGTTTGCTGGAATTCGAATTTTCGACCTTTGCAATCGATGGCCGGCCGGAACTGGCAATGATCGTCTTCAATCCTGCCACCGACGAGGCAGCGAAGCGAATCAACAAACATTTCCGCGAGTACTCTGGCGTGACGTCCGAAACCACTACGGATTGAGCTGCCCCCTTCTAGGGTCATCGCAGAACCTCTTCTCGAACGTACGCTAGCTGTTTAGTCTTGGCATTTGCTCGGTTGGATCGAGGGTAAATCTGCTTGGCTCGTTTGTCCATATTTTGCAGATGTATTCGAAGCGGGTGAGGCCCTTGAGGATCTTCAGCCGCCGCACATAATTGTAGGCGTCGATGAAGTCGTGGAGGTGAGCTTCGAGCTGCCGGTGGCTATTATAGTGATAGCGTTTGACGGTCGCTTCCTTGATCGTCCGGTTCACCCGTTCGACCTGCCCGTTGGTCCAGGGATGCTTGATCTTGGTGAGCCGGTACGCGATCCCGTTTCCGTTACACCGCATGTCGAACATGTGGGTCATGTAGGTAGCTGTCGGGCCATCGGCGTAGCGCGGCGGGAAGGTGAACTGGATGCCGTTGTCGGTCAGCACAGTGTGGATTTTGTATGGCACGGCTTCGATCAGCGCGACCAGGAAGGCTGAGGCCGTGACCCTGTTCGCTTTGGTGACGAGCTGGACGAAGGCGAATTTGCTGGTGCGATCGATCGCCACGTAGAGGTGGAGCTTGCCCTCGGCGGTTCGCACCTCGGCAATGTCAATATGGAAGTACCCGATGGGGTAGGTCTTGAACTTCCTCTTCGGCTCCTTGTCCCCTGTCACCTCGGGCAACCGGCTGATCCCATGCCGCTGCAAACAGCGGTGCAGTGACTGACGTGACCCCCTAATTTTCCTCCAGTCTCGATTAGAGTCCGGCCCTGAGAGAAGGACGGACGAGATGAAGAGAACGAGGTTTACAGAAGAGCAGATCATTGGCGTGTTGAAGGAGGCCGAGGCGGGAGCGAAGACCGCTGACCTGGCCCGGCGGCACGGCGTGTCGGAAGCGACGATCTACAACTGGAAGTCGAAGTATGGCGGGCTGGAGGTATCCGAAGCCCGACGATTGAAGGCGCTCGAGAGCGAGAACGCGAAGCTCAAGCGTTTGCTGGCCGATGCAATGCTCGACCAGGCGGCGCTGAAGGATCTTCTGGCAAAAAAGTTCTGACGCCCGCCGCGAAGCGGGAAGCTGGTGCTCATCTCCAGGCCTGCCACGGGATGAGCGAGCGGCGGGCGTGCCGTATCATCGATGCCGATCGCAAGAGCATGCGCTACCGTTCCACCCGGGACGATGATGCCGCGCTTCGCGAGAAGCTGCGCGAGCTGGCGAACCAGCGCCGGCGGTTCGGCTATCGCCGGCTGCATATCCTGCTGCGCCGGGAGGGCGTGATGATCAATCGCAAGAAGACCCAGCGCATCTATCAGGAGGAAGGGCTGGCGGTCAGGCGGCGACGCAGCCGCAAGCGTGCCGTTGGCACGAGGGCGCCGGCCCTGGTGCTTGCTCTCCCGAACCAGCGCTGGAGCCTCGACTTCGTTCACGATCAGATGGCCTCAGGCCGGCGGTTCCGGGTGCTCAACGTGGTCGATGACGTGACGAGGGAGTGCCTTGCAGCGGTGCCGGACACCTCGATCTCGGGGCGCCGTGTCGTGCGCGAGCTAGCCGAGCTGATCGCCCAGCGCGGCAAGCCCGGCTTGATCGTCAGCGATAACGGCACGGAGCTCACCAGCAACGCTGTGCTCGCATGGTGCGGCGAGATCGGCGTGGAGTGGCATTACATCGCGCCGGGCAAGCCGATGCAGAACGGCTTCTGCGAGAGCTTTAACGGCCGGATGCGCGACGAGCTGCTGAACGAGACGCTGTTCCTCAGCCTCGCGCATGCCCGCGTCGAGATCGCGGCCTGGGTCGAGGACTACAACCGGGAGAGACCACACTCATCCCTTGGCTACGCAACCCCGGCGGCGTTCGCCGCCGAACTGGATAAGCAATGGCCTGCTTCGCTACGCCCTGCGGGCTCCGCTACGCAGTCCATTGCTTCAAGCGCGCTCATGCGCAACAAAGCCGCTCGGCTCTAATCCCAGCTGGAGGAAAGCTGGGGGTCACGTCAGCCAGGCTGGACGAGGTGTAGACCGTCAGCGTGTCGCCTTCGACGGTCGTTCCCGGCGGTGCCTCGACACCGAGCCAGGGGCCGCTCGCCCAGCGGCGGCACATCGCGCAGTGGCAGGCCTCCACATCGTGGACGGCATGAGGGAAGGTGACCGTCACCCCGCCGCACAGGCAGCGACCAACGGTGGCAGAGGCCGTGGCGATCAACCGACGAAGACCGGAGCGGCGTTCACGACGAGGGCGGGATCGACCGCCACAGCCGCGCCACACGGTAGCGGACCATCGCCAGCATGATCGACGGAGTGAGCATCGACCGGGCACGCGTCCAGGTCAGATAGTCCGGCTTTAACCCGGCCGCACGGTGGTGGCGACGAGTGTCCCGCTCCCGCTCCACGGCATTCACATAGGCGTGCAGGCGGGCGACGGCCGCCCTGGTGGTGTCGAGATCGGCGTCGTGCGCCACGCGCGGCATCCACGCTCAGATGCCAAGGCCATCGGCTTTCACCAGCGCGCCCCAGGAGTGAACGCGGATATATTCGGCGGGGGTTTCCCAGCTGGCGTCGATGGCCAGGCACGCCGCGCCCGTGAGGTTTTGCATGAGCGTCGCCTCATCCGAGGTCAGCGGCCGCTCCTTCGACCAGAAACCCTGGAGCCGGGAGTGAAGACGGTCGAACTTCGGCCGCCAGTTGGGATCGTGACTTTCCAGTCCGGCCATTACCGTGGCCCCGCCGAACCGGAGCCTGACACGTCGGCTCCCGCCGTGGTGCCGGCGGTGCCGGATTGTGCCTGGCGCTGGGAGAGGGACGTGGTGGAGGCGAGCCGCAGGTTGACGGTCTGTCCGTTGATGTGGCCGGCGCCGAACCAGACACCACCGGCCTTGGTCCAGGTGAGGCCGCGCGCGTCGCCCACGAAGTCGCCAGCGGGGGCGTGCGTGAAGTGGACGTTGCCCGACCCGGTCAGGTCCGTGTTGAAATGGCCGCCCACCACCTTGTTCGTGGCGGCGTCGAGCATGGCTTTCAGCTGGGCCGGAGGTATGGCCTGGAATGTCGTCAGCACGCGGGCTTGCGCGTCGTCGGGATCGGCGAGCTTCGCGCCGCCGAGCTGTCCATTGAGGAGCGCGAACACGTCGTTGGTGTAGATCGCCGAGATCGCCAGCATTTCCATGTAGCGGACGTGCAGCTCCGGGTCGTAATCCGAGGGCGGGCGGTTCTTGCGGAAGAACGGCGTGTCGAACTCGGCCGAAGGGCGGTCGTCGATCGCCTGGACCTCCCAGCCCTTGCGGGGCTGGAGCGCCAGGAAGATGGGCGCGGCGTAGAGCTGGTGGGGCAGATCGAGCGGCGATCCTGGAGACGCGGGCACCCCGTCGCGCTTGCCGGTGAGCTTGCGCGCGCGCTGGAGAATGTCGTCGAGAGTGCGATCGAATGTGGCGCGTTCGCCATCGACCGTCACGGAGAGCACGTCGCCTCCCACGGTCGCCAAGGGGACTTCACGAACCATCGCGTCCGCCAGGAAGGCATCCGCCATGAGGCCCAGCGCCGGCATCTCCACGGTGCGGCCGTTCTCCACGGACACGCCGCGCACGCGCTCCCACAGGCTCGACAGCCCGGATTGCGAGCCGGCGCGTTCGTCGGCCGAGCCGGAGACGGAGGGACCGCCATTGCCGCAGCCGGCGAGCAGCGCCAGCGCAACGAGGGAAGACAGCGGGCGGGCGGTGTTCATCGAGCATCCTCCCTCATCAGGCGTTCGAGTTCGCGGGCGTCGCCCTCGCGATCGGCGCGGCTGTCGGTGAGCCGGGCTTCCAGTTCGGCGGCGCGCGCCCGCAGGCGGGCGAGTTCGGTGGCGGCGGCGGGGTCGCAGGCGGCTTGGGGGCGTCCGGTGGCGGCCGACCAGTCGCGCTCGAAGCCGGCATCGAAGGCGGCGCGATCGGCCCGGACCACGGCCGTGTCGCGCTCCACCCGGAGGTCGACATGCTGCTGCCAGGTGACCGCCAGCCAAGTGAGCAAGGCGGCGACGGGCGCGGCCACGAGCGCGCCGGAGGCGAACCCATTCAGGGCCACGAGAAGGAACCGCCAGGAGAAGCGGAAAGGGCGGTGGTGCGAGGCTTCGCCTCGCTCAATTCAGTCCACACCCGACACGCTCGGCGACCGGTGGCGGGACGGCAAGCTGCACGGCGCGCTGGCGGCGGACCTGAATGGCGAACCGTTCGGGCGCGCGGACGCGGGCGAGAACATGACCTTTGGATTCGGACAGCTGATCGCCCACGCCGCCAAGACCCGCCCGCTCGTCGCCGGAACGGTGATCGGGTCGGGCGCCGTGTCCACTCGCGACCAGGAGGGCGGCGGGCCGGGCCAGCCGGTGGCGCAGGGCGGGCGGGGCTACAGCTGCGTGGCGGAGCAGCGCATGGTGGAGACCATCGCCGACGGCTCTCCCAGGGCGGAGTTCCTGCGTGCCGGCGACACCGTGCGCATCGCCATGCTGGACGCCGCCCACCACCCCATCTTCGGCACCATCGAGCAGACGGTCGAGGGGGCTTGAGCGACGGGCTACCGCCTTCTGCGAGTGAACCGGCGGAACGGTCCACCAAACCCACCGCCACCCCCGCCGGCGTCCGCCTCTGCCCGCTTGACCAGATCGCCGACCCGGGCAGCCACGGCTTCGTGCTCAAGCTGCGCGCGGGCTACTTCCACGGCTTCGCGGTGCGCCAGGGAGCCAGGGTGCGCGGCTACGTCGACCGCTGCCCCCACGCCGGCGTGCCGCTGAACCGTGGGGTGGACGACTACTTGACCCCGCGCGGCGATCTCATCGCCTGCCACTGGCACGGTGCCCTGTTCCGGGCGGACACGGGCGAGTGCGTGGGCGGCCTCTGCAACGGCGCGGCGCTCACCGGCTGGCCGCTGGCGGTGGAGGATGGCTGGGTGGTGACCGCCGGGGAACGCCCAGCCGCCGGGGCGGTTGACCCAACGGAGAACCCAATGGACGAGAAAATCAGCACCGGCCCCAACGCCCGGCCGAAGAACGCCCCCATCGCGGGCACCGCACCCGGCATCCCCGACGAGGCACTGGCACCCGGCGAGGACCTGCCAGAACCGCCCACGGACAATCAGGTGGAGGAGGCGAAGCGCTCGATGGGCGTTGCGGCCAAGGAGTAGTGCTTCGGCTCAGCCGGCTTTCTTGAACGCCGCTGTCAGGTTCAATTGCACCTCGTCGCCGACCATTTGGAGGTCGGCGGACATTCCATAATCGGAGCGTCGGATTGTCGTCGATCCCTCAAATCCGACCGTCTCGAGCTTATCTACCGGGCTAATTCCGGCGCCCGTGAAGCGGGCGGAAATGGTGACCAGGCGAGTGACACCGTTCAGCGTGAGATTGCCCGTAATGGTGGCGGTTTGGCCAGACCCCGGCTCCACTTGCGCGGAGACAAAGCGGGCCGGCGCGGGGTCGGCACCAAAGAAATCCGGTGTTTCGCCGTCCTTGGCGGGCTTCAGCAGGTGCTTCCGAAGGCCCTCGCTCGCCACGGTGACCCCTGCCACCGGCACCATCACGTCCACGAGTGAACGGGCGGGATCGGCGGGGTCGAGCACCAGCGTGCCATTCACGTCGCCGAACAAGCCGAAATAGTCGTTGAAGCCCATATGGCCGACGCGCCATCCGACAAGGCTGTGAGCCGGATCGGCGGTGTAGGTGCCGCCGCTCACCCGACTTGCATCGGGTGCGCCGGGCATCGTCGGTGCTCCGTTTTGTGCCTGACCCGCAGTCCATGCTGCCAGGCCTGCCAGACCCAACGCCGGGACCATCCACTTCTTCATGAGTCCTCTCCCATTCGCGCCGCAGGCGAGATACAACATTGAGCGCAGCACGTCCACTGGGCCGACCAGCGCTCCCTTCTCGCTCGTCCTTTCCGTTCGAACGGTCAGCACTTGAGGCTCACCGCTCCCCGAACCTCGGCATGATCTCCACCAGATTGCAGGGGCGGTAGCGGCTGTCGAGCTGGTGGCGGATCACCCGGTCCCAGCCGTCCTTCACCGCGCCGTTGGAGCCCGGAAGCGCGAAGACGGGCACATGACCCACCAAGCCGGCGCAGGCGCGAGACTGCAAGGTGGACAGGCCGATGGTTTCCAGGCTGACGGCGTGGAAGGCGTGGGCGAAGCCGGTGATCGTCTTGGTGAACATGGGCTCCAGCGCCTCCGGCGTCACGTCGCGTCCGGTCAGGCCCGTGCCGCCGGTGGTGACGATCGCGTCCACTTGGCCCTCGCCGATCCACGCCTCCACCTGCCCGCGAATGGCGAGCACGTCGTCGCGCACGATCGCGCGGCCCGCCAGCGTGTGCCCCGCCGCCTCCACCCGGGCGGCCAGCAGGTCGCCGGAACTGTCCGTGTCGGCCGTGCGAGTGTCGGACACGGTCAGCACGCCGATGCGCAGCGGCACCAGCGTGCGGCTCTCGTCGACACCGGCCATCAGGCGGTCCAGCGCGCCAGGTCGGCCCGGTCGCGGTCGGTGGGCTCGATCCAGTGGGTCCCGTCGATCCGTTCCTCCTGCTTCCAGAACAGCGCGTCGGACTTCAGGCCGTCCATCAGGCAGTCGACCGCCTGGAACGCCGCCCGACGGTGGCGGGCGGCGGCGGCGACCCACACGACGGGCTCCCCAGGCGCCATCCGCCCGACGCGGTGAGTGACGCCGAGCGCCGTTAGCTCGAACCGCTCGCGTGCCGCATTGGCGAGTTGTTCGACGGAGGCGAGCGTCATGCCCGGGTGGTGGTGCAGGATCAGCGCGGTGGTGCCGCCGCCGCCACGCACCAGACCGGTGAACTGCACCAAGGCGCCTGCGTCCTCCACCGCCAGCGCCGCTTTCTCAGTCGCCGGGTCGAGGGGCTCGCTTGCCAGCCTGATCATCCGCCGCTGACCGGGGACAGGATGGACAGCTCGTCGCGCGCGCCCAGCGGATGGTTGAGCCCCACGAAGGCGCCGCCCACTGCCACCCGCGCCCGCTCCAACTCGGGCCCGAGCGCCGGCCGGTCCGTGCGCAGCCAGTCGAGAGCGGCGCCCACCGTGGTGCAGCCGGCCGGCAGCGGGCATTCGGTGGCACCGGCGAGTTCGCCAACGGGGCCGAAGAAGAGGGCGGTGGCCATCAGCCGCCCGTCACCGCCATGGTGCGCTCCACCGCCGCCGTGCCGCCGGCCAGAGCGCCCTCAAAGTCGTGCCGCTCCGGCTTGATCCGCATGGCGCGGTCGAGCGCCTCGGCCAGCGCGCGGTCCGGCTCCGGCCCACGCAGCGCGGCGCGCAGGTCGATCTGTTCGCCGCCGCCCAGGCAGGGGTAGAGCTGGCCGGTGCAGGTGACGCGCACCCGGTTGCAGCCGGCGCAGAAATTGGAGGTCAGCGGGGTGATCAGCCCCAGCCGCCCGCCGGTCTCCGCCACGTCGAAGTAGCGCGCCGGCCCGCCGGTGGTGTGGGTCGACGGGGTCAGCGTGAACTCCCGTTGCAGCCGATCGCGCACGGCGGACAGCGGCAGGAACTGGTCGGTGCGGTCGTCCTCCACCTCGCCCATCGGCATGACCTCGATGAGCGTCAGGTCCATGCCGCGCGCGTGCGCCCAGCGGAGGAGGTGCGGGATCTCATGCTCGTTGGTGCCGGCGAGTGCCACGGTGTTGAGCTTGACCGTCAACCCCGCCGCCTGCGCCGCCGCGATGCCGTCCAGCACCTGGGGCAGCGCGGCGCGCCGGGTCAGGCGGGCGAACACGTCGGGGTCCAGCGTGTCGAGCGACACGTTCACCCGCCGCACCCCGGCCGCGCGCAGCCGCTCGGCGTGGGTGGCCAGCTGGGTGGCGTTGGTGGTCAGCGTGATCTCGTCCAGGCCGGCTCCGATCCGCGCGCCCAGCCGCTCAATCAGCAGCGGCACCTCTCTACGGACCAGCGGTTCTCCGCCGGTGATGCGCAGCTTGGTGACGCCCCGGTCGATGAAGGCGGTGGCCAGCGCCTCCAGCTCCTCGAGCGACAGCACCTCGTCCTTGGGCAGGAAGCGCACACGCTCGGCCATGCAATAGCGGCAGCGCAAGTCGCAGCGATCGGTGACCGACAGGCGCAGATAGGTGATGCGCCGGCCGAAGCGATCTTGGAGGGGGGCGATGGTCACGCGCTTTAGGTAGAGCACGGGGTCGGTCCACGCCAGCCGCGCGTCAGTCGAACGAGGCGGCCCAGGCCCGCTCCATGCCGTCGCGCGACCGGGCGATGAGCGCGTCTCCGTCGTCATAGAGCGAGTCCGGCACGTCGACGGAGAACACCTCGACGACGTAGGCTCCATCGAAGCCCGCGTCGCGCGTGGCGCGCATCAGGTCGGCCAGCGGCATCGGTCCGTCGCCTGGGACCACTCGGTCGGCAAAGGAACGGGGCGTGCGCCAGCCGCTCGCCTGCACGGTGAAGATGCGATCGCCCGCTCGCGCGATTTGGGCCGGGAGGTCGGCGGTCTGCCAGACGTTCCAATAGTCCAGGCACAGGCCGACCTCGTCGCGGTCGGTGGCCTCGATGATTGAAAGCGCCTGGTCGACGGTCCAGATGGCGCTCTCCACGTTGACCGAGGTCGGGTTGAGCGGCTCCAGCGCCAGTCGGACGCCGTGGTCCGCGGCGATCGGCGCGAGCGTCTTCAGCTCGCGTGCCACGACCCGCATCGCCTCGTCCAGGTCGCCGGTCGGATGCGCGCCGGTGTTGATGATGAACGGCGCGCCGGGCGCGTGCGGGCCGAGTCGTTCGATGGTGGAGCGCAGTGCGGCGATCCGGTCCTCCAGCCGGCGCGGCTCCGGCACCATGCGGCTGTCGAAGACCGTGCGGACGGACGGCTGCACGCCGCTGATCGTCAGCCCCGCCGCGACGATGGCGGCGAGCTGGTCGGCGGCGCGATCCGTGTCCAGCTTGTCCTCCACCACCTCCATCGCCGTCGCGCCGGCGGCGGAGTAGGCGGCCAGGTCGCGTTCGAACGACCACGGCAGGGTGGTGAACTCGCTGAAGCCGAGCTTGAGTGGGGTCACGGCAGGCACTCCTTGGCGAGGCGGCCGGCGCGGGCGAGCGACTGGACGGCGGTGGGCCACCAGGGCGACCACAGCTGGCCCATGTGCAGGCCGTCCGGGTCGATGTGGAGGGTCACGTCCGCACCCGCCGCCCGCCCACGCTCCGCCAGCAGGCGGCTGTCGTCCAGCAGCACCTCGCCGCCGCCGCCGTCCGTGTGCGGGTCGCCGACGGGCCGACCCAACGTATCTACGACATGGGTGCGCAACATCTACCCGGCGAGGAGGTCTGGGTGATCGGTGAACATCGTTCAACCGGCGAGCGCAAATACTATCTCTCCAACCTGCCTGCTGATACGCCGATCAAGCAACTCGCCGGGGCCATCAAGGCACGCTGGGGCTGCGAGCAGGCCCACCAGTAACTCAAGGAAGAGCTTGGCCTCGATCACTTCGAAGGGCGGTCATGGCAAGGTCTGCATCGACACTGTCTCATGTGCATGATTGCCCTCGCCTTCCTGCAGTCCCAGCGGCTCAAACAAACCAAAGGGGAAAAAAAGAATCGCCGGACCTCCACCGCAGCCCAGCCTGCCGGCAGTGCGGCAGGCCATCCTCCAAACACTCGCTCAGCCGCCGCCAACGCAATGCTCGCACTGCCGCAAAATCATCGAGTATGAGAAAATGCTAAAGTAGTGCTAGGCGGGCAGGAGAAGCTGTTCCCGAATTATTGTATGTAGAAGGTCAGGTGCGTGGTGAGCGCCGCCGTCAGCGGCCAGCTGAGCCGCGAGAGAGTGGGCTCCAGCACGAAGGCATTGGCCTCCGAGCGCGGCGGCGCGACCGCCGCCGCCGGCTGCTCCGCGGTGGCATTAGACAAGGCCAGCGGTCCAATGGCGGCGAGCTAGAGCTAGAGCTAGAGCTAGAGCTAGAGCTAGAGCGAGAGCGGGACGCGGCGAGGGCGACGCGGACCCGGGGGTAGTCATCATGAGGATCTCCTTGATTGCTGTCTCCGTGGGGCGAAGCGGCCGTGCCCGCCCAAGGGGCATCAGGCGGCGAGTTCGAGTGGAGCGGGACAGGCGGAGTGTGAGGCGTCATTCGCGCAAGGCTCCAGCAGCGTGGCGGCCGCGTGCGCCTAGCGGTGCTCCCCAAGCAACTCGGCGCTGACCTGTAGGTAGATGCGTGCCCGCCGCAGATCGACGGCCGCCCGCGCGCGCGCGCGCCCGTACCCCCCGGAGACCAGGAGGGCGACGCTCGCCCACACAGTTTCGAGGCGCGGATTGAAGAGCGGGCGTGGATCGGCCGTGGGCCGGGTCGCTCCGCACTCGCCCGCCCGACCCAGCCGTCGTCACACCGCCCGCCAGCGTGACGGCCGCGTTTGAGCCACGCAGGCGATCGCGACCAGCGCCACCTGGCGCTCGAGCAGGGAGAGCGGGGTCACGCGGCGCGGACCAGATTACGAAGCGATAGGGCGCGTAGCTCGCCGGCCGCCTCGTTGATCGCCGAAGCGCGTGCCTCGGGGCTGACCGCCAAGCACTCGGCGTGGACGAACGTCACGTCCGTGATGCCGACGAGCCCCAGCATCGCGCGCAGGTGCGGCTCCTGCGCGTCCATCACCGCAGCCGGGCCGTCGCTGTAGGAGCCGCCACGCGTCTCCACCACGACCGCTCGTTTGTTCTCAAGCAGGCCCTTAGAACCCTCGGCCGTGTAGGCGAAGGTGACGCCGGCGCGCAGCACGTGGTCGAACCAGGCCTTGAGCGTGGACGTAATCCCGAAATTGTACATAGGCGTGCCGATCACGAGCAGATCGGCCGCCTTAAGTTCGGCAACCAGTTCGTCGGCGAGCCGGGCCGTGTCGCGCGCCTCCTCAGTCTCGGTGGAGCCGCCGAGCCCCGGCAGGCGTTCGACGTCCAAGTGTGGTAGCGGGTCCGCGCCCACGTCGCGCACCGTCACCCTGAGCGACGGCTCGTCGGCGCGCAGCCGCTCAACGAGCTCGGTGGTGAGCCGGCGCGAGACGGAGGTGTCGCCGGACGCGCTGCTATTGACGAGGAGGAGGTGGGTCATGGGTCTGTCCTTGGCTGAAGGGGAGGGACGGGTTGTCCGGTGGTGAGGGAGAGGAGGGCGAGCAGGCGCTTCACGCCGCCCGCCCCACGCGGCCGTGACGGTGGTCCTTGGAAAAACCCGTGGAGCTCGGCCTCTGTGTACCCGCCATCCCGCTCGCCTGCTGCTCGGGCTCTCCAACTCCACGAGCCCGGTCGCCGGCGTCATCCACTGGACCGAGCCCGGCTCAAGCACATCCTCGTTCTCGTTGTCGCGGCTGTCGCGGTGCCCCATGCGCCCGGCCAGGGTACAGGTGACGGTCTCGAAGCCGCGGTGACGGTGGCCGGGGGAGCAGGCGGTGTAGGTGTCGGGGTGGTCGGACCGGAATGCGTCGAACAGCAGGAAGGTGTCATGCTCAAGCAAATCCGACTTACCGATGACGAGCGACAGGCGGACGCCCGCGCCGTCGGTGGTCGCCTGTGCGAGGCCGATGAAGTGACTTCTATCGTCATGCCGACGGTCCTTTCGTCTGTGCCGCAACACAGCTAGCTCGCGCACGAGCGGTGTGGAAGCCGCGTGTCTTGCACAACGGAGTTGCGCTGAACGCTCGTAGGTCGACCTCACGGACGTCGAGATGATTCTGCGAGTGTTGGAGACTGGCAGCCTTTTGCGCACGGTGGACCGTCTCGACCTCTCCAAGTCAATCGTCAGCCTGCGGCTGGGCAATCTGGAGGCGACGCTCGAAGCACGGCTCGTGATCCGCAGGGCTAGGCCGCGTTGATATAAGATTTCAACCATAGTCGAGCGGTGGCGAGGTTCAGAAAGCTTTCGAAGGACAAGATGGTCTTGTCGTAGCGAGTTGCGATGCGGCGCTGCTGCTTCAGTCTGCCGACCATGCGCTCGATCCGGTTGCGATCCCTATAGCTGCAATAGTCGGGATGCTCTGGCACCTTGCGGTTCGAACGCGGCGGGATGATCGGTAGCATGCCGCGCATCAGCAGGCTCTCGCGGAAGCGGTCGCCATCGTAGCCCTTGTCCGGCAGCAGCGCCTTGGGCGTGGTGACGGGGATCTGCATGAGCGATTCGGCGGCGGTGTAGTCGGACGCCTCGCCGCCGGTCAGGACGAAGCCGAGAGGACGTCCCTGATTGTCCGATCAGGCATGGATCTTGCTCGTAAAGCCGCCGCGTGATCGACCAACAGCGTTCGCACGAGCCCCCCGCTTCGACCATGCTCAGCACATGCTTTTCCGCCCGCTGCCGAGACGTGGCCGCAGACGCTGGTGCTGAGCCTGCCCTCGTGAAGGCGGGGGATCATGTCCTGCCAGTCATCGGTCAGCCCGAGGTCGATCAGCGTGTGCAGCAGCGCATCCCACACGCCTTGTTCGGCCCATCGGCGGAACCGGACGTAGACCGAGTTCCACTTGCCGTAGCGCTCGTGCATGTCGCGCCAGGGGCAACCGACCCGCAGCACGTAAAGCATACCATTGAGGAAGCGTTGGTTATCACCGGCCGGCCTCCCGCAGCGCCCGCGCTCGGAAGGCAACAGCGGCCCAATTACCGTCCACTCCGCATCCGCCAAGTCCCCACGATCCATAGCTGCTCCGCAAAAAGCAGTCTTGAATCAGACAATGGCCTGCTTTGGAATCCCTTTTGTCAACGCGGCCTAGCACTACTTTGGCAGGTTTGTAGTTTTTGGGATTTCCATTTTGTTGTATCAGTGATTCATGGGGAGCCAGCATGTGGAGGCTGGCGATGGGCAGTGATTGGCGGGATGATCTGGAGGCGTGGCTGAGGCCATTCGTGGCGGCGCTTGGTCACAAGACGCGGGGGCGGATGTGTCCGTCGTATGTTGCGGGGTTGATCGGGCCTGGGGATCGCAAGAGCATTCAGCCGATGGCAGCGCGCGACGATGCCGTCAGTTACGATCAACTCCACCACTTTGTGGCGAGCGGCGTCTGGGACGCGGAGCCGCTGAAGGCCGCATTGCTGGCCGAAGCCGATGCCCAGGTCGGCGGCGGTGATGCCTGGCTGATTATCGACGACACGGCTCTGCCGAAGAAGGGGCGCAGCTCGGTTGGGGTGGCCCCGCAATATGCTGGCGTGCTCGGCAAGAACGCCAACTGCCAGACGCTGGTGTCGGTGACGCTGGCGCGGCGGGAAGTGCCGATCATGGTGGGCCTGCGGCTGTTCCTGCCTGAGAGCTGGATTAGCGATCCGGCCCGGCTTGACCGGGCCAAAGTGCCCGAAGAATGTCGCGATTATCGCACCAAGCCCGAGATCGCGCTCGATGAGATCGACCGGGTGCGAGAGTGTGGTGTTCGCTTCGGCTGCGTGCTGGCCGACGCTGGATACGGGTTGTCCGCGCCGTTCCGGCAGGGCCTCTCCGAACGCGGCCTCACCTGGGCGGTGGGCATCCCTTACAAGCAGAAAGTCTATCCGGCCGATGTCGCCATGATCTTCCCTGTCGCCGGACGTGGCAGGCCCCGCCAGCGGCATATCCCCAATGTGAAGTCCGTCACCGCTCAGGCCCTGCTGGATGGCACCAGGTGGCAGACCGTCAGTTGGCGCAAGGGAACCAAGGGCCGTCTCGCGGCACGGTTCGCCGCCGTCCGTGTGCGGGTCGCCGACGGGCCGACCCAACGTATCCACGACATGGGTGCGCAACATCTACCTGGCGAGGAGGTCTGGGTGATCGGTGAACATCGATCGACCGGCGAGCGCAAATACTATCTCTCCAACCTGCCTGCTGATACGCCGATCAAGCAACTCGCCGGGGCCATCAAGGCACGCTGGGTCTGCGAGCAGGCCCATCAGCAACTCAAGGAAGAGCTTGGCCTCGATCACTTCGAAGGGCGGTCATGGCAAGGTCTGCATCGACACTGTCTCATGTGCATGATTGCCCTCGCCTTCCTGCAGTCCCAGCGGCTCAAACAGGCCAAAGGGGAAAAAAAGAATCGCCGGACCTCCACCGCAGCCCAGCCTGCCGGCAGTGCGGCAGGCCATCCTCCAAACACTCGCTCAGCCGCCGCCAACGCAATGCCCGCACTGCCGGAAAATCATCGAGTGTGAGAAGGTGCCAAAGTAGTGCTAGGAGTGTCGAGCCGGCGGAGGAGGGGCGTGCCTATTACCGGTTACCGGCTCAAAACCGGGGCATTGGCCGAGCTGGAGGCGGCGCGCGAGGCGGTGGCGGACGCGGTGCAGTAGATCGCCCGACCCGTGCGGGTCGCGGGTCCCGCCTCCTTCGGCGTGGAGCACCTGGCAGCCGCTTTGGCTCAGTTCGCGGCCGCCCACCCGCGCATCGAGCTCGACATCGCCTTCGAGTACCGCATGATCGACCTGATCGGCGAGGAGTTCGACTTGGGCGTGCGCATCGGCAAACTTGCCGAGTCGAGCCTGGTGGCGCGCGGTCAGGATGAGTAGCCGCATGCATGCCGCCATTGGCGAGACGCTGCGCGAGCCGGCACACGCGGAACTGAGCTGGTGCTCTTGCCCACTTTCATCGTCGGCCCGGCGATCGAACGCGGCGATCTAGAGGTTCTGCTGCCCGGCCATCCCTGCAGGGCGCGGGTCTCCACGCCGTCATGCCGCCCAGCCACGCACGCACTGCTCACGTTCGTAGACTTCCTGGCAGAGCGGTTCGGGCCGGAGCCGTCGTGGGATCCATGGTGGGCGCGGATCAAAGCCATCCAATCGGAACTGGTGGCGCTGCATGGGGCGACCGGCTGGAAGGCGCGACGGTGCGGAACCGGGAGAGCGGCGAAGATCGGCGCGATCCCCTTCACCGACTGGCTTCACGGCCTGCTGAATTTAGGCAATTGCGGCTTGGTCGTGACGAGCCGTGACGGCAACTCGTTCGCCACCTCGCTACCAGGAGTTTACATGTCGGGCGACATCCGCTCTGACTCTGTCAAGCGGGTGGCATCCGTGGTCGGCGAGGGCTCGGTCGCGATCTCGAGCGAGCACCGGTTACTGAGCGGGGGCTGCCAGTCGTCGATCAGGGTGACGACGTTTAGTGGTTCGCCTCCACCGCTTCCGACCGCACCAGCAGCAGCGCGGAGGCGGCACTCGCCACCGCCAGGGCCGCTCCGCCCCAGGCCGCCGCCGCAAAGGCTCCGACCAGCGCCTGGCCCTCCTCCGCCAGCGCGAAGCCGAGGAGCGCGGTGGCGATCAGGCCGGCGACGCGCGAGATGGCGTTGTTGATGCCCGACGCCACGCCCGAATAGCGCTCCCCGGCGCTCGCCAGCACGGCGGAGGTGAGCGGCGCGACGCTGGCCGCCATGCCGAGCGCCAGCACCACCAGGCCGGGCAGGATCTCCGTCCAGTAGTCCGGCCGCTCCGGCGACACGAAGGCGAGCAGCGCGAAGCCGCCCGCCACCAGCAGCGAGCCCACCGTCAGGATCGGGCGCGTGCCGACCCGCTCGGCGAGCGTGCCGCCCACGAAGCGGGACAGGAGACCCATGACCAGCGGAAAGGGCAGGATCGCCGCCCCCGCCGCCGTGGCCGAGTAGCCGAAGGACTGGATCAGCATGTAGGGCAGCACGACCAGCAGTCCGCCGAGCGCCATGTAGAGGCACAGCGTCAGCAGCGAGATGCCGCTGAAGGTCGGCCTGGCGAACACGGCCAGCGGCATCATCGCGCGTCGGCCCTTGCGATGCTCCGTCCAGAGAAAGGCGGCGAGCAGCGCCGTGCCACCGACCAGCGCAGCCAGTACGGCGGGCGCGATCCAGCCGCGTCCGGGCCCGGCGATCAGCGCCCAGATCAGCAGCAGCAGGCTCAGCACCGCCAGCCCCGCGCCCAGCCAGTCGAGCGGGGTTCGCTCCCCCTCCTCCGCCATGCTCTCCGGCACGGTGCGAGCCGCGACGAGCAGCGTGAGCGCGGCCAGCGGCACCACCGCGCCAAAAGCCCAGCGCCAGCTGAGATTATCCACGGCCCAGCCGCCCGCGACCGGCGCCAGCGCGCCCGCCGCGGCCCCGGCCGCCGCCCAGGTGCCGACCGCCCGACCCCGCTCCGCCCCGGAGAAGGCGGCGGCGATGATGGCGAGGCTGGTGGGCGCCACCAGCGCCGCGCCCACCCCCTGCACCGCGCGCGCGACGAGCAACGCCCAGAAGGCGGGGGCGAGCGCGCAGCCAAGGCAGCCGAGCAGGAACACGATCAGCCCGACCAGGAACGCCTTGCGCCGGCCATAGTGGTCCCCGAGCGCCCCGCCCAGCAGCACGAGCGCGCCCAATGGCAGCAGGTAGGCGTTGACGATCCACTGCGCGCCCGCCGCGTCCACGCCGAACTCGCGCTGCATGGCGGGCAGCGCCACGTTGACAATCGAGCCCACCACGAAGGCGAGGCTGGAACCCATCACGGTGGCGACCAGCGTGCCGGTCCGGCCAGTGCCCTCCGACCCGGCCTTGGCGGCGGCGGTCTCGTCGCAGGGCGGCATCAGGGCCGTGCTCATGCTTCCGCCGTTCGGAAGCGGATGTGCGCGTTGCCGACTTCACGGAGCAGCTTCGCAGCGAAACTTAGCTTTCCCGCCATCAGCCGCTCGCCACCTCGGCTTCCAACCCATGCAGCTTTGACTTGACCCGCATCCCCAATCGATCGCGTCGGCCAGCGCGCGGTCTGGATACTGGCTGCGCAGCGCGTCGCGCAGGTCGATGCGCTCGGCCCCGCCCCAGGTAGGGGCGGACCTGTCCAGTGCAGTTCACGCGCATGCGGTTGCAGGAGTACTCTGGTCAAGCCGCAACCAATGAACTCGGTGCTGGCACCCTCAAACTCATTTAGCATCGGCACCTCATTGCGCGGCAAAAAGCGGACGCGCTCGGCAATCGGCGACGGTGTTTGGAATTGCAACTGAGCTGCTCACTTCTGAGTAATCCATCGACTATGATATTCTAGACCAAGAAAGGGACGACGGATGCCTGCGAAGAAGCACAAGTCCGAGGAGATCGTCGATAAGCTACGTGCGGTGGAGATTGTGCTTGGCCAGGGCGGCATGAAAACGAATTAGAGCGTGATGACAACATCGCCGGGTTTGAGCGTCGGCACGAGGAACTGCTCGACCCAGGCGAGGAAGCTCTGCCCGTTGATCGGCTGGTCGAGGACGCAGGGTGCGTCGATGCGATCGCAGCGGAGCCCGGCGAGGAAGGTCATGGTGCGCCAATGACCATAGGGCACTTTGGCGTGGAGCCGGCGACCGCGCGGTGCCCATCCACGCAATGGTGCCATGTTGGTCTTGGCCCAAGTTTCGTCGACAAAGACAAGCCGCTGTGGATCAAGCCTCCACTGGTACTTTCGCCACTGCTCGCGCCGCCTGGCGACGCTGGGCCGGAGCTGCTCGGCCGGCAAGACGCTTTTTTTTGAAGCTCAGCCCCTCGGCATGGACGAACTCCCACACCTGCCGATAATCGACCCGGAGCCCGCGCTCACCCAGTTCGGCCACCAGCCCGCGCAGTGTGAAGGCGGTCGCGGTCCGCTCCAGCAGCCAGTCGCGATACTCTCCGCGTAGCACCCGCGGCTTATGCCCACCAATCTGACCCGGCGCGACACTCCCAGTGGCCCGATATCGCTGCACCCACTTGATCGCGCTCGACGGCGCCACCCCGAACCGCGCCGCCGCCGCATGCCGCGACAAACCATCGCGCTCAACCGCCTTCACCACACGCTCGCGCAGATCATTCGAATATGGTTTGCTCATCCCCGCCGGCCTCCTCACCAGCCCACAGGTTGAATCAGAACATCGCCTGCTTGGAAATCCCTAATCGATTCAGCAGAACCTCGATCCGCTCGGCCAGCATCTGAAACAGTTGCCCGAAGCCCTGCACGTCGGACGCCTAGCCCGACGTCAGGACGAAGCAGAGCGTCCGGCCTTAACCGTCGCAGCGAGTGTGGAGCCCTTCGGCAAGCTCAGGAGAGTTGGTGGTGAAGCCGCCGCGCGACCGTCCGAGCGCCTCGGCATCTCGAGCCCCTTTTTTAGTTCTACGGCGCAATGATGAGCCTGGACCACTGTGCTGTCGATCATATCGGCACCGATGTTGCGCTCCACCGCCTCGGCAGGCGTCTTAAGCATCGCGTCGAACACGCCGGTTGCAACCCACCGCCGGTAGCGCCGGAACACGCTGTTCCACTTACCGTAGTTGTCGGTCAGGTGCCGCCACTGGACCCCCATTCGCGCCGTCCACATCGTGCCCTCAAAGTGGCGCCGGTTGTCGCCAGCAGGGCTGCAGCCTCTACCACGTTCGGCCGGCAGGACTAATCAGATCAGCGCCCACTCATCGTCCGACGCCCCAATCCGCTCGCCCAACGCCGCTTTCAGAAGGCTGCCTTGAATCAACCGCTGAGTCGCTCGTCAACTTTGACGACGATGCCTAGTTCAAGGCCGCCAGCACCGCGTTCGCGAGCGGTTTAGACGAGGCGGGGTTCTGGCCCGTGAGCAGGTTGCCGTCGCGCACGATGAACGCGCCCCAGTTCGATCCCTTCTCGTAACCCGCGCCAGCTTTGCGAAGCGTGTCGGCCAGCAGCCACGGGGCATTGTCGGCCGTGCCTAGCTCGACCTCCTCCTCATCGCTGAACGCTGTCATGCGGCGCCCCGCGAACAGCCATTTGCCGTCGCTATCCTTTGCGACCAGCAGCGCGGCTTGGCCGTGACATACCGGCGCAATAATCTTGGATGCGCTTTCGGCTTCGGTGAGTACGCGGCTCATGTCGGCGTCTTTATAGAGGTCCTCGACCGGCCCATGACCTCCGGGGATCACGATCGCGTCGTAGCGATCGGTCACGACGTCGGCGAGCACCAGCGGCTCCGCCATGCGATCCTCAACGGAATTTTCCTGGCCCACAGTATTTGGATCCATGCTGTGCTGATCGATCGTAGCGCGCACCCCGCCCGGGGTGGCGATGTCGACCGTGCACCCCGCCTGGCGGAACGTCTCGTCCATGACAACGAACTCCTCGGCCCAGACACCGCTCTCATAGGCAGAGCTGTCGGCGCGGGTCCAGGTATCGGCGGCCGACAGTACGATAAGGATACTGATTATTGGTCGTTCCTTTTTGCTTGAGTTGTTTGCCCGCTCAGCAGCTCAAAGAGCTGGCTTGTCGGGGGGTGACGCCCGCATGGCGTCGAGGTGGGCGGTCTCACCCAAGAAGCCCCAGTTGCTCTCCGGGATCTCCTGCACGGCGATGTGAACTGGCACATCGCCGTGCGCCGCCGAGTGGCGGCCAAGGATCTTCGTGACGCCCTTGATGAGCCTCTCCTTGGCTTGGTCGTCGAGACCGCCGGCGACCACGAACATCTGCACGCTGATAATTATGGCGTTAGCCGGGGCGCCGCCCATGAACACTCCGTCTGCGGGATAGGTGTTGAAGTAAATCCAGACGGTGGACTTCATGAACGGCGACTTTGGCAAGCCCTCGCAATCGAGCGCGAAGTCGGTGAGTTCGGTCGTCAGCGCCGCGCGCGCTTTCGGATCGAACGTGCCATCGGCGGCGTGGATGATAATTTTGGGCATGAAGCCTCCAGGAGCTTGAGAGGAAAGTAGCGACGTCAGCGCGGCACCCCGCGCTGGCGCAGTCGCGATCGACATCAGTGGGAGTCCGATCACCATCACGGCACCTCCCGCAAGCAGGGTGCGCCGCGACTGGCCAATCTGGGCGTCTGCCGAAGCCGCCGCATGGGGTTGATCGCTCATCGTCGCCCTTTCCGTCGTATGATTCGGCGGCTCCGTGAGCGACCCGTTCTCGTCAGATGGTCTGACCGCCCGACACTTCGATGCGCTGCGCGTTGACCCAGCGATTGTCCGGGCCGAGCAGGCTGGCGATCATCGGCCCAATGTCGTCGGGAATGCCGACGCGACCGAGCGCCGTCATGTTTGCGAACTGCTTGTTGAGATCGGGCATGTCGCGCACCGCCTCCCAGGAAATCCGTCTCGATCGCGCCCGGTGCTACGGTGTTCACGGCGATGCCGCGGGCGCCAAGCTCCTTGGCCATGTAGATGCTTAGCACCTCGACGGCACCTTTGGCCGCCGAGTAGGCCGCGAAGCCTTCGAAAGAGACGCGGGTCAGGCCCGACGAGAAGTTCACGATGCGACCGCCATCCGCGAGCAGGGGGAGCAGCGCCTGGGTCAGGAAGAACACGCCCTTCACGTGCGTGTCGAACAGGGCATCGAACTGCGCTTCGGTCGTCTCGGCGAAGCTCGCCAACTCGCCTTGTCCCGCATTGTTGACGAGGTGATCGAACGTATCGCGGCTCCAACTGTCGCGCAGTGTCGAGCGGACGCTGTCCACAAACGCGCTGAACGCCAGGATGCTGGTCACGTCGAGTTGTATCGCGACGGCCTTGCGACCCATCGCTTCGATCTCGGCGACAACGGCCTTCGTCTCCTCGGCACCGTTGCGATAGGTCAGGATCACGTCACCGCCCCGGTGCGCGATGCTGATGGCGGTGTTGCGACCGAGGCCGCGGCTTGCGCCGGTTACGAGCGAAATGGTGGTCATGACATGTTCCTCTTGAAGGTGGAGCGATGATTGAAACGTGGGGCACCGCAGGCCAACAAACTTGCCGAATCCTCTCCATGTCTTGCTCAATGCTCTGAAAGCGACGCGGCAGGGAGGATGCGGTCGACCACGGCCCCCGCCGTGCCGAGGTGATCGGCCGGATCGCCCAGCTTCGCCAGCGGGTCAACCTCGAGCGCCATCGCGACCAAGTCACTCTCGGACAATACTTCGACAGCGTGGTCCTCGTCTATTAGGCCGTTCGCCAGCCTGCCGTAACCAAGTCATGCGCGGCTTGACACGCAGTGATTGGTGCCAGCGCCATAGCGCCGGTGTTGAGCGCGCAGCTCTCGGGCACTGCCTCCCATTTAAGACGCCAGCGAACGGTGGCACGCTCGAAATGTTGCACCATCGCATCAAGTACGCAGCCACAAGGCCGAGAACCTGATCGAGCTCCGCGCGGCTACTGCGAATGGAATGCCCTATGATCGAGGGCGCGCCCAAGCCGAGCTGCCCTCCGAATGCTTCCTGCGCCCGCAGCCGTCGCTTCCGAGCGACGTCAGCCTTCCCGCCTCGCCCGAGCCCTCGATCAGTTGCCTGTTTATACAAATCTGTTGCAAGCTGATGGTCAGAGCGCCATATTTGGTCGATGAACGACCCCCTGCTTCAGCATGCCGATCGCTATGCCGAAGCCTACGCCGACCGTGACGGCGTCGCGCGCACGCCCGTTCCCGGACTGACGATCCTTCGCGCAACCTCGCCGAGCACGCTGCAATATGCGGTGCCCCGACCGTTGGTGGCCCTCGTCCAGCAGGGAGCCAAGCGCGTGATCACGGGCAGCAGCACCTTCGAGTTCGGCGCGGGGGAGTCGTTGCTGATCACCGCCGACGTCCCCACCGTCAGCCAGATCACGCAGGCCAGCGCCGGCAAGCCTTATCTTTCGCTCGTCATTGATCTCGACCCGGCCGTCATAGCCGAGCTGGTCGTCGAGATGAGCTCGGCGCCTTTCGCCGCGCCCACGCCGGTGCGGATCGAGCCGACGGAGAGCGAAGTGGCGGACGCGGTGCTCCGCCTCATGCGGCTGCTGGATCGACCCGCCTCCCGTCCCGTCCTCGAAGCCCAACTCCTCCGCGAACTGCACTTCTGGCTTCTGTCGGGCCGTCACGGTGGGGCCATCCGCAACCTGGGTGTCGCCGACAGCCACGCGCGACGTGTTGCCCGCGCGGTCGCGGTCGTCCGGAACAATTTCGCCGAACCGCTTCGGGTCAAGCACTTGGCCGAAGCCGCAGGGATGAGCACCTCATCGTTCCACGAGCACTTTCGCGCGATTACTTCGCTCACGCCGCTCCAGTTTCAGAAGCAGCTGCGGTTGATCGAGGCCAGGCGCATGATGTTGACGGATGGTACCGAGATCGGCAGCGCTGCCCACCGGGTCGGGTACGAAAGCGTTCCCCAATTTACGCGCGAGTATGGGCGCATGTTCGGTTCGCCGCCTGCGCGCGACATCAAAGTAATGAGGGCGCGAACGGGTATAATGATGAACACGCACAAGGCAGCTTGATCGACTACTCGTCCGAGCGGAAAAGCTGGCTTAGCACTCGTTGCAAAAAGTAAAGGCGCTCGATAAACGGCACGCTGGACTCTTTGAGATAGGCGACGGTTGCATGGACAAAGGCGGCGACCTCAGTGCGGTCTTGGCTGCTTGTTCGGAACAGCTCCAGCGTTGCGTCCCGCAAACGAGGAAGGGCATCTTGCTTTTTCAGCGCCAATCTAGGCTGTCTATCGAACGCTGCTTGCCTGTTTTAAGTCATTCTAGGTGGTTCGCGTCACGAGACGGCGGCACGCCAATCAGGCGGACGTGCTCGCAGCTGAAATGCACCCCATGCTCATGACCTGGCGCACTAGCAGCCGCGGCCACTTCGCGGCCAGACGCGATAGGGCGACTTCCAGCAAGTGAAGGTGCTTCTGACACCGAGTAAGCACTCCCCCGTAGGAGATTCATTCGACAGCACGAATGGTGACCTCAATCGAATGAGTTGTCCCCATCTGAGCACTTAAGCTCCAGCCTTCTTTAGACAATCAAACACCGCTGCTAGAGCAGCCGGCTGCTACCGGCGACTGACATAATGAAGAAAGTAGCCAGAGTGAACCATAGTCCAGCTGTCGAGAACGCTGACGAGACGGCCAGAGCGGCAGTGATCCTCGACCTGATCGGCAAAGACGTACGCCAGCCCGCTTCCGTCCAGTGCGGCGTCCAAAATAGGATCGCTGTCATTGAATACCGTCTGACCACTCACCTTCACCAGGAAATTTCGGCCGTTGTTCTGGAACAGCCAAGGGTGGAGGGCGCCGGAGCCCATGCGGTGGCAGATGCAATTGTGCGCGACCAGATCGTCAGGACTGCCAGGGGCCGGATACCTCTCGAAGTAGAGCGGGGCTGCGACCACGGCTGTCGGAATGCCGTCGCTGATGCGGACGTTGACCATGTCCTTAGCGACCTGCTCGCCGAGGCGGATCCCTGCGTCGAACCCGTCGGCGACGAGGTCTCTCAGTTGATCTTCCGCTGACACCTCAACCGTAATGTCGGGGTAGCGCTGAAGAGACGCGGGCAGGGCAGGCCCGAGCAGGAGCCGGGCAGCGTGCTTCACGACGGTGAGGCGTACGGTGCCTGCCGGCACCTCGCGGCTCTCCCTCAAGCGGCCGAGAGCGGCATCGATGCTCCCGATCGCGGGCACGATCGTGTCGAGCAGCTGCTCCCCGGCTTCGGTCGGCGCGACGTTACGGGTTGTCCGGGTCAACAGCTGCACGCCAAGCCGTGTCTCGAACGCCTTGAGCGAGTGGCTCAAAGCCGATGGGGAGACCCCGAGCCGGATCGCCGCCCGAGTGAAGCTTCGCTCCTCTGCTACGGCTTTGAACGCTGAAAGGTTGGCGAGCCGATCGTGCCTCATTGCTAAATGAGCATCAAAACAGTATTTTATGCGCCACCCCTTATCCGGAGCAATCTAAAGGTGTAAGCTCCAACGGGTCAGTTTAAGCGTGAACTCAGCGATTCACCGCGCGAGAACCCCTCAAGACAGGAGCTTTCGCCCATGCAGATCACGGTCAACGGCCAGCGTCATGAACTCGAGGTAGATATCCGCACCTCCTTGCTCGATCTTCTTCGAGAGCACCTCCACCTGACCGGCACCAAGAAGGGCTGCAACCAGGGCGGCTGCGGGGCGTGCACCGTGCTGGTCGATGGCGAGCGGATCAACTCCTGTCTGGCGCTGGCGGCGCAATATGACGACCGGGCGATCACCACGATCGAAGGGATCGGCGTTCCCGAAGCGCTTCATCCGCTGCAACAGTCCTTCATCGAGCATGACGGCTTTCAGTGCGGTTACTGCACGCCCGGACAAATCTGCTCCGCGATCGGGATGGCGGCGGAGGTCGAGCGCGGACTGCCCAGCGCAGTTTCGAGCGACGTCGGCGCTGTCGCGTTCACGCTCGACCATGATGAGGTGCGCGAGCGGATGAGCGGCAACCTGTGCCGCTGCGGCGCGCACAACGGGATCGTCGCCGCGGTGCTGGAGACCTTCGCGACGGAGACCGCGGCATGATCGAGTTCACGTACAAGCGGGCGACCGACACCGCGACCGCCATTCGGCTGGCACGCGACGATGCGACCGCCAAATTCCTGGGCGGCGGCACCAACCTGCTCGACCTGATGCGTGAGGGAAACGAGGCTCCGACATCGCTGGTGGACATCACTCGACTGCCGAGCGGCATCGACGCGCGGGAGGACGGGAGCGTGCGGATCGACGCGGCGACTCGCAACACCGCGCTGGCCGAGCATCGCGCGATCCGCGAGCGTTTTCCGGTGATCGCGCAAGCAATCCTAGCGGGTGCGTCGGGGCAAATTCGCAACATGGCGACCGTCGGCGGCAACGTGCTCCAGCGGACGCGCTGCCACTATTTTTACGACGACGCCGCCCGGTGCAACAAGCGCGAGCGCGGCGCGGGCTGCGACGCGGTGGGCGGGTTCAACCGCATTCATGCCGTGCTGGGCGCATCGCCGAGCTGCGTCGCGACCCATCCCTCCGACATGTGCGTGGCCCTGGCTGCGCTCGACGCGGTGATCCACCTCGACGGTCCCGAAGGACCGCGCACCATGCCTTTCACTGCCTTTCACCGCCTGCCGGGCGAAACCCCGGACGTCGAGACGGAGCTGCGCCGACACGAGCTCATCACGGCCATCGAGCTGCCGTCGTTGCCCTTCGCGACGCGCTCGACGTACCGCAAGGTGCGGGACCGGGCGAGCTACGCCTTCGCGCTGGTGTCGGTCGCGGCGGCGATCGACGTGGCCGAGGACGGCGTCGTGTGCGACGTGCGGATCGCGCTCGGCGGCGTGGCGCACAAGCCCTGGCGTGCGGTCAAGGCAGAGGCGGCGCTGAAGGGCGCTAGAGCGGCGTCTGACAGTTTCCGCGACGCGGCCGAGGCCGAACTGGCTGACGCGGTGCCGCTGCGCGACAACGCGTTCAAGCCGGAACTCGCGCGACGGACGATCGTCAGCGCACTGCTCGAACTAACCCGGGAGAACCTCGCATGAGCATCGTGGACAAGGCAAAGGCGAAGGCGACGGGGGCCGTTCAGGCGGTGATGGGTGCCGCGGTCGGCGTGATGCCGGACGCCCCCCCCGATCCTTTGCGCACCAAGCGCGGCGTGCTCGGCGCGCAGGTCTCCCGCGTGGACGGCGAGTCGAAGGTCGCGGGCAGGGCGAGGTTCGCGGCCGAGGTGTCTCTGGACGAAATGTGTTTTGGATCGCTCGTGACCAGCACGATCGCGCGCGGGCGGATCGTCGAGATCGACGTCGCGGACGCCGAGGCGGCACCTGGCGTGGTGCTCGTCATGACCCATCGCAACGCGCCCAAGATGAAGCGTCCGTCGCAGGCCCTGGTCAATCCCGATGCCGCGTCGATGAGCGATCTTCCCGTCATGCAGGACGACAGGATTCACTGGAATGGCGAACCCGTGGCGATCGTGCTCGCCGACAGTCAGGAACAGGCGGACTTCGCCGCTTCTCTTATCCACGTTGACTATGCGAAAGACGACGCTGTCCTCGACTTCGATGCGGTTCGCCAGGATGCGGTCGCGCCGCCGACCATCCTGGGCTCTCCGCCCGAGGCGAAGCATGGCGACGCGGAGGCTGCGCTGGCGTCCGCGCCCGTGTCGGTCGACTACTTCTATCGCACGCCCCGGCAAAGTCACACGGCCATCGAGCCGCACGCGCTCACCACCGCGTGGGGGGCGGACGGCTCGCTCGTCCTGCACACGTGCAGCCAGTTGGTGAATGGCACTCGGCACAACCTGTCGGAGGTGTTCGGCCTCAAGGAGGAGCAGATTCGCGTCCTCTCGCCATTCGTCGGTGGCGGCTTCGGCGGCAAGACCTTGTGGAGCCATGAATTCGTCGCTGTGGCCGCGGCCAAACTGGCAGGGCGTCCGGTGCGCTTGGCCTTGAGCCGCGAAGATGTGTTCCGGGTCACGGGCTTTCGCACGCTGACCGCGCAACGCATGGCGCTTGGCGCGCGCGAGGATGGCCGCCTGGTCGCGCTGATCCACACGGGCGAAACCGCTTCGGTGTCGCACAATTCCTTTCCGGAGCAGATTAGCTTTCCCGCGCGGCATCATTATGCCGCGGACACGCTGCTAGTAAATCAGAAGAAGGTCGATCTGGACACGGTCGCCAACACGTCGATGCGCGCGCCGGGTGAAGCCGTCGCGACCTTCGCGATCGAGAGCGCCATGGACGAGCTGGCGGAAAAGCTGGGCATGGACCCGGTCGAGCTGCGCATCGTCAACGACGCGGACACCGATCCGGAGTCGGGCCACCCCTTTTCGTCGCGCCACGCGGTCGAGGCGTGGCGGATGGGTGCCGAGGCCTTTGGCTGGGACGGGCGCAGCTCCAGCCCGGGCACCCGGCGCGACGGCGACTGGCTGATCGGCACGGGCTGTGCGGGTGGCACCTATCCGTACCATCAATTGCCGGGCGGGGCCGCGCGCATCCGCCTGTCCGCCGATGGCAAGGCGATCGTCCAGATGGCCTCGCACGAGATGGGCATGGGCACGGCGACGGTTCAGGCGCAGCACGCGGCGGCGCGGCTCGGCCTGCCACTCGACGACGTGACGTTCGAATATGGCGACACCGATCTGCCGGCCGGCACCATGGCGGGCGGTTCGTCCCAGACGGTGTCGATCATCGCCACGGTCGCGGTCGCGGCGGACGAATTGTTCAAGGAGCTGATCCGGCTGGCGGGCAACGACTCTCCGCTCGCCGGCCTGCGGGCGGATGAGGTCGAGGCGGAGGGCGGCGGGCTGCGCAGCCGCGAGGACCTGTCGCGCTTTGAAAGCTACGCCTCGATCCTTGCCCGGGCGGGACGAGACATGGTGGAGGCGGAGGGCAAGTCGCCGATGCCGCTCGCGAGCATGAAGTATTCCATGCACTCCTTCGCCGCAATCTTCTGTGAAGTGCGGGTGAACGCCGTGACCGGCGAGACGCGCGTGTCGCGGATGGTCGGGTCGTTCGATTGCGGGCGCATCCTCAACGCCAAGACGGCCGCCAGCCAGTTCCGCGGCGGCATGATCATGGGCCTGGGGCTCGCTCTGACCGAGGACCTGCTGTTCGACACGCGAACCGGTCGGATCATGAACCCGTCCATGGCGGAATACCACGTGCCCGTGCACCTCGACGTGCCGGAGATCGAGGTGATGTGGACCGATATCCCCGACCCGCACAGCCCGCTTGGCGCTCGCGGCGTGGGCGAGATCGGCATCACCGGAGTCGGCGCGGCGGTGGCCAACGCCATCTACAACGCCTGCGGCGTGCGCATCCGCGACCTGCCGCTGACGCTCGACAAGGTGTTGGCGGGACTCGAGGCCTCGCCCGCGGGCTGAACGTCGTCGCTACCTTTCGATCGCTCAGCATCTCAAGGACTCTCCATGGACCTCACTTCCTTCCGCACACTCGGCCAGTCGGGGCTGGTCGTCAGTCCCTTCGCGCTCGGAACCATGACGTTCGGTGCCGAGCGCTGGGGGACGGATGAGGAAGGCGCGCACGCGATCCTGGACGCCTACGCGGACGCGGGCGGCAATTTCATCGACACCGCCGACATCTACGGCGGCGGTCGCAGCGAGGAGATGCTCGGCCGCTGGGTCGCCGCGCGGGGCGTGCGCGACCGGATGGTGATCGCGACCAAGTTCACCTGGAACCTCGACGCCGGCAATCCCAATGCCGGTGGCAACGGCCGCAAGAACGTCATGCGCGCGGTGGACGCCTCGCTCCGGCGGCTCGGCACCGACTTCATCGAACTCTACTGGTCGCACTTCTGGGACATGACGACGCCGGTCGAGGAAGTGCTGCAGACGCTGGTCGACCTCGTCCGCGCGGGAAAGATCCGCTATTACGCACTGTCCGACGTGCCCGCCTGGTACGCGACCACGATGGCGGTGCTCGCCGCCGAACGCGGGGTGCCGGGACCGATTGCTATCCAATCCGAATATTCACTCGTCGAGCGCACCGCCGAGCGCGAGCACGTGCCGCTCGCCGCCGAGTGCGGGATGGCGCTGGTGCCCTGGAGCCCGCTCGCCGGCGGCTTCCTGACCGGCAAGTACGCGCGGGACGACAAGCGCGAGGGCGACGGTCGGCTGAACGGCAGCAATCCGCTGGGATCGAGCAAGTTCACCGACCGCAACTGGGACATCCTCGACATTTTGAAGGAGGCCGCGGACGAGCTCGACTGCCCGCCCGCGCGCGTGGCGCTGGCCTGGACAATGGCGCAACGCCGCGTCGACGCGCTTCTCCTGGGCGCCAGCCGGCCCGAGCAGGTGACGGAGAACGTCAAGGCGCTCTCCCTCGACCTGCCGGACGCGCAACGGGCCGCCTTGGACAAAGCGAGCGCTCCCGACCCCGCCTTCCCCTATGCGGCGTTCAACGACGGGGTGAAGCAGAGCATCTTCGGCGGCAGCGACGTCACAGGGTGGGGCGACAGGGTCGGACGCTGACAATGACCGGCGAAGCCGCGATCCACGATGCGCCGATCCACGTTTCCGAAAACGACCTGGTTGACCTGCGTCGCCGCCTGGCCGAGACGCGCTGGCCCGAACGCGAGACGGTGACCGACTGGAGCCAGGGCGCGCCCCTGGATCGCGTGCGGACACTGTGCGACTATTGGCGACACACCTATGACTGGCGGCGCTGCGAGGCGCTGCTGAACGGCTGGAACCCGCACTCGACGGTGTTGGACGGGCTGTCGATCGCGTTCTTCCATATTCGCTCGCCCGTGGCCGACGCGCTGCCGATGCTCATGACCCATGGTTGGCCGGGATCGGTGATCGAGTTCTACCGCGTGGTCGGGCCGCTGACCGATCCGGTGGCGCATGGCGGCGACGCGCGGGACGCGTTCCACCTCGTGCTGCCCTGCCTGCCGGGCTACGGCTTCTCGCAGAAGCCCGATGCGCCTGGATGGACCGTGGATCGCATCGCCGAGGTCTGGCCGATGTTGATGGCACGCCTTGGCTACGATCGCTGGGTCGCGCAGGGCGGCGATTGGGGTGCCAGTGTGACCGGCCGGATCGCGGCCGCGGCCCCGCCGGGTTGCGAGGCCATCCACCTGAATATGGTGGATATCAGGCCCGATCCTCCTAACCTGGACGACGACACTCCGGGTGCACGACGTGCCCGCGATCTTGGTGAGCACTATGGCAAACACGAAATCGGC
>CBDHCA010000001.1:0-170642 GCA_965260965.1 Sphingomonas sp. | reverse complement strand
CCCGACGAGAACACAATCCGGCTGTTCCGCGAGAAGCTGACGCGCGCCGGTACGCTCGACGCGTTGTTTACCGCCTTCGACCGGTGCTTGTGGGACCGCGGCTATCTGCCGATGGGCGGGCAGATCGTCGATGCTACCCTCGTCGCGGCACCGAAGCAGCGGAACACTGCGGTCGAGAAGGAAGCGATCAAGGCGGGCCAGAGCGCAGCGGAAATATGGCCCGACAAACCGAACAAGGCGGCGCAGAAGGACACCGACGCGCGCTGGACGGTGAAGTTCGCCAAGGCCCGGACGCTGCCGGGCGGCAGGCCGGGGATCGATATCGCGATCCCGAGCTTCGGCTACAAAAGCAGCATCGCGATCTGTCGGCGCTACGGGTTCATCCGCTCGGCCAAGGTTACCGACGGTGCGCGCTTTGACGGTAGAATGCTGCGCGACGTCGTCACCCGCGACAACACCGCCTCCGACGTCTGGGCGGATACCGCCTATCGCAGCCAAGCCAACGAGGCGTGGCTGAAGTCGATGGACCGGGTCAGCCGGGTTCATCGCAAGAAGCCCAGGGGAAAGCCGATGCCCAGGCGCACGTCCGGCGCCAATGCCAAGCGATCCGCTGTCCGCGCCCGCGTCGAGCACGTGTTCGCTCGTCAGAAGGATCAGATGGGGCTGTTCATCCGCACCATCGGTATCGCGCGCGCCGAAGCGAAGATCACACTCGCCAACCTCGTCTACAATATTGACCGCCTGATCTTCCACGAGCGGCAGGCCGCCACGGGATAGCCGCGTCCGGCGACGGTGTTTTGCGGCTCAGCCAGCCGAAATCCGCCTCCGGGCCGCCACCACCGAGCAGGATGCTGTCTTGCGCCGCGATCAGCGCCCCGCGGCCACGTTGATGTGGGTGCCCATCTTCTTGCCGGCGTCGTATCCGCGCGGCCCGCCCGCCTCGGTGGTTTTAACCGACTGGCTGTCGATGATGCTCGCGCTCGGTTCGGGCTTGCGGCCTTCCGCGACACGCACCCATGCTACCAGTACCGCGTTGACGGCATCCAGCAGACCGCTGTCGCGCATCCGGTAGAAATGATACTGCACCGTCGTGAAGGGCGGGAAGTCCTTCGGCAGTTGCGCCCATTGGCACCCTGTCGCAGCGATATACTGGATCGCATTCCACAGCGTCCGCACCTTGTGCTTGCGCGGGCGTCCCACCCTGGAGGTCCGCCTCAATAATGGCCGGACAACGGCCCATTCTTCATCGGTGCAGTCGCTTGCATAGCGCAGCCCGCTTCTGTCATGCTCGCGGCGAGCGGTTTTGGTCCAGCCCATGTGATCCTCGTGGTCTTCGCAAACCCCCGGTGAAACACAAGCCACTGAAATCGCTCAACTCAATTTTCGGTTGGGCTCTTAGCGGGGAGGAGATCGCAATCATCCAGCTCGTTTACAATTACTTCGACGCTGTGCTTGGCCGGCATTGAACAGTAGGCGTTGGCCCGAGGCTTGGGACGAGCGAGGCCGAGGGTTCATGCTCAACAGAACGAATGGTGTGCGGGCTCTCTTGAGGTACTTCCGGTTCGCCTATGCGCACGTGGCGGCTCCCGGAGACATGGTCTCCGCGGACAAGTTTCTAGACCGCGTTTTCCGCCAAATTCCATTAAACAATGCGGATTTTACTACCGAGAATTTCGTGCCTGGCACCGGTGGAGAAGCACGACTGTTCCGCATGCTGCGTGGCAAGGATCATCTCTAAACTCCGACCGTTCGTCGAAAACCGCTGCGTGGCAAGGATCATCTCCGAAAATTGAGTTGAGCGATTTCAGTGGCTTGTGTTTCACCGGCGGTCTTGCGAAGACCACGAGGCTCCAAGACATGGGCTGGACCAAAACCGCTCGCTACGCGATGCATGACAGAAGCGGGCTGCGCTAAAGCAAGCGACTGCAAGTGAAGAATGGGCCGTTGTCCGGCCATTATTGAGCGGACCTCCCCCGCGCAAGCACAAGGTGCGGACGCTGTGGAATGCGATCCAGTATATCGCTGCGACAGGGTGCCAATGGGCGCAACTGCCGAAGGACTTCCCGCCCTTCACGACTGCAGTTTTTCTACCGGATAGCGCGACAGCGGTTGCTGGATAACGCGGTACTGGTAGCATGGGTGCGTGTCGCGGAAGGCCGCAAGCCCGAACCGAGCGCGAGCATGTTCGATATCTCCACCTAAAAGCACCTACAGCCAGTCGGTTAAAACCACCGAATTGCGGGCCGCGCGGATACGACGCCGGCAAGAAGATCAAAGGTCATAAACGCCACATCGTGACTCGCGACGCTGGCAACATGCTGGAGGGCGTGGTGCATGGTGCTGATGTTCAGGACCGCGACGGGGCCCCGGATCAGATCGAGCGATCAAGCGGTATCCTTTGCCAGGCTGTTCGCCGATGGCGGCTATGCCGGACAGAAGCTCGAAGCGGCGGTCGGCACATTGAGGCTGACGATCGAAATCATCCGGCGCTCTGACCTGACAGGCTTTGTCGTGGTGCGCGAGAACGCACCCTGGCGTGGCTTATTTGCCGTCGCCTCGCCAAGGACTGGGAATCATCCTCGCACAGAGGCCTGGGGTCATCTCCTCCATCAGGCGTGACGCGCCGCCAAGCTCGAATTATGAGTCGGGCTGTTAGAGCTCGTTGAGCGTGGGCACGTATGAAGCCTTGCAAATCGAAGGTCTGCAGCTCGTCCGCATCGATGACATCGAAGCCGGCATATTTGGCGAGCATCGCGCAGGCTCGCGGAATGGTTTTTAGAATCCTTGGATTGGACGGGTGCACCGCCCCTTGCGGTCGGTTGTCGTTTGCGGCGAACCACTGAACATCGGGAATGGTCAGCTCCGTCCGCTCGCGGACATGTTCGTCCGAAAACCGCTCTCGTCCACCGCACGCGGTGTAGAGTGTGACTAGGTGCTTGGTCGCAAGATCCTTTTCCAGGCTCCGCGCCCCGGCGATCTGTGCAAAGCTCGATCGCTCCAAGAGCGGGCCATAGCGACCGCTTGGAACGTGCTCACCGTCTAGCTCCCGATCCTCAATAAGCCGATCGAGCGCAAGAAATAGCGCATCAACCCACCATCGCTCTACTCGTTTAGCCGAGAATGCGGAGAGATGCCCAATCTCGTAAATGTAGTTTAAATTAGTGGACAGCTTTCGAGCTGATTTGGCCTTGTACCGGGGACTGCCAGCAACGTAGGACTCGATATCATCTGCACTGATTTGATCCGTTTTCCATCCATAGTCGGAGGCCACCTTTTCCGCCACATAGCTGTTAGCCCATAGAGCTGGACGACGCTGCGCCGCATCGGCTCCTGTCCACTTACCCACATAACTAAAGTTTAGAGCAAAAAGCGCAAGCTTGTCGAAGCTATCAGTATGAGGTGCTGTCAGTGCTTGAAAGACGAGTTCATCCGCAACAAGGTGATCTACGCCATCCCTGCTCTTATTGAAGAGAAAAAAGTTAATCGGAATATATTCAGAGTGGCCCGACTGCGAAACGCGCTGCCTAAAGAGGTCTCGCGGCACATCCTCCATCTGGTTATCAAAACCGATGCGAATGCTTTCGTATAGCTCAAGCAGGCCGTTGGCGGGAGGCCCCCAGCTAAAGTTCTTGGTGAAGCTGCCTGGCTTCCAGTCCTGCTCACCAGCCGCCATGCCGTACCTTGATCACCTATCCGCTGTCGCGCAATCGCCAGAACGAGCATAGGGGCCTCGCACAACCCCGGCAATCTATGCCACCTGGGACGTAGCAGAATCGACGCTTGGACACGCATGTTTGATGATCTGGCCGCTCGCGGCTTCCAAATCGAGTTTCATAGCCACGCAACGGCGATCCTGAGCGTCGACTTCCCCGACGCTATCGGCGAGCTCGAAGCAGCGCTTGGGGCACTATCGATCCCGATCGAGGAAATCATCGGCTCGGGCGGGGGAGAGACGAAGGGGACCCAGCGCCTCCGACGGGCGCTTGCCGAGCTGGGCTGGCACAAGGTTAATTTCACGATCGAGAAGCGCATCAACGGGGTGCAAAGGGAATCGATATCTCACGAGGTCGATCATGTTCGCACCTTCCCGGATGGCCGGGTCATCGCGCTCGAAATCGAATGGAACAACAAGGATCCATTTTTCGATCGGGATCTGGAGAACTTTAAGCGCCTGCACGCGGAAGGGGCGATCAGCGTTGGCGTGATCGTTACAAGAGGCGCGAGCTTGCAGCGTGACATGATTCCATTGGTCGCGCGGTTCGCTGTCGAACGCGGATTGTCGTCAATCGATGATCTGGCCGAACTCGGGCTCACACCAACACCAAGACAGCGGGAGAGCGTCGCGCGGCGCATGAAGTCGAGCGGGATCCCTTTCGCAGAAGCATGGCCGCATGTTTTTGTGGCAGACAAATATGGAGCCGCCACGACCCACTGGCGCAAGCTTGAGGACCGTGTGCATCGCGGCGTAGGCAACCCGTGCCCGCTCCTCCTCATCGGCCTGCCCAGCACGATCGTCACCTTTGACGAACATCTAGACGTAGGCACCATCGCTGAGGGCGAGGAGGAGCAGGAGATCCTTGCTGAACCTATTCCGCCGCCACCGGCAACTCAGCCTTAGAATGATGGGCATACGTAGGCCATGACGGGGTATACTCCTCGTCGGCCTGATTGCCCCACACAGTCCAATTCGGACGCGTTCCGCGCGAGAACATTTCTAGGAACGGCCCGGGGCTGCACTCCTCGATCAGAGGATATTGCTCGTCGGGCTTGCGGCTATGCTCCCGCTTGCGGCTTTCCAGATAATTTACCTGAGTCCGGCCGGGATCGAGCGTGCGGGCGTTTTTACCGCGCACGCCAAACAGGATCAGCTCGGTGACGTTGCGAAAATAGAAGCCCACACCCCGGCCATCAGACCCGCCGTCCTTGCGGATCTTCCGCCAGACAATGTTGGATTTGTATTCGAATCCCCATTCGCGCAGCACGCGTAGGCCATCCGGCAATAGAGCGTTAGGGACCCAGAGGTAGAGGTGCGCTGTCGGCGCCACACATTCCGTAACCGGGAGCGCGCAAATGTCGTCCAGCGTCATCGTCTCATAGCGGTTGAGCCGGCGATGCTCCGGCGCGACCTTTCCGGTACGATTTTGAAACTGCCATGGCGGATCTGCCAGCACGGTCTTGAAACCGCCACCGCCGGCAACGTCCAGCAGATCCATTCCCGCCGGGCTATAGACCGGTGACTTCGGGGACGCCTTGCGCTTGGGTTGTGACATTAGGCTGCGTCCTCATTTTCAATAGATTTTGGCGCACGGCCGACATAGCCGCGCAAGCTTCGCCGGATGACTTGGCTCATGGTTTCGTCCCGGCTATCGGCGACCTGCCGTGCCCGCTGGACTAGCGTTTTCGGCACTCGCACCGTTACAACCACATCATCTGCCATCATCAGGCTCTCCGGCGTACCTCGTATGTTCTGGTATTGCGCTGTAATACAGAATGCAAGCAATTTGCCTTGCACATGGATGTTTTTGCCTTGCTCAACCAAATCCCGCTAGAACGCGGGTATGGATGACGCGGGAGAGCAAGGAGGCATCGTGTACGTTCTTACGAACGATGCCATGCCAAATATGATCAAGATAGGCCGGACATCGGGGGGTGGGGTGGAACGGCGTGTGGCGGAGCTGAGCCGGGCAACAGGCATTCCGCTTCCCTTTAAGGTCGCAGTGGCTAGGACTGTGCACGATGCTCGTGTCGTCGAGCGAGCGTTACACATCGCGTTTGGTCCTGATCGGGTAAACCCCGCCCGCGAGTTCTTCAGCATCACGCCGGAAAGAGCGATAGCGATCATCAATGCCTTTCCTGGGCAGGACCTGACACCGCAAACCGAGCGTGCCGTCGAACAGGCGGTGGAAGCGTCAGAGCCTGGCACGTTAGCCGCAGCACAAGCATTTGAACGAAAGCGACGTCCGCCGCTAAACTTTGTCGAGATGGGCGTGCCCGTAGGCTCAACGCTTATACACATCGCGACGAGCGAGACGGTCGAGGTCGTTGAGCCCAAAAAGGTTAGGTTACGGGGCGAAATTGTTTCCCTGACGCGAGCGCAGCAAATAGTGTCCGGGGCGGAATATGCCGTTGCGCCGGGGCGGCACTGGTCCTTCGACAACGTACCCATCAGCACCTTGTACGAGTCTACTTATCCGACGGCGGACATAGATAGCTGAGGGGGTGTGCCACGTGGCACACCTCAAGCGTGGTGGTGATCCCCCCTTAACAGAAACCGCTCGCCCGCAAGGGCGGTCCTTGCCAGCCTAGCGATCGTCACCCGCGAGGGCGGACACCGCTGGGCTTCCGGGTCGCGCCAGCACGGCACGGCGTAGAGCGCGGGCGACGGCAGGTCCGCCTATTGCTTCATCGTTCCGACCGCGCATCCATCCGGCACCGTCGCCCGTCCGATCGCGAGCTGCCGCATCCCTTCGTAGTCGACACCCCACAAGCCCGCCCGCTGTGCTGCCGCCTTCTGCATCAGACCGACATAGGCACCACCGGAAAACATCCGGTAGTCGACCGCATATCCCTGTGCGACCATCGAGGCACCGACACTCGCCTTGTTCGCAGGAAAGCGACACGCCAGATTTAATCGGCCGTAGCTTTTGGGATCGGTCCGGCACTGATTTTCACGGCGCAATGCATAATCGAACATCGATACCGAACAGTCCAATCCACCGTCGCGCGCTGCCAGGCGCTGCAACGCTTCCGTCGCTATCGCTTTGAGCTGCGGCCGATCGTCATCCGGTGCATCGATACCGACGATCCGCACACGGCCATTTGGGAACTCGACAGTATCGCCGTCGATCACGGTTGGCGCCGGTGAGGTGAGATGCGTCTTCGCCGCTTCCGCAAGCTGCTCCTTGTTGTGCGATATCGAGTAGATCGCGACGACCACAAAGGTCGCGCCCATCATCCACTTCTGATGTCGCGGCACGCTTGGAAAGAGCTTCATATCGCGCGGACCTCGCGCAGAAGATCGTTCCAGTCGCCGGCACGGGGCGGCAGCTTGCTGACGAGTTGGCGGCCATTGGCCGTCAGGTGCGGGGTGGCGCGCTCGATCGCGCGCGCCGCCTCGCCCCCGTGCTGGCTGTAGATGACGACGGTGTGGATGCTCTCAGGAATGGCGATGGCTTGATAACGCTCGATCCCTAGCACCGGCCAGACGAACTGGCCGTCGCCAAGCATGTTCATCACGCTCGCGGCGTCCTCGACACCCTCGGCGAGCCGCAGGATGCCGTCGACGGGGATGCCGCCCCAGCGCACCGCACCGCAGCCGGGATTGCCCAGCATCCGCTTGGGTTCGGGCATGTCGGCTTTGCCGCGCCCGTCGGGGGACAGGAAGGTGCGGTGGATCGCGACGACGCCCGCGTCTTCCTCGATTGGCACGATCAGGGCCGGGGCGAACGCCTTGGCGGCACCCGCGCCGCATTGGCAGCGCGGGTCGAACCTCCCGGCGACGCCGGTGGGTATGATCGCGCGCCACCGGAGATAACGATCGGCGAGCGTCCCGGCGAAAGGCTCGGCATGGCGCCAGACGGCGAGGGCAACCTTGTTGAGGTCCGACTTGCTCTCCTGTCGCTGGCCCGGGTCGTGATCGGGGGAGGCGAGGATCTTGCCGGATCGCAGCGCCGCCATGATAGCATCGGCGGTACAGCCGGCAAAGCAATGGAACAGGACAGCACGCTCGCCGATGCGGATCGACAGGCTCGCCGTGCTGTCGGCGTGCGCCGGGCAACGACACATGGCCGATGCTCCATGCCATTTTCCGCCGAGCTGGCGAACGATGCGGTCGGCCTGTTCCTCGATCGTGGCGGTCTGACGTCCGGCCATCTAAGACACTCCCTCGTTGGAGAGGCATACTTGCTACCGGGGGCTGCCGCAAAGCACCAGCGAAAAGGCATATAATCGCTTTGGGGGAATCGAATGGAATTGGAGCTGATACTTGAGCGCGAGTTGACGACGATGCGACCGCCAGGCGGAGCGTTGACCGACGTGCACGTGTGCCAGCGTGACTCGGGGCAATGGTACATCAACGTCCGCGTGAGCTGGCGCGGCACTGCGCTTTACCACGTCGGCCTCTACGACAAAAAGCGTATCCGACTGTATAAGAAGGCTTCCTCTGCCATTCGGCACATCGTCTTGGGCTATGGCTATGATGAGGTGATCCACGTTCACCCCTGCGCAGACGTACACGACGAGAAGGCGTTCTGACGCAATAGACCGAAAGGTTCATTGTGAAACTTTGGTCATTTTCCAGCTAGGCAGCGACAAGAAGGAGATTTAGACTGTTTTCACGCAGGAGTGAAAACATGCGGAATCGCTTGTCCATGTCCAGAAGGCTCATCGCCCCGGATGGCGCGTGGGCGAAGTCGGCAGTTCCTCTAGTCTCATCGAATCCGGTGCGGTGATGACGCTCCCCGCCGCAGTCGTCATGGGTCTCGCCGCGCAATGCGCGCCGAATGTCGCACCCATGACCATCGCGGCGATCGTCCAGACGGAAAGCCAGGGCGTTGAGCTGGCGATCAACGTCAACGGCCTGGGCCGAAAGGTGGCGCAGCCGACGAGCGTCGCACAAGCGATGGAGATCGGCCGCAGCTACGTGGCACAGGGCTATTCGGTCGACCTTGGCCTCGGCCAGATCAACTCGCGGAACATGAAGGCCCTCGGGCTGACGTGGGACACTGTGTTCGATCCCTGCACGAATATCGCCGCTGCCGGAGCGGTGATTGCAGGCAACTATCACAAGGTCAGTGCCGGGCTTCATCCCCAACGGGTGCTGCGTATCGCCTTGTCCATGTACAACACTGGGTCGCAGTCGCGCGGCTTTGCGAACGGTTATGTCGGCCGTGTGGTCGGAAATGCCGGCATTGCCGACGGTATCCGGCCGGTAGCGGTCAGGATTGCGGCGCTGACGCCCACCGACGCTGGTAAGCCCGCGAGCGCGGCAGCACAGCTCGCCGACCTGGTCGCAGAAAACACGTCCGAAGCGGGGCAGCGGCAGGCCGCCCCAATCCCACCGCCGCCATCGTGGGACGTGTTCGCGACGGCAGCTTACGCGCGAGCTCGCGCAGGAGGAGAAGACCGATGAACCTCGTATCGCTCGGCGCGCCGGCGCTTGCCCTTCGCTCGCATGTCACGGCACGCGTGACGGCCATGACACCGCGGCAACGCAAGGTTGGCCGTCTACTGACGCTGTTTGGCCTGATGGCGCTTACATCGCTGCTCTCGGCCGAGCCGGCGTTCGCACAGAGCAACCTCGAAGGGTTCGGCACGAAGGTGCTGGGCCTGCTGAGCAACGGCTTGTTGCGCACGATTGCGATCATCGCGCTCATCGCGGCCGGGCTCGGGTGGCTGACAGGTCGCGTCAACACTGGGGCGCTCGTCACCGTCGTCATCGGCATCGCGATCATCTTCTCGGCGCCGTGGATCGTGGACCAGATCGCCGGGTGACGTTGCCGGGGGCGGGCTGCCCTGCGCGGCCCGCCTCCGCCTGTATAGAGTGGAGTATGTAGGCGTGGAAGAGGACCGGGAGTTGATGGCACGCAATCCGCTGTTCCTGGCGGTGACGCGGCCTGCGCTGTTCGCCGGCGTGCCGATCGAGGCGGCGGTGGTCGTGCTGCTCGCCTCGGTCATCACGCTGATCGGGACGTCCAATCCCGTCTATGGCGCGGTCGTCGCCGCGGTGATGTTTGGCCTGTCGCGTCTCATCGTGCGCCACGACGTCAACGCCTTCCGGCTGATTTTCCTGTGGGGCCGCACCAAGGCGGCCAACCGCAACCGCGTCTTCTGGGGCGGGTCGAGCTACACCCCGCTCCCCCTCAAGGGCATCAAGCGCAAGGGGTTCGGCCGCAATGGCTAAAGCAAACCGCCTTTCCGATCAGGTGCCGATAAAAATCGCGCTGAAGGAAGTGCTGCCGACCAAGTTCCTGCCATATGCGCGCCACGTCACCGACGAGGTGGTGGCACTCGATTCCGGCGCGATCATGCTGACATTCGAGCTGCAGGGCCGTGCCTTTGAGACGGCCGACGTCCGCGATCTGAATGACTGGCACGCGAAACTCAACGTGATGCTGCGCAACCTCCACGACGATCGCCTGTCGATCTGGACTCATCTCGTCCGGTCGAGGGTCGAGCAATATCCGGGCGGCAACTTCCGCTCGCGCTTCGCCCGCGACCTCGATGCCGCCTACTTCGCGCGGATGAACAAGGAGCGGATGTTCATCAACCGCTTCTTCGTGACGCTGGTGCTGCGCCCGTCGATCCACGGCGCGGACAAGCTCGTCCAGCTCTTCAAGAACAAGACGAGGGCGAACACAGAAGCGGACGCGATCGACGCCGACCTGCTGGAGGCACTGGAGGACAAGGCGCGCGACTTCGAGCGGCTGATGGATCGCTGCTCGCCGCGTCGACTGGCGATCTACGGTCACAACGGCCTCAAGTTTTCCGAGACGATGGAGGTGGCGGAGATGGTGATGACGGGCCGGCATCGCCGCGTTCCCGTCATCCGCGGCCACTTGGGGAGTGCGCTGTACCGCCAGCGGGTGATCTTCGGTGGTGAGACGGTCGAGGTCCGTGACGCCGATCGCAGCGCCTTCGGTGGCATCTTCGGCATCCGCGAGTATCCGGCGTTCACGACGCCGCGCCAGTTCGAGTCCTTGCTGGCGGTCGATTTCAGCTTCGTGCTGACGCAATCTTTCACCTTCCTCGGTCGCGCCGCGGCGTCCGAACGGTTCCGGCTGCGCCAGAAGCAGATGGAGAATGCGGAGGATCGGGCCGTCAGCCAGATGCTCGATCTCGTCGACGCAGCGGACGATCTCATGTCCAACCGCTTCGTACTCGGCGACCACCATTTCACGCTCGCGGTCTATGCGGAGTCGCTCAAAGGCCTGCGCGATAATATGTCGATCGCGCGCGCCGCACTTGCCGATACCGGTATGGTCGCGGCGCGCGAGGGGGCGGCGTTGGAAGCCGCCTATTGGAGCCAGCTCGTCGGCAATTTCGCGTGGCGGGCGCGGCCCGCACCGATCACGTCGCTCAACTTCGCGGCGTTCTCGCCTTTCCATACCTATCCGGCCGGGCTCGCGACCGACAATCACTGGGGTGACGCGATTGCGTTGATGAAGACGAGCGCGCGAAGCCCCTATTTCTTCAGCTTCCACAAGCGGGACATCGGACACACGCTGATCGTCGGCCCGACCGGGGGCGGCAAGACGGTCATCGTCAACTTCCTCATGGCGCAGGCCGAGAAGACCGGCGCGCGACAGATCTTCATCGACAAGGATCGCGGCGCGCAGATCTTCGTCCTGGCGTCGGGCGGCACGTACCTGACCCTCGCCAATGGCGTACCGACGGGCTTTGCGCCGCTCAAAGCGCTGGAAAATACTGCGGAGGATCGGTCCTGGTTGTCGCTGTTCGTGCGGCAGCTCGTCAGGGCGGAAGGTCGCCCGATCACGGTTCAGGACGAGCGCCTGATCGACGAGGGGATCGCTTCCGTGATGCGTCTTCCCCGCGAGGATCGATCGTTCGACGCGCTCCGCACGATGCTCGGCATGGCGGATGCTGGTGGCATCGGGGCGCGGCTTGAGAAGTGGACGACGCGCGGTTCGATGGGGTGGGTTTTCGACAACCCGTCGGACGAGCTGACGCTGGATGCGCGGTTCATCGGCTTCGACATGACGGACTTCCTCGACAACGCCGAGGTCCGGGCGCCGCTTATGCTCTACCTGTTCCACCGGATCGACAAGCTGTTGACCGGCGAGCGCACGATCATCGCGATCGACGAGTTCTGGAAGGCCCTCCAGGACGAGGCGTTCCGGGGCTTCGCACAGGACGGTCTCAAGACATTCCGCAAGCGCAACGCGATGATGGTGTTCGCCACGCAATCCCCAGCGGACGCGCTCAAGAGCGATATCGCACACTCGATCCTCGAACAGGTCGCAACACAGATCATGCTGCCGAACCCAAAGGGATCGCGGCGCGATTACGTCGAAGGGTTCTCTCTGACGGACGCCGAATACCAGCTCATACGCGAAGAGCTGTCGCCGGAGTCCCGCAAATTTCTCGTGAAGCAGGGCCATGACAGTGTCGTGGTCGAATTGGACCTAACCGGCCTCGATGACGAGCTGGCGGTGTTGTCCGGTCGTGCCGAGACGACTCCGATCGCCGTCGAGACCGCTGCGGAGTTCGGTCCCGATCCGGCGGCCTGGCTGCCGATCTTCCACCAACGTCGACGCCCAAGCTGAAGGAGGAGAAGGAACATGCGTAGCGTGAGGATGACCGCCCGCGTGATGGTCGGGATTGCCCTGTTGAGTACGAGCGCCGTACACGCGCAGCTCGGCGGGATCGTGTTCGATCCGCGGGCTTTCGCTCAGCAGTTGCAGCAGCTCGAGCAGGCGCGGCAGCAGGTTCTAGCCGCGAAGACGCAGGTCGATCAGGGTTTGCAGCAGATCGCGCAGGCAAAGCAGCTTTATCAGAGCGTCAACGACGCGACCAACATCAGCAACATCGCCAACAGGCTGAAGTCGGACGCGCTGCGGACGAGCAACGTGTCGTCCTCGAACCTCGACGGGTTCACGAGCGGGAACCTCGATGTCGTGGGTGGCCTGCGCGGCAAGGCGAACGAAGTGTATCGAGACCTGATGGGTCGCGTCCCGGCAGACGCAAGTGATGCGAGCCGCTCGGCCGCGGAACAGGGTGCGCGCGAGGCAGCGGTGACGACCGGTCTGGCCGGTAACGTCGGCGACTCCGTTTCGAGCAGACGGCAGGGTCTAGAGGAGCTGCGTAGCCGCTTGGCGACCGCCACCACGGCGTCCGAGCGGGCCGATATGTCGGCCCGGCTCCAGCTCGAGCAGGCCCAGATGATGAACGATCAGATGGCTTTGCAGGCGGTGGAGATACAACGCCGCGCAAAGGCCGAGGCGGACTACCAACGGTATATCGCCATGCAGAAGTCCGATCGCGCGAGCTATAGGGCTGGGATGGGCCTGAACTGATGGCCCGCCCGCGTCTGATGACGGCCGGAATTATCGCCGGGCTCGTTCTCCTCGCCGGTTGCTCGAAGTCGGAGCAGCAGCAGACCGGCGATGGCCTTCGCTCCGACATGCAGCTTCACGACACGGCGTACTACGTCGCCAACGCGGCCAGTCGGACCGAGATGGGCACCCACATCAACGTGGCCGCGGGGCGCTGATCGCGGCGCAAGACAGCATCCTGCTCGGTGGTGGCGGCCCGGAGGCGGATTTCGGCTGGCTGAGCCGCAAAACACCGTCGCCGGACGCGGCTATCCCGTGGCGGCCTGCCGCTCGTGGAAGATCAGGCGGTCAATATTGTAGACGAGGTTGGCGAGTGTGATCTTCGCTTCGGCGCGCGCGATACCGATGGTGCGGATGAACAGCCCCATCTGATCCTTCTGACGAGCGAACACGTGCTCGACGCGGGCGCGGACAGCGGATCGCTTGGCATTGGCGCCGGACGTGCGCCTGGGCATCGGCTTTCCCCTGGGCTTCTTGCGATGAACCCGGCTGACCCGGTCCATCGACTTCAGCCACGCCTCGTTGGCTTGGCTGCGATAGGCGGTATCCGCCCAGACGTCGGAGGCGGTGTTGTCGCGGGTGACGACGTCGCGCAGCATTCTACCGTCAAAGCGCGCACCGTCGGTAACCTTGGCCGAGCGGATGAACCCGTAGCGCCGACAGATCGCGATGCTGCTTTTGTAGCCGAAGCTCGGGATCGCGATATCGATCCCCGGCCTGCCGCCCGGCAGCGTCCGGGCCTTGGCGAACTTCACCGTCCAGCGCGCGTCGGTGTCCTTCTGCGCCGCCTTGTTCGGTTTGTCGGGCCATATTTCCGCTGCGCTCTGGCCCGCCTTGATCGCTTCCTTCTCGACCGCAGTGTTCCGCTGCTTCGGTGCCGCGACGAGGGTAGCATCGACGATCTGCCCGCCCATCGGCAGATAGCCGCGGTCCCACAAGCACCGGTCGAAGGCGGTAAACAACGCGTCGAGCGTACCGGCGCGCGTCAGCTTCTCGCGGAACAGCCGGATTGTGTTCTCGTCGGGCGTGACCGCGCCCAGGTCAAACCCGAGGAACCGCAGCCAGCTCAGCCGGTCGCGGATGAGAAACTCCATGCGGGCGTCGCTGACGGTGTTCTGCGCCGCCAGGATCAGCACCTTGAACATCGCCACCGGATCGTAAGGCGGTCGACCGCCCCTGGCTCGATCACCATACGCCAGCGCCTTTTCCAGCGCCGGGCGGAATATCTCGAAGTCCACCACGCGGCCCATCGTCTCCAGCGGGTCGCCGCAATCCGACAATCGCTTCAGCTGATCCGGTAGTCCGAACAATCCCGCCTGACGCATCTGCCGCCTCCTGCCGTCAGGCGCATTGAATCATCTTCGGCCGGATCACGCCAGGGTTAATGGGGGTGCCCAGATGCAAGGCGTCTGTGACGCGTGGAAGGCTTCCCAGCGCTCGCCGTTTAGCTGGCCATCGGTCGTCGTTGAGACGTGCAACAACGTTGCCAGCGCCAACGAAGCGATCCGTCGCAAGAAAGACCGCGACGATTTCAAGAAAGGCATGGGCATTTAATCGCCTGTCGGTGATCGGCCCTGGGGGTAGGTGGAATGGCAAATCTATTCACGACGATGTTCACCTACCTAAATAACGCCCTTGCTGCGATCATCGCAGCATATGCTGGTGTCGTCAGCTGGATTTCAGGGCCGCTTCGTGTCGGAGTCACGATCTACATCATTCTATTGGGCATCGCTATTCTCAGGGGTGCTGTCGAATATCCGTTTCGGGAGTTCGTCTATCGTGGAATGAAGCTCGCGGCTCTCGTGTTTGCGGTCACGACCCTCTACGGCGCTTCAACCGGCCTGTTCACGATGGACGGTCTGCCGCGTGATATTTCAACCGCGGTGGGCGGTCCGAACGTAAACGGGCTTGGCGATTTCTTCGACCAGATCGTCAAAGGTGCTGCGCAGACGATCGACAAGATTACTGAGATACAGGACGCGCGTACCGCCGCTGCCGGCAAAAACCTGATCGGAATGCCGAACAACATCATCGAGATATTCTTCACCGGCATTTACTGCCTGATACTGATGGTAATGGCGCTTCTGTCAGCGGCCTTGGGTTTCACGATCTGCGCATTTGCGCTGTTTTCTCTCGCACTCCTGGCCGTGGTCGGCCCGATATTCGTTGCGGCGCTACTTTTCGATTCAACCCGCTCATTCTTCTTTTCCTGGATCGGATCGATCATCAACTACCTTTTGCTGGTAGCGTTCGCGTTGCTGCTGACGATCTTTATCCGGAACACGGGTGAGGACTTCATGAGCCAAGCGTTCGCGGGGGATACCAACATCCCTGTCATCGCGATCCGGGCGATTGCTTTCTACGTCTTAGGATTCTTCTTTTTCCTTCAGATCCCCGGCCTTGCTGCGGGCCTAGGCGGCGGCGGCGCTTCACTCGCGACGCAATTCGCCAATGCAGCAACCGCCAACTTCGCCCCTAGCGCTGGCCAAGCGCTTTCCAGCGCGCCGGGTCGACTAGCCGGCCTGCCATTCGCACGAGCGCGAGAGGCCCGCCAAATGCGAATGATGGATGGCGCCGGCAGCAGCGGGTCTCGCGGCGGGTCACTGACTCGCACCAATTACTAGGAGCATCGGCATGAAGTTCGCACCCTTTCTAGCCATGGTTGCAACCATCGCGATGATCCCGACCATGCCGGGGGCTGCAGCGAAGGAGAACAAGCTCCCTCGCTGCACCGGTAAGCATCTGCGGCCAGCAAACCTCTACGGAACGGTCCTCCCGACCATTCCTGATCGCGGGCTCACGCCTCCAGCGCCGGTCAGCAGCGGAGGTGTGCCACGTGGCACACCTAGCCCGCAGGGAGCAGCACCAGCCGCCCCGACACGTTCGCCGACCACCAACCTCTTCCCGCCCGCCAGCGCGACGCCAAACCCTCAGGGGCCGTCGTCCAGCAACGAGCGGGTGCCGGCGATCGGAGCGTCGCCGAGCGCAAGCGCGGCCCTCCCGACCTCTTATGCGAGCTGCTGACAATGGCGATCGGCGTCAAAGACAACGACGAAGACCTCAAGAGCTATTTCGCGGAAGCGGAAGGCTGGGATCGTGACAGGTTCGTCACCGCTGCGCGCTCGCGGCGCGTCGCCTGGATCGTCGCGTCCGTGGCTATTGCGTTTGCGGCGATATGCGCTGCCGCGGTGTTGGCGCTCACGCCGTTGAAGACGGTCGTACCCTACGTCGTTACTGTCGATCGATCGACGGGTGCTACCGACGTCACCCAGGAGCTGCGCGGCGATAAGTCGATCACCTATGACGAGGCGATACGGAAATACTTCCTCGCCGATTACGTCCGGGCGCGGGAGGGGTGGATTCCGCAGGCACGCGAGGAGTTCTTCCGCAAGGTGCTGGCGCTCTCAACGCGAGAGGAACAGGCACGTTGGACGGCCTTCTACAAGAAGGACAACCCGGACTCTCCGCAAAATCAGCTCACTGCGAACGACGCGGTCTTCGTCGCGATCCGGTCGGTGGCCTTCATATCGCCGAACGTCGCGCAGGTTCGCTTCGTGAAGCGCCTCGAACGCGATCAACAGGTGATCGAGACCCCGGCCATCGCGACCATCACTTTCGACGTGCTGTCCAAGCCTGAAACAGAATCTGGACGCTACGCCAACCCGCTCGGTTTCCAAGTGAGGTCCTACCGAGCCGATGCGGAGGTGCCGACACGATGAAGAGCATCCTGCTTGTGGCCGCAGCGCTGGGGGCGCTCGTGCCCGTGGCGGCCTTTGCCGAACAGACGCCGCGCCAGCTCGGACCGGATCAGCGCATCCGCGAGGTCAACTATACCGACGGTAATGTCATCAAAATCCGCAGCGGCTTTCGTACCGCGACGCAGATCGAGTTCGCCCCTGGCGAGGTCATCAAATTCGTCGCGATGGGCGACACGGTGTCATGGGAGGTCGCACCGGCAGACAATTCGCTGTTCGTGAAGCCCCGCGAACGGGCCGGGGTGACGAACCTCATCGTCGTGACGGAGTTTCAGGGCACGAAGCGCAACTACACCTTCGAGCTGACCGCCGTCGCCGGTGCGCGCGCGACGGGAACGTTCTTCAAGGTCCGGCTACGCTATCCCGAGTATGAGGCACAGCAAGCGGTTCTTGCCGCGCAACAGACGCAGCTCGCGGCTGCGCTGGCGGCGCAGAACGGCGCGGTGAAGGTGGCGCTCGACCTCGGTGTCCTCGAAGGCAAGCGCAACCTGAATTACAAGGTCGAAGGCTCCTCCGACATTCAACCGTCGGAGATTAGCGACAACGGTCAGTTCACCGTTTTGCGCTTCCCTAACCAACGCGAGATCCCCGCGATCTTCACCGTCAATCCCGACGGGAGCGAGGCAACGGCCGCGTTCGATGTGCGTGATGAGTTCGTGGTGGTCCACGGCATCTACAAGCAAATGCGCCTCCGCAGGGGCAAGGTCGTCCTCTGCATCTACAACGAAAGCCCGAGCTTCTACGGCCGCGATCCCAAAACGGACACGGCATCCGAAGTCGTCGAGCGCACGACGGAGAAGTGACGTGAGCGATAAACGATTCGACGTCGACGCCACGCCTGAAGCGGGCGAGATCGACCGCACCCCCGCTGCCGACCGCCCGAACCGCATCCCATCACTTAATGCGGCTCAATGGGACAACAAAAAGGTGCTGGTCGGCGCGGCGCTCGCCGGCGGAATCGTCTTCGCGGCCCTGACGGTCGTCACCGGAACCGGGAGCAACAAGGCACTGGAAGTGAAGAAGGCGCCTCCTGCGGTCGAGGCGCCTTACGATCCCAAGTCGGTCATCGCACCGACGCTCGCCACGGCACCTCGCGACCCGAACGCCCCGGTGCAGCTCACCGGAACCCAGGTCCCAGCGATTGGTCCCGACGGGCAGCCGATCACTCCTTATCCATCGACCGGAACGTCGGGGCAGCAAACCCGCGAGCAGTCTGAAGCCGAGCGGCGCGCGAATGAGGCCCGCCAACTCAGCGACAATGCCCGACGATCGACACTGATCGCCTACAACGGCAGCCAGAGCGGTCCGAGTGGCGGCCGCACGCTCGGCGACAGCACCGGGGACAGTGTCGATGCGGCACCGCAGGGCGGTAGCGCTACGTCGGCGACCAGGACCAACCTCGATACGCTCAAGCAAACGTCGGCGATCGGCACCGCCACGGCCCGCATGATCGGCAACCGCAACTATCTTGTCACCGCGGGCGCGATCATCCCCTGCGTTCTGCAAACGGCGATGGACAGTACCGTGCCGGGCTACTCCACCTGCATCATCCCTCGGGATATCTATTCGGACAACGGTCGCGTCGTGTTGCTCGAGAAAGGCACGCGCGTTTTCGGCGAGTATCAGGGTGGTTTGCAACGCGGTCAGGGTCGGCTCTTCGCGATGTGGACGCGGGCGGTCACGCCGCGGGGTGTCGTGATCGATATAGGGTCCCCGGCGTCCGACTCCCTCGGCCGCGCCGGCATCACCGGCAAAATCGATCGTTTCTTCTGGCAGCGGTTCGGGGCTGCCCTTCTGTTCAGCGTTCTCGATACAGGCGGACAGATCGCAGGCCAGGCCGTCAGCCCGGCCGGGTCGACCGTCTTCCGCACGCCCGGCGACACCACCTCGTCGGTCCTGCAGGATACGCAAACGATCCGCCCCGTCGTGCGGGTCAACCAAGGGTCCGAGCTGGCGATCACCGTCGCGAAAGATTTCGATTTCTCGCAGGTCTACGGGCTCGGTCTGAGGTGAGCGCACCCGGCTTCCGCAACACGGCGATCCTCGATCATGCCGTTCGCCCGCTTCGCCGCTACCTCGACGAAGACGACGTCACGGAAGTCGTCATCAACGAACCTTCGATCATCGGCGTCGAACGGCACGGCGGATGGACCTGGGAGGAGGAGCCGGACCTTACCCTCGAAGCTCTCAACGGGCTGGCCCGCGCTGCCGCGGCGTTCACGTCGCAGGACGTGACGCGCGAGACGCCGATCTGCTCGACGGTCTTCCCGACCGGCGAGCGGGTGCAGCTCGTCCTCCCTCCCGTAGTACCGGACGGCACGGTCTCGATCACGGTGCGCAAACCGTCGACGAAGACGATGACGATGGCGGATTTCGAGGCGAGCGGCCTATTTGCAGAAATCAAGGTCGCCACCAAAAGGGTTAGTCCGGTTGAGGAACGGCTGCTGGGCCTGCTCAACACCGGAAAGCACGTCGAGTTCTTCGACCTGGCTGTGCGAAGCCGGCTCAACATCCTGATATCGGGCGCGACCGGCTCGGGGAAGACGACGTTTTCCAAGGGGCTCATCAAGCTCATTCCAGAGAATGAGCGGCTACTGACGATCGAGGACACGCGCGAGCTTGTCGTGCCGCACAAGAACGTCGTTCACATGATCTATAGCAAGGATGGCACCGGCACCGCCAAGGTGACGGCGAAGGAGCTGCTGGAAAGCGCACTGCGCATGAGGCCCGATCGCATCCTGCTCCAGGAACTGCGCGACGGGACAGCCTTTCTCTACCTCCGCAACGTCAACAGCGGTCATCCCGGATCGATCACAACCATACACGCGGACTCCGCCGAGTTGGCATTCGAGCAACTGACGTTGCTGGTGAAGGAGAGTGAGGGCGGTGCGGACCTCGCCCGCGACGACATTCGCTCGCTTCTGAAAATCCTCGTCGACGTCGTGGTCCAGATGAAGAAGGTCGACGGCAAATTTCGGATGACGGAGATCTACTACGACCCGGCCGGGCGTCATGCAGCCTAACCGGCGCACCCTCCTCGCCTTCGGCATTCCGGTCGCGCTCGTCGTCGCGTTCCTGATCGCCTCTGTCATCGCCTGGATATATCTCGGGCTTCCCAGCGCCAAGTTCGACCCGCTCAAGATGCCTGCGTTCTTCTGGTACTACCGGCACGATCCGATCGTGCTGAAGGCTTTCGGCGCCGGCATGGGGATCGGCCTGTTCCTCGCGGCGATCACGATCTGGTGGTTCGTCAAACTCAAACCGCCCCTGCATGGCGCTGCGCGCTTCGCTCGGGAGAGCGAGATCCGTCGCGCCGGCTTCCGTGCCGCGAACGGCATCGTCTTGGGTAAGAAAGGCGGCAAGTTCCTGACATTCGGGGGGAGCGAACATTGCATCGTCGAGGCCCCTACCCGTTCCGGCAAGGGCGTCGGCATCGTCATCCCCAACCTGTTGTCATGGCAGGAATCCGTCGTCGTCCTCGACGTGAAGCGCGAGAATTGGGATGCGACGGCCGGCTTTCGCGAGAAGCACGGCCAGGCCGTCTACCTGTTCAACCCGACCGAACCGGACGGCCGGACCGCCCGTTACAATCCGCTCGGCTATATCGATCGCATCGATCCCGACGAGGTAATCATCGAGCTGCAGAAGATCGCGACGATGCTGTTCGTCGCGCCCGAACGGGGCGAGCCGTTCTGGACGGACTCGGCACGGACCGCCTTCGTCGGAGTGGGTGCCTACCTCGCGGTTTCCGACCGGCCGTTCACGATCGGCTCGATCTACCGCTTGATGACGACCGGCGACACGCGCGGGTTCTTCCGCCGAGTTCTCGAGGAACGACACGATCTGTCGCAAGGTTGCCGCAACGCCCTCGCCGACTTCACGTCCGGCGCCGACAACACGTTCGCGGGCATCGTCCAGACCGTCACCTCCAAGTTGAGCCTGTGGCTCAACCCACGGGTCGACGCGGCGACGGAGACGAGCGATTTCGATCTGCGCGAGCTGCGCACCACCCCTATGTCGGTCTATCTCGGTGTATCGCCGGACGAGTTGGACCGCGTCGCGCCGCTCTACAATCTGCTGTTTCAACAGTTGATCGATCTCAACGTGCGCGAGCTGCCGGGTACGCGGACGCCGCTACAGGTTCTCGTCATCCTCGACGAGTTTGCACGCATCGGCCGCGCGCAGACGATCGCCAGCGCCTTCTCCTACGTCGCTGGCTACGGCATCCGACTTTTGCCGGTGATCCAGTCCAGGTCGCAGCTCCGAGCGGTTTACGGCGAGCATGTCGCCAACGAGATCGTCGCCAATTGCGGGGTCGAAGTCGCCTTCACGCCCAAGGAGCTGCGGGTCGCGAACGAGCTATCCGAGCGGATCGGATATGTCGGTCAGGAGTCCGTCACCAAGTCGCTGACCATCCACGGCATCCTCGCCAACCGCTCCAAGTCCATGTCCGATCAGCGCCGCGCCCTCCTGCTGCCGCAAGAGCTGATGCAATTCCCCGATACCGAACTGCTTCTGCTGAGGGGCGGTATCCCCCCCATTCACGGCGACAAAATTCGGTATTTCCGGGACGCCCTGTTCCGTAGCCGCGTCACGAAGGCACCCGTGGTGGTGCCGATCCCGCAGAAGGTCGATGACGATGAGGAACTGCCGGCTTGCGTCGAGCCGACGTTCGACCAGCTGACCGATCCCGATCCAATGTCGTTCGCGATGGATAGCGTCGTCATCCAAGATTTTCCCGACATGCTCATTGACGTGTCAACCGAGCAACGGGGCAACGAACTTGTAGGTATGATCGAACAGGAGCGGTGAAATGGATCAAAAGACCGATACTGCCGGCATTTCGGCCGATCGGCGCCGTCGAACGATGGAGGTGCCGTCCGATCTGGAGTCGAGGTTCCTACGGGTCGGCAACAAGCTCTATCGGAGTCCACACGACAAAGAGCTGATGGCGACGATCACGCCCGATCGCATCAAAGCCAAAGACCGGGAGTCGCTGCCCGATCTGATCCGTCTCGCCAAGGAGAACGGGTGGACGTCGCTCCGGATCGACGGCGACGACGAGTTCAAGCGCGCAGCCTATCTCGCGGCTACGGCGCAGGGGCTCAAAATCGACGGCTATCAGCCGGACGCAAAGACAAAAGCTGCGGCCGAACGTGAACAGGCTCGCCAACCGGGCGCAGCACCGACGAAGGCGCAGGCCACCCGCACGGCGAACCAGGTTCGCGACGGCAAGGAGCAGCCCGAGCCCGGACGCGATCTGGCCGAGCGATTTCGCCGACAGACGGATGTGCAAAATGCCAAAGATCCCGAGCTGCGTAAGGCACAAAGCCACGTCGCACTTTCGATGGTGGTGGCGGCCGATCGCTTCCCAGGTGAGCATACCAAGCAGCGAGAGTTCATCGCCGAGCGCAAGGAGGAAGTCGCCGCCCGGATTGACCGGGGCGAGCGGATTGCCGGCGTCGAGGTCAAGCAAAAGCAGGATCAGCAGGTCCGCAATATGACCCAGGAAGTGATCTACGAGAAGTCGCGCTCGATCGGAAGCCGGTGATAGCGGGTGTGCCACGTGGCACACATTCCCGTTTGCCCGGCTCCAAATGGCAGTTTTAAGAAAGCGAAATCAGAAACAGGTTTTGGGAAAACGGAACCTGCGGGCGACCGCCAGTGCGATCAGAAGGGGCAGCCTCCGGCTACAGGTTCGTTTGGGGAAGGCAGGAGTAACCGCTTGCGACCAAGCCAAGTCGTTCACCCAGGTCGTAACAAATGTCCGGATCGGACAGGAGCCGTCATTCGGCTAAGAGCGACAATCCGCGCACGATCCATCATGGCCGGTGGAATAGCCGGACCTGGGGACTTTTCTGCCAGTCAGCTTCCAGGATCGGAGCGGTCGAAAGCCGCCGGCACGTGGTGTCACAACCGTTCGAGACTGTTGAAAAACTCGCCCCGGCTTAGAACCGCCGTTCGAGCTAGCAACATTATTCTAATCCGCTGTGACGGTCGCGCCTCTTAATGCGAGAGTAATCACCTGCAAGCAATAACATTACTCGTCAGATGGCCGCACTGACATTATCCCGAGTTTTTCAACGGCCTCGTTCGGTTGTGACACCTGTCGATCAGATCGCCTTTACACCCGCCAGGGCTTCGGCCTGCTTTCTGAAGCCAGCGATCAGCTCCATCATAGGCTTCACCGCTTCCGGCGGCGCCGTCTTCAGCGAGCCGGCGTTGAACGGCGGGTGAGGATCATACTCACTCATCAGCTGGGTGCATTCGGCATAGGTTCGATCCCGCAACTCGGCGACCATCGTCAGGCCGAAATCGAGCCCCGAGGTGACGCCCGCGCCGGTAATGCGGTTACGGTCGCGCACGACGCGCGTGTCGGTCGGAATGGCACCGAAGCCGGCGAGCGCGTCGCGACACGACCAATGTGAGGTCGCCTTGTAGCCCTTGAGTAGTCCCGCCGCGCCGAGGATTAGGGAGCCGGAACAGACGCTGGTGACATATTTCGCGCGGCTACCTCGATCGCGTATGAACGCGAGCGTCGCCGGGTCTTTTGCCGCCGCAATCGTCCCATCGGTCCCGCCCGGCGCGAAGATGACGGTAAGGTCGCGCGGACAGGTCTCGAAAGTCGCGTGCGGCGTGATCGTCACCCCGGCATCGCTGGTGACAGGCTCTAGCGTCTTGGCCACCAGCATGACCTTGGCACCCATCATCGCGCCGAACATCGACTGCGGTCCGATCAGGTCCATCACCGTCATGCCGGGGTACATCAGCATGGCGATCGTCTCGTCGCCCGTCCAGTGAACGCCGTCGTTCGGCATCCCCATCGTGTGATCCATCGGGGTGGCATGGGAGCGGGCTTGAGCGGCTTGGCCGTCTGTGCGCTCGCAGCGCCAGCCGCCAGCGGTGAGAGTAGCGCCATTAGGGCCGCAGTGCGACGATCAATATCGGTCATGGGATTGGTCCTTTCAGATACGGGCTTTGAGGGTGACGAAAGCCGAACGTGGCTGCGTCGGAATCACGACGGGGAAGGAGAGATATTGGTAGGTATCAAAGGCGCGGCGACCGCCGAGGTTGACCGCCGACACCGCTAGCGTGAACCGGCCGAAGTCGTAGGCCGCCTGAGCATCCAGCGCGGCATAGCCGGGCACGGACACGCTGTTCGGCAACGTGACCTCGCGTGCGCTGAACGCGGTGATACCCGCCCCGAACGACAAGCCCTTGGCGGGGCCGTCGAGCACACGATAGCGGGCTGCGATACGACCGCTGTTGCGGGGCACGCGCGGCAGCCGATCGCCCAGCGGTATCCCGCTCTCGACCGTCGTTTTTGTGACCTCTGCGTCGGTGTAGGCGTAGGTTGCCAGCAGCGAGAATGCGGGCGTCGGCTCCCAGGTCAGATCGACCTCGGCACCGCGCGCGCGTTGCTCGCCAACCTGGATAGAAAAGTGAATATCGGTCGGATCGGGTGCGGCGACACTACGCCGGGTCTGGTCGAAGACAGTGATCGTTCCCGACAGGTGCGCTTTCACCAGTGCCAGCTTCACGCCGCCCTCGACGTTACGCGATGTCTCGGGCTTCGGGGTGGTCGCGCTGACGACGCCGAACGCACCACGGAAGGCAGTCGCATAGGCGGCATAAATCGCCACGCCAGGCACGACGTCGAGTGTCGCACCGATCCGCGGCGATACGCAGTTGAAGACCTGATTGGTGCCCTGCTCTAGCTCCCGGAACCGCAGCCGGCTGTAGCGCAGCGAGCCGGTCAGATGGAGCGGCCCATAGGTCGCCTGATCCTGCACATATGCGGCGATCGTCTCGTAACGGTCGGTCTGCGTGCCCCCGAGCGTCGGCGTCGTGGGGATGGCTGGCGGCGTGCCGTATGCCAGCCCATAGGCCGGGTTGGCGAGATCGAGATCGCCAACCGGTACAAAATCGAAGCCGAGGCCCGAGAAGAAGCGGGTGTGGTCGTAATCGACGCCGGTCAGCAGCTCGTGCTGGCCGCCAAGCGCATCGACGCTGGCCTGAAGGTTGGCATCGACCGTTGCCTCCCTGGTCCTGCCGGTGAGGTAAATTGGAAAGATCGGGTAGGTGGTGGGCGTCGCCGGGTCAGGTGGGAACACGTCGCCGAACACGAAGCTGCCGAAATCACGACTGTCGCTGTGGTAGTAGCGCCCGCTGACCGTCAGCTTCACGGCGTCACTAAAGCCGTGACGCAGGATGGCGGTCGCCAGCTTGTTGTTGATGAAGGTGTTCGGTTGCCCCTCAGGCGCTCCCGGAAAGGCGTTGCGGTCGATCTGCCCGGCCAGCGCCTGAGCAGCCGGGATGCCCGAATATTCGAGCTGGCTGCGCCGGTTGATCTGCCCTTGGACGAACAGGTCGGTGCGTGGTCCAAGCTGGAACGACACACTGGGCTGGATCGACCAGCGGTTGCCGCGCACGCGGTCGATCCAGCTATCATTGCGTTGGTATTCGCCTGTGATCCGCGCCGCGATGCCGGGTGCCAGCGGCACGTTCACGTCGGCATAAGGGTTGACCGTGCCGAAGCTGCCCGCGCGGAATGCCACATAGCCGCCGAGCGTGTCGTAGGGACGCACGGTTTCGATGTTGATCAGCCCACCAAGCGGCGTTCCCACCCCGCCGGCGTAGAGTGTGGAAACCGGTCCCTTCACGACGTCGATCCGCTCGACACCGACAAGGCTGGTGAGATCGTTGGCCGTGGTCGTCGCGCCGTAGAAGGGCAGTCCGTCCTGATAAATCTCGGACGGAAAGCCGCGAACGATCGGCGAGGTGAATAGCACCTCCTCGGATCGAACGGGAGTCACGCCGGAGACGTTGACCAGCGCGTCGGCCAGCGTGCGCCGGTCCTGCTCCTCGATCAGCGTCTTGTTGATGACCTGAACCGACTGGGGCACGTTGATGAGCGGCGTGTTGGTTTTCGTCGCCGCGCTCGTGTCTGGTTCGGCGTAGGTCTGCCGCTGGCCGGTCACGACGATATCAGCCCCCGTCCAACTTGGTGTTCGTCGTTGCTCGCCTGGGTCGGAGGGTGGGGCATTTTGTGCGGAAGCTGCAGCGGCTAGCATGAGGCACGACGCTGCGCCTCCCGCCAGCAGGTATGATCGAAACATGGGGATGCCTTTGACCGGGCCGAGGTCGATGACGCTGGCCGCAATTCATGGACGCGCCAGCCAAGGAGGCGCGGGATGAGAGGTCAGAGGTGAGCTGGTGGTCCGCGTAACGGGGGACGCAAGAAGGCTGGCCGCGACGGGACCGGCAGGATGGTAGCGACGAAGCCTAGTGCGAGGACGAAGGCGATCAGAGCGGTAAGCTGGATCGGATCGATCGCGCCCGTCATGGCAGCCGACAGGCCAGAGAAGGCGCAGGGCATCTCCGCCTTGCCGTGATCCTTCGGATTGCCATGATCAGGCATATCGCCGTGCATCCCCGGCATGTCCGTCGTCATGGCCTGCGCGGTGCCCGAGCAGATGGTGATAGCGATGCGGCCGTCGTTGCTGTCGATCATATAGCCTGTCGGCACTACGAGCTTCAGCAGCAAGGCCGCCGCGCAGATCAGCACGGCGAGATGGCGTTGCGCGATAAGGTGGCGAACGGACTGCACGGCAGCGGACTACCGGTGTTGGCGAAATGTGTCACTCGGACATTCCGCCTCGCCCCAGCTTCTCTGTTCACCATGGCGATCAGCACGGTCGCTCACGCTACCGATGGCGAGTCTCTCGAAACGTGCGCTGCCATGCGCATCGTCTCGCATCCTTCAATTTGCGTGCGCTCGTTCTCTAATAACGCGCGCTCAGATCAAACGACGGTCTCAACGAGTGTGCGCCAGATCGGGCCGATGATCTCGCGCGGACCGATTATCATTGCAGGCCACTACAACTAGGCAACGAGATACGGGGCCTGTGCAGGGACAACCACCCTGCCGATCAGTCGCTTGTGACAGCTGCGCCGTGGAGCAGCATTGGTAGCGTCCGAGCGAACATTGTCGGCATCCTGCCGTGCCGCTCTACTTTCGCCCGGAGCAGGACGCCGTGCCAGGCGGCGAGCACGATTACGGCCAGATCCTCTGCCGTCACGTCGGTACGCACCTGCCCCTCGCGCTGTGCCTCGGTCAGCACCGCGACGAACGGGTCGGTAAGACTGTTAAGCGCGGCCACGAGCCGCTGGCGCAGGCCCTCACTTTGCGACGGCAGCTCGAGGCCCATGTTGGCGAGCATACAGCCGAAGCGCCATTCGAGTGGCTCCGCGATACCTCCAATGGCAGCGAAGTACGCTTCGATCCGCTCCAGCGGTCGGCGCGTCTCATTGCTCAAAGCGCTGGCCACAATCTCCAGCAATGCCGCCATGTAGCGATCGAGCACCAGTCCGGCGAATTCCTCTTTGGACCTGAAGTGATTAGTGAAGGAGCCGAGCGGCACGTTCGCAGCCTGGGTGATTTCCCGCACGCCCGATGCGTTGAACCCGCGCTCGTGCAGCACGGCAAAGCCGGCTTCGAGCAGCTTTTCACGATGCGACGGTCGGCCCATAGACATTCAATAAGTACGAACGTATTAAACAGCAAGGAGCATAGGCGGAGGAAAGAAATGAAGATCGAACACCGGCAGCTCGATGCCAACAACGTCTCGCTTCATGTCGCAGACGCAGGGACCGGCCCGGCAGTGCTGTTCGTTCATGGCTTTCCCGACACATGGCGAGGCTGGCGCCGCCAGATGGATGCGGTAGTCGCCGCAGGCTATCGCGCTGTCTCGCTCGACATGCGCGGCTACGGCGAAAGCGATAAGCCCGAGGACGCCTCGGCCTATACCGTGCTGCAATGCGCGGGCGATCTGGTCGGCGTGCTCGACGCGCTCGAGATCAAGCAGGCGACGCTCGTCGGCCACGACTTCGGTGCAGCGGTCAGTTGGGGCGCGGCAATGATGCGCCCGGATCGCTTCCCGGCTGTCTTCTGCCTCAGCGTGCCGCCGCTGCCGATCGCCCGTCCCAGCATGCTCGAGCAGCTGCGCGCGGCGGGCAAGAACGATTTTTACATGTTCAACCAGATGCGTGCCGAAGCCGACGCGGAATGGGCGGACGCCGCCGTGACGATCCCGGGCATCTATTACTGGACATCCGGTCAAGCGCCCGAGGACGAAGCCTGGGATCCGCTCGACCCCAAGCGCAAGCTGAACCGCCCCTCTCCGATCGGCCTGCCCGACTTCGTGGACGCTGAAGATGCTGCGTCCGCCATCGCGGATTTCGAGCGCTCCGGCTTTCACGGACCGCTGAACTACTATCGTGCGATGCAGACCTATTTCGACCAAGCAGGCGTCTTCATCGGAGCCACGATCCGGCAGCCGGCCTTCTTGGCATTCGGAGCCCGGGACGGCATGATTCAAATGCGCAGTCCGGCAGAGGACGATCTGCGGAAAATGGTCCCTAATCTTCAGGGCTTCCTGCAACTCGACGGGGTCGGCCACTGGCCGCAGCTGGAGGCAACTGATCGCGTAAACGCGGCGCTACTCGGCTTCCTGGAGGGGGCCAGGTGACCCATAACCCCTGGCTAATTGATGTGTCGAGGGCCAAGCAGCGACGGAGAGGCCTTTCTGCTCCGTGTTCTGATGTTGCCGGAGGCGATCACAGCGCCGGAGGTGAGGAGTTCATCAACCTGCTCGTTTCTACCTTGGATCAATGGCCACATTTGTACAGGCCTTCCTTCCCTGGCTGGATGATCCAAGCATAGAGCTTGCCGCGCGCTTTGATCTCGTTTGCCGAGAGGTGAGAATGCTCTTGGACGAGAGGCACTGACGTTTGGCAGTGTATGCCGCCGCCAAACCTTTTAGCCGCAAATACGGCGCGGTCGAGAGTGTGGCGGCATTGTCCGACAGGCGCTGAGTAGAAAAGCCAGACTGCGACGAGTAGGAGCAGCGCTTCAAGTCCAACCGCGCCAAGTGTCGGTCCGAACACGGGCAAGTTCATCAAGCCGGTCACGATCCTGTAGAGCACGATCGGCGCGTAGAGGCCGATCGTGACTCTTAGGCCGAGCGCCATGTCGTTGCCACGCGCTATGAGAAGGAAGAGAACGGCAAGTCCGACCTGCAAACCGCCGTAGGTTCTCAGGTACTCTGCGCGACTTCGGTCCGACAGGTTGAGGTAGCCGAGGCGCGTCGCCGTGCTATGCGGGGCAATGGTGCTCCAGACTGCCAACGCGAAGTACAAGGCCGCGTTCAGGTACAGGAGTAGCTGTGCCACTGAAGAGCGCTCCTAACCCAGATATTCCTTGTAGAAGCTATCGAGGCGTCCGATCGCCTGGTCGACGTACTCGTCCTTGTCATACATGTCGTAATGACCTGCGCCCTCGACGACGAACAGGTCCTTCTTGTTCGGCGCACGCTCGAACAGCGTCTTGCCGTCCTCGAACGAGAAGGTCGTGCCCAGGCGGCCACCAACGATGACCTGGACCGGTTGGGTCAGGAGTTCACCGACCATGTGGAACGCATCGAAACCGAGCAATAGGCTGTTGCTGACGGAGAGGAGCCGGTTCGTCCGAGTCTCCGCGGGCCGGCGTTCGGTGTAAAAGGCAACCGCGTCCAGCGTGTCCGGATCGACGATGCCGGCCGCCTTGGCTTCGTCCATGCTGTCCGGGATCCAAGGGTCGCGACGTGCTTCCTCGCCGCGCGCCTCGGCGGTGCGCTGCTTGCCGACTGCCTCCAGCGAACCGCTGATTGCATCGGCCGAGAGTTGGGCTTGGCGCCATGCCCTGCCCATGTTGACGGCGACGACGGTGCCGACCGCCTTGAACCGGTGCTCGGTCATTGCGGCGTTCACCGCATAACCGCCGCCGTTGCAGACGCCCAGCACGCCTAGCCGGTCCTCGGCGACATAAGGCAGCGTCATCAGGTAATCGACGGCGCAGCGAATGTCCTCGACCCGCGCCGCCGGGTCTTCCAGATCGCGCGGCTCGCCCTCGCTCTCGCCTTGGTAGGAAGGATCGAACGTCAGGGTGACATATCCCTGTTCCGCCATCTTGCCGCCGTACACCGCGCCGATCTGCTCCTTCACGCTGCTGCCTGGCGTGACGATGACCAGCGCGGCGTAGGTCTTCGTTTCGTCGAAGCCGTCCGGCAGGCGTAGGTGCCCCGCGACGTTCAGGCTTCTGTTCGTGAACGAGACGGTTTTCGCTTCACTGGCCATGATGACTTCGCTCCTCATGCGACTTGGCGGCTACCCAGGCGTGCGATCGACTAGATCGGCAACGGTCCTGCCGAGCCGAACGACGCGACTACCGGCAAAGGATTCCAGTACTCCCGGAAAAGCGTGATCCTGCCGCCGCGGGCTCTCACCACGGCGAGATAGCGTTGCCGGTAGGTGCCTCCGTCGCGCTTGTTCCGGACCATCCCTTCATATTCAACAAGGGCGGAACTGCTCTCCTCGGCCGGATAGCTGTCGCGCAGTACCATCCCGTCGGAGTCCTGGATCGCGCCCAGCCGACCGACATAGTCCGCGATCGCCTGCTTGCCCGTCATCCTGTGCAGCGCGCCCGGAGGTGCGAACGGACATTCCAAAGCCGCATGGTCGCCGAACATTTCGGTGAAGCTGTCCGCATCGTGTGCGAGGCGATCTCCGAGCGCTGCCTTGAGGATCGCATCGAGCGATGTGAGGGGGCCGTTAAGCGGAGTCTGATCCAAGGGCGTGGTGGCCGCCTGATCCCCCACGCCGGGAATGTTCAACGGGTCCAAATACTCTCGGTAGAGCCGGATGCGTCCGTCAACCGTCTGCACAACGGCCACATAGGCCTGCTCGAACGGCACGCCTTCTGCCCCGGCACGAGCACGACTGCGGTATTCTAGGATCATCCCGTCGTCGCGGATCGGATGGCTGCACGTAAGGTCGAACCGCTCGAACACCGTCGATCCCTCGATCGAGGCGAGGTAGTCGGCCATAGCCGGTTTACCCTCGACCCGCACTGGTCCGTTCGCACCAAAGGGAAACTCGAAGACGGCATCATCGTGGAACATGTCGAGGTATTCGTCCGCACCCGGGGCAAGCCGGTCGCCGAGCGCCGAGCGCGTCATCTCCGTGACGGGCTGAACCATAGGGAAACGCATCCGACCTCCTTCTCAGATCGACGAGAGTTCTGGGGTGGTGGAGTGTCGTAGCGATCGGAACGCCGCTCTCACCTCGCGCACGAAGATTTCAGGCTGCTCGAACGCCGCAAGGTGGCCGCCGGCCTCGACCTCGTTCCAGCTGACGATGTTCGACATCAGGCGTTCGGCCCAGGATCGCGGCGTATAGCTGATGTCGTGCGGGAACAGGGTGACCGACACCGGCAGCGCGATCGGCTCCGACAGACCCACCTGTTCAAGGCTCTCCCAGTAGAGTCGGGCCGACGAACCGCCGGTCCGTGTCAGCCAGTAGAGCATGATGTTGTCGAGCATTGCGTCGACGCCGAACGCATCCTCAGGCTCCCGGGCGGGGTCCATCCAGCTCTTGAGCTTCTCGTAGACCCACGCCGCCTGTCCGACGGGAGAGTCGACCAGTCCGTAGGCCAGCGTCTGGGGCCGGGTGGACTGCTGCTTGGCGTAGCCGATCTCCTGAGCGGCGTATGCCTCCTTGCGTTCCCTCGATCGGCGCGCGCCGGCACTGTCGTCCTCGGCATCCGCCGGGTCGCCCGCGAGGTCAACCACGTTGAGGTGAATGGCCACGCATCCCGGTGCGGCGGAAGCGGCGATGCGGCTCGTGATGCTGGCACCCCAGTCACCGCCCTGCGCGACCCACCGATCGTAACCGAGGCGCGGCATAAGCTCGGCCCAGGCGTCCGCGATGCGCTCGACCGACCAGCCCGGCGCGGCCGGCTTCTCCGAGAAGCCGTAGCCGGGCAGGCATGGCAGGACGAGGTGGAACGCGTCCCTCGCGTCGCCGCCATGCGCCACGGGGTCGGTCAGCGGCCCGACCACGCGGTTGAACTCCACGACCGAGCCGGGCCACCCGTGCGTCATGATCATCGGCAGCGCGCCGGGTTCGGGCGAGCGGATGTGGAAGAACGCGATCGACAAGCCGTCGAGGATCGTCGCATGCGGCTTCCAGTCGTTGAGCATCGCCTCGCAACGTCGCCAGTCGTAGCGTTGAAGCCAGTGCTCGCAGAGCATCGATACCCGTTCGAGTGGCTCGCCCTGGCTCCAGTCGTCAACGGTTTCGCGATCCGGCCACCGGGTCTCAGTCAGCCGCCGGCGCAGATGTTCCAGCTCGGCTTCCGGAACGGCGATCGACGCGGCTACCACCTGCTCCTCGTCGGCATCGCTAAGCTGACTTTCGACCGAGAAGATCGTCATCGCGCCGGGGTTCCGGTCCAGCCGACTACGTCGGTGCCGCCGAAGATGCTGCGCTTCACGCCATCGTTGAAGCCTAGGTAGGGGAACGCCGGCTCCAGAGCGCTCGCGGTCTCGAGCGTGGCGCGTTGCTCAGGCGGCAGATCGAGCGAGAGCGCCGCAACGTTCTCGGTGACCTGCTCGGGCCGGCTCGCGCCGAGCAGCAGCGCGTCGACGCGGCGCTGCGCCATCGTCCAGGCCAGCGCCACGCGCGCGGGCGGGCAGTCGAGGTCGGTCGCGACCGTCTTCAGCGCATCGAGGATGTCCCAATTGCGGTCGGTGAACTTGCTCGACCCCAGCGGGTTGCTGCCGTTCAGGCGACCATCGCCCTCGCGCTTGTCGTCGCGCCCATACTTGCCTGTGAGGAAGCCGCCGGCAAGCGGGCTCCACGGCACGAGCCCCATCCCGCACTCGGCCGCGAGCGGCACGTGCTCGCGTTCGGCGGTACGCTCGACCAGCGAATATTCCGACTGGATGGCAATCGGTCCCGGCAGTCCGCGTTCGGCGGCGAGCACGGCCATCTTGGTCGCGTACCAGGCGGGCACGTCTGACAGAGCGTAGTAGCGGATCTTGCCCGAGCGGACGAGATCGGTGAGCGTGCTTAGCAGTTCCTCGACCGGCGTTGTCATGTCCCAGAAGTGCGACCAGTAGAGGTCGATGTAATCGGTCCCGAGCCTTTTGAGCGACGCATCAATGGCGCGCATCACGTTCTTGCGCCCGTTGCCGCCCGCATTGGGATTTCCGGCGTCGAGGTTCCAGGTGAACTTGGTCGCAATCACCATCTGGTCGCGCACGCCCCGCGCGGCAACCCAGCGGCCGAGCATCTCCTCGCTGCGGCCGCCGCCATATACGTCGGCGGTGTCGATGAAATTGCCGCCCGCGTCCGCATAGGCGTCGAGGATCGCATGCGCACCCTCCTCGTCCGTTCCCCAGCGGTCGGCACCGAACGTCATGGTCCCGAGCGCAAACGGGCTGACGACCAGCCCTGACCGGCCAAGAGTGCGGAAGGAAGTGAGGTCCATGGGAAGTCCTTCGGATTTCGAGAGTTCGGAAGATGCTGCTCGCCCACGCGGCGGCGGTCAGGCCTCGAGCCCGGCCAGCACCTTGTCGAGCGTCAGCGGCAGTTCGCGGATGCGCACTCCGCAGGCGTTGTAGATCGCGTTGGCGATCGCCGCACCGACGCCGGTGATGCCGATCTCGCCCACGCCGCGCGCGCCGAGCGGGCTGTGCGGGTCGGGAATGTCCGTCCACATGACCTCGATCTCAGGCACATCCAGGTGCACGGGCACGTGGTACTCCGCCATCGACGGGTTCATGAACCGGCCGAAGCGCGTGTCGAACAGCAACTCCTCGGTCAAAGCGAGCCCTATCCCCTGGATCATGCCGCCGCGGAACTGGCTCGCGGCGGTCTTGGCGTTGAGGATGCGGCCGCAGTCGAACGCGCCCAGCAGTCGCGACACGCGCGTCTCGCCGGTCACCTGGTTCACCCGCACCTCGCAGAACACCGCCGAGAAGGAGTGCATAGAGTATTTCATCATGGCGAGCGGCATCGGCGACTTGCCGTCCGCCTCGATCGTGTCGCGGCCGGCGCGTCCGAGAATTGACGCGTAGGTCTCGAACCGCGCCGGGTCCTCCCGGCTACGCAACCCTCCGCCGTCCGCCTCGACCTCGTCCGCCTTCAGGCCCGCGAGCGGGGAATCGTTGCCCGCCAGCCGGATCAGCTGGGTGAACAGCTCATCGGACGCCGCGGTCACCGTGGCGATGATCGAGGCGGTCTGCGACGAGCCGCCGGCCATGGTGCCCGCCGGCAGGTCGGTATCGCCGCACTCGAACGTCACATCCTCGAACGGCAGGCCGAGACGAGCGGCGGCGTGCTGCGCCTGAACGGTCGCAGTGCCCATGCCCATCTCGTGGCTGGCCATCTGCACTACCGCGCGTCCGTCGGCGGACAGGCGGATGCGTGCGGCGCCGCCCGGCATCTGCTGATAGGGATAGGTGCCGCCCGCGCAGCCCATGCCGATCAGCCAGTCGCCCTCGCGCCGCGAGCGCGGGGCCACACTTCGCTGGTCCCAGCCGAAGGCGTCCGCGCCCATCCGCCACGCTTCGACGGCATGTCGCGACGAGAACGGTAGGCCGGACTCCGGGTCCTTATCCGGATCGTTGACGATGCGGAGCTCGACCGGATCCATGCCCAGCTTCTCCGCCAGCTCGTCCATCGCGCTCTCGATCGCGAAGGTCGCGACGGACTCGCCCGGGGCCCGCATGGACGTGTTGGCGACGGTGTCCAAGTCTACCTTCTTCTGGCCGACCAGTAGCGTGTCCGCCGCGTACATGTGCCGCGCGGGAAAGCTGATCTGCTCGGGAAAGGTATTGTGATACACGGACGCGGTCTTGCCTTCGTGGATCAGCGCCAGCAGCCTGCCGTCCTCGCGCGCGCCGAGCGCCATGCGCTGCTCGGTGAGCGTGCGAAAACCCGTCAGGCGGAACACCTGCTCGCGGCTCAGCGCCAGGCGCACCGGCCGTCCGGCAAGCCTGGCCGCGGCAACCGCGACGAGTTCATGGCTCCAGAGCGTCTTGCCGCCGAACCCGCCGCCCACGAACGGGGACAGAACGCGGATCTGCTCCTCCTTGACCCCGAACACCTCCGACAGATTGAACTTGGTGCCGCCCAGCATCTGGCTGCACGTGTGGTGGACGAGTGAGCCGTCCGGCCCCCACGCGGTGGTGAGCGCGTGCGGCTCGATCGCCGCATGGCTGTGCCGCGGCGTGCGATAGAGCAGATCGACCGACACGGGCGCGCCCGCGAGTGCGGTCTCCGCGTCGCCGTGGCTCACCTCCGGAGGTGAGACGAAGATCGTCGGCGGCGCCACGGCCTCATGCTTCACCGCCTCGAAGTCCAGCACGGCCGGTTCCTGCTCGTACGACACTCGGATGAGCGAGGCTGCGAAGTCGGCCTGCTCCTGAGTGTCGGCAAGCACGATCGCCACCGGCTCACCGTTGAAGTGGATGGTGTCGTCCTGCATGACCGGAAGCTTGCTCATCGACGCCGCGTTCAGATTCTCCGTGAAGGTGGACGGCACCTTCATCTTGGGCGCGTTGCGATGGGTCATGATCAGCACCACGCCTGGGGCGGCTTCTGCCGCCGCCGTATCAATTGCGGTGATCCGGCCGCGGGCGATTGTGCTGGTGACGAGCGCCGCGTAGCACATGTCCTCGAGGGTCACTTCGGCCGCGAACCTTGCTTGGCCGGCGACCTTGACCGGTCCATCCACCCGGGAGACCTGCGCGCCGAGTATGCCGCCCTTCCTGCGCAACGGGTCCGCCGGCGCGTCCGGCATGAGTCCGACCACCGTTCCCATGACCGCCTGGACGGCTCCCGTGGCCTTCGCCTTTGCCTGATCGACGATGCTCATGCTGCTTCCTTCCCGGCCAGCTCGCTAAGCGTGCTGACGACCGTGCGTATGGCGAGTGCGGGCTTGAACGCGTTGTCGCGCAGCGGTGCGGCGTCGGCCAGTTCGGCCTCCGCTGCGGCGCGAAAGTTGCCGACCGTTGCACGGCCACCCTTCAACGCAGCCTCCGCCTTGAACGCGCGCCACGGCTTGTGCGCCACGCCGCCCAGCGCGATCCGTACATCGCGCACGGTGCCGTCGGCCGCGAGATCGAGCGCGGCCGCCACCGAGACGAGCGCGAAGGCGTAGCTCGCGCGGTCGCGCACCTTGCGGTAGGTCGAGCGCGCCGCGAAGGGCAGCGGTGGCAGCTCGATTGCGGTGATGAGCTCGTGCCGGCGCAGCTCCGTCTCTACGTCCGGTGCGTCGCCCGGCAGACGATGGAACGCCGTCATGAGGACGGTGCGCGGTCCTTCAGGGCCATCGAGGTGGATCACGGCATCGAGCGCCGCCATCGCCACACACATGTCGGACGGGTGCGTCGCGACACAGCTCGGCGATGCGCCCAGCACGGCATGGATGCGGTTGAAACCGCCTACCGCATCGCAGCCGGCGCCGGGCTCGCGCTTGTTGCACCGCGCGGCCCCGTCGTAGAAATAGTGGCAGCGCGTCCGCTGCAGCACGTTGCCGCCAACGGTCGCCATGTTGCGGATCTGACCGGACGCTCCCGCGAGAACGGCCTGCGCGACCACCGGAAAGCGCTCCCGAATCGCGCGGTGCTCGGCCAGCGCGGTGTTGCGGGTAGCCGCGTCGATCCGCACGCTTCCGCCCTCCCGCGCATCGATGCCGTTTGGCAGCCGGGAGACGTCGACCAGCGACGTCGGGGCTTCCGCGCCCTCGCGCATCAAGTCGATGAGGTTGGTGCCACCGCCCAGGAACTTGGCCATGGCGTCCTCCTGCGCCAGCCGGATGGCGGTCGAGGTGTCGGTCGCCCGCTTGTACTCGAACTCGATCATGCCGCGGTCTCCGTCGCGAAGGTCTCCAGCACCGCGGCGACGATCCCGTTGTGCGCGCCGCAGCGGCACAGGTTGCCGCTCATCCGCTCGCGCACCTCATCATGGTCGAGCGTGAACGCGACAGCGCCGACGTCGCTCGAAACTGCGCTGGGCAGTCCGCGCTCGACCTCCGCCGCCATCCCGATCGCGGAGCAGATTTGTCCGGGCGTGCAGTAACCGCACTGAAAGCCGTCATGCTCGATGAAGGCCTGCTGCAGCGGGTGAAGCGCTTCGGGAACGCCGATCCCTTCGATCGTGGTGATCGCCCGGTCGTCATATTGCGCCGCCAGCGCCAGACAGGAGTTGATCCGCTCGCCATCGACCAGCACGGTGCACGCCCCGCAGCCGCCCTGGTTGCAGCCCTTCTTGGTGCCGGTCAGGTGGAGGTGCTCTCGAAGAAGATCGAGCAAGGAGGTGCGGATATCTACCTCGAGTTCATGACGCTGGCCGTTGACCGTGATCTGCATGGGCGAAAGCTCCTGTCTTTCTCGAGTGCTCACTTTGAACACCGCCGAGCCTGAACTCAGCCACCGGCGATACTGCTCCTACACCTCCGGAACACTTCGGATTAGTGGTGGCAAACGGGATGGTCCTGTGAGATGCATTCAGCAATGAGACGCGATCAGCTTGCCGACCTGTCAGCTTTCGCCGTTGTTGCGGAGGAACGAAGCTTTACCCGGGCGGCGATCCGGCTCGGGGTCAGTCCGTCGGCGCTAAGCCACTCGCTCAAGGCGCTCGAGACACGACTTGGCGTGCGGCTGCTGACCCGAACAACCCGTAGCGTTGCGCCGACCGAGGCCGGGGAGCAGCTGCTCGATACGGTCGTGCCCGCGATCGGGAACATCGATGCCGCTCTCGGTCGCTTGATGGAAAGCCGCGAGGTGCCGGCAGGAACCGTGCGCCTCACGGCCGTGAAGCACGCTGCCCGGCTTCTGCTCGGGCCTACCCTGCCAGCGTTCCTTCAGCGCTACCCCGACATCACGGTCGAGGTGTCAGCGGAGGATCAACTCAGGGACCTCGTCGCCGACGGGTTCGACGCAGGAATACGGCTCGGCGAGCAGGTCGCCAAGGACATGGTCAGCGTCCGAATTAGCGAAGGCATTCCGACAGCCGTGGTCGCCGCCCCCCTCTACTTCGAGCAACACCCCATCCCCGTCAGTCCTGACGAGCTGGTCGCGCATAATTGCATCTGCCATCGCATGGGCACCGGCGCTCTTCACCCCTGGCCGTTCCAGAACCAAGGCCGCGAGTTCCTGGTGAAGGTGAGCGGGCAAACGGTTTTCAATGACGCCGATCTCATCCTGGACGCTGCACTGAACGGAAGCGGCCTGGCGTACGTCTTTGCCGATCAGGTCCAGGATCACTGCCGCTCAGGCCGTCTTGTCAGCGTCCTTGATGATTGGACGACGGTTCATTCCGGCTACTTCCTCCATTATGTCAGTCGTCGACAGCAGCCCGCAGCTCTAGCTGCACTATTGGATTGGCTCAGAAACCAAAGGGGCTCACTGCACGAAAGTGAGTTTTACGTACGTTAGGCGCGAACAAACGGCGAACGGTGAGGATTGGTGGACGGGTCTCGGGCCGCTCTTGGGCAGATGGAAGGGCCGACGCGGCCCTTTAAGGTGTCCTAACCGTTCGAGGCCGTTGAAAAACTCGGGATAATGTCAGTGCGGCCATCTGACGAGTAATGTTATTGCTTGCAGGCGATTACTCTCGCATTAAGAGGCGCGACCGTCACAGCGGATTAGAATAATGTTGCTAGCTCGAACGGCGGTTCTAAGCCGGGGCGAGTTTTTCAACAGTCTCGTTCGGTTGTGACACCGGCTATGGATTGGCGACTATTGCCCATTTGCCGCCGTCCGGAAGTGCTATGCCGCTTCCCGAGACTGGCGAATCAGTCGCTCTCATCGGGAGGCGCGCCTCGCTATGTCGCCTGTGTGAGGCCGACCTGCTCGGTGAAGGCCGATACCGACCAGTAATCGCTGCGATGCGTGACTAGCCCGTTCGAGAAGCGCATGATCGAGGCGGCTCGGAGCTCGAAGGACTTGCCCGTCGCGGGATAGTCCATGAAGTCGCCGACGTGCTTGCCCGCCATGACCCACTCCGCGCCGCCGCCGTTCTCATCCGCAAAGGCGGAGGTTAGAGTCATCGAGTAGCCTTCCATGGCCGTATAGACACTCTCAAGCAGTTTCTTTACCTCGTCGCGACCAGTTGCGATGACCTTTAAGGCAACGTCCTCGAAGGCAACGTCTTCCGCGTAGAGCGCGAACAGCTTGTCTTTGTCGTGCGACGACTCGAACCCGGCCATCTGACTCATAAGTGCAATATTCTTCTCAGACATCACCTTCTCCTCACTCCGTCTCGCGACTGGCCGGTTGTGACACCGGGTCGCTAATTGATCGCCGCCTGGTTCTCCAGCGCACGCGCGGCATGCTCCATAGCCTCGCCGACGCGGCTGTGGCCTGGACCTATTGAGCGCCGCCTAGGAAGCTCTGGGCCAGCCGCGGCGTATGGAGCAATTCCACGCCCAAACCCGCGACGGCGATCACAATTCAGGTTCACCGACTACGTAGCGCAGGTCGTAGAAGACCGGATCATAGGACTCCGCCAGGTCGGCGGCTTCCTTCATGTGCGGTTGCGCGTCCGGGTTCTTCTGAAACGCGTCGAAGTCCGCGCGGCTGCGCCACTGGGCGTAGTTGACGACGCGCGTCTTGTCGGCGGACACGTGCAGGTTCGCCGAAATGAACCCCTGCATCTTGCCTATCGGCCCTGATGCCTCGTGCAGGACATCGACGAGCTTGTCGGCGTTCTCGGGGCTCACCTCGAAGGTGTTGATGAGGATAAGGTAACCGTCGCTGGGATCGAGAGTAGTCATGAGGATTTCCTTGAAGAGAGAACTCAGCCCGGCACCTCGTCAGCGTATATCCGTGCCCGATCTATATAACGACGCCAAGTTAGAGATGCGCGCCGCGTGCGGCCCATGCCGCCATTTCACCATCAGCGATTGTCACTGACACCCGCCAACGGTCCGTACGGCGCAGGACATAGACATGCTCCCACTCCGCGATGACTTCGTCGCCTGCGCCCTGCATCCGATAGGCGACCCGCGCCTGGACGACATTGGGGAACAGCTGGGCACCCCCATTAACCCTGGCGTGATCCGGCCGAAGATGATTCAATGCGCCTGACGGCAGGAGGCGGCAGATGCGTCAGGCGGGATTGTTCGGACTACCGGATCAGCTGAAGCGATTGTCGGATTGCGGCGACCCGCTGGAGACGATGGGCCGCGTGGTGGACTTCGAGATATTCCGCCCGGCGCTGGAAAAGGCGCTGGCGTATGGTGATCGAGCCAGGGGCGGTCGACCGCCTTACGATCCGGTGGCGATGTTCAAGGTGCTGATCCTGGCGGCGCAGAACACCGTCAGCGACGCCCGCATGGAGTTTCTCATCCGCGACCGGCTGAGCTGGCTGCGGTTCCTCGGGTTTGACCTGGGCGCGGTCACGCCCGACGAGAACACAATCCGGCTGTTCCGCGAGAAGCTGACGCGCGCCGGTACGCTCGACGCGTTGTTTACCGCCTTCGACCGGTGCTTGTGGGACCGCGGCTATCTGCCGATGGGCGGGCAGATCGTCGATGCTACCCTCGTCGCGGCACCGAAGCAGCGGAACACTGCGGTCGAGAAGGAAGCGATCAAGGCGGGCCAGAGCGCAGCGGAAATATGGCCCGACAAACCGAACAAGGCGGCGCAGAAGGACACCGACGCGCGCTGGACGGTGAAGTTCGCCAAGGCCCGGACGCTGCCGGGCGGCAGGCCGGGGATCGATATCGCGATCCCGAGCTTCGGCTACAAAAGCAGCATCGCGATCTGTCGGCGCTACGGGTTCATCCGCTCGGCCAAGGTTACCGACGGTGCGCGCTTTGACGGTAGAATGCTGCGCGACGTCGTCACCCGCGACAACACCGCCTCCGACGTCTGGGCGGATACCGCCTATCGCAGCCAAGCCAACGAGGCGTGGCTGAAGTCGATGGACCGGGTCAGCCGGGTTCATCGCAAGAAGCCCAGGGGAAAGCCGATGCCCAGGCGCACGTCCGGCGCCAATGCCAAGCGATCCGCTGTCCGCGCCCGCGTCGAGCACGTGTTCGCTCGTCAGAAGGATCAGATGGGGCTGTTCATCCGCACCATCGGTATCGCGCGCGCCGAAGCGAAGATCACACTCGCCAACCTCGTCTACAATATTGACCGCCTGATCTTCCACGAGCGGCAGGCCGCCACGGGATAGCCGCGTCCGGCGACGGTGTTTTGCGGCTCAGCCAGCCGAAATCCGCCTCCGGGCCGCCACCACCGAGCAGGATGCTGTCTTGCGCCGCGATCAGCGCCCCGCGGCCACGTTGATGTGGGTGCCCAGCTCGTCCGCCGAAAGAAGCGTACCCTCGGGCCGAACGACGCCTTGCTGACGATAGAAGTCCATCAGCGCCACGCAATGGTCGCGGAACGCTTGTCTCTCCATGGCGAAGTTGCCGGTCGGCGACGGGAACAAGCCCACCGAGTCCCATAACTCGCTGAGTGTGTCAGCATCGTTGCGGGCAAACGCATCGATATAGCTGGCAAAAAACGCTGTGATCTCTTCGTTCATACTCGTCATAATTGGCTGAGCGCCTTTGCTCGTCCCGGCCTGAAGGTGCTTTAACATCGTTCTTCGCGCCTAGTTCAGCGCGGTGTCGAGGTGATCGGCGGACCTTTCCGATATTCGTCGTCCGTAACCTGTTCCCGGAACTGGACGCCGCTGCCATCCTGAACCTCATGGAGAGCGAAGTAGGTCATCGCCTGATCGGGCGTCGCACCCTCCCAATGCCTCTTCCCAGGCGGGCACCAAATTACATCGCCCGCGCCGATCTCCACGATTTCCTCACCCTCGCCCTGCGCCCAGCCAACGCCGCTGGTGACGATCAGCGTCTGACCGAGCGGGTTCACCTTCCACGGCGTGCGGGAGCCCGGAGCGAAAGTGGCGGTCGCACCAGCCAGTCTGCTCGGCGCGTCGCGCTGAAAGTAACCGCTGATCTGGACGTCGCCCGTGAAGGTCTTCTCGGGCGCCTTGTTGGTGGGCAGGGTGCCGCTTCGATCGATGTGCATGGTGGTCTCCAGTGATTTGGTTTGGTCGCTGACGTGCCGCCTCAACCGTAATACTCCGGGCGATCGATATCGGCGATCAGGCCGATCTCGCTCGGCTCCCATCGAAGAGCCGCCCGGGTCTTCTTGCTCGACGCCCCGCCGCTGCCCGTCACCCAGATCGCCAAGCCGCCGAAATGCGCCTCTGCTTCTTCCGAAGTCAGCGACTTGGTCGGAACGCCAACCTGCCGACCGATCGCCTCTGCCATCAGCCTGAACGGCACGTCCTCGGCAACGGGGTGGTACGCCTCGTTTCCGGCGCCCCGCTCAAGCGCCAGACGGAAGACCCGAGCTGCATCCAATCGATGCACGGCCGGCCAAGGGCTCTGTCCGTCCCCGACATAGGCGGAAACGCCCTTTTCGCGCGCAATGCCGGCAAGCTGGGGAACAAAGCCGTGGCGCTCCCCTAACCCATGGACAGAGCGCGCAGGGCGAACGACGGATGCTCGCACCCCACGCTCGGCCAGCGCGAATGCCGTCTGCTCCGATGCACGCGGGTATTCCGGTATGACGGGCGGTCGCGCATCCTCCGTGAACGTCTCGCCTGCGGGTAATTGTCCCAAGCCGCTCGTCACGACGATCGGCCGGTCCGAACCGGCGAAGACCTCGCCAAAGGTCTCGATCGCTGCGCGATCCTCTTGCGCGAGCTTCGCGTAATTCGAGAAGTCGAGACCGAATGCCGTGTGGATGATCCCATCGGCATCCCCCACACCTTGCCGAAGCACGTCCAGATCGGTGAGGGAACCGAGAAGCGGCGTAACGCCAGCGGCGGCAAGCGCCTCGCCGTCCTCTTTCGAGCGTACCAGCCCCACGACCGAATGGCCGGCGTCGATGAGTTCGCGGGCGACCGCCGATCCGATCCAGCCGTTCGCTCCCGTCAGAAACACACGCATGTCGATCTCCTTGACCATTGCGGGCGGAACCATGCTACCGCCGCCTTGTCAGATACTGACGTAAGGGCTGTGTCAGTGACTGACAAGAGAGGTGACTTGTGGCGAGGAAAGAGGACGACGCGCGCGCTCGCCTGCAAGGGGCGGCATTGGAGCTGTTTCGCGAGCGCGGCTATGATCGGACCACGGCCGCCGAGATCGCGTCACGGGCTGGCGTGACGGAACGGACCTTCTTCCGCTATTTCCCGGATAAGCGGGAGGTGCTGTTCGACGGCGAAACCGTCGTGCGGGCGGCGCTGATTGCCGCGATTGAGGACGCGCCACCTAAGGCGGGACCGCTGGAGACGCTACTATATGCGTTCCAGTCTTTCCGGCCGATGCTGGAGGGCAAGCGGGCCTATGCGGAGCCGCGCCACACCATAATCACCGCCACGCCCGCGTTGCACGAACGCGAGCTGGCGAAGGTGGAGGCGCTTGCCGACGCCCTCGCCGACGCCCTTAGGGCGCGAGGCGTCGCGCACCTTCGAGCCTTGCTCGCCGCGCGCGCCGGCATGGCGGCGTTCGCACAGGCCGCAGCGACGTGGTTGGACGACCCGGAAATAGAGCTTGGCGAGCGGGTGGATCACGCTTACCGCGAGTTGAGAGCAATACTAGCCGGAGCCGAGTCGAGAACGTCCGTTCTTTGAAAGGCGCTTTGCTACGCTTAATGGTCGAAGAGATCATGGTAGCGCGGAGCAGAAGTATAGGTTCCACCAGCGCCCTTGCGGGGCGTCAGGCCAAGCTGCAGCCGTCCGCAAGAACGTCGGTAACGCGCCGCCGGTTTTTGATGCCCCACTCGCAGAGAGGCCCCAAGGCCTGGGCCAGCGTCGCGCCGAAGTCCGTCAGCGCGTAGTCCACCATCGGCGGCACCCGATAGTGGTCGCGCCGCGTAAGCACACCGACCGCCACCAACTCGCGCAGTTGCTGGATCAGCACCTTCTCGCTGATCCCTTTCACTCGTCGCTTCACTTCGGCGAAACGGACCGGGCCGTCGTGAAGATGGTATAAGATGAGCGGCTTCCACTTGCCGCCAACCACCGCCAGCGAAACGTCCAAGCCGCAGGTGTTCTTGTCGCCGTCCGTGGAAATTTTCATACTTACCTCTAGGTAGGTTCTGCCCTTCCCGAATGCTGCCGCCATATGCTGCCTGATCGATCCGGATCAAGCGGTTCGGCGACAGCAGAAAGGATAACTCATGACTGACAACCTAGGGATCGTGCGGGAGGCCTACGCCCTCGCCGAGGGCGACGTGAACGACATGGAGGGGTTCGTCTCCCTCTTCGGCGATGACGGCTACATGTGGAGTGTGCCCGTCGACAAGAAGTATCGCGGCCCGGCAATAGGCGAGGTGATCGGTGGCATGACCAAAGCCTTTCCCGACATTCACCGGGAGTTATTCAACATCTACGAAACGGGAAACGTCGTCGTTGTCGAGCTCGCGATTCGGGGCACGCACAAGGGCGAGCTGACACTGCCCTCGGGAACACTACCGCCCACCGGCAAGACCCTCGATATGCCATGCTGTGACGTCTTCCATGTCGAGAACGGGAAGATCGCGTCCTTTCATTGCTACACCATGGCGTCGATCATGATGCAACAGCTCGGGGCCGCCGCCGACTAGGGCGCGGAGACTTCCTCGGCACCGACTATTTTCGCCCGCCTGAAAAGCGGGCGAAGAGCAGCTCCAACGGTATGAAGGGTCGCGCCGTGTGGAAGACTTGGGGCTCATTCATCAAGAGGACATGGACGCATAGAGATGTCACAACCGGTCGAGACTGTTGAAAAACTCGCCCCGGCTTAGAACCGCCGTTCGAGCTAGCAGGAGCGCATCACAATCCGGGGGCAACCGGCTCGGGCTGGGATGGTAAGGCAAAGGAGCGTCATGCCGCCTGCTCCGCCCGGAACCCTGGCCAGCGTCGTCGGAAGGCGACGTCCAAGTCGTTGTTGAGCACGCGGGTGCGGGTCTGAAGCGTGAGATGCGCGCCGCGCCTGGTCCAGCGCATCGACTGTCGCTTGGAGAACCGCTTGGCGACGACTTGGTTGATCGCGCTTTCCACGAACCCGGACGAGATGCGCTCGCCCGCGCGGAAGCGCTCGCCATAGTCGATCACGCTGCCCGCGTTGCGGTGTATGTAGACCTGGAACTCGCGGGCCGCGGCCCCTAGCCGCTTCAGCTTGGCCCGGCGCTCGCCGGTGGCGTCTTCGTGCTCGGCCTCGACGTCCGCCTCGATCCAGCCGATGCTCGCTTCCGCCTCGCGGGCGTGGCCGTGCCAGAGAAGTTGCTTCACCCGTTCGAGGTCACCCAAGCGCTCATCCCGCCAGCGGTCCTGGGCCGCGGCGCCCTTCACCATCTGACCGAGCGCGGTCACGCGCATGGCGACGTGGAACCAGTCCAGCACGTGTTCAGCTTCCGGGCCGAGGCGCCGGCCCAGCGTGCGCACGCTCTCGCCGCCGTCGGACAGCATGACCAGCTTCTGGTTGGGTTGGTAGCCGAGCCCGCGCAGCATCTCGAACATGCGCCGGCGTGGCCGATCGTCGAACGCCTGCACGAACGCGAAACAGCGGCCAGGTGGGGCGGCGTCGGGTGCGGTGCCGCCAGCCTCGTCGACGGCGGCGTCGCGCTCGAACGAGCCCAGCCCCTTGCCGGCGATCACCTCGAACCAGGAACCCTCGCGGTCGCGGACGTAGCCGCCGTCGATGCCGACCACCACCGGGCCATTCGGCTGCTCCATCTCGAACAGGTCACGCTGGCACCCGTCGAAATAGTAGCCCTCCTCAGGCCCGAGTTGCGCTTCCTCGCGCTCCGCCACGCCGTGGAGGTGTCGGCGCACGCGCTCGGCACCGATCGGGCGGTCGAGCGGCAGCAGCTCGCTCAACATCCTGGCCGCTAGGCCGAAGGAGACGAGCGACGCCCAGCGTGTCTCGAGGTAAAGGAGCTCGGGCGTGGTGCGCTCGGGCAGCAGGGTCGCGATCGGCGTCACCGTCGCGCTCGTCTCGTCGTCGCCGCCGCATAAACAGCGCCTCAGCCGCTCGGCTTGTACGATCTGCTCGCCGAAGGCTGTGCGCATTGCCAGAGGACGGCGCTCCTTCAGCCCGCGAGCGGTTCCGCACGCCGGGCAGGCGCGGTGCGCGGCTTGCCACCGCTCGATCTGAGCGGAAACGAGGCGAGCCTGCACGTCGCGGAGCAGCTCGTGCGCTTCGGCGAGCGTCAGCCCGAGCGTCTCGGGCGCGAGTTCGTCCAGGCGGTTGATCGCCGCGGCGGTGCTGAGCCGGCCTTCTCCGGCTGGCGGCCCGATCTCGACCTGTACGGTGCAGCGCAGGGTCATGGTGAAAGCTCCTCGTCAGCCCCCGCCAGTGCTCGTACTCGCTCGTTCGCAACCTGCTTGTCGAACGGCTCGGTGAGCCGAAGCCTCCGCTCCGACCGGCGCACGATGCGATCCAGATCGTCCAAGCGGTCGGGATCGTCCGTGATCACGCCGAAGTCGCCCGTATCGTGCGCGGCGAGCAGGTCCCGGCCGAACTCCGCCAGCTCGGCCATATCCAGGTCCCCGCTCAAGCCGAGCGCCTCGCCAACGGCGTCGGCGTAACCTGCCGGACCACCGCAGTCCTCGGGCGGGCAGGTGCCGTTCCCGCCCACGCAGCGCGGCACGGCGCCACATGCATCGGCCGTTGTCGCCGCCTCGATGCGCACCTCATGCTCCCACCAGTCCCCGAAATCGTAGACGTAGGTGAAGCGCTCGCCGGGCCAAAGACGGAACCGGGCGAACGGTACGCGCGGGTTTTGCCCCGTCTCCGGGCTGTAATCGACGCCGTGAAGGTGGAACGACCAGAGATGCGCGTCCTCCCAGCCCATCGCCGCCTGGATCACGCGATGAAGGTGGTCGAGCGGGATCGCGGCGGGGACAACGATCCGCCGCCAGGCAGTAGGCTTCACGTCGCGCAACGATACGCGCAACCGGACGAGATCGGCGGGGGCGATCGCATCCGGAGCGGCGCGTCGACGGGTCACGCGGCCCGGCGCTCCGGCATGGCACCTGCCGCCTCGGCGTCGGATTCGGCGACGTAGGCGTAGAGCGTGGGCTTGGAGATGCCCATGAGCTTGCAGATCTCGCGCACCGTCTTGTCCTTCGCTCGGTAGAGCTCGACCGCGTGGCGGCGCTTGTCGGGCGACAGCCGGTGCTTGCGCCCGCCCATGCGCCCACGCGCGCGCGCCGCTTCCAGCCCGGCCTTGGTCCGCTCGCGGACCAGCGCGCGCTCGAACTCGGCCAAGGCGGCGAACAGGTGGAAGGTGAGCTTGCCGTTGATGGTGGCGGTGTCGATGCCCTCCGTCACCGAGCGGAGCTGCACGCCGACCTCGTCCAGCTTGCGCACCAGTGCGATCAGGTCGGGGAGCGAGCGGCCAAGCCGGTCGAGGCGCCAGACGACGAGCTGATCGCCCGCGCGCGCGTACTCGAGCGCCGCGGCCAAGCCGGGCCGGTCGGCCTTCGCGCCCGACCTCTTATCCTCGAACGTCTTCTCGCAACCTGCCCGCGCCAGTGCGTCGCGCTGCAGGTCGAGGTGCTGGTCCTCGGTCGACACCCGGGCATAGCCGATGAGCAAGGGCAAGATCCCGTTCTGGGCAGGAAAGCCGTCAACGGGCGGCCCCCATTGCCTTAGAGCCCAACCGAAAATTGAGTTGAGCGATTTCAGTGGCTTGTGTTTCACCGGGGGTTTGCGAAGACCACGAGGATCACATGGGCTGGACCAAAACCGCTCGCCGCGAGCATGACAGAAGCGGGCTGCGCTATGCAAGCGACTGCACCGATGAAGAATGGGCCGTTGTCCGGCCATTATTGAGGCGGACCTCCAGGGTGGGACGCCCGCGCAAGCACAAGGTGCGGACGCTGTGGAATGCGATCCAGTATATCGCTGCGACAGGGTGCCAATGGGCGCAACTGCCGAAGGACTTCCCGCCCTTCACGACGGTGCAGTATCATTTCTACCGGATGCGCGACAGCGGTCTGCTGGATGCCGTCAACGCGGTACTGGTAGCATGGGTGCGTGTCGCGGAAGGCCGCAAGCCCGAACCGAGCGCGAGCATCATCGACAGCCAGTCGGTTAAAACCACCGAGGCGGGCGGGCCGCGCGGATACGACGCCGGCAAGAAGATCAAAGGTCGTAAACGCCACATCGTGACCGACACGCTCGGCAACATGCTGGAGGGCGTGGTGCATGGTGCTGATGTTCAGGACCGCGACGGGGCCCCGGATCTGATCGAGCGATCCTGCGACGCATATCCCAACCTTGCCAGGCTGTTCGCCGATGGCGGCTATGCCGGACAGAAGCTCGAAGCGGCGGTCGCGCACATTGATCGGCTGACGATCGAAATCATCCGGCGCTCTGACCTGACAGGCTTTGTCGTTCTACCCCGGCGCTGGGTCGTCGAACGCACCCTGGCGTGGCTTAACCGGTGCCGTCGCCTGGCCAAGGACTGGGAAACATCCATCGCATCGTCCGAGGCCTGGATGGTCATCTCCTCCATCAGGCGAATGACGCGCCGTATAGCCAAGCTCGAATTATGAGTCGGGCTCTAAGCTCGACTTTCCGCATTTTGAGTCCGGTGAGTCGCATTGGGGCGCTGGTTGATTCCGTGAACGGTGGAACCGTCACGGAGACGACAGATGGGCGCAGCGGTCGACCGGCATGACCGGCTGGAGGAGTGGCTGGCTCCATTCCGGATCCTGTTTACGCGGCCGACCTGGCAGCGCGTGCTGGTACTGGCGACCGGTGCGATCCTGACGACGCATCGCCGGACGGTGGCAGCCGCATTACGGGTCACAGGACGCGGGGAGGATGCGGGCTTTTCGCGCTATCACGACGTTCTCAGCCGGAGTCGATGGTCCGCGCGGGCGGCTGCCAGGCTGCTCCTTGTGCGGTTGGTTGCGACGTTTGTTCCCGCCGGCCCGGTGGTGATCGGGCTGGACGATACGATCGAGCGGCGCTGGGGCGCAAAGATCGCGGCACGAGGCATCTACCGGGATCCGGTGCGCTCGAGCCATGGCCATTTCGTCAAGGCCAGCGGCCTGCGCTGGCTGTCGGCCATGCTGCTGGTACCGGTGCCATGGGCAAAACGGGTCTGGGCGCTGCCGTTCCTGACCGTACTGATGCCGTCGCAGCGTTGGGCCGACCGGCGTGGTCTCCGCCACAAGTCACTGGTTGATGGTGCCCGGCAGATGCTGTTGCAGATCGCCCGGTGGCTGCCCGAGCGGCGCATCGTGGCCGTCGCCGACAGCGGCTTCTCCGCGATCGACCTGCTCGACGCCGTGCGCGGCCACGTCTGTGTGGTGACGCGGCTGCGGCTCGATGCGCGTCTGTTCGTGCCAGCTCCGCCACGCCGATCAGGCACGAGAGGCCGCCCGCGGCGGACCGGCGAACGGCTCCCGACGCTGGCGCAGCGCCTCGCCGATCCTGCGACTTCATGGTCGACGCATATCGTCACCGACTGGTACGGCCAGGGCGAACGGCGCGTTGAACTCGCCACCGGCTGCGCGGTGTGGAGCCATCCCGGCCGCCCCGTCGTGCCCCTGCGTTGGCTTGTCGTGCGCGATCCCACCGGACGGTTCAGGCCTCAGGCGTTCCTTTCCACCGATCCTGATGTCCCGCCCGCCGACATGCTCGGCTGGTTCATCCGCCGCTGGTCGATCGAGGTGACCTTCGCCGAGGTTCGCCGTCACCTTGGCGTCGAGACGCAGCGTCAGTGGACCGACCGCGCCATTGCCCGCACTACCCCCATGCTGCTGGCGCTGTTCTCGCTCATCACCCTGTTCACCGACGACATCCACAAGGCCCGCACCATCGTCGTGCGTTCGGCACGCTGGTATGCCAAGGAGGCCGTCACCTTCAGCGATGCGCTCGCTGCCGTCCGGCGACAATTATGGACTGACCAGACTTTTGCCATGTCCCAACAGGACCGGCACCCGCGGAAATCAACCGACGGAATACTCGACCACCTGATCGATCTTGCCTGCTACGCCGCCTGAAATGCGGAAAGTCGAGCTAAGCTCGGCTTTGTACGATTACGTTGCGAAGCACAGCGCGTTCGCCATGCGGACGAGGCGAGAGGGAGGAATTATCTGCGGTTCCGGGTGCGGCGGGGAGCGTTGATTAATGTCGCCGACCCAGAGCTGAAGCCGGACGGCGCCGATGGCGTCGCTGAATGTCAGACTGGTCTTTCGATACCACGCAGCGGCATAGGGCGTGCTCGTGCTGGTGAGAAGATCACAGGCCCACAGCGAGACGAGGCTGTAGAATCCGAAAAGTGCCGGCGTGGTTCGAGCGATGGCTTTGTCGGTCCATTGGCGCTGTGTCTCGACGCCCAGGTGAGCGCGCGTTTCGGCGAACGTGACCTCGATCTGCCATCGGCGGACGTACAGGGCGATGATCTCGGCTGGCTCGATGGTGATGTCGGTACTGAAGAAGGCTTGCGGATCGCGCTTTGCGTCGGGATCGCGAACCAGGACCCATCGGACCGGCAACACCGGGGTGCCCGGCCTGTACCACAAGGCGATCCCGGATGTGATCTCGAGCGCTTTGCCGCTGACATGGCCATACCAGGCGGAGACGAAGATCCTTGTCCAACGTGTCGCCGGGTTGGACAGCAGGGTCTTGAGCTTCGGCAGCGCCGGGCCTTTTTGCGCGGGCCGCCCCATCGTGCGTGATGTTCGTTTCGCGGGCGGTGCAAACAGGCTCGCATCCAACCGCAGCCGGCTGATGAGCGTTGCCCGTCGCATAATGGAATGGGCGAGTTCGTGGACGGCGAAGCTGCTGTCGCCAATGAAGATGATCTGACGCCCTGGCAGCCAACGAGACAGTTGCAGTGCGTCTTGCCGGGCCCAGTCGGTCAGCAATTTGTGACGGCAGCCGCGTCGACGGTTGGATCGCTCCGAAGGCGCGAGCAGCGTCAGGACCGGCAACGCCTTGATCAAGCTGGTCCATGACACCGGAGTGAGCACCATGAAGCTCAGCCAGCGCAGCCCGCTGGCTTTGACGAAATGGCCGTGACTGGAGCGCACCGGGTCCCGGTATATTCCCCGTGCGCTGATCCGGCGTCCCCATCGGCGCTCAATGGTGTCGTCCATACCGATGACCACAGGGCCGTCGGGCACAAGGCGATCGACCACAATGCCCAGCAGTTGTCTGGCAACAGCGCGGGAGCTCCAGCGGGCGCGGTTGAGGATCTGATGATAGCTTGCAAAGTTGGCGGCCTCAGCCCGGCCGGTCACGCGCAGGCAGGAAGTGACGGTCCGCTTGCCCGTTGCCAGCACGGCGCCCATCACCAGAACAAGCACATGCTCCCAGCTTGGGGCAGTGAAGCAGGGGCGCCACGTCTGCAGCCACCCGCGCAATATCAAGGGAACGGGGTCGCCGATAACGGCCTTGTCTGGATCAAGCATCGCATGCTTCGAATCCCCAGCCGCACAGGTTGCAACGCTACGCCTGTTGCCATGCGACGAGCTGAATCGGATACGCTTTGACCCGAAGGCAGCCAGGGTTACGCGATGAACGACGACGAAATTGCCCTGCGGATCGAAGCGTTCGATGCGGCCAATGGCGGCGGCGTAGGCTGGTACGAGGACAAAGGCGCCTTCCACCTTTACCTGCTCGAAACCGAGGCGCCGATCGCTCGCCTCAAGCCCGTCGGCACCAATGACGAAGTCAGGCTCGGCTACTGGTCACATCGGCGAAAATGGGAAGATATCGACGACATGGGCGGATGCGTCTTGCCCCTCGATCAAGCCCTCGATCACATCGCAAACAACAGCGTCTTCTGGACCTGGACCTGATCAAAAACGTACAAAGCCGAGCTTAGATAAGCTGACCTGATTGCCTTACCGCGCTCCAGCCCTGAGCGCCAGCTCGGCCTCGACGCGCCAAGCAATGGGCAATCATCCGCTCCTTTGCGTTACCATCCCAGCCCGAGCCGGTTGCCCCCGGATTGTGATGCGCTCTCACCTTGGCGAGGCCAAGCTCCCGCCGGGCAAGACGCTCGACAGCTTCGCGTTCGACGCCGTGCCGATGATATCGCGCGCGCAGGTGATGGCGATCTGCGCTGGCGACGGCTGGCTCGAGCAGGGCGCCAATCTGATCCTGTTCGGACCACCCGGCGGCGGCAAGAGCCACCTGGCCGCCGCGATCGGCCTGGCGCTGATCGAGAATGGCTGGCGCGTGCTGTTCACCCGCACCTCCGATCTCGTCCAGAAGCTCCAGGTCGCGCGGCGCGAGCTGGCGCTCGAGGCCGCCGTCGCCAGGCTCGACAAATACCACCTGCTGATCCTCGACGACCTCGCCTATGTCGCCAAGGATCAGGCCGAGACCTCAGTCCTGTTCGAGCTGATCAGCGCCCGCTACGAACAGCGCTCGACGCTCATCACCGCCAACCAGCCGTTCGGCGAATGGAACCGGATCTTCCCCGATCCGGCCATGACCCTCGCCGCCGTCGACCGCCTCGTCCACCACGCCACCATCTTCGAGATGAACGTCGAGAGCTATCGTCGTCGCGCCGCCGTCCAGCGCCGTACCGGCGCCGGGCGACCGCCAACCTACGCGACAATCAAAACGGTCGAGCAATCGTCGCCCAGCGACAATCAAACCGCGACATAGCCGTTGCCAGCGACAATCGGATCGGCCAACCTCAACCAGCCGCGACAATCAGCTCTCATCCTGATCGCCGCGCGCTTCTCATCCAGATCGTCGCGCTACATTGTGTGGGGAAGCGTCCCGGCGAGGACGTGGGAGCCCGAAAGAGCACCTCGGATTGGCGGCAGGAGAGACCTGGCCGTCGCCCGAGACGCTGGACGGACGCGGGGGGTGGGAGCTAACGTCCGCCCCATGGAGACCGGAGCCGACATCTTCGCCCTGTGGCCCCGCTGGATGGACAGTGCCGGCACGATGCTACGGATGAACGCGCTGGTCCGTACCCGCTGCTCCAAGTGCGGAACGCTACTCCGCGTGGACCTCGAGGACGTCGTGGCCCGTCACGGGTCGTGTCATTCGCTGGTCGACAGGCTGGACCGCTGCCGGATGGTCGGCTGCGGTGGATCGACCTTCTACCTCGCCTCCAGGACCTACGGCCGCGATTGGACGACGTTGTTGCGCGACCCGGTACTGATCGTGAGTTTCGAGATTCTTCCGCCGGCGCGCACGGCGCTGGGCTGAGGGCTCAGCCGGTGTGCACCGATTATCGGCGTACCAAGGGGTACGATGAGATCCGGCAGGAGTTCTCGCACATCCGCCTCCCTCTCCGTTTTCCCGTGCCCCATCAGGCGCCGAACCTTCAGCCGTAGGCTGAGGTTCGGCCGACCAACCAAGCCGTAGTGTTGCGTCGGCGAGACGATGGCGTCGAGCTGGTGATGATGCGATGGGGCTTGGTGCCCTTCTTCCACAAGGGACCGATCAAGGCATGGAAGGCGGCGACGTTCAACGCGCGTGCCGAAACAGTGAAGACCGCGGCGTCATTTCGTGAACCGTTCAAGCGGCGCCGCTGCCTGATTGCGGCCGAAGGCTGGGTAGATTGGAAAGGCGAGGGGAAGCCGAAGCCTAAGTTCTACGTCGAGCCGCGGGGCGGCGAACCGATCTGCTTTGCAGGGGTGTGGGACCGCGCTCGCACCGAAGATGCCGGCGAGGTAGAGAGCTTCACGATGGTCACGCAGCCGCCCGGCGCGCTCGGCGATCTTCACGATCGCGCGCCCGTGGTGCTTCGCCAGAACCAATGGGAACGGTGGCTCGACCTCGAGGCCGATGTCGACGGGTTGCTGACGGCGGAGCCGGCGGACCTGTACCGAATACGGCCCTTTCACTAGGCCGTTCTCGATCGCGGAGGGATGAGTGATGCCGAATGATCTGGCCCAGGAGGGCTGGGCGCACGACCGGGTAAAGCAGGCGGCGAGATTCTTCCTAGCGGGGAGGAACCCAATGCTTAGGAGCAATCGGCTCGCATCGTCGAGGCGTTTGAGGCAGGAGCCGATGAGGCGACTGCCGATCTGCTGAGGGAAATCGCGCGGGCGGTCCGGGATCGCGCGGTCGACGATTGAGGCTGTCTTGAAGCGGTAACGATTGGCGCGTATATCGGTTTTGCGGTTGCACTATCCGCATACTCCTGAGCCCGGATGTTTGCGCGTCCGGGCTCAAATTGTTTGGGGCTCCGGTGTTTGCGCACCGAAGCCCCGCTCGGTTACCGGCGAGCCAGCTCGATGATTTTCACCACCAGGCTGAGCAGAGCCACGATGAACGTGGCGACGCCGAGGATCACGAGCGCTTCTGCACTATCCATGCATACTCCTCGTTGCGGACAGCGGAATTGCTGCCGCACGCGGAGCGGTACGGTTTTGATATGCATCCCGCCACCAACATTGGCCGGTGAGCAAAAAAAGGTAGCCGAAGCCCCCTTGTTTTCAGTGCCGCAGGATCGACACCATCGTTCCGATAGCGGTCAGGGCGACGATGGTGAAGCCGATCACGCTGATGACCCATGTCTGGGTTTTCATGTGCGTGTCGAGCGAGCGTTGCAGCCCGTCGATCTTCTCTTGGAAAGCGGCTTTGTGGCGTCTCCAACCATGTCGTCGATATACTCCTCGATGCTGGCCACCACCAGCTTGGCTTGATCGTCAGATACGTTGATGGATTTGAGTGTTTGATACAGATCAACTTGCATAGGCAGTTCTCCCTGGCACGAAATCGTGCGGGAGATCCGGGACATGGGCTCCGGGCGATCGGGTCAGGGACCGCGTAGCGGCCGCGCAGCGGGCGGCGGGGGAACCGAAATGCGTAGCATTTTGGGGGGACCGCCGATCCTTGACGCTTGTCGCCGCCACTCATGTCATCATTGGACGACACGAATGAGCAGTCCTCCCCAAGTGCCGTAGGTGCGCGAAGCGCGGGGCAGGGGCGGGCTCGATGCCCGCCGCGGCCCCTCATCAGTGACGGAAGTAAAGGGGGGCCGAAGCCCCCCCGGAGCGTCACGCGAAGGGGTCGTACTCGTTGACGACCGTGAGCGAGCTGTCGTGATCCTCAGCGGTGATGACCGCGTATTGGGTTCCGACGGCGATGACCATGGTGACGGCCATCAGGTTCCGGGCGAGGCTGAGAGCGGATTTGCGGGCGATCCAGATGTCGTTAAACATGTTCGAGGCTCCTGTGAAGCCGGCGGGGTTCATCCCCGCTCGACAGGCGCCCGACAGGACGGGGAGGGGCCGCGATCACTTTTTTCCGGCACGGAAAAAAGCCGTAGCGAAGCGCCCGGACCCCTGATGAGGTGGAACGGCCCGCACCCACCGACTGATGGTAAGGAGCGACCCTGTGGTCACCGTCGTCAGGAAGGATCGATAATGCAGGGCGTAGTCACGATAGGTTTGGATCTAGCGAAGAACATATTCCAAGCGCATGGCGCTGACGCCGAGGGTACGGCGCTCTTCAGCCGCAAATTGCGCCGTGCCGAGGTCCTGCGTTTCTTCGAGAAGTTGCCGCGTTGCCTGGTCGGCATGGAGGCATGCGGCGGGGCGCACTATTGGGCCCGCGAAATTACTGCTTTGGGCCACGACGTTCGACTGATCCCGCCGGCGTACGTTACGCCGTTCGTGAAGCGCGGCAAGACAGATGCCGGCGACGCGGAGGCGATCAGCGAGGCGGTCGTTCGAATGAGGCGGCCCCTCAAATGACCTGACAGGGCCTCGCTCTTGGATAAGAGTGAGGCATATGACTGACAGTACGAGAAGGCGTTAGAATGATGGCGAGGTCCTCTCCGGTGTTCAGCGCCGGAGGCGATGGACACCGGAGGAAAAGTTCCGGATCGTCGAGGAGACGTATCTGCCGGGTATGAGCGTGTCGCTCGTCGCCCGCCGGCACGGCATCAGCGGCAGCCGGGTCTTCACCTGGCGCCGGCTGATGAACCAGGGCGCATTGACCGCCACGGCAGCCGGCGAGGAAGTGGTGCCGGCGTCGGAGTACTGCGCCCTGGAGGCGCAGGTGCGCGAGTTGCAACGGCTGCTGGGCAAGAAGGCCATGGAGAACGAGCTGCTGCGCGAGGCCGTCTCCCGGGTTGCAGGCCCAAAAAAACTGCTGCTGCGCTCGACCTTGTTGCCGGGGGGATGGTCTGTGACCGCCGTGGCCGACGCGCTCGACATCACCCGCCAGCATCTGTCCGCGATGCGCAACAGGCCGCCTCCGCGACCGCGTGGACGGCCGCCACTGCCGGACGACGAACTGGTCGCCGACATCCGGCTGCTCGTCGCCGACCTGCCTACCTATGGCTACCGCCGCGTCCATGCCCTGCTGCGCCGCCAGGCAGAGAGAAACGGGCGCGTAGCGCCCAATGTCAAAAGGGTCTACCGCGTCATGAAGGTACACGCGTTGCTGCTCCAGCGTGGCGGTGAACGGCATGAGGAACGCCGTCACGACGGTCGCGTCGCCGTGGACCAGCGCAACACCCGCTGGTGCTCCGACGGGCTGGAGATCGCGTGCGACAACGGCGATAAGGTCCGCGTCGCCTTTGCGCTCGACTGCTGCGACCGCGAGGCGATGGGGCATGTGGCTACCACCGGTGGTATCACTGCCGAGGACGTCCAGGACCTCATGGTTGCCACTGTAGAGCATCGCTACGGGCAGGTGAACCGCGTGCCCGAGCCGATCGAGTGGCTGACGGATAACGGCAGCTGCTACACCGCACGCGATACCCGCGCGTTCGCCCGCGACATCGGGCTGATCCCGTGCACGACGCCGGTCAGCAGCCCGCAATCCAACGGGATGGCGGAGGCGTTCGTCCGCACCCTCAAGCGCGATTACGTCCGCGTGAACCCAAGGCCGGATGCACAGTCTGTCATCGATCAGTTACCCGGCTGGTTCGACCATTATAACGAGGTGCATCCGCATCGCGCTTTGCGCTATCGATCACCCCGCGAGTTCATCGCGCAAACCAGCGAGGCCCCGTCAGGCCTTTAGGGGGCAACAACATCGAAAGACGATGAGGTTCGTTCCTATCAAAACCGCCGAGCAACAGGCGGCAACCATGATGTTGAAGACACGCGCATTGTTGGTCCGGCAGCGTACGCAGACGATCAATGCCCTGCGGGCTCACCTTGGCGAGCTCGGGATCATCGCTGGCACCGGCACTGCGAAGATCGACACGCTATTGGCAATCTTCCGTGATGAGAGCCCGACCGAAAATTGAGTTGAGCGATTTCAGTGGCTTGTGTTTCACCGGGGGTTTGCGAAGACCACGAGGATCACATGGGCTGGACCAAAACCGCTCGCCGCGAGCATGACAGAAGCGGGCTGCGCTATGCAAGCGACTGCACCGATGAAGAATGGGCCGTTGTCCGGCCATTATTGAGGCGGACCTCCAGGGTGGGACGCCCGCGCAAGCACAAGGTGCGGACGCTGTGGAATGCGATCCAGTATATCGCTGCGACAGGGTGCCAATGGGCGCAACTGCCGAAGGACTTCCCGCCCTTCACGACGGTGCAGTATCATTTCTACCGGATGCGCGACAGCGGTCTGCTGGATGCCGTCAACGCGGTACTGGTAGCATGGGTGCGTGTCGCGGAAGGCCGCAAGCCCGAACCGAGCGCGAGCATCATCGACAGCCAGTCGGTTAAAACCACCGAGGCGGGCGGGCCGCGCGGATACGACGCCGGCAAGAAGATCAAAGGTCGTAAACGCCACATCGTGACCGACACGCTCGGCAACATGCTGGAGGGCGTGGTGCATGGTGCTGATGTTCAGGACCGCGACGGGGCCCCGGATCTGATCGAGCGATCCTGCGACGCATATCCCAACCTTGCCAGGCTGTTCGCCGATGGCGGCTATGCCGGACAGAAGCTCGAAGCGGCGGTCGCGCACATTGATCGGCTGACGATCGAAATCATCCGGCGCTCTGACCTGACAGGCTTTGTCGTTCTACCCCGGCGCTGGGTCGTCGAACGCACCCTGGCGTGGCTTAACCGGTGCCGTCGCCTGGCCAAGGACTGGGAAACATCCATCGCATCGTCCGAGGCCTGGATGGTCATCTCCTCCATCAGGCGAATGACGCGCCGTATAGCCAAGCTCGAATTATGAGTCGGGCTCTAAGCTCGACTTTCCGCATTTTGAGTCCGGTGAGTCGCATTGGGGCGCTGGTTGATTCCGTGAACGGTGGAACCGTCACGGAGACGACAGATGGGCGCAGCGGTCGACCGGCATGACCGGCTGGAGGAGTGGCTGGCTCCATTCCGGATCCTGTTTACGCGGCCGACCTGGCAGCGCGTGCTGGTACTGGCGACCGGTGCGATCCTGACGACGCATCGCCGGACGGTGGCAGCCGCATTACGGGTCACAGGACGCGGGGAGGATGCGGGCTTTTCGCGCTATCACGACGTTCTCAGCCGGAGTCGATGGTCCGCGCGGGCGGCTGCCAGGCTGCTCCTTGTGCGGTTGGTTGCGACGTTTGTTCCCGCCGGCCCGGTGGTGATCGGGCTGGACGATACGATCGAGCGGCGCTGGGGCGCAAAGATCGCGGCACGAGGCATCTACCGGGATCCGGTGCGCTCGAGCCATGGCCATTTCGTCAAGGCCAGCGGCCTGCGCTGGCTGTCGGCCATGCTGCTGGTACCGGTGCCATGGGCAAAACGGGTCTGGGCGCTGCCGTTCCTGACCGTACTGATGCCGTCGCAGCGTTGGGCCGACCGGCGTGGTCTCCGCCACAAGTCACTGGTTGATGGTGCCCGGCAGATGCTGTTGCAGATCGCCCGGTGGCTGCCCGAGCGGCGCATCGTGGCCGTCGCCGACAGCGGCTTCTCCGCGATCGACCTGCTCGACGCCGTGCGCGGCCACGTCTGTGTGGTGACGCGGCTGCGGCTCGATGCGCGTCTGTTCGTGCCAGCTCCGCCACGCCGATCAGGCACGAGAGGCCGCCCGCGGCGGACCGGCGAACGGCTCCCGACGCTGGCGCAGCGCCTCGCCGATCCTGCGACTTCATGGTCGACGCATATCGTCACCGACTGGTACGGCCAGGGCGAACGGCGCGTTGAACTCGCCACCGGCTGCGCGGTGTGGAGCCATCCCGGCCGCCCCGTCGTGCCCCTGCGTTGGCTTGTCGTGCGCGATCCCACCGGACGGTTCAGGCCTCAGGCGTTCCTTTCCACCGATCCTGATGTCCCGCCCGCCGACATGCTCGGCTGGTTCATCCGCCGCTGGTCGATCGAGGTGACCTTCGCCGAGGTTCGCCGTCACCTTGGCGTCGAGACGCAGCGTCAGTGGACCGACCGCGCCATTGCCCGCACTACCCCCATGCTGCTGGCGCTGTTCTCGCTCATCACCCTGTTCACCGACGACATCCACAAGGCCCGCACCATCGTCGTGCGTTCGGCACGCTGGTATGCCAAGGAGGCCGTCACCTTCAGCGATGCGCTCGCTGCCGTCCGGCGACAATTATGGACTGACCAGACTTTTGCCATGTCCCAACAGGACCGGCACCCGCGGAAATCAACCGACGGAATACTCGACCACCTGATCGATCTTGCCTGCTACGCCGCCTGAAATGCGGAAAGTCGAGCTAAGCTCGACTTTCCGCATTTTGAGTCCGGTGAGTCGCATTGGGGCGCTGGTTGATTCCGTGAACGGTGGAACCGTCACGGAGACGACAGATGGGCGCAGCGGTCGACCGGCATGACCGGCTGGAGGAGTGGCTAGCGCCGTTCCAGATTCTGTTCACGCGGCCGACCTGGCAGCGCGTGCTGGTACTGGCGGCCGGTGCGATCCTGACGACGCATCGCCGGACGGTGGCAGCCGCATTACGGGTTACAGGGCGCGAAGAGGATGCAGGCTTCTCGCGCTATCACGACGTTCTCAGCCGTAGCCGATGGTCCGCGTTGGCGGCTGCCAGGCTGCTACTCATCCGGTTAGTTGCGACGTTTGTTCCCGCCGGCCCGGTGGTGATCGGGCTGGACGACACGATCGAGCGGCGCTGGGGCGCAAAGATCGCGGCACGAGGCATCTACCGCGATCCAGTGCGCTCGAGCCACGGTCATTTCGTCAAGGCCAGCGGCCTACGCTGGCTGTCGGCCATGCTGCTTGTACCAGTACCGTGGGCAAAACGGGTCTGGGCGCTGCCGTTCCTGACCGTACTGATGCCGTCGCAGCGTTGGGCCGATCGGCGCGGTGTCCGCCACAAGTCACTGGTTGATGGTGCCCGGCAGATGCTGTTGCAGATCGCCCGGTGGCTGCCCGAGCGGCGCATCGTGGCCGTCGCCGACAGCGGCTTTTCTGCGATCGACCTGCTCGATGCCGTGCGCGGCCACGTCTGTGTGGTGACGCGGCTGCGGCTCGATGCGCGTCTGTTCGTGCCAGCTCCGCCACGCCGATCAGGCACGAGAGGCCGCCCGCGGCGGACCGGCGAACGGCTCCCGACGCTGGCGCAGCGCCTCGCCGATCCTGCGACTTCATGGTCCACGCATATCGTCACCGACTGGTACGGCCAGGGCGAACGGCGCGTTGAACTCGCCACCGGCTGCGCGGTGTGGAGCCATCCCGGCCGCCCCCTCGTGCCCCTGCGCTGGCTCGTCGTGCGCGACCCCACCGGCAGGTTTAGACCGCAGGCTTTCTTGTCCACCAATCCTGACGTGTCGCCCGCCGACATGCTCGTCTGGTTCATCCGCCGCTGGTCGATCGAGGTGACCTTCGCCGAGGCTCGCCGTCACCTTGGCGTCGAGACGCAGCGTCAGTGGACCGATCGCGCCATCGCCCGCACTACCCCCATGCTGCTGGCGCTGTTCTCGCTCATCACCCTGTTCACCGACGACATCCACAAGGCCCGCACCATCGTCGTGCGCTCCGCACGCTGGTATGCCAAGGAGGCCGTCACCTTCAGCGATGCGCTCGCTGCCGTCCGGCGACAATTATGGACTGACCAGACTTTTGCCATGTCCCAACAGGACCGGCACCCGCGGAAATCAACCGACGGAATACTCGACCACCTGATCGATCTTGCCTGCTACGCCGCCTGAAATGCGGAAAGTCGAGCTTAGCACTACTTTGGCAGAGTGCGGGAACTGGTGGAATCGTTATTGATTCCGGTGGCATGAAGATGCTGACCGGGACGGTGCGTGATGGTAGCGAGCGATGGCTGGCGAGAGGATTTGGAGAAGTGGCTGGCGCCGTTTCTCGCCGACCTGACGCACCCGGCGCAGCGGCGGATGTGTCCGACCTACATCGCCGGCCTGATCGGCCCGGGCGACCGCAAGAGCATCCAGCCGCTAGCGGCGCGAACGCAGGATGCCGGCTACGACCAGCTTCACCATTTCATCGCGAGTGGCACATGGGACCCCGCACCGCTTGAGCGCCAGCTGCTGGCGGAGGCGAACCGGCTGGTCGGCGATGCGCAGGGTTTTCTCGTCATCGATGACACCGCCCTGCCGAAAAAGGGACGTGCCTCGGTAGGCGTGGCGCCGCAATATGCGTCGTCGCAGGGCAAGACATCGAACTGCCAGTCGTTGGTGTCGGTAACGCTGGCATCGCGCGAGGTGCCAGTGATGGTGGGGCTGCGTCTGTTCCTGCCGGAGAGCTGGACCGACGATCCGGGGCGCATGAAGCGTGCGCGGGTGCCGGCCGAGCGGCAGGCGGCAATGAGCAAGCCCGATATCGCCATTGCCGAGATCGACCGGGTCATGGCGGCAGGCGTTCGCTTCGGATGCGTGTTGGCCGATGCGGGGTACGGCTCAGGAGCGGCGTTCCGGCAGGCGTTGAGCGAGCGGGGGTTGTCATGGGCGGTGGGCTTGTCGTCCCGCCAGACCGTTTACCCAGCCGATGTCGAACTAACTTTCCGACAGCTCGTGGTGGACGGCCGCGCAAATATCATATTCCTGACCAGGCGGCTGTATCGGTGGCCGACATGCTGGCCAACGAGCCGTGGCGCAAAGTCGCATGGCGCCGCGGCACGAAGGGGCGGCTCACCTGCCTGTTCGCTGCCCGGCGCGTCCGGATCGCCGAGGGGCACCGACATCGCATGGCTGACAACCGCGTTCAGTCCATGCCCGGTGACGAGGTCTGGCTTGTCGGCGAACGTCGGTCGGGCGGGGAGCATAAATACTATGTCTCCAACCTGCCGCCCGATACGTCGCTGCGCCAGCTTGCCGCTGCAATCAAGGCGCGATGGGTCTGCGAACAAGCCCATCAACAGCTGGGCACCCCCATTAACCCTGGCGTGATCCGGCCGAAGATGATTCAATGCGCCTGACGGCAGGAGGCGGCAGATGCGTCAGGCGGGATTGTTCGGACTACCGGATCAGCTGAAGCGATTGTCGGATTGCGGCGACCCGCTGGAGACGATGGGCCGCGTGGTGGACTTCGAGATATTCCGCCCGGCGCTGGAAAAGGCGCTGGCGTATGGTGATCGAGCCAGGGGCGGTCGACCGCCTTACGATCCGGTGGCGATGTTCAAGGTGCTGATCCTGGCGGCGCAGAACACCGTCAGCGACGCCCGCATGGAGTTTCTCATCCGCGACCGGCTGAGCTGGCTGCGGTTCCTCGGGTTTGACCTGGGCGCGGTCACGCCCGACGAGAACACAATCCGGCTGTTCCGCGAGAAGCTGACGCGCGCCGGTACGCTCGACGCGTTGTTTACCGCCTTCGACCGGTGCTTGTGGGACCGCGGCTATCTGCCGATGGGCGGGCAGATCGTCGATGCTACCCTCGTCGCGGCACCGAAGCAGCGGAACACTGCGGTCGAGAAGGAAGCGATCAAGGCGGGCCAGAGCGCAGCGGAAATATGGCCCGACAAACCGAACAAGGCGGCGCAGAAGGACACCGACGCGCGCTGGACGGTGAAGTTCGCCAAGGCCCGGACGCTGCCGGGCGGCAGGCCGGGGATCGATATCGCGATCCCGAGCTTCGGCTACAAAAGCAGCATCGCGATCTGTCGGCGCTACGGGTTCATCCGCTCGGCCAAGGTTACCGACGGTGCGCGCTTTGACGGTAGAATGCTGCGCGACGTCGTCACCCGCGACAACACCGCCTCCGACGTCTGGGCGGATACCGCCTATCGCAGCCAAGCCAACGAGGCGTGGCTGAAGTCGATGGACCGGGTCAGCCGGGTTCATCGCAAGAAGCCCAGGGGAAAGCCGATGCCCAGGCGCACGTCCGGCGCCAATGCCAAGCGATCCGCTGTCCGCGCCCGCGTCGAGCACGTGTTCGCTCGTCAGAAGGATCAGATGGGGCTGTTCATCCGCACCATCGGTATCGCGCGCGCCGAAGCGAAGATCACACTCGCCAACCTCGTCTACAATATTGACCGCCTGATCTTCCACGAGCGGCAGGCCGCCACGGGATAGCCGCGTCCGGCGACGGTGTTTTGCGGCTCAGCCAGCCGAAATCCGCCTCCGGGCCGCCACCACCGAGCAGGATGCTGTCTTGCGCCGCGATCAGCGCCCCGCGGCCACGTTGATGTGGGTGCCCTGCTCACCCGCGCCAGAACCCACCTCGCGGCCGGACTTACCGTGCGCGAGACGGCCGCGCGCGTGAAGGTCGGCAAGACCGCGCTTTATCAGGCGCTGGGTGGATCATCGGCTTAGGCCGCGGCCCGAGTTCGCGTTCTGTTCACGCCTAGCGTACACGGAACGCACTTTCTTGGGGCGACCCCTGGCCGATCCGGGCCTCCTCCTCGAGCCGGTTCACAGCGAAAGTGCCGACGGCCTCGCCAGGCGCGCGCATGAAGGTGTTGGCCAGGACGTCGAGATCGGCGGCCTCGATATCGAGCTTGAAGCTCTCGGCCCCGTACAGCACTCGCGTCCCGAGGGTGAACGGCTCGGGCGGCGCTGCATGACGGCCCATGGACGAGACGCCCGTATGGATGGCCGTTTTGCCGGTTAATCGTCAGAGCAACCTCGGGCTGACCGATCCCGATCGCGCGGTCGCGGCTACTCAGTGGCGATATTGACCATCTGACGGAGGTGGGTATCGTCGGTGAGCTGTTCCAGCATGAACCCAGCGACGTCGGCGCGAGCTATCTTGTGCGCGGTGCGCCCGTCTCCTGGGTCGTAGGTCTTCACCTGTCCGGTCGCGTCGTCGTCGGTCAGTGCCGCCGGGCCAACGACCACTTACTCCAGGTCGCTGGCTCGGATGCCCGCTTCCATCTTGGCCTTGTCCTTCACCGTGCCACGCAGGAACTTAGGGATCAGGACCCACTCGTAGAGAGAGGACGAGTTATGGGGCTGTCGCCGACGCCAATCGCGGAGACAATCACCAGACACCGGACTCCGTTCGCCTTCAACCCTTGCATGATGTTCCGCGCGGCGTCAAGTTCCGGCCCGGTGCGCTTCCACAGCGTCTTGCCGCTGAGCGCGTCGAGCACGGCATCGTGACCCGCGATGGCCGCGCCCACGGCGGCGTCATCGAGCGCATCGCCCTCGACCCGGCGCGCGCCGGCAGGAAAGTCGTCCGAGGCTTAACGAAGGCCGTGATCTCTTGTTCCTGCGCGAGTCCCTGTTTCACCAACTCGCGGCCGACACCGCCACTCGCACCCATGACCAGCAGCTTCATGAGGCTTCTCCTGCATGCGCTATCGGGTTAACACATGAACTTCGGCATCGGACGCGGGAGCCTCGGGCCGGGGCGCTCGTTATCGTCGCGTCAACCGGAGAAGATCGCGATGAGCCTGACGATGGGAGCGGGGCCGTTCGGCCAGAAGCCGGGCGGCGAGTTTAACTTCACCCGGACGGGTCCGGAGCGGGTGATCTACTGGGAAACGACGCCCAAGCGCTATCGCATTGAGCTCGCCGGGCAGACGGTGGCGGACAGCCGGGGCGCGCATCTGCTCCACGAGCAGGGCCAATTGCCGCGCCTCTACTTTCCACGCGACGACGTGATGCTCGACCGGCTCGCCGCCTCCGACCACCGTACCAGCTGCCCATGGAAGGGGGAAGCGCGCTACTGGTCGGCGCCCGGGGCCAACAACGTCGCATGGTCCTATGATCAGCCGCTCGATCATGCGCCGCCGATGGCTGGCTACGTCGGCTTCGATCTCGAGCGCGTCGATGCCTGGTACGAAGAGGATGAGCAGGGATACGCGCACCCCCGCGACCCGTACCACCGCGTCGACGTGCGCCGTGCCGTCCGCCGCGTCCTTGTCCGCTACGGCGACACGGTGGTGGCCGAGGCGGAGCAGCCGGCGATGCTCTTCGAGACGGCGCTGCCGGCGCGCTTCTATCTCGCGCCGGGTGACGTACGGACGGAGCTGTTCGAGAAAAGCGATACGGTCAGTCAATGCCCCTACAAGGGGCCGGGCCAGCACTGGCATCTCGTCATGGGGGACGACCGGATCGAAGACGCCGCCTGGTCGCTCTCCGCTCCAATCGGCGACGCGACCGCGATCCCGGACTGGTGCAGTTTCTATCCCGACAAGCTAAGAGTCGAGGTCGATGGCGAGCGGCTGCACGACTAGGGTCGCGAGCGCGTTCCTTGGCGGGCAGGGCCGACCGCTTTCGAAAAGCAGATCAGGCCGCATTAGCCCGGTCGTCAAAGGCTTGGCGTGCCCGGTTGACCTCGTCGAGATTTTCCGCCGCCCATACCCAGACGCCGCAAAGGGCCGCGCCGAGCCCCAAGCCGAGACCCGTCAGCCGGTACTCGACCTTTGGCGGCACGACGGGATGCACTGTCCGCACTAGCTGGCCGTCGCGCTCCATCTGGCGCACGGTCTGGGTGAGCCTCTTCTGACTGATACCGAAAACCAGTTCTGCGAGACGCGTGAACCGAAGCTCTCCGTGTTCTCCCAACACCTCTAGCACCAGCATAGTCCATTAGTCGGCGACCCGGCCGATTAGCTCGTTGACGAGCGTACCGATACGCGGGTCCAGGTTGGCCGGCGGGGCCGCGGCGGCGTAGCGCCGGGCGCGCTCGACCTCTTCGGTCGTGAAACGGACCAAGCCTTTCATCGCACTCTCCCTGCGGTAAGTACGGCACTTTTGGGTGCCTTCTTCCCGAACGCAAGCGGGAACCGCTAATGCCGTCCGAAGCGCTTTCCCGCGCCAGGAGATCTCGCATGAAGCTGCGCCAGCGCACCATTCTCATCACCGCGGCACCAGCGGGATCGGCTTGGCGCTGGCGCGGCAATTGCTGGACCGTGGCAACACGGTATTCCACCACCGAAGGTGTGGATCGTTGTTGCCGGAAGCAGGTTTCGTTGCAGGCTACCGGCGATCGGCGTTTGAAGTGAGGGTGCGCGGACGAGGTGGTCGAAATTGATGGAGGAGGTTACGTGCTGTGGCTCGGACGCGCTGACGATCCGCACTCGGTGCTCATGACAGTTCGTCAACAACGCTTGCGCCCCATATGAGACGCAAGCCGCCCCGTCGTACGCCCCTCGTGCGTCTCAGCGAGAATGAGAAGCGAGACCTGTCCGCCGCACTGCCTTCCGCATCTGAGCGATCGGCGCTGGCATCCCGCGCGTCCTACGGCGGCTATGCCAAACACAAGCGCGATCCCCACGCCTGGGGGCTGGTGCCCTTTCACGGCGAGGCACCTGACCGCAGCTTCTGCGAGGACATAGGGTTCACGCTTGCCGACCAGTCACGCATTCCCGGTCTGCTCGGGCGCGGGATCGCCGCTGGGCTGTTCGGCGACCTCGTCCGACAAGGCGAGCCGACGATGTTGTGGACGATCGACGACAATGGCTGGATTTACGAGCTTCGGCAGACCGTACCGAGCCAAGCACTCTATCATGGTTACCCCTTACATCCGGCCAACGCGCTTGGCCGCAAGGTAATTGCGCGGTTCGAGCAATGGCTGTTCTCGCTCTCGCAGGCGCAGCGGACCCCATCTCTACGCCTCGCGTTGCAGGCAGCACAGGACCGGTATAGATAACCTCATGGGCTTTCGTTTCGATCTTAGATGGCCTGATCAGGATCCGACTGGCGACGTGGCGGAAATTCGCATGTCGGTTGGTGAGCGTGTCTTCACGCGGCTGTTCGACGAACATGAGGGCAGGGGCCGCGATTACTTTCGCGCGTCGGCTATGACGGTCGGCTTCTGGGTCGCGGACAATTTCTGGCGCTTGCGGTGGGAGCCGATCGACGATCCCCAATACCCCAGCACGGAATGGCGTCTACGACACGAGCTGAGCGCCGCATCGGGTGACACGATCCTGCCGCCGTTCATGATCTACGGGCTGGGACCAAGGGTGATGGTTGCGCCGGTCGTCGGACGCGATGCCGAGGAAGGAGCGATCCGTTACCTTCAGGACCGTCCGCTGACCATGGCGGGCGCTGATTTCGGCGAGGGGGTCAACAGCCTGTTCGAGGCGGTCCTGCGCCACGCCGATGCACATCCAGACAGTGCTGCGCTGCGGACGCTTGTGGACCAGCTGGACCGCGAACGTGGCGACCAAGAGTCGGCCGGGTGGCGCCGCCTCGAAGCGTGTCTCGGCTATGACCCTGACCAAGCGCCAGCGGAAGTGGTCGAGGCAATGCTCGGGTTCGAGGACCGCATCGGCGAGGCGGCGATCGACGAAGCGGCGTTGGCTAATCCAGGCCAGGGCGCCGCGCAGGCGCTCGGGCTGGCGCTCGAAGCGGTCGACGCGTCCGAGATCGTCGTCGACTTCGCCGCGATCAGGGACGAGATCGATCCCGCAAGCCTTCCGGGTCAAACGCCGTGGCAGGCGGCCGAGGATGCCGCCAACGCGCTGCGGGCAACGCTCAACCTCGGCAAGACAGTGCGCTGGACCGACCTAGGCGACATTCTGAGCGTGCGCTGGGAATTGTTGAAGGAGGCGACTGCCACGGCGCGCCATCTGCCGTTCTCGGCGACGTCGGGCGGCGAAGGCTCGCGATCGCGCCTGGCGCTCGCGATGAAGCCGCTGAACGACCGCCGCTTCGAGGTCGCGCGGATGATCGGCGACGAAGTCTGGACCGGTGGTCAGGGTCTTGGCGTGATCAGCCGCTCGCGGACCGACCGCCAGAAGTTTCAACGCTCGTTTGCGCAGGCTTTGCTGTGTCCCATGGAAGCGTTGCGCGAGATCGTCGACGTGACGCGGCCGACGCGCGAGCAGGTCGTGCGGGCCGCCGGCCGTTTCGGCGTCCGCGACACGGTGATCGTGACGATCTTGCGCAACCGCGGCTATCTCCCGCGCGAGACGATGGCGGATTGGCTCGAGGCCACGTGACAGCTAGTCAAGCATCTCAGTTTTACATAATCATTATTATCGGACTGGCAGGTTTGCGTTATGACAGGGGAACTTACACCCGGAAACTAAGGCCTAGCACCGTTCTATGTTCGATCATACCACCTCCCGGGCGATTGTCGTCGCGAACTTGCGAAGAATGCCGGCAATGGTGCGTAGATCATCCTCGTTCAGGTCGGAGCCGATCGGCGTCACCGTCTTTCCGCGGCCAGCTTCGCGCTCGCAGCTGTTCGCAAGGCGAATGAGCGTCTCATACGCGAACTTGGTCTCTTCGCGCTCGTCGTCTCGTCCGGCCATTGCGATTTCCTACGTCAGCGCTCACACCGGCCTTGTCTCCCACGACCGCTGATCCTTGGGCAGCATATCATCCGGGTCGTGCACGGCAAGCCGATCGCCGAGTGTCAGATTGGCGCTGAACACCACCAGGTTCGTACCGCCGGCATGATGGGTCGACTGGAACAGCAAGCCGGCAGCACCCGACCGGATTGTCTCATCGCCGAGCTGCCACGACGGCGGCACCTTATGCTCGACCCGCGCGATCCAGCGCCAGTCGCATTTCCAGTCGGACCACGGCGCTGCCCAGTGGTCCGGATCATAGCCGGCGGACAGGTCGACGACATCGGTCAGGTCGAGCTCATAGGCCGCAAGCGTCGCCGGCCGAGGCAGGCTTGACCCCTGCTTGTACTCGGCGAGCGCCGTCTCCGGCTCCGCCGATAGGTATAGCGCCTCTACACCCGGTCGATTGAAGCGCCCGCCCGCGCTCGCCGCTCCTGCGCCGCTGAGCGGGAGATAGGCCCATTTAGGCGTGAGATAGCGATAGAAGTTGCGTGACCCGACCTTGGTGCGCAGCACGGCTAGCCGTTCGCGCCGTCGACGAGCTCTGTAAGATGCGCCATAACTGCATCCGCGTGACCGCTGGCGACGAGCTCGGCGGCTGTCTGGCGCTTCAGGGTGACGATCGGCTCGTTCCTGAACCAGTAGATCGCCTGCTCGAGGTCGCCAGTCAGTTCGCCCGCCGCCATGATCACGCGCACCATGTCGCGTAAGCGGTCCTGCAGCCGCTCCGACGCCGGATTGGCGAGCGTGTTGCGATGGACCCCTGCGATCTCCGCCAGTCGCGACAGCTGCACGCCAAGCGCCTGCGCGACCCGTTTAGGTGAGATATACGGGGTCCTTGGCTCCTGCAGGCTCGCGACGAAGCCGGAGGCAAGCCGAGTGCCGCGTTGCTCATCGACCAGGAGAGCCGTCGCCATCTCACATCTCCGCTGAATGAATGCATAATATATGCACATCCTTATAGCTGTCAAGATACTCGGGTGCCGGGCTGGTCCGCCCTCCCGACTGCCGCCGCCATTGCCCGCACAAGGAGCATAGCCGCTCCGAATCGAATATACGCAGCTGATGTTAGGCGAACACTGAGTGCTCGGAACGGCATAATGCATCGACATCGGCCGGAGACCCCGGTGCTCCCCCTCCCCCGAGGCATCGGAGGGGAAAATGAGCCCCGCCCGGCCACCACCTTTTTTCCAGGAATAGAGATTACTGGAATAAACAATGAGGGTGACGGACGCGGTTAGATCGCTTATATGTTAGTCAGACTAACCGTAGGAGCTGCTCATGGCGACCCTCGTTAACGCCGTCGACCCGGGCGACTTCGCCAATCTGGTGTTCGCCAGCCTGGTCGAGACCGCGCGCGCCAAGCCGGCCAGGCGTCGCGGGACCAAGCAATCCGACACGGTCGAGGACACCTTATATATAGCGCCGACCGTTGAGGGCTTCTCCGAACAGTATCGAACGGCCGTCGATCACGCGATCGAGCAGCTGACCGCCACCGGCATCGCAGCCGACCCGGATCGACAGGCGCTTTATGCTATCGTCGACAAACTGCTGCCCAACGTCCGAGCGAGGCACCTCGAGCGCAAGATCGAGCAGCTCCTCGACGTCCTGGCCGACACCCATGATCCGATGGCTGAGTTTCATACCGCGGTTGCGGCCGACAACACCGCCATCCGCCAGCGCTTCATGCACGAGGTCGAGACGCTCACCTCGGCCGAGGTCGCGGCGCGCGCCGGGCACGAAGCCAAGAACCGCCACCAGACGGCCGCACGCTGGAAGGCGCAGGCTCGTGTCTTCGCGGTTCCCTACCAGGGACAGGACAGGTATCCGACATTCCAGTTCGATGCCGACGGCAAGCCGCTTCCTCTCATCAAGAAGGTCCTTGAGGTGTTGCCGGCGAGCCGGACACCATGGCAGACCGCTTTCTGGTTCGTGTCGTCCAACTCCTGGCTCGGCGGTCCCGCGCCGCAGGAGATGTTTGAGGATGAAGCGGGCGTCCTTGAAGCAGCGGCGCACGAGAGCGACGAGACCAGCGGGTGACAGCGCTGGCACCGACCGGCATCGTTCCCAAACCGCCCGCAGCCTTTCCGACCCACGTCACCGATCTTCCCGTGGGCGCGGTTCTCTGGCGCATCCACGCCGAGAAGTTTGCTGGCGACGTCTTCAACCCAGGGTTCGGTGCGTCCCGGTTTGCGCCGGTCGGCCCGGTGCGCAAGCGCGTGCCGACCGCCTATGCCGCGGACGCGTTCGAGGCCGCGGTCTACGAGACGATCTTCCACGACCTCGATCCGGCGCAGTCCTTCAAGACGTACCCGCTGAGCAAGCTCGCGGACGTTCGCTGCTCGGTGCTGCGGGTCGCCAGCCCGCTGTCGCTGCGCTCCTTTCTCGCGCCCGATCTGATGAAGCTGGGCGTCGCGCGCAATCAGTTGATCGACACATCCTCGCGCGAGTTCCCGGACACGCGGCGCTGGTCCGCGGCGCTGCATCGCAAGGACACTATCACACACGGGATGGTCTGGGAGTCGCGGGCTTATCCGTCGTCGCTGGCGATGATGTTCTTCGGCGATCGAGTGCCGCCCGTAGCGCTAAGCGTAGTGAGTTCGACCCGGATCGACGTCGATCCGACGCATGCCATGCGGTTCAAGGCCCTCGCCGAGCGGTCGGGCGTGACTCTGGTCGTCTAACCCTACAGCACGAAGCCGCTGCAAGGCAGAGGTGTTGGCGGTGAGGTAGCGCGCCTGCGCTGAGGTTTGGCCCGGCGGCAGCGGGGGCAGACGATGGGGTTCCTTCAGCAAGAGGAAATCCGTCATGACTACGGTACCAGTCCAACCAGCCTTTACCCCGCTGCGTCAGCGGATGCTCGACGACATGGCGATGCGCGCGATGAAGTCGCGGACCCAGCACGACTCTGTCGGCCACGTCCGCGCCTTTGCGGCGTTCCCGGGGCGCTCGCCGGACACCGCGACTGGCAGGATGTTCGACGCTTCCAGGTCCACCAGCGCGAGCAGGGTGCCGGGGAGTCCGTTATAAACGGCACAGTGTCAGCGCTACGCTTCCTGTTCGGCATGACGCTCGAGCGGCCGGACAGATTGTGCAAGCTAGTCTTGGCGCCTCGACCCAGGAAGCTACCAGACGTGATGAGCGGCGAGGAGGTCGGACGGCTGCGCGAGGCGGCAGGCATCAAGTACCGGGCGGCGCTGAGGGTCGCGTACGGTGTCGGTCTCGGCGGTCGGAGGTCGCGCACCTCGGGGCCGACGACATCGACAGCAGCGCATGCTGATCCGTATCGAGGAGGGGAAAGGTCGCAAGGACCGTAATGCGATACTCTCGCCGCCGCGGTTCCCATCATGCCCGCAGCCATGAACTCTCCTGGTCGTGCCCGAACAGCTGCGCGCGCCACGCTCGCTCGACGCGGTGATCGGCCCGGCGCATCGCCGGCCGGAAACGTCATGGTCCGCGCGAGAACAGCAATCGGCAACGCGCCGCGCCGCACGGCGAGGGAAGCGCGTGCCGAAAGTGACGCCTGATTGCCGGGCCGACGGGATCGCGGTCGAGCGCGGCGGTGCCGACGACGACGCGCCGGCGCGGATCGCCGGCGTGGCGATGAAGAACGGCTTCGAGCGTATCCGACAATGGCGCGCAATCGCCGCATCGACCGATCGGCCGAACAAAGGAGCGCCATGATGAAGCGCGAGGAAAAGCGCTCGTTCAGCGCCACTCGGCGTCCCGACGCTGGGCGATCTCCTGTGAGCGCTCGTCGACCTTGCGAACGACGAAGTCGATGACCTGTTTGGGCGGAACCAGCTCGATCGGGCTTTCCAGTCGCGCCAATCCCCAGAACAGCTTGGGCAGATTGTCCGCCAATTCCTCGATGTAGCGCCATTTGTCATCGCTGATCTCGTCGGTCAGCCCGAGCGCCTCCAGGAGGCCGCGCAGAAACAGCCGCGTCGACGAGACGGCCATGATGATCTTGTGACGTTCGTCGGGCGTGACGAGCGCCTCGCCATCCTCGATCCGCTTCAGGCGCTTTCGATTGATGCCGGTCAGGCGCTGCCACTGGCACCGTGAGAAACCGCTTTTTTTGATCGTCTCGACGACATCGATCTGGTTGAGGAACGTCATGACCCGCCCACCTACCCTCCCAAGAAGGAGCGGTTACTCCGGGCCGTGTGGTAACGTCCAAGATACCCCTATTCCTTCCCAGCGCTTTTGCTCCAAAAGATGGATCATCGCAAGAGCCACCGTGTCCCGGTTCGTAAAACGGTTGCCCGAAAGCCCAATCAGCAGTTCGCGAATACGCACCAACTCGGCATGCTCCGCCATGCTCGCGCCGAACGAGAGGACTCGCTTGCCCGCGTAATGGGACCGTTCGAAGTCGCAGACCAGAGCGCTCACCATCTCCTCGGACGATTGCAGGACCCGCCGGCAGCTCTCGGCCACCGCCTGCCGAAAGGTGACGAAGCTGCGCGCCTCGATGGTCAGCAGGTACATGCCGGTGGCGATGAGCGCGAAGAATTCCTCCGAAATCCTGAGGTGTATCGACGTCTGAGGCTTTTCCTGGCGACGTGGCGGATGCCAGTTCTGCAATGCCCTTCTCCCCTTTGATTCGCTTGCCGCTCGACCAACATTGTACCAAGCCGCTGGCAATTTCTGGTGTGTGATTGGCCATTCCTGGCCCCTGCTGGCCAGAGCTGGTCCTGACTGGCCAAAGCTGGTCGCGCCGTCCAATCCGTTCGTACCGGTTCGCCGCAGCACCACTCCTTTCGTCGCAAAAACACGGATCGTTACGATCGAGTGAAAGACCCGCGCTGGTCTGCGAGCGGAACGCGGTTCACCATCATGAAGCCAGCAATCATTGCTGGCGGCAATGTTGGAGATACCTTATGGTTAGTATCGTCTCGGCACGGCTGAAGTCGCGCCTGGGCTCGGTGGATATGGCGCGGGTGCTCGAGATCGGGCTTCCGGTGGCGCTGGTGGCATTGTTCGGGGCGGAGGCCGCGGTTGCGGGTACCGATGCCACGTTCAACACCGCGCTCGACCGTTTCACCGGGTTCCTCGAGGGGTCGGGCGGCCGGATCATCACGGTGCTCAGCCTTGCCGGCGGCGTCGTCGGACTCGCCTCGGGGCGCTTCAGCATGGGGCAGGTCGCGGTCCCCGTCGGGGTCGGGATCGGTGTCGGCACCGGTGTTCCGATCGTCACTTCCACCATTACCGCCACGATCTGACGGCGGCAACTGGCGGGGTTGGCATCATGTCGGACCGGTACATCGTCCCCAGGCATCTCGACGATCCCGAGCTCATCGGGCTTTGGACGCTGGATGAGTTCCTGGCGATGATCGTTCCGTTCGGCTGGGGCGTCGTGGCCGGGCATATCATCATCGGGTTGGCTCTAGCGGTCGTCGCGTGGTTCGGGTTCAGGAAAGCAAAAGCTGGACGCGCTTCAACCTGGGTAGTCCATGCTCTTTACTGGTATCTGCCCGGCTTCGTCTCGATGAGGCTGACCCCGCCTTCCTATTGCCGCCTTCTGGCGGGGTGAGGAACGCATGGACGCACACATCTTCCATAGCCGGAGCCAGTCGCTCCTCAAGCAGCGCAACCTGCTGTTGATCGTCGTCGCGTCGCTGGGCGCGCTCCTTGCGCTGACCTTTGCGTTCGCGGCCAGCAAGGACCGCGAGGTCGTGCTCCAGCCGATCCTGTCTCGTCCGACGGTCATCAGCAGCGCGGGCGTCACCAACGACTATCTCGAGGCGGTCACCCGCGACACCGCCTATCTGATCCTCAACCGCAGCCCCGACGGGCTCGAATACTGGATGACCAATGTCCTAAAGCTGGTCGCGCCCGAGGCGTACGGCACGATCAAGGCGCAGCTGGTCAGGATCGTCAACGAGCAGGCCAACAGCGACATCGCGCAGTCGTTCCTGCCGACGAAGATGACGGTCGATCCCAGGTCGCTGACCAGCGAGGTCAGCGGCGAGCTGCGCACGTTCGTCGGCGACCAGGTCATCTCGTCGGAGAAGAAGACCTATCACTTCGCCTGGAGATATACCGGCGTCAGCCTGGCGCTCATCCGCTTCGGCGCCGTCGTTCCCCAAACCCCTGCGGAGGCCAGATGATGGCGCTCGCGATCCCGATGTGCCTCGCCGGAGCCGGCGCGGGCGCGATCACCCACGGCTCGCTGTGGCGCAGTTCGCTCGCAGGTGGCGCGCTCGGGTTCAAGCTGACCGGCTATGCGATGCTGGCGCTGGGTACCGCGATGCTGGCCAGCCCGGCGTTCGCTGACCAGTACCGCATGGCGGCCGACAATGCGCGGGTCGACTGCACGGTCTCCAAGGACGACATCACGCGCATCTCGCTGGTCGGCGACCAGATCGCGTCGGTCTCCAAGCGGATGACGGGCGGTCCCTATAGCGACTTCTCGATCGTCAACGAGCCGATCCGCGGCGACATCTATGTCGCGATCCCCGACGCCTATGCCGCGCGCACGATCAGCTTCTTCGCGACGTCCAAGAAGGGCTATGTCTATCAGTTCACCTGCGGCGTCAGCCAAGTCGACGCGCAGCAGGTGTTCGTCACCAATCCCGGACTGGCGAGCGAGAAGGCGGCCGAATGGGAAGGGCAAACCCCGCTCCAGGACACCGCGGTCCGGCTCATCAAGGCGATGTCGACCCAAGGTGACGTCGACGGCTATGACATCCGTCAGCCGGCCGGCGCTGCCGCGAAGGTCGGCGACCTCTCGGTCCGGCTGATCGCCGAGTACCGGGGCGCTGCCTTGAAGGGCAAGGTGCTCAGGATCGAGAACAAGAGCACCAGGCCCGTCGTGCTGAGCGAGGCCGATCTGGCACCCCGAGGGACGCTTGCGGTCACCATCGCCCAGCCGACCCTCGCGCCCGGACAGGCGACCGCCGCCTATCTCGTCGGCCAGAACGGAGACCAGTGATGGCCGACCAGCCGCCTGTCGATGATACCACTCCCGATACGGCGCCCGAACCCGGCCCGAGGACGCTCCCTCCCCATCAGCCGCGCACGACGGGCCGTTCGGCCCGGCCGATATCGGCCGCCGAAGCGATGGGCGGGATCAACGCCTCGACCTTGAAGCGCCAGCGCATGATCCTGGGCGGCGTCGGCGCGGTCGTGCTGGTGGGCGCAAGCTACTGGATCATGGCGCCGGGCTCGGGCAAGCCCAAGGCGGGCACGACCGACAAGACGCAGATCGCGGTCTCGACCGACGACATGTTCAACAAGAACCTGAACGACAAGGCCTGGATGCAGATCTCGGGCAACCGGATCAACGGCCAGGACGAGAAGATCAAGGCGCTGGAGGGCCAGGGCCAGTCGGTCGCGGAACTCCAGTCGCAACTCGCCGCGCTCCAGGCGCAGAACCAGTCGCAGAAAGCCGACGCGCAGCGAGTGATCGATGCGTATGACAATGAGAACACCCGGCTGCGATCAAGCCCGCCCGGTCCTCCGGCGAGCGCGGCGCCCGCGTCGCTGCCGGGCGGCGATCCGTTTAGCGCGGGAAGCGCGGGCGCGCCCGCCTATGGTCCGGCCGGCGGCTACAACGCGCAAGGCCAGTTCGCATCCGCCGGACCCGACGGGATGCAGGGCGCGATGTCGCCCGCCGAGGTCAAGATCATCAGCTTCAGTGCCTCGAAGGGCGATAGCGGTGGCGGTGGCGGGCGCACCGCTCGCGCGGATGTGGCGCCGGTCGTCGTCGAGGACTCGCCCGACTATCTGCCGCCCAACTCCTATGCACCCGCGCGGGTTATCGTCGGGGTGGATGCGAGCGCGGGCGTCAACAGCCAGACCGATCCGCTCCCGGTCGTGCTCAGGATCACCGGACCCGCGCGCTCGGTGGTCGCCAACGGGCGGTTGCTGACGACGAAGATCCAGGGCTGCATCATCAACGGCGCGGCGCGCGGCGACCTGTCGTCCGAGAAGGTCTATGTAAAGCTCGCCAAGATGACCTGCGACCAGCCGGGCGGGCGGGTCGCGGTCTCCGAGATCAAGGGGTTCATCAGCTTTGCCGGCAAGGCGGGCGTGCGCGGGCGGGTGGTCAGCCGCGAGGGCGCGCTGGTCGGCCAGGCGCTGCTCGCAGGCATCGCGGGCGGGTTCGGGCGCGGCTTTGCCGCCAACACCAACGCAGCGCTCTCGGGCCTGCAGGTTTCGACCGACGGAAGGCCCACGCAGCTGGGCGCGGGCGATATCCTCAGGGGTGGCCTGGGCAACGGCGTCGCGCAGGCCGGCGATCAGGTCTCGAAATACCTGATCGAGCGCGCCGAGCAATATCAACCCGTCATCGAGATGCCGACCGGGATCAACGTCGACATCGTCTTTCTCGATGGCGCTTATGTGAGAGGTTCGCGGTGAACATTCCCGGCAGCAAATCACGCCCGCGCACGGTCGCGGCGATGATCGGCATGGCGATCCTCGGCGCCAGCGTCCCGCCCGTCGTCTCCTACGCGAAAACGCGTAGCGCGCCGAGCGAGGCGGGCGTACGCAAGGCGCTGCTTGAGCGTCTTCCCAAGACGACGATCACAGCGGTCGACTGCAAATCCTTCACAGACATGTGCGAGGTGACCGCGGGTCCCAACATCTTCTATGTCGATCCGACCGCGCGCTACCTGATGATCGGGCGGGTCTACGACATGGAGACGCGTCAGGATCTGACCGCCGCGCATCTGCTGCGGCTGTCGCCGGACTCGCTGGTTGCCGCATCCGCACATGCCGACGCGGACACGGAGGGAGCGTCCCCCGACGAGGCGACGACGCCCTCACCGGTCACCGAGCCCAGGCCGGTCGACCTGTCGGCGCTGCCGAGCGCGGGCGCGATCAACTGGGGACCGGCGTCGGCACCCCGGCTGGTCGTCTTCACCGATTTCCACTGCGGCTATTGCAAGGCGATGACGGCCGAGCTGAAGAGCCTTGGTCTCAGGATCGAGGAGCGGCCGATCTCGATCCTGGGTACCCGCTCGGTCAGCGACGCGGTCTACTGCGCGAAGGATCCGGTCGCGGCGCTGCATGCCGCCTATGACGGCAGGACGCCGTCCTCGTCACCCAGGTGCGACACGCGCGGGCTGGACGCCAACGAGGCGTTCGCGCGCGACCACGGCTTCAACGGGACGCCGGTGGTCGTGCGGCCCGGCGACGGCGCGGTGATCCAGGGCTACCGCCCCGCCGCGACCCTCGCCGCCTTCGCCAAGGGAGGCCCCGCGTCATGACCTTTACGCCCGCACCGCCCGCTTCGAGACCAGCGATGCAGGCTCGCCGCTACACCCTTTCTCTCTGCGCTCTTCTCCTCGCTTCATCCGGCTGCACGACGCTTGGCACGAACATCAAGGGCAACTTCGCCTGCAAGGCCCCGACGGGCACCTGCGCGCCGATGTCGAACATCGACGCCGAGGCGATCGCGTCGCTGGGCGGGGCCTCACCCGAAGGCTCGCCGGTTTCGACGGGCACGCTGGACGGAGAGGCGCGGGCGATGAACATCGGCTACGGCGCGGGCGAGCCGGTGCGCACCGGCGAGCGGACGATGCGGGTGGTATTCCCCGCGCATACCGACGGCAACGGCATCTATCACGATCAGTCGGTCGCGCATTTCGTGGCCGAGCGCTCGGGCTGGTCGCCGACCCCGGCACCTGCCGTGTCGCCTGCGATGTCGCCGGCGATGTCGGTCACGCCCGCGCCCGCGGTCGGCGCACCCGGTTCGCTCGATGCCGCGATCGCGTCATCGGCACCCAGCGCCACGGCGCGCACGATGCCAATGCCTATCGAGCCTGATGCAGCCTATGCCCGGCCGAACGCGGCGACGAGCACTGCGCCGCTGACGCTCAGCGAAGCGGCATCGGGTCTCGAGGCACCCGCGACGATGATGGCGAACAGCGATACCGCGGACGGTACCGGCACCATGCCGGTCGCGGCCGGGAGCGAGGGTGCGCCGAGCATGTCGGCGATCGCGGCCGCGCGCGCGGGCCACCGGATCGGCGAGCCGGTCGCTTTCGCGTCTGCCGCCCCGGACGTGGTCGCCGTCCCGGATGCGTCCCCGGCGACGGTGACGATCACGAAGCATGTCGTCTATCGCACACGCTCGGGTCGCAAACGTACCCGGCTTGTCCGGGTCGCGGTGCCGGAAGCCTCGAGCGCGCGCGAACTCAACCGCCGGACGCTGGCAGGGCTCGCGGCCAGGCCGGTCGCGTCCGACCGGTCGTCGCCGGCCGCGCGGGTGGCCGCGGTCACCGGCGCGAACGACGCGGCGGCTGCTGCGCGCCGCTACCGGATGATGGCGCCCGCGAACACGGCCACCGCGCCGTCGTCAGGGCTTTCGCAGCCCTCGGATAGCGCAACCGCGGCGAATGAAGGCGTGGGCGGGGATCCTGCGTCCGTACTGCCGGACCGGTCTTCGTCGACCGACCAGTCCCCCTCCTCGGACCAGCCCCCCTCGGAGCAGCCGCAATGAGCTTCATCGACGACTTTGCCGGCCGCATCTTCGGCGCGGGCGCGCAGCGCGAGCCCGAGCGTCCGGTCATCAGCCTTGCGATGCTCTCGCAGTTCCTGCCGTGGCGGGTCTATGATCCGGGAGACCGGATGTATCTGAACGCGCGCTCGACCGGGTTCATCGTCGAGATGCCGCCCATGCTGGGCGCGGACGAGCGCACCGCCGAGATCGTCACGCAATTCTTCTCCGAAGGGCTGCCCAAGGGCGCGTGCGTCCAGATCCTGAGCTGGTCGTCGCCGCGGATCAGCCGCGTCGTCGGCAAGTGGTTCGCGCCGCGCTATGAGCAGGGCGGCGTATTCGAGCACATGGCGCGCTACCGGCAGGAGCAGATGCTGAAGGGTGTGTGGGAGTCGCTGTCGCGCGACGCGCCGTTCCACACCCGCGCGCACCGCATCATCATCTCGGTCGGGCTACCCTCGGGCGCGCGCGATGCGCGCGCCGAACTCGCGGGCGTGCGCGACAACCTCGCCTCGTCGCTCCGCTCGATCGACCTCGACGTGCGCGAGCTGGACCCGGTCGAGCTGATCGCGCTGGTCGACGATCTGTCGTCGCCGACCACCTCGTCGGAGGACGACGCGCACGACTATAACGAGCATGACGCGATCGCCGATCAGGCGGTCAGGCGCGATATCCAGATCGAGGTCGAGGAAGCGCGGCTCCGGCTGCGCACCGAGCGGTTCCGCCCGACCGGGCATGAAGAGGACGGCGCGGCCGAGATCGGCGAGGTCTACCCCGATTATTTCGACATCCGCCATTTCGGGGTGAAGAACTTCCCGCAGCGGTGGGCGCCGTGGGAATGCGCGCGGCTGATCGGCGACCTGTTCACCGACAAGCTCAGGATGCCGTGCCCGGCCGCGACGATGCTCTGCCTCGTCTATCCCGACGAGGAGAAGAGCCACGCGAAGGCCGGGTTCAAGTTCATGCGAACCTCCTCGCTCGCGGACTCCAAGGGCGCCAAGTACATGCCCAATATCCGCGAGCAGTCGTCGGAATGGCGCCATGTCCAGGACCAGATGCGCGAGGGGCGCAAGCTCGTCCAGGTATTCTACGGCGTCACGCTCTACTCGCCCGACGGCGACGGCGACCGTAACGAGCGGACCTTGAAATCGATGTACCGCTCGGCGGGCTGGGACCTGTCGGACGAGCGGTTCCTCCAGATCCAGGGCTTGCTCGCCGCGTTCCCGCTCACGCTCGCCGATGGGCTGGCGAAGGACATGGAGCGCCTGAAGCGCTTTCGCACGCTGCTCTCCTCGACCGCCGCCAATATCGCTCCGTTCCAGGGCGAGTATCTGGGCGGGCCGATCCCGCACATGCTGCTCCTGGGCAGGCGCGGGCAGCCCTTCTTCTGGTCGCCGTTCGAGAACGGCGCGGGCAACCACAATGTCGCGATCATGGGCAAGTCCGGCTCGGGCAAGTCAGTGCTCCTCCAGGAGATGTGCGCGGCACTGGTCGGCGCGGGCGCCAAGGTCGCGGTGATCGACGACGGCCGCAGCTTCATGAACTCGGTCAAGATCCAGGGCGGCGCGTTCATCGAGTTCACGATGGCCTCGGGCTTTTGCCTCAACCCTTTCTCGATGATCGACGCCGGGCAGGTCGCGCGCGACGAGGACTACAAGCTCGACTGTATGGCGATGCTCAAATCGATCGTCGGGCAGATGTGCCGGTTCATCGATACGTTGAACGACACCGAGCGCGGGCTGATCGACGCGGCCGTCAACGACGTCTGGAACACGCGTGGACGCACCGGCAACATCGACGCGGTCGCCGCCTCGCTCACCGCGACCGGCAATCACGACGCCTTGAACCTGGCGCTCGCGATGCAGCCGTTCACGAGCGGAGGCACCTATGGCGGGTTCTTCGCGGGCGAGGCGACCTTGAAGCTGGAGGCCGACTTTACCGTCTTCGAGCTCTCCGATCTCTCGACCCGCGAGGAGCTGCGCTCGGTCGTGCTGACCGCGATCATGTTCATGACGACGCAGATGATGACCCGGACCTCGCGCTCGGTGAAGAAGCTGCTCTTGATCGACGAGGCCTGGCAGATGCTCAAAGGCGGCTCGATGGCGGACTTCGTCGAGGTCTATGCCAGGACCTGCCGCAAATACGGCGGCGCGCTGGCGACCGCCACCCAGTCGTTGAATGACTATTACAAGTCGGGCGGCGCGCAGGCCGCGCTGGAGAACTCGGACTGGATGCTGATCCTCCAGCAAAAGCCCGAGACGATCGCCGACTTCAAGAAGCACGAGCGCCTCGAGATGGACGGCCCGACCGAGACGATGATCCGGTCCCTGAAGCGCAACGGCGTCGAATATTCCGAAGTGTTCATCAAGGGACCCGACATGCAGGCGCTGGGGCGCCTCGTGCTCGATCCGTTCTCGGCGACCGTCTTTTCCTCCTCGCCCGACACCTTCGCCGACATCGAGGCGATGACCGCGAGCGGCATGTCGATCGGCGAGGCGATCGAGCGCGTCGCATTCCCGATGAAGGAGGCAGGCTATGCCGTCGCTGCTGAGTGACCGGCGCTCGGCGCTCGCCGCGCCCGAGCTGCCGTTCGTGCCGCGTCTCGTGCGCGACTGGCGGCTGCGGAAGCGCATGGCGGACGCGGCGTATGTGACGCTGATGACGCTCCTCTGGCTGGCCGGCAATTTGCTCGCGGTCCTGGGCCTGGTCGTCGTCGCGTTCGTCATGATCTCGGAGGCCGATTTCTACGCCTTCATGAGCCATCTCGACAATCTGGCCTCGCGCTTCGTCGCGGCCGACCCCGCCCGGCGGGCGACCTTCGAGGGGCAGGTCTGGTGGGTGCTCGGCATCATGACGCTCGTCTTCGTCGCGGTCCGGTTGCCGCGCTTCGTCACGCGGCTGCGCGCCGATCTGCTGCAAGGACCACGGTGATGGCGACCTACCCCGATTATGACGTGCTGGCCGAACGTGCCGACCTGCCGATTACCGATCGCACTTTCGCGGGGTTCCGGCTGACGACGATCGTCCTGGCGGCCGTCATCGCCCTGCTGATTGCCTGGAACATCTGGTCGACGCGCGAGCTGCTGGCGCTCAGGAAGCAGAAGATCGTCTCGGTGAGCCTGGCGACGCTCATCACCGACTATGTCGCGGAACAGTCGAAGGCGGGCGGCAGCCCGGAGGAAGTCTCCGCCAAGGCAAAGCTCTATCTGGCCGCGACCGAGTCCGCGCTGCGCAACCTCGGCAAGGATGGAACCCCGGTGCTCGCCTCCGAAGCGGTCATCGGCAACTCGGTCCCCGACTATACGCCCGCGGTCAAGGAAGCGGTCGCAAAAGCGCTGAACAGCCCCGCCGTCCCGGCGAGTGCGGCCGATGCAGCACACTGACGCCCTCTCTTCTCCCACGCCTGCTTCGTCGCGCGCCGTGCCATCGCGGGGTCGTGACGGGACGCAGGTCGGTCCCGGTGTCGATGGCGCGAGCGGTGCTGCCGCGAAGCAGCCGTTCTGGGACGCGCGGAGGAAGCGTCTCTATCCGGCGATCGCGCTGGCACTGGCGCTCTATTTCCTGTGGAGCGGTATCGCCGGCTGGAGCGCGCGCCACGCGTTCTTCGTGAACGTGACGCAGAGCCTGCCCAACTGGGCGTTCATCATCGACAAGGGGCGTGACCCGCACCGCGGCGACTATGTCTTCTTCGATCCTCCGCACGACCCGCTCATTCTCCGGCATTTCGGGGCCAAGCCGTCGCTCTTCGGCAAGGAAGTCTACGGGATCCCGGGCGATACCGTCACGCGGGAGGGCCGTGTCTTCTATGTGAACGGCAAGCGGGTCGCGCTGGCCAAGCCGACCTCGAAGCAGGGCGAGCCGCTGGCGCTCGGGCCGGTCGGCGTCATCCCGCGCAACTGCTTCTTCGTGGGCACGCCGCACAGGGACGGCCTCGACAGCCGCTATGCAGCGGTCGGCTGGCCGTGCCTCGGGCGGATCGTCGGCACCGGGACGCCGATCCTGTGAGCCTGCGCGCGCTCTTCTCCCGCGCAAGCGTCGCCCCGGCACTACTCGCCGGCGTGCTAAGTGCGGGTGCGGTGCAGGCGCGCGACTATGGGCGGCTGGGCGCGGTGTTCCCGGTCCTAGAGACCGACATGCTCGCGATGATCGAGGGCAAGCTGCTCGCGGCCAGGGCGGACGGCACGCTCGCGCGCATGCAGCGCGACTGGGCGGCGAAGACCGAGGCGAAAGTACGCCGGCCGGTGCCGGTTCGAGGCGTCTCGACGACGACCGAGCCGCGGCGCTGGACCCATGATCCCTCGATCACGGTCGGCGAAGATATTCGTGACGCGAACGGCCGGGTGATCGTCGCGCGCGGCACGCATGTGAACCCGCTCGATCATGTGAGGATGCGCCAGAGCCTGGTGTTCATCGACGGCGACGATCCCGCGCAGGTCGCCTGGGCGATGCGCTCGACGACCGACCTCAACGCCAAGATCGTGCTGACGAAGGGCGCCCCGCTGGCGGTCATGGATGCGAACAAGCGCCGGGTCTATTTCGACCAGAACGGCGTGATTACGGCCAAGTTCGGGATCCATCACGTCCCAGCCGTCGTCGAGCAGAAGGGCAAGATGCTGCTCGTCACCGAGCTGTTGACCCCGCGACCAAGCTCGAAAGCATCCGCACAGCCCGCAAGCTATACGGAGGTACGGCGATGAAGGACATGCTGGTGGCCGTGTGGCACGCGTTCCCGGCCGCGCCCGAGACCGGACCGCTCAAACGCCTGCGCATCCACAGCATGACCGCCTGCACGCTGGCCGCGATCGGCATCGCGCTGATCGATCCGATCGCGCGGGCAGGCTGGCCGGGTGTCGCCCTGGTCACAGCGATCGCGGTCCACGCCAGCCTCGTCACCATCCGCTACTGGCGCACCAAACAGCGCCTCGACAGCGAGCATCAGGACGCGATCCTCGTCGCTGTACGCAGCGCGCGCGAGCGTGACGGCGCGGCGCAGGAGCCGTCGTCATGAGGCTGCTCGCGCCCCTGTTCTTCCTGCTCAGCGTCATTACCGGGCTGGGCGCGGCGACCCCCGCCGAGGCGGGCACGCCCGGCTCGTGCACGGGTCATTTCGTCAACCCGATCACCGACATCTGCTGGGGATGCCTGTTTCCTTTCTCGGTGGGCGGGTTGCCGATCTGGCCGAGCTCCAAGCCCGACACGCCCAACCCGGACCTGCCGGTATGCGCATGCGGATCGCCGGTGCCGCGCGTCGGGGTCGCGATGGGGTTCTGGGAGCCCGCACGGCTTGCTGACGTCACGATGAAGCCGTGGTGCTTCGTGAACCTGGGCGGGATGAAGATCGCGCCGGGGCTGTTCGTGGGACAAAAGCAGTTCACCGGCATGTCGGCGATCGGGGGCAACAACCAGAATACGGGCGGCTGGCAGGTCCATTGGTACATGTACCCGCTCATCTCGTGGCTCGAGCTGGTGACCGACTTCGCCTGTCTCGAGCTCGGCGGGGTCGACATCGCCTATATCACCGAGATCGATCCGCTCTGGCAGGACTCCACGCTCACCACGATCATCAACCCCGAGGCCGCGGTGTTCGCCAACCCGCTGGCGATCGCGGCGTGCGCGGCCGACTGCGTGGCCTCGACGACGCGGCTCCCGAGCGATCCGCTGTTCTGGTGCGCGGGTTGCCAGGGAACGATGTATCCCTTGAACGGCAACGTCTCCGCGCAGTGGGGGCATGTCCAGGGCAGCCGCCTCGCACTCGCCCGGTTCGCATTCAAGCTGCACCGCGAGGGCATCTTGTGGGGAAGTGTCGGGGCCAAGGGCCTGTGCGGCTATTACCCGATGCCGATCATGCGCAAGTCGCAGTACCGGTTCCAGCTGACCAACCCCATTCCCGGCACCACCGGGCCGGACAGCTGTCCGCCGATCGGTGCCGCCACCACCGTCTCGGGCGCTGCCAAGGTCGTCCCCGCCATCGGCGAGGACATGGGCTACCTTGTCTGGCGCAAGCGGAACTGTTGCCTGCTATGAACGACTATTCTCCTCCCGGCGTCGACATGGCACTCGGCTTCGGCTTTTTTGATGACACCGGGGAAAGCTCGGACAGTCGGGCCGTCGAGGACGCTCAGCGCATTGAGCAGGCCACAAAGCGGCAGCGGGTCGCGGACGAGCAAGAGCGCAGCCGGACGGCTCTGCTGGCGAGCAACCGGGAGGCACTATACCTGATCGGCGCCGGTCTGCGCGAGATCCGAGCGCTCGTCGACGGCCCGTATTACGACGACGTTCTTCCGCCGCGCTTTCGGCGTGTGGTCGATATCGCCGAGCTGCTCCAGAAATTGCCCTCCGAGATCGCCTATCGGCTCGATCCTTACGCCTCGCCGTTCCTCGATCCGGCAGCGGAGCGGCGGATCGATGTTGCCCGGGCGGTGATCTCGAGCACGCGTCCGGCACCCTACCGGTTCACGAAGCCGACACAGCTGAGACTCCTCAAGATGCTCCTCGTGTTCTTCGGGGTGCTGGTCTTTGGCGCGCTGGCGGGAATGATGGTGCTGTGGGGCGATCCTGGCCCCAGGATCCGGACCGATGATCTACTCAACAAGTCGCTGGATGACCGGCAGTGGGTGGCCGTTTCAAGCTTGCCCGCGTCGCAGCGCATGGCGAGCGATGACGGTGAGGCGGTCGATCAGGGCGAAGATGCTTCACCCGCGACCGACGATGCCGCACCGGCCGACGACGCCGCGTCCGGAGACGACGGTTCTGCGCAAGCCGCAAGCGATGATGCGCATTGGCGCGAACCAGACCGTCAGGCGCGCAAGGAGGTCGACCGTATGCCGGCCTCCGACGGCAAGGGGGAGGGACAATGAGCCGTCTCGGCAGGCGCACGCTGATCGGCGCGGCGATCGTCGTCGCGGGCGTCGGCTCGGTCGCCGCGATCAGCCAGACCGTCTCGGGCCTCGATGTCCAGCGCGTGCGGCGCTCGGCCGAGGGCCAGCGGCGCGAGCAGGCCGAGTTCGCGCGCGAGGTCGCCAGGCGTGGGAGCCGGATGCGCGCGGCCGCGGCCGAGGCGGACGCCGGCGCGCGCGCCAACCGCGTCCGGCTCGGTGACGTCAAAGGGCCGCACCGGCCGGGTGCGAACGGCATCGATCTCGACCAGATGCTGGCCTCGTCGAAAGACATGGCGCGCGCGAGCAGGAACACGCAGCCGCGTTTCATCGCGTTCGCCTCGCTCTCGATGCCGCCTGCCGCCTTGAAGCAGATGATGCGCGATGTGGGCGGCGCGGGCGGGATCGTCGTGTTCCGGGGGTTCCCGAACAATTCGGCCAAGCAGTTCATGGCGGGGATCGCCAGGGTCCTCGACAAGGGACAGGCACTGAACGGCGTCGGGATCGACCCGCGGCTGTTCCGCGCCTTCGAGGTCAGTGCCGTCCCGACCTATGTCGTCGCATCGACTGATTTCAAGATTTGCGACGGCTTCCACTGCACGACGCCGCTGCCGCCTCACGACCGGCTCGAGGGCAATGTCACGCCCGCCTATGCGCTGGAGACGATCGCGGGTGGCGGCGGACCCGGTGCGGCGATCGCGCGCGTCTATCTGTCGTCGCTCGAAAAGCTGAGGCGGCGATGATCCAGGCGCTCGCGATTCTGTCGTCATCCTTCGTGTTCGGCCTGTCCTCGGCCGCGACATTCGGGCTGCTGCATGGGCGCTGGGTGCGCGACGCGGCCGCCTCCGCGGCCGCTGTCATGATGACGTCGGTGCCGCTCTGGATCTCGCATCTCGGCCCCGGCTTTCATGTGCTGCCATGAGCCGGATCGGCCGCGGCCTCGCGCGCGCATCGCTGCTCGGGATCGCACTCCTCGCCGGGTTCGAGGGTAGCATGACGCTGGCGGGCGCCCAGACACGCGCCGAGCTGAAGGCCGACGCCAGGGCGTTCGCCAGGGGCCTCATCCCGGGCGTCAAGCGCGACGCCTCGACCACGCCGACCGCCGATACCATGCCCGGCTACCGCCCGGGCACACCGCCCGAGGCTGCTTATTACAGCGATCCCGACCGCCTCGACGCCGACAAGGCGTCGGCCGCTGCATCGAACGAGGCGTATGGCGATGTCCGCGCCAGCAGCCGGCAGAAAGCGACGATCCCCCAGGCCGATCTCGATGCGACGATCACCCGCTCGGTCGCGATCCAGGATAACCCCAACCCTTATGTCTCGGGTTTTACGGCCGGAGGCACCTCGGGGTCGTGTCACGAGCTGCCGCCCGGGGCCGCCACGGCCGGCAGCTCGGAACAGGCCTGCAACACAGGGGTCACGCTGGGCGATGCGGCCGAGCATAGCTGCACGATCGGGCTGCGGCACCAATTCACGTCAGGCTACCGATATTCCTGCGGCTATGCGCATCTCCAGATGAAGGGCATGATCTGCCGCTCGGGCGGCGTGGGTGGCGGCAAGTGCTTCGAGCCCGATTATGTCGACGAAGAGGTCGCCGACCTCAACAGCTGCCAGGGCTTCGAGGCCGCGCCGCAGTGCACGCTGGCCTCCGAGACGTTCATCGACAACGCGCGTAGGTTCACCGCCGATCGCTACCCGTACGTCTCGACCGTCTCGAACCGGGTCTATGACTGTACCGCGCCGGCATCCTCGACCGCGGCGCCGGGGTCCAGCCTGCCATTCTGGCGGGTGACCCCGGCCCCGCCCGTGACACTGGCGAGCGGCAGGACCTGGGTTCGCTCCGACCGCGACGAGACGCAGTGCCGGGACCTCCCGCCCACCAACGAGACGTGCGAGGAGCCGAGCGAGGTCTGCGCCGACAGCGCGCCGCAGACGCGCATCGTCGAGGGCGTGGCGGTCACGCAGAGCTGCTGGTCGTGGAAGCGCACCTACCAGTGCCGCAGAACCGTCACCGCCGATGACTGTTCGGGACTCAGGGGCATGGGCTGCACGTTCAAGCGGCGCGAGTGCCTGACCGACGACAGCCCGTGCAGGACCTATGAGGACGTCTATCAATGCCCCAACCCAGTCGCGGCGACGGGTGAGCGGCAGTATATCTGCGACGGCGAGGTCTATTGCATCAACGGCGAGTGCGAGACGATCGAGCGCACCGCCAACAACGAGTTCGGGCAGGCCGCGGTCGCGCTCAATGCGGCAGCGCAGGCGGGGCGCGAGTTCGATCCCGCGACGCTGAAGATCTTCGACGGCACCCGCAACACCTGCTCCAAGACGATCGCGGGGCTGACCAACTGCTGCGCGCCGCGCGGGCTGCCGATTGTGGGCGGGGGCTGCTCGAGCGAGGACAAGATCCTGAAGAAGCAGCGCGAGAAGGGGCTGTGCCACTATGTCGGCAGCTATTGCTCGTCCTCGATCCTGGGTGTGTGCCTCAAGAAGAAGGAGGCGCATTGCTGCTATGCGAGCAAGCTGTCGCGCATCATCCAGGAGCAGGGCCGCCCGCAGCTGGGCCTCGCGTTCGGGACCGCGAAGCGGACGGTCTGCGACGGGTTCACGATCGAGCAGTTCCAGCGGCTTGATCTCAGCCGCATGGATTTCTCCGAGGTGATGGCCGAGTTCACCGACGCCGCCAGGCTCCCCGATGAACTGTCGACCGCAAACGACCTGCAGGCGCGGATCACCGCCTATTACGCGGCGCATCCAAGATGAAGGGGACATGGATGGGATCCGACTTCGATACCGTTGGCAAGGCGACGATCGCGGAGCTTTGCCTGGGGCTGGCGTTCCTGCGCGGCGGGACGCTCGAGCGCGCGCGAAGCGAGATCGAGGCATGGTTCGAGGCGTCGTTCTCGAGCGCCGAGGCAAGCGCGCAGGTGCTGCGGATGGTCGAGTGCGATGTCCTGCTGCCGCATCCCGGGCGCGCGGGCGGCTACCTGCTGAGCGACAAGGGCGAGGAGATGGTCGAGCGCGTGCTGAGGGGCCTGATCCTGTTCATCGACGCCGGCGAAGGCCGCTGGGATGTCGGGCGCATGTTCCAGGTCATCAAGACCGCTTACGACAAGAAGAGGAACTGAACGATGGTGAGGCTCTCCCGTCATCTGCGTGCGGCGCTGCTGGGCGCTGTGTGTATTTCACCTGTATCGGCTGAGGATACGAAGCCGGCCGAGCCCGCGACGCTCGGCGCGGTCGCCGATCCGTCGGGCAACGATCCGTTCTATTGCCAGGAGCGGCATCTCGGCACCTGGTTCTACTGCACGAAGCCCAAACCCAAGCCGAAGGCCGAGACGCCCGAGGCATCAGCGCCGGTACGGACCGCGGCCGAGCGGCTCGACGCGGTGACGGCCGAGCTGCGCGAGCTGAAGGCAAAGGCGATCCTGGAGCCGACCGAGGAGAATATCCGGGCCTATATCACCTTCCAGCGCGCGCAGCTCGATCGCTCCAGCATGTTCGCCGACATGTGGCAGCGCGCGGTCTGGCAGAACCCCGCCCTCGACTATACGCTCCAGCGTCCGGTCAGCACGCTGGCCAAGCGGCAATGGACCGACAACAGGAAGGCCGACCGCGACACGGTACTGGCGCATCTGGGCGAGCGCTACGGCATCTTCTATTTCTTCGCGCAGAGCTGTGCTGCCTGCGAAGTCTTCTCGCCGATCCTCAAATCGGTCGCGGACAGCCACGGCATCCATGTGATGGCGGTCTCGACCGATGGCGGCCCGTCCTCGACGTTTCGCAACTACGTGGTCGATTCCGGCCAGCGCGAGCGGATGGGCCTGCGCGACAAGGTGACGCCCGCGGTCATCCTGTTCGATACCAGGACCAACCGGCCGCTACCGATCGGCTACGGCGTCATGGCGGCCGACGAGCTCATGGACCGCATCTACCAGCTGGTCGCGACCCAGCCCGGGCGGGACTACTGAGATGCGCGCGTTCTTCCCATCCGTGCTGTTTGCCGGACTTGCGGCGCTCTTCGCGCCGGTCGCTGTTTGCGCTCAGGAGTCGTCCTCGGAGACCTCGAACAAGCCTTATGTCCGTCTGACGGACGAGCAGGTGCTCAAGATCTGGCGGACTGGAGACAATCTCTACTGCCTCTCGGACGGATACGATATAAACGCGTATTCGGACTGCGTAGCCGCAACGATGATTGCGCTGAGGTCCTTCGCAGACCCCGGCATTGATATCAGGCGGTTTGGATTTCCCGCGGACTACCTCGAGCAGCTGAAGATCGGGACCGTCTGTCCGTACAAGAACCCGTTCGAGCGCATCAAATGCGCCGGTGTCGTCGACCTCTTCAATCTTCACTACGCAGGTCCGAGCGCGAAGCCTGAAGCGGTCGCCTTCGCCAACCGCGCGCTCGGACTTGGCCTTACCACTCCCATCGGCGCGCATTTCGACCCGCAGGAAGTTCTTCAGCGGCTCGTCCACCAGGATGCGTCCGAAGCCGCGCGTCGACACAAAGCTGCGCAAACCTCCAAGACCGGAGATCCCAAATGAGGCTTTCCTTCTCCCGCGCCTTGTCGTCCGCGAAGCGGCTGCGGCGCATGGTCGTCACGCTCACCGTCGCGATCGTGTCACTCGCCTCGCCGATCCTGACGACCGCGGCCGAGGCCGATGTCGCGGGATCGATGAACGATTATTATCGCAGCATGGGCGCGGTCGGGAACGTCACCGGCCCGTCCGCCTTCCAGGGCCAGTCAGCGGGCTATTACAGCCTCGGCAACGTCTATACGCGCTTTCCGCAAAAGCAGATCCAGCTCGCGAACCTCCAGCTGCCCGGTTACCGCGCGGGCTGCGGGGGCATCGATATCTTCGCAGGGAGCTTCTCGTTCATCAACTCGGCCGAGCTGATCGCGATGATGAAGGCGGTCGCCAACAACGCGCTTGGGTTCGCGTTCAAACTGGCGATCGACACGCTGTGCCCCGAGTGCGGCGCGACGATGGCCGAGCTCGGCCAGAAGGTCCAGCAGATGAACAACCAGGTCCTGAGCAGCTGCCAGCTCGCGGCGGGGCTGGTCGGTGGTGCCTGGCCGAAGTCCGATCAGGCCGACCAGGCGATCTGCGAGGCGATCGGGGGTGCCAAGGGCATCTTCAGCGACGCGGCCGCCTCCAAGCATGGCTGTGGCTCGGCCGGACAGCGCGTGGATACGTTGGAGGGGGCGGCAACGGACCCGGACTTCAAGGACGTCGATACAGGCGTCGCGCGCAATTTCACCTGGACGGTCCTGAAGAAGTCACCCTTCTTCAACCCGGGCGGCGTGTTCGACAAGCAGCTGGCGGAATATGCCATGACGCTCGTCGGTACGCTCATCTACGTGCCGGCCGGCAAGGACAAGGCCGGCACGTATAACCTCGTGCCCGGTGACGCGACGGTCGCGAAGGTAATCCTGGAGGGGACGCCGGCCGGTTCCGACGCCGAGATTCAGACGTGTCCCGATGACGACTGCCTGTCGCCGGTCGCGCAGCATGCCAATGTCCCGCCCGCACAGGCGATCAAGCCGCGCGTCAATGCCCTGATCCTCGGCATGGTGAGCGCGATCAACGCGGATACCGCGCTCACCGAGGACCAGAAGCAGCTGCTCCAGATCGCGTCGTTACCGCTCTACAAGATCCTCGCGGTCCAGACCGCCTACAGCCACGGCTTGTCGGTCGCGAACGTCGACACGCTGACCGAGGTGACCGCGGTCGATCTCATGTTCTCGATGATGAAGCAGATCATGGAGGAGGTCGCCAAGTCGAAGGCGAGCTTCGTCGCGGCCGATGCCGACAAGCTGACCGCCTGGGGGCAGACGCTCGACCAGTCGCGGATCAAGCTGGTCGAGCAGCAGACCGCGACCCAGCAGCGCGTCCAGGTCGTCATGCAGATCGTCCAGCAGACCGCGTTCATCGAGAACGTCCTGCAAAGCCAGATGAGCCCGCAGATGAGCGCATCGCTCGATTTCGCGCGCGGCGTCTCGAAGGGTGCGCTGAACTAGGCGCGGGTGAGCAAAGGGTCAGGGGTGTAGTCGATGCCGGGCACAGTCGAGGTCTTTACGATCGGGGGTGGCGACTATATCGTCAACACCTTCAACGCGGTCGCCGCCTGGACCGGCTCGGGCGGCTACAAGTCGATGATCCAGTGCGTCATGGTGATGACGTTCGCAATGGCGACGATGGTCGTCGCGTTCGACCAGAACTGGCGCGCGTGGATGAACTGGTTCCTCCAGGCGACGCTCATGTACATGTGTCTGATGGTGCCCAGGGTCGACGTGCAGGTGACCGATCGCATCAACCCGGGGCTTCGCGCCGCGCATGTCGCCAACGTGCCGGTGGGGCTTGCCTATCTCGCCGGCTTCACCTCGCAGGCGGGTGAGTATCTGGTCCGGTCGGCTGAGCTGGTGTTCGGGATGCCCGATGATCTGGCGTATAGCCGCAACGGCATGATCTACGGCTCGCGGCTGCTCGAGGCGACACAGGGGCTGAGCATCAGCGATCCCGAGTTCGCCGCGAACATCGACGCGCAGTACCGCATGTGCGTGTTCTACGACATCCTGCTGGGCAGGAAGTCGATGGACGAGCTGGCGAACGCCGAGGACATCTGGGCGGCGATGGGACCCGGCTCGCCCGCGCGCTCGCAGCCGTTCCTGACCCGCCAGGCGGACGGCACGGTCAGCTCCGAGATCATCACCTGCCGCGAGGCGTACCAGCGGCTGAGCGCCCAGTGGAAGGACGTGACCGACGGCATGATAACCGTGCTGGGCAAGAAGCTCTATCCCGCCAACACGGCCGCGCTCGCCAGGGCCAAGCTCTATGCCGATCTGCCGATCGCCTACGACTATCTGACCGGTGTCTCGCGCGATGCGTCCGACCTCATGAAGCAGACGCTCTCGGTCAACGCGATGACGCAGGCGATGCACACCATGTCGGGATCGTCGGGGGGCGGCTCGGTCGACGTCTATGCGCAGACCCGCGCCGACATCCAGACGCGCAACACCTATAACGCGATCGCGCACAACGCGATGGAGTGGGTGCCGATCCTCAACATCGTGCTGACGGTCGTCTTCTACGCGCTCTTCCCGATCATCTTCCCGCTCTTCCTGATACCGGGGACCGGGCCGGGCGCCCTGAAGGGCTATGCGACCGGGTTCTTCTATCTTGCCGCCTGGGGTCCGATCTATGTCATCCTGAACATGATCGTGACGCTCAGGGAGCATGTCACGGTCGGCGTCGGTGCCAGCATGTCGCTGGTTTCGTTCAACGACATCCAGGCGGTCAACTCGAACACGGCCGTCCTTGCCGGTTACCTCATCGCCTCGGTGCCGTTCCTGGCGGCCGGGATGGCGAAGGGCGCGATGGCGATCTCGGGGCAGGCGACGAGCTTTCTGGCACCCAGTCAGAACGCGGCCGAGGAAGCCGCGCGCGAGGCGTCGACCGGCAACGTATCGCTCGGCAACACGACGCTCGACAATGCCAGCTACAACAACCGTCAGGGCAGCGCGTGGAACACCGCGCCGAACCTGTTCGGGGGAGCGAGCCAGATCGCGAGCCGCGATGCCTATGGCGGCGTGCAGACCGGGTTCGAGGGCGGCACGTCCGCGACGGATCTGCATGCCACCGTATCGAACCTGCCGATCAGCGCTTCGCTGTCTCAATCCGTTAGCGCGGAGACAGAGCGTGCGGCGACCGAGGCGAAGACGCGAGGAGACCGTTTGGCGGTACAGGCACGACAAGGCACCGCCAGCAGCGTCGGCCAGTTCAATGAGTTCCGGCATGGCGTGCAGTCCGGCAGCAGTACGGAGGCGGGTTATGGCGTAAGCGACACAGCAAATATGCAGCGCACGTTTAACGAAGTAGATCAGCTCGCCAATGACTTGAGGTCGACATTTGGATTAAGCAATCAGGCGTCTCGTGATTATGCGGCTGCGGGTTACTTAGGAGTACAGGGTAATGTAAGTGGGGAGGGCGGCATCGGAGTAGAAAAGGGACCGCTCAAGGCTGGTGCTAAACTTAGTGGATCTGGCGGCGGTGGCTATGACTGGCGCTGGACTGATACCGACCGAAAGATTTACTCGCAAAACGCCGATAAGATACGTAGCTTCACCGAGCAGCGCAGTCGAGATCAAAAATGGTCGGAGGGCAAGGACTCGTTCATCAGGTCCGCAGCAAATACCACCAACGGTACGTTCGCCAACCAAGCCAGCGGTTTGTCTAACAGTATCAGCCAGACACGTAGCTATGAGCACGAAAGCTCCAGAAGTTATGAGTTGTCGAACTCACTGCAGAGCCGCGTGTCGCTGAAGGATGGTGAAGGCGTTTCGTTCACCGAGAACGTCAACAATGACTTCATTGAATGGTCGGCCAGGGAGGTGGCGCAGCACCCGGAAATCTATCCTGCGGGTCACAGGTTCGACCCGCGAAGCGCACCGGATTATACCAATGCCGATCCCGAGATCGCTCGTCAGCGACGGTTGTTGGAGAAAAAGTTTATCCAGCACGAGTCTGCCGAGTTCGTTCGGACCGCTACCGAGCAGTTGAAAGAGCCATCGCGTGACGGCATCACCGGACCATCGTTCCACGGCGAAGCCGGTGTGGCCTCTCAACCGGGCCTTGGGCATCTTTCGGGTGGGGATAGCGCCGGATCAGCCCCGCCACCGTCTTCGATTGGCGACAAGGTACGCGAACGCCGAACGGTCATCGGCGACCATGTAAGTGATGGTTTGCAATTGGTCGGTCAAGCGGGTCGGAATGCCAAGCAAGACCTTGGCAACCTAGATAGTCTAGCCGGTAAGGATGCTGACCCTAAAAGGGTTAAGGCACTATCTAATAAAATTTTTGAAAAGAAGCCAAACCGCTAGGGTCTATCCTACAACAACATTCCAGATTACTGACCCTATGATCGAGACAACGATCATCAATATAAAGGTTAGCGCGATGCCCATAACCTTCCAAGACACCTCCTTTGTAGGTAGGCTGTCCAATAGTGCATTGTTGGTTGGTAATTTAGCATACGAATTGCTCCAATATGGAGTACCGCTTTCTATGCCACCGAACGGCGTGCCAGACGTATCGAACGCGCCGAGCATCAATTGGCCCGTCGCCGTGTTGATTCTGCCGTCTTCCATCGGTCGCCCTCCTCATATGAGAACATATGGGCATCAATATCACGGGAACAGCTAATGTTCCATCATCAAACGAAGGCGCTAATAGGAACCGATGAACGCTCGCTATGCGGATCGATGCGCCCGGCTGCGCGAGGGCGGAACCGTCCTGTTGCGCGCGGTCGACCCAGCAAGAAATGTCTACCGCGAATATGCGATCGAGGTCAGCCGCGATCTGTTCGGATTGATGCTGGTCAGCGTGCGGTGGGGTCGGGTCGACGCGGCCGGTCGCCGGCAGTCATGGGCATGCGAGCGGATCGAGGATGTCGACCGGCGGCTGCGCGATATCTTCCAGCGCCGGTCGAGCGCGACGAGGCGGATCGGTACGGAGTATCTCATCGTCGACTAGCGCGCGGCAGCATGTAGTTCATGAAGCTGCTCGCCCTCATCGTCCTGTCGTTCGTGGCGACGATGGAGACGCACTGCTCGGCTGTTCAGCCGCGGGCCGATGTCGCCGCGAGCCGCATCTTGCCGTTGCCGGCGTGCTCGGCCGAGTTCGCGGGGAACACTGCGCCGCGTCTCGTCAACACGAAGCTGGCGCAGGCAGCCGTGCCGATCTGCCATGAAGGCTATGCGGTCCTGTTCTCAGGTCTGACCCGCACCCCGCTCTGGTCGGCCGAGCGGCTGACCCCGGCGCGGGTCCGCGCGGCGCGCAGGATCGAGCGCGTCGATGATTCCCATCCCGACGCGGCGCTACCCCAGGCGATGGGCGCAAACCTCGCGGACTATCGAGGCTCGGGATACGACCGGGGGCACATGGCGCCATCGGGCGACATGGCGACGCCGGGGTCGCAGGAAGAGAGCTTCAGCCTGGCGAACATCGTGCCGCAGACGCCCGCGCTCAACCGCCATGCGTGGAGCGACATCGAGCATGACGTGCGCGAGCTGGCGCTGATGGCGCCCCGCGTTTTCGTGGTGACGGGTCCACTTTTCGAGCGCGACGAGCTGGTCACGCTCAACCACCGCATCGCGGTCCCGACGTCGATCTACAAGGCGGTCTATGTGCCGGGACGTGGTGCCGTCGCGATCGTGGCGAGCAACACCGCTCGTCCGGTCATTCGCACGCTGAGTCTCGATCAATTCACGCGACTATCCGGCATCGAGCCGTTCCCAACGGCACCAGCAGGTGACAAAAGGGTCATCATGCCGCTCGGCGGCACGAGTCTGACCGGGAGGCCGAGATGAGCGATGAGGTGATCGAACCTTTCTCGGCCGGTCAGTCGATGACGATCGGCGGGCTGACGATCGAGAGCAGCACGAGCTCGATCGCGATCTACGGCGATATCGATCTGAATGCCGACCGGCAGGGGCTGGAAGCCGCGCAGCGGCTCAAGGCGACGATCGACGCCATCGTCGCCAAGCTCGAAGCGGTGCCGGAGCTGCCGAATACGGCCTCACCGCTCGCGTCGACCGGTCATCTGAAGAACCCGTTTCAATGAGGGAGAGCGACATGGCGACGAGATTGAAGACGATCATCCTCGGGAGCGCCGCGGTCGCGCTCTCATGCTCACCCGCTGGTCTGTCGGCGCAGAAGCTCGGCAAGGGCGGGACGATGGTCAACGACCAGCTCGAGATCCCGCGCTGCTCGGCCTCGCTCGGCACCGTGGCGCTCGTCGAGACGAAGAAGCAGGACAATGCCAGCGGGCAGCTGCCGCCAGGACTGGCCGCGCTGATGGCGATGGCGCGTGCGCAGAACGGCATGTCGGGCGCACAGGTCGACCCGATGCCGCTCTTGCGGATGATAATCGCGCGGAGCGGATGCTTCCAGGTGGTCGACCGCGGCGAGGGGTTCGATGCCCTGCAGCGCGAGCGGGCGCTTGCGTCCGGCCAGCAGACGACGGGCGGCTCGGCCGCGGCGACGCTGACCCCGGCCGATTACCTGCTGACCGCCAATATCGTCTATCAGGACGAGAATGCGGGTTCGGGAGGCGGTGCGCTGGGCGGGCTCGGTCGCGGTTTTGGCGGACTAGGCGGACTCAAGTCCAAGAAGCTCGAGACACAGACGGTACTCTCGGTCACCGCGGTCAAGACGGGTATCCAGGAAGCTATCGCCAGCGGCCAGGCGCGCAAGCGCGACCTGAAGGTGCTGGCGGGCGGCCTGGTCGGTCTTGGCATCGGCGCGCTTGGCGGCGCTGACTCGACCGATATCGGCAAGCTGACCGCGGCCAGCCTGGTCGATGCGTTCTCGCATCTCGAACCACAGCTCGAGGCGACGCTCGCAAGACAACTCGCCGCAAGGCAGCCTCAGCCGGTCCCGGCACCGAATACCCCGTAACATCCGCCACCTTCGAGTCAGCGTAACTTCACCAATCATGGGTTAGTCGCCATGGGACGCAAAAGCGCGAAGGTGACGATGCTCAAGGCTGAAGAGGTTTTCCTGGCGATCCGGCGCCTGATCCTGGAGAGGGTCGCCGAGCCGGGAACCCGTATCATGGCGTCGGACGTCGCGCGTCAATTCCGGGTGGCGCCCATCAATGCGAGCGACGCCGTCGCCCGGCTCATGGTCGATGGCTATGCCGCAACCGGACGCTCGGTGGGCTATGTGATCGCGCGGTTCGACGAGGCCAGCATCCGCGAGACCTTTACGCTCAAGACCATGGTCGATCCCAGGGCCGCCGCCCTCGTCGCGTCGACTGCCGGTCCCGAGCAGCTGGTCCCCTTGATGACCGCGCATGATGCGATGAAGGCGGCGCTGGCACACGAGGAGGTCGATGCCGATACGTTAACCCGGGCGATGATGTCGTTCGACACCGAGATGATGATGGCAAGCGGCAATCGCATGATGATCCAGACGGGTGTCCGGGGGATGCGGCCGTCACTCTTTCGCTGGATCGCGCGCGCCTCGGACCGCGAAGCGATGGTTGCTGCCTGCCGGCATCGCCGGACCATCCTCGAGGCGATCGAGGTCAAGGACAGCGACTATGCGGCTGCCGCGGCACAGGTCAGCATCTCGCGCGACATGCACCTGCTGATCGACTTCGTGACGAACCAGCCGACCTCCTACCGCAGCGACTGGCTATCGGCGACGCCCGGCGAGCAGGGCGAGATCGTCTTCGACGACGGCTCGATCGACGACGATCCGTTCCAGCGGATCCGTTCGACGATGCTCGCTTAGCGCCGCGTCCGCTCACAGTCGACGTCGATCCGGCGTAGCATGGCCTGGTCGCGTCGCGAGGCAAGCACCACGTTGACCTCGCTGGAAGACCTGTGAGGATTGCCGCGAACGAACAGGATCGACGTGGCGGGACCATCCAGCCAGTGCGCGATCGAGACAAGTGGCATGTTCGGCTCGCGATCCGCGATCGCCCGCAACCCCATCCCCGTATTGATCGTCGTGTCGCAACGCCATCGTCACAGGTCGAACTCGATCTGGCGGTTGCGTGACGACCCATCGTCGATCTTCTTCTCCAGTTCGGGCTTGGCGCTACCGGTCTTGGCCGCATCGCTGCCGGTGGTAGTAGCGGCCGGTGTACCGGTCGCGAGACCGGGTTTGTCCTCGAACGCCTTGGCGGCCGCGCGATCCCATTCGTTCGATGCCTCGTTGCGGGCAGCCCCGGCCGCGGTCCCGGCGCCCTCGACGCGCGCGGGCACCTCGCCGATGATCTCGAGCGCGGATGTCTTGTCGCCGAGATTGGTCTCCAGCCCCCTGGTCAGCCGGGCCGGATCATCGGTGACGACGGTGATGCCGTCACGTACGCGGGTCGCGGTGACGAGCGCAAGGCGCAGATTGGCGAGATGAGTCTCGCGGCTGTCCATGACCGCGATGCCGTAATCGGACGTCACGCCCTGCGCCATGTGGGCGTTGAGCGCATAGCTGAGATCGATCTTGGCCAGCATCGGATCGCCGTGAGCGAGGGTGTGGACCATCTTCGCGTCGGTCTCGATCGTGACGCCGTGCCTGTCCCAGGAGACGACGCGCGCCTGCGAGGCGTTGAGCAGCCCGCGATCGCGGTCGTTGTCGCCCCAGCGGATGCGGTCCTCGGCGTGGAGCTTCAGGTTCTTCAAGGTGTAGAGCCGGGCGGTGCGATCCTCCTTGGACGGCTGGATGCGGTCGGGCATGTAGACCCGCTCCTTGCCGTTCGGCGTCCTGATCGTCACCGTATTCCTTGCGGTGTCGACCGACAGGACTTCCGATCGGCCCACCGGGATCTTCTGAGCCTCGATCTTGCGCTCGAACTCGACCACCATTCCCGGCGCGTAGGACCGCGCGTAGCGCAGCTCCTCGCCCGTCATCGACACCCGGTCGAGAACCGTCATCCCAAGCGCGGTATCGCTGATCTCGCCGGCCGCCAGCCGCGCTTCCTGGACCTGCTCGTTGATCGCCGCCTTGTGCACCCGCCCCGAGGCGTAGAGTCCGGTCCGCTCGCGGACCTCGGGCGCCAAGCCCATCCACTGTTCGACCGCGGTCTCGGCGATCGTCTCGGGCGCGGTGATCGTGAACGGCTCCAGCGCCTTCATCGCCTTGGCCGGATCGCGGTCCTGGAGCGCGGCCGCGACCGTCTTCACGACGTCGCCGCGCGCGCGCAGATTGTCGGGCATCGTCGCCATGTCGATTCCGATCCGCTGCATGATCTCGAACGGCTTGCCGGCATCGATCGCGCCCAGCTGCCGCTCGTCGCCCATCGTCACCATGCGCGGGAGCTCAAGGAGGTTCGCGAGCCGGTTCAGCTTGAGCTGGTCGCCGTTCGACGTCATCGAGCTTTCGTCGACGACGATATAGGTGTCCTTGTATTCCTCGCGCGCGCGGTCGATCCAGCCCTGCGGCGTGCCGGGCTCGAGAAGGCGCTGGTGACGGCCGATGAACGAGGCGATCGTACGCGACGGGATGCCGGCGCGCGCCAGGTCGTCGACCATCTTGTTCTGGAACGCGAGGCCGAGCATCTCCTTGCCGTGATCGGCGAGCACCGCCTGCAGGGGCTGGAGCGCGGTGGTCTTGCCGGCGCCCGCGACGCCCTGGATCGCGACGATCCGGTCCGTGCTCGCCAGTACGAGCCTGCCGGCCGCCTCCTGCCCGCCGTTGAGGGCAAAGCCCGCGATCGCGTGGCTCTGCTCCTGTAACGCCGTCCCAGCCGCCTCCAGGGGCATCAGCGCGTCCGATGCGCCGCGTCCGCTGCCGATCTCGGAGACGATCTGCCGCTCGGTGCGGATCGCCTGCTCGGTCGTCATGAAGCTCTCGGACCGGCCCTTGCCCTGAACGAGCACGCCGCGGTCTCTCAGCACCGCTACCCGCGCCTCGACGCCCTCGATCGTGACGGGGAGCGCGAAGTTCAGCGCCGCCTTGTAGATGTCGAACGTCTCGAACGCGGCCTCGCGCTCGGCGAGATGACGGATCGCCGAGGCGACCGCCTGCGCGCCCGCGCGCTCGGCGACCGGGAGCGCGCCGATGCGTTCGGGGATCAACGGGTCCTTCTCGGCTCCGCCGACGACCCGCGCGAAATAGGCAGCGACCGCGCGCGCCTGGTCGACGATCGAGCGCAGTCCTTCGGCTGCCTTCTCCCACGGCCTGACCGGGGCAGCACCCGGCGCATGGGTGCCGGCGACGATCCCGGGCAGGTCGATCCCGAGCCCCTCGGCTTTCGCGCGCCATTCATCATGGAGCGCGCCGCGATCGGCGATGGCCGCTTTTTCCTCGCGGGTATGGAGGGTGACCGCATCTGTCGCGGCGCGGGTCGTGTGGAGCGACGATCTGAGGCCCTCGACGATCTGCTGTCGCCGGCTCGAGAACGCCGTGATGACCGAGCGGGCGATGTTCCCGATCTCGAAGCTGCCGTATTTGCCGGCGATCTCCGGGCTGTAGCCGAGCTCGGCCGCGCCCTCGCGTAAATACGCATTGTGGATCGAGCCGAGCAGCGTGTTGGCCTTCCACAAGGGGCGGTTGGCAAGCGTGCGCCACTTGCCGTCCGGGCCTTTGGTCGCGTTGGCGATGACGACGTGAATGTGCGCGTCGGGTTCCTGCGCGCGGCTGGTATCATGCTCGAACATCGCCATGACGAGGTTGCCGGTCTTCACCACCCGCATCTCGCCGTCCACCTCCATGCGGGTGGCGGCGAGGTTCTTCTCGGCCCAGGCCATGGTCTTTTCGACAGCGCTGCGATTGAGCGCGAGCAGCCGCTTGTCACCGCCGATATAGGCGAGAAGCGACAGCGACTTCGGCGCGGAGAAGGTGAAGTCCGAGCCGAACCCGCGCTTGCCGTCGGGACCGGGCCTGAGCACCGTGCCGTCCGGAAGCCTGCCCTCCAGGACGGCCTTGAACGCCTCGGCATCGACCTCGTCGTGCAGTCCCAGTTCGTCCGCGCCGGTCCCCGCCCAACCCGAGCTACCCTGTGCTCCGGCAGGGGAGTAATAGTTGTCCTTGGCGAAATAGCCGGACGCTCCACCTGACGATTTGACGGACGCCATCGAGAGCATCGATCAATCTCCATGCCCAAGATCGTCATCAAAGTTCGGGCTGTCGTCGTGATGCCGGTCATGCTCGTCGGTGAAGTTCTGCCGCAGTTCCTGGGTCGTGAGATCAACCTCGGGCGGACCTTTCAGGACCGGCACCCCTCGCCGCTCCCCGGCCGCCTCCTCGCGTACCGAACCGTCCTCCAGCGTCACCATCTTCCTGCCCCCGCCGCGCGCCGCTTCGTCGTCTTCCTTGCGCCGCGTACCGCCCTGCCCTGCCCCTTCTTCCCCCACGACTTCGCCCTTGCCGAGCACCGGATTACGGATGATGGCCGCGGCCATCTCGGCGTCGACGGGAGCGTCGTTGCACACGATGACCGCCAGGCCGGGCTTCACGCCTTCTGCGCGCATCTTCGCTGCCTCGGGCAACTCGACCGCCATGCCGGTGCCGCCATCGGGCGGGGTCGGCGGGGGATCGCCGGGCTTCTCGGGCGGTTCCGCGGTCGGTTCTTCCGGGTCGCCGATATCCTTGATGTCGCGCTGGATGAACCCGTTGGCAACGGTCGGATAATCGACGATCCGAAGCTCGACGGGCGCTGCCGGAAAGCCGCCCGGAAAGCGAACATAACCCGTCAGCTTGGGGAGCGACATGATGTCGTCGGGCAGTACCAGCGGCTCCAGGTTGCGCCGCGAGGTGAGCGTTACCGCATCGCGGACGTTGTCATAGCCATAGGAATACCCCTCCTCCATCTCGCGGAACTGCCGGTGTCCGATCGAGTCGCTCTCGAACGTCGCGGTCGGCCGATCGTCGGTCGCGAGGAGCAGTTTGGTGCGCGCGAGCGAGGCCAGCGTCTCGGCGACGTTCTGGCCGTAGGTCTCCTTCAGTTTGCCGAAAGCGTGGATGCCGAGCACGACCGCGCCGCCATAGTTGCGCGCGGTCTGGAGACCCTTTTCGAGCGCGGACAACCGGTGGAGCGCGCCGAGCTCGTCGACCAGGAACCACATGCGAACGTCCTGTGACCGGCTCATGGTCATCAGCGTATTGAGCGCGGTATCCATCCAGGTCGTCAGCATGGTCCGGTTGACCGACATGTCGACATAGCGCGACGAGAGAAAGAGCAGGCTCCCCTCGGCGCTGTCGCCGCGCATCCAGTTCTTGATCGAGAACATCGGGCCGTCGGTCGGGATCAGCCGGATCGACTTGGCGTTGGTATTGAGCACCGCCCGGACGGACTCCGCCATGCGCGCGGCTTCGGGCGCGGTGATCGGATCGGCGAGCGTCTTCTCGACGAGCTTGTGGACGTGCTTCAGGTCGGCGGTCATCAACTCGTGGTAGAGCGCGCGGTTGGTGGCCCTGCCTTCCTTCATGAGCTTCATGCAGGTCTCGACCCCGAGCATCCGCGCGGCCTGGACCCAGAACGGCTCGGACGTGCCGCCATCGTGGGGGACGAGCGCCTCCCAGGCGGTGGTGAACTCGGCCTCGGAGGCACATTCGTTGAAGATCGACCATTGCGGGCAGCGGGCATCGAGCGGGTTCAGGATGATGTCGCGCCCGGGGTCGTAGAAGCGCTCGATGAACGCGCCGGTCAGATCGAAGATGACCGCGCGGTGCCGGCGTTCCTTGATCTGCGCGACGATCGAGGAAAGCTCGACGGTCTTGCCCGTACCGGTCGTGCCGATGAGCATCGCATGGCTCTGCTCGAGCCGCCACGGATAGGGCAGCCCGGCGAACACATAGGGCCGGTAGATGCCGGCTGAGTCCAGCTCCTTCTTGGTCGCCAGCTTCGAGCGCAGGCGCCAGTCATAGCCGAAGATCCTCTTGTAGTCCTTCGCGCGCTCGATGGCGTTTGCCGCCTTGATGATCTGCGCGAGTTCGGGCGCCGTGGTCAGCTTGGCGCCGCGCAGGTGCTTGCGCTGCTTGGCGAGCACGCCGAAGCGCTGGCAGTACCAATAGTAGAACGCAAAGAGCGGGATGATGACGATGAAGGTCGCGAACGTCGCCGCCTTTATCGACGCCGTGAAGTCGCTCCACGCGATCATCACCGGCGGATAGTCGACCAGCTCGCCCCAGCTCAGGCGATTGAGGCCGCCACTCAGCAACTGAACGTTGACGGCCTTGGTCGGATCGAAGTTCATCCAGCGGTAGACGAGTGCCTCGATCCGCATCCAGACGAGATAGACCTCATGCTCGGTGAGCATGGTGTGGACCTTGTACCAGATCGCGCATCCCCAGGCCGCGACCGTGATCCAGAACGGCAGCTTCAGTCCGGCCGCGAACATCAGCCCGAAGTTCTCGATCAGCTGACTGCCGCTGGTGAAGTTTTTGAGGTTCTGCTTCACCGCTCCTCTCCCCGCGCCTGCCGCCCCTGAAGGCGACGTTTGTGGGTCGTGTGGACGATCTCACGAAGGTTCTCGACGGGGTGATATTTGAGCATCGCATCGATGCCGATTTCGAGGAACCTCAGCGTCTTGTCGGCACGTTGCGACCGTGCCGGCATGCTGTCGATCTTGAGAAGTGTCTCAATCGCCTCCCTGATGAAAAGGCTTCTCGTGAGGCCCGCGGCGGCTGCCGCTTCGTCGATGCGAATCTTGACGTCTTCCGGAAGGTAGACGCACAGACTTTTCATGTTTTGAGACATAACCGCCTTTCGGCGGTCGTCGCATGGTCGGTTTCCGGAAAGCGCTCTTCTTATAATTGCGGATCACATCGCCGCCAAGCACTTTTTGGCCGATTTACGTCGATGTAGCGACGATAGCAGATTTCTACTTTCGCTCGCAATTGTCCAATTGTCGGCAAGTGGAGTCTGGCATTCGTCACTCGGCCGGATATCGCGCGGAATACCGTCACTTGAGCCAACAGCGCCGCTGTATACGGTGTGCTGCTTTCTCTCCCGGTTCCAGCCATAGATCCAGGCTGTCTCCGGTTGTCCGACCGGTGATGGGAATGGTTGTCCCGAGGGGATCGCTGACGGCCGTCAGGCCGTCTTGATTACCATGCGGTTGCTGCGCATTCGGCGATCGTGATCGGACGCATTAACGCTTGAACTCGGACTCGACGGGGCGGATAAGCGGCGCTCATAGTTCGACAGGAGAACTGGCGTGGCACGGGGATCGATGGGACCGCTCAAGGGGCTGGCGAAGCTGCGTGAAGAACGCGCCGCGCTCGATGCGCGCGAAGCGAAGCTGAAGCAGGAGGCGGCGGCCGAACTCGGCGAGGTCATGGTCGCGGCCGGAGCGCACATGATCGATCCCAAGATGCTGTCCCGGATCGTCACGAGGGTCGTCGACCTCGGCGAGGATGAGGCGCTCAAGCGGCTTGAGAATAATGGTTGAGGCAGCGAACGATACCGGCGCGACGGTCTGGTCGATTGCCGATGCGAAGATCAACGCGGTCCTCAAAGACCCGTCGATCAGGGACTGGGTGAAGTCTTCGCTGCTGTATGCGCTGGACGGCGATCCGGTCGATGCGGCGAGCGATGCCGAGCTGCTGGCGGTGCTGCTGGGGGAGCGGGCGGACGCACTGCTCGCTCATGCAAGGATCGGCGTCACTCCTTGAGGAACGCCAGGACCCGGGCGCGAAGCGCATCGGCGTCCTCAAGTTCATCGATCCAGAACTGCGTGACAGGGGCGATCCGTTCCATCGAGGGGATCGTTCGTGCCTTGGAAGCGCGGTAGCGATCGGTCGTATAGCCTATAAGCTCGGCGATCCGTAGACGCCGTTCGTTCATCTCGCGGTCGAGCAGGTCGATCATGAAGTCGGGCCTGCAAGGTCCCGCATCGGTCTCGATATCGAAGAGCGGCTTCTTGATCCGGCTGGCGATCCCGGCGTTGTTGAGAGGCCATTGGCAATCGAGCAGAATCGAAAGGAATGATCGCTCCGCATTGCTGTCGACGGGTACGAACTGGCGGCCGTTCAGGACAGGCTGCGCATAGGCGCGCACGGGCGCAAGCCCGCGTGCCTGCGGGTGCTGGCCGATCGCGATCAGGACCAGATAGGGGCCGCGATCGATCATGCGCTGCGCGGGCTTGGCGATGTCCGAGGTGATGACGATCGGATCGTCGTCGCCGAGGTCGACCTCGCGGCGCGTGACGGTTCTGGCGAACAGGAGGAGGAACGCCTGCGGCTCATGGCCGTCCGGCCAGGTCGGAGCCGCCTCACGGAGCCTGGCATAGATGCGCCGGGTACGAAGTGCGTCCGGATGCGTGAAGAGATAGGATGACAGTGGGCATCCAGGCGCTACCCATAGATCGTGCGCCGCGCGCCTGATCGCATCGAACTCGACCCTGATCTCGGGGCGTGGGCGTCCTCCGATCGGACCGATGATGTTGGTGCCTGCAAGATCCACGAGGTCCCACAGGAGACGCGCCAGACGAGGCACCGAGCCGCTGCGGATGCGGTTGTCGTCGGCATCGTCGATCGGTCGCTGGGCGAGATGCTCGCCCGTTGGCTTGAGCGCGGCGAAGAAACCGCCCGGCCGCGTCAGCGGCTTGGCGTCGTGCCGCTCGCGGTCACGAAGGTAGGCGGCCTGGTCGCGGAAGAACGGGCAGTCGATATGATGCTCGGGGCGTTCCTCGCCGGTCAGGCGGCGTAGATAATAGGTCTCGGCCTCGGAGAGATAGGCGGGTGACAGGAGAGGCGGCGCGGCAGCGTCGCCGAGGCAGTCGCACGCGATCCAGCGCTCGAACATCTTGGCGGTGCGGACGAGCTGCACGCCGACCTTTTCATCGGCATCGGTGCCGCGTCCGACATACCAGCGGATGAGCTGCAGATGGGTCGCGTTCGGGACGGCTTCCCGGTGAGGTTCGAGGCCCCGGTGGAGTTTATCGACCAGCCACATCGGGCAAGTCTGTCAGAACCGGACCTGCTCGGCAATCGTGTGCCGCGGAGCGTGGACGGGGCGCGCGCGGCGCAGCTCGGCGCGTGCCCAGGCGAGCGCGTCCTCGGCGGTGATCGAGGGTCGGAGCAGCATCGCGGTCAGCTCGGCGCGGCCCTTGTCGCTCAGGTCGGTGGTGATGGCTTCTTCGATCCACCAGCCGGGGATCGATCCATCGAGGCGCGCGGCGCGGCGGGCCTGGTCGGTGACGATCCAGAAACCGCCTGCGATCAGCCCGCATGCGGCGATCACGGCATGGCCACAGGCGATGAAGATGGCGGCGACGACCGAGACGATCGCCATCGTGCGAACCGCATAGGTCGAGCGCCAGAGGCGGCGACGCCGCTCGGCCTTGGCGGTGTCGAGCGGCAAGGCAAGCGCGCGCAGCTTGTCGTCGCGGGTGATGGTGGGAAGCGGCTCGAGTCTGCGCCGCTGGTGGTCGTATCTGGTCATGGGAACATGCTCGTCGCGGTGCCGGTGAAGCCGGTCAGGTCGCCATAGATATCAAGCGTCGAGCGGTGAAGAAAGCGCCCCGTCGCGTCATAGGCGCAGGAATAGGAACGGATGCCCGAGTCAGGATGGTTCGATATCCCCTCGGCGACGAAGATCGTCGCGGGGTCGAGAATGCCCCGCGCGAGGTCGGTCATCGCCTGGTGGAACGATGGATTGTTCATCCACTCTAGATCGCCGTGGACCGAGCACCAGCGCAGCCCCTCGTCATCGAAGATGACGGGCGGGTAATCGAACAGGTCGGGGTGCGATTTGACCCAGGCGCGGAAGGTCATCTCGCTCTTGACGCGAAAGCGGTTCGACATCGAGGTGACGTAAAACATCGAGCCGTTGGCGGATCGTCGGGGTTGAGCGGGACCTGTCATCGGGGTCTCCCCGGCGACCGGCGACCGGCGTTCGGGTGTCGGACGCCTTCGGGTCGCCACATTGCCGTCGGCCTGTCCATGAGGCCATCTGCAAACTTAAAACAGGTTTGTCGGCGCGGCAAGATATGGGAACAGACCATGAATCCGAAAAGAGTCGGAGTGTTCGTCCCGGAACGGGACGAGGGGTGGCGAACGGGCGAGCGGGCGAGTGCAGCGGCAACGCCGCGCGCGCGGCCGGGCTCGATGCACGGCTGCGCGCCCTCCGGCGCTGTCAGACAAAAAAAGGGGCCATGCGTCCATGCGCATGGCCCGATCCATCATCGTGATGCCGAGGAGCCGGAGTCCCTCGGCGTGGTTACTTGAAGAACTGGAACCCGGCGACGGTTGCCGCTGTGGTCATCAATGATCCCAGAATGATGATGTACCATTTGAGGCCGTCGATCGAGGTCTGAACCCCTTTGAGACCGCTGTCGAGTTTGGACTCCATCGTCCCGATCTTGAGATCGAGACCTGTGATCTTGTGCTCCAGCGGTTGCACCGCGCGTCCGACCGCCATGTCGATATGCTCCTCAACGACCTCGACGGCCTTCGCGGCGACGTCGTCCTCGATATTAGCCGATTTGAGCGCCCTGAACAACGAGACCTGCATGTCTTCCTCCTTCATGTCATGATGACGAAGTTCAGCCGTCGGTCGGGGTCGGGAGGGTCAAGGACCGCGAAGCGGCCGCGTGAGCGGCGGTAGGGGAAACGATTTTCCCGCAAGGGAAAATGGTGGGACCCTGCCGTCCTTGAGGCTCCCGGCCCCGGCCGACACACTGGGACTATTCGAGAGAGAGTTTTCCCTTGCGGCAGCAGCGCGGGGCCGGGCTCGATGCCCGGCTCCGTGCTTTGCCGCCCGCAAGATGCAAGCCGGTCGGCACGACGGGTTGCTGCTGTCTTATATCCTGCGCCTGTACTCGACCATCACCGGAAGGGGGAAGCGGATCGGCCGCGCGCCCGGCTGGCCCGGCCAGGGACAGGCGGGCGCGCGGCCGATGTGCTGGCCTGGGGGAAACCGGTAGGGTTTCCCCCAGCCACGGGTACGACAAGGGGCCGGCCCGACGGGGGTGGTTTCCCTCCCCTGCCAAACCGGCCAGTCGCCAAGGAACCCGATCGAAGCGGGGCGGGCGCGGGTTCCAGCCGCGCCCGGTTACGGGGGGTTACGCCGCGCGGCTTGCCCGGTCGATCATCGTGCGCGGGCTGGGCGTGTCCTCGATCGGGGTCTGACGGTCGGCGCGAAAGGCGTGGGTCGGGACGCCAGCGGCTTTCAGTTCGTCCAGCAAATTGGACTGCAAGCCCGACCCTTGGCAGACGATCGCCTCGACGGGGCGAAGGGCGACAAGCCGCTTGTTGCGGTCGAACCCTGCGCGGCGTCCAAGGCTGCTGTTGGGGGTGAACGCGACGAGTGGAACGCCCCGGCTCGCGCACCATGCGGCGGCGATGGCATCGGCGCCTTTGCGCTGCGCGGTGGTGGCAAGCGTCATATGCGGGACGCGCGCCTTGATCTGGTCCAGCCGCTCGTAAAGCTGGGCGTGGTCGTGCCATTCCTGCCCGCCTGAAAAGACGATAACCGGGCCTGACGGGGCGCGCTTCTCGCGGGCATCGGCGGCGCGGGCTTTCAGGAAGTCGATGGCGGCGATCTGGCTTGCGGTCGTGGCGCTGGAAACCTTGGTGCCGCGCGCGGCACTCCAAGGGCGTCCCGTCTCGGCGCGGTAAACCTCGGCGGCATAGTCGCGCATGCACTCGATCGCGGCGCGCTGCTCGGCCGCGGTCTGGCATTTGATGGTGAGTTCCTCCATTTCGACGGTATAGATTTCCGACGGGTCGGGGCGGCGGGCCATGTCGCCCAGCTCGCGCGCGAAGCCGTCCTCTGCGCGGTCCAGCTTCTGCGCCTCATGGTGGAAGCTGTTGACGATGCCCCAAGCGATCGCCTGCGCGCTCGCTTCAAGGCGGGTGTCGCGGAACAGGTCGAATACGGTAGCGATGATCGCGGCGCAATCGTGCTGGGCTGCCATCGGCTCGGGCATGTCGAGCTCCTGTGCCTCGTTCGATCCGTCGACGATGGACAATGCGCCGACGTCGCCGAACGCTGCATGAAACTCATCGGTGGCGCTCATCTCGCGATATGCCTCGCCTAGATCGGCGAAGCTGCTAAGGCGGCGGGAGGTCGTTTCCTTGGTCATGGTTGCAATCCCTTGGCTGGGTGGTTTCGGCTTAGGGTCGGGGGGAGCGTTGACGCGCTTCCCCCCTCCTGTTCGGCGAGGCTTAGAACGGGATTTTGTCGTCCTCGGTCGTCGCCAGTTCGCCCGTCTCGGTGGCGTTCCCCTCGAAGTCATCGGACGGGTTAGGCGCGGAGCGGGTGCCGGTGGCGGTGTCGTCGAAGCTGTCGCGCCGGGCCGTCTTGCGGGTCCATGCGACGCGGTAGCCGTCATCGTCGTTGCCGAACAAGGCGATGGGAAGCGCCTGGGTCATGCTGGGGTCGTCAAGCTGGCCCTGATAGAAGATTTCACCCGATCCCTTGCTGACGGCTTCCCAGATTGCGCCGACCTGTACCCATTGCTTGCCGGGATTGAGGCTGACGACTTCATAGGCGGGCGCGCGGGTGTTGTTGCTCTTGACCGGACGCAAGCCCAGGCGCGGCAAGGAAAGGTTCGCCGTGTTGACCGAACCGAGAAGCTGACCATTGACGCTCTTGAAAGATCCGATGTTCATTGCTCTTACTCCGTCTAGCGGGGGGCTAGTCCCCCCTGTCTGGCTCCCGGGGCCTGTCCCCTGCCGACAACCTTTTAATACTCCCTCCCCTCCATATAGTCTAAGTGATTGTTTTGTTGACACCATTCCATCGTACCTGGTGAGTCCGAGCAAAGAAGAGCCCGCGACCAGCGGGCGTAACTATAAAGATCAAACAACGCATTGGCCGCCCATGCGGCCAATACTGTCCCGACAGGACGTTGAGCTTATTCAGCCCTTGATCTCATCGCACCCGGAGCCGTCCTCGCAGGGTCACTAGGCGCGGGCCTGTCCGACGGGGTCAACACAAATGACGGAGGCTCCGCCCCGCTTGCGGGGTGGAAACCGTAGGGCCTTCAGGCCCGGTATTTTTGTTGAGCCGCCTTCAAGACAAACAAACGCATCGTCCGCCTTGGCGGACGATCCTTTCCTGGCGGCGACCCCGGCGGGCAGGTCTGCAACGAAGGGACACTGGGAGGCGGTGAAGGGGGCGATGGGATCAATGGCTCAAAAGGACCATTGTGCGCGAAGCGCACAATTCCATAGCCGAAGGCTGCCGGGCGGTGCGGGCCGTTCCCGATGTGTCGACGGCGATCGGGGATCGCGCGCTGGAGCACTGCCCTGCCCTACCCTTGTCCCCTTGCGATAGGCGATCGTAGCCCGAAGGGACGAGACCCGCGCAGCGGGGCTCGGTCGGAGCGGGCCGAAGGCATGCGGAGATAGAGCGGCGGTGCTGCCGGCCAGGCAGCAATCGTGCTGACTTACATTTGCGACTTTACGACGATCTGGTCAGATTGGCGGCGGTTGGTAGTCATCGCGGCCTTTCGCAAAAGCGGCGCGATCGTCCAGCCGTCCTGGGTGTCACTCTTCATCTTTCCACAACACCGAGCGACGCTAAGATGCTGACCCGAAGGGGTCAGACAGTCATGATACTCAAGGAGATAGACGACAAGGGGTCGGACCTGGCCGCCCTGGAGGCGTTACTGACGCTGCCGATCGTCACGCGCCAGCGGACGGCAATCGAGCGCGAGATCCGGAACATCCGCAAGGGCGCGTCGGGCGAGCGGGAAGCGGCCTATTATCTCGATCATTTCTTTCGGGATGCGAAGAACACGGTCGTCATCCACGACCTTAGGATCGAGGTGGACGGGTTCGTGGCGCAGATCGACCATCTGCTGCTGACGCGGTTCCATGCGGCGTATGTGCTGGAGACCAAGAACTACAGCGGCAAGCTGAAGCAGACCGAGGATGGAAGCTGGGTGGTCTGGTACGGCAGCACGCCGCACAGTATCGCATCGCCGATCGAGCAGGCGAGACGCCATGTCGACACATTGCGGCGGTGGTTCGCGTCGGTCGGTCTGACGGTGATAAAGCAGATTGAGCCGGTGATCGTGGTCAAGCCGGAGAATTATGTCGCGAACAAACGGGTGAGCGGCGACGAGGCGGTGCCGTTCGTCAAGGCGGACATGATCCGCAAGTGGTGGGAGGAGCAGCGCGACATAGGGAGCGGAATCATCCCGTTCTGGCGGGTGGTGACGGGCATGCCGCTGGACGATCTCGTCAGGATCGGCGAGGCACTGGTCGCGGAGCATCGCCCATTGGAACGGGACTGGCGGGCACGGTTCGGCATCCCGCCGGGACTGGAGTCCGCTCCGGCAGCCGTGCTCGGCGTATCACATAAGAACTCCGAGCCGAGCCTCGAAGAACCAGATCCCAGCGCGCTTGATCAGGTGTCATCAGTCCGGTTGGAGCCGGCGCCGGTTTCTCGATCGTCTCCCGTCGCCGACGGTGAGACAGCCGAGATCGAAGCGCCTCCTGAAGCAGCGATCTCAACCGGGTCCGCACTCTGTGACACGGGGACGAGGGAGACGGGTACAGTCGCGGCGTCGGCTCCCGTGCCGGGTCAGAGGACGGCATGGAGAGCCGGGGCGCCTGAGTCCTGCGAGACGCCGCATGGCGTCGTGACGATCAGGCGGGTGCCGGATGGGCGCTATGCGATCCGTCACAAGGCGAACGAGGCGCTGGCCGAGCATGTGGCGCAAACGGTGCGCGGTTATGCGCACTGGCAACCGCGATACCGAAACTGGCTGGTGCTGCCCGATCAGATCGGGACGGTACGCGGCCTGCTGGGCGGCGCGGATCCGCCCTGAATTGCTCTGCCGACGCCGCGGCCGGTGGCTTGGCGCTGGGGAAGTTTGACCCTGGGGAAAGCGTCCGTTCATCCTGTCATGCTAGACGCAGAGAGCGGGATTTGCTTCGGTGTTCCCGGCGGGCATGACGGGGGTTTGGGGGATGAAGGCAGCGCAGGCGCGGGCGAAGGACGTGCTCGGGTTTCTGGAGCAGCAGCGGCTGGAGCCGCATCCGGATAATTACGCCCTGGCCTATCAGGCGATGTCGGAGCCCGAGGGAGCGCTTGGCCGGGCGATGCTCAAGCTGACCGATGGGGGGGTACGAATGACGCAGGCCGATGCAGACGGGCTGTACGCGGTGCATGTCTGCGAGGCGAGCGCGGGCGGCACGAACGAGGCCGCGCAAGCGCGCGACGCGGTGAGGCACCAGACGATCAGGCTCGCGGCGATGGCCGCGGACGCGGCAGCCGCGAGCGGAGCGTTCGGCCGCGATCTGAGTGCCGAGGTCGATGATCTCGACAGTACGTCCAATCCCCAGACGATCGTGCAGCGGATGATCGCGCGCGCGGTCGCGGCCGAGGCGGAGATGACGGCGATGACGGTGGAGGTCGAGGTACTCAGGCAGGATCTGGAGACGGCGCGGGACGATGCGTTGAAGGACGCGCTGACCGGGCTTGCCAACAGGCGGGCGATCGACGCGCAACTGGCGCGGCTGGAGGAGGGCCGGGAGCCCTGGGTGATCGCGGTCTGCGACATCGACCGGTTCAAGGGGATCAACGACCGGTATGGGCACGGGGTCGGCGACCGGGTCTTGAAGCTGGTCGGTCAGTCGATCGCCGCGACGTGCAATCAGCATTTCGTGGGCCGCTGGGGCGGCGAAGAGTTCGTGGTGATGATGGCGGGAGTGACGCTGTCGGCCGGCGTGGCGCTGGTCGACCGCGCCCGCGCGGAGCTTGGCGATCGTCGATTGAAGCTGAGAGAAACGGACGAGCCGCTGGATCCGGTCACCTTCTCGGCCGGCGCGGTCCTGGTGCCGGGCGCAAGCCGGCAGGGCCTGTCGTCACTGCACCGGGCCGACAAGCTGCTCTACAAGGCCAAGCAGAACGGGCGGAACCGCGTCATCTGCGCATAGCCGCGGTCCTTGCCCCCTGCCCTCCTCCACCCGCTGCGCCGCGGTCCTTCCGCTCCCGCCCCGGTGGACGTCATCCCGCGCCTTCAATTCAGATAGTGCTTGTCAGGCATGTTCTTGGTGTGTTCTACATGGGCCGGGATTGCAACCGAAAGGACCCAAGTCATGATGAAGGATTATCTCGAAAGCTACGATTTCAACCTGCCGCTGTGGGATGCGTTCAAGGATCCCGCGATGTCGATGACGCGGCGCCTGATTGCCGCGGTCGCGATGAAGGAGAGCCTGGACGACGCTTATTTCGGCATCGGCGAGATCGTCGAGGCGTTCGAGCATCTCGTCGCCGATGCCGAAGCAAATGTAGCAGCGGCGCAGAGCGAGGGCGCGGACCGGATCGCGCATATGCTGAAGGCGGGCGGCGACGACTTTCAGCGCCGCGTTTATTACCTGCTCTCGGAGACCCCGGTCGAGGAGGCGCTGGGCGATCTCAGATGGCTGATGGCGATCCTCGAAGGGCGAGCGAAAATGTACCGGGTAATCGAGGCCTCGGGCGCGCCGATGCCGGTGCTGCCGGGCGATACCGGGCCGATCGAGGGTTTCGGCTGCCTGCCCTATCCGTACTGATCGCAAGCGGCGCCAACACAGGCCCGTCCCGGCACTACCGGGGCGGGCCTTGTCGTTCGCTCAGGCCGGGTCGGGTTTGGGTCTGTCGGCTGGACGTTCGCCGGTGGATAGCGCAATGCGGTGGTCGACCTCGCGCTGCATCCTGTCGCGGAGCAGGTCCGCGGCGCGGATGGCGTCGAGCGGTCGTCCCTGATTCGACCATATCGCGATCGCGTCGTCCATGTGCTCGGCCATCGCCTTGAGGTGCTTGGCCTGCCAGTCGTCATCCTCGTCCATGACCCGACATCCTGCATCCCGCTCGTGGGACTCGCAATGTCGATGATACCATCCCTGCCGCATTTGCGGCAGATGGATTGGCAAATCATCCCGTGAGTGTATCGCGGCATTCTCAAGCAGCCACGCGGATCACCTCCGCGTTCCCGATTGGCGTGCGCTTGCGCGCATCCGCTGATGCTCGGCGACAAGCCACAACGCATCGTTGCGGTCCAGCGCTTGTCCGATCCAGTCGCCGCAGAAACGGGCGACGTGGCGCGGCTCGGGCCGTCCGCACCACTCGCGGCGCACGCTGTAGCGCATGTCGTGGGGCTTGCCGGGCGCGGTCATGCCACCCTCGCCATGATCGCGGCGTCATCTGCGGGTCGCTCTCGGGTGACGCGGTAGGGCTGAACGGGGTTGCCGGTCGCAACGACATAATGGTCGAAGCCGGTTGCCTGGCGGAGCTGGACGGCGACCGCATAGCCGTTGGCGAACGAGGCGAGCAAGGCCCTGCGCGGCGATAGCCGCGCGTACGGGCATGGAATGGTCATCGGATGTCTCCGTTCGTCGCCGGTCAGAAGACCGGCAGATTGGGGTCGGGTGCCTCGTCATGGTCGAGGAGCACCCAATCGGCTTCGAGGCGTGCGGCGATCTCGAGCATGTCCCAGAGCTGAGGCGAGACGTCTCTTGGACGGTGCCCGGCGCCGATGATGGCGGTCGCAACGAAGAACCCGTTATGGTGCGCCTCAATGGCGAGGCTGGGATGATCGACGATCAGACGTCCGTCCCGTCCGCGCTCGGCATGGTAGATCAACGCGTCTATTTCGGTGCGTTCGGCCTCGGGCAGGTGCGCGGTCGCGCAGACGAACATGGTGGTCCGGCGCATGGGATGCGTTCCTTGTAAAAGATGGTGTGGCAGCCGTCAGGCAGCGCCGGCGGACGCCTCGGGCACGAACGCGGTATCGACCGCGCCGCGTGTGAGGGTGATGGCGATCGTGCGTCCGTCGGGGACGATCCGGTCATGCTCGGCGAGCAGCTCGCGGATACGGGTGAGGATGGCGGCATCCTCGCCGAGCAGCAGCGATGTCGCGAGCTGCGTTGCCTCGGCGCGGAAGCGCTCGGTCTGGGTCCAGTGACTATCGGCATCGCAGTCATCGCTGGATGCAAAGCTCGCGCGCTCGAGGAGGTCGACCAGATCGGGCACCGTGATCTCGGCGCCGGCCGCGATGAGTATGGTCGTCGCATCGACGTCGCTGCAAAAGTCGTCGACAAAGGCGGCCAGGACGTCCGCGGGAAGTCTGGTGGGCGTGTCGCTGCCGGACGTGTCGAACATGAAGGTGAGGCGGTCGACCCGGCCCGAGACGATGCCGTCGGCCAGCACGCTGTGTCCATCACAGACGCTGGTCTCGCCCCCCTGCCCGATCTCGAACCGCGGATCGGTCATGCGGGGCAGCGCATCGTACCAGTCATAGCCCTCGAACCGCGTGACCGGGTCGACCAGCGTCAGGTCCCCGGCTGCCGCGGCGTTCAGTGCTCGCGCGGCCGATTGTGCCAAGTCGGCTTCCATGTCCGGAACAATGAGGACGGGCTTGTCGATCAGATCGGTCACGGCGCTGCCGGTGAACCCGAAAGACGCATAATCGCGCACAGGCGGTGTCCAGGTGAACAGATAGGGCATCGCTGGCGGGAGGTCGACACCGAGCGCCAAACCGGCCTGATAGTCCTCGAAGGACAGCCGGTGCACTCCCTTCAGCCGGATCGCCTCGAAGATCGCATGGCTGCAGGCGGCGCGAAGCTCGGCGAGCGCGTCGCACTCGACCATTTCCTTGCGTGCAGGGAGGACCAGCTGGAGCGAGGGCGTATCGCCGATATCGACGCGGGCGAACCAGGTGCCGCCCCGGTCGACCTCTCCGAGCGCCGGCAGCTTGCAGGCGACGGTCAGCCCGTGAAAGTTGATACTCGGCAGGCCCGAACCGTGGCAGCGCTCGTGGAAGACGCCGATCCGGCTTTCCCGCCATTCCTCGACATGAAGCGCGTCATCGAGCCAGCCAGCCTGAGCCTGGCGTTCGCCGTTGAACGTGACCGGCAGCGGATAGTGGCGGCTGGCAGCGGCGATCGTCTCGGTCAGTTTCTCGGCCCAGGCCGCCGGCAGATCGATGGCGATCTCGGTGCCGCACACGACCGGGTCCGCCTCGACCAGCAGCGGTGTGCTTGTCTCCCAGGCATCGTCGGCGATCGTGACACGCCAGCCGCGGTCATGGATGCGCGAGAAGGAGCGGATCGTGACACGGTGGCCGGCCAGGCTGAACACGCCCATGCCGGCCGGGTCCTCACGTGAGGCGATGTCGTCATCCCAGCCGGATTGGCCGAGCGTGACAAGGGTAGCGGGATCGTCGATGCCGCAGCCGTTATCGCGAACCACGAGCATGGTACGATCATTCCCTTGGAGTAGTTCGATCGCGACACTCGTCGCACCGGCCCTGCGGGCGTTCTGCAGGAGCTCGGCGAGAACGTCGCCGGCGGTGCCGTTGAAGAGCCGGCCGACCCGCGTGATCGCCGACTGGCTGACGGCGGTACGGATGGTGGCGGGAAAGCTGCTCGGGGAGGTCATCAAGGTGGCTCCGGGGTTCGTGCCGGATGTCCATCACCCGGCTCCTTTCACCTCTTCCCCTCCTCTTTCAGGTTTCATGGATACGCTGGCGTCGCCATCGGGTACATCGACGGGTAGCGTCGGAACGTCGTTGAACCGTGCATAGCCGCAGGCCTCGGCATCGGTCGCGGTCATGACAGGCAGGTTGGTGATATCGTTCATGGGGACATGCCTTTCAGGTAGTCATGAATGGAAGCTCGGGCGCAGGGAGCGTCAGCACCTTTGGATAGGGCTGCGACGGCAAGCGCCACCCGGCTCGTCTCGCGGCTCTGGTGAGGGCGAAGGCGTAGGCATGAAGGCCGGGGTGCCGCGTGCGCAGCAGGATGCGCTCGCGCGACAGGCGGCCGAGCCACGCGGGTAGCGGCTCCGAGATCATCGGCCGGGGCGCGCCGGCTATGACGAGCTGGTCGAGCGCGCCGGCCGCGCCGCGCTCGCCGAGGCGGATCTTGGACAGGGTACGCCCCGATATCGGGGTATCGCCCACCCGGTAGCCGGTGCGCTCGGGCATCTGGCCGCGATACGCGCTCGACATGGCGGCGTAGACCTGGCCGGTATGCCCGGCCGCGGGGTCGGAGTAGGAGACGATCGCCTCGATGGCGGGCTTTTCACGGCGCAGATGCTGGGTCGCGCGCGCGAGAAAGAACGTCTCGCCGTTGCCGGCCACGTCGTCATGGAGGACGAACCGCGCGAGCGTCGTTCCGGACGATGGCGCCAAGCCGGTATGCCGGGTGATGACCGCGCCGATCGCCGGCACGGCGAAGACCGCGACGCCGACAAGGGTAGCGCCCGGTCCATAGAGTCCGACCGCGAGTTGCGCTGCCGGATAGTGCGGGAGATAGTGGTGCCGGGCGATGAACGCGCGCGCGGCAGGCGGCGCGATTACATCGACCGCGAAGTCGCGCGGGTCGATGACGGACAGATTGTCGACATAGCGCGCGCGCCGGTCGCGCCAGCGCTGGCTGCGGGTGGTGAGCATCGGGCCTGATCCTTGGTCGAACTTGCCGGATGCCTTCCCCCTCTCTCCTCATCGTCAACGGGCCATAACGACCACCAGGAGAGTGACGACCTCGGGAGCGCATACCTGGTTGCGTAGTGCGATCGCCCGTCTGGGCGCGATCACGGTTGCGGCACGCGCGGCGAATGCTGCACGCAGTCCGTCCTGGCAGCGCGCGGGCGACTGGGTTACAAAGAGTTCTAATTCTTTTGCCGACAACGGTCTTTGTTCGGGTGCGAGTAGCACGACAAACAAGGCGATGAGGGCGAGTGTAGCCAGGGCGACGATGAGAGATTTCATGGCGCGTTCCTTCAGGTGATGGCAGCAGACGGTCGTCATGGACCGTGGCAAGCGGAAGAGGTGCGTGCTGCAGCGTCGATGACCACAGTGGTGCGGACGATCGATAACGGGCGCCGACAGCAGCGCGGTGTAATAGCGTGGCAGCTGTCAATTGGACCGGTGTGCTGGCTGATTGCCGTTGTTGTCCCGGCGGTACAGACGGTCGCACTGGGTGGTGCGATCGGATCGAACCTGTTCTTCGTTGCAAGTTATTACCGCAACGAGCGACGCCGAATGCGCTTATTGAACAAAATCGTAACGGCGTGGAACGGTCCCGAGGCTCAGGCCGTGACTGCCTATGCTCGGTATCGGTTTGTACTTGTGATGGGCTTTGTTGCAGAACTGACGGTGGGGATTCCGCGAAGGAATCGAGAGGGATAGATGGGCGCGATGCCCAAGCCTGCCGCCCCTCGCTACCGTACGACGAACTGGCCCGAGTATAATGCGGCCCTGAAGCGCCGCGGGTCGCTGGAGGTCTGGTTCGATCCGGACATGGATTGGCTTTCGAAGCCGTGCGGTCGTCTTGGTCGCCCGATGCTGTTTTCGGACAGCGCCATCGAGTTGTGCCTGACGCTGAAGGTGCTGTTCAATCTGCCACTGCGGCAAGTGACGGGATTGGTCGCGAGCCTAGTCAAGATGGCCGGGCTGGACTGGCCGGTGCCGGATTACACGACGCTGTGTCGGCGGCAGAAGACGCTGAGGGTCGAGTTGGGCGGCCGGTCCAGTTCAGGCGGGCTGCATCTGCTGGTCGACAGCACCGGCATCAAGATAACCGGTGAAGGCGAGTGGAAGACGCGCAAACATGGCGCATCCTACCGTCGCCAGTGGCGTAAAGTGCATCTCGGGATTGATGCTGGAACGCTGGATATCCGGGCCCTTGAGGTCACGACGAATGCTATTGGTGATGCACCGACGCTGCCTGGGCTTCTGGCGCAAATCCCAAAGAACGAGCGGATCCTCAGCGTCGGCGGGGATGGCGCTTACGATACCAGGGGCTGCCATGCCGCCATCGCCGAACGCGGTGCCGATGCGGTCATCCCGGTCCGCCGTAATGGGCAACCATGGACCAAAGACGGCCCCGGGGTCGATGCTCGCAACGAAGCGCTACGCGCAACCAGGCGCCTTGGTCGCGCCATCTGGAAGAAATGGAGCGGCTATCACCGTCGCAGTCTGGCCGAGACCAAAATGCACTGCTTCAAACTCTTGGGCCACCGCGTTGCCGCTCGCACCTCCGATCGTCAGGTTACCGAGCTTAAAGTCCGTGCGACAATCCTCAATCGCTTCTCAGCAATAGGAACACCGATGACCGTCCGGGTCGCATAACAACCTCAAGTAAAGTGCAGCTTATCCGCCCAGAGAATTATGCAACAAAGCCCTTGTGATGGGTCAGGTGCTGCGCATTCTATCTCTTGCGGTTAGTGTAGCACTATTTGCCTTTCTAGTGTTCAGGAACACGAGCATTTAGCCGTTCGTCTTCCTAATACTTGACGGTCGCGCTGAGCGGTTGGTCAGGCGCATGCGCCAACAGTCTCGATCCGTGTATCGCAATAGGGGTGTCGCGCGAGCGCGCGCTCCGCCTCATCGCGGCTGTCGGCGACACGGAGCAGTTCGTCTTGTCCCGCGAAGCTCTTCAGGACCAGGTACTGACCGGGGGCCGGCACGCTCTCGACCGAGAGGGTGAGTGCGCTGCTCACGCTGAACCCGCGATAGACGCGCATGAGGGTGACACCGTGGCTCCCGACATCGCCTTCATGGAGCGTGAACCCGTCGGGCACCGATAACGACCGGCCCGGTGTCTTCTGCGTCAGCCGTCCGATACTGTTGTTGTTCTTCCAGGCGGCGAGTTTCCTGTTGCACCGTTCGGGTGGTCGCGGCGTCCCGTCGCTGAAGCGGATGATCGCGCCCAGCGGCGCGGTATCGTAGATGGTGCGGGCGGTATCGGTCATGCGAGGATACTCCTTCGAGCCGGAGCATGGCCGCTCATCGACCCTGCTTGACGGTGCCCGGCCCGCGCCCCCTTCCCTCCTGCCCGCCTCGCGGCGATCAGTTCCTCGAAGCGTTCGATCACGCTTCGCGGCGTCGGATGGCGGTCGGATAGGCCATGCCGGTCGAGGATATGCGCGCGCACCGCGACGATCCGGTGCGCCTCGTCCAGGGTCGGCACACGAGGCGGCCATCCTTTCACGTAGCGCAGCCCGGTCGGCAGCGACGCCTCGAGACTGCGGCGCGTCAGTGCGTCCCGTTTGGCGCGCTCGAGGTCGCGCGCGAGCGAAGGCGGCAGCAGGTGCGGAGCGACGTCGCCCAGCCAGCGCGCGGGCTGGAAGGAGAAGGTCGAGTACGCCTCGATTTCGACCAGATGGATGTAGTGCGCGATGTTCGACGGCGCGGTGGTGGCCGCGCTCAGGTCACCGAGCGAGGCGAGGACGCAGAACCGGCACGATAGCCGGGTCGACCCGTGGAGCCGGTAGGCGTCGTGCAGCGGCAGGTCGTGGTCCGCATGGCAGGCGAAGACCTCGCGTGTCGTCCAGTCGGCGATCGGATGCAGGTCAGCATCCTCGTGCCGTATGCATTGCCGGTGCGCGCGAAGCGTTCATCGACGCGAGCGATCGGCGTCGCGGCGCGGGATGTGCTCTCCTCTCGCCGGATGCCGATGATCGAGACGATCGTTAGTCCAGGGTAGTCGCGCGCCAGCCGGGGGCCGAGGACCTGTGCCTTCATCTCCGAGGTGCAGAACCGGAGCGCGGCCGAGGACCATGGGCCGATCAAGCGGTAGGTCGAGAGCGCCGTATAGCGCGCTTTGCCGCCCTCGAACCGCTGCTCCCAACGATGCACCATATCGCCGGCCGACCTGCGCACGGTCACGAGCGGCAGGCCGAGCATGGCGGCGATCGCCTCGACGGTCGCGGGAGTCGTTTCCCATTCGGCGCGATCGAGATCGGCGTGGATGGCGATGCGACGACCGCGCGGGTGACCGCGGACGTCGAGATAGCGCATGGCGGCAAACGCTGCCGCGGTGCTGTCCTTGCCGCCCGACAGGCTGAACGCGAACCATGCGCCATCCGCGATCGCGCGCTTGATTCGTGGATCGCGGGCAACGAGCGGGTCGCAGGTGACGCCATTCATCCGCACCGATGCGGGTCGGGCGCTCATGTTCCCGACCGCCGGGCGGTTGTCGCGACCCGATAGCGTGCGATCGCCGGGTCGATCAGTTGGTCGATCTGATCGATCAGGACGTCGATCGAGGTGGCATGCACGAAGCGCGATGCCGGCGCGAGCAGATCCTTGTGACGCCCGTAGAGCCAGGCACCCTGTTCGACCCAGATGATCGCGCGGTGGACACCGAAACGCTGTTCGTAATGCGTGTCGTTCCAGAACAGGCGGAGTTCGACATGAAGCTGCTCGGGATCGTCAAAATCGTTAACGGAGCGCTGAAGCACCACCGACGCGCCGTGCCTGCTCGATCGCAGGACGTCGCCCGCCCACCAGCGCAGTTCGTTGGAAGGGGCACGCCAGTCATGCCCTGGCACCGGGTGCGTCTTGCTCATATGCGCGCCGATCTGTGCGAACTCCTCCTCGATGCGCTTCGCCAGGAACTCGCGCGCGCTCATGCCGCACCTGCCTCGGGCGCGAGTCCGAAGGCCTCCGTGCTCGGCAGCTCGGTGCCTTGGGCGAACTGCCGGTAGCTATCGACCAGATCGCGGACATCGATGTGGGTCTGCCGGTCGTCATGCTCGGCGTTCGCACAGAACACGATCGGGATGCGCTCGGCGGTCATCTCGGGGTAGAGCGCGCGGACGATCAGCGCCTCGATGCGCTTCGCGACCGTGAGGATGTCGAGCCCGAGGTCATGCTTGGCGGGACTGGGCGTCATGCGCAGGAACGCCGTCGGCGCGATGACCTCGGTCAGCCGGGCATAATGGCAGCCACTGAAGCCGAAGTCCGAGCGGTAGTGGATGAGGGTGTGCCGTTCGACCGGGATCTGGTCGAACGGTACGAGCACGCGGTACTCGAAGAGCGGACGCGTGCCGGGGATGCGCTTGCGCGCAGCGAGGATCTGCATGGGGCGGGTCCTCTCAGGCGAACAGCCGCGTCGGCTCGGCCGCGCGGTTTGTGAGGGCAAGGTCGCGGATCAGCCGCGCGGCGAAGCGGTCGGGGGCAAGCAGGTCGCGGACCGAGGCGAAATGGTTGCGCTCGCCGGTATAGTCCTGGCGGTCGCGCACGCGCCGATAGAGAATTTCGCGGTCGGCGCCCATGCAGCCGAGCGACAGCTGGACATAGGCTTCGTCGCTGTGAAGCGTGATCTCGCCGGAGACGGCGATGCCGCCCTTGTTGCTGCGGATGTCGTAGCTGCCGGGTGCGAGGCCGAGCACGTCCGCGAGCCGCTTCATCGCGCGCTTGCCATCGGCGTGGAATTGCCGCTTGGCGTCCTCGTCATAGGAGACGCCGCGCACCGCGAGCACGAGAAGTGCCGGGTTGCGCTTGATCTCGGCGATCGCATTCATGCACTGGCGGCGCAGCTGTATCGCGGGCGGGCGATCGTCGGTCGCGATCGTGCCCAGGTGGCGTGCGAGCAGCACGACGGCCGGGTCGGTTTCGGCATTGGTGCCGGCAGCCCGACAATCGTCGATCGCGGCGACAAGCGCGTGGAGCGCGTTGCCGATCGTGCCGAGCGCGCTCGGATCGAGCGCTTGGTTGTGGCGGAATGCGACGTCGTAGTTCATGATACGGTTCCTCAAGGCTGGGAAAGCGCACTCATCGGCGCTCACCTGCCTCCCGCCCTCTCTCCTCCTGATCGTCCCGTGCGCGCCTGTGATCCCGTGAGCGATCGCGCTCGGACTCGAAGGCGCGGGCACGTCCTGGCGTCATGGTGGGCCGGCGAACGCTATTCGTAGGTCGGGCGCTCTTCGGGGTAGCGGTCGGGAAGCCGTCCCTCGAACACGCAGGCGCGCAGGCGTCCGCCCTCGTAGAGGACCGAGCCTGTGTCACGCCGATGGCGCTGCAGCCGGTCGAGGATGCGATTGGCGCGGTTCGCCGCGGCGAGTGCACAGGCATGGGTGCGGCAGACGCGTAGCGGCCGCGCGAGTGTGCCGGTGTCGACCCACCAGGAGCCCTCCTCGGGTCCCCCGAAGATGCGGTCGATCTCGTAGAGCGCGATGATATAGTGCATGATGAGTCTCCCTTGGCGGGTGCAGTCAGGCTGCGCTCGGCGATGGCGCCGGCAGCGCGACCCACTCGGGTTGATCGTCGCTGATCGGCACGTCGTAGTTGTTTGCCTCGTCCTCGCTAAAGACGGTCGCATGCGCCAGGTCGACATATCCGTCGGTGCCGTTCCAGAAGAGCAGGCCGTCATGGTCGTCACGGAGCGCCAGGACATAGCCCGCGCTGCTGTTATCTCCCCGGACCACGGCCTTGGTGAGCGGCGCCGGAGCCGGTTCAACAACCTCGGGCAGCACCCATCCAGTTACGTTGCTGCCGTTCGCGCCGCAGCTCTCGCAGGTCTCGTCATCGTAGGTGGTGAGAAGCTCCCACTCGCCCGATATCTCGTCCCACATCGCAGCGGCGTCCTTGACGATCAGCGTGCTGCCGCAGTTCGAGCAGATCGGACGCGCTGCCTTGGCCGACCGGTCGGCGCCGAGTGTCTCAAGCACGGCTGTGAAGCGGGTGGTATGCGCGAACGCGCCCCAGGCCCTGACGACGTCCGCATAGCGGGCGAGCGTCGCGGCGCTGTCGAACTCATGGTCCCCGTCCGGGGCTTGCAGCGCGCTCAGATACTCGCGCGCGATCGTCTCTGCGTCGGCCTTCATCATGCCGACGAAATTCATGAAGTAGCGGTTGCGCATCGTCGCCTCCCAAGGGCTTTTCGCGAAATTGCGCCTTCCTCTCCCCCTCTTTCGCTCCCGGCCGCCCCGGTGCGTGGTCAGGCCGTCACGATCATTGTGTCAGCGGGCGACCGGGATCTGGTTGATGTCGGTCGTCCAGGACGGACTCTTGATGCTTCGCCTGGTGTCGAACGCGCGCGGGCCGCGGCCCTGCGCTGCGAGCGTGATCGTGTCGCGCCCGAACCGGGCATTGAGCCCGTCCATCGCTGCGAGCAGATCGCCCGTGCGCGGATCGGGGGTGGTGAACAGGTCGGCCTGGGCCGCGCCTTCGGGTGTGAGTTCCTCGAGCATGACGCCGCTCTTGGTGTAGACGCCGCCCGGCTGGTGCATCGCCTCGATCAGCCTGCCCGCAAGTTTCACGATCACGCGTGGGTCGTTGGTCGCGGGCGACAGCCGCGCGGTCCGTGATCCCGTTGGCGGGTTGGGCCGGTAGCGCGAGCCGTGCGCGAACACGATCATGCGCGCCGCGACCAGGCGCCGCGCGCGGATCTTCTCGGCCGCGCGCGCCGCGCGTCTGGCGGTCGCTTCGCGCAGCGCCTCGAGCGTCGTGACCGGCTCGCCGAACTGGCGGGTGACCGCGGTCGCCTTCATGGGATCGGCCTCGGGCTGGAAGTCGACGCACGGGGTCCCGTTCAGCTCGCGGACCAGGCGCTCCAGGACGACCGTGCCGACATCGCGCGCGGCCGCGGGCGGCATGGCGACCAGATCGGCCGCAGTGCGGATGCCGAGCGGATGCAGCCGTGCCTCGAGCGCGCGGGCTATGCCCCAGATCTCGCGGACCGGCCAATGCTCGAACAGGCGCTGTCTGAGCTCGACATCATGGAGATCGACGACGCCGCCCCAGATCGCCTCGGTTGCCTTGGCGAGTGCGTTGGCGACCTTGGAAAGGGTGCGGGTCGGCCCCAGCCCGATCCGGGTCGGCAGCCCGACCTGGCGCTCGATCTCGTGGCGGATGCGGTGCGCGGTCGCGACATCGCCCAGGCCGTTCGCCAGTGTCGGCAGGTGAAAGAATTATCCTGACAGTCAAACCCAAAATGCCAAGTTTGGTTGTCACCGGGTACTGTCCTCCAGCAACGCCTGGCCGGGCGCCTTAGGCGAGCCGTCGCCGTTGACGTACATGTAAAGCGTGGTGGTGGTGATGCCGAGCCTGCGGGCGAGGTCCTTGGCCTGCGTGCCCCGCTCGGCCATGGCGCTCATTGCCATGCGTAGCATCTCCCGGTCCATCTTGCGGGGACGACCCCCATTGCGACCGCGGGCGCGCGCCGCCGCGAGTCCCGCGCGGGTGCGCTCGGCGATCAGCTCGCGCTCGAACTCCGCAAGCGAGGCGAAGATGCCGAAGACAAGCCGGCCGTTCGCGGTGGTGGTGTCGATCTCGGCGCCGGCGCCGGCCAGCACCCGCAGCCCGGTCCCCGCCTGGCGCAGCGTGTCGACGAGGTCGACGAGGTGCTTGAGATCGCGGCCGAGCCGGTCGAGCTTCCAGACGGCGAGCGTGTTGCCGGGCTGGAGGGCTTTCAGACATTCGACCAGGCCGGGGCGGTGGTCCTTCCGGCCCGAGGCGCGATCCTCGTAGATCCGCGCGGGCTCGACCCCGGCCGCCTCCAAGGCATCGCGCTGCAGGTCGAGCAGTTGGCTGCCGTCCGCCTTCGACACCCGCGCGTATCCGATCAGCATGGCGCCCGCCCCCTCGCTCGATAACTCGCGACGAGGGTGCATCCGGACGGTGATTTCCGCAACGGGTTTTCTTGTGATGGCAGGCAACTCGCCGGGGCCGGTTGCCCCTAGCAAGGAAAACGGTCGTTATTCTGGCGGAAGGTTCGCGAGCAGCCGTTCGTCCCTGCCGCAGTGGATGATCGGGAGGAACTCTCTTCGACCGATGTTGCGATCTGCATGAACGGCGGCTTTCTCAGATCGCGCTGCAGCCGATCCATAGCGTTCCGAATAGCCCTAGACGCGCCGAAGCATTCTCAAGTTCATCACGGACGCACCTTCTTCGGCGAAACAAGTTATGGTAGCAGCCCAATATGGAAAGGGCTTTCATCTTTGATGTCTTCGGCACGCTTGTCGACTGGCGCGAGGGTGTCGCGAAGCTCGTCAATGTCGCCTTCAAAGCGCGAGGACTCGACACCGATCCATATAGATTCGCAGAGCATTGGCGCTCGCGATACGGTCCCGCGATGGAGCGCGTCCGCTCAGGTGACCGAAGTTATAATCCCCTTGACGTTCTTCACCGCGAGAACCTTGATGAGACCTTGGCCGCTTTTGGGATCGAGGAGGAGTTCGACGGCGACGCTCGTCTCGAACTGAACCATGCCTGGGAGCGTCTACCGCCTTGGCCCGACGTGGCCAAGGGTATGGACCGGCTGCGACCGTTCGGTCTTCTGGCTCCCTGTTCGAACGCCTCGGTGGCGCTTTCGGTTCGCCTCGCAAGGTTTGCCGGACTGCGATGGGACGCCATCGTAGGCGCTGAGACGGCTCAAGCCTACAAGCCCTCATTAGAGGTATATCGAACGTCGGCCCAAGTTTTGGGGCTTCCGACGGACCACGTCATCATGGTGGCCGCCCATAACGGCGATCTTGCCGCAGCGGCGGATGCAGGATTGCAGACGGCGTTCTTTCCTCGCCTATCAGAGCACGGACCTGGGCAGACGAAAGACCTCACTGCCGAAGGCGACTGGTCCTATATCGCACAAGACCTCGCCGATCTTGCCGAACAGGTCGAGGCGCGGACCTGACCGCTCCATTCGTGCCAACCGTAGCGAAGGTTGACTCCGTCAGCACTGCGCCAGTCCGCGCATGACGTAGCGAAGGACCGTGAGCGCTGATGCGACCGCTAATGATGTCCGCGGCGAAGGTGCAGGCCGAGCCCATCTTTCCGAACTTTGCATAAATTACGGACGACTGCTTACTGAAGGGACCCTTTGCGGCGACCCGAAGGGAAGCCGTCGCCAAGGTCTGCACTTCAAGAATTCTCGAACCATATAGATTAGATTCTTGGTTTGGCACAGTTCATCAGAAAAGCGGTCAAATTTCGAGAACGAAAGATTGTATTTTCACAATCTTATCGCGATCTCCGCCGTCGCGATTACTCCGACCTCGTAATAAGGTTCATGAGGGTCGTCCGGTCCGCCATCTGCCAGCTCTCGACGATCTTGCCATTCTCAACCCGGTGGACGCCGATCGCGCCAAAGACCACGTCGCGGCCTGTCGGGGCGACCCCGAACAGTGTGCCCGTATGGCGACCCGAAATCGTCCCCCGGACGGTGATCATGTCGTCGGCGATCGAGACGTCGTCGACGTTGAACGTTCCTCCTTCGAGTCCATCCGCATAATCGGAGACCTCTCCCATGAGTCCCTCGGCGTCTCGATCGGGAAGCGACGGAGATGCTCCGTGCAGAACCCACTTTTCGGACAGGACGTCCTCGAGCATGTCCTCGTCGCTGGTGTCGAGGGCCTGGTAGTACCGATCGACCATGTCGAGCGCCTGCTCCCGGCCGAGCAGCGGGGATGCCAGAACGTCCTTGAAATGCCCCACATCGGGCGCTGCGGATCTCAGGCGGACGTAGCCCAGAACCAGATTGTCGCGCCTGGGGTCCAGGACGAGGATCTCGCCCTCGAAGACGCGAAACTGCGTCAGCTCCTCGATGTCGGTGTAGTGGCTCACGAGCAGGAGCGGGCCGGGACGGTCGGGGTCGCCCCGCCAGGACGAGACGATGTCCCGCAGTCCCGTGACGGTCTTCGCGCCCTGCAACGACAGCATCAGGTTGAGGTCGGGGCTCGTCTCGACCGGCATGCCCGCCGCAATGGCCGGGTCCACTAGGTCGAAGCCTTCGAAGAGGTGCTGCACCGTCTGCTGGTTGCGGCACCACTGGCTCACGACGATGCGCGACGGCAGGACATCGTTGGCCGCGAGCAGCGTGCCGAGATTGCGCATGTCACGCACGCCCTCCTCGCTCATCACGCGCTGGTTTGCGCAATCGGTCGGGGCCACGTCCTTCTCGTCGAGCTTGGACCAGTCGGTCGGCCCGTGGCGCATCAGGTAGACCACGTCGTCGCGCCCGAACATCTCGCCGAGCTGCTGGTAGGGCTCGAAGCGCAGCGCGTCGTCGACCTCGATATCGCCGGCTTCCATCGGCATGGACATCTCGCCGGTATGCGCCGTCACCTGACGCATCGAATCTGTCGTTCCCCGGCTCGGCTCCGGCTGCGCCTGCGCCGACACCGGGGAGAGGATCGCCGCGAACAGCGCGGCGGCGAACGGATTGCGTATAAGCGTCATCGGGATTCCCCATCTCCATTTGTCAGGGTCGTCGCTCACGGCACCTCGGCGGTCGGCACGCTCGCCTGGCAAGTCACGGTCATAGCGACGTCGGTCTCGGCTTCGGCCCCCGCCACGCGATTGATGGCGGCGCGGCGGGGGCGGTCGTTCTCACCGCAGGAACTTGCGGATTACGTCAGACCACAGAAGGTCCTCGCAGATAGTCCGCGTCGGAGACGGCTTCAAGGAACGCGACCCCGCTGCCGTCCGCGGCTTCGTGGAGGACGACGCAGGTCATCGCGTGGTCGGGCGCGGCGCCGTCCCAGTGACGTTCACCCGGCGGATACCAGACGACGTCGCCCGGCCGGATCAGGGCGACGTCCCCGCCCTCGCATTGCGTCCGGCCGAGGCCGTCCGTCACGATCAGCGTCTGGCCGAGCGGGTTGACCTTCCAGGGCGTGCGGGCGCCGGGGGCGAAGGCGACGGTCGCGCCGGCCAGCCGGCTCGGAGCGGCGCGCGTGAAGTAGCCGCGTAGCGTGACGTCGCCGGTAAAGGTCGCCTCGGGCGGTGCGCTGGCCGTCATCGTATCGGCGCGGTCGATCTGCATGATGGTCTCCGGTTCTTGGGCTTGTTCGGACGTCCGGCGGCGACGGCGCGAAACCCGCAGGGGCCTCTGGGCGTCGTTCGAAGGCTTGGTCTCATTCGTAGTATTCGGGCCGGTCGATGTCCTCGATCAGCCCGATCTCGCGGGGCTCCCATCCGAGATCCCGCCGGGTCTTGTCGCTGGAGACCGTGCCGCTTCCCGTCACCCAGATCGCGAGGCCGCCGAAATGGGCCTCGGCCTCTTCGGGCGCGAGCGACGTCGCGGGCACGCCGACCTGCCGGCCGATCGCCTCGGCCATCAACCGGAACGGCACGCCCTCGGCCACCGCGTGATAGGCTTCGTTCCCGACACCCCGTTCGAGCGCGAGGCGGAAGACGCGGGCCGCATCCGATCGATGGATTGCCGGCCAAGGGCTCTGCCCTTCCCCGACATAAGCGGAGACCCCCTTCTCGCGGGCAATCTCGGCGAGCTGCGGCACGAAGCCGTGGCGCTCGCCCACGCCGTGCACCGAACGTGCGGGGCGGACCACCGACGCCCGCAATCCCCGCTCGGCCAGCGCGAAGGCCGTCTGTTCGGAGGCACGTGGATAGTCGGGAATGACGGCCGGGCGCGCGTCTTCGGTGAACGTCTCCCCGGCGGGCAGCGTGCCGAGGCCGTGCGTCACGATGATCGGCCGGTCGGATCCGGAGTAGACCTCGCCGAAGGTCTCGATGGCCTCGCTATCCTCCCGGCTCAGCCGTGCGTAGTCCGAGAAGTCGAGACCGAAGGCGGTGTGGATGATGCCGTCGGCCCCGTCGGCCCCTAGCCGGAGAATGTCGAAGTCGGAAAGCGCACCGAGCAGAGGTGTGACACCCGCATCAGCAAGCGTCGCTCCACTCTCTTCGGAGCGGACGAGGCCCACGACCGAATGGCCCGCCTCGAGCAGGTCCCGGGCGATCGCCGAGCCGATCCAGCCGTTCGCTCCCGTCAGGAATACACGCATGTCGTTCTCCTTTGTGGTGGCGGGCAAGGATGTGCTATCCGCCCTGTCAGCGACTGACATAGAAGAGATGTCAGTGACTGACAAGAGGGGCGATGCGATGGTGAAGGCGACGGCGGACGCGCGCACGCGCCTGCAACGGGCGGCGCTGGAGCTGTTCGGCGAGCACGGCTACGACCGGACCACCGCCGCCGGGATCGCGGCCCGGGCCGGCGTCACGGAGCGCACCTTCTTCCGCCACTTCCCCGACAAGCGGGAGGTGCTGTTCGACGGCGAGGCCATCCTTCGGGACGCGCTGACCGCCGTGATCGCCGAAGCTCCTGTCGGACCCGCCCCACTCGGCATCCTGTGGCAGGCGTTTCGGTCCGTTTCGCCGATGCTCAAGGACAACCGGGCCTATGCGAAGCCGCGCCACGACGTCATCTCCGTGACGCCCGCATTGCAGGAGCGGGAGTTCGCGAAGCTTGCCGTGCTGTCGGAGGCGCTGGCCGAGGCGTTGCGGGCGCGCGGCATCCCGGAGCTTCGCGCGGACCTAGCGGCGCAAACGGGCATGGCCGCTTTCGTGCACGCCTCGCTCGTTTGGCTGGACGATCCGGAGGTGGATCTCGGCGAGCGGATCGACATTGCCTTCGGCGAGTTGCAGGGGCTCCTCGACGAGGATGGGTGAACGTCCCGAAAGTCGGATACGATCGAGGCGGGCGACCTTCGCCGATCAGGCCGCCAGGTCCGACCGCCTCCGCGCGGCCTCCGCATCCCGGGCCGGCGGGAGTCCAAAGACGCGGCCGTAGTCGCGGGTGAACTGGGGGGTGCTGGCATAGCCCACGGCGAAGGCGGCGGCACTCGCAGTAAGCCCGTCGGAGATCATCAGGCGACGCGCCTCGACGAGCCTGAGGCGCTTCTGGAACTGGAGCGGCGAGAGCGAGGTGATGGCGCGAAAGGACTCGTGGAAGGCCGACACGCCCATCCCCGCGACCGAGGCCAGGCGCGCGACCGGCACCGGCGCGTCGAACTCGGCCCGCAGGACCGCGACGGCCCGGGCGATCCGCTGGGCATGGCTGCCCGGGCCGCCGAGCCGGCGGATAGCGGGGCCGTGCCGGCCGGCCAGCAGCCAATAGTGCATCTCCCGCATGAGCTGGGCTTGGAGCACCGGGACCGCTTCGGGGTGGTCCAGCATCCGCATGAGGCGCCAGGCCGCATCCGCGACCTCGGCATCGGTCGGCGCGACGGCCACGGCGCGGCCGGGCGTCACGTCCCCGGCCGCAACCCCCATTTCGCCGATCAGCTCGGCGATCAGCGTCACGTCGAGATCGACCACGAGCGACAGGTACGGCGCGTCGGCGCGCGCCTCAACGATGCGGCTGTCCGTGGGCACGTCGGCGGTGACGAGGAGCGAGTCGCCGGCGCCGAAGGACAGGGTCCGGTCCCCGGCCGTCACGTCCTTGCGACCCTGAAGCACGAGGCAGGCCAAGGGCTTCGTGACGGCATGGATGAGGGCTCCCGGCGCCGTGGCGCGGATCGCCGTCAATCCTGCGACGGGCGTTCGGGCAAGCCCGTCGCCATCGGCATGGACGTCCGCATAGCGTTGGACGCAGGAGAGCAGACCGCGATGCATACTCTTTCCTACGCGACACGCCCGGCCGTGAAAAGGCTTCCGGAGGATCGGGCAAGAAGAGGCGAGGTTCAGGTAAAGCCCGGAGCTCCCCCGATGCCTAGGTCAGCGCCTCTAACGGAAAGGGATCCAAACATGACCAAGATCGCCATCGTCACCGGCGCCAGCCGCGGCCTGGGCCGCAACACCGCCCTCGCCCTGGCGGACAGGGACCACGACGTCATCGTCACCTATCTCGGGAACGAGGAGGCTGCGCAGGCCGTCGTCGCCGAGATCGAGGGCAAGGGGCGCACCGCCGCCGCGCTCCAGCTCGACACCGGCAAGGTCGCGGGCTTCGCGACCTTCGCCGACGACCTGAAAGGCGTCCTGCGCGACACGTTCGGGCAGGACACGTTCGACGTCCTCGTCAACAATGCCGGCCACGCCGAATTCGCGTCCATGGCCGAGACCACGGAGGCGCAGTTCGACGGTCTCGTGGACGTCCATTTCAAGGGCGTGTTCTTCCTCACCCAGACGCTGCTGCCCCTGATCGCGGATGGCGGGCGGATCGTGAACATCTCCTCGGGCCTGACCCGCGTGTCGTTTCCGGGCTTCGGCGTCTACTCGGCGGTCAAGAACGCCGTCGAGATGCTCACGGTCTACTTCGCGCGCGAGCTCGGCTCCCGCGGCATCACCGTCAACACCGTGGCGCCCGGCGCGATCGAGACCGATTTCGGCGGCGGCGTGGTCCGCGACACGCCGGAGCTGAACGCGCAGTTCGCGCAGATGACGGCTCTCGGCCGGGTCGGCCTGCCGGACGACGTGGGACCGATGATCGCGGCGCTGGTGGGCAACGACAACGGCTGGGTCAACGCACAGCGCATCGAGGTGTCCGGCGGCCAGACCATCTGATGTCACGTGGCATGGCACCGCATCGTGCGGACCGTCGCAGGATGCTCGCCTTCGCAGGTTGTTTCGCGGTCGGCCCGGGCTTTATCACGAGGACCGCCCGCGGGGAGGAGAGCGGACCGATGACGGTGCAGGACACGACCGACGCGATCGACCGGCTCTACGTCCTCAACGGCGGTGTCGCGTTCCAGCCCGATCGCTCGGTCTACTCGCCGGGCATTGGCCAGGGCGAACCGATCATGCTGTCCTGCCACGCCTACCTCCTGCGACGGCACGACGAATGGATCTTGTGGGATACCGGCATCGATGACGCGCTGTTCGACGTCGTGGGCGGTCGTGAGATCGCCCACGGCATCCGCGGGATCGTCACGCGACGGATCGTCGACCAGCTGAACGACATCGGGCTGACGCCGTCGGATGTCGGCATCGTCATCCTGTCGCATGCGCATTTCGACCACGTCGGAAACGCGGGCCTGTTCGGCCATGCGCGATGGATCGTCCAGGCGCGAGAGCATGCGGCGATGTTCGGGTCCGAACCGGACGCCTATGGCTTCGATCCGAGGCTCTATGCGGGACTGAAGGACGCACGCGTAAATCTCGTCGACGGCGACCACGACGTCTTCGGCGACGGATCGGTCCGGATGCTGGCGACGCCGGGCCATACGCCGGGCCATGCGTCCTTGCTCGTGCGTCTTCGCGAGACAGGGCCGGTGTTGCTCTCCGCGGACGTCGCCCATCACCGCTTCAACTGGCAGAACCGCCTGGTGCCGTCTTTCAACAGCGATGTGGCTGAGTCGCGCCGGTCAATGGACCGCGTTGAGAGGATCGTCGCCGACGAGGGGGCCCAGTTGTGGCTCAACCATGACATCGTGGTGAGCGCCGCAATCCCGAAGCTCCCCGGCTTCGTCGTGTAGCCAACCGCCTGTAGCGCGGTGCTCCGTCCACCAGGCAGTCGATGTCCGGGGTCCCGCGCGGGAGGCAGCCGAAGCAAGCATTCAGGCGCTTCGAGAGCCGAACGATATCAAGCGACCGCGCAGGCGCTTCACGCTGAAGATCCGTCTCGGAGGACCTTTACCCCCTCCGTACGGCACGAATGTGGTCGATCGAAGATGGCCTGCCTCCTGAAAAGGTAGTCCTCCCGCGTCAGTCGTAGCCGATCTCCTTCCAGAATCCGCAGTTATGCGCTGCCTGCAGGGCAGAAGCGGGAATTGCGGTGCTGCGGTCGCCTTCCCGGAGCTGCATGACCGGGCCGGCCCCTGCCATGTAGACGGGCCAGTCCGGAACGCCTTCGCCATTGGGATCGCCTGTTCGGACGAAGTTGCCCCAAAAGGCGACCATCGTGTCTGACAGCTGCCGGAGCGCGGGGCTCAACCCCGAGCCGTTGGTGGCGAAGTTTCCACGGTCCGGGATGATGTAGGCAAGGTCCGTGGCGTGGCCGGTTCCCCATCTGTAGCCGCCGGATATCTCGAACCAGCCCGGGCCGTCGTCGGGCGCGAACTCGTATTCCCAGACCTTGTCCTTCTCGGCCAGCAGTTCTGTAAACTTGGAGGTCTTGCATGCGCTGAGGCCACCGGGACCCATGCCGACCAAGTCGGCCATGAGAAGTTCGGCCACGAGATACGTGCCGGTAAACGTCGTCGGATCCTCCGGCCACGGATAGACGGCCAGGACCGCGTCGGCCTTCTCCCCGAACATCTCGCGTGCATAGGCCTCGTAGGCGTCGCGGTCATAGACGGGGACTGTCAGGTCGGCGGGATTGGCGAGGAAGCTGCGGCCCTCGTTGCGCGTGGCTCCGATCAGGACGGGCATCGCGCGCAGCTCGCCCGCGTCCATCGCATCCCAGCCGGATTCGGGCAGGAAGGCGGTGCCCTTCACCGGCGGGCTGATGCCCTGCGTTGCGTGGAGCAGGTCCGAGACCGCCACGTTCCGCAGGCAGGCGGCCGCGTCGTCGCCCTCGCAGCCCAGACTTTCGGCGACCTTCTCGCCGGTGGCGATGGCCTCTTCGCGCGGCGTGGCCAGACAGACCGTGCTCATCAGGATCGCCTGCCGGAACAGACCCTCACCCGACGGCGCGGCCATCAGCGTGCAGGCGGAGCCGGCACCTGCGGATTCGCCTCCCAGCGTCACGGCGTCGGGGTCCCCGCCGAAGGCCGCGATGTTGCGCTTGACCCATTCGAGCGCTGCCACCGTGTCCATCATGCCGTAGTTGCCGACGTCGATGCCGTCGGCCAGGGCCGGATGCGCGAGGCTGCCCAGCAGCCCGAGCCGGTAGTTCATCGTCACGCCGATCACGCGGCCCTCGGCCACGATGGCGTTGAGGTTCTCGTTGTTGCCCGAGCCCGTCTCCCAGCTTCCGCCGTGAACGTAGACGAGGACCGGCAGCTTGTCCTGCGCGGTGGTGCCCTCGGGCCGCTGCACGTTCACGAACAGACAGTCCTCGTCCTCGGTTCGTACGGAGTCGAGCCCTGCGCTCTGCGGGCAGGCCGAGCCGTAGGACGTGGCATCCCGAACGCCGTTCCAGTCACCCGCCGGTCGCGGTGGCGTCCACCGCATGTCCCCGACCGGCGGCTGGGCGTAAGGGATGCCGAAGAAATGCTCGACGCCCCCGGCCAGCTTGCCGGCGATCGTCCCATTCTCCACCCGTATCTCGGGCGCAGCTTGCGCGAAAGCGCCGCCGGCACCGAGGCAGATCAGGGCCGTTGTCGTCCATGTCAGAAGTATCCTGCCCATCGTACAGCTTTCCTGTGTTCATCATTCGTCGGGTTGTCGTGCCGCATAGAACGTCGCCGCAAAGCGCTTGGCCGTCGCATGTGCCTCCTCGATCACCGGATCGCATCACGACAGGACGCGCCGCAGTGTGGGTAGCCGAGAGATCACTGCCCAGTCGAGGGCGAAGACCGCGAGCAGCGTGATCCCCGCCATCGGGAAGGCGAGGGAGACCGCGAGACCCACGAGGGCCGCGCCCTGCCACATCGGCATGTCGCGCGGCATCGGCGGCGCGGCGAGGCGCCCGGCACCCGTCGGCCTCCGCTTCCACCACATCACCGCGCCGGAGACCGACAGGAAGATCACCGACAGACAGAACAGCGTGTTCACCGCCGCGGAGACGGGGCCGAGGTTCCCCTGGTGCAGCGCGATGCCGACCGCCATCGCCTTGCCGCCCGCCGAGTAGCCGGCGAACGCCACGTCGGAGAGGATCTTCCCCGTATAGCGGTCGACGTGGACCGTGCGGTCGGAGGTCGGATCGGCGCTGTCCTGGGACATCGAGTCGCGCGAGAGGGTCCACACGCCGGCCTCGCCCTGCGGCGCGGCGAGCTGGAACCGTCCGTCGAAGCCGAGGGTGCGGGCGAAAGCCGCCACGCTGTCGAGCGTCACCGGGCCGTCGATGCCCGCGGCGCCGGATGCCGAGCCCGAGGCGGGAATCGGCGTCTGCTCCAGCGCCCAGGGCACCTCCTTGACCGCGCCGTGGTTCATGCTGGCATGGGCGCTGTTGCACGAAGCGTCTGAAGGCTGAAGGTCCCCTTTCCCCGCTTGACGTCAGCCGACGGGCCGCGTGATGGGGATGCCGAGTGCGGTGAAGCGGTTGAAAATGTCGATGCGGACCTGGAGCTCGGCGGTCTGACGGTCGAAGTCTCGGGATATGAGTTTCTGGCCGAGGAGTTTCATGCAGTTCATCTTCGTCTCGACGCGGCTCCGGCGGTGGTAGCCGCTTCAGCGGCGCCAGATGGTCCGGCCAAGGCGCTTGATGGCGCGCAAGGCTTCGTTGCGGCCTACTGCGCCGGGGCTGTCCTTCTTCCAAGGTTTGGCATCCCGGCGAGGCGGAATGATCGCCTTCGCCCTCGTCCGGCGATTGCATCCCGGCAGGTCCGCCCGTCATAGGCCCCGTCTGCGGTGACCGAGGCGATCGTCTCGTCCGCGGGGACCTGATCGAGCAGACTCGGCAGCATCGGCGCGTCGCCCACCCCGCTGCCGGTGATCTCGACCGCTCGGACTTCCATGGTCGCGTCGTCGATGTGGAGGTGAACCTTGCGCCAGACGCGGCGCTTGGCCCCGCCGTGCTTGCGCGCGTGCCACTCGCCTTCGCCATGGAACTTGATCCCCGTGCTGTCGATCAGCAGGTGCAGCGGCCCGCCCGAGCCCCGGTAAGGCAGTTGCACGGTTAGGGTCTTCTGGCGCCGGCACAGCGTCGAGTAGTCCGGCACCGGCCAGTCCAGCCCCGCGAGCCGAAGCAAGCTCGCCACAAAGCCGGTAGTTTGCGTCAGCGGCAGCCCAAAGAGGATCTTGATCGTCAGGCACGCCTGGATCGCCGCGTCGCTGTAGACCGACTGCGCGCCGCGCTTGCCAGACGGCGCCGCGTGCCAAGGCGTCGATGGGTCGAACCAGACAGTCAGTGATCCGCGCTCACGCAGCGATGCCTTGTAGGACGACCAGTTCAGGGTGCGGTAGCGGGCGGGCGCAGGCTTGGACATGCCGTCCAGCTATGTCGCTGGACCCGCAATGTGAATCCCAAGCAGGCTTCATGCAACAAGGCCTTGCCCAGAACTAACTGGTCTGTGTTCGACCTTTGCCTATTCTCTATTCCTGTTTTGCAATTCGAACGCCACGAAGTATTGCTGACCCGTCTCTACTCGGGTCAGGCACTGGCGTCATCGAGCCGTTTGAGCGCCTCGGCGGATAATTTCAAATCAGCAGCGCCGAGGAGCTCATCGAGCTGCTCGATACCGGTAGCACTGGCGATTGGCGCGGTTAAGCCGGGTCGAGATTGTAGCCAAGCCAGGGCGACCTGCGCTGCCGGTGCGTCCAATTCTTCCGAAACTTCGTGCAATGCAGCCAGGGTACGTTCGCCGCGATCATCGAAATACCCCGAAATAGAGTCCTTGCGGCTGCTGTTCTCTAGATCAGCCTTGGAATGGTACTTCCCAGTCAAGAATCCGCTGGCGAGCGAGGAATGACTTACCGCGCCCAGTCCTTCAGACTGGATAACAGGTGCCAGATTATCTTCGAACTCGGCTCGGTCATAGAGATTGTAGGCGGGCTGGACGACCTCGTAGCGCGGCAGGTTCCCAGCTTTTGACATCTCCAAAGCCGCACGAAGACGCTCGACTTTCTGGTTCGATGCTCCGATCGACCGGACCTTGCCCGCCTCGATCAGCCGCGAAAAAGCGCCAAGGGTTTCTTCCAGCGGGACATCCTGATCATCGACGTGGGCAAAATAAAGATCGACGTAGTCGGTATTGAGCCGCTTCAGCGACGCGTTCAACGCCGCTTCGATATTTGCTGGCGACAGACCTGGCTGCGCATCCCACATGCCGACCTTGGTCATCAGCACGATCTCGTCGCGGCGCTTGCGCGCGGCCAGCCATTCACCGATGATAGTTTCCGACTCACCGCCGTTCAAATTCGGCACCCAGGAGGAATAGACATCCGCCGTATCGACGGCGTTGAAGCCCTTGTCTACAAAATGGTCCAGCAATTCGAAGGACCGGTCCCGATCCGCTGTCCAGCCAAAGATGTTGGTACCAAAGACGAACGGCGCGATGGCGAGGCCAGAGTTTCCTAGGGTTTTCCTGTCCATGATTTTGCTCCTTTGCAAAGCGTTTGGCGAGCCGAGCTGTAGGTCCGAGAAGCGCGTGGTTCAGGGATGAAGATAGGCGGTAGTTCGCTAAGCAGCGCAACCCCGCTCGCCCCGACGACAACGCATACTTGGCTCAGTCGAGATTTTGGTCAGAGACCGACTGGAACCCGTTCTAAAGGGTGAGATCAACCCAGTCGCCGAGGCCGACATGTCGATGCCCATAACAACATAGAACTCTTGTGACTTAACGCCAGAACCGTATGGGCTCTCGATGAACTCGCGCGAGTAGGCTTGGTTGCAGACAAGGGCGCATTGGACGAGCGTTGATGAGGTAAGGCGCGCGTTTCTAAGACGCCTTTTTATCCTCCCGCGGGGACGTAGTCCAATCCATCGAAGGAAGTGGTCACAGCATCGAAGCCAAGCCACCCCGCGACTGGCACCGGTGAACATTGCGATGCGGTCTGTCATGCCGCCGGTACCTTCCGACGCGACCCGGTGCGCGCGGCCTCTGTCACTGCCTCGATCAGTCGCGAATTGCGCAGGGCGTGATCGAAGCCTGCCACGGTGACGGTACCATCGCGCATATCGCGCGCCAGCACCGCGTAGGCTTCGCCGACATTGATCGCGGGCAGCGGCGCGGTCGATCCTGCCGACGCCGTTTCGGGCTGCTCGAAGGATGCGCTGGAGGTAAGGACCAGATCCGCTGCCTGGAAACCGAACGGGGACCCGCCGACGAGCTTCAGCCAGCCATCGGTGCCGCGCACCTCCATCACGAACGTCGCGTCCTCCTCGGCGATGCCGCCATTGATGTCGGCGACGAACGTGCATCCTTTGCCAGCAAGACCCAACACGGTGAGCTGGTCCGCTGTTTCGCGGCGGGAGATCTCTCCCGTATCGACAAGCTTGACGTTTGGGAACAGGATCGCACTGCGCGCATCGACCTCGACGATGGGGCCCAGCACCGCCTCCATCGCATCAAGCGTGTGCGCGGCACTGATGGTGGAAAGGTTCGCACCCGACACCGCCTTGTTGGAATAGTCGTGGGACGCGGGCGAGGCCGGCCCGAATCCCATGCTCGTCGAGACGATGCGCGCCGTCAGAGGACGGCCGATTTCGTCCCTTGCGATCACCTCGGCAGCGCGCCGGAGCGAGGGGTTGTAGCGCGCCTGAAGGCCGATCGCGGTCGACACGCCTGCCGCCCGCGCGACCTGCGCCATTTCTTCCGCCTCGGCGACGTCGCGTCCGAGCGGGGATTCACAGTACACCGCCTTACCTGCCGCGATCGCCGCCACGACGAGGTCGCGATGCGCCGGCACGCGTACGGCGACGGTGACCAGGTCTACCGCGTCGCTGGTGATCATCGTCATGGCATCGTCGAACCAGCGCTCGGCCCCAAACGCCTCCGCGGCCTCGCGCGCGCTATCGGCAGAGCGGGTCGCAACCGCGGCCAGCTGGAAATCTGGAAGCCCCTCGATCGCCGGAACATGCGAATACTGCGCCCAGCTGGCACGCGTGTCGGCACCAATGATCCCGACACGGATAGTCTGATCTTTCGACATCATGGAACCCATGCGGATATGTCTGTTGTCAATCGGCCGAGACTTTGATGACGACCTTCCCGAAAAGCTTGCCCGAGGCAGCGGTTTGGTACGCTTCCCTGGCCTCGTCCATTGTGAAGGTCTGCGCGATCACGGGCCTGATATCGTTTGTGTCGATGAACGCGACCATGTCCTTGTACGCCATGGCGCTGCCCACGCTGACGCCCTGGATGGAGCCGCCGACGGACATCAACCCCGGAAAGTTCGGTGCTGTCTCGGCTTGTTCGTAGAGCCCCATGAAGGCGATCTCTCCGCCCGGAGCGAGTGCTGCGATGGACTGATCCAGGGCCGCGCCACCTATGGCGTTGACCACCCGGTCAAAGCCTCCAGCGGCCGCCGCGGCGGCCTCCCCCCAGGCAGGATCGCTCGCGTAGTTCACGATCGTGGACGCACCCAGTGCCCGGATTTTGTCGAACTTGTCGTCCCGACTGGTCGTTGCCGCAGTGTCCGCCCCCGCCGCCTTGGCGAACAGGAGGGCGAACTGCGCGACCGCGCCGGTCCCCGTCACCAGAACCTTGTCACCTTGGCCAATGCGGCTCTTGTAGGGTCGATTGCCGTTCAGCGCGCTCCACGCCGTCAACGCGGCGCATGGCAGGCAAGCCGCTTGCTCGAACGACAAGCTTTCAGGCGCAGGCGCGACGCGGTCAGCTTTGAGAACGACGTATTCGGCCAGCATTCCGTCCTCGCCGTCCGATCCGAGGCCCCAACCCAGGCCGGGCGGGGGCGGACCGTCGATCCACCCGTTGAAGTACAATCCGGTGACCTTGTCGCCGACCGACCAGCCATCGACGTCGGAACCAAGCGCATCGATTTCTCCAGCGCCGTCCGACACCGCGATGAAGTCGCCAGTCGCGATGCCGTACTGGCCTTTGAGGAGGAGCTGATCCCGGGCATTGAGCGACACGGCATGAACCTTGATACGAACCTCGCCCACTCCCGGCTCAGGCATCGACGTTTGCTCCGGCACCAGCCCGTCGAGGGATGTGGCTCCCGTTTTCACAATCCAGCGTTTCATAAGCGCGTACTCCGATATGCTTTCGTTTCCAGAACGTAGCCAGCGATATGCCCGTTCCCTTTGTGGATCATTGCGGGTCCACCGTGGCACATAATGCCTTCGGGGGACGGTCACATCATCAAGGCCGATCCAGAGAGCCGTCGCTTTGCCGGACAAAATATCGTCCTAGCAGCGCTCCCTGAGGGTGACACCGTCCGAACGGAAAACGGCTTGCGACGCATGCCAGCTCACCACGGCGTGTTACGGTCTTCCTCCACGAACCGACCCGACACGGCATCATCGCCGAGCAGCGCATATTCGACCGGCAGTCTGGCGCCCTCCTCAGGGGTTATGGAACCCTGATGGCCGGTGAGGTCGGTCTTCACATGGCCCGGGCTGACGGAGTTGATGACGATCGGCGTATCCCGCAACTCTTCGGCCAACTGCACCGTCAGCATGTTCAGCGCGGCCTTGGACGCGTTGTAGCCGATCAGGCGTATTGCGTAGTACGTCGAGGTCGGATCGGCGTTGAGGGCGAGCGAGCCCAGCGAGCTCGACAGGTTGACGATGCGGGCGGCCGGCGCCTCCCGGAGCAGCGGCAGCATCGCCTGCGTCACCGTCAGCGTGCCGACGAAGTTGGTATCCATGATGCGGCGAGCGGCGTCCGGAGCGCCGCTCGTCGGCGGGCCGTCCTCCGCATCGACGATGCCGGCGTTGTTGACGAGGATGTCGAGCCTGCCGTGCTCCGCACGGATCGTCTCGGCCGCCGCGGCGATGCTCCCATGGTCGTTGAGGTCGAGGGGCACGGATCGTGCATCGAGGCCGGCGGAGGAAAGCTCGGTGACTGCCGCGCCCGTGCGGCCGGGATCCCGCCCGCCGATGATGACGAAGACGCCGGCCTGGGCAAGCTGGCGGGCGATCTCCAGTCCGATGCCCTTGTTCGCGCCGGTGACGAGCGCGATGCGAGTGGTGTCGGCCATATCATGTCCTCACGGATGTTCGTTCTGGTGAAGCTTTAAGATATGAACGATAGTTCGGTTTGTGGATTCGCTTATGGCATCGGGTCGCCCGACCCATCTCAACCCCCGCAAAACCCCGCGTCAGGCGCGGGCGACGGCGACGTTGAATGCCATGCTCGAGGCAACCATTCAGGTTCTGGTGACCGACGGCCCCTACCGCCTCACGACCACGCGCGTCGCGGAGCGGGCAGGCGTCTCGGTCGGCACCATGTATCAGTACTTCCCCCACAAGCAGGCGCTGTTCTACGCGTTGAACGAACGCTACCTCGACGGCCTTGCCGAAAAGGTCGAGCACGCCTGCCGGGCGCAGCACGGCGCTCCCATCGGCCAGATGGTCGACGCGCTCGTGACAACCTACTGGGCCGTCAAGACGGAGAAGCCCGACGTGACCCGCGCCCTCTATCGATCGGTCGCCGAGATCGACAACGAGGCGCTGATCGAGGCGTTCATCCGCCGCGTCGATGCCGCGACCACTGAAATGCTCGCGAGCGCGTCCGACGCCGCGTTCCCAGACCTGGCAACCGTCATCACGACCCTCCCGGCGACGATCTTCGGGACGGTTCGCAACCTGTTCGAACGCGGTCTGCCCGCGTCGGAGGTGAGCGCCGTCGAGGGCCAGCTCAAGGTGATGTGCAAGGCCTATCTGGAAGCGATCAGGTCCGACCGCCATGCTGCGAAGCCATAGCTGTTCAGTCCCGGCACTTGATGGATCAGATCGAAGATGAGGCTTTCTGGCTCTGACGTTCAAATCTTGCAGATGTATTCGTGAGGAGTGAGGCCGCCATACTCCTTGCGCCAAGGGTAGTGGATCTGCACGCTGACCCCGATCCGGCGGCACATTTCCCGCTGTACCAATACCCTGCGGTGGCGCGGTCTCCACCTCACGCCGCTTGCCGATGATCTGCTCCGGCGTCGCCCTTTCGTGCGGCATTCGTCGTTCCTTCCTCGATCCAGGATGTCATAGTCGATGGACCACTCGGAAGGGGGCGGCTCAATCCATGATGGTTCAGGACGTCACGCCAGAGCGCTCGCGGAAATGGTCGTCGATTCGCTTCGCTGCCTCGTCGGTGGCAGGATTGAAGACGATCATTGCCAGTTCCGGCCGGCCATCGATCGCAAAGGTCGAAAACTCCAGTTCCAGTGAACCGAGTTGGGGGTGGTGCAGCCGCTTCGTTCCCTCGCCGTTGGTGGCGACGCCGTTCGCCTGCCACAACCGGTCGAAATCCGGGCTCGTCCGGGACAGCTCTTCGACCAGTTCCGCGATTTCGGCGGTGGCGCCGGCGCGAGTCGCGCTGGCGCGGAACGTACTCACCATGAAGCTCGCGACGCTGTCCCAATCCTCCTGACGTGCGCGTGGACCATCGTCCGCGAACATCAGACGCATGACGTTGCGCCGTTCGCGCGGCAGGGCCCCGTAGTCGACGAGCACCATCGCCGCAGCACGATTCCAAGCCACTACATCCCACGTCGCGGTCTTGACGATCGCAGGGACGCTGCCGAACGCGTTCAGCACGCGTTGCAGGCGTGGCGTCACGCCATCGACCGGCGGCCGGTAGCGCGCCTCGGGCAGTCTGCCGAGCCCCAGCATGAACAGATGGTCCCGCTCGGGATCGGTCAGCATCAGCCCCTTCGCGATCCGGTCCAGCACGTCGTCCGAAGGAGCGCCGCCACGGCCCTGCTCGAGCCAGGTGTACCAGGTCGCGCTGATGTTCGCGCGGCTGGCGACTTCCTCGCGGCGTAGTCCCGGCGTGCGTCGCCGGCCGCTCGGATAGCCGAGCGCGACGGGATCGAGGCGAGTTCGACGGTTGCGTAAGTAGGTGCCGAGCGGATTATCGACATGAGCGGTCATGCTGCCTGTTAGCAGCTATACCGGGAAAAGGTCACTACTTTAACATGACAGTTATCGAACAGATCTCGGAAGCCTGGAACAGGAGATTACATCATGCGCATCTTTCTCACCGGCGCGACTGGCTTCGTCGGCTCCCGCATCGTGCCAGACCTGATTGCCGCCGGGCATCAGGTGCTCGGCCTGGCGCGTTCCGACAAAAGCGCACGCGCACTCGAAGAGGCCGGCGCCGAGGTGCAGCGCGGCACGCTGGAGGAACCGGAAACCGTCGCACGCGGTGCGGCTGTGTCGGACGCGGTGATCCATACCGCCTTCGATCACGACTTCTCGCGTTTTGCTGAGAACGCGCAGAAGGACGGCCGCGTGATCGAGGCGATCGGCGCGGAACTCGCGGGCTCCGACCGGCCGTTCCTCATCACGTCCGGAACCGGCATGGGCAATTCGAGCCCGGGCGAGCTCGCGACGGAAAAGGTGTTCGACCGCGATAACCCCAACCCGCGGCGCCTGTCTGAACTCGTTGCCGAGCGCCTTATGGAACGGGGCATCTCGATCGCCGTGGTGAGGCTGCCGCAAGTCCACAATCTGGAAAAGCAGGGGCTGATCTCCCCGGCGATCGGAATCGCGCGCGCGAAGAACCTGTCGGCCTATGTCGGCGACGGCACAAACCGTTGGCCCGGGGCGCATGTCGACGACGTCGCGCGCCTGTACCGGCTTGCACTCGAGGCTCATACTCCCGGCGCGCGGTGGCATGCGGTCGGCGAGGAAGGCATTTCCTTCCGCGAGATCGCCGAAACGATCGGTGCCGGCCTGGACATCCCGGTTCGCTCGCTTTCGCCCGAGGAGGCGGCCGGGCATTTCGACTGGCTCGCCCCGTTCGCCGCGATGGACATGCCTGCCTCGAGCGCCTCGACGCGTGCGCAACTCGGCTGGGAACCGACCGGACCCGGCCTGCTGGAAGATCTGCGGCGCATGGACTTCGGGCGGGCCGCAGCCTGACGCATCAACCACCGTCAGAGCGAGACCGTCGGACCGTGCGTGCGAGCGCAACAGTATAAGGGCATAAGCCGGCCTCCGCGCTCCGGCAGCGGTAGAACGCGACCGGATGGGCGTTGTAAGGTGCGGGCGACCGCGCTGGCTGCGCGGCCCTCGTCGAGGCGCCGACGCGCCAGCGCCTGTTGGTCGGGACGCAGCTTGCGCGGCCGGTCGGAGACCGCGCCGCGCGGCCGTGCCGATCGCCGGCCGTCCTCGGTGCGCCCGGCAATCAGCGCGCGCTCGAATTCGGCACTGCCCTCGGTCGCGCCCGTCTCCTCGCCCAGCCAGCTATAGGTCGGGCGCGCCTCGGTGAGCGCCTCGCGGATGATCTCTCGGCGGCGCGGTCGGCGCGGGAGACGAAGGCGCCGGGCTCCTTGACCGAGATCTGGAGGTTTCCGACCTCGCCGGATTCCTTCGGGGCCGCGCCCGGCCTTGCGGGCGGCCTTGATCATCACGTTGAGATTGGCGCTGCCCTGCGTGCTTCGCGTCCGACCCGATCAGGCGGCGCGTGTCGCGGAGCGGGCCAGGCCCGGCTGCCCCCGCGCGCCGTGCGGCCCTCCCCGCGAGACGGCAGACCGCAGCGATCTGCGCTCGCTGCCGGCGCCCGCGATCCTCTGGGCACCGGCCGGCCGTCGGTCGTACCGTCAGTAGTTCTGCGGGAACAGCGCGCGCATCGTCGTCTCGTCCTGCTCCTCCTTGAAGTCGAACTTCGCGGGAACGGCCTTCGCGCGCTCGACGGCCGGGCGCGCCTCGACGCGGTCGAACCAGGACTGTACGTTGGGGTAGTCGGCGAGACCCCCTTGCGCCTCCAGCACGTAGCCCGCCATGCTGACCCAGCCCCAGGCGGCGATGTCGCAGATGCCGAACTCGTCCGACCCGATCCAGTCGCGGCCCGCGAGGCGGCCGTCGAGGACCTTGTAATGGCGCTGGACCTCCTTGACGTAGCGGTTCGTCGCATAGGCACTGTCGGTGTGCATGCGGGTGAAATGGACCGCCTGCCCGGAATAAGGACCGATGCCCGAGGCAATGAAGAAGAACCAGGACAGCATCTCGCCCATCGCCGCGTCGCCCGTGGGCAGGAACTTGCCGTGCTTCATCGCGAGATGCAGCAGGATCGCGCCCGAGTCGAAGACGGGCGTGCCGTCGTCCTCGATGGCCGGCAGCTTGGCGTTCGGGTTGACCTTCAGGAAGTCCGGCGCGTGCTGCTCGCCCTTGCGGGTGTCCACCGGGACCGTCTCGTACTCGACCCCCAGCTCCTCGAGCATGAGGGCAACCTTGAACGGGTTCGGCGAGGTGTGGAAGTAGAACTTCAGCATCGTCTGTCCTCAAGCTGGGGCGGATGGCGGGAGGGGTCGCGCGCCGGGCGGACGCGGTCAAGTGCCGCAAGGTCACGGCTTGGTGCGCGTCTACGGGCCGGTCGCTGACCGCGGCGTGGAGGCGGCGGTTCACGGCCCCCGCGGTCAGCGGCCGGGTCACGTAATCGCTGCTCATGCGAACCTTGCGCACGACCCAATCGGGCAAGATCGTAACGCCGCGACCCGATGCCACCAGCAGCCCAATCACCGCCGTCAGCTCGACCTGCCGGATCGCGGCCGGCTCCATCCCGGCAGGCGTCAGAAGCTGACTGAAGACGTCGAGGCGGGAGCGCTCGACCGGATAGGCGATCAGCGTCTGGCTGGCAAAGCCGGCGGCCTCGACGAGAAGCTTGGCGGCAAGAGGATGCGCGGCGGAAGGTGCGATGGCGAGACAGGAGCGTGGTGCGGGTCGTTGTTTGCGGCCTTCATTGCGCTCGCCCAGGAGGCCGGCGGCATGCCACCATCTCACTTGGTGCCGTCGACGCCATTGCCCTCAGGCCGACACCTGTCGTTCGAGGAGCGTGAGGAGATCGCGCTGCTGCGGGGGCGGGGTTACGTGGTGGGGGAGATCGTCCGGCATCTCGATTGAGCAAACTCGACGATCTCGCGCGAGCTGCCCTGCAATGCCGCCACGCGCGACGGCGGTCTGGAGTGCCGGGCGACAACCGCGCAGTGGCACACCGAACGCGCAGCCCGGCGTCCGATGGCGGCGAAGCCTGTATCGAACGACGCCCTGCGCCCCGCCCGGCCTTGAGGCCGCTTGAAGTCTATACGATGACCGGCAACCGAGTTTACTATCTCGCCTGCCGAAAGCAAATATTGGAGACCGACATGGCCGACCTATCCGCCTTCCAGATCACGGAGAAATGGCCCCCCGCGAACCCGAGCGTCATTCAACTCTATTCCTTTCCCACGCCAAACGGAGTGAAGGCCTCGATCGCGCTCGAGGAGCTTGGGCTGTCCTACGAGCCGCATCTCGTTCCGCTGGGGGACGAATATGTCAGGAGCGACGCCTTCCTGTCGCTCAATCCCAATAACAAGATCCCCGCAATGATCGACCCCAACGGGCCGGACGGCGCACCGATCGGCCTATGGGAGAGCGGGGTGGTGCTGACCTATCTGTCAGAGAAAACGGGCCGCCTGGGCGGCATGGATACGCGCAACCGGTGGGAGGTCCAGACCTGGCTCGCGTGGGCGATTGCCGGGTTGGGACCAATGTTCGGACAACTGGGCCATTTCGTGAAGCTTGCAAAAGAGGACGTGCCCTACGGCAAGAGCCGTTATATCGACGAAGCGAAACGCCTGCTCTCGGTTTTAGACACGCGCCTGTCAGATCGAGATTGGGTTGCCGGCGACTATTCCATCGCTGACATCGCAATCGCACCGTGGGTGGACGCGCTCGATTTCTACGAGGCCAAAGAGGCTGTGGGCTGGTCGGATCACCGCAACGTCGTAACCTATCTGGACCGCTTCTACGCCCGCGATGCCGTCCAGCGCGGCCGCACCATCCCTGATCCGAACGGTTGAGAGACGTCGGACGAACCCAACCGTCCGAGTAAGGCCTTTATTACCCGCGTCCGATCACCATGACATGTCGCAGGAGGGCAGGGCTAGTCTTCCCAGGTTTCTCGCGGCGGCGAGCGAGAACGAACAGGCGCTGATCCTTCATGGTGCGGTTCCCGAGCTGATGGAGATCGACGAGCGGTCGGCCGCTCTTGGGTGAGCCGACGTCACAGCAACTTGTCCAGGGTGATCGGCAGATCGCGTACGCGCTTGCCGGTCGCGTTGTAGACCGCGTTCGCCACGGCCGCGCCGACGCCGGTGATCCCGATCTCGCCGATCCCGTGCGCGCCCAGCGGCGCGTGCGGATCGGGAATGTCGGTCCAGATCACGTCGATCTCGGGCACGTCCAGATGGACGGGTACGTGATACTCGGCGAGCGACGGATTCATGACGCGTCCGGAGCGTTCGTCGAAGTCGGTCTGCTCCATCAGCGCGAGCCCGAGCCCCATGATGATGCCGCCCCGGAACTGGCTGCGCGCCGTCTTGGGGTTGAGGATGCGGCCCGTGTCGAAGGAGCCGAGGAAGCGCGTGACCCGCGTCTCGCCGGTGATCGCGCTGACCCGCACTTCCGCGAACTGCGCGCCGAACGAGTACATGGTGTATTCCTGCATCTCGACTGGCGGCGGCGCCGCGGCCTCGACGGTCACCCCGTCTCGCCCGGCCCGCGCCAGAATGGACCGGTAGCTCTCGAACCGCTGCGGATCGTTTACGCTCGCCAGTCCGGCATCGCGCGCCTCGAGTTCGTCCGCCCCGAGGCCAGCTATGGCCGAGTCGTTGCCGACGAGCTTGACCAACTCGGCCGTCAACGCCTCCGCCGCGGCCCGGACGGCGGCGGAGATGGAAGCCGTCTGCGACGATCCCCCCGCCACGGTGGCATAGGGAAGCGCCGTGTCGCCATGTTCGAACACCACGTCCTCGACCGGGAGGCCGAGCCGGTCGGCCGCAGCCATCGCCTGGGTGGTGGCAGTACCCATCCCCATCTCGTGGCTCGCACTGCCCACCCGCGCCTTGCCGTCGTGGGTCAAGGTGATCCGCGCCGACCCGCCGGGCATGCGGTAATAAGGATATACCGCGGTCGCGACGCCCATGCCGATCAGCCATTCGCCGTCGCGCCGGGCGCCGGGCGTGGGATTGCGCGCCGACCAGCCGAACCGCTCGGCACCGTCGCGGAACGCCCTGGTCATATTGCGCGACGAGAAGGCCTTGCCCGAGGTCGGGTCGGTGCTGGGCTCGATGCGCGCGCGGAACTCGATCGGGTCCAGCCCCATCTTCTCCGCCAGTTCGTCGACGGCTGCCTCCAGCGCGAACGTGCCGATCGATTCGCCAGGCGCGCGCATGAAGGTGTTGGCGAGCATGTCGATCTCGGCCACCTGCTGCTCGATCCGGAAGCTATCCGCGGCATAGAGGTGGCGGGCGGGGAACGTGAACTGTTCCGGGCAGTCGTTGTGCGCGGTCATCGCGACCACGCCCGTGTGGATCAACGCGGCGAGCGTTCCATCCTTCTTCGCGCCCAGAGCCACGCGCTGGCGCGTGGTGGTACGCCCGCCCGCCAGCCGGAATGTCGCCTCGCGCGAGAGGGCGATGCGTACCGGTCGGCCCGCCAGCCTGGCCGCGGCGGCACCGAGGAACTGGTGGCTCCACAATCCCTTGCCGCCGAACCCCCCGCCTACGAACGGCGACAGCACGCGGACCTTGTCCTCGTCGACGCCCAGCACGGCCGCCATCGTCCACCGCGTCTGGGAAAGCATCTGCGTCGCGTCGTGGATGACCAGCTCGTCGCCGTCCCACCAGATCGTCGCGGCGTGCGGCTCGATGGCCGCATGGCTGTGCCGCGGCGTGTGATAGATCAGGTCGACCGAGTGCGCGGACGCCTTCAGGGCGGCCTCCGCGTCGCCGATCGAGATCGTCGGCGGCTCGCCCAGCACGTCCTTGGGATAGTGCGCGACCGAGGCCGCCGCCTCGAAGCGGAGGCTGGCCGGCTGCTCCTCATATTCGACCCGCACGAGCGAGGCGGCGTGATCGGCCTGTTCCTGCGTTTCCGCCAAGACCAACGCCACCGCCTCGCCGTTCCAATGGACCTGATCGTCCTGCATGATTGGCAGACTGCTCGCGCCCGCCGCGCGCGGGTTGGAGTTGTAGACCGCCGGCGGCTCCATCGGCGGAGCGTTGCGATGCGTCATCACGAGCCCCACGCCAGGTGCCGCTTCGGCGATGGTCGTGTCCAGCACCGTGATCCGGCCGCGGGCGATGCGCGAATGCACGGGCGTCGCGTAGAGCAGCCCTTCGGCCGGCACTTCGGCTGCGAACCGCGCGGCGCCTCGTACCTTGACGGGCCCGTCGACCCGCGACATCTCGCGCCCGAGCGCGCCGTGCTTGCGGATAAGGGGATCGACCGGCTGCTCCGACTTGATCTCGGCCGAAAGCTCGCCCGCGACCTGCTTGGCCTCAGCCGCGGCGTTCTTGGCGGTATCCAGAATGCTCACGAATTCGCTCCAACCAATTGGTTCAATGTCGCCACGATCGTGCGCGCCGCCAGTTCCACCTTGAAGCCGTTGTCGCGCAACGGCGCGGCGTCCGTCAGTTCCGCTTCCGCCGCCGCGCGGAAGCTCGCCTCCGTGGCAAGGCCGCCCTTCAACGCCTGTTCGGCCTTGCGGGCGCGCCATGGCTTGTGCGCGACCCCGCCAAGCGCCAGGCGCACCTCCTTGACCGTTCCGCCCTCCACTTCGAGCGCGGCTGCCACCGAGACCAGCGCGAACGCGTAGGAGGCACGGTCGCGAACCTTGCGATAGGTGGAGTTCCGCGCCAGCGAGGAGGCAGGAAGCGCGATGGCGGTGATCAACTCGCCCGGCTCCAGTATCGTCTCCACGTCGGGTCGCCCGCCGGGCAGGCGGTGAAGGTCGACGAGCGGGACTGTCCGCTCGCCGCCGCGTCCCCGCAGGTGCACCACCGCATCGAGCGCCGCCAGCGCCACGCACATGTCCGACGGGTGCGTCGCCACGCAGGCGGGTGACGCACCCAGGATCGCGTGGTTGCGGTTGAACCCATCGACCGCGTCACAGCCCTGACCCGGCCGCCGCTTGTTGCACCGCGCGGTGTCGTCGTAAAAGTAGGTGCAGCGCGTCCGCTGGAGGATGTTGCCGCCCATTGTCGCCATGTTCCGGATCTGCGCGGACGCCCCCGCCAGGATGGCGCGGGAGAGCGCCGGATACCGGGTTCGGACGGCGCGGTGCTCGGCTACGGCGGTGTTGCGTGCCTCGGCGCCGATCAGCAGGCCGCCGTCCGCTAGTTCTTCGATCTCGCCGGATAGCCCGGTAACGTCGACGACCGTGTCCGGCCGCTCGATCGTCTCCCGCATCAGGTCCACCAGATTGGTGCCGCCGCCCAGATACTTGGTGCCGGCGACCGCGCCCTTCCCGAGCGCTTCCGCGGCATCGCCCGCGCGGGCGTAGCTGAACGGGGTCATGCCGCCGCCTCCGCAGATTCGGCGTCGGCGAACGTCTCGACGAGCGCCTCGACGATGCCGTTATAGGCGCCGCACCGGCACAGGTTGCCGCTCATGCGCTCGCGAAGCTCGTCGTGGCTGGGCGCGATCACGTCGGCGGCAAGGTCGTCCGTCACGGCGCTCGGGACCCCGCGCCGAAGCTCCGCCGCCATGCCGATCCCCGAGCAGATCTGGCCCGGTGTGCAATAGCCGCACTGGAAGCCGTCATGCTCGATGAAGGCCCGCTGGAGCGGATGCAGCGTATCGTCTCCGGCCAGGCCCTCGATCGTCGTGACCGCGCGTCCCTCATACTGCGCCGCCAGCGCCAGGCAGGATATGATCCGCTCGCCGTCGAGCAGCACCGTGCAGGCTCCACACGCGCCCTGGTTGCACCCCTTCTTGGTGCCGGTCAGGTGCAGATGGTCGCGCAAGAGGTCGAGCAGCGAGACTCTCGGGTCCGATGGCAGGTCCACCTGCTGGTCATTGATGGTAATCGGCATTCCGTTCGCCCTCCTCAGATCGGCAGAATGTTCTTGGCGGTCACCAGTTCGTAACGGCGGATGACGAAGCGACCGCCGACATGCTCAAGCCGCCAGTTCGCCTTCAGCACCCGGTTGAACGGGCGATTGGCCGCCGCATCCGGGTCGCTGCCCGGATCGTCGCGCCAGTCGCCCACGTGGCGGAAGTAGAACTCGGCCGCCCAACCCGTCGTGGCCAGCCCGGTGACGGTGATGTCGCGGACCTCGTGGAAGTCCCAGGGGATGTGCGTCAGCGCATCCGCGTACCATGCCCGGAAGGACGCATGATCATGCGCCAGCGCCTCGCCATCCAGATTGAAGGTCATCTCGGCGTCGTCGAGATGTCCGAGAAAGAACTCGCTCGCGTCGGCATGGTCGAAGGCGGCGAACCAGGCGTGGACGAACGAGCGCACGTCATTGTGGTTGGGGGCCTTCAGGTCGGTTGGCCGCCACCGCGCTACCTCGCGCTCAGCGGCGGAAAAGTCGACCTCCGGACGTAGCTGATAATCCATGATAAATTCACCCGTGAAGTAGAGTAGGATTGTGAACGCCGATCCCATTCGGCAGTTCCGATTCTTGCACGATCTTCAGACTGCGCCAGTGATCTGTCCGATCCGGCAGGGCCGCCCGGGCAAGCGCCACCCATAGGGCCAGCATCATCGCATGGCAGGGCTGAACCTGCTCGCCGCCGCCGTCATCCGCTGGAACGCCCGCCAGCTCGGACGCATCGTCGGCGAACTTGCCGCCGCCGGTCAGCCGCCCGATCCTGCGCTTCTGGCCCACGTCTCGCCGCTCGGATGGGAGCACGGAGAATACTGCTGGCGCGCAAAAACGTAGCTCCCCGCCCCCTTCCGCAGTCGATCCTTCATAACCCTTCCCCGCTGATCTGGAGGAGCCAGCGATGCGCCGCGGCATCGAAGGCAGTCCAATACTGATCCGCCAGTTGGCCAGGGATGATCTCGAAGCCGTGGACAGCCCCCGGATAGATGCGGAAGTCGATCGGCACACCAGCGCGTGATAGCCGCACCGAATAGTCAATGCCCTCCTCAAGGAAGAGGTCCAGGGAGCCGACCGCCATGAAGGTCGGCGGCAGGCCGTGCAGGTCGGTTGCGAGCGCGGGTGCGAAGTACGCCATTCGCGCCGGATCAGGCTCCACGTCGCCTCGCATGGCCGACCAGCCGAAGCGGGTGTTCTCGCGCGTCCACATGAACTCGCCCGTGGTGGGATTGTCGACCGGCGCCTCCGACGTGCCCGTCCGCGGATCGAGCATCGGGTAGAGCAGGAATTGCGCGGCGAGCTGGTGTCGGCCACGATCACGCGCCATCAGCGCGGTTGCCGCCGCAAGGCCGCCGCCCGCGCTCTGGCCGTAGATGGCGACGCGCCTGGCATCGATGCCAAGCGCGTCGGCCTCGCGGAACAGCCAGTCAAGCGCGGCATAGCAGTCATCGACCGGGCCCGGGAACGGCGTTTCGGGCGCGAGGCGATGCTGCACGGCGACTACGACCGCTCCCAGCTTTTCGGCCAGCTTGCGGCTCGCACCATTCATCATGTCAGGTCGCCCCGCCACGAAGCCGCCGCCATGGATGTAAAGGACAGCCGGAAGCGGGCCGGCCATGGCCGCCGGACGGTAGATCAGCACGCGAACGTCCGACCCACCGTCCGGCCCCGGCACCAAACATTCCTTTTGGCCGACCTGTTCGTCGGGGTAGAGCGACAGAACCAGCGTGCGAAAGTCGCTCAAGGTTTCGGCGTTGAGGATCGGCGCGGGAAATTGTGTCACGAGATCGCGCGCTTCCGGCGCGACCAGATGCAGGGTGCTCATGGTTCGGATCTCCGGTTCAGGCGTCGGCATTGGTCGAGTAGGCAACCGACTTCTGTGCTTCGAGAGCAGAGATGCGGCGCGTCAGCGCGGCATGGATTCCCTCATAGGCGGTGCCGCCCAGCGTCAGTCGCAACGGCGCCTCGCCGCGATCGACCGTGCCGATCATGGCGTCCACACATCGCGCCGCATCGCCCGTGATCTTAAACGCGCCCGACGCCACCCCACGCCGAACGTCGTCGGCCGGCGTTCCGGCATAAGCCGGCAGCGGCTCGGGCTGCACGGTCGCCGCGGCGAAGCCGGTCTGGGTCGGGCCAGGCTCCACCAGGGTAAAGCGGATGCCGAAAGGCGCCGTCTCTTGCGCGACCGCTTCGACGAAGCCTTCGATACCCCACTTGGTCGCATGATAGAAGCTGAAGCCTGGATAGGCGATCTGGCCGCCCTCGGACGACAATTGCAGGACGTGCCCACCCCCTTGCGCGCGCAAGCGAGGGATCACCGACCGGATCAACTCAATCGAGCCGATCAGGTTCGTATCGATGATATGCCGCAGCATGGGCAGCGTATTCTCTTCCGCCGCCCCCAAAATGCCGTAACCCGCGTTAGACACGATGCAGTCGATGCGGCCCAGCTCGGCGAACGCCCGATCGACGGTACGATGCACGGCGTCGGCATCCGTCACGTCCAGGGTCGCGATCCACAATCGCTCGCCGTACTGTGCAGCTAGGTCGGCCAGGCTTTCGGGTCGCCGCACCGTTGCGGCGACCCGATCGCCACGTTCGAGCAGCCGTTCGGTCATGATGCGGCCGAGGCCGGAGGAAGCACCTGTGATAAGCCATGTCGTAGGCATGATCGTCTCGCTTTCTTTTGTCCTGTCGAACTCAGATAGCATCAGCCGGCTGTTCTGATTATACGCTACGTTTCGCATGAATTCATGCTATTCTCCCAGCAATGGGAAAGCCGACCTTCGCTGACATGGAAGCCTTCTTGGCCGTAGCCCAGCATCGAAGCTTTCGGCGGGCTGCTGATCGGCTTGGCGTCTCGCCTTCTACGCTCAGTCATACCATCGCGTCGCTTGAGCGCGAACTGAGCGCGCGACTGTTTCACCGAACGACCCGTAGCGTGTCGCTGACCGAGGCGGGCGAGCGGCTGTCGCGGCGCATGGTGCCCATCCTCACCGCCTTCGACGATGCGATCCAGGATGAGGACGCTTCCAGCACGACCCCGGCGGGAACGGTTCGGATCAACGCGCCGGAGATGGCGGCGCGGCTGCTGCTGGCCGAGGTGGTGCCGCTGGTCCTCGAGCGACATCCTCGGGTTTCAGTGGACCTTGTGGTTGAGAACCGCCTCGTTGACGTGGTTGCCGAAGGTTTTGATGCCGGGGTGCGGCTTGGGGAAGCCGTACCGCAAGACATGATCGCGGTGCGCTTCGGAGGCGATGCACGCTTCGTCGTGGTGGCTAGTCCTGCCTATCTGCGCAACGCGCCACCCTTACGTATCCCGGACGACATCGCGGAGCATAACTGCATTGGACATCGCTTCGCGGGCGGCAAGCTGTTCCGCTGGGAGTTCGAGAAGCATGGCCAGGAGCTCATCGTCGACGTCACCGGTCGCGTGACGCTCAACGCCATCCCACTGATGGTAGAGGCCGCTGTCGCAGGTCACGGACTGGCCTATGTTCCGGAACGTGCCGTTCGGGAAATGGTCGGCTTGGGAAAGCTCGTCATCGTGCTCGGCGAGTGGTGCCCCGCCATCCCCGGCTTCTTTCTCTACTACGCAGGCCATCGCCAGCTGCCGGGAGCGCTGCGCGCCTTCATCGATGTGATGCGCGAGGTGGTCTGAAGTGGAATTGAGCCATCTCCATTCCGCCGTCCCAATCGGGACACGGCCGGGCAGCATGCCCGGCCTTTCTACGAAGCCTCCGAGTTTGCTGAACGTCCGAAGGCGCCCGACACGCCCTATGGAATAGCCCCATGCGGCGTGCGCGTAGTATGTTGATGGGGCGATCGGCAGAACCTTACAGATCGGCTCGACCTCATGCTGGGCGCGATGATCGTCGATGACGGCAATCATCGCTTGGACGGGCGGTCGAGCTTCGCCTGGGCAGAATACGCGCTGGCCTTCCTCAGGATCTCGTTCGTCGGGGGAAACGTCCACCGGACGTTTCCCTGATCCTCCTCACCCTGCCGCAGTTCCCGGACCTCGCGTTCCAGCGTTCTGATCCAATCCCGCTCCTCACTGGTCACGCCAGTCCGGCCACCGGTATCGACCTCCGACTGCGCCACCCAGCGGCGGAGGGACTCCCGGCTGCACCCGATCTTCGGCGCAATCGCCCGGATCGCTGCCGACCGATCTTCATGATTGCTTTAGATTTTCAGAACCATCCGAACCGCATGTTCGCGGGTCTCCGGTGAATAGCGGTTCGCTCTGCTGTCTCGTCCCATAAGCTCCATCCATACTCTGTTCGGAGCCTCCGGTGAAACCGGGGCGGTTCAGCCTCCGGGAAAGTCGAAGCGGTTCAATTGGCAGAACTCGCTGAGAGCACGGGAGTGGATTCCCGAATCGTCATAGAGGTCGTGTGAGTACACGGTCTCCATCTCGATCGGGACGGTCGCGGGCGAGAGCGTCCACGGGCGCCACCGCGCGATGGCCTATGACGGTCATGACCCGACGGAATTATGATCTGACGGGAAACAGCGACTGACAGAGCCGGCTTGGCGCCTTCCTCTACGCTCGAGGCGCAAATGTCCGCTCGCAATATTCGATCAACCGATCTGCCGCGTCGGCCGGGACGCGCAGCGCGATATGCCCGTCTGGCCGGATCAGGACGAGCGCCGGGGTGCCTTCCAGCCCGTAGGCCTTGTGGGCAACGCCGTCGAGATCGGACAGGCTGTGCCTCGTCCCCTTCTCCCCGGAGGTCGCGGCAGGATCGGCCAGGATGGTGCGGGCCCGGATGAAATCGAACGGTGCCGCCGCCTCCATCGCGGAATGCAGCACGGTCCTTGCCTCCGGATCGCGCCCGTCGAAGGCGAGCAGCGTCCAGCCCCAGCTGGGCGCGGGTGCTTCTCCGTAATCGCCACCGTAGATCAACGAGAACAGCGAGACGGTCTCGCCGTCGTGCCCGATCACCGGCGCCTCGGGCGCGCGGTCGCCCGCCCTCACGCCGCTTCGCCCGATCCCGGACAGGATGCCGAAGCCATCCTCGGTCAGCGGGCTGTTGGGATAGGCGACGGAGAGCTGGTGAAGGTCGTCGCTGCCGAACAGCCGCGATCTGTAGCGCGACAATCTGGGTGAGAAGCGCGTCAATCAGGATGAGAACTGATTGTCGCGGCGCGACAGGGATGGCTGGTCGGATTGTCGCTGGCAAGGGTTATGTCGCGTCCTGATTGTCGCGGGACGGCGGCTGCTCGGTCGTTTTGATTGTCGCGTAGGTTGGGGGTCGCCCTGCGCCGGTGCGCCGCTGGACGGCGGTACGTCGCCGGTAGCTCTCGACGTTCATCTCGAAGATGGTGGCGTGATGGACGAGCCGGTCGACAGCCGCGAGGGTCATGGCGGGATCGGGGAAGATCCTGTTCCATTCGCCGAACGGCTGGTTGGCGGTGATGAGCATCGAGCGCTGCTCGTAGCGGGCGCTGATGAGCTCGAAGAGCACCGACGTCTCGGCCTGATCCTTGGTGACGTACGCCATGTCGTCGAGGATCAGCAGATGGTATTTGTCGAGCCTGACGATGGCAGCCTCGAGCGTCAGTTCGCGCCGGGCGACCTGGAGGCGCTGGACGAGATCGGAGGTGCGGGTGAACAGCACGCGCCAGCCATTCTCGATAAGCGCCAGGCCGATCGCGGCAGCCAGGTGACTCTTGCCGCCGCCCGGCGGGCCGAACAGTATGAGGTTGGCGCCCTGTTCGAGCCAGCCGTCGCCCGCGCAGATCGCTATGACCTGGGCACGCGAGATCATCGGCACGGCATCGAACGCGAAGCTGTCGAGCGTCTTGCCGGGCGGCAGCTTCGCCTCGCCGAGGTGCCGCTCGATGCGGCGTCGGTCGCGCTCGGCGATCTCGTGTTCGGCAAGGGCGGCCAGGAAGCGGGCGGCGGGCCAGCCCTCCTTGTCCGAGCGCGCGGCCATCTCGGGCCAGTGGTGCTTGATCGCGGGAAGACGCAGGTCGTTGAGGATGAGCGTCAGACGCTGCGCATCGATAGGTTGGGTGATGGTGGTCATGCCGCCACCTCGCCGAGCAGGGCATCGTACGTGCTAAGCGGCGCCAGCGTGACCACGACCTCTGGGAGCGTCGCGGGATCCGGCGCGAAGCGTCGTCGCAATGCCGCCATGTCCGGCAGCCGACCAGCATCAAGATCGGCAGCCAGGATATCGGCAAGTTCTGCCTCGCAGGCCCGCTCGTGCGCAAGCGCGAGAAGCTCGACCATCGTGCGACAGGCGATACGATCGGGCAGTTGGACGAGAAGCCGATCGAACATCCGCCGATACGCCTCGCGCGGGAACAGTTGCTCGCGGTAGACGACGCCGATGAGCGCCATCGGTTTACGCCGGAGCGAGTGGATCACGTGACGATAATCGACCACGTGACCGTGCTTGCCGTTCCCGGCCGATCGTCCGCGCAGGAGCGTCATCAGCTTGGTCGCGCCTAGAAGGACGTCGAGCCGATCATCATATAGCCGGACACGCAGACGGTGCCCGATCAGCCGCGTTGGCACGGTGTAGAACACCTTGCGCAGCGTGAAGCCGCTGCTCGACGTGACGGTGACGATCACCTCCTCGTAATCGCTGGTCCGCCGGTCCGGCAGTTGTTGAAGATAGGCACGTTCGGCATCGATGCGCGGCGCCGCCCGGCGGTTCTTGGCGGCGATCACCTCGTCGATGAACCGCCGATAAGCGGCCAGATCGTCGAACGCAGGACTGCCCCGCAGCAGCAGCGCGTCACGAACCGTCTTCTTCAGATGCCCGTGCGCGCTCTCGACCGATCCGTTCTCATGCGCGACGCCGCGATTGTTGCGGCTCGGCGTCATGTCGTAATGCTCGCACAGCGCATCGTAGCGGCGGGTCAGGTCGGCTCGGGCATCGGCGTCCAGGTTGCGAAACGCGGCCGACAGGCTGTCGCTGCGATGATCGATCGGGCTGCCGCCGAGCGCCCACAGCGCGTTCTGCAGCCCTTCGGCGAGCGCCACATAGCTCTCGCCGCCCAGGATCACATGGGCATGCTCGAACCCCGACCAGACGAGACGGAAGTGATAAAGCCGGTGATCGAGGGGAATGCCACCAACGGTGATACCAAGATCGGCCATATCGGTGAAGTCCGACAGTCCCATCCGGCCTGGTTCATGGGTCTGGCGGAAGATCACCTCCTGCTCCTCGCCGTGAAGCGCCCGCCAGCTGCGGATCCGCCGCTCCAGCGTCCGGCGGACCCCGGTGCCAAGATCGGGATGGCGGCGCAGCATCTCCTCGAACACCGCGATCGACCGCAAACCCGGTGCCGCGCGCAGCAACGGCACGACCTCGGCGTCGAAGATATCGGCCAGCGGGTCGGGTCGACGTCGTCCCCGGACACTCGTCTTCTGCGATGGCAGCTGCGGATCGTGCGCGATCCGGTATCCGGTCGCCGTGCTGAACCCGGCCTTGGCCGCCGCTGTCGCGACGCCGTCACTGTGTCGGAACTTCATATAGAGCCTCATCTGATGATCGTTGATGTGGCGACCAGGCATCTGCGGCTTCCCCTGCGAGAGAGGAAGCCGGGAATACCCGACCGACCGTGATCATCAGCGGCAACGCCCCTTCCGGAACGCGCCATCGCGAGGGGCTACGTCGGCTCCGGGCTACGCCCTGCACCGCCGCACCCCCTCCCGATCCTCATCCTGTTTGACGGCGCGTTCTCATCCTGATCGCCGCGCCGCAGCGATCCGAGGTCGGGCACGAGCCTGCCGGCCGCGCCCATGGCCCAGTCGCCGACCGCGCCGCGATATTCCAGCCGCTCGAACCCCTTCGCCTGCTTGGCGTCCAAGGCCGCGTGCTCGGCCTGACGTTCCGCGTCGTATGAGGCAAGGATCGCGTCGCCGCCTCGGCCTGCGAGCGTCATGACCAGCCGCCAAGCGATGCCGACCGCGTCGTGGAAGCCCGCGTTCATGCCCTGTCCGCCGATCGGCAGCGTGAAATGCCCCGCATCCCCCGCGAGGAACACCCGCCCCTTGGCATAGCGCGGCGAGACGGCGTGCTCGAACGTCGTGTGGCTGAACCAGATCGGATCGCTGAAGGTCAGCGTGTCGTCGCCGGTGATCTCGCGGGCGCGGGCCTGCATCTCGTCCAGCGTCGGTTCGCGGTCTGGTAGCGCGCTGTCCTCTTCCTCGAGGATGAAGAAGCGGTGATGGCCTTCCCAGACCGGAAGGACCCCCGCGAAACCGTGGTGGTAGGCGAAGAACCACATCTGGTCGTGGTCAGTGGACCGTTGCCAGGACAGCTTTGCGTCGATCTGGCGGTTCGACCGGCTCGGGAAGGGCGTGGTCTCGTAGTCGAGACCCAGCGTCTTGCGCACGGTGCCTTCGGTCCCGTCCGCGCCGACGAGATAGCGGCAGCGCAGGGTCTCGGCCTCGCCCGCAGGCGCGCCCTCGTCATCGACAGGCTGAACGGTGACGGTCACGCCGCCCTCGTCCTGCACGATGGCCGAGACCTTGCGGCCCCGTTCCAGCGCCGCGCCCCGGGCCTTCAGCTGTTCGGTGAGTGTCTTCTCGATCACGTCCTGACCGCTGAACAGGACCATCGGAAAGGGCGTATCGGCCGCGTCGAGGCGCACCTGGTCCAGCGGTTCGCCATCGAGCAGGACGGTGAACGTCTCGACTTGGTAGGCCCGTTCGGCAATGGGCGCGCGCAGGCCGACGCCGTTCAGCAACTCCTGCGGCCGCGCCCACATGTTGTTGGCGCGCGAATGGGGCCTGGGCGCGGTGCGCCGCTCGAAGATGCGCAGGTCGACGCCGTGATGACGGAGCGCGCATGCGGTCGTCAGGCCGATGGGGCCCGCGCCCACGACGATGACGTCGGTATCGTAAGTCTCTTCGTCTTCGGTCATGTCGTCTCTCCAGCTGTCGGCATCCCCGCCCGAACTAGGTGCCGACAGGCGAAAGTCGCGGCCCGAAAGTCGCGGCCCGGACGGGGACGGAAGAAGATTTAGCGGGTTCGTCCCTCTTTTGCGGGCGATCTTGGACACATTTCGGAAGGGAGATCCCAATGCGCAGCGAAAAGGAGAAGATGCTCGCCGGGGAACTCTACGTGGCGGACTGCCCCGAGCTGGCGGCGGACAACGCCCGCGCGAGTGCCTGGATGGACCGCTTCAACGCCAGGTCCTCCGTTCCGGCCGAAGAGAGGCACGCGATGCTGGCCGAGCTCTTCGCAAGCGTCGGCGACGGCGCCTCGATCCGGCCGCCGTTCTATTGCGATTATGGCTACAACATCAGCCTTGGCAGCGGCGTCTTCCTGAACTTCGGCTGCATCGTCCTCGACGTCGCCCGGGTCTCGATCGGCGACATGACGCAGATCGGGCCGGGGGTGCAGATCCTGACCGCCGACCATCCGCGCGACCCCGAGCAGCGGCGGCAAAGGCTCGAGCTCGGCCGGCCGATCCGCATCGGCGCCAACGTCTGGATCGGAGGCGGGGCCCTGCTCATGCCGGGCGTGACGGTCGGCGACGATGCGACCGTCGGCGCGGGCGCCGTGGTGACGAAGGACGTCCCGGCCGGAGCCGTCGTCGTCGGCAATCCGGCCAGGGTCCGCACGCCATCGGCAGAGGCACCGACCGGCGGCTGATCCCTCTGTTTAGAAAGGGCCTTCGTGGATGCCGCAGCGAATGCCCACAAGGTCCTGCGGTCCGGCCCGAGCCGGAAGTGGCGTCGAACGACCGGCTTGGCGATCGAACACATTTGAACTGCATCGGTAGAAGTCTCGAGGGCCCGCGTGGTCGCAGCTGATATGCGCTCGATCTTCCGGAATCCGAGCCCGATTTGCTGAAGGGTCGTAAGCGCCTGCCCTAGGAGAGAAGCTTTTCGATCCGCACCGGCAACTCGCGGATGCGAATGCCCGTCGCGTGGTGGATCGCGTTGCAGATCGCCGCGTTGGTGCCGACGCCGCCCAGCTCGCCGATGCCCTTGACCCCCAGCGGGTTCACTTCGGTATCCGTCTCGGGCACGAAGATGACCTCGACGCTGGGGATGTCGGCGTTCACAGGCACCAGATACTCGGCGAGGTTGTCGTTGGTGTAGCGCGCGTACCGCCGATCGATCTCGGTCGCCTCGTGGAGCGCCGAGCCGATCCCCCAGATCATGCCGCCCATGAGCTGGCTGCGGGCGGTCATGGGGTTCAGGATGGTGCCTGCAGCGAAGGCGCCCACGATGCGCGGGACGCGGACCTCGCGGGTGCGGCGATGGACGCGGACCTCGACGAACTCCGCACCGAAGGCCATCTTGGTGAAGTTCTGGCCGAAGGTCCCGCCGCCCATGGCGATCTGGCCCGAAGGCAGACCGGCGAGCGAGCCCGGCGGCACGACGGATGGCTCGTTGCCGGCCAGCACCTCCACGATCCCGCCCAGACGTGGCAGCGCGTCGGCGAAGGTTTCGCTCGTTCCGTCAGCCGCCCGGAGGCCACCGTTCGCGAGGGTCAGCACCGCCGGATCCCGACCCTGGAGGGGACTTTCGCCGTCACTGACCGCGGCGGTCGCCAGACGCTCCCGCACCATCTCGCATCCCATGGCGATGGCGTTGCTGATGCTGGCGGCGTTGTTGCTGCCGCCGGCTACGGGGGCAGCCGGCAAGCGGCTGTCGCCCAGTCGCACTTCGATCCGTTCTGGCGACAGGCCGAGCCGTTCGGCCGCGACCTGGGCGTAGATCGTGTAGGCACCGGTCCCGAGTTCGTGGCCTGCGACATCGACCTGCGCCCCGTCACCCTTGAGCGTCACGCGTGCGAAAGACGGTCCGATATAGGAAGGATAGACGGCCGCCGCGCAGCCCCAGCCAACCTGCCAGTCCCCGTCACTCATCGACATCGGCCTGGGATCGCGCTTACTCCATCCGAACGTCTCGGCGGCGGCCGCGAAACACTCGTTGAGTGAGCGGCTGCTGAACGGACGGCCCGCGACGGGATCGGTCCGGGCATCGTTGATCCGCCGAAGCTCCACCGGATCCATGTCGAGCGCCACGGCAAGCTCGTCGATCGCGCTCTCGAGCGCGAACATGTAAGGTACCTCGGCGGGCGCGCGCATGAAGCCTGGCGTGTCGCGGTCGGCGTGTTGGATCGCGACATGCGATGCGATGTTCGCGGCGGCGTACATCCGCGTCGTCACATCGGTCCCGGCGACCATGTAGGCATCAGGACGGCTCGTGACCTCTTCGCCCTCATGGATCAGGGAAGTGATCCGACCGCCCGCGTCGGCAGCCAACCGCACGCGGTGGCGCGTCTCGGCGCGATGTGTGGCGAGCGTGAAGGCCTGATCGCGCGTCGAGACGAACTTGACCGGCCGACCCAGGCGCCGCGCGGCCAGCGCGATCACGGACGTACGCGGCGTGATCGCGCCTTTCGAGCCGAACGCACCGCCGACGTAATGGCTGACGAAGCGGGTTTTCGCGGAATCGTGGCGCATCTGCTTGGCGATGCCGTTCTGCATGCCGACCATGAACTGGCTTGGCTCGTAGATCTCCAGCTCGTCGCCGGTCCACTGCGCGGTGGTGGTGAAAAGCTCTATCGGATTGTGGTGCTGCGTCGGCGTGGCGTAGCGGCTGTCGACCTGCACGGCGCCTTCGGCGAAGGCCGCCTCCGCGTCGCCGACGGCGACATCCTCGTATTGCGGATTGGCTTCGGACGGATCGCCGGCAACGAGGCCCGGATCGCCGAAGGTCGCCGCCGGTGTCTGCTCCTCGTAGCTCACCCGCAGACGGTGCGACGCGTCGCGCGCGATCTCGTAAGTCTCGGCGACGATCACCGCGACGATCTCGCCGTCGTGGCGCATATCAGGCGATTGCAGCGGCATCATGCTGGTCGACGCCGGTCCGCCCTGGCTGAAAATGCTCAACTCATCGAATTGTCCGGCAGCATTCTTCCAAGTCAGAATGTCGAGCACGCCCGGGAGCGCGCGCGCCGCGGTCTCGTCGATCTCCGTGATGCGACCGAGCGCGACCGGGCTGGTATGGAAATACGCGTAGGCCGGATTGGCGACGGCCATGTCGGAGGCGTAGCGCGCGCCGCCCGTGACCTTGAGGGGGCCGTCCTTGCGGCGGATTGCGGCGCCGATGCCGCCGGCGACGCTGGGCGGGTTGGGATCGGTGGCTGTGGCCATGTTCAGACCTCCATATCTTTGACATGCAGAAGCGCGCGCACCAGGGTGCGGCGGGCGAGCTCCGGCTTGTAATCGTTGTGGCCGTGGGTGACGGCGCCTAGCAGGGCCGCCTCCGCGGCCGCCTCCGCGTCCGCGTCGTCGAGCTTCGTGCCGCGCAGGACCGCCTCGGCCCCCGTGGCGCGGTAGGGCGCGTAATGGATCCCGCCCAGACCGATGCGCGCGTCGCGCACCGTCCCGTCATCAGCGAGGTCGAGCGCCACAGCCGCCGACGCGATGGCGAAGGCGTAGGAGTCGCGGTCGCGCACCTTGACGTAGGCCGAGCGCCGCGTATGCGGCCCGGCCGGAATGACCAGCGCGGTGATCAGCTCGCCCGGCCGGAGCGTGGTCTCGATCTCGGGGCGGTCGGCCTCTTGCCGGTGGAGCTCGGCGAAGGGAATGGTCCGGCTGCCGTCCGGCCCCAGGACCTCGACCCGCCCATCGAGCGCGATCGCGGCCTGCGCGAAGTCGCCGGGATAGCTCGCGATGCACTTGTCGGTCACGCCGAGCACGGCATGGATGCGGTTCACGCCCTCCATCGCGGCGCATCCGCTGCCGGGTTCGCGCTTGTTGCACGCCCCGTAGCTCGTATCGCGGAAGTAGGAGCAGCGGGTGCGTTGCAGCACGTTGCCGCCCATGCTCGCCATGTTGCGCAGCTGCGTGCTGGCGGCGAGCAGCAGGCTTTCGGACACCACCGGATAGTCGCGGACGACCTCCGCGTGGTCGCCGACATCGGCCATGCGGGCCAGCGCGCCGATCCGCAGGCCCTGCGGAGTGACCTCGATCGCGGCCTGCCGGGCGTCCAGCGGATTGATGTCGATCAGCGACTCGGGGCGCATCACGTCGAGCTTCATCAGATCAAGGAGCGTCTTGCCGCCGGCGAGGAACACCGACGCGCCGTCGGCGCGCTTGTCCGAGGCGCCGGGATTGACGGATGCGGTCTCGACGGCGCCGCGTGCATCGGCACTCCGGTCGTAGGCGAAGGGGCGCATGGGCTCAGGCCTCCATCTGCGTCTTGGCCGTGTTCACGGCCGCGACGATGTTGGGATAGGCGGCGCAGCGGCAGAGATTGCCGCTCATCCGGTCACGGATCGCCGCGTCGGTATCGGCGTGACCGCTCTGGACGAGCGCCACCGCGCTCATGATCTGGCCCGGCGTGCAGTAGCCGCACTGGAACGCATCGTGCTCCACGAAGGCGGCCTGCATCGGGTGCAGCGTGCCGTCCGGCTTGGCGAGGCCCTCGATGGTGGTGACCTCGCGATCCTGCACGGACATCGCCAGCGTCAGGCAGCCGAGGACGCTGCGTCCGTCCACATGCACGGTGCAGGCGCCGCATTGGCCGTGGTCGCAGCCCTTCTTCGACCCGGTCAGCCCGATGCGCTCGCGCAGCGCGTCGAGCAGCGTCGTGCGCGTGTCCGCCGTGAAGCGATGCGTCTGACCGTTGACCCGGAGCGTCATCGCCACCGCCGGATCGGGCGGGACGGCCGACGCTGTCTGCGCAGCCGCCGGCGGGGATGCCAGAAGCCCGGCCGCAGGCACTACCGCGGCCGATGACAGGAACGAGCGGCGGCTGAAGCCGCGTGGGGTGGGGTCGTCTTTATTGGACATGTTCCGTTCCTTTTCAGCACGGCCATCTTAGGTAATTGTCTTACTCGGCTTTCTCACATGCGCAAGGCGGGTGGCGAGAACACCGGTCGGCACGGCGATCGGAGCGATCATCAGGCCGAGCCCCCAACTCGACCCATCGGCATGAACGCCGTTCCGTATCGGCGAGATCGCTTGGGTCGGTTTATCCCGCAGGGCAGACCTCGGCACCGCGCAACAGACGGCCGCTTCATGCCATCAGACAGTGGGGTTGAACACTTATACCCCTCATCCCGTCGCATTCGCAATAGTTGCTTCGACCCGATCCAGATCAGCGCGCAAGGCGATACGCTGCGGTTTCGACAAGCGTTTGTTACGAAGATGCAGTCGCGCGTTCTCGGCCGCACGGTCCCACGCTGGCAGATGCTTCTTTCGTATGCATGCATTGGGACAGCGGCTCGGCTGGCACATCGCCATGCGCGGGCTGCTCTGGCTAGTCTCTCTGCGAAGACAGAGCGCGGTTACCGGATCGAAGAAGCAGTCCGCCAGTACGCCGACGTGGAGGGTCTTCGCCAGCCCGCCGAGCATCGCAGCTATTCGGCTGCGATCGGCTAGGCGGGCGGGGAGCGGCGCGAGGTCGCGCGCAGCCTCGTCGAGGATGGCCCCAATACGGGTCTTGGCCGGACCGCTGAACTCATCACCGATCCGCCGCGCCTCGAAATATTCCAGGACGTCCTCAAGCTGGCCCGCCCGCCGTTCCTGGTCGATCTGAACCGAGAACCCCGATGGGCTCGATCCTGCATAGCCTTCGAACATCGCCGAGGAGGCGTGCTTGTACTGGATCATCCCGGCGATCGTGCCGAACGGGCGGTTCGCGATGTACCAGGCCAAGGTGCGCCGAAACTGTCGTGTGGTAATGCGAAACGGCCGTCCGTCGTGCTCGGTCGGGATGACGCGCGCCGGATCGCCATCCGCCAGACGGTTGGCATGATCGCGGAACTCGTTGAGCTGGCGGACGATCTCGGCGGAGATGTAAGGCTTGCTCGCCTTCGCCTGGTTGAGGACTGGCCAGAGCGTATCCACGCCATAGGCGTCCGCGGCGTCGCGCGAGAGCCGCTCGAGAATGGCGATGGCCTGGGCGACCGGCTCGATGGTGATCCAGTCGGCAGGCGCACCCTGCTTGCGCTTGCCCTTGTAGGCGGTCGAGCGAACGCGGTGACGCTCGATCACCCCGTCCTCGCTGCGGACCACATCGAGGCAGCCGAACCGCATCGCCTGAATCTCGCTGTCCCGCATGCCCGTGAGGTAGGCGCAGATCACGTAGGACGCGGCTTGCAGCATCCGTTCCTCGCGCTTCAGGCTGGCGAGGTCGAACCCCTGACGCCACGGCCGTCCCGTATCCGGATCGATCGAGATCGGCGTGTCGAACCCGCCCGGTTCGGTGCCGCGTTCACGAACGTAGCGATCGACCAGGACCTTCGTGGAGGGGCGCAGACCGACATGGGTCTCCGGCTCCTTCACCGCGTCCACGCCGGCAATCGTGTTGATGAGCTTCCAGTTGATCGGGACCGCGTTCGGCCCGCCGCCCGTGTGCCTGTTGACCTGCTGCGTCCACACCGGGACCCCGCGGCCCGCCTTCGCCCGATGATCGAGCCACTGCCGGACTCGGCCGGCCCGCAGAGCGCTTCTGTCCCGTCGCGGCAAGGCTTGATCGGCAAGGACCATCTGCTCGGACCGGGATTGCAGGGCCGATGCCTCCGCACGGGCCGCGAGTATGTCGACGGAGAAGACCCGGACGTACTTGAACGACCAGGCAAGCAGCGGTTTCAGGATCGCCTCGGGGAGCCGCGGTGTCCGGTTCTCCCCGTAGTCGGACGGCGTTCCGCAGAGCGATGCCGTGCTTCTGCCGGACCATGGTTCGAAGGGCAGCCCATGGCCGTTCAGATGGGCGCGGTAATGGAAGAGATGCCAGACGGGCGCCAGGTACCTGGCCCGCAACGCCGCGGTTCGCCTGATCGCGAACTGGGCTTCCGCGTACCGGTTCAGGAGCGCCTGATCGATACGCGCCGGCACGTAGGCACCGAGCTCACTCGCGACGAACTCGAGAAACGGGCGCACTTCGTGGAACGTGGGTTGCAGCTGCGCCGGCGGCATCGGCGTCGCCCAGCCAGCGATGTGGATGTTCAGCCGTGCGTAGAGGAAAGCCCGCATCGCCTCCTCGACGGTCGGATCGGCGATCTCACCGAACTGGGCCTTGCTGCGGGATCGTCCGGCATTGCCGTGGAATACGGCCGGGTTGAGGTCCCATCGTTCGTCGCCATAGCGCGACAGGTCCCGCCGATCGAAGCCGGGGCGCAGCGGCGCATCCTTGAGGACCGGCCAGTTCCGCCGATCTCCATCGACAGCTTCCGCCGTTCGTCGCAGTGCCGTGTCCGGGGTCACTGGAAGGCCTCCGGCGGCAAGTACGTCGGTGGTAGGGTCGCTTCCAGACTGTCGCGCGCGGCGGCAACGACCGCCGGCGCGAACGACGGCAGGATCTGCCGCACGAGCCGGGCATGGACGTGACCGAACTTCGCGGCCCAGTCTCCGGCACCCAGAGCCTTGCGCTGTTCCACGATGAAATCGAGAAAGCCGATGAGAGCGGGCAGCTTTTCTTCCGATATGACCGCGTTCGGACAGTCCAGGCATCCCCAGAAGGGTTCGGTGCAAGGCGATCCGGCCTTGGCAAAAGGCCCGTCGTAGAAGTTCGAGCATCCCGCGAGCCAGACGTCTTGCGGCCCGGCAGGGTCCACATGACCCGGCGACCGGAGCGCCTCGACATCCTCCGGTGCGTATTCTTCGCCGGCGTCCATGACGGGGAAACGATGGTCAGGGTGCGACGTGTCGTCCTTGCCGTCGACCAGGCGGCTCGCATCCCAGAGGGCGTCGATCACCGTCGCCTCGTGCAGTGGGCGCAGCGACGGAACATCGGCGTAATGCCGGGCGGCGACCTTCACGCTGTGCCCCACGGCGAACCGGGCCATGTGCCCTTCGGTCTTGCGATACCACAGGGCCTTATGGGTCTTTCGTAGACGGGAGAGTTGGAGGATGAGCGGCCGGCCATCGTCGTCGACGATGGCGTGACGCTTGATCCACGCCCTCACCGTCTCGATGGCGTATCTGAACCCTTCATGGAATTTCCTCGCGTCGTAGTAGTGGATCAGCACGTCCGAGGGCTGACGCCGCCGCGAGCGCTCCGAGGCCTGCAGGACGAGACGGATCAGTCCGCCCGGCGTCGTGGGGCCCCCGTCGCGCACCCGCATGCGCTTGTGTTCGCCCCCGCGGGATCGCGACTTCACGTATGCGACCCCCACGGTGCCGTTCGCCGCATCGGTCAAACAATCGACGCGAAGCCGCCGCACGCATTCGATCTCCATTCCGGTGTCGAGGCCGAACAGGATCAGGATCGCGGGCAAGTCCGGCCGGATGATGTAGTGGCGCTCATGCAGTTCAGAGAGAAGGGACGAGGCCTTCTCTCCGCGCCTTTCGAGGGCGTAGCGCAGGCGAAGGAAATCGCCGTCAGTGCTCGAGATGAAACCGTCGTCGAGCAACCGTTCATGGCATATCCGCGCCTGATCGCGAATGTCCGCTTCGGAATGATCCGCGAGCCTCGGCGGCAGGCAACCATCCACACGCGTGGACAGCCTGGCGATATCCGCACGCGCCGCATCGCGCAGTTGTCTGGCGACGAACGGGCTGTAGGCGTCGCGGGGGCGACCGTATTCGACCGGGCGCAAACTGACGTATCGCAGCCGATCATTCAGTTGTGGTGTGACGGCCTGCGGGTCGTCGGCGGCGATTTCCCGGAACAGCGCGATGATCGCGGTCAGGATCGAATAGATATACGTCCTTGCCCTGCCCGTGTCGTCCAGCCAGCGTTCGAACCCGTCGATATGATCGACGGCCACCTCACCGCTCGTCTGCGGAACAGACGGCGCGACCGAGAGATATCGAAAGAACAGGCGCATGTGGCTCATGGAAGCTTGAACGCCGGCACGCGTTCCGAGCGGACCGCCAACTTCGCTCCGCCGCCGAAGCGCCTGCGCCAGGCCAAGTGCCAGCGACCGGGGGTGGAGATCCGCGACATCGATCAAGACCGTCCCGCCGAGCCGCGCGTCTGTCACGAACCTGAGCCCTGTTACCGTGCTCGGCACTCTCGGAGCAACGATACCATCGCTCGGCGTGAACTGAACGTTTCGACCCTTGCGGGGGCGATCCTTCACAGCACGGCCCCGGACGTAAGGGTGGCAAGAAGACGTTCCACCGCAGTGTCGATCGTATCCGCCTCCGCTGCGATTTCGTCGAGGTAGATATACGTCGTCGTGATGCTGGCATGACCGAGAAGCCTCTGAACCTGCTGGAGCGGGTCGCTCAGGATCTGGCGGTAGATGTCCCTGTTCCCGGTATCGAGCTGAACGGAGTGCGCACGTTGTTCGATGAGCATCGCCAGCATGTGCACGGCGAAGGTGTGGCGCAGCCGGTGCGGCGAAACGTAGATATCAAGGCCACTGGCGGCGCAGCGACGGCTTGCCCGGAGGAACGCCGCCTCCCAGGTATTGGGCAGGACCGGTACGCCGACCTCGGACACCCAGAGCGCCGCGGGCTCGACCGGCGAGCCGTTCCGGATGAGGATCAGTCGAAGCCGTTCGCCGGGATCGAACCGATGCATCCGCACGCGCGACCCGTCTCCCAGGGTAAACACGTGAGGGTCGGTTTCGGACCGTTCGACGGCAATGGGACGGACGATCCTGCACCACGTCTGCCGTTCGACGAACTTCTCTACGGCCCGCGCCCGTTCGATATCACGGTAGCCGCGAATGCGAGCGGCGATCCTTTGCGGCAGCAGGATCGTGCGACCGCGACTCCCTTTCGTAAGGAGGTCGGGCAAGGTGAAGGGGATCTGTCGCGAGCTTCCGGCCGTCTCCACCGGTGCCGGGATTTCGTACGCCAGAAGCGCGCTCGCCTCTTCCAGCCTCAGGCCGGTCGATACGATCAGGTCCGAGAAAAGGGCGTTGCGCGTCGTGTTGCGGTCCCGCGCGCCAGCTCGCTCCCGTCCGTCGAGCATTCGTCCGCGCAGTCCGACATCGACAAAAGCGCGGTACTGTTCGAGAGAAATGAAGCGGACGTTCGACCTGCGGGATGCCGGCTCGATCGCCATGTTGCGTTCGGCGATCATCATGCCCGCCCGGTCGGCGCGTCGGTGTCGGACTTCGCGGTGGCGAAAGGGACTTGCGGCAATCAAACCCCGCTCGACACCCCATCGGTAGAGCTTGTCGAGCGTCGCAATCGACCGGTTCCAGGATGCAGCCGAGATCCGATGGGCTGCGTCACCGCGTCGGCGGATATTGTGGAATGCGAGGACGTCATCGTGAGAGACCTGCCAGACGGTCGTGCGCCGGGCCTGATCGAGAAATCGCAGCCAGACGACGACATCGTAGCCGCTTGCGCGCAGGGAGTGTCGGGACCGTCGGCCATTCAGAGGCAGCTCAAGGAAGAAGCGATCCAGATCAGGGTCGTAAAGCCTCTCATCGACGACGATGCGGGGGATTTCGCGCTTTAGCCCATCCTCGGCGCGCGTCTCGTGAAGTCTGATCTCGGTATCCATGACGCTTTCGCTCCATTCGATCGCTTTCGCCCCATTCACGGTTCGGATCGAGCCAGCCACCGCCAGCTTCTTGGGGAGCGCGGCGGCTGGCTCGATCCGCCCCTGCGTCGCAAGACTATCCCGCGATCATGACGGCGGTACAGACTGTCAAGATAAAAAGAAGCTCTCGTCGATCGAGTAAACCTCAACCGTGTCCGTGAACTCGGCCAGGACCTTGTTGAAGCGGCGATTCATGTCCGCGTAATTTTCGTAATTGCTCGAACGAAGCACGACGCCGTGGCGGC